>OZ245849.1:4800000-7536758 GCA_965228965.1 Bythopirellula sp.
GATCTTAGCATCGGCGGGAACCCGGCGGACGGAGATAACGGTTCTGGATCGCTTGAAATCTCTGGTTTAGCCCAAGTTGACGTAAGCGGCACGCTCAAAATTTTTGATCGCGGGACGGTATATCTGCAGACAACCAGCGTGCTCATTGCTAGCCGCATCGAGAATAATGGCGGCGAATTCAACTTTCTTGGTGGGACGCTCCAGACGGAACATTTTGCGGGCGATTTGAGCAACCAAGGAGGCACGCTGGATCCCGGCGGAGAGGATCTTAGCTTTACGACGATCGACGGAGACTATACGCAACTCCCTGGCGGCGTGCTTGCCCTAGGGGTTGCTGGGTCGAGTCCGGGGGATACGCATGACGTAGTGACTGTCCTCGGTGAAGTTCAGCTCGATGGTCTGCTGGAGCTATCGCTGGTAGACGGATTTATTCCCAATTCTGCAAACCAGTTCACGCTGCTGGCGGCGACCAGCGGTCTGAGCGGATTCTTCGACAATGTCGCAAGTGGTCAACGGCTGGAAACTATCGACGGTGGCGGGTCGTTCGTCGTCAACTACGGCATCGGAAGTGCCTTCGATGAAGATCGTATCGTACTGAGTGATTTCCAGCGAAACCTGATGGGCGACTTCGATCGAGACGGTGACGTCGATGGCAGCGACTTCCTTGTTTGGCAACGCAATCCAAGCTTGGGGGATCTCTCAGAGTGGCAAAACAACTACGGCGCTGGTGCAACGCTGTCGTTGGCGACAGCACCCTCACAGGCCGTACCTGAGCCAACAACTCTTCTTCTAATGATGATTTCCCTGGGATTCATCGGTCTTGGCAGTAGAAACTCCGCAATTTCTGCAAGGAGCTAACATGCAAATGCAACGGTTTTTTACAGTCATCGTACTTTCTCTCTGCTGGCCGCTCACACTATGCGCGCAGCAGATCATCATCGATCCAAACAACGTAGGTGCGAACGACGTGGTCGAATATGACCCGTTCTTGGATTTGACAATTCCGCTCGTTAACCCACTTTCCAGTCCACTGAGCTTAGGAAGCAGCGATGATCTGCTTATCGGTTTGACGAGTGGGCGGGGTGAACTGCTCATTCAAGCCGGCGGCATCCTGTCCGCAGATGAGGTGCAACAAGCCAACGGAGAGACGATCGTCGACGGACCGGGTTCTCGTCTGACTGCCATTGGCGACCTGAGAATCGGGCGAACGGACGCCGGGAATTTTGACTCCGATCTGATCATTTCCAATGGCGGAATGGTTGAGGCACAGAACGTGGTGATCGGGGACGACCTCTTGCTCGATGATGGTTTCACAACCGCTACCGTAGTAGGGCCTGGTTCCCAGCTGATCAGCGATGGTCAACAACTACTCATCGGCAGGGCAAGTGGAAGTCGATCAACGCTGAATGTGTTCGACGGTGCAAGCGTCACGGCGAATGAGTTAATCATCGGCTCAATACTCTCAGACCATGCGTCTGCTGTAGCTGACGTTGTGGTCGACGGCCTCGGTTCCTCGCTGACTGCGGACACGATTCGCGCTGGCGGAGATGGGACGAGAGAGCTCTTCGTCACGAACGGGGCGCGTGTCGACACGCAATCGCTGTTCTTGGGAAGTGAATACGGCTCTGACCCCCGTGGTGGCGCGAGCGTGACGGGTGGGGGAGTGCTGCATATCGAGTCCGGCATACAGCTGGATAGCACTGACCTTCATTTTGTCGGGGGCACGCTCAGCTTCGGCGGCGATCGCACCTACAACGGCTTTGCGGAAGATTCAAATCTGAACGCTGTTCTCGAACCCCGCGGTGGTGCACTTTCAACAGGAGAAACGCTCAGCATCGACGGCAACCTCAACAATCACGCAACGGTCACGCTGGCAGGCGGCAAGCTATCTGTTGGCACGTTGACGAATCCCGCGAATGTCCATCTTGTGCGAGGCACATTAGAGCTGAGAAACGTCGACATCGACGTTGCTGACGGCGGTGCGTTTGGTGATCGACTGGAACTTGGATTCGATCAACGCATGAGTTTCCCGCAAGTCGTCAACATTGCCACCGATGGCACAGTCGATTTGGACGGAGGTCGACTCGATGCGGGAACACTTGAGAATCGAGGTTTGATCTCTGGCAGTGGCCGCCTCAGCGGCGCGCTCACCAACCGACAAGGTGGCGTCATCCGCGTGATCGGCTCTGACGCCCTGCGAATCAGTGGAGCCGCTGCCGTCAATCGTGGGGAAATCTTCCTGCTCGGTCCTGCCTCGACAATGGAATTTGATGAGCAGATGACGAATGCCCCCAACGGCGAGTTTGTTGTGGGCGGAACGGTCGTGGCTGAAGGCGGTTTGACCAACTCAGGAAGTTTACGCTTGCTTGGTGGCACTCCCAACATCATTGGCGACGTGACCAACGCAGGCGAAATTGAAGTCACCGGCAGTTCGGTCGCCACCTTCTTTGGAGACTTTACCAACACTGGCAATCTGGTGATTCAGGAGGGGAGTGATGCGGTTTTCTTCGACGATCTGGCGCTTGGTAGCTCGTCAGTTTTGGCGTTCGAAATCGGTGAATCTAACGCAGAGTACGAGGCGCTCAACGTTCTTGGAGATCTTTCTCTAGCGGGTAATTTGAATGTCCAACTGGTGAATGGTTTTTCGCCTAGCGTGGGAGACGTCATTCCACTGGCAGCCATCGACGGCACTTTGACCGGCGACTTCGACACGTTCGCACAAGCAGGTGGTGTCTTGTTCGACGTCCATGTCGACGCCTCGTCGATCCAGCTGGAAGTGATTTCATTGACGGGACTCGCTGGCGACTTTGACCTCGACGGTGATGTCGACGGCGATGACTTTCTCTCCTGGCAGCGTAATCCATCCCTCGGCAGCCTGTCTGACTGGCAGACTAACTACGGCAACGGTACAGCGTCATTGGCATCAACAAGCTCTGTTCCTGAGCCGACGACCAGCGCCTTGGTTTGCTTGACTGCCACAATTGCTGCCGTATTTCGGCGGCTGGCTTAGTGACCTCGTTTTGCAGGACTTTGAGGGCTCGGCAGGGGCAGGTCCGAGCCTTTTTTTTCGTGATATTCGATTTTTTTGAGACTCGTTGAGCCTCTCAAATACCGGTTGTCGCCTGATGGGGTGAGGTCGGCACGTTGTCTGATCGAGCGATTACTTCCCACGCAGATGGATGTACCTTCCATGAAAACGAATCGAGCCATGAATACGAATCGAACTCTTGCTGCGATCTTCTGGCTAACGACACTGTCGGTTGCCGCTCCGCTTGCTGCCCAGCAAATCATCGTCGACCCGAACAACATCGGCGCGACAGATGTCCGCCGCGGTCCCAATCTTACCTTTGCGGGGGTGGTGACAAACCCAGTTTCTAATCCGTTTCTTATCGCGCCCGATGCGTTGTTTATTGGCAACAACTCGCAAGGGGAGCTTCTCATCGCTGACGGTGCGACCGCGAGCACGGCGTTCACCATCCTCGGTGAAGCGTCTGCTGGACCTGGCATTCTCACGGTGAGTGGCACGGGGTCGACCTTCGACTCTGGAACTGAGTTGACGAATTTGGTTGGTACTTTGAACGTGCTCGATGGCGGCATGCTCTCCACGATCGATGTAGTGCAAGCCGATGGGACGATGCTGGTTGACGGCGCTGGATCGCTCGTACAAGCAACTGGCGATCTGAACGTCGGCGTCTTTATTCCTGGGTTCGGATCGAATGACTCCGAGGTGACCATTTCAGACGGTGGCATCATCGATGTGTTCAACGTGTTTTTGGCACAAAGAAGCGGAAGAGCGGAAACGATCACGGTCAACGGCGCTGGTTCGCAGCTGATCAGCAACGGACCGCAGTTTAACGTTGGTCCATCTTCGGGATCAAACGCCACGTTGAATGTGCTTAACGGCGCGTCGGTCAGCGGGACGAATCTAGTGATCGGCAGCAACGACGGCTTGGGAGGATCCGACGCGCGCGTCATTGTGGACGGCGCTGGGTCTGTCCTAGTAGCAAGCAGTATCACCGCTGGTGGAGAAGGTGGTCGGTCTCTCTTTGTGCGTAGTGGTGCTCGCGTAGAAACACAATCACTCCAACTCGGGAACATTACTGCACCCGCTGAAAACGGCAGCGCAATAGTGACCGATGGTGGAGTACTCCATATTGAAACCGACTTTCGGATTGACAGCCCCGACTTGCGATTCGCTGGCGGTACACTCAGCCTAGGTGGCGATCACACGTATTCGGGGCTGCCCGGAGTTACCGCAGGTCTAGATGCGGTGCTCGATCCACGTGATGGGCGGCTTTCGAATAACGAAACGCTCAAGATTGTCGGTAATCTCGACTTGCAAACTGGGCTCACCGTAGACGGGGCTACGCTTTCGGCCGGTACAATCACGAACCTAGCCGGTGTCGATCTCGTGCGAGGAACACTGGAACTTACCGCGACCGACGTCGACATCACTGCCGGTGGTCAGTTTGGCGACGCGCTGTCCGTCAACACAAATCAGCATGTCCAGGTGACACAAAATGTTCGTGTCTCAACTGATGGTCGCGTGCAACTAGGGGGTGGGCAACTTGGCACCGCGGTACTCGTGAATCGCGGATTGGTGAGCGGACATGGTCGCATTGATGGCAATCTACTTAACACCACCTCCGGCGAAGTACGTGTCACGTCAGGCGATATCCTACGTATTGCAGGGGTATCCAACCAGAATCAAGGGCAGATCCGTTTGCTCGGTGACAGTGTTGTCGAGTTCGACAGTGAACTCAACAACGTTGCGTCAGGCGTGATTAGCGGGCGTGGAACGATCATCACACGCGATGGCTTGACGAACGCTGGTCAGATTCAACTGTCTGGTGGTCCAACAGACTTGATCGGCGAGGTCGATAATACTGGTGTATTGCATGTCGCTGGGAATAGTATCGCCACGTTCTACGATGACTTTTCGAACTCTGGGGAATTGATGATCGCTGACGGCAGCAAGGCTGTCTTCTTTGCTGATTCGACATTCAACTCCGCATCGGCATTGGCGGTTGGGATTGGTCCTGAATCGACTGGCCTGCTGGAAGTATTCGGCGACTTGATGCTCGATGGCGACCTCGATGTCACGTTTGTCGATGGCATGATTCCTAGCTTGGGAGATCGGTATACCGTTGCTGAAGCGGCTGGCAACATTGCAGGGATGTTTGACAGTCTCGTCACGTCGATACTCCCAAGTGGGCTAGCATTGGAAGTGAACGTTCTATCGTCAGCCGTAGAGATAGAAGTGGTTCAAGTCGGTCCTGGCCTTTCTGGTGATTTCGACCTCGATGGTGATGTCGACGGCTTCGACTTCCTTTTCTGGCAACGTGATCCAAGCACTGGCAATCTGGCCGACTGGCAAACAAACTATGGCATAAGCAGCCCGCCAACCACAGCATCTGCAGCCGTCCCAGAACCGATGAGCTTACTACTTGCAATTGGAGCAACGCTGTTTTGTAGTTGCCGACGTTCATCACCCAGAGAGCTGCTCAGCGTGAAGAGTACACTACGAGGAATTGAGGTGTAGCGTTTATTATACTGAGAGATTCGTTTTCGAATGCAGATGGTATTGTTCACCAGTGCTACTTATATTCTCGAAAGCTCACTCATCTATCCGATAGAGTGGTAGAAACGGTTGCAAATCTGATGACGCTTTCTGATCAGTATCGCTGATTTATGTAGTGGTCTTTCAGGGCCGCGATGGGACCTCGTGCAGTGTTACTCCTTCGATTAGTTACCCAACATTAGTGTCAAGAAAGGCGCTTTGCCCGATTAATGAGCGAGTCGACTTATCGAATCGTATATCCAATAGAGCTGCAAGGAGACTTGCGTTTCGTTCAAAAAAATGGGTGTCTATTCCTTCAAGTGAAAATGCACGAAGTGGCCGACTGCGTTATCCCAAGACTTTCGGACACGAGGGGCTAGTTTTTCATGCAGCTATTGCGGTAGCGTGTTTGGCTTCGAATTGATTGGCGGTTTGGTAGCCTAGCGTTTGGTGAATTCTCTGGGAATTGTAGAACGTTTCGATGTACTTGAACACGCTCAGCCTGGCCTCGTCAAGGTTCTGGAACGACTCGTGCTTGGTCCACTCGTGCTTCAGGGACCAGAAGAACCGTTCCATGACAGCGTTGTCGTAGCAGTTGCCAGTGCGGCTCATCGAGCATTCGATACCTAACGTACTGAGCGTTCTTTGTAAACCTCACTGGTGTACTGACAACCTCGGTCGCTGTGATGCAATAACTGCTTGCTATCAGGGCGACGGTTTTCAATCGCTTGCCGTAGCGCGTCACTCACCAATTCGGTAGTGAGAGACGCACCGATTGACCAACCGATCACTTTACGGCCGAACAGGTTCTGCGGCACAGTTCAGTTGGTACTTCGGTCTAATATTCAAAGGCGGTGAAATTCATTACTTGTGGAATTCCCGCTCTCGCTGAAGGATATTCACATTCAACATAAAGGATGTGATCTGGTAACGTAGTGACACGAGGTCAATTGCTTCTCTGCCAACCACCGTGGATGCCCTACTCAAACAAGCGATCGAGCAACTCGCTTGTCAGCCAGAGCTCTTCATGCTCGGACATATCAATGTCCGCTTTACGCGATGTCGATGTTTCTACGTTGCTGGTTTTGGTCGACTTATATGCAGATGTGAGTGGGTCCGCGGTAAACGCCGTCTCGAAACCAACCCACTCGGCAAAAACCTCGTCCAACTCTTCTGTCCGATTCTGTGGCCAACTCAAAGCCATGACCGCATCGATAAATTCAACCTTCGTTGGGCTTTCAATCAATACCTCATCCGGAAGCTGTTCATTAGCATCGTCGCTGCTGGCTATGCCTTTCAGCGGAGCTGCCAAATCGTTGATTGCGTGCGCGGTGATTCCAATAGCCGTTGTGCTGTACTGCGTTTGCCAAACCGCCAGATCTGAGGTATCGACCATGCCGTCGACGTTGGCGTCGCCTTTAGAGTGCATCGCATTGGATGAAGTCCCAGAGCCTCGTTGCCATATTAGAAAATCGAAGCCATCGACGTCGCCATCGACATCGAAGTCGGCGGAAACGGCCGACGATTCAACCGCGCCACTGTCTATTCGGCCACCGACGACGCGGGCAAACGCAAAGCCGCGTTGATCGTAGACTGGCGGAGACACAAGAGACGGATCGCCCATGTCGATTGAGGGACTTGACGGTAAAAGTAGATGCGTCTGGGTTGGGCCGCCGTTGTCTGCCAGGGGGCCAAGCAGCGGATCGACGTCCAGCAGGTTGCCGGTTCCTGTGCCGGCGGTGACGCCCGAGCCAGTCGTGTCGCCGATCAGGCTGAAGTCGATGTCTAGCGGCGAGTCAGGGTCGGGCAGCAGGTCGGGCCCGGCGCCCGCCGCGGTATTGCCCGCGACGATCGAATTCTGTATCGCCAACAGCGGGTCGTCGCCGCTATTGAACGCGAAGACGCCACCGCCATCCTCGCTGCTGTTGTTGCCGCTGATGGTGCTGCTGGTGACCGTCAATCCGCCGCGTGACGTGAAGATCCCGCCTCCGCGGCTAAAGGTGGTGTTGCCGCTGACGGTACTGCTTGTGAGCGTCAACGGGCCGAAGTAACTGAAGATGCCACCGCCATCCTCGCTGCTGTTGTTGCCGCTGATGGTGCTGCTGGCGACCGTCAATCCGCCGCGTGACGTGAAGATCCCGCCTCCGCGGCTAAAGGTGGTGTTGCCGCTGACGGTACTGCTTGTGAGCGTCAACGGGCTGAAGTAACTGAAGATGCCACCGCCATCCTCGCCGCTGGTGTTGCCGCTGATGGTGCTGCTGGCGACCGTCAATCCGCCGCGTGACGTGAAGATCCCGCCTCCGCGGCTAAAGGTGGTGTTGCCGCTGACGGTGCTGCTTGTGAGCGTCAACGGGCTGAAGTAACTGAAGATGCCGCCCCCATCCTCGCCGCTGGTGTTGCCGCTGATGGTGCTGCTTGTTAGCGTCACCGGGCCGAATTGAACGAAGATGCCGCCCCCCTCCTGGCCCGTGTTGCCGCTGACGGTACTGCTTGTGAGCGTCAACGGGCCGAAGTAACTGAAGATGCCACCGCCATCCTCGCTGCTGTTGTTGCCGCTGATGGTGCTGCTGGTGACCGTCAATCCGCCGCGTGACGTGAAGATCCCGCCTCCGCGGCTAAAGGTGGTGTTGCCGCTGACGGTACTGCTTGTGAGCGTCAACGGGCCGAAGTAACTGAAGATGCCACCGCCATCCTCGCTGCTGTTGTTGCCGCTGATGGTGCTGCTGGCGACCGTCAATCCGCCGCGTGACGTGAAGATCCCGCCTCCGCGGCTAAAGGTGGTGTTGCCGCTGACGGTACTGCTTGTGAGCGTCAACGGGCTGAAGTAACTGAAGATGCCACCGCCATCCTCGCCGCTGGTGTTGCCGCTGATGGTGCTGCTGGCGACCGTCAATCCGCCGCGTGACGTGAAGATCCCGCCTCCGCGGCTAAAGGTGGTGTTGCCGCTGACGGTGCTGCTTGTGAGCGTAACCGCGCCCCAAGGCGCGTAGATCCCGCCGCCATCGGCGACGTTCCCTGCAGCGGTGTTTCCGATGACGGTGCTTTGGTCGAGCGTGAGCGTGCCAGTGAGTCCTAAGCCGCCGAAGCGGACGCCGCCACCACTGGCATCGAAGCTGTCGCCCGTGGTGTGTCCGCCGGTGATAGTCAAACCGCTTAGCGTCAGGTCGCCGGCGGCGGTGAAGTTGATGACCCGGGAGTTGTCGTCGAGCGACGCGGCGTCAGCAGTGAGGCTCGCGGTGACATCCGTGATGAATGTGCCGCCCATCGGCGTGTCGTTCCCGCTTGCGTCGGCGGTGATCACCACGTCGGTGCCGGCCGAGCCGTCGATCGTAAGTGTCTCGGTGATCTCCAGCTCGGTCCCACGCAGGCGGATCAGGCTGTTGGCGCCGCCGGTGAACACGCCCGCGTCGAACGTGATCGTGTTCGCGCCGGCCAGATCGTTAGCGATCCCGATCGCTTCGCGAAGCGACAACTGGCCGACCGAGAAGTCACCGTCGACCACATCGCTTGTCGTCGACACGACGAGTCCTTGCGGCGGCGAAGGATCGGGGGTAGGAAGCTCTGTACTAGCATTGGGAAGCGTCCAGACACCACGTCCAAGTGTTCCAACTGCCAGCACGTCGTCGGTCGCGTCGTAGTCCATATCCCAAACGGGTACGTTTGGCAGACCGCTGCCGAACTGAACCCATGTGCCGAGCGAAGTCACCAGCGAAACAAATACGCCCAAATTTGTTCCAACGGCCAAGGCATCAACTGTCCCAACGATATACTCTATCGATCGCAACACCGAGCCCGCCGCCAGATCGCCGGTAATGTCACTCCACGAGGCACCAGCTGTAGTGGTCGAGAAGATTTGGTCATCATCGATTGCGAAAGCGGTCTGCCACTCATCAGGATCCAGGCGGACATCACGAATGAGGTCAAAACTCGACCCATCGGGATCTGTGGCAGTGAATACGCCGCCGGACGTAGTCCGCACATGAATATCACCGTTCTCGTCGCCGGCGTACACCACGTGCAGATTATCCACTCCACCAGAGCGGCCTCCGTAGGCAATCGGATTGGATGTCGAACTGGGAGTGATGACGTTGGCAGCGATCTGCGTGATGTTATCGCCCTGATTTCTCGATTCGTACAAGCCGTTGTCACCACCGAACATGATGTGCGTGGCGTCGATGGCATTGAGCGCTATCGGGGTATCGAACTGAGGGTCAAACGGGGGACTACGTCGGACGACCGTCAGGGACGGGAAGACGGTGCTAACGACATTGTTGTTACTGTCAACGATTCGCCTTCGGAAGGCGCCGAGATTCTGGAAACTTGAGTAGCGGATGGATTGATTGTTCCCGGCGCGGGTGATGCTGTCGACAGCGACGTCGCCACCATCGGCCGTGGAAACGCTTCGCCACGTTTGAGAACTTGTGCTAGTCTGTTCGGTTGTCCCAGTATCCTGGTTGCCGCTGATCAGAATGTCGGAAATCGGGTCGTACGCAACATCGTGGGATTCAGTTACTTGCAGATTTCCATTGAGTGAGAACCAGTCGCCAGTGTTGTCTTGCGGACTCGTGCGGAGGTAGATGCCACCGTCATCCACTTCGACGATGTTGCCGTTGGCATCAAAAACCATTTCGCGTGAATCTGCATGCGGCGCGCTGCTGTTGGCTGTACCACCACCGGCTGCCCCGAGAGAATCTGAATGCGTAAGGTGTTGCCACTGGTTTCCAGCCGATTGCGAAGCGTCGCCACGGAACAGTCGCCCTGAAAAGTCGGTAGCACCGAGTGAGTTGGGGAATTGAACTGGGCCGCTGCCCTCGTTCGCGTGTGGCTGTCGATCACCGCCGACATACACGATGTTGTCGTTAGTTGGATCTGCCAAGATCGAAAAGTGAATTGTGCCCTGGCCACCGGCGATTTCTGCGGCTGGCGCGCCCGGTCCTGGTCCTTTGTTGCCTCTCGGATTCAGCCCGAATGCTCCCGCATTCTCGTTTGTTTGCGGTGTATCCATTTGCACCCACGATGAACCGCCGTCTCCGGAACGGAAGAATCCCTCAGGATTTCCATTGTTGATGATTGCTGCGTATACGTTGTTGTTATTCCCGACCGCAATTTCGATGTTGCTCGTGTTCTCGCTGACCAATCTGTCAATCTGCGAGTCGCTCACCTTGGACCACGTAGCGCCTGTATCGGTAGACTTGTAAATGCCATTCAGTGTCGCCGTGTTGTTGAAAACAATGCTTGTATAAAGAATGGCGCTGTTATTCGGATCGCCGGCCAGATCGTACGACGCGCCTGCGGGCAGTCCCGAATCCCCCGATCCGTCTCCGACTGAAATACGCGTGAACGTGAGGCCGCCATCGGTGCTGCGAAAAATGCCGATGTTGCCGAATGTAAAGCTGTCGGCAACGTTTACTGATGCGACGATTGTGTTGCCACGGGAAGCCACGCCAGAGATGTTCTTGCCGACGAGCGTGCCACCGCCATCCAACTCAGTCCAATTGGAGCCGCCGTCAATCGTTCGCAGTAGTCCAGTGCGGCTGCCACCCCCCCTTCCGAAACTGCTATATCGGCCCACACCTGCAACGAGTGTTTGGTGGGTACCATCGGTGGGATCCATTTCTAGCGCGCCGATGGACATCGAAGACAAATCATCAGTGAGCGGCGTCCACGTTGGACTGGCAGCTGTAGCGTTGGTCGTTTTCCAAATACCGCCGTTAGTGCCGCCAATGTAAAGTATGTCGGCGTTGGTCGGATGAGCGACGACGGTATGGATCGCTCCGACTACCTCGTCGTTAGGAGCGACGTTTTCGACCTGGCCATCCAGCGAGGGCCCAGGACCTTGAGCGGCCCACACGCCGGATGTGGCAATCCTAACCAAGTGATCTTCGACTTCGCCATTGGCAGCCTGCCCGGTGGCAGCGAGTCCACTTGTGCCGTCGTGCAATCGGAAACGCGAGAACGTATTTCCCACCGCAGCGCTGCCAGGCACTGTGAAGTTGAGTGTGTTGCTTCCCGCGACCGCTGGGCCCGAGAAAACCTGTTCGCCGCCGTCCGACCAGTCTCCATCACGGTTGAAGTCGATCCATGCGTCCAAATAAGGGTTGCTGAGACCCGCCGTGTTAGTGACAAAAACGTCCACCGAGCCAGTGTTACCGACAGTAAGAGTGCCATTGAAGGTGACACCGTCTTCATCGTCAGGTGACCGGGTGGAATCATCGAGATCAGCCGTCGCGCTTGGCTGACCGTCGGTCTCAACGTCAATCTCAGTACCGATGCTGAATCCGGCGAGTTTGGTATGGCGTGCACCGTTGTCGGCGTCTGTCGTTGGGTAGCTGGAAGCGAACCCAGATTGGGCTGCGGTGGGTGCATCTCCGTAGTCGTCGGTCGGCGGTGGCCCGGAATCGATAAACAGTGACCAGGAGTTTAGAACCCCCGAGTCAACGTCAAACGGAAAATCGTCCGTTATCTCCAATGTCCACGTGCCCAGGATGGACATTCCGTCCAGCACGGAGAGGCTCCCTTCCGGTTGGAACGAGCCATTAAATGGTGCACTACCTGCCGTAATCGGCGTGGACGCCTCGTCGTCAAGGAGCGTGTCGGTGAAATTGTCTCCATCAAAGCCGACATCGGTAAACAACTCGACGCGCGTGGTGTCCGGCGCGATAAGAAACACGTCTAGGTCACCATCATAAGTATGATCGATGTTTAAGCGGACATTGACATCACTGATTGCCCCGATGTCTGAAATGATGACGCTTGAGGTATGCGGTCCAGCCTCGATAGTAACGGGAACATCCAACGACGGATATTCGACACTCAGCAACCGCCGATCTTCCAGGCGCTCGCAGAAGAGCCGTCGATTGTGAAGATTCGCTGATAGGCTCAGGTGATTAGCTCTACGATTTCGATGCCAACTGCCTGTTTCCGAACGCGTCCTATGAATTAGCCAATCACGGCGTGCCATTCGCGACATGGATACTACCCCCTGAGTCAAGTTGTACTGATGCGAAGGCATTGCCTCGCAATTCATTCCTCAGAATTCTTTGCGCTTTTTCTCTATGGAAATTGGCGGAGGGCAGTCTACTTTTACCCTATTCCAACTGCAAGCCTTCAAGGACTTCACGACAGTGTTTTCTCACATCGAGCAAAAACGTCTGGCTAGTACGAGCAACTCGATATCCTAAATGCACTTAAAGCTTGCTGAATCCACGGGCACACACAGCATTGCGCAGAAGAACCCAGAAGCCCTAGCATTGCGAAAATGAGTTAAACATCGCTGAATCTCTGCGTTCAGCGTACAAGGAATCTGCCGACAGACCAGAGGCTCTACTATGTTTCACCGGCAAGTGAGGTGCCGGCACAGGCAAAAGTTCGCTCATGCAAGAAGCGGCCGAGGCGATCGAAGCAAGCGGCAAGAACCTATTCGTTTTTGCACCGAGTACAGGAGCCAAGGAAGTTCTCGAAGAGAAGGGGTTTGAAAAAGCCCAAACGGTCGAGCACCTGCTGCGCAATGAAAAACTGCACGTCGAACTTAAAGATCAGGTCCTCTGGGTCGACGAAGCGGGGCTGCTCGATACGCGCTCGATGCTTGGCATCTTCGATGTTGCAAAAGCACAAAACGCTCGTGTGGTGCTGTCAGGAGATACTCGTCAGCACTCCAGCCCACGGCGTGGCGAAGCAGCACGCATCTTGGAGCAAGAAGCGGGATTGTCGGTCGCCCGTGTCGAGAAAATCCAACGTCAGCAAGGTCGCTACAAAGAAGCGATTGAGCTTATTAGTCGTGGCAATGAAATCGTCGACAAGCAGCAAAACCTGACTGGCTTGGCCGCCGGTTTTGAGTTGTTGGACAAGCTTGGCAAGGTAAGGGAAGTCTCGACCGAGGATCGGCACGCCCTGTTAGCCGCAGAGTACCTAAAGGCCAAAGGGAAAGAGACGCCGCTGGTGGTATCGCCAACGCACGCCGAAGGGCGAGCAGTCACCCAACATATTCGCAACGGGCTTCGGGAGCAGGGGGCGATAGGAAAAGAAGAACGCGAGTTGGTACAGCTTAAGTCACTGAACTTGACTGAGGCAGAACGGAAGACGCCAGAAAGCTATCGACAACAGGGCCTCATCGTGCAGTTCCATCAAAACGTGAAGGGAGGCTACGTTCGTGGTGAGCGATACCGCGTCGCAGTTGACCAACAAGGGGAGGTGGCGCTGCTGCCTTTAGCGGGTGGCGAGAAGAAACCGGTCCCCATTGAGACGCCCGATCGCTTCGATGTCTACCGCGAAGAGAAGCTCGGTCTCGCAGTGGGCGACAAGGTCCGCTTCAGTCTTGGTGGCACGGCAACTGACCGTAAGCGCCGCATCAGCAATGGGCGGATCGACGAGGTTGTCGGTTTTGATCGTGCAGGTAACTTGAAACTCAAGAGCGGCATGACCGTTTCTAAGGACTACGGCCACCTCGACTATGGGTTCGTCATCACCAGCCAGACGGCGCAAGGTAAAGATGCCAAAAAGGCGATTGCCGCGATGGGCTCGCAGTCATTGCCCGCAATCAACGCCAAGCAGCTCTACGTTACCGCGTCTCGCGGCAAAGCGGACGTTACGTTGTACGTCGATGATAAAGCGGTCATCCGTCGAGCAATTCAAGGATCGGGCCAGCAGCTTTCGGCCACCGAACTGGTCAAAGATCAAAAGCAAAACCGACAGCGAACCCTGCAACGCAAGCCATCGCAGAAAGTCGTCAGTCACCTTAAGCGACGGCATTCGGTGATCGAGCGAGCCCGCGAGTGGTATCAGCGACGTGGTGCGGTAAAAAGTTCCGTACGAGATGCCGGACGGGCCATCACTATGCAGCCAGGATTTACCAACACTCAGACCCGCCATCGAAACCAACTACAGCCAAGGAGGAGTTAACCAATGGGCAGCAGCTTACCTTTTCCGTCGAACGAGAACCACGAGCAGCCTGATGCGGCCATCCAGTCGACAAGCAAGGCACCATGGAAACGAATTTCGCCTACCGAACCATCGCCGCTGATGTTCCAAGTTCGCTTCTGCCACGGAGCTGAGACCAGTTACGCCTACTGCGACTTACGAGAAATCCGATTGCGAGACGCAGGGTTCCTTCAGCTAGGCCTCCTGGGCATGGAGAAGATGCTCATCTCCATCGCAGGACGCAACCTGAGCGAACTCGCCGAACTCATCGCCGCCGGCAAGCTGAAGTCAGTCACCGAACTTGGCCCGCGAACGTTCGACCGCCCGGAAACGAGCCCCTCGATCGACAAGATCACCGTCGAAACGCTGACCGGTCACGAGCACTAACAATTTCAATGTTCTCAATCATCCTCCAAATAACTCACCATATATACAACGGAGCATTTCTGATGAGCCTTATACCAGACCCCAAACCCAACACTCCAATCGCCCTCACCGATGTCACTGATCTGCTGCCGAAAAGGCGTGGTAAAAAGGTCCACCATTCGACGGTCTATCGTTGGGTCACCAAAGGCGTCCGAGGACGCGTGTTGGAGTCCCACAAGATCGGCAATGTCCGCTTCACAACTATCTCAGCGCTAAATCGGTTTTTCGAGCCAACGGCAGGACGTGAACACGACGAGCGTCGATCTGCAATCAAGCGGGTGCTTTATGGCGACAAATAGGCGGCGCGCTATCAAATTGGTGATGGAGCAAAAAAGAAAGAGCCGCCCGTTGCCAGGCGGCCCTTGTGGGGAGCGGGCTAGGCTATGCCTTGCTCGCTTGGTAGTCAGCTTCTTCCATTTCACGGATCTGCTCATACGCTAGAGCGTAGAGCCTTCCCGCTTGGAGCAGCTGCGTACCACTGAGACTGTTGGTCACGTGGTACTTCTCCTTGTCGTCCTTGTAGCTTCGCTCCACGGCCGAGGTCGTGTAGAAGGGGCGACCCTTCTCGGTCTCGTTCTTCCAGATAGCGATCTGGAGTAGGCCGTCTTTGATACGGGCGATAGGTTCGTTTGAGTTTGTAGTTTGGTTTGTCATGGTCTTTCTCCTTTTCTAGTTAGTTGACTTACGCATCCGATCAGTCAACCGCCAAGCAGGCGTGTCCAAATGTTTGCCCGCAGGGACCAGAAAAGAATTTCGAGCGCAGCGTCCCGTGAAATTGTTTTTGGCATTTGACTCGACTGATGCGGGAGACAGGATAGCGTTAGTCAATCTGACTGGAAAGCGAAAAGAACGACGAAGCCAACATCAACTCAAAACAATCCGATGAACATCAAAGGGGCTAATCAAGAATACGGCTGTCGAAGAACTAGAGTAGGGTAGCTTGCCTTCCAACAGCTCAGGCCTTGGAGTCACAAGGACGAACCCGGAGGCAAACACAGACAACAGTGAAGGTGCGCCTCAGCTGAACCAAGCCGGCGAGAGGATTCGGGCAGCAACACTCCGAAAAATGGCAGAAGCTGACTACCGGGGAAATAGATTGAAACCGATCTCGCACCAATCGCCAGCAACGGTAATCTCTGATTGCGCGAGATCAACCAGCTTCGTTCAACTAAGTTGATACCTTAACGGATTGCAGCTCAGCAGATTGAGTGAGGCTTTCGTACGGCTAATCAGCTGCCGTAGCGCTCTATCATATTCTTCGCCGGACAATACTGTGCGGCTAGGAGTGGCCGATTTTGTGGTACGCTGTCGTATGAAAAGAAGAGAAAGAGCGAGGGAGCCTCCTTGGGTTACCCACGCACGTCTGCGATGAGCCCCTCCGAGAACGATACACCTTGGGCGAACTGTGAGCCGCACCGGCTTGTTCCCTCTTTCTCTGAGAGAATACCCTGACAGCATCACAAAATCGGCCCCCGGTCAACTGCTTGTCAGTTGACCGGCATAGAACATTAAGGATGGCGGGCAATCAAATGGAGTTCGTTCGGCGTTTACGACCTGGGCAGGCTACAGCTTCGAGCGTCAAAGCCCAATCTGGCTCCGATGCGACGAAACCAGAAGTTGCTGAGGTCGTTTTCACCGCCTTCAATTCAAGCGGAGCTTTCGAGCCGACGGTTGGTCCAGCCGCTTGCAGTTCGGGAATCTGCGAGGTGCGGTCGGTTGGCGTGACCGCCGCGCAAGTTAACTTCCATTTCCGACGCCGGTCGTGAACACCCCCGCTACTTGGCGACGGCTACCCCAAGACGATAACTACACTCTTTAAATGAGCCTTTCATCGGTGTCCCCTTATCTTCCGCAATTGCTACATCTCTGACGGCTGTTTGCTTTTGTCCGGCCCCTTTACTGTCGTCCGTAATGCCTCAAAAACCTCAATGACGCCTATTGGTAACTAAATGAAACTACTCCAGCGTCCTGCCAAAATGCGGTTCATGAAGGACGTGACTCTCATCTTGCAATAGATTCAAGATGGCCATACTAGGGCCAGTGAAGATCTATTTCCTGTTGTCTATAAATAGCTGCGTCGGTTGGCCGCAGCGAAGGTCAGCTTCAAGCGGTCAGATCAAACTCTCTCGTCTACCGCACTCGCACATGAAGTTTATATATCCGGATAGTAGATGCGGATAATGTTTAGCACCGGGACAGCCGCGTTCATTTTTTTTGGCGGCAGCCGCCGAGGCGATGCGGCGCATCCTGTTAGACCGTGCGCGCTGTGAGGCAACTTCAAAGCGGGGCGGCGACCTTCCGAAAGAGCACGCCGACGACTCAGAAATCGGCGAACTCTCGACTGACCCGGAGCTATCGCTCGATGTTGACTCGCGGACGGGGCACTTCAGTCGGTTCCGATCAAGCCGACGTTATGGGTAACGTTCCAACATTGACGTGAACTAACCTGTTGAACCGTCACATTCGAATCCGTGCAGCGATCGAGACTTCAAGACCTTCGCAATCAGCGCTAATTTGTTGCGTAACTCGAACTTCTACCACCGCTAGCGCCGCGTTTGATCTGCTATAATCGAGTTATGGCGGAGAACTCTTCAGAACATCATGCAGACAAAGAGGCCGACCTGCTGAAACGGTCTCTAGATGGCGATGATTCAGCCTTCGCGGAACTGTTTGATCGATACCGCCCGCGCCTGAAGCGGATGATTGCGCTGCGCATCAATCAACGCATCCAGACGCGCGTTGATGAGTCGGACGTCGTGCAGGAGGCTTTCATCGATATGGCCGAACGCCTACACGAGTATGCCAAGGATCCGAAGATCGAGTTCTACCTGTGGATGCGGCTGGTGGCGGGTCAGCGGCTTGGGCAGGTGCACCGGCGGCACCTCGGTGCGCAGAAACGGGACGCGGAGAGAGAGATCTCGATCAACGCCAACCCGATCCCCTGCGCGAGCACGTTGTGCCTCGCCTCGCGTCTAGTGGGTCAATTCACGGCGGTGTCCGAGGTGGCGATGCGGGCCGAGCGGCAGCGCGAACTGGCAGAAGTCCTGAACGCGATGGATGAGGAAGACCGCGAGGTTCTGGCGCTCAAACACTTCGAGGAGATGAGCAATCTCGAAATCAGCCAGGTCCTGGGTATTTCGGAGTCGGGCGCGCGCAAGCGTTACATCATGGCCCTCGGACGTTTGCAGGAAGCCCTGAAGCGCGCACGCCCCGGCCTGTTCGATGAAACGGGGATCCGGTAACCGCCGATGGCAGAATCCTCCATCATTCTTGCGGTTGAAGCGCTGGCCGATGAATACATCGCGCGCAAACGAAACGGCGAAGAGCCGACCATTGAGGAGTATTGTCAACAGAATCCTCAGCTAGCTGAGAAAATCCGTGAGTTGTTCCCCGCGCTGGAGATGATGGAGAATCTCAAGCCGCAATCCGAGGATTCGTTTGCGGGCGAAGTGCCATCTCACCCGGAACGGATCGCAGGCTACCGGATCATCCGGAAGATCGCGCGCGGCGGCATGGGGGTGGTATACGAGGCCGAGCAGGAAGCGCTGGGGCGCCGTGTTGCGCTCAAGCTGCTACCACCACATATCGCAGACAGCCCGCAACTGGTTGAGCGTTTCAAACGCGAGGCGAAGGCGGCCGCGGGTCTGCACCACACGAATATCGTCCCGGTGTTCGAGGTCGGGCATGACGCCGGCCGCATGTTCTACTCGATGCAGTTGATCATCGGGCGGAGCCTCGATCACGTGATCCATGAAGTGGCGAACGTGCGTTCCGGCTCGGTCGGCTCGCGGAAGCCTGTCAACGGCAAGCAGGAAGGTGCAGCCTCAGAAAACGAAGCCCGTAGTCGATCTGTTGTCGTCGATTCGCTGCTGACCGACCGGTTTTCCGTTCACGGTGTTGTCAAGAACTTGCGTGAGGAACCTTCGCAGCACGCCGATGACAACGGCGCCCCGCAATCGAACTCCTCCACTACGACGCTGGCCGCTGCCGCTCACAAGCCCTACTACCGGTCGGTCGCGAGGGTCGGTCTGCAGGTCGCCGAGGCGTTGGCTTATGCGCACGAGCGGAGGATCATCCACCGCGACATCAAGCCATCGAATCTGTTGCTCGACGGATCTGGGGTGGTTTGGGTGACCGACTTTGGGTTGGCAAAAACAGAGGACGACGGGCTGACGCAAACTGGCGATCTCCTGGGCACGGTTCGCTACATGGCGCCGGAACGTTTCGCCGGCGAGTGCGACCCGCGCGCCGATGTGTATTCGTTGGGTCTCACGCTCTATGAGATGCTGACCCTGAAGCCTGCGTTCGAAGCGTCGGAGCGGATGAGCCTGATCGATCAGATCAAACATTCCACGCCCGAGTTGCCGCGCAAGCTGGATCCCAAGGTGCCGAAGGACCTGGAGACCATCATCCTGCGGGCGACGGACAAAGAGCCGAGTGGCCGGTATGCCAGCGCCAAGAAACTGGCGGACGATCTGCAGCGGTTCCTGCACGACGAGCCGATTAAGGCGAGACGGCACTCGGCGCCCGAGTTGTTGTTCCGCTGGGGTCGGCGGAACAAGCCGTTGGCGACGTCGCTGGTCGGGATCTTCTTGTTGCTAGTCGTGTTGGCGGCGGGAACGACCTGGTCCTCGTTTCACCAGGCGGGACTGCGGGCCGTCGCCGAGCAGCGGGGAGATGAACTGGAAACGCAGGGTGAAGAACTGAAAGCGCAGAGCTCTAAGCTTGAAGCACAGGCTGAAGTGTTGGAGCGCAACCTTTACCTGTCTCAGATGGTCGTGGCCGGTCAGGCCGCGGACAGCAGGCTGGGCACCATGACGATCCAAAGCATTCTCGACGACTGGACGACCGATCGGGTTGGGCGTGATCTGCGGAACTGGGAGTGGTACTACCTGCACGCCTTTTCGAACCGGGCCAGCTTCGTTTCCGAGAAACTGGGCAACGGGTATTGCTGGGCGTGCGACTTCAGCCCCGACGGCGACGAGTTGGTCGTTACGAAGAACGGCTGGGGTATCCAGGTCCGCGATACCGAGACCGGGAAAGTTCTCCGCGATCTGCGCCTCGGCTCGGCGCGTTCTGTCGATTGGAGCCCCGATGGCACACGTATCGCCGTCGGTGGGTTCGGCGATGCGGTCACCATCGTGGATGCGGCGTCGTTGCGGATTGTGTCTGTGATTCGGCTCCCCGCCCCGAGCGAGGTGTTCTTTGTGTCCTGGGACCCCGGCTCGAAGCGCATTGCGTTCCTCTCTAAACGGCTGGACCACAGCGGGCACAACGATGTACTGATCCACGATGCACGTACAGGAGCACGCCTCCATGCGATTCCATTTCCGCAAGACCTCATATCGGTGGCCTGGCACCCGGCCGAGAACCAGGTCGTGCTGTCAACATGGGACAAAACCACGTTTTGGGATCTTGGCCGCGGCGGTGCGGCGCGGGAACTATCGCGTGGTGGGCTAGTCGTATTCAGCGATGATGGATCGACAATGATCGGCCTGGGTGAAGGTCAGCTATGGAATCTCACAACCATGCAGCGGATCGGTACGATCGACAATGCACAATCGCTCTGCTTAAGCCCGGATGAACAGTACCTGGCGATCGGCTGCAGGGACGGCAAGGTCAGGATCATCGAAATCGAAACCGGCATGGTGCTGCGCACTCTGGACGGCCACACTTCGGAGATCGAATCCATCAAATGGAACGGGCAACTGATCGCGTCTTGCGGCCTGTTTGATCAAACCGTTCGGATCTGGGAGATTGGCAAAGAAGACCAGAACCAGATACTCCATGAGAAAAATTCTGTTAAGGCCTCTGCCTGGTTCAAGGGTGGCGATCGATTGGTCAGCGTCGGGCATGGGTTCGCGACGGTATGGGATACGGTTCAAGGCAGATCGGTTCATGATCACGCCTTGGCGCACCAACTGGAAGTATGGGCGGTCGCGATCCATCCCGATGGGAGCAGGTTCGCATATGGGGGCCGAGACTACCACGGCTTTAATATCTGGGACCTCAAAACCGATCGGGTCCACAACATCAAGACGCAGGACTGGATAATCGATCTCGATTGGCACGCGAATGGTCTACTCGCGGTTGCGTTCGGGACTCATGCCGGGTTGGTTGATTCTTCCGATCAATTGTCCTCGTTGTTCACTGATCATGAGCGATTCAATCAACTGGCGGTGGCGTGGAACCCTGCAGGCACACAGTTCGCCGGCGTCACCGAGAAACAGACCTTGTATGTGGTCGGGACCGACGGCCAAATGCAATGGAAGGTCGAAGGCATGGACCTCAGGGTGACCGACGTGGATTGGAGCCGGGACGGCAGCGTGATTGCGACCGCTCATCACGGCGCGATCCTGTTGTGGGATGCCCGCACCGGCAAGCCGATCAGTCAACTCGACGAGATCCGCGAAGCCTTCCTCGAACTCGCGATCCATCCCGACGGCACACGGATCGCCGCAATAAGCGACGCGGGGGTCAGCATCTGGGACACGGCATCCGGCCGAATCGCGATGAAACTCGACCCTATCGAAAGGCCTCAATCGGTGGCTTGGAGCGACGACGGCCGGAAGCTGGTGATCGGCGGCTCCGAGAAGTCGATCATTCTGGATGCCTCGCCCGGGTATAAGTCTTTTGAGGCTGATTCGGCGAAAGATCTGGCCCCGCAGTAATGCGACCGGGGCATGTCGCCCGGCTCAGACCCCTGAAGAGCTCCTCTATCTTGCCAGTTTTGGCGTATCCGCCACCCACGACCGGGCCCGCTAAGCAATTTGGTCCTTTTTCTCAATTCCCGGTGCGGGCGGGGATTGTATTCGCATTTATCAGTGTGCGGCGGGAAAAGCCCTCCCGCGCCGGACTGGCAAACACCCCGAATGCTGAGGACCGAACAATGGCCACCCGCTCGACCCGCTTCCCCGCCCCAAGTACGCGAAACCTGCTCCCGCTGGCTCTGTCCGCGGCCACGCTGGCACTGCTGCCCGCGACGGCCCAGGCCCAGTTCGTCAACTGGAACAACGCGACCGGCGCGGGAGCGGAGTACCACACCGCGGCCAACTGGGTCGGCGGGGCGGCACCGGGATCGACTGAATATGCCCAGTTCAATGTGGCGGGTACGTACCCCGTCTGGTGGAACAGCACGACCCCAACGACCACACCTAGCGTCGGCAGAGTAATGGTCAATCAGGGCGACGTGACCTTCCTCAATCTGG
The DNA here is from genome assembly GCA_965228965.1 of Bythopirellula sp. GTDB lineage: Bacteria > Planctomycetota > Planctomycetia > Pirellulales > Lacipirellulaceae > Bythopirellula. The sequence goes on from OZ245849.1 coordinate 4,822,111, forward strand.
ATACCACGCAGCACACCTTCACCGTCAACGGCACGGGTTCGGGCGGCGCTATCACTGATTTTCTCGTTCTCGGCACGGGTTCAGCACTCACCGTCAGCGGTTTGCACGTGATCAACCAGGGCGGCGCATTCGTTGGCAACGGTACGACGTTGACCGTCGATGGTACACATACCGCAGGCTCCAAGTTCACCGTCAACGGCACGTCCGGTTTCCGTGTCGATGGCACCCTGAACGTGAGCAATGGCGGCTTTGTCGATAACGTGTCCGGGTCGTCGTTCCTGGCTTCGTTCGCCGGCCTGCCATCCCCGTCCGCCGCAACGGTGTCCGGCTCGCAATGGTACACCCAAAATCTATATGTCGGCGGCACCGACACGACGGCCGGGGGCACCGCGACGCTGAGCATCAGCAACTCCGGTCAGGTAGACCTGCCCGACAGCGGCGTCGCGAAGCTGTGGTCCGGCAGCACAATCAACCTCAACGGCGGCTCGCTGACCACCGGTTCCTTCGACAACACCTCCGGCGGGACGTTCAACTTCAACGACGGGACGCTGACGGTCAACGGCGCAAGCGGGACGTTCACCCCTTGGGAGAATTTCTACCGAATAAATGGCAACACGGCGTCGGCCCAGCCGACCCTGGTGATCACCAATGGCGCTACAGCAGCGCTGCCATCCTTCATTAGTATCGGCGAAACGAATAAGGGTAACCTGACCATCTCGGGCGGCAGTTCCGTGTCGCTTGATGACAGTGGTTATATCGGCCTTGCTTCGGGATCAACGGGTGTGTTGACGGTAACCGGCAGCGGCTCGCAGTTCAATCAGTTGTCATCATCATTTTATGTGGGGCATGAGGGCAACGGGACGTTGTCTGTGGCAGACGGTGGTCAGGTCACGACACGCGACAACACCATCGGCTGGGCATCGTCTGCGACGGGCGCGGTGACGGTCACCGGCAGCGACTCCCAGCTGAGTACGCGCCAATTAGATGTTGGCCTAAACGGCAGTGGGACGCTGAACGTTTCGGCCGGCGGCCGGGTCAACAGCGATGACGGCTTCGTCGGTATTTCTACCGGATCGACGGGCGTGGCGACGGTGACCGGCAGCGGGTCGCAGTGGAATGTGACAGACGAACTTGAAGTGGGCCTAAGCGGCAACGGCACGTTAACGGTTTCGGCTGGCGGTCAGGTCAGCAGCGGGTCTGCCGGCGTTGGCATCACGTCCACGGGCGTGGCGACGGTCACCGGCAGCGGGTCCCAGTGGAACAACTCAGACGATTTCAGGATCTTTACGAATGGCACTTTGAATATTACTGACGGCGGCGCGCTGACAACGGGCTCGCTGAGGACCGACTCATTGGACAATTCTGCCGGCGGCACATTGAACCTCGACGGCGGCTCGCTAACCACCGGTTCATTCGACAACACCTCCGGCGGGACGTTCAACTTCAACGACGGGACGCTGACGGTCAACGGCGCAAGCGGGACGTTCAGCCCTTGGGAGAATTTCTACCGAATAAATGGCAACACGGCGTCGGCCCAGCCGACCCTGGTGATCACCAATGGCGCTACAGCAGCGCTGCCATCCTTCATTAGTATCGGCGAAACGAATAAGGGTAACCTGACCATCTCGGGCGGCAGTTCCGTGTCGCTTGATGACAGTGGTTATATCGGCCTTGCTTCGGGATCAACGGGTGTGTTGACGGTAACCGGCAGCGGCTCGCAGTTCAATCAGTTGTCATCATCATTTTATGTGGGGCATGAGGGCAACGGGACGTTGTCTGTGGCAGACGGTGGTCAGGTCACGACACGCGACAACACCATCGGCTGGGCATCGTCTGCGACGGGCGCGGTGACGGTCACCGGCAGCGACTCCCAGCTGAGTACGCGCCAATTAGATGTTGGCCTAAACGGCAGTGGGACGCTGAACGTTTCGGCCGGCGGCCGGGTCAACAGCGATGACGGCTTCGTCGGTATTTCTACCGGATCGACGGGCGTGGCGACGGTGACCGGCAGCGGGTCGCAGTGGAATGTGACAGACGAACTTGAAGTGGGCCTAAGCGGCAACGGCACGTTAACGGTTTCGGCTGGCGGTCAGGTCAGCAGCAGGTCTACCGGCGTTGGCATCCGGGCCACGTCCACGGGCGTGGTGACGGTCACCGGCAGCGGGTCCCAGTGGAACAACTCGGACGATTTCAGGCTCTTTACGAATGGCACTTTGAATATTGCTGACGGCGGCGCGCTGACGACGGGCTCGCTGAGGACCGGCTCGTTGGACAATTCGGCCGGCGGCACGCTGAACCTCAACGGCGGCTCGCTAACCACCGGTTCTTTCGACTTCAGTGGTTCGTCCGACTTCAGTTATAGTGGCACGTTCAACTTCAACGACGGGACGCTGACGGTCAACGGCGCAGGCGGGACGTTCGCCCCCGGCACGGCCGGCTTCACGATCGACGGCGACGACGCCTCGGCCCTGCCGACACTGGTCATCGCCGGCGGGACTTCAGCGTCGCTGACAGGCGACCTGAAGGTCGGCAACACCAACAAGGGCACTTTGACACTCTCCGGTTCGGGCTCGGTGACAACCACCGCGGCCACCACCATCGCGTCCGGCAGCACGCTCAACATCGACGGCGGCTCGCTGACCACCGGTTCGTTCGACAACTCCGCCAACGGCACCTTCAACTTCAACGACGGCACTCTGACGGTCAATGGCGCAAGCGGGACGTTCAGCCCCAGCGAGAATTTCTACAGAATAAATGGCAACACCGCGTTGGCCGAGCCGACCCTGGTGATCACCAATGGCGCTACGGCAGCGCCGCAATCCTCTGTGCGAGTCGGCGACACGAACAAGGGCAACCTTACCATCTCGGGCGGCGGTTCCATGTCGCTTAATGATTTTGGGATCATCGGCTCTTCTTCCGGATCAACCGGTGTGGTGACGGTGACCGGCAGCGGATCGCAATTGAATCAGTCAGCGGAATCATTTTTTGTGGGATATGATGGTAACGGGACGTTGTCTGTGGCAGACGGCGGTCAGGTCACGACGCGCGACAACACCATCGGCCGGGCATCGTCAGCGACGGGCGTGGCAACGGTGACCGGCGTCGGATCGCAGTTGAACAATCCGTCGTATGAACTTAATGTGGGCTTTAACGGCAGCGGCACGTTGAACGTGATGGCCGGCGGCCAGGTCAACAGCGAAGACGCGTTCATCGGTATTTTTGCCGGATCGACGGGCGTGGTAACGGTGACCGGCGGCGGGTCGCAGTGGAACATTTCGGACGAATTCCAATTGGGCCTTGGCGGCAACGGAACGTTAACGGTTTCGGCTGGCGGCCTGGTCAGCAGCGCGACCGCTAGTGTTGGCGAAATTTCCAATGCCGTGGCAACAGTCACGGGCAGCGGGTCCCAGTGGAACAACTCAGGCACTTTCAGAATCTATGCGAATAGCACTTTAAATATTGCTGACGGCGGCGCGCTGCGTGCCGACGGCGGGGTCACCAATGACGGCACGATGGCCCTTAACACGACAGCCAGCGTTAAGGGCAATATCGCTAACAACGCCACAGGCCTGATCACGTCCTCCGGCGGGACCGCGACACTCTTCAACGATGTCGTCAACAACGGCGAGGTCCGCACCGACGCAGGCAGCGTCACCGTTTACAACGGTAGCTATAGCGGTACGGGCTCGCATACCGGCACGGGCACGGTCCGATTTGAGGGCGGCCTCAAGCCCGGATCCAGCCCCGCGGCGATCTCATTCGCCGGCGATGTCCTGTTCGGCGCTTCGCTGGTTTCGCAGTTCGAATTTGGCGGATCGCTACCTGGAGAGTTTGATCAGCTCGACATCGCAGGCGACCTAATGTTGGCCGGCACGTTGCAAGTCGATCTGATCAATAGTTTCTCTCCAAGCCTGGGTCAACAGTTTCAAATTCTCGACGTCGCTGGCACACTCGCTGGCACGTTCGATGGACTGAATGAGGGGAACCTAGTCGGCAACTTCGGCGGTACCGACCTGTTCATCACCTACGCCAGTGGCGACGGGAACGATGTCTCGTTAGTAGCCACCCTACCCGGCGACTTCGACCTCGATTTTGACGTCGACGGCTTCGATTTCCTGATGTGGCAACGGGGCCAGTCCCCCAACCCCTCGAGCGCGTCCGACCTCAACCTCTGGCAAGACAACTATGGCGCAACGATTCCAGCACCAGTGGCCGCGACCGCTATACCCGAGCCCACGAGTGCAGTGCTATCCCTGGTAATGGTCAGCCTGTTATGGCCGGCCTCGGTTCGGTCATTAGTCCGTAACAGAAGCGAGTTTAGTTAGTTATTGGAAGAACGAAAAGTTCGTCATAAGCCCTTTCGCCGGCGCTTGTCGCGACATGCAGAGCGCGTCGAGAGGCCGTAAATTGGGCCGCGATCTCCACCTACTCACCGAGTTGATCCTCCTCGTTAGGGATTCGTCCTATGTCGCGCATGCACCGTTTCGATTGGCAGAATCGCCAAGCTCGTTCTCGTTCAAAGCATAAGTCTCGCCGCGATCGTTGCTTGAGACTCGAGCCACTGGAAGACCGCCGGATGTTGGCTACCTTTATGGTCACGAATCTGTCGGACGGCACCGTCGCGGCACCGGGTGATCTGCCGGGCAGCTTGCGCCAGGCGATTTACGACGCCAACAATACGGCGGGTACCGACTTGATTGAGTTTACTACCGGCCCCGGCACCATTCCGCTTTCCGCAGGTCAGCTTACCGTCAGCGACGGCGTTTATATCAACATCCTGGGCGCTGATATTACGATCGCCGCAGGCGGCGCCAGCCGAGTTTTCAATATAGACGACGGAACGGGGAGCCAGATCGAAGTGGAGATCTGGGACCTCACGATCACAGGTGGTGCGGACGGAGTAGGCGGTGGTATCCTCAATAACGAGGAGCTTACGCTGGTTCTCAGCACCATCTCTGGAAACACCGCGAACTTTTCCGGCGGCGGAATCATCAACTACGGTACGCTGAAGATCAACAGAAGCACCATCTCCGGAAACTCTGCGAACATCGGCGGCGGCGGAATTTTCAACAGTGGAACGCTGAACATCGAGTACAGTACCCTGTCGGGCAACATGGCAGGCGGCGACGGAGGAGGCATAACCAACTTAACTGCGCTCACCATCGAGAACAGCACGATCTCTGGAAATTCAGCCAATCGTGGAGGCGGAGTCCACAACAGCTCTACGGCAACAGTCACCAGTGGCACCTTCCGAGACAATTCAGCGACAACATTCGGCGGCGGGATTTACCACAGCGGCCCGTCGTTAACGCTGGACAACACTATCCTCTCGGAAAACGACATTGGCGGAGATTTCAGCGGGATTGGTGCCAAGACACTGTTAGGCGCGAATATCGTCCAAGACAGTTCAATCGTCGACGCCGGAGTGTTGAACGTCGATGCGCAGCTCGCTCCGCTGGCCGATAACGGCGGCCCGACCCTAACGCACGCACTACTTGTGAGTAGCCCGGCTATTAATGCAGGTGTTAATGCAAGCTCGTCGAAAGATCAGCGTGAGGATGACTTCCCACGAGTCGCGCTGGGCGGCCTCGACATTGGTGCATTCGAACTACAACCAATCTCCTCACTTGTCGTCGGCACGGCCGACGACGGGGTGGACGACGACTACTCGCCGGGCGATCTGTCGCTCCGCGAGGCGATCTTGTTCGCGAATCTAATCCCGGGCGCCGACACGATCACCTTCGACACTGCGGGGGTGTTCGCCACGCCGCAGACGATCACTCTCTTGGGCAATGAGCTCGACATCACCGACTCGGTGACGATCACCGGTACGGGCGCGAGTCGGCTGACGATCAACGCCGGCGGCACCACTCGGGTCTTCAACATCGACGACGGCGATTCAAATACTCAGCTCGCGGTGGCGATCTCCGACCTCACGATCACCGGCGGCGGATCGGTAGTCAACGGAGCAGGAATCCTCAGCCGCGAGCAACTTACCCTCACTGGTAGCACGATCTCAGGCAATTCAGCGAGCGGCCGAGGAGGAGGAATTTATCTTGATTACTATTCGGATTCAGCCTCTGTTATCACCAGCAGTACCATTTCGGGGAACTCAGCAGCTTCTGGCGGAGGAATTGCATCACTTTCATACGATCTCACCGTCACCAACAGCACCTTTTCGGGCAATACTGCGACCTCCAACGGCGGCGGTATCTACGGCAAAAACACGACGACGGTCACTCACAGCACAATCTCAGGCAATTCGGCAGACAAGGGTGGCGGTATCTTCTTCTACGACGGCGGTGAGATAACCGTTAGCAACAGTATCGTCTCCGGAAACTCGGCTAGCACTTCAGGCAACGAATTCGGAGCAGATATTCTCGGTTTGATCACTCTCAACGATTTCAATTTGATCGGTGATAGTAGCCAAACTACTGCTCAAGCGCTAAACAACGCGTCTGCCGGGGTGAGCGACATCACCGCCACCAGCGACGGCACCAACTCGACCGCCTTGGCTGCGATCCTCAACACGACGCTGGCCAATAACGGCGGTCCCACCTTCACGCATGCCTTGGTAGCGAATAGCCCGGCGATCGATGCCGGCAACCCACTCTTTGGCGGCCCTCCCAACGAAGATCAACGCGGCACCGGATTCTCACGAGTGTTCAACGCTGTTATCGACATCGGCGCCTATGAATTGCAGACATTGAATCTGGTCGTCGACACGGTGGTTGACGAATCGGACGGCGACTACTCAGACGGCGACCTAAGTCTCCGCGAAGCACTGGAGCTGGCCAACGCCAACCTCGGAGCCGACACGATCACCTTTGACACGGCCGGCGTGTTCGCCACGCCGCAGACGATCACTCTCGGGGGCACGGAACTGGCCATCACCGACGACGTGACGATCACCGGTACGGGCTCGAGTCAGCTTTCGATCGACGCCAACCAGGCCAGCGGGGTCTTCAACGTCGACGACGGTACGAGTAGCGAAATCACGGTGACGATCTCCGGACTCACCATCACCGGCGGTTCGGCAACGAATGGCGGCGGTATTATCAACGTCGAGCAGCTCACAGTCGCCAGCAGTACTCTCTCGGGCAACTCCGCATCTGATTTTGGCGGGGGCATCCATAACACCGGCACGCTGACCGTCACCGGCAGCACCCTCGCCGGCAATTCAGTTGGAAATTTTTTCGGCGGCGGCATCTTTAACCGGTACGGCACGCTGACCGTCACCGGCAGCACCATCTCGGGCAACAGTTCGCCCGCTGCCGGCGGCATCTATAGCGGGATGGGTATGTTGACCGTCACGGGCAGCACCATCTCGGACAATTCGGCGCCCTCTGGCGGCGGCGGTATCGCAAACGGCGCATTCCCAGGCACCCACACGGCGACCGTCACGAACAGCACTCTCTCGCGCAACTCCACGACGTACGACGGCGGCGGCATCGCAAACGTTGGCACGTTGACTGTTGCCGGCAGCACCCTCTTGGGAAATTCAGCGTCGCGAGATGGCGGCGGCATCTGGAACAGCGGCGGCACGTTGACCGTCACCAGCAGCCTCATCTCCGGAAACTCGGCGATCGGCACAGGCAATGAAATTGAACGAGACGGCGGTACGGTCAATCTCAACGACTTCAACCTGATTGGCGATAGTAGCCAGACCACGGCCCAGGCCTTAAATGGCGTGTCCGCCGGGGCTAGCGACATCACGGCCACCTCCGACGGCAGCAACCCGACGGCGCTGGTCTCGATCCTCGACACGGCGCTTGCCAACAACGGCGGGCCGACCCAAACCCATGCGTTGGTCGCCAGTAGCCCGGCGATCAATGCCAGTTCCCCAAGATTAGTGCTTGGTACTAGTCTCGTACTGGACGGAACGGATGACTATGTCGATCTTGTTGCGGGTGAGTCAGACTTCGATGCGATCACCACCGCTATCACGATTGAGGCTTGGTTCAAAGTCGATCTATTTGACACAACCTGGCAGACGATCGTTTCCAAAGGAGACGACAGCTGGCGAATCAGCCGTAATGAGGATACCAACACGCTTCACTTCGCCATTGGCAGCGATCAGATTAATGGCAGTACAAACGTTAACGATGGCCAGTGGCATCATGTCGCGGGCGTCTATGACGGTGCCAACATGACCCTCTATGTTGACGGCGTGCAGGACGCTACCGCCGCGCGAGTAGGTGTCGTGCCCGTCAACAATCATGCCGCCTTCATTGGCGAGAATGCCCAACAAACCGGCAGGCATTTTGATGGCCAGATTGATGACGTGCGCATCTGGGACACGGATCGCAGCCTCTCAGAGATTATGGCGAACATGCTGACTCCTCTCACGGGGAGCGAAAGCAACCTGGTTGCTTACTACAACTTCGACGACAGTACGGCAACCGATCAGACCGCCAATGGTAATGACGGGACTTTGGTCGGCGGGCCCACTTTTGAGGTGGTTCCCTCTTTTGACCAGCGTGGCGCACCGTTTGTACGCCAAAGCGGCACGGTCGACATTGGTGCCTACGAAAGGCAAACACTGGCCTCGCCGTTTTTTCATGTTACGACCGCCAATGATGAATTCGACTACTCGAACAGCGATGTCAGTCTTCGCGAAGCAATCAACAGCGCCAACGGCAGTGTCGGGGCCGACACGATCACCTTCGACGCAGCGCTGAGCGGCGAAACGATTGACCTGACTCTCGGCCAGCTCTCGATTAGCGAAAGTGTCACGATCACTGGCCTCGGCGCCGACCAACTTACTGTCGATGCCGGTGGTAGCTCGCGTGTGCTGCAGATCAACAGCGGCACCGTCAACATCAGCGGGCTCACGTTGAGCGGCGGCAACGCAGACACCGGTGGCGGAATCCAAGTCGAGGCGGCCGCTACCACCACGCTTACCGGCATGGTGATCCACGGCAACACCTCCACTACGACCAATATTATTGCCGGCGGTGGGATTCTAAACTTCGGTGTCCTCAACGTTCTCGACAGCACCATCTCTAATAACACCGCTCTGAATCAAGAAGGGGGCGGCATACTCAATTGGGGCGGAACGCTAGCGATTACCAATTCCACCATCTCTGGAAATCATGCCGGTGATTCTGGCGGTGGAGTACGTAACTACGGCGTTGGCGGCGGTTCCACAACCATTTCCAATAGCACAATTACGGGCAATACCGCCGACAATCAGGGAGGCGGCATATATGTGATCAGTGGCTCGGTTACCGTTAGCAATTCGATCGTAGCGGGCAACACGGCAACGAACGCCGGCAACGAAATCCACCGCTCGGCAAGCGGCGTCGCGAACCTGAACGACTATAACCTGCTCGGCGACAGCAGTCAGACTATGGCTCAGGCGCTTTCCGGCGTGTCTGCAGGCGCCAACGACATCACCGCCACCAGCGACGGCACCAACTCGACCGCGTTGGCTGCGATCCTCGACACGACGCTTGCCAATAACGGCGGCCCGACGCAGACGCATGCCCTAGTCGTCGGCAGCCCAGCGATTAACGCCGGCGATGCCGGATTCACTTTGCCACCCGACTTCGACCAACGCGGCACGGGCTTCCCACGGTTGCAGTTCGGCCGGGTCGATATTGGCGGTTATGAATTCGACGACGCCACGATTCCCGGTGGAGGGCTCGTGGTCAGCACCACCTCGGATGTTTTCGACGGCGATTACACCGCCGGAAACCTCTCGCTCCGCGAGGCAAGTGTCCTAGCCAACGTCAACCCGGGCGCCAATACGATCACGTTCGACACGGCGGGCGTGTTTGCCACACCGCAAACGATCACCCTGGGCGGCACGGAACTGGCGATCACCGACGACGTGACGATCACCGGCACGGGCGCTAATCAGCTCACGGTCAGCGCCAACAACGCTAGCCGGGTCTTTAACGTCGACGACGGCACGGCCAGCCAAATCGTCGTGCTGATCAACGAACTTACCATCAGCGGTGGTGGAATGGTTGGCGAGGGGGGCGGTATTTACAATCGCGAGCAGCTCACGCTCAACCGAAGCACGGTCAGCGGGAACACGGCCGATGATGGAGGTGGCATTTATAGTTTCGCCGCTACCCTGTCGGTCTATGGCAGTACCATCTCTGGTAACACCGCAACCACTGCTGGCGGCGTTTTCAATACAGGTATGCTGACGGTCGCCAATAGTACCGTCAGCGGGAATTCTGCTACGTCTAATGGCGGTGGTATCTATAACTACGATCCGGCGGCCGTGGCAACGGTCATCAGCAGCACTCTCTGGGGAAATTCGAGTGCCCCGAATAAAGCAGGTGGAATTTACAACAGCGGCACGCTGACTCTGGAAAACAGTATCGTGTCAGGCAGTGGTTCAAGTGATGATATTGTTAACTACGACACGCTGAACTTCAGCGGAGAAAACATCGTCCAAGACAGCAGCGTCACCGGCACAGGCGTGAAGAACGTTGACCCGCTGTTGGCAGCTCTAGCCGACAATGGCGGTCCAACTCAGACACACGCGATAGGCTTTGATAGCCCGGCATTGAACGCGGGCGTTAGTTCCAGCGAGACGTTCGACCAACGAGGTAGCGGTTTTGCGCGAGTTGCCGGCGGCATTGTCGATATCGGTGCCTTCGAGTTGCAAACCCTGCCTGCGCTGGTAGTTGATACGCTTGTTGACGAATCGGACGAGGACTACTCGGCAGACGACCTCAGCCTCCGCGAAGCGCTCGAACTGGCAAATGCGTTTACCGGCGCAAATACCGTTACGTTTGACGGCGGCCTCTCGGGGACAATCAACTTGAATAGCGGACTGGGGCAACTCGTGATCAGTGACGATGTCACTGTCACTGGCCTCGGCGCCAGTACCCTTGCCGTCGATGCCGGTGGAAGTTCCCGCGTCCTGCAGATTACCAGCGGCACGGTCGACATCAACGGGCTCACCATCAGTGGTGGCAACGCCGATCAAGGAGGCGGTATCAAGAACGAATTAGCCGCGACGACAACTCTCACCGGCCTGGTCGTCAACGGAAACACAGCGACATCTGGCGACTACAGTGCCGGAGGCGGTATCTGGAACCAAGGCGACTTGACCATCGCCGGTAGTACCATCTCCAACAACAACACTACAGTTGGATTTGGAAGTGGGGCAGGCATCTGGAATAGGGGAGGTCTTACGGTTACCGGCAGTACCATTACCGGCAACTCATCGGTTGCCGACGGTGGTGGGATCTACAGCACGCCAGGAAGTGACGAGGTTACCATCGTCGATAGTACGATTTCCAATAACTATGCCGCTGACGATGCCGGTGGAGTTTTCATACTGTCAGGATCCGGCAATATCAACACGATCATCGGCAGCACGATCTCAGGCAACACAGCCGCAGGCGATGATGGCGGTGGAATTTGGAGCTATCGAGGAATTCTTGAAATAGCCAACAGTACTATTTCAGGCAACTCAGCTGTTGATATAGGCGGGGGCTTGCATAGGTATGGTTCAGGCAGCGCATCCGTCTCACACAGCACCATCACCGGCAACTCGTCTGAATATGGAGGTGGTGTCTATTTTGCTGACAGTACACTCACTCTCGGCCACACTTTGATTACCGGCAATACGGCGACCACAGCCAATGAGATTTTCAATGACGTTGGTTCCATCAACCTTAACGACTACAACCTGATCGGCGACAGCAGCCAGACCACGGCCCAGGCGTTATCAGGAGTAACCGCCGGCGCCAGTGACATCACGGCCACATCCGACGGAACCAACTCGACCGCTTTGGCCTCAATCCTCAATACTACCCTAGCCGACAACGGCGGACCAACACTCACCCATGCACTGCCGGCCAATAGCCCGGCGATCAATGCGGGGGATCCACTGTTTGCCGGGCCACCAAATGATGACCAGCGCGGCAGTGGATTCGCGCGAGTCGTATTCAACCAGATCGATGTCGGCGCAATCGAGCGACAGAACGAGTCGGCCGATTTCAATTTGGATGGACTTGTTTCGGGTTTCGACTTTCTGTTGTGGCAACGCGGTTTTGGAACCACCGGTACGGCTGTGCATAGCGACGGCGACGCCAACTTTAGTTCCAATGTTGATAGCTTCGACCTCGACGTTTGGAAACTACAATACGGAACCGTAGCACCGATCGTGGCGGCAATAAGTAAACACTCGGCAGTGACCAACTCCCCGCTTGAAGCTCAAACGTCGGCTCCTGAAAGCGCTGCTAGTGCGGATCTCCTCGATGCAGCAATGGCATGGGAAATGACTGGTGCCTTGCCAGAAGAAGAACCTGTCTTGATGTTGGCTGAAGCCATTGCCGAGCAGTCTAGTGCGTTCTCAGTCGAGATGAATCGCAGTGAATCAAGCTCTCACGACAGTTCCGGTGTATCGTCTGCAGGCACTTTTGATGACGAGCAGGAACGTGAGGTCTTCTGGCTCACCGACGAGCAGTTGGAAAGCGTGTTCGGCTAGGCCAAATATTACTTAGCCATCGTCTCGCAATCCGCGCCTCCACAGGTGCCCATTTCCTTCAATTCGCTTCTCGGGAATCGTGCTGCTCAAGAGTGTCGGTCAGGGCAGCTTCAAATCGATCTCGATAGATAGAATCTAGTGGGAAGCTGTCGCATTCAAGTCTCAAAATGGCTAACGGGCCACCCGATGGCGGGTCTGCCATCGGGAACAAAACATTTCTTGCCACACTCGAAGAATTTCTCCGACGCTGGCCAGGGGACCTTCGAGCACACCATCTGCAGCGTCGCTTCGCCAAGCGGTGGACCGATGCAAGTTCGTTTGATTTCTTCCTGCAGTCGGTTGCATCGGCCACCCGCTGGAAGGAATTCTGCTAAAGCGCAGCGGTGTCCTTGGAGTCAGGACACCTCAGCAAGTTCTCGGCGGGCGCAACTTGCTGGTGTTGGTCCAATCTCGGCGGAATTCGCGGCCCACTGCACAGCGGGATTTCTTTCAATTCACCCCAATCGCTCTTGGATGGCCAGAAATCTCAAATTCCGAGTGGATTGTGGTGTCAAAAGTTGCCGTTGGCTACGCTTAAAGATATATGAATACTGCTAATCGCATCTCCGAGGATGACTTACGTTCCCTTATTGACCGCGCGCGGGGGGGCGAAGAAGATGCGATGTCGGAGCTCTTCGAGAAGTTCCGGCCTTGGCTGAAGCAGATGGTTCGGGTGCGGATGAATCAACATTTGCATGGCCGAGTCGATGAGTCCGACGTGGTTCAGGACGCCTATCTCGAAGCAGCGCGGCGGTTCGATGAATACGCGACCGAGCCTCAAGCCCCGTTTTTCTTATGGCTGCGTAAGATTACGGGGCAACGGCTGGTCGATGTGCATCGCCGTCACCTCGGAGCTCAAGCTCGAGACGCAAGGCTCGAGGTAGCGCTGCATCGCGGTCGAGCGCCGCTAGCGACCTCAGTATCCCTTGCCGAAGTTCTCTTGGGTGGGCTAACTTCGCCAACCCAAGCGGCCGAAAAAGCGGAAATGCGACTTGCATTGCAAGACGCGTTATCGAGTTTAAGTCAGCTCGATCGAGAGATCCTCTCGCTCAGGCACTTCGAGTCGCTCACCAATGGAGAGGTTGCGGAGGAACTCGATATCGAGCCGTCAGCGGCGAGCAAACGCTCTGGTCGGCGCTTACACGCCGTCGGCCGGTGACACCTTCGACATTGTGACCGCAGGATCAATCACGGGCGTATTCGGAAACGTAGCGTTGCCCGGCCCCGGCTACGAGCTTCTCTACTCGGCAACGACGGTGCAGCTCATCGCGACCTCGGGCATTGCCGGCGACTTCGACTTCGATGGCGACGTCGATGGCTTTGACTTCCTGACCTGGCAATGGGATCCCAGCATTGGTGCCTTAAGCGACTGGCAAGCGAACTACGGGATGTCATTCCCCCCACCGGTGAACGCGGCGACCGTCCCCGAACCAACAGCGATCGTGCTACTAGGCTTCGCGATCGGATCGGTCGCCACATTGGCACTCTGGTAGGCTGGTTTCATGATCAGCAATTCGTATAGCGTCACTCCTAACGCATACACATCGGCGCGGGCGTCGCATTGGTGCTGAAACCTCTCGGGCGACATGTATCGCTGCGTACCCAGAATGTCGCCTGTTTGAGTCAGTTCTGCATCTTCCGTTTTGGCGAGGCCGAAGTCGGAGACCCAGACAACCCCCGTGGCATCGAGCAAGAGATTGGCTGGCTTAATATCGCGGTGAACGATTCCGCGTGCGTGCGCGTAGGCGAGTGCGTCGGCCGTTTGCAATCCAATCTGGGCAACCGAACTATAGAACTGTCTTGAACCACTTCCGTTCGACGAGCGATTCGCACTGGAAACATCGGAGAGCGACGGCACGACTTCGTTGGGCGTGCTACCAGACGGAGACTGCAGCTCAGGATCGTGGGCATGTTGGGAGCTGTCGCCAGGTCGTGATAGGTCTTCCGGCCTGAAGCGCCCCGTCAGAATCACTTGGGCCAAGATTGACGAGTCGCAGTCGGCCAGTTCGGAACGGCTAGTTGCAGAACTAGTTGATATGCTCTGCACTCGGATCAAGGGGCCCCGGCCAAGGCGGTTCGCTTGCTAGTCGGGCTGCATTATCTGAAGCACACCTTTGACGAGTCGGACGAGTCGGTGGTTGAGCGTTGGGTCGAGAATCCGTATTGGCAATACTTCTGTGGCTTTGAAACGATGCAACATCAGCTGCCGCTGCATCCCACGTCGCTCACCAAGTGGCGTCAGCGGGTCGGTGCCGAGAAACTGGCTGAACTACTCGGTGAGACGATTGCCTTGGCACTGCGTGAAAACCAAGTCACCAAGCAAGAGTTGTCGCAGGTGAACGTGGACACCAGCGTGCAAGAAAAGAACATCACCTTCCCGACCGACTCAAAACTCCTCCACAAGGCGATCGTGAAACTGGGCCAGGCGGCGAAACAACGAGGCGTGAAGCTTCGCCAGACGTATGTTCGTGTGGCAAAAAAGGCGGCGATCATGGCAAGTCGTTATGCGCACGCCAAGCAGTTTAAGCGGATGCGACGTGAATTGAAAAGGCTCCGCACCTATCTGGGCCGGGTGATTCGCGACTGGCGTCGCAAGCTGCCCCAACCCGACGAGACGCTAGAAACCTTGCTCACCCGATGTGAGCGCCTGCACAAACAGAAACCGACCGACAAAAACAAGCTCTACAGTCTGCACGAGCCGGAAGTGAAGTGTATCAGCAAAGGTAAAGCGCGGCAGCGTTATGAGTTTGGCCAAAAGGTGACCGTGGCCACGGCCAATCGCAGCAACTGGATTGTCGGCGTCGAGCTTTGTGAAGGCAACCCTTACGATGGTCACACGCTCTCTTCGGCGATGGCCACAATCGAGCAGACCACGGGTGTTGAAGTGACCGATGCTTACGTCGACAAAGGCTATCGCGGCCACGACTATCAAGGCGAGGCCCAAGTTCATCTTGCCGGCAGCAGTCCCAAAAAGCTTTCTCGCAGCCAGAAGAAAAAACGCAAACGACGCAGTGCCGTGGAGCCGAAGATTGGCCACCTCAAAAGCGACCATCGCCTGGGGCGATG
This sequence comes from Bythopirellula sp., assembly GCA_965228965.1. Classification (GTDB taxonomy): domain Bacteria; phylum Planctomycetota; class Planctomycetia; order Pirellulales; family Lacipirellulaceae; genus Bythopirellula. Next base: position 4,837,676 of record OZ245849.1, read on the forward strand.
CTTTCTCAAAGGGCTTACGGGCGACGCGATCAACGTCCTCCTGGCCGCTGCCGGGGCGAATCTGCTCAAGCTGCTACGCGGCATTGCTGATGCGCTTATCGGTTGGCTGATCGCTGCCCTGAAAACGGGGCTCCAACCACTCCCAGTTCAAAAACACGGCCCAAACACAACCTGACAATCTTCCACCGCTTGAGGAAACAAAAATCCCAACGCATGGAACATGATTTTTTCAGGGACGACTCAGTACGGTAATGCTCCAAAGATAAAAAATCGCAATAAGTCCACACGTGGCCGCGATTTCGTCATTTAGCATGTTCAGCAATTGCCCAGCCATGACCATTTGGAATGACCGGCTGACTTGCACGAATCTTTGGAATCTCACCGAGTGGAACCAGCGTTTCTGCCCACGCCTCGTGCTGCATCGCCAATCGGCGGACGAGATCGGGCTGCTCTGATGCGATGTCGTGTTCTTCTCGAGGATCCGCCTTTAGATCGAACAATTGCCATTCGTCTTTTTGATACTTCTTGTATAACCGCCAATTCTGCCAGCGCACTGCGATCAAGTGTCGGCGCACTGCGTCGTCCGGCTGATTATTGAGCCAAAATAGGTATTCGTGGGCGTCACCAGTCCGCTCGCCTTTCAGGTACGGAAACAAATCCACGCCATCACAGTGCTCTGGAATCGTCTGACTAGCCAACCAAGTGATTGTGGAATAAAAGTCGAAATTTGCCATTATGCCGTCGTAGGTTGTTCCTTCGGGAAGCACACTCGGCATTGAAAAGATAGTAGGTACGCGAACCCAGCCTTCTTTTTGGGTTCCTTTTCCCTTTCCCCCAGCGTACGGAGTCGATGTTCCACCCTCGCCTAAATTAGGCCCATTATCACTTGAAAAGATGACCAAGGTTTTCTCGCGTAATCCCTGCTGCTCCAAAGTCTGCAGCAACTTGCCAACCTGGTCATCGACAGAAACGATTGCGCCGGCCAACTTTCGTCGCTTCCCTTGGGCTTGCGTGCGCCTACTCAGGCTTTCGGGTACTTCCGTATTAGATGAGTGCACTGCTTCAGGAGACCAATATAAGAAGAATGGTTCCGCTTTGTGGCGAACGATGAAATCGACCATGGAGTTCCCGTTGTAGGCCGTCAGCCACACTGCCTTCCCATCTTCGTTAACGCAAAAGTACTTCGATCTGCCTTTTTTGCCGGTGATTTGCCTTTTCAGGTCATTGGAAGCGCCGGCGATTTCTCCTTTAGTGTAATGCAACCTCGGCGGGTCCTTTGCAACTTCCGTGAATCCGGACGTCAGAGGCCCTTGTCGTTTTGTCCCGATGTCCCATTTACCAATCTGACCGGTCACATATCCGTTGTCTTGCAAATAGTTCGCTAGCGTCGGTTTGTCCTCTGGGATCGGTAGCCCGCGAGACATGCCATACTTACCAAATCGCTGTCCATACTGTCCCATCATCAAGCTGCAGCGACTTGGGCAACACGGTGGATTGGTGATATACGATGCTGTACAACGGACCCCTTCCCTCGCTAGCCGATCTATATTCGGAGTTGGTATGTCGGTACAACCGTAGGCTCCAATATCTCCGAATCCAAGATCATCAATGTAAATGAGCACGACGTTCGGTGGCTCATTCTCAGTAGCTTGGGCACGCGTCAGTGAATTGGAAATTGCCAACAGTGCAATTACGGCCGATATCGATCGACACGTAAATGACTTTGATAGTAAGTTCTTTACACGCATATCTAATCCTGGTGAAGAAGTCCGCCTTTGGTCTGATTTAGATCGAAAACCGTTCGAGCAGCAGAGACAAACAAGTAGTCGTGCAGCTGCTTCACCCACCAACTACTACAACAGATCCTAACACGAATCTGTGCATCGCATGAGCTACGTATCATGCATACTCCGCCGGTTGCCTGCCGACTTTCTAGAGTGGGCAGGAAATCGCTAAGGATAAGCAACGCTGCTGCGCATCTGAGCGATACTGCGGCGAGCTTGCGCAGGGCTAGTTGCGCGCCGAGGTGAAATTCTTCGATGCTGGAAAGAGCCAGAACGACGAAATAGCGATTAAGTCGGCCAAGCATCTCCACCGGACGTTGGACGTAGGTGAGCGCGATCGAAACGCTCAGCTTGCTGGTCCGTTTCACCAAGCGCGTGTGGCGGGAAATGGGAACGTCGACGCGCATCAGCTTCGCCGACGCTCAACCCAAACGTTCCGTTTGGCGATCGGGAAAGCGAATCGACACGCGGAGCGTGAGCAGCGTTTAGATCGCCAGGTCGCTGCAAGTAAACGGCCGACTACGACGCAATTGTGGGTAGGACACAATGGCCGTCTCCATAGCCAAGATTCTCACGGGGAATGTTAGCGGTATTTGGCGGTTGTCCCGCTACATGCATCAGTAGAAGAAACACCGATAACGGTCTCTACGACAGTTATCATTCCCCTATTCGTTTTCAGTCGTTCCTCTAAGATTGGTTCATCTACCGGCGGATCGTATGGCCTTTGTTGATTTGAGCTACCATGTTGTTTTTTCCCCTGCAGGTTAGCATGAATTCAGAATTGGACGTGCCAACTATAAGGTTCTTACTTCCTAAGCATCTGCTGATACTCCGCTAGTTGAGGATCCTGGGAGTCCTTCATCTGCTTCAGCATCAACTCGCGATATTCTGCTAATTTCGCCATGTGCCCCGGGTCTTTGGCAAGGTTGTTTAGCGCGTCCGGGTCGACTTCATAGTCATAGAATTCTTCGGGCGTGCGATAGATGAGGTGATCGTGCCGAGCGGCAATTCTTGCATCGGCTACTGAATTCCTCATTGCGGTGTAGGTCAGCCCTCCCATCGACTCGTTACGGAATCTTGTTTTTCCATCCGACCATTGGTTCCAAATGTAACCGTATTGCTTTCCGTTCACCGCACGCATTACGAACGACTTCTTGCTTGCGATCGTGTTGATGTAAGTGTACACGTAGTCCCGTTTGGACTGCCGCTTGCCCTCGAGGATCGACCGTATGCTCATTCCGTCTTGTCCTTCCAACGGTTCGAGACCGGCGATATCCAATACCGTCGGTGACAAATCAATCCCCGCAATTACGTGCTCGCGATCAACCGCCCCCGCCTTGACCACGCCCGGCCAACGAACGATCCAGGGAGTCCGCGTTGAATGGCGCCAGCAATTCGTTTTTGCAAACGGCAGCGGCATCCCATGATCGCTCATGAAGATTACGACCGTGTCATCGGCGAGCCCCGACTCGCTGAGCGCTCTCAGAATCGCACCGACTATCTCATCAGCCCGATGCACTGATGTGTAATACTCCGCCAGTTCTTTGCGGATCGGCTGCAGGTCCGGCAGAAAACCCGGTACTTGTACCTGATTCGGTTCGTAAGCATCATTAACGTCTGGGAATCCACCGCTGTATTTGTTCGATTTGCGCTTCCGACGTGAAGCTTCCTGCGCACTGCCTGCAAACGGACGATGCGGGTCCTGTATACACGCTGCCAGAAAGAACGGCTTGTCTAACTCACTTGCCCTCTTAAGAAACGCTGTCGTGTGCTTGTAATACTCTGCGACCCCCCGTCCGGTCTTCAGGTCCTGTGACTGGACGGTCACCTCGAACGCCTCCTTGCTACGAGATGGAATCATGTGTTTCAACTTAGCAAAACACCCTGTCAGATAACCTGCCTTACGCAGCGCCTCCGGCATTGTAGGTACGCCTGCGTTGATCTTGTTGAATCCCAGCGCACCTGAGTGATGCGGCCACTGCCCTGTTAACCATACCGCCCGCGTCGGCTGACAGATCGCGACCGTCACGTGCGCATGCTCAAACCGCATGCCTTGTGCAGCTAAGCGATCCAAATTTGGTGTGATCTCCGGCGTCTCGCACCCATACACTCCCAATGAATCGCAACTCATATCGTCGACATTGATAAACAGAACATTCTGCCGTTCCGCAGCCGAGGCTTCACCTTCAAGTACGCCAATACACAGTACTATCACAATGACGCAGCAATTCGATCGTTTAGCCATGTCCATTTTGTAATACCTTGTTTACGTATTTAGGTTTCTTCCTCACCAGTGAGTTTGCGACTTCGGGAACGTTCTGGTTCTGGAACGTTCTTCAGACGAGCTTCGAACATCTCCCGTTCTTTCTCAGCTAGAGCTTTGCTGCTTCTTAAATTTGAACCCCGGTCTTTGCCATCATAATCTGAGTTCCTTCTTGGCATCTCCGCGTTCATGTCAATCAACATCTGATCCAGCCGGGCAGACATTTTCCGCATTAACGGAATATTGCTGCTAGCAAGATCAAACTGCTCTTCGGGGTCAGTTGCAAGGTTGTACAAGAGGCATGATTTCTGCGTGTCAGCATTATTGTAGAAGCGAATAAGCTTCCAATCGTTGTCGAGAATCGACGAGAAAGGCCCGGTCGCGTGGGTGTAATGTGGGAAATGAAAGATGATCGGCCTCTTTCTCAATGGTTTCTTCTGCCTCAATAGTGGCATAAGATTGACGCCGTCAACATGTTGCTGGGGTCGTAAGTCCAAACCAGCCGCCGCCAACAGAGTAGGGTAAATATCAGTTCCGATAATGCGTTCCGACGAAACGCTTGATTTGATTTTCGCCGGCCATCTTGCGATAAATGGCACCTTCATGCCCGCCTCAAACGGAAAACTCTTGCCTCCCATGAGTGGATAGTTTGAAGTTGGAATTATTCCCCCATTATCAGAAGTAAATATCACCAGCGTGTTTTTCTCGATCTTCAGTTCCTCCAGAGAGTCCATCAGACGGCCAACACTCTCATCAACACTCTCTACTAGGGCGGCGTATTCAGCACTGTTCTGATCAGTTTTCTGACGTGCCTCGTACTTGGGCACTTTCTCAGGTCGAGGTGTAATCGGACCGTGAACAATGTAGTGAGATAGGACAGCCAAGAACGGTTGGTGCCGATTCGTTCTGATGAAATCGATGCATTCATCCGTTAGGATATCAGGCAGAAAGTCATTGTCTTTCAAATCCTCCATGTTTCCGATATTCCCATCAGGCCAACGATTTCCGAAATGGCCGGTTCTCATGCCGCGGACAAGACGGTATCCCTTGGCCACATGGAAGCCACGATCATCAGGATAGTATCCGGGACATTCTCCAATATGCCATTTGCCAAAAAAACCTGTTGTGTAACCAGCATCAGCAATCGCACTGGCGAAGATCTCTTCGGACCTTGGCAGGGCGTGCCGGTTTCTCGCTTCCAGAAACTGGTGCTTATCACCTCGGTATTTGCTAATGTCATGGAGACGATCATCAGGGCCCGCAGGACCTAGAAACACAGTAGTCAGCTTTGTTCGCGCTGGGTACTTTCCTGAATAGATCGCACCCCTGGAAGGTGTGCAGACTGGCGCGGCTGAATAGGCGTTCAGGAACTGCACTCCTTCGGAGGCTAGTTTGTCGATGTTTGGTGTCAAATAGTACTTGCTCCCTGCACAACCAATGTCCTTCCAGCCCATATCATCAATCAGAATGAGCAGAATATTGGGTCGCGAATGGATCGGGGTTTTCGCGTGACTCGATAGACTTGAAAATAGCAGCAACGCAAAATGTGCGAGAATCAGGTGCAAACACTTCTGCGCACTTTTCATAGTGTTTCCTTTTCGCACACCCACTCTCGTTGGGTGTGGTGGTGACGTGCTATTTCCTTACGAAGCAAGCTTACGAACCAATCATCAAATGCATGAACGTAAAGCCTCTAGATCGACGTGGCATCAGCTACGAGTTCAGAGGAATTTGACGCAGTTACGGCGGCGATGGTGCTGCAGCTCACACTCGACAGCAGTTCGAAAGATCTTTTCTGCGCAAGACATCATTGCGATCTCGAGAATACATTGACATAGCTTCGGCTGCGTCCTACGAGTAGTTGTCAAGAACTATCTGATGCCACTCGCAGCAGAATCTTAGCGGTCAGCCACGGACTTCAGAACCCATCCTTCGAAAGTTCGTAGAGCTGATTAATCTGATCAGGGGACAAGGCTTGGTTAAAGACTGCCAACTCATCAATCGCTCCGTCCCACATACCCCAAGTCGTGTCATACGGCATATCTCCTTCATCTCGCAACTTGGTACCGATCGCGAGAGCTTTCACCTTAGGGTTGAACCCCAGGCTACCGTATGGCTTACTTGCGACTTCGTTCGAATTCCGATAGAGCCTCAGTATCTCGCCGTCCGCGACGGCGGCTACAAATTGCCAGGAGTGCAGCGGAAACGCCCTATCGTCGGCCACCAGAAACGCCCTCTTGGACTTCGATCGATGGCCTGGGAACTCTGGATCAAGAATCTCAATTTCCAACTCACCGCTGATTCCCTTCAATCCAAAGTGGAACTGTCCTTTTTGGGCATGTCCCCAGTTCTTAGCGATGCTCGCGTACTTTGGCCGTGATCGGGCGTAGACCCATGCTACAACGCTTAACTGGTTCTCAGTCGCTTTGGGATAATCCTTACTAATCGCATAGACAAGATCAGTGGGGCCACCCAGTTCAAAAGCTGAGCCTAGTTTGCCGCCACTCCAGCGGGGACGATTGCTGTGGTGCTGGTAGATCTGAGCATCAGCTTTATTCTCGGATAAGTCGATGAGTTTGGTCCCGTTGCCTGAGGGGTTCATCCGGTAGTAGACGACTGGGCTAAGCTTCGCAACCTCCTTAGTGTAGCGATTCTCTTGGTCGTTTAGACTTAAGACAAAACTACGATTGTCGATATCGATACCGGCGATAGCCGGGACGGTTGATTGGGAGTACAACTTGACGGCGGATTGAGTACCCTTGGACGTCAACACCATCGGATCTTCATCACTGCTTTGTCCCCCTGGTGTATCAATCCGTACTTCGCCCTCGAGCACATGCACCTCAGAATCAAAACCCTTGCGCGCGTTTACGGCAAACGACGTTCCCAGATCGACCGCTTGGCAACCCGCTGTATGAATTGTGAATCCAATCCCATCCTCAGTCACATTCGCGGTCGCACGCCCGTCAATCAGTTCCACGCTCATCTCATCCAACAAAGAGAACTCCGCCGGTGCCATAACGATCAACTCAACCCCCGATTTGTATCTGAGCTCGATCAATCCATTAGTCATGCGGTAAGTACCCTGAGGCATCGCAACGCCTGGAGAGGGAGTTGATTTACCGTCGATCCCGTACTGAAACTCTCCGCCAATCGACTCCGCAAGCATCGCCACTGGTAAGCCCCGCGGGGGCGCAGGACTCTCCGGTTGCCGGAGCGGAAACACAACTGCGGACACAGCCGTCAACGTTGCGGCAACCGCTCCTATAGAGTATCTCCACCGACGGCCCCGGTTTCGCAGATCACGCGGCTTTTGATCTGTATTGACAACGGTCTCGCCGTCTAAGCTGGATGATGACCTGTCTCCGACCTGAGTTGTTAGTGCCGGCAAGTCTATCGCCTCATTCTGACCGTCGAGATTTAGGAAGGAGTGAACCTCCATCGCATGCACATACCATTCGCACGCGTCATCGTCATCTAACAACAATTGCTGTAGCCGTTGTCGAGACGGTTCTTCCAGCTTTCGATCAAAAAGATCAGAGACTAGACGGACAAGTTCCGGCGGTGGAGAATAATCTGGATTCATTGTGCCATGGTCCTTTCTTCTATGCACCGCATCAACGACTGTCGAATGCGCATCAACATGTTGCAAATGGCGTTTGGCGTTTTCCCTGAATGTTCAGCGATCGACTGAATAGTTTGTTGGCGATAGTATCGGTCCATAATCATAGATCGGTGGCGGTCGAGTAACCCGGCCAGGCAGTCTCGGAGTGCGAGTCTACGCTCATCTTCGTCCCCAGCGGGCTCGATGGTTGCCAGCTTCCTAACGACATTTTCATCAAACACAAGGCGGCGTCGTTTGTTGTCACGAAGCTGTGCCAGGACCTGAAAGTATACAATCCTTCTGGCCCAAGCTAAGAAACAGGTGCCGGGACGAAACTCACAAAGTTTTTTCCAAATAGTGAGATTAGCTTCTTGAAGAACGTTCCGAGCTTCTTCGGGATCGCCAACCAACTTTGCGGAGTAAGCCAACAATGCTGGTTGACTTTCGGTCAGCAACTGTACGAAAGCAGTAATCGTTTCATCTCGTGAACTCATATTGCTCCTCCAGCTAGCACACAAACGTGCGTAGTACGCATTGCCGACCTAGTTCATCAACGATCTGCGGTCTTCGCACGTCGATAGTCCGAGGTTTTCCCTCGAAGCTCGAACCAACAGACGATCTGAGTTCTTGAACCAACAAATGCAGTGACAGATTCAGAAATCTGCCAACGTAACATCCTAAAGACTTATACCGTTAAGGCGCGAATTATCACGGAAAAACTCCACATAAAGCTTGCCGCCGCGCAGGAAAGATCGGAGTGTACACATGCTTGATCCAAAAAAACTTGTTGGTCGTGATATCGGTGTGTTCAGCGGTATTAAAGGGTATGGGGATTCGCTTCACCGTCTCGTTTGTAGAGATGGCAAGCAGTTTGATCTGGCGTATCGCTAGGTTACTCGCCCCGCCAAGAAACACTTGTCGTCTTTGAGAATGCCAAGTTCCTGATCTCAGACACATTCTTTTCTCTCTTCCTGACGTGAGGCGAAACATGATTCTGCTACAGAGAGCTCTTCTTTCGGTGACCGCGTGCTGCCTCTTGGCTATCAACCCCGCGTTTTCACAGCCTTTGCTGGACGATCAGTTTGACGATACCGACCCTGCAGTTAACTCCACTGGATTTGGCAACGGTTGGAACGTGACCACCGGAAGTGGCGCTGCGACCGAAGGCAGCGGCCTTCTCTCGCTGTCACTCGGCAGTAACGGGAGGAACGGCATTCTGTCGCAAGACCTCTTCACTGCCAACAGTGCCACACCGCTCATAGCAAACTTTACGTTTACTGAGATGGCCCGCTCGGAAACTAATGCTTCTGGCAATGGGCGGTATGTCTCCGGGTTAGTTGATAACAACGAAGAAGACGTAGGCGATGATGGGTTTGATGACATAGCCACGCCTAATCATTTCAACCCTGACAATAACGACCATAAGGGCGGCCTCTATATAGCTTTCAAGGAACGCGACGACATCGTTGGCAGGACTCTCGATGGCGACGAAGGTAGCCTATATTATGTTTTGAAAGATGGGCCGTCGACATTACTGGCGACCTGGGTCTGGGACCGTTCGTTGTTTGCGTTCGACGAAGATGCCGTCGGCGTTGCGCGCAGCGATCGCATTATGTCTGAGCTGCTGGTTCCGCTGCAGGCGGAACTTACTTCCGATGCGACCGGATACGGCCTTAGGTTCTTTTCTACCAGCGACACCGCAGTCGTCCCAGACGACATTTCGGGTACCTGGGCCGACGCAGGGGTTACCGACCTCTCGTCTCTCAGCTCTGTCCGCGCGGTTGCGCATGGTTCGCATGCCGACCTAACAACGGTCGATATTGATCGAGTTTACATTGATGACGAACCTCAGCGCGACGCCGACGACTCGGGGCAGAATTTCACTTTTGGAGCACGGACGGCGGACAGCAATTGGGGCGATACGACAGCCTGGCAGGCGGGTGGCGTCAATACGGCGAATATCCCAGGCGTGGTTACGTCAACTCGCAGTGCCGATTCCGTGGCGGTCAACTCTGGCATTGTGCGGGTTAGTGCGGCTGATCAGGGCGCTTGGGCACTGCAGATTGACAACGGCGCTACCACCGAAGTGGCGACGGGGTTCGCTCTCGAAATCATCGAGAACGTTTCCGACAGTGCCACAAATATCGATGCCGGTGGCAACTTAATCCTAGGCGGCACGCTTATCACCCCAACCATTGCTAGTGCTGGGACGGTGACATTCGATGGCGGTACTCTCCGGCTTGATCATGGAACGATCGACGCGATCACTGCTACCGGCGATGGCGTGATCTCCAATGCGCGTGAGGTGACCGTCGGGCAAGTCACTCTCGGTTCTGGCAACACGCTTATCAAACAGAGGGCCGGCACACTGATATTGGATCAGTCAGGTGGAGCCAACAGTATTGCTGCCGGTTCAGTGATTGCATCTCAATTCGGTACCGTCGCCGGTGTGAATGACGCGGCCAACAACGCGTTTGGGTCGGCGATCATCGATATCAGTGGTGGTAGCTACACCCTTAGCGCAAGTGACGCAAATTCGACCGCATTTGACAACGCTGTTTCCGTCAGCACCTCCGGCACTATTCGTGCTGCCCGGATCACTGGCGCATTGGCAGGTGAAACGGTTACTCTCGGTGGCACCAACGGAATCTCGCTGTCAACGGGGTCAACCGTTGCGCTTGATACGGCGGACGGTTACTCACTGAACGTGGCTGGCGACATCAGCGGTGCTGGCACAGTCGCGGTCGCTGATGGGGCTAGCGTCAGTTTGAACGGCACGGTGAGCAGCGCTATCGTTGAGTTTCGGGGCGACACCAGCGGTGTTTCAATCGGCGGCACCCTCGTGCCTACGGCCGCGTACAATTTTGTGCCGACCGAAGCAAATCCCAATATGGTGTTTGGATTTGACCTGACTGGCAGTGCGGACGTGGTCGTCGATGGCGGCGTGGATCCCGGCGTCGATGGTACGGTTGCGCTGACCGGCTCGCTCAGCTACACCGGAGTTACGCGAATTGTACGTGGTGCGCTTCAAGTTGGAGGAGGCAGTCCTAGCGCAGACTTCGACAGTGACGGCGATGTCGACGGTTCAGATTTTCTTCGCTGGCAACGGGATTTCCCCGCGCTTGGCGCTACCGATCTATCGAATTGGCAGTCGGAATACGGCTCCGGTGGAGCCGCTGGAAGCGTGTCGGCGACATCGAACCTACAGTTTGAGGGTTCCCTAATTGATGCTGGCACTGAATTTGATGTGGCGGTCGTCCAGCTTGGTGGTGGTTCGTCGTTTGCCAGAGATATTGGTACTGGTGCAGGAGAAGTCAATTGGGTAGGTTCCGGCGGCTTCGCAGGTGATGGCGCAGGTACAAGCACTGTTACGTTAGAAGGCGGCAGCGGCTTGAGTTGGAGTAGCGCCACAGCTGGATTCAACGGTCAGACGCTACAGTTTGGCTCGTTGTTCGCTACTGGGCACGTCAACTTGACCAATGATATTAATCTTGAGAACGCTTCACGTTTCGTGGAAGTAGTTGACAATGATGAGTCTATCGCCGACATCGCCGAAATCTCCGGCGCTATTTCGTCTACCGCGGGTGGAGACGACGTCTTGGTCGTCCGTGGCCCGTTGGCGTTCGTGAGTGGACATCTAGTCCTTTCAGGGGCGAATTCCTACTCTGCGCTCGAAATCGGTGGAAACACTGTCGAGGCAACTGATGGAGTCGGCTTGCCTGCGACCGCGAACTTGCGGCTCAACAACGCGATCGCTCCTGATGTTATCGCCGTATACGGTACCAACGGCGTTTTTGACCGCAATATTGGCACGGGGCCGGGTGAGGTTCAGTGGATTGATGATGGTGTTAATCCAGGCGGTGGTGGGTTCGCTGCGATTGGTGGCGACCTGACCGTATCGTTAGAGGGTGGCGCGACTCTCGACTACAGCGACCCGGGCCTCGGACCCAATGGCAAGACGATTGACCTCGGCTCGAATGTCGCTACCGGTGTGACCACTTTCACAAACGATGCGATCGCTAATGGAACCAATCAAGCACACTTCAAAATCTACAACAATCCGTTGGTCGACACCGATCATGTGGTCATTAGCGGCCAGTACACCGGCTTCAATGACTTGCGGCTCGAGGGCGTGGGGCTGGTGGAATTCTCCGGTACCGGTACTTTCGCCGACGATCTGGTCGCGGTGACAGTTGGCTATACTCCTTTCCAGCTTCACCTCAATCTCACGGGTGACGTGACCATCGCCGACAACTTTGGCGGCTTTGACACGGATACTTTTATCAACGGCACCCTTTCGTTGGACAACATTCTCAACAGCCGTGATGGCAACACAACGGGCGGCTCCGGGACGCTCTTCTTGACTGACAACGATGGTGACGGCGCTGGTTCTCAGGTGGCTCGATTGCTTTCAGGTACCACCATTAATGCCGGTGCAGATTTTGACTCGGTGGGTACGCTCACTATCGACATGACTGCACCAGGGACCGACTCTTCCGCGGGCAGTGTGGAGTTCCGCGATGGCTCCATTCTTGAGGTGGAGTTTGAGGATGCCGGTGGCGTTCAAAATGATTTGGTCCACTTCCTGTCGAATAACGAGTTTGGTTTGTTCCAGTTGGGCCTTGCTGTTGATGAGGAGTGGACGCTGACGCTTGACGCGCTAAATGACCTCACTGGCTTGATTACTGGGACTGACCAGTTCGACATACTAACCTGGAATACCGAGGTTGACTTCGCGATCAATGGGGCAACCATCAACCTAGCTGGCGGCGAGACTGGCGCTATCGACAACGTAGTAATTGGCTCTGACGAGTTCGACATCACAGGCGCATCGGTCCGATACGAAGTTGCCGGTGACCTGAGCGGACGAGTGTTTGTCACGGGTTTAGGTTTCCCAAGTGCAGTCGCTGCGGCTGGAATCGCAGTTCCTGAGCCCTCAAGCTGCGTAGTGGCAGCTCTGGCCGCAGTGGCTTCACTTTGTTTTCGTCAGCGCGGAACTCAGTGATGCCAGAATGACAGTTTAACTTAGAAACCTATAGAGGAAGGAACGATGTTAAGGTGCCCTCAGGTAACGACTAAAGGAATTGGTGGTCGCGGCTTTACGCTGGTAGAACTGCTGGTCGTGATCGCGATTATCGGCGCTTTAGTCTCGCTTCTCTTGCCAGCCGTACAGGCGGCAAGAGAATCAGCTCGCCGGCTGCAATGCTCGAACCAGTTGCGGCAGCTGGTGTTGGCGTGTCTTAACTACGAGTCGGCACGTGGCAATATGCCGCCGGCCGTTGCGATGGACATGGGTTATGAGAATGAGGTACACAACCTCCTTCAAGAGCAACTGGAGCGTAACAAAGAAGGGAAGCGCGGCCACAGTTGGATTGCTGAGATTCTTCCCCATATAGAGCAGCAGGCGATGGCCAACCGGTACGACATGAACCGCAGCCCGCTATGGAATATCTTAGACAACGGCTTCGAGATCACCGATGTCCCTGGACTCTATTGCCCGTCGCGACGGGCTTCCGTCGAATCGGCTGAGCAAGAATACATGTTGATGACGGTCCAAGGGCCCGACGAACCGGCGAACCCACTATCGGATCTCGGTCTGACAGTGGGCGGCACAGATTACGGTACAACCATCGGCGCGGGAAACTGTTACAACAACGTATCAAAATTCAACCTCCAATTTGGGACTGGCTGCGTCGGCCACACCCTCGAGGCGGCGGGTCCGATGGCCCCTTTTCAACGGGGCAAAGGCAGCGCGCTAAAGAAGGTCACAGACGGCACCAGTCAAACTCTGTTGCTCGGCGAGCTACAGCGAATTTGGATGGAACCAGGTGGTCGATTCGGCAGTGGTACCGGGATCGGCGGGTTTATCGCAGGGCGCAGTAATGATGGTTGGCTGTTTGGCGGCTCCGGAACGACCTTCGGCACGTCAGTCCCAGCAGTGGTCACAATTAGCGAGGCGCGAACCACATCCGGAGGCATCAATTCCTGGTTCTGGGAAAACGCGGGTAGTGAACACCCGGGCGGTGCCCAGTTTGCTTTTACGGATGGCTCGGTTAGCTTTGTCTCGGAAAACGCTGACCCATTAATCCTGATGGCACAAACGACGCAAGCTGGTGCAGAAGTGCTGTCTGGGGACCTTGGGAGACAAATCCAAGTGCATTTCACGAAAGCGCAATCTGAACCCACTGGAGGGAGGCGATAAGTGAGAATTCAACTGAAGATCGTTGATCGAAGAACAGTCGCAGCTGATGGTACACCTCAGTCGTAGCAGTATGTCTTTCATTCACTGGTTGTACCTATCAGAGCGACAGACCCGACATCGGCAAGGTCTCCGCGGTAGTCGCACTCGTTCTAACAGGAACGAGGAAACAATTATGAAATTCAATGGATCCAAACTACGCGCGCCCAACGGTCTCGGCTTTACGCTCGTGGAACTGTTAGTCGTGATTGCGATTATCGGCGTTTTAGTTTCGCTTCTCTTGCCAGCGGTACAGGCAGCGCGAGAATCAGCTCGCAGGCTGCAATGCATGAACCAGCTGCGGCAGCTTGCATTGGCGTGCATGAACTACGAGTCGTCTCAACGTCATTTTCCTGCAGCGTTCAAGGTCGCGAGAACTTACAGAATTGACTCTCCAAATCCTTCGTATGCCATTTCCAGCGAGAGTCTCACTGTGAATCGCGAGGGAAGCTGGGGCCACAGCTGGATCGTGGAGATTCTGGCGCAGATAGAGCAGCAGGGCCTGGCGGATTCGTACGACTCCAACTTTAGTCCGATGCACAACGTGAGATCCACTAGTTTCGAGGTGGTCGACCTGCCCGGACTCTACTGTCCGACGCGGCGAGGCTCAGTCGAAACGGCGGAACAGGAACTCATGCTTCTCGCAGCGCAAGGTCAAGTAGCAGCAAACAGTCCGACAGGTGGTCGGCGCAGTGATGTAGGCAACGGCTTTACGATTGGAGGCACTGACTATGGTGCCTCGCTGGCGGCAGGAAATTGTTTCCAGAACACGAGCAAAGCGCTGCTAATGGGCTATAAGTGCGTCGGTCATAGTGGCGCCGCAGCTAGTCCAATGGCACCACTAAAGATCGGCGCTGGAGCAAACTTGAAGATGATAACCGATGGTACTAGCAGAACGCTGCTCCTCGGTGAGTTGCAGCGAATTTGGGCAGCAGACGACGACCCTCGCTTTGCTCGTCAATCCGGTAACGCGGGGGTCGTTGCTGGACGAAGCATCGACGGCTGGATCTTCGGCGGCTCCGCCACGAGTTTTACGTCCTCAGTATCTGCCCAAATCCAAGGTCATGGTGACGCTAGATACTCGGCAGGAGGAATTAACTCATGGTTTTATGAACACGCTGGCAGCGACCACCCTGGTGGCGCGAGCTTCGCAATGGCCGATGCGTCGGTTCAGTTTGTCAGTGAGGATATGGATCCTCTGATACTGATGTCGATGGCCACTGTGGCTGGGGGGGAGCTGCTGTCGGGAGATCTAGTGCAACAACTTGAGTCTCTCTTCACCATACCTTAGTCCGGCCCTACGGCCGGCAGGCGATAAGTGATAACTCATCATTGGATGATTGATCAATGAACAATCGTACCTGTGGCTTCGCGGCAGTCGTAGCATTATTTCTTTCACTTTCTGGTTGTACCAATCAGAGTGACAGACCCGCTATCGGTGAGGTTTCCGGAGTTGTGACGCTTGATGGAGAGCCGCTCGCTAATGCAAGTGTCGCATTCTCACAAGATGGCTTTCGTCCCGCGATTGGTGAAACGAACAGTGAAGGACGTTACGAACTGTTCTATATCCGCGACATTAAAGGGGCGACGGTTGGGACAAATACCGTAAGAATCAAGCAGTTCGGCAACGAAGCAAGGAGGCTCCCCCGTCGCTTCAACGTCGAGTCGGAGCTTTCGCGTGAGGTTCAGCCCGGCCAAAACGAAATCAACTTCGACTTGAAGTCCGACTCCTAACGCTAGATCATCACAAAGGAAGAGTAGAAATCTAACGAGGAAACGATTATGAATTTCTATCGATCCAAGGTTTGCAAAACTTTCAGTCTCGGCTTCACACTTGTAGAGTTGCTGGTCGTGATCGCAATCATCGGCGTCCTGGTTGGGCTACTGCTCCCGGCAGTGCAAGCGGCGAGAGAATCAGCCAGAAGGATTCAGTGTTCGAATCAACTTAAGCAGCTGGCTTTGGCGTGCCTGAACTACGAGTCCGCGCGCAGTGTACTCCCACCCACAGCGGCAATGAATCGAGGTTTAGTCCCTGAAGCTAGACACAGCGGCTACAACGTTCTAAGGGACGAAGCCATGACCATCGATAGGAATGGCATGCGCGGGCACAGTTGGATCGTCGAAGTTCTGCCTTTTATTGAGCAGCAGGCAATGGCTGATCAGTATGACCGGAACTACAGTCCCAGACACAATATCGAGAGGAACGGATTCGTAGTCACCGATATCCCTGCGTTGTATTGCCCCTCGAGACGAGCGGGCGTGGAGACTTCGGAGCACGAATTCATGTTGGTAACCGCCGAAAGTCCAGGTCAAACACCGAACGACCTAACGAATCTCAATATTAACGTGGGAGGGACAGACTACGGGGCTGCAATCGGTGCGGGAAACTGCTTCGATAACTTGGGTTTAAAGACACTCTTTCTCGGATACGTTTGCGTAGGTGTAACCGGTGCAGCGGCCAGCCCAATGGCTCCAACGACGCCGAACAAGGGCGCTGCGTTATCGGAAGTCACCGACGGTACGAGCAACACCGTCTTGCTTGGTGAGTTACAACGGCTGTGGGTCGAAGACAATGATCCACGCTTTCCCGGCAGTGGTCGCGCGGGCGTGTCTTCGGCGCGGAGCGTGGATGGGTGGCTCTTCGGCGGGTCACCAACAACGTTTGACGCTCAGATCAATACAAAGATCGAAGCCATTGGTGAAAACCGGTACTTGGCAGGGGGTTTGAACTCGTGGTTTTTTGAGCACGCAGGTAGCGAACATCCGGGAGGTGCACAATTCGCGAAGACGGATGGTTCGGTTGATTTCTTTAGCGAGAATGCCGATCCACTGATCTTGATGGCGCGGCTGACTCGCGCTGGCAGCGAATTGGAGTCCGGAGACCTTGAGAGGACACTTGAAGCGTTGTATGACGATGGTCCGACTGGCGGGCGGAGATAGCGGTAATCTGACTCCACAAGCGATGGCTGAATGGTCTTCGAAGTAACTGAGCAGTTCACGCCTCAAGCCTGAGAATCAGCAATTGTCCCGAGCCAAAAACAGGCTCGGAATTGACTTGTTTGAAAGTATTTTGACGCTCGATGGGCAACCGTTCTGAATGTAGAGTCTTGCACTCGATCAGATGGCCTTCAATCGATCCTTGGGAAGAAGTGGTTACGAATGTCGACTCGCAGGAAGGTATTTCGTCAGTACCTCGGAAAACTGCTCCCTTTCTATTCGAAGCACATCTCCGACTTGGTCTATAAGTTTCGGTGCGGTTAATATCAGTAGCTCGTAGAAATTCAATTCAGACATTACACGAGCATGTGACGCCTGACGAAGTCGAAGATAGAAGCTCGTCACCGTTGGCGAGTTATTGAATTCTGAAAATGCACCAGCGTTAACAATCGACACACGAAAGAAGTCCCGCCATGTCCTTTATACAATTGCGTCAATCGCATCCCCTATCTAACACGTCGGCGGGCAACGTTCTGCCTTTTGTGACTATTATTGTGTTAATCAGCACTCTTTTCGTAGGCAGATTTGATTCCGAGGCGTCGGCTAAGCCGAACATACTTTTTCTCATGTCTGATGACCACGCTGCGCAGGCATTTGGAGTCTACAAATCGCGATTGGCGAAACTGAATCCGACACCGAATATCGACCAACTAGCTAGAGACGGCATGGTACTTGAAAACGCTTTTTGTACAAATTCGATATGTACACCAAGTCGCGCTAGCATCATGACTGGTCAGTACTCGCAGACTAATGGTGTGTTGAACCTGTCTGGAAGACTTCCGATCGAAAAGCAATATCTTGCTCAGGAAATGAAAAAAGCAGGCTATCTTACAGCCATAATTGGCAAATGGCATCTAAAAGAGGAGCCGGGAGCTTTCGACTACTACCATGTTCTGCCAGGTCAAGGGTCCTATTTTGATCCAACATTTCGCGACAAAGGACACGGACACTGGCCCGACAACGTTGTCGAACACTCGGGCCATTCTTCTGACGTCATCACTGACATTAGCTTGGAATGGCTGAAGAATCGAGATAAGACGAAACCATTTTTTCTCATGCATCACTTCAAAGCCCCTCATGGGAAATGGGAAAACGCTCCCCGCTACAACGACTACCTAGCAGACATCACCATCCCCGTTCCCGAGAGCCTATTCACGCAGCCAAAATTTGGCTCGATCGCAACCCGGGGTGAGAACGATTCCTTGCTCGGACGAATCGGGTCCTCGATCTCACGCCGGAACGTCAACAATATAATGGGGCGAATAACAAGATCCCCAGTATTAAAGCCTCATGATACTTTTGATACTTTGACCGATGACGACTATACAAATGCCGCTTATCAACTCTACCTGAAACGCTACCTCCGGTGCGTCAAGGGTGTCGACGACAACGTCCAACGACTTATCGATTATCTCAAGAACGAGGATCTGCTTGAAAACACCATCGTTATCTATACCTCAGACCAAGGGATGATGCTGGGAGAGCATGACTATATCGACAAACGTTGGATGTATGAGGAATCGATGCGTATGCCGTTGATAGTTCGTTATCCCAGGACGATTGCTGCCGGAACCAGAAGTGACGCCATTGTTAACAATACTGACTTTGCCCCCACGCTTTTGGACTATGCTGGACTGAGTACTCCTCAATACATGCAAGGTCGAAGCTTTAGATCGATTCTGGAAACCGGATCTGAACCGGACGACTGGCCCCAAGCAACTTACTATCGTTATTGGATGCATATGGTGTCTCATGCAAATCCGGGCCATTTTGGAATTCGCACAAAAGATTTCAAGCTCATTTTCTATTACGGTTGCAACACGAAAGGAAAGAACAGGACTCCCCCCGGGTGGGAACTGTACGATATGAAAAATGATCCGCACGAACTCCACAATATCTATAGCGAACCAAAATACAAGAAAATCGTAGGCCAATTGAAAAGCGAGCTGTTGGCGCTGAGAAAAACGCTAAATGAAACTGATGGTAATTTCAGTGACATCCAGAAGATCATTGAGGAAAACTGGAATTGAAATTCACATCTCAATCTACCTGTAAACCAGAAAAAACGGACGCCGCCTACTATAGGCATTCGAATGTGATTCGCCTTGTCAATGCGATGCTCGGAATCTTCTTCTGTGGTAGCTCATTTGTGATCGCGGCGGACGACGATCAGAAAATCAAAAACGTCCTTCTAATCATCTCCGACGATCTGAAAGCCAGTGCGCTGGGGTGTTATGGGAATAAGGTTTGTCACACACCGAATATTGACCGCCTTGCACAGCAAGGTATCGTCTACGACCGCGCCTACTGTCAGGGAACCTGGTGCGCGCCATCACGACAGTCGTTCATGTTCAGCCGGTACATCGGGACAAGTAAGGTTAGCATGGGTCAGCATTTCAAGGAGAACGGCTGGTACAGCGCACGAGTCGGGAAGGTCTTTCACATGGCCGTTCCGGGCGACATCATCAGTGGGACCGACGGCAAAGATGTCGCGAGTTCCTGGACCGAACGATTCAACTCGCCCGGTCGTGAAGCCCATACTCCTGGAGAATATTCCTGCCTTAACCTTAATGTCTTCACTACGAAGATCGAAGGTCGTGAGTCGACCGGTATGCGCAATCGCATGTTCGTTGCGGTGCGCTCAAGAGGTGACGGGACGGATCAACCCGACTACAAGACCGCAAGCAAGATTATCTCACTCTTACGTGCGCATCGTAACGAACCATTTTTCCTTGCAGCCGGATTTGTACGTCCACATTATCCCATGGTACAACCTAAGTCGTACTTTGATCGCTATCCGGCAGCCAGGAGCTTTACGACATGACTGAAGATCCGCATCAGTTTATCAATCTTGTGATGAACGCCGAATACGCCACAATCCTGCAAGAGCTGCGAGGGCAGATTGATAAGCGAATGCGAGAGGTACGTGATATTGGGCTGACGGAATGAATCTCTTTAGGTGTTTAGGTGTCTGAATACGAAAGCGCTTGACGAATCGTGATTGCCAGCGGGTTCCGCTGCCTTTCGTTATCACATTCCCCGCACTGCGATATCAATCACACAATCGACCACGAATTCAATTTCGCTGGTGCGCGCATCGGTGATCACCACCGTCGGAGTAACGCATGTAATGCCAATCCGGGCTGCGCAAGGAAACTCCCTTTTTGCCCCTAAGGGTCAACGCCTCTGACCTGACCTTGGCTTCGGGATCGTCAGAAATCGGCAGGAGGCTTCTGCCCTGAACTGCATTCGGTGGGTCTAAACCTACCAATTCGGATACGGTCGGGTAGATGTCCATCAGTTCCACAATGGATTCCGAACGTCCACAGGTTCCGCCCGGAATAGCCATAACGAGGGGTACGCGAATTACCTCCTCATGAAGGTTACTCTTCAGCCAAAAATCATGTTCGCCCAAGTGATACCCATGATCACTCACAAAAACTACAACCGTGCTGTCGCGCAGCTTAAGTCGGTCCAATTCGTCGAGAATGCGACCCACCTGCTCGTCCATGAAGGTCACAGGGTAGTGTCCGTCAAGATGCGCACATTGATTTGGGAGCCCTGCTTGGCAGGGCCCAAGAAACAATGTGCGCATCTTGACGGACGCTACCGAGCTAAATGACCCCGGACGTTCTGTCATGTGTGAGCTTCGATCATCATCGAAATCGCTCCGGTGTGCTAAGCCGAAGCAGAATAAGGATTTGCCTTTCCCAGCTTCGATCTGATTCACAGAAGCGAGTTACGACTAGATCCTCGACGCCGAAGTATGATGTACCTACGGCAGGTTTGGTCGCCGCACTTCTGTAACTTGTATATCTTGCAAGCTCGAATCTCCGTCAGCTCTGATGAGCCATATCCATACCGCCTCTTCGTAGGGCAAAGTGAACCATCTAGGCTTCCGACCGAGCTATCAACTAAGGCAGGACAAGGCCGAATGGAAGAATAGGTATGCAATCTCCCTTTGTTTACCCATTTATATTGCTGCAATAACGTGGAGGTGCCCATGCGAGTTGACGATTCATTGGCAGAATCTCGTTTGATCATTGATCCTCAATTGACATACGTTGAAAACCAACAGTTCGTACACGAAGGTCAATTGGAATACCCAATCTGAACAATTTCACGTACTCTCCTAAAAACTGTCTAGTGTTGCGTACACTTCTACTATCTCTGAAGGTTGTTACGTGCGTCATGTCCAGCAAACGATCATGTGCCGCAGGTGTACCCGCCGTCATACTGAAAACATGGCTGTAGTGCGCGAAATCAACATCGGCAAGTGCTTTGCATTCGCTTAATGCGATCGGGGAGACTATTGCAGTGGCCAATAAGTGCCCCTCTTGGTCAACGTACTTGGCAGATAGTCGTCGAAACTGCAGATAAGATGCAGTTCCCCAAATCCGTAGACACCGACTCGTGCAAGATCCAGTTCTGATCATCTCTTGAATATCTGTGAGGTTACGCCCTGAATAAATGTCCCCCTGGCTAACCCGCCGCCAACGCATTTGCTCCGAGAAGTGAGCACATAAGTCTACAAGGCGATCGACAAGTTCCTTTCCCCTTTGGTGTCCAGTGTGAGGTTGAAAGTCGATGAACACCTCATTCTGGCGAGCGAGCAGTGGCTCACTTACCAGCGCAGAGAGTTGTGCCTTGATATCAGACAATTGAACTCTTAACTCGTCGATCGTACCTGACAGTATCTGGCGATCGTCCGCGCTTGTTGATTTCTGACGTTCGGTTATAGACTCGTCAAGCTCTTTGTGAAGCGTATCGAACTTCTTGAGAAAGGCTTCAAGCGTCGCGAACTCATGCAAATGAGTTCGATCAGTCAATACTTTTCGACCTTCTAAGAAGTCGTCGGCAAGCTCGCGGTATCGCCGTCTTAAGATTTGAATAGTTTCGCTCATGACATTAATCAACAGTGCGGGTCACATCTTGTGGTAGCAGAACAATTGCGTGAGATGTGGACGCACCTCCGGTGCCTATCGTGCAACCTTCGCTAGGACGTCGCCTTCTACTGGCTCAATGTGTGCATACTTGCTGCCGTATCACGCTCAGCTAGATTAGTGGCGCGCCCCGCTCGGATGACATCACTCGTCACTTAACGGCTTCTTCAAGGAAATCTAGACGCCACATAATATTGACCGCCGAGTACTAGGACTGGGAAAACAAACTGTCAAAAGACTCGTCAAAGTAATTCAAAAAATAGACTGAAGGCGAACACTCATGCTGCTCCAGCTACTGATCCGTCGAAAGCGAGTGCGAACTTTCTTCCAAGCAATGCGCCACCGAATAATCCAGCGACGCACAAAATCAAGAGGCCCATGAAGGTATACTGTACTGCATCATCGACAATGAGACTCATTAGAAGTTACGATTGACGGTCTCCCATTTCACGGAGAGACCTGATGAGCGAGAAGCGAAGACGTCGACACTGGAAGCCTGCGGAGAAGCTGCGGATCGTGCTAGCGGGAATGGAGCCGGACGTGAAAGTCTCGGAACTGTGCCGCCGCGAAGGGATCCAGCCGACGCAGTATCACACATGGAAGAGCCAACTGCTGGGCAGCGCGGAAGCCATCTTCGGCGATAGGAAGAAGAGCCAGGCCGAACAGCGCAAGGAAGCTCGCCACGCCGAGCAACTGCGTCAGAAGGACGCGGTGATCGCAGAGATCACGGCCGAGAACTTGCAATTTAAAAAAACACTCTCGGATTAGAGGACTACGGTCAGCTTCCCGCGGAGCTTCAAGAGCAAGTGGTGACGGCGGTGGACCAGGCGAAGACGCGCAGCGGCATGCCAATCGCTACAGTACTGCAGCATTTAGGCGTCAAGCGTTCCAGCTATTTCCGCTGGAAGCAAGCAGAGCGTTGGCAACAACCGCGAAGCGAACCAGTTCCACCGGTACAGGCATTCGAGGCATTGCCCGAGGAGAAGCAGGCAGTGGTCAACTACGCACTGAAGCATTCGGAGATTCGGCATCGAGAGTTGTCTTGGAGAATGATCGACGACGACGTGGCCTACCTGAGTCAGAGCACGGTCTATCGGATATTGAAGGGCGAAAGGCTAATGTGCGAGTGTCCTGGGCGCAAGAAGCGTTACCGCGACCAGATCGAGAAGGCGAGTCGGCCCGACGAGATTTGGGCGACCGATCTGATGTATCTCACGCTCGGTGAGTCGCAGTATTACCTGCTGAATTTCATCGACGAGTATTCGCGTTACCTGGTGCATTGGGAATTACTCACGAGCATGGACGGTCATTCGATCAGCGTCGCGGCGCAACGGGCCTTGGAGACATTCGCCACGAATGATCAAGGACAAGTCACCACCCAGCCGATCATCCGCAGCGACAATGGCAGTGGTTACATCAGCCGTGAGTTTGGCGGCTTGCTGGCGCACCACGGATTAATGCATCACCGGATCAAGCCGCACTGCCCTGAGGAGAATGGCGTGATGGAGCGCTGCAACCGCACGCTCCGCGAAGCGATTGAAGTCCATGAGCTCACGAGTCGATACGAAGCCGAGGAGGCGCTTGGCAAGATCATCGATCACTACAACACCGAGCGTTTGCACAGCGCTCTGGAATTCCAGACGCCCGCTACTTGGTATCGCGGCAACCCGGTAGAAGTGACGGCGGCCAGGCGATTGAAACTGTCCCAGGCCCGCCACCGCCGAAAGCAGATCAACCTAGGAATCAGGCAGAGAACCTTACCCTACCCATCACCCGAGATCGTCACTTGTACCTGAACCAAAAAGTCTCACTTGCCGGTGAAACATATCACGATGCCTTCCACCCCTTGATTGATTCGTACACGAAGCAATATCCATTCCAGGCCTCTAGCGCCCCTGATGACGATGTGTTCTGCAGATGTTATATGGGATGTCGAGTCCAATTTTGAAAGGAGTTCTTCACAAGGCTCGAACTCTGACGTCTGTAGACTCTCACTACCAGAACAGCTGCCATCGATAGCACCAAGAGAACTTGCCGATGCCAGAGATCGAATTAGAAATCCGCGTCGCGAGAAAGTGCATCCACCATTTTTCGCGTGATGAATGTTGTACAATCGTCCTGCCTCATTTCTGCCACAAGAGTTCAGCGGAATTCTTGGCGGCGATCTTCAGTAAGCCGTACTTCTGTGTTTGTAACTCTCGAACGCCTAATCTGGAAAACATCCGAGTCACAGATTGGATTAGCAGCTCTAGAATCGAGTATCTTTATATGCAGAACTAGTCGCAATAGGAAAGTTATTACGCAGTGCGTCCTTCAAGACAACAGCTTCTATTGATGTACGACGACTCTGTCGCATAACCGCAATTCTTTTGTCGCTATTGTAGATTGCCATCAGGTCAAATTGGAGGCATCCTATCTTGAACGAAACACTAGAGATTTCAGCTTGTGTTGATAACTGGGCAGCTGGCTGGCACAAGCATAATCGTGTTCCGCGCTATTATGGCAGTGCATGTGCAAGATTTCGAGGTAACTGCCGGCTGAGAATTATTTGGCGGTTATCATAGAAATGACAAAAACGAACTCGGTGTCGAACTCTAATCACATAGGCAAGTTTCGCCTGTCTGGAAAGTGAAATCGAGCACGCGTGCCGATTGTACTGTTAGTACAAACTACCTGCCGGCACATGACAACATCAACGAGTTGGGATCACGTCTTCGCAAAAAACTATCCTTTGTGGTCAGACTGAGAAAAACGCCTGGCATCACGTCAAATATGCCACCCAAATTATTGATTCATCAGACACCGGTCACGTACTCTCCGCAAGAGAATCCCTAGACTCTTATAAAGCGGCCAGCCACCTAGGCTCAGAGAATGATGAGACTTATTTCACATCGTGCAGGAATTGACAGACAAAGGGCGATGCAACTTCTAGCGATCATATCGACTCAAGTGTTATCCTGTCTTTTCTGATAAGCCAAATATAGAACACTATGAAGTAGATATGCCAGCTCTTCTTCGCGCTGAGAACGTAACAAAGCGATTTGGTGGTGTTCGTGCGCTGAACGACGTCAGCGTTGCTTTCGATCGAGGCGAAGTTCATGCGCTCATGGGCGAGAACGGGGCTGGCAAGAGTACTCTGGGGAAGATTCTTGCAGGGGCAATTTCTGCTGATCATGCTCGAATCAGAATCGACGATCGGCCTGTTACGATTTCGAATCCGCTCGAAGCACAACGTCTGGGTATTGGCATAATCTTTCAAGAGCTGGATCTATTTCCACACCTTTCTATTGCTGAAAACATGGTAATCGGCAATCTCAATTATCAAGATAGATTGCTTGTCAGTCACACCTCAATGGAAAAGTTTTGCCGACCGTTTCTTGAGCGAGTTGGATTGAATGTTCCTTCTAGTCGATTATTGAATACTCTGCCCATTGGCAAGATGCAGCAAGTGGCGATCGCACGAGCACTTAGTATGAATGTCAGATTCATCGTGATGGATGAATCGACTAGTTCGTTGACTGACGAGTCCGTTGACCAATTGTTTGAAATAGTTCGCAAACTCAAATCTTCCGACGTCACGATCGCCTATGTGTCTCACAAAATGGACGAGGTCTTTGAGATCTGCGATCGAGTAACCATTCTCCGAGATGGAAACTTTGTTGCAACGCACACTACAAGCGAAATAACTCAGAAGGATCTCATTCGCTTGATGGTAGGACGCGAGATTACCGATCGACGACATCAGGCCGCAAGCAAAACCGAAGCGACATTACTTAGTGTCAGGGGCCTTACTACTCATCGCATCAAGAACATTCACTTCGATCTTCACAAAGGAGAGGTTCTGGGTATTGCAGGTCTAGTAGGCGCTGGCCGAACTGGCCTTGGATCCGCGCTTTTTGGCCTCGATCGAACGATTTGCGGTAGTGCCAGCTTGCATGGCAAATCATATCGTGCACGTTCTCCTCGAGATGCTATGAGACAAGGATTCGGCTTGCTTCCGGAAGATCGCAAGATGCAAGGCCTTATGATGCAGATGGGGGTTGATGAGAACGCGAGTCTGGCAGTATTGCGTAGAATTTCGAAGTGGGGTCTTATCCAACGAAGAAAGGAGGAGACGGAAACGAGACAAGTCTACGCTGACACCTCTCTCAAGACACGTTCGGGAAAAGCGCTCGTTAGTTCATTAAGTGGCGGCAATCAACAGAAAGTCCTACTGGCTCGTTGGTTGCTCGTTAATCCCGAGGTCATTTTCCTAGACGATCCAACACGAGGCGTAGATGTTGCTGCCAAACAGGATATCTATGACATTATCGAACGGCTAGCTCGAGAGGGTAAAGGGATTCTGCTTGTGAGTTCTGAGTTGCCGGAGTTGCTGAGATGCTGCCACCGCATCCTGGTCTTGCAGGACGGTCATCTTCGCGGAACGCTCAATGTTGCTAATACGACTCAAGAGGAAATCATGGCGTTGGCGACGCATGCTCAAGAGTTGAGCCATGAAGAATCACCGGCTGATGAGATTGACAACGGTGAAATCGGAGGTGACTTTGAACCGTAGGCTCGTTGAACTGATTCCAATCTGCCGAAGTCTTTTAGGCCTCGTGGTGATTGTCATCGCTGCAATAGTCCTAAGTCCTCAAGACCGGGAGGGCTGGCCGATCTTTTTGAGCGTTGGCAACTGGACTAACATTGTGCGCCAGATGTCTGAAATAGGAATCTTGGCTCTAGGCATGACGCTCGTTATTCTGTCGGCGGGAATTGATTTGAGTGTTGGTAGCATTCTGGCGCTAGGTGCGACGCTTACTGCAAAGTTGCTCATGCATTGGGACCCTGGGATTGATGCCTGGATGCACATCACATTCACCGTAAGTTTTGCAATCTTCGCTTGTAGTCTGACCGGCTTCTTAAACGGATTAGTAATTGCACGGCTATCCATCCAGCCTTTTGTTGTGACTCTAGCTGCGATGATCGGTTTTCGAGGCTTGGCTCGTTGGCTATCTCAGAACAGCAATATCGGTCTTAGCTTTGATGATACGCATATCTCTGGACAGTTTGCCGCTGCATTTGCGAGTCCCTCGGTCGTGATAGGAGTATTTGTTGCGATGGCAATCCTGTTTGGTATCGTTCTGTCGCGAAGTGTTTTCGGACGGTATGTGCGAGCATTAGGCGACAATCAACTAGCTGCAGCGTATGCTGGCCTTCCTAT
Source organism: Bythopirellula sp. (assembly GCA_965228965.1). GTDB lineage: Bacteria > Planctomycetota > Planctomycetia > Pirellulales > Lacipirellulaceae > Bythopirellula. The sequence continues at coordinate 4,864,708 of OZ245849.1, forward strand.
CAGACGAGTTCAGGTTGCAGTTTATGCCATTGCTGGTGCCATGGCTGGTTTGGCCGGTGTCATCCACTGTGCTCAAAACCGCCAAGGAAATCCAAATGATGGAATGGCATACGAATTAGACGCGATAGCTGCCGTTGTGATTGGGGGAACGAGCTTAAAAGGCGGGAAGGGAACAATTCTTGGGACAGTGGTGGGAACATTAACTCTAGGGGTAATTGCAAACATCCTTGGACTGAAAGGTGTAGATGAGAACGTAAAGTGGATGGCGAAGGCAGTGATTATTGTTTTGGCTGTACTTTTGCAACAACCTGAAACATTTCAGAAACTCATGGACGGATTGCGATACCTGCGTAGCAACCTTGTTCGTTAATTTCAAATATGGGGTAAGTTCTATGACTTCATTTTTACCAGCATCGCGACGCAGTTTTAGCTTGATCGTTCTGTTCTGCGTACCTATTGTCGGCTGTGGTCAGCCAGGTCCAAATAATGCCGGAGATGCAAAGGTTGGAAAAAAAAGTCGGTACTTGGTCATCTTTAGCCAATGCAACAATGCAGAACCTTATCGCGCTGCACAGAACGAATTAATGACAGAGTTGTGGGCTGAGAAACCTGACGTCGATTTCGAAATTGTAGATGCCCAGCAAGACAACAGTAAACAGATCTCGCAGATTGAGACCGCGATTTTGCGAGGTCCTGATCTACTGATTGTCGCACCAAATGAGCGAGGCCCATTGACTGACGTTATGGGCAAGGCGATGTCGGGTGGCATAAAGGTCATATGCCTCGAACGTGATATCTTGAAGCCTAACTTTACTACGTTTATTGGCAGTGATAATCGAAAGATAGGTCGACAAGCGGGCGAGTTCATCGTCAACTATTTGACCCAAAAAAACGGTTCACCAAAGGGTAATCTAGTGCACATGCGAGGACTTCTGGGCGTCGAAGGCGAAATCAATCGGCATGGTGGTGCCAAAGAGGTTCTCGATCAGCATCCTGAGATCAATGTCGTTAAAGAACCCGTGGCTGACTGGCTACAGAGTCGAGGCCGCGAACGAATGACAGAGGTTCTGAGCGTCGAGCCTCAGATAGACGTAGTCTACGGACATAACGATCCCATGGCGATAGGAGCCTATCTGGCGGCCAAGGAAGTCGGACGAGAAAAGGAAATGATTTTTATTGGCATCGACGCACTGGGTGGTCCAGCCGGCGGTATCCGCAAGGTAATTGATGGAGTCCTCGCAGCAAGCTTTGTCTATCCCTTGTGTGTTGAAGAAGCTGTCAGTATTGGCGACCGCATGCTTCGTGAGGCTGATTTCGTACCCGAAAACAAATACGAAGTCGCATCGGTCTTGATCACTCGAGACAATGCCACAGAACACTATGGTGCAGAGGAGTGACATAGACGTACCATGAACCCAAGAATCAGTTTAAGTGGCACTCTTACTCGGATTCCAAAACACTGCTAAAAGAACCGATGCATTAGGTACAGGGATGGATACGACCGGCGTGCACGATGTGTATGTAAATGGCTTGGAAAGCGACTGGGGACGCGTCTTGTCGTTTCAGCATGGAACAGCACGCGAACCGGATGTCGTATATGCAGTATGACAATCCCGACAGTCCAATAGCACTTGGAGGTGGACACGAAGTCTTTGAGGTCCCTGTTGACCACATAAATGGTTTTGGATCGAACTTCCGGCCAGAAACAATCGGGCAAGCGGTAGCGGTGATGTTATTGATGGACGACGACGAATAATGAATCAAGTTAAGAACTTCTCGTAACGGTGACCGCTCAATAAAATCAATGAGATAACCAGATGAATGATGGATACTTGGCCTTTGACCTCGGAGCTGAGACGAGCAGGGCAGTTCTAGGTGTCTATGCTGAGGATCGCATTTCATTGGAGGAGGTACATCGGCACTCGCACGAAATCATCCACTTACCTTCTGGCTTGCACTGGGACATCTCTGGACTGTGGCAAGGAATAGTGCAAGGCCTGACGGAAGCGGGAAGGTGGGTTAAGAGTAACAACGTCACATTGCAATCTGTCGGCGTCGACACTTGGGGAGTTGATTGGGCGCTGATAAGCAAGTCGGGTGAACTAGTTGGCTTGCCGCACGCGTATCGAGATCCGCGGAATGAGATCGCATTTCAGGAAGTGGTGAACATTCTCGGTGAAGAAGAAATTTACTCTTCTACCGGCAATCAACTGTTATCACTAAACACGTTGTACTCACTGTATGCTCACTTCAAGCATTCTCCTGAGACCTTTGCTAGCGCTCAACAGATGGTGTTCATGCCAGATCTATTTCACTACTGGCTCAGCGGCAAACTGTCAGTTGAGGCAACTGTTGCCTCAACAAGTCAAATGGTTGACTGCAAGACTGGCACTTGGGCTACTAGGTTGCTTGCAAAGCTTGGGCTTCCGTTAGACCTGTTTCCTCCAATTACTCAACCTGGCGTTGAGCTAGGCCTGTTGCTACCGCATCTTGCCTCCGCCACTGGATTGTCGGAAGATACAAGAGTGGCACTTCCAGCGAGCCATGATACGGCAAGCGCTGTCGCAGCATTCCCAGCTTCTGCTGACAGCAATTGGTGTTATCTTTCAAGTGGCACGAGCTCATTATTGGGATGTGAGCTGACAGAACCCGCTACAACAGCAGAATCACAAGCTGCTCAATTCACAAATGAATTAGGTGTAGAAGGGCGGGTGCGCTTTTTAAAAAATGTTAACGGCCTGTGGATCTTGCAGGAGTGCCGCCGCGACTGGTCTCGCCAAGGACATGAGTATGATTATGCAGTATTGACAGATCTAGCCTCGAAAACAGAACCACTACGTACGGTAGTTGATCCTGCAATGCCAGAATTCCGTTCTGCTGGTAATATGCTGCATAAGATCCGCCACTTCGCCTCCCAAACTGGCCAACCAGTGCCCGATACCCCTGGACGGATTGTACGTTGCTGTCTTGAGAGCTTAGCTTTGACGTATAGACGCACACTACGCCTTCTTGAGAAAGTACTGCAACGCAAGTTCGATGTGTTGCATGTCGTGGGTGGAGGTGGTCACAATTCAATGCTCAATCAGATGACTGCTGATGCTACCAAGAAAAAAGTCCTAGTTGGCCCGATCGAAGCTACAGCCTATGGAAACATCATGACGCAGGCTTTGGCAGCGGGCGAGATCTCAAGCCTTAATGAATTGCGATCCGTTGTGGCAAACTCGGTCCATCTTCAAGAGTACTTCCCCTCAGGCCGCAGTGATTGGACAGCAGTGGAGCGGAGAGTAGCAGGAACAGTTTAAGTGTTGCGTTTCTGGCAAGTGAATAGTAATGGGCATAGTACGATAGTAAATTGAAGGAAGCCGGTAAGAATTGTACTGGGTTCTCCACGTTTTTTCGCGCGTCGGAACTTTGTGTTTAGGGTCTTCGAAGGATTTCTGTGCGTCAAGTAAAGTCTGGGGAAGGAGGAAGTCATGTAAGGATGCAGATCTGAAGCCTTTCGTAGGAATGCAATGGTTTCATCATATCTGGCATCCCACCTTCCCCAGACCTGACCCACTGCCAACGACAGTGCCGATGGATCGTTCTGCAATCAGTTCGCTCAATCTCCACTTCAAATCGACTTCGTCAGAGTTGGCGAGTGAATCCCCTTCCAAGTCGATAATCATTTCTAAGTATGGCATCCGGGTCGCACACTAGCGCAGCGACACCGGCAGCGCAAGGCCTGCCCCAAGAACGCTAAGGCAATTGGGAATTCGCGAGAACTCGTCTCGAACATCCCCGAGGGGTTGGTATGCACTGCCTGCGACACACGTTTCTTACCTACGCCGATGACCTGGGCCTGCCGTGGGCAGTTAGAAAGCGAATGGCTGGCCACCAAGGAAAAAAAGATGTAACGGATGGCTATACCCACGCCTTGGAAAGACGCGTGCGAGAATCCTTTGAAAACGTGGCCCGGCATATGCTAAGAATTGCTCACGGCAAGTAAGGATTGAGGATCGCTCCGCAAGTTGGAGCTAGCCGCAATCCTAGTGTGAGTAATAGGCCTGGATCAAACACGTGGCGGACGGCTTCTTTGGTAAATCATGTCTGAAGACAACAACGACCGCATTGAGCAGCAACTGGAAGAAGTACGAAAGCGGATTTGGTTTCGGCGGCTCGAACTTGGTCTCAATCTCGAGCAGATGGCCCGACTATGTGGGTTTTCTAAAGCAATGTACGGGGATCTCGAGCGCGGAAATCGCAAGCTCACGCTCGAGCACGTATTGAAGATCTGCTATGCGGCGGAGATTCATTTGCAGGATCTAATCACGTTCTAGAGTGGTCGCACTTTCGGACTGTCACGCGGTTGCCTTGACCAACTTCCCGGCATGGCGAGTCGATCATCGCCGGCTGTGTGATCTCGCGTACTATCCACAACAAGCATAACTCCGTGTGCTGGCAGATTGTAGTTACACGTGTTCGGGTTGACCCTCGCGAAACCTGAGTATTTTTTGTTGATCGACTTCTGAAAATGTTGTACGCAAAGAGAAATGCGCTTTGTCGGCAGCAGTGTTCCGTCAAAGCGAGGGCTTCTAAGGAGGAGTAAACAATAGAGGGCTCAACCAGAGGGGGTTGAGCTTAGTCTAGAAACCGGGGCGAGAAAGGGTATCAGTCAGCAAACTAACCACCCTCTCTCTCCCTTTGGCTCACGTCCGCAGCAAGCGGGCGTGAGCTTTTTTTGGCAGACAATCACCAAGGACTATCTACATGCCGGGTATACACCTATCGGAAAACCAAAGCAAGCAAAAACTCCCACCAACTTGCACGGAGTCTCAGTTCTCGGTGCTCGCGCGGTTTTGCCGTGAATCCCGGACCCTTGTACGTCCCCATTTTTCACATGCAGTTCTAATTCTCATCGATTCACTAAGGAGGGACGGATGCACAACGAGGATGTAAAACCAACGAAGCCAAAAACTTGGCGGTTCAGCTTGCAAGAGATTGCGGAACTGAAACTTGCGATTGAACGGCTTAGGCCCAAGCCTGATCTTCTGAAGCGGTGTCAAGCGGCAGCGTACATCGCTGACCGCGGAGCCACCAACTACACGGCCAAAGCACTCGCCAATCTGGCATCGCGAGGACTAGGTCCACCCTACTTCAAGCTCGGCAATGACACGTATTATTTGGAGCACGATCTGGATGCCTGGCTCTACAGCAAACGCATCGTGCCCAGCAACTTTTACTACGACAAAACGGGCTCGTAAGAGCTATCAATTACAGGAGGATGAATGGAACAGGGATGGATCAAGCTGCACCGGACGATCTCGCAGCACTGGATCTTTGACGATGCTGATTTGCTGCGGGTGTGGATTGCGATCTTGCTGTTGGCTAGTCACAAGAGTAGTAAGCTGCTATTCAATGGAACACTGGTTGAGATTCCCCGGGGATCGTTTGTTGTATCCAAGTTGCAATGGTCCAAGCAGCTCAAGCTATCACGTCAGAGGCTCGACCGATTCCTCAAGATACTCGTACGAGATCAGATGATCGTACAACAGACGAACAAGCATCGAACATTCATATCGGTTGTGAACTACGCAAAGTTTCAGTCGAACGAAGAAACCGAAGGTACAACGGGCACCTCAACAGTGGATACAACCGGTCGTGCAAGCGGACAACTACCTGTGGGCAGCGCAAGTGCACCTACTCATCAACAGGTGGGTACAATCAAGAATGGTGAGAATTCTAAGAATGAAAAGAATGATGAAGAAGTGAACGCTCGCACGAGGCACGAACTGGAGGATCATTTTTTGCCGCTGGAGATAGGGGCTTCATGGCTGCGAAATTCACAGTACGTTGGTGCCGGCAGAAGGCCACTAAGGAACTATCCTGATATGTTTCTGACACCGAATGAGTTGGCGGACGTCTTCGAGCAGTTGGCAGAGGCTGGCATACCGCCAGATCAATTCAAACTGGTCTTCAGACGTGTGGCAGCCCGACTCACAACTTACAAATCACAAGGCAAGAACCTGGCGATGATTTCTGTTTACAACTGGCTCATCGGTTGGGCGAAATCCGACGTCGTCAAGGAACTCACCGCTTCCTGTAATCTGCAGCGTAGTAAAGTCTATCTTGCCGGTGCCAAGATATGAGGTTCGTAGCAGACAGAGCTGTAGATCATCGAGCCATTCTTGATCACGTGCTTCCCGAATACCAGCAGCTCAGCGAGGCTCCAACGAGTGTTGAACAGTTGCCCGGATACTCCTCAAGCTTCACTGCGAAGGAACTCAGTGCATTCAAAACTACGGCGATGCCTGAGGAACGTCATCGACGATACAAGGGGATGGATGCTCACCGCAACATCCTTCTCTTTGACAATCCTTGGGCGAGGCTGATTGAAACTCGCGAAGACGGTACTTGTTGGGTAGTGCGACCAAAACCTCAGTTTCTGATGACTTATGAGGAAGCGAAACGGCGAGCGGCTCAGGTTGTCATTCACACAACACCATCAAAGCCCGACGATTCTTCGAGCCTTCTTACGCACGCCCTAAACTCACAGATGAAGATGAGATATTGATTAGATGGTCGCAACCGACAACCCTCATTGTGATTCAGATGCTTCAGTGCGTATTCGCGGGCAGTGCGTGCTAGTAGCTAGGCCAACGTGCGTCGGCCTGGTAGGCCGAGGCATGCAAAGCAGCAATGTGCTTGTGGCCCATAATATTTGCAGCTGACCGTGCTCCTACCCCAATTGGCGAATCTTGGATGTCATCCAAGTGATATCACAACCACCCCCTCTGTTGGCAGTCGATCCCCTGTTCCGTGGAACAGCTCGGTGGTTCCTTCGTTCCGGTATGCAAAAGCGGTTAAATCAACCGCCGCTGGATTCTGAAGTTTCGTTAAACCTTGAGTACATATCTGTATTGCGTCGTTTGGGGGCTGAACGGCAACATCGCAGCGGTGTCTCTCAGTACGGTAATGCTCCAAAGAAAACAATCGCAATAAAAGTCCACACGTGGCCGCGATTTCGTCATTTAGCATGTTCAGCAATTGCCCAGCCATGACCATTTGGAATGACCGGCTGACTTGTACGAATCTTTGGAATCTCACCGAGTGGAACCAGCGTTTCAGTTGCGCGCGGAGAAGAAATTCTCCTCGTGTGCAACCGTGACACAATAAGGGGACTGCTGCGTGTGAAGCGAGTACCACATGTTAGCTTCTAGCACAATTCGGCAGACTGGCTGCAACTTGCTTCGCTACCTTCATGAATCGACTGACGTTATTCGCGTTCGGCGAGTGCATGTTGCATGCCTTTAACCGAAAACACGATCAAGTAGTTCCTCTGTAAGCCAAGGCTCTGGCTCGGTTTGAGATTCGCTTGAAGAATGGAGATTCCGATAGGCTGCCCGGGGGGGAGCGGACGTTGGCTTGCGGTCCGAGATGTGGTCGGTCTTCCCAAAATACGACTCGATCGACGCCTGTCTCACGCGAAATTCTTCATGCTCTACCATTGATGCAGGCGAATCTAACAGAACCGAAGGAAGCATGATCGGCAGAATGAGGATCTTATTGCCTATAGCGACGACAGAAGCGTCAGCAGACCGCTGATAGTCGCCCGTCCACACGTCCAAATCAACACTGTTCACGACACCATCGAAGTTGGCATCACCAAGAGAGTAGGAGGCGTTTGCCGTTCCAACGCCACGTTGCCAAGCCAGGAAGTCAATTCCATTAACGCCGCCATCGAGGTTGAAATCTGCTGAGAACCTTGGAGAAAAGCCAAACGTTTCCGACCAGTTTGCTAAGTCGGCAAAGTCAATCGTCCCATTCAAATCAGAGTCACCGTTTGCATGCTCCGCCAGGTTACTTGTGAACCCCCGTTGCCAAGTCAAAAAATCCGCTCCGTCGATGTCACCATCTGCGTCAAAGTCGGCAGAACTAGCCCCAGCTTCGTAGGCACCGATGTCAATCCGTCCTCCAACAACTCGCGCGAAGTTAAAACCTCGCTGATCGTAAGACAGCGATGCGCGCTGCCCAGGATCGCCAGCATCGATAGCAGGGCTTCCGGGTAGAAGTGCGTGGGTTCGGGTTGGTCCGCCATTTTCGGCAAGCCGCCCGAGGAGCGGATCGACGCCAATCAAGTTGCCTTCGCCATCGTTGATCCGCTGTAACTGCAATTCTGTCAACCCGTTGGTCAGGTTGCCGATCAGGCTGTGGCTGACGAGAAACAGAGTGTCGGCGTCAGCTCGCAACTCCAGAGCTGTCCCACGCGCGGTGTTGCCCGCTACGATCGAATTGACGAATTCAACAATCGCGTATTCTGCGGAGGAAGAAGAGGTGACAATATGAATTCCGCCGACGTTCCCGCTTACCGTACTACCATCTAGGCTCACATCTCCGGACGTTGAGGTGATTCCCGAACTCCCGCTTCCACTAACGGTGCTGTTTGCTAGCGTAACTGGGCCCGTCCGTGTCTGGATTGCAATTGCAGAACTATCACTTACGGTGCTGCTCACTAGTCGTACCTCACCGTCGCTCGTATAGATACTCCCGCTGAAGGAAGAGCTAGTGTTTTCAGAAACCGTGGTTCTCAACAGGGTCACAGAACCTGAAGACGAGAAGATTCCACCGCCGTGGCTAAAACTGGTGTTTCGGCTAACTACACTGTCATTAAGTGTTATCACGCCGGAGGCTGTGTAAACCCCGCCGCCAAGTCCGGAACTGGTGTTTCCGCGGACTACGCCATAGTTAAGTGTTATCGCACCGGAGGCCGTGTATATCCCGCCGCCTTCAGAACTAGTGTTCCCGTGGACCATGCTGTGGTCAACGATGATTGGGCCCGACCAGGTGAAGATTCCTCCTCCACCCCTCCAGTCGTCGTCCAATGTAGTGTTGTCAGTAACCCAGCTGCTGATGAGCGTCACAGCCCCGCTCCCTGTCTGAATGCCGCCACCAGAATTGTTGCCGACGTTTGCGCTCACCGTGCTGTTGTAGAGCCAGATGTTACCCGACGCGGTACTGATTCCGCCGCCACTTGTGCCGGTATTCCTACTGACGGTACTGTTGCTCAGTGTCACTTCCCCTGTCGAACTTTTGATTCCTCCACCGAGCCGTCCACGATTTCCGATAATTTCACTGTCTTGAATCTCCACATTGCCGGAGGCTGTGTAGATGCCTCCTCCCTCCCACGCGCTCACATTATCACTAACAGTGCTGTTCATCAGAATTATGCCGCTGCTCGAAGTGTAGATGCCACCACCCCGGCTAAAAGAACCCATCGTCACGTTGCCGCTAACTGTACTGTCATTGAGCGTTACAGCGCCCCCGAAGGAATAGATTCCGCCTCCGTGTGCCCAGTATTCCGAAGTGCTGTTTGCAGTAACCGTGCTTCCCACAAGTGTCACATCGCCAATCGAACTGATTCCGCCACCGGAGTCGCCACTGGCATTCCCGGTCACGCTTGACTGGCTGACCGATAGCATTCCGATGCTGCGGAATAGGATTCCTCCTCCCGTCGTGCTAGTATTCCCTCCGGTCATGGTTAATCCAGCCAAGGTGACATCAAAATCCTCGTCGTTGACACGCGGTATGTCCGCATTGAGTACCCTCGACAGCCCGTCGGCATCAATCGTCACGCCTTCCGGCAATGCCAACGCATCGATGGTCACGCCATCGAAGACCTTCAGCTCCCCTTCGACCAATACGATCGACTGTCCCGACAGTGCCATGTCGAAGGTGATCGTGTCGTGACCGGGTGCCGAGTTGGCAAACGCGAGCGCTTCACGCAACGAGGTCTCCAGATCAAGCGAATCGACCACGTCCGCGGCTGTGGTCACGATCAAACTCCTCGGTTCAAAGACATCAACGTAGATCGATCCACTCGCCACCTGGCTTCCGTCTTTGTCGACCGAGTAGTTGATTGCCGCGGCATCTTCGCCGAGCGCGCCTGCTGCTCCCGTATATTGAATATTCGAAGGGTCATCAAGATAGGTGTTGATTGCCAAAGCGGTTCCCACCAACTCAATCGTTTGTGGGTTGACCAATGTGGCGGTCAATTCATCGTCCGCATCAGGCAACTCGAAGACACCAGCACTGGCGATCAATGTCAGCGTCAATAGACCTTGGTCGGTTGTCACCAACTGCGTGGTCGAAAGATCGACGTCTGAGGGTAATTCCAGTTCTACCCTTACGTCGGCGGGCAGGGAATACATGTCAATGAACGTTTGTAGTTCGAATGCTCCGATATCGCTACCGTTGCCTGTGCCGTTGGGCAGGCTGGCGATGTCGACCGACCGCGGTAATCCACGCTGGTCGGTCGTTTCCGCGGAATTGCCCGCATCCAGCGCTGGGCTTCCTGGCAGTAACGCATGGGTGAAGGTCGGACCACCATTGTCTTGCAAGGGGCCAAGAAGGGGGTCTACGTTCAATAGATTACCAGTCTGAAGGAGTAGTGCCGCGGCAAGTCCGGGTGTAGTATCACCGACAACGCTGTATCTGATGATCGGCGTTGAACTGGGGGAAACACTCAAATCGCCAATTGACCCGGCTGACGTGTTGCCTGCGACAATTGAATTAGAAATGCTCACATCCTCGGACATCGACAAAATTCCGCCAACGTTGGAGCCACTGCTGTTGTCAGTTACGGTGACATTGCTTATCGTGACAGCGCCGGACGATGTGTAGATCCCGGCACCGTCCGCAGAACTACCAGTCGTGCTATTGCCGCTGACCGTGCTATTGTCGAGAGTCACATTGCCGGACAATGTATAGATCCCACCACCAGCAGAAGAATGCCCTGTCGTGCTGTTTCCGCTGACCGTGCTATTGTTGAGAGCCACATTGCCGGACGATGAGCGTATGCCGCCACCTCCTGAAGAATTTCCCTTCCTGCTATTTCCGCTTACTATACTACGACTAACTGTGATCGAGCCTGACGAAGTGCTAATGCCACCGGAGTTTTCAGCAACGGTGCTATCTGCAAGCGTCACAGTACCCGAAGTAGTGCCTATGCCTTGGCCAAAGTTCCTGCTGACATGACTCTGTTTAAGTACCACACTGCCTGAAGTGGTGCTGATACCGGTTCCAGCATTTTCAATGACCGTACTCTGATCGAGAGTGATGATACCGCTGCCTACGAACCGGATCCCCGTATCGTCGGCGCCGGTCATGGTTAATCCAGCCAAGGTGACATCAAAATCCTCGTCGTTGACACGCGGTATGTCCGCATTGAGTACCCTCGACAGCCCGTCGGCATCAATCGTCACGCCTTCCGGCAATGCCAACGCATCGATGGTCACGCCATCGAAGACCTTCAGCTCCCCTTCGACCAATACGATCGACTGTCCCGACAGTGCCATGTCGAAGGTGATCGTGTCGTGACCGGGTGCCGAGTTGGCAAACGCGAGCGCTTCACGCAACGAGGTCTCCAGATCAAGCGAATCGACCACGTCCGCGGCTGTGGTCACGATCAAACTCCTCGGTTCAAAGACATCAACGTAGATCGATCCACTCGCCACCTGGCTTCCGTCTTTGTCGACCGAGTAGTTGATTGCCGCGGCATCTTCGCCGAGCGCGCCTGCTGCTCCCGTATATTGAATATTCGAAGGGTCATCAAGATAGGTGTTGATTGCCAAAGCGGTTCCCACCAACTCAATCGTTTGTGGGTTGACCAATGTGGCGGTCAATTCATCGTCCGCATCAGGCAACTCGAAGACACCAGCACTGGCGATCAATGTCAGCGTCAATAGACCTTGGTCGGTTGTCACCAACTGCGTGGTCGAAAGATCGACGTCTGAGGGTAATTCCAGTTCTACCCTTACGTCGGCGGGCAGGGAATACATGTCAATGAACGTTTGTAGTTCGAATGCTCCGATATCGCTACCGTTGCCTGTGCCGTTGGGCAGGCTGGCGATGTCGACCGACCGCGGTAATCCACGCTGGTCGGTCGTTTCCGCGGAATTGCCCGCATCCAGCGCTGGGCTTCCTGGCAGTAACGCATGGGTGAAGGTCGGACCACCATTGTCTTGCAAGGGGCCAAGAAGGGGGTCGCCGTGAATCCAGTTGCTGCGTTCTGTGGAACCGCTGCCGTCACCAATCAGGTTGTAAGCACCGGAAGGCAATCCATTTCCATCGAGATCTCCACCCGAAAGTGAATTCGCTACGATGCTGCCGTAAAGTGATACCCTGTTATTGGTGGAAGGGCTGGCAACCCAGATGCCGCCGCCCACTGCAGCTGAGTTTCCCGAAAACGTGCTGTCCACTACCGTTGTCGAGCGGAAGGTTTGCAGTCCACCCCCGAAAGACACGGCGATGTTGCCAGACATCGTACTACTTTTGATCTCTAGGTTACCCGCATCGAAGATCCCGCCACCACCGTCGCCCGCCGAATTCCCAGAGATCGTACTACGATCAATTCGTGCGGATGCGACGTTGTGTATGCCGCCACCACTTTCACCGCTAGCATTGCCTGACAGTGTGCTACCACTCACAAATAAGTAATCGAGATTCACGATTGCCCCGCCAGCCTCATCTTGTGCGGTGTTGCCCGTAATATGCGCGCGGATGACAATCGCTCGCCCACCGTTGTGAATTCCACCTCCGGCATCGCGTGCCGAATTTCCGGTGACCAGACTACTTGATAGTTCTACTGATGCGTATCTTGTGTTGTGAATCGCTCCGCCATCAACTCGTGCAACATTATCCGTCAAACTACTTCCAGCAATAAGGAGATCTGCGGGATTGCGAGATCTGGCATAGTTCGCAACTCCACCACCGCTACCGGCTGTATTAGCCGAAATCGTACTGGCCGTGATTGTTGCGACGCCCCACATGTTCATGAAGCCTCCACCTCTGTCGGCGTTGTTTTCAGCAATTGTGCTTCCAGTAAGTGCCGCAGTACCAACGTTCAAAATGCCGCCACCATAGCGATTCGCCCGATTGTTCCGGATTGTGCTGGAAAAGAGATTGAGAGTACCCAGATTGGCGATGCCACCGCCTCCGTCTCTGGCCCTATTGTCTTGAATCACCGAGTTGGTGATGGTGAGGTTTTCACCATTCCAGATTCCACCTCCATTGTCGCGTGAATATCCCCCAGTGGCGGTCAGGCCGCTGATCCTCACATCGATTTCGGTCTCCCGGTCGCCATCGTCAATCGTTAACACGCGGACGGGTCCGGAGGAGCGAGCGTCGACATCGATGGTTAGCAGGTCCGGACCAGGGCCAATAATGGTCAGTGACTCCGAGATCGTCGGCAGCTCTCTTGAGCCATCCAGCTCTTCATGCGTGAGAGTGATGGTCTGTGGAGTACTAAACAATACGGCATCAAACGAAATCAAGTCATGCCCTGGCGAACTGTTGGCAATGTAGATCGCCTCCCGCAGTGAAAGTTCGCCAAAGTTGTCGTCAATCGTATCTTCGATCGTTGATACAACGATCCCCTGAATTGGAACGAATGGTTGTAACTCATACGCACCGATGTCCATGCGTCCAAAGCTGACGCGAGAGAACCCATCACCGCGCTGGTCATTTGGATCGGGATTGGACCCAAGCTCCAATAGCCCAGCGTTAAACGCGGGGCTCACTGGCAGCAGTGCGTACGTGAGCGTTGGTCCGCCATTGTCCGCCAGAGGCCCTAGCCGTGGATCCCCCTCAATCATCGAGTCGCGAAGTCGAAAGTCGTCGATGCGGCTGCCGTCGCCGATTAGATTCAGCAAGCCATCGACTGTGCCAACACCGCCCAAGTCGCCACCCATCGATGAGTTAGCAACGATTGTACCGCTAATATCGGTCGTTCCCGACTTTACATAGATTCCACCACCGTCGGTTCCCGCCGAGTTGGCGACGATTGTGCTGTAGTCAATCGTGTTGTTGCCAACGGCATAGATGCCCCCACCAAATTCGCTGGCGGTGTTTCCAGACAGGGTGGAATTAGCAACGTTCGAGGAACCGATGTACATCGCCCCACCAGCAACACCGGCGGTGTTCTCGAATAACGCGCTCCCCGACATGTTTATACGGCTACCGCTAATGCCTCCACCCTTCTCTGTTGCAGAATTGCTTGAAAACGTACTACTAGTGATCGTGGCAGAACTGTTGGTATAGATACCTCCGCCATATGCGGCTGAGTTCTCGCTAATGATCGTCTCGGTAAGATACGCCTGGCCGTAGATGCCTCCGCCGCGCCCATCAGCCACTAAGGTCGAATTGCCTGTTACCGTGCTGTTCACGAGTGTCAGCGATGCACTATCGCTGTAGATTCCGCCGCCACTGTGTCCAGAATTCCCTGCGATTACTGTATCGGTGATGTCGGTACGGCCCGAATCGAAAATTCCGCCGCCGCGCCCGTACTCCCAAAAGGAATCTGATCTATAAGAAAAAGACGTGTTGCCGGAGATCGTGGTGTCATCAATGGCAAGAGTACCGCTGTTGTAGATCCCACCTCCAAGATCGACGGAAGAATTTCCGGAGATTGAACTAAGCGAGATGGTCATCGTTGCGAAATTGTTGAGGCCGCCGCCTACGAATGCAGAGTTGTCCGATACTGTGCTGCGTGTGAGGTTCAGCACGCGGCTATTGCTAATTCCGCCGCCTATCGAGGCGAAGTTGCGCTCCACCCTGATGCGATCAAGCGTCAAGACCTCGCTGTTGGAAATCGACCCGCCCGGACCATTTACATCTCCTCCAGTCAGAGTCAATCTAATCAATAGTACTTCGATGTGCGAAAAACTGTGGTCATTGTCGATGACGAAGTGTTTGAATCCATCACCGTTACCGATCGCGCCATCGGTCCCGCCTCCTGCGTCAATGGTCAAAGTCCGAAGTGGACCGTTGATCGTCAATGCGTCACTGATAACCGGCAATTGCGAAGCCAATTGGATCGTTTGTGCTTCGTTAAAAACGGAACTGCTGAACGTGATGGAGTCTTGGCCGTCGGTTTCGTTCGCCAGTTCGATTGCCTCGCGTAGAGAAGTCACGCCATCGAATGGATCTACCTCGTCGGCGGTCGTCGACACAGATAAGAGTTGTCGCTCGTAGATGTCGACAATGATCGTGCCATCAGCAATGAGTTCCGTGTCTTGCTCCAGAGTATAATGAACCGTTGCGGCTGACTTCCCCAAAGCGCCCACTGCGGGCGTGTAGCGAAGATTGGTGAAGTCCTCGAGGTAGTTATTGATTGCTAGAGGGACTCCGGCCAAGACCACGGTCTGGGGATCGAGCAGCGTGGCGTTGACTCCGCCTTGGCCGATGGGTGCCGCGAATACGCCGTCGCTGGCAGTCAATGTGAATGTGACGGTGCCTGGCTGATCAGAAAACACAAGGGTCGTGGATAGATCGAGATCCGACAAGGTTTCAGAAGTCACGCTGACCGTATCGGTAAACGCGGACGCGGAGATCGCCTGCATTTCGAGGGCCCCAATATCGCTCCCGTCGCCAGGCCCAGTCGGAACCATCGGCAGGTGGATTGGGCGCGGCAAACCTCGTTGATCTAATGCTAGACTACCATTTCCGGAATCGATTGCCGGGCTACCGGGCGTTAGAGCGTGGGTATACGTTGGCCCGCCATTGTCGGCCAGCGGCGCGAGCAACGGATCGCCACTGATCGAATCAGTTAGTCGATCAGCATTGATGCCATCGCCGATGAGATTGTGCGAACCCAACACGACGAAAGAACTTACGATGTCGCCACCCGAATGCGAATTCGCCACGATACTGTTATTCACGTTTACAACGGCATTGCTGAAAATGCCTGCGCCTTCGCTCGCCGAGTTCCCAGCCAAGGTGCTGCTAGCAATCATCAAGGAAGTAGCGTTAGAGTTAAACAAGCCGCCGCCCTGACGGCTAGCCGAGTTGCCCGAGAGCGTGCTGCTGGTGACACTTACTGTGCCACTATTGTAAATCCCCCCGCCATCAAAGCTGGCAGTGTTTGCCGACAGGGTGCTGGCGATCACGGCGAGCGTCCCTACGTTGTAGATCGCTGCGCCAACAGCGGCAGCGTTATTGTCGATTGCGCTGTTCTCAACGATGAGCGCTTCGCGATTGAGAATCGAGCCACCTTGTCTTGAGTTGTCGCTCGCGCTCGGATCGCCACCCGTTAGCGTAAGCCCTCGAAGTACGACATCAATCCGATTGTCGTCATCGTTATCGTCGACTAGAAAATGTCGAAATCCGTCGCCACTGCCAATGACTTCGTCTCCTCCACCACCGGCACTGATGATCACATTCTCTGACAGGTCTGTCGCGTTGATTGTTGTCGAACTAGTAATGGATATCTGGTTATTAAGCTCAATGATCTGACCTGCTAGGCTGCTGTCAAATGTTATCGTGTTGGCGTCGGGCTCAGCGTTTGCCAGCAAAATAGCATCCCTGAGCGACGTGACGCCGTCGTACTCATCGGTGTCGTCAGCTGCCGTATTCACGATGAAGCTTGGGAACTCAACGATGTCGACGGGAATCGAGCCGGCCTTTACCTCCGTCATGAGGTTGCTGATCGAGTAGTCAATAGTTGCGGAGTCATCGCCCAGGTCGCCAGGCGCGCTGGTGTATTGAAGGTTTGATGCATCATCGAGGTATACATTGAGATCATGAGCTGAGCCCGCGATCAGTAGAGTCTGAGGATCCACTAAACTGGCGATTACACCAACTGCCGAACTGGGATCCGCAAACGTGCCCTCGCTAATCGAAAGCGTCACGCTCATCGGGCCGCCGTCCTCGCCGACTAGTTGAAACTTGGAAAGATCGATATTTGTAAGTACATCACCCACGACACGCACTTCATCAGGCACCAGCGTCTCGGTCAGCGTTTGCAACTCAAACGCGCCCATGTCGGCACCGTTGCCCGACGTATTCGGCAGACTGGCTAGATCGAAGGGTCGAGGGCGGCCCCGTTGGTCCTTGATTGATGTTGAGTTGCCTGCATCGATCGCAGGGCTCGTGGGATACAAGGCGTGGGTCAGCGTTCCACCGCCGTTGTCCGCAAGAGGGGCAATTAGCGGATCGACATTCAGGAGATTCCCGACGCCTGTTGATGCAGTGATTCGTGATTCAGACGTATCGCCAATCAGGCTGTAGTTGACGTCCAGTGCAGATTCACGGTTCACCATCAGATCTGGTGCGATCACTGCAGAGTTCCCTGCAACGATGGAGTTGAGAATCACAAGCGCCGACGCAGTTACATCATTAGAGTCGGCGACATGGATCCCGCCTCCACTCTCGGAACTGCTATTGTTACTTACTGTGCTGTTAGTGAGCGAGACCACCCCGCTTGACGTCGCGATCCCTCCTCCGCTTTCGAAGCTGGTATTTCCACTAACTGTGCTGTCAAGGAGTGTTACCGAGCCGCGGGCCGTGAAGATCCCACCGCCACCGTTGTTGCTGATTGTACTTCTGATCAGCACGATCGAGCCGTTCGACGTGCGCACCGCACGACCCGCCGAAGATTGCCTAAAAAAAATGTCGTTCTCCGAGACGGTCGTTTGCTCAAGCGTAAGTGTACCACTACTGAAGAACCTAATGCCTCCGAATCTTCCTCGGGCAATATTGAGACCAGCGAGCTTTACATCGAAGTCGTCTTCGAGCACGAGAGGATTATAGATATTGAATACCCGTGACTGGTGTTGGGCATCGATGGTCACATTCTGGGACAACGCGGTAGCATCTATTACCACCGCGCCTTCGATCAACAATTCACCTTCGCTCAGTAGAATCGTTTGGCCCGATAGTGCGGCGTCGAACGTAATCTCGTCATCAACATGGTTACTCACGAAGCCGTCGATAACCTTACCTGGATTGTTGGCAACCTCGATAGCTTCGCGTAGGCTGAGTTCGCCGTCTCCGGCCAGATTTATCAGCGTGTCGTCAAGATTGTTCTGTACCGTAAGTACGGCCAGCATGCGGCGATCCTCTAGCTCCTCAATCCTTAAGCGGCGCGAGTAAGAAGAACGAATGAACGAAAACTGTCTAGCGCGATTAGTTCTGCGACTCGATGCAGAATCAAGACGGTCTCCAATGCGTCTGAACAAGTGAAAATCTCCCTAAAACAGGTCTAGAATAGCTGGTGATTAGTATAACCCAATAGTGAGGGTGCGTTATCCCAAGACTTTCGGACACGAGGGGCTGGTTTTTCATGCAGCTATTGCGGTCGCGTGTTCGGCTTCGAATTGATTGGGGGTTTGGTAGCCTAGCGTTTGGTGGATTCTCTGGGAATTGTAGAACGTTTCGATGTACTTGAACACGCTCAGCCTAGCCTCGTCAAGGTTCTGGAACGACTCGTGCTTGGTCCACTCGTGCTTCAGGGACCAGAAGAACCGTTCCATGACAGCGTTGTCGTAGCAGTTGCCAGTGCGGCTCATCGAGCATTCGATACCTAACGTACTGAGCGTTCTTTGATAAACCTCACTGGTGTACTGACAACCTCGGTCGCTGTGATGCAATAACTGCTTGCTATCAGGGCGACGGTTTTCAATCGCTTGCCGTAGCGCGTCACTCACCAATTCGGTAGCGAGAGACGCACCGATTGACCAACCGATCACTTTACGGCCGAACAGGTCCATCACCACCGCCAGGTAGACCCAGCCGGCGGCAGTAGGAAGGTAAGTGATATCGGTCACCCATTTTCGATTGGGAGCGTCCGCCGTGAAGTTGCGATCCAGCTTGTTGTTTGCCGGCTGTTTGGTTGGATCTTGCTTGGTCGTGGTCGGCTTGAACTTACTGGAAACACGGCTTTGTAGGCCTAATTCCCGCATCGCTGTGGCCACGGTATTCCGGCAAGCCGATTCGAGCTGTTCGTCTTGTTGCATCTGTTGGGCGATCTTCGCACTGCCGTAAATGCCATGCGACTGGGCATACAATTGAGATACGGTGGTCTTGATCTGCTCATGGCGAACAGCGCGTGGCGAGGGCCCTCGGTCGATCCAGCTGTAGTAGCCCGAGCGAGAAACCTCCAGCAACTCACACATTACTTTCACCGGAAACGAGTCGCAGTGCTCGTGGATCCAGGCATACTTCACTGCGACTCCTTCGCGAAGTAAGCCGTGGCTTTTTTTAGGATTTCACGCTCCAACTCCGCTCGCTCGAGAGCTTTGCGCAACCGCTTGTTCTCCTCCTGCAATTCGCTGAGCGAAGCGTCTTCGCCACACTCCGGCGGCGCTGCGGGCGTAAACTTGCGATGCCAGCCTCGTAACGTCTGCTCGCAGACGCCCATCGCTTGAGCGGCTGCTCGAAACGAATATCCTTGGTCTGTCACAAGGCGAACCGCATCGCGACGGAACTCCTCCGTATAACCTCTGCGAGCCTTGCCTGACTGAGTATCTCGTCTTTCCATTGCGGACCTCCTGAGGGAACATTATCAGGATCCCCCTCGTGTCCGAAAGTCTTGGGATAACGCAGGGTGTCGCGACCAAATTGTAGAGACTGGATTCAGTTGGCTTAGGCATTCCATCCAATGGACTTATAGAACTTGATCCTCAACAGATTCACTGGGCAATTCGATTGCCTCGACCGCAACCGAGGCCGGACCATCGATACACATTCGGCTTAAACGGCGTCGATGCGAGAATCCGCTTCTGTGAGCCTCGGCACGGGCGATGGACTTCCGAAGCTGAACGGCCTTGTTGAACAATTGATCACGAAGTGCCGTAAATAGCGTTTGAATTGGATTCGCCTTGTCTATTTACGGAGAGGATTGATGGGTAAGCAACAGAACTTGACGTACAAGATTACGAATTGGAGACAATACAACGAAGCGCTTGTGAATCGTGGGAGCATCACGGTT
Organism: Bythopirellula sp.; assembly: GCA_965228965.1. Taxonomy (GTDB): domain Bacteria; phylum Planctomycetota; class Planctomycetia; order Pirellulales; family Lacipirellulaceae; genus Bythopirellula. The sequence continues at coordinate 4,884,452 of OZ245849.1, forward strand.
TGGTTTAGCGAAGATGCTTTGGATCATTGGGAGCACCCCAACGATCGGGTCAAGGTGGGTCGCCCTTTTACGTACAGCGACACCGCCATCGAGTGCTTGCTGACAATTCGCGAGTTGCTCAAATTGCCCTATCGACAAACCGAGAGTTTCAGCCGTTCGATCGTCAAACTGCTGGATGCCGAGGTGGCGATTCCCGATTATTCGTCCTTGGCCAAAAGAGCGGGGAAGTTGGGGGTCGCACTGAAAGTGGACGACAAAAAAGGGGGCGATCGACATCGTTGTCGATAGCACCGGCATGAAGGTTTGCGGCGAAGGGGAATGGAAAACGCGCATTCATGGCAAGGCCAAACGTCGTACCTGGCGGAAGCTGCATTTGGCGGTCGATGCCGACACTCACCAGATCGTGGCGGAGGTGCTCACGGAAAACAGCAGCCATGATTCGCAAGCGGTGCCCGCCTTGCTCGAGCAGATCGATCAGCCGGTCGAGAAGTTTTACGGCGATGGTGGATACGACACTTGGAACGTGTACGATCGATTGGCGATCCAAGCGATCGAGCCGATTATTTCCCCGCAGCACAACGCCAAAATCAAACAGCACGGCAACCGTGCCGAAGCGCCGCTGCCTCGCGACGAAGCGATTCGCGGCATCCGCACCAGGGGACGCCGCGGTTGGAAACAGGAAGTGGGCTATCATCGCAGAAGCTTGGCAGAAACTGCCGCATTTGCCGCGTGTGACGCCATACTGCTTGCGCGCTAGACTCGGAACCGGGGCGTCCGACCACGGCGGTGGTCGGATGCGCTGTCGGCATGCCATATCGCTCGGACCAGCTTCGTTGAAACTTCTTCATCGATGTGCTCGGCGTTTACGACCGAGGTAGGTTGGCAATAGATCGATATGTGCTTCGGTCTGGTAGGCCGACGCATGTAGGGCAGCCGTGTGCGAGCGGCCTTCAATATTTGCAGTTAGCTATTCTCGCTGCCCGATGACCGGATTCTGGGATGTCATCGAAGTGATATCACAACCACCCCCTCTGTTGGCAGTCGATCCCCTGTTCCGTGGAACAGTTCGGTCGGTCCTTCGATCCAATATGCAAAGGCGGTGAAATTCTCCTCGGGTGGCTTGTGTCGTAACGGCATGGCATAGCCTGCGAGTTTTCAGCTTGCATTCAGAGAATAGCAATACTGTAAGAGCACTTCTGGCAGTCACCTCGCACCTGCATCATCTTCTGCTTAATTGTCCTCTAAAACAATGCTGTTTCAGCCGCCCCCAACTGAGTTCCGTTCTCCTTCTCATTCGACACTTGCCACCAATTCATGGCATCTCTGTCACTCCATGTAGCATCAGCAGCCGCTATCCTCTCAATCTGGTCTCGCAGCTCACTAGCTGTCTGTGGGCGATTTTCGGGTAACTTTTCTAGGCATTGCATAATCAATTCATCGAGCCCAGGTGGCAAGGGTTGCGACCTATTCTCTGAAACAGCAGGGGGCCGCTTCGTCGCATGTTGCATGCAGATATCGATTGAAGAATCACCTTGGAAAGGTGGCTCGCCGGTAAGCGTTTCGAAAGCTACCACTCCCAGGGAATAGATATCAGATCTTTGATCGAGATGCTTGGCACCCTTTGTCGCCTCTGGAGAGAAGTAGAGCGGGGTCCCGGCGAGCGCATTGGCGACGGTTACGGTCATCGCATGTTCTGCTTCTGTATTTTTGGCCAGCCCGAAGTCCAGCACTTTGGCAAAATCGGGTACTCCTCCACGACAGGTCAACATAATATTCGCGGGTTTGATATCGCGATGGATCAATCCAATGGCATGCGCCTCGCTCAACGAGCCACAGACCTGCGAGAGAATATGAAGAGCCCGCCCAGTAGATAGAGGCCCATGTCTTCGAATTAATTCTGCGAGGCTTAGTCCATCAAGGTATTCCATGGCATAGTAAAACACTCCCTCGTCAGTTCGACCGTAGTCATAGATTTGAATAGTATTGGGATGTGTCAATTGGCTCGAAAGCTGTACTTCGCGTTCGAATCGGGCGAGTGCCAACTGACTTACCTGATCAGGCTTCAGCAACTTCACAGCCGTGGGACGTGTGAGCATTGCGTGTCTCGCGCGATAGACTTCCCCCATACCGCCTTCGCCAATTTTCTCTTCAAGGTGGTATTGGCCAAGTTTCTTTGCCTTGCGTGACGCGCGTGCGGCAATGCTACGCAGTCGAGAGAGAGCAAACATCGCAATAAGTATCGCGATGGCACTTGCACAGAGCAGTGCGAACAGCAAGCCAAAGGCAGTCCGCAGTACATAGACGGGCTGATAAGCCTCCGCAAGATCCAGCTCCGTCGCCACGCCGAATTCGTATTCGTCGAGCCACGTCCAAGCACCAATGACAGGTACGCCGCGATAGTCATTGTAACCACTGACATCGATATCCGACTTGCCTACGGTAGCGGATGCCGCCATGCGGGTCAGCATCAGCTCACTCCTGCTAGACGTTGGCCGCTCGCCCGATGTCATATCCACTTCAGGGTCGCGAATCTCAATGCGCAACATGGCCTTCGAATCGGGGCGATCTGGAATCAAGCCAATTCTTTTTAGCTGGTCTTCGAATCGACTCTCAGACAGCATCAGTCCTTGACGGTCGAAGGCGTACGTTTCCCCGGTATCGCCCGCCCGTGCAGCCCGCAGCAGATTTGCAAAATCGTTCTCCGGGCGAACTCGTAGCGCAACGACGGCAAGCGTCTCTCCGTCGTCGTCTTTCATCGCAGCGACTGCCAACATCGTTGGGGTGCCAGCTATTGGTTCCCCTGAACCGCGCTCCAGCAATGCGACCGAGGGAAACGGGTGAGACACGGTTGAGTCTCCCTTAATGGCTTTGGCGAAGTATTCTTCGTAGGCAGAGAGATCCTGCATCCCCAGAAGCTCTTCTTGGTCGGACGCAATCACGAGCCCGCGACGACCTCGAGGTTATGAGCCTCGGCGAGCCACTTTGCCTAACCTACTTGGACGTAGGACGTTAGGTCATTTTACTGCACTGTTGGTTTGCTGCAATGTTTATGCAGTTATCAACGTTTATCAGCGTTCTTCAGCACTTTTGGACTGCCAACGGTGCAGTCGAGTTTGAGCTCCAATTGTCGCTTGCAAACGAGAGAGTAGTTGAGAGAATCGGGCGACATCAGGTGTTCAGAAAGTTTGTCACCCTGTTTTCCGCGACGAATTTGCAAGAAAGTATTCTCGATGTCGAGTTGGTTTTCTCCTCTCTTATTTCTCCTTGCTGGCTCTACCGAAGAACAACTCAGGCGGCAGATAGAGTTTCTTAAAGCGGAGAACGAAATGCTTCGCAAGCGGGTTCCCAAGCAGAAGATCTTCCTGAATGACGAGGAACGGGAACAGATACTGAAGCTAGGAGAAGCCATTGGAACTGGGGTGCTGAAGCTAATAACCATCGTACACCCTCGAACTTACCAAAGATGGTGCCAACGAAAAAGCTCTGGCAAGAAACCCACTAAGAAGATGGGCCGCAAAGGTACGCCTCAGTCTCTGCGTGAGATAGTGGTCCGCTTGGCTAAGGAAACCGGTTGGGGCTATGGCCGGATTGTCGGTGAACTCAAGAAACTCCGCATCCAGTGTGTCGGTCGCACCACAGTCCGAACAATTCTCAAAGAGGAAGGGGTACACCCCAGTCCTAAACGTGGCAAAGGAAGCTGGGAGGAATTCGTGAAGATCCACGCTGACACGCTTTGGCAGTGCGACTTCTTTAGCAAGATGACGATTACCAAGACTGGCCTCAGGCAAACGTTTGTACTTGCGTTCCTACACGTTCAGTCGAGGCGAGTGATCTGCTCTCCAGCGACGTTAAAACCCAATGAAAAGTGGATGGCTGCTCAGGCACATGCGATGCTGGAGCAAGCCCGAAAAATGGAACTTCCCGTTCGCTATCTAGTGCGTGATAAAGACTTTAAGTACACCAAGACCTTTGATAAAGTATTTGAGCAAGCCGATGTTGCTATCGAGCCGACTGCCCCACGAGCACCGAATCAGAACGCTTTCATTGAGAGATGGATAGGTTCCCTAAAACACGAGTGCCTGAATCGATTTATTATGTTTGGGCTTGAGCACTTTGATTACATCGTGGGCGAGTACGTTAGTTTCTACAACGAGCGACGCCCTCATCAGCGGAAGGATAATAAACCGCTCTTGGGAGTTTGGCCTGACCATGATGATCCACCACTCAGCAACGACGAGATCGTTTGTAGCACGCGATTGGGTGGAGTACTCAAGCACTACGAACGTGCAGCGGCTTAGAAGGAGGATCGCCTGCCTGGATGCTCGCTGTGGTTGTTCAATGATAGATCATATGATTCATGCAAAACGACTTCCAAAGTCGGTCCTCAACAACGAGGGTTTCGATAGTACAATTATGATGTAAAGCAGCTGCTTCGGACCACAAAGAAGCAATGCCGTCCGACAGCTAATCTGAACACGACAGATTGAATAAAATAACTTTGTAAATTATGGCGATTCAGCATGTAATTGTTGTTGCAGGTACCTTTGACCGAGAGGGATTGTGGTATGTATTGAAACCAAATGAAGGTGAGTTTATCCATCAACTCAGAGCACGCCTGTCAGAGAGAAGCGAAAACGAGTTCAGGTTTCATGAGTTTATATGGTCTGGCGATAACGATCACTCTGCTCGAATGGAAGCGGCATTTATGCTTGCTTCTCTGGTCCACCAGATAAATACAACTGAACATCCAAGTAAGTTTGAACTTCATTTAGTCGGACACAGCCACGGGGGAAGTGTCATTCTTTCGGCCATAAACTATCTATTCAAAGTAAATGAGATTACTGCAGAGGGCGCGATAAAGGTATTCTACAACAAGCACGACAATAGCTATGAGACTTTACACACTGGGTATGGCCAACAGAAAGGTAGTGTGATTGTTAAATCGATCACATTGATGGCAACTCCGTTTTTTTCAACTACGTCATGGCTTGGCAATAAACGCCCTGTCTACATGCCCTACACTAATCTTAGTGAGCTAGATTCCCCTCTGTCACCTATCCTCAAAGGAAGTACGTCACTATTAAACATATTCTATGAGAACGCCGATGAGGCTTTTGCCGGACTGTATCTAGCAAGCCAGCTAGACAATGTGGTGGATAGAGTGCTGGGTAAGCAAGGAAGTGGTGGTGATGCAGTCCAGCGAGATTTAACGCAACTCGAAGGACCGATTCTGCCTCCCGCAATGTCAGGCACTGAGTACAGACGACTTCAGCAGCCAAGGAAGAACACTCCAATGTGGCTGATTGGCTTGAATTCAGCAATTGCTGGTACTGCGAACAGTCTAGTCGTCTATATATTGAAGAGAGCTGCGAAATTCTATGCTACTGCCAAAGGGTACGGCATAGCTCCTCTGAGTTTGCTTCTGTCAAAAGTATGTGTCGAACAATCGATTTCAATTGAAGGTCTTAAGTGCGAACAATTGCCGCTTTCTCCAGTCACAGATGGGCACATTGAACTAGCCTGGAATGCCACCGATGTTAATCACGTGATTAGTGGTGATGCAGCAATTCGTAATCTAATAGACGTAAGATGGATGCACTCACATATTTACAAGGAAAACAGAGTCGTCTCCAGTATCGCCTCTCACATCGTGAGTTGTTCTGAGAGTGCAGGATAATCGATGCCCAACATGCGTTTCCGTATCGTCCGCGACAACACGGCCACGAAGATCTATTTTACCTGCACCGCAAGTCGGATGTGGAAGAGCTACAGAGCTACTCGAAGAAGGCACGCGGCACACTCACGACCATGCGTGAGGGTGGTTCGCTGATCGCCTACAGTGGCAAGAACAATGGTGGCGTATCACACTCCGAATACGTCACGCCGCTGCTGACCGAGAACAACATCATCGAGACGACGGCCTCACCGCGCGAGTTTTACTTGATAGACCAGACGGCAGGCTACAAAGAACCGATCCGCACGCGAGCCGAGCACGTGCTCCGCAAGGGGGAGTATCTGCGACATCACAATACGCCGCTGGAGAAGGTCAACCGGTTGCCAGCGGAGACCCGCGAGCAGCGTGCCAACCGCGAACCCCAGTGGCAGCAGCTCCATCGTAGCGAGCCGAGTCCTGAGCGGCTTGAGCTCCTTACGAAACTCCATGACAGGGCCATCCAGCTCCGCAACGAGCAACGGGGGTGGGATAGTGGGCGGAAAGTTGCAATCAAATCTTCGTTTGGTGGCCAGGAAATGTGCGGACTTGTATGCATTGGAAACCTTGATGCCAGCAGGCGCCGCACCCAGGCTGCCAAGAACCATTTACTTATGGAACCTCAGGTATTGGAAAAGGACGCGGCCCTCACCACCAAGTAGTAAGGGCCGCATTCCAACTGTCGTCGATGTTCGACGGCGGACCCGGTTATCGCTTCCGAAGTTGCTCTGCAGCAGAGCTCCGGTCCTTGTCCCCAGGCAATGCAATTATACGCCATCAGCACTCCTTAGGCAAAATACCTGCACGACCAATCCCGATGTTTGATGGTGGCCTCCGCTAAAAAACTGACCATTAGATTGAGCTCGGCAGAGCCGAGTCATTACTATGTCGAGAACATTACGAACAGAGAAGAAATCGATGTAGAGAACGAGAAGGTAATTCCTATCAATGAGGCGCCTTTCGTATTGCCAAGACGGAAGGGGAAACGAACACACTATCAAACGGTCTACCGATGGGCCACGAAAGGAACGAAGGGAAGCAAGCTTGCCTCGGTCAAGATCGGTGGGATACGCTACACATCCATGGAAGCACTACAAAGATTCTGCAAAGTACACAGCATAAACCTTCAGGTCGGAGATTATCAGGATGCGGTAGAATCCGCGCTGAATGGGGAGAGTCTGTTGCCTGGGAGTAAAGCCTGCTAAACAGATTGATGTAACAATGCGCCAAAAACAGGTTCTCCATCGACACACATGCTGTGAAGTAGTCAGAACCCACTCACTATTCTGGTGCTCCCCATGCGCAATATGGAGACCAGAACACAGGCATGTCAAAAGGTGGCTGATCAGGAAAACGTCGCTTCAGGAACTCAGCTGCCCTTTCCACCGTCTCTTTGTCTTCCTCGGCTTCTATGAGTTCTAGCAGAGGATTAACAATATCCTCCGCAAGTGCCTTTCCACTCGGGATGCCTTTTACCCATCGTTGTGCTTCGATAAGAGCTTTGGCAACATCTGACCCTGATTTCCAACTCTTGTAGAAGCAATGAACAATTAGCAAAGTTGAAAGCGTATCCGGAACTCTCCAGAGTGAACTAACTACTGCCCTAGCTCCAGCGCAGAAAAACCCCGATCTTAACGACATGTAATCGTCAACGCGGCTCATATTTTGCACTCCGGACTCACAGCTGTTCAGAAAAACGACGGGCCTCTTTTTGAGGCATAGTTCAAAGAGTATATCGCGCAGCGACACTGACGAACCATGGTCGCCTCCTGTTAATCGCAGAGACGAAGCGTATACATTGTTGCTTTCAATAGTTGAATGGCCCGCGAAATGCAACAACACTGAATTTGACGCTTTCTGTAAGAACTCATCCTTTTTGCGTCGATGCGAATGGCCAATAAGGTGTGCACTTGGAAAATGGTGCTTTAGAACCGATGATTCGGCGTTTGCCATTTTTAAGTCTCCCGTCGGATTACCAATAACAATTGATTCTCCAAGCCGACTATTCTGTCCCTTCAGCAAACGCGCCATCGAAAGGCTCGACAGATAGGAAATCGAAAAAACATCACCCAAGTATTGGCCTGTCCCTAGCCTGCAGGCTTGAAATGGGACTGCGAAAAGATTCTGGTGGGGAATGATCAACAATCGATCGAATTCTGTGCCTATTCTTGAAAATAGCGGATCAAGGATTTTCGACTCAATAGTCTTAAGCAGCGGCAAGATTTCCGCACCCCAACTCAGCAATTCATTTTGCTCATGCACCAACTTACGGTATGATTCCTGCCACGCTTCAAACCAGCGACGGATACTCTTGGTGTTCACTGCCGGCAACTCAACCACTTCGACGTTTGCCTGACTGATACTGAATACAACTCCTGCAGATTCCAGCAAATGGAAGTAGAGGATGCGAATTCGGCCATCCTTAGCAATGAGTCTTTGAATCTCAGGAATAATGTTGGCCTTCGGAACGTCGCCAAATGGGGCGGATTTTTGAAATAGGTCAATAGCGTGGCCTCCATGCTGTGACAATAAACTGCGATACTCCAATTCTGCGAGATTGACTTGACGCTCCAATTGAGTTCGGGTGGCTGTAGATTCTTCACCAAAAAACTCTGAATCATCCCAAAGTCGTCGAGTCAAGGCTCGGAGTTTCTTTCTTGTGGCAAACAATTCAATTCCTTTGGATGCCTGATGCGAGTCTTCTATTTCGTCGAGGACGTCTCGCGACCTGCTCATCTCTGAAGCTAGGATCGCTTGTCCCAAATACGTTTCGTCTTTGTTCGTTTGGAATACTCTGATGCTCGTCCTTACGACGTCGAAATAGATGTGATGATGTTGAACCAGAAGTTCTCGCCTGCTACGTGACATGAGCATTTTTGAGCGCGCAGTTTCTGCGCATTCAACACCACGTTGATACCAAGTCAGCGCTTTCAAAGTGCTACGAGCATTTTCGCCGTTAAACTTGTCGTAGAAGTTGCCGAGACTCTTGCAGGTAGTTAATGCATCTTCGGGCTTTCCCAAGAAACTGCGGTGATTGTCGGATTCGAGTTTAGATCCAGCGACTTCAAACGCTTTTCCAGCGCCCTCTAAATCTCCACCATCGAATTTTGCATTACCTAAGTTTGCATGTCCACGTACAAGTTCTTCTTGAAATATACCGGGAAATGCACGTTCCAGTTCGTTGTACAGGTCAATGGATTGTTCGTGATAGTCGACGGCTTCTTTGAATTGAGCTTGTCGTCGTTTGAGGTTCCCTAGATTCATTAGCACGGAGGCATGAAGTGTGCTCATCGGACGCGAGCCATCGCTTATGCCCTCAAGAATCTCTAAACTCTCACGAAAGAGATCGCTAGAGCTGGCTAGTGCATCAAGTTGCGTTTCGATGATTGCGGCAGTGTTCAGCGTCATTGCGAGGTCCATTTGATGATCCCCGTCGCGCTTATCGTTCAGAGATCTGTAAATTCCAATCGCTTCGTAAATGAACTCCCTTGCACTTTCTTTCGAATCGGGCATTTCATCACAGACGATTGCCAATTCGTTTAGTGTGTCTGCTACAAATTCGTCATATACGTCCGGTCGTTCTAATGACAGTTTTCGATAGTGGTCGAGTGAACTAACCAAACAGGAACGAGATCGTTCGTACCTGCCTAGGGCCTGAAAGGCTCGACCCAACATATGCAGATAGAACGCCGACAAATCGTCAAACATTAGCATTCCGGCACCTTGCAAGCATCGCTCAGCCGACCGTATGCCCAATTCTAAAGATACTCTTTGATTGCCCGAAACACATAAGCAGACAGTTGAATAGCTATGCAGAAAGTCGAGAGTAAACTGTTCTCTAGTGCTGAGACTACCAATTTGTTCGACAGAGGGGTCCCAATTCGGAAAGCGGGATCCGTAGGCAAGCTCATCCAGATAACTAGACAGGTCAGACCAAAATCGCAGCGGTTTAGATGCTTTACTGGCAACTATCGCAGAAGCGAAGCCGAATGCCGGGCTATACCAATGAGCAATGCCGTAACGAACGAGGCCGTCCCAGTCGAGCGACTCCTTTAACTTTTCAATGTAGGGTCGATGTTCGGGACGATGGTCTTGACCAAGTTCCATATGTTGGCTCGAATCTGAGGGCTAGAGGATTGTTAGAACAACATCGAACCTCGGTGTGTGTCATTCTTTCCAGTATGAATGGATAGGACGCAATAGTGCTTTACTCTGTCTGTGTTGGCGTTAACGAGTACGAAGATACTGCTATTTCGAATCTTAACTACGCTAGGGCCGACGCCGAAGCTGTTAGTAATCTGTTCCGCGACTGCATAGACAAAAGCGACCTTGACTTGCATTTGCTTGTTGATTCTTCCGCGTCGAAGGCCAACGTAATGGAACTGATTGGCGAATACCTACCGAGAGTTGCGAAGAGCGATGACATTGTTGTCCTTTTCTTTGCAGGTCACGGGAGTCCTGAGAGCGAATCCTCGCCTGACAAGGCTTCTCGCTATCTTATCCTAAACGATACTCACTATGATTCCATTTTTTCCACAGGACTCAATTTGGAATCTGAACTCAATCGTTTGCTCGCGCGAATTTACGGTCCGGCCCTAATTCTTTGTTTTTTTGACACGTGCTTTAGCGGGCGTGCTGGCGGCAGAACGTTCGAGGGACCACAATTGGCGTCCGTTAGAACGAGGCGTTCGGGTATCAAGCTTGAACACCTATCTCTGGGAGAAGGTAGGATGATAATGACGGCGTGTGACGACGACCAGCTAGCATTTGAGGACTCTAAGATTGGACAAGGTATTTTTACGAGTTGCCTTCTAGACGCCTTGAGAAAAGAAAGAGGGAACGACAAAGCGGTGACGATTACTGCATTGTTTGACGAGATCGATCAAGCTGTTCGACTTCGGTCGAACGACAGGCAAACGCCGATACTCAACGGCAGGACGAAGGGAGCAAAGCTTCCGGTGTTTCACAAATCTTATTGAGAAAATTCTTAAGTTTAACTCGCATCAGGATTTCTCAATCTGCCAGCAGGTAATGCAGGACGCGAAGACCCGACGACCTCGAGGTTATGAGCCTCTGCGTGCAGCCGGGTCTAACTTAAGCCTTCATAGCTAGTTACGCATTTTCGTCCGGGTTTGCGCGCTGTCAATTGCTTAAGCAACTATCAGCACTTTTCAGCATCTATCAGCAGTTTTGCGAAGCCAAACCCGGATGGCGAACGAAAGCCCTTCTCAGGAGCAAATTGTCACTTGATCCGCGTGAAGGAGCAGTGAGAATCGAGTGACACCAGAGGTTCAGAAAGTTTGTCACCACTTCCTCTTGTCTCACTGAAAGGGCTACAGCTCCTATGCGTGACTGGTTCTCCCCCCTGTTCTTCCTGTTTGCCCGGGCTGATGAAGAACTTCTGAGGCGACAGCTTCTGTTCTTGAAAGCCGAACTAGAAATGACTCGCAAGAGGGTCGAAAAGCAGCGTATCTTCCTCACGAGCGAAGAACGACAAAGGCTACTCGAACTGGGAGATGGGATCGGCTCAGACGTATTGAAGTTGATATCCATCGTGCACCCAAGAACCTACCGCAGATGGATGGAGAGGAGAATTGATGGAAAGAAGCCCGCTAAGAAGATGGGCAGAAAAGGGACCTCTGAGACCATCCGCCAGATCGTGGTTCGTTTAGCAAAAGAGAACCAATGGGGGTACGGTCGAATTGTGGGCGAATTACGCAAACTGCGAATACGCTGCTGTGGCCGCACAACCGTGCGTACCATCCTCAAAGAAGAAGGTCTCCATCCCGGACCAAAACGGGGCACAGGAACTTGGAACGACTTCGTGAAGGTTCACTCAGACACGCTTTGGCAATGCGATTTCTTTTCAAAAATGGTGATGACCAGCAGTGGACTTAAGCAGGCCTTTGTCCTGGCCTTCATGCACGTTAAATCACGGCGAGTGATTTGCTCACCTGCTACGATCAAACCCGACAATAAGTGGGTTACGGCTCAAGCCGAATCAATGCTGGAACAAGCCCGAGGGATGGAGCTTCCGGTTCGCTACCTCGTCCGCGACCTCGACTTCAAGTACTCTAAGCGTTTCGATCAGGTCTTTACGAGCAATGGTGTCTCGATAGAGCCGACGGCACCAAGAGCTCCCAACCAAAACGCTTTCGTAGAACGTTGGGTTGGGTCAATTAAGGTCGAGTGCCTTAACCGGTTCATTGTCTTTGGGCTAGGGCACTTCGACCACATCGTCTCTTCTTGTCTGGAATACTATCACAAAGCACGCCCTCATCAGCGAAAGGACAACAAGCCACTAATGGGTATATGGCCAGACGTCGATGACCCTCCGAACAAAGACGATGAGATTGTCTGTCGCGAGTGGTTAGGCGGCGTGCTGAAGCACTACGAGCGTAGAGCGGCGTAACACGGGAATCTCAAAGCAATCTGTCGCTGCAAGTCTGGTTGCGATAGGTCTTCATGCGCCAATGATAGGCAGCTCAAGACTTGTGACAAGCAATGTGTGCTGCAACCAGCGTTTAGAGAGACCATCCGAGTTCTGATTTTACGTCGCTATCGTGTGGCAACCTCTCCGACCAAGACGCAATTCGGCATCACTCTTCTGCCAATCGGACGGACGTCTCGAAATCTCCTACGGCACGTCCGTCAGGGGCAACTTTAATCAATGTGACTTTCCGTCGAGCTTTCTTGTATCCAGGGAAGGATACAGACATGGTGTACTCGCCTGGAGTGCCAGTAAAGGTTTGACGTCCGTATTGGGCACTACTCCGCCGGATGTCATTGTCACTTGATTCGAACTCCACTTGGCAACCCAGTAGTGGAACACCGGCAGTAGTGAAGCAACGTACGACATGGACCCCAACGTCGACAGGCTTGGGGACATATGTATCTGGTGTGAGGTCAAGTGTCTCTGTTTCCCCCGGCTTCACAGAGAATTCAAATTCGCGGTCGGCGTCTCTAGTGTCTTTGTCAGCCAAGTAGTATTTTCCTGCCGGCACGTTGACCAGACGGAGTTCCTTACCGTCTTGTGAATAGAGAGTACCCTTGATTTGCTGGTCGTCACTCCACAAGTTTGGCGGGTTGCATCCACCTGGTCCGCACAAAGATTTGTCTAGGCTTACTAACAGAGTCCCAGTTTCAGTAGGCCAATCGAGAGTTGCCTGTTGCCGGGCATTGGCTGAGTCAACTTGAACGACTTTTCGCAAAGTCAAGCCGTCATCGCGTCTGCAAATCAGCTCGTAAGTACCATGCGGCACGCGTCGGAACAGAAAGGGTTCTTGTGCGCTCTGGCGCGGCTCCATGATGCCGACGTCGTTTCCATGTGCCCAGATAGGATTGTATTCGATTAACGAAACTCTCGCTCGATTTGCCAAACTGTTCGGCATTCCGTGAACGGAGACCTTTAGTGATACGGAGCGAATGTCTACTTCGCCAAAACTCTGGGTCTTCGGACCGACGGAAACTTCCGTGCCACGGATCCACGTATTGCGGCCCTCTGGGGCTTGGTAGTAGAGAACGCGGCTCCCGTGCGATGGCCCCCAGAATGTAAATTCACCGTTGGTGTTGGTTTGAGCAAACGCTTTAAACAAGCCGAAGTTCGGGTTAGTCCCACCGAGCTGGACTCTTACGTTGCTGAGTGGCTTGCCATTCTCAAGGAGGCGACCAGTGATTGCCTCTTCGCCACCGAGATCTAATCGTTGCTCCGCACCGTTTGTTGGGAGAATTGCCATGCGAACGACCCCAACCCCATTCCACTCTTCAGCTCGTTGAACGTAACAGAGCTGTTCTGGCAAGTGCTGGGCTTGATAGCGACCTGACTGATCCGTGACGACGGTGGCAATGCGTCCAATTTCCTGGGCTCCTCTTCCGCCATAGGCTGATCGATCCTGGAAATAGAGTGTGACGTTTGGCTCAGGCTTCCCCGTTGAGTCGTAGACGAATCCCCGTACGATCGCTCCACGAGAAAGTGTAATGGGTGGAAGTTCTATGTCCTCAGCATCGATTGAGACTTCATCGCTAGTTGCTGAAGTGTAATCGGGATGGGTGACTTTGAACTTCTCTGGTCCAGGGGCTAGGTGATTCAAGGTAAATTGTCCCTGAACAGTCTTGGCACTCCTGTCTTGTTTGAGCGCGTTTCTCTGGCCGCCACGGGGTACGATTAGAGAATCTGATAATGGCGTTACAATTGCTCCACTGATAGCATTTCCTTGCTCGTCAACAATCATCCCCCGAATTGAAACACCACTGCTCAATTCGAGCGTTAGCTGGTCTCCTTTGTATTCGTCTGTGTTAATTGGATCAGTCTTTGCTGGAGCGAGGCCTTCGGCGGTGGCGACAACTTGGTAAATCCCAGGTCCAACCACATCGATGGCAAATTCGCCTTCAGGATTTTCAATCAGCTGCCACTGGGAGTCTTGAACATAGTTTGGGCCGCGAAGGTAACCTACCTTGAGCACGCGGATCTTAAAGTTCGACAACGGCTTCTTCGTTGAAGCATCGATAACTCTTCCAGCCAACTTTGGTTTGCCAGTCACCGTGAGCTCAACTTGCAAGTCGTCCGTCGGCGCATTAACGCCTGAGATTCGCTTTTGCTCAACCTCGGTTGAGCTGAAAGTTACCGTATATCGTCCAGGCGGCAGAGGAGAGATTCGAAACGCATCTTTGCCAGGCACTACCGAGCCTGATCCGTTGTGCTCTCCATTCTCAGAACGAGCAAAGATTGTGATTGTCTCTTTTAACGGGCGGCCTGACGTTGTGACGGTCCCAGAAATCGCCACCATTGACTTCGGCGAAGGAACTCGCAAACGAACATCTAAGGAGCCGTTTGCCGTCGGCAGCGAAACATCAGATAGAGCGCGCTCTTGCCGGAACATTCCCTCCCCGGTCGGTACGCCAACGGTAACATCGTACTTGTCTGGAGCTATATGTGAGAGTGTGAATGACCCATCTTCGCCGATCTCAACTCCACCTGGTGAGACCCCGAAGTGCCACCAGGTGGGCATCGCCCGAATCGACCAGCCAGCAGCTGGTTTGTTGTCAGAGCAAACCGCCTTGCCCGAGACCTCGACTCCCACAGCTAGTGTTACGGTCTCTTCGTACGCAGTATCTGGATCGTCTAGCGTTTTAACCAGGCTTGCACAGGCATATTCTCTGCTGCTAGTCCCAAATATGTAATCAGTTTGGGACGGACTTAAGCCACCGATGGTGGCCCATCCAGATTTATCGGTGCTCACACCATTCGAATTACCCCATCGCTCGTCCGAAAGTGAAGCAGAGTAGATGCGAACATTAGGAACCGGCTCACCCTTCTCATCAATCGTGCGGATGCGGATAGTGCAAGCTTTCTGCAGTTGGAAATCGCGCACTATCGAGCTTGCTGGACCCAACTGCACTTTTGGTAGCTGTCTCCAGTTGGTAATGCCGACCCATCCCGTTGAAGTGATTCGAACTCGGTATGTGTCTTCTTGCAGAACTTCGGAGAAGATGTAATGACCATCCTCATCTACCTTCGCTTCATAATGCCTGGTTCCTGAGCGTTTCTGTCCCGTGAGCTCGATCGTGGCATCAGTTACTGGGTTCCCAGACTTATCAATGATTGTTCCGCTAAACACGGGCTTGGAATTGCCCTCGGGATGTTCAGCATTGTCGGGTTGCGTTTGTGCATCGGTGGCGGCTGCACGATTAGCGGTAGGCTGTGCTATTGATCGGGTAACACCGGCGACAGCGATCATGAAGATCGCGGTAGACGCGATGAGCAATGTGAGTACAGCTTTCCAGCGATTCAGGTGAGGCTGGCCAATTCCGCTGGTCAGGACGTTGATTCGCTGTACGACATTGGAGCTACGTGCCATGGGTAGTGCCGAAGATGGCGTTCGATTGGCTAGCTGTAGAGCGATCTTTGCCAACAACCTTGTGTAACTCTCTGTATTCTTCAGGTAACTTGTGGCATCGGCATCACAGCGCTGGTCACAAGCGTCTGCGTGTGCCAGTCGCGCTCGCCACAGGAGAGGATGGAACCAAAGCACGATTGACAAGAGATTAAGGACGTAGTTCCAGCACAGGTCATTTCCGGCGAAATGCGCAATCTCGTGTGCCAGCATACTTCGGACTTCATCAGTATTGCCCGGACTGCACGTCGAACTCGGCAGCATAATCGTTCTGGTATAGATTCCAATACTACAAGGTGCCGAGATAGATTTACTTTGCCGAACGGAAACCGCACGTACCCTAGGGTTGTTTGCCATCAGCTGTGCCAATTCTGCCTCAATCGCTTCTGGAACGATGGCGGAGGATTGTCTGAGCTTCTTCAGATAGAAGACTCCCACTGAGAGGCGAGTTATGCCCAAGACTACTCCAATGGCCCAGACCAGCCAAATCCAATAGGAGATCGGCCATGACGTATTCATGGATGGACTCGGCTCAAAATTGATCGGAGCCCTTAGATTTGTTGGAGTATCTGTGGGAATGGAAGATTCAACAGAGCTGAGAGGTCGTTGCATTGGATTTGCAGGCAATTTAGTCTTAGCTTCATAGGTTGGCTTAGTCTGAAAAGGTAGGTCTGGTTGAACATCGTCAGCTTGCATAGAACTGGAAGTATCTCTTGCGATACTTTCCGATTGTTGAGGCATCGATTCAATTGTTTTCGAAAGAGCTGGAAGTAGAGGCAAGTTAACGAGTGGTTCCCTGAGACTCAGAAGAATCGTGCCCACCAGAGCGATGGCTGCGATTCGCCAAGTCAGGATTCTCCAACGTGGATTCCTGCCCTTCAACAGCCAGTGTATGCCCCACACACATAAGAGGATTGAGGTCAGCTTCGCAAGCACAAGGAATACAATCGCCTGCGGAAGACTACTAAAGACGGAGAAATAGCTCATTTCTTATTCCCCTTCTGGGCTGCTTGATTGCCATCAGCAAGTCGCTTGAGTTCCAGCAATTCTGCTTCGCTCAAATTCTCATTGCGAATGAGGTTCATGATGAGGCTTTTGGCTGAACCATCACAATACGCTTCAAGTATTTCTCGAAGTGTGGATCGAAACGCCGTCTGCTGGCGTGTAGTGGCCTTGTAGAAATAGGCTTTGCCGACCATTCGGCGCGACACATGACCTTTATCCAAGAGAATCTTCAGATATGATCGCAGTGCAGGATTCTTGATTGGTTCAGGAAACCTCTCCTGGATTTCTCCGGGTTTGAGTTCCCCGCAATCCCAAAGAATGCGCATCACGGACAGTTCGCCGGGTGTGAACTGTGGCATCGTGACATCCTCCTTTCCAATGTGCAGAATTTACTGCACATTGCGAGGTGTGTCAACTCAATTTCACAAACGTACTTGCATTGATGCGTGCGATTGCAGCGGTCCTCCCTGAATAAGTCGGAGGGAACGGTGTTTGGTATGATCCGCTTTGGTTGGAAGGTCTAATGCCATGGCATCGCAAGTATCAATCGACGCGCTCTCCACCATCAATGGTGAGAATGGCTTTGAACTGGTTCGTGGCCATCTTCGTTGAGAGCTTCTTGGTGCTCCCATCACAAAACGCGGTAATGAAGAACTCTCGATCTTCGCGTTTGACGTCAGCCAAAGCCGATTCGAAGTTAATTTTCCAATCTTGCGGTGATGTCCAGACAACAGCTTCCTCAGGGGCGACTTCAGCGATCATGAGCGTTTCCCATGTCTTGTCCTTAACGCGGCGATACTCCGTGCCCTCCGGGTTGGCAAAAAGGGTGGACGGAGCAATGGGTGCAACGACCGTAGTTTCCCCTGATTCGAAAAACTCTGCTTCGGAGTCGAGTGTTTCTGCATATACCGCTGGCATGAGACCAATCAGAGGCCGATTGTTCTTGCTATCCCACGGTTCATCGAGATGGAATTCCTCGTACAGTTCAGTTTCGCCCAAGAATGGGAGGATGTGCACACGCCAACTCAGTAGTGGCTTGCCGTTGCTATCAACGCTATATGCTGGTGGGAATCGCTTGTGCTTCTCCTCATAGTCAAGCAACGCTAAGGCAATCTCCTTGAAATCGTTTTGGCGTTTCGACGCGGCAGCCGCACCACGCGCAGCGTCGATAGCTGGGTTAATCAAGGCATACAGAGCATTAATCTGAATGCCTGTTGAATCTAGTTCGATGACGATGCGCTTATTGCTTAGCCGCGGACGAAGAGCGTTTGCCAGACGTACTGGGGCAAGGCCTTCAGACGCAATAGTAGACTTTCTTTGTTTAGCGAGCCATGTAAGCTTCTGATTAATCCATGTGTGGAGTTGCTTTGCTTGTAGCTCTGATTTCAGCTCAATAATGAGTCTGCCGACGGGTCTCGGATTGGCACGCAACTCAAATCCAATCCAGCCGATGTCATCAGCTATCATCTTGCCGTCAATGTTATCCAGAATTGCGGGAACATCTCGTGGCCAAAGCTCTTTAACGGCTCGTCTGGCGTGACGATCTGGGGAGATGACGAATGCGATGACAGCGCCATTGGACATTAGCTCATTCAGTGGCTCTAGTAGATCTGGCCGAGCCTCTGGTTCTAGATTGGAGTAATACTCTAGCACGTCGGACGACCCCGAGAGTACAAGACGCTCTTCTTCGAACCACTCTGCATCTTTGTACGGGAAAGAAAATGAAAGATGCTCATAGCCTACAAAATTGGACAGTACGGCCATGCTCTTGGCCAACTCTAGGACCTCACTATGATTGCCGCCTTCCTTGACAGAGAAAAACAACGGAAATCCGCGACGAAACAAAATGTCCTGAGGGCTGATGACAATCCAATTCTTCTCGATGCCCATGCGAGCAACTCTTGGTGCTAGCGCCTTAAAGTTCTGCGAAAGCCTGTTTCGTTTCTCTTCGTCCCACGGATACTTGATCCGCAACAAGTCCGATAGGACCTCCTCAGACTCGAGTTCCGTCCAGCGTGTAAAATCCGTACACATGATCACCCATGCGCCGTCATCGATAAAGCGTTCAATTGACTGCGAACCGTCGTCAGCATTTGCGATGCAATCGAGATGGATGGCCAGTATGCAGGCTAAATGCAGTGCCGTGAGAATGAACAGTCGCTTCGCGCACTTACCTTTCATCACTCTCCTCCTCTGGCCATGCTGATTACGAATCTTCGGCTCACGACTAAACCATCCTCACTTGGCAATTCAATGATTGCCGTCTCGCCTTCCAAGCGATAGGAAAACGGTTTGCCAGTAGCTGGATTATCTGGAACGTGTACGCAATCAATGATATCGAGGGTCACAGGTAACTCCTCACCAGTCTCAGCCATGTGCATGCGTAACGCTTCGATGACACGTAAAGCTGCAATGTCGCGAGTGATCCGCATTTCGGCCACGCGTGCTGCTTGGATAGCCGGAAGAAGGAGAGAAGCAATAGGCAGTATCTCCCGATCCTCGAACGGGCCGAACATATGTGCTCGCTCCACAATGAAGTCAGCATCCATCTCACGCGACTCCCAATAGGGCACACACCAAGTGGACTCAAACTCGTCTGCACAACGTTGAAACGCGTGTGCTGAATAGATAGACAATACTTGACCAACGGGCATCTCCTCTAAGGATATCTCGTCGTACCCTAAGTCTGACAACCGCTTTTTCGCATGCCGATACCCAATGGCACCCAAGCTAGGTCCGATGAACTTTGTGAAGAGTGCATCGCGATTCGAATCAGTCGCGTCACCAGTTAATGAGGACGTATCATCAGCGAGAGCCACCAATTGTTGAGCGGCTTTCCGGAACTGTTCGTTCCATTCTTCGTCAGTCCAGTCAGCGGCATTGGCTTTTTCAAGCATGGGAAACATCCGCAGCCCAAGCTCAAGATCACCGCGCGCATGTTCTATCATCGGGATTGGAGGCGATGGCAGAGCAGAAAGTGGCCAATATAGGTTGGGGGATTCAGGTGCTGAAATGAATTCAATAAGCGAATCGTTTACCGATCCGTAACCGGCAATGCCGACCAATCCACAAACTAGCAAGGGTTCCTTGGCAACATCGTGACTGAGCCTTAGGCTCATCCGAATAGCCGCAATGGCGCTATCGTAACGCTGTTCAGCAATATCCAGGCGTGTAAGCAGCGAGAGTATCCGCAAAACATCTCTAGATGCCTGTATTTCAGGAAGTTGGAAATTGAGAGCTTCTTGGCCACGGATATCCTCGTATTGCCATTGCCAGTCGCACTCACGCTTTTGAGTGCCAACCAGAAGGTTGTCACTGACTTGACCTCGAAACAATCCTAAAGCTTCACGAAGCTTCGCCCGCGGTAGGTCTTTCGTAGCCAATGCCGACCACTCAGAAAGAATATCCGAATCTCCAAAGCTGCGTTCTAGCTGACGGCGGATCTCTTCCATCCCAAGTAAGCTGCGATAGTAGTAGGGAGCAGCGTTGCCAGGCTTTAGGTCGATACGTTTCGACTGCAGGCGATGCTTTAGTACAGGAACGTCAACGCCTGCAGGAGTGATCGACATTCTGTAGGTAAAGGTTGGTTCTACCTCTCCATCACCGTCGATGACGATTAAGTCTGCCCTACTTTCAAGCTGCAGGAAGCTGCAGTAGAGCATAGTCAGGATAAGCCAACAGACACGACTGCGTTCAGGCAGGTATTGCATTACTGCTTTTTCGCTCAGTAGGTAAATGGGAGTTATTATGATTCGATTGCGTCAAAGACGGTATTCTAGCAGACTGCGGTGACACGTTCTATTGCGTGATTCAATAGCACCAAGAGCGAATGGAAGAGCAAATCCCAATTCTGCATTCGAAATGCGGTGTGGCAAAATCACGGCGAGCACGTGTGTAGCTTTGGCTCAACGAAAGTAGCCGTCACTGTTTCTGCCATTGCAGATTGCTGTGATGCTTCTGCTCGAGAAGGGCCAGTCCTTCGTCATAAAATTCTTGCTTGGTGCCCGAGAATTGATCGTCAGCCTTCATGCGATAGAACAGTTTGTCGAGCAGCTCCACTCGCTTAGCATTCACTTTGTGTCGGCAGGTGATCCAAGGACTTGATGCCAACTCCTCCTCCCTGGCCTTTCTTGCGAGCTCTTCTTGTTCTTTCTTAAGTTTGGTTTTCTCAAGCTCTCGTTTCTTGCGCTGTGCCTCTCTTTCAGCTTCTTTCTCGTCTGACGAGATAACGGACTTCGATGGCGAGGCCTGTTGTTTATCTGACCCGGATGCTTTCTTCTTTCGTCGCTCATCAAGTTTCGCTTGTACCTCGTCAAGTTTCTCAACGGACGCTAGTTCTTCGGAGATGTCGTATGCTGCATTATCACTCATTGGCTGCCCTCTTTGTTTTCGCTAAGCGCGATTGGATTACTTCGTACACAAAAGCTGAAATGTCCATAGCACACTTGTCGCTGCTCTTCGTAACATTGGCGCTTGGGTCGCGTGTCACGAACTCACAAAGCCGATGCCATTCGTAAAAGCGGATCTGGCTCGTAGCCACTTGATAACCCGCATCGACAAACTGCTTTCGGAAACTCTCAGCACTCTTGCTCTTCCTGCCCACAGGAAGTGGCGGCACTTCGTTCAGTACGATGACTGATTCTGGTATTCCGTGCTGCCGCTGCTGGGCTCGCTGAATCATACGGAGGACGGAGTTCGATCCCCGTACGTCTTTCTTCGAGCACTTGATGGGAACAATAACAAGGTCCGCAATCGAACAGATTGTTGCTACCTCTTCTCCTGTAGTCTGGCCAGGAGCGTCGAAAAGAATAATGTCATGGTTGCGACTCAGTTGCTCGATGGCATCGTCAATGTCAAACGCCGTACATGCCTTGCGAGTTTGAATCCGGGAGTCAAATCGATTCAGTGCGTCAGCGTTAATCCCACCTTCTTCTCCATCGATAAAGGCAACCTTTCTGCCTCGATCAAACAGTTCAACCGCCGTATTGAGCGCTAGCGTTGTCTTGCCAGGGCCACCTTTCCCGTTACAGAATCCGATGACGTATGCTTGCCGATCACTCGGTCGATGAGTTTTGGTCACGAAGGAACGCTATCACGCGAGTTGTCATCTGCCAACCTACTTTCTTTCGCTCGAAGAAGCGTACGACCGCTGTTTTCAAAGTTGCTGCGTTTGTTAGCAGCTAAGCGCGAAGGTGCCCAGTCAACTAGTCAACTTCTGCCATTCGATGGAATTGAGTCAGCAAGTTGATGCCTCGATGGCCGAGAAGGCGGCTAGCGGCGCCGTGGCGAAGAGATCTTGGCTTGGTCTAGGGTCAGGATAGGTTTACCGATAAATCGCTTCTCAGCGGCGGTTGAGAAATGTCGATTCTTCGTGAAGTTCAAGAATTGCACTAACAGCAGGAGTCCTTTCTCGATGCGCGGAGCACCCTATCTCGACGAGTTTCGTATGCCAGTGCACCTGTGAAGCTGAGGATATGCAAACAGGATCGACAATCGAGTAGTCCAAACGTGCAAAGGTCCAATCTGCAAATAGGATCTTTTGGCATCCGACGTTGAGTGCTACTTTAATCCCGTTGAAGTGTGTCTACGGATACTGCGTGCGGCTTACAGAATGAAAAGCATCGACATAACTTAGAACGGTGTTTGTCTTTGGGGCCAGAAAGGCACTTTATTGGATGGCAGTCCAATAAAGAGTTTCGCAATGAAGTAGAAAGTTGAATCGACAAGAATCTGAGGCAATTCACACGCTATGCGGATAACGTAGGAACATGCCCAAAGTGGCATGCCATGCCTAATGCGTCAAGCAATTTTTTACTCCGCATAGCGCTCAGTAGTCAGTTTGAACGGGACTCAACGAAAGAGTAGCCAATGAGAGCGTATCAAGAACAGTTTGGGAATTCGCCCAAAACAATATTTGCCAAGCGTCTTGGAGACATCACTTGGTCAAACAATGGAGTGTGTATGTAGTAGGGGAGATCTTTACGCAAGCATAGCTCCTAGGAACGACTAGCTTTCGCTCCTAGGAGATCGATGAGCGGAAGCTGCTCGCGGATTCTTCAGATAGCACTGGGAGAATAGCGCGAAAACTACTTGTTCGTCAACAACTGCAATGCGGTCACGGATGACTGTTGCCTAAAGTCTGCCCTCAAACTGGAGGGAAACACCATGTCACGTCGCAGAAACAAGAATAACGTCAATGACTACGAGTTCAAGGATGGGTTTGCACTCATCGATGTCGCTGAACTCGATGCTGTCTTTGAGGCCTATCGGACCGGCCGAATCAGGAAGAACGAACTAAGGGTCTATGCCGGACTCTACGAGCGGTCAAGATTGCATAAAGAAAGCAGAGTGGACCTGTACCGCATCGTCAATCATAAGACCAAGACAAAAGGGATCAAGCGTCTCAGTCATAAGGAGATCGATGCGGCTGCTGATGTCGTCTCTGAAGTGTGTAGTGGAGTCACTGGTGGGCTCAGAAAAGCTGTCGCCAGGAGATTTCTCCGCTACATAGCGAGAGGTTCCGCGACGAATGCTGAGGCGTTAATGCTACTGTACTTTTGCAAACGGCGAATTCGTCAAACCCGTCAACTCGTTCTGCTCAATCAGAAAGAGAGATACGCGAGGTTCAGGTACCGCGATGTGTCCGAAGCAACCGGCCTGCGAAGAGCTACGCTTTGCGATGCAATGAAGCGACTTTCGCATCGAGGGCTTCTTAGTACCGTGAAAATCGCCAAACAGAACGAAAACGCACTAGGCATGCTCTACATAGATGGGTTTGCAGTGACGCTGGCGAGAAGCGGACAAGAGTTTAATGGGAGTCGAGAGAAAAGCGTAACGCCTGTCAAGCAAAACCGCAACGCTACCACTAAGCAAACCGTAACGCTAAGAAATGATGATCCAAAAACATCTATAGTTAGTTTTTCTGAACGGAAGAAGCGGATCGCTCGCCTGAGTGAGGTTGCCGCTTCGAGTGACAATTCGTTATCGACATACGCAGTCCGAGAGTTGGTTGAGCTAGAATTGCTCGACTCGCAAGCGGCATAGTTGTAAACCTGAATTGGAAGTGCCTGCTATTCACTTACGGGAGGCCTCAATTCGAACATTGCAAAGACATGTTGCTCGTCTTTGAGGCAATAGATGCCAGGATGCACAGCAAGTTTATTGGCGAGTTCCCAGGTGGGAGCGAATACGAGTTCTTCACTACAGTGAGGACATAGAACACGCACTTTGCTGGGATCGCATTCCAACAGTTTCACGAGGAATTCGGTACTTGAATCGTAAATCCATGTCTCTTGTGTCATGAGAGTCCCGCTTGGAGTCTATTGCTCAAGCCCATCCAAAATGGAGCGGCAGTGATTTCGGATTGCCTCGGACTCATTGGTATTTGCCGCTTCTTCCAACAACGATGGCAAGGCCTTGTTTCTCTTAGCAAGCGTTCCCTCCAAGTTACGTCTGGCTGCAATTGTTATGTTTCCATCGTCATCGCCAAGCATCGATATGAGCAGCTTTATCACCTCATTACCTGAGTAGGTTCCAATGGCCCTGCATGCCGCCGCGCGAATTTTAGCATTCTCTGATCGGAGAGCAGGCCGTAGAGCTTCAAGCAGCTCTGGAGAAGCAGGTTTGCTCCAGTTGCATGTATCACCCAACCAAACGATCGCTGTCCTGGAGCGTTCTTCATCAGTGCTAGCCACTTGCTCCATTAGGTAATCAATTGATTCTTGGTAGCCAAACAGGTACATCAACGGAAAGCAGGATTGAAACTTCAAATCCTGGTCTTCCCCTTGAAAGATCTCTGTTAGCGCTGTCTTCGTTTCTGCCGCAATACTGTTTGTGCGAAGTTCGGTACAACAACTGATTGCTGCATCCACCACTCTGGCATGATCACTGCGAAGAGCGGCGACTACCAGTGAATCGAGGTCGCCGGGTTTGGCAAACCCACGGTGTCTCCCGTGACAGGCAAGCTCAATAAGCCATTCGGCGGAACGGCTGGTACGATAATTCTTCTTTGCCTTAGGTTCACTGGAACTTGCGTTATATAGCTGAGTGAGTCGTTGAAGTTGCTGCTGATTTCCAGAGCGGACAATAGTTGCAACGGAGTGCTTCATGATAGTGTCCCTCGTGGAGCTTCTGAGAGTGCCTTCTTTAAGTACTGCCAAGACGCGATTCGTAATTAGTCGGATACTCTCGGCATCATCGATCTCGGCGAGGTAATTGACAAACCCTTCGACAAGCTCTTTTGGCACATCAGCTCTTCTAAGGTCACCGGTCCCCCAAGCTTGCCATTTGCCAATCTCCATCTCTTGAATAAGTTCAAGATCCTCATCGCCGTTTTCGATATTCGCGTTGAGAACAAATGGTAAGGCCCTGTCCAAAGCAACCTTAAGGCCAGTGTGTTCCAATTCGAGTAGTGGAGCGGGGTCGTAAGTGTCACCTGCCTGCGCCATCTCCTCAAAAATCTTGTCGAATTTGCTTGGTCTGCTAGGTGGTCTAATCGCTAGGGTGATCGCTAGGGCAGCAACAAGAAAGCACAGAAACAGAATCGCTCCACGCCACCGCTTTTGAGTTTCGCTCGTTTCCTGGGATTGATCCATCTCAGATATTAGCTGCTGTGCAGAGTTAAAAAATGGAGCAAACGACTCTTCAAAACACTATGTCTGCTGATAAGCCGTTGCGGTTGTGTGGCAGTCGAGGCAGATGAATGCGTAGAAAGTTCCTTCCGCATGTTCTTCGATATCTTCATTGGCGATCTGTGCTAGAAACAACATCGTCTTCGAACACTCTGGGCAATCTGGGTAGACCGAGTCTTGGATCCAGGTTGGGTGTCCACCTAGTTGAGAGAAAGCTACTGGGAGAAACTGGTCTGCTGCATAAATCGGAGACCGCGGCTCTCCGATGAATAGTGAATCGCTGGGAAGCCTATCCCAAGTATCCGAGTCATCGGGAAGGTAGTCAGGTCGGGTGTTCTTTACCGACCACTGCGCTCGCCCCTCGTCATCTGTTACGCCCAGGAGTGCCGAAGCGAAGGCTGTACATACTTCACAGGTAACTACCTGGAAAGGCATATTTCCTTCATTGTCAGATATCAATTCACAAGCAGTCAAATCAACTTCGAATAAATTTGACAACTTCGCTGAACACCAAGGGCAGCAATCCGTGCGTTCGACAATTGCTCGAAAAGCTTCAGGCGTTCTTGAAGGTCCCTGTTGGAGGGCAAAACACTTTGCGAAGTAGAGATCTCGTCGCTTGCCGTCGCTTGTAAGTTCCCATCCCGCTTCGCGCGAATACTGATCGGGAAGAACATAAAGAGATTCGCCCCAAGATGGAGGCGTAGCCCGCCACTGCTTGAAGCGGTCGACGACCACTGCGTCCCCAATCCAAGCGAGAGCTTGCAGGATATGACCGCGGTTGTCGTCGTCAGTTTCTACTCGCGCTAGTAGCTCATCCCTAATCGCTGGTGGCGAGCGATAGAATGCAAGACTCGGCCAATACGAGCCATTAGCAATAAACTGCCTTAAGCAATCATCAATATCTGCGTTGCAAAACGCCGCAACACAGAGACATATTTCCTCCGCTTCCTCGTTTCGCTCGGTGCCAATCAGTTCTTTTGCATAACTCGCCAAGCGACTCTTTTCTACTTCGGTGAGCCTGGAGTACAGCTCATCCGTAGGCGTAGGGTGAGGAATCCAATTGACGAGCTGATTGTAATTTCGAGGCTTGTGGACGATCTTCAAAACTTCGACGGGATCCGTTACACCCTCAAACTCATTCACATCGCGACGATGCTTTCGGACATACTCTTCATGCTCTTTTCTGGCTGCTGATTGGACGCACGGCATACAATAGCCATCATTGTCGTCAGCCGTTGTCTGAAGAATGAGGTTTGAGCAATCTGGCTTCTTACAAAGAACTCGCTTCGCCATAGGATTTGCTCTTTGCTCTGCAGGCTATATTACTGATTAAGTAACAAGTTCTGGATTAAACTATCAAGTAGTTCGATATCTGCCTCAGGTCCCTGGGAATTGTACTGCGCTTTGTCGCGATTTACCCAAATCTCTTCAGCCCTCATTCCATCAGTCACAATTTCCAATGGGACGGAGAAGATGCAATGCCCCGTCCAACTGCGGTGAAATCTGAGCCAGCCGTCCTCAAAGAAGATAAACCACCTATCCTCCATGAATTCGGGGGTCAGGCCTGCTCGTAGTCGCTGGGATTCCGAATCCCCGAATGAGCGCGAGAAATCAAGCCGCTCTCGCTGCATAGGCATTTCGTGGTTCTTCCAGGATGACCTCTGTGCTGCTTCCATCTACTCTCCTTGATTGGCCTTAGTGCCTGGCTCCAGATGGAAAACCAATTCTACAAAGAGCGAGGATAACAGCTACAACGTTCGATGAATCTAGTCTGCTGATCCTTCGCTGCTAGGTTAATACCTCAAATTGGCACCGAAATCTGGCGCTCCGCCAGCCTTAATTACTTTCGCCCACTCGTCGAGCTCTTCGCGTTCCCAGAATTTCCCGCACAGCTGAAAGTACTCAAGCACAATATCCTTTTCTCCATGCTCCAAAAGCTCTTTAGCGAGCATCATATTTGGACCAAAGGAATTCAGCTGCGGAGAACCGGTAGTTCTCCCAGCCTCAAGAAGATAAGACTTTGCTCTGTCCATCTCACCGGCTTTCAGAGCCAAGCGACCTAAGACTAAGTTGCCGTGGTGCACCGCATTGCCAGTACGCCTCTCAAATTCAGGAGACGTGCTCAACTCTAGTAGTCGATCTGCATACTGTTTTGCCTTCCCTAATTCGTCAGCTTCGAAAGCGACTGCAGCGAGATCCTCCAACAACCCATAGGTGCTTCGTGGGTCATCAAATTGCTTTACTGCAAGCTCGAATTGCTCCAATGACTTGGCGGCAATATCCAGCCTTGCCGGACCAGTTCGCCGGTGGATGCCGCGCCGATAGTGATGGGCCAGCTCTCTCGTCCATTCTGGGTTGGTGGGTTCAAGTTCTTGTGCCTTCTTCAGCAGTTCCTCTACCAGACCTTTATCACTACGAAAGTAGAATCTCGCTGCATTAGCCAACACACGTGCATTGTCCTGGTGGGTGGCAACTTGCTTCTCCCAGAGTAGTTTCGCTTTCGCATAGCCAGCAGGATCACTAATGGGGTCGAGCATCGCCTGCGGAAGACCTAGAACGGGAAGTGCAGGTTTCGATTCAATCAGTTCCAGGACTAGGTGCAAGTGCTTCTCCTTAGCACTAGGGACCCGCTGCCATTTTCCTCGAAAATAGTAACCCAGCAGTTGGGTTTGTATGTCGATGTTGTCTGGCTCCGTCGCGGCGATGCGTTCAGCCTTTTCCGCTTCGGCGTCGGTAAACCGTTCTCCTGCTCTGAGAAGCTCGTATCGATCACGTTCCGACTGACTCATGGCAGACTGCTCCAGTACAACATGCAATAGCAAAAAGTAGATGATTCGTGTTAACGGATGTCGAGTGGTACTCATAGCTTGTGGTACTGCTGAAAGATTTGAATGAAGTTTGCCTACTTCATTACCGAGCGACATGGGAATAATGGCGATACACGTAATAACCTATGGCCGACGGAAGCAACCTCTAAGCGTAGAGTTGCAGGGCCTGGACTTACCGATTGCACCAAACAGCCTCTAGTATCGCTCCAGAGTTTGCATCTACTGTAACATAGAGATTACCTCCCATTCGATCTGCATTTGTCAGCACCATCCAGGCGGCACACCAGCTGCCGTCTTGGCGTGGATATTCAGCGTCGTATGATGCTTCGACGCACCGGCCACTCCATGGCAAGTCATTTTCCGAGGCGTGCTGCCGGGCGAGTCTCAGAGCATCTGTTTCTGTCACCATTGCGCTAACGGCACGCATGAAATAGGGAGGCGTACTAGTTTTCTAAATCTTCAGAGTCGTCCACAGAACCGAATTGGTCGGTTAAGGAAACATCGCCATGAACTGCGTAACTTAAGCTCTGCCATGCACGTTCTCCTCCATTGTCAATTCCGTTCGGACCAACACTATAGAGAGAATAGCCGTCGCCATCACGCGAGTACCGCAATTTAGCCATGTTCGGGGAGTAAGGGTCCGCCAGAACTGTTGGAAGGTACTTCGGGACGAGGTTTTCCAGATCTTCCGGCCAATGTCGATGATCCGCCTCATAAGCACGAATAGCGAGTTCCGTCTGCATGAGACAGAATAGAGTGGAAGTGTGTTGCCGGTCCATAGCATAGCTCCTTATCTCAAACAGGCGAGGGTGAAATACTTCTCCCATGAGAAGCATCAAGTGCCCATACCAGCCTCGACTCCTCTGCGCCCAGACGTATGTTCTCCTGATGTAGTTCTGGGCGGGTTCGTATGCCGCATCGATGCGCCGCAGGCGATGAATGCATTTGGGAATCTCTTCTCTAGGTAATTGGCCGCTGCAGAGATACAGCCCGCGAAACCCATCCTGAGCCGCATAAATGGACCTGAGATCGTGATGTATTAATCCACTGCGACTGCTGGCGCTCGCAAAAGCGATGAGGTCCAAGAATCGATTGGCCGCATGACTATAATTCGCTTCGCACTGAGCTAATCTACCTTGAATGCAGATGCCCCAGTGCAAGTAGCGCAGACTATCTAGCAGATCTTCAGGGTACTCAGGGTTGAAGTAGTCGACATCGACTGAAGTAGTTTTCTTCAGGGCATCATTGACTCTTGCGATGGCCCCATCGAGCTCCTTTGAAGCCGCCCGAAGATCCTGTTCATTAGCTTCCCAGCGATAGAAGGTTTCGCGGTCAACTATTCGAGTGCCGGGAATCAGATCGCACGCGACCAATAAGTCTTGATACCCATTCTGCGGACGGATGTCGCGATCGGGCACGGAATCTCGGACTAGATACGAATAGCCAACCACAAGTGAAGGTGTACTGACAATCGCTGACAGAAACATAAAGTTCGCAATCGCGAGTGTTCCGAACCTGGGCCATCTAGGAAATCTGAGCCATACCGATGACTCCTTGGCTTCCTGAACGAAGAAATTTGTAAAGAGTAACTGCGCTCCGAGGATGAAGTACCACGCATTGACACTGTCTCCCTTTCCGTAGACTCCATAGAAGCCCCAGTCTGTTGAAGATTCGTCGGGTGGCCAATCCGCTAAGTTATCTATGCAGGTTACAAACCAATCGCACCTGGCTGTCAGTGTCGCAAGCAAGCCGAAAACTGCAGATGCCACGAAGACTCTAATCCGCCAATTCTCTGCTTTTCGAGTGGCCATCCACCACCCTAGAAACGAACCCAATCCTCCTGATAATCCGATGACGACAATGCTCTGCCACGCGTCGGGATTCAATGTGGGGAGACTAACTGTCACGATTGCCGCGAGAATTGAAATCGGTATCATGCTCAAGAGGACAGTGCTTAACCTATATCGATAGGAACTACTCGATACGTCGGGGACTTTGCTGCCTTTCCATGGTAGCCAGGTAACGCCAATGGAAACGATTGCTCCCTGCAGCACGAACGCCATATAGGGTTCCAGAGCTGGGATCAGCAAGAGTGGTGATAACGCAACTAAGAAGTACAGGCTGCGCCAGATCCAACTCCCACGAAGAGTCGCCAGCCAAATCGCAAGCATCCCCACTAAGGTGAGTGTTGATGTCAACAAGAGTGCTAAACCATAGGCCATATTGCGACTACTTCGCACGAACAGTTGTTGGGAGAAGATTACTGAGATGCTTGACTATGGTTCTGATAGAGAATGGGTAGTAGCTAACAGCTGGCGTTTTACAATTCCTTAAACCATGCGATGCGTGTTGCTTGCTCATAAGTTAGTGCACTGCTCCAAGTAAAAGTGTCTGAGCAAACGCAGATAGTAGGAAATACGTAACAGAAACTATGTGTCTTTAGTACGGACTTGCGGCGAGCGCTATCGCGACACCAGCAAACAGGGCGACAGGAATTATGGAGATGAACTGCACAATGCTTGAACAATCCGCCGTCGCACGATTCATGGCTCTCCAAGACAGCGCAAGTGAAGTTAGTGCAACGCCCCAGTAGAGTGATGTGGAGGTCGAGCTGACTTGCCCAAATAGATGTAGGCCGATCGCTGCAGCGGTGAAAACGACAATTCCACAGCCAGCGATAAGCATATAATGTTTTTTTGCTGTTCCAGTTCCTTCAGCAATTTGCACACTCCTATTCGTCAACCAGCGAGCGTGCCAAAACAGCAGCAACACAAAGGGAATCGATAGAGCAACTAGGAATGCTCGTGTACTAGTCAGTCGTTCTGGCAGGTCTCTAAATCGGAGTTTGGGGTTGGGATCTACTGAAACACGGCCAGCGTATTCAGTGTCCTGCATCAGGACAGGCCATTGAATGTCCGCTGGGTTCTGTGTGTCAGGAATGGGAATGCTGCCCGTCTTGTTTCCTAAGGATGTTAAGCCCTTGGCGAACATGTCAGCTTGGCTTGTTTCCTTGCTTTGCCAAAAGCTACCGATGTAGCAATCTGCTGCTGCCAGTACTCTCCGAAACGATGGGAACATATAAGTCCATTGCGACTTGCCAGATTTACTGTCGAAGCATTCGATCTGACCACCGGAAGAACAGAACACAACGCGATTGTCGGCTTGAACGACCGCTTCTAGCCACTCGTTGGGCTGAGAATAAGGGAGATAAGCAGACCAATGATAGTCTTCTGAAAGTAGTCGAACTACGTGGCTTTTGTCTCCATTGATGTCCTTCAGTTGTTCATGGACGAAAAGCCCACTTGGCAAGGCGTGCGTGTCCGCATACTCAGATAGTATGCTTAGATCTACTGGTTTTCGCTCATGCGGGTAGGCCAACCGACAGTTCCTGTGTTTCGGAAAGACCTTCCCACCATAGACGAGTGGTGAATGTGGCCACTCATCCAATCTAGAGATTTCAGGTGAGGACAAATCTAACTGTTCCAGTTCTCGTCCATCGAGGTCGTATCGAATGAGTCCTTGGGGAAGCGCTGAGTACTCGTTGGGTGGAATCTTTCCAGTCACAGCGTAGACGAATTCGCCATCGCAATGAACTCGATACCAATCTCTGTCCGCTGGGGGTGACTTGTGGTAGCGTTCACGTCCCGTGTCCGCATCAATCACCCAGAACGCTGGGATGCCGCCATCGTATGCAACGGATACAACGATCACGATGTCGCGGAAAATCATAAGTTGCCAGCCACCACGAATCTCCTCTGACCAGCGCTCTTTGCCAGTGCGAGAATCGTGACAGAAGACGGTGTGGTAGCCATCACAGGAAATGATATGGGGCCCATCGACTACAACAGAATGAGTGTTTTCGATGGTCCAGACCGGCTCAAAGGTGTCCGCATCGCAGAGTGTTGATTGCCTGCTCCCAACGAGTAGAACACCACCGGGGCACTTGATGAATTCGCCAGCATAACGCAAGTTACCTTCAAGCATCTTGCGAAGAAGTACTTGTCCCGTCTCCAAGTCCAACACGGTTAGTCCACCACTACCTTGAAGGAAAGCCAGCTTACCGTCGAACGCCAAGAGATTGCTTTCGATGGCCGTAGGGGTTCGCCATGAGGTGCAGTAAGCTTCTGATGCTGACCAGCAGAGAAGCAGGCCGATCGTGAATGCGATGGGGAGTGTCCGACGCATCGATGAGAACATCGATATTCCGGTCTCCCGTCCCATGGTAAGATTCCTCAATTGGACTGAATTGCTTATCCGAAAAGCGATGAAGAGTTTCGATTGCTCAGTTGCACCGGACGTAAGTCCCGCAGCTATTTTATCGCTCCGGACGAATCCGACAAATTCCGAATGGGTATTTCCTGCCGCACGACGGATGCGATAATAGAAAAACAGAAAGGTCTAGCAGGAGTGAGCTGGGCTAGAGCATAGACCTTCGATGTGGTTGTGACCGCTAGGCAGCGTCTTCCTGACTTGCCTCGTAGTCGATCTGGATTTGCTCATAAGCTGCTGTCTCCATCTCCGTCAGCACGCTAATTAGCCGTGGAATATCATCCAGCGGCACGTAAATCGTCTCGTTCTGCCATTGCTGCTTGTCGTCTTTGTACGACCGCGTAGCACTAGCCACGTAAAACGGCTTACCGTTGCCATCGTGATTTTGCCACAAGGCCCCTTGGACATTTCGTCTTCGGAGAGCCTCGCGAATGGGACGCTTCTTCGTTTGAGAGTTAGCCATTTGAAACCTCTATTCTTTCAATAGTGAAAACATTGAGGCTCTAGCAACTGCTCACTCCGCTAGCCGAGATCTAAAGTCTCACGAAGCCCATCGCTAAGCAAAATTTTCTACCCAGCGCAATTTGATTAGCGTGTCAGTTCATTGCATCCTGGTACGTTCAGGCGGAGCGAGATGCTTCGCCATCTGTCAGTTCTTCACTAAACGTGAAGCACTTCTGATGGCTGGGGAAACCACGGTAAAGCAAGTCTTATCAGCTTGCCTAAGTGTGCTGAGCCTCACTAGCTTAGAGTTTTGGCGTCATCCTCTGTATGGATGGCCAGAGTTGTTCCCTGCCGGTAGAGCCGGATACCTGGAGATCGGGTTTGTCCGAGCTCGATGGGGGCTATCTGGAGTAGTCCGACTGCATCTGTTTTGCAGACGAGTAATCCCAGATTTCTACCCAATACTTTCGCACAAGTGCGATGGAACGTGGGCGATGCAGACATACTTAGTCAGGTCCCGAGTAGTCACGCGGATGCATTTCGCATCCGAGGATTTTTTGGAAATCCTCTACTAAGGATCGACTAAGCCGTCA
Organism: Bythopirellula sp.; assembly: GCA_965228965.1. Taxonomy (GTDB): domain Bacteria; phylum Planctomycetota; class Planctomycetia; order Pirellulales; family Lacipirellulaceae; genus Bythopirellula. The sequence goes on from OZ245849.1 coordinate 4,917,824, forward strand.
CCGTTGAAGTTGGTGAGGCCGATTGAGTTCGGTCCAATCCACCTCGGGGGGATGCTGGAGTCTCTGACTTCCTTCAACCCGAGCCGGACTGTGGAGCCTTGAATGGGTGACCATTCAAGCCGCCTTGGGATTCGAGGCGGGTACTGGAGAGAAATGCTCTGGACGTGAAAAGCTCAAGCAGGAAAGGGGAGCGATCCCTTACTGGTAAGATTCTCAAGAGACGTTGCCGAGTAGGTTTGGGGCGGTCGATAGACGTACCTCAAACGGCGAAGAGCCCAAAGCGTATCGGTAAGCACGAGCTTGTACTTTCTGCGTGCTGAAATGTGCCAACCAAGTTGGCATGGGAGTAGGAGAGGCGGGAGCCTCCACCTAACGCTTTGACCCCCGCGGGGGTTCTGGCCTGCTGGTTGACAGCTAGCCACGTGAATTGAGAGTCGACAATGGTGACTAATGCAGGAACCTGTTGCTGTGCCGCCGTGGTAGTGACGTGCGGGGCCTTGGTTGATCACCAAGTCTGAGAACAACAACAGGGGGAGTGAGTAGCAAGTAGGATTCGACTGCGGGTGCTGGGGAACCAGCAAGCTGGCAGTCGAGCGGGTGCTTGTTCGGGCTACCGACAAGCGAAACGTGGCAAGGCAGTCACGAACCGTTGAAGCCTTGGGTTGATAGCCAGGGAGTTGAAGACGAAAGCTACGACCGGCTTTTTGATCCTTTGGGATCGAAGCCATCAGAAGTCCGCGATGAGGGATCGGGGGAGGCACAGCTTCCCCCGATTCGGAGCGGTTGAAGAGCGAAGCGGAAAACGAGAATGCGCTGTGGTGGCGGTTGTCGTTTTTCGGTGAGCTGACGGGGTACACCTGGGTTGCGTCTAGTGATCGGGAGTACCCCGAAGAAATGAAACCATGACGAATCTGAATGAAATTCAGATGAGTTCGTTATGGAAAGTACAACAGCGGCGACAAGCAACCGGAGGTTGTCCGCTGTTACCGACGGAGGTTCAAAAGCGTTCGAGGTTTGTAGACTCGAAGGGTTTTGCAAGTGAAGGCGTTTTGAGGAATTGAGCCTAATATCAATTCCTCCTCACCTGAGAGCACCGAAGCGGGTGCTTTGAGGTGGAGACGACTGATGAAGAAACTAGAGCATATTGCCACGAGCAGAACCGGATTCATCCAGCAGATCGTCTCTGGCTGGGTGCGAAACGGATACTACTTCTATGTGCAGGGCGAGGTCCCTGCGGGGAAAGACCCTGCCAAACTCGACGAGAAGTTCTTATTCCAATATCCCATTTCGATATCTGCTGGGCAGCGATTTTCAAGAAAGAAGCGTGGCGTCGCTAATCTGGCCTACCTGCGTCACGAGCGGAACTGGATCGTGCTTTCCACCCGAGGAAGATTTGATCCGGGAGGCGGCTATCTCGATTGGCGATCTGCAGAAGGCCAGAATATCAGAAACTGCAGGAACGGCAGGCAGCCAATCCAGTTCTACGGCTACAGCATCTACTACGTCCAGGGGGGCTATGTGCTGAATCGGGATAAGCATAATCCTGACGGTCCAGCAGAACGGGATCGCAAGTATCGGGTACGCGTGCAGATATCGCGAGCAGCAATGAAAGAATTGAAAGCCAGATTCTTGGAGAACGCGCGTTGTCGTCGTGAGGAATGGTTTGCGGAGGAGTTTTGGAAGTTGCCGTACGAGCCTTACGCTCCGGTGAGGCAGCAGCTACTGGGAATATTACGGCAGGTGAATGCAGCTCGTAGTGCGGTTGGCATGAGCAAGCTATCGCCAGAGATTATTCGTTACCGTCGCGAGCCAGTAAAGGTGTTTGAGTAACTTCGTAGAGCTCGTCGTCTTGAGATGTATGTGGCAATGATTGAGAGCGGCAGCAGCAGGAGCGCTATCATGGCTCTTGCTATCCTCTCTGTTCGATAGGACATACTTGACCCCAGTGAAATATAGAAAAGATCCTCCTGCTCCCATCCGTGACGGCATTCATCGCTCCCAGGCAACAAGTGCGAAGATTGGTGCCGCTTCGACGAGAACAGAAGGTGGGACGTCTTACTGTACCGCTTTCACTTCATTGGCAGTGCCGTCATGGTTGATTGCTCTGTCCAGCTCTGCACACTTGTTCGCGGCCATTGTGGCTACTTTGGCGACTGCTCCCGAGTTGCGGGGGTACAGCCTATTGGTGTACTTGAACTCGTCACTCCCCTCAGGCTTCCAGCACCGACTCATCACGTAGTAGTGTGATTGGTTGCCGTCCATCGATTGGGAGAGGAAGATGCTTGCTCCTATGGCTCCCTCTCTGACGGTGGTGACTGGCGCCTTGGACGCCTTCTTAGTAGTTGGGTTCTTTGTTGTCATAGTCCTTACCTCCTTAGTTTGTTTGGACACCCCAGGATGCCACAGTCGTAGAGGTAAGCAAGTTATGGGTAGCCATCAGCTCGGGACGGTGACTACAGGAACCCACACGCCAGAGTTCGAGACGGCTGTGTGTCTATGCTCAGCTCCCCAGCTCAAGTTTTTTTGGGCATCTCGCAGGCGATTCACGACCAAAAAAGAGCGCGAACGGTCCTTCCTTTCAGAGGGTCTGTGAGATTGATACAATTCACAATCAACCTATCGAGGTTTTGGGGCACAGGAGGTTCCTTTTATCCTGAAAAATACCTCCCGCCCCTCTTTTTCCATTATGAACCTGGCGACGTTACGGCTTTTCAAAGCTATCCAGATCGAGCAGCGCAGCGGCAAAGAACCTGACGCGGAGACGTTAAGGTCGACGATCCCATTTGGGTACGTCCTGGACTCGGAGATAACGGCCAGTCACGAAGTCCTCAAGACAGTCAATGACCTGGTCGGCATTTCAGGCGAGCAGGCAAATGCCACGTTCCACAAGTCCTGGGAAAAGGTCCGCTCCGCCAAGATCGAGCAACTCGTAGTCGAACAGCTGATTCATTACGTGACGACCTATGGCTTTGCTTCGCTGGGAATTTATGATCCGTCGACGGTTTACATCCCCAATGAACATTACATCCCCAATGAACAGCTGGAACTTCCGCAGATCTCTGATGACTTGTCACTGACATACGTTCGTGGATTAACGGCAGCTGAGATATTGGACGAGGTCGTTAAGCTTGGCAGCGGTGTCGCTCTGCATGCACAATCGCTAGACGATATCATGGCCATCGTGAACGCAAACAAGTTCGAGCCAGACTTTCTCGGTGCCATCAAGAACCATGAACTACTGGCGAGGCTGTATGACTTCTACGGATTGGTCCCGGATGAACCGGTCGCGTTTCTGCGCTACGTCGTCTACAGGCTTACAGACAGCTCACTGCTGATTAAGAACGATGAGCTCATCAAAAAGATCAAGGAGATTGAGCCGAAGGAGAGGGGAATCCTAGCCAAGTTGATCGCTGACGCTCCCGAAAACCTAGCTTCCATTTTCTACCGTTTCAAGCCAATCTTCTTGGCATTGAAGTCGATCTCGCAGGACAAGAGCTTCTTCAATCGCCTACGCAAGAAGGCCGTAAAGCTCCACCAGCCCCTGCCGGTTGACTATCTGAATTCAGTCACGGAACAGATCAAACGCGGTGAATTAGACTACGATGAGTTGGCCCAACGCGTTGATAAGGCAATCGTTTTTCGAAAAGTCCGCCTGGCCTACGCGCTGTACTTTCGACTTAACGCCGGGAAGAGCGTCATCTATCCAGTCCGAAATGGACGCGGGTGGGCAACCGATTTCCATTGGCCGGAACACTTGCGTGAGAACACGAATCGAGCGCTACATATTGTACTGACTTCGTTGACTGAAAACCTGCGACCCAACGTCGACGGAAAGGTGTGTTTTGTTCCTGAGTACGTGAACTACGCAGTTCCGTCGAGCGACAAGCAGTTTGCAGGGCCATTTCCCGTTGGTAGTTACGTAACAACGCCTCGTGACACCGTATTTGGCATTCACTGGTTTAACGTTGGTGATCGATCAATTGACTTGGACCTTTCGCTACTGTCGGCTGACGGGAAGGTAGGTTGGGACGCGGAGTATCGAAACGAAGAGGCTCTCTTCTCCGGCGACATTACGGATGCTCCTCGCCCTAAAGGTGCTACCGAGTTGTTCTATGTGAAAGACGGTATCAAGCCCAACCTGGTCATGTGCAACTACTATAACTTCTCGTCGACGGTTCCTGTGGATGCAAAGATCATTGTCGCCCAGGAAGCTCCCAAAAAACTTACTGAAAACTACATGGTGGACGTGAACCGAGTCGTGGCAAAAGCAGATATCGCGGTGACTCGCACGCAAACGATCTTGGGACTGGTGCTCAGTGTTGCAGGTGAGACTCGCTTCTACTTCGGCAACGTCAGCGTCGGCTGTGGAATTACTGCCACAGACAAGCCATATGCTGGCCATGCGCGAGATTATCTGAACGACAGGTTTACCAATTGCTTGAACCTCAAAGACCTACTTTATCTGGCGGGAGCCGAGCTTGTTGATTCCCGGCCCAAGGGCGATGACTATATCGACCTATCCCCAGAGAATCTGACGAAGTCGAGTATTATTTCTCTGTTTCAGTCCAAGTAATCACTAACGATCACTTGTGTACGGCAGGGTTAGGCATTGCACTTCTCTGTAGGTTTGCAGAAGCTAGCGAACTGCGTTATCCATAGCGGACTACACGTAGCCTGCGATCTTTAGACCACTCTTTGCTGCCCAGCGACGCATGATCCCACGTTCCTGGTCAGTCGGCAGACGGTTCAGCTTGCCACGAGCCTGACAGATCGTCCGCGTGTTATTGCGGATTTCGATCGTCAACGCTTTCGTAACCCCGTCATAGGATTCAATTTCCATGGTCCAAATCGAACAATGCCCTCGTGCACACGAAGATGCATAACTTGCAACGCAATGCTTCAGCTTTCGCCCTTCAGCGACCAGGGCCTTTGAACCGAGGAGCTCTCGAATTGTCCATGCTCGCATGTTTTTGCTTTCGCGAGACCCTTCAACGAACTCGAACTCCTCAATACCGCAGGGCTGCCACTGACAGATTTGATGGATGTTATTGTTGGCCAAACGACCGTGCCATTGATGAACCTGACGCAGCAGAGTCTCAGGAGTGCGCCCGCGCATCGAAAGATTGGGTTGCGGAGGTGAAGAGACTTCGCGCACACCTGGACCAACGAACGTCTGCTCGGGTACGAATCGCTGGTGATGAAGATAGTCGATGATCGGACCGACATGAGAGCGGTCAAGCATAGGATGTTCGATAAACCATTTGATGACCGTCAGCCAGAAGCCTTCCTGCTCAAAAGACTCACCAAGCCTGGTGCCAAATAGGGCCCTGACGAGCCCTTCATTTCCACCTAATGCATGAATCTGCCCCCAACGCAAAGCCTGCGTCACCGTCAAGTCACCCGGCCCACGCATAAAATGGTGTGCCATCCTCTTGGTAAATGGGATCGGCAACTTGCAAGTGCGAATACTCTCGCCTCGACCTACGTGCAGGTACCACTTTCTCTGGGTAGCACCGACGCCATACCAATCGGCAAACCAGACCCCGTCAAAGAACCGAGGCACGTCATCGTAACGAGCAAAAAGGTGTCGCAGTAACGATCCAAACTGTCGGCGAGCATTCTTCGTCGACGGCTTCCAGGATTCGACGGGGCGCAACCAACTTCGACAGTGGGTCGAGACCAGCACTGAGGCTTCCAAGTAGGTGTTGCCAGAGAGAGCACCGCGTTCAGGGAACACAGGAGAGCCGTCAAAGAGCTTGGCACGACAATCGTGCAGATGATTGATGAGTTGCAATAGCGACTCAATGTTACGTCGACGCTCGCGTTTGGGCCCAGCGTGGGCTTGAATCGCCTGGCAGAAGCGTGCCAGATGAGGCTGGGTGACGTCGTCTTCTTTGATCTGCCCCTTGCAGATTGCAGTAATCGTCGCCAGTGGCTTGCGTGTCTCTTGCTTCTTCGTTTTCAGTCGAGATTTCGCGGCTGCTTCCCGTGCGAAGTAGCGTTCACGAGCGAGCTGCTTCCAGTGTTTGTTAAGTCGCTTGCCAAATCCGTTCTCGGCGCACCAGAGTCGGTACGCCTCGATCGAATCCAGACCGAGATCTTGAATATGGCTTAGCAGCTCTCTATCATTTTGGACGCTAGCGTCGTGCTTCTTAGTGCGCATGGTCGGAAGTGTATCTGTTTCAAGGAATTGGACATTATGTTCGGTGTCATGGGATGAATCTGTTCAGTGGGATTAGGTTTCATTGATCTGGTTTCCTGCTGTTGATTTGGAAATGGCCCTGAGGAGTTGACAGATCGGGCGGCCGGTTGGTTCGTCAATCGCGCATAAAAAAACCGGAGACCGAGAAATCCCCCGGCCTCCGGCGTTCATCACTACAACTTGACCGATTCAACCTCACGGACAAATCGGCCCGCGTCATCCGACAGGAAGGACGCAACAACGTTGAACACGGCGTCACTGAAGCCGCCGATGTTCAGGATGTCGTCACGCTCTGGTGCCTGCGACGTTGTGTAGGGCTGCAAGTCAATGCAGACCAACTTCGGTGCAGGCGTGTCGTGACCACCAAGCTTGAGCTGGTTCTTAACGAACTGCTGCCACTCGGTCATCACACCGGTTGAACCGTAGGCACCGTAGCCGTAGCGGCGACCTCCGTTTACCCAACTTTCCGTGTCGCTAACCAAGACTACGCCCGCAAACTGACGCTTGCGGTAACGCGTGTTGGCTTCACGCAACGGAATCGAGCAATCGGTGCCACCACCACCGTACTTCGCTAGCCGTTCCGCAAGACTCAGGATGGTATCCTGCGGATCGAACTTGACGTTGTAGGCCTTGGTGTCGAACGGTACGACGATGCTGTCCGGGTTGCGTCGCAAAACGGCAGCCGCGAACAGTGCAGCGACATCAACGCAGCGCATCTTGCTCGAAGCACCGCGTCCACGCCAACCGCTAACCGGACAGCTCATCGAACCAGACGTATCCAGTCCGATAACAACCGGTCCTGGCAGTTCCGGAACGTTTCCACAAGCAATCTCAGCTGCCTTGGAAAGTGCAGCCCTGATCTTTTGTGGAACGTCACTCGACGCGTTCAGGTACGCAGCCAAAAACTGGTACGGGAACTGACGCGAGCGACGGATGTCGTCCGCGTTAGCCAACCGCTGAGCAACGTAGTCGACCATCGTGCGATCCTGCTTGCCGTTACCCAGAACCTCATGACGCATCAGCGTGTTGAGGTTCATACGTAGCGCCTGCGGGCCCATCTGGCGGGCAATTGCCTTCCAGACAAGCGGACTCTTGGCCGCATCGGCCAGCAAGTCCCATCGAACCGACAAATCGCCAGCGATCAGAGCCTGTGCTTCGGCAGTCTCAGCCCGACGAAAGGCGTCAAGAGCCTGAACCTGCACTGGCAGATCATTCTTACCAGCCGGAGCCCACTTCTCAACCTCCTTGTCGGTTAGCCAGCCGAACAGCGCTCGTCGCTCGTCGTCACGTGGCGTAGGCCGTGCCATTCGGAGCACGTCGCGTAGACTTGGATCGTTTCCGATCGAAGCCGACAGCAACTTACCGACTGACGCGTCATTGAGCCAGCGCTGAAAAGCACGCTGCAATGACGATGACAGACCCTTGCGACCAAACTGGCCCGAACGAATCATCTGGAACATGGTGCGCAATACGCGACCGTTGTCCACAACTCGATCGAACACACTGTGCATCAGCTTGGTGTCACGAGTCGAAAGTACAACAAGCAACGCAGCAGGCATGTCCTTCATGTAGGCTCGCTCACGAGCGTACACAGCCAGCTTGGCGAGGTAAACGTCGTCGTCGACCTGGTCAATCAACTGCTTGAGCGTCTTGAGCTGATCTTCGGCGCGAGCGTAGTACACACCGTTGAAGCAGCCAGTCGCAGCAAGCTGCGCTAGCGCGTGCTTTGGTGATAGCTTGTAGGCAGCCCCGCCAGCCTCGTTGGTCGAGTTGGCTCTAGGCAGCATACTCTTCACACTTGAAAATAGGTTCTTGTTAGCCATATCGACCTCCTTTCAAAAAACGTTCCGACGAAGGATGGGCAGAGATCCCGTCCGAATAACACAAGCGGACGGGGCGGGACTTGAACCCGCTAAGCCTTATTGGCCGTTATCCATGTACTCCGCACCGACAGTCGGATTTTGGTAAGTACACTCGACGAGGGATTGGGCAGAGGAATCCTCTGCTGACTACTCACGAGCAATCGGCAGAGTCCAGCCCCATATCGCAAAACAAGGGGGCCGGGCGGGAATCGAACCTGCAAAGCCATGTACTCCACACCGGCAGTCGAGTGTTTCTTCTCTAGTTGTTATGGAATCCCGACGAGGGATTGCATCAGAGTCGCTACGGCGAGCTACCAATTGCTCCACAGCGCGACCTTGCTTCAAAATGGCGCTGGCGGGACTCGAACCCGCATCCTCCGGGGTATGATCCATGTACTCCAACACGGCAGTCGGGATGTCTGCATTCTGCTTTAGTTAAGTGCCGTTTCTCCAAATGTAAAAATGTAGCCGACGAAGTGTTCGTCAGAGACTATCTCTGCGCGGTTGCCTGTTTCGCCACAGTGCCCGAAGGCACTGGCCGGATTCGAACCGGCAAGATCTTTCGATCACAGAGTCCTGATGTACTCCAAACGGTCAGTCGGCTATGTAGGGTGACCGACGAGGGGTTGACCAGAGCTAGAGCTCTATCCATTTGAGCTACGGCCCCATAAAAGCAAGTAGGGCCGGTGGGACTCGAACCCACAACCTCTCGATTAAAAGTCGATGTACTCCAATCTGCAGTCGGTCAAATTTTTTATGTTAAACCCGACGAAGTAGTGGTGAGAGATTCGGCCGTCCGTATCCGCTACAGCGGACCGTTGACTGGCACGATCATCTCGGTGAGACTCCTGCGCCGTTCGCTAGCCGGTTGCCCGACATCGCTACCTTAGGACCGTCATGTACTCCCAACCGTCAGTCGGGTTTCTATCAAGACCAACCAACGAAGGAGAGGTTCAGACACGGGTCCTCTTTGCAAAAAAGATGTAGTCCGAAACGGCAGTTGGTTGGTCAGAGACGCCGGTGGGAGTCGAACCCACTTCTACCGGGTTGCAGCCGGTGGCCTGGCCGTCTGGCTCCAGCGTCTAAACATTAGTAGCCCATCCAGGAGTTGAACCTGGCCCTCGACCTTCGCAAAGTCGCGTGCAATCCGCCACACTCACAGGCTATAAGTACCTCACCAGGGAATCGAACCCCGTCTTGCAGTTTCGAAGACTGCCGTGCTAGTCCATCACACTCGCAAGGCTCTGTTTATTCGTTGACTTGGTATTGCTGCCACTTGGTATTCGTCTCGATAGACGATTATTCCAGGATCACTGGTGCGCACTCGTCGCACCTCGACTTCGTGTTCCTTGAGGATTGCTACCAACTCCCACAATCGAGCAACAAAATCTTGCCTGTCTGCACAAAACCAAAACACACACCTTTGGTCTTTAGTTGTAATGCGTGGTACAGCAAGGTTCTTGTTGAACCATTGCAGGGATTCTTTCAGTGGATCTTGGAAATAGTCTTCAATCTTCCCTTCGTCTTCGAGCACTCCGGTTGCGTGGAAGACACCCAACGGGAGCTTCGCGCGCGGACAGAGCACACTTGTTTGAAAACGGATATAAGTGGACATGGTTCATATACCAACCTCTCATCATCAGCATCTCGACCTGGAATCGAACCAGGACTTGGACTTTAGGAGAGTCCCGTGCGGTCCGTTACACCATCGAGATGTGGGGCCGACGACTGGATTCGCACCAGCATGATCCGGTTTACAAGACCGGTGCCTTTCTAGGTCGAGCCACGTCGGCAAAGCACGAGCGCAAGGAGTCGAACCCTGTCCGTCAGTTTTGGAGGCTGACTGCTCTCCCAGGAGCACACTCGTATTGTTAAAGGGGTATCCGATGGGAGTCGAACCCATACTTCCTGCTTCACAGGCAGGCGTGCGTACCACGTACACTACAGACACCATATTGTTTGTCAGCGGAAGGAGAGGGAGTCGAACCCTCAAGGCTGCAAAGCTCAACCGGCTTCCAACCGGGTCCCGTCGCCATTCGGGTTGCCCTTCCGTTTCCTCAAGTAGCTCGACCAGGATTCGAACCTGGAACCTCTCGTTAGAAGCGAGACATGATGTCCGTTTCACCATCGAGCCATCACTGTCATCCAGTGGAGCGGAAGGCATGGGATTTGAACCCACATGACCCTGTTGGAGTCGCACGGTTTAGCAAACCGGCCCGGCGAGCCGTATCCGGCTACCTTCCGTATCTTCAAGTGGACCCACTGGGAATCGAACCCAGATTTCCAGCCTGCCGAGCTGGTGTCGTCCCTTTGGACCATGAGCCCTGAAGTGGAGCGTCGGGGAATCGAACCCCGATTACCTGGGTGCAAGCCAAGCGTCTTCCCGTTGGACCAACGCCCCATTAGTCATTGAAGAGGTCCGTCCGGGAATTGAACCCGGTCCTCGTCCTTACCACAGACGTGTGCAGCCGAAACACTTACAGACCATTTAGTGATCCCGGATGGAGTCGAACCATCGCTTTCCTGGGTGTCATCCAGGCGTCTTAGCCGTTGGACCACGGGATCATAGTGACCAGGGTGGGAGTCGAACCCACAAAATCATCAGGCTCTCGACCTGATCGCTTTGCCAGTTTGCGTACCCAGTCAAATTGAGTGGCGGGTTCGGGTGTCGCACCCGACGATCCAGGCTTATGAGACCCGGCTGAGCACTGGCTCACCCGCGCTAATGTTCTACAAGTAGCCAAGGGGAGATTCGAACTCCCACGCCATAAGTGGCACGACATTCTGAGTGTCGCGTGTCTACCTATTCCACCACTTGGCTGTTTTGTTTCGAGTGGGCCGGGACGGAGTCGAACCGCCACAGTCCGAAGACCGCTGGGTTACAACCAGCTTGGCTCACCAATGCACGCCGACCCTCGAAGTGACCCAGGCGGGATTCGAACCCGCGATTTCCACGGTGAGAGCGTGGCGACCACAACCACTAGTCCACTGGGCCATAGTAAGTAGCACGGGTGGGAGTCGAACCCACAAACAGTCACGAAGATTTGAGCTTCGTCGCTTTGCCAGTTTGCGTACCGCGCCATGTAAGCGTCCCCGATGGGATTTGAACCCACGGCCTCCACCTTGACAGGGTGGCGAGCACTCCAAGCTGCTCCACGAGGACATTGTTGTTCTTGTAGTGGCTCAGGTGGGACTCGAACCCACAGCATCCCTGGTTCTAAGCCAAGGTGGTCTGCCAATTGCCTACCGAGCCGTTAGTACCCAGAGCAGGAATCGAATCTGCAAACACTCAGGTTTAAGCTGAGTCGCTCTGCCAGTTGGCGTATCTGGGCAATGCTTCTTTAAGTCACGTCGCCTAGTAAAGCTGCGTTTTCCTAGGCGACGTGATAACTGCTATGTAGAGCTAGTCAGCCCTGTCTCCGCGGATTGCTGTCTCCAGTTAGCTTCCGATGATGCCGAATCGCTCTGCGATAGTCCGGAAGTTCGGCACTTTCCACGATCGATTCGCCAACGGTCTCAACAATCCAACCATCAACCCAAACGTCCTCGTCACGTAGCTTTAGCACCTCTCCGACTTTTGCATAACGTTGAGGAATATATGATGTGGTTACCACCGATCCTTGAGTGAGAGGCTTTCTCATTGTGCATTGCTGGTAATTGACTGACTTACCCATGATTCCTCCCTGGCTAAAATCCTTGCGAACTTGAATTACAAGTAGTCCTGGGTGGACTCGAACCACCGATCATCTTCTTGTAAGGAAGCTGTCTTAGCCGCTAGACGACAGGACTATATTCAGCGGAAGTCGAGGGACTCGAACCCCCAAATCGCGGTAGCGACCAACTGTTTTCAAGACAGTCTCCTCATCCAGCCGGATGACTTCCGTTAAGCTGCGGGGGTTGGAATCGAACCAACATCAGAGCGTTCAGAGCGCCCCGTCCTACCGTTGAACGACCCCGCAGTATCAAAGGCTATTCATAGCCAATCGTTGAGCGATTTCACTATTTACCTCATACTTTCTTTCTCTTGGAAGTAGCTTCTTGCCTCGGCCGGAGTGACCTTGCTCACATAGTCGACGAATCTTGTGAGTAAGAGAGGTCAAATCGACTATCTGAATGATCCAGCTCTCTACATAGTTGCTGATTAACTCCCGGCTCACACCAACTTGAATCGAGCGATAATCCAACTTCTTACCGTGAATCGATCTCTCAGGATCCCACTGAACATGAACCTTGGCGTTTTCAAATTGTTTTCTCCAGGCATCAGTTGAGTGATGAACGCTCGACTCGAAAGAGGTCAAAACTGCTTTTGAAAGTGCTTCTTCCCAACCTTTACGTGTGATACGAACTGCCAACACTCTCTCTTGTCCCGACTTTCGAGCCCAGTTACTTCTTTCCATCAGCCACAGGAATGAAGGTTTTATCCAAGTCATCCGACCGAACGAGAAAGGGGGAACGAATCGACCTGCCGCCAAAGCCGCATCAGCAATAGTTGGCTTGTAGGCTTGATAAACCACAATTGATTCTCGGTCATAGTCCGCGCGAATTTCGCGATATGCTGGCATCTATATCTCCTTGTTCCTTAGAGTGCCGAATCGGACCATATTACTGGTGCAATGGTTCACTAGTTCCGGGGGTAGGAATCGAACCTACGGACTCCTGCTTCAAAGGCAGGCAACACTACCAGCAGCGTCGACCCCGGAATGAAATTACCAAAGAGTGCCCTGTGGGAGTCGAACCCACCTCGCCAGCTTGGAAGACTGGAACCTTAGCCGCTCGGTCAAGGGCACATGCAGCGGAAGGAGAGGGAGTCGAACCCTCAAGGCTCATCGCTCGACTGCTTTCGAAACAGCTGCCATCGCCTATTGGCTTGCCCTTCCACAAAGCTGCGGAGGCAGGAATCGAACCTGCGTCTCGACGATTAACAGTCGCCTTCCCGTACCAACACAGGACCCACCGCAATAAGAGTCAGGACGACTGGATTTGAACCAGCGATCTCGTGCGCCCGAGGCACGCGGAATACCAAACTTTCCCACGTCCTGTAGAAAAATGCGCCCAGCCGGAATCGAACCGACACACCCTGCATGGCAAGCAGGAAGGCTGCCACTACATCATGGGCGCAAGATATTGCTAACCAAATTGTCAAAGATCGATAACGCAAAGCGTTCTTCAGAGCACCGGGTCGGACTCGAACCGACGTTGCCGCCTTACGAAAGCGGAGTCTTGGCCGCTAGACGACCAGTGCTTCGTTTATCTAGTAGGACCAGAGGGACTCGAACCCTCACCCCACCGGTTAAGAGCCGGGGATGCTGCCGCTAACACCTCAGTCCCAAATTGTCTTCAAGTTGGCGTGGAAGGAATTGAACCTTCGGCCCACGGCTTATAAGGCCGTCGCTCTCACCACTGAGCTACACGCCAGTAGTCGGGCCGGTAGGATTCGAACCCACACCCACCTGGTTAAAAGCCAGGGATGCTGCCGTTACACCACAACCCGAAAGTTGGTTGGGCGTATCCGTTTGCATCGCAGGACAGTCGACATTCTGATCCTCCTTGTGGTTCGTGAGTTTCAAAGTAAGTGGTAGCCCTGGGAATTGAACTCAGCGCAACTCGGTTATCAGCCGTGTCTGGGCAACCAGCCCTCGACTACCATTAGTCGGGCGCTTCGGAGTCGAACCGAAACCCTCCTGCTCCCAAAGCAGGCGTGCTTCCATCTGCACCTCCGCCCGAATTGTCAGTCAGAACGGTCGGACTCGAACCGACGGTCTCTTGGCCCCCAGCCAAGCGCGATGCCAAACTTCGCTACGTTCTGATTTCAGTACCCCGTGAGGGAATCGAACCCTCATCTGCAGATTGAAAGCCTGCAATCCTTACCAATAGACCAACGGGGCGTGTTGTAATTCGCTAAGTGCGTACCGGCAGCGCAAAGTGGGCTGGGAGGCGCTCGAATCCTCGTATGCGGTGCTTCAAACCGCCGCTATACCATCTCAGCTACCAGCCCAAATTCGATTGGGATTAGCCTCTCCGATCGGCAGGAGCCAAAGAAAAAGGCCCGGCGTCTATGACACCGGGCCTTGTGGCTCATCAAAGAGTCGACCAAGTGTCATAAGCGCTTATTATCGCCAGCGAGCGCGTAACCGGGTTGTTCACTCGCCAAGCTGGCGAATGGTATACATCCCGAAAAGGACTCTCTTGGCTGTAAGCTTATGAAGCTTGGTCTTGAATGCATCATTTTGGTTACCTCTAACTAAACTATACCCCATTATCGGAGCAATGTTTCGTTGGTCTGTGTATAAGAGTACCAATTCGGCATTAGGTTCGTAAAAAATTCTGAAAAAGTTTTCGATACGCACTTTGTGAAATCTGTCACGAGATTCGCTTGCGACGCGAAAAAGCAATGCAAGAGATTAGAAGTCCGTGCAAGACAAACACGGCCAGGAACGCAATCATGTTGCAATGCTAATAATGCGAAGAAATCAAGTCGCTGAATAAATCATGATCCGTTCGGCGTTTACGGCCGGTGCAGGTTGGCAATTGGCTAGAGGCAATTCGGTCTGGGCCACCGAACGTGGGAAATCTTGTTCGTAAATCGTCGCAACTACATGCTGTTTCTGCGTGGGTCGATGGTGCCCACGCAGATTCGCGAAAGCAGAATTCGCCGACTCCTCCACTCGATTACGTGCTTCCCTGCGTCGAAATCGCTACAATGGACTTCGGCGTATTGATGGAAGCGTTCAATACGCAGGTCTCACTGGAGAGCTTTCTGTCAAAGAACTGGGTATCTGAAAAGCCATGAGAGTCATCGCATTTGCAGTTTTCTCGATGTGTTTGTTACCAATCTCCCAAGCGGAGGAAGACGAAGCCAGCGTTCGAAGATTCATGAACGAGTGGGTCGCGTCGTACAACAAGAACGACCCAAAGCTAATTTCCGCGTTCTATGAAGCGGATGTAAGGGTCGAGATGTTGGTTTCGAATGGCCGATCGGTGAGGGGGCACGAGAATATCTCCGCCTCGTATGACAACGACATGAAGGCGGTCCGATTCTACGACTCAAAAAGTCAAGCAATGAGAATTCGCGTGTTTGACAAAACTGCGCTTGTTTCGTTCATACACCGATTTAAATATGAGATACTCTGGGACCGTACCCATCGTGAAGTCCATATACGCACCACGACAACCTTGCATCAAACGAAAAACGGTTGGCGAATTGTGATGGAGCATTCCTCGGCCATCCAGGGTATCGAACGCGAGAAAATCATCGAGAGATAACCGCTGACGTTGCCCCTCGCATAGGACGTCATCCCACGACACCTCGACGTTTACGGCCGAGGCACGTAACCTGAGCATTGAGTACCTTGGCTTTGCCCGATAAACTCTGATTCCCGAAGTAGGCGTTTAAATCTTGTAGGCTTAGGGAGATTAGCTGATTCGCCAACTATCTCGGGTCGATGGCGCTTGGAGGCAGGAACTAATCTGCACGATCTGAGTGCTCTAAGATACTCGGCAAACTAGGTAACGGATATGAGCCGAGAAGTTCACGTAACCCAAGCTCGAACTCACTGAATACATCCAAAGCCGAGTCTATCTCATTGCGAACCAAGAGAGAATTGATCAAACTCGCAAGGCGGTACAATCCCGAACCGTAACTCGACGTTTCGATTGCATCTTCTATCTGCGCCACCAGTTCTGCTTCTGTATCAGCAAATACAGTGTCGCCAGTAGAAAAATCTGGACGCGGGTCATAGTCGCTGTCATCATCGTCGTCATCGCACTGAAACTCTAGCTCAACATCGGGTGCGTGTTCAGAAAAAACGAGCTTTAGTTCTTGTAGATCGACACCCTGGTCCTCTGCTGCAAGCAGAATCCAGTGGGGCTTGAGGTTGCGACAGTGTTTCCAAAGTTCCTGTGCCAAATAAGCCGCATACTCAAGATCGTGCTTGCATATGATGCCAATGAAATACGACGATACATAGTAGAGCATGCGCCCATCGGTCAACTGACTCAGCACAATAATTGTTTGTGCGATAAAATCTGCAACCTCTTTGAAACGTACACCAAGATATGGTGCCATTGACTCGAATGCTACGACAAAACAGTTGATTGTTGTGTCTTTTCGGTACCCATAGGTAAATGCTGAGCGAACACCTTTAACAAGTGTTCGCTGCGCTGCATTCATATCACCAGCTTTAGCATACCTGGTAGAAAGATTGATATAGCTGCCGGACTTGAAAACAATGTCGTCATCAAACCATTTTTCAACTTGGTGGCGTAGGCGTTCTGCCACACCCTGGCACAAATCCTCCTCTTCTAGCATGTCAGAAAGTGATAGATGCCCACCTTCGTAGTTAATGCGCGCTTCGACCAGTGCTGGAATCAAGCTCGATTCAATAATATTCCCAAAGTCATATTTTGCGGAGCTTTCTTTGGCATAGATGGCAATTGGCACGAGAATATTGCCAATGTTGCACACAAAACTTTGTGCTGCATCAATATCGTCAAAAGTAAACTCATATTGTCTTAACTGCCGTATCGATTCAATTAAATCGGAAAGCGCACCTCTCCATTCGTCCGGTTTTGTCGCCATCACGACAGAGAGATCAATCAGCCCTTGGACAAAAGTTCTTCCCCGACGACCTCGAGGTTATGAGCCTCAGCACTTGTCTTGCGTAACCACTTAGATAATAACCGCTTACGCAATCTACTTACCCTTTAAATCGATTGCAAGTATTAGCAACGGTTGTCAACGATTAGCAAACGTTAGCATCTGTTGCATTTGCAAAAGGGTAAGTCTCAGTACGCAGGTCTCTCGTCTTTGAATGTTTGAACGAACCAGTCGTTCAAAGCGAAACAAGAGCGTTCCCAGGGGGCCAAAAAGTTTGTCATCCAAGCGGAATGACTTTGATAAGAGGGTAAAAGCTATGAAGCAGTGGTTCTCGCCATTTCTGTTTCTTCTTGCCAGTTCTTCAGAGGACGATCTACGTCGCCAGATAGAATTCTTGAAAGCGGAGATAGAAATGCTCCGTAAGCGGGTACCAAAGAAACGAATCTTCCTTGATAACGAAGAGAAAGAGCGGCTACTGAAGCTAGGTGAGGCCATAGGACCAGGGGTTTCAAAGCTGATTTCCATTGTGCACCCTAGAACGTACCAACGATGGCTAGAAAGAAAAAGCCGTGGAGAGAAGCCGTCAAAGAAGATGGGACGAACGAGAACTCCTGTCCCAATCAAAGAACTGATCATTAGAATCGCCAAAGAAACCGGCTGGGGCTACGGTAGGATAGTTGGCGAATTGCGAAAGCTGCGGATTCAGGGTGTCGGGAGAACGACCGTAGGCACGATCTTGAAAGAAGAAGGCGTAAAACCAAGTCCCAAGCGTGGTAAGGGCACCTGGGACGAGTTTATCAAGATCCACGCGGAAACCCTCTGGCAAGTCGATTTCTTCAGCAAGAACGTTGTAACTCGAAGAGGCATTAAGCAAGCCTTCGTGCTGGCATTTCTGAATGTGAAGACGCGACGGGTGTTCTGTTCTACCAGCACCTTCAAACCCGACGCTAAGTGGATGCGAAAGCAGGCAAAATCACTGCTGAAGAAGGCTAAAGAAGCGGAATTGCCGATCAAACAATTGGTTCTAGATTGCGACTACAAATACTCCAACGAATTCAATGCCGTATTCGAGAAAGCTAACGTACGGATTGAGCGGACTGCTCCTCGTGCTCCGAATCAGAACGCCTTTGTGGAACGTTGGATAGGTTCGTTACGTCATGAGTGTCTGAATCGCTTCATCTGTTTCGGGCAAGAGCATCTGGATCACATTGTTTTGGAATACACTGACTACTACAATGAGCTTCGACCTCATCAATCCTTAGAAAACCGACCGCTGACGGGAACTTGGCGGGCCGTAGATGAGCCTCCAGATAGTCAGCAGCAGGTCGTTTGTAAGCTTCGCTTGGGTGGCGTTCTGAAACACTATGAGCGGCTAGCTGCGTAAATGACGCGGTAACCGCGGAGTTTTAGAACCGGGACAATAGGAAGATAGCCCCTGCTCTCTTCTTGCTCTAGATTTGCAAGTCCTTGCGAATGCTATCCCGTCCCCATCCAATCAGCCGCCGGTTCAAATCCGCCAGCGTCCAGGCGAACCTCAAGAATACCTGAATGTTGTCAGACCGGACTACTGGGTTCCCCCAACTATCAGCATCCTACCTTGGTAGGTGACTGTGAAGGCACGTGCGAATTCCAAGTCTGGATGATCCAGCATTTCTGAGGCAAGACCGCGAACTCGCTCATCCGAAAACGACCTATGGTAACGGAATTCAATCTGTCCTGGCTTCACCATCGCAGCTAGTGCATTGCCATCGCTGTCGTCCGCATAATGTATCCCAGGCTGTTGGACGTCGCGATGTTCGGAAGTATGCGGAAACAAGACGGCACCTTGGTCATTGGCCACGAGCTTGAAGAGGTATCCATCTGATTCCAGCAGCTGCTTAACAGAATCGAAGCCGTAAATCTTCATTGTCTAATTCATACCGATGGATAAGCGTTTGGGAAATTCCAAAGCTCTGGTAAGTTGGCACCGCACAATTCACAGATAAACCAACTATCTTTCACAACGTTCCGTTCCTTACATTTTGGACAGAGACGGAAAATGACTTTGGTTGTAAAGTCGCTAGGGAAGTTTGGGGAGACGTGTTCAAGAGCTGCCTCAACCGCCTGCCATGATTCGGGTTCCGGGCAGAACCCAGTCGATTGATTGCTGATTTCAACAACATCACCCACGCTCGAGAAAGTGATCTCCCCAGCAGAAAGAACAGGACCACCAGAAGCACAGGCAATATGTTCGGAACGACGTGGAGCTAGACGGAGAATTCCTTCGACATCTACTACGAACGTTGCAACTACATATCCGGCAGAATCTACTTCCGAAGAGTTCTCACGAAGCCATGCGGACAGCTCCACCTCTGAGTGAATCTCTGTCCCGCTTGGAGTGCTCATCGCAGATTGGCGAATATTAGGCGGGCCAACATAGGTATAGCGTTTTGCAAGCATTCAGTTGCACGGCTCACAGCGAGTATCTACGGACGATTATATTGGCTACAGCTTTACTCTTCTTCTGGACACAGACCTGCCGGTGATTCTATGCCAAACGCACGAAAGAAGGCAAAAACCAGGAAGGAGTACCGTGTAGATTCTAGTGACGATAGAGCTACGTCTTGTAGAGATGGATATGCATTTTCTCCACCAGCATCAATCTCACGGCCACCTATTATTCCTTTGACGGTCCAACTCATTCCGTCCATCACAACCAGCCCACACTCGGATGGGCTGTAGTCTGATCGCCAATTCCACACATCGAGGAAGTCAAGGCTCGCGATGAAAGCAGTGATTTTCTCCGATGGTGCTGGCACGGGCGGAACTGCAGGGAGTGGATTGCCAGAACCATCACGACCTCGAAAGCGAATGTGACCACCTTTGAGCCGCCACGAAGTAGTTCCGGTAAAAGCATGCTGCTCACACAGCTCTAACCAAGGGTCTTCTGGCAATTGTCAGCCTTTCTGATGGATAGGTAACGGTTGGAGTCGGCGGTAGTACTTGTCGCAATCAACCTCCACCTCGATTTGAGCAATTCGACCACAGTTCGTTGAATACGTCAGCAGTGGTAGCTTGGAATCTTTCGAGCACGTCCTCAAGAGGCGTATTACTAAGGCCGCCATCTGAATCTGTCTGGTGGTTCGAGTCATAACCAAGGGATGGCCCATTGTCATATAGTTCAATCTGACGAATCACGTTGTTAGCTGCATCGATCTCGAAGTACCACCACGATGCACCCCATTCTCTTCCGTCACCACGAGATTCTTCCCACCTACGTTTTACATAGCGGAGCTTAAACTTCTCTTGATTCATTTCTTCTTTATAGTCTTGTATTCTGTGGGCTAATTGATCATCCGGAAGATGGAACAATTCGGGGCACGGGCTTGAGGGTTTTACCAAAGCAAGCATTAGTTGGCCAAGCCGCATGCCTGGGTTTTCTTTCCATACGGAACGTAGCTCATCGAGGATACTATCAATTTGAATCGGGTTCCGCATTGCAAGTTCCTCTAGTACCCCTGGCCTAGTCAATTTGGCGGAAGCTACTGGTTCATGAAAGTATTGGTGCTACTCTTGAGTGGCACTGTCGACAAAGTCTTTACCATTCGCATGCCACCAAGCTTTCGCCTCATCCGAGAAATTACGTGGCTGATGATTACTTCCCTTAGGAAGCCATTCTTGTCCTGTAATCCGCTGTGCAATGAGCATGGCCTCATTCGCAACTGCCGCCCACGGATGTTCCAATGCAGAAGTCATTAGGACGTCCATGCCATGTTTTCCCTCAAAACGCTCAATCGCCTTGAGTGCCCCAAAGCCAATACTGTACGATCTATACTCAAAGTGTTCCGGTTTGATCTGATCTGGGTCACCAAGCAGAGCGAGACACACCTCTAGAGCGGCTTTGTTCTGTTCCAACTTCTCATCGTTCAGTAGGGCTTGAACCTCCTCTTGTATGCTCTCATCGCCCTTATGAGCTAGTGCGAGGTACGCTGACACCTTCAGTCCAGGTTCTTGGTCCCATTGCTCTTCGACCTTTGGCTCTTTGCCTATCTCGCCTCGTGCAATTTCTCTTAATAATGGCACGACTGCCTCGTGAGGCGTCATTGATAGAATCCTTAGAACCATTGGCTTGTTGTGATCTGTGCCTTCTGTTAGCACTGTCTGGGTAATTCTTGGCCCCCACTCTTCCCAGTCCGACGGTGAAAACGCTTCTCCATAGCGTAAGTAAAAGAAGATTCGCCCTGCACCAAGCAACGCTTGTTGATTCTCCTCTAGCTCAGGAAGTGCAGCCAAAAAATCCTTTGGTTGCACGGTAAGCATCGCCTGGATTGCGAGGCGGTCTCTTCCAATCGTACTGGTCCAGCTGTCATCAATAGAACCAAGAGCTTTACAGGTGACCGCAGCTAGCTGCACCGGATCGTTTACGGCATCAGCTAGGCGTTGGCCTTGCTGCTTATTTGGGTCTTCGTCCGAATCAGTATCCGAATCCGAGGGCTTGACTTCGACGTCTTGTTCCACGTTCTGCATATCGAACAACTTGCGTGCATCTTCTGGATAGAAGCTCTTGAAGCGGGCGTCTATCTCCGCTTCTCGCTGTTGTTCTGCTAGCCTCTCACGCCTCTCGGTGTCAAAGGCCTCGTACCAGTCTGGCGAAGTCGAGGCGTCCGCACTTCGAACTGCAAACTTCGGCTGTTTTTCAAGACGTCGCAATGCATCAAATGCGAAGATAGCTTTCCATGCCTCATTCGGACGATGTTCGGCTTCTGGTGTTGAATACTTCTCGTGCCAATAGTGTTCAAGCGGATCACCCCATTTCTGTAGCTTTGCCAGTTGTTCCGGGGAGTGGGCAGCTTTGACCGCAGAGCTTAGTGCATTTCGAACCGCTTCGGCTTCTTCATTGCTGGTAGGTAGCCTTGCCTCCTCGCTGTTTGGATGATTGGCATCCAAGAACAAAGTGTTATGCGGTATTGGACTCTCAAACGCGTGTTGACTCACGCAAAGAAGTATTCCACGCTCGTCTGCATCCAATAGTCTCACGTAGATCGTGCCGCCGTCACTATACTCGGCTGCATCGACAATCTTTATCGGCGTTGCTAATTGCGTTTGTGAGGATTGAGTGCCAATTGGACCAGCAGTACTGTTAGGCTTATTGCTTTCAGCTGGTTGCTTTCCGCATGAACAAACTAATGGCAGTGATAGGCCTACTAGAAGTAGCACTGTGTGTTTCTGTTGTAACATCTCAGTGATTCCCATTGTCCACATGCCCAGCCGAATTAGAGCAAATCACGTCTCAGCAGTTCCTTCGTCGTCACTACCGCCTGCCTTGGCACCAAGTAGTGACTGAGTCAGTTTGCCGCCCGCAACAACTAGCTCGCTCAAAGCTTCTTCCAAATGACGCTCTTCAACAGTCAATTCTTCTGCGTCGCTCTCATCAGCAGACAGCAATGCAGCCTTGCGGATAAGTTCCCGGATGAACGCCGCACTTGCTCCTTCCAAACGCGAGATCGTCCCTGAAAAGTCTTTGACATTGAGCTTCAAGCCTTCACCATAGAGATCGATCAATCTCTTTCGGCAGTCTGCGTCTGGCAGCGGCACTTCAAGGGCTTGATCAATGCGTCCAGGTCGAGCTGAGAGGGCTGGTTCGAGTACATCCGGTCGATTCGTTGTGAGTACGAACAACACATCACAATCGTCGCTCAGGCCATCCATCTGGTTGAGCAGTTCGAAAAGAAGAGCATTGGCTCCCACCGTTTGGTTCTCACGCTCGGTGCCGATTAGGTCAACGTCTTCAAGTATGACTGTGGTTGGCTCAAGCAGCCTCGCAAGGTGGCATGCTGCTTCAATAGAACCCATTCCTCCGCCAGTCAAAATGATGACTGTACGTGTCTCCATGCGTGATGCGAGATACATTGCAGATAGAGTTTTTCCAGTGCCTGGCGGACCATGCAGTAGAATACCCCTTTTCAGATGTCTACCGCTTGCTCGCAGCCGGTCTGCATGGCGTGAGAAGCTAATAGTGTGTCGCTCAATTCTTTCCAGCAGTTGCTGCGGCAAGACTATTTGTTCACGTGTTATCGCTGGCAAGTGATGAAACTTTACATCAACGCCCCCATAGCAGTTCTTTTCCAAAGAGAAAACTTTTCCACGATATGCCTTGCCTACTTGGGCAGCTTCGACGACTTTGCGTAGGAACGCTTCTGCGGCTGCCCGTTCGCTCGCCATCACCTCGATTGACATCTTTGGTGGAAAGCTGTGCCTCTCTGCGTTGACCAGCAACGCCAAATTAGCTCCATCTTCATCCTTGAAGAGATAGATACCTGATTTCACGCAAGCAAGTTGTTCGTTAGGGCCTAGGGCGACGTCTACATACTCAACCGGTCCCTGCGAAAAGTCTTTTGCGGAAGCTTCATTGACGAGGCGTGCGAGGCTAACCTCATAGTCTCGCTCAACGACTCCGATTGGAGCCTGACGACCGTTCCTATGGACAAGCTCTTCAATCGCAAGATGCAAATTGGGGCGTTCGTATATTTGGAAGTCTTGGCGAACGACAGGAGACTCCGAAGCATTCCGACCGATATGCTTTTGAATCTGTTTGATCAAACTTGCCACGGTTCTCTCCGATTTCGCATCAACCGAAAAAAGGCCCTACACCTGGCGTAGTGCGGGCCTCGCGTAGGTTTACTCAACCCTAAAAGTAGTGATCTCGGTTCGATCCGTCAAAAGCGGCCTGATTTGAGGCAGCATCGCTTGTAGCGTTTCCGGCTTCCGCACAGGCAGAGGTCATTCCGCCCGAGCTTTTCCTCTAGCAGTTTCTCGCCATGGACGATGGGTACACCAATCTTAACATTCGTCTCGGAGGGATATCCCCTGCGACGCTTGCTCATCGGCCCGAAACGAGTATTCGCGTTTGGTGTTTTCGCCCAAAATATACCCGCGGCCAAATCTACCCGGCTGATCATAGGCAGCGATTCTAACGAACGCCACTGCTGGCTCAAGGTATTGGATGTGCCACGAAAGCGGATTAGATTTTGCCTGCATCTGGCGTAAAGCGTAAAATCTTACTGGGAGAGAAAGGCAAGGTCTGAGTGCGAAAGTCTGCTGCCGTTCTATCTCTAGTGCTTTTTACATTATCTCTGGTTCTGGTGCCGTTGTCATTCTTCTTTAGGGCATGCGACTACAAAGTTTCGCTCAGCAACCAGTTTCACGCGGGTCTTCTTGTCTACCGTGTCTATGACTTAGACAAGTATATCAGTTGGAGAAAATTCTGTATTCCCGATCCGTCGATAGTCTTTTTCAGCGATGCAGAGTACGGGCCTTATGAAGGGAGCGTATTCGGCCTGGGGCCAAACGATCGGCTCATCGAGTTCGGTGAAACGTGGGGCATCTATTTCCGGCATTTCTCTGGGCCCGGTTGGTCTTTTTGGACGCTTAGGCTCAGCCTTTGGTATCCACTTCTGTTTTTCTCTTCCTTGTCGCTAGTGTTGTTATTCCCACGAACTTTCAGATCTTACTCGCTGAGAACGCTATTTCTCATGGCAACGATTATTGCAGTTGTTTTTGCCGTGACTAAGGCGAGCGGCGTTCGACATCCAGTGACAATTGTTTCAACTATTACTCTGCTAGTTCTCCTCAAATTGGCCATCAGTCGCGTTCGATCGATCAAGTGCCTAGAGCGAGCAATTTAAGGATGGTCTTCGAGATGAGTGCCGCCTCTACGCTTACAGAAGATTCACCCAAATACAGCTAGTCACCTAGATCCGGCCTCGGTACCACCCACGTTTCTGCATCAGGTCCAGACAGCAGGTCGAACGCACATTGGAGGATGTCCGGGAGTTCGACAGTAAGTAGGTCTGGTCTAATTTCTGAGCTGTTGCGCAGCAGATTCTGTCTTGCTTCGTCAGCGAAGTGAAGCATAGCTGCTGCAGAATAGCAGATTGAATGTGGAACTCCCTGAGTGCCTTTAAGGTGACGCCATGCTCGTCGCAGTGCAGAACGAAGTTCTAGAGTCCGCTCTGCCCCCGGGTCTTGACCTAATCGCATGAGCACCCATGCCCCATCTTCTCTTTGGGCAGCTTTGCGAACTATCTCTAACGCAGATTCTGGGTCCATGAAACTAAAGGCTCTGAGAGGAGTTGCGTAATCTTAGGTTGGTGTGAAATGCAGGCTCTTTGAGGGTGCTGGCCGGTCCCGAGGGACACAATTATCGGCGATATACACTAATCCTGAAACTAACCGAACCTGCTCTCCTGCGTCGTGTCCAAAAACTCTATGCTGATGTCAACAGTCAGTAAGTGCATGTGTCGTTGAAGCGACATTCAGTATAACGCAGGCGATCGCATCACGGCATTTCGGAGTCTTGCTGGCTTTTGGGACCGAAAAGAGGCGACCAATTCTGAGGCGGAATTCCATGGGTACTTCACACGGAGACTTCACGAAATACCCAAGGACGCCGCACTTATTCGGATCTAAGGGAACTGATGATGACAAGCACCTAGGCGAATCGGAATCATTGGCATTTATTGCCGATGAGTCGCTGATTGTCGAAGAGAAGATTGACGGTACCAATGTTGGAATCCACTTTGTAGACCAAGGGCAAATGGTGCTGCAATGTCGTGGGCATCTCATCACGGAAGGAATGCATCCACAATACGATCTATTCAAGCAATGGACGGCTGCCAAGCAGCAGGTTTTGGAACAGATGCTCGGCGATCAGTACATTCTTTTCGGCGAATGGGTGTATGCCCGCCATTCGGTCTACTACCGGCAGCTGTCCCACTATTTTTTTGAATTTGACATCTACGATAAACAGGCGGCCGCGTTTCTCGACCTCGACACTCGGATGTCACTGATCGAGAATACTGGGATTGAAACCGTTCCAGTTGTGCGACGAGGAGCCGTCAACCGATCGGTACTTGAGACGCTAGTGGGACCTTCCCAATTTGACAGTCAGTTTGAGAATCCCATTACCAATCGAGTCGATAATCTGATGGAGGGCCTCTACCTCCGTACCGAAGCGAATGGTTTGGTCACGGGGAGAGCGAAGCTGGTGCGGCCTGAGTTTGTGGAGAAGATCAAGCAAAGCACCCATTGGCAGCATCGGGAAATGGTGCCCAATCAGCTTGCTGAGCATGTGGACATCTGGTCATGAAATGGGATCAGCTAAAGCACGAATCCATCGATGGCATTATTGCGTGGGCTGAGGGTGAGTCATGGTGTCAGGCGATGGCCAATTGTGTCCAGGACGCCGAGTGGCATTCTGAAGGAGATGTATGGACGCATACCAAATTGGTGCTGCACCAACTCACCGAATTGAACGAATGGTCTGAGCTCAGTCAAGATGAACAAACAGTGCTGATCTTTGCCGCTCTGTTTCACGATGTAGCCAAGCCACTGACAACGGAAGTTGATGCAACAACGGGCCGGGTCACATCTCCCAAGCATGCTGTCAAAGGAGAAGCAATCGCTCGAACGGTGCTGCGAAGTCTAGATTGTGACCTCGATACGCGTGGCAAGATTACCGCACTTGTCCGCTTCCATGGTCGCCCTGCTTTCCTATTGGAACGAGACGAACTAGTTCATGAGGTTGTGAAGCTATCCTGGCTCACAAATAACCGACTGCTCTATCTTTTTGCAGTAGCGGATACTCGTGGTCGCGTTACCGCTTCCATGACTCGTCCAGAAGAGAACCTTCTTTATTGGAAGATGATGGCTGAGGAGGCCGACTGCTACGACCAGCCCTACCCTTTTGCTAACGATCATGCTCGCTTTCTGTTTTTCAGACAGCCTCAACCTGATCTCAACTACATTCCGCATGAGAAGTTCGCCTGTGACGTAACTGTAATGTCTGGGCTACCCGGCAGTGGCAAGGACACTTGGTTGTCGCGAAACCGTAGTCACTTACCCGTGATCTCGCTTGACGGTATTCGCCAAGAGTTAGGGGTCGATCCTACAGACGACCAAGGCAGAGTTGTTCAGCTTGCTCAAGAAAGATGTCGAGAGCTTCTTCGTGCTGGCACTTCGTTTGCCTTCAACGCCACAAATACGATGCGGCAGACTCGTGGCCGCTGGCTAAGTCTATTTGCGGATTATCACGCACGCCTTGAGATCATCTACGTTGAGCCGCCGTTCGAACAACTGCTGCAACAGAATCGAATGAGAACTGACCCCGTTCCTACCCAAGTCATCGAAAGGTTGGCTGAAAAATGTGAACCACCTACTTGGCTGGAATGCCATGCACTGACTATTTGTGATGGAGTGTAGCAATGAGCGAGCCGTTGAGGAATGTCAAGCAAGTCATCGTGATGCGACACGACCTGAAGATGCGAAGAGGCAAGCAGATCGCTCAAGGTGCCCATGCTTCTATGTCGTTCCTCACTCGGCGTTTACAAGAGACCGGTTCACTCTCGCTGAATGCTTGCTCCGACGTTGAACGTGCATGGCTGACTGGGTCGTTCGCTAAGGTGTGTTGCCGCGTTGATAGCGAAGCAGAACTGCTGGAAATTCACGAGCAGGCAGTGCAGGCAAGCCTAGAAGTGCATTTGATAACAGATAGTGGACGAACGGAGTTCCATGACCAGCCCACCCACACTTGCTTGGCCATTGGGCCCGACGATGCTGGCAAGATTGACGAAATCACTGGAAACCTACAACTGCTGTAGCAGCGTCATGAGCAAAGATCTGATCGAAGAAGGTGCACTGGAGAAATCCGCGGTCGTTGCCAACTGCTGCATGAATCGTGAACGGAATCTATACGGATCCAATGGCTATGACAAAGAACTGCGGTGTGACCCACTAGACATCCTTAGAAACGCAGCCGACAGATACGGGCAAGCTAGCTGGCTCGATCTGTGCTGCGGAACGGGCAAGGCCCTTATCGAAGCAGCGTCTGTCTTGGAAGCTGAAGGCGTAACTGTCGAGATCGTCGGTGTTGACTTGGCAGGACTGTTTTTGCCTGAAAACCCAAGACGAGTTCGATTAGTGCAAGCATCCCTCACCAACTGGGAACCGGGGCGTACGTTCGATCTGATCACTTGCGTGCATGGCCTCCACTACATTGGCGACAAGCTGGGGCTGATGACGCGAGCGAGGTCATGGTTAAAGCAGCCTGGCGAATTAGTGGCCAACTTGGACGCCAATAACCTCAAGCTTGAAGACTCAGATTCTTCTAGATCACTAGTCGCTGCTCTAAGGAAAGCTGGATTCGAATACTCTGCTAAGACACACCTTCTTCAGTGCAATTGGGAAGAGGATCATCTCCTTCCATTTGAGTATCTTGGAGCTGATGATAGAGCAGGCCCCAACTATACCGGCCAGCCTGTTGTTGACTCCTATTACAGGCGGCTGCTCAAGTAATAGCTAACTACCAGTACAAACATGGCTCTACTCGTACATTTGACTAGCGAGAAAGACAGCGAAGCAATTCGCCGCTCTGGAATCAAGCCTAGGCGGATAGCCGAAGGTGCACTTGAGGGCTACGAACGTATAGTCTTCGCCATGCCGGTGACGAACAACTTTTATATTTCGCATCAATGGCTGCGTGAGTTAAAGCGGAGTGGTCAACGAACGATTGTGGGCGTCTATTTCCGCATTCCTGATGAACAGTTGGTCATGGTAGGCCATTACAATCAGGCTCATGCCGAAATGACTGCTAGCGAAGCTGCTGGTCTAATCTTTAATCTTGAGGAGTCGGAAGGATACGAAGTGGTAATTCCACGAAAAATTGAGGCCGATGAAATTCACAAGATCAAAGCGTTGCCGCAGGTGCTTGGTTGGAGATACTATCCTGAAGCGAAGGATAGAAAGCCTTGCGGGTGCCCAGTCTGCATTGGGCGTGGCGAGATCAAGTCAAAGCGAATTCGTGAAGCATACGAACAGTCGTTTGAGTAACTTCGACAAAGCCATTTGACCAGAAAGCTTGAGAACAGACGATGGAAAAGGAGTCTCTATTACTTCGTGAAGTGGCCCGTAAGCTGCGATATAGGACGATCGAAGCAATGATTGGCCAGCCCGTGACAATTACAGGTCTACGCGAGATTTCAGCCGAGACCAGGGCGTTGGTTGACGAACACGTGAGCGGCTGCACGTTTGCAGGCCCAGAGCAGAAGTTCCTTGACGGGCAAATCGCCAAGTATGGGTTTCTTGATCTCCGTTTCTTTGCAACTAGCACTATGCTCGAGAAGACAGCTGTTGGCGGCGTTTCATTACTAAAAGAGCTTGGGTTTGTAGACCGTGATTTACCGAAGTTGGCCGAAGAATTGGGTGGCGATGCTGGGTTCTGCCTGGAAGAACTACGCGATGGAATAGAACAGAATGATGTGCACTTGTTGCTATTCCTTGAGTCTGAGTCACCCAATGTAAGCGATATGACTGTGATGGAACGGATGGCTAGGCTTCGAGATCCGTCGACTATCGAGTTCCCCATCATTTTTAGCGTTGTCGATGCTTGCGTATCCAACTCGCCGTTTGTCTGGATGAACAAACACTTCTATATGTAGTAGATTGCTTAAGCATTTTGAGTAAGTGGCTGGTTAGGGTGGAAACACACGCTTCGTAGGTCGTGGGCCTTTGCGAAATTTGGCTTATATGTGCAACCCTTATGCCGCATAATTGGCCGCCGTTCCCTCCGAACATCGATCTGCCACCTGGACTTAGACATAAGAGTGTGGTGTGTTATCATGCCATCTCTTTCGACTGAATGCTAAACATCTAACGATACGCACTGCGGATATGGAAGACTTTGGCGTCCGATTCCTGATTGGCGAAGCAACTCAGCTTGACAGTCTCCGCAAGCTTTTCGAGGCGATTAAGAGTGACAAAGAGTCCGACGAGTTTCGTCCAGATGAAGATTGGCTTCCGTTAGTCCCTGATTCCGTAAAGGCTAACTTCTATTGGCCAACAGCAATCGAACGCAGGGAATGGCTGGGCGTGAGAGGCAGCACCCCGATTGCCATATCGCCTCCAGAAGATCAGCTCGGTGCAAAATGGGATTTCTATCGAGTTATAGAATCCTTTCAAGATGGAGAATATGGACTCCTTTCGTGCGAACCGAATCAGGAGGAATGTGTCTGCGAAATGCACATTGATCCTTGGGCATATCCATACGGCGGCTTGGGCCCATTGATCGCCCTTATTGAGGCATTTGGGTTTTCGGTACTTGGTGTGAATGAATATGGTCGCTATCTCACGAGGGATGACCTTATGCGGGGAAATGGTTAGACCTCGATGCAATTGCAAACGTCACCTTATCTTGAGCAGCAATCACAATGGCCAGTAAACGGCAAGGTCATTCTGGCACAGTTCGATGAGCACAGTGTCATCGTCTATCAGGCTTACAAGGCATCAATCGGTCGGTATGCAGCAGAACATGGGTACTTTGGCGGTGATTTCAAGTATTCACGAATGACGTGGATTAAGCCCAATTTTCTTTGGATGATGTATCGCTCCGACTGGGGAAGGAAGACTGGGCAGGAAGTGACTTTAGCAATTAGGTTGAAGCGTTCGGCATTCGACGAAATTCTTCGGGGGGCTGTTCACTCCAACTATGGCTCTTCTGGTTACGAGACAAGAGAAGCGTGGCAACAAGCAGTTAAGAGTTCAAACGTGCGGCTTCAGTGGGATCCAGATCATGACCCTGTGGGTGGCAAACTGGAACGTCGTGCAATCCAGCTGGGGCTTCGCGGGGACTCGATTGAACGTTACGGCAAGGAATGGATCATTGAGATTCTAGATATATCTGAGTACGTGGCAGAGCAACGTGAACATATTGCTTTGTCCGCCCGCGACTGCCTAATCACACCCACCGAAACGATCTATCCAGTGAATGATGAGATGGTGACTTCAAAGCTCGGCTTGGACTACTTCTAGCGGGATGAAGTCGGGATAGGAACTACGTCAAAAATGGGACATTACATTCATGCAATAGTAGCACCCTTTGAAACTGCCGATTCAATTGCAGAACGTTGGCCGGAGCTTCCGCGGCTGGATCGTGACATTGGCTATGCCGTATTCCCGGTCGATGCTGAGCTGATTGACGAGAAAATCGCTCCTGACGAAACACCCAAGGAAACAGGTGATGAATTCATGTTGTTGACTCATGGCTTTCAATTGATGCTCCGTGCAATGTCTCGAGGTGGACAACTTGCTTACGTTGAAACTGAATACTTTGGAGGTGTTGGCGGGCAAGGAGCCCTCGTATGCCGTGATGGAGAAGAGGTCATGATGGCCGCGTTTCGTGAATCGGGCGTTATTAACAAGGCGTTAAGACTGATCGGAGTTAAACGGGGACTGCTGGCTGACGAGTTCACCGTTGTCGGTTTTGCTGAGGTCCGCAACAACGATGCATTGCTCGAACTGATCGAAGCTCAACAGGGAAGCGAGGAATAGACGACTGTGAGGACACCGTAAAAGCAGACTACCTGCCGAGCGAAGCTCTTAAACGTGAGGTTAGACCTCGAAGAATGGCGACAACATCAGTAATCGTTGACGTAGAAGCAACTTGCTGTAATGACAATTCGTTTCCGCGTCATGAAATGGAAATCATTGAAATTGGGGCTGTGGCAGTCAGTTCGTCGAAGGGCGAAATTGTATCAGAATTCCAGTCTTTCATACGTCCTGTCAGAAATGCGGTACTGACCGACTTTTGCAAGGAACTTACTAGCATCTCTCAGAAGCAGGTTGATGAAGCCAGCGACTATCCAATAGTGGAAAGGGAATTTGGAGTCTGGCTGTCAGGTTTGGATGACTATGACTTTTGCTCGTGGGGATTCTATGACCGAAAGCAGTTTGAGCAAGATTGCAAGTATCATTCAGTGCCGTATCCGTTTGCAGGCCCCCATCGCAACCTGAAGATAGAATTTGCGGGAGCCATAGGATCGAAAAAGAAAATGGGCGTTGGGGGAGCCTTGAGAAAGCTTGGTTTCCAGTTCGCCGGCACACCGCATCGCGGCATTGATGACGCGAGGAATATTGCTCGAATCTATGCGTCAGTTATTGCAGATACGTCTGGCATTTAATCTGCAGGGAAACAAAGGTCTGGCTTTGCATCTCAAATTTATCATCGACGGCTCTCTGGTTGAAATTGTCCAGAAAGCATGGCCTAATCTCGATGAAGATTTGATGGCGTGGGACTATGAAAACAGGTACGAATGGGCGTGGGTTGCTTTGCCTGAGCACGATATCCGACTCAACATTTCTCGCGAACATGAGTGGGGTGAGGAACCGCACAGTTATCCTCTATTCATTGCACCTTTCAAAATTGACGCCGACATTCCACACGGCGTTATTCCAGGAATCATTGTCCAACACTTGGTTGATTCATTTGGCTGCGATGCGGAAGTATTTGCTACTGATACGCCAGGCTATGATAGCGATGCGGCGGCTGATAGTATCGTTACATTTACCAAGAAGCCAGCAACCTAGATGCTAGACTCTAGATCCGTCCGCACTTACGACACGATGCTTTACGCACCTTCAACGTGTCCGAAATCTGCTAAGACTAGAACGCCATACTGTGGGCACTCAAGAACAGCAAAAAAAAGGCAGAGCCAATGGTGCAGCGAGGTCGTTGACCACGCTGTAAGGACATCTCCAATTCGTAGTGGCCGGGTCCGCGATAAGGCAAATACATAAAACGGCCGGGCACTGAAGTAATGTATTCGTTATCGAAGGAACCTACCGGCAAACCCTGACAGGAAAACTCGTATCTGTCTTTTCCGGTTGACATTGCGACGTTATTACTTTGCCTCAGGGAAATCGATGTCAAATGCGGCAAGTGTATCCAGCAGACGCTTTACGTCCTCTGAAAGTGCGACCGGGTGATTCTCTAACTTAGAGTTGGCGAAGTCAGCATGCACGTCCATGCCGGCATCGTGGAATTGAAACCATATGCAATGCTGATCAGCTGTAAGGCCATGTCGTCGTGAACGCGATAGGCCCAAGGATGACATCGATTGACCAGCTCGTAAGCGTCGGTCATATCCAGCCTCTCGCATTGCAGAAATCATCGAAAGCACAGCTGCGGAGAAGTCACACCAGTCTTGCCGGTAAAATTCTTCTATGCCATTCCAACTGTGGACGAATTCGCCCTCAATCGGCTTCCCGCACTCATAGTAGTCGCCTAGTTCACCAATCTGTAGCCACGGAAACTTTTCTCTCATCTCAGACGGCATTGACTGATGGCAGAGCCACTGTTCAAGAATTGCAGCCAATTTTGCGTTTTCATGCGATGGAAACCTGAAGAGTTCACAGTCATCCCAAGAAAACTTTGCATCAGGATGCTCATTTTTTCCATAGAAGGAGATTTCACACGATCGGTCGGCTGCATGCAATCGAAGATGGTAAATATCTGCTGTGAAGTGCTCAAGCTTTGGCGGCCCGATTTCGAGTAGCTTTGGGGCCGCTGCTGTAATTTCGTCTCGAATTCTAGACAGCGACCGCTTGTTCCTGTCGACGAACAGGTACTTTTCATGCAATGCAGAGAGATCCTCCCCAGAAAGCCAATCGTCAACGGCGTCAATCGTTTCATCTCGCGAGGGTGTCCTTGCTGTCCCAAGTTCCTCCGCATTGCGTTCAAAAGTAGTGTAATACTCCGGTCCGAACGACGCGAAACAAGATGTTATACATTGCGAACTGCCACGGCCCGTTGTGCAACGCCAATGCACGCCAGAACCGCTGACGGAGGTCACCGTCGCGGTGTCAACGAAACGTTGACCGAGTTCTCGATGAAGGTCAGCCGCAATATCCTCTTCGGGGTATTTCATTGCACCTAGAGTCACCGTCTAGTGAAGTCAGTCTTGAGTTGGAGCAGACATTACATGTCGATGAATGTCGCAAATGAAGCCAGCTTCAATCTCATAATGTGGGTCTTTCGATTCCCAATATCGAACACAAGGGTCAAACTCGCCAGTAGCTGGTGTGCCCCATATCTTGAGAGTATCACAAAAAACGATCGCTAGAGGGCACTTAGATCCTGCTGGGATGTCGATCCGCAAGATTGTGTTTCCATTTGCCAGTTCAAGCCGACATGCCTCGCGTAGGTGCTCACATACGGAGTCTAGTGAGGCGTACGAAACTGATCTTCGTAGAGAATCCAGGACATATTGAGTTTGGTCAATAGTTTGGGTGTCCGGGCCGTATCCGAAGTGATTGTGCCGACGCCACTCCGAATAAAGTGCCAAACGCATTTCCGTAATACTGGAATTGGCATCGATATCGGTGACGCTAGTAATGTCGAAGCCACCAGGTAGCTCTGCCTGGGGATCAAGCGTTGCAGCGAATTCGACCACTGATCGCCAGTTGCGTGCCGATAAGGGAATGTCCGGAAAAGTGAGGGAGTCAGATCGGATGTACGGCGATCCGAATGGGTTGCTCATCGACTTCTTAGTGGTGTTGGGGTACGACTGTCGTATCGGAGACGCTTGCTCCGCGATCATTTCTGGAATCTCAAATCTTTGAAGTGAAGAGTTACCACCCACGGCTTTGATTTACGGCCAACGGATAGGGTCAGTACAGCACAGTAGTGATCACCGGATTTTCGGCAATCGATTGCGGCCAGTTCCTGTACAATATCATCTCCCAAGTCTACATCAGTGGATTCAAAGCAGGATACGCCTTCAAAAGTAATGTCTGCAGGAACGTAACGTTCCTCAGCAGTTATGTATTGCTCGATCGAGAGACAAACTGTGCGAGCTTCGAAGTCGTACTGTAATGACGACGCAATATCATGGTGGATGTTTAGCTGTCGAACTTTGTTAATAACAGAATCGGTGAATTCAGACATAAAACTGGTCCATGACGCGGACGTTCGAGTATGAATGCGTAGATGTCTATGCTTACAGTATTTCTAATGGTGCTCCACAGCAAATGGCACAAACTCTTCTAGTTTCTTTTTAAACGATTCTGGAATCGACTGGCTGACTTCTCGGTACGCATTTTGAGTTGCCTTCCGCTCATCCTCTGAAGGCTTCGTGAAGACGCTATTGCTCACCAACCAGTCGTAGGCAAACCCTTCTGCGTGCTCATTGATAAACGGGTTCCCCAATCCAACGGAACGGATGAACCATGGCAGACTTCGCCACTTACCCATTTCATAGAATAGGCGGAGAATGGCATGCCTTCCTGAATCGGTGGGGGAATTCTCTAGTACCACGAATAACTGCTGGCAATCAATCGCAGGCGTCATTTCCTTGAGACACTTTTCCGCTTGCTTGGCAACGGCCGGGCTCTCATCTTTTAACAGATTCACTAGTTCAGCGGCCATCTCTTCGCCAAGCACACGTGCCAGCCCTGCAACGGCCATTTTTCTACGATTAGGGTACTTATGCTGCAGGTATTGTCGCAACAAGCCAGTGTCCTCTTCCCTTGCAAACTCAGAAACGCCCGCCAGAGCAGGCAGGCTATCCGGATTGGTGGATAAGTTCTCCAGATAAAGCTGGTGGATATCAACTTCACCGGATTTGCGAAGGTGGAATCGTGCGAAGTCTCTGTTGCCAATACTCCGGTCGAATGCCGCTTGTTTCCACACTTCGGTTGCGGCGTGTTGGTTTCTCTCAGCTTTCGCCTGATATGCTTCACGTCGGATCGGAGCAAATACGTCGGCCAACAACTGGTCGGCTAGCTTGTCATCAGGTGCCACATTCAACAAGTATCGAGCACACCAGAGGCGAGTGATGACATCGTCCGCTTCCATTCCGTACTGGGCCAGCCGCTCGGCTTGATCTCCGAGCAGCTCTAGTCCCCTCTTAATCAACCTTCTGACTGTGCTGCGTCCGCACGTTTTTAGGGTGGTCTTCAATAGTTCATCGTGTTTGGCCAGCAATAGTTGCCCAAACATCGCATCGGTGGTCGCTGAGAGATCATTGCGACCAAACTCCGGGAGATGGGCAACAATTTCAATGTTCCTGGTGAAGTGCTCAACGTACTCCGTCGTTAAGCGTTTTTCGACATGAGCTTGGGCGAGTTTGCTGATCGGCTCAACCCAGTCATTCTGGCGGATCAGAAGAAAGGGAAGTTCAGTACCGGATGTAATTGGAGATAGCTGTTTTACGGCCTCTTCTCTGATATACCCGTTTTGATGAAAGCTCAACAGACCAAGAACAGCCGCGTCAGGCTGACCCGACGCTTCTGCAACACCGGCAACTTCAGACGTTTTGAGATTGTTCCATGCACTCCCAGCATACCAGCCGTACTCCCAGCCGAACGCATCAGACAGTTGCATTAGTTCTGCGGGAGCAACGCCCAGCAAGATTTCTCCGACGGCCTCACGAGCTGCTGAACGCACACCCGGATCTCTGGAAAAGATAAAGCGGCAAATGCACGTAACCGAAGCCAATTCCTTGGAGGCTGACAGCTCGAGCAAGCAGGCAATGATATCAGAGCAATTGCTAGGTCGCCCAAACCAGCCAGACTCTTTGTCTAGCTCGTAGAGCTGCTTCACAAGCTTTGCCGCATTTTCTGAGAGCCGTCTCATGCAAGGAAGTTATCTTCAAAATAGAAAGAGAGGCCCAACACCAGATGTGGTGTGAGCCTCGTGAATGTGATTACTCACCCCTAAAAGTAGTGATCTCGGTTCGATCCGTCAAAAGCGGCCTGATTTGAGGCAGCATCGCCTGTAGCGTTTTCGGCTACCGCATGGGCAGAGGTCATTCCGCCCCAGCTTCTCCTCTAGCAACTTCTCACCATGGACGATGCGTACGCCGATCTTAACATTCGTCTCGGAAGGGTATCCCCTGCGACGCTTGCTCATCGGCTCGAAAGGAGTATTCGTCGTTGATATTTTCGCCCATGATACACCTCCTTTGTCTGATTGACCCAGCCTGAAATTCTCTAGATAGACACAGAGCTTCAAGCGGGGTTCGGGTAGTGAGTGGGGATATCTGCCCCGCATTCCAAGGCTGCACCCTCTTCGCCATGTACTCGAACGTCACCTCAAAGCCAGCCAAATAGAATAGTGAGCGTCAGTTCGATGAGATATCTATCTGTTAGGCCGCAGGTGGCGTCGCACACCAAATTTGAACACGGGTCTGGCCTTTCGTTTACCGCGTCGAAACCTGGGGGCTACGCGGCGTTTCTTCTTCGGAGACCCTGGATTCGCTGCCGCCAGACCAAACTTTGCTGCCAAGAGACGCCTTAGGATGACGTTCTTTGCTTTTCCAGGTGAAGTTGGTTTAGGCATCAGGAGAAGCGTAAAGCGAATCTGCTCCAGTGGTCAAAGAAATTGACGCCCGCATCGGGAGTTACTCACAGCTTTCTTCCTATCGCCCCGCTATTGATAACGTTCTGATTCAGCATGCCAAAGATTGAGTTCTGAGGCCGGAACCGCCCTACCCGTGCCTTCTTGATCATGCCTACAAAATATGCCCCAGGTTGTGATACTCGATTCGCCGACCGCTGCGTTGCACAATCGGTCAGCAGAACACTAATTGCAGCCCCTTCTCTCCCAAGAATCTGACAGGCCTCAGCCCAGCTTCGCTGGCTGATGTGCAAATGCGGCAGGAGCACGTAGGCTGCTTCCACAACATCATTCCAATTCACTGATCGAGCCTCGCTTGGCAACTGATCCCGAAATCGTTCGGTGGCACAATGCAAGACTTGCCTTAGACTGATGTGCTGCAAGCCAGCTGAACTTTTGGGTTCAGATTCCTTGGATCTGGTGGCCTCCGGTGCAGAATAGCACTTTGCTGGCTCGCTACTTTTACTTTCGTTGATTGGATTGGTGTACTTATTGTGGGTGCATGTTTTATCGCTTCTGCATGTAGCTATTGGTGTTGATTGGGCGACAGGAGAAGAAGTGGCATCTTGTTCTTTCCTATGGCCTGTCCCTACTCTCAGGACTGATTGGATATCATTGGTGAGTGACTGATGTTGTCGCAGCAATAACCTCAAGTCTGCAAGCTGAATACTCGTTCGCAGCTGCACGGCAATTTCTTGATAACGCTGCTCAAAGCAAGTCAATCTGCTCCCACAACTCCCCTCCTCCTGCTGCCACGCCAGCAATAACGAGCGAATCTGTCGACGGAGTGCAGAAATCTCTCGCTTCGTAGCTTGCCACGCTTGAGCATACAGCTGCTTTTGATGCAGCTTGTCTTCCAATTCTGATTGAAGATACGCCAACGGCGTCAAATCCACTCCGTACGCAAATTGAATCCGCCCCGACTTTGGATCGCGAGAACCGTAGCGTTTGTGGTTGCCGCTATCCTGCCAAGTGATTGCCCCTGCTTCAAAGAGTCTTTTCTCTAGCTGTTGAATTTGTCGCTCGGAAACCCCTAAATCCATAGCTGTACGGGAAAGCGATTGAAAGACAATGGGGCGGCTCCCCTCCTCCCAGTCGCAATCTCGCGTGAATACGACTACATAGTATTCCAGCAGCTGGATCATACGTGGTGTGAAGCCGGCGTCTTTCCCGACTTTCTTAGCCAGCAGTAATAGATCAAAGCGACTGGTTTCTTGATCCAGTCCTAGGAATTCCTGGCAAAGCTGTTGGGAATCCCAGTAGCGATCAGTGGCAATTCGCCCGCCTCCTCCACAGTGATCCTTCTTGGTGTTTAAAGTTGATATGGTTTGCATGACATAACAATAGCGGCCCAAGGTTCGCCAAAAAAAGTGTGCACAGAAGTGTTTGCAAGTTCAGTTTTGAATTGCATTGTGATTTGAGCGGTGCTACGGTGGATTTGCTAGATCACAGAGCGTTGCTCAAAGTTTGAACAGAGCCGTCCAGAATTGGGCGGCTTTTTCTTTTCTCAACTCGATATGGGCGTGCTCCTCCTTGGTTACAGTGGTTGATGAGTAGGTGGGCAACGCCAGAATGGTTCGCCCGAGAAGAATAGCTGGCCACGATTCGACCAGCTCGGTAAAGCCACTGTACACGATTCTTGCACAGCTTTCGAGAAAAATATGCAGGTACAGTTCGCAGTGCCCTTGTTGCAACATGATCAGGGCACGTAACACTGAACGTCCATCATGCGGAGTAGGGGAACGCCTTGCCAGAGAGCGATACCACGACAATTGCCAGCATGCTCATGTTGCAACATGAGCTGTGCACGCATTCGTGAACAGGACGAAGCACCGTGTGATTGCACCTTGCAGACGTGCACACCGCATGCACATGTTGCAAACTTTGCGGCGACAAGTGCATCGTACAAGAGGTGTATCACCTTCGAAGTTGATGGAAGAATCAAGGACTTAGCATGTCGGGCAAGCAGTGTGCCTATTGCAACAAGTGCAGTGCAAGCGTGTACGTCCAACGACCTCGATGTTAACCCATGGGCGTCCATGTGCATGAATATCTTGAATCCAAAGGCGTGGGACATCCGAAAGAGATGGCTCACAAAGTGTTTGCGATTTGGAATCAATCCGTAGTAGGGTGTTCCTAGGAACAATCAAGGAGGAGCGTTTGTGACGCAAACCAAGTTTTCCATATCTGCAGCGAGTCGAATTGTTGGTGTCAGTCGGCCCACCATCTCGCGGCACATCAAATCGAAGCCCATCTCCTTCGAGACTAACGACTTGGGGCACAAGCTGATCGACAGGAGTGAACTGATGCGAGTCTACGGAGATCGCTGCAAATTTGACCTGGAGGAGAAGAGGGGACAAACCCCTACCACAGAAAGCAGTGAATTGGAACGCCAACCTATCTCATCCCAAGTCGCCACCCTGCAGCAACAACTGACAGAGCGATATGTGAACGAAATTGAGCATCTGAAAGAGGCTCTCGCCAATGCCCTGGATTATCAGAACAGTGTCGTCAAGCTGTTGGAGGATCGTTCCAAAACCGACGAGCAGAAGTGGCAGAGCTCGCTTGATGCGGCTAGTCGAAGGATTGCCAATGAGACCAAGGACCAGATCACGGCCCTGAAAGCAAGTCACGATCAAGAAATCCTCAAACTCCGGCGAGCCTTGCATCGCGAGGCCACAAAATCGTGGTGGGACAAACTGTTTGAGAAAAGGCGAGTAGGGACGGGCAATAGGAAGTAGGCGGATGTTGGATCGGGAATCGGAATTGGATGCTTTCAAGCGAGTGGATCTGAGTGTAATTGCCAGTTCATTTGGGTTTGCGGTGGAGACCAAACGAACCACCAAGAAAACGGTGATGATGTCCAAGGGCTCAGAGAAAATCGCCATTTCTTACAACGGGCGGCACTATGTGTTCTGGGCCGTAGGGAACGATGGCCGCAGCGGCACCGTGATCGACTTCATTCAAAAAGTCGTGGAGCCGGGCAGCAATATGGGTCAAGTCAGGCAGCTGCTCAGACCCTTCCTGAACGCAAGCTATTTATCAGAAGTACGCCATCGCTACCAAGGACGCTACGCCTCGGAAATCAAAGCCAACGAAGTCGATCTCGAAGCAGTCGCCCGACGCTACGCCAACTTTCTTCCTATCACCCAACCGCACCCATTTCTGTGCGACGTACGGAGCGTCCCCTTTGAGTTGCTGCAGAGCAAGCGGCTACTTGGCACCCTTCGTTACTGTCCTCGTCGAGGTTCGGTGATTTTTCCACACTATGGCTCCCCTACAGAGGCTGTCAGTACCGAACGCACTCTGGTCGGGTATGAAATCAAGGGACCTGGCGTCACGATGTTTTCTGCTGGCTCACGAAAGGGACTATGGATGAGTGCGGCCATGAAGAA
Organism: Bythopirellula sp.; assembly: GCA_965228965.1. Classification (GTDB taxonomy): domain Bacteria; phylum Planctomycetota; class Planctomycetia; order Pirellulales; family Lacipirellulaceae; genus Bythopirellula. Next base: position 4,958,085 of record OZ245849.1, read on the forward strand.
CGATCAGCGTCTGGCAATTGGCGAAAGTGGGCTGGATATAGTTTCTTACTTGGCGATCTGCGGTAGCGAGAGGACACGCATTGCTTCCGTCGCGGGCAGAATGAATCCGCATCAACCCCATCTGGTGCGTTCTGCCATTGAGCGGATGGGTGAGGGATCTCAGATAATCGCTTGCTTTGATAACGATGAAGCGGGCGACGAATTGACAGAGAAGCTGGCGAAGATAGTCTCAAACATCGGTCGCGGCGACTTGGTATTCAAGGATGAGCGTCCGCCTGTTCGCGGGTGGGACTGGAATAAAACGCTGATGGAACAAGCACAGAGTGCAGTACGTAGGCCGGCAATAGCACCCTCGTTCCAGCATTAGCTTATTCCTTGCCTTTGGCCGTGCACTCTGATCTCAAACTGCACAGCGGCAGAAGGAGAATTTGTATTGCGGTTACTAGTTGGTGTAAAGTTAAGATGATAATAGCAACAAGAACGTCATGGAGGACGTGTGCGTGATGAGTTTAAGAGAACGGCGAACGAAGGCCCTGGGAGGCCGCTGACCCATCGTGTCGTGCTAACGAAGCCCGACCACAAGAAGCTCAAGCAGATTATCAAAGAGCCCAAGAATGCCTTGCAGCTCCGGCGAGCTAAAGTGTTGCTCGCCTTGGACGAAGGCGAACTCGCAAAGCACCGCCGCAAAACCTACACGCAGATTGCAATGGATTGCGGCGTAGCTACCTCGACAGTCTGTCGAATCGCAAAACGTTTTGTCAGCGACTCCGTAGAGGCTATCGTTGACGCCCATGCCACCGGGCCACGCATCACAGCGGCAGAAGAAAAGAAACTGATAGAACTTGTAAACACATACAATCTTGAATCCATTGCGTGGTCGCTTAGAAGCTTAGCAAGAGAATTGGGAAGATCTCGGATGGCAGTTTCGCAAGCTATCGAGCGTCTCAATGAGCGGGGTGAAATCGATTTGACACGAGATCCTTGACAAGCCGCGTTCTATCGCTACAATCCGAGGAGTGTTGGCTGGTCGGCTGACATTAATTCTCGACAATCTGTTGCGTCGCTTTGTGCGACCTTCTGTCTCGGCGTGCTTCGTGCTTTGGTCAGGATGATCTTAAACGCAAGACTCCCATTGCCCAGTGGTTTGAATTTACGACCACATGGTTTAGGTTCGGGTTTCCGACTTATGGAGAGTTTTGCACATGCACAATCTAATACCGCCATCCGATTCTAGACGCAAAGCACCGCTCATCCTAGCAGATTGGCACTACGCCCACTGCATGGGGATCATCCATTCTCACCTGCGGAATCAACGTGTATGGCTTTCCCGCAGACGATGTCTCGAATTGCTGGACCTCCGATGTGAATGCGGTGCATCGCATACGCCGGAGTTTCTAGATGCATGCATCAAGCATCGGCACGCTGAAGTGCATTATCTCAGAGCACTAATGCTGGGGCATGACGAGCTGTTTCATGTGGCGACGCTCGAAGTCGATTGCGGTGATAATCGACAGGGAAAAGCGGAAGATGCCACGCTCTTAACCGACATATCGACGGCAATTTTTGAAACTCAACGAGACCTTCATTTGATGATGAATGAGGCGGCGATGCCAAGCCGCAAGAACGCACATCAAGTATGGTTGTCGGACTCTAGCATGCTGCCGTGCGATGACCGTCTATCCAAATGGTATGTGACTACACAAATGTTGCTGTTTGGTTCGCTCTCAGTAGAAATGCTCAGCAAACAGCGAAGCGATCAAGCAGGACCAGGCGTCCTATCAATTCGAGATTGGTACAGGCCTGACGATGGGTATCAACTATCGTACGACTATTTCCATGAGAATACGCGGCAGCACAACATCATCTGTGCGCTAGGAGATGCCATCTACGACGATATTGGCAGACAAGTGCTTATCCAGATCATTAGGGATTTCTTGTTTGGCATGGAGGATGAACGGCGACCGGTCGTAAATCTCTATTGCCCGCGAAAGAAACTGAAATTTGGTTCTCTATGGAGAGCACCAACCTTGTATTGGACTCAGGAGGAGATCGAAGAAGAAATTGAGAGGAAGACACGCCGTATGATTTGAAACCCGATAAAAACAGAACCCGCCGAACTTACGCTCGACGGGCTCACAAGTTGTCCTTCAACCGCAACCGGTTGGCGGGTATCCAGAGCAACCAGACATTCTCATGATACTCGCCGCGACTTTTAGGTCAAAGGCTTCTTGTGGGCTGCTGCGCCCGCGTATCAGGCGGACTGCTTGATCCATGTCCCCCCAAAATCGAGCACGTCCTGCGAAAAATCCGCAGTGTGTGCTTCGAATGAGTGCATGTCTATCGTCGCTGTTCACCATGACATTTGTCATGGGGCGATGATTGGGCCATTGAAAGGAGTAATAGGTATGTTTCGCTCGCCAAGTCCCAAGGTTGTTGAAGTCACATGTTCAAGATGTGGAGGCACTCGCACAGTCGTAACGAAAACTGTGTTGGGAATGCCCGTCCAAAGTGCTCCATGCACGGCGTGCAACGGCACTGGAAAAATCAAGCAATCCTCATAGCACGCCGTCGGATCTATTTAGTCTGTACTCGACGCCTAGTCACGAGTAGTCAGATGGTTGCAAGGGAATGCAACCTGTCTACAGTCACTCGCGGTCTCGCCGAGGATCGGCGTAACCGCTTCCTATCAGGACGTAGAAAGATGATGAGAATCATACGTTGGCTTTGCTTCTGGCCCGTCGCAGTGGTCAGTGGGCTGTTTGTGGCAGGACTAGTATCTGCCCTCTTGGGATTGGTTTTTGGGTGGTGGTGGCCAACAGCCTGCCTTGCGATCTTTGCGGCTCTGTTCGTACAGCCGATCGTAACGCTAGTGGTTGCCTGTCGCGTGGCACCGACCATTAACAAATGGGTGGGCCGTTCAATACTGGTTCCGTTTTGGTTTCTGTGGCTCTTTGCTGCGATCAACGTCGTGCGATTACTGTTTGGGAGCTACGAAGGCCAGGTTCCCGAATCCACATTCTATGCTGAGATTTCGCCGTGGTGGTACAGCCTATCGAGCAATCTTGGATTCATGTGGGGCTATGGATTGACTGGATATTTCTGGGACGAATTTCTTTCGGCGATGTCGCAATACGCAACTAACACAGCCGAAGAATCGCCGGCAATGAAAGAGCGTGAAACTACCATTCATCACCATCAGGGGCTGCTAACGCAGAAACCATCATGATCTCCATTTTCCTATTCCAGCTTCCGAAGCATGCCCTTTGGCTAGCCAGCAAATTGGGCTGGATCGGCCGGCGGCTAATCAACATTCAGAGCCTGATCTTGGTGCCCATAGTTCTGGTATTGCTTCTCCTGCCGAGAATGTTCGACCAGATGCCAAGCAGTACGGTGATTGCACCGGCAGAAAACAGGCAGCGAATAGAGCAGGCTAAGACACAACCAGCAACTGCACCAAAATCGCCGAGACAGGACAGAGTTCGCTATGGCCAAACCGGCTTTGTCTTTCCCACCAACTCGCATGAACGCTAGGAGACGTGAGCATGAATAACTATGGACCACGGATGCTACTCAACATCTTGGTGGGAGGCGGTCTGGCTTGGTGCTGGATCCGTTTGCAGTCAGCCGACGCTCAGGGAATCGCGACTAGCACGATGTTATTGGGTTTACTGGCATGGATTATGGCCCTTGTTTATGTCCTGTCCTATCGGTTTCCCGCGTTGAGATGCAAGCTAAGGCTGCCAATTACGCTGCCGATTGGCCTGGCATTAGTGATCTTGGGCTATTTCCAAATTGGAGATCAGTTAGGTCGCGAACAAGCCGCTTGGCTCTCGTGGTGCTCGCTGATTCCCGCCTTGCTGCTGGCGGGACCCTTGGCAGTCAGTAGCATCTGCCACCACATTTGGCGAAACCCAAAAGTGCGAGAAATCTTTCGCTACGGTGACGGTGACAACGCTCAATGGTCCACACGTAGCGACTATCACCAGCATGAGATTGATCTACCAGCGGAAATTGATGGCAAGCTTGGATGGCTAGATAGCATCTATTTGGGCATGACACAGTTTCGACATGACATCACACCACGACATATTGGTCTCAAGACGGATATTCACGCAATCACGTACGGCATGTCGGGAAGCGGGAAAGCTGCCACCGTGGCTCTGATTAACTACGCACTCTACGGTGGGGCGGCAGTGATCATTGATCAAAAACGCGAATATGCCAAGCAAATCTCTCGCCGACGCCGCGAACTGGGGCCCGTTTATAATTGCGACCCCTTAGGCACCGACCCTGCGGCAAGATTCAATCCGCTGGCGGAAGTCGATGTCACCACCGAAGAAGGTTTGCGTCTCATCCAAACGATTCGCAACGCCTTTATCCTCTCCGAAGTGCACACGGCATCTGGACCGCATTTTGCCGATAACGCCGGCACCCTATTTGAAGGAGTGTCGACCTGGGTTTGCTGCATGCTTCCGGAAGAGCATCGCAACCTGGTGAGTGTTTACCGGATCATCAACTCGAAAGATCCTATTACAGGGCTATTCGATCCAGACATCTTCAACACCGTGATCGCGGACATGAGTGAATGCCCGTACGGAGTTTGCACCCAGGCTGCGAAGCTGCTCGTGGATGCAGGTGATCGAGAAGGGGGTTCCTTCCTCACCACGCTGTCCAAATCGATCAAATGGATGGCCTCTCCAGCTATGCAGCACCATCTGTCGGGTAGCGACTTTTCCATGAAGGAGCTTGCAACGACCGGTCCACGCAAGCCAACGATCTTCATTAGCGTGGGCATTGGCAACGAGCTTGATTACCAACGCTACTTACGCCTGATGATTGCGACGGCCATCTTCCACGTCAGAGCGGAGTTTCGGCATACGGGCGTGAAGCCGAACCCGAGTGTGCTGTTTGGTCTGGATGAATATCCGTTGTATGCCAAAGACCTGGAAGCGATTTCAACCGGCTTTGGAACACTCAGATCTGCCGGCTGTTTGTTGCACGTTATGGCCCAAAAGAGAAGCCAGCTAAAGAACGTTCTTGGCGATCAAACGAGCTTACTGGAGCAGAACGCCACCGTTCAGGTCTTTGGCGTTAACAATGATGACGCAGACGTGGCGGCTTGGGTCTCGGACCAGTTGGGGTGTCACATTGTCACCAAGAAAGCCGATGGCGAGGGCTTCTTTTCCAACAAAACCACGCGCAGCAAAGAGCCGCTCATGACGCGTCGGGCAGTGCAAGATGCACTCACGCAGCTTTCATGCAACCAGTTTGTCTTTCCGGCGTGTGGTGGCCCTCCCATGTGGCTGACACGAATGGCTTACAAGCAATTCAAAATCAATGGCAAACAAGTTTTTGAGCCCCTCAACCTGGGCGATGTCTTCGACGAATAGCGAAACGTAGAGGAGTTGTGATGAGCGAAAAAAGCGGTGGTGGATATCCTAAACCGGGTCATGAAGTCCAATGGACTAGTCCCAGCAGCCACTTTTCCCACGTAAAGAAAATCGGCCCGGAATACAACATGGCTGCTACGAGCGAACGTGAGAAAGCACCCATACGACGCCGGGCTCCCGAGCTCAATAACACTTTCCAAAAGGCCCACGAAGGCCCTCGGGAAAAGCTTGGTAAACCGGAGTTACACGCCATCTACACACCAAGCGGGAAAGTGATGGCAGAGATCCATACCAAGGAAGATGAGGCCAAAAGGCTTCGCAATCGGCAGAAGGACATGCAGATGAAACGTTGGCGAGAAGTGAAGATTACCAAGACCCGACAGTTCAACACGCTCGCCATGCTGCCTATGGAGTTACGGCCTCACAGAACTCCTGAGGTGTTTGCGAAGCACTCCAAGAAGGCCGCATTGAAGAAACAGCTTGATCAAAAGCAGGACCACTCGCTTGATGAAGGACAGAGTCGATAGAGTTTGCAATTGCTACGCAAAGCGCGTTAGGGTGAATCATGAACAATCTATCCGAACAAGTCATCGAATATCTGCTAGAAGAAGAAACCCGTGAGGTGCCTTTGCCAAACGGGATCTCTATGACCGTCCCAGCCACGCGGCATCATTGGCTGGCAGTTAGCGAGTTAGAAGCTGACTACGACTGGACGATTCAAGAAATCGCCTGGCTTTCACTCCTAGAGAGCCAAGAAGCGGGTCGCGACTTTGCCACTTGCTTTCGCTACGTGCTGGCATATATCCAGGCGGATGCTCGCCATGTGCTCGACTCGACGCTCGATGGAAACTCAACGCTACCCCTGTTACCGAACAGCTATCAGCCGCGAGAAGTCCCCGCATAGCAGCGAATACCCATGACCATTGCACTGCGGGAAACTCGCGTCCATCCAACTCACTAACGTTTGATTGCAGATGCTACCCAGAACCTGCAGAGATCGAAAAGGAGCAAGAAAATGAAATCCGTTGACGCCGGCCAAGAAGCTTTGATGGCACTCATTGAGCCGTTGGCTACCGAAAGATCCCAGCTTCAACTGCGACTAGACGAAATCGCCAAAGAACTCGCTCCCTTGGAAGAAGCCTTAGCAATGCTCAAAGGGAAGAAGAAAGCCCATAGCAAGGCCAGACGCAAACCTGAGAAGCCCACGGTTCGCAAGAAAGATGTGCTTACGGTTTGCAAAACACTCGTTGAAGAAAACCGAGGCATTGCACGGGGCGACTTGAAAGCACTTGCGAAGCAGAAGCTCGCCACCGACTTGCAGCTGGACTTGAAGGGCTATGAGCTGCGTTTCAAAGAAACGTTGTCGTCACCCACGTTTGACGTCGCTACAGATGGCACCGTCCGCTTGGCGTCAGATCCATGCGATCACGCAGTAGCCGCTGCCGCTGAGACTACGAAGTTGGCTGTGGACAGTTCGGCAGTTGATGCACAATTCGATTGATTGAAAGGGGCCGTTTATTGCAGGCTGGAATTACCCCTTGGCTCTGCAAAGGAGACGAGCCTATTACCAAAAAATCACACCAGAAAGCATCACCAACCAAACCCACTTCCAACCAGAAATCCTCCCAAGAAAACGCACAGCAAAGCTAGACCGCTACCAAAGACTTACCTAGTCAACCCATTCGACGAACGATTATCGCAGCTAAGACAAGTACTACTATGCTCATCGCCACTCAAGCCCAAAGTATCGAAGGCACTGAAAAATACTTCGACACCGTATTGACCCAAGGCGACTATTACACCGGCTCTGAAGTCGGCGGCACTTGGAACGGCAAAGGAGCGGACATCCTCGGTCTTGGAGTCGGTAGTGCTGTCACCAAAGAGCAATTCAAACGTTTGCTGGCTGGCTACCATCCGGTGACGGGCGAAAAGCTGGCCCAAAGACTTAGCAAGAACCGCCGTCCCGGTATGGATCTGACTTTTTCCGTTCCCAAGAGCGTCTCTTTGGCCTGGGCCGTTCTAAAGGATGAACGCATCCTTCAAGTGCTCCGCAAAGCGGTGAAAGAAACGATGACGTCGGAGGTGGAGCCGCTGATGTGTCGGCGAGTGCGTGCTGGTGGCAAAGCGGCTACCAAAGATCGAGTCAAGACTGGCAATCTGATCTCCGCCGACTTCTTGCATAAGACCTCACGCCCAGTAGACGGCCAAGTAGATCCTCACCTGCACGTTCATGCCTTTGTGCTCAACCACACTACCGAAGGAAGCAGGCACTACGCGGCTGAAATGGAGGAGATCGTTCGTAGCAAGTCCTATATCCAAGCAGCGTTCGAAGCTCGGGTCGCCCATGCCCTCAAGCACGAACTTGGCTACGACATTGAGAAAGTCCAGTTTCTTCAAGGCGGGCGAACCAAATCCGGGTGGGAAATCAAAGGGATTGAACGATCAACGATCGAAAAATTCTCCGCACGAACGCAGCAAGTGGAAGCATATGCCGAGCAACATGGAATTGGCGACGCTGCAGAAAAAGGCAAGCTGGGCGTAAGAACCCGCGAAAAGAAAGACAAAGGCACGTCGGTAGAAGAGCTTCACCGGCAGTGGCTATCGCGTTTGACGCCCAAGGAGCAAGCAACATTCCGAGCTCTTGGAGAGGGGGCAATAGGAAGTAGGGGCGACACGTCTGACTCCAGTCAAGTGGCCAGTTCACTTCGCTATGCCTTGGATCACCACCTCTATCGCCAATCAACCGTGGAGAAACAGACAGTCATTGGTACGGCTTTAGAACATGGTGTAACGCTGTTGCCAGAACAGGTGGAAGCTGCCATGCAAAACGAAGAGATCATCCACCAGACGCAGAACATTCGTGGTGCCCACCGAGATTACATCACCACCCCGGAGGTTCTGGATGCTGAAACGCGAATGATCGCCTTCGCCCGTGAAGGACGTGGTACGCGGATGACAATCGCCCGCAAAGAACATGTCTTCAAGCGGGATTGGCTCAACGACCACCAAAAGAATGCGGTCCGTCACGTTTTGAAATCCCGCGATACGGTAACTGCGGTGACCGGCGGAGCTGGCACGGGCAAGAGTTCTTTGATGCAAGAAGCGTCCGAAGCTATTGAGTCCTTTGGAAAAAGGCTGTTTGTGTTCGCCCCCAGCACCGGTGCCCGCGAAGTCCTCGAAGAAAAGGGGTTTAAGGCCGCACAGACTACCGAACATTTGATCCGCAATGAGAAACTTCATCCGGAGCTGAAGAACCAAGTGCTGTGGATCGATGAAGCCGGTCAAGTCGACGTTCGTACGATGAACGGCATCTTTGATATTGCTAAGCAGCAGAATGCCCGAGTTGTTCTGTCAGGTGACACCAGACAGCATTCCTCACCCCGTCGTGGTGAAGCAATGAGAATACTGGAGCAAGAGGCCGGCTTGAACATCGCCCGCGTAGAGAAGATCCAACGGCAGCAAGGACAATACAAGCAGGCGGTAGAACTGATTAGTAAAGGCCATGCCATCGTTGATCAGAAACAGGGACGTACTGGCATGATTGCCGGCTTCGATCTGTTAGACCGGATGGGGAAGATCAAGGAGATTCCTTCCGCAGACCGCCACGCGATCTTGGCCCAACAGTACCTCAAAAGTCCCCGCGACAAATCTCCGTTGGTCGTCGCTCCCACCCACGCCGAAGGCCGAGCGGCTACCCAAAGCATACGCGACGGCCTTCGGGAGGAGGGGGCCATAGGAAGACAAGATCGCGAATTCCTGCAATTGCAATCGTTGAATCTCTCCGAAGCTGAGCGTTCGGTGCCTTCGACCTACCAGCAACCAGGGACTGTCGTTCAATTCCACCAAAACCTGAAGGGTGGTTTCCGGCGGGGCGAACGCTACCGCGTCTGTACGGACAAGCAAGGCCAGCCAATGCTGTCACCTATGACTGGAGGCACACTCAAACCCATTCCCTATGAGAACCCCGACCGATTCGATGTCTACGCTGAGAAGACCATCGGCTTTGCGGTAGGTGATAAGATTCGCTTTAGCCTGGGTGGTACGGCCCTCGATCGGAAAAGTCGCATCAGCAATGGGCGGCTTGACGAAATCCAAGGCTTTGACCGGCGGGGAAACATTCGGCTCAAAAGCGGCATGATTGTCTCTCAGGACTACGGTCACGTCGATCTGGGCTACGTTACCACTAGCCACGCCGCACAGGGCAAAGACCGGGACCACGCGATTGCTGCGATTGGCTCGGAATCACTCCCTGCAGTGAATGCCAAACAGTTCTACGTGACAGTTTCCCGTGGAGCCAAAGATGTGACCATCTACGTCGACGACAAGGCGGCAGTCAGACGGGCTATTCAAAATGCTGGCCAGCAACTTTCTGCCACAGAACTAGTGCGGCGTCAAACGCTCGAACACCAACGGTCCATCGCCAGAACCAGCCAACGCAGGGCATTCATCGAGCGAGTGCGAAAGTGGTGGCAAGAACGTTTTTCGAAGCGAGATCGTCATGCCAAACAAAGTGTTTCGCGATCGGTTCATTCTCAAGCGATGCCGGAACCTGGCAGGAGTTAGATCATGAAGAGCATGCCATTCCCCTCCAATGAGAACTCTCTGTCTGGGCTTACTACGAACGCAAAGTCCGCAAAGGCTCCCTGGAAACGGGTCAACGCCAACGATCCGCCACCCCTAATGTTTCAGATTCAGTTCTGTGACGGCCGCGTGCACAGCTATGCGTATTGTGACTTACGTGAGACCCGGTTGCGTGACGCGGGCTATTTGCAGCTATGCCTGTTGGGCATGGAGAAGACGCATATTGATATCGAGGGACGCAATTTGACGGAACTAGCCAGTTTGATTGTTGCTGGCAAGATCAAGTCGGTCATGGAATTAGGCCCAAGGACCTTTGAACGACCCGAAGCGAGCCCTTCGATTGATCGGATTACCGTAGAAACACTTACTGGCCCGGCTTATTGAGGCGAACGTTAAGGAGTCATCGGAATGGGTGTGATAATAAACATTACGGAAAGTACCTGACATGCATCGCAATCTCGACATCGAAGAAGAACGGCTGATCCCACTCAAAGAAGCGGCACAGCATCTCCCCAGACGCAACGGCAAACGGACCCACTACTCCACAGTATTCCGGTGGGCCACCAAAGGTGCCAGAGGGCGAAAACTGGATACGGTGCTAATTGGCGGTATGCGTTATACCTCGATGGAAGCTCTACACCGTTTCACGACCGCGACTACCGCAGTTGATTTAGAAGCCGGAGACGTGATCGCCGAAATGCTCGCAAGTGACGGCGTTTAGAACAAGAAAACGGGGCTCATTGCTGAGCCCCGCTGTCGGTGACGGCTTAGTCTTCAGAACGAAGCTCCACGATGCGGTTGTAAGCCAAGTTCAAGAGCCGAACAGCCTTGAGGATCTCACCGTTGGAAAGATCACGCGATTCTTGCCATTGGTCGTTCTTATCCTTGTAACTGCGGACAATCCCGCCGGTACTGTAGCGAACACCATGTTCGGTTGTATTCTTCCAGATCGCAATTTTGAGGCTGCCATCACGAAGCGTGTCGACGGGTTTGTTGTTGGATTGAGTGGTCATAGTTTTTCTCCTTTGGTTTGAGTTAACGATGCCATCCGTAGCTGACCTAGGAGGGGGCTGTCAAATGTTTGCCCACTGGACTCGCAAAAATTTTTCCCAAGCTTGCGACGACAAAATTTTTCGACATTTGACTGACCGCGACGTGGGGCGGCAGGATAAGGCAACGATTAACATCACACCAAATAGGAGACAGAATCTATTTCTGACCACGCCGGACAACAGGCATGTTGCCAGGCTTCCGGCAGCGAAATTGCCAACTGACACGGAACAATGTGTTTTGATTAACGCGGGATATAAGTGATACAAAAAGGAGATTAGCGAAAGGAATCATCACGATGGCAACCAACGAGCAGATTCGCAATGTGATCAAGTCTGTCCTGGCATTACTCACTGATCAGCGTCTTGCCGTAATGAATGCCATACACTTCAGCCTGGCCGGTCCTTCTTCGGACCATGGCTCTGCAGGGCCGCCTGAGGAATTTTTGGCAGCATGGAAGGATGAAATTGCTGACCGAATTGCCGACATAGAAGGTGGTCACGTCAAAGCGAATCCGGCGGATGATGCAGAAAGCATGATCCACAGCAATGCCAGACCATCAGTTTGAATATCATCCCAATGCCATTCTTGAAGCCCACCATGCGTATCACTGGTACGCTGCACGCAGTGAAGATGCCGCTTAGCGTTTCTGGAATGAGCTGATTCGTGCCAGGAAACTCGTCACTCAACGCTCCCAGGGCTGGACGCCCTACTTTTGTGGGACACGAGTCTTCTAGTTCCGAAAATTGCCGCATGGATTAGTCTACGCAAAACGGCCTGGAGCAAGCATCCACTTGGCGGTTAGTCATTCTTGGTGCCGTCCACGGTATTGGTGAGAACGCATGTTAATCGATCCTGAAGTCTCGTGGCATCGCTAGTAGATAGGAGAGATATACCAGTGCAACAGAACTGATTCTGACATGTGTAGATTGTAACAAAGGCTTGGCTGTCCTTATAATGCTACTTGCAATCAGCTTTCAATAAGGGAGTGTCGAGTGCCCATCTCAGAGGTTTTTGGCTTCAGCTCAGTAACTGATACGACATTATTCAAACGTCTTGAAGAACACTTCGATTCAGCACCCGAATCTCTGCACGCTGAGCAGTTGTGCGAAGTGCTACCGGCGATTTGTGAATCCGCATGCGAGCGAATGCGCGGAATGGCGACGCTACATCCAGAGTACACGTTGCATGATGAAACGCATTTGGTACGCGTAACTGAACTCATGGCACGAGTGTTACAGGATTCGATCCGTGCATTAAACCCTGTCGAAATTGCTATTCTGATTCTTTCCGCCTATTTGCACGACCAGGGCATGGTCTTGTCTGCAGATGAACTTGCTCGCATGAAGGCCAGTAGTGAATTTCAAACCTTTCGACAGAACTGGGAGACTTCACACCCTAATATGGCAGCGATACGCAAAGAAGCCTCGAGGCCAGACCTCTCTAGCTTGGAACGCGAGAGATTGGGGCAGCTTGAAGCAGAATTAGAGAACGCAATTCAAACTGATTATATTCGTCTGACGCACGGCAAACGCTCTGCCGACCACATCCGTGAAACCTATGGGACAGACGAGCGGCTTAACATCGCTACAGTTAATCTTTCAAATGCTGTTGCTTTAGTTAGTCAATCGCACGTTTGGTCAGCGAACGATCTGACTGGGAAAAACGGATTTTACAATGATCATCTTATAGGCAACTATTCAGTCAACCTACAGTATTTGGCAATTGTACTTCGATTGGCTGACATTCTTGACTTCGATCGTGAACGCACGCCAGACGAGTTGTTTCGCTCAATTCACTTTACCAACGACGTAAGTCTTTCTGAATGGGAGAAGCATCGTGGAGTAAACGGGTGGATGATTTCAGGAAATGCCGTTCGCTTCGACATGGAGTTCGAACATCCAGCATACGAACGGTGTGCAAGGAAGTTCCTAGACTGGGTGGACCGAGAGCTATTCGATGCACATGGAATCGTTAGATCATTTCCCTCAGAGATTGCTAAAAAGTACCAATTGACGCTACCCCACAATGTAGATCGTTCAAGAATTACTCCCAGAGACAGCTCATACGTATATCACGACCTCGAGTTCGTTCTGTCACGCGACGAAGTGGTCAACCTTTTAATGACCGACAATTTATATGGATCTTCGTCGTTAGCGATTCGTGAGCTGATTCAAAACGGGCTGGATGCGCTTCGTCATAGGCGGGCCGTTCACGCTATCGACGGTTCGGAGTTTGCGGGAGGAAAGCTTGTTCTGAACCATGATGTCAATTCGAGTGGCCAGCATTTTTTAAGGTGTTCTGATAATGGGATTGGCATGGACTCAGAAATCATAACAACGTTCCTGACCAACGTAGGACGCAGCTACTATCGATCAGCTACATTTGATCAAGAAAGGATCCGCTTTCGTGAAGCAGGAGTTGACTTTGACCCTTGTGCGAGATTTGGGATTGGCTTCATGTCGGCGTTCATGCTTGGGGATCATATCACTATTGAAACACGACGTGATCTCGGGCCGAGCAAAGGGCATGGCCAGCCTTGGATAGTGGAAATCCAAGGAATTGGCGGCATGGTAATTATTCGGGAAGGAACAGAGCTTCAGTCAGTTGGTACGTCAGTAACCATTATTCTACGTGACACGCCAACTTACTCGGATAAATGGATTGACCCAGTGAAGCTCTTAGAAGTTGCACAGGGTTACACATTGTTATCGGACTTCCCAATAGAATGTGAATGCAAGCTTCCCGGCATAGAAGGAGCTGCTGTAGTACCAGTTGGACTACCACCCGTAGAAACAGTATTGGAGCGAGCGAAGGTTGCGAAGAAAGTCATAGTCACACAAGATTTCTGTGAAATTGACCCTAACCTCGGTGGACATATTAAGCAAGCTTTCTTGCTTAATGAGAAAACGCAGCTTCCAACAGTTGAGAATGATGAGGGAATCTGGGTCAAAAGTAATCATAATGTAGAATTTCAACCGAAGAGAGAGATGGAACAGTATTGGAACCTGGACAGAATTTCCGATGGCCAAACTTGCATGGATGGCATTTTAGTTAGTGGCGATCCTGGACGCGGGGAGAAAACTAAGACACTTGGGTCTAGGGCTAACGCAATAAAGATCAGCAGCCCATTCATCTTAGATATACGTGGTGACTCTAAGCCCAGACTTAGGCCTGACAGAACGCCTCTATTGACAAATTCGCTCGACAGGACGCCTGACTGGGAAAGAATCCAGGGATTAGTTGACCGTGCCGAAGGAAGGATTTGCGAAAAACTTGCTGAGTTCCAGAATCAAGGAATGCCTCCTGAAGATTTTTGGAATCTGTGCTTCGTGCATAGACTATGGGTACCCAAAATGCGAATTGGACAGATATGGAATCGAGTTCAATTTCCCCTTAGATCGAAGAACAACAGACTCTCTTGGCACTCACTCGAAGAAATCGGGTGCTTGAAGCTCGAAGCCACGGACGAATCCGTACGTTTGCTGTCCGAAGACGGCAAGGAGCTTCTTGCATCGAAGGCTATGACGGCGTGGGATTCGCAGCAGTTAGGAATCAACTGGTTTATTAAAGCCACAGCTACTTTTTCGGGAGAGTTAGCTTTAGTGCAAAATGAGACGAGGCTCGTATTCTCGGAGCCATCGGATCCAGAATGTTCACCCTGGGCTCGGAGACTTATCGGTGCATATAGCCGTGAAATTGGCAGATATGTCCTTGAGTACGACCCAACTATTGGAGACTGTCTATCTGCACAGTCTGCAATCGAGTCAGCTAACTGGAGGCATCCAATGGTACGGCAAGCCGTGGAAGCCCAATTCTCAATTAACTCGACAAGGCTTCAGGAATTCTCAACGGTACTGACTTACTGTTTGTCTAATCGCGATATTTTGTCAATCATCCAGGATGACAAACCTGCGACAAGATGGATGAAAGTAATGGCACACAAATACCTTGCTGTTGACTGGTCTGTATATGACGAAGAGTTCCAGCCACCATACCGCTTATGGATCAACGGTTCAAAAACCGATATCGACGCAGATACTTTGAAGAGATGGGCAGAAGCGAAAATTGTTGACGAAGAAGATTGAAGAACTAAGCCGTATACCATCGCCTTATCAGTTTCATAACCGATTCAATGAACTTGCAAGCTAAACTAACGTCAATAGGAGAGTGAAGGCTGTCCATAGCCCTACTTCACCTAAATCTCTTCGCCGTAGTCAAACCCAGCGATATCTAGTTCTTCTGACTTTAATCCAATGTGTTTGCTATGGACACGGAGACTAAACCGCTTGAAGAAACGAATAAACTGTCCGGATTCGATTTTCCCATGGAAACCAACGACAGGTAACTTGCCATGTTGTGACACGTAAGCTTTTACGTCATCAACAGATGTCCCTACTTCAGTTCCATCGACTCCAAAGACCACAAAAGCAAGCTTCCCATCCTCGGTTGGGTCAAGGCCGTGCAGCCCGAAGCCAACCGGCCAGTATCCGGGTTTCAAGCATGTATGCTCGGCTAAGTCGTGAAGTGGTCCGCCAGTTTCGTAGCCGTCGATTGAAACGGTCCCACTCAAATCACCATATTGCACAGACGCGTCAAACTTTTCTCCCATGATCTTGTCCTTATGTGAATTGGAAGTGGGCAGAAGTAACCAGATAGGTATACCACAAGAAGCAGGCCGACGAAATGCTGTGTCGTGGCTTACAAGGCTTCACGCAACGGGACTCAACAGAGAACCAGCTGCGTTCTAATGTGTCGGATGCATCTTGATTTTGTTGCAGCTGCGTCTTGGGTCATGCTTCGTTTAGTCTCGCGAGTGGAAACGGAATTCCATAGCCTTGCATTGCCATCTTCCAAAGTGCTCGGCGCTTTGGCCCCCAATTTGTTCGTCGAAGTAACTGTTGCTTTAGATCCGAGAATCTATCTTCGATGTGGTCGAAATCACTACACCAAATCTGAGTGCCATTCGACTCAAAGGCTATTACACTCGATTGGAGCGGGGAGGAAGACGCCTCGACATCACTAAGGTTAATCGGCCTCGGCGATCTGTATTTCCCAAATGCCTTCATTAAACCATCAATGTTATCAGTCTCAGTCGCGGCAAGGACCAGGTCATTGAGATTGCTAGAGATGAAGTTGAAGAAGTTAGCTACACTTTGAAAGTGATTTTCTCGCAGCAGGTGAGATAGTTTCTCGCTTGGGTCTGAGGGAATTTGTGAATATCCAGGTGAACACCGAAGAATACGCGTATTGTCCTCGTATTCCTCAGTACCAGGAACTTCTACATTCGTCATACTGAACTCGGAATCTTCTGCCCCCCTTAAGACTTCGCTCAAAAAGAACTCAGCCATTTCCATGAGGTTGGTGGCGTGCAATCCAACGTGATAAATTGAGTGTGTGTACATGTACTCAAACCTGCCAGGCCCAACCTCTTGACTATGGCGAGTAAAGTCGTTTGCGGTGTATCGTCCTGCTGCGTTATTTCTACCAGAATGAAACATCCGGCAATTCAAGGCAAGTTCGATTAGGTCACTCGCAGTGAGTTCATCCCCAGTGAAATCTGAGTTTTGTGCTGCCAATCTGTAGTGCTGCGTGGACTGGCAAGCCCCCTGATATTGTTGCTTCATGAAATCAAGATACCAGCGGCACGCATCCGGCATGCATCTCGCAAAGATGTTTCGCACCTTGAAATAATTGGACGGCTCACGATTCATCCAAATCTTGCGGAATGGCACGAGTGCAGCTCTCAAGACATAAGGATCAGGAACGCGGAATTCGACACTTTCAACGCTGCTATCGACTGAGACTTCATACCCAACTTGAGGTGGTTCTTGTCCTTCTTGGTAGAGTGGTGTAACCGAAAGGTCATTTACCGTTTGGGCGTAAGTTGCAACAGACAACATCTCATCGCGACTTGGGCAGAGCCTGAAAATGGAATCGTTGGTTGAGTTCATGGGTCCTCCGTATTGGCAATAGTAGACACCTAAGAATTCTATTGGTTCGTGGAAGCGGGCTACGTTGTCACTACCATGCGATTAGAATTGCCTTACGGCGAGTGCTAAGCAGTATTCCAAAAGTGTATGCGGTGCGATGGCATCTTTAGTTTGCCTTTCTAAACTCTGTGGCTGAAAAGTGGTGTAAACGAACCGCTAAGTGAATTGTGAAGCCTCAGCTTGCCTTCTGAACAAATCAGCAATTACCGCCGCCCCTTTCAGGCTTGGCTCAATATCAAAACAGAGAAGATCTTGCTCATGGCCCCGGAAGGCCCCACGAATGTCGGCCAATACAGCTCCAGCTGCCCCCGCGTTTTTGGCGATTGCCTGATTGGCAGCGTCTAGAGCCTGAGTCATTTCGTCAGTTAGTGGAGATTGTGGTGCATATACATTCCCAATAATGAACAGCGAGTTGGGATTTGTTAGACGAATAGCCTGCAGTAGCCGAAGATGCTCGTCAGCAAAACTTTCAATCCCGTTCTCAAGATAGTTTTGCAATTCTGCGAGAAGATCGTTTCCACCAATGGTGAGTGTGATTATCCTTCCTTGACCGTCTGTAGGGACATACCGCATGCGACACATGTCCACAGATCGGTCATCTAATCTCCATGAATCCCCAAGCCACTTATGAAACTGATTGACCGCACCTCCTCCCTTAACGCCAGTGTATTGGTCGATACTCATGCTGTCGCCCAAGGCGAGGTAGGTCGACAGTCTGGGCGTTGAACTACTCATTTGATGTTACTCCGAAGGTCGAGCTAGCAGACGTTAGAAGGTGTTGGCTATCAACCCACTTCTTGTGCGACTCGAATTGCCAACTCTAGATCTCGCTCCGCGTAAATTTGGGTGACGTCGGCAGACTGATGGCCACATACTACTTGAGCAGCCTCCAAGCCATACTTCCTTCTTATTTCAGTCGCCGCTGAGTGGCGCAGTTGATTGGGTGACCACTTCTCAATGTCATGCCGCTTGCAAACTCGCTGCAGTGCATGGCGATAGGTAGCAGTGTCATAGGATTCTGCATACTTGCGGTTCGGCTTAGGCAAACGCCTACACTTCCGAGTCTTTGCAGCTTTGCTGTTCTCCCAGACCTTTTGGCGACGGCGAGCTTCGGATTCTGCAGGCGAAAAACAATAACTCTCTTCCATGCGATCTAGGTAAGGCTGGAGTACTGCTTGTCCCTGCGGCCCAATTGCAATCAATCTGCTCTTGTCGTGATGCTCAGTCTTGTGCTCCTGTGGAACGTACAGCCATACCGGACCGGATCGATCGATATCAGTGGGACGCATGGAGCAGATCTCCCCTGGTCTAGCACCGGTCAATCGTTGCAGACGAACCATATCGGCAACAGTTTCGGGAAGATGCGGCAACGTTGCGTCAACAATTGCATCGGCGACAACGGTCACACCGGCAGCTTCACGGGCTCTGGTCCGACCCTTTTTCAGCCCTGGCAGTTGTTCCAAGGCCGTAACGACTTCTGCTGAGCAGAGTTCCTGTGTGACAGCCCATCGAAACATACCGACAAGCCGGGGCGTCTGCTTGTTGATATGCTGGCGAGACCAATCCAGGTCATCAATCATTTTCTCCCGCAACTCACTCAGATCAGTTGGGCCAAACTCTTCGATTGGCTCCTTGCCGTGATCTTTCCGGACAAGACGAATAACATCGTCAATAAGCCCCGCCTCACGAGTTACTTTGCCGTTCTTTCGGTAGTACTCTTTGGCGTGGCGGCGGTAGACTAGTGCCAGCTCATTGACGCTGACGGTGTGACCCTGGTTTCGCTTTTCGCGGAGCGTGGCCACCGTGATGGCCTCAGCAACAGCCCTTGCTCTGGCTTCTGAATCAGAAGAGCCATTCTGCTCGTGGCGTTCTGACTGCCAATCTTTTAGCAGTTCCTGGTACTTCTCGTGGCTCCGTTTCGAGCCATACGGGCCTAGATAGACGCGGTTTCCATTGATTGAGACGGTGGCCTGTTTTGTCCCCTTGTGGAGGCAATATTTTGGCGGCCGGTGGTAGAGACGTGGCACGTGCGATCCCCTGCTTAAAAATGCCAAAAGGGTAAGTCGTGCCAGGGTTACCCCTTAGCATTACCCTTTTGCGGTCATTCCTAAGCCGCACTGCCAACCACTGGCAGGTAACCTAACGTCTGGTTTCAGCAAGAGTTATGGAAAGTGGCGGGGGCCGGATTCGAACCGACGACCTCGAGGTTATGAGCCTCGCGAGCTACCGGGCTGCTCCACCCCGCGTCAGACTTCTAAGTGTATCAATGTTGGGATGGGTTGGGAAGTCGTATTTCGGCAGCGGCGCGTGGTCCGGTGATCCGTGAGATCGCGGTTACTTGCGGACGATCTCAAGCACTGCCTCGGCCAGCTTGCCGTTGGTTGCTATCGACTCGCCGCTGTGCACGCTGGGTTGGCCTTGCCAATCGAAGAAGCGGCCACCGGCCTCTTCGACGACGGGCTGGACGGCGGCCGTGTCCCACAGGTTCATGATCGCGTCGATCATCACTTCCGCACGACCCGTCGCGATCAGCAAATAGCCAAAGGCATCGGCCCAAGTCCGCGTAATCCGGCAGGCCGACTCAAGGCGGTCGTAGACTGGTCGGCCGTCGGGTTCGCGATCCGTTGTGTAGGAACGCACCGACGTGGTGAGGAACACCGCTTCCGACAACTCCGCAACGTCCGAGACCTGGCACCGTTTAGGCTGCGCATCACCGATGCGATGCCAGCAACCGGTGCCACGTGCGGCATACACCATCTCGCCTGCGGCCGGCGCGTTAATCACACCGATCAGTGGCTCGTCTTCTTGCATGACCGCGACGAGCGTCGTGTAGAGCGGAACGCCACTGACGAACGCCTTCGTGCCGTCGATCGGATCGAGTACCCAGCGGAAACCACTCGTGCCAGCGGCCTCGCCAAACTCTTCACCCAGGATGGCGTCGTCGGGGAACCGCTCACCAATCCGCTTGCGCAACAACTGTTCAGCAGCCCGATCAGCCGCCGTGACCGGCGATCCGTCGGACTTGCGATTTAGGTCTAGTTTGTCGGAACGAAACAGCTCGAGCGTTAGATCGCCCGCCTCGCGCGCGATTTGGGCGGCGAACTCCAGGCGAGCATCGATCTGGTCGGCGGATGCGGCAGTCATGCCGTCCACGGTACCAAGTGCGCCTCTGATGGCAAGGGCCACGTGAGCATCGACTTTCCTGTTTGAGTAGCTCACCCATTTCGTTGTTCGGCAAAATCCGGTTGCAACCCTTCTGACGTTGATTACTGCAAACGACCGACCCGCTCAAACATTGGTAATGCTAGTTTTGCTCAGCGGCGGAAACGCTTTTTCGTCGAGCAAAACTGCTTGTCACACCCCGGTTTTTATAGGTTATGGCCGTCAATAAGCGCGAGCAAAACTCGGCACTTCGCACTGGGCGTCGATCGCGAACCCGAACTGGTCTTGTCATCCATCGAGTAGTCTCCACGGCACCATGGAAATCAGTTGCGGCAGTTGGATCCAAGTAAGTCGATTCTTCGCAGATGCTCTAGTCTACCGGATGGCGTGGCCCAATTTCGACAAAGAAATCGCGGACATGCGCACGTGCAGCAACTTGGATGATGCGACGAGGTTGTTGGACCTTTGCAACCAGTGTTGTTCAGCGGAGAGTTTGCTCCGATGCGCGCATTGCAGTGCATACTGATGGCGTGTGAAACGTCTTCGAACGCAAATTTCGATCCGCCAATCCCAATGCGTCACGCTCCCGCTGCACGTATCGACCATTTAAGGAGAGATTTCCCAATTGCGTCTTCTCGCGGACAAATTGGTCATTAAAGCGTAGTGCCCAGGGTGCGTGTTGCCTGAGGCGATGGGTTGCTGCAAGCGGCTCTTGGCACTGCGAAAATATTTGATTTCACCCCTCCATGTGGTTACACTAACTGCCACTCAGTTTGTGCAAGTTCGATGATTCCTGTCCGCTGCCGCTGTGGGACAACAATGTCCGCAAGACGCTCTAAGCAACTCGAAACGCTCTTTTTTCTACCTTTTGCCTTGGTAATCTGGCCTGCTGATGCGGATGCGGAATTGGTTGTCCCGGAGAATCAGGTCCACATTGCTCGCGAAGCGAACGATTCCCTTGTCGAGAATCGCGGCGTAGTTCGCAGCTCCACCGCCGATCGTTTCGTGTTTGGCCCACAGACGCTGGTCAAGGGAAGTGGCTATTTTGAGAACACGCTAATGCTCGGCACCTTTGCCCCCGGAAACAGTCCGGGCATCACCACAGGCAAGAATCAGGCTTACGCAGGGACGATCGAAATAGAGTTAGGTGGCACGACCCCCGGTTTTGGCAGTGGGCAACACGATCAGATTAACGATTCTGGGACGATCACATTAGACCCAGCCACTTCGGTTCTTTCGATTCTCTCTTTCGAAGGATATGTGCCTAACCTTGGTGACGAGTTTACCGTCTTGACTTGGGAGGATGGCTTGAATGGTAACTTCAGTGGCGTCGCAATCGACAGCACATTTACAACCGCTAGCGTCACTTTTCAACTGGTTTTTACCAATCCCGGTGGAACTGGAAATCTGAAGCTGGTGGCGATTCCTGAAGCCGGGCACCTGATTATTTGGTCCATGATAACGATATTGATTCCCGCAAGACACTTTCGCGGTAACCGCGACCAGTCGTAACGCAAGAGCATACCGGAGTTAGCAGAACATGTATCGATTCCAGTTCTTCATTGTTCTACAAGTTGTACTTCTCTGCCCCGTAGTTAAGCTGCGTGCGCAGCCGACAATTCCGAACACAACAACGGTCGGCAACGTCTATTACTTCTTCGCGGACGCAACAGGAACCAGTGGGGGATCGCCTGTATTCACAGATACGATCATGGAACTAAATGGATACAAATGGACGAATCTGTTTCCAGATTTCCCAAACCTAGGCTTTTTCGGCAATAACGTATTGAAAGATGGTACCCTCGAAAGCAACCCGCTTATCGGAATGGGCACGAACTTCACGCTCATTGGAGTAGACCTAGTAACAGTCGCGAACGTATTTCAATCGAGAGACGCAATTATACTCCGAGAAAGTACAGCAGGCTTCGGAAGCGCCGGACAGGACCTTAATATCCTAATGGAGAATTCTATTCTAACTAATGCCTTCACCTCAGGTAGTATATCAATCACCGGCTTTGGCATCGTGCCACAATCCACCCTCGGGTCTGTTGCGCCTGCTACCGGCACGGTTGATTTAAAGAGAACTTTTGACTTCCCAGGCGGTACTTTTCATGTAATATCAACCGGCATGGCCAATCTCGGTCCGTTGGCAACGCTGCAGGATACCGAGATTCAAGCCCCCAATGGAATAACTCTGCTAGGCACTTCGAGTATCGTCGGCGATGGCCAAATACAAGGTCGTATAGCGGCAGGGATGGGATCAAGAATTGAAGCGTCGAGTGGGGACTTGGAACTGGGAGCTTTAGTTGTCGATGGGTATAGCAGCGATGGCGACCTGCACACAGGTGCAAACACCGTCACGATCAACGACGCCAACGAAGCGGTGCTGGGCTCGCTCACCACGTTAGGCGATGGTACCGATAAAGGCCGCCTCGTGGCCGGCAATGCTACCCCCGACCTTGGCACGGACAACGCTGGCCTGCCAGACGACTTTCTGCTGGAGGATGGCAAGAACGTCATCGGCCGCGGCAGTATCGCCGGCAACTTTCGCAACATGGGCAGCGTCATCGGGGATGGGACGACGATGAGCACCCGAATCGAATTTGAAGACGGATTTACCGTCACCGGCATTGGCTACGCCGAAAACGTGCTCTACAGCGGCAATCACTCGCCGGGCCTCAGCCCTGCGGTGGTGACTGGCAAGAACCAAGCGTTCGCCGGGACCGTCGAGCTTGAATTGGGCGGTACCGCCCCAGGAGGCGGCTCCAACGGTCATGACCAAATCGTCGATTTAGGTGACGTCGAGCTTATCGATGGCGTCGATCTATCGATCAAGCCCTGGAATGGTTTTGAGCCAACCATCGGCGACGAATTTGAAGTGCTCACTTGGGGCGACTCACTCGCGGGCGAATTCGATCAGGTGATGGTCGATCCATTCTTTACTGGCATGGGTATCGATTTTGAACTCATCTACGGCGAAGACTCGCTGATGCTTGCCGCCGTCGCGGCAGGGCCGGCTGGTGACTTCAACGGCGATGGCAATGTTGATGGCGCAGATTTCTTGGCGTGGCAACGAGACCCGAGTGTGGGTGCCCTGACCGACTGGCAGGCCAACCACGGATTCGATGCCGCGCTGTCTGCAAGTTCGAGCCCCGTTCCCGAGCCAACCACTGCGATGCTCACGGCACTAGCCGTACTGGGGCTTGGTTGCAGTTGCCGCTCGACTAGATAACCGCAGGCCATCGGCGGACTCGGCAACTCCATAGTGGAAATTGGCCTGCTCCCCAGGATGACGTGCTCTGGAGTGTTGACTCCGTGGGAAGTGTTGGAACGCTTTCCGAGGCGTGGCATCGGGCTCTGAATCACTAGCTACACGCGAGCGGCTAGCACTTCGTCGATGCTGACGTTCCATTTTGGAAACGGATCGGAATAGGCTTGCCACGCGTCCATGCCTGCTGAGAATTCCTCGTCGGTCAGCAAGCACTCCTGGAGCGAATCGTAGATGGCGATCTCGTCAATGCCGATGCCGATGAAGACCAGTTCTTGCCGGCAATCGCCTACTTCTGGATGCCATTTCGCCTCCAGTTCTTCTTCAACGCTGGCAGACTGCGGCCAGTAGTCGCGCGGGATAGCGGCCCACCAGAATCCGCCGAAGTCCAAACGGGCGACGCGGCCGGCTTGGGACCACACGCCAATCTTGTCCAATCGACTGGCAAGCCAGAAGAAGCCCTTGCTGCGTAGCACGCCATTCCAATCTTGGTTGAGTCGATCATAGAACCGTTGTGGATGGAATGGTCGTCGAGCGCGATACACGAAACTGCTGACGCCGTACTCTTCCACCTCGCTGGCGCCATCGCCGCGAAGTGTGAGTTGCCAGCCTTTGCTCTGCTTGGCGATCTCAAAATCAAAGCGTCCGGTGCCCATGATGCGGGCCGGCTCGATCTGCCCAAACGAGGTTTGCAGCTTGAGCGCGTGCGGATTGAGCTGTTCGACGAAGCCCTCGATCGCCGCCAACGTGTCTTCGTCGACTTGGTCGGTCTTGTTCAACACGATGACGTTGGCAAACTCGACTTGTTCGGTCAGCAGATCGGCAACCGTCCGTGGATCGTCTTCGGTCGCCGCCTGGTCGATACTCTTTAGATCCTTGCCGACGCGTAGGTCTTCCAAGAAGTTCGCGGCATCGACCACGGTGACCATCGTATCCAATTCGGCGATATCTGAGAGCGGCCCGCCATCGCCAACGGCAAACGTAAAAGTGTCGGCAACCGGGGCAGGTTCGCTGATGCCGGTGGATTCAATCAGCAAATAGTCGAAGCGGTCTTCTGTGGCGAGGGCCGCGACTTCAGCCAGTAGATCTTCGCGCAGCGTGCAGCAGATGCAGCCATTGGTCATCTCCACGAGTTTTTCCTCTGTTCGGCTCAGGGCTGCTTCGCCGCCAACAACCAACTGAGCGTCGATGTTGACTTCGCTCATATCGTTGACAATCACCGCGACCCGCAAGCCTGCGCGATTGGCGAGGACGTGATTGAGCAGAGTGGTCTTGCCTGCTCCGAGGAAACCCGACAACACGGTTACGGGGAGTTTTTTCATTACTTGCTCGTTGGGATCATGTACCGCTTGAGTACTTGTGATGGTGGTTGATCTCGGTGCTCCCAGCCTTGACGGCTGAGAAAACGCCAAGCGGCCGACGTCTTTTCGGCGCGGACGAATGGTCGTAGCCACATGTCCACGCATTCGCGGCGATAGGCGAGGCCCACGGTCGAATGCACCCAGGTCTCGTAGTTGGCCATCCACAGCAGCGACGATTTCCAGAGTTTGCGGGCGCGCTGCCATTGCGATTTGCCTCGCGGTCGAGCAAAGACCGGTAACTCGTCGGGCCAGTGAATCGCCAGCGAAAGCGACTCGACGGGAGCCCATTGCGGGCAGAAGTCGAAGCGGTTGAGATAGATACCGCCGAAGTCACGGCTGCCGAAGAACATTCCGAAGCCCCACAGCGCCACGTGCAGATCCTCGCGATCGAGTCGGTAGCACGTGGACCGGTCGTCGGTGCTGCGATCTCGATGCCGCTGAAAGCCGAAGCGCATCAGCAAGTTGCCGTCGGGATACTCCACGTCCCTGCCCCAACACCAGACCTGTTGCTCCATCAGCTTCCCGCCAAATCTGCGGACCGGACGAGGCATGCACCACCCCTGCCCCGCTCGCGCTGGCTTTGGGCGTTGTTTGGCTGGCGCAGCCATAGCTTAGTGCTCCGGAGTGTTCGGATCCTTGGGTCAGCGGCTGGAAGTCTCGGCAATCGCGGCGCCGAGTAAGCCCCACGCGCGGGCCATCTCTTCGGCCGGCGTGACCTGGCGCTTGCCGTTATCCCAGGAGTCGAGCGTTGCCTGTCGGTACTCGATTCCCAATCGTTCGACGATGGTGACCTCATAGCTGCGGATCCATTCGATCAGCGCCAATGTCAATGAAGTGCATGCGCTTTGTTCCGCGTCGCTGGGGGCACTCATTTTTGGTAGGTCGGCCTCGGCCCAGGGTGGGCATGCCAGCGCAGTCTGCGTTGTATACTTCGGCCCAAACTCGAAACGGGGCAGAAAGACGCCACCAAGTGCATCATCCCCGTAAAAGACGCCGAATCCACGTAGCACGACTCGACAGCTTTGCGACAAGTCCAGTGTGTAGACGCTGGAGCAACTCTCGCGGTCTGCGGGAGCTTTGGCGCGCTGAAAGCCAATCTCAACCAGCCAGTTGCCCTCAGGTCGCAGGACGTCGCGGCCCCAGCACCAGATCTGCTGGCTCAGAAGCTTTGCCGCATCCTTTTTCAGTTCGTTCGCGCCGTACTGTGCGTGATCTGCTGGACTCGCCAGGGACATCTCAATCGGCCTCGCTGGACACAACCGCCGCGACGTTTGCCACAAACCAGGCCGAGGCCGCACACAGCTGCAGCCAGTCTCCGCCGGACGTAATGCCGTACACAAACACGCTTGCTATCCAGCAAACGCTAGCCACCATCTGACCGAGCCACTCAATTCGCAGCACTCGGGCGATCCAAGCTGGTCCAACGCTGGGCCCTACAGACGTACTTACTTGATCGTTCAACATACGCACTCCTCACCACAACACGAGAGATCGTCTAGGTACATGCCCCATTGGCGATAGGTTTCTAGTTCCTCCGCTGGCAGACCAAGCGATGTGGCAATTGCTTTAGAGACAACGGCGAAGCGTTGCCGGTACTTGTAAATGAAACAGAAAACATGGTTGTCGTGCCGCACCGACGGGCCGCACAGGTATAGTCCCGGTGTGGTGGTCGATTCGTCGTGCTCGGACAGCACTGGGTATCCGTCGTCACGATGCTCAAACAGATCGCCAACGAGGCCCAAGCTGCCCTCGAATCCGGTCGCCAGCAGGGGTGGGGCGGACGTCTCAAGCTGACGCCCATCGTCGGTGCATACCACGAAGGTATCCCCCTGCTTTTTCACGGCGGTCACCTTGCAGTTTGGCAGCAGCTCGATCTGGGACTCGAACCACTCTTCCCGCATGCGTTCCAGTGAGTAGGTCGAAAGCGCAGCGCTGGGGTCCGACGACTCGTCGTCCCATGGACACCCAGTGTCGAGCAATCGGGCGCGTTTGTCGTAGCTCGCCAAGTGAAAGGCGGCATCAACGCCCGACTCGTAGCCACCGATAATGACAAAGTCATCGCCGGGCAGCTCACTGTACGAAGTGACCGCAGCGGTGTGCAGGCAAAGGTCGGCACCTTCGAACCCAAGGCGCTTCGGGTACTGAAACTCCCCCGCCGCCCAGATCAGGTGCTTGCAGTACAGTGTCTCGTCTGGGGTGTCTAACAAGAATAGATCGCCGAACTTCGTCACGTGGACTACATTGACGCCGTCGCGGACCGGTAACTCAAAGTAAATCGCCACGGCACGTAAGTGTGCAGCGTACTCGGCGCCCGTCGGGTGCTCGACTTGCAGACTGTACGCAGGCGATACACCAATCGCCACCGAGTTCAGGTCGAGCATGCCGATTGAGTTGCTTGGAAACGACGGCGTGATGAATCGTGTTTCCGCTGGCCACAGGGCGAACGAGGCGCCGACGCCGAGGCGATCAACGATAACGAAATCTTCGATCCCCGCGTGCTTCAGCGCTACTCCCACGCCGACACCGGCTGCCCCAGCGCCTACGACGATGGCGTCGTACACCTTCATGTTGGGCGGTGCCTGCTGGTTCATAGCATCCATTAGTGTAGAAAAAGTAGAGAGCCGACGACGGCTAGATAGTGACGACCCGAAGCGTCAGCACATCGAATCGCGACTGAGTACAGTTTATCAAAACGCAATCCAATTGCAAGTGCGTGCTCCGAGCGTGAGGCCCCTGCACTTACGGCTGCGTGGATGCCCCAACCAGCACGCGAGGCGAAGGGCATACGGGCAGACTGATCAAAGCCCGGCTACATCAGGATCGCGGCAAGATTGGCGGTTCGAGGGTGGCCAAAACCGCAGAGCAGCGACAGATTTACGAGAAGCGCAATCGGCGCGTTGACGCTCGGATCATGAGACGTGATCAGCCGCACTTGCACCCGATAAACGAGCAAACCGGGCCGCGATACAGAGTTTCGCTCGAAGCTCTCGAACGCATGGTGGACGGCTTGCTGCCTGTTGGCGATCAATCCAACTACGCTCGTTCACCGGCAACAGAATCGTGCCGCAATGATTGGCACAATCACTTCTTCCGGATGACGCAGGCGGATACTCGAGAAAGATCACCGATGAGTACCATTCCAACGATTAGCAGAATCGCTGATGGCTCAGGAATGCTGGCGGACGATGCGGCTAGAGAGTTTTGTTCGGTTCCGTAGCTATTCTGCCAGTCCGACAATTCTCCGACTTCCGTGTTGCGTTGCCAACTAAGGAAATCCCCGCCGTCGACATCTCCGTCCTCGTCGAAATCTCCGGGAACGCCGGTTGATAGAAGGAAGCTATCACCGACAATCGTTTCGAAGCCACCAAGTTCGAACTGGTTTGTGTAGACGGATATCGCGTCTGTATTTGATGGAGTCGCCTGGTAAATGGGACCGAATCCAACTCTCTTATTGCCAGTAATGCGTGGTGATATCAGCGGTATCGCAGGTACGTCCCACGAGACATTGGCGTGCCCCTCGAACAGCGTGATTGGCAGGCTCTGGGTAACAGTCAGCGCGGTGTCGTTGACAAGTTCGGCTGCAATCATGTATTTCGGATCGACGGTTACAGAATCGGAGAGCAGGGTGATCTCTGGGATCGCATCGAGCGGACCAAGATAACTATGGGTCTCGCCGATGCCTTCAACTATCACCGCTTCGCTGAACTGCAGGTGCGTGAGCACGTCCGAAGCGATTGAGAACGACTGCTTCAGACCGAGTGCCAATTCCGCTTTCACATCGAGAACTTCGTAGCCCACATCGAACGCGAGCCGGCCCCAGTCTTTGGACTCTCCGTGCCCCAAGGGCGGCAGTCCCGCGGCAGTCGTGGCCATGTAGTCAATATCTACCGACGCGGTCACCAGCGTCTCCTCGCCAGATCCCCGTACCATGTCCCCGTCCAAGTCGCCGGTAGCCTCGACCAGCCATGTGCCGGCGGTGATCGTAGTGAAATCTCCGGCTTCGTAGACATGGTCGATTTGGTCTCGCCCTAAAACGGTGAACTGGTGGCTTCCATTCCGATTAAGGCCGACAAGTTCGGGTTTGTAGTTGACGTTGACTAGGTTTCGCCAAGGCAGATTGGTTGTGCTCCCGTCGGTGAAGCCCTCTCTCCCCATCCGATAGTCGTGAGTACCAAAGACCGCGTCAGAGCCAGAGGTTTGAATCCGCGCGTAACCGCGTAGATCCGCCTGGACGACCCCATCGACCCAGGCCTCTGCGTTGGGAGGCGATGATTGAAAGCTGGAGGTTCCCTGTTTTGTGGCGCTGCCAGTTAGTGAAAACGGCTCGCCCTGCACGAGGTTGTCGGGAGCCTCCAATGCCACATGATAATCGAGATTGGCGTCGATCGATCCGCTGTTAATTTTCGCGCCTAGCTCCATGCCGAGCTTGAAATCTGTGCGGAAGCGAAAGAAGGGGTCTACCGTCCAATGGGAAAATGGCGCCGACCCCCCAGAGACTGGAGCCGGGTTTACATAGTGGCCCGCGTTCGGGGCTGGGTCGATGCCAAAGAAATCCAAGTAGTCGAAGATGAAGGCCTCACCAGAGTCCCACATACTTTGGTCCTCCGTAGTAAATGAGATATTACTACTGACCAGTTGTTGCGTAGCCCTAGCGGGAGCGTTGGCAGTTAGCAGGATGCAGGTCGCGGAAATCGCTGCGCTCGTGAACAGTGTAAAACAGCGGTGAATGGTAAACATTTGACGATCCTTTCCGGTGGGCTCAAGAACCTAAATGGATGGGAATAGCGACCTGCAATTCACGGCCGTGCTGCCCACGGCGGCCGTGTACTAGTACCTGACGAAAAATGCCTGAGAAAGCCTTGGACGTTCTTCGCCAAAATTCCAGAGAATTGCTTATCTCCAATGCTGACAGAGGGTTACAATCAACAACGGATTGCCGTTCCAAGTCCGCACTTCGCTCTAGATGGCTAGGCGGGCGAAAGATAGTAGGAGACGCTGCCGAACCATGGCTACTCGTCCGGGCGACATCACAAAGGTCCTCGCAAGAGTCGACGCGGGTGAGCATGATGCCAGCGCAGTGTTAATGGGGTTGGCGTACGACGAACTTCGTGAGTTGGCCCAGAACCTGATGAAGAATCAGCCTCCAGGGCACACTCTGCAGCCCACGGCACTTGTCCACGAAGCCGCGTTGCGACTACTCGGTCCCGGCGGCCTCGAAGAAGTCCGTAATCGATCGTACTTTTTTGGCGCGATGTGTCGCGCCATGCGTCGCGTGCTCGTCGACCACGCCCGCCGACGCCACGCCTCTCGCCGCGGTGGGCGAAATACGCCCCACTCGTTAGATGACACTTCGCTGGACGCGACCGTTGTCGCAATTGAAGAGGAGCGAGGAATCGATCTTGTCACTCTAGACGACGCACTTCAGCGTCTTGAAGAACGGAGCCAGCGGCAGGCCGACGTGGTGTCGATGCGTTTCTTCGGTGGCTTTACAATGCAAGAGATCTCCAATCACTTACAAGTCTCGCTTTCAACAGTCGAAAGCGACTGGCGAATTGCACGAGCGTGGTTGCACAATCAGCTGCAACCAACGAGTTAGTCGATTATGAACTCCGATCGTTGGAATCGCGTTAACGAAGTTTTTCTGGCAGTCGCAAACTTGCCTGCAGAGGATCGACCCGCGCATCTCGACGCCGCCTGCGACGATGACCACGAGTTACGTTCCGAAGTCGAAAGACTGCTCGCTTCCGACGTTGGTCTCAACACCGGATTTCTTGCTCCGGTCTCCTCGCTGGAACAGCCGAGTGCCGCGGCAGATGGTCGTTCCGACCCTTTCGTTGGCCGTCGAGTCGGTTCCTATGAGATCCAAGCCAAGCTGGGCGAAGGGGGCATGGGCAACGTCTACCTCGGCGTCCGCACCGCGGACTTCGCCACCAAAGTGGCCATCAAGCTGATCCGCCGAGGGATGGACAGCGAAGCCATCCTGCAGCGTTTTCAGGATGAGATGCAGTTCCAGGCCGCGCTCGGCAAGCATCCCCACATTGCCCAGATGATCGATGCGGGCGAAACCGAGGACGGCTCGCCTTATTTCGTGATGGAGTACGTCGATGGCGAGCGGATCGACCGCTGGTGCGATCATCAGCGACTCTCGATCAACAGCCGTCTGGCACTCTTTCAAGAAGTTTGCAAAGCCGTTCAATTCGCCCACCAGAACACGGTGATCCATCGCGATCTAAAGCCGAGTAACATCCTGGTCACCTCCGACGGCCGACCCAAGCTGATCGATTTCGGCATTGCCAAGCTCTTGGGCGACGCGCCTGAGCTGCCAGTCGCGGATCGCACGCTCACCGGTATGCAAGTGCTTACCCCCGAGTACGCCAGCCCAGAACAGATCCGCGGCGAACGGCTCACGACGGCTACCGACGTCTATTCGCTGGGGGTGGTGCTGTACGAGCTTTTGACCGGACGGAAGCCCTATCGAACCACGACCTTGAACCCACTCGAGATGTTGCAGGTAGTGACCGAGAGCAAGCCGCAGCGGCCAAGCGATGTCGTGCTGCAAACAGAAACGATCGAGGACCACCAGGGAACGACCAGCACAATCGTCCCTGAGGAGATTGCTCAGGCGCGCGACATCGCGCCTGGCCGGTTAAGCCGGACGCTACGTGGGGACTTGGACCGTGTGGTGCTAATGGCCCTTCGCAACGAACCCGAACGGCGCTATAGTTCGGCGGAGCAACTGGCCGAAGACGTTCGGCGTTATCTGGATGGCCTGCCGGTGCGTGCGCAGCGCGACACCTGGGCTTACCGGGCTCGCAAGTTCAGCAAGCGGAATTGGGCAGCCTTGGGAGCGGCGGCTCTGGTGATTCTATCCATCGCGGCCGGTGGGGCGTTCTCATTTACGCAGTGGAATCGGGCCGAAGCGGAAGCGGCCCGCTCCCAGCAGGCGGCGGTAGACGAGTCCTTGGCCAGAGAAGTAGCCCAAACAGCTCAGGCGCAGGCGGAAACGGAGGCCGCCAAGGCCGAAGCAACCGTAGACTTCCTGCTGAACGACTTGATCCAAGCGGCCCATCCCAGCCAGGAGGGCTATCAAGTGACCGTGCTGGAGGCGGTCGAAAGCTCCCTCGACAAGATCGGCCAGCGGTTCGGCGATCAACCACAGATTGAAGCCGCAGTCAGGTTTACAGCGGCACACATGCTCTATGATCTAGGGCAAGTGGACGCTGGGGGTTCGGAGTTTGAGACAGCGTATGAGTTGTTGCGTGCTGAACTCGGACCAGATCATAAGGACACAATTGAGGCCCAACTTGGTCTTGCGACCGTCTCAGGCTACTTCAACAGCTCCGAGGAAGCTACGTCGATCATACGAGACGTGTTCAACCGCAGTCGTCGAGTCTTGGGCGACGAGCACGAAACTACTGTTACTGCGATGGTCGTTCTAGGGGGGCAATTACAGAGTGCCGGGCGATATGAGGAGGCCATTCCATTGCTCTTGCGCTCGATCGAACTACATGATCGAGTTTATGCACCGGACGATCTACGCCGCACTTGGGCAAAAAGCGACTTGGTGGCCTGTTACAAGGCGCAAGGGAACCTTGACGCAGCCGTGTCGACTGCCCGTGAGCTTATCGAGTTTGCCGAAGCGCACTCCGAAGGACGGGACACCGATTATCTCGGAACACTCAACACGCTGGCCAGCATCCTCTACGGACAAAGGCGTTTCGATGAAGCACTCCCGTACCTAGAGACGTTAGTTGAGGAGATGGATGATATCCTTCCCCTAGACGATGTGCGCAGAGCCATGAGTCGTGGACTCTATGGACGGTGTCTTTGGGGACTAAGGCGAATGGAAGAAGCCGAACCGCACATTCTGTATCAGTACGAGCAAATGCGCCGAATCCGCGGCGCTGACGATTGGCTTACCGAGCGTAGCCTCGCCAGCCTGAGAAAGTTCCTCTACGACTGCGGTAAGTACGACCTAGCTGTCGAATACCACCTGGAAAGCCTTCGCACTCGTCTGCGGATCGGCGGGCGAGACCAGGGCGAGAGCGTCCTCTCGGCGTTCGCAGAATTCACGGAAGCCTCTAAAAAACACGACCGCTATCCAGGGGACAACGTGCTGTACGACGCTCTCACCGAGTACGGCATGAAGGAACTACCCGCAGATCACAAACACCGCGCCCAGTTCTTGGGCAATCTGGGTTGGGCGCTGTTGCAAAAAGCCGAGTACACTCGCGCTGAGCCGCTCCTCTTGGCTAGCTACGAGGAGCGCAAAGTTAGCCAAGGCATGGACCATGGCGACGTTCATTGGCTACTCAGCACACTGGTGGACCTTTTCAGAGAAACTGACCGGCCAGACACGGCAAGCGAGTATGAAACTCAGCTCCTTAGCGCTCGGGGTCTATCCTCCGATAAGGGTACCGATTTGCCTTAAGTCGCAAATTACCGTACCAGCTTCCGATTTTTCATTGCCAGCAGAGTTCCTAGCAGCAGCAATCCCATCGTGGTCGGCTCTGGTACAGTCGTAGCTGCAGCGAGCGGTTCGGCTCCGACAGGGTAAAGACTTTGCCAGAGCGGAATCAGACCTGGCTGGTGACGCTGGAGCCAGAGGAAATCAAGGCCATTGATGGCGCCATCCATGTTTGCATCCACGGCGTCTGCTGCCTCAATCACTTCGAGCACAACGTTCTGCGGACTATAGTTGACGGCGAGCGTGAGGTCGTTGAAGACTGGGAAGTCCAGCAGGTAGAACGTGCCGTCAACCCCACTGCCGCCGGCGGTGAGAATCTCGAACGTGTCGCCAAGCAGTGGTTCGAAGCCCTGCAAGAAATCGACGGAGATGGTCCCATCTAACGACGCGCCATCCAGAGCATCGATGCGGTCGAACTCGTCCAAGGCAGTTCCTGCGATGTCAATCGTCACGGCACCCAGGGAAGTCTGCGTGAGCGCGTCGACGTCCATCTCCGCGGGAATTGGTGCGAGCAACGCTCCGGCGCCAACAAACAGTGAACCCGAATTGATCAACTCGACGCCGACGGTGGCTTGGTCTTGGACGATCAAGACCGAGTCTTCCAGGTTGGAGAGACTCCCGGTACCGCTGAACTGTGCACCTGGCTCTACGAGCGCAGCGACCGCGGCGCTGAGTTGCAATTGAGCATTGATCGTCGTCGTTCCAAGGCTGCCGAATACAATCTCGTCGGCTTCGATCGTGGAAGGCACGAACCCGCCGCCGGGCGCGTTGTTGATTTCAAACTGACCCCGATGCGCGACGGAGTCTGCGACGAGAGTACCGCCCTGCATGTTGAGGCGACCGACGCTGTTGTTCTCGGCATCTCCGGTGATGTCGTCGAACAAGATCACATCGTTCCCGCCGCCCGTCTCGTAGATGAATTGCTGTCCGTCGGCCACTTCGATTGTGCCCACAAACGACGGGCCCTGAAACATCGCGTCCGAGATCAACAGCGTGCCCAGATTTGCGGCCAAGGTGCCATCGCCCTCTTCGTGTGCACCAGAACTGCTTCCGTCCCAATCAAGTCGATCGTCGATTTCCAGCGTCCCGCCTTGAGCCGCAATCAGTCCATTGTTGTTGAGGCTGTTGAGCGAGACGAGCCCGTTGCCGATTAGCGTACCACCACGATTCTGCACGAAGGTCGAGGTATTGCCGTCGGTCAACAGTCCACCGTTGAGTACGACTGCTCCTCCGTCGGCAATGTCCCATAGCGTATCTTCAATTTGCAGCGTTGAGTTTGCGTCGACTGTGCCCATCTCTTGGCCGAAGCTGTCGATATCGCCGGTAATCAGAAGCGTGCCCCCGTCGGCTTGCAGGCGACTGGTGCCAGAGAACGCGACATCCGAGGAAATCGTGCCGTGGCCCACGAGTTCTGCGCTAGTGCTGCGAAGTTCTCCGCTGCCCGCGATGGTGCCACCAGACATTTCGCTGTCGGCGCCAAGTTCCAAACTCGACGAGGAGTCGGCGAACTGAATCTGACCGTTCAGATCGAGACCAACGCGAACATCGATTGGTGCCGTGAAACGCGTACGCCCGTCGATGTTGACCGTTCCGCCGAGTTCCAACGGCGCGCCGGCGAGGCTGTGCGAAGGTTGATCTCCGGTTAGGCCCGTAATGTTCATCGTCGCATCGAACGCGAGCGTCCAATCGTCGTTGCCAGGCAAATTGACCGTCAGCCGACCGTTATCAATCAAAAAGCCACCAGCCGACGACGACGTAATATTGATCACACGATCGGCGGGAGAGGTCAGTCCGAACCAATTGCCGAAGACATCGTCAATCGTATCGACATTGAGTGTGAGCGGCTGAGTGATGTGCCAGTCACCGTCATCGAAGTTGACCGTATCGGTGCTGATCGTGACGGCTCCTTCGACGAAGTTGTCGGCCCCGGGGCTGAACCTCCCAGCGCCAACAATCAATGCCGCTCCCGTGAACGTCAGGTCGTTCTGGAAATCGAGTTCCGCGTTCGAGAACACCCGAATGTCTGCGTTCGATTGAATTGTCGTGTCGGCGAAGACGCGGCCGAATCCAGAAACCATTCTCACATTCGCATCGAAGTCGCCCAAGCCGCCAATCGTCATGTGCCCGCCGTCAATCCTTGCTGTCTCACCTTCGCCGGGATCCAGCCGCAGCATAGAAGCGCCGCCCGCCTGGCCAGGTTCTGGACCGTGAGTCCAGGCATTCTGCATCGTCAGCCGCGAGCCGGCGCCCAGATGCATCGTGCCGGTAAACGAATCGTGCAGCGGCCCGTCGACGATCAGCCGACTATTCAAATTGGTCAAGTCCACAAAGTTGTCGTTGTGCACCTGGCCATCGATGTCGATCGTGCCGCTTTCGGCTTCCAAGGTAATTGTCCCGCCCGCGTCGGGGCGGATTGCGCCTTGCAAATCGAATCGACGTCCGACGAATCCATGTGAATCTTCAAATCGAATCGTGCCACGTCCCGTAATGATGCTCATCGCGTCGACGTTCAGTCGATTGTCCACCGAGACCACCGAGTCGTTGATGAGGTCCAACTCTCCGCCGTTCTCAAGATTGAGAATGTCCACCAAAAACCCATACTCGGTACCTCCGCCGGTGTTGGGCTGCACAAACAACTCGGTGTTGTTGCCGGTTGTGCCTGTACCAATGATGTTGGCTTCGGCCGACGCAACCCCGTTGTTTACCGAAAGAAAGTGACCACTGGTGAGTAGGTCGCCTGCATTCGCAACGACTAAGCCTGCCAGGGCGTTCACGTTGTTTTGCAACACCACGTCGCGATCGAGGTTGATGACTACGGTATCTGTTGCCGCTGGCGGCGGAATGAATCCAGCCCCAGGGTTGAACGGCGTCCAATTGCCAGCTGTCTGCCAACTGCCGTTGTTGGGGCCGACGTAGAAATAGGTCTCCGCCCCGTTAAGTGCACAATGACCAACGGATAGCAGCAACAGGACGGATGTTAGATAGGCGCGACGCATGGCAGGTGCCTCAGGTTTCTAAAGCCCCGTTGGGGGCAAGTTCGGATGCGGGTAAACCGATTCAGAAAACCGGCCGATAGAAGAAACGCCACTTGGGCAGAGTCGCGACAGAGAAAATCTTCAAACCACGGAATCAGGCGTCCGAAGATGACCAGGATGGCGCCCTAGATGCTCCCGACTTTTTGTGTTCACGGAGCTTTGTGCGGTGAGTAAGAAACGTATTCTGGCCGTGCTGGCGGCAGACTATCCAGAAGCAAGTCGAGAGGTTGCGAGTGAGCTGCTGAGAAGAAGCTCCACGTTGCTGGCTGATGATCGCTGGCCGCAGACCACCTGCTACTTTGGCACGCAGACCACTCGGATGCCAGCAGCGCCAGGAAAGTCCACTGCTTGCGACCAGCGCCGCGACGAGGTGCAGAAGGAAGCCATGTCGGTGTGCGTTCCGCCGCGCAGCACACGTTCCTCACTCCCTGAACGACAAACCGGATCGCTCAACGGCGAGCGCTTGTAGAAATCCGCGTCGAACACGTCTTGGCACCATTCCTGTCGATTGCCATAGATGTCGAATAATCCAAACGGATTGGGACGCTTCAAGCCGACGAGCTGATAGGCAACTTCAAAATTCTCTTTGTACCACGCGTACTCAGCGAACTCGACCGGATCGTCGCCGAAGAAATAGTTCGTGGTGGTGCCAGCCCGGCAGGCGAATTCCCATTCCGCCTCCGTGGGCAGACGATAAGTGCCAAGGTCGTCATGCTTGGAAAGCCATCGGCAAAGCGCGACGCCATCGTTCCAGGTTACGTTGCTAACAGGATGGTTGTCTTCGATTCGCCACTGTCCCGCGCTCTTCCACGAGTAGCCTTTGCGCAGCAACCACCCGCGATCCTCTTTGCCCCAGCCCTTGGTCTTCTCGACTTCGGTCACGTAGCCCGAGGCATCGATGAATTTCCGAAACTGGCTATACGTGACTTCGGTCTCGCCAAAGTAATACGCCTTCGTTAGCACGACACGATGCCGGGGCATTTGCTCCTGTTCAATCGTTTCTGGGTCGCGGTATCGCCAATCTCCGTCCGGAGGCAACGGTCCAGGTTGAGGTGCCTCGCTAAGCCCCATTTCGAACTCACCGGCAGGGATGAGCACCAACGGCATCCCAATCGAGTTCTCCACACGTACGGGAATCCCAAGATAGTCGGCCCACTGCTGTTGGAATTCCTGTCCCCGCTTGGCATCGAACGGTGCGACGGCGCGCGACGGTGTGGGGCCACCAGGGCCATCACTGCTTGCCCCCGGTTCAGACTGCCACCAAATGGTGCCCAAGGCGATTGTCGCAAGCGCGGCCACCGCGACTGGCAGGGTTTTCTTGTGCCGCCGCGCTGGGGCAGTGCTGCGTTTCCCCTGTTCCCAGGCTCGTAGCTCCTGCTGCAATTCTTGTTCGACTTCCGCCATGGAACTGGGACGTTCCCCCTGTGGTTCGGCTACCATTCGACGCCAGACTTTGCCAAATCCAGGAGACGTCTTCCCAACTGGCAGCTGCGGCACCGAGTCGACGGTACTCTGCTTCGATAGCAAGCGGTCAGATAGCGAGCCTTCGTGTGGGGCCTTGCCGGTAAGCAAGAAGTACATCACACAGCCCAGCGCAAAAATATCGGCTCGCTGATCAACAGGCTGGTCGGTAATCAATTGCTCTGGGGCAGCGTAACCAACCGTGCCGAGAAAGACACCGCGGGCGGTTTGGTCGGCCGCATGAGTTTCGTCGACTTCGGCGACATGACTTACGTTTCGTTTGGCTAAGCCGAAGTCGACGACTTGCAGAACTCCGTGCTCGTCGATCAAGAGGTTTGACGGTTTGATGTCCCGATGAATCACGCCCTGCGAATGAGCATACTCCAGCGCCTTGATGACCTGAATCGTGAGTCGGATGCACTCGTCAAATGGCAGAGGACCCTCGCGCTGGACCAGTGCTTCAATCGTCTCGCCTTCGACAAACTCGGTGACCAGAAACGGACCGTAACGCGATTCGCCGGCGTCCAATGCCCGCACGATATTGGCGTGCTTCAGACGGGCTACGAGCCGGGCTTCGCGTAGGAATCTTGCCGCTGATCGGCGGTCGAGCGCTTCGGCACCGCGAGGAAACTTCATTGCCACCAAACAATCGAGCTTCGTGTGAAGCGCCTTGTAGACGACACCCATTCCGCCTGCGCCGAGTTTGCCCAGCAAGCGGTACTCACCCACGGAAATCGATTCGCTCGCGTCAGGTACAGGTAGTGGCAATGCAGTGGATGCCACTGTCGGTAAGGTCGAGTTGGTCGTATTCGCCGGTGTCTGATCCGGTGAGCGCGAAGAACTCAGCTCAGTCTGCAATTCTCGCAGGTGCGCTTCGAGCGTCGTTTTCGCGGGTTCGCCCGCTGGTTCTACCTGACGCACATAGGCAGTGATGTCGGGCACCCTGCCCGCCTGCAATTCCGTTTCAAATTCGTCGGCGAGCTGATCGATCTTCAGCACGACTGACAACGACAGTTGTGCCAGCTCGCCACGTCCTGCGTCTATTCGTCGCTCGTCCACAGCCGCTCCAGAATATGAAGTTTTCTCTGGATCGTCCGCTGTGTGCAACCGAGCTGCGCGGCGATTTCTTGAGTCGACAGGCCCTCTAATCGCATGACGGCAATGGTTCGAAGTTTGTCATCGCCGGCTGCTTCTAAAGTGAGCATAAGATGGTCGAGCAGATCTTGTAGCTCGGTGATTTCCGACGGGGAGGCACTTTCGGCGGTGACGTGTTCCAAACCCTCTGACTTACGTTTGGCCTCGCCGCCACGGCGGTCGCGCAGCTCGTGCCGCACACGATCGGTCGCTTTGCGACGCGAAATCGTCACCAGCAATCGCCACAATTCGTCGCGACTTTCGAGCTGGACGTCGTCATTGTTGGCTGCTGCGTCAAAAAAAGCTCGAAATGCGCTCTGAGCGACGTCTTGCTCATTGCCAGCGCCGGGAGCCAGACCGCGCACCACCGGACGTACGACGCCCTCAACTCGCGAAACATAGCGCTGCCAGAGTTCGTCGATCGCGCAGGCGTCCCCCTCGTGAATACCTGGAATCAGTCGCGTTATGGATCCGGCGGGTCGAGTCATCGCGCGGGCCGACAAAATGCCGCAAGTGAAGAGGCGGGGTTGTACCTAAATCGTTTTTGCACAAGTACTTAGCATACATGGCTAGCTGTCAAGGTGCAAGATTATGGGAAGGCCCAGGCGATCTGGCCGCAAGAATGCGGCACCAGAAGTGGCTCTATCAGAACTCGCCAGGCCTGCAAGCCACGGGTGAATCCGAGTGATCGCCCTATGAAGATTCAGCTTAAACCGAGATCGTCGATTCGTTGCAGACCCCGAGCGTCAGTGGGTTATTTCGTTGACAAACGCCTCAGCCATCCCGCATCAGGATTTGAACAAGCAAATGGATGTGTTGCGCTAACGGCTGCGACGAGCAAAGCCAAGCACTGCGATGCCAACCAGGAGCAAGCCGCAGGTCGTTGGCTCGGGGACGATGGTGGGTACAAACTCCAACGAAGCAAGCGCCACCCCGTCGAGCGGACCGACGACGGTGACCGCGTCGGTAAATCGGTTAATTCGCAGAAGCTGGTCGGTACCTACTTCGATGCCCACCGCGAACAGATCTTGGGTTGACGTGTCAAACGCAAGTCCCTGGATCGCTGTGGATGGAACGTCAACGATCGGCGCCGAGATACCTGGACCCAACTCCTCGTGAAACACGATCGAAAAGATCGCATCCTGGCCATAGTCAACACCGTAGAGGTTGCCCGTTGCCGGATCGTCGGTGAGACCGCCGACAAAATCGTAACCGGTTGGAGTAACGGTCGATGCATCCGCAGTGCCAGGGTTTATGGTCAATAGTTCGTTGGATTGGGTGTCGAAACCGTACAGTGCGTCGGCGGCTTCGCTGTAGGTCAGGCCAAAGACAAAGTCGCGTCCAATTGCACCTTCGGCCACACCCGCTCCTGTGTAGCGATTCACAGAGATCAGTTGATCGCTCGCGTTATCGACTCCCAACAATGTGTCTGTGGGTGCGTGGTACGTGAGTCCCTCGACCAAGTTGAATCCGGTGGCACCGACTGTATCGATCTCAGCAGTGTTTGGGTCGATGGTAATCAAGTTGCCGCTGTTATGGTCAACACTGTAAAGCAACCCGTCAGAAGTCGGCAGCGGTAAGTCGGTGAACTCTCCCGCAATACACACATTCATCGAGGTCATTGCGAGCAAAAGGGTCACAGCGAGATGTTTCGAAGACATGGTTTTTCTCGACAAATGTGCCGTGGATTGAACGAGGATGCTTCTGTTCGTGAGCCACTTCCGATTGCAAACTAGACCACGAGCTTCACGCAGCAAGGGCTACCCAGCGATGACTAATCGCAACGAGCAAGTTTGCTTAGGGTTCGACATTGCGAGCCCCGCGTCGCTCACGTCGCAGAGCGATGCTTACCGCGGCAAGAGACATTAGCACGCACGACGCTGGTTCTGGCACGATGCTCTCAATTGCCACCAGCCGCAGCGTCACGTCGTGCGGATGGTAGAGCACTTCCCACTGAAACTCTTGTCCCGCAGCGAATGAAACCGGGTCTGCCAGAAAACTGTTCGTCACGTTGCCGACGGAGGTCATAACTGTGAACTCATCACCCACCTCGGGGAGAAACAGCCCACTGCCTGCATCAATCAGCTCCACCTCGATGTGTCCGTCGAGTTGTGCGTCTGCTCCGGTCACTTGGAGTAAGTCGAACTCGTTTCCTGCGACGTAGCCACCGATTTCCACCAACCAAGTCGCCTCGTTACCCTGCACCAGACTGTCCACCGACGCGACTCCCGCCGAGTCGCCGATTTCAAGGAGGCCCTGATTGAGCAGGGCCACCTGGTCGAGTGTCGCCCCGTCGGCGAGTGTCATCTCACCGGAGTTTTGATTTTGCAGTGTGCCCGTGCCGATGAAGGCTGCTCCCGCTTCGACATGCGAGACCTGTTGCATCGCAAGCACCGCCGCCGCGTCCGCAAATGTGGTTTGGCTACCGGAGCCGAATGTCGTATCGGCAGAGAACCGCACGATGCCGTCCGTGCTCACTTCACCGGCGATCCGCATGGGCGAGCCGTCGATCTTCTCGGACGAGAAAGGAAGATTGTTGATGATGTGCATTTCGCCGTTCATGACCCACTCATCAAACGACCCGTTGAGTCGCACATTCAGATTGCCGAGCACGCCACCGATGTTCAGCGTTCCGTCAAACGTGTTGCTGAGCGTCGAGTCGATGCTTTCAGCGTTCACGGTGAACAGGTGTCCGATGTCCCAGACGGTATTGCCACCGCCATCGAGATCGAACACCCCCGCGCTGATGTTGGTGAGACCGGTGACCGACGCGTCACCGAATTGCTGCGCTATGCCGTTAACCGAGACGATTCCCTGCCAATTCGTTTCGCCATTGAAACGGACGAATCCATCGGAGCCAAGATTGCTGAAAGTCGTAAATTCACCGCCCTCAACCGTCGTTGCTCCGTCGAAATTCATCTCAGCG
The DNA here is from genome assembly GCA_965228965.1 of Bythopirellula sp. Lineage (GTDB taxonomy): Bacteria > Planctomycetota > Planctomycetia > Pirellulales > Lacipirellulaceae > Bythopirellula. The sequence continues at coordinate 4,999,913 of OZ245849.1, forward strand.
TCTTCGTCCAGGACATAGGTACCCCCTTCGATGACCGCAGCGGCGTTCGTTTCGAAGCGGCCTGACGAGCTTATCGAAACATCAATCGTTGATGCCAGCGTGACATTTGCATCGATGCGAGCATGAGCACCCGTTGTTACGGGGGCGGCTCCGGCGATCGTCACATCGGCGCCACTAATGATCGACGGCGTGTATTGAATTCCATTGTTGGGCCACCCAAAGACAATCTCACTGGTGGAATCCGCTTCCCACGGAGCATCGAGATTCATGTTCAGCGCGGTGTCGCCGTCAATCGTAATTGAGCCGCTGAACGGATCGTTTGCGGTTCCGCCATTAATGGTTAGGAACTCGCTTCCCCATTGCAACAGAATCTCGCCGTTACCCGCCCCATCCAGGTCAAGGATGCCGCCGCTGGTGACATCAAAGTCGATACCGCCTCCGGCAGGTTCGATCACACCACTGTTCACTAGAGCCAATCCGTCGCGAATGAAGCGAATCGACCCTTCTCCGTAAATCGACGAGACCGGATCGGTCGACAGCGTGCCGCGGACTTCCAGATCGCCTCCCTGGTAGAGTCGCACACGGGCTTCATCCGTGACGGTCAAGTTGTGCGTCGTGAACTCGATTGGCGCTGGGGTGGGCCTGATAAAAATACGGGAATGCTGATAGGTCACGCCACCTCCTCCGCCACCGAAAGGGACAATGTTCAAGCCGGAAAGAAAGGTGTCGCCCAGCACACTAAACGTATGGTCATCATTGCCCAACGTCATGCCATCAGTAATGTGCAATTCGGTAATCGCGTCGTTCTGATCCAGCACGACGTCTTCATTGGCGACTCCAGGAAGGTTGCCGATCATCACGGTATCACCCAAATCTGGCGTAACCGCGGGAGTCCAGTGCGATGGATTGCTCCAGAAGCCGGTATCATGGTCCCACGACACCACAGCCCCAGTAGCGGGTGTCACGAAGTTTCCTTGGCTTGCTAGAGCAATCAGGAAGGCGGATACGCCTGCGATTCTAAAAAATGCTACGGTTCGGTGCGTTAACGAAGTTCTCATCAGTTGCTCCATAGGCAGGATCCGCAACCGGATTACACCGACGCGCGGACAGGAGGTGGAAAGCAGTCTACGAGCAGCGAGCCGATCCCCGCTTACACACAGAGAAACGCTACTCGCTTCCGGCCGCGACACAGTTTCTTCGAAAACTCTGAAAAGACTTCCGTTCCGCTGGAATAGGACTGTCAAGTCCCGGACTAAGGCAGCGACGCAGCTAACGGAAGATCAGCGCTGGCAGCTAGTTCGTGCAATCTGTGTTCATCGATGCCTGCCGTTGCTGTGGTTGCAATACTCCAAAGCGCAACTAGATTGCGCATGTCCTCTATTCTGAGCTGGTTCTGGCATGCCATTCGCGGAGCTCAAAGCGCCCTGGCCGTCGATGAAGGGACATTTCAGCTTTGCCGTCGGTCCGCTATGACTTCATTGCCACGACCCCTGCGAGTCCTGCTGCGGTATCTTTATCAAGCGATCTACATCAACCGGGACCAGAAATACCCCAGGGCAAACTGGGGAAACCTTACCTCTTTGTCCAAGCTACTTTTCCCAATACAATTAACGGACTCTAGCACCTATTGAGTCGCTCTGTTCCATGGTTCTTGTTAGGTATTTCGGGTGAGATGTGATTGAGATCAACGAGGATTTCGTCGACGCGGAAGCGCCCAATAGCAACGCCATCAAAAATGGTCGGGGGCTAGTCGTTAAGGGCAAGTTCGTCGCACTTCATCAGAGCGCTGACAACTCGCTGATCTTTGGTGAATGCGCTGGGAGCGGCAAATCAAACTACGCGTGTTCCTGCGACTTTGTCGACCCCTCGAAGCCGGTGTATCGGTGTTCGTGTCCTAGCCGCCAGTTTCCGTGCAAACACTGCCTCGGTCTCATGTACGCGTATGCAGAAGGACGTGAGTTCAAATCGGCAGAGATTCCTGAAGAAATCTTGGACAAGCGAGGCAAGGCCCAGCAGCGAGCCGAGAAGCGCAAAGAGCAAGCGGCGAAGCCAAAGAAGGTTAACAAAAGCGCGCTCAAGAAGAAGATCGAGGCCAAGTTGAAGGGCCTAGATCTGCTGGAACGACTGACTCACGATTTGGTCCGAGCCGGCATGGGAAACATGAATGCCAAGCTGGCGCGACAGATCGAGGAACAGGCGAAGCAGCTTGGTAACGCCTATCTGCCAGGCGCGCAGTCGGCACTTCACAACTATACAAGGCTGTTTGTCGAGGATGACGGGTATTTCGACGCTGAGGTTTCCGCAAAAGCTCGTGAGAGAATTTACAGTGAGGCGCTGGATCAGCTAACGCGACTGAATGCGTTGGTAAAGCAGGGCCGCAACTACCTGAACGAACGATTGAATGACCCGGAACTTGCCCCGGAAACTGAAACCCCCATTGCCGAGTGGCTTGGCCATGCCTGGCAGCTAAGCGAACTCAAACTGGCAGGCCTTGTCGAAGCCGACGCTGAGCTGATTCAATTGGCTTTCAATTCGTATGATGATGTGGCGCGCCGCGAATTCGTCGACACAGGCATATGGATGAATCTTGCATCAGGTGAGATTCAAACAACACAGACATTTCGTCCCTACAAAGCCGTGAAGTACATCAAAAGCGAGGACAGTTTTTTTCAAGTTCGGCAGGTTCCAGAACTTTGCGTCTACCCTGGGAAGGTGAATCCACGAATTCGATGGGATGCGGCGGCCTCACGGCAGATCGAAGGCAAGGATCTCGACACAGTGAGAACGCACGGTCAAAGTGATTTCGCGGTCGTAGTGAAGCGAATCAAGAATGACTTAAAGGCACCTTTGGCCAATAAGCGTCCCATCGCGGCATTGAACTATGAAAAGATCACGACCGTCGGAGACGAAATTGTTGTGGAAGATAAGCAAGGCGAACGATTGGTGTTCACGGAGTCTGGCTTGTCCGAGGAGCCATCCAGCTGTCATTTGCTGTGGCTGCTGCCAGCGGAAATGCACGAAGGCCAAACGTTGATAGTCAGATTTCATCAAGATTTAGACTCGCGAACACTGAAGGTGAAGCCGCTAAGCATCGTCACCAGGTCTCAGATTTACCGTTTGACGTTGTAGATATCGGTATTGAGACAGGATTTGGTACGTAATGGATAGTCGACTGGGAGCGACGAGAGCATGAGCATTGCTGCACTCAATCAGGTCTACGACGAAACTCGACGCCTCGCTATCGCGGGTAGTGACCTGGCTGTTGGTGATTTTCGCATCAAGAAGCTGGTCGAGCCTTTGCGAGAATCCGGGAAGAAGGCCCCCGTGTTCGCAAAAGTTGCTGACAGCATCGAGAATCTAGTTGACGGTGACGAGAAAAAATCTCCGCAAGCCTTGTTAGATCTAAGTTCACTCGTGCTGGCCATTTTGTATACCCAAGGCCAGACGGGAGCAGCGGGAACGAGCAAACCGATCGACTCGTTAGAAGTTGGGATCAGCACGACGCAGGTCTCTTCCCGCGTCCTCAAGCCACTGCTTGAAGCGCTTACTACGACCGGTTCTGGGCGTTTGGAAACTGTGCAAGATGCGTATGACCGTGGTGCCTTTAACGATTTGAGGCTTATCAACCCCGCGATCAACGCCTTGGACGACGTTTACCCAGAACTAGCCGATTTCATCGCTGAAAAGGTCCTCCCACGGTACGGCCCCGCTATTGTTCCTGAGATTAAGGATCGAATCGACATCAAGGGTCGATCCGGTCACGTGCGGCGTCTCAAGCTTCTTTATCATCTTCAACCTGAGACTGCGCGGCCTCTCGTTGAGGCGGCATTTGAGTCGGGCTCTAAGGAGATGAAGATTGCTGCGCTCAGTTGTCTGGGAGATTCGAAGGAAGATCTGCCGCACCTGCTGGAGCAATATGCTTCGAAAGCGAAAGACGTCCGAAGCGTAGTCTTGGAGCGACTTGCTCGCTTCAAGGGGAAAGAAGTCGACGAAGTGTTCGAAAAGGCGATCAGCAGCGCAGACGTCGAATTGGCGACCGATGCGATCCGGCAGACCCAAAATGCGAGAATCGTAAAAATTGCTCAGCAGCAGACGGTAGCATGCTTCGAGGAGCTCTTCAAAACAACTAGCAAGAAGAAACAAGAGCAACTCGTCAATCGACTTGATACTCTGTTGGAGTGTTTTTACGGTCGGTCAGACAAGACGACGATCGCTCTACTCTCCCAGCTGTTCGATGATCGCGAGAAGCTATCAAAGGTCTCCGGCGGCGACGCTATCCTGCAGAGCTTGCTCTCCGTCATGGTCTCCAGCGAAGACAACAAACTGTTGCAGTCGGTCGCTGGCATTCATTCGGAACTGGACGATCAGCATACCGAGCTATTCATATCTTCTGTGCTCGCCGTGTTGGCAACGCGCACACCCAAGCAGGCCTTCACGGAGTTGCAGGAATACTACACTGGACCAGGCCCGAGTCGACGTCGACGATCGAAAACCAGTCGTCGCGAAGTCATGTCTTTGTTACTTGGCGCAGAGTCGCAGCACTTCATTTACGGAAGCCATAGCCAAGTTCTTGATGCGGGAACTCCATACCAATTGCTGAATTCGATCAAGTGGGACCCGCGTTGGCTCGATTTGGCCATCGATCAAAAGGATGTAGAGGTGATCTGTCGCCTAGCGAATCCCAAACACAAAGTCGCGGGAGATTTTCTGGTCGCCTGGGTGCGCAGCGACGGCAAGAAACGAAACGACTGGGAGAGCACTCACGTACTTTCGAAACTAGTAGAGATGAAACATAAGCAAGCTACCGAACTCGTACTAGAGGCTATCGCGAATGCGGCGAAGAAGAAAAGCAATCACTACGGTCTATCTTATTGGCTCTTCCCCTTGATCTCGAAGCTACCCAAATCAGCAACCAAGGAAGTGGAAGCCGCAATTAAGAACTTACCCGACTCATTCATCGACCAAATCGTGCCTCATCTGGTGACTCTAAAACAAAAAGCAAGGTAACTTGAAGATGGCAAAACGCAAAGCGGCTAGCCAAGCCAACAAACAAAATGACGAGATGCTCCGACAGCCGGCTGAGATTCTCTACGCTGAAGAAATTGCCGAGTTGATCAGCAATGACGCACACGAAAAGCCGACTGGGTGGCGCATGTCACCCCGCTCTGTGTTGACCTACATCTGTGGCGGTAAAGCCGGCAAGCTAGATGTCACGCCCAAGTACGTCGGCAATCAGCGCTTGGTTGAGATTGCAATTTCTACGTTGGTAACCGACCGTGCGCTGCTGTTGATCGGCGAACCGGGTACCGCGAAGTCGTGGCTTTCGGAACATTTGGCTGCCGCCATCAATGGCGATTCGACGAAAGTTGTGCAAGGGACAGCCGGAACGACTGAAGAGCAGATTCGGTATACGTGGAACTATGCGATGCTAATCGCAAGCGGACCAAGTGATCAGGCATTGATCAAGAGTCCGGTATTTCGCGCGATGGAGGAGGGATCACTCGCTCGATTCGAAGAAATCACTCGGTGCGCGTCTGAAGTCCAAGATGCCATGATTTCACTTCTATCAGAGAAGCGCCTGTCACTCCCAGAGTTGGAGAAAGAGATACCCGCTCAAAAAGGTTTCTCAGTCATCGCAACGGCCAACACGCGTGATCGAGGAGTGAACGACATGTCGGCCGCGCTCAAACGGCGGTTTAATCTGATTGTGCTTCCCGCGCCCGCAACTATTGAGACTGAAATTGAAATTGTGACCAGCCGAGTGGAACAATTGGCCACAAATCTCGACCTGTTGGCAGAAGTTCCCACTGCCGAGGCCGTCGAAAAGGTGGTGACCATTTTTCGGGAGTTGCGTTCGGGGCAGACGTTGGATGGCAAGAATAAAGTGAAATCACCCTCGGGTGTACTCTCGACAGCTGAGGCGATTTCGTTGTTGGCCAACAGCATGGCCCTCGCCGGCAACTTCGGATCGGGAAGCGTTACAGATGAAGACATCGCCGCAGGACTGCAAGGCTCGGTTGTCAAGGATGAGGAGAAGGATCATCTCGTGTGGTCCGAATACTTGAAGAACGTCATGAAAAAGCGTGGGGCAAGTTGGCGACCACTGTACAACGCTTGTTCAGACCATAATGCCTAAGCCGCCAGAGACCATGGTCCCTACATTCGGAGTTCGCCATCTCTCGCCGATGGGAGCGTGGCAGCTACGCCGATTTTTGGACGACGTCCAACCAAAGGTCGTACTCGTAGAGGGTTTGGACGACGCCACGGAGCTGGTCTCTGACATCGTACGCAAAGGCACGCAGCCACCGATAGCAATTCTCGCCTATACCCAAGAAGTACCTGTGCGGACGTTGGTATATCCCTTGGCAAACTACAGCCCTGAGTACCAGGCAATTGCCTGGGCGCGAGAGAACAGAGCGCGCGTCGAGTTCTTCGATTTACCCTCTGATAGATTTCTGGCGCTACAAGCACAGGAAGAAATGAGGCACTTAACGGAGTTGAAGACGAAAGATGGGCCGGAAGAAGGCGAAAGCTCAAGTTCGTCAGATGAGCCAATCGGGCAGGTCCTCGAAGAAGAAGAATTGATCCAAGCTAACACCGCGCCTGAGGCCTCCTGGTCCATGTATGGCCGGATTACCGATCTTGCTGGCGAGCACGATTACGAAAGTTACTGGGAGAGAAGCTTCGAACACAATAGGTCTCCGGGCGCTTATTGTGAGTCTTCGTTCGAGTTTGGGCGCGGTTTACGTGATTGCGAGAAGCTAGAAGATTTTTCGTACGCCGAGAATCTGGTTCGCGAGGCGTACATGCGCCGGCGCATTCAGCAGGTGATTGATAGCGGATGCCCCGCCGAGAAAATTGTCGCCGTCGTTGGCGCGTTTCACGCTCCTGCACTCAACGATGCCGAGCCAAGCATGACGGACGACGAGCTGGCGTCCCTCCACTCGTCGCCAAGCAAGCTCACGCTGATGCCCTATTCGTACTTCAAACTTTCCTCGCAATCAGGATACGGCGCGGGCAACCGGGCGCCCGCCTACTTTGAGTTGCTGTGGGATGCCATCGAGGCAGACGAGCTGGCCCTTCTACCGGCTCGATACCTGTCGTTGGTGGTGCGCCACCTGCGAGAAACTGGCACTTCTCGTTCAACAGCCGAAGTGATCGAAGGCGTGCGACTGGCAAAGACACTTTCGGCGCTGAAAGACGGCTCGGCTCCCACACTCCAAGACTTACAAGATGCGGCTATCACACTGATCGGTCATGGCGAGCGTTCGGTGGTTCAAGAGGCACTAGCACGCGTGGAAGTGGGTACTGCGATCGGTCGACTACCCAAAGGTGTCAGCCAGACGTCCATTCAGGAAGACTTCGATCGAGAACTAGAGCGGCTCAAATTGACGAAGTATCGTGAAGGTGTGAAACAAGAGTTGGCACTCGACTTACGCGAGAATCGCAGGGCGAAAACTGAAGCAGCCGCATTTCTTGATCTGAATCGCTCTTCTTTTCTACATCGATTGTCCCTGCTGGAGATTACATTTGCTCAGCTGCAACCCGACAAGCAAGAATCGACGACTTGGCGTGAGCGTTGGCACCTGCACTGGACCCCCGGAGCGGAAATCACCCTGGTCGAAGCAGTTCTGTTAGGAGAAACCGTCGAGTTAGCCGCCGCTTTCAAGTTCAAAGCGGAACTCGAGAAGTGCACAGACGTCGCGGCGGCTGGCTCCATGGTCCGGATCGCCTGCGAGTGTGGAATGATGCGAGCGATGGACCAAGCACGCAACGTTCTGCAAGCGCTGGCTGCAGACACGTCCGAGTTTCCGTCTGTCGCGCACGCAGCACAAGAACTTGCGGCGGTGGTCCGTTATGGCGATGTACGGCAGTTCGATCCCGCACCTCTGATGCCGTTGATCGAGTCGTTGTTTGTACAAGGAACACTGGGATTGTTCAGTGCCTCGAACTGCGACAACGATGCAGCCAAGTCGATCGCAAATGGAATGGACTCATTTAACAAAGTAGCGTTGGAGTACCATGATCGGTTAGACGAAGCCGAGTGGGTAGCTCAGTTGCAAGCTCTCTCGAATGCCGACGATCGTAATCCGTTGGTTTCAGGTTATGCTTGCGCGATATTGCTGGAGCGTAATGAGCTCTCGAATGAGCAACTTGCCCAGGAGGTCTCGCGTCGACTGTCTCCAGGAGTTGAAGCCGACCTGGGCGCGGGCTGGTTCGAAGGTCTGTCAGGTAGGAATCGCTACGCACTTTTGGCACGGCAAGCCTTATGGCAACAATTGGCCGAATATGTCCAATCGCTAGAGGACGACCAGTTTACGCGAGCTCTCGTCTTCCTGCGTCGAGCATTCGGCAGCTTCAGCCCGCAGGAAAAGCGATCGATTTCCGAAAACCTTGGAGAATGCTGGGGAGTGAACGCAGACGTCACCAGCGAGATGCTATCGCAGCCGCTGTCTGAGGAAGAGGAGCAGGCAATTGATGACCTGAACGAGTTTGACTTCGATGATCTCTAGAGCAATGGCTCGACGAGAGACGAATGGAGATGTAAATGTCGGACAAAGAGTCGATCGACGACGAGCAGCTGCGCAGATGGCGTTTGATCCTTGGAAAGGACTCTCAAGACAAGTTGTCGGACTTCGCGGTCGGAAAGCTTGCTCTAAGTGCTGACCAGTCGCTGATGGATGAGGCACTCGCTGCGATCTACGACGAGACCGAAGGCCAGCAATCTACCTCGGGCCGCGCCGCCGGTCATGGCCAGTCCGCTCCACATCTGGCCAAATGGCTCGGTGACATCCGAACCTACTTCACAGAGGATGTCGTGACGGTCATTCAACAGGATGCGATCGAACGCAAGGGTATGACTCAGTTGTTGTTCGAGCCCGAGATGCTTAAGAACGTCCAACCAAACGTACAATTGGTTGGCACCTTGATGTCATTGCGAGGTCAGATTCCCGAGCGCACTAAAGAGACCGCTCGTATGGTTGTGCGTGCGGTCGTGGATAAGATCAAACTATCGCTTGAGCAGAGAATTAGGCAAGCAGTGCTGGGAGCGTTGAATCGCAATGAACATTCGCCCATTCCACATGTTAACAACATCGATTGGAAATGGACGATTGGACGCAACCTGAAGAACTACAGCCCGGAACTTGAGCGCCTGATACCGGAGCGAGTCTACTTTTACTCGAGAGCCCAGCGCACCAACAATTGGACGGTAATCGTCGACATGGACCAAAGCGGTTCGATGGCAGAGTCCGTGGTGTACGGCGCGGTTGTTGGCTCCATTTTCGCAAGTCTGCCGGCGCTGAAGACCCATGTCGTGGCATTCGACACGGAAGTCGTTGATTTAACTGAGCAATGCGGCGACGATCCTGTCGACATGCTCTTTGGTGTACAGCTGGGTGGCGGTACGGACATCAATAAGTCAGTGGCCTACTGTGAACAATTCATCTCTGAACCGGCAGAAACGTTGTTCATCTTGCTAACTGATCTGTACGAAGGCGGCAACGAAGCTCAACTTGTACGGCGCCTAGGAGAAATGGTCGATTCTGGAGTCCGAGTTCTCTGCCTGCTTGCGTTGTCCGACTCTGGAGTCCCCAGCTACGACGAAGGCCTTGCGAAGAAGCTAGCAAAGCTGGGAATTCCGTGTTTTGGCTGTACGCCACAGAGATTGCCGGAACTCGTGGAAGGCGCGCTGCGGGGGAATGACTTGGAGTCGCTTGCGGCACGCATCAGCGCTGCCGAGCAATCACAGTGAACAGGGATCGCCCTTGGCGGACGAATTGACCACTCGAAGACCACGTGAACTTGCGTTATATGCGTGTCAAGAGGATTCAAAGCTGACCCTAGACGCGTCGCGAGTCAATCAAATCATACGCGTTCCAATCTGAAGTATCACGACTTTTTCATCAGCTACCTCTACTACTGATTCCAACGCCTGCACGACAAGTTGTTCCAAGTGGTAGTCTTGTTGGAGAGAACATGGACGTCGCGAAACCGGTCTTAACACACTCCGATCACACCACGCGAGCCATACATCTGCGTTCGTACCTGCGGCAGATCGTTGCTTCGGATAGAGATCGCTCTAATGTGCACGAACATGAAGAAACGTGTTGAGCACTGCTCGATGGCCTCGTATAAATTGTGGACGTCATATTTCTTGTTGTTTGAGTAAATCCGCGATCATTCTTGGGACGGCAGCACTGCGCAGTGAATAGCCCACATCCGTTTGTTGAGCGGTGTGTCGCTATTGTTCGTCTTGATAAGGAGCTCGTTGTTTCCTTTCTGTAGCTCAATTGGAAACCGATGCGTGCGCATTCCCTCGTCGCTTCGAATCGTTGCAATTTTTTCTCGGTTTATCCAGACGATCGCCCAGTCGTCAAGTGCCAGTCGCAGCTCGGCCGACCGATGGCTATTGCTCTGCATGTTGGCGCGAAGGTAGGCAGCGTGGTTGATCATCGTGAGTGGCGTTGCCGAATGGTGGCGTTCAAAATAGACGTGCTGCAGATCGATCCAACCTCGCGCCGCGTCGAGTGACACGACCGATATATCGTGGTCAGCGCCGGCGAGTTGCTTCGGCCATTTATCGTTTGGCAGTAGCTCGATAAAGTCTGTGTTTTGAAAGCTCTCCCAATGATTGCCGTTCGGGAATAGTCCTGCGACTTGCCAGGTGTCGGGGGTTTGGATTGCCGGAGGCCCGGTATTCGCGATTCGATAATAGTAGACGACGGTCTCGATGTCGTCGCCTCGACTGCCAGTCCGAAAGATGAGTGAGTTGTGAAAGGCAACTGGGTCTGGGCCAAAGAAACGGTAGAACACGCCATCTTGGTCCAGGCGGCCTCGGTTGACATGGTAAGGGCAGCCGACCCAGCGAGTCTGCCGATCGTTGAATCCCCAGGTGAAGCCAAAATCGTCTTCGACATTGTGGCCACGAATTACGTGTGGATCCGTTTCGCCATCGATCAGCAATGTGGTTCCCCCAGTATGAAAAACCATATCCGTGAAGTTCCGTTGGATGTAGCCCACAGCGAGCCCAGCGATGAACCCCCGACCATCGATGTTGGCCATCTCAACGAAGCCGCCACGTTCTGGGCCGGTTTGTAGGCGGTGGTGATTCGCGTGGAGTCGGTATGGAGTGAGCTTGGTGGTACTCTCGTAGACGTGCCAGTCGGTCATCGCCACTGCTCGCTCACCCTTGTCACCGACGAGTTTGATGTGGCAAGATTTGGCGAACGGGATCGGTAAGAACAGGTTGTAGCCCGGCGTGCCGGGCACGCCTTCGGCCGGATTCGGAAGCACGTTGTACGCTGCACAGTCAATAAAATAGGGGTCGAGATCATGCATTACTCCGAAGAACGGCTTCAGCGGCATGTCGACCTGCGGACGTGAAGCGCCGTCGACATGGATCACGAGGCGAACATCGTCGCCTGGCAGCAACCAGAGATGCCGCACGCATCCCGGGCCTTTTAGTGCGGCGATCGTAACCTCGCCGCTTTCAGGAATGCGTCGGTCACTATTGCTGCGACGGGACGAAAAGTTCGTGGGTAGGCTGATCATTGGAACCGCCGGATCGGCCATGGATTGCGAGCTTGGAGACTGGGCATTCGCTCGGCTGTCTATCTGTGCGCTAATAGTCGTTGCTGCCAATACAACGCTCAGCGGTATTCGCAAGTTTAGTTCCATTAGGGTGTGTTGCCGATTAGAGAAGAGACTGATCCCGGGCGGAATGCGCATGCCGTCTGGCAATAGAGCTGAGGAATCCAACGCTCGCCAAAATACAGTTGGATATGGAGGCCCGTCAATCTATGCCCGTCCCACATCGAGGTTTGGCGAGGCTGAGTTCCTCTTAAATCAGCAAAGCACGTCGGACTCCCGCAAGTGAACTGACCTGCGCGGACGATATCCGACATTGCTTTTCTTGTGTCCCCTTTCTTTGTGGACTTCACGCTGGTTGAAGTCACAGTAGTTGCGACCTAGAAGTGGGCGCCTAGCGACCAATTTGAGTTGGAGCAAACTTGGACCTCGGCGCCTCCGATTTATAGCTCCGCGGTTGCGCGTGCGGTGACACTGCCTTTGATGCATATGGCGGTAGGGCTGTCTTTTGCACTGTGATTCGGCTCGAAGTTGGTTTCCAATCGAGGCTCTTGTGATGCGTTGCAGCGGTTCTCCTTGGGCTCACTTGCGGGAGCTTAGATCCTACTGACGGCAAGCCATTATTCGGCTGCCAATCGTCGGTTTCACGTCGGTCGCTGCTGGGACCCAAGTGTGCCTGCTGAGAAAAGGATCGCATCGTAGGATTTCGACCAGACCACCGGTCAGTTGAAAGCTTGTCTGCGTGTGCCTGTGGCAACGCAATGGGCAACCGCGTCGAAGGCACTTTGTTGTAGACGGACTTCACCCCATCACGCATCGACCACGTGTTTGGCGATTTCGAAATCGCGAAATGATCCGTTCGAAAAGAAGATGATGCTGGATGCGGCTTTCGGCCTGTCCCAAAGTCGAACTGGTTCGGTGAATTGATTGGTTTGGCAAGCGAAAGACCGTGGCTTCCATCGTTGCTTGGAAGTTCCAAACTATCATATTTGCGGACTACAGTCGCTTCGCGTTTGTTATTGGAAAGTGCCTGTGCCGGGAGATCGGGTCCGGCTTCAAATCTGTCCCACTCTGCCTCTAATGAAAACGGTTGTTTTCGAAAGGACGCGTGTCTTACCATCCCGTCTGGCATAGTTCTTTGAATTCCTGCTGGATCAATCTGAATTGGGTGGGAAAAGCCATCAAGTTTGTGACTCGAAGCGTTCGCTTGCCATTCGTGCATTCGAAGGCTTCCTTCCCTACCACGATCCGCCAGTGCGTCGCGCAGGTCATTAAGCAATTCGAATCCAGCGTCCCAAGAGTCGATCGATTCTAAGTCGCCGCTTGGAACTAAATCGCCGACCTCAGGTGCGGCGTAGACTGCCTGGGCGATTTTCGACTGTTCCTCCCGAACGTTAGATTCCCCGCCCACGTCCTGAGCGCCACCGCCATCGTTCGACAGGGCCTCGTGCCGACCTGTCGAATTCGTACTCGCCACGCTTAGCCCGGGCGCCTCACGATTCAGGATAGGCGGTGGTGCTGAGCTGGTTGTTGTACCTCGGACTGCTTTTTCAGAAGTTTCAGTGGACAACTTGGGAAGCGCGGAGCGATTACTTGGTACTTCTGTTGGAGAATCGCTATGTTGAAGATCACCTGAACTGCGCAGATTGCTTTCCTCGTTCACAGAGGCCCGCGCGACATCGACCGCTGTTTCTGGCGCTTCGCTCGCCGCGCGCGGCTGGCCAGTCGTGTTGGTAGCGACTTTGGGCGATGCTTCGATCGGAAACTTCAGTTGAGCCAAGCCCAGCAGCGTGGCAGCCAGTGTGCTCACTACCGCGAATGCCTTGAGCGAGCGCTGAAAAACTGTGGCTCTTGAAGAGTCTGGGGCGACAAACGGAAATTGTTCAGAGTCTTTCGACTGTTCAACTGGGGCGCGCTTGGAGAGTTGTTCATAAGCAAACTGGATTCGCTTAAAGCGATTCGCCGCGTCAGGATCACCGTAGTTGCTGTCGGGGTGGTGAACGCGGGCCAAGCGATAATACGCTTCTCGGATCTCGGCTTCGCTTGCGTGGCAGCTCACACCCAGTGTGCGAAAATACTCGGACGTGTGATCCCGTGCAGACATGCGATGGATTCAAGAGTGCATGGCGAATTAAGCAGTTTTTAGCTGAACTCCGAGCGGTTCCGAGTACATCATCAACCGACGCCGCGATGCACTGCCACACAGTTAATACAGCCTACCGACAACCGGCAAATGAGTCAAATTACGCAGTGCGTACCAGTGCGGGAGAATCGGACGTCCGAGCTTTCTGCGCGGCTCTCGCCAATCGAGTAGCAACTTCCCAAGATCACTCACCGCAGCGTTCGTGACTGATTAGGAACTGACTTGTAGTGGGCTATCAACCCTATGGACAGGTTCTAATGTCGTCGTCGGCGACCGTCGTAGAGCGCCCCTGCGGAACACTCGCTGTGACTTGCCGTGACAGCACAACTTCTTGCGGCCATCGGTACTGTCGAGGCACGCAACTTTTGGGCCTGGGCTCGAAATCACGATTCCTGCGTAGACGCAGCTATTGACGGATACGTCACAAATGATACAATTGTGTAACATTCTGACGAATGGACCGATCACGGATCAAGACGACCTGGAGTTTTGCGTGTCTACCAAACAAGAAACGACGAGAGACTCGCTGATTGACGCTGCGATCCGCGTTTTTGCCGCTCGACCTGCGGCTTCGTTGACGGACGTCGCGGAGGCTGCCGGCGTCCGGCGGGTGACTCTCCACAGGCTGATCGGATCGCGCGATGACCTGTTGAAGGAAATCGCGATTCAATCGATTGCAGAGATGGACGAAGTCTGCCACCAAGCAGTCGAAAACGCCGACTCGGCAATCGATGCGCTGCGTGCTTGCGTCGAGGCGTTGGTGCCTGTTGGCGATCGGTGTCACTTCCTTTGGACCCAGACTGAGGTTTGGAAGGAGGCGACGGTCGCTAAAGAAGTTGCCCGACAGAATCACGAGCTCGCCGATCTCATCGACCAAGCGAAATCCGAGGGCTCGATTGCCGCCGACATTCCCAATGCGTGGATTACCGCGGCGATCGAGGCGGTTGTGTTCGCCGCTCTGCAAACCGCTCGAGCAGGCGATATTGCAGTTAACGATGCCGGCAAACTGGCTGCGCGCACGCTACTGGCGGGAATCGGAACCAGTCCGACCAACAGAAGGAGAAAAAAATGACAACCTTCAATGCAACTATTCAACATATCAAATCGATAGCCGGCGCGTTGATCATCGCTCTGCTTGCAATAGACACAACGACTGCTGAGGCCGAAGAATTGTCTCGTCAGCGCTACTTGGGTCGCAAAACAGAGGATTTCGCGCTTCCTGACGTGAGATCCGGAAAACCTTGGAAGCTATCGGATCAGATCAAACAGGCCGAAGCGATTGTGCTGTACTTCATTTCCACCGAGTGTCCGGTTACCAATCGGTACTTGCCGAAGTTGATCACTTTGCAGGCAGAGTTTGCGGATCGCAAAGTCGCAATCGTCACCATTAACAGCAACCAACATAATACGGCGAAAGAGATTGCCGACCATGCGCGTGAATTCAAACTGGAGTTTCCGACGCTGCATGACGCGACGGGCCAGGTTGCACGAAGTCTTGGCGTCAAGCGGACGGCAGAAGCGATCCTCCTCGACAGCCAACGGAAGTTGCGCTATCGCGGGGTGATCGACGATCGATACGAGCGTGGCGTGACGCGGCCGAGGGCTAGCAACGAGTACCTAGCCGATGCAATTGAGGCCGTCTTGCAACGGCGGATGGTCAAGACGTCGATCACAGACGTCGAGGCGTGCCCGCTTGATCTCGCCCCAGCAGAGAAAAAGGACGAGTCTGGCGAACAGACCACGATCACGTATTCCGAGCATGTCGCTCCCATCATTCAGCGCCGCTGTCAGCAGTGTCATCGTCAGGATGGGATCGGACCTTTCAAGTTGATGTCCTATGGCGACGCGGTGTCGTGGTCGGAGTCGATCCGCGAGGTCGTGACGCAAGACCTCATGCCACCTTGGCACGCCAATGCGCCACATAAGCACTTTACCAACGACAGGAGTTTGACGGATAAGGAGTACTCAACGCTGCTCGACTGGATCGACGATGGAACATTGGAAGGCGATCGGAGCAAGTTACCAAAGCCCCGCCGGTTCACCAACGCTTGGACCATCGGCACACCCGACGTCGTGCTGAAAATGGAAAAAGCGGTTACCATCCCGGCGGAGACGCCCGAACTGGGCGTGCCTTACAAGTACATCTGGGCTGGCGAGCCTTTCGCGCGTGAGATGTGGGTGACGGCTGCCGAGGTGCATCCGGGAGCTACCGACGTCGTGCATCATGCGAGCGTGTACATCGTGCCCAAGGGTGTGGATCTCAAACTAAAGAACGACGAACGCCCCACGGGTTGGTTGGCAGATTGGACTTCACCCATCAATGCGCTGCCACACCTGGTGTCCTTTGTGCCCGGGGACAACGCCTTCATTCGGGAAGACGGATTTGCCATGCGGATTCCCAAAGGCGCGCGGCTCATTTTCGAGATGCACTACACGCCCACGGGAAAGCAAGTGATCGACCGCACGGCAGTGGGACTGAAGTTCGCGAGCAAGCCGGCAAAGTACGAGGTGTATTCCGACGCCCTCATCAACTATTGGTTCTCGATTCCGCCGGGAACTGCCCATCATCAAGTGCAAGCGAAATCTGCGAAGTTCCAACGAGACAGCGTCTTGCTGACGATGAATCCACACATGCACTACCGCGGTAAGGCGTTCACTTACGAACTGGTCAAGCCATCGGGCGAGACGACCCTGCTGCTCAATGTGCCAAATTACAACTTCGAATGGCAGACGACGTATGTGCTTGCTGAACCGATCGATATCCCACGCGGCTCGCGGATTGTGTGCACCGCCACGTTCGACAACTCCAAACACAATCCATTTAATCCCGACCCGACGGCTCGTGTCGAGTGGGGTGAACAAACGTGGCAGGAAATGATGCTGGCGGGTTTCGAGTTTTACGAGAAATGACCATGGTCGCGGCTAAAATTATGACCCGTGATTCTGGTAGGACTAGCATTCCGAAGGACGGAGCCAGCGTTTCAATGCGGCGGCTCTTCGCTTCCTTCCGATGGGAGATTCTTGGCACGTGGTTGCTGGTCTTCCTGGAAGCCGCACTGATGTTGATGTTCCCACTCGTGATGGGAATCGCGATCGATGGGGTGCTCCAGCAAGCTTATCTCGGACTGTACTTACTTGGCGGGCTTGGCGCTGCGGCAGTTGTCGTGGGATCGTTGCGCCGTTTTTACGACACGCGGGTCTATTCCAAGATCTATACCGTCGCGGGAAGCCAGATTGTCGAGCAGGAACGTAACCGAAATGCGGACGTGTCCGTGATCACTGCCAGGACGAATATGGCCCGCGAACTCGTTGAGTTCTTCGAAAGTTCGTTTCCCGGAATCATTGACTGTGCTGTCGGTTTCGTCGGCGCGCTCGTGATGATTTGGTTTCTACAGACGAACGTATTTGTAGGTTGTCTTATTGCTACCGGAATGGTTGTCGCTCTCTATGCCGTGACGAGTACAACAACTTACGCGCTGAACGAGGGAGCCAACCATGAAGCGGAACAGCAAGTTCAGGTGCTTTCACATGCGCTACTGCCCGATGTGTCTGCCCACCTGACGAGACTGATGCGCTGGAACATTCGTCTCTCCGACCTAGAGACAGTGAATTTCGCATTGAGTTGGATCGTGATGATCGTTTTGTTGGTGTATTCGGTCGCGTCAACGGCTCAAGGTGGCGTGACCAATCACGGTGAGGTGGTGGCGATCCTGATGTATGTCTTTGGCTACATTGAGAGCGTCCTCGCCGCTCCGATGTTCTACCAGCAGTACGTCCGTCTTCAGGAGATATCAGATCGGCTTGCTGGCAGTCGATGTTCGTCGTCATAGGCAGATTGCCTGAGGCACCATTCCGCACGATCGATGCCGTCAGACGCTTATCCCAAATCAGCTACGCCGATGGACTGCTGAGCAAGTGATGACTGCCAGGGCAAGCAGGGCCAGCGCTGTCGGCTCGGGGATGGCCAAGGATGCATAGTCAACCGGCAGCGCAAATCAGCTCAGTCGCCGCGCGGTTGGCTTCACGCGACGGGATCAGTGGAAGCCGAACGCCTGCGGTAGGTCATGGGCACTGGCGAGTTCCTTCACGATTTCGACTTTCTTATCTCGCTGGTCAGTGACAAGAATCGCTGCCTTGCCGATAGCGGCTATGCGCGGGCCTACCACGTGCCAAGCGGGTTTGGCGGGTGCCGCTCCCCGCCGCGACATAAGTCGGTAGCGGCAAGGCACCACTAGAGGTTGGAAGATTTCGCGATTCTCGCCGAAATATCTGTCGCCTCGTGATGCCGATAGCGTTTCTCCCTGTGCATAGAGGTTCGGGCCCCCGATCTGTGCCGCGCCGGCGTGGATTTCCATGAAAAGTTGTGCCATCCCCGACCGATCGGGATCTCATCCACGTGTGAGATTTGGGTTGGCGAGGGGCTCGGTGACATTTGTGAGCAACCAAGAAGAGGAACAGGAGGCAGCCCTAGGAACCTCGACGAGAGATTGAGTTCAAGAAACTGGTCCTGAGCGCCACCGGTCTGCGAGGTGGCGTCTCCAGGAGGTTTCCAAGATCACTTTTTGCAAGGAGAGATGATGTCTAGTTTTTCACAGAAGGTGTTGCGTGGGAGAAGGCGATTTTATTACCCGATGGCGCTCGCGATCATAACGTTGCAAGCGCAAACGCCACGGAGCTACGCTCAGCCCCGAACGTTCGCCTACGAAGGTATCGTCGAGTCGGCCGTCGGGGGCGCGGAGTTCGAGGAACTCGTCGGCCGACTGCTGTTTTTTCAGTTCACCTACGACGCTGGAACGACAGACACCAACCCCGACCCGAGCGTGGGGGAGTTCCCGGCGATTTCCTCGATCCAGGCATGCATCGGACCTGGGGGCAATGTGGTGAGGTATCATGAGGACTCCGGCAACGTTACGCTCACCGATAGCGCAGACCCCGATGTCTCGACCTCCGTCTCCGTGATCGGCGGGCTGGCCACCCCAGATACAGGGACTGGCTGGGGAGGGCTTGATCTGACCAGGGCCGGGATGACGCTCGGGCAATCGCTCACGCCATTCTCGACGAGTGCACTACCAACCGTGCAACCCGACCCGACCAACTTCGTCGGCAACGAACTGTTCATCGAATGGGGGGACGGTGCGGGAAGGATCTCGGCGACCGATCTACGGATCACCGACCCCGTACCCGAGCCGACGACGCTGGGCTTGCTGCTCGTGGGAGTGCTATTCGCAGGCCGGCGCAATTGGCGCATGTGACGAAATGTTCCCTGCACGTTCGACTCAGAATTGGGGCGTCCGGTCACGTCGGTGGTCGGACGCTCTGTCGACATGCTATCACTCGCTGTGTGAGGGACGTGACCGGCTGGGCTTCGGGGATTCCTTTCATCGGTCAGCAGTTCGAACACTCGACCGTGTCTCTCCTCGTCAGGAACGCTCTGCGGCAAGTCAGAGAACTTTGGCGTAATTGGCGAATTCGTTCCGCCCTTCCCCGCTTCGTGCCTGATCATCAGCGAATGTTCGGACCTTACATCCTTCAGAGGTATTGGGGGCTCAGGTTGTCCTCAGTAGTCGAATCAGTTTCCGCGGGTGGTGGTGATCATCGACGCCCGATACCGCAGAATGTTGGTCTGTGAAAAGCAGTCGCTCACAGACAGCGTGCGCGCTTGATTAGGACGGCATCATAATGCGGTTACTGACGCAACTCGTTCCACTCGCGATAGGCACCTGTGTTGTCGTAGGTCTTCGTAGGGGCTGACGCTGCTGCGGCGTTGACGATTTGTTTAGCATACGTGGACGTCTCGGAGTCCCAGTCCTTCTTGATCAGGAAGTCATCGTAGACCTCGCCTACGGCGTCGTAGGCAACGAAGTGCAGTTGATTCCCTTCGATATGGATTGTTGCAAACAAAGGAGTATTGTCGGCGTGGCGAGTTAACGCGAAGCGACCCTGTTGTTCTGCTATATACCGGTTCCAGCCCTCGACCTTCGTCACGCCTCGAGAGGCGCAGGACGCCGTGACGACAAACGCTGTTCGAATTGCATGAGGTTCGCCGACGGCGAAACGTGTTACGCCTTCGCCGATGTCGCCGCGCTGGTAAGTATGCCGATGGCCACAGAGAACGAGGTCGATGTCTTCCTCTTCCAAGGTTTGCACTAACTGCAGCCGACGCTCGCGGTGTGACGGATGTTCATCATCACCTACGAATGAGAAGATCGGATGATGCATCGTCAAGATTCTCCAGCGCGCGGTTGACGATGCAAGTTGTTCGCTCAGCCAGGTTAGTTGTTTGTCAAAGGCGATGCCGGACGAATCAAGGACAAATAGGTGGACGTCGTCCGTGTACCGCACGTCGTACACAGTCTCATGAAGATCCCCGGGCAAGCTGTCTTCCACAGGCAGGGCGAACTGGGGCCGCCACAGTGGCGAGACGCGTTTGTCGGTCGACGCGAATAGCTTGACTCCGCCGAAGTTCAGATAGTCGTGATTTCCCGCCACCGGAACGATTGGCATTACTCGATGGATATTGCCAACCGCCTCGAACCATTCAGCCCAATCTTGGTCGTACATCGCGGTGTTCACCAGATCTCCCGCGTGCAATGCGAAGTGAGCATCCGGTGCGATGCGAGCAGCCATGTCGAACACACGCGTTACGTGCGAGCGAATCCCGCGCTGGGCATCGCCGAAGAACAGAATGGAAACTTGGCCGCTGGCTGGCGCCGTGCGGACCTGGCGCCATGGACTGAATTTGTCCTTTGCGCCTCGCACTCGGTAAGCGTACAGCCTATCCGCCTGCAGGCCGTCAAATTGGGCCGTGTGATAAAGTACTCGCGGCAGTCCATGGTTCTGCGCAACCGCGACCTTTCCTTTCTCACGCTCAATCTCATCAAGTCGGACCAAGGTGGTTTTCGCAGTGACCGTCCTTGCAGCTAGGTCAAAACGCGCGTCAGAAGTTGCAGGCGCGATTTGAGCGACTCCGAGCGGAACAGACAGATCCGTGCGCCACGTCACTGCGAAACCAGTAGCTGGATTTTCCGCAAGTGTCACGACTATTCGGTCGGGCCAATCCGATGCTCGCTGCCACGGCGGCTGGACGTGGCCGTCATGCGCACCTACCGGCGACTGCCAAAGTGCACTGATTGCGAGCATCGCAAGTATCTGTCTCATGGTAGCGTCTCGAAAGTGTCTGATGGCTGCCTGCGGCGAATCTGATTCGCACCCACTAGCACAATGCCGAAAGAACACATGACTTGCCGATGCGCGATTACTGCAAGTCCTGCCAGCCGGGGTAATGGCCGGTATTCTCGAACAATCGCGTCTGGCCGACTGCTCTTTCGCCGTTGGTAAGCTCTTTCCGACCGTCGCGCTTCGTTACGGTAAACTCATCGTACACACGACCTACGGCCGTGTGTGCTTTGAATTCGAGTCGGTTCCCGTCGATGCGTATTACCTGAAACATCGGTGTATTGCCGGCAACTCGGTCAACGGACAAGTTGGGAAGTCCGGTTTCCGGCTTACCGTCACCGACGTGATCCTTTATCCAAGCCTCCGACTGCTGTCCACCGACTTTGGCGCCCGATGATGAAATGACGAACACCGTCTTCACGTCAGTCGGTTTCCCGACAGCGAGTCGTGCGGGCTCCGAGTTTCGAAGATTCGTTCCGCGCATGTAGGTGTGAATGTGTCCTACGATCACTAGGTCCACTTCGTGTTTGTTGATAACCTCAGTAAACGCTGCGATTCTCGCCGCATTGTCGTCCAATCGGTTTGAGTGCATCGGCACAAAGTACGGATGGTGCATCGTAACAATCCGCCACGTCGCTTCGGATTTCTCGAGCTTCTGGTCCAGCCAGCTAGCTTGTGCGGCAAAGTCAGAGGGAGCAGAATTGAGCACAAATAAGTCGACGTCTTGCGTGCACCGAAGTGCATACACAGCCTCTTGCAGTTCATCCGGCAATTCCTTGACAATCGGCAGCGTGAATTGAGCGCGCCACAGTGGTGTCAAGACGCGGCGCTTCTTGCCCGACTTTGGGTCGAACACCGGAATGTACTCGTGGTTTCCTACTACGGGCACACTCGGGATCTGGGCATGGAGGTGCCCACCAGCAGCGAACCATTCAGCCCAATCGCGATCGTGATCCCCTTTGTCAACGAGGTCGCCGGCGTGAAGATAGAACTTCGCATCGCCGGCAACTTTGTTAGCCGCTCGAATCACACGTGACCAGTGTGATCGGATACCATTTTGGGCATCACCAAAGTAGACAAATGAAATGGGGCCGTCGGTCCCTAGAGTTCTCGTCTGAAACCATTCGCTCCAACATCCGAGTCGACCGCGCACGCGCCATGCGTAAAGTGTATCCGGCTTCAGGCCTCTCAGCGACACGCTGTGGTAGTGGACGGCTTTGAAGCCTTGGTTGAACGGGCGTACGGCCGCTCCAGCTGGAGCAGTAATTTCGTCAAGCTCTACGCTTTCGGTCGTCGCCTTCTTGGTCTCTGCCTGCAATTCAAAGCGAGCGTCGGCCGTCGCTTTCACGACTTGCAACAAAGCTGTCCCTACTGTCGCGTCAGTGCGCCAGGTCACCGCGAAACCGCGGGCAGGGTCGCCATCGAAGTTAGCGATGATGCGGTCCGGCCAGCCCGTCGGTTCTTGCCACGGCGGAAGTGGCTGGTGAGCCATCACTGCGCCCGCAGAACTCAGGACCGTAATCAGCACAAGTGCCTGCGCGGGTAGCTCGGTAAAAGGGCCACGAATCGGCGTTGGTTGCATAGTGAGCTGGATTTCTTGCGTACGCCGACGAATGGCACTTCGTCATATCGGTACTAGAAGGCCAACGGTGGCTGCCCCGGAATCGGCTCACCTGCTGCACCATCGTCGCGCGAAGCCATACGCTGGTAGACGCCGAAGTAGTCGAGGTTGAGAATCTGATAGCCACGCTGCGGATCATACAAGACACCGTTGTCGGCGTTGTTGAACGAGATGTCTTCCTGCACGAACCGCACAGAACCGTCGCACATGGCAAAGTGTCCTCCGCCTGTATGAAGACTGCCAAATCCTTCGGTGCAAGTATCCATCGCGCCGGTGCGAGGATCGTTCAGCTGAATGCTACCTCGGCCGACAACATAGTAACTACCACGCAAACCTGATCCATTGCCACGCCGCGCACCAATCCAAGATCCCGCCATGCAGCGATAATCTCGTTCGCCAAGCATGAAGGTGTTGGTAGTTCCGTCGGTGATCTGCGAGATCTTTACTTCGCTATTGCCGTATAACACGCCATTGTTCCAGCAAACTTGCTCCAGCGTGAAACCGGCGCGTTCATTGCAGCCGTGATTGTCGTAAAACCCCTTTACTCCGAAGTAGTTGGAGGTCGGTGGTTCAAAGCCGGCAGGCGTATTGTCGCTGCCTTCGAACGGACGAAACTCAAAGCTGAGGAACTCTGGTGCCTCATCAGTCGGGCAACGAAAGATTTCAAGTGGCGTTAGCAATGCCGCAATCGCCGGAGAACCGAGGTCGCCACCAGCTCGACGAAGATACTGACCTAAGGTTTGCTCGTGAGGGTTTAGCTGATCGAAGACGCTACCCTGCTCTAGGTACTGTAAAGCGAAAACTGGCCAACCCCACTGTTCAGCGGAGCCTAGAACTTGACCGACCGGGAACTTGCTGTGTGCCGACTCATAGTTGAGCACAGAGAGGGCAATATTCTTGAGATTGTTCTTGCACTGAGCCTTGCGCGCTGCCTCACGCGCCGCCTGCACAGCCGGCAACAGCAACGCGATCAATACGCCGATGATCGCGATCACAACCAACAGTTCCACCAACGTAAAACCGCGCCCAACGCGGTAATGTTGTCTGCTAGAAACTATCCTGTGCTGGCTAGTCATCCTGTGCATGCGACGTCCTATCATCGTAAATCCCCGCCTGTGGGTAGCTTGTGTGTAGGTTAGCGATCAGCGCCGACCTGTCGGCAAAGCGTCATGGGCAACAGCATTGACACGATTACCGCGATGCTTGCGGGCTCTGGCACGAATTCAACACTACTCAGTGCCGTGCCCATTCCAAACTCGCGCTGCCATTGCAGAAAGTTCGATCCATCCAAGTCGGCACCGTATCGCGCCGTCCAACCGTCGATTGGATCGTTCAAGTCGTCAGAATCCACATCGGAATCGCCATCAAAATCGGCCAGCAGCCCCGCGCCGCCGACATACTTGACCAAGCCACCGACCACTTCGGCTCCTGCCGAATCGAGATGAAAACCAAGCACCAAATCCTGTGCTCCGGCCGGGTTGAATGCATCGCCCAAGATGATTTCTTCGTTTGGGGCAATCGTCGACGCGCCGAGCAAGTAGGATTCGATCAGCTGATTTGCGTTGTTGTTGGGTCCTTCTTCCCATCCCAAGCCATTATCGCTGCCTGCAGGATACGAGGGATTGTCGCTCAGGCTGTCCCAATTCGCGGGGACCAGAGACCCTCCCTCACTCTTGATCTCCAAATAGTCAAGATCGAAAGTCTCAGGGGTTTCGTTCTTCAGAGTGATTATCCCTGACGGGACATGGACCTCCAAAGTGAGACGCTCGATCGAGGGAATCACATCCGCGGCCGTCAAGCCGAAACGGACTTCGTCGTAAGCCGGCAATTTGGCGCCGGCGAAGGCAACGTTGTTCAGATCGCCAGGAATGACGCTGTCAAAGGGAATCGTTAGACTGCCGAACGGTTGGGCCGGTAGCGCTATTGGGGCGAGTGGATCAGTGATGTCTTCGACCCCCAAGCCGTAGACGTCGAATTGGTGATCGATCTCGTTCTCTACGCTACCCCAAGTGACGTGTCCGATGATCAGGTGAGGCTCGTTTGCGTTGCCAATCCGGAAACCATCACTGTAGACGGCGTTTCCCTCGACGCCATCGGTGTATACGGCGTACATGCTGTCGCCGTCGCCAAATCCTAAGTCTGGGTTTTCCGGTGTGCCGAAAGTATTCGTGTCGTTGTTTCCATCATCAAACATGAAGCCAATCGAACGGAACGCCGGTACCGGAACGGGCGCGCCACCGGGAAACGTAAAACCTGCTGCAAAGTCGCTGTCGCGAAAATCGACCAGCGGGGTTTCGGTGAAGAGAAACACTGCCTCGTCGTGTTGGTCAGGCGTATCACGGTTCGCCATGATCACACTGAACCAAAGTTCCGAGCCTTCGGTCGTCAGCATCGCCTGTTCGGTTGCGCCGAGTTCGCGGTTGATGGCGGTGCGCTGATTTCGTGCGGGCCTTGTCGCGTACCCACCGACCGACTTTAGCCCAGGAATCTTCGCCAGCCCGTCGGACAAAGTGACAAATGGTTGGTTGTTCAGGCCCGTCGTGTCCGTCCAAGGGTTGGTGTCCCAGCCAAAACTCGTCTGCCCACCTTCCGTCCCGTCCAAATCGACTGCAGCGGGCAATGTGGCCGTGTCGAATCCGTCATACACTAGCAGTTGGGCTGTCGCTGACGAGGAGGTAACAAACAAAACGCTAACCATCGTCAGCAAGCAGATGCAACTTCGGCCGCGCTTCATCAACATGGAAATGCCAAACACAGCGATCAGCCCGATTGTAGCTGGCTCGGGAATGGAAAGTGCGTGCCGCAGTGCACCAGCAAAATTCGCCTCGTCATAGGCCTGTTCAAATAGAGCGAAATCGACGCCATCGTTGTCGCCGTCTCCGTCAAGGTCACCTAGTCGGTAGGCATCGATACGGCTCAGGCCGTTCATGTTCGCGCCTTGACCACTTTTGAATTGCACCCAGTCATCCAAGTCGACGCCGTCTCCGGTGTCGAACAGATCGCCGAACAGGAACGAGTCGCCGCCGTTGCCTTCAAACGCGACCGGCAACGTCAGCGTGGTGGTCCCGTCAGCCAATAGCGCCGTCGCATAAAGATCCTCAAACGGGCCTTTTCGCCAGACGTCGCCCAGCGAAATCGGCACTCCCGGATTGATGGTAGCGCTGGCGAAGGTCTCACTTAGTGAGTCCTCAGTCCCGCTCCCTCCCGAAATCGGTTGCCACTCGGTGGGATCCAACACCCCGTTGAACGAAGTGATCGTGTACGAAGTGATCTGCTCGGAGGAACCACCGCCGGGGATCGAGATCGATGCCGTGCCGTTGTCACGATCTACAACGAGCCGCGGAATGGTGCTGCTGGTAATCGACAACAGCTCACTTACGGCTGCGGTGTCGTAGACGCGCACGTCGTCCATCAGCCCCTGAAACAGCTTGTTCTGCCCGCGATTGGTGGCCAGATAGACTTCGTTCAGCGCCAAACCAGATCGGAAACCTGCTACAGTTACGCTGTCAACTTCCTGCGTGAGCGTACCGTCGACAAATAACTGGATGCGACCGTTCTGTCCGTTGGACACGACCGCAATATTTTGCCAGACGCCCGGCGTAAGGTTCGTTGACTCGTCGATCACCGGCGTCTCGAAGAACGGTCCGCTGAACCGCGCGACGCCGACCTGCCCGGCAGTCGTGTCACCCTTATTTTCAATCTGAAAACTGAAAGAAGCGCTGGCCCCCGTCGCCACCGTGGAAAACATGGCGTGGTTAGGATCGTAATTCAGGTAGCTAGTCGTCGGCTTCACCCAGTACGAAATCGCGAAGTTGTCGTCGGCACCGAGATCAGGTAGGAGAGCGTCGGGAAACTCGATAGCCAAGCCGTTCGTTCCACTGTCCGCCGGATTGAACAGCGCCGATCCGCCGCCAACAGCTGCGTCGGACGTTTGCGTTAACACTCCGCTTGGGCCTAGGCCCGTCGGTACGACCTGGAAGATGCTACCGTCCGCACCATTACCGCTCACGTCGCGCGCCAGGTCCGACCCGTTTTCGAAGTCGACGTGAAGCACCAACTCCGCAAGAGACTCGTCAGTCGTAGCCAATAAAATGGCAACGACCGCGAGCGCCCGCCAACACCTATGACCCTGCCGCAGTGTCATCCTCAACTCCTCGTGCCCTTGCTGGTGCAAGCTGCACCTTTGCCAAACGAGCAACTCATACGATGCCACATGCAGTGCGAATTGGCACTGCTCCCTAGCCAACTCTCCGCCGCGGTCTCGCACAGGCACCAACTGTCGCAATCAATGCCAATACGACGGTGTTGGGTTCTGGTATCAGTTCGACTTTGATGTTATCCAGCGCGTAGCCACCCTGAAACGAAGTACTTGAGGGGTCATTCAGATCTATTCCACCGGCAAACGTAAATCTCACCTCGGAAAGCTCAGTCGCTGACTCGTTGTATGGCAGAATGTCGGTCAGGTAGGCGTTCGGTGTGGGGTTGCGGCTGTCGGTCATGAAATTCTCAAAGTCGATCTGAAAACCAGTAGCACCTAGGATCAATTCCACCGCAGCGTTGAAGCCACGGTTGTGACTTCCACCCGTATTGTCGAGATCCCCATCCGCGTCATCGCCCACTAAGGTCGGAAGGTCCCAATCGAGGTCCGCGTCAAAATTACTGACGACGCCGAGTCTCTGTACTTCACCGGTGAGGTCACCCGAGTGGGCTGAGACCCGCACGTGGAACGATTCGTTCCCCGCGCCATCCAAGCCAATGATGTCGTAGTCTTTCACATGCTCTATTCCTGTTGTCCCGGCACTGCGTCGTGTGCCAACTTCAAACGAAACCCGCGCACCATCGACTGGAATCGTTTGAGACAATTCAGCGGTAAAAAAGCCACTTTCCAAAGGCCGATCGACCTCCAGGAGGCGGCTAGTATTGTTGGGACCTCCGTTATCCTCGAACCCCATCAGAAACCCTGAGTGATCTCCGTTGCCGAAGGGTAGCGAGCCCGAGAATAAACCAATTTGGCCATCTGCGCCGTTGAGGGCAGAGGCCTGGAATTCGACCGTCGGTTCGCCAGCACTGTATTCGAATCCCGAGTAGAACACGACTTGTGAGGTCGCAGGTTGGACGACGGACCCAATCACAGCTGCGAAAACTAATGCGCAGAAGGACGGTTTCGGAACAAAAAGAACAGTACGCATGAGACACTCCTGGTTGCACATTCGAATGAAATAAGCAAGTCAGCGAAACGGATTTCATCGCTGATAGTTAGGTTAACCCTGCACTACGCTACGCTCAAACATTTGTGGCCATCTCCAATGGATTCATCATTTCTTCACGCTCGATCCATGGTCGCTGTCTGGCGGCATAGGACGTTGCCTGCGGATCAGCCGAAGGCAATCGGTTTCATCCTCGGCGACGTAGACTCGTGCGACCTGTCCGCTAACGAAGTGAAAGTCCATCGAGTTGAAAAGCGTTAGCGACTTAGCGGCTGAGCAAGGCTTAGCGTACGCCGAGCTCAGTCCAGTTGTCAAGTATATTGTGATATTTTTGTGACGACTATTGATACATAATGAAGGATGTGTAAAGATAGTTGTATAAACAAGTCGGTCAGTTCGTGTCGAAATCGATGACAGAAATACAGAAATGCACGATAAACTCGGTGTATCCTGGGTAGTCTGACAGATTTCAAGGCGCACCACCCAACAACCAGTTTGCCGTGAGCGGTCACGAAGATGTCAAACTCCAAATCACTCGATTTTACAACTTCTGATCACCCGTCCCAGTCGGTGATTGACGGATCTTCCGATCCGAATGCGGGCGTCCATAAGCACCGCAGGATCTACGAGTCGCTACGCGCTGAGATTCTTTCTGGTCGGTATCGTTACGGCGAGAAAGTTCCCAGCGAGACTCGTTTGGTGGAGCGATTTAAGGTTTCCAGGCCAACGGCCGCACGCGCATTGAAGGACTTGGAAGTTCACGGACTGGTCGAAAGGCGTCACGGGTCGGGAACGTTTGTGCGCCACACTGCGATGGCCGAGCAACGCGAGTTTGGCCTCCTCGTCACTGGATTAGGTCAAGGAGAAGTGTTTGAGCCCATCTGCAATCAGTTGGCGAAATCGGTTTCAGACAATAATTGTGAACTCAACTGGGGGCAGATTCACAGCGAGCAAGCAGAAGGTCGAGCGTTAGCGGTCGAGAAGACGTGCCAACGCTTGATTGAGCAGCGTGTTGCAGGAGTGTTCTTTCAACCGCTGGAACTTGTCGCCGGGATGGAGGACGTGAATCTTCGGGTCATTGAGTCGTTGGAGAAAGCGAGCATTCCAGTTGTGCTTATCGATAGCGACTTCAAACAGTTTCCCGAGCGGAGCAAATACGACCTGGTGGGAATTGATAATCGTCGCGTGGGATACCTGCTGGCTGAGCACTTAGTTCAACGTGGTTGTCGAAGGATTGACTTTATCGCGCATCGTGGGGCATCACCGACCGTCGACGCGAGAATTGCCGGCTATCGTGAGGCTTTGTTCCAACACGACATTGTTCCCCAAAAGGGGTGGACACATTTGATCGACGAAGTGGATGACATCGACGTAGAGACGGTGCGGCAGTTGGTTGAAACGGGTCCTGCGGATGCGTACATATGCCATAACGACTACACGGCAAGCCAATTGATGCGAGATCTCATCCAACTGGGCGTGCGAGTTCCCGAGGATGTGCGGGTGGTCGGTGTGGGAGATGTGAAGTACGCCAGCGCGCTTTCCGTGCCGTTGACAACCATACGGCAACCATGCGCCAAGATTGGCATGATGGCTGTTGAGTTGATGCTGCAACGGATTGCGAATCCAAGGCTGCCTTCTCGCGACGTACTGCTCGATTTCGAACTGGTCGTCCGCGAGTCTTGCGGCCGTAACCTGACTTAGTGTCGTCGGAACGTGCCTTCGGACCATGAAATACCTTGACGCGTTCCTCTACCAACCTAGTTGCCAGCGACCAGATTAGTATCACCACCAAGAATCGCTTGCTATACTCGTGTCAAATTCAACGGTTTCGCCATACATAACTGCCTTGCATGTCTAATAACAATACTCCCAAACGGCCTCCAAACATCGTCGTGCTGATTTCCCACGATTTGGGATGCCACATCGGCCCATACGGGCATGCGATCGACCGAACTCCGGTCCTGAATCAATTCGCGCAGGAAAGCCTCAGGCTAGATCGATATTTTGTCTCTTCCCCTGGCTGCAGCCAAAGCCGGTCGTCGTTTGTTACGGGTCGGTACCCGCACTCCAACGGTCAACACGGACTTGCGAACTGGGGCTGGAAACTCAACGAAGACGAGCAGTTACTTCCTGAATTGCTTCGTGCGCAAGGCTACCATACGACGTTGTTCGGCATCTGGCATTTGCACGAGTGGACGCTATCGGCATTCGATTCAGTTTCTGACGACGTCAGTACGTTGGACTCGTCGCCTGAGGGCTACGCCGAAATAGCAAGTGAGCGGGCAGCAGATTGGCTTCAGCATCAAGCACCGAAAAACAAGCCATTCTACCTGCATGTTGGTTTCTGGGAGGTTCACCGACCCTTTCGCGACACGAGCCCAGCTGATGCTGTCTCAGAGGAAGAAGAACTAGAGAAGCTGAGACTGCCAGAGTATCTGCCTGACAACGAGGCAACCAGACGCGAATTCGTCAAGCTGAATCGCTCGATTATGGCAGTGGATAACGGTATCGCGCGAGTGCTCAAAGCACTCGATGATGCGGAGCTTGCCGAGAATACGTTAGTCCTGTTTACAGCCGACCACGGACTGCCTTTTCAGCGCGCGAAAGGAACGCTCTACGACCCGGGAATCCACGTTGCTTGCCTCGCGCGTTGGCCGGGGCGCATCGCACCAGGTACATGTTCGGACTCGCTCGTTTCCAACGTAGACGTGGCACCGACGCTCCTTGACGTGGCTGGTGGGCAAATACCTGAAACGATCCAAGGCAGTAGCCGCTTGTCTCTTCTTCGCGGCTCTCAGCAGAACGGATCGCAGAGCGATGTGATCTATGCCGAGAAGACCTATCACGAACATTACGATCCGATACGTTGCCTGCGAACTGACCGATACAAATATATCCGCAACTTTGCCGAGCGCCCGAAGTTGGTGTTACCCAGCGATGTCTACAACTCACCCTCACGTCAAGCCAACATCGACGACGAGTCGTTGTGGACACATCGGCCTGAAGAGGAGTTTTACGATCTAATTGCCGATCCGCACGAACAAGTCAACCTCATCGACGATCCTGCGCTTGCAACGACAATTGCGTCCTGTCGGACGCGGCTAAAAGAATGGATGGTGGATACTGATGACGCGCTCTTAAACGGGCCCGTGCTACGTCCTACCGAAACAGTCCAATCGAACTGCGCTATCCCGACAGCATAAGGCCAACAACGGTCATGCGAGCTTGATTCTACGGACGCTGTGGGCCGCGCACTGGTGCCGTTGTTGCGAAGAATCAGTATGGACTCGACTACTCTCCCGCTCACCGAACCCGCAACTCGCGAGAAGCTCACAATCCGGCGTGGGGGAGTTCTCTGCAGTATCTTCTTCGGTGCCAGTGTGACCGAAGCGGTTAGTGTCAATTTACTTCCACTCACATTGGCTTTGTTTACATCCGACCCGAATACTGTGTTCTGGGTGCTGGCCATTAATCCGGCTTTCGGCTTCATCGCCCAGCCGCTCGTCGGCCTCCTTAGTGATCACGTATGGACGCGCATCGGCCGACGTGCTGTTTTCCTGGTGGTTGCGGGACCTATCGTTGCTTGTTCGCTGATTGCGATTCCTTTCGTGACCTCGTTCGCCGTGCTGGTTCTGGTGGTGGTGGTACTGCAGTTCTTTCAAGATGTCATTAACGGCTCCGATCAACCGCTGCTTGCCGACTTGGTCCCTCCCGAGCAGCGAACATTCGCCCTAGGGTTGGTGAAGGCCGCGGAGAACACGGGCTTCTTGCTCGTATTGTTCGTCGGTATGCCTATGGTTGAAGCGTATCGAGATTCTCACGAAGACACTCGGTATGGTCTGCCCGTCTACGTCACCGCTGCGGCGTTCCAGCTGCTGTTCGTCGCTTTGGCAGCATTCTTTCTTCAGGAAAAACCTATTGTTCGCCAATCGCGTCCTCAGCTTTCGCTGCGAAGATACATTTCCGACTTTTTTGATCAACCGATGTTACCCCGCATCGCCTGCGCCTACTTTTTGCGCGCGTTCGCTCGTACCGCAGTTGTCGGATCTGTAGCGCTCTTCGCTTACCACACGTTGCAACTCAACGAGCAAGAGTTTGGATATTCGTGGGGATGGATGCCATTCATCGCACTGATCGGTGGGGTTCCGCTCGGATTGTTGGCGGAGCGGTTTGCAAAAAATCGCGTGCTTCAGGTTGCGTTTCTACTACTCATGGTCGGTTGTGCCGTTGGGTACTTTAGCGTCGATATGCGAGGACTGGTTGTCGCGGCCCTTGTCTTCGGAATTGGAGACATGCTCCTTGAGGTCTCGCACAAAGCTTACATGTCAGAATACTATCCGGCTGACTTGATTGGTCAGCTGTCGGGGGCGGTCAACTGTTTCTATGCAGCGGGCCGCACGGCAGCGCTCATCACGGTAGGCTGGGCTGTAAAATCTATGAATTCAAATATCGATTGGGCGAATGTTCCTGAGAATGCTTCGATCGATTACCGAATCATTTGGATCATTTCCTCAGTAGCAGCATTGATTGGAATCGCGATCCTATTCACGACGCGTGATTATCGCCACGAAATCAGAACGAAGTCTCGGACTGAGTCATGAAGTACCTGTTGTTTCTGTTAGCTGTTCTCGTATCTAGCTATGTGCACGCGGCGGACGCGATGGACAAACCAAACATCGTTTTCGTCTTGTTCGATGACATCGGCTATGGGCAGCCGCCCTCCTTCCGCGAGGACAGTCCATTTAAGACGCCAAATTTCGATCGATTGGTGCGCGAAGGCATGCGATTCACCGACGCACACTCCGCTGCTTCCAACTGCACACCCACGCGGTACGGCCTACTGACCGGCCGCTACCCTTCGCGCATTGGTCAGTTCGGAGTACTGAAGACGTACAATCCTCCGCTTATCCCATCCGAGAGACTAACCGTCGCCTCACTGCTCAAACGGCATGGCTACCACACGGCTTGCATCGGCAAGTGGCACCTCGGCCTGAATTGGGTCGATGGCAAACCGGGTACCCCAAAGGAAGTGCCGGTCGGCGCTAAGCTTGTCGACGGCCCTTTGACGATAGGCTTTGACTACTTTTGCGGTTTTACCCACGCAGGCAATATTCGAACTGTGATTGAACAAGATTCGGTGATCGCCAATGTCGAGCCCGTCGACAATCAGCCATTGATGCTTGAGAAAGCGCTCGAGTATATCCAGCAGCGCGCGGCCGAGGAAAAGCCGTTCTTTCTCTACTTCCCAACGTGTCCGCCTCACACGCCGATTGTGCCAGCGCCCGAGTTCGTCGGCCGCAGTGGCGTACAAGGAAAGGACAGCCTGTACGGAGATTGGATCCTACAGGGGGACGATATGTTAGGCCAGCTCTTGGACGCGTTGGACCGCCAGGGACTGACGGACCACACGCTGGTGATCGCGACGGGAGACAACGGCGCTGCGAAGCGCTCCTACCCCCCACTACGTCAAGCAAAAGGCAGCATTTACGAAGGTGGGCATCGCGAACCGTTCGTTGCGCGATGGCCTGGGAAGATTGAACCAGCCTCCGAGTGCCATCAAACCATTTGTCTGATCGACCTGCTCGCCACGTGTACCGATCTATTGAACACCAAATTACCTGAGAATGCTGGCGAAGATAGTGTGAGTATCTTGCCGTATTTGCTAGGCGATGTCGCCACGCCGCTTCGCGAGGCAACCATCCATCAATCGCCATACGGATTGGCGATTCGCCAGGGACCCTGGAAGTTGGTTTTCCACAATAGCGGTGAGAAGGAATTGTTTAACCTCGATGCAGATCTCAGCGAAACGACGAACGTTGCTGAAGGCAACTCGGCGGTAGCGGATCGTCTGACGAAGCTCCTGCAGAGCTATATTGACCGCGGCCGCAGCACCCCAGGTTCAGTTCAACAAAACGAGTTCTCGCTGTCGCTGACTGGCAATCGAGCGCGCAGCGCGAGATAGAAATCATAATGCAGACTCATTCGATAAAGTAATGTCAGTTCGATATGTCCATCAGGCCGGACTTCCTAAGCTTGTACCCGGGAGGAACTTCCGTACGGAATAGTGATTCATCAAGGACGATGTCAAACTCGATGTTGACCATCGAAACGTCGACCGGAGCATAAAATTGGTCGTCCGGTCGAAGTTGAATGTCGATCTGTTTGGGCAGTTTTGTTTCCTTGTCTATCCAAAATGTCCGCGTTCTCGTGTAGGGACCATCGATAGATGACACTCGAAAACCGATACATTCCTTGTTGTCGAGTGAACGCGTCCCAGTCAGCTGTATAGCGTCCCCCGGAATCTTGCGTATGTTACTGTAGAAGTCGACTTCACGATTTGGCTCCTCGACAATCTTTGCGGTTTCCTTCTCGCCGGTGTTGGCACTGATGGTCGTCTGAGAAGTGAAGACGGTTGCCGTTCGATCCTTATGGTTCAGATGAATGTGCTTGCCGGTCGTCATGTCGAGTATGTCAACGACATCGCCATGTACGCCCCTTCGCTCTTGTCGCTGCAAGTAGCGACCGAGGACGAAGACGCGATCGTAGGGCGGATTATCGTCACGTTGCCTTAAGTAGTCCTGCGCTTCCTGCAATGAATTGGATATCCGCTCTCGAATCCTCCCCTGCTCTTCTCTGGGCTTCGAACCGAACAACTCGTCAAAATTCTGTTCGTGATGCCGTGCCTCATCGATGATATTCTTCGCGTATTGAATGTCTTCGGTCTCATGATCCCCGTGCTTCTTCACTTCATACCGTACTGACCTAGTCGCGAGAACTTTGCTTTGCACCTGCGCAAAGGTTAGTCTCGGTCGGAGCAGAAAAACAACGCAGGCAAAACTGGCTGCTAAACCAGTCATCGTCAGAGCAACACGCCTCGTGGTTTTTTCGACCATTACGTGACATACAGCTTTCCGTAGATGGAAGACCATCTATATCAACAGCAGGTACCAACGGAATGGACGATTCGAAGAGTGAACGAATTTCCTCCTCCCCGTCAAAAACCTGATCAAGGTTTCCATTTGATTGAACGCTCATCGTATATCCCCCAGTTCGGATGACTCGTAGTGCTCTCTCAGGACGTCAATCGCCGACTGCAGACTATCGTGGACCGTCGACCGAGGGGTCTCGGTAACCTCAGCAATTTCACGGACTGTTAGCTGTTCATCAAAACGCAAGGCAAGTAGAGCTCGCTGACTAGGCTCCAGCTTCCCGAGGAGCGTGTGTAGTTGCCCAGAATCACCGCTCGGCTCAGCAAAATGAGCTGGGAGTTCATTGCCTACTTCGAGCTGTGATTCACGTCTACGCTTTCGCACCAAGGAGATTGACTCGTTGACTACACGTCGACGAATCCACGCCGCAATTCGACTTGCCTGGGGCAGTAGTTCGGGGCGTTGGATCATCCTCAATAGGATTGTTTGACGTACTTCCTCTGCGTCCGCGGATTGCCCTACAATACGATACGCGACTCTGTACATCGATCCTTCCCAGCGTCGAACGAATCTGCACATGGTTTCGCGATCACCGGATAAGAAACCGCGGAACATTCGCACATCATCGTCCTCAGAATCAGCGAATGACGATTGGCTGGCCATACAAACTTGCAACTCCTAAGTCGTGCACTAGTAGGTAGACGTCGCCGCCCATAGGTTGTCCGGAACATTCTTGTATTTTCTCTGAATATTCGAGCATCTAAATAACGCAAGCTTCGGCTCTATCTCAAAACAACCTTGTGAGACTTGCAAAATGCTGAAGCATTCACCGGTGTTTTCGAACGTTCAGCCAATTATTCGTGCAGTGGATCGTGTCTAGGGTTCGACGCTGGGGCGCACGTGGTCTCCCGACCAACCGTCACCTGGCGAGATCACTTTGCGTGCTGGCGGTTTCATAGACCCCATCCGCACCGGCACTATTAGCGACCGCAGTCGTTCAAAGTACCCGCAGTGCTCTGCCCGCAACGACTGATTGATTCTCTTTGAAATTGGGCCACCACATCGAGTAGACTTTGGATGGCCAAGTAATCAAACAGCGCTGATTGGCGAGCGACCACGAGCGCCGGCGCGCTGACTCGCGGTCGATAGCGTTTCTGGCTCTTGGCAATCAACCGGAGGTGTTTTTGTCCAAAACAACTTGTGCTTCGCGGCGGAAACGTAAAGCCTTTGGTGTTAATCGGTTATCGTTGCAATGATCTCGCTAACCACAACAACTGGGAGGTGTCAAATGACAAAACTCGCTGCATTAAATTCGATGGTGATGGCGCAAAGCTTTCGTCGGCAAGAACTTGCGGCGAGGCTACCGAGCAGCAAGGATCGACTTTTGACGTTTTGAGCAACGGTTTCCGTTTGGCGGGCAAAAATCGGTAGCGAAAAGGTCGTCTATTGTAGGCTCGACGAACGATGGAACCGAGAGTTTTGCCGAGCCGAGTCGACAATAACAGATGCAGGTGCCGAAGATGATAGCTGCTGAGCCGCTCAGCGCGAGCGCAGTGCGAGGTGCCAGCCATGGTTGTGACCTGTCCGTGCGAAATAGATATAATGGTGCTTGGACTTTAGCATGCGCGGGTCTGGCACAGAAAGCTGAGAAGGAACGAGGTTCGAATGAAGAGCATGATGACGCAGACAAAACCTGATTGGCCTAGCAGAATACCAATCGTCGGGGAGAGGTTGGCAGCCGGGCGTATTTTCCGAAAGATGAAATCCTCATTTGCCACGTCGCCGCACGCGATGGCGATCTTTGTGGCGACTGCGACCGTCAACCGTGTTCAAATTCACGTCGTTGGTACATGGGTCTGTCTTGCGATCGTTGTGTTGTTGAGCGTCGTCTCGTCGACTGCGGTGGCGCAAATACCCGAGGGCGATCTACAAATCCGATTGCAGACGGTCATCAGCTTCGACCCGACTTTTCCGGGGTCTGGTGATTTCGAACTTACGCCGACTGACCTTATCCCGCTCGATGACGGCACGGGGCGCAACCTGCTCGCGACGCTCGGCGGCACGATCCGAGTGATCGATGCGAATGACCAATTGCTTGCCGCGCCGCTGCTTACCACGACCCAAGTGGGATTGCAGCTCCCGGAAGAGGCAGGCATGACCGGTTTGGCGGTTCATCCAGACTTTTCCACTCCCAACACTTTCGGATACGGAAAGCTGTATACCGTTACGCCAGAGAACGGGTCCGGTGACGGAGGCTTGACCAACGGGAGCGTGGACTTCCCTTGGAACAACGAAGTCTACCAAGACGTGATTCGCGAATGGGACATTAGTGCGATCGTGGGCAATCCTAACGTCAATTCGCTGCCTGCGATCAGTTTATCAGATTCGCGCGAAATTCTGCGTATCGATCAGCCGGGACCCTACCACAACCTTTACGATTTCGCCTTTAGTCCTGTCGACAACTTGCTGTACCTCGCTGTTGGCGATGGCGGCCGCGGTGGTACTGTTTCACAAGACCAAAGCGTGATTTACGGCAATATGTTGCGCATCGATCCCGATCCTACCGGGCATACACTTGTTCGCAACAGCGCAAACACGGGACTTCCTGCTTACAGCATTCCCGACAACAATCCGTTCAACGGCGACGATGCCACCGAGACAAAAACTTCAACCACGCTAGCCGAAATCTGGGCCTACGGCATTCGTAGCCCCTATCGCATGAGCTTCGATCGGCTAACGGGCAATCTTTACTTTGGCGATGTCGGTTCCAGCCGCTTTGAGGAGATCAACTTGGTCGTGGGCGGAGGGAACTACGGCTGGCCCAACCGAGAAGGAGTCGAAGGGAGCCAACCTTCGGGCGGGTCCATCGACCCACTCTTTCATTACTCACGCAACGAGGGGCGTACGGTGGTGGGTGGCTTCGTCTATCGCGGGGAGGCGATTCCGGACCTGCAAGGGAAGTACCTGTTCGCAGAGTTCGGCCAGCGGCGCGACAGTGCGCGACTGTTTTATGGCATCGTCGATCCCGACGATCCTGACGGAAACGTCGGCGACTTCTTCGAATTCACTCT
Source organism: Bythopirellula sp. (assembly GCA_965228965.1). Taxonomy (GTDB): domain Bacteria; phylum Planctomycetota; class Planctomycetia; order Pirellulales; family Lacipirellulaceae; genus Bythopirellula. The sequence goes on from OZ245849.1 coordinate 5,037,649, forward strand.
TGATGAGACGGGGTCGGTGTTTCCGATCGACACCGACGGCGACTTCACGCCCGACGAGTTTGATTCACTGTTGCCGGATCGAGTCTTCAGTATTGGAGAAGACGAAACCGGCGAGTTGTATCTCGTCGCTGGCCAAGACCCGCGTGGTGCGGCGCCCAGCGTCCCTGGAGCATTCCTCGTGAAGCTAGTTCCCTCGCCACGGCCCGGCGACTTCGATCTTGATGGTGACGTGGACGGGCAAGATTTTCTCGCTTGGCAGCGTGGCGAATCGCCCAATGCCTTGAGTCAATCGGACCTCGACACCTGGCGGGCGAACTACGGTGACGGGATCGCTCCGCTCGCGCGATCATCAACGGTTGTCCCTGAACCCTCGACGATGATCCTATTGCTAACGGCGGCGTGTGCCAGAATTGCCATGAGAGAACGTTCCCATCGTCGATGTCGTGGTCGAGGTCACCCGTGACGCCTGGCGCCAGCCAGCACACCGAGGACCGTGAACGCGACCAGCGCTGCAGTTGATGGCTCGGGGACAACGACTGCCTCGATGCCGGCAAACCACGCCTCAGCCATGCGGTCGTACATCTGTGCACTGGGGTGGTTTTTTTGGGGATTCGAATGCAAGCCGTCGCCGATCGATGTTGGGTCATTCGGATCGGTCAAGAACATTGAGTAGAGATCCACCGTTGAAATCTTGAACCCATTGGCGGCATTCGTTGGTACGAGGGTTTCGCGAATGTGCGTGTTGTAGTCGACTAGATCTTGGTTGTAGCTACCGAAAGGAGTGATCTGAGCGACGATAAGAGACACGTCCGGGTCAGCGTTGAAGATCGTACTGACGAGTCCGTCGAGTTGGCGATCACTATTGGGACTGATGCCGTTGATACCGATCATTAGCAGAATAACATCTGGTTCGTCCGCGGCAATCCAACCACCGACGCCACGCCGAGTTTGAGCAATGCCGATACCACCGTATCCGTGATGTCCGTCTTGACCAAGCGTACGTAGGTCTAGTGGTGGGCTCACCGTGCCGCCTCGCGTCGGATCGCCGAACATATTGTTATACGGTTCGGCTGAGCTCCCAACGAACTTGAAGTTGTAACCGGCATCGTTCAAACGCGTGTACAGTCCACTCCGATACCCGAACTCGAACGGCACGTCCCAGACCGGGTTGTCCGTGTAGCCAGCCGTGATCGAATCGCCGATCATCATCACACGTAGCGGCTCCGTCGCCGACGTGTTGCACGAGACAGCCACGATCAGTACGACGACGCCGAGCATCGCCCATTGCGGCAGTTTGGCAACGAAAGCAGCCCTGTTGTCACGTAGCATGGTATTCCAGTTAGTAGGTCCAATCGGATAGTGAGCGCTATTACGTCACGTCAATAAACACTAGGTCTGCCTTAATAGTTTAGTCACGGAAATACATCATAATCAAGCGTATGCGGCGTGCATGGGCACTCTGACCGAGTGTCGAGGAATTACATTTTTTGGGCACGTACGAAAACTACGCTCCATTTTGAAGAATGCGTGTCAAAAACTGATGGCTCACTCGAGTAACTAGTTGGGAACGAACATCGCAACAGACGGAACGCCAAACGCTCGGAGTACGCAGATGAAGTCCAAACTACCGATGATCATATTGTTGGTGCTTGGCTGGACGTGGGATGTAGTCCTGTTGGCGGCGGAGGAAAGTCATCAGAGATTTCATCGAGGTGCAGTTAGTGCTCCGCCACCTGGTACCGCATTTCTCTATCCCGAGAGAGCATTTCTTGACTCAGGCGAGACGGTCGAATTTGAAAGAGGACTATTGTTCGTGCCGGCGAATCGCAAAGACCCAGACAGCGAAGTCATCTCCATCGAAGTTATACGATTCCGTTCGGAGCACAGCCAGCCGATCGAATCACCGGTTTTCAAGCTTTATGGCGGGCCAGGATTTCCTGGAATCAGAGAGCCAGACACTGGATTTCTCACAGCGGATGTTTGGCCTGTCACCCGGCAATTGGGCGCTGACTTTGTTGTCGTCGGTCAACGAGGAATCGGCTCCTCCAAGCCGAACACGCTTGTTGAACCCATTGATGGTTTTCGGCCTGAGGAACCGCAAACAGAGGAGCAATACCGCGACGCCGTGGGCAAAGCTTGTCAGCGCGGTAAGCGATACTGGGAATCAAAGGGGCTCGACCTCGACGGATTCAACGTTGTTGAAGCAGCCGCCGATGTCAACGACGCCCGAATCGCGTTGGGCTACAAGTCGATCATTATTTCTGGCAGCAGCTTTGGGTCGCACTGGGGTATGGCTGTGATGCGGTATCATCCCGAAATCGTTGAACGTGTCGTCCTATCAGGACTCGAAGGGCCAGATCACACTTGGGACATGCCCAGACACGTGTTAAAAACTCTTGAGCGCATTGCAAAGGCGGCGGAACGGGACCCTGCGATTGCCTCACACATCCCAGAGACGGGGCTCCTCGTAGCGCTACGAGACGTCATTCACCGACTCGATGAGTCGCCAGTTATCGTTGAAGTTGCGGATCCCGATTCGGGAGAAAAAACTCGTGTGTTGCTAGACGGCAGAGCGATCCGAAACCAGGTGCTCTCTGGGATGAGCAACGGGTACGGCATTCGTGCGTGGCCTGCGAAGATAGTTGACCTCTACAACGGCAACTATGAAGCAGCCGCGTTTTCACGCCTTAAGTCGAGCGCCCCGCTCCATGGCGCAACGTTGAGTTTCTTTCTCCTTGATTGCTCCTCAGGCATTAGTCACAATCGTCGACTGCTCGTCGAGCGAGATCCCGCTGTGGCACTCGTTGGGAAAATCAACGATGCCTATCGCGTTGCATCACCTGTGATGAATGTCGATCTCGGCGACGAGTTTCGTCGGGGATTCGCATCTGATATTCCAACGTTGCTTGTTCAGGGGACGTGGGACGTTAACACACCGCTCGAAAACGCCGATGAGATCGCTGCGTTCTTCTCACGTGCGAAACTTGTCCTCGTCGAACGAGGTTCTCACCTAGCGTTACGCGAAGCGCTCGGAACATCGGAAGCTTTTCGCAACGGGTGCATCGACTTTCTGCGAACCGGGAGCACTGCGAGAATTCCTGACACAGTCACTCTGCCAGCGGTGCAGTGGACTACTCCGTTGAGTGTGACCGAAAAGCCCGAAGGTGAGGGCGGAGCTACGGAATCGACGCGCTAAACGAAACCGCCGAGACAGTGGGGAACCTGGTTGATGCCATAGCGTTGGCTTCAACCAAAGATCGCCACGCCTACCAACAAGCTCAAGACCGCCGCTCGCATCATTGAACTTTCCCGGAGCTCGACTTTCGCGGTGAATCACTGTCGTCGAACAGGGCGTCGAAGGAATCGTCGGCGGCGAAGAGTTCGTCCACTGCTGTCGCTTCCCGGTAAGCGGTGCGACCGGAGACTGCGGTCCGCGTAGGGCCGTCATTCTCCTGACGAGATGCGCGGGCTTGGTTCGCCGACTGTTCAGGTGCCCTGCCAGCCGGAGGACGGTAATCGGCGCGCTGACCGGACGCTGGTCGATATTGCCGCGGTCGGAAGTTACGGTCCGCTTCGAACTCACCCAACACCGCAGACAACGCGGCTTGTTCCGTGGCGACGGCGTCGACGAAGTCTACGGTCGCGTCGCTAACTTTCTCCTCGTCGGCGGCACTGAACGCGATGTCGGCTGCGGACGCCTGTGCGGCAACCGTTTGTGACGGTTCCCGTTGTACAGCGCTGGCGAGCGAGAATCTTTCTACCGGTGTGGCGGGCACCGTCACCAGCAGTTCGGGAGCCAACAGTGCGTCGGACGGCTGAGATGCTGGAGCGGTCGCAGCACTGACGATCGGTGCCGCCACGATCGGCGCGGGGACTGCCGGTTCACCGTCGGGCAGGATCGCGGGGATGCGGGTGCTCGTGTTGACCAAGTCGGTTACACTGATCGCCCCGTCGGCGTTGATGTCAAACGCAGCCATGTAGTTCGCGTCACCGACAACTTGGGCAACGCGAGAGCTAATGTTGCTCAGGTCGGTCACGGAGACTGAATCATCGCCGTTGCCATCGCCAGGAAGAGTATTGAAGCGGAACAGAAACGCGCCGCCAGCCGAGTCGTTGCCACTGGGCAGATCCACGTCGAGCGGGTCGCCACTTTGGGGCTCGCCATCGAGTGCGATTCCACCCGCGTTTACTGAATCAGCAAGCTCAAGAATCAGCTTATCTGGCCCAAGCGGAGCGGCAAGCGTCCAACTTCCAATGAAAGTCGTATCGTCGTAGGCGAAATCGGTGAACTGGTACTCGGTCTCGCTGCCATCGCCGTTGGGTCCGTTGACACCGAACAGGCGTAGATCGCTTTGTTGGATGCCGCCCGTGACATCTTGGTCGAACGCGATGTGGATCACGTTGACGTTGTTCCAAGACAAAGATTGCGTCTGCTGCGCAGTCCCCGCCGGAATGGAGTAGCCGATGCCCGCGCCGTTGTCCCGGTTGATGTCGACAAGGTCCTTAAACGATTGCGACCAAGGACTGATCGACAAGTCACCACTAACGAGGATTTCGGTGACGGAAACACCCGACTGCGGCGTTACGAGAATCGACAGCGACGCGGTACCCTGATTACCAACCCCCTGTGTGCTGTCGGACACTTGGACCGTGACATCAAGTTGCCCATTCGCCGTGCTGGACAAAACCGTGTTTTGCTTGAGGAATAACTCGCTTCCTGTAATCTCAAACAGCGACTCGTCGTCGCCCAACAGCGACAGCACCTGATCGCCGAGCGTATCGTCGGCGACGATGATGTCAGCCACTTTGATCGGAGAACTGGTATCCGCGTTCTCAGATATCTCCGTGACGGTGTTGGCAAGTGAGACACTAGGAAGATCGTTGACGTCGTCCAAGCCAACGAAGACCAGACCTGATCCGGTCAAGCCACCTTGGTCGGTGACTGTGGCCAGGACTGGGATACGTGGCGTTGTGGCGAAATCGAGCAGCGAGTTGTCGCTGACAAAGACCTCGCCTGTGGTGGGATTGACGTCAAATGGCGACCCCGGAGCGACGCTGAACGTCAACTGGTCATCGCCGTCGAAGTCCGACGCGGTCAATGTCCCGAATACGACGTTGTTAGCGATGTTTGGATCGACAATGAACGAGGCAGGATTGAGCTTAGGCGCAAACTCGTTCAGATCATTGAGATTGATGGTCACTACTGCTGTATCAACGGCTCCTAGTGCATCGCTGACAGTGACATCGACGGAGTAGCTGGCCACGAATTCACGATCGAGCTGCGCTCCGTCAGCTACGGTGAGTTCGCCCGTTGTCGAATTGATCTCAAACAGCGTCGACGTCTCGAGTGACAAACTGGTGGCCGCGTCGATCGGAATGACAATCTCGTTCGTCAACGCGAAAGAGATTGGATCGTTAAGGTCAGCGTCGTCGGCCTGCACGAATCCGATGCTTGTTCCACCGGTCGAATTCTCATCAACATTGAATGATTGGTCGGCGATAGTCGGGGCCACGTTGGCACCCGGCGTGGCGACCACCGCGAAGCCGGTACCGACGTTCGAGATATTCTGATCGTCGTCGGTAACGGTGACGCGGATTTCATAACGCCCGTCGGCAGCATAGTTGTGGCTAGAAGTTATGATGCCCCGGCCTGTCACGGGGTCGAAGTTAAGCGAACCTGTGCTTTCGACGACGTTATCGCCCCAGTCGATCGAGAAACTGTACGTATCCATGCGTCCAACGTCACTGAATTGCACCTGCAGCGAGATCTCGTCATTCGGCAACACCGAGTTAGCCAGATCCGGCGCAGTGCTGGTGACTCCAATCACCTGTGGGGCGAGGTTAACCACGGATAGATCGATGGTCTCTGTAACACTGCTGCCGCTATCAGCGACATCGGTGGCTACCACCTCGATCGAGTAGATATCAAGCGACGTATTCGTCGGATTATCGTCCTCGTAGATATGCGTGGCTGAGAACGCGCGTCCAATGACGTCAACGGGCTCGGGCCCATCGCCATCTTTCCAATCGATCATAACGACGTGCGTGTCGAGATCGCCAGGATCGGATATCGTTCCGGTCAGGAACGCTTCGCCGTCTTCGTTGATTTCGATTGCATCTAGCGCGAGCTGCACTTGAGGAGCCGCATTGACCACGCTGATGCTGTCGCCCCCGCTATCGCTGTCGAGATCGTCGTCGGTCAGGGTGACCGTGATGGTGAAATCGCCATCGTCCACGTAGCGATGGCCAACGTTAAAGCTTGTGGTTCCGGCAGCGAGATTGATGCTATCGGTTTCCCCATCACCCCATTCGACTGACAGTGTGAACTTATCGAGGATGCCTGCGTCGCTGATGTTGCCGGTCAGCCGTACTTGATCTCCCTCGATCACCGGTCCAATGCCCACGGCGGGCGCGACCGCGACGTTTGAGAGTTCCGGCGCCAGATTGCTGACCGCAACAGATTGCGTCCGGGTCACATTACCATCCGCTTCGATGGCCGTCACCAGAATTTCCGTATCGGCAGCTTGGTTGTCCGCAAACGTGTGCATGAAGGTGCGCGTCGCGGGATCGAAGTTCTCGACCGGCGAACCGTCTCCCCAGTCAACGCTGATGCCAAGCAATGAATCTCCGACGCCAGGGTCGAACAGATTGGTGATATCAAGCTGGTAGTTCTCGCCTTCATTGGCGGTTGGGTTGCCACTAAGCTCGAAAGTAGGCGAGACTTCGTTGACGGAAAAAGCCGTAATGTAGTCGCTGAAGCCGCCATCCTTGTCAGCAATCCGACCACGAACCGTAACCAGTCCCTTGTCACCCAGGAATGAAGCGGGGACGAAAGCGAAGGCGTCCGCCTGATCGGAGACTTCGAAGGTGCCGTCGTTGTCGAAGTCGAAGCTGTAGAGCAGACCTGGAAGATCGCCGCTCGCCGGGTCTTGCGCGGCAGTGAACTCGACCCGAACGGTGTTGGAATCCGAGCCTTCGTCCACTCCGTTGGGCGACGCATCGTTCGTGAGCGTCGCCGTCGGGTCGATGTTGGTAATGTCGAGTGTCGTATCGGCGATAATGAACTGTCCGGTGCTGTAGGTGACTCTTACGGATACCGGGAGATCAGTCCCGCTATCGACGATGCCTAGCGTCTCGAGATCGACCCAATCGACCGACGTGGAAAGTCCCGCCGCGTCTGTGAAGACCTGGTCGCCGTTCAGATCCCATTCGACCAAAGTCGGTGTGCCGACTGTGGTAGCCAGCAGATTCAGGGTACCACCTTCGTCAATCAGATAAGGACCGCCGGCCGAAACATCGCTGTCGGAGACCGCCACCGTGACCTGGTGCATAGCCGTGGCGGCATTGTTGGGGAACGAGTCCTCGTCGACAAGCGTGACGGTGATATCGTAAATGCCCGGCTCGGCGTAAATGTGTGTATCGCTGACACTTGAGGTCGCTCCGAATGGCGTGCTGGAACTATCGCCCCAATCGATCAGCCATGTTTGAGCGGTGTCGTCGCCGAATTCGATTTGGTCAGCCGACAAGACGAAGTCCTGGTTGACCAGCGCGTTCGAGCTTGCGGAGATGTCTATTGTGGGAGCGGCATTGTTGACCGTGAGTGTGATAACTTCCGTCGTCGTATACCCGTCGGCGTTGGTGGCGCGAACGCTCAAGTTGTAGGTCTCATCGCCGTCGTCGATGCCCTGGTCGATTGACAGTTGATTCCACGTAAGGTTGAGCGTTTCTCCTGTCGCCTCGCCAAACGGTCCCCCGTTGATCGACCAAAGGACTGGCCCGCTGAGGGTGTTTCCAGTGCCAAGCGGTTGCACGCTGACCGAGATATTAAGCCCCTTACCTTCTGTGATAGACGGTGCTGGCGGCAACGTGATGATCGGTGCGGCAACGATGTCGACGTCTTCGATCTCACTGAAATCAACTTGGCCTAATCCAGATACGCCGATGCTGCCAGTTGTGCCTGTGTCGCTGGGGTCGACGACAGCGGAAATGCTGCCTGGGTCAAATAGAATGACATCACCGGGATCAATTGTGGGATCGTCGCCCTCGATGGTCGTGGTGGTTCCCGACGCCAGGTTCTTACCTGCGATCAGAAACAAGTCGGGATCGTTACCACCGAAGATTGTCGTATTGGTGGTGGTTCCGACCTGAATGACGTCGATCGTGTCTTCACCGTCTTCGCCATTGATCGTAATCGTGCCGTTGGCCGTGGTGCGAAGATCCAAACGGTCAGGGCCGTCGCCAAGATTCACGATCGTCGTGGCAGAGTGATCCTCAATGGCAACCTGATCGCCACCAGCGTTCGTGTTGATGGTCAAGCTGCTCACTTCAGGCGTCGGCGCAGCGAATACAGTGATTTGATCTCCACCGCCTCCGGTTCCAACACTCACCGACTCGACGCCAGTAAACTCAGCACGCACAGCTTGCGCAGTGGCATTGATCACCGTCTCTGCCTGCATAGAGTATGTGCGACTCAGAGTCTGTGCGTTTGCGCCCGTGTAGGTTTGCCCCAGCGCAACGAGGCCACCATTCTCATTCAGATCGAGACTGACCACCTGCGCGCCGCCATTAGTGTAGGCAACTGTAGCTGGCTCATCGGGGTCAACTTGGGTGAACCAGCCAAAGTACCGGCCGTTAGTCTGATCGCTCCCGGACACCAAACCAAAAGGATCTGTGATCGCGCCGATCGAAGAGTCGCCAAGTCGTCGCTTGGAGCCGACTCCTGTGATCTGCCAATCACCGTTTACGAGTTCAAGCAATACCGGCGTGATATCTTGAGGGAAGTCGGCAAATGCGGTCTCGTGAGGCTGCCAGGTCCAGGTACTGATACGGCCATCGACTTCCGCGAACGGCTCATCGAGGACAAGCAAGGTATCGACCAGATCTTTCTCGGGGCGCACGATGGCTTCGTTTCCGACGCCGGTGACCCGGCGGAACCTGACTAGCCCTCCCTCAAAGGCGTTGTCACCCAGTGTGGCTGCGAGCACGGATGCGCCGTCCAAACCGATCAAAGACGAGTTGGGAGCAACGAACCCGGTGACGCCACCCGCGTTGTTGCTGAGGCGTTGCGTCTGCACGCCGATACCGTCCAGAGTGACCGCCGAGATGGTGTTGCTGCCCTTTGCGACCACGAACAGTGTGGTGCCGTCGAACGACTCGGTAACGTCGACCGGCGTATCCATTCCTGTGACGCCGTTGACTCCCTGCTGGATCTTCTGCAAGAACGTATACGTATCACCGCCACTCGGAGTTCGGCCGAGGGAGTACGTGACGATGAAACTATTTGCTTCGCTGATCAGGTGCATGTGGCTATCGTCGATCACGACGATGCGGTTGGCTCCTTGGAATCCAGTCGAAGCTGCGGTAACCGACGATAGCCGCGAGGTAAACAGCCGATCGGAACCGGAGGATCCAGCGTCGATGAACCGCAACCGACTGTCACTGAGAACGAGCAAGTCGTTGTCGTTGTATTCAATGTCGACAACCTCTTCACCGGGAAAGAACAGGTCGGTCCGCGGTGGGCCGTCGTCCGTCGTGAGGGCGGTGAGCTGGCCCGTCGCTTCGTCGCGGGCGAAGGCCTTGAGCTTGTGCTCGACCGGGCTACCGAGCTGCTGGTAGGAGAAGTGAACAACCGTCGTCGAGAAGAACGGGTTGAACTCAAGCGACTCGATCTTCAAGTTGTCGAAGACGGTGATATCTGTGAATCCATCGTTCTGTCCGGCGGTCACAGTTTGCTGTCCAACGTAGGACAAGAGACCGGAAACGGAATCGACCGTAAAGATGGTGACTGTCGAATCAGCACCGAATACGTAAACGTGACTGCCATCGGGGGTCACTGAGAGATTGCTCGCGCCAACCAAACCCTCGACGCCATCGAGTCCCTGCTCCTGGACCTGCAGGAGGGATAGATCTTCAGTATCAATAACGAGCAGTGCATCGCGATCTTCACTGAGGGCGTAAATGGCTCGCCCATCCGTACTGTATTCGATGTTCTTCAGCCCACCGAATTGGTCGACCGTGCCTGCCGCGCCGAGGTTGCCCAACAACGGACGTTGGGCAGAGATATACTCGACCTGGTTTATGGCAATCGTCTCGTCGGTGATTTGCCCAACGTTGCCATCGAACGTCACGTTCACGGTGAAGTTCCCTTCGGGAACTAGCGTTGCCCAAATGGTATTCGCATTCAGCGCTGTCACATCGACAGGCACGTCCAAGCCAATGCCTTCAAACGCCAACGGCGTGGTCAGACTCGTATCGACGGATCCGGCGTAGTGCACGCCCAGTCGTGGAGTCGGCAAGTTCAGCTCGGTCAGATTGACGATCAGCAACATGTCGTAGCCGGCGAAATCGACGGCGGTGGTGTTGCTATCGAAGTCAATCTCCTCGAAGCCCGAGTCGACGCGAATCACCGCGACCAGTCCATCGGCGGAGGCATCCTCACGAGTGCCCGCGGTTTGCAGATCGTAATCCAGCAGCGTGACAAGGTTTGGATCGATACCGAGGCCAGAAACAAACCCAAACGTCTCGGCGCCCCCAATGAACAGGTTGGGAACGTAAGGCGTTGCCGAGCTAGGAGCGCCAAAGATATAAGGGTTGGCCTCAAGCGAGGTCTGGAACGTGCGATTGATGCGGTCGCTGTTGCTGTCAATGTCGGTGTTGATGAACTGTTCCGTACCACCGGCGTTGTTCGCCAGCAGCAGCAGACGTCCATCAGCACCATCGTCGGTGGTTATCGCGTTGTCGGTTCCCAGTCCGCCTTGAACGTTCACGACAACACCCGACTCGATAACCAGTTGGCTGCCTCCAAGCTTGATGGCGCCGCCGGCACCGCCCGCTCCAGCACCGCCGTCGCCTCCTTTCCCTCCATCGCCACCGTCGCCGCCATGACCACCGTCGCCACCGCTGCCGCCGTCGCCCGCGTTGGACGCTGCGCCACCGTTGCCGCCGGAGCCGCCTGCGGCACCGGGCACACCAGTTGTGCCGCCGCCGCCCGTAGCGTTGTAGAGGTTGCTGTTGTCGGTGCCTGCCGGTCCACCAGTCGCGCCCGAGTTCACCGCGATACCTAATTCGCCTGGCTCGCCCGTCCCGCCGCCCGTTGAACCCGCGATCGAACCGCCGTTGATTCCGCCAAGCGCGCCGGAGCCGGCACCGCCCCCATTGCCACCGCCCGGGGCCGCACGCTCTGCGCCGGCGCCGCCGAGACCGGTTAGTCCGTCTCCACCATCGGCGATAAACTGAACGCCGGAGCCCACTTCTAGTTCGCCAAAGGCGAGTATCTCGATCGCTCCGCCGCCACCGCCGCCGATGCCGCCGTCAGCACCTTCGCCACCATTGCCGGCGTTGCCACCGCCGCCGCCACCGCCGCCGCCGCCGCCGCCACCACCGGCATGGCCTTCTACGACGGTGCCCAAGAATTTCTTCGTGAAGTGCGCGCCACCGCCGCCACCACCGCCGCCGCCTACACCGCCAGGTCCGCCGTTACCACCGCCGCCTCCACCTCCTCCACCTCCGCCGGCTCCGCCGCCTCCGCCAGAGATCGTGGCCGTCGTTCCGTTGTTTGCGCCGCCACCGCCATCGCCGCCGTCAACGCCATTGCCGCCATTCCGTCCATTAACGCGTCCGCCGCTGGCACCATTGCCGCCATCATCAACGGACTGGGACGATAAGGTCGCCGCTCCACCTCCGCCAGCGGCACCGCATACGATAAATCCATTGACCAGGCAATTGCCGAAGGACCCAGAATTGAATCCACCGTTACCGCCCAGGCCAGCTATCCCGGCAGTTCCCCCAAGTCCGCCATTAAACCCGTCGGCCGCGTCCGACCCGGCGATGCCCGGCTGGCCGGTCTCACCGAAGCTACTCGATCTGTTGGAACCGGCTCGGCCGTCGGCGCCTGGATAAATCGCATTGTCATTCTCGTCGGTACCGCCACCGCCGCCGTTTCCGCCGCTGGCTCCGTTCTTGCCGGCGGAGCCTTGTCCACCCGCGGAGCCCGTGCCTCCGGTGGCTCCATCGCCACCGCCGGCCCCACCGGTTCCTGGAGTTAGAATGTCGTCACTGACGTCGTTTACCAGCACTCCAAAATCGATCTGTGCATCACCACCCTGGACATCGAAGACGATATTCTCACCGACCCGCGCGTTGTTTAACGCAATCAACGACAGCGCATGACGCCCTGTGATGGTCACTGTGCTATTGTCGGGAATTACCAGATCGCCATCGAATATGAACCTCGCCATGTAGACTTCGCCGGGAACCGGGTTGGCCACCGGGTTTTCATTCACATCGAGGTACTGAACCGTGAAGTTCGTACCATGGAGGCTGCTCACAGAGTTGCCACCGACCGTCAACGACGGCATATCGTCGCTAGCGTCGATGTTGTCCAGATTGCCGGTGTTGAACACCAACGTCTGCGCGGCAACTGCATCGGCCTCTGGGCCGGTCGCGATATCGGTGGGCATGACCGACGCAGTTGTGCCTTGGAACAAACCCTGACTCATTACCAGATCGTCAAGTAACCGGCCTGCCGAGCCGTTCAGATTAATCGCGACCGAGGTGACATCTTTGAGGAGTTGGAAGTTGACGGTTTGGAACCCGGCTTGGCCGACGAAGTTCGCATTCTCACGAATCACTGTACCGCTGGGCGTGACACCCGTGAGGATCACCGCTTGATTGCCGCTGTTGGATACTTCGCGAAGTCTCACCGACTCGAGCGAGAACGGTTGCCCGTTAATCGCTTCTAAGGTGAGCGTACCACTATTGCCAGGATCGAGAGTTCCCAGTTCGAACAGTAGGTTGTTACCTGACAAGCGATAGCCAGCCTCCTCCCACGAACTGCCCTGACTGAAAACTGCTGCTTCCTCGAAGTGCATCACGCCTTGCACGCGAGTGGCAGCAAGCACGTTGTCGATGCGAACATCGGTCGGCATGTTCCACGAGAGCGAGCGGAGCGGTTGATTCAGGTCGGTGAATGGCACCGTCTCGGTCCGCCATGTGCCGCTGGCGTTGATTACGATGTCACTGAGTACAGTGCCGTTGATCGTTGTAGCGCTGAAGGTGATTGCCTCGCCCCCAGAGCCGACCGACCTGAGATCAAGTCCGTAGAAGACAAACGCTCCACCATCGGCGGCGGTTAGAGTGAAATTATCGCCGGCGCTAAGGCCACGGACTGCACTTCCCAATGTGGTATCAAGATTCAGAGCGTTCTGCGCGGTCAGCTGGACGCCGTGCTCAACGTACGTCGTCGGCTGGAAGGTGCCGTCGAAGTTCATGGCCCATTGGTTCTGGGCATAGGTGGTGTAAGACCCAGCGCCGAGAATCACCTGGCCGTAGTCCAGGACGACACGGTTGCCATCGACGGTGCCGGTCACGTCGCTGAGTGTTTCCGTCGCGACGTTGAGGGTGTCGCTAGCCGAGCCTCCTCGTATTTCAATAACGTCGGCACCATCCGCTGTGAGCACCTCCACAGGAGAACCAGGGCTAGCCACGGAATCGGCTGTTAATACACCGTCTGTCAGGTCCCATGCCACGCCCTCTGCGGCCGCAGAATTGTCGACAACCAACGTCTCGACCGTCACTCCAAGGAGCCCGAATTGGCTGGCAGTTCTGTAGTCGGCCACTTCGACGGTCACGACGTCGTCTTCGTCGCCGCCAGAGAGCGCGGTGACGTCGCTCAATTCCTTCACCAGGATATTGTCGATACCGCCGCCGCCATCCACAGAGAGTTGGGTGCCCGCGAGATTCGGACCGGCATCAATCATCAGCTGATCGTTTCCGAATCCCAACAACACCTCCAGCAAGGCGATGTCGGAAATTGTCAGATCACCACCCAAGACATTGCTTAGTACTCCAGAACTTGTGTCGTTAAGCGCACCATTCACTGCCGCGGTCGTGGCAGAGAGATCCACAGTAACGACGTCCGTACCTGCTATGTCGCCCAGAACGGTCAAATCGGCGGCTGCACCGAAGATCGTCAGTTCGTCGCGGTCGGAATCATCGCCCAGATCGATCTGGCTTGCTTGCGACAACGCGTTCACGGTGATCCGATCTTGTCGGCCGCCGGCATTCATCGTCAGTCCCGCGCCGGCATCGTTGATCGTGACGATATCGGCGCCGTCGCTGAGATTCGCGGTGATGCTGGATAGGTCGAAGTAGTTCACAACGCCCGCCGCAGCACCACTCTCAATCGTGTTGGCGCCTAGCGTAAACGCGGTTGGCAGCGTGAAACTCAACGAAAGCAGATCATTGTCCGCGACATCGCCCACAATATCGAGGTCGGCGTTGAAGTTGGAGAAAGTGCCAGAGATCACGACTTCGTCGTCGCCGTCACCCAGCTCAAGCGACGTGGGAGCACCGACACCAGAGACGGTGAAACGATCGCTGCCATCGCCGAGCTTGATGTCGATATCCTCGAAGCCGGCAAAACCGACTCCGTCGTCCGCACCACCCATTCCCAAACCGGTGATCACCGACGCGGTCAGGTTGCCGGTGAGTTCCGCATCTTGGTCTCCCGAGTCGTCGATCACCAGCCGGTCAGTTCCGGCGCCCGCCTCCAGGTTAATTTTCCCGATCACCTGATCGACGGTCGTCCCATTACCGACGTTCACCCGATCGTTATCACCTCCCAAATCGACCGAGATGTCGATACCATCGGGCGTAGCTTTTACGTTCAGTATGTCGCGTTTGTCGGCGAGCAGCAATTCTAGGATGCCCAACCGATCGAAATCGATGTCACCCGTCAGCCCCTTCAGTGCACCATCGAAGTCTGTGACGACTGACGTATCGAACGTGAGTATACGGGCCTGTGTGTTCCCGGAGTCGTCCAACACGAGTCGATCGCCGCTCTGACCACCGCCATCAATCCGGAAGTTGGCGAGCACCAAATCGAGTGTCGCTTCGGGTGTACTGAAATCGATGTCATCATTGCCACCGCCTCCGACAATATTCACCGCAACTGCCGCGCCCAGCGCGTCAATATCGATCACGTCGCCGTCGTCGCCGCCGGTAATGTTGAGTGCCGTCGTCGGTGTCAGTGTGCCTTGAAACTCGGCCAAGCTACCTTGGAACAGATCGAGCCCCGCTTGATCAAGCAGCACGTTGACCGAGGTTCCCGCATCAATGGTGGCACCACTGGCGAGTTGAAAATCATCGCCGACGGTCAAGGTCACCGATCCCACGTCCGACTGGATGGTTTCGCCGCTGGCTAGAAATAGGTTCTGCCCCAAGTCGTCCGCGTCAGTCACCACAAGTTCGACGTCGCCGCCCGTCGAGCGGACGGAGCTGAGTGTGAGTGCATCGGTCAGTTCGACCAAATGTAGGTCGCCACTGGCCTCTGCCGACAGTGATTGCGATGTGGCTGTGGTGTCGATTTCCACACCGTCGCCATTGACGCCAGTGGTTCCGATTCCACCGCCGTTGGCGTCGAGCGTGATCGTCGTGCCCATGATATCGGCGGTAGCGTCCTCACCACTGCCATCAACAAACCCGCCTTGCGAGACAATGTCGACCGAACCTGTTGCGGAAACGATACCCGCCGCTCCGAGATCACCGGCCAAGTGTTCGATCCGCACGTTGCCGTTGGCAGCAGCCGCAAACTTCGTCGAGCTGATCGCGGGTGGGCCCGCAGTGACGAATGTTCGCGTCTGGAAACGCTGATTAACGTCGCCAACGGTGCCGGACGGCGCGGCGAGGTTCAGTTCTTTTGACTCAAGGTAATCGGAGGACGTGTCCGTGAGTATGTTGCCGCCAGCGGTAATCGTCGTGATGCCGTACGGATTCTCAACAACGCCCGCTACCGTGACGTCCTGCGTGCCGCTCACATCAAGTCGAGTTTCGCCTGGACTGACGTTTGTAATCGGCATTAAGTTGTCAAGCTCTACGACCGATTTCCGAATGACGTTCGACGGGCTCACCGACGGGTTGATCACATCGATGTTCTGCAGGTCGATGTCGAGCGGTGCGGCTACGTCGATCGTCAAGCGATCGAAACCGGTTTGGAATGTGACGGTCGGTGAACCTTGAATCGTCGATAACGTGGCGGCTTGATTCCCAGCTCCGACGACATTCACAGGATTGATCGTCAGATTGACCTGTCCGCCCGGATTGCCCGAGTTAGCGATCGGATCCACTACCAACGTGGTGCCGTCGGCAATCGAACTGTCCACGCCATCGTCGGTGAACGTGATGCCCTCCTGCTCAATGATCGAGCCGTCGACACCAATTTGCAGCACGGGGCTGATGTTGACGATGATCACATTCGAGTTGAAGTCGACGGTACGATCGACATCCCGCGAGGCCGTTGCTGTTGGTTTACCACCGTCGACAAGTGCCTTGATGGCAGTTGCTGCCGCGGAGATATTGGGCGTGGTCGGAGCATCGGCAGTGATGTTCAGAACCTGTGTCAGTATTCTCGACGCGGCCTTGCCGTTGCCGGCTCCTTGAGTGGTGACGTTGCTGTCAGAAGTGAAGTTTGTCGTCGCGCTGGCGTCTGAATCGCCAAACACAGACGGCAGACTCACATCAATCAAACCGATGTCCGCCTCAACCACGGCGGAAGCCGTCGAGTCGGTCTTAATCGACAGACCAGCATGATTGGACTGCATGTTCACCGCATCGAGTCCTTCGATTTCCGCACCGGAGGCCAGATTAATGTCCGTGCGGGTCGTAACGTTGGTTTCCGCAAACGAATCGGAATCAGTGCCTAACGCCAACGCCACAGAATCGGCATCTGCCAGACTCGAAAAGCTGTTTACATTCGCCGCGAGATTCACATTGCGACCACGCAAACGGGCAGCGCCGATATTCGTCGCCACTTGCCCGGCACCGCTGGTTGGTCCGATCACGTCGATGCGGGCGCGACTGGTGGGAACGGCGATCACACCGCCGCTGTTGGCGTTTGCGTCCGAATTAAGCACCGCACTGAGGCCCGACTGAATGGTGAGGTTCGACTCGGCATTCAGAAAGGCTCCGTCGTTGATGTTCACACTCGTCAGGTGATCGCCATCGACGTCGGCGACGCCTTGCGAGATTCCCAGGACGCCGCCACTGCCCGCCTTGGTGCTCGCATCTCCGTCTTCACTCGAGTCGGCAGAAATCTCGACGGCGGCCGTGGAAGACACGATGGTTGCACCTGTCAGCACATTCACAGCGTTGCGAGTCGTGATGTCCGTGTTCGCCGTGTGTGTTCCCACGCCAACAAAGCCGATCCCTACGCCAGCTGCATCGGAGTTCGCTTGTCCGTGGGCGCGCGAACGAATCGACACGTTGCCTGTGCGCGCCGTGAGGGTTGCGGCTCCAACTTCCGTGGTGGTCGATCCGAGGCTGCGGGCGGTGGAAAGACTGCCGAACAGGCCAGCGAAAAGTGCACCACCCGAGGCAGTCGTCTTGGCGAACGCCTCGCGACCGCTAGCCTGCAGTGAGTCGTTCACGTTGCGAAGTGATTGCACGGTGATCGTGGCAGCGTCGACGACCGCTCCTGAGCCGATTCGTGTAAGCACAACCGGGGAGATACTTGCGGTGGCAAACGATCCACCAGCACTCGCGCTGGTGGAAACAGCGATGCCAAAGGCTTTCGCATCGGCGTCGACATCGGCCGCGCCGGTGATGCTTACGGCCCCTGTTGCATACACTTCGGTGCCCGTCCCTAAAGCCGCTGTGACTTGCGGACTCACGCTCGTGACCGCATTCACCGCAGTTCCGGAGAAAATACCAGCGGCACCGGCGTTTGCTTCAGCTTCCGCTTTGACCACCGAGCTTGTCGCCTCGACGGTTAAAGAGTTGATCTTGCCGACAACTAGGTCGCCACTCACTCGACCGAATCGTACGTCCGTGCCTGTGCCAGCAACCACGTCACCAGTGAGCGTCGTGCGCGCCTCGGAAAGACCCACGCCAATTCCAGCTAGCGCGCCTCCCGTGGCGTTGGAATCGATATCGCGCGTGTGGGTAGCCCTGATTGTTACGTCGTCTGCGAGCAAAACCTGGGTGCTGCTATCGATTACGGCAGATTGCGAGCTACCGATGAGCGCCTCGCTGTACTGAATACCCAAACCCAGGCCCGCCGCAGCTGCACCGGCAAAGGCGAAGTTGTTGACGGTTTCGTTGGCGGTCGCTTGCACAGTGAGGTCATTCCCAACGGCGATGACCGCACCGTTATCGATGTACGCTTCGGTAGCTGTGCGCAGGTTTAACGACGTTACCGATCCGCCCACAGCTATTGCGCCGACCGCGACGGCACCAGTACGCCCGGTGAATTCGACCGTTTCGTTGGCTTGAACGATTAGATTACGGCCGACGGTGATCTGCGCCTGATCGTCGATAAAGGCGGCCACATCCTCGACGGATCGGTTGGTCGTGCCGGTCTCATCAATGTTCGATGAGGCTCCATTGAGTTGGTTTCGTACAGCGCGGGGAGTTTGGCCTGAAGACAAACCTTGCGCGTTAAGTACCGCTCCCAAAGCAGTGTTGGTCGCATCAATCGTCTCGTTGCCAATATCACTCAGTGCGGACGAGGAAACTCCTGAGCCAATGGTCGCGACGACAAACGACCCTGTGAGGCCCAGTCCACCGGTCAGTGAGAGCCCACCAGACTGCGCCAGTACATCCTTGTAAGAGTCCGCACTCACTGTCACGTCGAACTGCGCGTTCACGCGTGAGAAGCTGCCGATGTGGGCATCGACAGTGTTTTGAATATCGGTCCAGCTCAGGGCACCGCCGATTCCAGCGATGCCGGCCGCCGTTGCGGCTCCGGCGGTCATGTCTTGGCTAACACTGTCAGTCGCCTCGACAACCACTGATTGCCCAAAGGTATCGTAGGCTGCGTCGCGATTCACCTCAGCGGCTCTCGAGCCGCCCTCGATAATCGCACGCGTATCGGTTCGCGAAACGAAAAAAGCGAAGCTCCCGTTGAACGCTCCAGACGCACCGGCGGCGAGCGAAACGGCCGTGTTTTGCAGGGTGGCATCACTGCGTGCGTCGACCCGCGTCTCGCCCCGAGCATTGACGTGCGATGCCGCGATCCGGGCTTCCGTCTCGTTATTGTTGAGCGCAACAAGAAACGTACCACCTGCTGCTACGGTTCCGGAGGCGCCCAGCGCGCCGGCGCCCATTTCCACGTCGACGACGTTGTCGGCTAGCACCTTCAGATCATCGCCAGCATTGACGTCGACCTGAGAAATCGTCGCCTTGCTTTTGTTATCGAGGCTCAAGAAGTCGACCGCTCCCGCGCCGGAAAAAGCCGACGAAAGCGCCACGCCAACGATCGTGGTAAAGGTTTTCTCTCGCGTAAACGAGCTGACTTCGACATCGTCGCCAGCGAAAATCGCCGCCCGACCGTCACCGGTCGCCGAATCGGTAATGTAGGCTTGAGTATCGTTGAAGACGAATACCCCGCCTGCGGCGATACCAACGCCCACTCCGCCGAGCGAAATGCCGCCAGCCCCGATGCCAGCAAGGATGTCCGTATCCTGATGAGCTTTTACGAACACGTCCTGACCTTGATCGACCGCGTCGTTTACATCCGTGTCGTCGATGTACGCATAAGTCGTGTCCGAAACGAAAGTTGGCGCAAGATTCACGCCGACGCCCGCTCCGCCGCCACCAAAACCGACCGCTGCTGATATCAACTCAAGTTGCTCGGTCGAACTCGCGATCACGGCCAGTCCGGAGATCGACTCCGTCGTTTCGTTGCCGTTGACATCCCAATCCTTTACATCGACCGGTGCACCGTTAGCTTTAGCCTTTACGGTCGAGTTCTTGATGTAGGCTTGCGTGTTGTTGGTGAGCACATTAATACTCAAGCCACCACCGGCGCCGAAGCTAGAAAAGCTGAAGCCCAACGCACCGCCATACGACTTGATCGTGCCGTCTTGCTCAGCCAGCACTCGCATATTGTGATCAGCAGTTACGGTAGAGTTCTCCACGTAAGCATGCACCTGGCCGGCGATCACTGCCGTCGAAATTGAACCAGCTACTGACGCTTGCCCCGCCCCGGAAACACCAACCGCGATGGTTTGGATGGTGCCAGTAGACTTGGCGGACACCAACACGCTGCCATCGGACGCAGTGACGGTGGAACCCGAAATGTACGCCTTCGTCGAATCCGCAATGATATTGAACGATAGTGCTGCGCCGATAGCCCGACCTCCGCCAGAGAAAGCGAAGGCCGCGCCGCCGGATAGCGAGTCAATCCTCGATTGGTTCACGGCCGTGACGGACACATCACCAGCCGCGGCGTTGACGGTGACGGTGGACCCGACAATCTTCGACTCAAGTTTCTGATTGGTCCAATTGACCGTGAGTTGACCGCCGAGCGCAAAGCTCCCAGCGCCGGCGCCACCAATGCCGAGAGACCGGATGGTGCCGTTGGAACTTGAGGACACGTTGAGCGCGCCCGCGCCAATGCTTGTGTTTTCGACGAAAGCGGAAATATCGGTAATGATCGTGTTCACAGCGAGCGAGATTCCGACACCGTTTGAGCTGCCGAAGAGGTCTGTGGATACGGCACCGGCGCCAGAAATAGCGTTGATGGTTGAGGTGTCGTTGGCTGTCACCCCGACATTTCTGCCCGCGGTAACGCCTTTGTCTCCCTTTTTGCCGCGAATCGAGGAACTAGTCTTCGTGCTGATGACATTTACGCCCAGACTGAAACCGACGGCATTGGACGACTGTGCGATGGGCCCGCCAATGTTGAATGCCAGGCCTACGGCCGCGGCCCAGATCGAGCTTGTTGTCAGCGCCCCCAACAACACGTCGCCCACCATTCCCGCGTCGATTTGTGAGTTCTCAATTCGTGCGACGGTGCCGACGTTATCACCGACTCCGTTGCTGATGACGTTGATCGCAATACCTGCACCGACCGAATTCGTCGACGATGCCGCGCTTGTCGCGGTGGGATTCTTGAGCGTGGCGGCAATACCGCCGGCAAAAGCACCAATGAGGGCGGTGTACTTGGAATTGACCGTTACGCTTGCATCCGATTCGACAATCGAATTGTCGACGCGAGCGATGGTGTTTTGTGCGAGTACGTTCACGACGACCGTGCCTGCCGCTGCTAGTGTGCCATTGGCACCCGTGCCGCTTAGTGCGATGCCAATGATCCGTCCGCTCGTCTCCGCATCCAGATCAACTGCGCCCGTCGCGTCGATTGTCGAGTTCTCGATGAAGGCCTCGGTCATGCTTGCAATGACGTTTACGACCAGCGATCCGGCAATGCCGCGCGACGAGGAGCCTGGTGCGGTCCCTCCGGTCGTTGTTTTCGAAGCGAACACGATTGCGCCTGCGCCCATGTTGATCGCGGTGTCGTTAAATGCGTAGACCCTCACACCGCCGCTACTCAAAACACTTGCATCCTGAAGCCCGGCCCGCGTCTTGTCCGCTATCACGCTGACCGCGACCGTCCCAGAGAAGTTCATACCGGCGCGCTTGAAGTCGGCTGCCGGGTCCGAGAACGAGAGGCCGCTTGCTCCCGGATTGGCTGCTCCAGCCTTGACAGGTGCGGAAATCGTTGCTGCCAGCGTGACTGAAATAATGCCCCCCGAATTGGCCGCCGCCACGAGCACCGAGCCACCAGAGTTGATTTGTCCGTTGACTGTGCTGGCTTCACCGAAGGAATGCTGATCGCCGGTAGCTACGCTGGGATCCAGCAGGATTGGATCCGGACTGATCAGCGTGTTGGCCAGTTTTATGCTCTGGCCGTCGACGCGAATCACCGTGTAAATGATGTTGGGGTCCAGCCCGCCGATGCTGGTGCCGCCGCCGTTGGAGTATCGCAGCGTGCTGCCGTCAGCCAAACCATGCAACTGTCCGAAATCGATCGTGTCCGTAGGACCATCGACGCCCGGGTTCGGCCGCAGCACCGACATCACGGCATGCGTCGTGCCAGTGGCCGACGAGCCGTCAAGCTCGATCGCTTCCGGTGTCTGCGCAACCGCCTGTTCGCGCGTTTCGGCAAGTTGTAGCTTCGACGTCGATCCCACAACCGGTATCACGTAGTACACTTGGCCTTCATTGAGTCCCGTGATCGGCGTTCCTCGGCCGGAGGTATAGAGCACAGCCTGCCCTGCCGAGTAGCCGTGGTTGTAGCCTAGTTCGATCGTCTCGTCGTTCGTATTCGAGTCGAGATCTGACAGTGCCAAAGAGCCGGTGAACGCCTTGGCGAAGCCGTGCGTATTCTTCGTGGTCGTTGTTGGATCGAGAGCAAGTCGAACCGAATGATTGGTGCCCGTCGTGAGAGTTGCATCCAGTTCCAGACGATTGTCGCGGTGGAAGAACTGGGGATCATTGATCACTGGAGTCACAGCTCCGAGGCTGATGCGATCGCTAACGTTGACAAAATACTGCATGTCAAAGTCAGTGTTCGACTTAGTTAATTCGATTACATTGTCGTTACTATCGAGAAGTTGGAACTTGGTAGTCTTATTAAGCAGTTGGCTGTTGCTATCCAGCAGCCTGACTTTGTAGGCCATGCCATCGGTGAGACCGATACTCGTGCCGCCGTTCTGGAAGTAGACGAGCATGTCGCCGTCTTGGTAGCCATGCACGGTGTAGACGTCGAATGTGTCGAACTTCGCCGGATCGGTTGCATCACCATTGTCAAGCAACTGCGAGGCGTCGATGAAACGATCGCGACCTCCATTGGCTGCTTCCTGAGTATCGGCCAGTGCGATCCGAGTCTCGTCGATCACGATGGCAAAGTATCGCTCGCCATCAACCAAGTTTCCGAGGTTGGTGCCGCCGGTGCCGCGATCGTAAATCACCGCGTCGCCCGTCAACAAACCATGCTCGTAGCCCAAATCGATCGTATGGTTCGTTTCCGCAGTCACGCCAGAAATTGTGACTCTCGCCGATGGGCGGAAACCAGGTTGGAAGCTGTGGCGCACGCCAGTTGCAGCGATTGCATTCAACGGAACCGGCGATCCGCCCGCATCCTGCAGCGAGAAACCTTTGGTCTCGTTGGGAATCAGCTTGACGAAATAGACTCCTCCATCACTGAGGCCACCGACGGGCGATCCACCGCCCGCACTGTAGACCAACGGCTGGCCATCAAGCAGTCCGTGATCGTAGCCTAGGTAAATCTGGCTACTGGTTATGTCGGTGTAGGGCGCGAAATAGACTTCGTCCTGCTCGAGCGTTTCACCGATCGTCTCCGCCAATGCAATCTTCTGCGCATCGACAACAATCACGTAGTAGGTTTCGCCATCGACCAACCCGCCTACGCTCTCGCCACCACCATTGCGATAGACGACCGCGTCGCCCTGTCGGAATCCATGGTTGTAGCCCAGATCGATGGTCATCTGACGCTGGCTATCGCTCACGTCGCCGACACCGAAAGTTGCTGTCTTTTCGGCAGTCGTGCGGCCGAGTTTGAAGGTGTTGTTGGTTACCTCGGTAACGGTATAGTTGTCGCGATCATTGAGGCCGCCAATCGCGTAATCGCCACCGGCCGTATAGACAAGGCTGTCGCCCACTGAGAAGCCATGGGCATAATCGAGTACAACGGTATCGCTACTGTCGACTCCCAAGCCTGGTGCGAAGTCTTCGCTATCTAACGCGTATTGTTCACCACCGACAAAAGCTTCGGTCTTGCGACTGATCACGTCGACAGAGAACGCCAAGCCAGCACCAGAACCGACCGAACTGCTGATGCCGCCGGTACCGCTGAACTGACTCGTCGAGTCCTCGGCAAGAATCATCAGATTCTGATCAGTCTGTACCGAAGAGCCCAAGACTCCACCAACCACGGTCAACGATGTCACACCATCGTCATTGGCACGGACCTTGCCGTCGCCGTTGGTATCGAGCAGTCGTAAGTTGGACTCCGTTAGCAGCTCCGAGAAGAATTCCGGCTGCAACGAATGACCATTTAGTGTCCCAACGCTTGTGAGTGGAACAATAGGCGTGCTGCTGCCCGTCAGATCGGCCTCGATGGCACCGGCCGGAGTATTTGACAACTTAAATGTTTGTGGTCCAGTAACGACGACGTGATACGTATTGCCCGGATTCAACCCCCCAATTTGCTGCGCCGCCGCTTCACCCTTGCGATACGTGACCGGTTGCCCTGTTAGAAAACCATGGTCGAACCCGAGATCGATTTCGTTGCTCGACGTATCGACGACGCCAACAACAGCGGGATCGAAGCCGCGATAAAGCGAGTGCATGCCGTTGTCAGTTCCCGACAGATTGATCGGCAGCGCTTGTCGTAGCAGTGCTTGATTCTTGGTCGCCGCCAGTTGAATCGTCGAAGCATCGACAACGATCGCGTAATATGTCGTACCAGACGCCAAACCACCGATGTTCGCACCACCACCGACATTACTCGCATCGTTGTCGTAGAGTAGTGGATCTCCATCGCTCAGTGCGTGATCGTAGGGCAACGTAATCGTGCTTGTGATCGGATCGACACGACGGACCGAGGGAGCTGTTTCGTCGTAGACTTCTGTGGGACTAAACTGCGGAACTCCGGAAAGGAACGTCGTCTCGTTCTGAGTAATCGCGTCGAACGAGATTGGAACCGAAACATTCCCTGTGCGAAGGTTCAGCGTGGCCTGATCAGAAACCTTAGCCACTGTTCGATTGTCGACGAATCGGCCAGTGAAAGCGCCGTTGAATGCGAATCCGTCGGCCTTTCCTCCCTGCAACCCAATGCCAACGTTTTGGCCACGATTGTTGGCAAATACCAACAGGCTGTCGGCGTTAATCGTGGCTCCACCGCTAACGTAGGCACTGTTGTCAGTAACGTATCCCGTGACCATCACGGCACCGCCCACACCGTTGCGAGCACTGAGATTAAATGGAAGACCGATTGGCGAACCAACGAAGTTGATCGTGTCGTTATCCGTCTCGGTGTAGACCTGGACATCTCCTCCAGCTCTCACTATTGCGTCGTTACCAATGTAAGCGTAGTTGTGCGTATCGGAGATTAGAACGTTTAGCATGCCACCGTAGGCTTTGCTCCTTGCCGAAGCGATAGCTTCCGCCCAAGTTGTAAAGTACGCGTTCTGTACTCCCAAGTTATAGTTGAACTTGTCGGTAAACGTTCCTAGCTCAAGATTGCTGGGATCGAAGAATGGCTTGAGCCACCCAAATTTGCCAGACGGAATATCGTAAGGAATGCCAGCAATAGCCGTTATGGTCACGTCGTCGCCGGCGGTTACGTCCGCACCCGCGCCGATGTACACGTCAACGCTATTCCTAACAAAGCCACCCGTGAGCGCTGCCGAGACACCTTTCTCGCGCTGACTGAACGTATTCTTGCCCGTGTTGACGTTGGTGACATCGCTACTGTTAAGGAAAGAGATAGCACTCATTTCAGGCTGTTCGATGACTTTACCTTGCAGCAGGATGTCGCCGCCCACATCTACGAATGCACCAGGACCGATCCGCACGGTCATATCGTTGAACGCCAAGCCAACATTAATCGCAGCGGAGACGTCGAACTTATTTACGTTCGTGCTCGTATCTAACGCATTGCCGGTCGAACTAAACACACGATTGAACAGCTTAGTCGCTCCCTTGAACAGGAAGGGAGCGCCAAGCGTCAAGCCGGTAACCGCCTTTGATCCGAATAGCGATGGAGTTAGTCCACCAGTTCCTGTTGTGGAAGATGCCGCGTAGTCATTGCGCATCGTTTCCAACTCAGCCGTTGCCGCGAGATCACCATCCACCAAGGTTGTGCCGTCGAGCAGCACTTGGAGGTCAGTTTCATGCACCGCGACGTTCAGCGCCGTCGAAAGCGTACCGTCACCGTAGGCAGCTGCGTTTGAACCAACGTTGTGATTGCGCATCGCATCGACGTCGACGGTCAGATTGCTGCCGATGTCAAGGGTTGAATTGTCCGACACGGTGGCCTTGGAGGTGACTTTAGAATAGGCACCGTTCAGCGTGATGTTGTAGCGTTCGACGGTCGTGCTTGTGCCGATCAGGTTTTGCGATGCCTGGATATCCATTTCGCTTTCCGCGTCGGTGGTAATTGTCGCGTTTCGGACCGCAGTTAATGTCGCACCATCCTTGATCTCGACAGAAGAAAACGGTTCGGACTGGCCGTAGGCAATGGCACCATAGGCCGTGAGCACGAGCGCCTCGGCATCGGTTGCGGTGGTGGCGTTAAAATTGAAGTCGCGACCATCGATCGACCCGCCGCTGACAATGATCTCTGCTTTCGCAGTCGAGATCGCCACACCGGCGCCAAGGGACAAACCACCCACAAACTCCTGCAGTGGCTCCGCGGCGCCCCAACTGCCCTGCGCATCCTCATCGGAGAACAAGTCGGAAGCGTCCGCGTCCGCCGTGAGCGTCACATCGCGACCCATCACGGTGGAATTCACCAAGTTAATCTGCGAACGCGCGGTGGATACATCCGCTGGCAGAAACGGCACGGTAATCAACCCACTGCTGATGTCATCCAGACTGCCCATGGCAGTCATTGAGATATTGCCAGCGGTGAATCCCGCGTTGCCCACGTGCGACAAGATTCTTGCGCCTGTATTGGCCCGGAAGTAGGGAGCACTAAACGAGATGTTCCCGGAATCGCCGGTCGACGGATCCGTAATCTGATCCGACGAGGGTCCTGCAAGTTGGCGCGTCGACACCGTCGAATTCGACAACACCTGGATGTCGAGTGCGTTGAACGAGAGGTCAACACCAGGTGCGGAGATATCGGCCAACACCAAAGTCGAAAGCGAAGCGTCGAAGAGATTGTTCACCAGCTGGCCAAACTGATCCGGTGACGCGTCGTAAGAGACGTTGATCACCACAGAACTGTAGGTATTGAGCGGACTGCCATGGACGTCCGCATACCCAGAGTTCGCCGCGGTGCTCCACTCCAACAGTCCGCCGGCATCCGTCCTGAGGAAGATGTTATCGAGCGTGAACAATGAATCATCGACACCGTCGAAGACTTCGAAATTCACCGTCAGCGTATCGTTAGACACGCTCGCGCTAGGCGTGACTGCCAGTAGACGCCTCTCCTCGAGTCTCTCAAAATTGAGCTGCGCCGCTCGCACCTGTTGGCGCTGACGACGTTGTCGGCGTTGGCGAAGCCGCCGGGCCTGCTTTTTGGATTGCTTTCGACTCATGAGAATTCCTCGGTTGAGAGTGGCTTTCCTAGCTTCGCCCGGCTGCAATCCCGAACCGGCGACGTCCTATTTTCAACTCATTGTTCTATTGTCGGTGATTCATCCTTCACCAACGGTAGTTTCCGCCTATGTCACTTATCCTAAGAAGCTGTTACACATGGAAGTCCGGCACGACCGGCGGAACTCGTCTATGATGCAAAAAGATGGGTAGCCGACAGCCCGAACACTGACGGAAGTCAGAAAGCCCAGCGAGAAACCCGCTAACGCCCTCGCAAAAGAAGGTCCAATTTGGACGTTGTCAACTTGCCTCATCTGCCCACCGCATTTTCAGGGGTCGGAATTGGAGCACAAGGCACCAATCCGAACTCGCTAGCACTAAAGCCGCCTTTGTAAAACGCAATCATTCAGAGCGCAAACCAGCGCAATAATGCGATGGCTAGTGACGACGCTTCGATTAATCCGCGAGAAACCCCAAACCAGTCATCATGACCAGTCCACTAATGGGGAAATCTTATCGCCTCGCCAAGCTGATACAGCGATTCAGTGCGAAACCCTAGATTAGCAGAACTTTCGTCGTATGCAAGATTTTCCGCAGTGTTTGCTCGGAACCGATGACACTCAAGGACCAGTGCCGTGAGAACGAACGCTCTCTGCTCTAATTGTCACTCATCACCTTGATTATCGCTTTAGCGCACCCCCACGTTGGGGGCCAATTAGTACCCGCCTTGTATAGCTTTCGCATAGTGCCTTCGTGCGGCTACCAGGAGATTTGTTGGGGGATTCGAACAATATCTCTTGAGCCCGACGAAAGCGATTCAAGGAATTTGTCATCGTAATCGAGAGCGCGGTCCGCTTGTGATACTCAGCGCCACGTACGGCCTGCCTTCATCTACACGTAATCCTAGGGATGACACCACTACACCGAAGTCGCAACTCATCGGAAGAGCGCTGTTCTAACCATCTCCACCCAAAACTGTGATACTACATCCACCGTCGAGTTCTAGCGACTCATTAGCTCCCGCTCGGCGTAAATGCCGGCGGTGGTGCAACGCTTCGACTGCGGAACAGGTTAATCAGTGTAAAAGTACTGATTTCCGGTGACGCCTCGTTAGGCAGAACATCGACGAGCTGCGTTTACTGGTTGTCCGCCACCGGTAACGTCGACGAGATCGGAGTCGATCCAGTCGTATAGAAAGAAGGAAATTGGCGGCTCCTTTGACGTTCGGCAAATCAAAAACACAGTCACGCCGACCAATACGACGCATAACGGGCCAATGGCGTAGTGGAGCGATGGAGTGAAATGGCGTATTCGAAGCGTAGCCTTCTTTACGGCGATGCCGCGTAAGTCTCAAATAGTTGTCTTGTGGAAAGAAAATGGTAGCCTTCCAGTTAGACTCTAGGAGATTCCATGAACTTTTTGAGCCGACTCACAGGTAGCTTCTCTCAGCCTGCCGCTGAGAATCCCACCGTCGCGATGGTTGAAGCAGCCTACCGCCACCACCAACTGGATTGGAGATATCTGAATTGTGAAGTCGCCCCCGAATCGCTTGGCGCCGCAGTCGCCGGAGCTAAGGCAATGGGCTGGGCCGGGTTCAACTGCTCATTGCCTCATAAGGTAGCGGTGATCGACCATCTCGACGGCTTGGGGCAGTCGGCACAGCTGATGGGAGCCGTCAATTGCGCAGTGCCGCGCGATGGTACATGGATTGGAGAAAACACGGATGGTAAGGGATTCCTTAGTTCCTTGCGTGAATTGGTAGATCCAGCTGGAATGCGTATCGTACTTTTTGGAGCTGGCGGAGCGGCGCGAGCTATTGGCGTCGAACTGGCTTTGGCGGGCGCGGAGAGGATCACCGTCGTCAATCGCGGACCGCGGGGCCAAGAACTTGCAGACTTACTTAATGGTCCGTGCAAGCAGGAAGCGCGCGGCGACTTTTCCGCGGAATACGTCCCGTGGGTAGAGGATTATCAGGTCTCGTCAGATACAAACCTAGTGATCAACGCGACGTCGGTCGGACTCTATCCAAACGTGGACGAGCGTATTGCGCTTCAGCTAGATTCGCTCACCGAGGCAATGATCGTAGCGGACGTCATACCGAATCCACCCCGCACGAGACTGATACGGGCGGCAAGCTCCCGAGGATGTCGTGTGCTCGACGGCCTCGGAATGTTGGTCAATCAAGGAGTCACCGGCATCGAATATTGGTCGGGAATCCGCGCAGACGCCACGGTGATGCGTGCTAAATTGGAAGAGATTTTCGCCGGCTAATCTCACCGTCCAAGGAACTGAATGTCAATGAAACTTTGCACTTGGATCTCACTCGCGGTAGGCGCTCTGCTAGTCGGCCAGCAAGCTCATGGCGACGAGTCTGCGCCAACTGCTATTCGCCACGTGTTGGTAGACGCGAAGTCTAACACACACCACGATTCTGTCGAGATTACGCCCAGCAGTTTAGGAATCTCTGCAGGTTCCACTTGGTCGGTCGTCAAGAAAACATTGCAAGGCGGCCGGCAGCAAGGCGTGGAACTGATCACCATCGACAATGGTGAGATGCAGATTGTGATCATCCCTACCCGAGGATTGAATGTCTTAGAAGTCCGACGAGGCGAGATGCGACTTGGCTGGAATTCGCCCGTCAAAGAAGTCGTTCATCCCAACTCGATCAACCTGGCAAGTCGTGGCGGCTTGGGCTGGCTGGAGGGCTTCAACGAGTTTCTCGTGCGCTGCGGACTGGAGTACGCTGGCCACCCCGGCCGCGATGTATTCATCGACAACACCGGCGGCGAGGCGCAGATGGATCTATCACTCCACGGTCGGATCGGTAATATCCCAGCTTCCGAGGTCGAGGTCTTGGTAGATCGCAATCCGCCACATCGAATTCGCGTGCGTGGATCCGTTCACGAAAGACAATTCTACGGTCCACAACTCCAACTCGTAGCAGAAGTGTCGACGATTCCAGGTAGCACAGAGTTTCAGATCGCAGACGAAGTGATCAATCACGGTGCTGATGCGCAAGAGTTTGAGATGATCTATCACAGCAACTACGGTCGTCCGTTGCTGGAAGCAGGGGCAACGGTGCACGTGCCCGCAAAGACCGTCACACCCATGAACGCCCGTGCGGCAGAGGGCATCGACGATTACGCAACGTATTTGGCACCGACTGCCGGTTATAGCGAGCAAGTGTATCTCATCGAGCCCTACGCCAACGACCAACTCGAAACCATCGCCTTGCTTCAATCCGCGAATGGAGAACGCGGAACTTCGATCCGATGGTCGGTCAGCGAGCTGCCGTTGTTTACACTCTGGAAAAACACCGCTGCTGAAGCGGCCGGTTACGTGACCGGACTCGAGCCTGGCACAAACTTCCCATTCAATCGGATGGTCGAACGCCAGGCGGGCCGCCTCAAGAAAATACCGCCCAATCAGTCTCGTCAGTTTTCGCTAACCTACGCAATTCACGGCACAGCGTCAGAAGTCGCCGACGCGCGGCGTGCGATCGAAGCAATCCAGGACGGGCGAGCTCCCCGGCTGGTGACTGAACCTCCGAATATCCCGTAGGTGCCTTGGTGTCTAAACCTTAGCGAGGAAGAATATGCCCCAGACAGCCTACCGTCTACTTTTTGTTCTGATGATCTCTCTAGGCGGATGCGGCAAGTCGCCCGCACCGACAGCAAACCAAGCGAATGGAGGGCCCGCCTCGGACAGTCGCGGAGTGATCGGCTATTCCGCGCTGACGCTGACCAACCCGTTTTTTCAAGAGATTGCTGACAACATGGAGGCAGCGCTCCAAGCGCATGGCTACGAGTTAGTCATCGTATCGGGGGAACGAGACGTCAAGAAACAGGCCGACCAGATTGATGACTTCATCGTGAAAGAAGTTCGCGCAATCGTGCTGAATCCGTGTGATTCTCAGTCGATTGGGCCAGCGATTCAGCGCGCCAACGAGGCTGGCATACCTGTGTTTACTAACGACATTCGTTACGACGGTGATGATGGCGAAGTGATTTGTCACGTAGCCACCGATAACTATCAAGGCGGAAGACTGGCAGGTGAGGCTATGGTCAAAGCACTGGGAGCAGCTGGCGGAAAGGTTGCCATTTTACATTTCCCCCAAGCTGAGTCGTGCCAATCACGCGTCCAGGGTTTTCGAGAAGTAATTGACGCACACAACGAGTTGCCCGATGTCGATCAAATCGAGATCGTTGCCGAACTCGATGGGGGTGGAGTTCGCGACGAGGGTTTCGCGGCCGCGAAAGACGCCTTTGAGGCCAACCCCGATCTTGCCGCTATCTTCGCTATCAACGACCCCTCGGCGCTCGGTGCTTGGGCCGCATTGGAAGGAGTTGGCAAGGCCGATCAAGTCACAATCATCGGATTCGATGGTCAGAAGAGCGGCAAAGAAGCGATCCGCGACGGCAAAATACTCTGTGATCCGATTCAGTTCCCTGACCGAATTGGTCGTGTGACAGCCGAGATGATCAACAAGCATTTCAATGGAGACGAAGTAGAAGAATTAATCCTGATTCCTTCAGAGCTCTATTACAAGGAACATGCCGATAAAGACTTAGCACTCAAGGATTAAGTGCTTGTGCATGCTGATGCTGCGATCGCTGAACCTCCTCTCCTCGAAATGCGCGGAATCGACAAGTCCTTTCCGGGCGTACGTGCTTTAACCGATGTCTCGCTAACAGCTCGGCGGGGTGAAGTGCTTGCGCTGCTCGGCGAGAATGGTGCCGGAAAAAGCACGCTAATCAAGATGCTCGGGGGAGCGCATCTCCCTGACCGTGGGCAGATACGCGTCGCAGGACACGACGTTCACTTGGCCACCCCAGCGACAGCCGCGGCGGCTGGAATCGGCGTTATCTTTCAAGAGTTCAACCTCATTCCCGAGTTGACCGCGTGGGAGAATATTTTTTTAGGGCGCGAAGCGACTTTGGCATGGGTGAATCGCGGTAGCGAACGACGGCAGTCGCTGCAGCTGCTTGAACAGATCGGAGTGGACGTTCCCATCGATCAGATATGCCGGCAGCTCTCGATCGCGCAGCAGCAGATTGTCGAGATTCTGAAGGCGCTCTCGCAGGATGCACAACTGATCGTGATGGATGAGCCCACGGCGGCGCTGACGACGCACGAAGTCGCCCGCTTGTTCGATATGATCCGCGACCTGAAACGCCGTGGGATCGGCGTGATCTACATCAGTCATCGTTTGGACGAGGTCTTCGAAATCGCCGATCGGATTGCAGTGCTACGCGACGGGCAGCTCGTCGGCGAAGCACCCACCCGAGAGTTGACCCGTCCCCGTTTGATAGAATTGATGGTCGGGCGCAGTATCGAAGATGAATTCCCTAAGCACCGTCACGAAGTTGGACCGCCGCGTCTGGTGGTTCGGGATCTGCAACACCCCAACCTGAGCGAAGAGATTAGTTTTGAGGTCCGGCAGGGCGAAGTGCTTGGCATTACGGGCTTGGTGGGCGCGGGACGCACGGAACTCGCGAGGCTCATCTTTGGGGCTGACCGCGCATCGGGCGGATCAATAACGCTCGACGGCCGACGACTAGATATACGTAGTCCGAGAGACGCGATTCGCGCGGGGATCTGTCTACTGACGGAAGATCGAAAACAGCAGGGGCTCATCCTCGACGCATCAATCCGTGAGAACTTTGGATTGCCCAACCTACGGGAGTTGTCGCATTTTGGATTTGTTCGAGACAGCAAGGAGCAAGCCGCCTGTCAGGCCTACGTCGATCGACTCAACGTCAAAATGTCGGACACCCGACAACTGGTTCGCAATCTCTCGGGTGGTAACCAGCAAAAGATTGTGCTTGCCAAGTGGTTGCAACGCAACGCCGAGGTGGTGATCTTCGACGAACCCACCCGCGGGATTGACGTGGGCTCCAAGTACGAAATCTACATGTTGATCAACGAGCTAGCGAAACAGGGGAAGGCAGTCTTGATGATTAGTTCTGAGCTCCCCGAAGTGCTTGGCATGAGCGATCGTATCCTAGTCATGCACGGAGGTAGGATGACTGGTGTTGTCGAGAATGTCTCTGCCACCTCGCAGGAGCAGATCATGGAATTGGCGGCGAAGTAACCAGCATGGCCATCACGAACACAACCGTTTCTTTTCGTAGCCGCTTTCTTCGCGATTACGGTATGTTGGCTGTACTTCTGGTGCTCGGCGGGCTGTTCGCGTTGCTGACGATCAGAGAACAGCATCCCACTGGCGCTGCGGCGGGTAAAGAGATTGCCAAACAATTCAGCGAGCAGACAGGCACAAACAAGAGCGTGCTCATCGTCGCGCGTGGGACCAGTGAGGATCGAGCTTTTTCAGAAGTCGCCTCAGACGAACTTCAGAAGCTGGGTATTTCGGTGTTAGCGACCGTCAACGGATCTCCCAGCGATGTGCGCACAGCCGTTGAGAAAATTGAGTCGAGTGGTAAGCGGATCGACGTGCTGATCACCAACGATGTCACCGCCAAGTGGAGCGTCTATGACCGATTCGCGTCGCTTGAAAATGCCAAACGAACACAGCCGACTCCCTACTATTGGCCTGACTTCCTAAAGCTGAGCAATCTGCTGGGCGTCGCAAATCAAACCGCGATCTACGCGATCATCGCGATCGGCATGACGCTAGTCATCGTTTCTGCCGGTATTGACCTTTCGGTTGGATCGCTTGTGGCGTTAGCGTCGGTGTCCGCAGCTCTATGCTTGCGAGATTGGGGTGGCGGGACAGACGCGGGAATTGCAATGGTGGTGGTCAGCTGCTGTCTAGGAATCGCAGTCTGTGCAGCCGCCGGCTTTTTTAATGGGATGATGATAACCCTCTTTCAGATTCCGCCGTTCATCGTGACGCTCGGCATGATGATGATTGCTAGTGGCCTGGCATTCCGGCTGTCCGACGGACGATCGATTTCTGAGTTGCCAGCCGCGTTCCTCTGGCTCGGCGGCGCGAGAACACTCGGCGTGCCCAATCCTGTCTGGCTCATGTTCGCGCTCTATTTGATCGCTCACGTTGTCATGTCACGAATGGTCTTCGGGAGATATGTCTACGCAATTGGCGGAAACGAGGAAGCCGCTAAGCTCTCCGGCGTTCCAGTTAATCGGATACTGCTCGCAATCTACACGATCTCCGGAGCGTTGGCCGGGCTCGGTGGAGTCGTACTCACGTCGCAGCTAGCCGCTGGAGACCCAAAGTTCGGACTGATGTACGAACTCGAGGTGATTGCCGCCGTCGTGGTCGGTGGGGCTTCGCTCATGGGTGGACGCGGGAAGATCTTTGGCACGCTCATCGGCGCATTTATCATCGCCGTGATCAAGAATGGCATGAATCTCACGAACGTCGACCCCTTCAATCAAAGAATCGTCTTAGGTGCCGTCCTCTTGGGCGCAGTCTTACTCGACACGGTACGGCGTCGTGAATAAGAAGAGTGTGATTCGTATTGTCGGCATCACGTTGGCTGTTGGTAATGACGATGGAAATTCCGAATGCCGATTAGACCCGTAGTGATTCATCCGCACGTCGGAGGTGATCTCTGCAGTATTCGGACTTAGCTTGGATAGGTTTCATCGATCTGGAACACGTGGAAAACTGACCTCCTCGAGTTGGCCCGCTGAGCCCGTCAGCAGTACCCGGGGCCTTGTCGGCATGTTGGGATCCGATATGCTCTGATCATGAATAAGCCATTGCGAATACATGCGAAGCTTCATACCTACCTGCTCATATCTTTGATCTTGCCGTTGACAACAGCAAACCGTGTCGACGGCGCTGCTATTCATGTCGCCTCCTATGGTGACGATACCAACAGAGGCAGCGCAGAGCACCCGTTTCGAACTGTTGCGCGAGCCAAATCAGAAGTCCGCAAACGTATTCGGCGTGGTCTCCACGCGGATCAGACAGTGTGGATTCATCACGGCACCTATGAACTAAAAGAGACCTTAGTCTTTGATTCTCGAGATTCAGGTACCGAGCAGTTCTCGGTGCAATATGTGGCGTTTCCTGGGGATCAGGTGGTGTTAAGTGGTGGACAGCAGATTGACAACTGGAACGTGACTCCCAACGATCGCTGGACCGTCGAACTGCCGAAAGTAAAACTCGGCGAATGGTTTTTCCGACAACTGACCGTCAACGATCGCCGTGCAATTCGCGCGAGATGGCCCAATAACGAAGGCCAGCTAAGAATTCGCACGGTTAGTGCTGCGGTCAAGCAGTTCACCTTTGATAGACAACTTCCAGCAGGAGAGTTGGGCGATCAAAATACCGAGTTGGTCGTGTTTCAAAATTGGTCGGTTACTCGCGGTCTCGTGAACAGTGCCAGTGCCGAACAAATTGCTACCGACACTGCGATGGGATGGATCGGGCACGGTGCAGCCACTACCACAAGTCCGGATAAATCTGCATATCTTGAGCACGCTTCTCACTTTCTCGATCATCCCGGCGAGTGGTTTTTGGATGTAGGTTCAGGTGATTTACACTACATTCCGTTACCATCCGAAGATTCCTCAAATGCAGTTGTGGTGGCCCCAAGATTGGAGAAACTAGTCGAAGTCAGCGGAAGCAGAGGATCCCCTGTCCAAAACCTTCACTTCCGTGATATCCGCTTCGAACATTGCCGTTTCGCGTTACCGGAAATAGGTTACAACGAGATCCAAGCATCACACTTCGGCACGACCATGGGAGCTCGTTCTTTCGTGCAGCCGGTGGCGATCGAATGCACGTATGCTCACAACTGTTCGTTCCAACGATGCCGGTTCGCTCATTTCAACAATTCGGCAGTTGGCTTGGGGGTCGGATGTCGGGCGAATAAGTTGTCGGGTTGTACCATCGAAGAAATTGGCGGTACGGGTGTGATGATCGGTTGGCGTGGTAAAGGAGCGTTGGAAGCTGGAAACGAGAGTCGATTGGATGCAGACTGGAGCGACCCGAAGGACGCGCCGACCGGGAATATTGTCTCAAACTGTCGGATACGACGCTGCGGACTGGATAGTTTCGGCGCAACAGGCGTATTCGTCGCGTTCAGTCGTGAATCACATATAGAGCACAACGTGATTCACGATCTGCCCTACACGGGCATCTCCGTTGGATTTCGGTGGGACACGAGCACCACCTCACAGAGGTCTTGTCACGTTGAGAACAATCACATTTTCGATGTCATGAAGAAGCTAGCTGACGGAGGTGGAATCTATACGCTTGGATTGCAACCCGGGACTTTGTTGCGAGGAAACTACATTCACGATGTACGACGATCTTCGTTCGCCCATGGCGATGCCCCGAACAATGGCTTTTTTGTCGATCAAGGAAGTAAAGGATTACGCTTTGAATCGAACGTCGTTCACTCGACCTCCGGCAAGGCAGTTCGGTTTAATATTAGTCAGAAGGAATGGCATACATGGAAGAATAACTACTTTGGAGATGCGGCCGCAGCGTCGCGGCAAGCCAAGGCCATCATCGACCAAGCAGGAATCGAATCGCAACGGAAGACGGCGCCGCAGTAGAATTCCCGATCGACGAAGAAAACGAAGGTCCGCAGGCTCTTGTAGAACCAGCCGCCAATTTCCAATGTGAGTCACGCCAGGATGTCGCTGATAACTCCTGTGCTATCGGCGAAATCGTCAATGGGCAAGCCCATGGTCTGTGCTTGCGTCAGCCACAGATTCGCAAGTGGCGTTCCTTCTTGCATGTTGATGTGCTGACCGGTTTTCATCCGTTCGCCGCCGCCCGCGACGATGATCGGCAGGTCGTTGTACTGGTGAGTTGAGCCATCGCCCAACCCCGATCCGTAAGTGAACAGCGTATTGTCCAAGAGCGACGCGCCGTTGGCTTCCTGAATGTCTCGCATTCGCTCGACGAGGTATGCGAACTGCTGCATGTGGAATTGGTCGACTTTGAGCAGGTCGTCGATCATCTTCGTCTGGTTGTGCGACATGTGGTGATGGCTTCGAGGCTTGTCGAACAGTCCGTCAAACATATAGGGAGTGTCCCAACGTTCCGGCCCGACCATGAATGTAGCAACGTTGGTGAGTCCCACCTGCAGTGCAGCGATCATCAAATCGCCCATCAGGCGAATGTACTCGCCCCGCGGCAGGTAGGCCTCGGTCGGTTCCTCGAAATCGACTTGAGCCAAGTCGCTTTTCATCCTTTCTAGGCGGTCCATCTGAACCTCAATTGCCCGGATGGAATCAAAAAACTCAGCGAACTTGTCACGATCAGCTTTGCCCAAGTCCTTTTGAAGCGAATGCGCATCTTCTAGCACGAGGCTCGTGATTTCGCGATGCCGATCGATCGCCTGTGTCGAGAAGAGTCGCTGATACATTTTTCGAGGTTCGCGGACCGATGGGGCCAAATGCCCTGTGCCGTACCATGAAATGTTATCGAAGTAGATCGATTCCTTGTTGTCGCGATGGCTGTTGCAACTGAATTCTAACGTTTTGAATGGCGTACTCTGCCCGACATGATCAGCCACGATATGATCGAGCGTTCGATCGAGCGGCCAAGCTGACCCTTCGACTGTGTAGGCTTTCGCACTGCTGAGATAACAGGAAGCGCACTGAGCATGCACATCGGTGCCCTGCTGAAAGGTGCGGTCCATACCAGTGATCAGATTGATGTGACGCTTCACTCCCGCTAGCGGCTGCATTGTCGGCGTTAGATCCGCCAGCCGCTCAGCGGAATGGTTGGGATTCTGCTTGCCCAGCGACTTCATCACGTTGCCGAGATTTCCTTTGGGAATCACATGATCCGCCTCGCCCGGAAAGAAGCCGCGCCGAACCACGCCGATCGGAACATAAAAATGTGCCATCCGAAGCGCTGGGGCGACTTTCACCGTATCGCTGGCAGCGGCCAGGCTTTCCAACCACGGCAGAGCCAAGGCTGCGCCGCCGATGCCCCGCAAGAACTGCCGTCGCGATCGATTCATAGTTTTGTCCTGAAGGGTTCGCTGAGAATAACTTGCTTAAGCAACGTCTGCATCTTGTAATCATCAGCAGAAACGGCTTCCGTAATGGTGTCGAGTGCTACAGTATCAGCGGGACCGAGTTCCCGCGCTAGGGCGAATGAGAGCAGATGGCCCGCCAACGCACGGCAAAAACGATCCTTGTCGGCTAAGATCGCGCTTTTGAATTCAACCACGTCGGAGAATGAGTGTTGCCGGAACAATTTTCCGGAGGCATCGATTTCCAACCCATTCTCATAGGTATCGCGCCAACGGCCGATGGGGTCGTAGTTTTCCAACGCGAAACCAAGTGGGTCGATCTGCTCGTGGCACCCGCGACAATCGGACCGTTCACGATGCGCAGCCAAACGTTCCCGCAAAGTCAGATTCGCTTCTTCAGCGGACGGCATCTCGGCTAGCGGCGGTACATCGGCCGGGGGAGGCTTGGGCGGATCGTTGAAGACGACGCCTGCGATCCAGGCGCCGCGCGTGATTGGCTTAGTTCGTTCAGTTCCAGAGGTCATCGTCATCGCCGCGGCCGTAGTGATCACACCTCCAGCGCGTCGATCGGTCACGGGAACGCGTCGAAAGGTTAGCGTCGTTACACCGCCGCCAGTGGATTTGCCGGGCTCGTTTCCAAGTTCGCCATAAGCCTGCTCCAGCTTTGCGGACCGGTACGTAAAATCGGAATCGATCAACTGCGTGATGGGCAGGTTCTCGATCAACACCGTTTCAAAAACCAGCAACGGCTCGAGCATCATGTGCATGCTCAACCGATACTTCGAAAAGTAGAAGTTTGGAAACAGATCATGGTTAGGCACTGACGACACGATGCGATCAAGCTGCAGCCACTGTGCGGGAAAGCTGTCGCAGAAGCGTTTGAGCTTCTTGTCTGTCAGCAGTCGCTCGATTTGCTGGTCGAAGATCTTCGATTTACCCAATTCCCCTTCCGCGGCGAGATCGAGTAACTCCTCGTCGGGAATACTGCCCCAGAGGAAAAATGAAACTCGCGATGCCAGATCCAGGTCGTCGAGTGGTTGAGGTGCGCCGGTAGGCTCGTCCACAGCCACTTTGTCATACAGGTAGAGGAACCGCGGCGAGGAAATCGCCGCAGCGGCGATGCTCTTCATTACTTCCGTGAAGTCCACGCCGGCCGCAAGCTTCGTTTCGGCGTAGGCTGCGTAACGATCAACGAGTGCATCGTCCGCTGGGCGGCGGAACGCGCGAGTTAGGAACTCGGGCAGACGACTGCGAAGTTCAACATTCTGATCGCTGTCATCCTCCGGCGCAACAAAGAAGGTATTCCAAATCCCCACCGTTCTCGGTCCGAAGTCGGGGCTCTCCGTGATCGACTGGCCAAGCTTAAGAAACTCATCCATCAGCAGAGGCGACAACGACAGGTGGTCCGCCTGATTGTCGTAGCCGTGCTCTGCTCTCAGATCTTGCGGAAACGCAGCGACACCCGCTAAGCGAGGCTCGATCATTTGAGATTTACCCAAAGGCCGGTTGCCAACCAGCACGCTATCCGGCATTTTCCCACTAGCAGGATCAAAGTAGTCTTGGTAGCCGCGCATGGTTCGCTCGGGAAGAGTGAACACAACACAATTCAATCGAAAGAGGTCGACCACAGCGTTGTTGAATTGAAAGCGGTTCATCCTGCGGAGGGGCGTTCGCTTATGCACGTTGCCTTCGTCGGCGGCCGCGTGCAGGAGCGGCTTCAACTCGGCGATCAATTGTGCACGCAACTCAGGCGGTGGCTGCTCCTCGTCTTCTGGAGGCATCGCCCGAGTATCGAGAACGTGCAACAGGTCGCTCAGAAGTTCGGGGTCGGTAGTGAGCGATTCGGCAGTAAGCTGCGTCAGATCGATATCGCCTTCCGCATCGCCGAACTCGCCATGACAGGCTACGCAGTATTGGCTGACGGCCGATACGAGCTTCGACCTGCTTTGCGTCGTGCCATCGCCGATGGCGTTTAACGTCTCGGTTAGCATAGCCAACGCGACCACCAAGGTCGCAACAGCACGGGACAAGAAATTGGTTCTGGCCTGTAGGCGCATGATCTAGAGATCAGGGAAGCAATTTGGAAAATAGCGAGCTTGAAAGTGTCTCAATCGGCAACGACTTGGTAAACAATTATACCAGATGAGCGTTCCTGAAGCCGCAAAACTTACCCGTTTGATCGTCCTGTGAGCCTAGTCGACCAATTGCGCGCGATACGAACTTCGAAGGTACCCCATTAGTTCGTCACCTTGCCCACGTTACGACGTCTCCTCTGACATTATGGGCGTCGACGAACCTATCAATATGACGAGAACGGCAATCGCACAAGTGTCGACGGTAGTCCCTGTACTAGAGCGGCAACAACCGCACCCTTCCCGACGGCAGAAATCTCGCCGTAGCGAGCGGATTTCCACCACAACAGCAGTCCAGCCGGCTTCGTTTAAGCCAGCGCCACTGACGTTGGCAATCGATCAAGTAACCGTCGGTCGCCGCGTGGCGGGGAAGAACCCACTGCGTGAGCAAGTAGACGACTCACTGCCCGAGCCGGAGGAAGCAACTTGGCGCACGCTTACTCTGCAGATGCACAAGGCAGATGGCCAACGTCTGGACATCGTGCTGCTGCGTCCCGTCGACTGGACCGAGACGCATCGAGCGCAAGCTGGCATAACGACCATCACCAGCATCACCAATCGCGGTCCGCCCGAGCCGGTCTATAACCTCGAAGTCCACCGTGAGCACGTCTATCAGGTCGCCACAAGTGGCGTGCTGGTGCATAATACGTATCCTGGGAAATTTCCAGACAATCCAGACGATTTGCTGCCAGATTTACCTCGTGATGCTAAAGGGAGAATCTATCCAAGTGACCGCATCAGAATTAGACCTGAACAACATGCTCTGGAGCCAGGTGAAACTTATGCTCCACGGCATCACGGACAGCACTATCATGTCGAGGTTCGCATCGATCCATCTAAGAGCTTTAATAACAAGAAAAACGTCATAAAGCTTAAGCCCTCAGGATACAAACCTGGGGATGGTGCTGGCTTTCTTCCCGGCGAGGTGTTTCCTGATTCATATTAACGATATGGCTATTCATTCAATCGATCATGATATAGGTTTTGCAGACTCGCACTTTCTAGGATATGAACGGAGTAATAATATCCTGACTGTACGGTTGCAAGCATGGAATGAAAAAAATCTTCAATTCATCTTTAATGATACGATTCGTGTAGTTGACAATGATGCGAACGAAGTGGTTGATGTCGTCTGGAATGATGCAAATACAGAATTGCTTAAGCAAGCTTTACATCGGCTATATGGACAATTGCCTACCAAACATCCGTTCAAGCATTTCCAGTTTCTCGACCTCGACTATCAGAGTTGCCTCGATGTTGTTGCTAGAGAATGTTCAGTAGAGACCATGTAGAGTAACAGGATACATAGCGAGCCGATCTCCACCACAACAGCAGTCCATCCGGCTTCGTTGAAGCCAGCGCCACTGACGTTGGCTATCGAAAAGGTGACCGTCGGTCGCCGCGTGGCGGGGAAGAACCCACTGCGTGAGCAAGTTGACGACTCACTGCCCGAGCCGGAGGAAGCCACCTGGCGCAAGTTGACGTTGGTGATGCCCAAAGCAGATGGCCAACGTCTGGACATCGTGCTGCTGCGTCCCGTCGACTGGATCGAGACGCATCAAGCGCAAGCTGGGGCGACTGTTGAACTTGACCTGCCCGAATTAGGCGCAGCCGGACCTGCCGAGGTGTTGGCAGTCGATCCCTGTCCGCCGATTGCCGAGGGGACGGGTCAAGTAGTCACCGGCACGTTTGCCCATCGATCGTCACACCAATTGTTGAACATCACGGTTACCGGTGAAGACAAGCCGATCGGTGTAACAGACAATCACCCCTTCTGGAGCGAAGACCGACAGGAGTTTGTCGAAGCGGGTGAGTTAAAGGTTGGTGAAACACTCCGCACACTCAACGGCATAACGACCATCACCAGCATTACCAACCGCGGTCCGCCCGAGCCGGTCTACAACCTCGAAGTCCACCGTGAGCATGTCTATCGTGTCGCCACGAGTGGTGTGCTTGTGCATAATAACTACACTCGCCGACAAGCATTCAATAAGGCGAAAGATCGTGCAGGCATTCCTCGATCTCAACAACCTTCACGCCAATGGACCAATGGTAATGATCCTACGCGCCGGGGACATAAAAACTATAACTACACTGATGACTCAGCTGCTCAAGGGCGTTATTACGAGTATGATACCCCTCAAGGCAAGAGAGTAATTGCTGAACATTTTAACGATCCAAATCGCGGCCCTCATTTCCATGCAGTCCAGCCGAAAATTGACTCTTCACGCAGAAATGTAGACTATGATGAGTAACGGGAACATGATGGATGAATTTGGCGTTCCTCTTGACATAAACCACTTAAAAGTAGAGCTGCTAAATCCACAGAAATTATGGTCGCAGCTAGTTGCTAGGGATATGCGGCCAGAATACGAAATAACTTGCAGTGCAACGGAGGAGGATGTGCGATCATTCCTCACAAATCATCTTGGTTATCTCGATGACCAAGATGTTGGACTATCGGTTGCCGGAAGTCAGGAGTCTGTAGCGTGGAAGGCATATTCGCAGTTCAACTTAAGGCGCTTGTTAGGCACTCTCATAGGTGACCAAACGAAAGAATTCACTGAGTTTATGATAGTTGGTTTGGGTGAACAGCGATACTTCG
Source organism: Bythopirellula sp. (assembly GCA_965228965.1). Classification (GTDB taxonomy): domain Bacteria; phylum Planctomycetota; class Planctomycetia; order Pirellulales; family Lacipirellulaceae; genus Bythopirellula. The sequence goes on from OZ245849.1 coordinate 5,080,380, forward strand.
CGATCCAACAAGAGGAATACTTCACTGGTATCTTTGCTATCGCTCACTAGATTTATAATCTCTCTGCATCACTTATAGTTACTACTTTTAGAGTGAATACTTATAGGATTTTGTTGACACGGATAGATTGAAAGTTGGTGAGCGTCGTGTTCAAGTAATTGGCTCTTAACCATTAACTTCCCCCACTAAATCTTAACTGTTGCTTCAACGCTCAGCCCCACCATTGAGACGGCCATAGCAGAGAGGTAGCGATATCACTGAGAGTGGGACGACGTGATAATTGACCCTATAGATTGGGGAGAGTGATGATAGTACTAAAATCAGTGACCGGATCAGTAATATCAATTGCAGCCTCTTCGCTAGAGCAAGCCGATCTTTGCTCAAGAGATTTGCATAGACTCATAGTTCGCGGACAGAATTTTTCTAATGCGTCCTTTTCTCAGTCAGATCTACGCAATTCCATTTTGAACCATTGCTGCTTTAAGTCTGCTAAATTCAACAGCGCGAGAATGGCGAATAGTATCATACAAGGTGCCGACATGACTAACGCATCTTTACGAGGAGCTCAGCTGTCCTGCGCAGTATTTGATTATTCAAACTGCGCGTCAGCTTCTTTTGCGGAGGCCGACGTCGGCATGGCTAGCTTTAAGAATTGCTGGATTTGCGGAGCAAATTTCTCCTCCTCTAGACGGCTAGAAGACGCCGATTTTACGGACGCCATCTATGACGATGCCACTAAATGGCCTATCGGTTTTGACCCGGTGCAAGCAGGCGCTGAGTTGTTTTCAGATTTAGACGGAACTGCATGGCGCTAACATTTCTGCAGCTTGCCCGATTGTCATTACACGTCGCGCTCAGGAAGGTTGTCACAACAAGAACGCCTGCGTTTGCAGCGTTTTCGCTCGATCAGCTTTCGAAGTTACGCGAGCCGATTGTCGCCAGCCCTTCCCCCAGGTTGCCTTCTCGCGGCAGAGCCGCTCATTGCGTTCCGCTCCCGCGTGGGCGCCGCAGGCTGACGCCGCGGCTCACGCCATCTGCTAGATGGCTGCTACCGGGCTTGCGCGCGGTTTTTGCTAAACTGCCTCCCGGACCGCGCATTATCCAGCGGATAAGCAGCCTTAATGCTGCCCACCCGTCTGCATTGGTGAATTTGCGCGTACGACGAGGAACGCTTACGGCGAGACCTCTGAGCTAGGCCATGCTCAAGCCTTGGCACGGCTCAAGGAAGGCTTTGATGCCGAGTGGGGCACGCCAACTAACGAGCCAACCGGCAACGTTGGCTGACACCCTACCCGCCTCGCCTGCGCGGCTGAAAGAAACCGAGCCTTCTCTCTGCGGATAGGGCATACCACCCGGCAATCAAACCAGCGGCTCATCACCGCACCCGCGAACCCCACCCTCCCCGCGTCCTGGACCTGCAGTTTCCGGCGGCGGGCGTTTACCCCCCGCGCCAGTGTCGATTCTCTAGCTGGGAAAACAGATGCCCAGCCCCGGCACATAATGCTCGTCGACCTAGCGGGGCATCTCGACATGTCGTCCGACGCGTTCGAAAATGAGTATATCCGCAAAATCGGCATCCGTCGCAGCCTGCGCAAACTGCCCGGCAGCTACGACTGCGTCTTCTTCGACAACAAGACCCGCAAGTGCGAAGTCTACGAAGCCCGCACCCGTCAGTGCAAAACCTGGCCTTTCTGGACTTCGAACGTCCGCACCGAAGAAACCTGGGCCGAGACCTGCGAAGCCTGCCCTGGTAGCGGCAAGGGGAAGCTGTATCAGCTGGAACAGATCGAAGAGCAAGTGGGCGTAGTGGGAGTGTAAAACCGAAAAACAGAGAGGATTTCAACTCGGAATCCCGGTACACTAGCTCATACAATCAACAGCGTTCTCATCTTCTCGCCTAAAACCTCAAGAGATTCATATGTCGATCATCAAACAGAGTTTTGCTCACTTCCTCTGCATTTCGATAATAGCCCTAGGTGGTTGCAACCAGCAGCTTCCACCGCAGCAAACAAGCGCAGAGAATTCAGAAACTGCCGAAGCATCGAATTCTGAACCTCAACCAGAAAATGCCGTTGTTGATACCTCAGACACCCCAGAGATGTCAAAGAAGTTAGACATCGGCGATACGGCTCCCAATCTTAGAATTGCCGATTGGGTCAAAGGCGATCCGATTTCGACCTATCAAGACAACAGAATCTATGTGGTCGAGTTCTGGGCGACGTGGTGCGGTCCGTGTCGTGCAGGCATGCCTCATATCAGCGAACTGCAGGAAAAGCACGAAAGCAACGTCACTTTTGTTGGCATCACCGACGAACAGCGAAGCATCGTTGACAACTTCCTCGAGAAAAAGGCGGACTCGCGTACCGCCGAGTCCGAAGGGCAAACCTGGGACGATCTAATGCGCTACACCGTTGCGATTGATGCGGAAGATGCGACCAGCACAGCATTCATGAAGGCGGCAGGAGAGAATGGCATCCCCACAGCTTTTATCGTGGGCTACGATGGCCACATCGAATGGATTGGCCATCCTGCTGGCATCGACCAGCCGCTGCAACAGGTGGTCGATCGCAGTTGGAACCGCGAAGCTGCCCGCACCAAGCGAGTCGAACTTCGGCGGCTTGCCGAGCTACGACAAAGAATCTTCCAAGACATCGACCAAGCCACGAGCGATAAAAACTGGGATCAAGCGTTACAGCTAGCGGAAGAGCTCGAAAAAACCATCCCAGACGTCCCGCTCAAAAAAATTACACGGTTCGGCATTCTGCTCAAAGCTGATCGTATCGAACAAGCAAAAGAAGTGCTCGACGAGTTGGTCACCAATAGCGAGCAAAATCCAAACCCACTTAACGCCTTTGCCTGGCAAATCGCGACGACCACAGCAGACAAATCCTTGCTCCAAGCAGGGGTCGAGATTGCGGAACAAGCCAGCGAGCTGACAAATGACAAAGACGCCAACATCCTCGACACCGTCGCTCGTTTGCATTACGAACTCGGGGACTTAGACAAAGCCATCGAATGGCAAAAACGTGCCGTCGATGCGAATCCCAGCAGTGAGCAGATCAGGCAAACGCTAGAGAAGTATTCCACGGAAGCCGAGCCGCCCAAAGCCAAAGAACCCGTCGCCGAAACAACCGACGATAACAAACCCTAACAATCGTCAATGAGTTATTCGTGGCAATGCAAACCCTGGCTTCGCGGATATTAATCGCCAACATGAGCACACGTGCTCTGTAACGCGCAATGCCTATGCACACACCGGCAAGGAGAAGCTGTACGGTTTGGGCCGATTGAGAAACCACTAAATTTGTGCGTTTTAAAAGAGAGCACTTTCCAAAAGCGGTGAGTCAATTCGATGCGCGCAACTTCGAGTAAGAGAATGCTGATTGGTTCTATCGATGGCAGGTTTGAGACTCGAAAGAGCCGCTAAGACGATTGAGGAAGTTGATGTCATCGAATTGACGCCACGCCGTACGCCTCAGTTGGTGACGCATTCTCGGTGAAACGTCGCAAAGACAGGACTTCCAGGCTTAACTTTCCACACTCGAAGAAATTCACCGCTTGTGGAATCGACTATCGCGCTAAACCGAGAATGCAACTCCTTTCTGCGTTGCTGCCTACGATTTTCGTGTACAGTTTTTTGTGTAGCTAGCCGTAATTCATGGGAGTCTAGTCTTAATCTCAATTACTCGAAAATGTCGTCGCCATTAGCATGTCTGTCTCTATTCGCGAGCTGATCTGCCTCTTGCCTGAGGTATCTGAATTTGAGTCCTGACCTGATCGAGAAGTAAGCAAGCGAGCTTAGATTTGCTACAAGTGCATTCGAGCTACCAGTTTAGAGGATCCCAATTTGTGGAGGTTCGATCCGGCCATGCCCGGCTGCATTGGTGACATCGTTTCCTGCGCAGTGATCCTGGAAAGCGCCCTTCTGCGGTGGTGCGGTGATCGCATATGCGATCCAAGCGAGTACGAATACCGGCAAAAACGCAACCAGTACGAGGAGTTGACCAAGTACGGATGCGGCCCTTACAAGTGCTGAGTAGGGGGAGCTAACCGGCTTCGATTTCTTCCGCAATACGCAGCTTTGATGTTCCATCGGCGTCGTACTTCCGGCGCAATACCGAGAGTCTCTAGGATCTTGCGGCGGATTGTTGTTGGGCCAGGAATCATCTCGAGGATGTTTCTGCTCGCGCGGGATAATCTCGTGGGCGAAGCCTCCAATGCTTTGACCTTTCCTGCGTCGATCGTCTAGTCGTTTAGATCGCTGACTTGAGTCGAATTTTCGCATCGACCTGTGCTCCAATTGAGGTGGATAATTTTGGTAAGTGCTGGCCTGCATCATCATGATCGTTGATGGGCGCAAAAAGGTGACAGCTTTGTGGAAGTTTGTGCAGTATTCTTTGGGCGACTGGAATTGGCACGGATCTCTGATTTATTTGTACAGTGATGTCACTTGGCTGGCGTTTTTCGCGATCAACATAAGGGCATGAGAGCACCTGCTCTGGCTTGCAGATTTCGGAACAGGTTCTGCGAGCCGTCAGAATCGTAGCACCAGCAGTAATGCCCTTGCTGAATGCCTAGGCTCTGCATTCCTGCGAGCTTTCAGTTGGTCGCACGGTAGTTTATTATTAATGTGCGTCAATTGCTCCGTTGAGCTGCCCACAGGGCGTATTTCAATTTCAGCAGTCAGTAACTTCGTTGCTAGAATCTGAGGCTAGACAAGTGCAAATTCACGATCAAGGTTCCGTTTCACATTGGCTAGAGGGCATCAAACACGGAGACAGCAGATCTGCGCAAGAGCTCTGGGATCGCTATTTCGCTCGCCTCGTGAAGGTAGCGCGATCACGTTTGCAACATCTCGAACGCGACCTGTCAGGAGAGGACGTTGCTCTGAGCGCGATGAAGAGCCTCATGCTTGGGGCACGCGAGAATCGCTACCCTGACTTGTCCGACCGAAGTGGTTTATGGCCATTGTTGGTCACGATCACTGCGCACAAGTCAGTTTCCGAACAGCGAAGGCAGCTCGCCAAAGTCAGGTCACGAGCCTTGGAGTGCCGGTTAGAGGACGTGCAAGATTATCTGGGTGTTGAACCCAATCCGGAATTTGCCGTCGAAGTGGCAGACGAGTTGGAAAGACTTGTGCTTGCGTTGGATGACCCTGTGCTGCGGAAAATCGTTGAACAGAAGCTTGGCGGATATACAAACGATGAGATTGCGAATGAAGTCGGTTGCAGTGTCCGGACAGTTATCCGCAAACTCAAACGAATCCGCAAGGAATGGCGAACGATGGTCCTCGAGGGAGATATCCCTGAGGTACTCGGATGACCATGTCAGATGACTCTAGTAACCGATTCTCGCTAGAGATTACACGGCAGCTTGACACGCTATGCGACGAGTTCGAAAAGCTCGTTGAGCGAGGTGAACCAATTCGGTTCGCGCCCTTTTTAGATCGCGTCGAAGAACCTGTTCAGGATCACCTTCTCGCGGAGCTGGTCGGCATCGCTGCGGAACACCTCGACTCCCAAGAGCGCTCCAACCCGGAACAAGTCTTGCTGGAAGCAAACCCTGCGCTGGCCACAAAAATCAAGCGAAGCCTTCGCGAAGTCGAAGGGAAAGACGCGACGGTTGCCCACGAGTCCCCAACGGTAGATCACCAACTGGTTCCGTCAACGCCGAGACGACGAAAGTCTCGCGGACTCCAGATTCGCTGTCCTCATTGTAGTAATCACATTGAGTTGATCAGTGACACCCCTCTGGATTCCATCGATTGCACAGTATGTGGCAGCAATTTCAGTCTCGTTGATCATTCTCGCGAGACTCGGATGGCAGAATCGCTGCAGCAGATCAATCGATTTGAGCTCGTGTCGCGCCTTGGAGTCGGTGGGTTCGGAACTGTCTGGAAAGCGAGAGATACGGAACTCGATCGAGTCGTCGCAATCAAGATTCCTCGTCACTGGAAACTCTCGGCGGACGAGATGGAACTATTCTTTCGGGAAGCACGCTCCGCTGCTCAGCTTCGACATCCAAATATTGTCCCGGTCCACGAGGTGGGGCGCGAAGGGGATGCGGTATTCATTGTTAGCGACCTCATCCGCGGCGTTTCGCTGGCGGACAAACTCAGTGCAGATCGACTGTCATTCAGCGAGGCCGCAAGTCTTTGCAGGACCGTCGCCGCAGCACTCGAGCATGCACATCGCCGCGGCGTGATTCATCGAGACCTTAAGCCTGCGAACATCATGATCGACGGTGCAGGGCAGCCCTACATCATGGACTTTGGCCTGGCGAAACGTGACGCAGCCGAAGTCACGATGACGGTTGAAGGGCAGCTGATCGGCACTCCCGCGTATATGTCACCAGAACAAGCAGAAGGTAAGAGTGCTTGGGCAGATCGCCGTGCAGACATCTATTCGCTCGGGGTAATTCTATTCGAGTGCATTTCTGGCGCGTTGCCCTTCCGAGGAAACGCTCAGATGCAGGTACACAAACGCATGACGGAAGATGCGCCCAACGCTCGGACTCTGAACTCTCACATTCCGATTGATCTGGCAACCATCGCCGCGAAGTGCCTGGAGCGAGAACCTGGTCGCCGCTACCAGACAGCACTGGAGCTGTGCAACGAGTTGGAGCGATTCCTGGAGAAGCGTCCCATTGAGGCTCGGCCGCTGTCAGTGATTGAGAAAGCTATTCGGTGGGCTATTCGCAGACCGCTGCAAGCCGCTCTCGTTGGCCTGCTTGCTTTTCTTGGCATCGCGGGGCCTACGGTTGCCGTCGTCCTGGAGCGTCAACGTTCCCGGCAAGCCGAGCTTGTGATTGAAAAAGACAACTTGATCAAGTTGCGTGAAGCGGAGCGAGAAGAGATGATCATTGACGCTGCTGAAAGGCAGGCGAAACTCGACGTTTGGGAGGGACGTGCAAACCCGTCTGACCTTTGGCCACCGACACCGAATTATTCCCCGCGGCAGCAACAGTTGGCATCGATATTGGCGTCGCGACGGACGGCGCTAGAGCAGCCACCTGCCGATCACGAGGAAACGAATCTTGCGCGGGCCAAACGTCTAACTACGCTGGCGACATTGTTCGAGGCAACAGACCTTCGTGACGAGGCGAGAGCTACGCTCAAGCGGGCGATTGATGCAATAAAGACAGAATTGGGAATTCGTCCGAATTCCACGCAGATCATCCTCGCACTCGCCGAGGCTTATCAGAGGCTCTCGGAACTAACAGCGCAGACTGAGCGCGATCAGTCAGTAGAATGGCTTAGCCGCGCACAAAAGCTTCTGCGAGGCGCATCGAAGTCGAACTCAGTCGATGTACGTCTCGCCGCGAGCTTGCAGGAGATAGAGCTGCGTGCCGCAGTAGCTGCGGGCTTTGAAGACGCCGCTAGTGAGCTTTCGGACGCGAAGCGCGTTGGCGATCGCTTGAAGGACACTTGGCCGACGTCGCCTTCGCAACTCTACGAACTAGCATGTGAGTTGGCAGGTCGCATACCATTCCTAGCTGTAACCTCGGAAGATGACGCAGCAGCAGGCGACTAAGGAAGTTCAACGGCTTCGCCGCCGTCAATGGTTGCCAGACTCTCGAAGACTGTGATACCCAAATCGTCGGAGACAAACTTAGCACTCGCATCAGCTAAGCTGAAGTGAGCGCCTCCCGGGTGGAAGCTGCCAAACCAGAGATCGTTGAGCGGAATCAGAGGCACGGACACGGGCGGAATTTCGGGATCGCCGATGTAGTACCCAAAGCGATCGCGACGAGCGTTGATTGGATAGACGACGTTGTTCGACGCTTCGCTGCAAATTGATTTGGTTGAATTTCCAGACCATCTGGCACCGTTCATCCAAGGACGAAAAACATAGGTTCGCTCACCGAGAGCCAACGTCCGGGACGTGCCATCGCGGATATCCGCAACACGGGTTTCGCTCCCCACGTAGTAGATTCCGTTGGTTGCAGCCAGACCACACCATCGATCATCCTTTCCGATCGTCTCTCCCGGTTTCGGCACGCCGGCAACACCCCAATACGACGACAGCTCCAGATCTCCGTCACTTTCGCCTGCAGAAGGACATCGAAACAATTCCGGCATCTGCGCTTGCCCTACGTCCCAGTTGCGCGCGCCTCCGTTTTCTGCCGGCGCGATCTGGTCGTAGAGTACTCGCTGTTCCAGATAGGGAAGTAAGAGAACGCGCCAGCTAACGCCATTCTGCCCCGCAATCTCGTGCATCCTCCCTCCGGGCGGAAAGACGCCAAAATCGCCAAGGTAATTATGGGCCGCTAAGGAGTGCTGTCGAAGATTGTTCAAACAATGGGAGCGTCGAGCCGATTCTCGCGCGGCCTGGACTGCGGGCAACAAGAGTGCAATCAAGATACTGATGATCGTGATCACGACAAGCAACTCAACCAGTGTAAAACCTGCGATTCGAGCAAGACAGGCGGCGGTGCGGCGTCGCGAATCTGTGCGCTCACTTGGATTGTTCATTTCGTGTTCCAAACGATTACGGCCTACCCACCGAAACTTGTCTTCCGACGGCTTAGCAGCAAGACTACGGCTACGCTCAAGAGCACTCCTGTAGTCGGTTCTGGCACTCGACTCGTAAGTGCCGCGGCGTAGGCTGCCGCGAAATTGGCATTCGCAGCTGCCAGAGACGTGCCCTGCGAATCTGCCATGGCCTGAATGAAACCTGGGATATCGTCGACGTCGATTTTTTGCAAGTCGTCCACTGAACCTTCGGTATAAAAATCGAACGCACTGACGAAGTTCAGGGCTGCAAAATCGTTCGGTTCTCGACCGATCTCGAATCCCTGCAAGGTGCTATTGATCAGCACAGCGGCGAACACTTTCGCATCAGATCCATCGATCAAACCATCCCCGTCGGCGTCACCTTTCGAGAAAGCGCGAAGGCCTGATTCGTACTGATTATCTCCAATCGCGGCGAGACCTTCTCCTGGACCAACTAGAGATGTTCCGTAGAAGGGTGAAAAATAGACGTCGTTTGCCATGCCATTAGGATCGTTTACGATGATCTGGTCGAAACTACCAGTTCCCCCGTCGGCAGTGATGAGGGTGTATTCGGCACCTGCTTCAATTGCCGTGGCTGTATCCGACAGGTCGATACTCAGCGTACCCTGCAGCTCAGCCATGCCGTCGATAATTACTAAAGTATCGTGTTCGTCGCTTGCCGTCCCGAGCAGATCAACTTCGAGAGTTCCATCGGATCCCTGAGTATAGTCGCCGGTTATATTGACATTCCCGACTTCGGGGTGCATCGCGCCCAGACTAGGACTCAACATCGCCTCGCTTCCACCACCGATTCCAAGGTTTACCGTTCCAATGACGGTGCCCTGACCGGTGAGCATTCCATTCTCAGTAATCACCACGGCTTGAGCAGCACCAACTGTTCCATTGTCTAGCTCAAGCGTTGCGTTGCTGCCAATTCGCACGGCACCCGTGGCAGCGGAGAGTGACCAGCCATCTGATACGCCGAGGGTAATCGAGTTGAACTCATCCTCCACTGCGATCGAATGCGCGAAACCGTCTGCAAATTTGACGTCAACTCGCTGCACTGCTCCTGTTTGACTCCCATTGAGCGTGACCGCATCGGACTCGATGGGTACTCTATTCATGTCCGATTCAATCCAGTTAGCCATCTCGTTCCAATCTTCCGCGTCTACCGCGCCGCCGGTGTTATCAATGAATGTGATGTCGTCCTTCTCAACGTATTGCAATCGAACGTCGGTTGCATTCTTGATGACGCGGAAACCAATGTTTGGGCTGACGCCCGGAATGTCCTCCAGACCAGGATAAATCACCGCAGCGGGCGAGCCGACGACTGAATTAGCCGAGAGAAAGGTGACTTCTTGACCGATTGTCGGGACGAAACTAGCCGTATTGATCGGCAAGAACTCCAAGGTTCCTCCAAGAGTTGCTACGCCGCTCACGACTAATTGATCGTGGCCATCATCGATGTTGGGCGAGCCAGGGCCGGGCGTTAACCCGCCAATCTCAATTTCGAGGATGCTGTCCACAGTCTGCGTGTAGTCACCGTTGATGGTGAGTATGCCAGGAGAATTGCCAGGGGCCACGCGACCCGAGCTAGTGAGGTTACCAAAAATCTGGCCGTCGCCCTTCAGAGTTCCAGTTGTCCATACGGTCATATTGCCAGACACATTAACCACTCCACCGTCTTTGACCGTGAGGAAGCCAGTGCCACCACCTGAGGACGTGTTGCCTCCCACGTACAACTCCGCAGCGTTCCACTGCGACCCGGCACCCATAACGGTCGCCGTGCCGATCGAACCCGTATCGTATCCAATCCAGCTGATGTTACTGTTGACGGTGCCACCCGCCACGACGTTGAGCGTGCCGGTTCCAAACCTACCGATCGCGAGATTTTTGCCGGCCGTTAAGGATGAGTTGCTGCCGGTAACGCTTGCCGTGCCGGTTGAGCCAGTACTGTTTCCAAGAACGAGTCCATTCGACGGGGATTGTTCGCTGAGAGTCGGATGAAAGCTGTGAACGACACTGCCGCCACCCGTAACATTGAGCGTGCCCTCGCTGTTCTGGCCAACCCGGAATATGCGTCCCCCGTAGAGCGTCGAACCCGGTCCATCGACCGTCACCTGACCGGTAGAGTCGGCATAGTACCCGATGATAGTGTTGCTGTTGGGGACATACGAATCGTAGCCTACGAGCCCGCCATTGCTGATGTCGACAGTGCCGTCGCCCTCATATCCGACCATCAACTGATGGGGTTCCCAAGTTGATCCTGCCCCGGTAATCGTCGCACTGCCAGTCGAGTCGCCTTCGTAGCCGAGCCAAGTGACGTTGCTTTCGGCAGAGCCGCCGGCCCGAACGTTGAGCGTACCAGTTGAAGTATTGAGCCGGCCCAAGGTGAGGTTCTTGCCACTTATGAATGTCGAGTTGGTACCTTCGACGTTCACGATACCTGTCGTAAAAAAACTGTTCCCAACGACGATTCCCGTACCAGACTCGGCGGGATCACCCGTTGCAGGCGACTGGGCGTCTGCAGCTGGATTGAAGTTGTGGACGACCCTTCCGCCATTTGTGATGTTAAGTGTGCCGTCGCCAACGTGGCCAATCGCAAAGATTTCGCTGCCGTTGAACGTCGACCCCTGCCCATCGACGTTCACTTCGCCAATGGATCCTTGCCCGAAGCCGATGTAGCTGGTTCTGAAATTCTGTCTACCGTCGTCGATGAACGAATTGAAACCGACTCGACCGCCGCTGTTGATGTCTAAAGTCCCGCTGCCGTCGCGTCCGACGGCGAGTTCGTTCGGTTCCCATACCGACCCGGGACCGGTCACCGTCGCGTTACCTGTCGAAACGTCTTCGTAGCCTACCCAACTCACGTTGCTGCGGACGTAGCCACCGGCTTCAACATTGAGAGTTCCGGTTCCTCGCCCTCCCACCGTGAGATTCTTGTTGCTTGTCAACGACGAATTGGAACCGGAAACGTTCACGGTACCATTCGAATTATTCGTGCGTCCGATCGCCATGCCGTTGAGGTACCGGACCTGTTGGCCGTCTCTCATCACGATATCCTCGAATTGGTAAGCGTCGGCGTCGGGATCGAATTGGTGAACCACGGACCCGCCGTTGGTGATGTTGAGTGTGCCAGTGCCGCCTTGCCCAACTGCGAATTGATCACTGCCATTGAAAATCGAGTTAGGTCCATCGACCGTAACCACACCCTCGGACGCTTGATTGAAGCCGATGTAGCTGGTCCTGGGATTGGTCCGATTGTCGTCTATGAACGTAGTGAAACCCACGCGCCCGCCATTGGTGATCATTAGGTCTCCATTGCCACCTTGTGCGCCTACAGCGAGTTCCTCGGGCTCCCAATTTGACCCGGCGCCGGTGACCGTTGCAGTACCGGTCGAAGTTGGGTGGTAACCTACCCAGCTAATGTTGCTGTTGACGCTGCCTCCCGCCTCGACATTGAGAGTGCCGCTGCCATGCCCCCCCACCGCCAGGTTGTGGTTGGCAGTGAAGGTCGAGTTGGCACCATGAACGTTGACCGTGCCTGTTGAGACAATGTGGTGACCGATCACCGTGCCGGTTCCGTAAACGTACTCATAGTTGACCGGGCCATTTGGGTTGAAGTTGTGGACAACAGACCCGCCACTGGCAATATTGAGCGTGCCCTCTCCAGCTAAGCCAACAGTAAATTCTTCGGCACCGAAAAACGTCGAGCCAGTTCCGCTGACCGTAACTACACCAGCGGAGTCTTCTGCAAAGCCGATGAAATTCCTACTGCCACTGACGTGCGAAGTGTAGCCTACCCGTCCGCCATTGGAGACGTTTAATGATCCGCTACTACTTCCTTCGACGCCGACAGATAATTCCCTTGGTTCCCAAACAGAACCGCCACCGGTGACTATTACATTTCCTGTTGAATCTGATAGGTAGCCTATCCAGCTGACGTTGCTATCAACTCTGCCACCAGACTCGACGTTTAGTGTGCCGTCCCAGGTGCCCCCGATTGCGAGATTGGTGTTAGCAGAAACCGTTGAGTTTACGCCACTAACTGTTAATACTCCCGTCGAGGTACCGCCAAAGCCGTCGTCGTCTCCAATCACGATGCCTGTGCCGAGCGTGTAGACGTCGCCGGGGGGATTGCTAATTATGGAACTCCCACCGTCGACGCGAAGGATTCCTGATGTCCCAGAATTGTGCCCTACCGCGAGCCGATCTGAGAAGAGTTCAAGCGGGTCCTCCAAGGTCCCAGACAGGAATTCGAATCCCGGGCCAGGGATCGGGAACTTCACAACGTTGTTCGCCGCAGGATCGACCGTAATCGCACCACGTGCTTGCTGGCAGGATAGCACTGCAACGGCAAGCAATAGGGCTCGTCCTGCCCGCGTGAAACGTCGCTGCCCTGGCACGGTAGATCGCGGAACGATTCGCCGAATTCTCACGCCCGAGCCGCATCTTGTCCCAATCCCACCGAAAAATAGGCCAAGAATCACGGCGCTCGAAGCGAGGAGGAGGCTTTGGGGCTCAGGAACAGCGACCGTAGCACTCCCGCCTGCGACGCCGCTGCCATAATGCGTTTGCCACGCTCCCAGGTCTATCGCACTTGGTGGATTAGAAGGTACGCCGCGTTGCCAAGTCAGAAAATCGTCTCCGTCGACATCGCCATCAAAGTCGAAATCACCTGGGTCTGGCTCGAATCCAATTTGACTCCGATACGCCGTTTTCCAATCTTCGAGATCCATCGCACTTGGTGGACCAGCCGACAAACCACGTTGCCATGCCAAAAAATCCCCCCCGTCCCAAAAGCCATCCAGATCAAAGTCACCTGGGTTCGGCTCAATGATGTGGATCAATACTTCAGACGCGTCATTCACGAAATCAACGGTCTGTCGTTCCCCATTGGGTCCTGCGTTGTAGACAGGCGAGGTTAGACTTGTCGAAGAAAACACAACATTCGTATCAGAAGTCAACTCCAAGGAATCATTGATGCCCCCAATGTGACTCATTCCCCCTGCTCCAATTTGGAGGTGAATGCCAACGCTGCCCAGCATTCCGATCGACTGAACGCTGAATGAGCCGATGCGCCAGAAGTCGTCTCCATCGACGGACCTACACATATTGGCTCCTGGGTTGCAATCTGGGCCGATGCCAACGTCGGGAGTAGTCGAGGCTGCTGTTAGATTGAAACCTTGCAATCCGAAAATCGCATCCATTGCTCCACCTTGAATCTGCTGAAGCGTCTTCGTCGTAAGCTCAAGCTCCAGATCTTGATTGTTTGGGAACGTCGTTGCTCCGTCACGGAAGGTCGAGAATCGCGATGGGGGATTATCAAGCAGTGCTCTCTCGTCTGATTCATCTTCTTGGCTAGGCGGCTGATCAAGAAAATCAACTAGCGCCATCGTTGAAATAACGTCCAGGGTCATATTATTCAGCTGCTTGAATTCCGCGGAGGATACTTCCCTCGCCGGTTGCGCCCAAATGTACAACCTGGTTTTCGAATTCGTCTGCTGACGATCAACGTTTAGGTTGACATCCAATGTCTCTGAGTTTTCCGCTCCTTGCCAGAATGGTCGATCTGGAAAGGGCGATATCCAAAACCTCGCCGGAGCCGCGACCGCCCGCCCACCAGACAAATGAATGGTCAGCACAGCGAGCAAAATCAAAGCAGCTTGTCTCATGTCGACTTCTTTCGTAGCCACTGAGCCAACTTCAATTACCGAATGCCTGCGCATACAGGATTGCTAGCTCGTGTGTTTTTCCTGCAAAGTATGGTTTGATTATACCTGGGGCAACCCTTCACTCAATACTTTGACGCCAACGCTGAAACTGTACGCAATGGATCATAACGTTGAGCTACCGGGGCTCAGCTTACTCCATCTGACGCATGCGTCGTCCGATTAGCGACTACTATGGAAATCGCCGACAAGCAGAGCTTCGTGCCACTCAGTCTCGAAAAATTGCAAATTAGAATCCCGGTACCGCAGCCGAATGATCGATTCGGAGGGTGCTTGTTGTTTGGCGGGCCTAAAATCTGCAGTCACTACGTTTTTCTCAGTCACCGCGAAAGTCTGGCTTGAGCGCGAAGTGATTGCTTCAAAGCGATGTCTAGCAATATAACTTTCGCGCTAGTATCTCCGACAAGCAGGCGAGAAGAGAACTAATCAGCAACTTCTGCACAGTTTGTCTCGATCGGGTGTCACAAGAACGGGCCGACCTGCGATCTCAATGGCAGCCGTAACTCGTTGAGGACCTCACGAGGTTGCCATAAGTGGTCAGCGAGCCGCGTGGCTAGCGAGACATACACCAAAACACGCAACACTTTGCATCGGAGCAAGATCATGGGATGGCGAAAAGCAACCCGCAAGCAGAGTCGTAGTTCTCGAAGTTCAGCTTCTCGACGTCGTGCCGCAAGACGCAGCGGGCGTCGAATGCAATTCGAGTCGCTCGAAACTCGTCAGATGATGGCAGCCGACGTGTTCTATTTCTCCGTCGATGTTCAGCGCAACTTGGAGAACAGCGATGGCTCGGTGCTGGTCGCCGACGATGCCGACATTGTGAAACTGACCGTTGACGAAGATGGCAGCTATCGACACGAGACGTTTTTCGACGGCAGCGACGTGCAGCTGACTCAAGCGAGCGAGGGGATCAATGCGTTCGCGTTGCTGCCCAACAACGAACTGTTGCTGGTCACCGACGGACGGCATTCCGTCAGTGGAGCCGTCGGTGACGATGAGGATATTCTTCGCTTCAGCCCCACCAGAACCGGCAGCGTAACCCGTGGCGCATGGAGCACCTACTTCGACGGTTCCGACGTGGGACTCGGTCCGAACACGGCCGGCGTCCGAGTTGGCATCGATGGCCTGTCGGTTCTTAACAACGGGCAACTGGTCATCTCGCTGGATAGTAACTCCGACTTTCCACTCGCGGGGCTAAACGTCGCCGACGAGGATCTCTTGCTGTTCGATCCAGCACAGACGGGCGCAACAACGCGAGGGAGTTGGACGAAGTACTTTGATGGCAGCGACGTCCAACTGGCCGACGAGGCGGATCCGAAACGCGAAGATATCAACGCCGTCCACGTTGTCGACCAAGGACGGGCGAACCCGCTGATCTACATGTCGGCTGTCACAGAGCTGGAAGCGCGCCATGTGATGGCCGAGTCGGAAGACGTCACCGTTTTTCGGCCCACTCGCTTAGGTGCGACAACAACGGGTCGCTTCACCGAATTGCTGCTCGACGGAAGTCGCTACGGACTCGACAACGCCGGCATCAATGCCTTCGCACTGGCACCACCCGCAGCGGTATCGCTGCCTGAGCTGACCATCAACGATGTGCGGCATCACGAAGGCGACCGTGGCATCACGCGGTTCGAGTTCACGGTCACGCCCTCGTCTGCGTCTACCTTGCCGATGGTCGTCGACTACGCGACCGTTGATGGGACGGCCACCGTCGCCGATCGTGACTACGTTGCTCGCAAAGGTCGTTTACGTTGGACACCCGGCGATGCGACTCCCAAAACCATCAGCATCTCGGTCCGCGGCGACACCAAGTTGGAACCGACCGAGCGGTTCTTCGTCGACCTTTCCAACGCACAGAACGCGACGATTGCCGACCGCCGAGGTGTGGGTACGATCGTCAGCGACAACGTCAACGCGACCCCTTCGATCCGCATCAACAACGTGCGGCAGCAGGAAGGCGATGCTGGATTCACCCGATTCGTGTTCACGGTGATCCCCTCCGGCGCGTCGAGTCAACCGATGAGCGTCAACTACGCCACGGTTGACTCGACCGCAAGGGTCACGGATCGAGATTATGTCCGTCAGACCGGCCGACTCAGTTGGCCCGCGGGTAGCTCCGCCGCGAAGACGATCACGGTCTCTGTTCGCGGTGATACGAAAGTCGAACCGACCGAGCGGTTTTTCGTCGATCTCTCCAACCCGCAAAACGCCACCCTCGCTGACCGGCGAGGTGTCGGCACGATCGTCAACGACGATGTCAACGCCACTCCTTCGATCCGCATCAACAACGTGCGACAACTTGAAGGCGATCGCGGACTGAGCCAGTTTGTCTTCACAGTCAGCCTGTCCGGCACACCGTCCGAAGCGGTGCGGGTCAACTATCGGACGGCCGATCGCACGGCGACCGTCGCGGATCGGGATTACATCGCCCGTAGTGGCACGTTGCAATGGGCTGCGGGGGACTCGTCGCCCAAAACGATCTCGATTCCCGTGCGTGGTGATCTGAAGGTCGAGCCTAACGAACAGTTCGTGGTCAATCTGAGCAATCCGAGAAATGCCACGCTTGCTGACCGGCAAGGTCTCGGCACGATTCACAACCAAGACAGCCCTCCAGCGCCCGCCGTCGCGGAGACTCTGTACTACTCGCTGAGCCGTGAGCGAGACTTGACCAACAGCGATGGCAGCCGGGTAAGAGTCAAGCCTGAAGATATCCTCAAGTTAACTCGGTTTCGCGACGGCACCTTCCGACACGAAATCCACTTCGACGGTAGTAATGTTGGCCTCGACGGCGAAGACATCAAGGCCGCGACCGTTCTGAGCAATGGAGATTTGCTCGTGGCCATCGAAGGCGAGCCGAGAATCAATGGGCAACGCGTGTTTGACGAAGACATTCTGCGTTTTCGTCCCACGTCGCTAGGCGAGAATCGCACCCGCGGCAGTTGGAGCATGTACTTCGATGGGAGCGAGCATGGCTTAGGACCAAACACCGCCGGCATCCGCACGAGTATCAGTTCCCTGAGCGTCCTGCCCGATGGCGACTTGGTCGTGTCGTTAGGACGTCCTGTCGATTTACCACGACTGGGCGCCGTCGAGCAACGCGATCTCGTCCGCTTCACACCGAACCCTCGTCCCGCTGGCCGCAATCCGATTATCAGTGGAACGTGGAGCAGATACCTCGACGGTAGCGATGTTCAGCTGCAAACTAGTAGCGAAGCGATCAATGCACTGACACTGCGTCCGCGAAACAACAACGACTTTCCCGATGTGGTCTTCTCGACGGCTGGACGTGCCGTAGTCAACGAGGTCGCGCACGCCTCGGAGGACCTGTTGTCATTCTTGCCTAGTCGACTCGGCGCGACCACGCGAGGCGCTTACCGCGCCGATCGTGTACTCGACGGCACCGACGTCGGCATCAACTTCGGCGACCTCGACGCGGTCTTTGAGGAAATCGGTCGCATGTAACCAAAGGCGAGACAGTAGATGGAAACGTATCTTCCACGACGAGGGCTGTCCCGCTCGTAGAAAATCGAAATCTAGCGTTATCACAGCGAGCATATGCCTCGGGAATGACCGAGCGCGTCGGCTGCGCGGCGGTCTATTCCAGCATCGGTGATCACCTTCTCGCGTGGAATCGTCGATTATCAAATCGTAACTCCAATAGGAGGTATCAATTTGAGTCTACGGGCTTCTGATTGCAATCTCGTGGTTTGCCGTGTTCTCCAAATGACTTCTAGATCCTACACTTTGGTCTATTCGACGTCCGGTTCACTTCCCCACGCGAGTTTTGCCGTCATGAAACATGCCCGCTGTGTTCGAATCGATGGCGCTGGAAGGCCTTGTCGAGTTCGAGCGGAGATCGGCACATCCGCAAGGGACCTGACGATCTCATCGCCGCAGCGTTGCGCGCTTGGGGTTAAACGATCTCGGCGGGGCAACAATACGAATATGCGCCGGTGCGCTCCTAGCCGCACACTGTTAATCAACTTCCTCGCCGCGCAACAATTGCACTACCCAGGCGACAAAACACACCACGGCATCGACAAGGATTAGGACGTTGAAGATAACATCAAAAGTCTGATCGTATGCGAGCAGTAGAAAGAGCAGGACAGCATTTGCGACTAGGACGATGGTGGTGATTACTAGTCGCTTACTCATCATTCAGAGTATTTTTCGGCGTGTGAATTTTGTCCAACCTTGGCTGCCGGATTCTTTTGGAGCAACCGATACTTGGATTCTGGAGGAGTTGAATTGTCGAGGCGCAGGACTTTCTCCTCGCCTACCGCAAACTCGAGTATCTGCTCATGAATGGTGACCGATTGGAAAGCGCTTGGATGGTCCTTTGAGTATTCCCGACGAGCGATGACCAAACGGTACTCGCCGGGGATGATGTCATCGATCTGCCAAATCCCATCCGCGGCTGGATTCCAACGGTTCTGGCTTAGGCCGGGGTCGCGAGTTGAGGTAAGTCCGAGCGAACTAGCACTCTTGAACGCCTCGGCGGCCAGCGTCACCGTTAAGCGACCCGGTGTGGTGGACTTGATCGCGAGCGATGTCCGTTTTTCGGGCTTCATCTTCTCGATATGCTGCAAACGACCAGCCGCGACGCCTACGCCCCAGTAGGCGACTTCGACAACGCAATCGGAGTAGACGCCATTGAACTCGAACCGCCCCTGTTCGTCGGTCACGCCACGTAACATTTGGGGCACTTGGTCGTCGATTTGCAGTTCCCCTTTGATCCGATCCCAATTTAGAGGTGTGTGGTGCTGATCGGTCCCACCGAGGCGCGCAATAAGGCGGACCTCGGCACCAGATACCGGTTTTCCTTCAGCGGTGCTGATCACGCCTGCGACAGTGATCAACGACTCCGGGTCCAGCCTTGTAAGCCTAAATTCTTTACGGCTCTGGTCATCGGGGCGCACGGCCTCGATCCGGCGTATCACTGCGGGCCGGTACCCCTCGGCTTCGACGGTAACGATCATCGGTTGGCCGATTACGAGATCATCGATATCAAATCGGCCCTCCGCCGAGTTGTACATCCTTCCAGGAGAATCCCAATCGGTGTCGATCCCACCGCTCGGGTCACCAGTCTTCCGTTCGGGCGAGAAGGTCATGCGGACGTTAAATGTCGGGATAGGCGCACCCGTTTCATCGTCGATTGCAACGCCCTTTATGAGACCTTCTGGGGCAAGTACAACCTCGACAACATCATCACCGTTGAGCGGCAACTCGGCCCGATCTTGATCGGAATACCCGGATGCGTAGATGCGAAACTTCGCGCCCGCGGGGACGACGTCCGACCGAAACTCGCCGCTGGCGTCGGTTCTTACCCTTTCTCGGGAAGAGTACGAGTAATCGGCAGGGAAATCGACATAGGCGCCCGAGATTGGCTTACCTTGCTCATCAACAACGCGGGCGTGGATCCGGTTGCCGAGTTCGAGTTCGACTTTCACTTCTCCCGGCTTCTCTCTTGTCCCTTTGGTGAACCGGGCGACACGGGCAGCGTAACCTGCAGCTCGTACGATCACGGCGTCGCGCCTTGGGTCAACGTCGTCAATGCGAAACCGACCCTCATCGTCGGTGTAAGCGATACGGTCGTCCTGCCACTCGATTTCGATCGTCGCTCCAACAACTGGCTGACCGTTCTCGTTGGTTACAACACCCGTGACGGCACTGCCGCGAGGTACCGGCTTGAGCGTGACATCAACGCGCCGAGTTTCGCCCGCCCTCAACGGCCGGATGATTGTTTTGGGCTCAATAAATCCCTTGGCGTCGAAGTCGAGCAGGATCGACATTCCAATCGGGGCGTGATCGAAACGAAAGACACCGTCGTTGCCGCCTTGAGTGAAGTCAAAAAACATGCCCGAGTCGGTCGGGTCGCGGAGGTGAGGCCGGGGGCGCCCAATCGGGTTGCCGTCGGGGTCGCGCGCAGTTCCGACGATGACCGCGCCGGGTTCAAGCTCAAGGACAACCGTCGTCTCGGGCGTACTCTTGACGCTGGTGCCGATGGTCTTCTTCGCGTAACCGCTCGCGGTGGCGCTGAATTCGTAAGACTTGAGCGGCAAGCCTTCGGCAACCGATTCTCCGTTCTTGTCCGCCACGCGATCACGGGGCAGGTCCCAATAACCAAGCTGAATCTTGGCACCAGGCAGAGGCTCCTTGGTCTCCGCGTCAACAACGCGAATGGTTACTTGCCCGGCCGGTTTGAGAACTGCCACAATCGGCTCCCGCGAGAGGTCAGAAGTGAAGGTAACATCGAGCCATTTCCGGTACTGGGTCCTGGTTGCCCGCGCACCTGAAATGGCCGCTAGGAGGTATTCGCCGACCTCAACTCGGGGGAAAACGAATTGGCCAAGGTCGTCGGTCCGCGTCTGGCGGAGCCTCGAGTCATTCCAGTCGCCGTGAGGACGTAGATAGACGGTCGCGCCGGCTACACTCTTGTCATTCTCATCGACAACTACGCCGAGCAACTCGTCCGGCACCGGCGGGTCGAGGTCGTACTTTTCCGCTATTTTGGAACGGCGGATCCCAAACGCCCCGCCTGCGTCTTGGGCAAATCCCGAGTCTTGGTGCGATAGGGCGAAGGCGAGTAAGAAAAGTGTGAAGAGAACTCCGGCCCCTGGGGCGAGCCGGAAGCGAGATCGAAGGTAATCGGCGCGGGACATGGGCTTCTCCGAGCGACACGGGCTTATCCGAATACAGCATAATCGTTTGTAATCGAAGGATCACGCACGGAAATGTGGTCGACTGCGCCGGCGATCGTCACGGCCTGTCTGTGGCGTTAAGCTAGACATGCTCGTTGCTCCTTACGGCTATGGGCCTAAGTTGAATCCGACGCTCGAATCTAACCTGGGAGTGACGAGTTTTCATACCTATCTCGCCGGTTGTGGCATCTGGGGACGTAGGACTGACCCGACGGAGCTTCCCCAGGCGCCGACCCACGGTAAAATTGGGAGATCAAAACCACGGGCTCGCGGGCCGTACACCCGCTCAGATCACCCGGCACTCGCGGAACGCATCATCCCCGCGAGGGCCGGGAGATCGGCTCGGCAGAAAGGATGATGCACGATGTCTGAACTTGCGTCTGCGGCTACAGAAGAAGCCCCCGATCCTCGTTACTCATTGTCTTGGAGTCTTATGGCAATCGCGGCTACCCTCGAACAGCCGTGGAGAGAGCAACCATGGGCACCCACACAGCAGGACTACTTTCCTCCGACGGATACACCATCCGACGAAAGGTTGCTTCGTGTGCTGACCGCTCGAACTGAACTCAGCGTATCTGAACGGCAAAGTTGGCATCGGGACGAAAACGTCCAAAAACTGACCTCGTTCCGCGACGAGTATCTGAGATTGAAGGATCAATTCTCCGACGGGCTGACAGCAGATTTAATTGAATCAATCGAGAGCGCCATCGCATTGCAGGGCAAGAAGCTGGACGCCGCTGCCGATGAAGCAATGGAGCTCGCCGACGTTCTGCGTGGTTTGGCACTGCGAATCAAGTCTGCACTAACAACAGCTGATGAGCCACCGCCTCGAGGTACCAATACCGAGGCTATCCCCGCCGAATCTAGCGACGGACAAGCGGACAATAAAACGGACAAAACAACGAAAAATGGGAAAAAGCTTGCGCCTGGCGATGTCAACGATGCGGGACGCTACATACGTAAGCAGCGAAAGCTAGTTCGCGAGAACAAGCGCCCCAACGCCACCAAGAAGCAGCTGATAGCCGAGCATGTTGGAGACGACTGTTCGAAACAATTCAAACGGATCAACAAGGAACTACAGCCGAGCAGGTATGGGTGGATTCTAAATATACCTGAATAATTGCGGACAAAGAGCGGACAGCGCATTTCTTAGATCGACAGTCGCTGTTTAGCATCTGCCTCGAAGCTAGTTGATTTATTTTCAACCACTACGAGGTAGCTGCAATGGTTCTACTTTCAGAGAAAAGACTCTCTCTCACCGAGTTAGCCCGCCGTGAGCGCGTGGCACCACCCACGATCTGGCGCTGGTACAAAAAGGGCGTACGCGGCGTCCGGCTAGAAACGTTTGTGGTCGGCAATAGGCGATTCACGACGGAGGAAGCGTTCGGCCGATTCGTCGAACGTAATACCGCTGCTGCGAACGGTGAACGCCCGCGTATTCGACGATGAGGCCATCGAATCGATTCGTTTGGAGATTGACCGAATCGATAGCGGGCGAGAGTTCCCGTGATCCCCGCAGGCATAGCGTCATGTGGGCGTGTGGTGCGGTCACCGGGACAGGATTCCTACCCTAGTCCGGCGGGTTCAACTCCCGCCAGGTCCACTCGTATATGCAAAGACCCAAGGCGACGCCCTGGGCCTTTGTCGAGACAGGATTCCTACTCATTCATCTTACGGGCGCTCGGAGAAACGAGCAAACGCACTTTGAGGAGATCACATGGACGCAACCAGGCAGATGCGGCTGCCTGACGATGAGGCTGACACGCTTCTCGTCACGGCCAAGCAGGCCGCTCAGATGTGTGGCAAGTCGCTGCGGACGTGGCGGACTTGGGACTCGGCGGGATTGGTCCCCGAGCCGGTTCGGATCGGGCGCTCGACTCTGTGGCGCCTCGATGAACTTCGGGACTGGGTTCGCGCTGGTTGCCCGGGGCGGGAGGAGTGGGAGGCTCGCGAATGAGCACTCCGATCAACCCCGACAGCCAAATCGGCATCGATTTGGCCCATCGTCTCGGGCTTGGGGAATACAAGCGCGAGGGCCATGATCTAGCCGGTCCGTGCGTGGCCTGCAAGTCGAGCGACGCTTTTCGCCTGCACCAACAGACGGGAGTCGCGCATTGCTTTTCGTGCGGGGCGAAGTGGTCACCGTTTCAACTTGCCGAGCATGTGCTTGGCGATCGCGAGCAGGCCAAGACGACCATGATCGCGATCGGGGCATTCGAGCCTTCCCCCAATGGCTCTTCGCATGGCTCGCAGCCGAATACCCTCAATCCGATCGGCCGAATTGCGCGTGAAAAGTCGATCTCGTGCGAATCGCTCGTCGCCTATGGCGCGAAGCAAGAGACGGCGGACTCGATCTGCTTGCCAGCCTACGGTCCGGACGGGTCGCCATGTACGCACTTCCACTTGCAGATTGGCCACGGCAAAGGATTGTTCAGCAAAGGCCATCCGGCAGGACTGTTCTTTCCGCATGAGGACGCGAACGTCATGTTGCCCCGTGGCGGTGAGACCTGGTTGTTGCTCGAGGGACCGAAGGACGCCGCGGCGCTACATGGTCTTGGCTACCTGGCTTGCGGGCTCAACACCTGCCGGTTGGCCGCGAAGTTCGCACGGTTGTTTGCTGAAGTAGATGTCGTGCTAGTGCCAGACCGTGATCAGGCCGGGATTGATGGCGCCCAGCACTCGGCGAGGGTGCTGCGAAACGTTGCCGCGACCGTCCGCATCGCTACGCTGCCCGCAGAGTTCACCGAGTCGGGTGGCGCTGATGTCCGTGATGTGCTTCGGCAGAAGGACGGAGAGGTTCTGGTGCGGACTGCGATCGACGACGCAACGCCTGCATTCGATAACCCGACCGACACATCTTCCAATGGAGCGTTTGCCGAGATCGAGATTCCTGAGCACGATTCAATCGTATTGACGATCGGACCTGCCGGGAAGAAGCCGCAGCGACTTGTCCTCGGCAAGTGTGGAGGCATCACATATCGAGACAATATCAACACCGACAGCAGTATTTCTCGCGACCGGTTCATCAAGAAGCTGGCGGCGAAGATGGGAGTCGAAGAGTCGGTTCTTCGGCAGCTCATCGAGGCTCATATCACCGAGCTTGCTGACCAAGCCGATCGAGAGTGCGGCGACCTGGGTGATGATGAAGAGCCGGAGAGCCAGTCGACCATCGTCGCCAAGCTCGCGGAAGCCTGGGACGTCTGGCACACACCTGGCGGTGACGCCTTCGCGACAGTGCCCCTCGGCGATCACGTGGAAACTTGGCCGATCAAGTCGGTGACGTTCAAACGCTACGTCGCCAAGCAGTTCTTCGAGTCGGAAGGGATCGCGATCAATTCCGAGGCGCTGTCCTCAGGAATCAATCTTGTCGAGGCCAATGCGCTGTTCGATGGCGAGGAACACGAGGTTCACGTTCGGGTCGCTGGGCACGAAGGCAATATCATTATCGACCTTTGCAACGACGAGTGGCAGGTGGTCGAGGTATCGCCGTCCGGTTGGAAGATCATAGACGAGTCCCCGGTGAGATTCCGGCGATCGAAGGGTATGATCGCGTTTCCATCGCCGGCTTCAGGCGGCAAGATTGAGCAACTTCGAAGCTTTCTGAATGTCGATGACACCACGTGGCGACTGGTCGTGGCATGGCTCTTGTCGACGCTTCGGCCACGAGGTCCTTATCCCCTTCTGGCGTTATTCGCTGAGCAAGGCAGTGGCAAGAGCACCGCGGGCAAGCTAATTCGCAGCCTCGTCGATCCCAACGCGGCGCCGCTCCGGTCCGAGCACCGTGACGCACGGGATTTGATGATCGGGGCCAACAACTCGTGGTGCCTCGCTTACGACAATCTCTCCTATTTGCCGGCATGGCTGTCGGATGCCCTCTGTCGTCTAAGCACTGGTGGCGGATTTGCTACCCGCGAACTCTATACGGACCAGGACGAGATCATTTTCGACGCCATGCGTCCAGTGATGCTGACGAGTATCGAGGATGTGGCTACGCGGTCGGACTTACTCGACCGGTGCCTGATCGTCTGGTTGCCCTCGATACCCGAAGTCAAGCGTCGCTCCGAGGAAGAGATCGTCGCCGCCTTCGATAAAGTGCAGCCACAGATTTTCGGTGCGTTGCTCGACTCGCTTTCCGGCGCCCTGCGCGACCTGCCCAACACGAAGCTCGATAAGCTGCCGCGCATGGCGGACTTTGCCCGCTGGGTAACCGCGGCAGAGAAATCGCTGGGATGGAACGCCGGCGACTTCATGGCGGCCTATCAGAGCAACCGCGACTCGGCGAACGACCTCGCCATTGAGTCGTCGCCGGTGGGACAGCCGCTGCTTGACTTGCTTGATGCTAACGACGGCTGGGAGGGATCGGCGACGAGTTTGCTCGATGAACTCGACAAGCACGCCTCGGAACAGATCAGACGGCACAAGTCATGGCCGAAGAACGGCCGCTCTCTTGCCAATCACCTCAAGCGGCTGTCGCCCAACCTGCGGAATGCCTCCTGGGAGGTCGAGTACACCCGAGATGCATCGCGCCGGACATGGTCCATTCAGCGGACTGCCGCGCGGACAGTGCAGTCCAGTGCAATGGAATGCAAGCCGTCGGGCGATGACGCAAATGACGCTAGTGACGCAAACCCTCCGCTTCATCCGGCAGAGTCAGAACGGAACGACGAAGAGTATGAGGAGGGCCTGATATGACCGCAGCCGAAATGCTCACCGAGTTGAGTGCCAGTGGCATCGAGCTGTCTCTCGATGGGCAAGCTCTGCGATTCCGCGCACGAAAGGGCGCATTGACAGGCGACCTCCGCCGACAAATCGCAGAGCAGCGCGATAGACTCATTCGCCACTTGCAGGCGTCATCGCCTTCCAATCCGTCGGGCACTCGCCAGAAGTGCCATCCGTGCGATATGCGGAACTGGGTCGATGAACGGCCCAAGAATGGCCGGATTCGTACCCACTGTGGCCGATGTGGTCGTTTTATCGGCTACCGGCCCGAGTACTTGGGAAGTCGAAGTGGGAAAGTAGCTTGAAGCGGCGGCGCCCGCATAGAACATGTCACTGATCGTGGGATATCGGCTCAGAACCAACGGAAATTCGCCACATGGCAAGCATCTACAAGAAACCAATTGTGCAGGTCGACCGAAAGACGGGCGAGAAGAAAACTACGAAGTCGAAGAAATGGTGGGGCCGTTACCGCGCGTCCAACGGCAAGGAACGCCGCGTGCCGCTGGCCACCGATAAGACCGCCGCCCAGGCAATGCTCAACGAGCTAGTTCGTCGTTCGGAGCGAGAAGCTGCCGGTATCGTTGATCCCTTCGAAGAGCATCGCAATCGACCGTTGGTCTCACATCTGAAGGAATTCAAGTCGCATCTCGAGCACAAGGGGACAACCAAGGATCACGTACAGACGACCCATCAGAGAGCAAGTGCAATTGTCGAAGCTGCAGACTTCAAGACGATCAATGATATCTCGCCGAGCCGCGTTCTTGAGGTGCTGGCGGCGAAACGCAGAGAGGGCATCAGCGTTTCTAGTAGCAATCACTACCTGCGGGCGATCAAGATGTTCACCCGGTGGCTGGTTCGCGACCGCCGCACGGACGACGATCGGCTGGCTCACCTGGAGTCGCTGAACGCAGACATTGATCGTCGCCGCGTGCGCCGCCCGCTGTCGATCGAAGAGTTCGCTGTACTTGTCGAAAAGACGCCCGCGTACAAGCAACCGCGGCGGCGATTGGATGGTACGGATCGCGCGCTGCTATACATTCTTGCGGTGTACACGGGTTTGAGACGAAACGAGATTGCTTCGATCAGGCCAATATCGTTCGATTTTTCGTCGGAACCACCGACGGTTACTGTCGAGGCGGGTTATTCGAAACGCCGTCAGAAGGACGTCCTGCCGTTGCGGCGAGACTTCGCAGACCGCGTCCAATCCTGGATGGCAGGGAAGCCGAAGCTCAATTCTACTAGCGTGCTGTTCCCAATCCGCAACGTCCGTACGTCACAGATGTTGAGGAAAGACCTCGACTATGCTCGCACTGAGTGGATCACCGACGCCAAATCAGACGATGAGCGGATTCGACGTGAAGAGTCAGACTTTCTGGCATACGAGGACCAGCAGGCCCGCGTGGTTGACTTTCATTCGCTACGTAAGACGTTCATCACGAACCTGACCAAGTCGGGCGTCGCGCCGAAGACGGCCCAACTGCTCGCCCGCCACTCGGACATCAACCTGACGATGAACACGTACACGACGTTGGGCGTACTCGATCAGGCCGCCGGCGTCGAAGCGTTGCCGCCGGTTCCGACGGGCCAACCACCGCAGACCGAGCCCGCACAAGAGCTCCGCGCAACGGGCACGGATGATTAAGAGCGGGCGCCTGGGGTAGTTGGAGAGGTGCCCACTATGGTGCCGAGAGGTGCCGAAAATGGTGCCAAACGGACCGCATCAAGGAGGTTGCAGATCGCGCGAGATTGCACAGAAGCAAGCGCTGAACGAGAACGTCCAAGGAGGAACGAAGTGAACGAAAACCCTAAGAAAAATGGCCCTGTTTGCGTCCCGTAGCATCGGTCTTCATCGCTCTGCAACTCAGTACCGGAGGTGGGACTCGAACCCACACGACCTTGCGGCCACTGGATTTTGAATCCAGCGCGTCTGCCAATTCCGCCACTCCGGCAAGTGTAACAGAGGCAACAGTTTACGTCATTTCTTTTGGAGTGTCCACGGGGGGTAACACTCCACAGACACTCCAAAACCGCGTCATCCTGCACTGGTTCTGAGGAAGTCCGGGACGTTCGTCTTTTCGGCCACGCCTGCTCTGATCACTCGCTGGGCATGGTGGATGTAGGAGCACACTCGCAACAATCGCGAGAATCAAGCAGCGCATGATTTTTTCGTCTGATGTCAACACTTGGCAACTCCTCAATTGACGTTGGCTTCTGCCTGATAGTTTGCCACAGCTTCCGAAGTACGCAGGTAACGATCATAAATCCGCAGGACTAGAATCTCGCCATCAAATGTAGGGGATAGTCGCAGTTTGTCCGATCCGTTGATGTCGCCAATCTTCTTGTCAAACCTCCCCCAGCCGTATTGGCGAGACGCGCCGCCGTCACACAGCTTGCCGTCGACAAGAAAGCTTATGATGTTTGGCCCACCGTCGACGATCGCGGTGACATGGTGGGTTTCTCCGGGCTTGAGCAGGCCCGGATCGCTGTTCCAGCGGCCGATGTGTTTGCCATCAGATAAATGAACCGTCAAAGACCCACCTGGGTCGATATCGACCGCGATGCCCTTGCCATTCGGATCCCGCGAATCCAAGACGATTTGGTTCTTCTGCTCGTTGTTCTTGAACCTGATCTTGAGGTCGATAGCGAAACCGCTGTTCGTATCGGTCAGGTTGAGGAGCTTGGGCATCTTGACCGACTTGGCCGCATCACCTCGCAGTTCCAAGACCAAGCCCTCCTTGGTGACTTCGCCTTTGCCCTCGAGCTGAGCCCACATGCCTTCCAAGAGTGTCGGATCGACTGAGTGAACGCGTGCGACTTCCTTTTGCGTCTCGGTGACCCAGTATCTGCCGTCCTCTTCGACAAGGTCGGGGTAGCTCATCCGACCAGTCTTGTCTGACAAATCGTGGCCATAGAGCAGGATCTCTGGCTCAGACCAGTGAATCTTCTCATCACGCAGGATGCCGCCGCAGACCCAGGCGGGGTTACGGTCGCTGAAGCTCTTTTCACTGTGGTTGTGGAACCAAAAGAGGTACTTGCCGTTCTCGCATCGCCAGAGCTTCGGACAGGCGCGAGGGTTCTTGATCCGCCGACCATCTGGTGAGTAGGTCATGTGCACCGGCACGGACCACGTCTCGCCCCCGTCCGTGCTGTAAGTATGGCATGGATAACCGGTGGTGGTACGGTAAACCACATAGATCTGTTTGTCACCGATAAAGACGTGGTTGTGTTCTTCCTGGACCGATCCGAACTGCGGATGACGAATGCCTTGGTCGCCTTCGGGGAGCAACTTCCACTTGATCTTCTCCGGATCTTTCTCGGTGAGGATGTTGTCGCTGCGGACCATCCATCCCTCGCCGTTGTCGAGCATCCACCGACCGAGTTTGGTGATGAAGAAAGTCGCGCCCAACCCGCTGGTTTTAGGCTTATCGATGCCCCAGAAGATCTGCACGTCGCCACCCCACTGGTTGGCCCGATCCCCCGCGGTAACGCGCAGAGGGACGCGGTACCGCTTGGACCACGTCATGCCGTGGTCGTCCGAATACCTGAAGCAGGACCAGCCGAGCATGTCGTTGCGGATCCTCTTCTTCTGACCTGGCAGCGTGGTGACGTTGTCTCCGTTGTAGGTGTAAAACACATAGACGCGACCGCTGGGCACGATCAGTGGTGAGCCGTACGAGGCCGCCGGCCCGTTGCTCGGCTCGATGTCGACTAAAGGGCCCCAGGTCTTGCCTTGGTCTTTGCTGATCGTCGCGACCATGTGCTGTCCGCGCGCGCCCTCGTGCCCCTGGCCGGTCGTCATCACGCACAGCCAATGACCGTCCTTTGTGATCACGAGGTAAGGCTGATCGCAGTACGATTCATCGGGAATCGTACGCCCATTATCAATAAGGCGAGGATCGAGCAGCGCGAACCGTTCGTCTGCGACACCATCCAGCTTCTGCGGGCTAGATCCATCGGCGCCCATTGTGCCCTCGACGAGCATCAACCATGCCGCAGTGGCTGCGAGAAACAGGGCGTAGAAACTTGGAAGTCTGTAAGCCCAGGCTGCCTGATTCTCGTTGGGATAGTCAGTCCTGCGGACTGCGCAGAAACTACGAAATCCAGGTAAAGATAAGTTCATTTCTCAAAAAGCCTGGGAAAATCGTGGTTGACAAGGGGAAGTACTGATATATCATTTCTGTCAGGCCATCTGATATATCAGAGTCGATCAGGCTCTTGATCATATCAGCAATGCGAAGCTTGTCAAAGCAGATTCCGTGTTTCTTGGATCGTCGCGTAATTCAATCTCACAAAGCGAAACAGTTATGGCTGAAAAAGGGCGTCTCCACGCATCACCGCAAAGCAGTCTGGCGCAGCAGGCCTACGATTGCATCCTGAACGCGATTCTCAAAGGGGATTTGCCGCTGGGTTCGGCAATCTCGCGACGACAGCTTGGCGATCAGCTTGGCATGAGCCTCGTACCTGTCGCCGAAGCGTTGCAGCGACTTGAGGCTGACGGGCTTGTAGAGAGTCGGCCTCGTTCAGGTACGACGGTTCGGATGCCCACAAGTGAAGATGTTCGAGGTCATTACGTTGTTCGAGAAGCACTAGAATCGCAAGCGGCGCGGCTATTCGCTGAGAAGGCGTCCAAGCGAGAGCGCAGCGAAATCCGTGAAATGGCAGAGCGAATTGATGCAATGTATGCCAATCCGCAGCAGGACATGCACATTGCATTCGATGTCCACGAGCAGTTTCACCGCCGTATCGCGGAGTGTACGGGATGCACTGCACTGGTAGTAGCGATTGAGAAAAGCCACATTCTTGTTCTCAACTGGCTTTACAACAGCGCAACGCACCACTTCGAGTTGCCGCCGAATTGGCATTCCGATCTTGCGAAGGCTCTTGTAAGCGGGGACGAAGAAGCCGCTGACCACAAGATGCGCCATCATGTGCAATTCGGCCTGGAGGAAGTTCTGGCAAGGTTGGTGGCTGCTAAAGAACGGAATCAGCAGTCAGGCGACCCTCTTTCTGTAACTTCAGCAATTGCATAGACAGACTCATGCCCCCTTCAATCAAATAGGCAAGGACTGATGAGAAGTTCGAAGTACTCCTCTATCGCTCAACGCAAGTAGCCCAAGCGACAAGTTAACCGACCGTGTGAGATTTCTTATCTATAGGAAGCGAAAACATGAAGGTTGCTCCACTTCGGATCAAAACATTTGGCTTTACGCTTGTAGAACTACTTGTGGTCATCGCAATCATTGGGGTCCTGGTCGCGTTACTGCTTCCGGCGGTCCAGTCAGCCCGAGAGGCGGCTCGTCGAACGCAGTGTTCAAACAACATTAAGCAAGCTGCCCTGGCATTGCACAATTACTTATCCGCCCAGAAGAGTCTTCCGGCCGGCCAGTCGCCACATATCGGAGTAATAAGCAATAGCTTTACAGACAAGTCCGGTTGGTTACTCCATACATTACCCTATTTTGAGCAGCAGCAGCTCTACGACACCTGGAAGCGACACGTTGACACTCCGATCGCTGATCCCATTGGCAACCCAAGGGGTTTCGGTGGCTCTTGGTGGACCCCAGGACGCTGGACTGTAATACCCTCGTTGGTATGCCCATCAGATCCAGTAAGCCCGAAAACTATCACTGCTGGCTGGTCCCAGTCTCCCGGTGGATCCCCCGAGACATCTCAAGGGTTTAGTGGAAATGTTGTGGCTTGTGCAGGCACCACCTATTTCGATAGTGGCAGAAGGGCTGACGGCGAGCAGGTTAGGCGGGACGGCACCAACTTAGACGGTATCTTTTACGGCAAATCAGATACCGGATTCAACGAAGTAACCGACGGGACGAGCAATACTCTGCTGTTAGGTGAATTGATTCTCGTTGAAGATGATAGCGCGGGTCAGGTTTCCGGGGGTGGAGGGGCTATCGACCAACGTGGCCGCTACTGGAACGTCCACCAGGGTAATGCGCTATTTAGTACCCAAGAACCACCCAATACCTCGCGTGCCGATCGTTCAACGTGGTGTCTGCACACGGTAACGGAAGCCCCCTGCTTCACTACGGCCAGCACTCTCGCAAACTATCTCCGCAGCTACCATCCCGGCGGTGTTAATGCATCAACCGCCGATGGGGCGGTCCATTTCATAACTAACGAAATCGATCCCATCATGTACAGAGCCTTGGGGTCGCGGGACGGGGGAGAATCGCAAGCACGTCTTTAAATCAAGGCGAAGGATTGAAGGAATAAAAAATCTGATGGGTACACAATTGATATTTGATATCCGAATAGATGTCTCAATTCGCCTGCTAACGGCATTGGTGTTGGGAGCCTGTGCTACCGGGTGTAATCGCTCCGTTCTCCCCACTCAAGTCGTTTCGGGCGAAGTGACCCTTGATGATGTCCGGGTTGCCGAGGGCCTAATCGCATTTGTCCCAGAAGACACAACAACAGGGGCGCGGACCTGCGAGGGCAAGATAGTTGATGGGAAATACTCGTTTCGAGTGAATGAGGGCAAGAGTCGCGTTGAAATCAGTGCGCTTGGTATTGGAAAGAACCCCATCATCTTCGAAGGCGTACCTCTGAAGTCCAATGTTGTGCCCGAGCGATACAACGAACAGTCCGAATTGACGGCGGACGTTACGAGCAACAAGACGACGTTCGACTATTCGCTCACTTCGAAATAGCACACATATCTCTCTTCAAAACAATTTATCGGACTATTGCCGCCAAGATCGGCGAGGATTGCGTTATATGAGACATCGATCCGCTTTTTGCTTGGCATGTTCGTTGATCTTCGGGATAGGCGCGCGTGCCGAAGACACGGCCCAATCGGCACGCGAACAGCCTATCCGCAAAGTGATCGGCAAGACCGAGCGGGCCACTCATACAGCCCCATTCCTGGACGCGGTCGAGGTTGAACTGGGGGAAGGCAAGTTCAAGCTCGGCCCGGTCGTCGGTGATTCGCTCAACACGCTGACCGTCACTCGCGGAACGCAGTCGAGTCTTTCTGTTGGTGCCAAGGGGGTCAGTCGCCTTTCGATCCTTCACACAGCCGTGCGATTACATGGCGTGGCTGACTGCCGCATTGAGACCAACTACGAGGAGACTGACCAGCCAGAGGTCCGCACATGGCGGGTCCATGATTGGCAGGCGCGTACAGGCAATGAGCAAGAGAAAGCAGTTGCCAGCGGGGTGTGGTGGTACCGCCAAGACAAAGGTCTTGTGATCACGGACACCAACGCGCGGGTATACGACCAGCAGGTTGAAGTGGATCCGACTAAACGGATCGAGTCGATCGTGCTCATGATGCCAGAGCACCCGCGCGCCGAATTGCGAGTGTATGCCGTGTCCGTGCTGGATGCGAAAGAGAGGACCTGGCGTGCGGTCGATCTGAGCAAGCACTTCAACGCGGACACGATCCTATCCGAAGCCAAGAAACCGGCGGGTGACGGAGTTTACTTCGCCTTGCAGGAGGCCAGGGATTTGAATAGGACTCAGCGTGGCAAGATCATCGGTTTGGATCCCAAGGTCGAGATCCTGCGCACCAAACCCGACTACATACTCTACGACCCGGCAGATGGAAAGGCCCCGCCTTGGCAGGATCCGGATTTCTTCTGGCTTAACGAGCACATCCTCGTCCAACCCAACGGCAAGGGCGAGCTACTGGCGATGTGGACGTCCGAACGCCTTAAGCCCTGGAAGTGGAGCGTCATGTACGCGCACAGCAACGACAATGGCGAGACCTGGTCGAAGGCGACCGTGCTCGACGGCCCCAAAGCTGCCTGGCAGGTGCCAATAATCTGCCCCAGGACCGGGCGGATCTATGTCTTGATGACGCACGGCTTTACCCACGGCGGTTTGCGTTGTTACACCAGCGACGACGGTGGACACACATGGTCCGACCCGGTTGAACTCGACTTCCCAAAGACCGCCGTGGACCACCCGAAAAAGAAGGCCGCGTGGATTTCGCCGACAGTCCCACATTGGAATTCGCAAGGTCGGCCGCTCCTCGGTTATACGCGCTGGGCAACTCATCCCATGTATCCAACCGGCATTGGCGGCCACAGCCAGATCGAGTTCGTCCGCATCGAAAACCTGGACGAAAGCCCCGAGCCGAAGGATCTGAAGTTCACCTGGCTCAATATCGATAATCCCATCACCGTCCCACACAAAGCCAAGCCAGGCTTCAGCTATGCCGAGGAACCCTACACGGTGTTGCTGCCCGATGGGCGGCTGTTCGTAGTCATCCGCACCGACTCCGGCAAGATGTGGTACTCGGTCTCCGAGGACGAGGGCGAGAGTTGGCGACAGGCCGAGCCGCTACGTTACCGTGATGGCGGGGATTTTATCCTGCACCCGGTGACACCGGGACCGATCTTTAGGCTCGCACGTGGCGACTACGTTCTGCTCTACAACAACAATGACGGCACGGGTAACGGCTGGAAGGGCGTGGAAGACCGCGCCGCACGCCGGCCCGCTTACCTGGCGCGTGGCGAGTTCCGTCCCGATGCCCATCAACCGATCTGGTTCAGCCAGCCCAAGCTCTTCATCGACAACGACAACGTCCCTTGGGGCCCGCCCGGCAGAGAGCGGCTCGAAGCGGCGACCTATACGAGCCTGACCGACATCGACGGCAAACGTATCCTCTGGTACCCCGACCGGAAATCGATGCTGCTGGGGAAGCTCATCTCGGATGACTTCCTCGCAGACATGAAGGTTCAGGAGTGAATAGGCCGTGTAAGAACGATACTATGTGACTGAAATTTGTGGTTCCATTTTGTGTCGAATCTGGGCCGGCTCGCTGCCGACGGCTAGCCCCCGCTTAATGGCGTAGCAGGCTTTTCATTGAACTCCAAGGGCCAAGTTGTGTGTCTTGGTAGTTTAAGTGGCCCGGGGATCGACACTTCGAACCGAGGTGGGATATGTGCAGAAGACGCGTCTGGGCAATTGCATGTGATCAGTCATGAAGGCGATCGAAAATGGACAGTCTGCACAAATCGCCCTTGATGAATATCGGGTCATGTAATGATCTCGTCAGAACAAGAACCGCCATGTGTGTTGGTTACCAACTTGGTTCCAAGGGAGCATCTGGAGCCTCTTTCCGCGTTCTGTAAGTTAATCGATGGCCCTGGAGCCTATGAGTTAATGTCAAGGCAGGAGGTCCTTCGGGTTGCACATCAAGTCCACGCCATCATCAATCAAGCAGAGCTTAAGGTCGACGCGGAACTCCTCAATGCTGCCCCCAAGCTTCGAATCGTCGCAAACGTTGCTTCCGGAGTTGACAACTTAGATCTCGAAGAGCTATCTCGGCGAGGTATCTGGGCCACAAATGTGCCGGATGCCTTTGTCAATAGTACGGCCGATCATACGATTGGACTATTACTTGCAGTTGCTCGCGGAATTGTCCAAGCGGATAAGTATGTCCGATCGGGAAATTGGGAGCGCGATGGATTGCAGCCAAGCCGGTGGGATGGCATGGAACTCGCTGGGAAGACATGGGGAACCATCGGTTATGGACGGATTGGACGAGCCGTTCAGAAACGGGCCAGTGCGTTTGGCATGCAAACAGTCTTTACCGCAGAGACACCATACGATGATTCTAATTTTCGCCCGCTCGACGTCCTGCTCGCTTGTTCAGATATTGTCTCACTGCATGTCCCACTGTCGGACACCACGACGGGGCTTATGAACCAAACGACGATCCGTCAAATGAAACCAGGCGCGATCTTGCTAAATCTGTCACGCGGACGCGTGGTCGATGAGCAAGCGATGATCGAAGCACTTCACTCAGGTCATCTTGCTGGGGCTGGGCTGGACGTATTCCAGGACGAACCTGTTGTTCAGTATGAGCTTATGAAATTGCCCAATGTTGTGATGACCCCACATATCGGCGGTGGCACAGCAGAGAGCCGAAGACGTGCCCGACGAATCTGTGCGGAGAACGTTTCAAGAGTGCTTCGGGGAAATACGCCTCTCACGCCGGTCAATGCCCCAACAGGGTAGCAAATGCAATAAATGCTCACGTTTGTTCATGTTTGGCAGTCGTTGCCAATACATGCAAGCGAAACAAAGGGCAAGTAGATTACGTCAACACCGAATTCCTAACCGTTACGATCGAGCACAGTTTGAAACGGAATTCCGATTTCCTTCCATTGGCATCCTACCAATACTGGACTGCGCTTAAGACGTTCTTACAACTGCGTTCCCACTAAGGCGTTCAGTCGAGGACTGCGCGACGCCACTCTCGCATTGGGCGTTGGGCGTCGTTTCTCCAGCCGTAGTGATCAGAGAACTCTTGGGGCGAAAGTAGTTTTGCCACACAGGCACTGCTGCGATGCGCAAGCGGCAAGCCAAGACAGGCCTTCGATTTTCAGCCGCATCTGCACCTGTACGGTTTTCTGCCGACGACAAGCACTCTATTAGTAGTGTTTGCCGGGCAGTGTAGAATAGTGGCTGGAACAACGAGCCCAATCGTTGTGAACATTGGTCACGCATCTACGGAAGTCTATTGATAAAATCTGCGGATTGGCAGTCCGGTATCTGTCGCAGATGCGCTTATACGGCTATGCAAGACTTTCCACCAATCTCCGACGAAGATCTTCAGCCGCTGTTAGACCGAGCGGTCGGCGGCGAGCAATCCGCAATGACGGAGGTCCTTGAACGCTATCGACCGCGACTGAAGCAGATGGTTCGAGTTCGGCTGAATCAACGCCTGCGCGGACGGATCGATGAATCGGACATCGTGCAGGATGCTTACCTCGAAGCGGCCAAGCGCCTACAGCACTACACTTCGGCACCGAAGGCGCCATTCTTTTTATGGCTTCGCAAGATCACAGGCCAGCGGATCATCGATGTTCATCGTCGTCACCTGGGCGCGCAGGCGCGCGACGTGCGAGCAGAGGTGTCGTTCCATCGTGGTCGCGCCCCCATGGCGACCTCGGTGTCGCTGGCCGCGGCGTTGCTTGGTGGACTGACCTCACCAACGCAGGCGGCCGCAAAGGCGGAACAGAGGCTCGCTTTGCAGAATGCGCTCGCCGCGATGGAGCCATTCGACCGCGAGATCCTGTCACTCCGACACTTCGAATCGCTTACCAGCAAAGAGGCAGCGGCCGAGTTGGGGATTGAGGAGGACGCGGCCAGCAAACGCTATTTGCGAGCCGCGCGGCGTCTCAAGGTCATTCTGGAGGACCTCGGCATCGTGGAATAGACAAGTGCGCGGTGCCGCGATCGCGTCTGTCGACCCTACGTGACGAGGTATACTATTTTTACATTATGACACTCGACGAAATAGCCGAAGACTTTGTCCAGCGATTGCGCCGAGGTAATCAGCCGAGTGTGGCGGAGTACGTCGAGAAGTTTCCGGAATTCGCGGATGACATCCGGGCAACTTTGCCCGCGTTGGCTGTTCTAGAACAAGTTGGATTGGGCAGTGAAGACTCTGCTATTCACCAGCCGCGTTGGTCGGCGCCGGATCTCAGCGAGATCGGTGACTACCGGATTATTGGCGAGATCGGCCGCGGCGGTATGGGGGTGGTGTACGAGGCGGAACAGAAGTCGCTCGGCAGAACGGTAGCTCTGAAGGTGCTCCCCAGACTGGCTGGGGGCGAGAGTGGTTCAGCTCGCTTCCGGCGTGAAGCGAGGGCCGCCGCCCAACTGCACCACACCAACATCGTGCCTGTGTTCGAAGTCGGCCAGGACGGCGAGCACGAGTTCTACGCGATGCAGTTGATTCAAGGGCAGGGTCTCGACTCTGTGATCGCGGACCTCAAGCGGCTCCGTGAGCAGACTCCTCAGCACGGGTGTCGGACGGAGGACGACGAGGCCTCCAACCACATTGCCAAGGCCGTCCTAACTGGTCGATTTCGCCTTGACTTGTCTTCAAGTACGCCGAGTGATCTCGGTTCTCACCCCCACTCGACCAAGTCCGCCGACGAGACGGGCGGCGCTAGTCAATCCGGCTCCGCGTTGTTGTTGACGCAGTCAGACGGCACAGCCAACGGCTCTGAGTCTTTGCGCTACTATCGCTCGGTGGCCCGGATTGGACTGCAGGTGGCCGACGCACTGGCCTACGCGCACGCACGGGGGATCGTTCACCGCGACATCAAACCCTCCAACCTGCTCCTCGAAGCGACTGGTGTGGTGTGGGTGGCCGACTTTGGGTTGGCCAAGACCGACGACATCGACTTGACTCAGACGGGCGACCTTCTGGGTACGCTACGATACATGTCACCAGAGCGGTTTAAGCGACAGTGCGACGCCCAAGCCGACATCTACGCGCTGGGAGTTACGCTTTATGAGTTGTTGGTCATGGAGCCAGCCTACAGCAATGCCGATCGGCTGCAGCTGGTTCAAGCGATCATCAACTCACCGCTCCCAGCACCCAGCCGACGCGACCCCAGTATTCCGCTTGACCTAGAAACGATCGTTCTCAAAGCGACCGACAAAGAGCCGCGAGACCGCTACGCGTCGGCCGAAGCGATGGCTGACGACTTACGTCGATTCATCAATGACGAGGCGATCCAAGCACGGCGCATGACGAATGCCGAGAAAATCGTTAGGTGGAGTCGCCGCAATCGAGGGCTCGCATTTGCTTCATCCATCGCGGGGGCGCTGCTCGTGACCTTGGTGGCTGTGCTGCTTTGGACTTCGATCCGGCAAGACCATCTCCGGAGGGTTGCCGAGGCACGCAGCGAGCAGTTACGAGAAAGTCTCTATCTGTCCCGGATGAATACCGCTGGTCACGCGGCCGCGCAGCGGTACGGCGTTGACACCATCCGCGCGCAACTCGACGAGTGGCGCCCCGGTGCGAACGACAAAGATTTGCGACACTGGGAGTGGTACTATCTGTACAGTGTATCGCACCAAGCGGCGTTCGTTTCCGAACGACTAGGAAACGCCTTTGTCTGGCAGTGTGATTCAAGCGCCGACGGCTCGCGCGTGGTGGTTACGGTAAACGGTTGGGGCATCCAGGTGCGTAGCACGGAAACAGGCGAAGTGCTGGGCGCGAAACGTCTTGGTTCGGCGCGGTCGGTCGACTGGAGCTCCGACGGCGACAGAATCGCGGTTGGCCGATTCGACGACACGTGCACTATCCTCGACGCTGCAACACTCGATGTCCGCGCTGAGCTTTCGATTCCGGGATTGCTCGAATGCCGGTGCGTCCAGTTGAGCCCGAACGGGAAACTACTCGCGGAGTCGGGGAGGCATTCCGACGTCGAATCCTCTCAACAAATTAGAATCCACGATCTAGAAATCGGCGCGGTCACGCAAACCCTGGATGGGCAAGCGTCTGAAGTCTGGGCGCTTGCCTGGAGCCCGGACGGCAGTCGGCTCGCGTCTTCCGGGCTTCGTCAGACTCTGATTTGGGATGTCGGTGACGGGAATGTCGTGTCGGAGTTTAAAGGGACTGGTCCAGCATGGAGCCCTGATGGCAAGGTCGTGGCGTGCATTCGCCCGACCGGCATCTGGGATGCACTGTCCGGCAATCAAATCGCAGCGATCCAGCAAGCGACTGTGGTTCGCTGGGCGCGCGATTCCAGAAGATTCGCGGTGGGTTGCGACGACGGCGCTATCCAGCTCTTTCGCTTGAGCTCCCTCGAGCCTCAAGGCCTGCTCTTGGGCCACAACTCGGCAATCTCTTCGCTCGCATGGAATCGCGATGACAGCGCCGTTGCGTCTTGCGGCTTACAAGACGAGACGATCAGGCTTTGGCACTTGGACCAAGCGGGGCACTATCGGTTGATACGCGGCCGAGATTCCAACTACGCGGCGGATTTGAGTCAATGCGAAGACACGATTGGAGTAGTTGCCGGGTACGGTGGAATCGCCAGTCTTTGGGGAGTTGACGGCAGCCTGCGGTCAGAGCGACAGATCGGGGGAAACGTCCGAGATATCGCTCTCAGCCATGATGGACGCCGCGTCGCATTCAGCGGTGTTTGGCCGGGCATTCGGATATGGAACGTTCAGACCGACGCCGTTGAGGAGTTGCCATGTGACGTGCCGTTCTGGCAACTTGCGTGGAATCGAGACGGCAGGCTCGCCGGCGTGTCAGACGACGGAGACATCTCTATCTGGGACGCGAGTGGGCGCAGCGTCCAGAGCATCGAGGCCACTCGCAACGGGGCGGCGCTGCAAGTCGCTTGGCATCCGACGACTGGCGAGTTGGCTTCCATGGGGTTGGATCTAACTTTGAAGATGTGGAATCCTCGCTCCGGCAAACTGTTGTGGCAGTCCGAACCTGCGCCGGACATCTGCAATGAGTTGCAATTCAGCCAAGACGGTGAGCGGCTCGCTTCAGCCCATCTGAACGCGGTCGTCATATGGGACGCGATCAGCGGCAAGCAACTTAGTCAATTCGACGAGTTGCGGGAGAACTTCGTCAGCGTCGATTGGAGTCCCGACGGTCGACGGCTTGTCACCGGTAGCGCTGCGTCGACGGCCGTTTGGGATACGCAGGCCGGTCGCGTTGCGCTGAGGCTTGATTCACCAGGGCGGTTCAACGCAGTCCGTTGGACCAACGACGGGCAACGCATCGTCGTCGCGGGCCGCGGCGTGGTCATCTTCGACGCCTCGCATGGGTACGAGTTAAACCGTACGCCCCGCTGAAGCGGTAGGGCTGCCCGCATTATGGTGCGACACCTGGCTCGCGCCGGTCAGCCGACTCGCCTCAACTCTTTTCTGCAGAGGCATTTAGGCGACGAGGCGTCTTTTCTGCATTTTTTGTTTCAGGGGGTGTCCGTACGCACGCTGGAACTGCGCTTAGTACTCTTGGCGATTAGCTCAAATCAAAGCGGCGATTGCTGCTCGTCCACGATGCTGTGCCTATTCGAAACACCTAGTGCTTCGTTCTTGCAAACACGTTTTTCCCGAGACGCATTATGTTCAAGTACATCAGCATCGTTTGCATAACACTCCTTTCGCTCACGCTAACGGCGCGCCACCTATCGGCGGTCATCGTTGTCGACGGTGACTTTGTGAGTGGTCCGACCGGCAGTCCACCGACCAGTACCGACCCAACTTTTTGGACGGGTGGCGGCGACCCGAATACTGACCCAAACGTCCCTCCCAGCACCGACGGGATCATTGGCGTGACAGGCAATGGTTCGCTCACGATTAACGGGGGCTCCAATCTCAACGTAAATCACTTGGACCTGGGGCAGGATCCGGGCGCAAGCGGAACGGTTAACGTGACGGGTGCCGGCTCGACGCTAAACGTCGCGGTGCATTTTCATATCGGTGCCCATGCCGACGACGCGTCGACGCTCGATGGAGGTAACGGCATGGTCTCCATCACCAGCGGAGGTGTGATCGACGTCGGGGGCGACATCTGGCTGGGTGATTCCGGAGCCAGTTCCGGAACGGCAGTCGTCGACGGCACGGGTTCGATCCTGCGAACAGGTGATGATCTGTTTGTGGGTGACGATGGCATGGGTTCGCTGACGGTTCGGAACGGTGGTGTTGTCGAGGCCACCGACGAGATTAAGGTCGGTGATGACTCCGGTGGTGACGGCAATCTGATGGTGGATGGTCCGGGCTCAGTCGTCCGCGCGCTCGGCAGGGACTTCGACATCGGTGATGACGGCGTCGGCCAAGCGCTGGTCACCAACGGCGGCCGAATTGAGGCCGGGGACGACATCCAGATCGCAAACGACACCGGCAGCAGCGGCAGCACGCTGACGGTCCAAGGACCGACCTCAACGATATTCGCCGTCGATGACATTCGCGTCGGTGATGAGGACCAGGGTTCACTCATCCTCTCGGCAGGCGCACGAGCCGAAGCCGCAGAAATCATCGTCGGCGGCAACCAAGCGGGCATCGGAACCATGATCGTCGAAGGCAGCGGCACCGCGGCGGTCGCGACTTCGAGCGATTTCATTGCGGGCGGCTCCGGACGGGGAACTGTGACGATCCGTGACGGCGGTCGCGTCGAGGCGGTCGTGGTCAGGCTTGGTGATAACGTATCCGGTGACGGCGTGATCAATGTGCAGGGCCCCAGCTCGATCATTACGAGCGCCGACAGCTATCTGATCGGCTTCGGCGGCAAGGGCAATCTAAACGTCTCGAACGGCGGCCGCGCTGAAGCAATCGGCGCGTTCTTTCTCGGCCTCGACCCGGGCGGCGTCGGACACGTCACCGTCACCGGGGCCGGCTCAACCCTCGAAACCACCGGCGACAACATCAGCTTTGGCCCGCAAGGCGGCGATGGTCATCTCTTTGTGCTCGATGGTGCCACAGTCACCGCCTTCGATGGCATAGACATCGGTGTCGATGTCACAAGCAATAGCTCGGCCACTGTCAGCGGAAGCAACTCACTGATCACGAGCGACTCGATCACCGCTGGACTTCTCGGCAGCGGAACGCTCAACGTTTTCGACGGTGGTCGAGCGACGACTTCCACCAACGTCACGCTTGCCAACGAAACCGGGAGCCTGGGCACCGTGAACGTTCGCGGCGTCGGTTCTCAGGTCTCGACGTCAATCCTTGAAGTCGGCGTCGATGGCACTGGCACGCTCAACTTGAGCGAATCTGGCTCGGTCAGCTCCGAGACGGCCGCCGTGACTGCCACAAGCAGCGTGAATATGGTCGTCAGTAGCAACAACATGCTTGCGGCGAGCACGTCGTACACGAATAACGGCACCACCAACTTCATTGCGGGCAGTCAACTCGCGGTGGGCAGCTACACCCCGATCAACTCGCCATCTTTTTTAGGGGCTGGCAGTTATGTCGGCATCGGCGGCACAACGAGCTTTCCCGCCGGTGTGCCAACCTTCACGGTCGGGCCGATCATCACCGACGATGGTGATGGCGTTCAGATGTCGCTCAACGGCGGCGACCGCGTGCAATTTGGCAA
Source organism: Bythopirellula sp. (assembly GCA_965228965.1). GTDB lineage: Bacteria > Planctomycetota > Planctomycetia > Pirellulales > Lacipirellulaceae > Bythopirellula. The sequence continues at coordinate 5,122,863 of OZ245849.1, forward strand.
CGTCACGGTCGCGCTGAATGAAAACGTCGGCACCGACGGGAGTCTCACCGTGGCAGACCTGGGCTTGTCGAGCGCGCTGGGAAACCCGGCGCTGTTGTCGTTCTCTTTTTTATCCTCAGGACTAGACACCAGTCTTCTGAACGCGCTGTCGTTCAATGTTGGGCAGCAAGATCGAGAAACTCTGAGAGTGCTGCAGAGAGCCACCGGAGCCGGTGACGACGCATGGGTTTTGGTGGAGCCTGTGATTACCGATTACACCAACGGAGCGTTCACGTTTACCGTCAATGAACTCAACGGGTTCGACTATGCAATCGTCGCGATCCCTGAGTCGAGTGCTTTCATCTCTGTTGGTCTGGCCGGTCTGGTGGCATCGCGTCGACGAAGTCGGCATACCCGCTGAGTCACAGGCAGGTGATAAACAACTGCCAACGCGGTACCCGAGAATATCGATCATGGGAACAGTACCCTCATTCTTCCAAACTGCAGCGTTGATCGCTGTAATTGCGCTGCTGACCAATTCGGCTGAGGCGATGCTCGTTCTGGATCAGGAGCTCGACGCTTTCGCAAGGTCCAATGATCCAACCCAGCCTTTGGAGGGTCCCAATATCGACGCGGGTCAGTTGCCGTTACAGACCTTCACTGTTGGCGTCGGTGGCATACTGACAGCGATTGACGTCCAGGTACAGCAAGGGACGGGAGACGTGCCAACGAGTGACGTTGTGCTGACGCTGCGGAACACCCTACCTAGTGGTGCGCCTGACAGGACGCAGGATCTTGGCTTCGTCAGTCTGCCAGTCGGTAGCATTTCACCTTTCACCAACTTCAATAGCGGTCCCTTCGCGACATTTGACGTCAGCGGGCTGAACATCAACGTCTCACCGGGCGACGTCTTGGCATTCGAACTTTCTTCGTCGACTCCAGATACCAATTCTTACTTCGTCTATGACAGTCAGTCGGATATCTACGATGGCGGAGCGGAATACCTCTTTGATCCGGACGACAGCTCGTTCTTTAGTGTGAGCCGCGATCTTGGCTTTCGGACGTTTGTCGCGATCCCGGAACCGTCAGCGTTGCTCGGCGTAGGACTCGTCGCGACTGCGATCACTTGCCGGCGGCGATTGTCACCCGTCTGGCAGATTGATGAGGATAGCTAAGGTTCAAAGGATTCTTATGTTCTTGATTGACGTTGGTGCGCCGCAGTACTCAACGGGTTGTTAAGCAGCCCAATTAGCGTGCACAAATGAGTTGGAGAGTGACTATGTCTAATCGTTCCGGGGCGATTCCCCATCGAAGTATCAGACGAAATGCCTCGCGTCGGCGCGGTCGCTCTGCGCGACTTCTCGCCGCGTCGAATCGACGACTCCGACTCGAGCCGCTGGAAGATCGCCGCTTGCTGGCGACGTTCACCGTCACCGATCTCTCGCTTGACTCCGGGCCAGGCTCTTTGCGACAGGCGATTCTTGACGCCAATGCGGGGGGCGACCCGGTCGACGACATCGTCTTCGCGGACGGGCTCACCGGTACGGTCACGCTCACCAGCGGCGAGATCCCGATCACCAGTTCGCTTAACATCACCGGGCCGGGTGCAGAGGCTATCTCCGTCAGTGGAAACAACAACTCGCGGATCTTCAACATCGATGATGCCAACGGTGGAAACCTGCTCGATATAGTTATCGACGGGCTGACGCTCACTGACGGCAGCGCTACGGGTGCCGGCGGCGCGATCGTCTCGCAAGAGAACCTCACGCTGCGCAACTCCGTCGTGAGCGGAAGCGCAGTAATGGGAAGCGGTGGAGCGATTGCCGCTTCGCTCGGCACGACGACGATCGAGAGCAGCACGCTGGACGGAAATACGGCGACCGGCGCTACCGCCCAGGGCGGCGCGATCGTCAGCGACGCGGAAGTCATCGTCACCAACAGCACGATTAGCAACAACACGGTGACGGGCGTCACCGACGGTACCAACTCGATCGACATCCGTGGCGGCGCGATTAGCGGCGGCGGGAACGTTACGATCACCGCTAGCACGATCAACGATAACAAAGTGCGCTTCGAACAACAGTCGACCACGGGATCGGTCGCTCTGCGTGGCGGTGCCATTAGCGGTGCGGGCGACCAGGTTGCCATCAGCAGCAGCACGATTCGCAACAACAGCGCGTACATGCAGGCGTTCTACAGTCAGATCGAATCTGTTGCGTCAGCGCAGGTGCACGGTGGCGGAATCCAGATGGACACTGGCAACATCACGATTACCAAAAGCACGATCGAAGATAATGGCGCTTCCATCGAATTCTTTAACGTTACCTCCGGCGCTGCTTCTTTGGAGGGCGCTGGAATCCGCAGCGCAAGTGGTGATATATCGGTGGTAGACAGCGAGGTGCGCACCAACCGACTCCGCATCAGTCGCGTCTCCAGCGACATCGGCATCTCGGTCGAGGGCGGTGGCATTCGCAACGCGAGCGGTCCCGTGACGGTGACCGACAGCTTGATCACCGGCAATCGCGCCGCGGTAAGTCAAGCCACCACCACCGCCACGCTGCGTGTTGAGGGCGGCGGCATACGGAACGGCGCGAATATCTCAATTCAACGCAGTGAAGTCAGCGAGAATTACATCTTTGAAGGCTATGGAGCCGTGACCGGCACCACGGAAGTCGAAGGGGGCGGCGTCTGGGGTAACACGTCCGTCGTGGCGATCGACAACGCCACGATCAGTGGCAACAGGATGCGGGCGAACAACTCGCTGGGGGCCGGTGTGCATCTCAACAGCAGCCCTGGCACTCTGACGATCAACAGCAGCACGATTAGCGGTAACATAACCAAGGGCAGCGGCGCTGGTATCTCGCATCAAGGCGGCACGCTCAGCATTGCGTACTCCACGATCGCTTTCAATCAGGCGGACTACGACGGCACGGTAGGCGGTCAGGACGGGGGCGGAATCCTCGTCGGCGCTGGCGGAGGCACACCGCTACTGCAACACACAATCGTTGCAGGGAATACGGTCGACACTGCCTCAGACGATGTTTCCGGCAGTTTCGACGCGGCGAGTCGCTTCAACCTGATCGGAAATGGCGATGGTTCGGTTGGCCTGACGAACGGCGTGAACGGCAACCAGGTGGGGGCGGCAGGGACCGAGATCGACCCGCTTCTGGGGCCGCTGGTCAACAACGGTGGGCCGACCGAAACGCACTCCTTGCTCGCGGGTAGCCCCGCCCTCGACGCTGGAGATCCGGCCTTCGCTGGTCCGCCCAGTTCGGATCAGCGGCTGGCGCCGTTTGCGCGCGTCGCCGACGGCGGAACCGCCTCACGCATCGACATCGGTGCTTACGAACGCCAGACTGTGAGCCTCGGGCCGCCGGTTGTGACCACAGCCGACGACGAACTCGATGCAGGATTCGACGCGAACGACCTGAGCTTGCGCGAAGCAATCAGCATCGCCAACGGCAGCATCGGTGCTGATACGATCACGTTCGATACCGCGGGCGTCTTCTCGACGCCTCAAACGATCGCCCTGGTAGCCACGTTGGGCGAGATGCCTGTCTCCGACGCGGTCACGATCACAGGGCCAGGGGCTGATGTCGTCACGATCGACGCTCAGGGCAATTCACGAATCTTCAATATCGGCGACGCGAACCGGTCGACCTTGCTCGACGTCGAGATCGACGGGCTCACGCTCACGCGTGGAAACGTGCCCCGATACTCCTCTCCCTCCGGCGGCGGGGCGATCGTGACTTTCGAGAATCTCACACTCCGCAATTCGGCCCTAACTAGTAACACCGCCTTCAGCGGCGGCGCACTCCTAGCCCTAACGGAAGCTTTCGAGAACGGATCGACTGCGCGAATCACGATCCAAGACAGCGTATTCAGCGGCAACGTGGCGCGGGATTCCTCCGGCGGAGCGATCAGCATCAATGAGGACGCGGTGGGAGAAAACTCCACGAGCACGACCCTTATCAGTAACGTAGTCCTCTCAGGGAACACAGCCAATCGAGACGGCGGAGCGATTTACCTCCGCGTCGACAACAGCGGCCCGAACACCACGGTCACCAAGACGCTTCGAAATGTGACGATTACTGGCAACACCGCGGGTGGCGCCGGCGGTGGCATTAGCGACGACAGCGACACCGCCAGTGCAACTGGCACTGGAACGAACACGCTGACGATCGAAGACAGTGATATCACCGGCAACATGGCGGACAACGACGGTGGCGGCATCGACCTCGATATGGCACCGGGCAACCCGGGCAATGAGTTCGCGGTCAACATCACGCGTGTGAACATCTCCGGTAACACGGCCGGAGCTGACGCCTCACCGAACGACAGCAACGGGGGTGATGGTGGAGGAATCTCCAACAGCAACGACGCCGACGAATCAGATACTACCAACACGGTGACGATCACCGATAGCACGATCAGCGGCAATACCGCCTTGCGGGGCTCCTTTACTTTCCAAGGTAGAGGCGGCGGGGTGTACTCGGCTACGACAGCGGACGATGTGAACAGCGTGGAGTCGGTAATCATCCGCAATACGGCGATCTTCAACAACATCGCAGCAACGTCAGGCGGCGGCGTCTACCTGGACGCGGACCCCAGCACGGTAGAACCAACCGCCACAAACTCAACGACCATCACCGACAGCACCATCAATAACAACACCGCGGCGGTATCTGGCGGAGGTGTTTACAGCGTCATGAACGCGAGTGGGTCGGTGATGATCACCAACACAACGATCTCGGGCAACAACACCAACGGCGCCGACGCACCCGGCGGCGGGATCTACAACCTCAACAAAAGTGGCGGCAGCCTGGCGATAAACAGCAGCACCCTGACCAACAACAGTAGTGGCGGAAACGGGGTCGGCGGCGGGCTGTACAACTTAAACGACGGCGTCGACGGTGCCGGCGCAAGCGGCCTGACCACGCTGAACAATACAATTCTCGCCGGCAACGTCGCGGGGGGTGGGTCTGATCCCGACGTTGCGACCACCAGCTCGGCCGGCGGCGCCACCAGCATCGACGCTCGGTTCTCCATCATCGGCGACATTGGCGGGGCGACCGTCAACGATCTGGGTGGCAACCAAATCGGCTCCTTCGGCGCGCTGGTCGACCCGCTGCTGGCCCCGCTCGCCAACAACGGCGGACCAACGCTCACGCACGAGCTCCTGCCTGGCAGCCCGGCTATCGACGCAGGCGATCCAGCCGTAACCTTCGACCCTAGCAAGTTCGATCAGCGTGGGGCCCCGTTCGTCCGTGTTGTCGATGGCGGTACGGCGGCGCGGACTGACATTGGCGCTTACGAGGTACAAACTCTTGGGTTCTTGGTCGACACGGCCGTCGATGAGAATGACGGAGACTTCTCGGTCGGCGACCTTAGTCTGCGGGAGGCAATCCTACTCGCCAATGCCAATCCCGGCGCGGACACGATCGGGTTCGATGCCACGCTTAGCGGCAGCACGATCACTCTCACCGGTGGCGAGCTCTCGATCACTCAGGACGTGACAATTGTCGGCCTTGGGGCGGACCAGCTGACGGTCAGCGGAAACAGTGCCTCACGCATCTTCAACATCACCGACTCGGACAACATGAACCTGCTCGATGTCGAGATCCGCGGCCTGACGCTTCGGGACGGCGTTACGTCCGGCATCGGCGATGTCGGCCGGGGAGGCGCGGTCTTCGCCCAGGAGAACCTGACCATCCTCGATTCGGTATTCACTGGGAACACGGCCAGCCAGACCGGCGGTGCGCTCTTTGTCGATGCCTCTGCGAAAATGGTCGGAGCCGCGTCTGTGCTTACGATCCAGCGGAGCCAGTTCACGCTCAACCAGTCGACCGGTGACGGCGGGGCGATTGACGTCGAGAGCGATGCCGACGCCGATGGGTCGTCCGTCACGGTGCGGATCGAAGACACCACGATTTCAGGCAATTCCGCGTCCGGCACCACCGGAGACGGCGGCGGCCTCTACCTGGATGTCGAGTCTTATGCCGACGGGGGTACGGGAACCGTCGAGGCGACGTTACTGCGAACGACGATCACCGGCAACACAGCCGGCGATAAGGGCGGCGGCTTGGGGACGGATATGGACATCAACTTTACCGCCGGGGGTACCACAACGCTCACCATCCTCGACAGTGACATCAGCGGCAATCTGGCGGCGAACGGCGGCGGCGGCGTGTACCTGGAGAACGCGGGGTTCGGGCTCGGCAGCTTCGCCTCAACGATCATTCGGCGGACGACCATCACCGGGAACACCACCACCGAAGGCAACGGTGGCGGCATTATCGATTACAACTCTCAACCCGGCAATTCGGCGAAGACGACCATTCTCCTGGACGAAGTAGTCCTTTCGGGCAACTCGGCCACTTTGGGCCGTGGGGGCGGTTTCTTTACCGACGCAAACACCTTCTCGCCGGATGCGGAAGTGACAATCACGATTCAGGGAAGCACGATCACGGGTAACAACGCCCAGAGTGGTGGTGGCATCGAAAACACAATCTACGCGTCCGCTGGCGCCACGAATGCGAACCTCGCGATGGCGATCCGAGACTCCACGGTTTCGGGCAACACGGCAGGCACGGGCGGCGGCGGGGGCCTCGATATCAATCCGGACAGCTATGAACCCAGCGCCACAGTTGCGACGATCATTGAGAACTCCACCATCTCCGGCAATAGCACAGAGGGACGCGGCGGCGGAATCCTCAACACCGGCAGCGGCGTGACGACAGTCACCGCGAGCACGATTACGGGGAATACTTCCGGTGTGGGTAGCGGCGACCCAGTCAATTCGGGCGGCGGGATTCACGTTGATGGTGGGACCTTTTCCCTGCAGAGCACCATCGTCGCGGCCAACACCGACAATACTGGCACGGCCCTCGACATCGACGATACGACAACAGCCATTACTGCGAACTTCAGTCTCATCGGTGACAACACCGGGTCGAGTCTAAGCGAAGCCCCGGTTGGCTCGGCTGACGCAAACGGGAACCTCGTCGGCGGGGCGACGGGCGGAGTGATCAACCCGCTGCTCGGCCCGCTCGCCAATAACGGTGGACCAACGTTTACGCATGCTTTGCTTTCGGGCAGCCCGGCCATTGACATGGGCGGAGGCACGCCGATTGCCGGGCTGCTGTTCAACACGGGTGTCGACAGCCAAGGCAACTTGCTGGGTGACTCGGTCGACGATCCCCACTACACGATCTTCTCCCAACCCGCCGGCGGCAGTTTGACCGACCAGACTGTCCCGGCGAACGGTTTTCCCATCCCGCCGTGGTTGCCGAATGAAGTCGACTCGCGTTGGATCGGGCCCGCAACTAACGATGCTCAGGGACCCGCCGGCGAGTACGTCTACCGCACCACGTTCGATCTTTCCGGCCTCGACTTCGCCAACTGGGAGTTTCAGATTACCGGTCGTTGGGCATCCGACAACAACGGGACCGACATCCTCATCAATGGCGTGAGCACGGGGCAGACCAATGGACAGTTCACGGCCTTCAGTTCGTTTGCCGTAAGCGCCGGGTTCGTCCCCGGTCTGAATACGCTCGACTTCGTGGTGCAAAACTCCTTGGGCATCGAGAGCCCCGTGGGCCTGATCGTCGATGACATTCAATTGATTGCCAACAGAGTTTATGACCAACGTGGCTTCGCGTTTGCCCGAGTGGTGGGTGGCAGAGTAGACATCGGCGCCGTCGAATCCTCGGCCGTATCCGCCGATTTCGACCTCGACGGGGATGTCGACGGCTCTGATTTTCTCACCTGGCAACGCGGCTTTGGCACTACGCCCGACGCGTTGCACTCGCAAGGGGACGCTGACGTCGACGGCACCGTCGCCGCGGCAGACCTGGCGATTTGGCAACTGCAATATGGCATGACGGCCCCAGCTGAAAGCGCATCAGTGCTCGGTGAGTTGGCGGCTCACGCGATCGATGAAGGTAGTGGCAGTGATGCAGCCACGCCGCATATTTTGTCCGTGCAGCCACAACCGTTAGTTGCAACGGTGGGTGAACAAAGTTCGGCAATCTCCAGTCACACGGCTGAACCCACTCGTGCCGACGTGATCGACGCGGCGTTTGCGCTCGCCATCAAGAATGCCAATCCCGCGGAAACCGCAGGCGTTCCCGATGAACCGTTTGGTTTGGAAGCTGATGTCGTTGCCCTCGGAACATCTAACGATAGTTCAGCGCCATCGAGTGAGTTAGACGATTCGGTGACAGTGAGGCCGACAGAATCTGCAACCGAAAACCAGGATCAACCGTGGCTCGAGGAAGTTCTGTTAGAGCAGGTGTTCGGATAACGGTTGATCCACAAGCCCAACAGACTAGAAAATCGCACACCGCTCCTGAGGTAGTAGCGCGTGTTCTAACTTGGACTAGCGATTTTGAGGCAGGATACCGCACGTACGGACTTGATGAGTTCTAAGTCGAGGACGGCTGAGTCCCAGGCTCTTATGAGGGCCTCTCAGTGCTTGACAGTCGTCATGGGCGCGGTTGCCGTCATTCATTCTTACCGACGGCACAAAGCTTGGTCGAGTTCTGAGTTTGATTTGCAGGCTAGACGATGGCCAGGTTCATCCGGCTCAGGGACGGCTCGATCATTCGTCCCAAGCTGCACTACGACCAGGTTACCAGATGGGGGTTCTTGGCGGTCACGAAAGTCCAGCTGTAAGTCCGCGGGATTAATCAGCGGCCACGGCTTCTTCGCCATTCTTGGTCGCCATTGCTTGCAACACGTCGAAGTTGATGGAATCAGAGAGGAAGTGGACGCTTCCATCAGCGTAACAGAACTGCGCACCTCCCGGATGCTCACTACCAAACGGTAAGTCGTTGTAGAGCATGATCGTCGCGCCGGGAGGGGCGTTCGGATCGTGCTTGTAATAGCCGAATACGTCAAGATCCGCGTTGATTGGGTAGCGAATGTTCTTCGAGGAAACGCTACAAACTTGCAGCGGAAGCGGCACGACCCTCATCCACTGAGATCCAGTCATCCAGTCGTGGAACGTATAAACACGTTCCCCAAAGGCGAGCGTATTAGAAGTTCCATCCGAAATCTGACCGATGGCAGTATAACTTTCTGGATAAAAAACACCGTTTAGATCAATGTCACCACACACGGCCTTAAACAATTCCCAAACGTCGTCGTTTGTGTTGGCTCCCGAAACGCCGACGTAGTGACTTGGCTTCCATTGTTCGTCCGGTTCCGGGCCACTCGGACAGGTGAATGCGTCGACTGCTTGTAACCGAGGTGCAAACGTCGTGGCTCCACCATCGGAATCAGGACGAATCTCGTCATAAAGCGACTGCAGCTCAATATGGGGCAATAGCATTACGTGCAAACTGATGCCGACTTTGTTGTTATGTTTATGCTTGCGCGACCCGGGTGGAAAACTATTGTGGTCGCTGTGGTAATTCATAGCCGCGATACCCAGCTGTCTGATTTTATCTGCGCAGGTGTTTCTTCGCGCCGCTTCTCTAGCTGCTTGAACAGCTGGCAGCAAGAGTGCCACTAAGACACCGATAATCGCGATAACTACCAGCAGTTCTACTAATGTGAAACCAGATTTGGGTTGCTTACCGCTATCGTGATATTGAAATTGATTGATGGACGCATGTGTATTGGTAGCGCCGCATTGGAACCGCATTCGCCGTTGCATGCAGGGTTCGTTGCTTCGGCGAGATTGACTGGCGACACCGCCGTTCGATCGCCCTGTAGTCAGCTTCCAGCGTTCTTCAAGAGATTTGACTGCGCGCGGGGATAGGAATTTGCCTGCGTACGTGGCGAGACGAATCATGTTTATGTGAAACACGACGCCTCCAGGCACTAATCGCGGTATCGGTGACATCTGAACACAAAGGCGAGACAGGTTGCGATATTCTACACGCACGGTTGATGAAGGGGGCCATAGCGAGGGCACATTATACCATTCAGGACGCAAATCGACATGCCATCGTAGGAATCTGCAAACGCGGCAATGTCATCGGTAATCAGTCCATACTATTGTCTGTATCAGGATGATAATTTGCGCTGGCAGCAAGCTGCTCTGCCCGTTCGCCTCTGCCTTGTGATGTTTAAGTGCTTATGCAACCGTCCACATATTTGATTAGTTCATCACGATTCCTATCAGCGTCACCAGTCTCGCTGTGACTGGCCGCAATTCGTTAGACGTGATGCCCGCAACTTTGCGTTGCTTATGCAATTGTTCTGTCTGAGTCGTGGGTCCGTATCAAACCCCAAGGCGTTAATCCGCCCTTGCCCACTTACTGGTGGGTCGGCGTCATTCGTTGTGGCGGACTCGATGTTCGATGGTAGTTGTCTGGAAACGTCAGAAGATGTGAAGAATGACAATCAACGCCGCGTGATCAGCGCGTTGGAAACAATGAGCGCTCAACCTAAATTAAGCATAGAAGATTTTCGGATTGGGAACCTCAACGGCGTCGCTGTGCAAAACCCATCACGGTGCTGTTTGACGTGAGCTTCGGTGGCGACGGCGCGATCGCTGGTTCCACGCGATGCATGAGCCTGACAGTGAGCTCCGCGCGTTCAACGCCATACGAAGTCGCCACTGTCGATGTCCCAGCTGTTGCCGAAGAAGCCAGCGCACTTCAGTCCCCGAATGCCGCGTGTCAGCAACGTGTCGTCGAAAATCATCACGTCTGGGAAACAAGTGCCGTTGACCAAATAGTGATTGGCGTAAGCGGCCTTCATGCCGTCCTCGCCCGTGGCCGTCACGACGCCGACGCTAGCCACGTCGGAATCCGATCGGGGATACACGAAGTAGGTCCCCCAGTTCGATCCCGTCAAACGTTGTTCTCCGAAGGTGATCTCATCGTTAGAAACTTGGATCGGGCAATCCTTCAGCAGCGTCTCCCAGACGCTGTTGTTGTCGCGGTTTCCGTACACGATGACGTTGCGATCCGTGTAGTCGCCGGCCGCAAAGTTCGTGTCGGCGATCATCTCAACGTTTCCATTCCCGCGATACCAGAACTTCTCCGCGTCAAACCGCGCGCGATTCTGATACCATTGATTCTCCGCTTCCGACCCTTGCGTCCCGTAGACGAGCACAAACTGATTGCGGAAGGCGTCTTTGAACCCACCGTTTCTGTGCGGGCCTTTCTCCTTTGCCGACGGCGCCGCATCCATTTGTGCCCATTTGTCCTCGGAACGCACCAAGTGCCACACCGGCACATCGCGAGCAGCTTCGATTAGTTGTTCGTCGACTTTTACAGTCTGGTCCTCAGTGAGTCCCATCGCCTCTTGGTCGATTGATAGGACCCGCACATTATCGGTGGTTATTTCGACCGCCTCCTCGTCCTTGGAAAAATCGACGGAGCTGACTTCGAAAGGGACCTCCTGCTGGACGATCGTCAGGCAGTGCGATTTCGCGGAGACCCCCGGCGAGGCCGTCGCGAACGTGAACTCTTCCAGCTCATTGGCGGACTCGATCGTGCGATCTTGAAAGAACTCGAAGATCGGGCCCCAATCGACGCTGTGGTTTCCGTACCAATGCGAACCATTGGGGTACTCGTAGTACACAAAATCTGAGTGGAACTCGCCCAGCCGTTTTCGCATGTCTCGTGCCAAGGCAGTCGGCACCACAGTGTCATTCTCGCCGTGAAGCACATAGACCCCAAGTTGCGAATAGTTCTGAATCAATTTGAGCGTTCGACTCGGATTCCCAGCGCGGTTGACGATCTCATCGAAGACACTCTTCGATTCGCTCATCACTTTCATTCGGTTGATCATCTGCTCGGTGATCCCGAAGCGGCGTCGCATCTCCTCGGGAATTTGGTTGAACCGCGACATAAACCCGCCCCGATACCCCAGCAGGTCGGGATATCCAGCGCACGGGGCAATCGCCGCGAACCGATCGGGGTAGGTCGCTCCCAGGTACCATGTGCCGTGACCACCCATCGAGTGACCGGTGAGGTAGGTTCGGCTTGGGTCCGTCTGATAGATCCTCTCGGCGTCGGCGAGCACCTCGAGCGCATCGAGCCTGCCCCAATCCTCCCAGGCGAAGCCGAATGGGCGGCGATTCGTCGGCGCAATGAGGTATCCCCAGTCTTTCTGCTTGTAGGCGTTCGCTTGATTGGTTGCTTCCACCGATGCGCCATGCACTGAGAGGAACAGCGCGGGATTCTCCAAATCGGGATTTGTTGAGGGAGCCACGCTGTAGTACTGCACGCTGCCGTCGATGTCGCTGAGGAAGGTACGTTTGTGATGCTTGTGCTTTGAACGCACGTTTAACTCGATCGTCTCGCTGGCGAGCACCTCGCCAGTACCATCCAACAGTTGGACATCAAATTCCACGCTCTTGTCGTCCTCGCTCACTTCGACAGCAGGAATCGCAAACGGCACTTTGCGCACCAGCAGCGGAGCAACGGGCCCAACTGGTGTTTCGCTTACCACATCACCGTGACTGCACCGAATCTTCGCTGACACCAGGTCGGTCGACTCTGCGTTGATCACGCGGATCGCACCCAGCAGCTCTTCACGATCCTCAAGCCGAATGTCGGGAAGCGTCATGTCTCGCGTGGTGAATCGCACGGTCGCGCTCGGTTTAATCAACCTTGCCCGCATCCGTCCGAACCGACCGCCCTGCATCACGAACTCGTGCTTGCCAGCTTTCAGTTGTAGCGGAATCAAGAAGTAGCCGAAGTCGTAGTGATCGCCCTCGTGAGGAAGCCCATCAATCAGTAAGCGTGTTGGGCCCGACGCGTCGAGCAATACCGTCTGCTCTGAATCCGACTCATAGGTCAAATACAACACTCCTGACCGCAACTGGCGACCCTCAAATGTGCTCGTATCGCCAGCGGTGATCGCCTCCCATTCGATCGGACGGCCTCGGTAGTCGACGTCGATCGCGCGGTCCGCATCGACGCCGGTCGGATGTCCGAACAAAAACTTGGCAAAGACATCGTCTACTGGCGTGGAAGTTCCGCCCGACCCGCCAAACGATCGTGGGCGGCCAAGTACCTTCCCTTCACGAAATACGTGTAGCAGCTCTCCTTCGCTGATCTCCGCGGCTTTTTCCTTGCCAAAGTACTCTACGATGTTGCCGGTACGCTGTTGTTCTTGTCCAAGCACTGGAGCTAGTTGGGCAACGATCAGCGCCGCTGTAAAAACGGCAAGTCGACAACGAGAGATGAACAGAAAGAAGAACGCGGAGAGCATGGGTTTCGACACGTCAACCTCCAAGGTTGTCTGAACTAAGAACGAATACGAGGCCTGCCGGCTATCAAGTAACTGATTTCGACTACAGTATTCTTTTAACAAGAACGGCCTAGTGCCGCAACCAACGCACCCCTCAGGTTGCTTGGCGTTTTGTCGCTAAAACAAGGTCCAGGGCGCGGTTTTCGATGGTCAGATTCGCGGTCCCGTTGTCGTTGGCGATTGGCGCAGCCTACCCTGCCACGAGCACGGCAAGCTCCCGCCGGGTGATGTCGTGCTCGGTGAGATTGTCGGACGGGTGTGCGTGCGAGTGGTGCGAGCCCAAGGCGTGACGACACATCGAACTCCAAGTGAGTGAGACGGTGGCTATTGAAGGACTGTCAATCGCTCCGCTCAGAAACCCGCGTGTCGGCTCCGGGAGTTGGTCCAAGCGATCACTGACTGACGCACGCGTTGCGCGTACGCTCGGGATCGCTGCGGCAGTTTCGACGTTGGGTTTCTCGATCATCACTGCGTCAACATTCAATCCCTTGTCCGTTGCGGTTTCAATCCTCGAGTCACACGCCGACAGCCACCGCTTCGCACTGCCCAGCTTCCCCAGCGGGGTGGCCAAAACTCGTGCTCGCATTGGGTGGATTGGTTGTCGATAATTGGGCGGCATTGGAGATTGCAGCGAGTACGCGGGGTCTCTTGGTCTTTGACAATTGAATGATTCATGTGCGGCGGTGTGTATGGCACTCCGTGGTAGATGTCGCTGCGCGCATAGGCTGGCGGACGCGAAACGTGATGAGAGGCGCGTGTCGGGCGGCGCGCAGGCTGGCGGATTGCCGCAGAATGCAAAACTGGTTGGTTTTTGCGTGGGTCGATTGCTGCAAAGACTGGCCAACAAGGGGATTGGCGGAATCGAAGCATGCAAAAAGGAGGACTTCTGCGTTAAAAAATGCGTTTTCGCGAACGATGCAGCAGCGCAAAAAGGCGCAAAAACCCTGACAGCGGCAGCGTCACACCAGCACTACGGCACCAACTCGGCGCTACTCGCTGCCCAGATGCGGTATCGACTGTCGATCAATAGTTCAATCGAGTTCTTGCAGCTATCTGCCAACGCTCTTTCGTCACTCGGCTATCGCGGATCACAACGGCCTGTTCGTAGAGCGCCACCGTGGGACAGATATGGCGCGGATAGGCAACCAGTGCGTCACCTACCCGAACTTCATTGGCAGACGGGGTGCTGATTACCAAGTGCTCTTCACTATGGCTGATCACTTGCGGCGAAGAGAGCGTGGGCAGCACGACGCGATCGACTGGCGGCATCTCAGATGCAATCGCCTTGTGCCCCAAATCGAAACACAATCGATTTTTGCCTGGTTTACTCACTACGCGGGTGACGATGGCAGCAGCAATCTTGAACTCTAGGTCCGCATAGTTTTGTGCGTAGCCGACATCCCAGAGCAGCGAAGTACCAGGGCAACATTCCCAATCAGTTTCGCGTGCCCAAATCGGAAAAGTCGGTGTGCCGCCAACGGCTAGTGCAGGGCATGAATGCCTTTCCAAGTACTTACGTACTTCGCGAAGAACGGCCCCGGACCGATCCTCCCGGACATTCAATGCACCGTCATGGATGTGTCCGTCATAGACGTGCAGTCCCGCAAACGTACACGTGCTGTTGGCATCAATGGCACTGCGTAGCTTGTCGAGTTCAGAGCCGAAGACGATGCCTGTCCGACCCATCCCGCAATCGACATCGATCCACAAGGGTATCGGATGAGTCTCTGATCCAACCGCTGCGCAAATTGCCTGCAAAGCCCCTAAATCGTCGACGATCGTCGAAATTCGCACTTGAGGATACCGCTGACGCAGGGAGCTAAGCGCGTTGATCTTAGGACCCACTGCCTGGTGGGCGAGTAGTACGTCCGCCGCACCCGCTTCACAGGCCATTTCTAACTCAGCAATCGTTGCTGCCTTGAACTTGGAAATCCCCGCTTGGATTTGCAGCTCGACAACTTCTCGCATCTTGTGTGTCTTCAAGTGCGGGCGCAATCGACCTGGATCGCCAGCAATGCGGACCATCTGTTGAATGTTCTCGTCTACTCTGGACGAGTCAACAATCAAACAGGGAGATGGAAGCCTTTGCAGATCTGTGAGCGCTATCCAATTCAATAGTTCGAACCGTAAGAAGATCAGTGTTGGGTCGCGCTGCAGCGTTCCAGGAGTTGTCAATTGCGGTGCTTGTTACCTAAAGCTATTGCAGTCACAATTTGTAGACAACTTCTCGCCGCTCCGACGGCTTACCGACGCGCTTCGCGATTATGACGAGCAAACGATTATTCGACTATGTTTTGACGAATGCAACCCTGATCGATGGATCAGGAAGCGCGGGGTTCGTGTCCGACCTCGCCATACAGGGCAATCGGATTGCAGCACTTGGTGACCTCGCGTTATCCGCAGCAGTAACACGTATCGACGCAACAGATAAAGTCGTCGCGCCGGGTTTCATCGACGTCCACACGCACGACGACAACGCAGTGTTCGTCGACTCGAAGTGCCTCCCGAAAATCAGTCAGGGGGTTACGACCGTGGTCGTCGGTAACTGCGGCATTAGCGCTGCCCCGACGGCTACTGAAGGCCGTCCGCCGGAACCGCTAAACCTCCTCGGCGCAGCCGGGGACTTTCCCTATCGAACATTCGCCGAGTATGCCGCGGCGGTCAACGAACTGGGCACGATTGTCAATGTTGCGGCGCTGGTGGGTCACACGTCGCTACGCATCAAACACGTTTGCGATCTCAATCGTGCAGCCAAGGCAACCGAAGTCGCTGCAATGCAGGCGGATGTTGAAGAAGCAATGGCTGCGGGGGCACGCGGAATCAGCACTGGGCTCGCGTATCAGAATGCGTTGGCGTCGACGACCGACGAAGTTGCGAGCTTGGCAAAGATAGCAAGTCGGTTTGGGGGAATCTATACCACCCATCTGCGGAACGAGTTCGACGCGATTGGCGATGCGCTCGACGAAGCGTTTGAGATTGGCGAAGCGGCGGAGCTTCCTGTTGTCGTCTCGCACCTTAAATGTGCAGGCCCTCAAAATTGGGGACGGTCGTCAGAAGTGCTCAACAGAATCGCGGACGCTGGTCTGCGGAATCCAGTCCACATGGATTGTTACCCTTACGCAGCTGGGTCGAGTAACCTCGATCTCGGTCAAGTCGACGAGCGCGTCAAGATCCTCATCACCAGATCGGAACCCCATCCCGAGCAGGCACGGAAGACTCTTGCGGCGATCGCAACCGAGTGGGGCACAAGCCAGCTCGAAGCGGCTCGACGACTGATGCCGGCCGGAGCCATCTATTTTTCTATCGACGAAGGGGACATGCGAACAATACTTAGCCATGAGCGCACCATGATCGGTTCGGACGGACTGCCGCACGACGAACACCCTCACCCGCGACTCTTCGGGACGTTTCCGCGGGTGTTAGGTCGCTACTGCCGAGACGAGGGGCTGTTGCCCCTCGAAGCCGCGATCGCCAAAATGACGAGCCTGCCCGCAAAGGTGTTTTCACTTGCTGACCGAGGGCAGATCCACCCCGGTTTTATTGCGGACCTCGTTGTGTTTGACCCCAGGAGAGTGCGTGATGAATCGGATTTCGAAGCACCGAGGAAAGTCGCGTCCGGCATCGATTTCGTTTTCGTAAATGGAACGGTCGTCTACGACCACGGAGAGTTAACAGGTGTTCGCCCCGGTGGTTTTTTGAAATCGGTCGATTGAGCTGTTTCAATCTAACAATAGGGAAGACAAAGTAATATGACGATACGACGCTATGGGTCTGGCGAGACTGGGGCTGGGGATCAACCATTGCCGTTCTGCCGCGCTGCGGAAGCCGATGGCTGGCTGTATGTCTCTGGGCAGGTGCCTATGAAGAACGGCGAAGTAGTCATCGGTGGAATCGTGCCGCAAGCTCGTCAGGCAATTCAGAACATGCTGGCAATTCTGGAGGAAGCCGGCTACGACAAGCAACATATCGTGCGTTGTGGAGTATGGCTGGACGATGCTCGAGATTTCGCAGCCTTCAACAAAGTCTACTCCGAATACTTTGGAGGCGATCACCCACCGGCCCGCGCGTGCGTCCAGTCGTCACTGGTGATCGACTGCAAGGTCGAAATCGATTGCGTTTGCTATAAGTCGACACGATGAGCGCCAGTTTCTTTCTCATCGCGACGACCGCTTATGTCTTGGGATTGACGGCGTTCAGCCTATGGCTGACCGGTCGCAAACAGTCAGCCGAAGGCTTCCTACTTGCCGATCGAAGCATCCCGTTTCTACTCAGTTTTGGTACCACTATTGCCACATTGGTAGGCACCGGCTCGACCATCGGTGCCGTGTCGCAGGGTTACTTGTATGGTTGGCGGGGGGCCATGTACGGGATTGGTGGCGGACTCGGATTACTGCTCTTGGCCGTGCTATTCGGGGACGTTCGTCGCCTAGGCTTCATGACGATGCCCGAGGAGCTATCCTACTACTATGGAGCAAATCGAGTCATTAAGAATGTTGTTGCCTGCTTCATGCTGTTGGCCTCGATCGGATGGCTTGGTGCCCACATACTCGGAGGGAGTTACTACTTGCAATATGTTGGCGGACTCTCGCCCATCACGGCCAAGATCGCCGTAGCTGCGGGCTTCAGCCTGTACATCATCATCGGTGGGTATCTGGCGGTTGTTTGGGTCGATACGATCCAAGCAGTATTGCTCTTTATTGGATTCGTGATCATGGCAGTCGTTGCATACACCAAAGCTTCGTCGCTAGGTGAGCAAGATCTCTTTGAGCCGAATCATTTTGCTTTCCTTGAAGCCTCGAATTTACTGCCCTCGATTTCACTTTCAGTAGCGATCGCAATCGGCGTATTGGCGACTCCATCATTTCGTCAGCGAATCTATTCCGCACAAAGCGTATCGGCTGTTCGCAAGAGTTTTATCGCAAGTGGTATCAGCTACTTGATGTTCTGCGGCATCCCTGCAGTAATCGGCATCAGTGCTTGGCGACTTAAACCAACGCTTGAAAACCCCGATCATGCGTTTCTCTACGTGGCCCAGGAAATCCTGCCGGCTAGCGTTGGTTGCCTTGTGTTGATTTGCGGGATGAGCGCTACAATGTCGTCTGCCAGTTCAGACGCGATTGCGGCCGTGTCGATACTGCTCCGCGATCTCTTCCAAATGATCGCGGGAAAAATGCCTCGGCGTGAAGATGCCGTCAACCTATCCCGATGGTGCTTAGTGGGAGTGATGTTGATTGCGTTACTCGTTACGTTGCCTGCCCGCGACATTATCGAGTATATCAAGCTGATGATCTCCCTGATCATGAGTGGCATGGTCGCCTGTGCCGTATTGGGTAAATTCTGGCCGCGGGCGACGTGGCAAGGTGGTCTGGCGTGCTTCGCAGGCGGGGCAGGATGCTCCTGTTACTTTCTGTTTGATGATGCACTCGACTCCTTTTGGGGTGGAGCTGCGATCCCCTCGATTGCCGCAGCATTCTTGTCGGGTGTTGTGGTCAGTCTGGTTACCCCTCGAAACGACGTCACGGTCGATGAGGCGCTCGCTGAGCTTAAATCCGAACGGGCCGCATTTGAGTCCGAATCCGAATAGACTCTGACTCCTAGGCTGGCGGAGCAACTGGGCAGCTACTCGACAATCTCCAAACCCAAGATCGTCACATCGTCCTGTGGGCCATTCTTGCTACACCACCTTTGCACAGTATTGGACAGCAGTTCGACACTATCGGCCAATGGTTGAACATGGCCGAGTTCCAAAATCTCAAGCATCTGATTCATGCTGAATTGATTCAGGTCGTTGTCCATAGCCTCTGGCACGCCATCGGAATAGAGGTACAGTCGATCGCCCGGCTGGAGTTGGATGGTTTGTTCGTCGTACTCGGCCTCCTCGAACCAACCGATAGGCATTCCGCTGCCTTCGATCAGCTGCGGTGCGTGCGACCCTTGCACATGAACGGGCGGATCGTGGCCGGCGGATATGTAGCGAAATGCGAGCGTTTTCAGATCTAAGACCCCGTAGACCATGGTAAAGTACAATCCGTTCTGTTCTTCCATTGGAAACCGTCGATTGAGTTCGGCGGCAACCTCAGCGGGTGACACAATACGGTTTTCACTTGCGTCATCACTTGCTTCGACTAGCAGTGACGATTTGGAAGCTTGCCCGGTCAACATCCGCCCGATCGTCACCGACAACAATGAAGACGCAACCCCGTGGCCGCTGACATCGACGACGTAAATGGCAATGTGCTGCTCGTCGAGGGCGAAGAAATTGAGGAAGTCACCCGCCAATTCGTCACAGGGAAGATAGTGCCAGGCGAACTGCACCTTGCTTATGTCGAGATCCGTGGTGGGTAATAAGGATTGCTGAACCTTGGCTGCTGCCTCTAAATCACTCGACATGCGCACGTTCGCTGAGTCCAGTCTCTGATTCAATGTTTCAAGTTCCTCGTTCCAGCGCGTCAACTGTTCCTTGGCGACGGTTAACTCTTCGTTCGTGCGGACTAGTTCATTGTTCTTTTCCACGGCATTCTCAAAAGTCGAAACGAGCAAATTCAAGACTTGCTGCCGTCCGGCCTTAACCGTGTACCGTGTGCCTCCCAAGGTGACGTCAAGCTCCTGTTCTTCGCCGTCATCAGCTACCGGCGATTCCAAGAGTGACTTGACTCGTGAAATCAGGAATTCGGGGTCGTACGGTTTGGTGACGTAGTTATCAGCCCCACAGTGAAGACCCTTGATGATATCTTGGGCGTCCGACAAGGTCGAAAGCAGGATGAATGGAATGCCGCGTAAATCCGGATCGCTCTTGACTGCACTGCAGAGCTGATAGCCGGTCATATGGGGCATTTCAATGTCAGAAATCACCAAGGTCGGCTGCTGTTGTTGGATTAATTCCAGCCCAATCTGGCCGTTCTCCGCAGTTCGAACTTCGTATCCAGCTGCGGTCAGCTTGTTCGACAGAATCGTGGCCTGAATGCGACTATCTTCAACGACCAGTATCGAGGCTGTTGCGGACGGGGTGGCTTCGTTCATGAAATATCTTTCCCACCGCTACCGGCGGCGACTTCTCTTGACGTGTCGCACGATCGCTGGAGCAAATTTGCCAAGGGTTAACACGCGATCTGCCAGATCATTTTCAATGATTGCCTTGGGCATGCCGTAGACAACGCAGTCTTCCTGACTCTGCGCGAACACGTAGCCACCAGCTTGCTTCAACTGCTCACAACCAGTCAGCCCATCTCGACCCATTCCCGTCATAATGACGGCCAACGCGTTACCTTCCACAGCTTTGATCGCCGAACGAATCAAGTAATCGACCGCCGGTCGAACACCACTCTCGGGCGGATCATCGTTGACTCGCACCAGCAGTCTTTCCCCGCTACGCCGCAGCTTCATCTGCTTGCCACCCCGTGCAATGATCACCCGACCGGCACGCGCGTCGATCCCGTCATGAGCTTCCACGACGTCGAGCTGACACATTTCGTCGAGGCGTTTAGCCAGCGTGCGTGTGTATTCCGCAGGCATGTGCTGCACTACGAGCACGGGAACACTAAGCTCCGCCGGTAGTTTCGACAGTACGATCTTGAGCGCTTCGGGTCCACCAGTCGAGGTGCCCATGAGCACCACCTGGCACGCGTTCGGAGCAGTAGGTGCCGATTCCACGACCTCATCGGCCGCCACATCGCGTTTCCTATCCAGCTGACGCGCACGGGTGGCACGCATTGTTGACGCTTCCCGAAAGGCGGAAATCTTCTCCTCGAGCGCGTCTCGAAGTTGCTGGCGATTCGCTCCTGGTTCGCTACTGGAGGGTTTCAGAATGAAATCAAAAGCGCCTTCCATGAGCGCGTCGGTGGTGACCTGCGCACCTTCTGACGTCAGACTACTAACCATAATCGCCTTCGGGCGAAGGCGACGTCGCTTAATCTCACGCAAGACTTCGATGCCATTCATGTCCGGCATCTGGACGTCCAGCGTCAGGAGATCGGGATCTAGTTTCGTTATCTTCTCCAAGGCATCCAATCCATCCTTAGCGAATCCGACGATCTTGGCATCGGCGACTTCGCGCAGCACGATGTCGATCGATTGGCGGTACAAGGCCGAGTCGTCGACGACGAGGATGGTCGTGGGGTCCGAATTCAACTGCAAGATTCCAAAGTGTTACTGCTTTGAGAGATACTTCTTGAAGAACTCAAGCAAGGTTTCTTTTTCGAAAGGCTTAATGACGAAGTCAATTGCTCCGGCTTGAATGCACTCGGCCAATTTCTCTTTTTGGCTGACAGCGCTGATCATAACCACGTGTGCTTTGGGATCCCTTTGCATGATTTCTTTGAGTGCGGATATTCCGTCCGTTCTAGGCATCACAATGTCGAGGGTCACCAGATCTGGCCGTTGTTGGTTGTACATCGCTACGGCCTCTGATCCGTCACCAGCTTCGCCGGCTACCTGCCACCCAGCCTCGACAGCGATATCCCGAATGCACTGCCGCATTATTAGGGCATCATCGACGATTAGCACGCGTTTGGTTCCCATAGCCGGATCGCCTAATTGGTCTACCGTTCACAACTCGATCGGATCGCACCCAACGATCTCAATCACCACTTTACCGCTGGTTGTATCAAACGTCATCCGCCGCCCCTGCTCGCCGCCGCAGTGCTTGGCAACGATTGGGATGCCCAACTGACCCAGCAGTTTCTCACTAGATTCGACGTTCTGTCGTCCGATCTTCGCCGCCACCGAGGTCGAGAACATACTGGCCCCTCCCGCCAACTTCGCAATCAGTTTTAGTTCCTTGCTGGCAAGCTCTTGCATCGAATCGATGAGACTGGGAATCGCGGTATCAACAAACTTGCCTGGCCGATCCGACTTCCCGCGCGCGGCAGGCAACACGATGTGCGCCAGGCCACCGATCCGCTGTCGCCTATCGTAAAGTGCCAGGCCAACGCACGAACCCAACAAAGTCCGAAGCTCTTCACCCGTCGCTGCGACAAGCATTTCTCCCATGCGAATCGACGGATTGGTGGCGGCTACCGGCTTATCCACAAGCTTATAATCCTCTTTACTATCCTGTCTGCGATGCGATCAGTGCTGGGATCCGCGACATCGAATCAGCGTCAGGCACGAATAGCAGCGTCCAGTTGACCGGGTTCGCATCAATCTCGAATGTTGTACGCGCTAGAAGGACCTGGTCACTAGCTACCGCCTGTCCCATCAGGGCGAATTCCAGTAAGCTCTCGGCGAAGTCGCGCTGAAACTTTGGTGGTGACGGCAATAGCTCGTCTGCCCCATCCGTCTTTGAAAAACTCCGCGACAACGAACTCAAGTACGTGCAACACAAGATATTCGTCGTTTCGAGCGCAGCGGATACTGCCAACTCGTTCCACTCGGTAGCCGTGCCCTGGGGTTGTTGCAGCAGCAGGTCGGCCAAAGCCAGTCCGCTCGCATCGTCAAAGACAAGAATCATCTCACCCGTCAGCAACCCTTGCAATTCGACGGTACAGAAGCACAAGGGTCCATCTCCGTCAGACAATAAACTGGTCGCTTCTTCCAAAGGAAGCTGTTCGAGTGAGTCGATTTCAACGACGGACGGTTTGCCGATCCACTTGGCGAGGGCCGTCGATGCTTCCTCTGCCCCCAGATGGAATGACGACTGCAATGCGGCCAATTGACTCGGCGTAAACAAATCTCCGCGCGACTCAGTCATATTGCTTCTTCCTTGAAGTCGCCTTCCGCGACGACTGATTTGCCATTTCGATGATTGTGCCCACATCGAGCATGAGACTGACGCTACCGTCTCCTAAAACACTCGCGCCCGATAAGCCCCGAATGTCAACAAAGTTATCCGCCAGAGATTTTACAACCACATCTTGATTTCCCAATAGCTCGTCGACCCGGAGCCCCAGCGATTTTCCTCCGGCAACTAGGATCACTACCTGGAATTCGTCTCCAGCTGAATCATTCGATCGGTCGCCGGTTGTTGGGGCGTGAGGAGGATGCACGTCATGCCAATAGAATACATCCTCGATATCGATGAGAGGGACATACTGATCACGCACTTCAAACGTACGTCCGCCGTGAACCGATGCAATATCACGCTCAGCAACCGATACAATTTCGCGAACGTCATCGATGGGCAGCGAGAAAACGACGTCTCGCAAGCGTACGAGGAGACTATTGATGATCGCCAGCGTAAGCGGTAGCCGAAGCGTGAACGTGGTTCCGAGTTGTGGCAAAGATTCGACTTCTATCGTGCCATTGAGTTGATTGATGCGGGTCTTAACCACGTCCATCCCCACGCCCCGACCCGATACATCGGTCACTTCCTTGGCGGTGCTAAACCCTGGGTGCCAGATGTAGTCGAGCGCCTGCTCGTCGGAGAGTTCGTCAGCCGTCGTTTCGGACAGTACTTCGTTTTCGACCAGCTTGGCTTTAACCTTGGCGACATCAATTCCACCGCCATCGTCACGCACAAAGATGGTGACGCTGTTGCCGCTGTGACTCGCCTCCAATGAGATGGTCCCCACCGCTGATTTGCCACGTTCGCTACGTACGTCAGGCGGCTCCAACCCGTGGTCAATCGAGTTGCGAACCAAATGCACTAGCGGATCTCCCAACTCGTCGATCATGCGTTTGTCCAGCTCAGTTTGCTCGCCACGAAGCTCCAGATGGACCTGCTTTCCCCGTTGTTTGGAAAGATCGCGTACAACTCGTTTGAACCGACTGAACAACGGCCCAACCGGAACCATCCGGGTATCGAGGACCCCACTCTGCAAACTCTGGGACACGCGAGCGAGCTGATCGATGGCTTCGCCGATCTGACCAATGGATTGACGACCGTCGTTCCAGATTTCGGCCTGGTCTTCCATCAGCTTCAAGCCGGCCTTCAATTGTTGCAGTTGCGCTGCCCACTCGCCCTTACCATTTGGCAACGTCTCGATACTTTCGATCGTTCGCCTGAGGCTGTCGCCAAAATCACGAATGCGATTGAGCATACTGGGTTGGCGAAGCTCCGGTCGAATCTGTTCCGCAATCTGCACAAACCGGGCTCGATTCACGACCAATTCGCCGGTGAGATTCATCAGGTTGTCGAGCCGATCGACCTCCACTCGCATAGTCTCGGCCACCTTGGAGGCGGTCTTTTCTGGCGTGCCCTTGTCTGAGCTGGCCGACTGCGATGACGATGGGGCTGTCGCTGGGGAGGAACTGAGCTCTGAGCCTGACGCGAGTCGGCTTGCAACTTGTTCAGTAGCGGAGTCCGGCTCCGACGAGGTTGCGATTTCGTCCTCTGCCGCTTGTTGCGGTGAATCGTCGTTGAGCGATACGGCATCTGATCGTACGGGCTGCTCATCCGAAGTCGCCTCGTACTCCTCGCTTTCCTCAGCGACGTTGCGGGCAGGAACAACCTCGTCGGCGATGTCGATGGACTCGACACCCTCGACGTCCATTGCCTCGCGGAGACGATCGAATTCCGCATGTGAGTCGATCCAAACTGTGAACGTCTGGATCGAATCTAGTTCTGACAATTCTTGCAGGTCAGGGTGAGTCGATTTGATTTCACCCAATCGCGACAGCCGTGTCACGATCAATTGGGCCTTCAGATCGACCAGCTGCAGGCCATCACGAAATCGCACGAGCACGCGAATGATGTCATCGTCAAAATCACGTTCGTGTGGTCGCGAGGACATCTGCAATGTCGCTCGCTCGGGCTCTTCACGATCGACCTCGACGATTGGTTCAGCAGTCGGGGCTTGAACCGAATCCTCGGCTTGGGACTGAAGCTGCTTGAGTTCCTCTAGAAGTTCCGCCGCGCTGCCGAGCTGCTCATCCGCTCGCAAGCGATTGTTGCATTGACGCAAAAAATCAATGCAACGCAGCACGAGATTCATTGTGGGTTCGTTGAGGTGCTCAACTCCGGAACGAAATCGTTCGAAACGGTTCTCCAAGTGATGCGTCAAGACGCTAATGTTGTCGAAGCCCATCATCCCGGCCGAACCTTTAATCGAATGAATCAGTCGGAACGCCTCGTTGAGGTCATCGTTGTTGTTCGGGTCTCGCTCCAGAGACAACATCGTTTCGACCAGATCATCGAGCTGCTCTTCGGTTTCGTCGAGAAACGTCTGCAGATATTCAGCCATCTCGTCCGAGTGATTTCCGCCATTCTGTGGGTCATTTGTCATCGCTGCCTATCCTCCCTGGTGTGGCTCGATGAACTCCGGATGTTCTCATCTTTCTTTTGATAAATGAGCGGCGAAAGTCTTTGCAGAGGATTGAGCATGTCATAGATACCCTCTGAGGGACCGACGACGAGGTGTCCCCCTGCTTTCAGCGCTCTGATCAAGTTATCGATCACCACTCGCTTCGAGTCACGGTCGAAGTAGATCAGTACGTTGCGAATGAAAATACAATCGAAAACCGGTTCGGCGATGCGGTCCATCAGGTTGTGTTTCTTGAACTCGACCAGTTCTTTAAGGTCAGGTCGAATTGTCCAGAGATCGTCTTCCGCTTTATGGCCAAAGTAACGACGCCTCTGCTTCTGGTCGATCGCCTCAACGGCACGTGCTTTGTATTTGCCTTCACGCGCTTCGGCCAACATCTGCTCGCTGATATCAGTACCCAGGATCTTGAGCGACCAACCTTGCAATCGATGAGCATTTTCAGCAAGGCAAATGGCGATCGAGTAAGGCTCTGCACCGTTGGCACATCCCGCGGACCAAATCCGTAGCGAAGGTTCTCGTTGACCAGCCCGATATTGACCTATCAAATCGGTGAGCAGCTCATTCCTTAGCCAATCAAAGTGCTTTGCCGTACGAAAGAAGAAAGTCTCGTTCGTTGTAATCGCATCGAGAAAGCTCTCCAGTTCGCCTGCTCCTTGCTGTGACGTGAGAAATCGATAGTAAGTGTCAAAGTCATCGAAATCTCCAGCTTTAAGGCGGTGGCGAATACGATTGCTTAGCAACGTTACCTTCTTGTCATTGATTCGAATCCCACTTTTCTCGTAGATGAAATCGCAGAACTGTCTGAACTGATCTGGGTTGAGACGCTCAAGTTTCACGAATCATTGATCCTCAATTAGCAGAGACACCAATTACAGCTTCATCCCTGAAATCACTCTACTGCGGAATTCTCATTCGTAACACAACTTCCCAGCAGGAGATTGGCATCCTAGACTTCAAACTTCGACACCAGATCCTGCAAGGTCTGGGACTGTGCGCCTAGCTCTTCTGCACTGGCCGCTAATTCCTCGGAGCTGGCGGCGTTTGACTCGGTCGTCTCAGACACAGACCTGACGCCCAGTTGCACTTGTTCAGCGCTGGCAGATTGATTCTCGGTCTGCTCAGCTATGTTCGCAATCCCCGTGGCAGTCTTCTCCACGGCTTCGACGATCTCCGACAAAGCTTGCCCAACTCTATTCGAAAGTTCCGCGCCTTCCGCCACCCGCCGGGAGGATTCTTTGATCAACTGAGTGATCTCCTTCGCAGCTTCACTCGATCTCTCTGCCAATTTGCGCACCTCTTCCGCGACCACCGCAAACCCGAGACCGTGTTCGCCTGCGCGGGCGGCCTCAATCGCAGCATTGAGTGCCAACAAGTTAGTTTGGCTGGCGATTTCGCTGATCACCTGAATAATATCGGTGATCTGCTCGCTTGATTTCTCAATCAACTGCATCGCCTCGACTGCCTCGCCCCGTGTCTTCTTGGCGTCGCCGGCGATTGATGCTGTTCTTGCAGCCTGCTTCGTCGCGTCGTTGGCGTTGGTGGATATCGATTGAATGGCATTGGTCAATTCTTCTACTGAGGCCGATATCTCTTCAACAGATGCCGCTTGATTCTGAGCGCCGTCGCTCAGATTCGCGCTGCTTTCAGCAATGACTCGTGCACCTTCCGCAAATTGATGGGCGCTTTCGATAACTTCGTGGATGAGGTTCTCGGTCTTTTCTTGTTGTATCCCGGCGGCTCTCTCCAACTCGATTCGCTTTGTTATGTCTGTTGCATACTTGACCACTTTGTAAGGCCGGTTGTCGAGGTCAAGGATTGGATTGTAGGACCCCTGAATCCATACTTCTTTGCCACTCTTTCCAATACGCTTGTACTCCGCTTGTAGGAATTCACCTCGATTCAGCGTGGCCCAAAACTCCTGATACTCGCTACTACTGCGGTACTCTGGATCGACGAACATGCTGTGATGCCGTCCACGAACTTCCTCCAACGTATATCCCATGGCGCTGAGGAATAGATCGTTTGCCGTCAGAATTGTCCCGTCCATGTCGAATTCGATGACTGCCTGTGACTTGTTGATCGCCGCGATTTGACCCTCAGAATTAGCGTTCGCGAGTTTCTGCTCCGTCACGTCACTTGCATACTTGATAACTTTTACGGGCTTTCCGTTCACATCGAGAATCGGATTGTACGATCCTTGAATCCATACGTCCTTGCCGTTCTTGCCGATCCGCTTATATTCGCCAGTTGTATACTCACCTCGATTCAGTTTGGCCCAGAAATCTTGATACTCTTTGCTGGCTCGCGCCTGTGGTTCGACAAACATGCTGTGGTGTTGTCCTTGGACTTCCGCCAACGTGTACCCCATGGTTGAGAGAAAGTTTTCGTTGGCTGTCAGGATCGTGCCGTCCATATCAAACTCAACGACTGCTTGCGCCTTACTGATGGCTGCCAGCTGGCCCTCTAATTCGTGTGTCAGGCTCGTTTTTTCCTGCTTCAGTTTCTGCAACTCTAGTTGCAAGGCCTGGATCGTCGGCCGCTTTGTCTGCGTCTTCGCTGTCGTATTTCGCTTTGCCATGTTGTCTATCTCAATTGCTGTTCATTTGACCGGGATAAAAGTGCTATGGGTGGCTGGATTTTTCGTCTTGATGGCTGGTCTGTTCCAATTTTTCCGGACTGAGCAGCGCATCGATATCCAGCAGGATGACTAGTCGGTCATCGACCTTGGCAAATCCGGAAATGTAGTCCGCACCATCACTCGCGACCAACTCAGGGGCGGACTGAATGCTCTCACCCGGAATTCGCATAACGTGCAACACGTTGTCAACTGTGCAGCCCAGTGTCCGCTCACCCATGTTGACTACAATCGTGCGCGTATTGCCGTCGGCAACCTTAGGTGGAAGCCCAAATAGTACACGTAGATTAATGATGGGAATAATTGCCCCTCGCAGATTGCACACACCTTCAACATAATCTGCGACCTGCGGAGTTGGTGTGACTTCATCGAGAATGACAATCTCCTGAATCTGTTCAATACGAAAAGCGTATTGCTGATCGTCGATTTGAAAACCAACGAACTGAGACGCGTTCTTGTTTGCCAACGCCGCATCTGACTGCGACGATTCTGAAGTGGTCTGTTTACTCATGTCTCAAGCGCTGAGCTGATCGTAATAAATGCACGATCCTCTATTCTATATTGGGCGATTGACAAGGTACAACTTATTCGCCGGCAATCTTGCGTGCTAGTCGTGCCGGGGGTGTACTCGCGAGCCCAGTCCCCGAGAGAGCGAGATAATTGATTCCCTAGGTAGTGACGCTCTCCGCGTGGCTTCGTTCTGCCACCCACTAGCAACCTACTGCTCAGTTGCTTTCCGAAACATCCGTCGGATCTTGATCACGCAGCGATTCTTGGTACCCGCGATTTGGATTCGTTCCTGACGGACAAGGATGCTGTCACTTGCGAATTCGAAGAGCAGGTTCGCCAGCGTGCTGGTGACCTGGGTCTGGAAGTTGTTTCGGTACGTGACCGCGACGTCATCCTACCCGACATGAAGGACCGGATGAACAAGGTCATCGAGGCCAAGAAGGCGGCCGAGGCCAACCTGATTGCCCGTCGTGAGGAGACGGCGGCTATGCGTAGCCAGGCGAACACCGCCAAGCTACTGGCCGATAACCTGACTCTCATGCGACTCCGAGAGCTGGGAGTTCTGAAAAAGGTTGCCACTACGGGTAACCTGAACGTCGTGCTAGGCGAAAAGGGCCTGGCCGATCGGGTCGTCAACCTGTTGTAGTAGCGAACGCCGGAGGCCGGGCGACATCTCGGTCTCCGGTTTTTCTTTTTCCGTCGCGAACATTCTGACTGGCGGAGTGTCTACCAACCTACACCTAGAATTTCGGTGAATTCAGCAATGCACATCAACACCAACAGCCAGTCGTCATCGTCATCATCCTCGTCGTCAGACGAAGGAGCGGGGCCGGTGCATGGTTAGGTGCTAGCAAACAGTAAACACCAAAGCCCGCCCGGTAAACTGCTCGGCGGGCTTTTTTCGTTTTCAAGGTCGTTTTTGTTTAGTCGAATCTGTCGCTCTGGCGCTGCACGGGCACAAAAAGGTCACGAAGGCTACTCACCTCCATGACTGGTCGGCAGAAGCGACGCAAATCCTGTTTTGAAAGGAGAGACTGAGTAATGGTTCAAAAAATGCACGTTAACGTCGGAACGATTGGTCACATTGACCACGGAAAAACAACGCTTACAACAGCCATACTGCGAGTGCAGGCACAAAAGGGACTTGCCGAGTACCAGTCGTACGAGCAAGTTGCCGAAGGTGGCATCACACGCGACAAGAATAAGACTGTCACGGTCATCACGTCCCATGTGCAGTACGAGACCGATGCACGGCACTATGCCCACGTCGATTGTCCCGGTCACGCTGACTACATCAAGAATATGATCACTGGCGCCGCCCAAATGGACGGAGCTGTGCTCTTGGTGTCAGCAGCCGACGGGCCGATGCCGCAGACGCGCGAGCATATCCTGCTGGCCCGACAGGTCGGTGTACCGCACTTGGTCGTGTTTATGAATAAGTGCGACCTGGTGACCGATCCTGAGTTGCTGGACCTGGTCGAACTGGAGTTGCGTGAGATGCTGACGCGTTACGGATTCCCCGGTGAGGAGATTCCGTTTGTGCGTGGCTCAGCTATGCTGGCTCACGACAGTCCAGATGACGATGACGCAACTCGGTGCATCTCAGAGTTGCTAGCCGTGCTTGACGAGTATGTGCCAGATCCGACGCGTGCTGTTGACAAGCCGTTTCGCATGTCGATCGAGAATGTATTCTCAATCGAAGGACGCGGTACGGTCGTTACCGGTGTCGTGGACCAGGGTGCTATTCGCACCGGTGACTCTGTCGATATCGTTGGCTTGGCTGACCAGCCTCGGACTGTTGTCTGCACACAGATCAAGACTTTTTCAGAAGTTCTCGATTCTGCAGAAGCTGGCAGCAACGTTGGTTGCCTGTTACGTGGCGTCGGACGTGGCGAAGTTGAGAGAGGTCAAGTGCTCGCAGCGACTGGTTCAATGACCGCACACACGCGGTTTGAGTCGGAGGTGTACGTGCTTGACAAAGAAGAAGGCGGTCGGCATACGCCGTTTGTGAATGGCTATACACCGCAATTCTTCTTCCGTACGACCGATGTTACGGGTGAGATTGCGCTTCTCGGAGATGCTGAGATTGCTATGCCTGGTGACGGCATTAAGCTCGGCGTCAACCTAAAGAAGCCGATTGCACTCGATGCAGGAGCCAGGTTCGCGATCCGTGAAGGGAACCGGACCGTTGGTTCTGGTGTCGTAACAAGCGTCGTTGGTTGAAGCAACGCCGGAGGCTGGGAAGGTTTCCAGCCTCCGGCTTCATACTTTCAGTTTGAACTCATAGAACGTGAATGATACGATCTGATTAGCCGTGACAGTCGAATCAGCTCCCATCTGACTGTCGTGTGATCGAAGAGTGAAATCCAATCAGAGATTAGTTGGCCAGTGCTTAGTGAATTTGTAAGGAATTTGTTTCGCGGGCGGCCTATTCGTGTCGGCCCACCAACGCTACTAGATGGTCTTGATCTGGATGAGACCTTGCATGAACTCCAATCATTTGAGGCTGACTGGCAATTAGAACTCCCCGGAAATCCTCCTCGATTCGTACCAGATGCGGCTCTTTGGTCGGCCAAGTCACTATACACAGCTTCTTCGTTAGTGATTCATCGCGATTCAGACGCCAATCAAATCAGTCAACTACTGACTGGCCCTCCACCGGATCGAACGAGAGTTGAGTCACACTACGCTGTCGACTTGACGATGCGTTTTCTTAAAGACTTAGTCAGGCTTGCCAAATCTGCAGCTAGCAACGATCCTCTAGTAAACCACTTGATGGATTGGGCCCGGACCTGGCCACTATCCTCAGTCGGAATAGAGGAGGTCCAAGAAGTAGACATAGAGCCGCTGCGAACATCGCCAACTGTTATGCGTCTTTACATTGACCGAATTGTTGCCCTTAATGACACGAATAGAATAAATGCCCCAGATCTTCGAGATCTAGCTGCAGCTTCGCTAGGTGATTTTCCAGAATTGAATTCACAGGTCGCTGACTTTGTATTACGACGACCCATACCGGTAGAACCCAATATCCAAGCGAATGAATAAGCCAGCAGACAGCAACTCTTCAGGCGTTCTGCCCGATGAGCAACTTGCACATCGTCTCGGGCACGAATTACGGACCGAAGTACTCGAGCCGATGAAGCAGTCATTCGTCGGCAAAGACGAGATCATCGATTTGATGGGGCTGTGTCTGGTGGCTCGTGAGAATTTGTTCTTGTTAGGGCCACCCGGCACTGCTAAGAGTGCACTAGTTCAAGCGCTGGCTCGTCAGATCGAGGGACGAGTTTTTGACTACCTTTTGACCCGCTTTACAGAGCCGAACGAGATATTTGGACCGTTTGACATCCGTAAATTGCGTGATGGAGAACTTGAAACTAATACGGCTGGCATGCTTCCCGAAGCCGACTTTATTTTCCTTGATGAGCTGCTAAACGCCAACAGTGCAATTCTAAATAGTTTGCTGTTAGTACTTAATGAGCGAGTATTTCGGCGAGGACGCGAAACCAAGCAATTGCCGACGTTGATGGTAGTCGGCGCTAGCAACCATCTTCCCGAAGACGAAGCATTGAGCGCGTTGTTTGACCGATTTCTTATCCGAGTCAACTGTAATAACGTCAATGACGAAAGGCTCTCAGAGGTACTGTCGGCTGGTTGGCAGTTGGATACCGAGATTGATGCAACTCGAGAAGGTCGACAGAAGGCTAAGGTTGATGCCAATGCCTTGCGTAGATTGCATCACCTTGTCCCTTCCGTAGATGTTGAATCTTTGCGACCACAGTATGTTGATTTAGTTCTCAAGTTGCGAAACGCTGGCATCAGCATTTCTGATCGTCGGGCTGTCAAACTACAGAGGCTACTTGCCGCAAGCGCTTTGCTCTGTGGTCGTTTGCATTCAAATATCACAGACCTCTGGGTTTTCCGATACATCTGGGATACTGAGGACGAACAAGAAATCCTCGCATCACTTGTCAATCAAGCATTGGAGAATGCGGATGAGCAGGAACGTGCCGTCGGGCATCCGCGCTCCGAAGTGTCAGATGCCCCAGACCCAGAACAGCTTGGCGCAGACCTATCGCAAATTGAAAAAGCAATAGATAACGCTGATGCAGCCGAGCTTAGTGTGTTTCGCGATCGACTAGTGCTTCTTACAGCTCGTTGCCAATGGGTAATTGATGCACAGCAGAGGTCCTTCCTGGAGAATGAGGCAAACAACTTGTGGCAGAGACTCGAAGCCCTAAACTCGTAGAAGGATGGTTGGCATCAATTCCAAGGGCCGCGGTCTTGAATCTAGGCCTGTTGCGCGAATGCCACAATATTCAAGTCTGCGATAACGAAGGTGCTCTTGTCTGGCTACGCGGACCACGTCTTCAAGATTCAATTCAGCAAGAACTCCGCTCTCTGCTCGGTTGTGAGATCTATCGCCAACTCGATGACGGTCAACTAATCCCTATCAGCTGCAGTATTCCTTTGGGCTATGCACCGAATGGAACGTGGACATCGTTACGTGAGTGGCTAGAGATATCTTTGCCTGCTAAACGCTTCCCGGCGACGAGTGAATCCCGCGTACCCATCCGGTTAGTCCGCTCTGAGCTTCCTCAAGAGCCAGATCTATTGAAGTCCTCCTTGAAAGCATGGGCTAAATATGCAAGCGATGCCCCACAAATCCGACTAGCAGGCCTTCAATTTGCTGCTAGTCGCGATCAGGTAATAATCATTGGCAAACCATTGCCTCCTATAAACGGTGAGTACTTCTATTTGCAACATGGCATTGCTGTACCGGTTGGATTTGCTTGGACACCCGCTCTCGACGCTCGCGTCCTGAGAACGGCACTGGAACTCACGAATGACGACATTGCGATCTTTCCGAACAATGGTGGTGCGAGCAGAATCCTAAGCAATCAATTCGTTGGAGCTTCGCGATCTGCAGTACGTCTCACGATGGAGGCTACTCATGCTTGATCGTGACGCGGCAATTCGCGACTACTATGGCACTCCAGATGATAGTTTTTGGCAATGGCAAGATAATGGTGAGTCAATTGCATGGAACGATGAGAAAACCATTGCTTTTGCCGACGAACTATCTGTGTTGCTGAGGCACATGGTCCCTTACGGACTGCCTCGATTTGGTGCTTTGTTGATGTTGCTTGCTGCCACGCGAAGCAATTGGGCAGTAGACGGCAGTGAAGCAGGTTTGTTGTCAGGCATGCTCGCTTCACTAAATCACACTGATGAGTTGGACTCTGCCAGAAATAAAGAGCTGTTGGATCGTGTATTGTCTGGCTTACACCGAATTCGTGCGCTCGACAGCTCTCTTCGATCTTCCATAGAGGCAAGGAAGGCGCTAGTCGAGATCGTATTTGAAGTGCAGAAATATCGCGTTGCTGAGGAAACTGCTAAAGCAATCGCAGATGCGATTCGCCCAGGGTTAGTGGCTCGGTTAGAGTCGATCCCAGAATCCGTCTCTGTGGGATATGGGCCACTCTTGGTGCTTCGAGATCTGGGTGTCTTAGCGGACGGTTTGGACAGAGTCCATCCTGATGCGGTTCGTTTGCGGATGCAGACAGGTCTTAGCGAACTACCTAGTAGGCCTCAAATCGAGATTCCGCCAGAAGATCTCTTGCCTTGCGATGCAGCAAGAGGATTGATTGAAGAACTGGTCAACACTTCGGAATATAAGGGGCTCGCACAAGTCGCAAAGCACCTAATCGCCAATTCGACCTTGCCACGGAAACTCACCGAATCACAAGAGCAGGAGTTGGGAGGCTTCTCAGACATCGCCAATCGTGGCACCCCTGACCGGTTATTGCTCAGTGAGTTGGCCCAAGATGGCCTAACGCTTGCAGTGCGGGTTGCGATGAATGAGGCGATGTATTTACATCGCGAGACCCCGCCATCTACGCCTCGGCTGCGACGAGAGTTGCTCATCGACTCGGGAGTTCGATCTTGGGGTACACCTCGTGTGTTGGTGGCGGCAGCAGCATTGGCAATGGTCGCAACTGCATCAAAAAATACTGTAA
Organism: Bythopirellula sp.; assembly: GCA_965228965.1. Lineage (GTDB taxonomy): Bacteria > Planctomycetota > Planctomycetia > Pirellulales > Lacipirellulaceae > Bythopirellula. Next base: position 5,157,425 of record OZ245849.1, read on the forward strand.
TAGGAGTATGGCGCGGCAGAGGTGATTCATTGAGCAGCGTTGACTTGATGAGCAAAGACGGACTCATCGAACACTTGGCTGCACTAGAACCGGAACCTCATCTAGCTGAAGCAATACCCGAGTTTGCTAAACGTATTTCGGATGGGAACGAACCCGTTGAAGCAGTATTGCTAATGCCAGACGACGCATACGCTGACGAGGACCTCAAGCGTAGCATCAGTTGCCTAGATGCCGAGCGACTGTACGTCGTTACGCTGAGTCGGCATGGTGAGTTTCGACTTTGTGAACGCCACCGTAGAGGCGAAAAACAGATCCGTCGTGCTCAGATCGATCTTGACCAGATGTTCGAGGAAACGAGCTCACTCGTCGAACAACCTGATCTTGAGAGACTACCTGCGTTTTTCCGTGTGTCTCCAATTCCAATATTGTTGCCGCACGAATTGGATCCTGAGAAGAGTTGGTCTGTTGGCAACTGGGGTGCGCTTTCAATCACCGGAGATGGCCGCCTGATGAGGTGGACGGAAACAGGCAAAGGCGGCCAGCAGCTGAGTGATCAAATCCCCAAAGGTAAGCTCTGGTGGGCAGCTCCAACATGTACGCAAGGAATTACTACCTTCGTATTCGGAACTGCTCAAAAGCTCTGGTGGTATCATGTTGATCTTACACGTGGAGAAGTTGAAAGCACCCCCATTGAATGCGGGACGATTAGTGGAGCAACCTATCATAACAGCGTTCTGTTCTGCTTTAGCATGCACGATAATGTTGTTTGGGAATTGAATCCTGGGACCGGCAACGTCGTTGGAGAGCTTGAGATCCCTACGACATTGCGAAGGCGTACAGGTCGCTTTTTTGTCGATAGCCGGGGTAAATGGCATGCTCTTTCACACAATGGACACCGAGGAACTATTGATGAGCTAAAGCAATTCGAATTGACTAATGGCACTATCGCTTCAATTTGGGACGCAGTCGGCTTTGAAGGACCTGTCGCTCTAACGCAAAATGGAGCACTAGTTACTGACAGTTCCGAAAGACTTCGAGTTCCCAAGTGTGGAGTCAAGATATCCAATTGCCAGGTCGACTGGGTATCTCCCGATGGTTTGATCGTTCACGGAAAGTATGACCACGCCGCCTCTCGAGCAAACTACTATGGGAACGGTTTTCAAATTAGGCTGGATTCTCAACTCAAATTTCAGACTGGGTACTACTATCCTCCGAGAGATGAACGCGTTCATACGCTTGCGTCTCCTGTGCCTATACGGAAGAAATTCAGGTCAATTGGCGTCAACAAGGCAGGAGAGCTCACACTGGTTTCACTCAAAGGACAGCAAGTGGGCTTCACCTCTAGGCAAGGCCTACCTTTGTTCACACCGTTAAACCAAAAGAGCAAATTGGCGCACGAACAGGATTTCGTCTTAACTGATTCGGAAAGCATACGCTATAAACTGTCTGCCGCAAACTGGGTGGATGGTAGCCAAGCGATACTCGACTCTCGTGGCTTGCTGCATCTAAAGTCTGCCAGCAGCGATGTCCCTGAAATCTCGCTTGTCCTCGCCGAAGGCGAGCTTACTGCGTGGTGTAGTGACTCACGCACTTTTGGCAGAACTTACTTCCTGGCGGATTCTGACAATTATCTAAACCGAGCGATGCGCCGTCGAAGGGTTTGTTCCGAAACTCTCGCCAGATTTGTGGAGGGCATAAGTGCCACAAGTTGAGCTATCAATTCGGAGAACCAACTCAACCGTCGCTAATGTGTCGGCATGGTATCTCCCTGGAGATTTGCCAGAACGCTGGTTGCATGAGATATCACTTTGGCCAGTCGATCACACGAAAACTAGAATCGTAGTGATTCGCGATGAAAGTGATTTGCAGACAGCTGGTGCACTTGCGATACCTCCCATTGGGGAGTTTAAAGCAACCGGTTATGGAATACCTTACCAGCGAATGCGCGAAAACATTTATCTCCCCAGAGATGGGGAGATAGTTCCTAGTCTTCTGGATACGGAAGCTTCGGAACTGTTTTCTAGCGACTACACTTACATATGGATTCCAGGACGAGGCCTTACCGCGGCGGAGCAAGAGCAGGTATATTCGCTCAACGAGCTAATCCTCTTGCCACCCCATATGCGAACCAATTGGGACCGCGCAGTTCCTGGCCTTGCACTGCCGAACCGATTGGTTGCAATTCTCCCTCATCAGACAATTTCTGCAGATGACGTTATTTCGGACGGGAGGGACGACATTGGAGATCGCGCTACCGAAATCACCAAGCTGCCAAAAGCACCTAAAGAGCCGATGTCCGGAATCGTCGGTGCAGCAGGTCGCGCTGCTGTTGTGGGAGCGGCACTGCCAATTAAGGGCTTAGCGAAATTCGTTTCTGCCGTCGGAAACCTGATTCCACGAGGTGGATCAACAAGTGGCCGACCAACTCGATCAGCCGCTAAGTCGAGTGGGATACCCTTGCTGAGTGGCATTGAGGATTTAGCCAATCGGCTAACGGGGCGTGTCTCACAGGCGATCGACGATCTCAGACACAAAGAGATTGGTCGCTTGCTCCACATGCTTGATAGCGATCCAGACCAAGGTTTAAGGTTTGCCATCCCCTTTGGTGGTGGTGAGCATCGTGGTCTGGCTGCTCCGGGCAGTCGATTGGGTATGCGCAACGTGAATTTTAGTCTTCGCGGGCTCGGAGGTGGTGGAGTAGCTGATCTCTGGGATATGTCGTGGGAGTATCAGCAGAAACTCCTCGCAAAATATCGAGAACTAGCGGCTCGAGAAACTCGTCTCGGTCGGCATCGACGAGCAGCCTACGTATACGCCGAGCTACTCGGTGACATCAACTCAGCGGCCTCTACTCTAGAGGAAGGCGGCTACTTTCGAGAAGCTGCCGTACTCTACCGAGATCGCATCAATAATGCGCAGGCCGCTGCAGAGTGCTTGGAACGTGGCGGATTGTGGAACGAGGCAATAGAGGCTTATCGAGACCTTGGTAGACACGAAAAAGTTGGTGACTTACTAACCCAAATCGAGCAACACGACGCAGCGCTCAATGCGTATCACACTGCCGCAAAGGAACTGTTGGATCAAAGCGATTTGCTCGAGGCGTCACGCATCTATGAAGAGAAAATCCGCAACGTCAATCTCGCGATTGAGACTCTCGACTCTGGCTGGCCAAACTCTCCTCAGGCCAAATTATGCATCAGAGCTGGTTTCGCATTGAGGGCTCGCATAGGTTTTCATCACTCAGCCAAGGATTTGATTAAGAGTCTGTACCTTGATGCGAACAATCTGTCTCGTCACGCTGAGGTAGCCGAGTTGTTGGCAGAAGTGCACGCTCAATACACGGAAACCAGTGTTTGCCAGCAGGCAGCAAGCGTGTCTCGCCAAATCATTGTTGATCGCATCAAGCTGGCAAATCGCCTCGACGCGGAGCGTCTTGTGAAGGTTCTTGCCAAACTCTCTCCCAATGATCGGCTCTTGCAACGTGATGGCAGAAGATTTATCGATGAGAGATTTCTCAAGAGAGCTACTCTTGCACCTGTTCAGCAATATCTATCATCCCGCTCGCCCAAAAAGTTGCAGCTAGTTGATCAATTTCAATTAGATTTAGGTGGTGTGTGGAGCGCCGCGACAACAATAAGCGACACAGTTTTTGCAGCGGGCATATTGGATAACCGTATCGTCCTTGCCAGCTGTGATAAGGATGGCAACGTTTCACAAAATCTGACGCCTTGGCCAAAAACGCCAATCGCGTCTGACGCGTCACTGATACTGCTGGGAAATCGATCACCATTGCACTTATTTGCCAGCGGTGCGCAGCCTCTGCCCACATCGAAAATCTTTACGATAGGTGAGGAACAGGGAGCCCCATATTCCGTTTCAGCGGGCACTCCCTCAGGCCACGGAGTCGTCTGGGGTGTCGCGAGCGGCTCGTTAGGACAAACTTGGGCCGTAGAGAATCGCGACGATCCAGCATTGGTTTGCATAGGCTTAACTGGCACGATAGTTTCAAGTCTGTCCTTGTTAAGTGCGAGTGATGCTCCGTGGGACTTTGCCATTACGCCCCTACCGATGCACGCTACTAATGATCGTGTTCTGATAGGTGTGGGTAGCGTCCTTCTAAGTGTGAAGGATGGCAATATTGAGGAACTCGAGCGTTTCCCTAGCAGAATCACCTCAATCAGCGGTGGACAACCTTATGCGGCACCAACCGTTACTATTTCGCTAGAGGCGGGTGCAGTTTTATTGCGATACGGTTTCGAAGGGTATGTACGACCGTTCGCTACGGAGATTTTAGCTCCGCTGACTCTCCTCAACCAAGGCAATTTTGCAATCGCTGCCGACGAGACTCGCATCGAAGTCTACGAGTGCGGTAGTCGCAAAATGAAGGGACTTGAGCTTCGTTTGCGCGGTGAAGTGGAACATCGAACCGGTCAGCCAGTAGCCATACTGCCTACTCAGCACACAGACCGATTCATCGTAGTGACTTCTTCGGGAACAATATCCACTTATTCTATGTAAGCGAATGTCGCTAGGCTGCGAGTATCACGCTTCTCACATTCCTCTAAGGGCTCGCACGCAACGGGCTACTCAATGGAATCATCAAATCGACAGAAATCCTCAACGGGTTCTGAGTTCAGGCCAGGCTGCCCCGCGGCATAAATTTTCCGTCAGCCTTTTGATCCTGCAGCAAAACCTCCTCTCGATATTCGGTGAATGCCTTTTCTCGAGGTTTCATATAGGACTTCAGATCCGAAAAGCTCATGGGCTTGTAGTCACAAGCGTCGACTCCAACGTCCTTCGTGAGTGACCATGAGGTTCGCCGGTCTTCTTCTTCTAGACGGCCATGTACGTGCCCATACAGCTGCCAGCTGCCATGAAAGCTCTTGTGCCAACTCCGCATTGGGTAATGGTTAAGCCAGATCTTCTTGCCTTCAATTGTAACCATACCCTGCTCAACTGCCTTGCCGAACGCGGGTCCGATAGACCGATGGTCATGATTGCCCCAAACTAAGTTGACATTTCTGCAGGCTATTCGATCGCGATACGCCTGGGCTGTTTCGAATTTGCCCCAGCAGAAGTCACCGAGTATCCAAAGCGTGTCATTCGGCTGCACGTCGCTATTGATCGCATCAATTATCGCGGAGTCATGGCGATTCACCGTCTCTGGCGATACTCGCCACTGCCCGCGAGGGTCTTCGAGCGCACGTTCGTGCTCAGAGGGTGACAGAAAAGGCCTCATGCAGAACTTAATGATATTGGCATGGCCAAGATGTGTGTCGGCTGTAAACCAGGTTGTAGACATTCCGTGCTCCAAATTATTTTCATTTCTAGATGAATCTTCATGTTTTGATTTGACAGAGGACATTCAACTCGGTAGTTAGGTTCGGCACTTCAGCCAATTATCACGGCTTACCGCCATGTCTCGCCACGACGTAACCCAGTAACGCACCAGCCAGAACATCTATTACGTGGTGTTGGTGCGTGAAGAGTGTAGACAGGGCGATAGCGATTGCCCAAGCGAGAACGACTGAAGCTATGGCCCGGCCCGAAACCTGGGCATACGTATAGCTCGTCATGGTCGCCATTCCTACGTGGAGAGACGGACACATGTTGTAACTCAAGTTGATTCTATCCATGAAACGATAATCCGGAGCAAACAGCCCAGTTGGACGAGGTGTCGGGAATGCAGGAAGGGACGGAAGTAGCAAGAAACCTATTCCAGAGATACATATGAGACAAGCGAGCTTCTTGGCGTAGTCTCTCAACTGCTGTCTAGAATGGAAAATGAACGGAGAGAGCCAAGTAAGCGGCAACAGGGACAGGTAGACGACAGAAGCAGCCGAGTAGAACGGAATGCCAAGTTCTACATCGAGGTGCAGGCGTACGCGCCAGGAGTGATGAGCGGTGATCCAATCTGTCCCACCATAGACGATGCACCAGAGCACTTGGACGAGAATAAGATACGTCGCAAAATCTAACCAATGCGATTTGGATGGCCAGCGCAGCCCTGCTGGATGAGCACTATCTAATTGCGGTGCGTCGTCAAGGGTATTCGCGCTCACTGTGACACTTTTCCACTGAATCTATTCTCAACATGCTCATCGGTGTATCGTGGGCCCTTCCACATCTTCAGGTAATGCCAAGGCAGGAATCCTCTGTCAGGATCTTGCTCTTTGCCAAGTGTCGGTAGATAGACCCACGGTACCGTAGGTTGCTTATGGTGGGTCAAATGCCAATTGTGATGCAGCCATAGCCGGTCAACTGGACCGAATATCCAAAGATTTCGTGTCCCGTCTGTGACATGTCGCTCAGTACCAAAGTGATGCACATACTGCATAGCTGACCAGGAAAAGCCAAATCCGAAATAGACAATTGCATAATTCAGAAGTGGGATACCTAAAGCCCAAACGATGAACGTGTGTAAGACAAGCACCAGAAAGGCTTCAACTCTGATTAGCCATGAATATTGAGGGTTGAGCACTTCAACAAACTTTGCGAACGGTTCATCGAACTCGTAAAGCTGTCTCTTGACGAGAAATGGGAACAGTAGCACCACGATATTTGAGAGCACCACCATCACCCAATAGACTCCGGTGATGATTCCATAGAACTTGAGCCACTTGACAATGGGCGAGTCGCCTTCAAAGTACAAATCGAAAGCTTCATCATCAGAGCGATTTGCTCGGTGGTGACATAAGTGCCCTTGGCGAAGCAGGTGATAAGGTGCGGGAAAGAAAAGTGCCATAAACGCACCGAGAGCATCGTTGATAACGACGTTCCGATGTAGCATCCGATGCTCCGCCTCATGAATAATGGAGTAGATGGAATTGCCGACAACGGCAAATGCCAGGGCTAGAAGAACGAGTTCCCACCAAGTGTCAGCTCGAGACGCACCATAGAATATCGCAAACGTTGCAGTCAGTTGCAGAGAGATGACCAACAAGTTCAGCCTCTCTGGAATCGCAAATTCCTTGTCGCTAGCAGCTACACTCATGCCACCACCTGCGCAGGTATATACGTGTGAAGCACCTTCCTCATATTCTGCATCTCCGGGAAACGGTCAAGCAGCTTGAATGTGATTGGCGTCGACTCACGTGAATACATCATTTCCTGGTACGCAGCATCCTTTCCTAACGCTCGCAGTTGCCTTTCAATCGCGGGCAGCAGAGGCTTTAGTTCAACTCGTTCCTGCACTAATCTACGAACTACTCGAATTGCTGAACGATTTGGAGGTAGAAAGAACTTCGATATCAGCCTTATGAGCAGCCATGCATTCAGTTTGCGAAGTGGAATGGAACATTGAGCGTAGTGACGTTCAATTAGATGCCAGTCGATATGAACATGTCTTGTTTCGTCTTTTAGGTGATCGCGATAGACCGCCAAGTAATGCGGTTCGATTTCGTTCGGGTTCATGCGCAGGCACCTCTTCGAAATATCGAGAGAGCGTTCCTCAAGAGCGAGCATGATCCAAAACACGACGGGAAACCAAGTCGGATTATGGGTAAGGCGTCGCAGAAAAGATCGCACTACTTTCGGAATGCGTAGAATCATCTCCCGAGAGTCAGAATAATCCTCGGGTTCGCTAAGGCGACTGAGTTTTCGCCACCACCCGATATGCTGCTGCTCCTCAGAGACAAAGCCTCGCAGGCACTCTGCCAGTTGGCTATCCGATGTTGTGTCCATTTCCGAGGTGAGAGCGACACAAACACTGGATGCAAACTCTGATTCAAAAAAGGCAATTAGCTCGTTGAAAAGCACTGCGGTCAACTGGTTGTAGCGGAGCTGGTGCTCATGATCCAAGTCTCGATATACGGGTGCATAGTAGAGAGGAGTTGTTGTAGGACAGACATACCACAGGCTCCTGTCGATCTCCTGCTGCCAGTCCAACTCCTCTGCTCGATGGATTTGATTATGGTCAGAGGACACTAAGTGCTTTAGTGGCAGTTTCTCCGCTTTGCTTGTGTCTGTAAGGGTGTTCATTTTGCTATGCTGACGTCCGTGGCTCTGAGTCTCTCTCTGCGACTGCCATTTTGACATCATTGACTACGTTTGCAATAATCACTTGCATAGCTCTGCGGGTTCGGAGTCTGAAGCGAGCAGGTTATGTGACACATGATTGGAGTGTTCCGTCGAGAAAGGAAGCAGCACGATGTCTGCGCAGAGCCAAGTCGCTATAGACCGCCTGCAAAATGAGGTGGACTGTGCTCCACCTGCCGATTGCTTTCCTGTTTTCCCCAAATCATGGTATCTGTTTGCCCGCTCTTCCGATGTCGGCAGGCGTCCCTTCTCGAAGGTCTTTTTAGGCCAGAACCTAGTGGCCTACAGGACCACCCAGGGAAAAGCCGTTATCTTGGATGCCAAGTGTTCGCACTTAGGTTCGGATCTGGGGGCAGGCGAGTTAGTAGGCGACAACATCAAGTGTCCATTCCACGACTGGGAATATGGCGCGAACGGAAGGTGTACTCGCATCCCGGCACAAAGCCATGTGCCAGAGTTTGCACAGCAGGCTTGTTTTCCTGTCGAGGAACGCAACGGGCTAGTGTTTGTCTTCAATGACGAAGTGCCTTTATTTTCGTTGCCCTATTTCGCCAATTGTCAGCCGGAGGAATTGCGACCAAGTCGTCCCTTCGGAACGATTCTCGATTGTCCTTGGTATGTTTCAGGTGCTAATGCTTTCGATCTTCAGCACTTTCGAGCCGCACACGACAGGAGATTGGTCAGCGATCCTGTGACTGACCAACCAAGTCCCTACTCATTCAGGGCTTTGGGGATATTTGCTGTAGAAGGTCATTCGATTCAAGATCGAATTACACGGAAGTTTGCAGGTGATCAAGTTTCACTTGGCATTACGGACTGGTGCGGGAGCCTGAGCTTTGCGACAGCGGAATTCGCCCGCACTTCCACTTACGGCCTCGTAGCTCGCGAGCCGTTAGCTGATGGCAGGGTCCACGTTCAAGTTATCGTTTTTGCGAGGCATAGCAAAAGCAGAATGGCACGCTTGCTGTACGACCCACTCCAAATGGAAGTGCGTCGTTACTTCATCAAGACATTCCTAACTGCAGACGCAATTCGGCTGAATGGGGTGCGATACGCGCCTGAACGCCTAATCCAGGCTGATCAAGACATGATTGAGTACTACCAATGGCTGGCAAAGACGTGCCAAGGTCAAGTAAGCCCTAAACGAGTGCATGACAGTTTTGGTCTCACAAGACCTCATGCAATAACCGCTCCACAACAGAATGCAACGTGAGGACGAGCATGATGCGCAATTCACCAAAGAGTCCTGTTTCTTTTTTGCTAGTTGCGTTAGTCACTTGTGTTTCTAGCCCCATGGCAGCTCAGGAAGCTCCCGATACATCGGTTGAGGATCCTATTCATGACGAATTAAGGGCTCTTCGAGAAAGGGCTGTGAAAGCCTTCGAAGACAAGGACATCGATAGCTTACTTGAATGCCTCCACAAAGATGTCGTTGTAACACTTCAGAACGCAGAGGTATGTGAGGGCCACGAGGAAGTCCGGGCATTTCACGTTCGAATGTCTGAAGGGGAAGATAGATCGGTACAGAGTCAAGAGACGGATTTCAAGGTAGATGATTTGTCCATCATTTATGGCGAGGACACGGCTGTTGCTCGCGGAAGCATACAAGACGACTTTAAGCTAACCGCTGGCTTGGAGTTTCAATTGCAGAGCAGATGGTCTGCCACGCTGGTGAAAGAGGATGACAAGTGGCTCGTGGCATCATTTCATGCTTCCACGAACATGTTTGAAAACGGCGTAAGCGATGCGATGCTGAAGTGGAATTCGATCAAGGTCGGTGGTTTAGCACTTCTGGCAGGGATCGTGCTTACCGCTGTTGTGTCCAAGCTACGTAAACAGAAATCCTAGCTTGGCTTGCCATGATGATCGATTCAAGTGAGCTTGCTCCAGCCGATCGCGAACTGATTGAGCGCGCGGCGGCTTACGGTGAGTACTCCATCCTCCAGGAACTATCGGAAGATGTGTTGCAGCAGGTTGCTAGAGGCGAGGGCATAGATTTTGCGACCGCTCTTCTTTATCAGCGTCTGTCTGTCTGCCCAAAGAACGCGGAAGCTCTCCAGCAACTAAGGCAATTCGAGGACACAGAAAGTCAGAACGGCCGTGATTTAGATGTCATGTTAGCTGTTGTCCCTGGAGCATTTTATGTTGAGTATCCGGAGACTGGAGCCGATGGAAGCAGACTACGCACTGCAGCCGAAACATTGGGTTGCCAGTCAGTACTGATCCCAACCAAAAGCGTTGGCACGCTCGCCGAGAATGCCCAGACGATTATCGATTGGCTGCTGCAAGAGCGTGACAAGCCAGTGATCCTTGCATCGCTGAGCAAGGGAGGAGCAGATATCAAGGTAGCTCTCCAGCACCCAAGAGCTTCAGAAGCATTTTCCAATGTTGCGGGTTGGATCAATGTCGGTGGCATCACAAATGGTTCACCGATTGTTACCTGGATTCTAGCTCGTAAGATTCCTACTTTGATTGCGCGTGCCCTTTTCTGGTGGAGACGACGAGAGCTTCAGTTTCTATATGATCTGGATCGGCGACAGGGAGCCCCTCTTGACTTTGAGCTCAGACCACCTTCCCACTTACGAATGATACATGTCGTAGGGTTCCCACTAAAACATCATCTGTCGAACAATCACTCACGAACCTGGCACCGCAGGATTTCTGAATTCGGGCCAACTGACGCAGCAACCGTACTGATAGACAACTGCAGGCTTCCCGGAATCGTTCTGCCTATTTGGGGAGCAGATCACTATTCGGTGGAAAAAGTGGATTGGGAAAAGCTAACACAGTGTGTGCTGCGCTATCTACAAAGTGAACCCTCGACAGGAGGGCATGCACCCAATAACCATCGCGTTCCGGTAGGAGTAAGCGATCAATCATGAAGATTCAGCTCCTATCTCCTGCCGGCGAAATCCATCGCAGCAAGACCGGTATCTTCAAGCGGTCGCTTCGTTACGCGCCACTTACCCTTACCACGCTGGCAGCACTAGTGCCCGACGAATTGCATGCAGAAGTTGTTATTCAAGACGAGGGTGTCGAACCGCTAGATCTTGATTTCGCTGCAGATCTGGTAGGTATCTCTGCGATTACTGGAACATCGCTTAGGGCATACGAAATTGCTGACGAGCTTCGAGCCAAGGGCCATACCGTAGTCCTGGGAGGTGTCCATCCAACCCTCATGCCCGAGGAAGCAAGCCAACATGCAGATGCTTTAGTGACTGGCTACGCAGAATCAAGTTGGCCAGAGCTACTAAGGGATTTTGAGCGCGGAGAGCTAAGGAGTTCCTACAGCAAGCCCACAGGAAGAGAATTACGCGGCGTACCTATAGCAAAACGCGATCTTCTCAAGAAAAACAGCTATGCCACGATCAACAGCATTGAAGCGACGCGAGGATGTCCTCACAAATGCGAGTTCTGTGTCGTTCCAACTGCCTGGAGTGGTATCTATACCCGCAGACCCGTAGAAGACGTTATTGCTGAACTGAAGACGCTTGAGGGGCGACACGCACTCTTTATAGACTTAAGTCCTGTAGAAGATGTCGCATACGCAAAGGCTCTCTATAAGGCTATGATCCCCCTGAACATCCGCTGGGTCGGCCTGGCAACAACTCGGCTAGCAGAAGATCGGGAGTTGCTGAAGCTAGCGGCTCAAAGTGGTTGCAAGGGAGTCTTAATTGGCTTTGAGTCGATAGATCAAAATACACTTAACGGTACCAGCAAACATTTCCATCAAGCTGATCGGTATATTGAGTACGTTAAGCAGCTTCATGACCATGGAATTGGCGTTCAGGGTTGTTTCGTATACGGCTTTGACGATGAAGATGATTCGATCTTCGAACGCACTGTTGAACTTGTTGACAAAGCAAAGATCGACCTGCCTCGCTATGCGGTCGCGACTCCTTTTCCTGGCACGCCTCTCTACAAGCGACTCGAATCCCAAGGTAGGTTGCTTCACCGAAAATGGTCGCTTTACGACGTCGAGCACGTCGTGTTTGAACCGAAGCTAATGTCTCCTGAGCGACTGCAAGAAGGATTGCAATGGAGTTGGGAACAAAGCTACAGCTGGCCTTCATTCTTTCGTCGCTTATCGGGAGCCCCATGGTCTATTCTGCCACTCTGGCTGTCTACAAATCTAGGCTATCGCTTTTTTGCCAAGAAATTGCCTGGTAAGACAGATACCGTTTACCGTGAGTCGACAGTCACCCCAACAGCAGTCCCTGAGTTAGTTAGTACCTAGGCCACTCAGACAACTTATAGCATGAAAGTCACGCTCATATATCCTGCCGTCGGTCGCAAAGAAGGCAAGCCGTACGTGCGCGCGTGGCAAATGCAGCCTTTATCGATGGCCGTCTTGGCAAGTCTCATGCCAGCGGACGTAGAGACGCGCTTCTTTGATGACCGTATGGAAGCCATTGGCTACGACGAACCTACCGATCTAGTTGTTATCAGTGTCGAGACTTTTACTGCATTGCGTGCCTATCGCATCGCCGCCCAATTTCGAGAACGGGGTGTTCCTGTTGTGCTTGGTGGTTACCACGTCACACTAATCCCTGAAGAAGCAACCCAATATGCAGATGCTATCGTCGTCGGAGATGCCGAGCCTATTTGGCATGCACTCATTGCGGACGCACGCAGAGGACGATTGCGAGCGCAATACGATGGCCGTGGCCAACGCGAATTAAGGGACGTCCGGCCCGACCGCTCAATCTTTGGTAGTCGCGACTATCAAAATATTACACTTGTCGAGTACGCGAGAGGTTGCAACTTTAGATGTGATTTTTGCTCAATCACTGCGTTTCACAAGGCCGCACAGAGCCACCGGCCGGCACGGGATGTTGCTGAGGAGATGGAACAGTCAGGCAGTCGGAGATTTTTTGTCGTCGATGACAATGTTGTTAGTGAGCCGAGTAAGGCGAGAGAACTATGCCGAGAAATTACACCCTTAGGCGTCAACTGGGTGGGACAAGCGAGTATCCATATTGCCCAGGATGATGACTTGCTCGAACTGATGGCCCAGAGCGGCTGTCGGGGGGTACTGATTGGCATGGAGTCGATCAATCAGCAGAACCTTAAGGAAATGGGCAAGGATTGGAATACTGCGCAGCTATCCTATAGCCAAAGCCTCCAGCAATTCCGCAAGCACGGTCTAGCAGTTTATGGCACTTTTGTCTTCGGCTACGAGCACGACGACTGGGATGTGATTCGTGAAAGTGTTGCTTTTGCTCGCGAACACAAGCTATTCCTGGCGGCATTTAATCATCTCGTTCCATTTCCAGGCACTCCTCTCTACCAGCGATTAAGCGAACAAGGAAAACTATTGCAAGAACGCTGGTGGCTCGATTCGGAAGGACGAGTGGGGGATGTGACTTTCCAGCCTGCGCGGATGAGTCCCAGCCAGTTGGAAGAGGGCTGTTTATGGGCTCGCCGAGAGTTTTACGGCTGGCAATCAATGGCTCAGAGGATTCGAGACTTGTCGGCGAATGCGCAAAACCTAACCATGCTTGGAGTCTATCTAGGACTAAACCTCAGTTCGCACTTTGATATTGATCTTCGCCAAGGGCTACAACTAGGCGCTGGCAACTTTGACAACGTAACCGCCCATGAGCCGCTTCGAGTTCAACCTAGCTACGCAAGAGGATGATCATGCTCTTCGAGAGCTTCTTGCTAGTATTCCGATGCAGGGCAACATCGAGTTAGCCTTTGCTCGTGAACCGAGTTACTTCGTCGCATCCGGCGTTGATGGTGAATTCGTCCAAGTAGTCGCTGCGCGCGACAAGAACACAAAGCAAGTCATCGGTATGGGCTCACGGGCCATCAGTGGCTGCTATGTCAATGGCCAAGTAACCGAAACCGGATATCTGAGTGCATTGAGGCTCTTGCCTGAGTATCGCGGCAATGCTGCGATCCTGGCGAGAGGCTATCGGTTTTTTAGAGAATTGCACGAAGATCGAAGAACAAGATTCTATCTTACAACCATCGCAGCAGATAATCAGCGAGCGGTTGAGGTGCTAACGTCACAGCGGGCAGGACTCCCTGTTTATTTCCCCCTGGGACGCTACTACACCCTCACTATCTCTCCGCGACGATCACATTCTCTTCCCAACGGTGTCGCAATCAGGAAGGCAAATTCTGACGACGGTCCCCGCATAATCGAATTCCTCAATGAAGAAGGGCCAACACGGCAGTTTTTTCCTGCCTACGACAAACGTGAGTTCATCGACGCTCCGCGTCGACTAATTGGCTTAGACCACGATTCCATCTTATTGGCGGAAGTTGATGGTCGGTTGGTTGGGACTCTAGGGCTATGGGACCAGAGCAAGTTCAAGCAGAGCCTTGTCTGCGGATATTCCAATTGTGTTCGAATGGGGCGCCCGTTCTATAATGGATATGCTGGAATTTTCGGCAAGCCAAAATTGCCCAAAGTCGGCGAATCGCTAAATTTTCAATACGCTGCAATACCTGTGGTCGCAAACAACGATCTGCATATTGCTGAGAGTCTGATCTCTTCGGCGTGCAATATCCTGCGCGAACAAAGCGTGGACTTTCTCGCGGCAGGCTTTCACGAGAGGGATCCACTACTCCCCACATTCCGACGCTATTCAGGACGTGAATACGTTACACTGGTTTACCTGGTGTACTGGCCAGACGAATGTCCTGAAATTGAGAAAATCACCAACCGCGTTCCTTATCTGGAACTCGGCTGCTTATAGGAAATCAGTAATGCGACTACACGGCTCTTTAACCAGCGTAAAACAGCTCACGTCCACTGAGCGTCGACTGATGTATGGGCTAATGCAAGAGTGCTATGAAAACACCCGCTGGAGTAAGTTCGAAGAAGATCTTGATGTCAAGGACTCTGTAATCCTAGTGCACGATCCAGATAATGATCGATTAGTTGGTTTCTCCACTCAAGTGCTACTCGAGACTGAAGTAGACAATAGACGATTGCGTGCCCTGTTTTCTGGTGATACGGTCGTTAAGCCTGCGTATTGGGGCGACCCTGCACTGGCCCATAAATGGGGGCAGCTAGCCTTAGGTCTCATCGATCAGAATCCATCTCGGGACTTGTATTGGTTCCTGACATCGAAGGGTTTTCGAACATTTCGATACTTGCCACTTTTCTTTCGAACGTATTACCCCAACAATAGCGAGGACATTCCGCAAGACGTTGCGAATGTGATTGATGCGTTGGGCCACTTGGTAGGCGGTAGCCGATATGACCAGGCAAGTCATATTATTCGCGCAACGCATGACAAGGATTTCGTCCGCAAGAGTTATTCGGATCCTGGAAACAGGAGGGCGAAAGACTCTCACATCCGCTTTTTCTTGGAGCGGAATCCAGGTTATGCCCACGGTGACGAGCTTTGCTGCCTCGCTCCATTATCGCGTGAGAACTTCACCCGCGCAGCCTTTCGAGTGATCAACGCCCACATTGCCGATCGAGAGGCCGTCTAGTGTCATGTTCAGCCCCCATTTCTTTAATACTTGCTGGATGCTTTCGTGTCTTAGAGAAGCTAGGCGATTCAATCGAGCTTCACGTCATATAGGTCACGCTCAGTCGCAGCTCTTAACGTCTATTGTTACCCAAAACAAAGACACATGGTTTGGAAAGAGCCACAGCTTTCAATCCATTCGGAATGTGTGTGACTTTCAGGAAGCAGTACCGCTCACAACATACGAAGACTATGTGGAACCTATTCAGCGAATAGCTCGAGGGGATGCTAGTGTACTAACATCGGAACCGGTTGAACTTCTTGAGCCTACAAGTGGCACAACCTCCGGTGAGAAGCTGATCCCTTACACAGCAACTCTAAGGAATAGCTTTCAGCGTGCAATAAAGACATGGATATGGGATCTGTTTTCCAAAAAGCCTTCCACGCGAAGTGGATATGCTTATTGGTCAGTGTCTCCACTTGCAGGCACGCGACGCACAACTGAATCAGGAATTCCGATCGGATTTGACGACGACGCAAGCTACCTTGGAGCCTACGAACGATGGTTCCTTTCCAAGAGTTTAGCTGTTCCTCCCGAAGTTGCTCTGTCGAAATCCGTGCCGTCAGCACAATATGCGACATTGTTCTTTCTGCTTCGCTGTCCAAAGTTGTCGCTTATTTCTGTGTGGAGCCCTACTTTCTTACAAGAACTGATAGACCATCTCCGGTCCAATTGGTCGCAAATAACCCATGATGTAATACAAGGCACTCTTAGCGGTGAACTAGTCGAGCAATTGCCTAGCTCTCTAGTAGGTCAATTTGAACCTCAGCCAGAGCGGGCAGAGGAGATTGAAGCAATCATGAATTGGTCCGATCCAAATTCCGACTGGGTTCGGAAAATCTGGCCTGAACTTGCGATGGTTAGTTGTTGGACCGACGGTCCTTCGTCTTCTTATGCTGTCAAACTTCAACAGTCTCTGCCAGGAATAGAGATTCAACCTAAGGGATTGCTGGCTACTGAGGCGTTCGTAAGTATACCGGCGGTGGGCTATCCCGGTTCGAGACTTGCCATCCGATCGCACTTCTTTGAGTTTCAACGTGCCGACGCAAGTGGCGTAATCGCTAGCAATAACCCATTGCTTGCACATCAACTCCAAGAGGGAGAGCAGTATCGGGTTATTGTCACGACCTCGGGAGGGCTATATCGCTATCAGCTAATGGATCAAGTAGAAGTGGTTGGCTTCTACAAGCAGGTACCACTATTGCGATTCCTTGGAAAATGCGACGCGACAACGGACTTAGTAGGCGAGAAGCTTAATGCAGCGCATGTGCAGGCTGCTCTAAGTTCGGCGTTCGAAGAGTACTTGGTGTCTCCAAATTACTGCCAGCTCGTCGCTCAAAAGGAAGATAGGCCGTATTATCTGCTGCGTATTGTTGCGCCCAGCATTGCAGAAGACACTCAGACACAACAGGCTCTATGTAGGTTTATTGATGCGAAACTGAGGTCGAACCCGGGCTATCGTTATGCTCGCGATTTGAACCAACTAGGTCATTTGCAAATGGCTGTTCTGAATCAAGCAGAAGCCGATACTCTTCATCAAAAGCAAACCCTTGAATTGGTGCAATCGGGGACTCGTCTGGGTGACATTAAACCGGTCATCCTCGCGGAGTCATAGGGTTTGCGTTTTGGCCGAACTGCCGACATGATTAACCCTCTCGCTTGCTGAATGGGTGTGCTCAACTGAAGCGTCGAATGACAGGTCATTGGCTCCGCATCTCCTCGAGCGACCTGAAAGTAGATGCAGCTTAAGACACTGCTTTATTGAGTCCCCCTATCCACACTGCTTCTTTGCTGCTAAACGGATCAAGATTTGGCGGATGGTTTCAGAGTTGCGTTTCTGCCCATCTTCTTCATGGGTTTCGTGCCTTGGGTTCTCCTACTTCTTTATCTGGCCAGTAGAAAAGGAAAAGGAGAGAACCAGCTCGTCATCGATGAGTCTTTCTTTACGGAGAATACGCAGGGTGACAATCTTCTTGAACCGCTGGGAGTCGCGACATTTGCCACCGATTCCGACTACCCTTTGCCAGATCTAGAAAATGCTAAATCCTGTAAAACGATGCTGATACTTGCTTAAGCATTGCAAGTTTTCAGCAGGGTAGTATGATCGCTTTTACCCTAGCATTTGAGTGGTTTTCTACAGATATCTCTCTGATGCCCCATAACCTTGAGGTTGTCGCATCGACTATAATCGAATCGCCTGAAGCCTGTTGCAAAAGTGGTCTCTCAGAGTCACAAACTCCTTCAAATTCAGACAGCTATCTGGAGTGCTTAAGTATGAGCCGAAGCATCTACCACTTTTCGCTAGTCGCGTTTCTGATGCTTTCGATCTGTAACCTGAACTCGATGAATCTTTGTGGCCAAGGTCCCCAGCCATTCGCTCCTCAAGGACCTTCCATCCCCCAAGGACCCTCCGTGCCTCGAGGCCCATCCACTCCGCAGACTTATGGGCAACGTCCAGGGCCGAGGAGCCCCGGCTCGCAGCGATTGACACCAGGCGCGCCGCAACGTGGAGTTCCGTCCAGGAACGCTCTCCCCAATCACTCACAACACACGACTTCTCCTCGCAGTTACAGCCCACATCAGTCCCATTCCAGACCAAACACTGGCCTGTCGGGCCCAGTTTTTAGAAACCCGCTCGCACTTCGTTCCCAGCCTCAAGCGTACAATCCTAAAACTGCATCCAGCATCTCTGCGGTGCCATCTGGTGTGAGATCGCCCGCATGGGCCAGGGCTCATCAATTGGCTCAACAGCAGAATATGACTCAGCTGAGGCAAGTCATCTCGAAAAACTTGCAGTCGGATACATCTCTCGCTGGGCTGATGAATGCAGTTAGCGCGCTCGATCAGGCCAATGCGACGACAAATGTTCTCAATCCTTATCGGACGCAAGCAAAACAGCTGGCCCAACAGCAGATCCAGTCAGGTGCTACACAACCTTTACCCTGGATAGCGACAGCTAAGTTCGCATTAGAAGATCAAAATAGCTCTCTGTTCAGATCCACAACCCAAGAGCTCGTGCAGAGGTTCCCAGACAACCCGCATGGTCACTATTTTCAGGGCGTTCGTGCAATCGAAGACGGAGACTGGAAGTCTGCCGAAGATTCACTTCGTCGTGCACAGAATCTTGGACTCGCTGACGAGAGCTTGGCGGAGCTACTAAAGATTGCCATCGATAACCAACGGTGGATTTGGCAGTATGCGCAGATCATTGCTGCTGTGATTGTGGTATGGTTACTAGGTTTCTTTTGCTTGTACTTGGTGGGATGTTGGCTCAGCAAGAAAACGCTTGAAGCGGCCGAGCGTAAGGACCCCTCATCTAGAAATGCGCGTGAGCATCATTTGCGCACAATCTACAGAGTGGTCATTAACCTGACTGGCATTTATTACTACATCTCCTTGCCGATCATTCTGCTTACGTCGATCGCACTTCCACTTTCGCTCGGGTATGCGGCTCTCATGCTTCCATACCTTAATCTATGGTTAGTCGCAATAATCCTCATTGGTGGAATGGCAGGAGTGATAACCGCGATTAGTGGGCTACGCACTGCACTGGTATCCAAGAAATACAAGCCCATCAGACGACTGCTCACAGAAGAAGAAGCCCCCAAGTTCTGGAAACTTGTCAGGCTAGTGGCAGAACGCATGAAGACAAGGCCGGTAGATGAAATTTGGATCACACCACAGACGGACATGGCGGTGTTGGAACAGGGCAGCTGGATCACCTGCCTAATGGACCGCGGCAAACGCACGTTACTGCTAGGAGCTGGGTTGCTACCTGGCTTCAAAGTCGACGCTATGTGCAGTGTCCTCGCACACGAGTATGCCCACTTCCAACATCGTGATACTGCTGGCGGGGACATCTCATTACGTGTCCGTATAGCAATGCTGCGATTTGCTGATGCAATCGCTGAGAGAGGTGTCGTTCGATGGTGGGACATAACAATCTGGTACCTACGTTACTTTTACAAACTGTTCAACAAGTTGGCCCTGGGAGCCAGCCGACTACAAGAGGTGCTGGCAGATCGCGTAGCAGTTCAGCACTTTGGTGCAAGTGCGTTGATCGAAGGACTGCAGCACGTGATCCGAAGAGATGTCGAGTTTGGCTATATGCTCGATGAGGCAATTCATCAGGGCACAAGCAAAAAGCGCGGTGTCGTGGCGTTTTACTCTCCACAAAAGGCCATCGCTTCACATGAGCGTTACAGGATCGACTCAGAGGTTCGCGATATTTTGCAGCTTCCCACGACCGACGAAGACACTCACCCGAGCCCTAGAGAGCGATTCGCAGCCGCCAGATCGGCAGGAGTCGACAAGCCCGTTCGTTCTGCAAGTGTCGTGGTCTTGTTCGAGGACTCTGCAAAAAAACTCGTTGGCGAAATGAATCGCATGCTCGATGGTCTTGTCGGGGCGAGAGTCGGTCAGATTTGCAACTCAGACAAGCATCTGCTGGAGTATCTCAACTCGGAAATTAAGAGTCAGCCAGCTGCTGAATTGCTGGAAGCACGCGCCACTATACTATATCGCGCTGGTGAGTATGATTTGGCACTCCAAGATCTCAACTTGATTCTTGAGCATTTGCCTAACGATGCAGCAGCGCTGCTGACCAGGTCCAGTCTTTTTGACAAGATGGGAAACTATTCCAGAGCCGCTGATGACCTCATTAAAGTGAGAAGCCTGAAAGATGAACTTCCAAACGACGCACAGTACGAAGTAGCGTCTCGATACGGCGAGCTCATGTTGCGATGCAAGAAGTTCAGTAAGGCCGCCTCTGCGTATAACGCTGCGATGCGACTTGATCGCAAATCACTGAATGCGAAAGTCGGGCGTCTGATTGCGGCGTTTGGAACCGGCAGTCTCAACGAACCCGAAATGCTTGATCTGCTCCGTGACGTTGCAAGTCGTTGCCCTGAGGAAAAAATTCTACCAAAGTTGTTCGAGGCTGCTGGACTCAAAGACGAGATCAAAGAGTATCGTACTGCTCAGCCAAGATCTCTGCCTCGAAGCACTCGTAAGGCTCGCGTGAAATCCACGATTCGAGCGAAACTAGTGACAGGTCTGACCGTAGCCGCAGCCCTATGCCTAATTGCATTCGGGGGGGTGTTCTACTGGAACAGCAGGACACCACATCGCCAGGTGTCACAAGCTACAACGACCTATCAGCAGGAAGCAGATCCGGCTCCACATGAAAACGCAGAGAGACCCGGGGCGAAGCTCCCCGAAGATCTAGAGGCTTCGGAAACGCAAGAAGAGCCGGCTGACGACCCGGCGGTACTTGAATCCGACGAGCGGCTCTCAATGGAACCCAAGTTGGAACTGACGGCCAGTAGCGCTTCAGTTGTTTCACAATCAGATCCGAAGTCAAACGTATCTGATGCCCAGGCCAAAGATAAGACGATCGATTCGCCGGAGCCCCCCGAGATTCCTGACGCACCGAGTGCAAATAGCGCGTCGTCAGAGGAATCAGAATCAGAACCAGATCTATTTGAAGAGCCGGCCAGACAGCCGCCGGTGCTGACTGCAGCACAACTTATCACGCGAGCACACAATAAGATGTCCAAGATCGGTCGAGCGTTTCGAGAGCTTGACCGGAAGCAACTTCCAATGTTGAAAGCGACGACTTCAAGTTCGGACGACTCGGGCTTCCAACTTTCGTGGAGGGTCCATTTGTTGCCAGAACTAGGCATGCAGGAACTCTACGATGCATTCCATCTCGACGAGCCTTGGGACAGTGAACACAACAAAGGCCTGATTGGCCAGATGCCTGATGTGTACGACCTGCAGTGTAGCGAAGGACATACACGTTTTCGCGTTTTCAGAGGGAAAGAGCTATTTGCAAGATTGGATCAAGATTCCCATAGGAAAGATGCGCTGGATGGTGAACGCTGGACTGCTCTCGCGTTTCTAGTCGGTGCAGATCAGGAGGTCGAGTGGACGAAGCCCGACACAGAAAGCATGTCATTAAGACTGCCGCACAAGTCGTTAGGGATCACATATCGGGAACCGACTTGCATCCTGCTGGTGAATGGCAACACACTGATGCTTGAGCAGGGCGTCCATCCTCAGAAGCTATTAGCACTGGCAACTGCTCGAGGTGGCGAGAAAGTCGCACGCGACACGTGGTTCGGGGATTCACGACAGGCCACGTTACCTCCACCTAAAGCGAAACTTCCTCATTCCTCACCGGGCGAAGCTTCGAAGCCTCCCACTGAGCAATTTGTTGACATTCCGTTAGTGCGTGCTCCAAAACTTGCGAGAAACTCAGACAAGCTCGAGCAATATCACCGCGATCCAATCAAGCAACAGATGCGAAGCATTGCGCTGGCGATGCTGAGATATGAAGAGCGACATCGAACATTTCCGGTTCCTCGCAAGCCGCAGTATACGGACGCACAGGGTAAGCCATTGCTGAGTTGGCGAGTACATTTGCTGCCATATCTTGATCAACAAGTGCTATACGACCGCTTCAAGCTCGATGAAACGTGGGATAGCCCACACAACCAGGAACTCGCAAAGTACATTCCCGACATATTTAAGACCGACAAGGACCCCGCTCCGCTGACTAGATTCCAAATACTCAGTGGCGCACATCTTCCGTACACAGATACGCGAAGTCCCAGAACTGGCACAATTACGGACGGCACTGCGAACACGATCCTCTTCATTCAGACGGGTCGCGACAAAGCCGTCCCATGGACTCAACCAGACGACCTGGAGTTGGATCTTAAGAAACCCAGGAAGTCCATAGGTAGGATACGGGGTTCACTCTATTGCGCCATGATGGGTGGGAAGGTCCTGCAGCTTCCGGCAAAAGTGCCAGATCAGCTATTGGCTGCGTTGGCGACACCCAGGGGAGGTGAGGTCGTCGATTTCGGGACCGTCGAACGCTATGCACGACACTCGGCACGGCTGCCATTAGCTACTGTCGATACGTCACCAGAACATGTCGTGCAAAAGCTCAGGCAACTTTCGTTAGCCATGCTCAACTATCAGGAGCGACGAAAATCGCTTCCCATGAACATTTTTCATGAAGGACCAGAAGGAGAACTCATACCGACATTGAGCTGGAGGGTCGCACTTCTGCCGTTTCTCGAGCAGGACAACCTGTATAAGCAGTTCAAAAGAGATGAACCCTGGGACAGTCCACACAATCGCAAATTACTTGCCTACATGCCGGATGTATTTCGCGATGCAGATGATGCTTTGAATCAGAACTCCACACGGATCGTCACCTTAACAGGTCCAGACACTCCATTTATCAATGCTCCAAAATCGAAGAGGAGCCAAGGCTTCCCTTATCGAGCTATCACCGACGGACCGTCGAACACCATCCTAATGATACAGACAGTTCCAGAGAGTGCAGTTCCGTGGACCAAGCCAGCTGACCTCCCGTTTGACCCATTCCACCCTGAGTTGAGTGTAGGACGCTTCTCGCCCCGCCATGGACTGGCGGCGGCGTTCGCAGACGGAGCCGTTCACATTTTTCCCCCAAGTATCGAGCTGTCTAAGCTAAAGGCTCTCGTCACGCCTCGCGGCGGCGAACTCATCGGATCGTGGCAGTAGCCCATCAAGGTTTTGCGAGGGTTCATCCTCTCAGGAATACACGTATGTCCAGACATTTAGATGCCTGGACCCCAACCACTCAATACCGAGTCAATTTGAGCTTCATAGGCGTTCGCTCCCCGATGGGTGACATTGGGCAACAGGTCGCCAAACGCGTTTATCTCTAAGAGGTAGTGCTTCCGAAATCCAGGAGTGAAGAGAATGTCTAGGCCAAGATGGAGAGACTCAGGAAACAACTCTGCGCAGCGTCTACACGTCTCCCGCAATTCCCGTTTCTGAAGACCTGAAAGTCGCTGCCAGAAATCCTCGATATCACCTCGTCGGTTGCCAAGGTGCAGATTTGTTAGTGGCGATCGGCTTGTCCTGACCACCGCATGGCGCGGCTCGCCAGCGATGACCAGTAGTCGCAAATCACAGACACGTCGCTCAAGCGTAGCCTTTGGTAGCCATTCTTCAGCGTAAGCTCGATGCCTTGCCACTTCATCAATTAGCTTCTTTACCTCTTTTTCGCCTGCGTATCGTCTAATCTTAAGTGAGTTATAGAGTGCGATGCCGTGGTCACCAGATACGACTTCGACGGACGTGATCGCTGAGACTTTGCCTTTCCGTATACGAATTGCGACAACCCCGCTCGCCGACGATCCATTCGCAAGCTTGACAAAGGAGCGTTCCATTCCAAGCTCGGACATTTTACGCGAGAGTTCATCCCAGCCGGTGACGACTCCAATGGGTTTCGGTGTAGGAATGCCTGCTCGGGCACAGTTTGCTTGGCAGAGACTCTTGTCGAATTGCGTTTCAAGCGCACTAGCACTTGTCGTCCATAGTCTCTGTGTCGAACTGCGGCAGTCTTCAGCCCAAGCTCTCATCGACGACACGTATCCGAGATAGCTTTGACGAGGTGCGAGGATCCGGCCATGTTCCTGAGGTAACCTGGTACGGCCATCACTCTCGTAGATGCAAGTACCTTCAGCAGAAGCCAGCTGTTCACCAGCCTTTATGAGCAAATGATCGACTGTGAGATCCTCACCAGGGGACTCAACGCGTACAATGGCATTTTCCGGAGCAGAACGCAATGAACAATCGCCCTTGAGAAGCGATTCGTAGCTTAACACTTGAGCTGGCGATAAGCCTCGACTCACCAGAGCACTCTGAAAGAATTTGACTCGTCTGTTCTCTGGATTGCCAATAATCACCCAAGGACGCTGGTCCATTACTCGCCGACCGCGACGTATCTGTGCGGTCCTCCATCCCAGTCGTCCGGCTCCTGCACGTCGTCGGCGTTGACTTTTGGGACAATCTCTTTCAAGCGGGATACGACTTCCGCCGAGACGTAATGATAGTGAAGATCAAGTGAGCTAAGCTGATTAAGCCAGGAACTGCCTGCTAACGCCGCGGCCCCATCGTCACCAAGCGTGCCAAGCGAGAGGTCGAGCGATCTCAATGTAGAAGGTACTCCGATTTCCGCGATCACCTTAGCAGTGGCGTCGGCGTTGCAGTCGTCCCTCAAGCCCAAATGCGTGAGCTTGGCGATTGGGCCGTCGGATAGCAGTCCACGGACATCATCATCCGAGACGTCATTCCCATAGCCTTCATCGCCCAGCCACAGTTCAAGGTGACTGAGTTCAGGTAGCTCAGCGGATGCGACCTCACGAACAACCTCTCCGCTCATTCCACCGGTCTCAATTACGAGCTTTCGGAGGCATGCATGACGCGGCTTCCCCAGCCGAAGATCATTGCCGCCTCTGATGAACAAGGTCTCTAGCGCAGGATAGGCTTCAAAGATCGGTGACACGTCGCTCTGGGTGATCCAGGATATTTCCGATTCCTCCATGGTCATCTCACCCAGGAACAGGTGGCGAAGATGGGGTAGTTTATCCCGCGCACTAACGAGGGCCTCCACGACTGGTTCCGAGTCATTTCCTTCACCCGTACCTCCCCAATCACCAACGAGAAAAGCACGCACATCCCCTGAACCAGGTGCGTCCAGAAATGCAGCGAACAGATCGAGGAATGACTGGCCTGCGTCGTGTGCGTCCCAGTCGAGGCCGATCCGAATAGCTTTGGAACCATCGGCAGGTAAAGTATCATCCTGGGAGTACTCAATTACGGCATAGCCTTCGAACTCGTCGAGGTGAGCATTTATCGTCATACGGCCCTCTCTCGGGAAAGATGCAAGATTGGCGGAATAAGGCCAGTAGTGTACAACAGATTAATCGTACTTGGTAGTAAAGCACACAGACATAAGGGAGAATGACATGTGGAGACATGGCGACGTCTTCGTGCAGAAGGCTAGCAGAATTCCTGAGACAGCGAGCGAGCTGCCACATACCATCTTGGCAAAAGGCGAGCTGACGGGGCACGCCCACCGAGTCGAGCCTCGAGGAGCTGCTACGCTCTATCGGGCTAGTGAATCGATGTTTCTCCGTGTGTCTGCCGATTCTGCCAGCCTCGTCCACGAAGAACATGCCCCCATCACGTTAGAGCGAGGAAACTACCGGGTCTGGATCCAGCGTGAATATTCGCCGCAAGAAATCCGTCGCGTCGTTGACTAGGGGAGGTGGCATGCATCGATGGATTGTTCAGCGAATAAGGGACTTCCGCGACTCTCGAGAGCTTGCTCGCGATGTCACCTATTTCTCAGGTCTCGACTTCAAGGTTCAAACAAAACGAGAGTTGCAGATGAAGAAGGCACTGGCGGAATCTCTTACTCCGAACACGCACTACACCTCGCTTGATCTCTCAGAGTCCCACATTGAAGAGCTACCACAAGGAATCACAGTCCAATTTGGCCTCGACCTTCGCGGATGCCATCACCTGAAGCGCTTGCCTCAAGGCTTAAAGGTTGGTTCCCTCAACGTTCGCGATTGCCCGGCTCTTGAAACTCTTCCTGAAGGCATGGAGACATCGTTCCTCGATATCAGCGATTGCCCTCAGCTTGAGCAGTGGCCTGTGTCCGGGTCGTTGCGAGTTGGCCGGTTGCGTGCCCGCAACTGCCTTGGCCTTCGTTCTTTGCCGTCTTGGCTTGGAAGACTGTCCCAACTGGACTTGGCTGGCTGTACCCCTATCACCGAGCTACCGGAGGGTCTCGAGGTAGCGTCGTGGATTGACATAGCAGACACATCGATCCAGTCGTTGCCCGATTCGCTGCATGGTGTTGGAATTCGTTGGAGAGGCGTAGCCATAGACGAACGCATTGCGTTTCGCCCCGAAGAGATTACCGCCGAAGAGGTGCTTAGCGAACAAAACGCCGAGCTCCGTCGGGTGAAGCTCGAACGCATGGGCTTTGAGCGGTTTCTGTCTGAGTCCGAACCCGAGCTACTCGACTCAGATTCTGACCCAGGCGGAGAGCGGAAGCTCTTGCGCGTTGAACTTGAAGATGACGAGCCACTAGTTTGCGTCTCGGTAAACTGCCCATCGACTGGGCGGCATTACCTTCTCCGGGTGCCGCCGGCAATGACGAGCTGTCGCCAGGCAATCGCCTGGACCGCTGGGTTTGACAATCCGAACGACTATGAGCCTCTGATCGAAACATGAGCAAGGAGAAAGTCACCTTGAACATGAATCAAATTGCAGGAGCTCGCGACATCGTTCTGTTGACGCTCGACACGCTCCGTTATGACGTCGCTCAACAGTGTCACTATGAAGGTAGGACGCCGGTACTGTCTGAGATGTTGCCCGACACGGGCTGGGAGCGACGTCACTCCCCAGGCAGCTTCACTTACTCGGCCCATCAGGCGGTCTTCGCCGGCTTTCTGCCGACACCGACACGTCCCGGGCCACACCCTCGGCTCTTCGCAGCTCGATTTCACGGAAGTGAAACTACGACTCCTGAAACTCTTGTCTTCGAAAAGAGCACGTGGATCGAAGGACTAAGAGACCTTGGGTACTACACCGTCTGCATAGGTGGTGTCGGATTCTTCAACAAGCAAACCGTGCTGTGCCAAGTCCTGCCAGATCTTTTTGAGGAGAGTCACTGGACTCCCGAGATGGGAGTGACAAGTCCCACCTCGATGGAGACTCAAGTGCGGCTGGCGGTGACAACACTGCGTGAGCATCCCGCTGATCAACGCATTCTGCTGTTCATCAATGTGTCAGCTATTCATCAACCTAATTGTCTGTATGGAGATTGCTCAGAAGACTCCTGCAAAACTCAAGCGGAGGCACTCGAATACGTCGACTCGTGCCTACCGCCACTCTTCGATGCACTGCGTTCACGAGGCGCGTCTTTTTGCATGCTCTTCTCGGACCACGGAACGGCCTACGGAGAGGATGGCTACCAAGGTCATCGCCTCGCTCACCCAGTCGTCTGGGATGTACCCTACGCCCACTTCCTGATTGATTCCGTGGAAGGGGCAGCCACCAATGCCTAATCTCGACAAGGTCATCAACGGCTCCCCTTACGGCAGCTACACCTATTCTTACCCGCACAAATCGGCCTACCGCACGTTTGAATCGCCGATACCACTCAATGAGATTTGGGCTGGTGAAAGCTTAGACTCGCTCTTTCTCTATTTGCATGTTCCTTTCTGTGAGTTCCGTTGCGGATTCTGTAACCTCTTCACAGTTGCGAATGCAGAAGATGAATGGGTAACGCGTTATCTTGCTCAGCTCCGTAGTGAGGCAGCTGCTCTCAAAGAACATTTACCGATCGCCCAGTATTCGCGCGTCGCGATCGGTGGTGGGACGCCAACCTATCTCGATGCTAGTCAACTGTTGGAACTGCTATCGATTGCGAGCGACGTTCTCGGATGCGTTAAGAGCGTTGTCCCAACATCATGTGAGGCGTCCCCGGCGACGATGACTGATGAAAAAGCGCAGTTGCTGCGGGAGTGGGGAGTAGACCGGCTCAGTCTCGGAGTGCAGTCATTCGACGATCGTGAGGCGAATTCGCTCGGTCGTCCCCAAAGCATACAGAACGTACAGCGGGCGATCGATTCCGTCCGACGAGCAGGATTCCCAATCCTGAACCTTGATTTGATCTACGGCTCTTGCGAGCAGTCTTACGAATCGTGGGTTACCACCGTTAGAAAAGCAATCCGACTGGAAGCTGAAGAAATCTACCTCTACCCGTTGTATGTTCGCGAGCTTACGGGCTTGGGCCGTACTGGAGCATCGCCCGGCGATGATCGGTTAGCTCACTATCGTGTCGGCCGTGACGAGCTTGTTGACGCTGGTTACGAGCAGGTATCAATGAGGATGTTCCGCAAGCCCAATCCCGCAGCAGCCAACGAGCCAGTCTATTGCTGTCAATCCGATGGAATGATTGGCCTTGGCTGCGGTGCTCGTTCGTATACTCAAGAAGTTCACTATTCGTCTGAGTTTGCGGTCGGACGCGAAGGCGTCCGGTCGATACTGGGCAGTTATCTTAGACGTAGCCCAGAGTCATTCAGCTATGCCTACCATGGATATCGATTGAACTGCGAAGAAAAACGACGACGGTTTCTCTTGCAGGGCTTGTTGCAGATGGAAGGAATGTCGACCAAGGGCTACCAAGATCAGTTTGGATCGAATGCTATTGAAGACTTTCCGGGCTTGATCGACCTGCTCGATAACGGGCTCGCCGAACTGGCTGACGAGCAGATGAAGCTAACGGACGCTGGCATCGAGCGGTCCGATGCTATTGGTCCGTGGCTGTATTCGTCAGAGGTGATCGAACGGATGGAGGCGTTCGAATGCGTCTAGAACTCTCTATCCTATACCGTGGTACGCTATCGAGTTGCAACTACGAGTGCCACTATTGTCCATTCGCCAAGCACTGGGAATCTCCTGAAGAACTGGCCGAAGACAAAATCGGTCTGCAGCGTTTCTTCGACTGGGTTACCACGCGCAACGGCGACCAAATATCCGTATTCTTTACGCCTTGGGGCGAGGCATTAGTCCGACAATGGTACCGGGACGCGGTAGTGCATTTGAGTCACTTGCCACATGTGTCCAAAGTTGCCGTACAGACGAATCTCTCCTGCCAGCTTGATTGGCTCGCGGAAGCGACGACAGACAAGATTGGCCTCTGGTGCACGTATCACCCTGGTGAGACAACGCTCGAAAACTTTCTGGGCCAATGCGAAAAACTCCAGCAACTTGGAGTGGCTCATAGTGTTGGATGCGTGGGCTTGCGAGAGCATCTACACGAAATTGAAGTGCTGCGAGAGAATTTGCCCGACTCGACATATCTGTGGGTGAACGCGTTCAAGTCAACTCCTGACTACTACGACGCGGGACTCTTAAGAATGTTCGAGTCAATCGACCCTCTGTTTCCCATCAACAATCAATCGCACGTGAGCCTGGGGCGTTCATGTCGGACCGGAGAAAGTGTTGTAACGGTAGACAGCGGAGGCAATGTGCGTCGCTGCCACTTCGTAAAGAACGTAATCGGCAATCTCTACGATGGGGGGATTGAAAAAGCACTGTCTAGGCGCGCTTGTCCAAATGCAACTTGCGAGTGCCACATAGGATACGTTCACCTGGAACACCTCAGCCTGGACCGGGTGTTTGGGAGCCAAGTCTTGGAGCGAATCCCAGTGTCGAACGAGGCAGTTGAAATAGCAAGCTGCAACTAAGCCGCTTTGCGTTCATGATGCTTCAACGCGCCATCGAGCCACTCTCGACAGATGACTTCCTTTCCGTTATCAGGCGGATCGTCAAGCTCAGCCCAAACTTCTTCCACCACACCTACCCAGCCGCGACCGTAAGGAAGCCGGATAACGCGACATAACAACCATGCAGATCCGACTCCCTGACGGTCGCGGCTGGATTGCCCCCCGCATGGAGTTTTGACACACGGGTTCGAAACACGCTTGGTGTCCGAAAACTCCGAACGCTCTCGAATCGATAAACCCCTACACGGTAACGGTTTTCGTGTTTTTGCACGGTGGTTATGAGCCGCTTTTTCGGAATTTCACCCGATCATGTGTCGCAAAAAACGATTTCGCTCACGAGCCCAAGTCGTTAGCAGGTAACACGTTACTGCGTGATTCAATAAAAGCGCGCGTGTCCGAAAAATCCATCGGTCGCGGAAAACGCCGCACAACGCGCGCAGTCTCCCCGTCGATTTGCTCTCAGTCAAGTTGTCAAAGAACCCACCGCCCATCTCCAGGCACTGATTCTACTCGAACCAGTGGCCCAATTTCAGCAACAATTCTTGGCCACCTCCATTGAGCCGACGGCGTTAGCCGCGGTGAATGCAAAAGCACCATGTGTTGGACCCGGTGATGTGGGGCGAAGTGCAACTGCCCGACCAGTTGTTGGACGCCTGGGTGTCCGATTTCGAGCTTGCCGGAGCATTTCACGGCCATACGTAGAACGGCCACTCCTGACCGTCGCGATGGTTGAAACGCGCCCGTAGGACGGCCACTCCTGGCCGTCGTGCAATAGAGCCCAAGCGCCGACGGGCAGGAGTGCCCGTCCTACGGTAGCTCCAGGAGGCGCCTCCGACGGAATAGTGATGTCAACACCGCTCATCGAGGTGGACACGTTGACGCGCCCCGTAGTGCAGCCAAAGCTCTGCGCACTTAGTCGCGAGCTACTTCTATCCCGAACAGGACTGGGCAGGAGCGGTGTTGTACGAACTCGACGTCGAGGACGCCGTCCGTCACGGTGCAACTGTCTTCGATTACTAGTGGAGTTGCAAAATCGGCTTTACCGACGATCTCTAAGTTTGTTTCGATCTTCGTATCCTCAACGAGAACATCAAATGATCGCTTGCCGTCTGCACGGTTGTGATACTCGTAGGTTTCAACGAAGTGCAGCTTTACGTCGAAGCGACCATTGGCAAGCGGAATGCGATAGGCTGCTTGGCTAGGGTCCCAGAACTTCCGCAGTGTGGAGTACACTGCTTCGAGTTGACCTGTCACGACCACCTGCGTCCCCTCAGAAAAATCAGCTCCGTCGTAGTGTCGATCGGCTAACCAAAGTTCACCGTCGACGTTCATATCGATATCGGCTCCACAATTGATGCGAATCACGCCATCCTGGGCGAACCTGTCTGCAACCTCAGTGCCATTGATCACCCAATCCAATGAGGACAGCTGTTCCAGACCGCCGCTTAGGCTGACGGAATCAGGCGTCTTGCTGGTGTCATCTTTGTGAATCGCATTCCAATATGCCGCTTGCAGCTTCTGATGCGACGGGTGTCGCTCCAAGGCACTGCCAATCAGGTTTAGAGCTGCTTCTACGTTGTGCTCGCTCATCTGATTAGCAAGAGCCGCGGTGAGATTCGGGGCGTTATGGCTGCGAGCCAGAGCTTGCAGCGCAGCTACACCTTCATCTGATTTTCCAGAATTCATTGCACACAGTGTTTGGGCGTACTCGCGTCGTAGCGGTAGCTCATTGTCGTCGATGTGACTATCCATCGTCAGGAAGGGGCCAAGTACGCTGTCGCAGTCTTCGGTTGCATCAACCAACTTGTTGTCGATGCAACCGATCGTCACCAGATTGGGTTCGATATAGTCGCGAGCTTGCTGCAGCACCGAGCGTGTCGGCTCGCGGCAGGTGTCAATATTCCGACAACTACGGATGAGCCGCACCGCGGCGCGTCTGGCGTTTTCTCGGTCGCCGGCGGTTTGGTAGGCGTCAAATAGCAGGAGTAACTCGTGCGGAAGATGCTGTTGTTCGCTGCGATCCGAAAGCACGCGTTCGACTGTCCGTGCCAGCTCAACAGCCCGCTCACGGACTTCTTCTGCATTACTCAGTCGGAGGACATCCCGGAGCTGATTGTAGAGCCACACCTCCGCACGAAGCTCCAGTGCGCTGCCGAATGCGCTAATAGAGTCCGCATGGCGATGGGAATTCAAGTAGGCGATGCCTGCCGCAATCTCAACATTGCGCTGTGGTATGCCTCGTGACTTGATCCGCTTGTAGAAACGATCGATTTCGTCGAAATCCTCCAGCTCCATGAGAACTAGCATCTTTTGCCATAAGAAGCTGCTCATATCTGGATCGACTTCAACAGCGATGTCTTGGGCGCGGATGGATTGGTCGAGAAGTGATCTGCGAACTTTTGGAGCAGTATCCGCCGCCTGAGCCACCCGTCTGAGCATCTCGCCACGATTGTGTTCGATCCAGGGATACGGATCTCGTTTCGAGAGATCATCGAACAGTCGATTTGCTTGTTCTATGTCTCCCAGCAGGCCAACCGAGTAGGCCAGATAGATCCGTTCCCAGGTCAGGTTGAGATCGCATTTTCTCGCCTCGCGCAACGCTTGTTCTGCTAGTCGCCGTTTCGTTTTGTCCTCTGGATCCAGAAAAGAGCGATTAGCTCGTCGAAATGCGCGGGTTATATGGGCATAGCTGCATGTCGGATCACGCCGGACCGCTTCTTCTACAGCTTCTGTGGCAGCTGCATCTAACCAAGTAATTCCGGCGCGGGCGAGTGGAAACCACGGACTATCGGCAAAACGCTCGCTAGCATCATCGATGACCTCTATGGCGCCGGGCTTGTCGGATTGGAGCAGCCGCATTCGGAACTCCACGAACGCGCGCGTCTGCAAGTCGTGAATGCGATTCATCCAAGTATTGACTAGTTCCGAATCGAGTTGTTTGTGATGCGTGTCGACGAGTAGTCCGTGTTGAAGACAGACTCTTTCTGCAATTTCGTCCTGTTTCGTTTCTTCTAATTCAGCGTTGTAAAGCCGCTCCAGCAGAGCCAGGCCGTCGTTGATTCCCGGAGATCCGCCTTCTTGTCTGTCGACGGTATATTGCAGCAATCCTCGTGATACCTGCAGATCGAGTGCGTCCGGCCACTTGTCGAGCAAGACGCTCAACTCCATTAGCGCCGGCAGGTACCTTTCGCTCAGTTCCATGCAGATCTGTCGGCCGTGCCGCACTTCCAGCTCCCAGCCGGTATAGGGTTCCCATGCTTCGCCGTGCAAATCCTTTGCGGCGGATAGCGTTTCGGAGTAGGCACGTTCGGCGTCTGACCACTTATACATCTGCGAAAACCGTTGAGCCGCCAGCCAAGATTGCTGCCAGCCTGTTGCGTTCTGTTCTGCGATGCGTAACGCACGTTCCCAGAGTTCCTCGGACGCGTCTTTATCGCCGTGGAGGTCCTCGATCGTGCTGAGCAAGAAAAGACTAGCGACATTCCCTGGTTGCTTCTCGGCTACAATCTGCAGGTCTTCTTGAGCAGCTTGCCAGTCATCTAATAGGAGATGGACCCGCGCGCGATGCCAATACGCATCAGCTCGATCAGGCTGTAATCGAATCGCATTGTTCAAATGAGACAAAGCGAGGTTCAGCGATATGGTACTGCATTCCTTGACGAAGCAGGAATAGACTTCGCTGTCTTTTGGTAGATACCGCGCGTAGCCCCAGGGATAGATGGATAGCTCGTAAGGGCTGCGGGAAAACATTGCTCGCTCAGTGCGACGCAAGAGGCGAATCGCTTCGCGCACAGTCGGTTCGTAGCGATTCGCTCGCAAGGTCGCTTCCGTAGCCTGCCATTTGCTCGCGAACCACCACGCAAAACATGAGGCTACGAGAATCACTGCGGCGCTCGTCAGGCGCCAGCGGTGTTTCCAACCCCATCGTGACAATTTCTCAATGCGAGATTGCGGCCTGGCCTCGATCAGATCGCCGCGAGCAAAACGTTTGAGATCTTGCGATAGTGCCTCTGCGGATTGATAGCGGTCTGCGGGGCTCTTTCGCATGCACTTCAAGACAATCGTCTCAAGATCGCGAGGAACACGCGGATTCAGTTGCGATGGTCGAGGCGCGTCGGTATCGCGAATCTTGCTCAGCGTGTCTTGTAGATCCACACCCGCAAACGGTGGATGCAAAGTGATCGCTTCGTACAACGTGGCGCCCAAGCTGTAGATATCTGATCGATGATCGATCCGCACCGACCGCGCTGCAGACTGCTCTGGGCTCATGTATCGAACTGTGCCGATCAAAGCTCCAGACACCGTCAAAGTATCTTGGTTCTCAATCTGCGCCAGCCCAAAATCGAGAATGCGCAGGATCCCCTTGGGTAGTTCGTTAGAATTTTGACTGGTATCGAAGATCAGATTGGCGGGCTTGATGTCACGATGGATCACTCCGCGTGCGTGCGCGTGCTGCAATCCCTCTGCTACACCGGCAAAGGCGGTTGCCATGTCAAGGCAATGGCGCAAGTTAATCTCCTGCGGTCCGGTCTCATTCTGCGGTTCACCATAGTTGCTCAATAGATGGCTTAGTGTTTCTCCCGACACCATCTCCATGGTGTAGTACAACGTACCCTGCTCGACCCCCATATCAAATATTGAGACAATATGCGGATGATTGAGCTGAGCCGAAGCTTGCGCTTCACGAATGAACCGCGCAATGGCCCTGGTATCGCTCGAAACCTTGGGAAGCAGCTTGAGTGCGACGTGGCGATTGAGCGAATCTTGCCACGCTTCGTAGACGACTCCCATACCGCCACTGCCCAGTTTTCCCAGTAGCGCATAATCGCCTAACTTCGTCACCTGGGGTTCCGACTGATCCGCGCCCGCCATTTCCTGAAAGGTGCGCAGTTGCTCAATCAACTCGTTGCCGAATTCAGGATGCTGCTCCTGGATTGTCTCGAGATCAAGCGTTTCGCCGGCGAGCAGACGATCCACGTAGGCCGCGAACTCCGCCATCGCTTTCGATTCAATCTGAGAAGAATCTCGATCGGAGGTCATGTTCCTGGAGAGTTCCCAAAGAGATTGCCGTCGGGAGGTAAATGGAAACTCTCCGTGTCGCCGAAAAGTTCACGCAACTTCTTCATTGCGCGCCACAGAAGTTGATAAGTGGCTTTCTCACTGCGTTCCATCTTGGCGGCAGCCTGTCGGACGCTAAGACCCTGGAGTCGGATCAACGTTACGACTTCACGTTGCTCAGGGGGGAGCTTTTCCAAACTACCCTCCAGGCGAATCATCCGCTCTCCCCGGCGGGCATCGCGGCTGGGAGAGGCTCCGCAATGGTCAGGTTGCTCGTCAGTGACACCTACAGGACCCAGTCGCAAGAATCGACGCGCGTGACCATAGATCACATTGATGGCGATCCCACAGAACCAACTAAACAGAGCCGATTCTCCTTGCCACTGAACACGATCTAGCGATTGAAATGCCTTGATCGCAGTCTCTTGCACTACGTCCTCGACATCGACGTAGTTGCGTGTTTGGGTACTCATGCGCGTCTGACAGAACCGAGTCAACTTCTCACGACAGCGACCAAACAGCTGATCAAACGCCTCACGGTCTCCCGTAAGCGCTTTTTCGAATTCCTTCTTCATGTCGGACATGTATTCGAACCTCCAAAGAGAGCAGTGCGCGCCAGGCTCATGTCCTACGGATAAAAACTGATTGTAGCACGATTTTTCTGCAATTTTCTGCCGCAGCCCCAATTCACTGGCGAGTGATGCGTTCCCGACAAACGGCTGTCAGAAATTCCAATGTCTGAGCATCTTTTTTTGAAATCAGTGTAGGAATGGGCAATCTGGCGCACTTCCTAGGGTAGCAGCGGCAGCACTGGTTTGTCGCAAGACCCATGAGGGATTCCCTCAACCTACTCTTTGGAGGAATTGAAATGTCTGATTCGAATCCACAAACGACCGAAGTGCCATGCTGCAATCGACTTGATCCAGACAACGGAAAGATTTATACGTATCGCTCCACCCTGACGAAATCTGGATCACAAATACTACTGGCCGCAATGTCTCTTGTAGTCGCGGTCTTCATCATCTGTCCCGAGAGATCTTCTGCGGGTTCTCTGCAAGGTCTTCTTCAGAGGAATCTCCGAGCGGGCGATGTTGTGATTGATTCGTCTAACGGCAATGCCCACAGACGGACTGACCGGTTCACAAATGTTTCCCCTTCACGACTGCAGGTCGACGATCTTGACGTGATAGTGTTCGATCCGTTCGACCTGGGGTTCGATGACGCCCAGGGTGCGCTTGGCAGCCCAAGCATCGACGACATATTCGACGCAGCGAATGCCGCCGTTCCCGGTGCGGTCTCGGTTGGTTTGCACTGGGACGGAGGTGAGTTAGTACCAACTTACTCGTGGACTTCACAATCGGTTGGAGCACCAAGCCTGCCGTTCTTCCTTGAGCCAGGAGAGTCTTTCGAACTTACGACCCTTGCACTGAACGGCGTTTCTGGATCGACAGTTCGCGCCGACGGAATCTATCCCGATCGAAATGACTGGGACAACAATGGCGAATTGGGAGAGGTCGTCACTGTCTTTGCCTTTAGCGGTCGAGTCGTGCCCGAACCCTCCAGCATCGCATTGTTCGGAATTGGAGCCTTGGGAATGGTCGGCTGTACCTGGCCGCGGCGGAAAAAGATTGCGTAAGATAGATAGAATGACTGAGAGAGGGATTCACACACAAGGCCACTGGGGCGCCTGACCATCACGTCACGGAGGCCTTGTTGCGTCCAAATCTAAACCTTCCCGCTACTGGGTATTTTCAGAAACTCGCTCACGCCGAGGGCTTCAATCCTCGGCGTTTTTTACCGCGAAACTTTCGTCTTTTGGCGATCTGTCGCCGGCGATCTGCTCGTTCCACGACACACAGGATAGAACTCTTGTGAACGTCGGTGGGTGCGAACGAGAGCACTGAAAGACTGTCTGCAAACTACGATCTATTGCGTTCGGTCGTTCATCACCTCAGCGATTAGGCGTCGCCAGCAATTTGCTGAAGATTGTGCAACTGCGATGAGATTCAACCATAAACTTCTTCAAGCAACTCGTCTGACAGCCATGGCTGGACAGCATCGTCTTGGTATGGCTCGTCCGCTTTCGACGATCGTCCGACACTGTCAATCGTTCCTGCGATCGGATTCCAGCTAGCAAGTTCGGGAGCCTCGCTAAACAGTTCTTCAAAGACGGACTCTTCGACGACGAGTGATCCAATCATCGGCGACGTCTCGGTGAGTCGGACCCACGCCGCAGCAGCGTCCAAGAGATTTGGATCACGAATGCTACCAAGTGGATATGAGATAGTGTTGCCTGGTTGTACGGCGGCAACAACTTCTTGCTCAGTCACGGTTGATGGTGCTAGTACCTCAACGAGGGCGTCCGATTCACTCGTGGATACCATCGCCTGTACTTCAACAGTGCTAGGATCGCTGCTCACCGCAGCGATTACTGGCGCCGCGGTGCCATATTGCAGTCTCCAAATGTCGAGATCGGTGCCGTCAACGTTCCTATCGAAGTTGGCGTCGCCATCGCTGTGCACGGCCGTGCCGGTGGCACCGAAGCCACGCTGCCACCTTAGGAAATCGGTTCCTGAGACAGTGCCGTCTACGTTGAAGTCGGCCGATTCGGTTTGACGTTCGATGGCACCGATATCGATTCGGCTGAACACGGTCCGATCGAAACCGTTCCCTCGCTGGTCGAAATCGGGTGGCGAGGTGAAGCCAGGATTGCCCGCATTGATCGCCGGGCTGCTAGGTGGGAGCGTATGGGTGAGTGTTGGCCCGCCGTTGTCGGCCAGCGTAGTGTCGAGAATCGAAGCCAGGGCGGTCGGGTTGGTGCCGTCGCTGGTGGCTGTGATATCGCTAGCGCCGGCCGCGAGTCCGTTAAGCGCTTGCGCAGTCGTCCGGCTGCCGTCGCCGAACAGGTTGTAGGCGTCGAGATTGGCCGTACCGCCATTATTGAAATTTACACGGATTTCATTACCCACTGGCGCGGTATTCCCCGCGATGATGCTGTCATTGATATTCAATACGGAGCTAACGTAATTGTTATCGAATTGATAGATGGCACCTCCTCTGTTATTGGCGGAGTTAGCCGTGAGAGTGCTGTGTCGGATGGTAACCGATCCCGCGTAATGGTAGATGGCACCTCCAGCGAAGTTAGCGGAGTTGCCGGATAGGGTGCTGTTTGTAATAGTGGTCGACAAGCCTCCCCAGATGGCGCCGCCACTGGAAGTTGCCGAATTGTCAGAGAGGGTGCTGTCGGTGATCAAGACTGGTCGTTCAGCTAGAACGAAGCCGCCAGACCCAGCCATGTTGCCCGAGGCAGTGCTACCGGTGACCACCAAGTTTCCAGAGTTTACGAATATAGCGCCGCCTTCGCCGCTAGAGTTCGCATAGTTATTCGATATAGTGCTGCCGTTGATGGCCAAAGTCCCCCCGCCATGGAAGAAGGCTCCGCCCGTACCGGCCGCATTGCCTGATACAACACTATCGTTAATCGTAAGGGGGACAACGGAGTAGAAGGCGCCGCCGAACGAGAAGGTAGCATTGTCGGAAATGTTGCTGCTGGTAATCGTGAGATTTTCTCGATTGAAGATCGCCCCACCCTGCTGGCCGCTAGGCAAATCGCCGCCAGTCAATGTAAGACCGCTAATCTCGACTGCCATAAACGCGCCCGTACCATCGTTGACGTTGAAAATGCGGTAGCCGTCATGCGTATTGAAAGTATTATCGGCGCCGTCTCCGGCGTCGATCGTTAGTCCGCCGGCTAACGCCGTGGCGTCAATACTAACTGCGTCGGTGATCGCCATCTCACCAAGAGCGTCGTCCATCGCAATCGTACCGCCATCCAGACCGGCGGCGAACGTGATCGTATCCGCGCCCGGGTTGATGTTTGCCAGTTCGATTGCTTCTCGCAAGCTGAAGTTAAGGGCCGAATAGACGCCATCCAATTCGTCGGCCAGGGTGTCGACCACCAGATTGAGCGACTGGACTTCGTAAGCGCCGATATCGATGGTGCCGCTTTCGCGTACAAACGGTGCCCCTCGCTGGTCGTTTGCCGGTGGCGAAGCAACTGCCGAGTTGCCAGCGTCAATGGCCGGGCTACCGGCAAACAGTGCATGCGTGAGCGTCGGTCCGCCGTTGTCAGCCAGCGTGGTGTTGAGAATCGCAGCCAGGGCGGTCGGGTTGGTGCCGTCGCTGGTGGCGGTAATGTCGTTGACACCCGCTAGAATACCGCTAAGTGCTTGGGCCGTGGTCTGGCTGTTGTCACCGATTAGGTTGTAGACGTTGACGTTGATCGCGCCACTTGAGAAACGAATTTCATTGCCTACGCTTCCGCTGTTCCCCGAGATGATCGTGTGGTCGAGCATCACGACTCCGGTAATATCGAGTCCTCCACCATTCGAACTGGCCGTGTTATTGGTAATCGTATTGTGATGAATTGTCGCACTGTCGGAATCGATTCGAATGGCTCCGCCGTCAGTGGCAGAATTGCCCGAGAGCGTACTGTTTGTGAGTATCAAAGTACCACTATCATAGATAGCGCCGCCGGTATCCGATGCGGAATTACCGGAGAGTGTGCTGTTGGAGATGGTGAGAACACCGTCTTCATTGTAGATTCCACCGCCATCGTGGTTCGATGTATTTCCCGAGAGCGTGCTGTCTATGATTGTGAGATCATCGTCGCTCCAGATACCGGCACCACTGCCGTTGCCGGCAGTTGTATGATTGTTTGAAATCGTACTTCCCGTGATGGTCAAGTCGCCCCGACTCCAAATCCCACCGCCCGCGTCGTAGCTGGTCCGCGTAGCAGAATTGTTGGTAATGACCATACCAGTAAGCGACGTGGTTGTGCCCGAGTTGATGCGGATACCGCCACCTCTCTCTTCGCTGCCGCCGGAAAGGGTCAACCCACTGATTTCGTTGGTGCCACCTGAAATGAGTAGCACTCGAGAGTTGCCGCCGGCATCAACCGTGATTGTATCGGCACCCAGACCAGTGACGGTCACATCGTCGGTGATCGTAAGTTGCCCCAGCGCCGCATCAAGATTAATCGTGCCAGAGAGGCCACTGTCGAACGTAATTGCGTTGGCGGAGGCGTTTGCGTTGGTGATTTCAATCGCTTCGCGTAAACTCAGGTCGCCATTGGAAAAATCACTGTCCGACTCGTCCACAAGAGTACTGACGATAATCGTAAACGGTCCGGCGCCGGCTCGTTCTACGGCGCCAATGTCTATGCGGCCGTCAGTAACGCGGAAGTTCGCGTTCCCTCGCTGGTCGAAGGTCGGTGTGTTGCCCACTCCGGCCACAGCCGCCGGATCCCCTGCGTTGACTGCCAAACTACCGGCGCTCGGCAGATGCGTCTCGGTCGGGCCGCCATTGTTCTGCAACGAACCCAGGTTTGCGCCGGAGCCGGTGATGTTGCCGCCGTTGTCAGTGATCGTCGCGCCGGTAGTGTCTTCAATCAGGCTATAGCTGAGATTGAAGTTGCCCGACAGGTCGTCGCGGCCGTCATCTGCTGAGTTGCCCGCCACAATTGTATTCTCTAGCGTGGCACTGCCCGCGATCCCGCCACCGTAGGCGGTGATCGGTCCGCCCGATCCGGCGATAGCCGTATTGTTCACGATCGTGCTGTTGCGGATCGTCAACGAAAGGAAGTCCGACCAGATCCCGCCGCCGGTCTGCGAGTAGTTCTCGCTGAAATTGGTTGCAGTGTTGCCCGAGATCGTGCTGCCGGTGATCAGGAGCGTGCCGCTATACTGGGAGATGCCGCCGCCACCGCCGTTGGAACTGGCCTCGCCACTATTGCCCGAGATCGTGCTGTCGATGATCTCGGCCGAGCCTTGGTACAGGTATATTCCGCCGCCGGCACGTGAGGTGTTGATCGCCTGGTTGCCCGATACGGTGCTCTCGACAACCGTCAGTTTGCTGCTGGAGTCCGCCTTGTAGATGCCGCCGCCCCCGGCGCTAAACTCCGCCGTATTGTTGGTGATCGTCGTACGCGTGATCGTCAAATTCTCCCGCGTAAAGATCGCCCCGCCAGCGTCAAAGAACCCGCCGCTATCGATACGGCCATTTTGCAACGTGAGCCCCGACAGAAACACGTCCAGGTCCGCCGCGTTGCCGTCGTCGATGTTGAAGATCCGCGAACTGTTGTCGCCGTCGATCGTCAACTGGCTTTGACCCAGACCGGCGATCGTTACCGAGTCGGTGATCTCCAGCTCCGTGCCGTCTAAGGTAATCGTGTCTCCGGAGAGACTCCCGTCGAAGGTGATCGTGTCGGCGCCCCGGTTGGCGTTGGCCAGTTCCAAGGCCTCGCGGAGCGAAAAATTACCGCTGGAATAGTCGCCGTCGACCACGTCGTCGGTAGTGTCGACCACAAGATTGAGCGACTGC
Organism: Bythopirellula sp.; assembly: GCA_965228965.1. Taxonomy (GTDB): domain Bacteria; phylum Planctomycetota; class Planctomycetia; order Pirellulales; family Lacipirellulaceae; genus Bythopirellula. The sequence continues at coordinate 5,198,551 of OZ245849.1, forward strand.
ACCTCGTAAGCGCCGATATCAATCGTGCCGCTTTCGCGCACAAACAGTGCCCCGCGCTGGTCGTTGGCCGGCGGAGCAGCAACGGAAGGATTGCCCGCGTCAATCGCGGGGCTACCAGCTACCAGAGCATGCGTTAGCGTTGGGCCGCCGTTAGCGGCCAGCGTGGTGTCGAGAATCGCAGCTAGGGCGGTCGGGTTGGTGCCGTTACTGGTGGCCGAAATGTCGCTAGAGCCGACTGACGCGCCGGAAAGTGCCTGGGCCGTGGTCTGGCTATTGTCGCCAATCAGGTTGTAGTCATTCAGGTTGACTGTGCCGGTCCCAAAGATTTCATTAGCACTACTTCCGGAGTTACCTGATATCAGGGTGTGACTTAGGGTTAAGGAACTATTGGTCCAGATGCCACCTCCCATATTTCCGCTTTTGTTACCTGTGATTGTCGAATGTTCAACGATGGTAGTTGCCCCGCTGAAAGCATTGACAATACCTCCGCCACTATCGTCGGCAGTGTTATTCGAAATGGTACTGCCGACGATTGTCACTGTGCCGCCGTCGCGGTTAAAAATCGCTCCCCCATAATACGCTGTATTTCCGGAAAGCGTGCTATCCGTAATCGACAAGACGCCGTGGTTGTAAATGCCACCCCCGCCGCCGATTATGCCGGAGGCAGTATTCCCGGAGATAGTACTGCCCACGATTGTCAATTCGCCTTGGTTGAAGATTCCACCACCTGCATCATAGTTGTTAACCGCGGCGGTATTTTCTGTGATCACCATGCCGGTGAGCGTGGTGGTGACACCGGCGTTGTTGCGAATACCGCCGCCTCGGGCAAAGTTGCCACCGCTGATCGTCAATCCACTGATGTCGTTAGTGCCGCCGGTGACACGCAGAACACGGGAATTGCCACCGGCATCGACCGTAAGCTTATCAGCGCCTAGCCCAGTGACGGTCACGTCGTCGCTGATCGTAAGTTGCCCCAACGCCGCATCCAGAGTGATCGTGCCCAGCAAGCCGCCGTCAAACGTAACCGTATCAGCGCCCGGATTGATATTGGCCAATTCCAACGCCTCACGGAGGCTGAAGTTGCCCGGCGAGGTGTCGCCGTCCGACTCGTCAACCAGTGTGTCGACGACCAGGCTCAGTGATTGGACCTCGTAGGCGCCGATATCGATGGTGCCGCTTTCGCGTACAAACGGTGCGCCGCGCTGGTCGTTCGCCGGCGGCGAAGCGACGGCCGGGTTGCCGCTATCGATCGCCGGGCTACCGGCGACCAGGGCATGCGTCTGCGTTGCTCCACCGTTATCGGCCAGCGTGGTGTCGAGGATCGACACTAAGGCAGTCGACGTGATGGCGTCGCTGGTGGCGAGGATGTCGTTGGCCCCGGCGGCGACGCCGTCCAGTGCCTGCGCCGTGGTCTGGCTACTATCGCCGATCAGGTTGTAGTCGTTTAGGTTGACCGTGCCTGCGTCATTGTAAATTTCATTGCCGCCGGTAGCAGTGTTTCCTGATATCAGGGTGTGGCGGAGGGTCAATGTACTATTGTTCCAGATACCACCACCTTCAGCTCCACTTTGATTACCCGTGATCGTCGAATGTTCAACGATGGTAGTTGCATTGACCGTACTGCTAATAGCCCCGGCAATATTGTCGGCAGTGTTATTCGAAATGGTACTGCCGACGATTGTCACTGTGCCGCCGTCGCGGTTAATAATGCCTCCCGAATAATTGGCTGAATTTCCGGAAATCGTGCTATCCGTGATAGACACGACTCCGTTGTTGTAAATACCGCCCCCACCACCGCTTGCACCGGAGGCAGTATTTCCGGAGATAGTACTGCGCAGAATTGTCAATTCACCTTCGTTGAAGATTCCGCCACCTGAATCAAACATATTCACCGTGGCCGTATTGCCGGTGATGACCATCTCGGTGAGAGTGGTGACACCCCCATCAATACGAATACCGCCACCTCGGCCGACGTTGCCACCGGAAAGGGTCAACCCACTGATCTCGTTGGTGCCTCCGGAAATGAGTAGCACTCGAGAGTTACCACCGGCATCGACCGCGAGCGTATCCGCGCCCAGACCAGTGACGGTCAGGTCGTCGCTGATCGTAAGTTGCCCTAGCGCCGCATCCAGATTAATCGTGCCCGACAGGCCGGTGTCAAACGTAACCGTATCGGCGCCTGGATTGGCATTCGCAAATTCCAAGGCTTCGCGAAGGCTGAGGTCGCCCGACGAGGTATAGCCGTCCGATTCGTCAACCAGCGTGTCGACCACTAGGCTCAGTGATTGGACTTCGTAAGCGCCGATATCGATCACGCCGTTTTCGCGTACAAACGGCGCCCCGCGTTGGTCGTTGGTCGGTGGCGGAGCAACGGCTGGATTGCCGCTATCGATCGCCGGACTACCGGCGACCAGGGCATGCGTCTGCGTTGGCCCGCCATTGTCGGCCAGCGTGGTGTCGAGGATCGACGCCAGGGCGGTCGGAGTGGTGCCGTCGCTGGTTGCGAGGATGTCGCTTGCGCCGGCGACAACGCCGGCTAAAGCTTGAGCTGTCGTCTGACTGCCGTCGCCAATCAGGTTGTAGTCGTTCAGGTTGGCCGTGCCGCCGTTGAAGATCTCGTTTGCTGCATTGGTCGAGGTATTCCCAGAAACGATGGTGTGGCTAAGCGTAAGGTTGCTCGAGAAATTGACAAAAATAGCACCACCTTGATTATTGGAAGAATTTCCAGTTATCGTGCTATGCGAGATTGTGAGAGATGCATTTAGAAATAATCGAATAGCGCCGCCATCGTCGTCAGCGTGGTTATTGGAGATGGTTGAGTTGGTGATCTGTGCAGTTGAACCAGAAATCCAAATGGCTCCTCCATCATTCCCTTGGCCTCCTGAACCACCCGTAGCGCTGTTGTCGTTGATCGTGCTGTCGGAGATGGTGACTGTGCCGTCAACACTGTACAAAGCACCCGCTTGCAGCATGGCAGAATTGCCCGAGATGGTACTGCCAGTGATCGAAAGTGTGCCGCCATAATTAGCGACAGCAGCGCCGCCTCCACGAGGAGCTGTCGTCGTGTTGCTAGTGAGCGTGCTGCCACTGATAGTCAGGTCGCCTCGATTATAGATACCGCCACCTGCTTGGAAGCTGTTAACCGTGGCCGTATTGCCGCTAATGACCGTGTCGGTGAGTGTGGTGGTAGCACCTGTGTTGTTGCGAATACCGCCGCCTCGATCGGCGCTGCCACCGCTGATCGTCAGCCCGCTGATTTCATTGGTGCCGCCAGAAATGAGCAGCACTCGAGAGTTACCACCGGCATCGACCGTGATCGTATCGGCGCCCAGACCAGTGACGGTCACATCGTCGCTGATCGTAAGTTGCCCCAGCGCCACATCCAGACTAATCGTGCCCGACAGGTCGCCGTCGAAAGTCACCGCGTCTGCGCCCGGCTTCGCGTTGGCGATTTCCAGAGCTTCTCGAAGGCTAAGATCGCCCGGCGAGGTGTCGCCATCGCTCTCGTCGATCAGAGTATCTACGACAAACACACTGGGGAGTTGTTCGATTGCTCCAATATCGATTGCAGCGCCAAAGACGCGTGGATACCCGGCGCCACGTTGGTCTTCATTTGGGGGGCCAGCAAACGCGGGATTGCCTCCATCCAGCGCCGGGCTGCCGGTCACCAGGGCATGAGTGAACGTAGGACCGCCGTTGTCGGCCAGCGTAGTGTCGAGGATCGACGCCAATGCGGTTGGAGCACTGCCATTGCTGGTGGCGGTAATGTCGTTAGCGCCAGCAACCGCGCCGGAAAGCGCCTGAGCCGTGGTCCTACTGCTATCACCAATCAAATTGAAGTCGTTCAGGTTGAGGGTGCCGCCATTGCGGCTGATTTCGGCTCCAGTGGCAGCCGAGTTGCCGGAAACCAGGGTGTGGCCAACGGCAAGTGTGCCTCCGTCCAGATAGATGCCGCCACCTGTGCCCGCCAAGTTGTCCGTGATCGTACTATGAGTGACGACGGTAGATGCAAAAGCACTGAGAATTCCTCCTCCATAGTCGGCGGAAGAATTACCGGAGATCGTCGAGTTAGTCACCGAGTTCGTACCAAACGCGATGTAAAGCCCCCCTCCGTCATCACCCGCGCTATTTCCGGTAATCGTGCTATCGATGACGGTCAAGCTCCCACCATTGGCATTACTGTTGACACCACCGCCATCCCTATTCGATGAGTTGCCGGTGATCGTGCTACCGATAACGGTAAGGTCTTCCGCGTTCCAGATGCCTGCGCCACTACCATTGCCGGCAGTAGTCTGGTTGTTAGAGATGGTGCTGCTAGTGATGGTCAGATCACCATCATTCCAGATACCGCCGCCGGCATCATAGGTGCCCGTCGTGGCCGTATTTCCTGTGATCAACATGTCGGTGAGCGTGGTGGTGGCGCCCGAGTCATTACGAATACCGCCGCCTCGGCCAGCGCTGCCGCCGCTGATCGTCAATCCACGGATGTCGTTAACTCCACCAGTGATCCGCAAAACGCGGGAGTTGCCACCGGCATCGATCGTCAGCTGATCGGCGCCTAGCCCATTGACCGACACGCTGGTGCTGATTTCGAGCTGACCCAACACGGCATCAAGGTTGATCGTGCCACCACCAAGCGAGACGTCAAATTCGATTAAGTCGTTTGTTCCGAACGCTTCTCCCGTGTCGATCTGCGACTCTTCTTCGACGGTCAGCGCGCGGCCCAGCGCCGCATTGGCGTCGCCCCCGTTGTTCACCAACAAAATGGCTTCGCGCAGGGTGAGGACCGTGTCGGAGATCGTGTCATCCTGGTCGGTATTTGCGGTAAGCACCGCCAACACCCGTCGCTCTTCCAGTGGCTCGATCCGCAGTCGACGATCGTTGCGAGCTCTCTTCATGGTACGGCGGGGGTGGGATTGGCAGCGAAGCCAATCGAAGCGAGTCATACGTGACATGGAATCTGTTCCGATTGAGGAAAAGAGGAGGCGGGTAAGCTAATCGTGACGTGATATACAACGGCTGATCGTATCTTACGACGCTCAAGGCGACTGCATCCAAGCAGCGCAATCCGGCACAGCTCGGCGGAGTGCATCAATCCCACAGGCACTTGTTTGATTGATTCTAATCACGCATGCTATAACACACAAGCATTCGCCGCATAGGGATTCCTTCTCGCTGACACATGTAAATTGTATTGGCAGCGCCCTATAGCGTATGTCCAGCTGATTTTCACTGATCGACGGAATCGATTGAGCATTCTCTCGTTAGTTCGAGGGGGGAGAGGTCCAAGGCGATCTAAGCACAGGTAACGAACATTGATCTGATTCATTCGCGGTCCATTCACATGCGACCAAAGTCTATGGCATGCGCGCACCATGACGTTTTGTACGAATCCAACTACGCTACGCATTCGTGGGAGCTGTTTCCTGCAGTTGGGTAGAAACAGGCCTAGTTCAAGAGATCGCGTTTGACAGTTCCGTGGACGTCCGTCAAGCGAAAGTCTCGGCCTTGGTACCGATAGGTGAGCTTCTCGTGATCGAATCCAAGCAGATGCAGGATGGTTGCTTGGAGATCGTGAACGTGAATTGGCTTGTCGACTGGCGAAAAGCCGAGCTCATCAGATGCTCCGTAGGTAATGCCAGGCTTGACGCCCCCGCCGGCCATGAACATCGAATAGCAATCCGGAAAGTGGTCGCGGCCCAAGATCGTACTTCCGGCCGTACGCCCTTCGCGAAACGGCGTGCGTCCGAATTCGCCTGTCCAAACGATCACGGTATCTTCCAACAAGCCGCGCTGACGCAGATCTGCGATCAAGGCAGCTACCGGCTGATCCATTCCAGCGCACTTGTTCGTGAGACCGTCGCGGATGTCTTCGCTAGGATTGGTACCGTGAAAATCCCAACCCCAATCAAACAGTTGTACAAATCGGACGCCTTGTTCCACCAACCTTCGGGCCAACAAACAATTGTTGGCGAAGCTTGCGTTTCCTGGCGTGGCACCATAAGCGGCCAGTGTTTCCTTGGTCTCGCGCGAGATATCCATCACCTGTGGAGCCGACATCTGCATGCGAAAAGCCAATTCATACTGCGCAATGCGAGTGCGCGTTTCCGGGTGGCCGAGTTGCTCTGCCTGAAGTTTGTTGAGATCGCGCAACGCATCAAGACTCAACCGCCTAATCCCTCGGTCCATGCCTTCGGGATTGGAGAGATAGAGTACGGGATCGCCTTTGGAACGACACTGCACCCCCTGATAGACCGAAGGCAGAAAACCGCTACCCCACACGCTTCGTCCAGCACTGGGGTTGGAACCGCCGGAAACCAATACGACAAATCCGGGAAGATTCTCATTCTCTGAACCTAGCCCGTAGGTAGCCCAAGCACCCAAACAAGGTCGTCCCATTCGTGGTGAACCGGTATAGAGCAATAACTGAGCAGGCGCGTGATTAAACTGGTCGGTGTAGACCGATTTGACGATGCAGAGCTCGTCCGCAACTTTCGGCAGGTGTGTCAAAGCGTCCGACATCCACGCACCGCTCTCGCCGTGCTGCGCGAACGTTCGGGGCGTGCCCATCAGTGTTGGCGTGCCACTTGTGAACGCGAATTGTTTGCCCTTCAGAAAGCTTTGGGGACAAGGTTGGCCGTCACAATCCACCAACTCTGGCTTGTAGTCCAACAGATCGAGGTGCGGTGGTGACCCTGCCATGTGTAACACGATGACGCGATTCGCTTGCGGGGCAAAATGTGAGACCCGTGGAGCCAAAGGGTTTTCAAAGTTACTTATTGCGCTCGCACGTGCATCTTTCGCAAGTAGCGCTGCAAACGCTGCTGCGCCAATGCCAGTACTACAATTCTGAAGGAAGTGGCGACGCGTGACTTCTAAATGTGGGTTCAACTGTCGGTGCATCGAGTTACCTGCGCGCCAAAGTCTCGTCTAAGTTGAGCAAAACGTTTGCGACCACTGTATATGCAGCCAACTCCGAAATGTCGGCATCCTGGGGCGCAGGTCCCAACAGAGAAGTGGCCATCTCTTGCGCATCTTCCGTTCTCTCGCGATACTCGACAAGGCATCTTCCGAACAACGTTAAGAGTCGTTCGAGCTCTGCTTCTTCCGGCGTGCGAGCAAGACAGACCTTGATACCGTAGGTGATCCGCGAACGCGCATTGTCACCGCCCTCTTGAGTCATTCGTCGCGCCAACGCTTGGGCTGCTTCCACGAACACAGGGTCGTTCAACGTGACTAACGCCTGCAGCGGTGTATTTGTGCGAATACGTCGTACCGTGCAAACCTCGCGACTGGGAGCGTCGAACGTAGTCATCGAAGGATACGGTGTTGTCCGACGCCACAACGTGTAAAGTCCACGTCGGTACTTGTCCTCTCCCGTGCTTGTCTGCCAATCTGTTAACTCGCCAAAGGCTGCTCGCAATCCTAGATTCGGCCTCGGTGGACGCACAGCGGGCCCGAACATTTTCGAACTTAGCAGGCCGCTCACTGCCAACGCCTGATCCCGAATGATCTCGGCTGAAAGACGAAATCGTGGGCCACGCGCAAGCAGGCGATTTCTCGGGTCGCGCGCTACAAGATCTTCTGAGACTCTTGAGGATTGCTGATACGTACTGGAAGTGACAATCTCGCGCAACAGCCATTTTAGGTCCCAATCGTGACTCATAAGTCCGTCGGCCAGATAATCCAACAACTGCGGATGTGATGGAAGCTCGCCGGACACACCAAAATCTTCCGTCGTTTCAACAATGCCTGTTCCGAACATCTGCTCCCAATAACGGTTGACCACAACTCGAGCTGTAAGCGGATTTTCGTTGTCGACTAACCAACGAGCTATCGTCAGTCGATTTGCTTGAACATCGTCGGGCAACGAGTGCAGTGAGGCTGGAACACCTGCGGTGACTTCCGTTCCTTTCTGACGGAAGTTCCCACGGATGTGTACGTGGGTCTTGCGCTGCTTGTTGATTGGGAGTTCGCGCATGATCGGCGTGGTAATACCACCAATGTCCGCAAGTTGTTTCTTTAGTCGATTGATTTTGCTGGTGAGAGTGACACTTTCATATTCTCTTAGTTCTGACTTCTGAATAGAGGATAGTTGTTCGCTTGTGCGCGGCAGGTGCAGGGTCAAATCTGGCGTGGGCGTGGCAAGTGAAGTCCGCATCCACAACGGGCGTCGCCGTTCGTCTAAGCCGACGACGCGAAACTCTTTTAATCGCTTGCCGACGCCTGAGTCAGTGCGATTCCAGATTACTACTTTATCGAGTGTATGCGGTTCTTTTAGCTCGACTTCCCACCACGGGTCACTAGCGGCCTGAGTGCTTGTCGTCGACTTTGCCTGAAAGTAGTCACCATTGGTATTCCCATCGATCGCGAGATGAGCAACGCCATTGAAACCAGTGCTGACTTGCGTGGCTTTGCCGTTTAGTGCTACGTTTTTGTCGTTGGCAAATGCTTGTACTTCAGCTAACGAAAGATAAACCTGCTTACCTGGCAACTCTACTCGGATGTACCGCGTCAGAAGCGGCCCAGAGATAGCATGTTTTGATTTCGATTTTGCTGAACGCTCAGCACTCTTTAGCTTTAGCTTTGCAATCTGCTGCTCGAGATTTTCGCGCTCCGCGATCTCCTGGCTAGAAAACTCCGTTAGAACAGGATGTTCATCTGCTCGGTCGGCATCCTCAGTATTGTTGAAGACCGCAAAAAACCGGAAGTACTCTTCTTGCGTGATGGGGTCGTATTTGTGAGTGTGGCATTGGGCGCATGCCATTGTCGTGCCCATCCAAACCGTCATGGTGGTATTGACGCGGTCGACGACTGCTGCGGTGCGAAATTCTTCATCATCGGTTCCACCTTCGCTGTTGGTCATCGTGTTGCGATGAAAGGCGGTGGCGAGAATCTGACTTTCAGATGGATTGGGTAGTAAATCACCCGCGATTTGCTCGATCGTGAACTGATCGAAGGGCATGTTCTTGTTAAACGCATCAATCACCCAATCTCGATATCGCCAGATCGTCCTGAGTGGATCCGATGCGTATCCTGCCGAGTCGGCGTAACGAGCTTGATCGAGCCAGACTCGTGCCCACCGTTCACCATAGGCCGGTTTGGCTAACAAATAATCGACATAGCGACTGTAATAGTCCGGCCGTTGGTCTTGAACGAATGAATCAACTTCTTCAACCGTGGGAGGCAATCCCGTCAGATCAATCGATAGCCGACGAGCCAAAGTGGGTCGGTCGGCTCTTGGAGAAGGCAGGAGGTGCTCGCTGTCCAGTCGAGCAAGCACAAACGCGTCGATCCCATTGCTAATCCAATCTGGATTAGAAACTTTCGGCAACGGCGCCGCTTTTGGCGCAATGAGTGACCAATGCTTGAGATACGGTGCGCCCTGCTTGATCCAGCTTCGCAACAAATCTCGCTGCCGCTGACTAAGTGGTGCTCCCGCCTCGGCCGGTGGCATCCGTAGATCCTCGTCAGTCGAATTCACACGGACCAACAATTGGCTCTCATCTGGAGTGCTCAAATCGATTGCCGAATGACCACCGTCCAACTCCATCACTGCCCGTTCACGCAAATCGAGCCGCAAACCGGCCTTAACTTCCTCTTCGTCGGGACCGTGGCAACGAAAACACCGTTGGGCCAGTATCGGGCGGATGTCACGATTAAAATCAACTGACTCGTCGGCTCGAGCGGCAGCGCATACGGCAATGGAAACTGCACTGGGTAATAACCAGCATCGAACCAATATCAACCCACAACTTCGCATTCGTCTCCGCTTCCTCGATGTGGAATGATCAGTAAAGAAGCTGTTTAACAATCGGTTCATAGAGCGCTGAAACAGACTGCCGAGATTTGACACACCGCAAAGAAGTACCCGCTACCGATTATAGTACTTGTTGTACTCGGCGTCGCAACTTGTTTCACAAGGACATTGATCCAGTTTAGATCGAGGTGGGCAAACTATAGTCTCTCTCAGATATCAAATGTGGCGTGCAACCAATTACGGCGGTCATTGGCCAGGCGCATTCTGCACCGGAGGTGAGGGACCTTCCGCTTGATCTCGGCTGCCCATCGCATTGTAAATGAAGTAGTCGATCGTATCGTTCACAAATTCCACACTGCTATCGCCTTTTACGAAATGAGCTCCAGTTGGATGGAAGCTCTTGAACCCGCAAGCGGACCACCATTTGGTATCTCCTTCACCTTGGTTGGTAATCATCGTGTTGAGTGGGATCGAAGTGCCAGCTATAGGGAAATTGTGACTGTGCGCTCCGTTAAATGAACACTGAGAGGGGATACTCTCTCCTGCCAGCCATGTATTACTGAGTCCGTCGGTAACATGTCTGAACTCAACGGCTTCGCTTGTCTGTGCAACGAGGCCGGCGAAAGTATCAAGTCCGCCACGTCCGTAATCATGCCCTAAACAACACCAACTGGGATGTTGCGCTGGGCAAAACGTGCAGGAGTTCGCCCGTGAGGTCCCATCTCGCGTCGGTCCCATCGAGGCGGGATACCACAACGCCATCGCACCGGCAGGATTGAATCTCTGAAAATTGTTCCCTGCTTGAAGCGGTTCGTTGGCTGTTGGATCGCTCGGACAAATCAGCGTCGGTATGACTGTTGTGATGGCAGCTCGGTTCTCAGCGTGCCATACCGCGAGTTCGACATTGTATGATTCGAAAGCCGCACTTTGCTCTAGATAGGGCATGAGCTTGACAACCCATGTCCCTCCAATTCCAGTCCACCACCGAGACGGTGCGCCGTTGGGCAGAGCCCCGTTGGCGCTTTCGTAACTGTGCATTGCCAAGCCAATTTGCTTCAGATTGTTCGTGCATTGCGATCGGCGGGCTGCCTCACGCGCTGCCTGCACGGCAGGTAGTAACAGCGCAACGAGCACTCCGATAATTGCAATGACAACCAACAGCTCGACTAGCGTGAACGCCGACCGTTGAACGTTCAAACCGCGGTGATTCAACACGTTCGATAAGTACATTATTGGTATTCCTTTCAATCAATGGGCGCTAGTCGGCGACGTTGAAATCCACGCCTAGCCTCGCCACGAAAGTTTCGGTTCTCCTCCAGCAGTGCAGGAGGTTCCAATGCGACCTCCGGAGCAATCACGAGAACCAGTAGTGTTTCTAAGTGTCCAGAGTGTTTAGCGATGGGTGCGAACTAATGATTGTTTGATGCGATGTCCCATAGAAAGTCCTTACCTTCGGACTCTGGCGTGATCTCCACTTCGATATCAGAAGTTGCAGCCGATACGTACCTAGCGTCCACGTAGCTAACCGGAGGCGGACCATTGATGGTTGGTTTCACTTTCCAGCACTCGACGGAAACGCGATACTTACCTGGGACCACTCCATCCCCTTCTTCCCATGAGGTGGGCGAGTCGAACTTTCCGTCGACGTCGTACTTCGCAATTGCTGCACGACGCGGATATCCCTCGGCGGGCTGAACGGGGAGCAAGTAAAGCTGGCCCCCCGCGGGCCATTGGCCACCGTCATAAGTTAGTTTTCCCTTGATTTGGATCGTTTGCGGACGTGGGTTTGTGCCACAGCCGATAACGATACAGCCGATAATAGACAGCAGGGCTACTCCCGTACGACTAGCAATGATCCTATCCATCAATCTCCCTCTTGTTCACTAACGCAGCCCAGCCGACGGCTGCCAGTAGCGTCGACAAAACTGTTAACCAAATCATCTTTTCGCTGCTCTTGGTGAGTTGCATGTAAAGTCATTCGCTCAGCGCACACCGGTAGCGCAATTTCACGATGGAAATTTCCAACCAAAAACATATCTGAAGTCAAATGTGCTCGCGATTCTCGGTTGCCGATTCACCCGAGTGAATTCGCAAGCAATTAGTACCGCCAAGTACGGATCCTCATGAACATAATGTCGACTCCCAAGTCAGATCAGCGGCTTACGCAAGTTGTCTTTGCGCCGCATCTTGGCGGCACGACGAAATTCAAAGGTTCCGGCGCGGTAACGATTCACTGAGCCAGGATCGACAACTCGAGGGAAAACACCAATCTCGTCATCCCATCGCGACGAACCAACAAAGAGAATAGCTCCTTTGCCGTCATCTAACGCCTTATGCGAGCGTGAATGACCGTAATACTCCTCGTCCAGATTCGAGTAGATCATCCGATTTCTCTCTCGACAAAAGTGGATGTTCCCCTCATTTCCGTTAGGCTCAAGCTCGCCATAGCCATGCGCAACAATTGTGTAAGCGCCAGGCTCCAGCCGCAGTGGGTGATCGAGAGCCTTGAAACAATTGGAGTCAACAAGCTCACCAGGATCTTCTGGAGTAAATTCCATGACTGCCAGAATCTCACCACCGCTGTCGTCAGTAAATCGATATGCAGTACCAGCTTCGTTCCGCGTCCACAACTCGGCGACGATAGGACGTTTCAGGCCATCCGCATCGCTGTCGAAGACTCCTAATTTGGTGATTTCGATGGGGTCTTTCACTACGAAGTCCATTCCCAAAGCACCCTCGAATGCCGATTGGTTTCCTGAAAATCCGGCGCGATTTTGGTAGGCAATGTATGTCTCGTAAACTTCGCGAAGGAACAACTGATCACTCAACTCGATCCGTTCCATCTCCTTTTCCGATGCCTGAAAACGACCGGCCAAGCCCTCGATGAGTCGTTCGCGGGAAAGCTCAAGACCGACCTCATTGAGCAACACAACCTCAGCCTCACCGGCCAGCACACGTATATCCGAAGTACCATCGGCACCTACAACGACGCCAAGTTCCGCGCCGTCGAGCACAGCCCTGCTACTGGGCGTTAATACTGTCAGTGGTATTGATTGGCTGCCGGCGACAAACGTTGCTTTGCCAGATCGCAAGAAACCGGACTTGCCCGATTGCACTTCGAGGGTTGCGGGGCCTTGCAATACAACTACTGCGCCTGAAACGAAACGAATTTCCGCTGAACCGCTAGACAATTGGATGGGTTGGCCAGGTCTCAAACTGGTACCGCCAGGCATAACGGCCAAATCCATTAGTCCCCATCGACAATCTGGCGAATAGGTGACAATCTCTGCCGCGATTGGGATGGAGTGGTCGTTCGGGAGTTCATCGAGCCAATTATCGCTTAACGGTCGCGACGGCTCAGTTTGCGTAAGATCATGCGCCGACCGTCGTCCCACGATCCACCCGGTTAGCATGGCAAGTACTAGCATGCCAGCCAGAACTGGCCATGCACTGAGCCAACGACTAAGCAAGTAGGTTGGGGGGGCGTGAGTATTTGCGTCCAGTGAGCATTCAAAAGGTTCGATTGATCGTGCTGCCTCTTGTGGGGCTACTGTGTCAATCGTTTGTTTTACGGCTATCGCTACAATACCGGTCGACGGTTGCTGTCGATCGGATCCGAGAGAGTAGTGCAGACTATTCTCTTGATGCATAAGCTCGATGTACGTCTGACGCATCGTCGGGTCGTGTTGTAACAACTCCGCCAGCTGAGCCCGATCTTCGTCCGATGCGCCATTCTCGGAAGCCGCGACAATAATCCGAACCAACTCTTCGGCTTCACTCTTTCGAGACTTTCTTTCGTCTGCCATCACACTTCTCCCTGCGCCTTGAGCGTTGACATGGTGCATCGCAGCAGCGCAAGTCGGATTCTCTGAAGTGACGCATAGACATTATTGACCGAACGGCCAACGGCCGCGGCGATCTGCTTTGCCGACAACTCCGCGATGTAACGTCGTCGAAGTAGTTCACGATCGCGATCGGGCAGTTTCGCCACGCATTGAACGAGTGCCTCATTTCGCAGCTCAAGATACTCAGACTGATTCTCTTGCCCGTCGGCCAGTTCTTCGATCAACAGATCGCTAAAAACGATGCGCCCTGATTGATTTTTCTTTCGGCTGAACTTCAGCGCCTCGTAACGTGCAATTGCGCACGCCCACTTCACAAACGCCTCGGACGAACCAGCAATCTCACCGGAAACTTCCTCGTATTTCTTCCATCCAGTTACACTAGCCTGCTGCAGTACGTCATCTGCATCGGTATCAAAGGGTAGCAGGGTGCGAATAAATCCGTGAATCCGACGTTGGTTGGCGACCAACAAACGTACATATTCATTGTTGGGAGAATCTTGTTCGGTGGTACTCATCGGAAATACCGGTGTTTCTCAGGCTCGCGTATCGGCCTAGTTTGGGAAAAGGCGCTGTCTATCGCTGCTTTCTACGATGTACTTAGAAGCTCCATCGTGTCTTGCTCATTCGGTAATGCGCGCGTACCTTCACAATCCTCGAAAAAAGTCAGCAGATTTCTCAAGCTTATGGATTTGCAGCGCATAATCACGCGCTATCTAAGCATTTGGATCGATTTTTTTCTTGGAACACCCAATCCCGTAGGTGAGTCAAACCATATTGATCGACACGCGACGGTCGTGATCGTTCCCTCCGAAAATGAGCGCATCCGCAGTACCGGAATTAGTGTCGAAGCATTCCGCCCCTGTTGAAATCTGTCCAAGTGTTTCAAGTGAGAGCGGGTTCTACTCCGTTATCAATTCGATTGGCGATGCCAGCGGTCGATTCGCCTGCCCGAAGTCAAAAGGACGGTCACTCAAGACGATTTTGGCATAGCTATCAGTTTCAGCTTCGGCAGCGAGCGTTGATCGCGAATGTCATCAGTTTGCGACCAAAGTCGAGAAAAGCGGGGCTTTCAGTGATTGGCCATGGCTGCGCTAGGGAACTCTCACGAATAGGGGTACACACTTGTTGACTTTTAGTCACCATGACGGTTAGAATGGAAGGATTGCAGATGTGATCAGCAAAATGGGGTAGCATCCACGGCCTTTGCGAGTTCTTGCCATGAGCGTGAATCTTGAAACGAAGCCCAGTCGCACACCAATTGCTTGTTTTGACAGCAGTTACCAGTTGATGGGCGCCACTAGCATATGTCACTCCCGACGGGACCTCCCGTTCGCTGAGGTGGCACAGGCACGTTCATTGTCATCGGCAGCGCCTCGCGGGCGATCCAATGGACCATCGCGTAGCCCATCACTTCCAAGAATCCCTACACGGGTGAAATCCGCCTTTCGAAGTCTGATTGGCTTCGGCCAGCCAACTGATTTTGAATGCGCAGTCGAGGGCGACACAATTCTCTGTAAATCGCGTTCTCTACCTACAAGACCGAGGCCGGTGATGGATCCAAGCATGCCCGCGATTCACTTTGAGCCAAGCAGCCACAGAGTGGATCTCAATGTAAAGAGGTTAAGCAGAAAACCTATTGCGAAGCCTGGTCCTGTCTCCAGGGCAATGCGAGGCTTCACACTGGTAGAGCTTCTGGTGGTAATTGCAATTATTGGAGTCCTAGTCGCTCTGTTGCTTCCCGCTGTTCAATCGGCACGCGCTGCGGCGAGGCGAACGAGCTGCAAGAATAATCTCAAGCAGCTTGGGTTAGCGACGCTCAATTACGAATCGACTAATGGCCGATTTCCTATTGGTGCTGCCGCAAACGAAGGTTCGATGTGGTCATACTACATCTTGCCATTTGTAGAGGGTGGCGTCTCGTACTCTGCGGCCACTATCGAGGAAAGAGCAGGCGGGCAAAACTTCCAATGGGGAAATCCAGGGCGTCCCTACGACAACCTCAATGACCTTCCTTTAGAAATCCGAACCAACACTGCCCTTCAGGAGACCGTGTTTCCGCCAATGCAGTGCCCTGCGATGGACTTACAACCACAACTTGACGTGGCCATGGACAATTTTTACGTGATGAATAGGGTTCCGAGTTCATATTTAGGCAACGCCACTGGCCTGATAGATAATGGCTATACTGCGATGTGCCCCGCACCTGTTCTCAGTACGCTCACGGGCAAGATATCGTCGGAAATGACTCGTTTCGGTGATCTTGATGGAGTTATCTATTCTTGGAGTCGGACCAAGCTCTCACAGATTGAAGATGGCATGTCAAATACGATGTTATATGGTGAAGCTGTCCATGATACGGAAGCCCAGGACCGCATTGGTGGACGACGCGAACGAGACCCAGGGAGCCACAAAGATCACTGGGCTATCGGTAGCGACGATATCGATATAAGTCGAAGTGGTGCGCATGGGTTAGACGTATCCGAATGTCTCGGGTCTTTGGCGGTACCCATAAACTACCAAAGTCGATTCCCAGATAACTCAGCGTGCGAGCTCCCCGGCTCCCCCATAAGTGAGGATTGTCAGCGAGTACAGCTTGCTTTCGGTAGCGTGCATCCGGGTGGCTTCCAGATGGTGCGTTGTGATGGATCGGTGGATTTCATCGAAGAACGAGTTGACGCTGTAGTACAAGCCGAGCTTGGAACGCGTGCCAGCCAAACACGCGATGGGTCGTGCGTGCCGCTCAGCCCCTAGTCCGAACTGGGAGTGACAATGTTCTTGCGCAAGTTGATGGATTAGCTACACGATTCAAAAAGGCAGAATCTTATTGTTGAAACAATTCGGGGTACAAACTCCGCTCTTTCCAATACGCATCGTCATGGAACCCGTAGGCTGTTGGCTCGAAAGCTCCCACGAGATCGACTTTGGCTCCGGATTTATCCAAGTCGTCGCTCATGCCAAGCGCCCAATAAACTGCGTTCACTAGCAGTCGACGTGTGCCTGCGCTAGTAAAGTCTGTTGCCGCTCCGATGGTCGAAGCAAATGCCTTTCCGTTCGTACCTCCAGGCAACTGATAGCTCTTGGTCCACGCAATTGGCATCATGGGCTCGTTCTTATCGTCGCCTGGTCGGGCATCGTCCTCGGGTCGCATACCAAAGTAGGGATCCTTGTCGTCAAACTCGCCGCTCCTGACCAGTACTTCTCCAAACAAGACCGGACGACTGTCGCCCGGCAGCGGCAAGCGAACTCCGTAGACGTCTGTCGGCCCCCACACATCTCCGTTACTGATCCCGCGCAAGATCGGATGATCCTGTTCGCTATCTGCCAAGATGCCGCCGGTGCTTTCATGCTTGTGACGGCCATGATGGCTAATCCATTTTTCGCCGAGTACTAGCCGGCCAAATCCGTCCTTCCATGCCTGCTGGTCGCCGTTGTAGCCATTGCCATAGTGTTCCCATTTTGAGCCCGCCTTGAAATTGAAAGCATGGGTCGAGGTGCGAAGGCCAATCACCGGTTTTCCAGCGCGAAGATACTGGTCAATCCACTGCATCTGATCGTCAGGCAGCGCACGAAACCTCGTAAAGATGATCATCAAGTCTGCTTCAGCGAGCGCATCCAACCCTGGAATGTTGTTCTGGTTGTTAGGATTGATCATCCCTGTATCGGGGTCGATGGCAAACAGGACGGTACATTCAAATCCGTGATGGGTAGCGAGAATCCTGCCAAGCTGGGGAAGAATTTCTTCCGAGCGGTATTCTTCGTCACCAGAGATCAGGACTACTTTCTTTCCGCTACCAGGACCCGAGCCGCCGTTGTAGACCACTTGGGTTTCCGCTGCCTTCGCGGCAAGCGAGATTGGGAGAATTGTGAATAGGCACAGAGACAATACACCTAGCGTTCTAAGTTTCGTTGTTATGTTCATATCGACTGCTTGATTGGGAGTTTAGAAGTTATGTGCCGTTGAAACTGACCGCTACGAGAAGTGCGCTAGCGCCCTGCCCGTCGCGTCTAGTAACTAGTTTGAGGAACTCTCCTCATCTATGAGGTAGGACAACAGGTCCCGGAGTTCTTGTTTCGTCATCACTAACCCACTGGGCATGGGAGACAATTCAGAAATTCGCTGCTCCTGAGTATCTGCTTTGAGGATTTTAATGCGTTCGCCACTGGATTGTAAGAGTTCGATCTCGTTGGTCGTGTCACTGGTGACCACCCCACTGAGAGTAGTGCCGTCTGAAGAGAGGATAATCGTGTTGCGGAAGGTTCCACTGGCAACGACGCCCGAAGCACGCTAAGCACGATCAATTATCGACGATCGATCGACCCAATACGAGCACGAATTTTGGCCACCCCCGCTAGGGAAGGTGGGCAGCGCGGAACGGTGGCTGTTGGGGTTTGACAACCAATCGACCGGGCCGACGCGACAACAGCAGGGAGTTCGTTTCTCGCCAAGGCGCGAAGGCGCAAAGAGTAGACCGCCAACTTTCTTCGCGCCTTAGCGCCTTCGCGAGCGCCCACCGAACGACAGCTTTCTTGTTGATAATGGGGCAGCCAATCGGCGATACTAACAGCCTATCCCATGACGTAAGACGGCTTTGCATCGCCGTGCGGCACTTTCGCGGGCACAGATAGTCGTGAGCCGCTGGCTCTGCCCTGGGGACGATTCCCATCGAACGATTGTCGGTGAGCTCTGCCTAAGAGGTAAAATCACCTTGCCTCTTGTCGCAAGCGACACCGACAACCATGCGAATGGAGTTCAACGGACAGTCGTATCCCTCGCGCATGGCTGTCGGAGCTACCCGTTTTCCAGTGTACGCGCGCACCGACAGCTACCACGGAGTTCCACTTCGCCGCCGAAGCTCCCATCAATCGGCGGCATGATCGGTTTTGCACTAGGCGGCTCGCTAAGCCGTGCCGCTCTAGCTGGCGCCGGTCCCCGCTCAGTAGATTAGATTAATCCCTCCCGTGGTGTGCGATCGGGGAATTCAACGGGTGCTAGCCCTGCGGCGCGGCGCCAGAGACTGAGTTGGCCGATGTGGATGTTTTCATGCATCAGTAGCAGGTCGGGAAGCATGAACTCGACGGTAGGGTACATTGCGCTCCAGCGGGGAAGGCTCGGAGGACGGCGAAAGTCGGCTTCTGCGGCACCTAGCAACGCTTGCGCGACTTGCTCGTGCCCGTCGATCATCCGCTCGACTTGCGCGGCTTTGCTCCCGTAGAGAGTCATGTCGTCCTGTGGTCCACGGCCGCGGAAGCCGAACCACTCGTCGTCGGCTGGATCGGGAAACGACTCGCCCCGCAGCAGTGCCGGGACGATCGGATAGTACAGCGACATGTGCCCCAGGATCCAGGCGGGATGGTTCATGTTGCCGCCCGGCCGGAGCATCTGGTCGTCGGTCAGGTCCTTCAGCAACGCCTCTGCGTAGCGCAGCCCATTGTCCCAGGCGTACACGATAGATTCCACGGAGAACATGAAGATTACCTCAGGTGGTCGCTTGCAAGGGGGGTCGGTCAACTGAACGACACGTCCACCACCATAGAGTTCGGCGTATCAGCGTGGCGGCGATACGAAATCACCCGTTCGTCGAGGGCAGCAGAGTGGATCGGAGGTGTCGCTCGCAGGTGGCTTGGGCTGGGAATAGAGCGTAAATCCTCGGTTTGGGCGGCTCACGCAGCTCAAGCAACCAGATGCATCCTACCGATTATGCGGCCCCGGAGAACCCGACGGGAGGCATCGGATGGGCCGAAATTTCCTTGAACCTGTGTGCTCAGCTCTTAGAATATAAGTTAGGAATCTCCCTTCGTCCGCGGGTTTTCATCCGACGGTCGTGGCGGAGAGTGTCGCAAGATTTTGGCAAGGGAGTGCGAGCCGTGCGTAATTTATTAGAACAGCGTTGCTATTGGATGTTGGTGGCGATCGCCACTTTGGTGTTCTGCCTGCTGTGGGGCCGGGTTGATGTGGCACCGGTGCAGGCGGAGTTGGTTCCCGGTGCTGGAGGCTTCGGTACCGCGGGGCTGATCACGCATTTCCACGAAGATGCTAGCGGCGGGCTGACGCGCGTCATCGTGATCGACACAGTGCAGCGGCGGATGGCCGTGTATCACGTGCCGACCGACAGTGGGGAGATACAGCTAAAGAGTGTGCGGAACCTGTCGGTCGATTTGCAGGTGCAAGAGTTCAACAGCGGCGACCCGTCGCCCATAGATATGCAAAAGACGCTGCAACGGAATTAGCCAGCGAACCGAGATAGTGATCCTCGCGGATCCGTAAGGAGGTCGAAGCCGCGAGCCAGACTGAAGTCGTGATGGCCACTTAGGCTGTAACGGCTGGGACGAAAGAGATTTCGATGGAACAAAAGTTCGTCAGTTTCGAAGACGCGGTTGAAAAACTGGGTATCTCAGCAGACCGTCTGCACGCTCTCCGCGAAGAGGGCCAACTGCGTGCCTATCGTGACGGGAAAAGCTGGAAATTCCGCACCGACGAGATCGAAAAGATGGTCGAGAGCGGAGTCCCCGATGCGCCGCCGCCCAGTGATGTCGGCTTGGTTTCCGATGACGAGTTGGTCGCGGCTACGCCCATTCAGTCTGACGAAGACGACCTGGAACTATCTCTGATGGACGACGACGAACTCGACGTGTCCGGCTCCGAACCGGCCGCAAGCTCTGACCTCGACATCGAGATCGGCGACGACGATACGGATGCCGTGCCAGGCGAAAAAGACCTCGTCGCGGATGGACTGGACGACACCGTGACAGCGAGTGACGATCTCGCGTTGGCTGAGGATTCCGCAGAGCCTGGTCCCTCCGACTCGATCTTGCTGAGCGAAGAAACGCTCGGCGAATCAGTGACCGGCTCCCCCAGTACGATCATCGGCAAAGACAAAATTGGGTCTGACGACGACGACCTCGAATTGAGCTTAGAGGACCCCGAGGAGGACGACACAAAACTGTCTCCTGCGGCGGGTGCGTCCGATGTCCTTAGCTCTGGCGTAACGGGATCAGGAGTGCTGGACGGGCTGGAGGCCAATACTGGCGGTACCAGCGCATTCAAGGATCTTGATGAATTGGAAATCGATCTGGCCGCAGAATCGAGTCCTGCTCTGGCAGACCAGGATGCGGGTGCCGACGAGTCGGCCGGCAAGAAAGAGGATAGCGACCTCACCATCGGCGACTTGGGTGGAGCCGGCGGCTCTGGTGCCGGTTCAGAATTGGAACTCGACACGGGTGATTCTGGCGATATCGAACTGGCCGGCGACGACGATTTGATTCTGTCGGATGGGGGCGAAAGCGATCTCACACTGGACAGCGGCGATAGCGGCATCAACCTCATCTCCCCCTCGGACAGCGGTCTGGCGTTGGACGATATTCCGCTGGAAATGGGCGGGTCTGCGATTCTAAGCTCGCTCTCGCTGGAGGGTTCTGACCCCGAGATTTCCCTGATCGGCGATGACACTCCTTCGGGAATCGATAACGAGGCCTCGGGTACGGAGTCGGTCGCCGAACTGCAGACGGACGACGACTTCCAGTTGACGCCGCTCAGCGAAGGTTCTGCCGAGGAGGGCGACAGCAGCTCGCAAGTTATCGCGTTGGACGCGGAGATCGATGATTTCAGCGAGGATGCTGCGGTACTCGACGACGACGATTTCGTGGAAGAAGACGCCGACGTGGCCCTTGGCGGCGACTTCGCGGCCGCGCCTGCAGGCGAGCTGGAAGTCAGTTACGAGCCAGTCGCAGCCGCTGCCGGTCCAGAAACACCGTATTCGGTGGCAAATCTCTTGGGCTTGGGGTCGTCGATGGTGCTGCTGATTCTGGCCGGAACCATGATGCTCGACATGATGCGTAACATTTGGAGCTGGGACGAGAGTTTCTCGCTCAACAGTGCTCTGATGGATGCGATCTTGGGCTGGTTCTAAGCTTCTCCGCGCGACGTTCGTTTTTCCGATTGCACAAGTGTTGATCATCGGTCACGCTTGCGGTTTCCAACCGAAACCACAACAAGCGTCTCTTATGCAATTGCCCAGGTCAAGCTTCGTAGTACTCATGTCGGTCGCTTTGGCCGTCCTCACCCTAGGCTGCAGTCCTGCGCCAGAAATCAAGACCTACACAGTCACGCGCACGGAGCCCCGCAGCGGTCCGATTCCGCTCGATCAAGTCGATCAAATCCTCGTGGCGATCCTGCCACAGGAAGACAAGGCGTGGTTCTTCAAACTCAACGGCAAGAAACCGGCCATCGAGCGACAGCGGGATGCGTTCGAGAAGTTCCTGGCAGGGGTCAGCGTTGCTGATTCCTCGGACGAAACTCCAAAGTGGTCATTGCCCGAAGGTTGGCAAGAACGTGGCGCATCGCAAATGCGCGCCGCCACTCTGTTGATTCCCGATCGCGGCGGTGAGTTAGAACTGGCCGTGTCCTCTTTGCCGCTGGCTGGCTCATGGGAGGACTTCTTGGTCCCCAACGTCAATCGGTGGCTCCGGCAGCTAGAGTGCGAAAGTCTGGCGAAAGAAAAAATTCTCGAGTTGGCCGCTGAGGTAACTACCGAAAGTGGCACGGCAACTGTGTTCCAGCTCGCGGGAATCATGCCCGCACAGCCTCGGGGCATGGGCGGTAATCCACACGCGGGCTTGGGCATTCCGGCTCCAAAAGCCGCGTCGCCAGCGCCTCAGGCAAGGGCCGCTCAATCGCGCACCAGCGAGCTGAGCTACAGCACGCCGACGGGTTGGCAACCGGGCGAAATGAATTCGATGCGAAAGGCGGCGTTCTTGCTACCCGGCGGAGGACCTTCCGACGGGGTCACGGTGACGAGCTTTCCTGCCGGCGGAGGCCAAATGAGTGATGTGGTCGCCAACGTGCAACGCTGGGGGCGTCAAGTCGGTGTGACAGAGCTGACCGAAGCGGAAGTCGACGAGTTGTCAAGCCCTATTGAGGTCGGCGGGTTCGAAGGCACCTACGTTGAGCTATCCAGCCCAGGCGAATCCGACCGCAAAGTCTCGCTGTTCGTGGCCATGGTACAGCGGCAAGGTCAAGTGTGGTTTTTCAAGATGCTGGGCGAGTCGGAGCTGGTGACTAGCCAACGGGCCGCTTTTCGCGAGTTTCTCGCTTCGGTGGAGTTCAAGTAAGCCCGACCCGGCGTTACGTTCCAAGGGTATAATCGGTAAGATATGAGTGGTCTAGCCACGGCGCGCGACATCAAAGTGATACACGATCGATCCCTCGCCCTACCCTTCACTCTCCCCTCCCTGTGACGGAGGAGAGCACTCCTGCCCACCTCCAGAGCCCTATGTCCACTACCGACGCAGGTCGATACGTCGCTAAAGCCCCCGCCGCACAAGCCGTGCCGCTGAATCTCAGCCTGCACGCACTGTTGTCGGCGATCGCCTCGCTCAAACTGACCGTGGTCTTGTTTTTCCTGTCTATCTGCCTCGTGTTTGCGGGCACATTGGCGCAAATTGATCACGACATCTGGTTCGTCGTCCACAACTACTTTCGTGCCAGCATCGCCTGGATCGATTTCCAGGTCTTCTTTCCCCGAGCCTGGGACGTGCCGGGTGGCTTTTGGTTCCCGGGCGGTTGGACGATTGGCGCGGCAATGGGCGTCAACTTGCTGGCAGCGCATGCCTTGCGCTTCAAGGTGACTGCCAGGGGACGCACCTTGTGGTTAGGTCTGGGGATCTTGGCAGCAGGTATCGCGCTGACGTGGCTGGTGGTGCAAAGTGGTCTGGATGACACAGTCGAAAGTGAACTTTCGCCGGCGTTCTGTAATGGACTCTGGCACGCACTGAGGTTTGCCCTGGGTGCGAGCACGCTGGGTTTGTGTTACGTACTGTCGCTGAACTATTCGAATTGCAAAGCGTCCGACACGCTTTGGCTGTGGTGGCTCGGCGCGGTCACGTGCGCCTTGCTGACGGCGCTGTCGGTCTGGCTTTTTACCAACCCAGAAGCGCGTCTCGATCCGTCCGGTCTGAGAATTCTATGGCAATTGATCAAGAGTACCGGAGCCGGCATTGTGTTGCTGGTTGGGTGCTATTGGGTTTTCGGCCGACGGGCGGGAATCGTGTTGCTGCACGGCGGCATTGCGTTGCTGATGTTCAGCGAACTGTGGACCGGCTTGCACGCCAAGGAATCGCGAATGCAACTGGTCGAGGGGCAGACGCTCAGCTACGCCGAAGACATCCGCACCGTCGAGCTGGCGATCGTTAACAAGTCGGATGGCAAGGAAGACCAAGTGGCCGTTGTGCCGCTGGAATTGCTGACGCAGGCCTTCGAAAACGGCGAGGTACTCGACGATCCGAATCTGCCGTTTTCGGTCCGAGTGAAGGAATACATTCAAAACGCGAGAACCCGTTACCTGCAGCCGGGCGAGGAGAACCTCGCAACGCAGGGGCTGGGCATGCTGAAGCTGGCTCATGCGGTGCCGATCAACACGGGAGTTGGCGACCAGGGCGTCGACATGCCGGCAATGTACGTCGAGCTACTGTCCAAGGATGGCGGAGAATCGCTGGGCACGTACATGCTGTGGGTGATGTATGGTGCGCAGCCGGTTGAGCTCTCCAGCGAGGCCTACGAAGTTGCGTTGCGATTTGAACGCGTCCACAAGCCCTACGCCGTGAAGCTACTGGACTTCCGCCACGAAAAGTACACCGGCACGGGTACGGCGAAAAACTACACGTCGGTCGTGCAGGTCACTGAGCCGGAAAAGAAGGTTGATCGTGAATTCAAGATCTGGATGAACAATCCGCTCCGGTACGGAGGCGATACGCTCTATCAATCTGGATTTGATCCGAAAAAGGATAACTTCACAATCTTGCAGGTGACAACCAACTCCGGGTGGATGATTCCCTATGTTTCTTGCATGATCGTGCTGATCGGAATGCTGGCACAGTTTGGCACGACGTTCTTACGCTTCGCGCGTCGGGAACGTGCGCCAGCGCGAGCGGAGAGTGCCCAGTCGGTCAGTGAACTACTGGCCAACTGGTCGTCGCCGACGGTGTTTGTACCGGCGGCGATCCTGCTGCTGTGTGCGGGCTACGTCACAAGCAAGGCCCGTATGCCGTCGCCGCAGGTGTCGGAGATGCAGATCCACGAGTTCGGCAAGCTGCCGGTCGCGTACAACGGTCGCGTCAAGCCGTTCGATACGCTCGCTCGCAACACGTTGAACCTGCTGTCTGACAGAACGACTTTCAAGGTCGACGATCCGAAACGCGATGGGAAAACGATCACCAAGCCCGCCATTTTCTGGATGCTGGAGTTCTTCGCCGACACACCAGAATCGCACAACTACAACGTCATTCGCATCACGAATCTCGATGTACTGCAAACGCTCGACCTCAAACCGCGTGAAGGATACACCTACAGCATCGCGGAAGTGATTGACAAGAAATTTGAGTTCGCCAGCGTTGGTGGTGAGAAGCAGCTGATCCCGGAAGCCTTGCGTCAGGCGCAGATGGCCTCGGAAGTACCCGAAGATGAACGCGATCTAGCGCAGGCGAAGTTTCTTGAACTGGCCCAGAAACTCAACGTCTTTGGCCGTATGCGTGAAGCATTTTCCTCGCCGCGGATTCGCTTCGACTCACTCGAACAGGTCAAGCAAGACCTGCGGATGGTCGACTCGCAGATTGCCAGCCTGAACCTGGGTAGTCCTCGTGCCATTCCTCCCGTGGAGCCCGCCGAGCAATGGCAGACAATGCTCGAAGCCGAACGTGAGGTCCTACTGCAGCGTGCTCTTAGGGACAAAGATCCCGATGCCGCGACAATTGCATTTCGTCAGATTCTTGATGCGTACGCAGCGAACGACGTGCAAGACTTCAATAGCGCGGTAGCCGAGTATCGCGAAATCGTGCAAGAGCGTGCAGCGGCGGATGCGGAATACGAAGCAGAGCTACGTGCCGCCGGCGAAGTGGATGGACGCAAAACAGCGGAGAAGCTGCGGCTGGAGCGGGTGGAGTTCGAGTCGTTTTTCAATCACTTCAATCCATTTAGCAACGCGATGGCGCTTTACCTGGCGGCCTTCGTGCTTGCCGGATTCTCGTGGCTGGGATGGAACGTGATGCTGAATCGCTCGGCAAATTGGTTGCTATGGTTTACGTTTGCTTTGCACACGTTCGCCCTGGTGTGCCGTATCTATATTTCTGGCCGACCACCGGTGACAAATCTCTACTCATCGGCCGTGTTTATCGGCTGGGCAGCGGTGTTGTTTGCACTGGTGTTTGAACGGATTTATCGATTTGGAATCGGCAACCTCTTAGCCGCGATGATCGGCTTTCCCACACTCTACATAGCCTATGGGCTGTCGGGCGATGGCGATACCTTCGAGGTTCTGCAGGCGGTGCTTGACACGCAGTTTTGGCTGGCAACCCATGTGGTCTGTATTACGTTGGGCTACTCGACAACACTGCTGGCCGGATTTCTGGGGATTGTGTACGTCGTGATGGCTCATCTCGGAGGTCAGCTTAACGATGACCAACGCAAGCAGATTATCCGCATGACTTACGGCACGATTTGCTTTGCGACGTTCTTCAGTTTTGTGGGAACCGTGCTGGGTGGCCTCTGGGCTGACGATTCGTGGGGACGGTTCTGGGGTTGGGATCCCAAGGAAAACGGTGCCCTGATGATTGTGATTTGGAACGCCCTGGTACTGCACGCTAGGTGGGGCGGCATGATTCGCAACCTGGGAATGGCGGCCCTCGCGATTGGCGGCAACATCATCACGGCGTGGTCATGGTTTGGCGTGAACCAGATGGGCCAGGGCTTGCACGCCTATGGTTTCCGCAAAGGCATGACGTTTTGGCTGATTGTCTTCGTCGTGAGCCAATTAGCGGTGATCGGTCTGGCATGCATCCCAGAGCAGGTGTGGCGTCGCAAAAGTGTGGACGAACCGCGCCCGTCGGAGGCTTAGTGTACGCACCAACGCCGCACGCTATCTAGCTGAACAGTCGCTGTTGCAGGGCCTGGTAGGCAGCTTCCTGTTCACGCAGATCGACGGGCAGTTCCGCCTGAAAGATGCCCGGCCTGATAAATACTTCCGCCGGCTGCGCAAGATTCGACTTGTCGGCCAACTTCCACAACAGCTTTCGGCTGTTCCGATCCAGGCCATGGGCCAGGCTTAGTTCGCGAAACAGCTTTTCGGGATCGTCGCAATGCTCGGTCATGTCGTTGCGTTTGCGAACTCTTACGATGACGGCAATCGCGATTGCGGCTACGGCCAAGATGATTAGCAGTGGCCAGAACTCGGCAATTTCCACGCGGCCGCGTCCATTATGCAGGCCGTCGCCGAGTCGTTGCCACTTTGAGACTTGTGCGAACAGCGGCTGGGTGAGCAGTGAAGTGTTCATCTTTGCCCTCCGGTGGCTGCGGTGGCTTGGCCAGCATCGTTGGGTGCCAAGTCATCGAATACTTCCAAGCTGCTCTTGGCGGCGTTCTGGACCGCCGGGCTGCGATCACGCGTGGCACGACTTAGCGCTTCTCGAACTTCCGCGGTCGGGCTGAATTGCAACGCATCAGCGGCAGCCGCTCTTACCAAATGGTCTTCATCGTCGAGCATCTCCAACATTCCGTTGGTCACTTCGGGCACCAGCCCCATGACTTCCGCCATTTCGATGGCTCGCAAGCGTCGTTTCCGAGAGCTTTCTTCCATTTCGGATATCAGCCCTGGGATCGATTGGCCGTCCACTTTCCTGACCAACGCTCCAGTGGTCCGCCGGGCATCGTCGTGCAAACCCTCGAAGCTGGCGCGAAAGTTTTCGAACGAGAACTCCGCGAGCGCTTCGCAGGTGGCCTCGCGAACCTCTTCGTGTGGGCTATCCAGCTGCTTAAGCAAGATCGCCATTGCGTTAGGGATATGACGATCGCGTATCTGTCGTGTGGCGGCGGCTTGAACCTTTGGATCCGCGTCATGAACAGCATCGAGAATCATGTTGCTGCCGCGTTCCCCAGGGATCGCCGCCAGTGCATCGCATGCTGCCCAACGGGCGTCGGTGTGTCCCCGACGGAGGATTACCTCGAGCAGATCCAAAAACTCGTCCGGTTTGACTCCCGAAGCCGCGACCAACTGAATGCACCGCGTTTGATCTTGCTCCTCGAAGTTATCGAAGCCTCGTTCACCCTGATGCAACCATTCGAAAGTGCGGATCCGCGTGAGGTTTTTCGCTACTTTGGTATCGAGTTTACCGTCAGCGAATTCCAGCAACTGCTTGACGAATTTCGGATCGTCGCGCTTGCTGATGACGTTGAGGATGTTCAAGGCGGCGTGCTCACTATCGAGCGACCGCAGCAGAAACTTGATGACACCTGCGCATTGACTGTGGGACAGCGTATTGATGACGGTCAGGTAGCACGGATGATGTGGTTCGTCGATAATCTGACGTAGCATGTTGCTGGTGGGGCCACCGAGAATCACAAAGGCTTCAATGAGCTCCGAACGATTGTGCGTGCGAAATCGCTCGACGCTGCGTTCCAGGCTTTCCAGCACAATTCGGCACAGTGACTCTGGGTTGCGGCGATCCTCGTAGTCACGCGGACCGTAGACCATTTCGCTCAGTTGTTGCACGAGCCTATGCACCAGCTCAGTTGCCGCTTCCGCATGTTCATGCTTCTGATTCTCTGCCAGTGTGACGAGGGTCGAAACGAGATCAAATTCCTTGAAGTGCTCGACCACCTCGCAGGCATTTTCAAACAGCTGCTCTTCCTCTGATAGCACCGCGTCACGCAGCGCACCCGACATCCGTCCCCTGCCCTCTTGTAAGTATTGACGCTGCTTCGCGGACAGGCGGTGCCACATGCCTAAGACGGCAAGGTGCCCTTGTTTGTTGCGGCGGGCGATCGTTGCCCGAAGGGCGCCGTCGTATACGTCGGCGTCGGTACTCTGCAGCGCATCCAACAGCGCACCATTGGCCGCATCGTTGCGACTGGCGGCGAGTATTTCGTAGGTAGTCGAAAGTCCGGCGGTCAAGGGCTTCTCGTTCCAGTGCTTGAGCCAAAGCGGAGAAATGGGGAATTCTAACTGAAGCCTAGGTTGCAGAGAGTCAACGCAGCGGCGATTTGTGGGCCTCCTGAAGGATTGTTCATAAATTGACCGCCGCCGCCGCTTGCTTTGCATCTCGATGTGCGCGAAACTGGAATAATCGATACAGCAGGAATCCCACTGCAGAACTGGTCTCGACACAAGCAGGTCCCCATCATGGCTTCCCCATTTCCGGAGGTCTCGCCACTAGAACGCGAGTACTTACCCGTGCGCGCAAAAATCCTTGAGATCGCCTCAGCGCTCGATCGGATTCAGCGCACTTCCGAGAGTGAACTGGACGATCCACGCTGGCAGCAATTGCAGTCTGCGATCAACTTGCTCTTCGCTACGGACCCCGAGCGGGCTGAACGGGTGCAGATGCTATTCAGTCGAACTTACGAACAAGATTGGCGCGACACGATGCAAATTTCTGCTGAGAACTAGAGAGGCGACAAGCATGTATTACATCGATCCCCATATCCACATGGTGTCGCGGACCACCGACGACTACGAGACACTCGCTCGGATGGGCTGCGTTGGTTTGAGTGAGCCGGCGTTTTGGGCTGGCTACGATCGCGGCAGCGTCGATGGCTTTCGCGATTACTTCGAACAACTTACCGGATTTGAAGCCCGGCGCGCGGCCCAGTTCGGCATTCAACATTTCACGTGGCTGTGCATCAATGCCAAGGAAGCTGAAAATGTCGAACTGTCGCGGGAAGTGATCGCGATGATTCCTGAGTTCCTGGATCGACCTGGAGTGTTAGGGATCGGGGAAATCGGGCTGAACAAGAACACCAAGAATGAAGCGACCGTTTTCTTGGACCACCTCGATCTGGCGATGAAGACTGACGAGCAGATTCTCATCCACACGCCGCACCTGGAAGACAAGTATCAAGGCACGCGGATGATCCTGGACATGCTCATCGACGACAGCCGCATCGATCGCTCACGCGTGTTGGTCGATCACGTCGAGGAGCATACCGTGCGGCCCGTACTGGAGGCCGGCTTCTGGGCGGGCATGACACTTTACCCGGTGAGCAAGTGCACACCAGCGCGGGCGGTCGACATCATCGAGATGTACGGTACCGAGCGCCTGCTGGTGAACTCCGCGGGCGACTGGGGACCGTCAAAGCCCACAGCGGTGCCCGACTTCATCATGGAGATGCGTCGTCGCGGACATCCCGAATCGCTCATTCGGCAGGTCGTCTACGAGAATCCGCTCGACTTTTTCAGTCAAAGCCGCGGATTCGTGTTCACGCCGCCAGAGATCAGCGAACTGACTTCACTCGATTGATCCGGCTTATTTACGTTTCACGTTGCTCTTGTTGCGTTTTGCCGTCTTCTGTGCGCGCGTTTGTTGTTGCTTCTCGCGTTGGGCTTGCCGTTGGGATTCTCGTTGCTTCTTGGCATTGACGTTGGCAAGAACGCGCGAGGCATTGACGACGTACAGTTGCGGGTCGTCGATGATGAACGGCGTGGCCCAGGTGCGTCCGTCGTTACGGTTGCACGAGTTGAAGAAGAACGTCCGCAATCGTTCGGCGTGGTAGCTGTATGGGAACTGCGAAGTGATGTGATCTGCCTGAGTCAGGTCTTCCACGCCAGGCTTGGCATAGTAGTGAATCTGTCCGTCACCGGTCACCGAGATGCCGAACGTCCACCAGCCAAACTGGTCAGCCGGAATGTCTCGGCACTTGATGTCGCGGCCCATGCGATTGCCGCGGTAGGCGAGAAATGCCGAGTCTTCTTCCACTTTGCGACTCGTCTTGCTGCGGAAGTGGATCCAGATGCCAGGCCAGTAGGGCTCTGATTTTGTTTCCATTCGTGAGCTGGCGAAGAAGCCGCGGCCTTCGGCACGCTCGGTCACGGTGGTGGAAGTGCTGATGCGGAAACCAAAATGCGGGCCCGTACGATCTTCCCACTGGTCAGCAGGCGGAAGATAGACTCGCACGACAGCGCTAGGCATGTCGCGGGCGGGGATGCTCATGCCAAGCCGCGAAATGCAGTTGGCAATCAGGTCGTCTTGCTGCACATCGTTGGAACGATACCCCGGAATGCCGGAGTTGAGTGTGCGAATCAGCAGGCCGTGGGTGCTGCCGGGCAAGCCGCCGGCTGGACATGGCACGACTTTCATGTGATCGGGATGGCCGCGCTCCGGACCTTCCTTCCACCGGCCATTGGTTGATTTACCCGTCGGCGAGCGAAGTCGTTCGTCCTGTTCGCGCGAACTCTTCGGGAAGTTGTGGATGAACGACCACGAAGTGTCCTCAAAATCGTCGCCCACGTAGTCAATCAGGGTGCCTGAACCAGGGACTAACGGCGCAGCTTCAACATCTGCATGTGGCTGAAACGAAAACACAGAAACTGCTAGCGCGCAGCAGGCGAGACTACGTAGCGTCAGGGTCATGGCCAGATCTCATGTTCGATGTGCAGGCAAGTATCGCTGCAAAGTCGGCGGTCGCTCACTTCGCAGCACATCGAAACTATCGGAATTTGCCTATGGAGTCTTTTGGCGGAGGTTTCCAAGCTATGCGCAAGTTGCCCAGTTCCACAGAGCGACTTCCGCGGCAAGCACTGCTAGCAGCAAGTTTGCGCGGCGTGCGGCCCTGCCCTATTTTGGATGACCGATCTGAACGCGGTACTGGAGACGGCAGCCGATGAGCAGCAGATCGACGCGGTCTATCCGCTTGTGACTCAGCGCTCAGATGCCGAATTGACGCAACACAATATCTGCCACGTCCGTGTCGGATAGCGGGCGTTCGACGAAGACGCCCCGTTCTGAGGACAAGAGAACGCCGCGTTGACTTGGGTCGGTTGGCGGCGCGCCGTGCGAGCCTTTCACGAGTGTCGCATCGAGGGGGATGCCCTTGGTCTGTGGGTCCCAGTACATTTCCACCGGATCGTAGCCGGGCTTGCGGTGGATATCGACGGTGCGGGCGTATTCGGGGGCGCGGTCGTCGTCGAACCACCAGTAGTATGCCTGCCAACTGTTCGGTGTGGATACCAGAATCAAGTCACCGCAGTGGTCGTGCGACACGTCGTATCGGTCGAGATCCTCACGGCGTAGGACCTCAGCGATGCCGGGCTCATTGGCAAACCGTTTCGCCACCTCGTCGATGGTCGCGTCATCACCGTCACGCACAAAAACATGAGAAAACTGATGGTCGGCAAGCGCCCACGCGCGACTGGCTTCGAAGTCGAGCAGCTCTCGACCGCTATCCTCGCCAACGGCGAGCAGCCCTGCCTCACGCAGTATCCGATTCGGGTAACAGACATGATCGACAGGCGTGATCACGTATTCGCTGGCGATGAGCCACAGAGGTGGATGGTCGCCGTACGCGGTGGCACATCCGTCCACGAGCCTGCCGATCTCACCGTCGATGGCGCTGAGCGCTTGTCGTGCTTCGTCGCTGTCGGGGCCGAACTTCTGGGCTGCGTAATCCAAATGCGGGAGGTAAATGTAGAACAAATTTGGCCGAAACCGCTCCACGGCAATCATTGCCGAATCGACAATCCACGCGGTCGATTTGATGTTTGCCGCCGGACCCCAGAAATGCTGCAGCGGGAAATGGCCGAGTTGCTCGAGAAAATCGCCGTACAGCGACTCAGGCCGTGTATAGCACCAGAGCGACTCACTGCCATCGGGGTTGTGAATTGGCGCAGGCGTGCAGACGAAATCAGCACCACACTCCTTGCTGTGCAGCGGGAACCAGACCGCCGAAGTCAGCTCGGGATGGTGCTTTTGCATGATGTCCCACAGCTGTGGACGGGCAATGCACGCGTTCGTCTCGGTCCACATCTCGACTTTATGCGTCTTGCGATCGTAGGAGCCGTTGGCGATCACACCGTGCTCGCTGGGTGGCGCGCCGGTGGTCATGTTCGCCTGCACGGGGCACGTAACCGCCGGAAAGGTGGCGACCAACTCGCCGCAGTCGCCCCCGGCCGTCAGCTGATTCAGCCGAGGCATGTGCGACAAATCCTGCTTTCGCAGGCCTGGGATCGATAGGAGAATAACATAGTCGGGCATTGTTTCTAGTACTCATATAGAACCACGAAGTACACTAAACACACGAAGGAACCATTATGGAGATCATCTACAAAGAAGAAAGCTATGCGATTACTGGTGCTGCGTTCGAAGTCTATCGAGAGATGGGATGTGGCTTCTTAGAGTCAGTATACCAAGAGTGCTTAGAGCTAGAACTTGAGTTGCAGGCGATTGCTTATCTGGCTCAGCAGGAACTGTCGTTGGTGTACAAGGGGAAGAGGTTGCAGCAGCGGTATGTGCCTGACTTTGTCTGCTTCGAGAAAATCGTCGTGGAATTAAAAGCGGTATCGGCACTATCAGATATCCATCGGGCTCAGGTTCACAACTATCTTCGGAGTACGAATTATCGCCTGGGCCTCCTGTTCAACTTTGGTCATCACCCCAAACTCGAATGGGAACGCATCGTAAACTGACCTTTCGTGTGTTTCGTGCCTTTCGTGGTCAGGCTATGTCACAGCAACGTCCGTAAAAACGCCATCGATTGTCGCGCGGCGTCGGGGCCGCAGTGGCTGTGGCGGCTGAGTTCGACATGCACGCCGTTATCGTACTCGATTTGCCGTAGTGCCGCGATGGTTTCGTTGAAGTCGATCTCACCCTCGCCAAACATCAAATGTTCGTGCACCCCGGCGCGTATGTCTTCGATGTGCACGTTCACCAGCCGATCTGACCATTGCAAGATCGACGCGGCGATTGGTTCGCGCTGGCAATGGAGGTGACCGATGTCGAGCGTTAGACCTAGGCGAGGCGAATCGATTCGATCGACCAACTCGGCAAAGCTCGTCATTGTATCAATCAGCATGTCCGGCTCTGGCTCGAAGCCGATTTGCATGTCGCGGCGTTCCGCGTAATCGAGCACAATTTGCAATCCTTCCACGAGCCGGCGAAAGCCATCCTTGCGCTGGTCCGTCGTTGGCAAGGCTCCCGACCACAGCGATACGCAATCGCTTTTCAGGTACACGGCCATATCAATCGCGTGACGTAGAAACTCGATTCGTAGTGGTCGGCCGCTCTGTTTGGATGAGACCAGCGTGGGGTGGTGTTTCTTCCGTGGGTCGAGCAAGAATCGCGCGCCGGTTTCAATGACCGACCGCATGTCCAACGAGGCGAGGATCTCACGCGTATCGCGTAGTTGCGTTTCGAATCCGGCGGCGTAGGGATTCAGCGCATAGTGATCGATCGTGATCGCGACGCTTTTGTAGCCTAGCGATGCGAGCAAGCGGATTGCCGACGGCAAACTGTGATGGGCAAGGCCGTTGGTGTTGTATCCGAGTCGCATGGGTGGAAGGATTCGAGACGAGCTAGGTGATCTTTGTCTTCGACTCCTACATTATGTCATAGGTGCGCGACGCGTGGCAACGTACGTCGGTGCGAGCAGCGCCATGACACACAACCCCGTTGGCCACCCGGCGGCTGCCACGCATGTCAGCGCGTCGAGCGGGATGAACAGCGCGATCAGGCGGGAAACCGACTGCCGCACCGTTGCCGGTGAGGGGTCGATGTAAGGTTCGTATGTTACGATTCGAACTGCGATCCACAAGGTCAGCCACGCTGCGAGCCACCCCAGCTTCAGAGGTGGGACCAACCAAGCCACGACCGCAACTCCCAGAATGCTCAGCTGGGCGAGATTGCTGGCACTCTTCACAGCGCGCGGACTGCTCGTCGTCGCCTCGTCCCGCGCGAGCAGGGTCAACGCGACGGTGTATATACCCACTAAACCTGCGTACAGATACACCACGCGGTGTTGTGACAGATCCGCGCAGACGCTGGCCCCCAGCAGCACGTTGAGCGCGCGGCACGCACCCATCGTCAATGGGCCGAGGGGTGTCTGCTTCATGATTGTGTCGTAGCCAACGATCGTCAGTGCGAGCAGACTCGCCACGACCAGCGGCAACCAACTGCCGACCAGCCATGCAGCAAGTGCCGCGCCGGTTAGTCCGTCCAACATTAGGCCGCAACCGATCAGCTTTGCGGATAGCGGATTGATGCGACCCGACGGCAACGGCCGTTCCGGTCGTTCGATGCGATCAATCTCCAAGTCGAACACATCGTTGAGCACCATGCCGGCAAGGTAGAGCCCAATTGACGACAGGATCAGAAACACCAGTGGCCAGAAGGGTTGCCATTCGCCTTGAACGAGGAGAAAGCCCGCCAAGATGTTTGACACTGCGGTGAAGACGTTTCCCGCGCGCAGCAACTGCCACCAAGCGGAAGCTGTCGATCCGCTCATCCGACGTTCGTCTCGGCCAAGCCAACCTGTTGCAGCGTCCGCTGCAGGTACTCGCGCGCCTCGCGCGCTGCATCGTCGGGAGAATCGATATACGGATAGAGTTCAACCGTGATCCAACCGTCGTAGTCGGTCGCGGCGATGGCCTGCAGCGTCGCGGCGAAATCGATCGCACCGTGCCCAGGAATCAAGTGCGCGTGCACGCGTGTGTCGGCGATGTCTTCGAAGTGGTAGTGAACGGTATGCGCTTGCATCTTCGGAACCCAGTCTTGCGGGTCCTCGCTGACGCAGTAGGCATGGCCGATATCGAAGTTCAGCCCAATCACGTCGGAATCAATTCGTTCGACAAACGCGAGATACTGGTCGAATTTCTCGATCAATAAATCCGGCTCTGGCTCAATCAGCAGCCCAATCCCAAGTTGTTCGGCAAGCTCGACGCACGGCATCAACTCTTCGAAGAAGATGTCGGCTCCTTCGTCCCAGGTTTGTTCGGGTGTGAGCAGTCCGCCAGGCTCTGTCGTGATATGTGGGGCGCCGAGGTCTTGCGCTAGTTGCAGCGATCGCTTGGTGTGCTCGCGGCGAATTGCTCGATAGTGGGGATCGGGGTCGGTCCAGCCCGGATGCCAGTATGGCTGCCGTGGGTCAGCGACGGCGTTCATCATAAACGCATTGATATTGGAGATGGTCAACTTGTGATCGTCGATGCAGCGCCGAATCGCCTCTCGCCGTTCGGGCAGCAGACCGGCCGGCCAAGCGTGTGGCACGTCGGCCAACAACTCAATCCCGGTGTAACCGATCTCCGCGATGCGGCGGATCGTATCTTCGATCGAGAACTGCAAATATGCGTTGGAACTGAAAGCCAGCTTCACGTAAACACTCCGCCAAAGTTTAGGAATCTCGGTTGGTTGATTATTCTAATCGTTTTCGATCTGAGGCGTCAGCCCTCGTCGCGGTCTGCGAGTACCGCTATTTCGCTGGTACCGACGCGTGTTAGCAGCAGCGTGGCCCGTTGGTCGCCCTGGAGTTTTAGCTGCTTTCTCAGGCGTTCGGGAGATGTCGCCACGCCACGTTTCTTGATCTCCAAGTCGCCGATGCGCAGAGAGCGCAAATGTCGAGTGAGGACGTCGAGCCGCAGCGGCAGTACGTCTCGGACTTCCAGACGCGCGAGCAATCCGTGGTCAGCAGGCGATTCGCTCGTCAAGTAAGATGCCCCGTCATTAAACGCCTCAAGACCGAATTCACGAGCAATCGCACCCGTCAGACCTGCGGCGCGGACTGCGGGATCGGTGTCGTAGATGTAGCGTGCCACTGTGTCGGTTAGCGGGGCCTTGATGTCATGGGCACCCGTGAAGGTGTGTGGCGTACCTATTGCGGTTGCTGAACCGATCGATGTTGCCCGACGGAGACCGGGAGACTTCGCGAGGTCGCCAAACCAAACCATCTGCTGACGGCATTCTCGGTTTCGTGAGATCCACTCACACTCCGCGCGTTGCGCCCAATCTTCGGGAACCGTCGTCGCGGGCGCGAGCTTGATGGCACCCGTTGGATTGGAGGCCAGCCACAGGTCGATGACGTCCGGCTCTGGCGAGTGCCACTGCAACTGCGTCGATCGTTGCCCGTCGCGCCGACGATCAGGATCGAGGTGCCACACGTCATTCAGGCTCGGCTGGTGACTTTCAACACGGCCAACCTCAACTCGACTCGTCGCACCGTAGCCGGCGACCGACAGGTTGGCATTGGCAAGCGTGGCGATTTCCGGTGCTGAGTCCCAGCCGACGGCTGGGCCGTGGGCGGCGAAACCCAGGAGATCCCCGCCAATGCCGCTGCAGTAGTCAACGACCTCTCGTCCGCGAGCCAGCCGCGACGCTTTGTATTTTGCAATCCATAAGTCGGTGGCTTGCTGTAAACCGACGTCAGTGAAGAACATCCGTTCGGCGAGCTCTCCGAACTTTGCGGCAGCGCGGTGGCGCAAGGCCAGCTGCTGCACGACGAGACCTGCCCGCTGCGTCGAAAGCGTTTTCCGCAGTCGCGTGAGCATGCGATGAACCGGCTCATCGGAGTGTGCGAGATCCGCGAGCAGCGTAGCTGCCGTGGTTTCTGTCAACCACTCATAATCAGCAAGGTCTGCCAAGGTGTTGCAATCGCGAGTGCACGACGCCTCGTTTGTGTGTTGTGCGGCCAGCTCGCAACGGCTGCACCACTTGATCGGAAGTTGCTGCGCGCGCTTGTCAAGCAAGCTGCTCGGCGGTGAGCGAGCTTCAATAAGTCCCACTGGCCAAGCAGACGATAATCGAAAATGGACCGGTTTGCGCCGGTGGTGTCACCAGTTTACCCCAATTTCCATCCTGCTTCATCTCTTGGAAAACTGTCATGTTCTCACGCGTGTTGGGTGTCCCCGTAATGTTGGCAGCTGCGGTAGGCGTGCCGTACGTCGCCAGCAACGGGATCGATCTCGACGGCCTCATGCCGAGCGGTTCCACCGAAGAAGCTCCGCCGCCAAAGCCAGCAGCGGAAGACGTCCTTGCCCAACTGCCCAAGTCGAAAACGCGGCCGCAACTATCTCAAGAGACTGGCGCCGCACTCTATCCAGCGGCGACACCCGTCGAGGGCATGCCGGTCATGTCATTGAGCGACGTATTCAATTTTAACGTGACCAAAGAGTGGATCTATAGGAACTGGTCGCGTAAGTCGACGGCCTTGTCCGATTTGGGATTATTCGGGATTCGCGTACCGCTGGTGACGGGCACGCAGATGCACGACCTGGCCGGTTCGTTGACTTACTTCTTTGGCAACGACGGACGCGTCCATCGCATTTCGTTCCACGGCACTACCGGCGACACCACGCAGTTGGTCACTCTCGTCTCGCAGTACTACGGGCTCCGTCCGCAATACTCAGCGATCGCTGGCGAGCAGGTATTCCAGGTTCGCCGGAACAATCAAGTCTTCAGCGAACTCCGCACTCGGCCGGCGCCGGTCTTGTGGTCGAGTTCTCCCCACGACAGTTTTTCCGTTGAACTCCAGCTGCAGCATCCACAGGTTCAAACGCCGCTTCCGCCGCGGCAGATACCATTGCCAGAAGCACAGCCGCCGGCCCAGCAGCAAGCGACCCTAGGTGAGCCACAAACGGCAAACGCACAGGCGGCCTCAACAGCCGAGGCGGAAGCGCAAAGCAAGCAAGGGGCCGAGGGTGATTCTGCGGAAAATTGGGACGCGTTTTTTCCCCGTAGTCGCGTCCCCAAGTCGCAGGTCAACAGTCTCGATCGACGCGGACAAATGTGGTGATGCGCTGCTGAGCTGCCAAGCGTTTCGTAAATCGGTTATTCTACGTCGATGAGCGCGAATTTCTCGACTTGCCGATGTTCGCCAGAGCAACGTACTGACGCGTTACGCGTGCTTCATTCGGGCTTGCCATACGGGCAGCAGTTGGCGCTCGTCCAAGCACTGCAGGGAACGCGAGATCAAGGCCACGCCGAGTTTGATGGGCTGCTGATCGCTCTGGCGGCAGATCAAGTCGTTGCCGCCGCTTGGGCTCAGCTGACGCCCGGCCGTACGGCGGTTGTTTGGTTACCGGACGCGAACTCGCCTGCGGCGCTCGCTTTGATGCGTGCGATGGCCGAGTTTCTTGATGCGTGCGAAGTCACGCTCGCCCAGTTCCTGGCGGCTGATGACGAGATCGTGTCCCTCGAACTGCTGGAGGCGGGAGGGTTTCACGAGTTGGCCAAACTCGCCTATCTTGCCGCCGATCAAGCGTTGTTTCCAAGGCATTGTCCCACGTCTCAGCTCGAGTTTAGCTCGCATGCTGACGACACTCCGGAGCGGCTTGGCGAATTGCTGGTGCGCACCTATGAGGGATCGCTCGATTGCCCGCAGCTTAACGGGATTCGCGACAGCTCAGACGTGCTGGACGGGTATCGCCAGCAAGGCACATTCGACCCAGAGCGATGGTTCATCGTGGCGAATCAAGGGGAGGATATTGGGACCCTAATACTGACGGTGCACTCGGACAGCGGCAATTGGGAGCTCGTCTACATGGGATTGGTTCCCGAACAACGCGGCAACGGGTTTGGCCGAGAGGTTCTGGATTACGCGATGTGGAAAGCTGGAGAAGGCGGAGCCGAACGCCTAGTGTTGGCCGTCGACCAGGACAATCAGCCGGCGCTCGAGAATTACGAACGTGCCGGGTTCGTCGCGTGGGATCGTCGCACTGTGTACGCGCGACTTCGACCGGCGAAGTGAACGTGTGAATTGCGACATCAAGTCTGTACTGATCAACCATTCACCTCACCATTTTGTGGTTCGAAAAAAGTGCGCCACAATCCTCCAAGCCCGCCGATAAACGGGCGCTTTGTAGCGTGTCGGCGCGCGGCAATTTCGAAATTTTTCAGCCCGAACAGCTTATCCCCAAGTCAGTTTCGAGAAGAAAAAATTTTTTGAAAACTCTTTGTGCGAAGAAACCATTAAGAAACTCGATAACTTCATCAACTCTCGACTTGGACGCGCTCGCCGAACAAGTCAAGACCTTTTGCGATGCAGCTAGCAGCTCTAGAATTCTGCACTACTGGGACGGTCAGCGGGCAGCTTCCATTTGTCGCGAAGCATCTTTTTTTCAGCGGCGAGCTTCCAGTGCGGTGTTGGATCGAGAGAATGGTCGACGGGGATCGTCAGCCTAGTTCCTTCTCGATCGGTTGCGGCATTTTTTCTGGCAAAGTAGCAGGAAGTGCATCATGGACGATTCGGACAGGCTGTCCGCATTGAAAACTGAGCTTGCTCAGCGGTTAGGCTCGCAACGTTACGAGTTGTGGCTCGGCACGCATACGACCTTCGAATTCGCCGACGGCCAGCTCACGATTGGCTGCCCATCAAAATTCGAATGTCAGTGGCTCCGCAATCGCCTGCAATCAACCCTGAGCAGTAGCTGTCAGCAGGTGTGGGGGTTCGAGGTCACGCTAAACTTTCAGCTGGATGCGAAATCGAAGTCGCGCAAGAAAAAGCAGGAACAGGCGGATACGACGCAGAAGCTGTTGATCGACGACGCTCAGGATTCCTCGACAACCGCGCCGGTACCTTCGGGGATTCAGCGAGCGACGACGTCCATCCCTCCCAAACCACGCAGTCGTCCAGGTTTGCGGTCGACCTTTGCCAACTTTGTCGTCGGCAAGGGAAATGAACTGGCGACGCGCACTGCTCAAGCAGTTGTCGAGCAGCCTGGACACTACGGTCCGCTATTGCTCTTCGGCCCTCCGGGTGTTGGCAAGACGCACCTGGGGTACGCGATGCTCAACCAACTGCGGCAATCCTCCGCGCGTTTGCGCGTGATG
This sequence comes from Bythopirellula sp., assembly GCA_965228965.1. Taxonomy (GTDB): domain Bacteria; phylum Planctomycetota; class Planctomycetia; order Pirellulales; family Lacipirellulaceae; genus Bythopirellula. The sequence goes on from OZ245849.1 coordinate 5,238,727, forward strand.
CGAATTTCGGCGGAGCAATTTACAGCGGAGTTCCTGACGGCGCTGGATCGTCGCGCGTTGCCGAGCTTTCGACAGAAGCACCGCAACGTCGACGTACTCTTCATCGATGACATCCAGTTCCTGGTGAACAAGCCCGCCACGCTCGACGAATTAATGCAAACGATTGATGACTTGCACGATCGCGGGCGGCAAATCGTGCTTACGTGTGATCGCAATCCGGGCGAACTGCAGAAAGTGAGTTTGGATCTTGTCTCTCGAATCACCGGTGGTTTGGCGATTCCACTCGAGCAACCCGATTATGCGACGCGACTGGGCATCGTTCGCCAACTGGCGGTGCGGCTAAAAGTCTCGTTCGACGAGCAAGTCACCGAGCTCATCGCCACGCAGGTAGCCGGCAGCGCTCGACAACTGGCGGGCGCGATCAACCGCCTCGTCGCAACCAGCATGGCGCGCAAGTCTGCCATAACCGAGGAATTGGCACGCACGACTTTGGCGGACTACGTGCAGCAGAACGCGCCTTCGGTGCGCCTCTCCGACATTCAGCGCGCCGTCTGCGAAGTGTTTGGCGTCGAACCGGCTAGTCTCAAGTCCAAGCGCAAGACGCGTTCGATCACCGAGCCGCGGATGCTGGCGATGTGGCTAGCGCGTAAGTATACTCGCGCGGCCCTGGGAGAAATCGGCGACTACTTCGGTCGTCGCAGCCACAGCACGGTCGTATCGGCACAAAAAAAAATCGAACGCCTCGTTAGCGAAAACGCCGAAATCTCGGTAGCCGACCGTCCGTGCCAGGTCGAGGAAGCAATTCGCCAAGTCGAATCAAGACTACGCACGGGCTAACGCACCCAGCGATATTGCGGTTTGGGGGCTTTACTTCCGGGCGACCGACGATCAACTGTTACAAGTTCAACGAATTCGTGTAAACTTGGTGCTCCGCGCAACCGCTTTCGGTTGCCCTCTTTCAAGCCCAGGGAGTAGCGATGATGTCTGCGAACCAAGGTGTGCCGAGGCGTGTTTGGACGGCAATCACTTTACGATCCCTTGTTGCAGGCATTTGCAGGCAAAGCATCAGGCTGTTGCTTCCCACGGTATTTGTTTGCGTCCTTCTTTCCGGGGTTGCAGAGGCGCAACCGACGACACTGACGGCGGAATTCGAAGCTTCTTTCGCGGAGAATATCGACGATCAACAGCATGCTGCCATGATCGAGGCGGCCGAGCGCGCTGTTGAGTTTGTCGCGTCGCAACAGCAACGAGACGACGCGTTTGCTTCAATGCAGGTAAATCAGCCGGCGATTACGGCACTGGGCGCGCTCGCCATGATGTCAGCGGGACATCGACCTGGCAGTGGTCCCTACGGAGACAATCTAACGCGTGCGATCGATTACATCCTAAAAACTCAGCAACCGTCAGGCATGTTTAGCGCGATCAGGGCAGAGCCTTTTAAGGAGTCTGGGCAATGGAGCGACTTGCATGCCCACGCGCTGTACAACCATGGCATTGGCGCACTAGCGCTGTCAGAGTGCTACGGCGAAGCGAGTCGGACTCAGAATGAACAGATTCAAGTGGCGATCGAAAAGGCACTGGAAGTCAGCCGCAAGTATCAAACCTCCTTCAAGCGGTATCCCGACCGTGACAAAGGGGGCTGGCGTTACATGATGTACAACTACCGATTGGATTCCGACTTATCGGTCACGTCCTGGCAACTGATGTTCATGCGCTCCGCGAAGGGGGCCGGTTTCGATGTGCCCGAAGAATACGTCAAGGACGCGATCAACTACGTGCGTCGGTGCTACGATCCCGGTCGCGGACAGTTTCGCTATTCCCTGTATCAACCCGAAGCCCGTTACACGCGTGCGATGAGTGGTGCCGGCATCTTCAGTTTGGCAATGGGCGGTACCCACGACACCGAAATGGCGCGCAAGGCAGGCGACTGGCTCACGACGCAGTTGCCAACCTTCGTAAGTTTCAATCAGCGGTCTCGTAACCAACATGATGAGTATTACTACAGCACCTACTACGCCACGCTAGGCATGTACCAGTTGGGCGGCAAGTACTGGCAGAACTTCTATCCACCAGTGGCCAAAACGCTGATTGAAAACCAAAACGCCGACGGGTCTTGGGCCAGCCGCCAGCGTACATCGGGGCCGTATGTCGGCCGTGTCTATTCCACGGCACTGATGACGATGGTACTCACGATCGAAGATCAGCTTTTGCCCATTTATCAGCGGTAACCTAATCCTCCGCGTCGTCGCCTTCTTCGTCCGCGCCACTCATTTCTAACTGCCGCATCTTGCGGTAGAGATTCGATCGATGGAGCCCCAGCCGCTTGGCAGCCTGGCTCATGTTGCCTTGCGAGTTGTCAATCATCTGACGAATGTACTCTTGCTGGAACGAACGCGTCGCGGCCGTCAGCGTGGAGTTGAGATCGAAACTCGGCGATTCGCCCGAGCCACTGGTGTCAATAAACGCCAAGTCTTCCACTTCGATCCGATCGCCGCTCGACAGGTAGGCGAGACGTTCAGTCAGGTTGCGGAGTTCACGTACATTGCCAGGCCAACGATGCGCGAGCAGTTGCTTCTTCGCCGCCGCAGAAAGCGTCGGCACTTGCCGCCCCATGTTGCGGCAGAATGAGCCCAGAAAGAACTCGGCCAACAGGATCACGTCTTCGCCTCGTTCGCGCAGAGGCGGTAACTCAATGCTGACAACATTCAGTCGGAAGAATAGATCTTCGCGGAATTTCTTTTCGCGTACCATCTTGGCAAGATCTTGATTCGTCGCGGCGAGGATGCGTACTTCCGTGTGAATGGGAGTCGAACCGCCCACACGAACAACTGTTTTGTCTTCCAGTACGCGTAGCAACTTTGCCTGACCGCTGAGGCTCATGTCGCCGATTTCGTCGAGGAAAAGGGTGCCGCCCGATGCCAGCTCGAATTTACCTGCCCGCGTTTCGTTAGCGTCGGTGAATGCACCCTTCTCGTGGCCAAACAGTTCACTTTCTAGCAACGTCTCGCTTAAAGCCGCGCAGTTAACGGCGATGAAGGGCTGCTCGCGTCGACCGCTCAAGTAGTGAATCGAACGGGCTACGACTTCCTTGCCGGTACCATTCTCACCCAAAATTAGAATCGCTAAATCGGTGTCCGCGATGCGCCGCGTTGTGGACTGCACAGCCTCGATCGCCGCGCTTTCGCCGATTAACTGGACACCGCCAGCAGCTTCTTCGACCAGCAATTGGTGTTTGGACAACAGTTCCTCCAACTGTTGCGTATTCTCGAGCGCCACCGTCGCGTGGGCGGCGAGCTCTTGCAATCCGCGTTCGTCGTCCTCCGTAAACTGACCATCGATTTTGTTTAGTACTTCAAAAGCCCCCAGGCATTTGCCATTACCCGTTGTGAGCGGGACGCACAGCAGAGTCTCGGTGTGATAGCCGGTGGCCGCATCGACGGTCCGCGCGATTTCGTCGGCGCCAAGCTTGCTGCCCACGCGGCGCGGCTCCAGGGTTTGGATCACCTGCCCCACGATGCCTGTGTCGTCAGGGATGCGTAGCTCGTCGTCTTCCAGTCCCAATGCGGGCCTAGCAACCAGCGACTTGTTCGATTTGTCCCACAGAAAAATACTCGCCCGATCGGCCGCAAACAGTTCGGTCGCCGCTTCGGCCATCGCCTGCAGCAGCGCTTCCATGCAACTGGTTTGTCCCCAGGCATGGGTTATCTCAAGAATCTTCTCCAAGCGTCGAATCTGACGCAGGTCACGCTGCCGGTCTTGTACCGTCGAGAACGCGTGGTTGAGCGCCGACTGAAATCCAGTGACTTGTTCACCTTCGAGGTCAGCTTTGACCAGTACGGCATGATTCTCCGCCAGCGGCATCGCGAGCCAGCCATCCTGGTCTACAAGACGGCCTTGATGCAAAGCCTCGGCAGCGACATCCGTCGGCACATGGTTGCTGGATACACCTGCGGACGACACAACGATCCATTCGGGGGGGATGGAGCGGACCACGGCCATAGCTTTGGCGCCAAGCTTCTCCATGACCTCTGGCAGGACTGCTGACAGGAATGGTTGAGCTTGATCAAACTCACCAATCCGCGACAGAAGAAGCTCAGAGATGTCGTTTTGGTGCGACGAAATTGACATAAATGCCTGCCCCGTTGAAGTCACTGTGATTCCATTGAGCATTCGATTGACAAAATCGATTCTTGCTCAAATCACTTCGATTCCATAAATTATACGACTTGAATGTCATATAGGCAACACTTGTTCGATGTGTAATCAAAAGGATGTCAATTGGTGGGACTCAAACTGGTGCTTTATCAAATTGTGCTTCGCATAACTGTCACGAATTGGGCCCCTTTCCGAGTAGTTCGGGGCGGTGTAACTTGCGAGATTCTGGATTGTCCCCGCAGCACCAGACAGCTTGTTGAACGTTGTGGGACACTGAATATGGACTTTTAGGAGTATTCGATGGGTATGTTCGAAGGGAAAAAGGGTCTCATCACGGGTGTCTTCAACAAGCAGTCAATTGCTTGGGCGATTGCCGATCGCATCATGAGTGAGGGCGGTGAGTGCGGATTTTCCTACATGCCTGACAAGGCAGACGATTCCAGGCAAAAGAACCTGGGTCGCATCAAGAAGCTGACCGACGGCAATCCGTTGGTCAAATTCCTGCAGCCGATGGATGTCACCAAGGACGAGCACATTGCGGCTGTGATGGATTGCTGCAGCCAGCATTTGGGCAAGATCGATTTCTTGTTGCACTCCATCGCCTTCGCGTTGCCAGATGATCTGAAAGGCGACACGATTGCCACCAGTCGTGATGGTTTCAAGCTGGCGATGGAAATCAGTGTGCATAGCCTGATCGCATTGGCCAATGCTGCTCAGGAGGTGATGAATGATCACGCTAGCGTTCTTACGTTGACTTACTTCGGCGGCGAGAAGGCAGTTCCTGGCTACAACGTGATGGGAATCTGCAAGTCAGCACTCGATTGCACCGTGAAGTATTTGGCCTACGATCTGGGGCCACGTGGTATCCGGGTCAATGCTCTCAGTGCTGGCCCGCTGCAGACGATTTCTGGTCGTGGCGCAGGCGTGGACGAGATGCTGGGGCTCTACGAAGGAATGGCTCCGCTGGGTCGCAACATCACACACGAAGAAGCAGGTAATAGTGGCAGCTTCTTGCTATCGCCGCAGTCGTCGGGGATTACCGGCGAAATCTTACATCTGGACGGCGGGTACAACGCGATGGGGTCGCCAGGTCGTCTGATCGAAAAGTTCCGCGGCGCGTAGGCCTCATCGTTACGCTAGCACAACACGGCGATAATACTCGGATTGGGGTAGGTAAATCCGCGCGCCGACTGGTAAGTTTTGCAAAGCACGATCGGCGTTACGTCGCGACTCAAGGATGAGTCAATTCGATAAGCCTCGTGTTTGATTGGCGAGTCGGGTCTCAGGGAATCGGTTGGCCTGTGATTTGCTGATCTCCAGAAGTAGTGCGTCAGTCGGTCCCGCCCGACGAGCGTGAGGACATGGAATAGTCCAATAACCCCCAGAGGTATGAGCATGGAAGCTCGCATCGTTCGGGTTGCGGCACGTATCGCCGCAGCTGCAGTAATATTTGTAGGTCTCAATTACCTTCAATCCTTCCCCGCTCGGGCAGCCGGCTATCGCACAGCCAATTTCACGGTCGACGCGCCGACAGCGCGGTTGGCCAAGGAGATCGGTGACGCAGCCGAGCAGTATCGCCACCAACTGGCGCAAGAGTGGCTTGGCAAACCTCTCCCCAACTGGTCGAAACCCTGCCCGATCAAAGCGCGGGTAGCTCCAAATCTTGGAGCTGGCGGGGCGACAAGTTTCGTTTTCGATCGCGGCGAAGTCTTCGGCTGGCGCATGGACATTCAAGGTTCACGCGAACGCATTCTCGATTCGGTCGTACCGCACGAAGTTACCCATACGATCTTCGCCAGTCACTTCCGACAACCGATTCCGCGCTGGGCTGACGAAGGCGCCTGCACGACCGTGGAACACCGCAGCGAAATCGCTAAACAGGAACAAATGCTGATCGAGTTTCTACAGACGCGACGTGGCATTCCATTCAGTCACATGTTCGCCTTGAAAGAGTATCCCCAGGACGTGCTGCCGCTGTATGCACAGGGATACGCGCTCTCGAAGTTTCTGATCGACCAGCGCGGCAAGCGCGAGTTCATGCAGTTTCTCGAAGATGGTTTGACCGATGGCGACTGGATTCGCGCGGTGCGGCAGCGCTACGGTTACGGCAATTTACAGACACTCCAAAACGCCTGGCAGAACTGGATTGTGCAGGGCCGTCCGCCGTTGCAGTTGGCAGCCGACGCCGATACCGACGCGGTGTTGGTCGCATCCTACGAAGCTCCGGGTGCTCCGTCCGCGCGACCGGCGGCACTCATTCGCGGCCAAGATCCCGGTGTGAGTCCTACATCCGTCTTGCCACCGCAGGATCCAACCACGCCGCTCGCCCAGAACACCCCGCGCGGACCGGCGGGGACGCAGGCGGCCTCCCGTCCCTTGGGAAGTATCTACGACCGAGGAGCAACCGTGCGAAGGTAAGTCTGATCCTCAAATCAGTTGCTAGTCGTGCGAGCTTACAGGCGGCTAATCCACTCGTTGAATCAATGCGCTGCCCATATTGCGCTGGCTTGGTTCAAAAATAAAGAAAGGCTTCGCTGAGGGCGTCAGGCCGATAGGCTTGCGTTAGTCAGCGACCAACGCACTTGGAATGTGGACAGTGTGGCGTCCGTTGCGCGCGTAAACACTGCCATCTTCGCTGGGTTCCTCGGGAAACGCGTGATATTCGTCCAAGAAGTCGCGCTGTAACTCCCTCAGTAGCTCCATCTGGGATTCGAGGTGCATATCCAGACGCGGCATTTCGCTTTGCTCGTTCCAGATTCTCTCTTCGAGTTTATCGGTCTCTGGAATCGGATAGTAGAAATCGTTAGGGACTACGTGGACTCCTTATTGCTGATAACGGCGGAAGTCTTTGCGGTCGATCAACGCTCCTCGGGGCATCTTCGAAATGGTGGCCGCCGCGCCATCCGAAGTCGTTGCTTCATGCCAATATGCTTTTGCAAGAACCCTATCGGACGGTGTGGCGTAGGGTGATTGCTCCAACGCCTACAGGAAGTGGAGCCACATTGTAGCTCAGTTCAAGATGCCGCATGAGATTGCACGGACTTCATCGGTGGCCGATCGATTGCAACTCTTGCCACCTTGATGGGTCGGCCAGCCGATACAAAGCGATTGGTACCATTGGACTTATGGGATTCGGACATCGTTGTTAGTGGCTGTTGAGAGGATGCCTGAGCGTTCGGTTGGGCTGTCGTGAACGATTTTGTAGCTTTTGCGGTCGATATTGCTACAATGAGTGGTCCTACTTTGGTAATGCCGCTTGATTGAGGACTTCTGCTGATGCGATGCTGCCCTGGATTTCTGGTTTCGACCATGCTGTTTTTTTGTTTTGTATTGCCGGCAGGAGGCGTGGTAAGGGAGTGGGACGACGAGGGAGCAACGTTCGACTGGTCGGAGGCCGCGAACTGGACCGACGATGTTGTGCCTGAAACGACCGATGATGTGGTCATTGGCTCGCTGGAAGACGCATTCGATGACTCGGTCGTGTTCGACGTTAACGGCGATTTAGCCCGCACGCTGAGTTTGCAGAATGGTGCCGATTTCGACACCAATGGTGGGCGCTTCGTCATGACGGTCACTGGCAGTGTCGGAGAAGGCCCGGCGTTGGGAGCCACGATTTCTGAACTCATCGTCCGCAAGCGAAATGTCGTCGGCGAAGCTGCGTTTGCTATCGATGCTAACAGCCTTGCGATTGGCACAAATGGGCAACTCACGCTGCCTGATGGCGGTCAGATTGAGTTGGATGGAACCGGCCTGCAACCGGGCGTGCTCAGTGTGGCCGAGGGTGGCACCGTCCGTGGCTATGGGCTCATCGAATTGAGTGACACGGACGCGTCGTTGGGAGAGCTAACTAATCTGATCGACAACAACGGTTTGATCATAGTTGAAGATCCGCTGTTTGTTGGAGCAGGCGAGCCGACGACCACTTCGTTACAGATATCCGCCTCAAGTGCTCCACAGTTCGCGGCACTAGATTTTGCTGGTGCCGGTGCGACCGGAATGGTCGAACTCAGCAGAAATGCGACTTTGGTCGTCGATCCAGTATTTGCCGGTCCCAATCGTCTGACCATGGCGGCCAACGCTACGCTCGTCATGCAGAGCGCTGGCTCGATCGCATCAGGGCAAACGATCGAAGTCAACTCAGGGGTCGTCAACATGGGCGGAGTGAACGAATTGCCGGCTGTGCCCGCGGTAATCACGGGTGACGGTGTGCTGTCGACGTCGGGGGTCATTCGACTGAATGTCGTTTCTGAAGAGCTGATCATCGAAACACCCATCGACGCGCTGGACGGTTTGTTCGCAAATCGCGGCACCATTCGTTTCCGTGGCGGCGGTAACATGCGCGCGGTCAGCATTGATGATTTGGACCTGGGTACGGTGGTCAACGAAAGTATTAACGTGCTCGAGTTCCAGGGCGGTCAATTGTATGAGACGGAGGTGGCCAACGACGGGCTGCTGGGGATCGAATCGTTCGACGGGAATGCTACCGTCGAGTTCGATGGTCTCACGCAGTCCGCTGCTGGGACGTTGGCAATCGACGTCGGCGGAGAGCTGGACGGAGAATTCGATGTGCTGTCTGTGGTTGGTGACGCGACACTCGATGGAACCTTGGAAGTCACGCTAACCGATCTGTTCCAGCCAGCGCTGGGGACCATGTTCACGATCCTCTCCGCGCAGAATGGCGCGGTCACTGGGGAATTTGCCACGACCGAATTGCCGCAGTTTGCCGGTCGTACGTTTGACGTGATCTACAATCCCACGAGCGTGGAATTGGAAGTCGTCGCCGCTGGATCGCTCGCCGGCGATTTCGATCTGGACGGCGATGTCGATGGCACGGACTTCCTACTCTGGCAACGAGGAGAATCGCCCGACCCCTTCAGCGCCGACGATCTGGCAGACTGGCAAGGTAACTACGGCACCAACCCGCCGCCCGAGTTGGCAAGCGCCACCGCCGTGCCAGAGCCAGCCACGTCGCTAATGATGGCGATTGCGTTGGCTGTTGCTGCGGTGAACCGCAAGGGGCGACGCCGATAAGCCAGTTAAGAAACCGCAGTGATCCCGATTGCAGGAGGGTTGGTATTCACTTGGAAAGGCGGTGTCACGAACACGCCAATAGATCGCTCGGGCGGTGTTGAAGTGAGCGTGAGAAACAGACCGTTGTCGAAGTGCGCAGCAAGTAGTCTCGCCTAGCGGCTGCGCGGTTTGGATTCCATGCTGGGTGTATGCAACCGATTCGTACGCAATTGGGATCGTTCACCGATTGAATACAGACAGGTTAGCAAACCAAGTGCGACAGTCATCGCGTTTGGTTCGGGGATTCTGACCAGCCTTACGAGGGTGTTCGGATCGAACCTGTTGGGGTGTTGCTGGTCTCGTCTGGCGGAAAGCTCATATTCGAAAAGGGATCCATCCTCAAGGATTGCCGACAGGACAAGATCCCTTTGGGTGACAGTAAATGGCGTGCCAAATTCAAGCGACGAAGTGATGTCGATACCATCAAGAATGAAATGTGAGCCAAAGATGTCGATCGCACTTTCGCCATAAGCAACAATAGCGCCACTCAATACACCTCCATGCACGTTCAACTGCCCATCGGTAGTCACCGTGATTGTGTCGGTGATCGTCCCGCCCGTAATGTTCACGTCACTACTCTGACGAACCCAGAGTTCACCGATCGACCCACCGCGCAAATCTAACGTGCTATCGCTCACGTACATTCTTGCGGTTTGTCCATCTGTAATCAGCGCGGACGAGCTATTGGTTCGAATCTCGTTCCTTTCGCCTCCGCTAGACTCGACGTAGCTGCCAGAGAAGATATACACGTTACCGATTGTTCCTCCCTGTAACTCAACTTTACTACTGCCCTCCGCAATTATGGTGGGCACTTGGGACTTGTCGCGGACTGTGATGTAGCTGCCGCTGTCGACATTGATCGAGGACGAGGTCCCGCCCGCAATGTCGATTTGAGCGTGAATTCCATCTAGGGTTTGTTCGAACGGTAGCACTACGGTGCCGCCCGCTTCTACAATGAGTTGACTACCCCACCCCAGTTCTAGATCGGTAGTCACCGACGCTCCCTCGTCGACGACGAGAGTCTGTCCTCCTAGGATTCCGTAAGGTACAGCACCTTGTGACGCAACGAATACTGCGGGATTCGCAGCCGGTATGGCAGACGTAACAAGGTTCACTGGGACAGCGCGGGTCCTATTGGAATTGTGTCGCGAAAAAAAGAATGGCATCCCATCCGATAGGACTCCACTCAGACTGCTCTCTTCACCGAGTTCTACAGTAACGGAACTGCCGATGTCGCCCAGCCCCGTGACTGGTTCTCCGTCCAGCCGAAACTCACCGCCATACAGTGTGAGTTGTCCAACCTGAAAGTGGAACTCATCGCGAATCACTCCCCCGTGAATATTCACTATGCCGTGCAGCCCCACGCCCGACGCCGGGCCCACAAAACCGCCGTAGATGTTCGCGATCCCACGATCGAGAGCAACTGACCGAAGATAGGTTCCTCCCGTGTAGTCCACCGTTCCTCCATTCCATGCCGTCAGGTACACAGAACCGCCTGTCACTAAGCCCGAACCTGCTGTTACGGCATTCCTCTCGATATGGCCTCCCGATACCTCCACATAGCTTCCAAGCTTACCGCGAAACGAACTGCCTAACTCGCCCTCAGTGATAAAGAGTTGACTTCCCTCTTCAAGCATCAACCCTCCCTCGATTCGTCCGCCAAGTAGATTGATCGTTGTACCAGACCAAGCATCGAAATTGCTATTAAGTTGACCGCCGTACACGTTCAATTCGATATTGCTTGAGGTGCCATCCTCATTTCCGGACTCTCCACTCAAGAGCCCCCCATCACGAATGTTGACTTGGGTATCAGATTCAATTGTCCCGCGAAACTGTGTCCCGTCAGTCGCGGATGGCAGGTTGACTACTGTGGCAAACCCACTTGGGGCTGACTGAGCTAGGACAGCTTGTGCGGACGAGCACGACAAGGCTAGAAATACGGCCATGAAGCGAATTGTCATAAGAGTCGGTTCCTATTACGTATCTCCGTTGATTAGCCAAAGCGTTGACGCAGCGACCTACACCAGCTTGGACGCAACTGTGTTCCTCTTTACCCTTGTCTTCCTCATCACGGTCATCATTCGAGGTCATCACACGTTCTCGTCAACTGCGCGGGGCCAACCTGTTCGTTGTCGTTTTTGAACGCAGTGTCAAAATTGGCAAGGCGGTTGCGATGTCTTGTCTAGCATACTGTAACCGCATCAGGCAGGCAAACTTTAAGTAAGTATCATTAGGGTATTGGAATTACACTAGCTGAAATCGCCGCAGCGTGACAGATTCTCCTCGTTGTATCATCAATGGCAACCGGGTAAGATGCCGGACTGACTCGCCTCGCACGGGCCGCACCGTCGCCGCATAAGGTTGACTAGTCGGGCGTTTCCAGCAAGGTTAAGGGGCGGTGCGTCGTCCAGCGTGAGTCGCACGAGAAACCCTGAAAGCCAGCTTCTCTTACTTTGGTCGAGCCAATCATGATGCAATCTTCCCGCCTCCTTTTGCTACCGTTTGCGTTGATCGCACTGTTGGCCAGCTCATCACTGGCACAATCAGAACCTGACAACGCGGCGCGCCCGAACATACTGTGGATCACTAGCGAGGATAATGCCGCGTATTGGCTCGGGTGTTATGGCAATACGGAAGCGCAGACACCGCGGTTGGATGCGCTGGCGAGCCGGTCGGTCGTGTTCGAGCATGCGTACTCCAATGCGCCGGTGTGTGCCGTCGCGCGCTCGACGATCTTGCATGGCGTCTACGCCGTGTCGTCGGGCACACAGCACATGCGTAGCCGACATCGAATTCCGGATTCGCTGCGTCCGTACGTCAGCTACCTGCGCGAACAAGGCTACTACTGCACCAACAACAGCAAGACCGACTACAACCGTCGCGGGAACGACGGGGCCATCTGGGATGCGAGTAATCGAAAGGCCCATTACAAGAACCGGCAACCTGGTCAACCATTCTTCGCGATCTTCAACTTCACCGTCTCGCACGAGAGCAATCTGTTTCCAGACAAGGTGGCAAAGAATCGTAAACAAGGCCTTGTGCCTGAACCGACACGCGTCGCGGCGAAAGACGTGCAGGTGCCACCGCACTTGCCCGACCTACCCGCCATCCGCGAGGATATCGCCCGCTATCACGACTGCGTCACAGCGCTCGATAAGCAAGTCGGAGGGGTGTTGGACGAGTTGGAAGAACGCGGGTTGGCCGAGGATACGATTATCTTCTACTACGCCGATCACGGCGGCGCAACGCCGCGCGGAAAGCGATACTTGACCGACACCGGCGCGCGAATTCCGATGATCGTGCATGTGCCAGAGAAATGGCAACACTTGTCACCGTTCCGCCCGGTCGAGCAGTCACCAGAACTGGTCGCCTTCGTTGATTTGGCACCCACGCTGTTGTCGCTGAGCGGACTAGAGAAGCCTAAGCAGATGCAGGGGCGAGCGTTTCTTGGCGAGCATCGCGAAGCGCCAGGTGACGCCCCAATTGTTTTCCTTTACGCAGATCGGTTTGATGAGTTGTATGGTATGCGACGTGCTATCACCGATGGACGTTACAAATACATCCGACGGTTTACTTCGCATTTGCCAGCCGCGCCTTGCAGCTATTACAGCCTCGGCCAGCCTGGCTGGGCGGAGTGGATGTCGGCTTGGCAAAACAAAAAGTTGCCACCCAAGTATGCCGCGTTGTGGGAGACGCCGCAGCCGGTTGAAGAACTGTATGACCTCGAGGCGGATCCCTGGGAGGTTCGTAACTTAGCGGACGACCCAGCGCAGGCGAGTCTTGTGGCAAAGTACCGACAACGACTTCAGCAACAGATGGTCGCGGTGAAAGATACCGGCGTCATCCCCGAGCCGATGTTTCAGACGCTCGCCGGTGAAGACACTATCCGCGAATACGCACGCAGCGAGCAGTGCGACCTTGAAGAACTAACGCGGCTGGCATTCTTGGCTTCTGCCGGAGACCCAGAAAACACGACGGCGCTGTTCGCGATGATGCAGGACGACGACCCCATTGTGCGCTACTGGGGTGCGCTGGGCTGCTCGGTTCTAGGTGAGCGGGCGGTCGAGATGTCACCCCATCTGGTGAAGTTGGGCGATGACCCATCGGCGTGCGTGAGGCTGACGGCGGCCGGGGCGTTGTGGGAAGCCGGCAAAAAGAAAGCCGGCCTGCAGGCGTTGCTCCGCGAGTTTGCCCGACCGAGCGACAGTTTCAATGACGAAGACGAAATCCTGCTCACGAATTTGGCGAAGCAGCTCGATATGATCGACCAGATTCCCGAGGAGTGGTTCGAGCGTGTGCGCCAGGACAAGTCCGCCGGTCAGTACGTTCGCCGCTTCGTCGAGCGATTTGGCAAGTGACGCGCGGAGATGAGTTGCGCACCCGTCGCGCTGGCTGATAGTTTCTTCCGATTTCGTCCGAAAGAAGCGAGACCGTTACTGCGTCACAACCGCACAACCTAGCCGCTGTGGTTAAACAGCTGATATCAAATTGAATTAGAGGAAATAGGATGAATACAAAAGAAGCGATTGGAGCGACCTTGGCAACCAGCTCAATGGTGCTCAGCAGTTACGTGGGGGATCTGACGGACGAAGAACTAATGACCCGTCCGGCTGAGGGTTGTAATCATATCGCCTGGCAACTGGGGCATTTGATTTCGTCCGAGTGCAGTCTGCTAGAGATGGTCGCACCCGGTGCTGCGGCAGAGCTTCCCGAGGGGTTTGCCGAGAAGCATAGTAAGGAAACGATTGGCGACGACAACCCGGCGAACTTTTGCACCAAGCAAGAGTATCTCGATCTCTTCGACAAGGTGCATGCAGCAACGCACGCCGCGCTCGAAAAAGCAAGTGACGAAGATCTCGACCAGCCAGGTCCTGAGCACTTCGCGCAAATGTTCCCCACGGTCGGGCATCTCTACGTCTTGATCGCGACACACGGCATGATGCATGCTGGTCAGTTCGTACCGGCTCGGCGTAAGCTAGGTAAACCAGTCGTGATTTGAGAGGGGGTATTCAGGTGATTTTCCCTTTATTTTGTGGAAATTCCCCGATTATGAAGAACTTATTTGTGATTTGCCGGAGATCGGTTACAATTAGCCGCAAATAAGGCGAGTCGTCTGGAGATGTTTGGTTCAGACTGCCTTATTGTTTTTTCTTTTTTTAGGGATGCGTTTCAATGGCTGAAGGTACGATCAAGCGACTCACAGACAAAGGTTTTGGTTTCATCGACACCGGAACCAACCAGGACATGTTTTTTCATTCGTCCAATGTTGAAGGAGTCCGGTACGACGATCTCCGCGAAGGTCAACGGGTGACTTACACCGAGGGCCAAGGCCCCAAGGGCCCCCGCGCCGAGAACGTCACGCCTGTCTAGATCGCAGGCGAAAGACTTTTCGAACGAAGAAGTTATCGACCGAACATCGAAGCCGACGAATAGATCGTCGGCTTCTTTGCGTTTAGGGCGAACTGGCCATTCGTTTCATCCAAACGCGAGCGGTCGGCGTTGCTTGTACGACTTTACGATCATAGGTTCATGATCGACTGAAGAGGTTAACTCTGAGGCGGTCTCGATTGCACAAGCTGGCCATGCAACTAGGTCTGCTCTCCGCTTTGGCCCCGCCGATGACTTGCAATATATCGGACAGCGTCTCCGATCGTTTGGATGCGCTCTGCGGCCTCATCCGGAACACTGACGTCATACTCCACTTCTAGCTCCATCACGAGTTCGACTGTTTCCAGCGAATCAATTCCCAAGTCCCCGAGGCGAGTATTGGCAGTAATCGCTCCAGGTGTGGTGTTGAAAAGCTCTTCGAATCGGCCAATGAAAGACTGCACAAGCTGAGCCGAAGCCCATAGCAAGTGACCACAATTCGGGCATGGAGCGTCACTGCCGGGATCAGAGTAAACGAGATTGGTCTTCGCGCCACATAGCGGACAACTGCTTGGCATGCCTTCAGGGGTGCGTGATGAAACAGTCATGCGCACATTCTACCGCCCTGCCCTGCCAACAGTATTAAAGAATCACGATGGATTCATGGCCAAACGTCAGGCTTCGCCTGCGAATTAATTGCGACCCGCAACGTGCTACGGTTCTACGCCAGCCAATTCTGGCATCTGATCGATCGATCGTGTATATTCTTGTCACTTCTGCTGCAGCAATGTCTGCTTACCCTCTCATCTCTCACAAGTCTTCAGGTCCATGAACAACAACGCATCTCTCAGCACAGTCCGCAAGTTAGTATTGCTCTTCGCAATGGGGCTCAGTAACGGCGCTGCTAGTCTCGCCGCCGACATCGATCGATCGGTGCTACCGATTCGTCGTCCCGCTCAGGCTCGTATCACCGAGATGGACGCGCGCAACGCGACCAAGCCGGAGCCATTCAATGTCGAAGCACCCGCGGGTGCCCCCAATGTCGTGATTGTGTTGATCGATGACATCGGTTTCGGAGCGACCACACCATTTGGCGGAGCCATTGAGACTCCAACCTTTGACAGACTGGCCCGCAACGGTTTGCGATTCAACCGCTTCCACACGACCGCCCTCTGCTCGCCAACTCGGGCGTCTTTGCTGTCCGGGCGGAACCATCACAACGTCAACGTAGGTTCGGTGATGGAAGTCGCGACCGGTTTTCCCGGCAACCTCGGGATGCGCCCCAATGATGCCAAGTACTTTGCAGAAACGCTGCGTCACAACGGTTACAGCACTGCCGCATTCGGCAAATGGCACGAAACGCCGACCTGGGAGGTCTCTGTTTCTGGTCCGTATTTCCGTTGGCCGACGCACTCGGGTTTTGACAAGTTCTACGGGTTCATTGGCGGTGAGACAAACCAATGGGAGCCCGTCATCTTCGATGGCGTCACCCGCGTTCCGAAGAAAGAACAGGAAGACTACCACTTCACGGCCGACATGACGACCGAAGCGGTCGAGTGGGTCAAGTTTCAGCAAGCGATGACCCCGGACAAGCCGTTCTTCATCTACTACGCGACCGGAGCGACGCACGCTCCGCACCACGCGCCGAAGCAATGGATCGAAAAGTACCAAGGGAAGTTCGATCAAGGATGGCAGGCCCTGCGGGAGGAGACCGTCACGCGCCAGAAGAAAATGGGAATCGTCCCTGCTGACACGAAGCTCACCGAGATGCCCGCAGACATCAAGGATTGGGAGACACTCAGCGACAACGAGAAACGGCTATTCGCCTTGCAGATGGAGACCTTCGCCGGCTTTGCCGAGCACACCGACGTAGAGGTCGGCCGACTGGTCAGCGCCATTGATGAGATCGGTGAACTGGAGAACACGCTGTTCATCTACATCATGGGCGATAACGGCTCTAGTGCAGAAGGTGGACTGGAAGGAACGTTCAACGAACTGGTACATCTCAATGGCATCTTCGATGCGGAGACCGTCGACAGCATGTTGCAACGTGCCGATGATTGGGGCGGTCCGGATTCATTCCCGCACATGACCTGCGCGTGGGCAGTCGCCACGGACGCACCGTTTAAGTGGACGAAGCAAATGGCCGCCGATTTTGGTGGCACCCGCAATGGAATGGTGATGCATTGGCCAGCCGGGCTGAAAGCGAAGGGCGAGATTCGCAGCCAGTGGCATCATGTCAATGATGTGGCTGCCACGGTCTTGGAAGCGGCCAAGATACCCCATTCAAAATCGATCAACGGTGTTGAGCAGAAGCCGCTAGACGGAGTTAGTATGTTGTATGCGGCCAAAGATAGCGAAGCCAAGGGCCGGCACAACACGCAGTACTTCGAAATGTTCGGCAACCGCGCAATTTATCACGAAGGCTGGCTGGCCCGCGTTGTCCATCAGATTCCTTGGCAGGGTAAGCCCCTGTGCAAGCTGGAGGATGATGTGTGGGAACTTTACAATATCGAAGCAGACTTCAGTTTGAGCCAGAATCTGGCCGAGGCGAATCCGCAGAAACTGAAAGAGCTGCAGAACGTCTTCAAGGACGAGGCCATCGCGAACAATGTCTTCCCGCTGGACGATCGCCTTTACGAGCGCTTCAACGCCAAGCTCGCTGGTCGACCGGATCTGATGGGCGACCGAAAGTCACTTACGCTGGCGCACGGGATGGAGGGAATTCTTGAGAACACCTTCCTGAATGTGAAGAACACCTCCAAGGCCATTGAAGCTGACGTGACTCTTGATGCGAAGCGGCGCGGGATCATTCTCTGCCAAGGTGGAAAGTTCGGTGGCTGGGCGCTGTACATGAACGACGGCAAGCCGGGTTACACCTACAACTGGTTCGGTCTGGATCGCTACACAATCGAGTCACCTACGGCGATCGAGTCTGACACGGCGAAGATCAAGCTGACCTTCGAGTACGACGGCGGCGGCATCGGCAAGGGCGGCACCGCAACGCTGTTTGTCGACGGGAAGCAAGTTGCGGAAGGGCGCGTTGAGAAAACAGAACCCGCCGTGTTCTCCGCGGATGAGACCGCCGATGTCGGCTTGGACGACGCCACTCAGGTCGTGGAGCACCTCTTTGCAGACCGTGAGGCGTCAGAATTCACAGGGCACGTCGACTCGGTAAAGGTTACGATCTCCGCCGACGATTGACGCCTTGAGAAGAGTGAATCCAAGTGCCGCTCACCGGATCGGCCGTTTCATTGCTAGTGCGCCATCGTTGCGTCTAGTTCACCACATCTGATGCGCCGCGTGAGCGGCCAAACTTTCTTGGTGAAATTGGGCCACCTGATCGAGTAGAATTCTTACTTGGTCAGCGTGGCCGATTGCTCGCTGACGAGCAGGCCTGAAGTGCAGATCGGTTCGGCGACCGCTCCAATGCACGGGAAGCGGTGTTTTTTGTCCAACACGACATGCGCGGGACAATAACGCAAAGTCGCTTCAGTTCAGCACTTGCGGCTTCGAGTGTGGTGCGAAACAGGGTGTTCGGGAGGTGCAAAATGACAAAAAGGGCTGAGTCGAGATACTTCGTGAATTCGCAACACGTTGCGTGACAACGGCTTGCGGCTGGCGGGTTGAGCGCGACCCGAGCAGTTTTGTCGTTATTGTCGGCGGTTTTCATTTGGCGGACAAAATGACACTCGTTTGGCCAAAACCCCTCATGACGATTGGCGAATCGCGTACTGGTGTTGACATCCGCGCGATTCTGCCCATTTGCGGTGTAAGTCTGGTAGAAAAACCGGAATAATCGCGATTACAAATTCACGGCTGTACAGCCCTGAACTATGCTATTAACGTTTCTCCGGATAATTGCAAAGCTCGAAAATGAGGTTCGCAGGTCCGAGAAATACCCCAGAATGTGAGACATCAGCGGCGGATTCATCTAGAGCGCCAGCTCTTTGTCTCACCGAGTCGTGGGTGCCCGCGCGAGGAGCCGACGACATTGCCACCCACCAACTTGCGCCCCTTCACTTTCCGTGGTCCAGTTCCGGAAGTGACCGCCAACCCGAATCGTAATTAAACACCTTTGATCCCAGCGGGGTATTCGTGATGCTTGATCGAATCATTCGATTCTGTTTTTCGTTCGCCATTCTTTTTGTGGCTTGGGCTGCGCCGGTCGGAACCGCGGGTTTCGCGAGCGGAGCCGAGGCGGAGAAACCAGCGGGGTCTGACGAAACCACGGCGGAAGAGAGCGAGTCCGCAGGCGACCCAGCCGCTGACGAAGATGAAAAGGTCAGCCTTGAT
Source organism: Bythopirellula sp. (assembly GCA_965228965.1). Taxonomy (GTDB): domain Bacteria; phylum Planctomycetota; class Planctomycetia; order Pirellulales; family Lacipirellulaceae; genus Bythopirellula. Next base: position 5,257,615 of record OZ245849.1, read on the forward strand.
CCCAAGCAACTCTCAGCAATCAAGTTTCGCAGCATCGGCCCGGCACTCATGTCGGGGCGGATTTCCGACATTGCGCTCGATTCTCACAATCCGAATGTCTGGTATGTCGCGGCAGGTTCGGGTGGCGTTTGGAAAACCGAGAATGCGGGAACCACCTGGAAGCCGATTTTTGACAACTACGCGTCGTATTCCATCGGGTGCGTGACGATCGATCCAAACAATCGACGCAACATTTGGGTCGGGACCGGAGAAAACGTGGCCGGACGGCACGTGGGCATCGGCGACGGCATCTACTTTAGCAGCGATGCTGGGAAATCGTTCAAGAACCTAGGGCTCAGCGAGAGCGAGCACATCTCCAAGATTGTCGTCCATCCAGAGGATTCCGACACTGTGTACGCTGCCTGCCAGGGGCCACTCTGGACTCCGGGGGGCGAACGTGGGCTCTACAAGTCAACCGACGGAGGGAAGACGTGGAAGGCCATTCTGACCAAGGGCGAATACACGGGCGTCACCGACGTGGTGTTGCATCCCGATGATCCAGAAATCGTATTTGCCGCGACCTATGAAAAGCATCGGACGGTTGCCGCCTTCATGGCGGGCGGTCCCGAGTCAGGGATTCATCGATCCACCGACGGTGGAGAAACCTGGACGGAGCTGACCAAGGGTATTCCAGCGGGCGATAAAGGAAAGATCTCGTTGGCGATCTCTCCGCAAAAGACGGGGGTTGTTTATGCGGCGATTGAGCTCCCTCAACGCAAGGGCGGTTTCTTCCGTAGCGAAAATGGTGGTAATAGCTTCACCAAGATGAGTGACTACGTCGGCGGTGGTACCGGCCCGCACTACTATCAAGAGATCTGGTGCGATCCCCATCGGTTCGATTCCATTTACCACGCCAACGTGATGCTCGGGTACAGTGCGGATGGTGGCAAGACGTTTGAAAGTCGAGCACGCAGCGGCAAACACGTGGACAATCATGCGGTGGCGTTTCATCCAACTGACCCCAACACCGTGGTCGTGGGATGTGACGGAGGGCTGTACGTGTCGCATGATCAGTGCAAGACGTATCGTTTTGCCGCCAATCTGCCGCTGACCCAGTTCTACAAACTCGATGTGGACAACGACTATCCGTTCTACAACGTCGTCGGCGGCACTCAGGACAACAGCACTCAATACGGACCCTCCGCGACGAATCGAGCGCAGGGCATCACCAACCGCGATTGGCGAGTCATCATTGGTGGGGATGGGCACGATTGTGCGATTGACCCGGAAGATCCTAATGTGATTTACGGCGAGAGCCAGCAGGGCTACATCCGCCGCTACGACCGGCGGACAGGCGAGTCGATCGATATCCGGCCACAACCGGCCGCCGACGAGACTGAGTTGCGGTTCAACTGGGATTCGCCGATCGAGATCAGCTTTCACAATCACAAACGATTGTACTTCGGTTCGAAGAAACTCCATCGCAGCGATGATCAAGGCAATAGTTGGCAGGCAATCAGCCCCGATCTGTCCCGCAACGAGAATCGGTTGAAGATGCGAATTCTGGGTCAGTATTGGGGCATGGATGACTCGTGGGACCACTACGCGATGAGCGAGTACAACAACGTGACTTCCATCGGCGAATCCCCGCTGGACGAGAATCTGATCTACGTCGGAACTGACGATGGGCTGATCCAAATCACCGAAGATGGTGGCCAGAACTGGCGCAAAGTAGACTTGATTTATGGATTGCCAGAGTTCGCTTTCGTCAATGACATCAAGGCGTGCCGCCACGACGTGGATACGGTGTTTGTCTGCTGTGACAATCATAAGTATGGAGACTACAAGCCCTACGTGCTGAAGAGTACCGACCGAGGACAGACGTGGGAGATCATCACCACCGGCATACCCGAGAAGCACCTTTGTTGGCGGATCATTCAAGATCACCAGCAGGAGAGTCTGATGTTCTTGGCCACGGAGTACGGTGTGTTTGCCACGATCGACGGCGGCGAGGAGTGGTTTAAGTTCTCGCACGGATTGCCAACCATCTCCGTTCGTGACATTGAAATCCAACGACGAGAAAACGACTTGGTCATTGCGACGTTTGGCCGCGGGATGTATGTGCTTGATGACTACTCGCCGTTGAGAAACCTCGACCCGGCTATGTTCAAGCAACAAGACTTCCATATGTTCGACGTCCGCGACGCGAAGCAATTCCCCAGAGCCGACTACTTGGGTGGCAGACGTGGTTTTCAGGGGAGCAGCTTCTTTACCGCCAGTAACCCCAGCTATGGCGCAACGTGGACGTACTTTCTGCGTGAGGACTTTAAATCAGCCAAGGCAAAACGGAAGAAAGCGGAAAAGGCTGCTCGTGAGGCGAAGAAAGAGATCCCCTACCCATCTGTAGAGGAACTGGCCGCAGAACGACTCGAGACCACGCCGAAGCTTGTCTTTACCGTGCGGGACGACAGCAATGAGGTCGTCAAGCGTTTGCAGGCGGACGTTGCGAAAGGCGTGAAGAAACTCACATGGGATCTCAGGAATCAAGGCGGTCGGCAAGTTATGCCGGGTGAGTATACGGTTTCTGTGGATCGCGTTCATGGTGGCGAGACAGAGTCGCTGATGGAAGCGAAGGCGTTCCAGGTCGTGTCTGGGATCGCGTCCATGGTCAATGCGGGTGATCGTCGGAAGGCGTTGTCGTACTTTGAAGAGGCACGTGAGTTTCGCAACAAGTACCGACGGGCCTCGCAAGCGTTTTCGCGATCCAACGATTTGCTCGACAAGGTCGAGCAGGCGATCAAAGCAGCGGATGAACCCTTCTACGAGTTGCGCGGAGAACTCGTCGAGCTTAGGAAGGAATACGCCGACCTGGAGCGTCAGCTTAGAGGCACTCCCGACAGCGATCGGATCGGTGAAGGTTCGACGATGACGATTTCGCAGCGACTGAGAATTGGTACCGCTTACGATGCTGGGCTGAGTAGTCCCACGCAGACCCAGCAGGACTCTTTGAAGATTGCCATCGAGATGTATGATCAGCTTCGACCAGCGCTCGCGCAATTCGCCGATGTGACCGTCAAAGAATTCGTGGAGAAGGCACGCGAAGCCGGCGTTGAAGGTATCGAGGGCGAGTCGATACCTGAGTAGTTCAGTCTGCGAGGCAGTGCGAGATCACCATGTGCGGTAGTGGCACCCGGAAGAACCTGCGAGGAGAGTTCAACCGACCAGCTTTTGTTGATCAGTCGGTTGGTGATGGTTCGCAATGATGGATTTGAATCTTAAGCTGTGGAGTCGCAGGTATCATCGCTGGATTTCGATTCTGATCGCCGTGCCGCTGATGGTGATTCTGTGCACAGGGATTCTGCTGCTGCTCAAAAAACAAGTGCCTTGGGTGCAGCCACCCACACAGACGGGCAGTGAGCAGTCGCCCACCCTCTCGTTTCAACAGATCTTGCAAAGTGCGAGCGCGGTGACGGAAGCCGAGATTCGTGATTGGCCGGACATCGACCGTTTGGACGTCCGTCCCTCCAAGGGCATTGTCAAAGTTCGTAGCAAGAATCGTTGGGAGATTCAGCTCGACTCGGCTACCGGCGAAGTGCTTCAAGTGGCGCTGCGACGATCCGACCTGATCGAGTCGATCCACGATGGCTCATGGTTTCATGAGCATGCCAAACTGTTTGTGTTTCTACCAACGGCGCTGCTGTTTCTACTACTTTGGTTCACGGGTATCTATCTGTTTTGGCTTCCCTACGGAGTCAGAAGTGCACGCCGGAAACGCGCGCAACAGCTAGGCGATGCGTGACTGTTGTGGTGGGAAACCAGGCACTGCGGTTCCGGCCGCCCGGCGGTACCGAGAGTTACTCAGCCCACTCGTCTTCTTGCAGTGTTGCCGGTGTCAGCAAGAAACACTGCAGCGCAGAGCAGCAATGCTGCGCTGCAAGGTTCGGGCACGGCTGTTACTGGCGCTACGGTAGCTACGACGGTTCCATAGTTCGCTTCCCAAGCGTCCAAGTCGCCTGCGGAGAAAGGATCCGGCGAATTACCTTGCTGCCAGTAAAGATAATCAGCGCCGTCCACGTCGAGGTCCCGATCGTAGTCGCCTGCCGAGGTGACGAGCACGGTGACGAGACTAACCGGGCTGCTACCGTTGGGAACATTGGCGAATTCTCGGCTCCGGCGCACGGGTTCATTTGCGTCAGTCCATTGACTATTGATGAGACCGCTCAACGTGAAGACGCTAAAACTGCCCCGCGCGTCGGCAGAACTTTGCAATGAAACAGTGACGAGGTTTGCACCGAGGCCGGTTGGGACCTGAACGCCACCGACCGCTGGGAACTCGAAGTCCTGTGCGAATAAATCGTTCCCTGTGCTGTTGAACGATGGACCGAAGCTCGAGATTGACTCGAACACATAGTTCTCCGGTTCATCGACAGATTGAAACTGAAGGGTTCCCGTGGCGAATGTGTCGCCAAGGATCTCCAGTCGCAATTGCCAGGCAGTCAGGAACTCCGAAGGTGGATCGACCGCGACATTGTTTCGAATCCCGAAAGTCAGTGGCTCGGAAACCTCGCCTGGCAACAACACGAAAGGAGTCGCCAAGTTCTCTTCGGCGAACAAAGTGATTTCAGCTCCAACTGCCGCTGTCGGCAACAAGATGAGCAGCAGCAGCGCGATCAGCCGCTGAAGGACCAAGTTACGTCCTCGAGAAACTTCGGTGAGAGAGCAGTAAGGAGGGACCATCGCCCTATTATAATTCAGATTCATGCGGAAAAGGCAACGTGATCAAGGTCGGTTTGCGCAGCACCGTCCCTATCGTAAAATAGGACGCTCCCAATAGTACGTGCCGTCGATCAAACAAATACTATGTGGCTGCTACGCAACCGGACCCTGCCTGCGCTTCTCCTTACAGCGCTATTGGTATTGCCGCGTGAGGCAGGCTCAGACACCGTTGAGCAGTCTCAGGCCATTCAGTTTTTTGAGAACCGTATTCGCCCCGTGTTGGTCGAATCGTGTTACGGTTGCCATTCTGACGATGCGAGCGAAGTACAAGGCGAGCTGACACTCGATAGTCGCGCCGCGGTTCAGCGCGGTGGGCGATCGGGTGCGATAATCGTGCCCGCGGATCCCGACGCGAGCACGTTAGTCCGCGCACTTGAATATGACCACGATTTGCAGATGCCGCCAGGGGGCAAGCTGCCTGACGACGTGATTGCGGATTTCCGTCGCTGGATCGAACTGGGTGCCCCCGATCCGCGCGATGGCAACGCCACGGCAATCGATTCGATTGCCTCGCGCGCATCGAAGCACTGGGCATTCCAGCAACCGAAGCGACCGCAGGTGCCCGAGGACAAGAATGACCAATGGTCTACCAAGCAGCTCGACAGGTTTGTGTTCGCGAAACTCGCAAACGAAGGGCTGTCGCCTGCCCCAATAGCCAAGCCCGGCGAGCTTGTTCGCAGACTGTACTTTGACCTGATCGGTCTGCCACCCAACTGGGAGCAAGTTGCGGCTTTCGAAGCCATTGCTACTGACAAAGCTTATGAGGAATTGGTCGATCGTCTGCTTGAGTCATCTCAGTTCGGCGAACGCTGGGCCCGACACTGGTTGGATCTGGCGAGGTTCGCCGACACTAAGGGCTACGTGTTCACTGAAAAACGCGATTTTCCCAACGCGCACAAATACCGCGACTGGGTAATCAACGCCTTTAACGACGACATGCCAATCGATCAGTTCATGAGGTATCAACTCGCGGCAGATCTGATGGTCGAAGGGGACGAGCAGAAGCACCACTTAGCAGCACATGGTTTCATCACGCTGGGTCGGCGGTTTATCAACAATCGCCACGATATCGTCGCGGATCGTATCGACGTGATTTTTCGCGGCCTGATGGGCCTGACGGTCGCTTGCGCGCGTTGTCATGATCACAAATTCGACCCGATTTCCGACGAGGACTACTACGCCCTGTACGGCATCTTCGCCAGTTCCGAAGAGCAACAGGACGAAGACTTGCCGTTGCGACTCGTTGATAAAGCGGAGCCCAAAGACATCGGCGTGTTTGTCCGCGGCAACGATCGAAATCGCACCGATCCGGTGGCTCGCGGCTTCCCCATGTACTTCGCCAATCTTGCGCCACCAATAACCCGCGGCAGCGGCCGCTTGCAGCTAGCTGACGCCATCACCCATGCAGAGAATCCGCTTACCGCGCGTGTGTTCGTCAACCGAGTGTGGGGGCATCTGTTCGGTGAACAGCTGGTCCGCTCGCCATCGGACTTCGGCCTCCGTAGCGAGGCTCCACATCATCAAGACCTGCTTGATCTGCTCGCCACCGATTTTGTCAACAACGGCTGGTCGCTGAAGTGGCTGATTCGTGAAATAGTCACCTCAAGCACCTACCGACAGTCATCCGAGGCCGCGCCCGAGCTCGTGATCGCCGATCCAGAAAACCAGCTGTGGGGTCGGATGAACCGTCGACGACTCGACTTCGAAGCACTTCGCGATGGTTTGCTCAATGTATCGGGTCGTCTGGACGAACGCGTTGGCGGCGAGTCGGAACGCATCGACACGGGCGAAGGAGGAACGCGACGTACGCTCTACGCGCACATCGATCGTCAAAACTTGCCTGGTGTGTTCCGCGCGTTTGACTTCGCTAGCCCTGATACGCATTCGCCAGAACGACCGCACACCTTGGTTCCGCAACAAGCACTATTTCTGCTCAACAGTCCGATGGTACAGCGAGTTGCCCGTCAGCTAGCCGACTCGCTTCCAGACGTAGAACCGAACGAACGCATCGTGGAGTTGTATCGCCGCGTGTTGGCCCGGCAGCCGAGCCCGGCCGAGACGGACAGCGCTCAGCAGTTTCTCCTGCACCGAGAGCCAGGATCTTTGCCGCGCGATGAGTGGAGTTTTGGCTTCGGCTCGATTCAGTTTTGTGACCAGCAATGTCGCGTCTCGTTGCAGCCGCTAAGTCATTTTGTTGACAATCGTTGGCAGCAGAAGCAGGAATTCCCGGACAAGCAATATGGTCACCTCTGCATCACTCCCTCGGGTGGCCATCCCGGCGACCGTCCCGAGCATAGCGCCATCCGCCGTTGGACTGCCCCAGCGGCGGGCAAACTCGTCATGACTGGCGAGCTATCTCGCCCAAGCGAGAAGGGCGACGGTGTCGAGGCGCACGTCGTGTCCTCACGCCGTGGTCTGCTTGCAAATTGGACCGTCGAGCAAGGCAGTCGACAGACGGCCCTCGAGCCCATCGAAGTCGAGCCCGGAGAAACCATCGATTTTGTCGTGGGCTGTCGAGAAAACGCTGGCTGGGACTCGTTCGATTGGAGAGTCTCGCTGGCGCTGGAAACTTCCGCAGGCTGGCAGCGCTGGTCGTCGGAGCAAGATTTTCGTGGGCCACCACTCGAGCCGCTCGATCTGTGGTCGCAGCTTGCGCAGGTGCTATTAGTTTCCAACGAGTTCCTCTACGTTGATTGAACCGGTAACATCAGAGTCCACTATGGCTAATCCATCGCCACCCACCGTCTCGCGTCGCGAATTCTTCGCCACCGCTGGTATGGGCATGGGGGGAATGATGCTCGGTGGCATGCAGGCTGAACCTTCCTATGCGACCCCAGATCGGCTCTCGACCCGTGCGCCACATTTCCCTGGCAAGGCTAAGCACGTCATTCACTTGTTTATGAATGGTGGCCCATCGCACCTCGATACGTTCGACCCAAAACCAATTCTCGAAAAATACGCCGGCAAGGCGCTTCCCTATAAGAACCTGGGCACGGAGCGCCCGACTGGTGGCGTGCTTCCGTCCACATTCAAGTTCAGAAAGTATGGCGAAAGTGGCATCGAAGTAAGTGATCTGTTCCCCCACGTCGGCAGCTGTATCGACGACATCTCGGTGATTCGCTCGATGTATGCCGACGTGCCGAATCACGAGCCGTCGCTGCTGCTGATGAACTGTGGCGAGGGACGGCTCATTCGCCCCAGTGTCGGTTCGTGGGTCACCTACGGCCTGGGCAGCGCCAACCAGAACCTGCCTGCGTTCGTCGCACTCTGTCCTGGCGGTTACCCGATACAAGAATCGCAGAACTGGCAAGCGGGTTTTTTGCCTGGTGCCTACCAAGCCACCCACATCGATACCAAGCACGTCGCGATCGATCGCTTGATCGAGAACATCGAGAACCAGCGGACGACTCTGTCTGACCAGCGACGGCAACTCGATTTGCTGCTGGAGCTTAATCGTCGCCACGCGGCCCAACGGCACGACGATCCGCAGCTCGAGGCACAGATCGAATCGTTTGAGCTTGCGTATCGGATGCAAATGGAGGCGACCGATGCCTTTGATGTTACGCGCGAGCCGCAGCACATTCGTGATCTTTATGGCCCTGGAGTGCAGGGCCGCCAGATGTTGATCGCCCGCCGGCTGGTCGAACGCGGGGTCCGATTCGTCCAGGTCTGGCATGGCAACGGACAACCCTGGGATCACCACGATGACATCGCCGAGCGTCATCCCGAGCTCGCTCTTCAATGCGATCAGCCGATCGCTGCTTTGCTAACGGATCTCAAGCAACGCGGTCTGCTCGAGGAAACGCTTATCCTCTGGGGTGGCGAGTTTGGCCGTACACCGGTCGTTGAATTACCGAAGGAGGGTGCGAATCAAGGAAAGCAGAATGGCCGCGACCATAACCACCATGGGTTTACGGTTTGGATGGCCGGTGGCGGTATCCGCGGAGGCTACGTCCATGGGGCCACGGACGCTTTCGGTTTCAAGGCCGAACAAGATCGCATGCATGTACACGACCTGCACGCCACTATGCTGCACTGCCTTGGCTTCGACCACACCAGGCTGACGTACCGGTACGCCGGTCGCGACTTCCGCCTAACTGACGTCCACGGCCGCGTTGTGAAAGAGCTGCTCGCGTAGTGTTCAGTGATCCGATGGTGAGTAAGGGATCAAGCGATGAGGCGCTGAGCCGCAGTTAGCCGTTACAACCGGCACAGAGTGTTTCACACGAACGAATCGCTGACGTGCAAATTAGCTTGTTTGTCGAACACTCATTTTCTGTGCCGAGTACGATCGGTGGCAACTAGGCTGGACGGTGGGTCTTTGCCGCACGATTTTGCACCGAGAGTTCTGCTCCGATTCTGGTAGCCATGATCGATAACCGTAGCTCGAAACAATCCGCACGGTGCGCTAACTGGTGGCTGGACGATTTGCCACCGTTGGGAGGGCGTCTGCGGTTTGTGTTCTATGCCTGCCTGTTGTGGCTGTCGGTCGTGAACCTCAAGTCACCGCTGGCTGGCACCGGGTTTTACGCCGAAACCGATGCGCAGGCATTTCAAGCTTATGGACTACTCGGCTGGTTGGGTGTCGACTACCTGCCCGTGGAAAATCTAAACGTGGTCGTAGGTGTGACGACAGTTGCGTGGATCGCAGCGATGGTTGGCTTCGGTGGCCGCGCGACAATGATCGTCACCGCCGTCGGTGCGCTTTTCCTACAAGGCATGTTCCTAGGCAGCAACGCGCTGAACCACTACTATTTCCTGCCGGTTTACACCCTCGTGGCGCTGTGCATCGCGCGACCGTCGGTGGACCATTGGTCGGTCGACTGGTGGCTCCGGTCGTGGCGTGGACGCGAACAGCCGACGGGCGGTTTGGGCGCAACGGGCCTGCCGCGCAAATTGGTGCTCGTCGCGGCGGTCGGCTTTTATTTCGCCGCAGGTTTCGCCAAACTGTTCCATTCTGGGCTGGCCTGGGCCGATGGGCAGACCGTGCAGTACTTTTCGCAACTCCGCAGCGGGCAATACCCGCTGGCCGACTACTTCGTCGAGTACCTGTGGCTCGCCAAGATCGGATCGGTCGTCACGCTCCTCCTAGAGGTCGGGGCACCGCTGGCATTGTTCTCGCGCCCCTTGCGACATCTGTGGGTGGTGGGATTGCTCGGCATGCATATGGCCATCCGTTATGGGATGGGACCCGCCTACTGGCCGAACGTGGTCTGTTTGCTGTTGGTCGTGGATTGGTACTGGTTGAAGGAAACCTTCGTCGGTTGGTATAGCAATGCGCGACGACAGGAAACTCCCACGACGGTGACCGTTCATAGCAAGTCGACCATACGTGCTGGTTGGTTGCTAGGGAGCACCGCGTTGGTCGTCGCCTTCGCGACGGCAGTGTTTGGCATCTTCTGGTGGCCACTGACCAACGTGTACATGTACTGCAGCTACTTCAGCATCGAGCAGGATATCCGCGCGGGGCATCCGCGGCTCGACTACTTTCGCGCGCCGGAAGTGCAAGTCATTGCGCGCCAGATCCACGAAGCGAAACCACCTCGCGAAGTCGCTGAGTACCTCTGTTTTCAAGTGGCAGTACGATTGACCAACGACGACATAGAGCCATTGTATCTGTTCGACTCGGTGGGGACGGCGAGCTGGAAGCAGTGGGTGCTGACAGTCGCAGCTCCGGTGATTGTGGAGGACTTGGCAACCAAACCGGAGGGGCGTATCGAATTCGATCCGACTGACACGACGTATGCTGCCCAGCGGTTTTTGGAGCAGTACGCAGATGTGTTACGAGAGCGGGTGCCTCCAGAGGTCATGCGAGACTACGAACACATCGAAATCGTCTACCCCCTTGTGTGTAATCCCGCCGAAGACGACTGCCTGCCGACCGAACTAATGCCAGAATCGGTCCGCGTGGAGTACGCAAGACGCGAAAAGAATCTACCGCCGCACGTGCGCATGGTGCCACTGGCTCGCGTCGCGATCGCAGGGTGACCAACAACCGATGAGCGTTGTGCACCGAACGATTATTCATACGCAAAGTCTGTGTTCAATCGCATGCCACAAGATTGGAAAACTGCGCAGGTGGCCGAAGCGACCAGCCGCGCACTCGGCCCGTAAACCAATAGCCAACCGCTACGCAGCGCCAAAAAAATACCGAGTCACGTGATAAAACACCGGTGCGGCAAAACAAATCGCATCAATACGGTTCAGGACTCCCCCGTGACCTTCGATCAAAGTGCCCGAGGTGACCTCACCTCGGTCGCGTTTGATGGCGGCCATCGTCATCGCACCGGCCGAAGCCATTATTGAGATCGTTAGCGACATTGCGCCCGCTTGCCACCAGTATGGGAACGGCGTGGCCCAATAGAGTCCCAGGCCGACGACTGCCGTGGCCGCAGCACCCCCAAGCAGGCCTTCCCACGTGCGGTTGCCGTCAATCGCTTCGGCGATCAGATGCTTACCGAAGAGACGATTGCAGAGAAACTGGAGCAACTCCGAGAACAGCACGATCGTCACAAAAAAGAACAGCAGTCGCGCATTGGCAAAATTGCCCTCCATATTCTTGCACTTAATGTACAGCAGCGCAGGCGCGAAGCTCAGACAATAAACGCAGATCAACAGCCCGAATTGGATCTTGGCCACGCGTTCCAGAAAATGCTGGAAGTCGCCCGAAACTGCAACCCGAGCAGCAATGAACAGAAACGCGTAGACGGGTATCAGGATGCTGTAAAACGCATAGAAGTCGAATGCCACTAATACGAACTGCAGAGGAGTAAACAGAAAAAAGACCCAAAACAGCGCGCGGTGATCACCAGTGCTGGTAGGCGTGAGCGTGATGAACTCGCGCAGTGCCCAGAACGACAACAGTCCGAACAGCACGACCGTTAACTTTGGCTGAAAGAATGCGAATCCCAGCACAATACTAAAAAACCACCACGCTTGCACCCGACTGTTGAACGTGCTCACCGAGCGCTCGTCGAGTCGCAGCGACGTCTGGCGTTTCAGCCATTGGCCGGCACCGGTGGCGATGCTCAGCAGCGCCAACACTACCCCCAACAGTGCCCAGTCTTCGACCATGTTTAGCGATCCTTGAGGCTGACCACCGCTTCTCGCGCGCGGGCAAGGAATTCGAGTTTTGGTTCACCTGCTTCAAGCCAAATCGGCGGCCCGAATGTCAGCGACGAGAGCATCGGCACGGGCAAAAACTCGCCTCGAGGCAAGATGCGATTCATGTTGTTGATATGCACAGGAATCAATTCTAACTCGGGACGCTTCTTACTGAGGTAGTAAAGTCCGCTTTTGAACTCCCCGATCTCATGCCCAGGGCTGCGGCTGCCTTCGGGAAACAGGATTAGCGAGTGCGTGTCCCCGATCTCGCGAAGCATGAGATCGATCGGGCTTTGGTGGACCTTGATCTCCTTGCGATCGATCAGCAACGCGTTGAAGACTTGATGCAAATGACGGCGGATGAAACCCCGTTCCCAGTAGTCCTTGGCAGCGATCGGCCGGGTAAGGCGCCGCACCGGTGTTGGCAGCGCCGACCAGACCAGGATTCCATCCAGATGGCTGGTGTGGTTGGCGAAGTACACACGTTGGCACGTATCGGGCTGGGAGTCGACCCAACGCACGCTGACACCGCTGATGAATCGTGCAATCCAGGTTAGTAACGTCTCGGTGATCATGAAGTCTGCGGCAGGTCATGGGTTCGGCAACGGTCGTCGACCGTGGAATCGGCTGGTCAGCGCAATCGGTTAGTGACGAATCCATCAGCGTGCGTCCGCCTACGTGGCCGAAACCTCTATCGTATCCAGCGAAACGGTGCTTCGGAAGGCTCCCGCCACTGTGCTAAGCGCCGGAATGGGACGCCCCAGAACTCAGTTCTCGCGCGGCATCGCCAATTCGCTCGGAACTCGTTGGCCGGCCCGTGTCGGCTTGTTTGGCTTGGTAGATGGACTCCAGGAGTTGCTGATATCCGTCAACCATTGCGTCGAGGGAGCAGTGAGCGACGACATGGTCGCGCCCCTGACGACCAAGCTTGTCGCGTTTGGCGGGATGCTGCAGCAGGTTGAGGGTTGCGGCGACGTAGCCATCGAGATCTCCCGGTTGGAACAACTCGCCCGTCCGACCAGGGATGACGGTTTCTGGGACCGATCCGACGCGAGCGGCAACAACCGGTACGCCACAGCTTAGCGCCTCTAGAATCGAAACCGGACTCGCTTCGTTGTGCGAAGTCAATGCGACGACGTCGATCGCGGGCAGTATTTCATGAACGTCGTTGCGGGAACCTAGAAAATGAACAACGTCGCGGATTCCGAGTTCCTCTGCCAGACTCTCAATCGCTTCGCGACGCTCACCGTCGCCGATGATCACGAATTGCGCTTCAGGCACTGATTGAACGATGCGCTGGGCGCCGGCGAGGAACAACTCGTGATTTTTCTCGGGACGCAGAGCAGCCAGGATTCCGACGAGCGGGATAGTGTCCTCAACGCCTATTTCGCATCGCAGCGTGTCGCCGCTACGCGGCGCGAATTCTTGCGTGTCCACGCCGTTGTAAATGGTGTGCACCTTCTCACGCGGGAATTTCTCGTGGTCGGCCAAATGGTCGGCATGCGCATTAGCCACGCCAATAAATCCGTCGGTCAGCGGAGTCAGCAGACGGTTCAGCAGTCCTATCGAATCGGGCCATCCCGTGCTGTGCAGGGCTGAAAGAATCACAGGCACCCCAGCCAGTTTGGCAGTAAGGCGGCCCCAGAACATCTTGTCTCCAGCACCGACGGTCACTACCGCGTCGATCTCTCGGGACTTTAACAGTCGATACAAACGGGGGGCCACGCGCAAGTCATACTTGCCGGCGAGAAGGGAGCTGTGAACGGGCATCTCTTCGGCCAACTGTTCGCCAAGTGGACCAAGTTCCTTGAGGCAGGCGATCTCCGGAGCAAATCGTTCGCGATCCATCCGGCTAACCAGATTCATCAACAGCGTCTCCGCACCACCAACCGGGAGACTGGTCGTGAGGAACAAGACTCGCAGTGGATACTCCTGCTGTTTCGTCATCACGGCTCCTAAACGTTCGCAGGGACAGAACGGCGGCGCTGAAGAATCGACTTCAGCTTGCCAACCAGATTGCCGACGAGTTGGTGCAGTTGGGCGCGCTCTTCAACATTCATAATCCGGTGCGTTCCAAATGCGGCGAGCAACAACAGAATCAGTGTGCAGCCTGAAACCGCTGGGCCCAGTGGCAGCGTCAGCGGAGCGATAGCGGTCAACCAAGTGCCCTGGTCGACGCAAAGCCCATATTTGCGGCTTAGCAGCAGTATCGTGATCAGACAAACCAGCGAAGACGCAGAGGTCGCTACGACCGCTCCTAGCAGCCCCCAGATGGGTAAGAGAATCAGATTCAGGCAGATGTTAAGAACTAGTCCAAAGGCGAGCGGCACCGTCGCGAGACGTGTTTTTTCAGCACACCAAAGGTAGTTTTGCGATAAAGCGTAAACCCCATACCAAATGCAACCCGCCAAGGTCCAAGGCAAGACGGTGAGGCCGTCGTTGTATTTGCCTGCAAGAATCACGTCAAACAGGAATGGTGAAAACAAGAGCACACAGACTGCGAAGCCCAACATGCCGATGCTCGTCAGCTTCAGAGACAGATTCAGCTGTTTGCCGACTTGTTGCTTGCGGCCAGCTTCCCAGTCGGAACTTAGATGCGGCATGACAAGTCCGCTGAGTAAGTCAGCGAACGAGATCAACAACAATGGCACGATCCGGCTGCTGTGATAGTTGCCTACTTGCGTCTGTGCTTCGAGATACGTGAGACCCGAATAGTGCATCAACATGTAGCGATCGATGATCGCGAAGAAATGCGACAAGAGATTCGTCAGCCAAACAAAGAAGGCGAACCGCATGAGTTGTGGCCAGAAATCCAGCTGTGGCAATTGCTCCACGGGTCGATCCACTTCCCTCAGTCCCGGCCACACCCACATGAGCGCGGCGCAGGAAGCGATCCCGCACGCGACACCGTAGCCGAAGAGGATGCTGGTTACGCTCGCATCCACCAGCAACAAGCTCAACGCGAGTAGGGCGAACAGGATGCTCTGCCCAAAGTTCATCGCCGACACGACCCGGTACAGTCGTAACGCTGTGAGCAACGACGTCAGCGTGTGATGGAAAATGATCGAAGCCAGGCAGAGAGCGATGCCATAGACGAGGTTGACTTCGTCGTAGGTGCGGAATAGCAAGTACGAGAACGAACGTGCAAACAACGCCACTGTGCCAACGGCCAGCAACGTGCACACGACTGTCCAAACGGTGGTGCGGCGTAGAAAGGTAAGTAGATGCCCGCGCTGACGAAAATGTTCCAAGTACCGACCAAACGACCCGGGTACGCCTAGCACTGCCAACGGCGCCGCCAGCAGCAAGAAACTGTAGGCCAACTCCCACTGTCCCAGTACCTCTGGATCGAGCCAACGACAAAACAACACGCCACGACCGAAGCCGACGGTGCGTTGGACGAGCGTCACGGCAATGAGAATCAGCACGCTTGAGGCAAGCGTGTCCGTCCTCAGCCGAGTTGGAGTGGCTTCATTCGAATTGGATGAAATCGTACTAATGGTCGTCTGCTTTCGTTAGCACGGGCGGCGATTACGATTTCAGCACTCAGAACCGATCGCGATAGTCACCCGGATCAAACTGCCGCTCGCTGCTGAGCTTTCGTGGGTCCACCGTCAGCCAGTTGCGAAAGCGACTCCATTCGGGGTCGCCATGGATGCGTTGCAGATGAAACGAGTCATCGCCAGGCAGGTTGTACCCGCCGTAGGCCGAGCAAACGCCCCACAAGCCCGCTTCAAATGCGATGCGAAATGCGGCTTTCGAGAGATTGTCTGGCAGGCCGAAGGGAAACGCGAAGTATCGCACGGGGCGATCGATAATGTCTTCTAGATCGCGCTTCGAGCCGACGATTTCGTCGAACAATACGTCTTCGTCGGCGATCGCGCCCAAGTCGACATGCGAGCGGGCGTGAGCGCCGATCTCCACGCCCGCGTCCGCCAGTTCGAGCAATTGATCCACGGTGTTAGGCGGTAGCGGACGCCCGTTGTCGACGTCGTGAGCGAACGGAGCGCCACTGAGGATGTTGCTACTCGTCACGAAGTAGGTGAACGGGACGCCTTGATCGATTAGCCACGGCAACGCGTCCTGGCAGTTGTCGGCGTAGCCATCGTCAAAGGTGATGCAGACTGTGGGTCGATCATTGGCTTCCGCAGCAATCCGATGTTGCGCCTCTTCGAGCGTAACGATATCAAACCGCTCGCCCAGCCAATCGATCTGCTTCCGGAACATCTCATTTGACATCGTCCAATCGTTGGGATGCTCGTCAGCAATGCGGTGATAGAACAGGCTGATGATCGGCACCTGACGACGCTGTTCCCGCGAAGCGGCAGCATGCTTCCGCTGTGGCAACGTGGCCAGGTAGTACAAATCAAGCAGTGGCGTTTTGATGGAATCGAGAGGCATGAGAATGCTTTCTGTGGGTCCTATCAGCAGAGTACATTGGTGAATTGTCGAGTCAGTCGCACCGCGTTTTGCAGGTAGTCGTAGGCTTGATTCCGCAGTAGTGCGGTTCCGCGGGCAGGAACAATTCGAAGGTCGAACGTTTCAGTTGGTTGGGCGCGCCAATGGGCTTTGTAGGGCTCGTCTCCACGCATTAGGTCGAAAGCTTGATGCCCTTCGGCGATCGCGTTTTGCAACGTTCGAATGGTCGATAGCCGGCCCGGCTCGTCGTCGAGCCGATCGGGATCGACTCCGCCCTGGTAGGCGAAAGTGGCGCGATCGCTGGCGAAGTGGTATTCCGCGGCGATCGGTTGACCGGCGAGTTCCAGCCACGACAGGCGAAGTTCGCCCGAGTCGAGCAGCTGGCGAGCGATGTCGCGATGAAAATCGGCCCAGCGCTGCGAGGCGAAACAACCAGGTTCACCAAGGCTGCGGCGACGTCGTTGATGCAGATCAATCAGGATCGGCCACGCCTGTTCGAATTGCTCCGGTGATTCGACCAAGTGCCAGGTCGCGTCATCACTGTCGAGCACACGTCGTTCCAGGCGGCGCAGCTGCTTGCGATGCGATTTGGACTGCAAGGCGAGAAACGCTTCCCAATCCTCGGGGAGTGATACCGCCCACCGACTTTCGTTGGGGTCTTGGCTAACTTGGCAGTCAAGGGACTTTAGCGATTCGCTGAACGCGAACAAGCCCGTGCAATCAGCACCGATGGCGGTGAATTCAGTCGCGTCCCACTGACTGGCTTGCTCAACCAAAAAGCGGGCGAACGAATTAGCTGCCTTGTCGATGTTCTCGGGCTCAGTTAGCAAGTCCAGATGATCAGAGCAGACCTCCCCATCGCCGAGCAAACGTACGACTTTCCCCCTGGCCAACGAAGTTTCGACGTAGCAAGGCAGAATAGCGATCAATCTACACGGTTCGCACGTCGCGTCGCCCGCATCAAAAAGTAGCAGCACAGACAGCGTGCGGTCGTCGCCGTAGTGCTTCCACCACTTCGATTGCCAGGCCCATTTGCGAAAGACGCAACCGCCCGCTAACTCGTCCCAACGATCCTTGTAGGCGAGGAGTTCATCCAGTTTTGAAACTTGGGCGACGTGCATGGTGTGGTCTTCGAGGCTGTAAGTCGGGCAGGTGACACTTGGTTCACCGCGTAGGGTGAATAGTCCTGCACCGGATTGCTAGATTTCAACTGTTCAAGAATAGGTCGCAGAATGCGTCGCTCCATCTGCTCCAAGACATTCGACGTGTGGCAGAAATGCACCATGATGCTCATTTTCGACGTTCGATATGGCATGCCCCAAGCGCTGAAGCTCAGTCCTGTTGCCGACGTAAACTCGTTGCAGATAACGAGTAACGCACCGGGGTTCGGATTATGACGGCACCATCATCAGCTGCGGCGCGGCAGTTGCCCAACCGAGTAGCCACTGCAGCGTCTCACACTTTGGTCCGCACACTACTCGTCTTGTCCGGGAAATCGCTATGAGCTTCAACACCGAGAACAATCATTCTGGTAACTTGGCGGGCCTGAGCCCCGCGGAATGCCTCCGCTTGTTGGTCGAGCAACGTCAAAAGTGGCTCCAGCCCACGATCGTCTGCGGAATCTTGGCGCTCGGGTATGCACTGGTGATGTCGCGATATTGGGAAGCGAGCCAGGGATTCGTCGTTCGTCCTGAAGTATCCGGATCCTCAACCAACGACGTGGGCAAGTTCGCCGACCTCTACCAAATGCGGACCTTTCAAGAGACGATTCTGGAGCTCGCCAAGAGCCCACAAGTGATTGCATCAACTCTAAAGGCCGTCGAACAAGCCGAGACCGGAGAGCCGGCTGACGAGCCCACCGCGACAGAAATTGAGAAGATGCGGAAGCGCTTGAGCCTGCTGCCGCCGGGAGGGGCAGAATTCGGCAAGACTGAAGTTTGCTATCTGCAGGTCAAGGATACTAACCGCCAACGAGCTCTTAAGCTGGTTGCCGAGTTTGGCAAACAGATTGACCGCCGACTGCACAGTCTTAGGACTGAGAAATCTCGCAGCCTGCGGAATGAGCTGCAGCAGCAAGTCGCTCTGGCTGAAGAAGCCTTGAAAGCCGAGACTACGCGACTCGCGGAATTCGAGGCACAGGTGGGTGCCGACTTGGGCGAATTGCGTATGCTGAACGCTTCCAACAGCGGGCAGAGCGACCTGCGGCAGCAAGCCATCCGACTCAACGACGAGCGACGTGCCGCAGAGCTGGCGACTCGTGAATCCAGTCAATTGTTGGAGGTGCTGCAATCAGCTCGCAACCAACCCGAGCAGTTGATCGCGATGCCTAATAGCCTGTTGGTTTCGCAACCGACGTTGCGTCGCCTCAAAGACGGATTGGTCGATGCTCAACTCCGAGTAGCGCGGCTGGAAGGAACCCGCACTGCCGATCATCCACAGGTGAAGGCGGCGAATGCCGCAGTGGAGTTTGTCCGCCAAGACCTGCACCGTGAGCTTGCCGTGGCGATTCGTGGAGTGCAGGTTGAAATCAAACTTGGCAACAGCCGCGCCGCAAAACTCGATCAGCAGTACGAGGGCGTTCAGCAGCGTCTCAGCCGGTTGGCTCAACTACGTGCCGGCTATGCAAATCACATGTCCGCCGTCGATAACAGCCGTTTAGTGCTCGACCGGGCCCAAAAGCAATTAGGCCAAGTCAGTTCACAATTGGCGGCATCCAGCAGCTCGAGCCTGGTGACGCCGATCGATCAGCCGGAAACGGGGCCCTACCCTGCAGGGCCTGGACGTACGACGATCGTCTTGCTCGGCGCGTTTGGTGGCCTAGTCTTGGGAATCGGATGGGTGTTCCTCACAGTTACTCCGCCATCGAAACGTGAGTCCCAAGTAGGCGTTGCTACGGCAGCTCAAGCGACCGCCCCGACCAACGTTCAATCCGATGGCAAAGATGCAGCGGCAAGACCGACTGTGGAGATCATGCCGGTTCCGCGCCATGTGCCGAACTTGCCACCCCACGTGGCTGCGAAGATCGCTGAAATTGTGAAAGCAAGGGAATCGGTCGTGTCGAGTGATCGTTGCGTGTAGTCGATGCACTTGTTGCTGCCGAATCAGTTCACCCTATCAACTTTGGACTGCTGTTGATGACATTCCTCCTATCACTTTTCGGCTTAGGCGTCCTCGTGTGGGCGCTCGTCTATGCTAGACATGGATCGCTATTGGTGACTGGGGCGATCTTCGTGATGGTCGGATATGTCTTCAACCATCACGTGTGGCACATGAGCCTCGGGCCAGTGTCGCTAACGATGGGGCGCGTGTTGTTGGCGGGCTTGGCAGTGCTGTTTGCCTGGCGTTGGAAACAGGGGCAAATCGAGCTGCGTCCTCTGACCGGTTGCGATTGGCTTGTTGCAATGTTGGTCGGATATCTAACGATTCGCTGTATGTGGACGCCTGCCGCCACGGGTGAAGCGTCTAGTGTGGGGCCGATGTGGCGTTTGATCGCCAGTTTTTGGATGCCGGCCGCATTGTATTTGATCGTTCGCAACGCAGAATTCAGTGAGCGGGTCTGGAAGGCTATGCTTGCGTGTCTGGCCGCACTAGGTGTTTATCTGGCGGTGACCGCCCTGGCTGAAGTCTACCAACAGTGGTGGGCGGTGTTTCCGCGATTCATCGCCGATCCAACCCTCGGTACGCACTTCGGTCGGGCGCGTGGTCCTGCATTGATGTCAGCCAGCTTAGGTGTGTTCCTCGCGATTTGCTTCTGGGCAGCCTGGTTCCTGTGGGCCAGAGTCAGCCGACTGCAGCAACTTTTGCTGCTGGGGGCGATGCTGCTCATGGTCGTGGGAGTGTATGTCACCTACACGCGTTCTACCTGGTTAGGCCTCGCCGGTGGGTTTGCCGTCATTCCGCTACTGCACTTTCCGCGATCGTGGCGGCCAGTGTTGCTGACGGGGATGCTGCTTGTTGGCTTTGTCGGGGCGATCGCGTTGGGCGATAAGGTGGTGAACATGAATCGCCAAGACACCGATGGATCGGCCGAGCACTCGGTCTATCAAAGGGCATCGTTTTTTCACGTGTCGATGAACATGTTCCGCGACGCTCCGCTGGTCGGTTGCGGTTTTGGACGCTTCTATGACTGCAAGTTGCCATATCTGGCGGACCGTAGTCAGCGGATCGAACTGGAATCCATTCGAAAACTGGATCATCACAACACATTCTTGAGCTTGCTTACCGAGACGGGTGCGATCGGCCTGACGCTATTTGTCGCGGTCCTCGTCAGCTGGGGGCGTGCAGCCTGGCAATTGGCCAGAAATGCGGACGCGGAGGGCTGGATGCGGGCTCATGGACTGTTTGCCCTGGCGACGCTCGTCGCGTACTTGGCTAGCGCGATGTTCCACGATTTGACACTTTCGCCAAGCGAGCAATGGTTGTTGTATCTGACGACAGGTGTTACTGTTGGGTTGCAGAGTTTGCTGCGGACAAGAGAGGCCGCGGCTCAGCCGGTCAAATCAGGTTTGCTAGCTCGACCCACACCTGCTGTTTGGGCCAGTCACTAAAACAGGTTCGCGAAACGTGCCGCCAGTGATTACCTTATTTGGAATGAAGATTGATGCGGTCGACATGCAGACGGCCGTTGAGCGCGTGATGCAGTGGTGCGCGGAACCTCGCGATGAGCCGTGCCGCTACGTGGTGACGCCCAATGTCGATCATGCGGTGATGTTTCAGACGGACGATCGCCTGCGCAGCTCCTACCAGGGTGCAGCAATGGTGCTCGCCGACGGCGCTCCAGTCGTCTTAGCTTCGCGGTTGTTGCGAAAGTCGTTACCCGAACGTGTTGCTGGGAGCGATTTGGTGCCCGCGCTGTTCGAGGCCGTTTCCAACTCCCACGATTCTTCGCGTGCTGCTTTGCGTGTTTTCTTGTTGGGAGCCGGTCCGGGAGTCGCTGATCGTGCGGCCGACGTTATCCAGCAGCGTTGGTCAGGGGTGGAAGTCGTAGGCACTCTGTCGCCACCGATGGGTTTCGAAAATGACGAGACGGAGAATCAGCGCATTCTCGATGCCGTCGCGGTATGCCAGCCAGATCTGGTGTTGATTGGTCTCGGTGCGCCGAAACAAGAGTTGTGGATTGGCAGCCATGCCGATCGCCTGGAGGCGAAGGCCGCGCTATGCATCGGCGCGACGATCGACTTTCTGGCAGGCGAGAAGAGCCGCGCCCCGCGTGTGATGCAGAAGCTCGGTTTGGAGTGGGTGCATCGCATGGCGACCGAGCCCTCGCGACTGGCGAAGCGATACGCTCGCGACGCTTGGATTTTTCCCCGCCTGGTTTGGCGTGAGTGGCGCAACGGCAGCGCGTCGTCGGCTGAATCGTAATCCAGCGACCGACGCTGCTCATCCTTCCGCCTTCCTTCCTCCGCCTCTATAGTGGTGGCATGTCAGACCGCCACGCAATCTGCTTGTGTATCGACGGACTTCGGGCTTCTGCGTTGGGCACCTACGGCAGCACGGCTTGTCCCACGCCGCAGCTAGATGCGCTGGCCAGTCGCGCGGTAGTCGTTGATTGGCTGTTTGCGGATTCGCCCACGCGAGAGGGATTCTATCGTTCAGTTTGGGAGGGGCAGCATGCCTTGCGCCGCGTGAACGAGTCGCGGCTACCGGCGGATCCGCAGTCGATTCTCCGTCGACTTAGCGAGTCGGCATTTGGGCAATTGTTGGTCTCCGATGAGCACAGCCTAATCAAACAAGCCGATGACTTGCCGTTTGACCAGGCAGTGTTCTTGGAAAACCATGCGACCAGCTCCGCCGACGAAATGGAGCTCACCTGTCTGACGAGGTTTTTCTCCCAGGCAATTGAGCAGATCGTCGTGTGGCGGGAGAGCGAGCAAGGAATAAACAATCTGGTCTGGCTGCATAGTCAGGGGATGGCGGGCCCTTGGGATGCACCGCTGACGATGCGAGAACAGCTGCTAGCAGAAGACGATCCGGCTGCTGCCGAATTTGTCCAGCCGCCTAGAGCGCAGCGAGATATCGACGATCCAGACGAGATATTGGCATTTCGTACCGCGTACGCGGCGCAAGTCATGGTTCTCGACACGTGCATAGGTGCATTCGTCGACACGATTGAGGATTTGTTCGCTGGCAGTGAAACGCTCATCATGTTGTTCGGTTCGCGAGGATTTCCTCTCGGCGAACATGGGTCTGTCGGGACCGATTGTGCAGAACTGTACAGCGAAGCCTTGCATTTGCCCTGGCTGCTGTTGCCGTGCGGCAATCGGACTCCCCTGCCCCGCCAGTCGTCGCTGTCCCAGCCCGCGGACATCGGCGCGACGCTGCTCGATTGGTTCGGCCTCGGTGAGTCTCTGGGTGCGACGGACGGTCTGTCTTTGCTGCCAACCGACGTCGCCTCGCGACAGTGCAATCGTCAATTGATCGCAGCCGTCGGCGAGTCAGGCGAATCAATGGTCCGCACGCCTGCCTGGTCACTGACCGAAATGGAATCCACCGACAAACCAACCGCTCCGCAGCTGTTCACCAAGCCGGATGATCGTTGGGAGTGCAATGACATCAGCGCGCTCTGCCCCGAGGTGGTGGATCAGCTTCGCAGCGAGTTGCGACACCTGCAGTCGGTATGCCAAACAGACCAGCCGCTACCGCTGCAACCCCAGCGCGAAGAGTTGTTGGAAGCCGTCCGATAACTGGCCGTTTGTCGCGAGTCCGCGACGTAGCACCTCGCTGATCACGCAGTTCTTAGTGCGAAGTCTGTTCGCGCGAGTCAATCTTGGCTAAGCTGGAGCTATGATGTTTGCAGCAGGAACAGATCGAGGTTTGAGCGCAGTCTGTAGCTGGCGGGCGATGCTTATTTGCATCTCCATCTCTCAGCTGGCGTCGCCAAGCCAAGCCGTGCCTTTGTTGCCCGATTTGGTTTCTTATGCGAGCGAGGAACTGGAGTACATGTACGGCGGCGAGTTCGATTTATCGGACACTCCGGGGAGAGTCTTTTATCGCTTCGACGTGGCGATTGCAAACTTTGGCGAGGGTCCGTTTCAGGTGTTGCACGAAACCGATCTTGCAGCGGAGACGCAGGATATCTATCAGCAGGTGTTCGACAGTGCCGGCGGTCTCACGACGACGTTGATGGGCACGTTTGATTACCAGGACCCACCCTTCGGTAGAATGGCGCTGGCATCGCTCGCGCGGTACAACCTGCGTGAGGTCACGGCGGATGAGGGCGTTGGCCCCGTGGTTGCGACATTTGATAAGACCTCGCATGCGGTCGTCGATTCAACGGCGATTGACCTTTCGCTGCCCGGCGCACCGCCGACGCCGGCCTACCGAAGTGGTTTTGCGAATCCACTGGGAGTCTCGATCGGATACGCCGATCTCTACGGCCGCACCATTCCCGAGCAGCGCATTGACGTGACGGGTGTACCTTCGGGCCAGTACTGGTTGGAAGTTGTGATCGATCCGTTGGAGTACGTGCAGGAGACCGACGACACGAATAACACGACGCGGATCCTGGTGGATTTGGACATTCCGACCACGGGCGACTACGACGGGGATTTCGATGTCGATGGAGCTGATTTCAGGGCCTGGCAACGCGGTGAGTCGCCCAACGCGCTCGCCAGCGGAGACTTCTCATCTTGGACGGCTAACTATGGCACGACCTATCCGCCGCTAGCATCGTCTTCTGTGGCATTGATTCCGGAGCCTACGACGGCGCTGCTGCTCGTCGCGGCGTGCGTGCTAGCAACAACGCCGCGGCGGAACGCACGGCAGTACTCTCCGATTTGAATTGATCTGGAGGTATGCCAGCAATCTGCCTACAATCCGCCGCCCTTCTCGGGCGACGGTGTGAGCCACCGTCTCGTTCAAATAGATTTCTTTGAAACGGTCGAGCATGGTCGGACAAGGACGTCCGATAGCGCTGAAGCTTCCAATCTACCGATTTGCCAAAGCGCAAATCAGGCCGGGCTCGTCGCGGCTTTTATTGACCGCTCTGCTGCTCGCATTAATCGCCCCCGCTACCACTGCACGATGTTCAGCCGCGGAAAAGACGGTCCGATTGCGCTTGGCTTGGGGTAGCGGCACGGCCGCGAAGCAACGTTGGTCTGGCACGATCGCCGTTGAAGGCGGATTGCTAACGCAGCTTCAGCCGTTGGGCATCGAGTCGGACGCGGCAGTGGCGATGCGAATCGACGGCAGTCGGCTGATCGTCAATCCGCTGGTGAAACGTGGCTTCGACGGCTGCGACATCATGGTGCAAGCTGATGAGCACGCCCTGGTGAGGGTGGAGCTACGCAGCGATCAGCAACTCCAGCAGACGGTGTTCGAGGCTCCACTATCAGAGGTCCTCGCAACCCAGCTCCAAAGGCCACTCGACGATTCGGGGAGCTATTTCTTGGCGCGACGCAGCCCAGGCGATGTCTTGCGAGTATTGCCGACTCGCGAGCACTATGTGTTTTCGCCAGGGGAAACATGGGAGCTCAAACTGCAGCCCGACCTGGAGGCTGCGCTAGCCCATGGGCCAGTAGTCCTCGAATTGCGATTGCGCAGAACCGGTGTAGAAAAGTCGAGCTGGCAGGCGAGTCGGCAGCTCACGAATGTTGGGCAGCTCGCCGAAGGCGTAAGCTTTGAGATGACGTGTCCGCCGACTGAAGGAGCTTATCACCTGTGCATCGAGGCGCGCCCGCACGAGAACTTGGCAACCCGGTTTGTTCCGGGTCAGCAGGCTCGGGCGATCGCACGCCGTGAGATTGATTTTGTCGTGATTGATCCCGACGCTCAGCTTACTCCGTTGGCGGATCACTGGTTGCCGGTCTTGACGATCGACCCAGCGAATCCGAGTTGGTGGCAACGCTTGCCGGCATGGGCGCAGGTTCCTCGCCTCCCTGGGCTGAAGCCGGGCGCAGTCGGCAACATCCGCCCCGTGGTACGACCCACGCCGACGGGTGCATTGATGGAGCTCCCTCCGGCACCGGCAAGCGGCGACCCGTACTGGCAGTCGTACCCGTTGCCGGTTCGCGAGCCCGGTCAGCCGCATCTGGTGGAAATTGAGTATCCCGTCGGCGTCGAGCAATCACTGGACATCGTGCTCGTCGAACCTGATGCCGCCGGCAAAGTGGCCACCGCAGAGCAGACAGGCAGTATCCACAGCGTCGGATCGAGAAACGCGGACAGTGGCGAAATCGGCGTTCATCGCTTCGTGATTTGGCCCCAGACACGCGCACCGCAACTGCTGATCGTTAATCGCCAGTGCAATGCTCCGGGCCAATACGGAAAGATTAAGTTGCTGCGGCAGGATTCCACGCGCGCGATTCAACCGGAGCCGGCGATCGACGCGCCCAGCATGCGCATGGTCGCTGGCTACATTGCCAACCCGTATTTTGCCGAAGGCTTTGGTGCGTCGCAGACACTCGACACGGAGAGCGGTTTGAGTGTGCAGAGCTGGTCGACATTCTTGGCAGGCACGCGCAGACTTGCGCAGGCACTGCGTTACCGGGGACACAACGCAGTAATGCTCTCGGTAGCCGCAGACGGGAGCAGCTTGTACCCCAGCCAGCTGCTGCAGCCCTCGCCGCGCTACGATACCGGCCTGTTGGCAGCCAATGGCCAGGATCCGGTGCGTAAGGACGTGTTGGAAATGATTCTTCGCATCTTTGATCGTGAAGGCCTGCGCATCGTGCCAACGCTCCAGCTAGCGACACCTCTGCCGCGACTGGAAGTTCTCCGGCAAGCCGGCGACCCTGGCGAGACCGGAATCGCTTGCGTCGATCACCGAGGGCAGACTCTGTGGGCACAGGACCCAGACGAATCTGCGCTCGTACCTCGTTACAACCCGCTCAATCAACGTGTGCAGTCGGAAATTGCGGAGGTCGTGCGAGAACTGACGTCCCGCTACGCGCACCACTACGCGTTTGCCGGCGTCGGGTTGCAACTTTCCGGCGAAGGCTATGGACTCATGCCCGGCCTGGTCAGCGGCCTCGATGACCATACGATGGCCAGTTTCTATCAAGCGACGAACCTGCAGCAACCAATCATCACAGGGGATCGCTTTTTGCAGCGAGCCAACCTGTTGCTACGTGACCACCGCGACCAGTGGAAGCGGTGGCGGCAAGATGGAGTTACTCAGCTGTACCATCGACTCGCGGACCAGGTAGCCAGCGCGCGCGGCGATCTGCGACTGAGCCTCGTGACCGACGAGCTCTTATCCGGGACGGAACTCCGTCGACGGGTGCGTCGATCGATTGACGATCCAGCGCAATTCCGAGAGATCTTGCCCGACCATGCCGTCGATCTCGCCCAGATCGCTGCACATCCGGCAATCGATACCTTACTCCCTCACTCCTTGAGCGCCGCGGATTCAGTACAGCAACAGGCAATCCAGCTTCGCGTCAACGCCGCGTCAGCGCACGCCGAACTCCTGCCCTCCGAACAATCGGTCGCGAACCTGTTCGTACGAGGGACGGAGCAGTTCCGTCTGGCGTCGTTCGATGCACAAAGCCCATTCGGAGCCAAGCAAACTAGCTTGACCATCAAGAGCAGATACAGACGCACTGGGCATGCCGACCGATTTCAAATGATAAAGACGTTTGCGGCAGCGGACTCAACGCTGATTGTCGAAGGAGGGGACACTCTCAACTTCAGCGAAGACCCGTATGAGCGGGAAATCCTACATGCGGTTCGTCAATTGCCAACGAACGCGGAAGTCCGAGAACAGCGCGTTCAGCCGGTCACGCTGCGAGTCTATCGCGCGGAAAACGCGACCTTTGTCGTGCTCATCAACGAGTCCCCTTGGCAAGCTGGCACACAGGTTCAACTTGTCCCTTCGCAGGCCAGCGATTACCGCAAGCTTGGCAGCGTGCACTTCGAGTCTGCCGCGCTAGGGACCGACAGTCAGTCTTGGAACGTGGAATTGCAGCCGTACGACTTGCAAGCCTGGAAGTTTGACGATCCGCGGCTTCGCGTTGGCAATCTCGCCGTGAGCGTGGATGACGTCGCTAAGGCGGATTTGAAACAACGCGTGCGAGAATTGGAATCTCGTGCCGGCAATCTTAGCATTCAGCGACCGTATTCCCAGCTGCAGAATCCTGGCTTTGAGCTGCAGGATGGCGGTGTTCGCATCGTTGGATGGCAGCCTCGTCAAGGCGCGCTCGGATCGATCTCGATCGATCGTGCCAACCGGCATTCCGGCAATCTGTCGCTACGACTTAAGAGCGAAGATCTGACGGGGGTGGCCGCCCAAAGTCACCTGTTTCCTGTCCCACAGACCGGCCAGCTCACTGTCAGTGCGTTCGTCAACGTCCGGCACTTCGGTGCGGACGCGCAGTTGCGAATTGCCGTGCAAGATCAGTTCGACGGGCGCGAATATCAGCAATATGCGATACTCGGCAATTCGCAACTCAGAGATGATGGCTGGACGCGAATTGAACTCCCGCTCAACGATGTACCCATCGACGAAGACATGGAGCTCCGGTTGCAGTTCCACCTCACGGGCGACGCGGAAGTGCTTGTCGACGACGTTGAGTTGCTCGACCTACGATTCGATGACGCGCGCAGACGGACCTTAGTAACGCGAATCCACGGCGCAAACAAGGCTCTAGAGAAGGGACAGGTCATCGATTGTCTGCGCGTCGTCGACGACTACTGGTATCGTTATTTGCTGGAGCACGTGCCGCCGACCGAAGCGGTCGAGGCGGTGGCCACAAAGCCGGCCACGACTGTCGAACCAACGCCTGAGGCGACTGAGCCGCAGGAAGAAAAAGGCTTTGGCTCACGCGTGCGCGGCTGGGTGCCGAAGCTCTGGCGCTGACGCCGTTTCAATGTTCGTGATTGGTTCCGGTTCGTCATGCACCGGATGAACTCCGGGATCGTCCACGCGATACCACTCCGCCAGCACATCGCGCCAGGCGCCCGCTTTTTTCACGCTACAGAAGGCGTTGCGAACTTCGACCGACTGGGGATGGAGCTGTGAGTACTTGATGCCAAACTTCCGCATGGGTGGAACACACCGTTCAGCACCGTACAGTTTTTCTGCCAAAGCATAGTGCTCGGCGATGACGTCACGCTGCTGGAACAGACTTGGCGGCGCAGGTAGCGGCAGCCCCGCCGCGAGCGCACGGGCGTGGGTGAAGACCCATGGATTGCCGATCGCACCACGTGCGACGGTCACGCCGTCGACGCCCGTATAGCGCATCATGTCGAGGCAGGCTGGCGCGTCGAACAGATCGCCACTGCCAAGCACCACGCGGTCGCCGGCATGGATCTTCAACTGCCGCAGGAAGTCCCAGCGAGACGGACCGTCGTAACGCTGTGTCACCGTGCGGCCATGCACGGTCACCGCCGCGACGCCGCGTTGGTAAGCGCCATCGAAGATCTCAAAGAACTTGTCAGTGCTCTCCGCAGTGTCATCAATCCCACGCCGCATTTTTACCGTCACTGGGATCTGCGCGGGAACGGCATCACGCACGCGCTCCACGATTTCCAGTGCCACGTCTGGCTGGCTTAAGTGAAAACCGCCCCGGCAACGGCCTAAGACTTTTTTGACCGGGCAGCCGAAGTTGATATCAATCACGTCGAACCCATGTTCGACCAGTCGCTTCGCAGCGGGGCCAAATTGCAGTGGATCTGCGCCCATCAGCTGGCCGCCGACGGGGTGTTCTTCGGCCGCGACGTGCATGAAATGGTGATTCTTGCGGCGCGGCTTCACCTCCAGGATGAACTTGTCGAGCATCACCTCGCAAATGGTATACGGCGCACCAAGACGACGTGCAATCACGCGCATCGCGGCGTCGCTATAGCCGCTCAGCGCCGCTTGGACCACGGGAAAATCGAGGGTGACGTTGCCCAACTGCAGTTTGCCGAGTGTCGAGGTCATGACGATCATTTTCGCACGAACAACATGACCGTCAACCGAGTTGCAGCGCAGCTTCGATCTCCGCCAGGACGTGAGCGTCGGCTTCAATTTGCTGACGAGATTGCAACAGCTCCCGACACTCGTCGGTTGCCAATCGCCCCAGTGCCCAAGCACAGGCACCACGTACTAGAGGCTCTACGTCGTGCAGGCCTTTATCGAGTGCCGATACAGCAGCAGTGGCCTGTTGGTTGCCCAACACAATCGCCGCATTGCGCAGCAACCCGCGTCGATGCGAACGCCAGAGCGGTGTCTGGCGGTAGCAAGACCGAAAAGTCTGTTCGTCAAGGTCGAACAGCTCCGTCAGCTCCAGTGGATTCAGCGCGGCCTGCGGAGTGAATGTTGACTCAACTGATTTCGGCGCATCGTGATTCCACGGACACACGTCCTGGCAAACATCGCAGCCGAACGCCCACTCGCCCATGCCTGGTCGGAGCTCCGCCGGGATCACGTCCTGCAACTCAATCGTCAAATAGCTGACGCAACGCGTCGCGTCGAGCACGTACGGCTGCACAAAGGCGTCGGTTGGGCAGGCGTCCAAACAGGCGGTACAGGTGCCGCAGTGATCTGTTGTGTGTGGATGGTCGTAAGGGAGCTCCTGATCGGTGAGCAAGGCGGCGAGAAAGAAATAGCTGCCCGCATGTTTGGAGAGTAACAGTGTGTTCTTACCAATCCAGCCCAACCCCGCGAGCTGGGCGAACTCACGTTCTAAAAGCGGCGCGGTATCAACGACCCCACGAGTCATCGCCGCAGGCACCAGCTCCCTGAAGTCGTCCGCCAACTGGTGCAGTCGTTCGCGAATGACATTGTGGTAGTCCGACTCGCCCCAAGCGTAACGCGAGACACGACCCTCTCCGCTCGTCGTCGCGTGAGGCGGCTCGGTCGCGTAAGGAAGCGCGAGCATCACGATGCTGCGCGCACCCTCGAGCACATGTTTGGGGTGCTGATAGGCATCGCGTCGCTCGGCCAGATAATGCATCTGCCCCGCGTAGCCCGAGTTGAGCCATTCGTCGAACCTGTCCATGCTCGTCGGAGCAGCCGCCGGACAGATTCCACACAACGTGAACCCCAGCTGACGGGCGGTGGATTTCAGACGCGTGCCGAGCAGTTCCTGGTTCATGATTGCATTCTAACATTGGTCGTGTGGCCGCGATGCGCCACGAGCGCTTCTAATCAAGCCACTAGCGAACTCGTCGACTCGGCTGGGGGGTGGCCAACAATCTCACTGGCTTTGCGAACTTCGAAAGTGGATAATTGCCGAATTCAGGGGAAGCATGAACCTTCGGAACGAGGCCTTTGCACGTGATCGGTTTGAACCAAACAGACTAACGAGGCACCGCACGATAGGCGTTACGTCCGCTATGCCGTTGAGTGAGACCAAGCAGGAACGAGCACCGTTGGAGTTGTCGATGCGGCGATCCGTAAAATGCAAAAGCAACCGAGTTGTGCGAGAGTCGGTTAAAGCGAACGCCTGCGTACAAGGGGAAAAGAGCAGAGGTGCCCCGCAAAAAATACGACTTTTGCGTTTAAAAATCGCTCTTTCAAACTCGCGCGCGAACGCAAAAGTCAGCAAAAGTCAGATCATGAAATCAATCATCGATGGACTGCTTGCGAAGCTGCAAGAACTCAGCGTGAGGATAGCCGGAAGCTACTCGCCCTCGTCGCGAGTCCAGATTTCGACTAAAATTCCGTCGACCGGACCGATAGCCGGTCACCATATAGAAAATACATCGAGAAAGGGGTTCGAATGAGAATCTTGACGACGATCTTGGCGGTGTGGGTGTTGACGAGTGCGGTGGCAACGGCAGATTCCATGAAATCGGGCGTTGATCGTCGCGGCATGGACCAGTCCGTTCGACCCCAAGACAATCTGTTTCTCCACCTCAATGGGGAATGGCTTAAGCACACACCAATCCCTGCAGACAAGTCGTCCTACGGCTCGTTTGAAATCCTCGCCGACGAGTCCGACGCGAATGTCCGCGCGATCATTACCGAAGCCCTCGACGGGGAGAATGCGCCGGGTAGCAACCTACAAAGAATCGGTGACTTCTTCCTCAGCTACATGGACGAGGAGGCAATTGAGCAACGGGGCGTCGAACCCCTGCGCGAAGAGTTGGAAAAGATCGACAACCTCTACAGCATGGAAGAAGTCGTTCAACACTTCGCCTATCTGCAGACCATTGATGTGGGGGGGCCGATCGGTTTCTATGTCGATCAAGATGATAAGAATTCGACGCAATACCTGCCCGCAATTGTGCAGAGCGGTTTGTCGCTTCCTGATCGCGATTACTACCTGGAAGACGGCGACAAGTACCAATCCGCCCGCGCCGCTCTCAAGAAATACGTGACCACGCTCTATGAGCTTAGCGGGCTGTCCGACGGCGAGGAGGCGGCGAACGCCGTTTTAGAAATCGAGACCGCTCTGGCCGAGGCGCACTGGACGAAGACCGAGTTGCGAGACGCTAACAAACGCTACAACAAATACAAGGTCAGTGAGCTCGACGGGCTAATTCCCGATTTTCCCTGGTACGATTTCTTCTCAATTCTCGACGTGGCGGACATCAAGGAACTGAATGTCGTCACCCCCAGCTACTTCCAAAAGGCGGTCGAACTGACGAGCGGCGTATCCGTCGATCAGTGGCAACACTACTTGCGGTTTCACTTGATCAGCAGCTTTGCAACAGCACTGCCAAAATCGTTTGTTGACGCGCGATTCGAACTTTATGGCAAAGAGTTGGCCGGTCAGGAAGAACAAAAACCTCGTTGGAAGCGTGCTGTTCGCGCCATCGCCGGAGGTCGCGGCTTCGGGGCGCTAGGCGATGCGATTGGTCAAGAATACGTCAAGCGGCACTATCCACCGCAAGCAGAAGAGCGGATGAAGGTGCTGGTGGACAACCTCATGAAGGCCTATCAGAGCAGCATCGACGACTTGACCTGGATGACGCCGACGACGAAGGAGCGGGCACTGGAGAAGCTCTCCAAGATCACCACGAAGATCGGTTACACGGAGAAATGGCGTGATTACTCCAAGCTGGAGGTCAAGTCCGACGATTTGGTGGGGAACTACCTGAGATCGGGGAAAGTCGAGTACCAGCGCATGATCGACAAGCTCGGCAAGCCGGTGGACCGGACGGAATGGTACATGACACCGCAAACAGTGAATGCCTACTACAATCCGAGTTCCAATGAGATCGTGTTCCCAGCGGCCATCTTGCAGCCGCCCTTCTTCGACTTCGAAGCGGACGACGCGGTCAACTACGGTAGCATCGGTTCGGTGATTGGTCACGAGATTAGCCACGCCTTCGACGATCAAGGCAGCAAGTTCGACGGCGACGGCAACCTCAACAATTGGTGGACCGACGAAGATCGCAAAGCGTTCGCGAAACTGACGAGCCAACTCGTCGACCAGTATGCCAGCTACTCACCACTGGAGGGAAAGAGCGTCAACGGTGAATTGACGCTTGGCGAGAACATCGCCGACCTGTCGGGCATGTCGATCGCGTACAAGGCGTACTTGCTGTCGCTCGGTGGCGAACAGCCTCAGGTCATCGACGGGTGGACGGGTCCGCAGCGGTTCTTTCTCGGTTGGTGTCAAAGCTGGCGACGTAAGTATCGCGATCAAGAGTTACTGCGCCGGCTGCTCACCGATCCCCATTCGCCAGCTCAGTATCGCGCGAACGGACCGCTGCTGAACTTCGATCCGTTCTACGAAGCGTTTGATGTGAAAACAGGAGACGGATTGTTTAAGGACACAGCAGATCGGATACGCATCTGGTAGCGGAGATCAATATGTCTGATGTGGAGGACTTTGTTTACCCGGCGAATGCTGAATCAGCTGCCCCGCCGGTCCGGTATGAGGAACTGCGGAGATTAGTTGTTGATCAGAAACGCGTGATTCTAGCGTTGGCGATTAAGGTCTTTTACATTCCGCTGTCAGTACTAATCCTTTCACCGCCTAGTGTCGTCCTGAACTCACTGTTGCTGCGAAACCTAAATGTAGAATTAAGCCCCGAAGTGTTGGCAGATGTTGCTTTTTACGGTTGGCTTCTGGTAAGCGCCTACGCACTCTACGCGGTTTACAAACTTGCTGGACTGATTGTACGTGAACAAGGAAGCGGCATATTGTATGTAGGGCTGATGTTCATACCCCTAGTCGGTCTGGTCGTTGCACTGCTGCTCATCAACAGAGCTGCAAAAATACTTAAGCGATACGGCCTCAATGTTGGCTTGCTGGGCGCAGACATGAAGCAATTTGACTCGCTGGAGCGCAAGCCCGCGCCGACCCAGTAATCGCCGTCCGAGACGGTCTATTGCGGCATTTTAGCCTAGGAAACAGCATCTTCCTGACAATTGTTGCGATTTCGTAACCTCTTAATTAGCCTGGAGATAGAGCCCAAGCGGTCGCTGTTTACGGCCTGCGGGGCTGACTTCCAAGCTATTCGCAACTTTGAACGAGGTAAAACGATGATCGCACGATTGGGTGGTGTGTTGGTGTTGGCTGTGGCGTTCTCCGTCGTCGACACAGGCGCGGCGAAAGCGCAATGTGGCGTCGCTGGTGGTTTGTATGGTTACGGCTTCGGAGCGTACGGCTTCGACGTCGGCCGGTTGTATGGCGTGCTGTCGCGGAACGTGCCGTACTACGCCGCGTTCCCACCGGTTTACTACAGCGCTCCGGTGCCACGTACTTACGGCTACAGTCCTTTCGCCTACCCGCCAGGTACGGCCACGCCGGAAATCGACTTCGGGCCAGTGGCTGCTAAGGAGATCATCAACCCCTATGTGCCGGCTTCCACGAAGCAGGACAAGAAGGCCGAAGTGAACAACGTCACGCAAAGTGGCAGCACCGCGGTTCCGCTAGCAATCGTGAACCCTTACGTCGATTCGTCGTTGGCTGAAAACGCTGGACCAATCTTGCAATCAGCCGCGGTGAATCGCTAACGCCGCTCGATTGCTGACTGACTTAAAACCTTCGGCGTCGCCTGGTGCTAGCATTGGGCGGCGCCGTTTTTGTTGGTGTGTGCTACCATTCGCTATGGACAGAGTTTGGGCATTCGCTATCATCCGCC
This sequence comes from Bythopirellula sp., assembly GCA_965228965.1. Lineage (GTDB taxonomy): Bacteria > Planctomycetota > Planctomycetia > Pirellulales > Lacipirellulaceae > Bythopirellula. The sequence continues at coordinate 5,291,857 of OZ245849.1, forward strand.
CGTCGCGTACGACGCAACGGGACCTCCGATTTCACGAGAACGAGGATGTTCTCGACTCCTCTCCACGGTTGGTAAAGGAACTTACCAATGCGGTGTTTGCTTAGCACTCTGGCACTAGGCTTGGTCATTTCAGCAGTCACGGGTTGTCGCAGTCAGGCACCGACGATGACCAATCCTTTCCTCGCTCCCGACCGTGTGCCGCCCCCAGCTACGCGCACCCTGATGCCTGGCACAGCGCAGCCATATTATGGTGGTGCCCCCGCGACGAACACTCCGGTGATTGGCAGTCCGCCGCCCGGTGTTCCCACCACTCCGGTGCAACAGGCCCCCTCGACATTCGTCCCGCCGCCTCCCGGTACGGTGCCGCCAAATGGTTGGAACTCCACGCCACAACCAATCCCAGGAATCCCGACGTCCCAGAACTTTCATCCAGGTAACATTCAGCCGGCGGGCGCAAACTTGCCGATGGCGGAGCCCTCGGTCGTCCGCATCGCGCCGGATCAACAGAACCTACGTTTTGAAGGTGCGACGCCAAGCTACCAGTCAGCACCCGTAGCCTCGCCAGCTTCGCAGTACTTGCCACCCGACCCCTCGATCTTGCCGACGCCGCAACAACCGGCCGCAGGTTTCACCGCCCAGCAAGCGAGTTACCAATCGCCTGTTGCACCAGCTGTGGCAATTCAGCAGCCAGCGCCTGTCGCCGATCCACGCGAAGTTCGCATCCGAGCGATCTCTTCAGATCAGTTGGACGCCGATGGCACGCTGCGGTCGCGCGACGGCTTTCGTCCGCAGGGGACCAGCCAGGTGCGTAAGCCAACGCTGCCAAGCCGCCCAGTAGCCAACGAAGGCGACACGTCGCCGGCTCCGAGCGATCGCTTCGGTGTCGGTCCGCAATACGATTGGCTCCGAGGTCAACTCGAATACGGCGCATCGACCGGGCAGTGGTCGGTCCGCTACACATCCAACGGGGGAACCTCGGACCCGTTCGGCGGCAATCTGCCGATTGCCAATCCCCAGGTCCTCGGCGCATTGCAGGCAGGGGATTTTGTACAACTGCGTGGGCGGGTCGACCAGCAGTCGCGCACCGGAGCCGCACCAATCTATCGTGTGTCGGTCGTGCAGCGGCAACGAATCTGATATTTTGGAAGCGGTTGCTCGTAACGCCGTGGTGCGGGCTCGTCGTTGTCTTGGCCTAGGTTGATCGGTGTAGCGAGCGTGTCGCGGATTCCCAGCGGAATACAACGAAGTGTGCAAGCGGCCGTCGGCAACAATCTGGCCCGCTGCGCGAGCTACTTGCCCAAGATTGCTGAACTCGAACCGGGACTGAAAGAGCTTTCCGACCACGATCTTCGTAAGACGAGCCTTGGCTTGCGCTATCGAGCACGCAGCGGCGAGACGCTCGATCGGTTGTTGGTCGAAGCCTTCGCGCTGGTCCGCGAGGCGGGTCGCAGAAAGCTCAACATGCGGCACTTCGACGTGCAACTGTTGGGTGGCGCGGCGATGCACCATCGGTCGATCATCGAGATGCAGACAGGTGAAGGCAAAACTCTCACCGCCACGTTGCCGTTGTACTTGGCGGCACTCAATGGCAAGGGTGCGCACCTCGCGACGGTCAACGACTATCTTGCCCGTCGCGACGCGGAGTGGATGGAGCCGCTGTACAGCCTGCTCGGCATGAAAGTCGGGATCATCCAGGCGCAGCAGCCGCAGCCCGAACGACGGAAGGCCTACGCCTGCGATGTGACGTACGGCACCGCCAACGAGATGGGCTTCGACTTCCTGCGTGACCGTCTGCTGCTGCGGAGCCTTGAGCGCGGAAGCAAAGACCTGTTCGGCCAGATGCTCGGTGTTGCGGGGCAGGAAGGGCAGGACTCGCCGGTGCAACGCGGTTTGAGTTTCATGCTGGTTGACGAAGCCGACAGCATTCTGATCGACGAAGCACGCACTCCGTTGATCATCAGCGCCTTGCCCGGTGAAGATGAGAAGATCGCCGCAGAAGCCTACAACTGGGCTGCAAAGGTGCGCGACGATTTCGTCGAAGACGACGACTTCGACTACGACCACGAAGACCGGACTATCGAACTCACGCTCGAAGGCCGTCAAAAAGTGCGGGCTCTGAAGAAGCCAAGCGCCATGGATCGGCTGCCGCTGTCGACGATCTACGAGTACGTGCAGCGCGCGATCAAGGTCAGTCGCGAGATGTTCCTCGACCGGCAGTACGTTGTGCGCGATGGCGAGATCGTTATCGTCGACGAGTTCACAGGCCGTCTGGCTGAAGGTCGCAAGTGGCGCGCTGGCATTCATCAAGCGGTCGAGGCCCAAGAAGGCGTCGAGATCACTTTTGCGACCAATCAAGCAGCTCGCATTACTGTTCAAGATCTGTTTCTCCGTTACGAACGACTCGCCGGCATGACCGGTACGGCTTCCACCAGTCGCGGCGAACTCAAGAAAATCTATCAAGTCAACGTCGAGTCCATTCCCACCAACAAACCGCCAATCCGCAAGCAGCTGCCCACCAAGGTCTACGGCACTAGCGAGCAACGCTGGGCAGGCGTTGTCGAGGACGCACTCGAGCAACACGCCCTCGACCGCCCCGTGCTCATCGGTACGCGCTCGATCGACAAGAGCGAGCAACTCGCCGAGTTACTGGTCGCCCAAGGCATGCAGCCGGTAATCCTCAACGCCCGACACATCGCAATGGAGGCCGAAATCGTCGCCGCCGCCGGGCAGCGCGGCAAAGTCACTGTCGCCACGAACATGGCCGGTCGCGGTACCGACATCAAACTCGAAGACGAAGTTCGTGAACTCGGTGGCTTGCACGTCATCTGCACCGAACTGCACGAAGCCCAACGCATCGACCGCCAGTTGATCGGTCGTTGCGGTCGTCAAGGCGATCCGGGCACGTATCGCCAATTCCTCTCGCTCGACGACGAGATTCTGCTGCTCGGCTACGGCCCGAAACGTTCCGATCGGCTCAAATCGCAGGGCGAAAAATCACAGGGCCCAGTCCGCGGTATGGAATCGACGTTTCACCGCGCCCAGCGCAAAGTCGAACGCCGCCACTTTCGTGATCGCAAAATCATGCTGTACCACGAGAAGGAACGCCAAAAGGTCCAACAGCAGATGGGCCAAGACCCATATCTCGACACGCCGGGTTAGACCACGCGCTGCGTCGAGAGGTCATCCAGTTGCAGACTATGCGATCCCGAGTGCTCCAGTTCCACCCCCTCTCTTGGTGTTTTGAAAGGTTTTCCGTTTTCATTTACAAAACCTCACACTCTCGACCGATGCCACTCATTCGTAAGTTCGTTCCTGTGTTGAGCTTGCGCTACTTCCTCTCCAAACAGGGAGCGAGGTTATGAAAGGTCGAGCCAAATGACCTATCAAAAATCCATTCGTCCCTCGCCACAACGTTTCACCATTCACTCTTCACATTTCCCAATTCCGCGCAGCGGAAACCTCTCCGCGACGCAGGCCATGCTGCTCCGGTCGGTAATTCGAATTCGATCAAGCTTAGCGGATTGGCTGGCCCAATTTCAACAAAGAACTTGCGAGTTGAATCCTCTCACGCAGCGGGGCCACGACGCGAAGTTGAGCGAGTTGCAAGCCGTCATTTCTGCCTCAAGGCGATGAGGTGGACGCGGCATAGAAACCTACCTTGCTCGTTGCAATCTTGGGGTGAGAATAGACTTGATAGCCTAATTGAGCTTGATGCATAAGCTTTGCTATGCCGCGTGACGAATAACGCGACTTTGTCGTGGCGGTCGGTAGTCCGAATGTACCGGTGCTGGAGTTTTGAGGTCTTTGGTATGAGTGTCCTGTTTCACGCGAGATGCGAATGTGGCTACAAGTCGCGGAGACTAATGGCAAACACTTGTGTTTGTCGAAATTGCCGTGAAATCGTGGATATCCCTCGGATGCCGTTTCGTTACAGACTTGTGCCGTGCCCCTTATGCAGCGCAGCCGTACCGGAAAAGGATATGCTTCTAAATCTCCTTGGAAAGGGCTATTTGGTTACGGGCCGACCGTCCCAGATGCTCTGCCCTAAATGCGATAATTCAAACCTTACCTTTCATATGGATGCCACTGTGTCACTGTTACATGGCACTGACTTCCCAAGTGTCGGAGATGAAATAGAAGGCCGCATGAAAAAAGGTGGCAAGTTAGACATTCCATGGTTTCCACTTGATGCAGCTGACGTGTGCCACGACATCCCGGCTAGCGTAGCCGTTGGCAACCGAGTTCGACTTCGTGTCAATGAGATAGCTACGTCCCGACCGACCGATTCCGTGAAGTCAATGTTCTATCGATACGTGGTAGTAAAGCTTGACGTGTGCTTTGTCGGCGAGATACCAGAGTCGTACGACTGAGGTAGCGGCATCCGACCCCTGACGTTGCAATTCGTCATACCGCGATACGATTTACTCACTTTCACACAGTGTAGAATTTCCACTGAAATCGTTCTTTCTCGGGGTTCAGGCTCAGGCAGATTCCAAGGTAGAAGGTTCACACAAGGTTCACACCGACGCTGGAATCTCATAACGAGAATTGCCTAAAGTGATGTACACCGCCAGCTGTTTCAAGCCCCGCTTCTAAATACCTTGAACGATGAGTTCCACGTATAGTTGCAATGACAATTCCAGCGAGCATCGAAAAGCCAGAAGCTGTTGAAGGTTCCGGTACTGCTATTACCGTGAAATCAATAAACCCTGTCGTAACATCGGGGTCGTTAGGATTTCGACAATCAGAGCTTTCCAGATTGAGAGTGAGCCGGTAATCTCCTGCGGAAAAGGCTCCGAGTTCGTAAACATACTCATGGGGTGGGGCAAGCCAGTCTGTCGACGCAGCATAAAGGTGGATGCTGGCATTAACTTCAATATCATTTCCTAATGAGGAATGTTCAACCGAAACATCTGCTGCCCGTGGAAAGTGAGAAAGCTGCGGCAGCGTAATGGCCAATGAACCGATCTCAGTCAAAACTATGCTACTCTGAGGTGGGCTATGTGGCGGTTCTGCAAACCTGTCTGCATCCGCTAAGAAATTAGAGAAAAACTCGTAGCGTCCACCGTCTTCTCCTCGTTCCAACGGACGAATCATAGCACGTCGTCCGCCGCTTCCATCACTTGTCATGTCGCCAAGGTCACGGAACGACCCTGCTGAGGTGCTGCAAAGGTCTAAAAGAACCTGGGCATGAACGCTAGAGCAAGACGCTGCTAGTAAGAAAGCGGCAGATAGGAATTGATACTTGAACATGACAATAGACCTCTGACACTCGGAACATTCTCCTACTATACCAAGGCCGATCTGATTCAACGATGTCACTCGACTAATCATTTTGCGCGCGGAGAAGGGACTCGCCTCATTTGGAATCAGACAGCGGTTTCCAAGGTAGGATGCTCACTTCGCGGCGCGCAAGTCAAACCTGAACATCCTGTGAAGCGCGGCGCTGTTGGCCCCCTCTCCCAGAAGCACGGTGGTCGTTGCTACTGGCTGAACCGACCCTCCATTTAACTTGAGAGAGAGTTGGGGTGAGGGAAATCTATGAGCCACTTGAGTCACTTTCAATTTGCAGAAGTCGTGCGATGGCAATTGCCACCGACTCGACATCGCCAAGAACATCTGCATTGCTAAAGCGAACGACTTGCCAGCCGTCAGCTTCCAACTGCTGCTGCCGCTGGTCACGCTCGTAGACGTGTTCGTGGTACTCGCCATCGAGCTCCACAATAAGGCGTGTTTCGATGCAAGCGAAATCAACAATGAAAGGATTGAGAGGATGCTGGCGTCGAAATTTTAGACCGCCAAGCTTCCGTCCTCGAAGTCGCTGTCATAGCAAAGACTCGGCACCTGTCTGCGTTGCTCGCAGCGTTCGCGCTCTCTCGGTGGTGTTTAGATTCTGTTGTGAACCCATGAGATGGTAGTCCCCTCACCCCAACCCTCTCCCAAGTCACCCCAGCCATCCGACGGGTCCGATTAAGCATACTCGAATCGCGCTTCTTGGGAGAGGGAGCAAGTAACGCTTCGCCTCTAGGTAATCGCTTTACAGCCGATTACACAAGCGGAGGGGGCAGTCGCCGACGCTGGAATTAGCCATTTCGGATTTCGCAACTGAAAGTTCACTCGAATGCTGGAATCTCAGCATGGGAATTGCTTGAATCGATCTACAACCGAGAAGCAAGGGTTCCAGCCCGTTCTCTTGCTACACAGGCTGATGAACTATGCAGGGACGGAAGTCGTGCAAGCGAGGATGAATGTTGCTTCGCCGTACGCGAACCAACCGTTTACTTTGATGATGGTCTGCATTAGCCTTTCTATAGTGCCTGTTCGGGCTTTCCAGGGCTGGAAATCGGAGAACAATGAGATGGTCATCAGAATCAAGAATTTGTCTGTTATTGCGACATCCATTTTCAGTCTAAGCGTAGCAGTGGCTTATGGTTCAACGCTTGATGACGTTTTGAATGATTGGCGAAAATACGATGCTGACGTGCGAACCGTCGTGCTTGATTGCCTTTATGAGCGAACTGAAGAGGCAGTTAGGCGGGCTGATGGAACGACAACGAACGATCCATTTGCACCGCTAGATGCTCTTGATACAAAGGAACCCATAACGCTGTTTCGCACCGTGAAAATAACCGTCTCCGGAACGAAAATCGCCTGTGTCAGCAAAGGTGACTTTTGGAACAGAAACTCTTCATCAATCACAGACAAAGCACGTTCTGTTGCATTTGATGGGAATCAGTCCGTGTCACTTTACAACGATTCACGGCTACCGGTGGTTATGATCGAGGCTGGGAAGGAGCCAACGGATTCGCTCAGCAACAGTGCTGAAATGAACCCAATTCACTTTGCTTTCACACCATTATCGTTGCTTAAGCACAAGACATACGACCTCAGCCAGGCAAAAGTCAAAGATGCAATCGTTGATTATAATGGCGTAGACGTGGTCGAGCTTTCGATTCCCACGGCTAACAAACTAGTTACGGCATCTGTTCTTGTTGAAGCGTCGTTCGGTCATCGGATTCTCTACTTTGAACATGCGTACGGAGGCGCTACTCGAAGAAGTATTGAATTTCAGTACGTCGACAACGACACAGTCGGCTGGGTACTCTCAGGCTGGCATTCCAAGTACCTTCAGGCGACGGGCAATGTCAAATTGAGCATCACAGGTAGTGTAATTGAAGCCCGTATCAATGAAGCGGTAGATGATTCAGCTTTCGCGGTAGACATACCGGTAGGGGCTCATATCTCAGGTCCTCGTGGTCTGTTCGAGAAACAAGCGGATGGGCAATTGAAGCCGATATCGAGAAAAGAATTCGGACAGCCGAAAGACAACGATGACACCCAGACTCAGCTTAATCGAAGTAACCCAACGCTTTGAGAACGAAGGATTGAACCGCTGCGGGACGAGTAGAATCGCTCAGTACCGATTTATCTGATTCCCTCCCAGTTCCGAACAAGGTAACCGAGTGATGTGCCAAATCTCAGCTGAATCCGTGCGGTGCTGGAGGGAACACGGGTACGTCAAGGTTGACGGGTTTTTTGAGGAAACGGAAGTCGCTGAACTGCAGCAATGGGTTGATGAGATTTCTGAGTGGCCCGATAGCGAAGAAAAGTGGCTACACCATCGAGAACGTACCGCAAGCGGCGAGATCCGACTGGCGCGGTCCGAGAACTTCGTTCCGTACCATAACGAAATGTGTGATGTGCTCACCAAGGGCAAGTTACTGACGGCGCTCGAGCAGCTCCTTGAACAACCGGCGGTTCTCTATAAGGAAAAGATCAACTACAAGTATCCTGGCGGCGGCGGTTATGCGGCTCACCAAGACGCCCCTGCCTATGAATTTATCAAGCACCATGTGACCTGCCTGCTAGCGATCGATCCCATGCGCGAAGAGAACGGTTGTCTGTTCTTCTCACCAGGCCGGCATCGCGAGGGGCTGATTTCAATCGACGACCGTGGCTGCATCGAGCCAGATGTTGCCCAACAGATGGACTGGGTCCCCGTGCCGACGGCTCCTGGTGACGTGCTGTTTTTCAGTTCCTACGCGCCGCATAAGAGCCCGCCTAATAGTTCCGATGAGCCGCGCCGAGGTATCTATCTGACCTACAACGCGCTGGCTGAAGGTGATTTTCGACAGCAGTACTACGAGGACAAACGCAAAACGTTTGCCAAGTACAAATCGACTGGCACAGACCAAGCCCAGCAAATAAGCAAGATTGGGCATTTCCGTGGCGATACGATTTCGCATTGATGCGAATCCGGGGATGTGCCCCACAGGCGGCTGATTTCGACGAACAGCCCCGGTGGTCTGCTTGATTGGGGCTGCGGCGTGAATGTGCTTGCCCTGAAAATGAGAGAGGCCCACCAAAGGCACTCGGGGCACCTTTGGTGGGCTATATCGGTGCGTTGGTAGTGGGGTAACGCACCTTTGCTGGAGTCAGATACTGCTTCGGTCATGCAGCCTTTGTTCGACGAACGGCAATGATCGTTGCCGATAGCAGGGCGAGAGCTAACGTCGTCGGTTCGGGGACCCCAGCGGCCAAAGCTAACGGGGCACCGCTAAACTCGCGTTGCCATTGCAAGTAGTCGCGGCCGTCGGAGTCGCCATCGCCGTCGGTGTCGGCGAAGTCGGCGTTGCCGTAGGCATCTTGCCAGATGCCCAGGTCGACGAGGTCGACCTGAAAATCACCGTTGAAGTCGGCACACGTGCTGCAACTGAAATCAACGAACAGGTTGTCGACGTCGTGTGCGGCCGAGCCGTTGCCGTTATCGGCGGCGAATGCCGCTCGCATCGGTTCGAACGCCAACCCTTCGATGAACTCTTCCTGATAGACGTGGTGCTCGCTCCCGTCGGTACCGTCGATTATCGCCAGCGACACCAGGGCACCCTCGCCGACATCTTGGACTTCGAGCACAGCCGTGTTCCATTCGCCGTTGAGCAAGTCGAGTTCACCAAACGGATCTAGTAGTCGCGACTCGCCAATCTGCTGGCCGTCGAAGTGCAGTGAGATGTGATTGGCACGTTCGTCGAGGCAGTCGAAGCATTGGTCTTCGGGATCGTTGAACGTGTCGAGGCCGATCCCCAGGGCACCCAGCAGATTCGGCTCGGCACCAAGATCGGGCTGAATCGGACCCTCTTCGCCGTAGATATTTGCCGGCAGCAGGGAGAACGACATGCCGCCACCCGGCTGGTTGAAATCGGCGCTCTGCATGCGAAAGTCGAACTCCGCGTCGATCCGATCGTAGCGGTTTGGCGAAGTGAGTTGGAAGGCAGCGGCTGCTTGCTCGCCCGGTTGCTCGTGGGTAAGTCGCAGGAAGCCATCGAACGGGTCGCCATCGGGATCGAACAACATCGTTGCGCCGGGACCAGGACCATTGGCAACATGCTGGAAAGGAGTTCCGTGCAGCACGGTGGAGGGATTACTCGGGAGCATACTGAAGTCTTGAGCTGTTGATGTGTGGTCGCCGGTTTTCAATACCATGCCATCGCCGCCCATGTCGCCGCTGAGGTCCAGGTTGTCGCCAAAGGCATCGCCCGTCTGTGTGAAGTCGTAATCGAGATCAATCTCTCCATTGGCATCACCAATCTGAAGATCAAGTAAGGCACGTTGACCGACGGCAGGGAGCAGGCCATCGAAGACGCCCGAGTCCTCGGAGTGAGTGACGATTCCCTGCTCGTCGTACGCCAGCGACATGCGTCCGCCTGGGCTCGCCAGGTACGGACTTTCCATGTTGAGGGAGAATGATCCATCGTAGCCGTCGAGTTGCAGTCGGCCGTTTTCCCAAGTACTGCTGCCGGCGCCGCCCATCTTTGTTTCCACTTCGAACAGGCGAGCACTGCGCGTGAGACCTGTATCGAGGTCGGTGAGCGTCAAATCGACCGGATCACGACCGACGCGAGCCGAGCCAGAAATCTTGTCAACCTGCCAGCTGGGCTTCCATTTGATCTTGCCATTTGGTTTTCTGACGCCGACGTTGAACGCGGCCACAGATTTGGCGTAGGAACGTGCCCATTGCCCCTTGTTGGCGATCGCTGCCCAGCCGTCCACCTGATGAAATCCGCCGGTCGGCGTGAATGTGATCTGGGCATTAGCTTCGGCCTTCGCAAGGCTACCACTGGAAGAATCAACGCTCTTGCTGTTCGAGTAGGGGGCGGAGAACGGCCCAATCGTGCCGCGATCTCGATCTCGATCGACGCGTGCGCCGCGGCTTTTGGCGCTGGTCTTGACGTCGTGCTTCCATGCGCCGCGAATCACGCCGTTGGGATTCAATTGAATTGTGTAGTCGTGTCGTACTTTGTACGCTTGGGCGTCCAATTGGAAACCGGCGACGAGCATACAAGTGCACAGGATCGTCTGAACAAAGTTCCTTAAGGTTATCTTCATCTTCTCGTCTCCCATAATTCGCTTGTGGCGGAAGTTCTTCCTGCGGTACCACACACGCAGGCGATCCAGAAGGCGATTAGGTCGGCAGCCGGAGGCGTGCTCGAACGTCGCACTAAGAAAGAACACACCGTCTGGGGGCAGGAGCCGACAGGCGATCTCAAGAGAAACGGAGAATTCGGAAGCTCATTTTGAGAAGAAGTGTCGCGAACAGGATGCACAAATCCATGATGCAACCATCGTACCCAACGCGGTGACCACGCTGGGAAACTCGCTATGCCGCTAGTTTTGTGGGTTGGTCCGCCGACCGCAGGCGGGGAGCCTTCTGCGTGAAGCGGTGGCTGAACTGTTTGCCGCTGGCGGTAATGAATTGAATGTGAAACTCCGGATTCTCTGGCAGCTCCAAGTCCTCGGGCACGTCGAAGAAGCACGCGGGGCTGATCGAAATCGTCGACTCCGGGCCCACGTTCCACGGCGGCTTGTCCTCACCAGAGAAGCCCCAATCACCGGCGACTAGACCATCGTCGGTCAGCAGGTAGCACTCGAAGAAGATGATCGAGTTCTGCCGCAGACTGTGATTCGCAACGAGCACGCCGCCCGTGTCGAGTTGCTGGATGCAGAGCCGACGCCAACCTTCTTTGTCAGGGTGCCGGCGCGAAACCGTACGGAAATTGCTCAGCTGATAGAACTGCAGGTTGGGTCGTTCCTTGCGCGCTTTGACCAACCAAAAATAGCTCGTCACGACGAAGGAAAATCCGCTGAACACCATGCGGATATCGAACACGCTATCCATGCTTCGCTCCAGGAGTTTCGAGGAGTGCGAAACGATAGCAAGCGAAGTGAGGCGCTGCAAGAGTAGCAGCGCATCGAAAACCGCGGCTGTGTGCTAGCAGCCGCGGTTGGAAGCTTGTTTACGATTAGCAATATGCGGCAATTAAGTTCGCTTACGCGAAGATGCTATGCACAACATGCCAAGAGCAAGCACAACGACCGAGGCGGGTTCAGGAATGACTACCGCCCACTCTTCAAAACCTGCTGACGAACCGAAGTCGCCCGTGAAATTGCCACCCATGCCGTTGCTGGGATCAACACCCTGCTGACCGAATTCGGAGTATAGCGTCACGACGTCGCTGTCGGCGTACGCGGCGAACAACGAATTTGGCACGTTCAAGAACATGTCACCGGAACCACTGCCGGAGTTGAGCTGAAAATCAAGTGCGACCCAGTTGTCCATCCCAGCGTCCATCTGGTAGACGAGTGTGCCGTCGTGCTCCAGGATGCCGGAGCCGTCCAAAGATTCGACGGAATTGTTTGCCGTACCGCCGACGAACACTTGCACCTCGTCCAGCGAGATGAAACGGCCGCTGGCAGGGCCTTGATCCGCTTCGTTGACGTCGAGAAGAAACTGTCGATACTCGACATTCGAGATTGTCGTCACCGGAACTCCGGCCAAAATGATCGAGCGGTTGAAGTTGTCGGGCGCGCCGTTGTCGAGCGTGTTGTTGACGGTTGTGTTGTAACCGCTTTGTTCGTCGTTATTACCCTGCGCTTGAATTTGTGCGAAGGTCTGGATCGTGCCTGTGCCGGTAGATTGCGAGTCGATCTGTTCGTAGATGGCACCGTTAATCGTGCCTGAACTACCGACTGAGGTAAGATCAACAATGGTGGTTGCTTGCACAGGAACTGCAATCAGAGCGACCAGCGCAGATGCGAGGCCTAGCAACCGTTGCGCAAGCCTTGCCTGGTAAGAAGGATCGGGCGAAGTGGCCCAGTAAGTTTTGATCGAATTCATTAGACTCGCTCCTTGGTGCCGAAGATGCAAGATAGGGATGATTGCTCACAACCCTTTAAGGTAGTGGCCAGCCACATCAATCGCAAGAAAAATACTCAAAAATACACCCCCAAATTTAGGCATTCCTGCCTCGTACTAATCAGCGAAGGACACTTATTGCCGAAGTCCGCCGGCTGAGCGCGTCCTGGGGCGGTATCGACCCCCGGAATTGTCCACGCACCCCACTAGAACGGTACGTCGTCTTCGTCTTGGGCGGCCTCGGCGAAGGCGTCGTTGGGGTCGACTTGCGACGTTTCGTCGGCACCACCGCCTAGCACTTTGAAGCTCACCGCTTCGGCGTTGAGGAAGAACTTGACTTCGCTCTGTGGGTCCTTCTGCCAACGTCGCCCATTGAGGCGGTAGGTGAACTCGACGTCCTGGCCCTCGCTCAGCCCGTCGGCGTTGTCGCAGGCGTCGCCGGTGAATTCGATGGGAATGTAGTTGGTGAACCGCTCGCCCGGTTGTTCCAACACGACCAGCCGCTTGCGAAAACCTTTTTGGCCGTAGGTTTTGGTCTCTTCGATCAGGTGCACGATGCCGCGGACGGTTGGTTGGCTCATAATGGGGTGGTCAGTACGGGAGTGTTGTGTCGGTAAAATACAGGCGAATTATTTTAGCGAATTGAGCTGTCCAGTAAAACTCACTCCGCGCGAAATTCCGCCGCGAAAGCCTTCGCGTTGAGCAATTCGCCCGTTGCGAACTTGGTCAGCTGATTCCAGCTCAGCAATCGGCCGGGGGCAAAGACTTTTTCGTTCATGAACCTACCGACGGCCGGGTTGGTCGTGTAGATCGCGTTGCGCGGCTCGCCGTCGAGTTGCAACTCGCGCGCAATTGCGGCGTGCACCTGGCAAGCGAACAACTCGCCCATCATGTAGTTGTGATAGTAGGCGGGAGCCGAGACGACGTGAATCTTACTTGCGTAGTCGGGCGCGTCGCGGCCTTCCGGACGACGGACGAGTTGGTACTTTTCGACAAGGTCCCACCACAGTTTGTTGAGGTCCTGGCTGGGGTCTCTGTACAACTCGACTTCGAATCGCAACATCACCTGACACCACCGCGAAAAGATCAGCAACTTGTCGCGACGTTGGCGGAGGCTGGCTTCGTCGAAGGTTCTCGCGTCTGCGACGCCGACGCCGTAGGCTTTCAGCCAACGTGAGTCGGTACAAAATCGCTCGAACATCATCGCCACGCCTTCCGTGGAGAGAATGTGGGCGTTCGATCGCAGGAGATAGGGCAACTGTCGCGGGATATTCTTACTGCTGTACACGGCGTGTCCCAACTCGTGGAGCATCGTGCTCATCCAATAGCTGTTGGGCTTGATGTTCGCCAGCACGCGCACGTCGCCCTCGCGATCGATGTCGGTGCAGAACGCATGCGGGCTCTTGCCTGGTTTCTCGTACAGGTCGCTCCGCTGCAGCACATCTTCGATCGGTAATCCGATGCCGCTGTAGAAGTCGCGGCAAATCTTGAGGATGTCCGCATCACGAAACGGCGCATCAAGATCGGCGCCGTAGACGTCTTGTGGTTCCTGAAAAAACGGATCGTGGTAGTGCCAAGGACGCAGGTCTTCGACGGCAATGCCGTAGCTGTCGGCGAGCCGCTCGTCGATTTCTTGTTTCGCCTGCGCGAACGGTTCACGCGTCAGCTCGTCCAACTCATCGAACAGGGCGAGCACGTCGGCCTGTTTCTGCTCGCTCAATTCAAGCTTCATCGCGTGGAAGTCTGCGAAGCCGAGTTTGCGGGCGGCCTGGTTGCGTAGTTGTACCAAGTCGCTCAAGTCGCGCGCCACTTCCGCGCCGACTTGCTTGGCTGCTTCCCAGACAAGTCTGCGTTGGTCCAGATCCTTGGAGGTCTTCAGCACCTCGCGCACTTCGCTATCGGTGTAGACCGTGTCGCCGACGGTCGCGCGAAAGACGTTGAACTTCATTTCGATCGCGTTCGATTTGGCCGACATCCGCTTGAGCAAATCGACGTCGACCTGCTTTTCCAGGTAGTCGAGGTAGAGAAGTTGAATCTGCCGCCGTGGTAGCACCGCGAGTTGGGCGTCCTTCAACTCCTCGAGGATCGCAAAGTCGTCGGAGTTGGAAAGCAATTCGTTGTAGCGGTTCTCCAGTGCTTCCTTTTCGGCAAAGGCTTCGTTGGAACCGGTCGTGTTGGCCTTCCACCACGCCTTGCCGAGCGCGGTCTCCAACGGTTTCACAGTTTGCTCGTAACGAGCAATGAACGCGGCCGCTTGTTCGGTCGGACCATGTTGAGCGAAAGCAAGATGGCTGGATAGCACCAAAGTGCACACGGCGGCGTAGACGCCCAAAGTGATCTGTTTCATTCTTGTTTTCCCTATCGCAGCGATTGTTTTGTTGGTCGGTGGTTCGAGATTGAGCTCAGTGGCACCGAGAAAGCGTGATTCAACTCCGCTCCACTGATGTGACAAACGGCTGCAACGATGCAGAGCAGACCAGTCTTATTCCCTTCGCGTCTCAATGATTGATGGTAGGTTGGTAAGGACCTGTCCCAAAACGTTGTACGGTCTCCTGGGGCCGTCCGAATTGGAGGTGCATCTGGACGGACGGCCCTGGGGGACCGTCCTACGTGATCGGTTATACGATAGTCACCAAGTCATGACAGACAATTTTGCCGCGCAGCCACCTCTGAACCATTCCGCCGTACCGCGAAAAACCGCTGAGAAACAAGGCTCAACGAGTTTTGCACCCTCGGAGTAAACGAAAAACTCGATTCAATACCGCAAAAGTCCGACCTCGCCGACCAAGTTCGTCTCGCAAGTCGTTGCCGCGCCGCAGGTTACAAACTTGAGGGCCACGCGTGGTGCGGCAGTTTTGCATTTTCTCACCAAAAACGGATTAGTTGCCTTTCATGCCGTTATCGCGCAACTAGTTTGTCCGTCACTGGTTACGTACATTCGCAAAGTCGACTTTTGCGTCCGCTCCCAGTAGCGTAACTAGGCGCCTCACAACTCTCTCGATGCACGCCGTTCCCACTCTGGGACGCCTTACGGGTCTGGAATTGCGAGGCCACGAGAAAATTCTAGCGAGAATGCCGGCCGATTTCAGCAACAACTTTTGGCCACCCCTCGGACCATGGGGCGGTGCCGCTGGGAGAAGTCGATGCGCTGACGTAATTCCAAACACTCTGCAGCGCTCGAATAAATCGTCCTCTTAGCGGAAGCTCGACATGCTGGAAAATGTGTTGGATGTTCAGGTACCGGTCGTTAGAATCAGCAGTTAGTTCCGCTCGCCAAGCCGCCAGGCGATTTCGTCATGTTGTGCATGTGGGCGGGGAGCATCTTGCTTCAACCAAGCGTCACTCATTCTCAATTTGGGCGGGCGCTGGCGCGAGTCAATGATGGAGGTTGTCGCGATGGGGACGAACTGCGAATCTCCGCGATTTCTAAGACGGGCCGCCTTTACCTTGGTGGAACTCTTGGTGGTGATTGCCATCATCGGCGTCTTGGTGGGCCTGCTATTGCCCGCCGTGCAAGCAGCCAGAGAGGCGGCTCGACGTTCTGAGTGCCTGAACAATCTTAAGCAGCTCGCGCTGTCTGCGCACAACTATCATGGGGCGCGCGAGCGGCTGCCGATTAGCAATAGTTACAATCCGGGTACCGATGGCACTTGGAGCAGTGAAGGCGGAGGGATGAACCGCAGTTGGATTGTGATGCTCTTGCCGTTTGCTGAAGAGCGTGCACGATTCGATCAGATCGACTTTACCAAGCGGCAGCTTGACCCCTCTTTAAACGCATCGGGAGTTTCCAATCTCTCGATTGTGCAGCAGAACCTCCCCTTCGTGTTGTGTCCTTCGGATGACGAAGCGACCGAACCCAAGAGACGCGTCGATCACGCCAGCCGCATCGAGTTAGCGCTGACGTGCTATGCAGCAAATATCGGGGACCACAACAACGGCGGTTTGGGCGTTGGTCATCCGCCAGGATGGGGAAACATGGGCGGCCGCTTGGACGCAACGGAAGTGGCTCTCCGCACGCGTGGTGTGATCTCTCGCTATGGTTGGAGTGCGGCGTTCAAGGAGATTACCGATGGGCTTTCCCGCACGTTTCTGGCTGGTGAAGTGGTCCCTTCCTGGGACGGACTGCAAGACTGGGGACATCAAAACCTGTCGACGACAGCCTTTCCCATGAATTTTCGGAATCAGGACTGGGCCGACGGACGGCTGGTGTCAGGGCGCGACTGGGCCTATCAGGCCCTCTATCGCAGCTTTCATCCCGGCGGTGCTCAGTTCGCGCTGTGCGATGGTTCGGCCACGTTTATTTCCGAGAACATCGACCATGCGAGCTTCCGGGCCTACGCGTCACGGGCTGGTGAAGAAGTGGCGCTGGGGGCGGAGTAATCAATGGGATCGCGACGCGCCAATGCCGATGCCATCGATAAGCACAGTAGGCGGGCGAGCCCACGCGCATTCCGTCAGGGAAGTAGAATGAAAGTTGAACAGCCGTGGTTAGTGCTTGGCTTGTGTTTCTTGCTGGGCTTCTCTGGCTGCGGCAGCGCAGGTCCGGAGGTGGCACCTGTGCGCGGAATGGTGACCTATCAAGGAGCACCGCTCAAGGAAGGTGGTATCACCTTTGTGCCTATGGAGGGCCGCTCCGCCTTCGGCAGGATTGTCGACGGACAGATTGTTGAAGTCACCACCAATACCACCGGCGATGGGGTGATTGTCGGCAAGGCGGCCGTCGGTATCCAAGCCACTACCAATCTTGGCAAGATGCAAGGTCCTCATCGACCGATCATCCCACAGCGGTATTTTGACCCCGCCACGGCCAACCTGTCTGCAGAGATCAAAGCCGGCGACTCTAACGATCTCAAGTTCGATTTGGTCGATTAGCATGGCGCAAGCGGCGGCGTCATTCATTCCTTCGGTTTGACTTCCTCCGATGGCTCCTTTTCGATTGGCTCTTTCTTCAGTTCTTCGAGGGTGCCGCCTGGCAGCTTGCCATCAGCCAGCAGTTCCCCGAAGGTACGGCTTTCTTTGTTTTCGGGGTCGATACGCAGCTTGGCGACTTTCTTGAGAGCCGCTACGATCTTTTCCTGGTCCTTTTTATCCTTCTTGCGATCAAGCAGCGGACGAAAATGTTCGCCGTACTTGTTGCAGTTCTTTTTCTTCTTACCTTGATGACAGACCAGACATCGATTCTTGCGATCTTTCATGAGCTTCGACAGATCGGTTTCGACGGTGGCGTCTGGGTCGATGTAGGTTTTGACGAACTCTTTGTGGTACTGCACGATCGCCAGCGCAGACGAGTTCTCCACGCACGTGGCGATCAGAACAACAAGCGGGATGAGTGCACTTGGTCGCATCGGGGGATTACCTCTGATTGTCAGGCTTTGCGGGCGATTTGCGCAATCGAGCCCTGCGCCCGAATGCTCTTCGACAACCCTACCATCAGTTCTGCGATGATCCAAGGCTGCAGCATGCCACTTGGTATGACGGCCGCTGACTGCGCTACTACAGGACGACTGCAAAGTCAGAAAAAAACCGCCAAGGACGCCAAGTGCGCCAAGCAGCTAGCGAGCAAGCCGGCCTGTTATTGAGACTCTCTCAAGATCTATCTTGGCGCCCATGGCGTCCTTGGCGGTTCAATAAAGAGACTTTGCAGTTCTCCTGTGTGCTGCTACCGCGTTGCTGAAAGACGGTGTAGTTTCCGCTACAATCATCGTTCACCCGCCTCCCAATTCCCTTTGTAGATGCATTCCCATGAGACATTTCAACACCATCTGCTCTTGCGCCCTGTTCATTGTTGGGACTTTCGGTGGTCCGACCATGGACGCGATGGCCCAGATCGAAACGACGGCCCAGGCCGACACGACGGGCGAGCCGACCCTGCGCGTTGTCACCTACAACATTCACCACGGCGAAGCGCGGGATCGGAAGTTCGACTACGAGCGCCTCGCTAGCACCATCGCGCGGCTCAAGCCCGATGTCGTCGCGCTGCAGGAAGTGGACAACCAGACCAAGCGCGCCGACGGTATCGATCAAGCGGCTGAGCTGGGCAAACGCCTCAAGATGAACCATGTCTTTGGCAACGCGTTGTACTACGCCGGGGGGCAGTACGGAGAGGCAGTTTTATCACGGTTTCCGTTGAAGGACGCCAAGGCGCATCACCTCCCGTATGCGTTTGGCAACGAACCGCGGACTGCGCTCGAAGTCACTGTGCAGCCCGATAACGGACTGCCTCAATTCGTTTTGGTTGGTACGCACCTGTGCCATCAGAGTGGAGCGACGCGTGTCGGGCAGGCTCAAGAGTTGGATGCGTTGTTCGCTAAACGCAAGGACTACCCGGTCATCCTCGCGGGGGACCTGAATGCCCGACCGAGTAGCGAGCCGATGAAGGTTTTGCTCGGTAACAACTGGATCGATGCGGTGGCGCCCAAATCGAGAATCGATTACATCTTGCTACGGAAATCCGACCCTTGGGAAATTGTCGAGACGAAGATCATTCGTGAGCCCATCGTTTCCGATCACGACCCAATACTGACGATTCTGCAGTGGAACGGCAACTAGCAGTAAGGTTGACTTCTGACCTTGGACGGCACGTCCGATCGCCGTAGTGTACGTCGGCATGGTTCGCGATATACTCGTTTCGATCCGCGAAAGTGCGAATGTAGCGAGCCAAACTCGATCGGAAAAGGAAATCAACCATGTCGGACGAGATCAAACGCGAACCAGCCGATGCCGATACCGGCAACAAGGCAAGATCTCAAGGCTCTCTGTTTGCCTTTGGACTACCCATTGGAATCGCTATTGGCGCGGCCATCGGGGCAGCCACGGGCAATATCGGGATGTGGACTGGGATTGGTGTCGCCCTGGGGATAGGTCTTGGCGGTATCGGAACGGCTGTTGGTGCCAACCGCGACAAGTCGTAGGTTGAGCAAGTTCCGCAACGACCCTAATCGTCAAACCATTCGTCTTCAGGGTCGAACGCCGGAATCGGCACGTTGATGAACTTCAGCTTGCCAATCGCGCGGTGTCGGCAGCCGGGTTTGATCATCACCGTCGTGCCTGGTTGGACTTCAAACCGTTGGCCGTCGAGTTCGATTTGGCCCGAGCCCTCCAGAAAGTAGTAGAGCTCCGTCGTGCGTTTGTGATAGTGCGTTCGCGCCGCGCCGTCGGTTTCGACGATGTGCAGCGAGGCGGTTTGGTCGGGATCGTCGAGGAAGGCCCGTTTGGCCGAGCCGCACGGGCAAGCTGTGGGCTCGATTTGGTCGAGCTGTCGCACGATGAAGCGGGCGTTTTCGGGTGCCGTTTGCATTGATTCTTACACGCTCCCCAGCCGCTCTCGGATAGGAGCGGGAGATTCGCCTAGACGATGGCCAGCCGTTCGCTTTCGACCGTCACAACCACACCCTTGAAAGCTGGCGTCTTGCTGTCGGGGTCAACGTGACGGCTGACAAGGACGTTTGCTTCGGGATAGTACATCGCGGCGTTGCCCGGTCGAATCTCTTCAAACGGATGGATGCGCACGTTGCCGAGTGAACCGGCCGGACCGCGGACGGTGACGGTTATCGAGGGATCAAGTCCCAGCCGCTTGATGTCGTTGGGGTGAATGAGAATCACGTCGCGACGCTCAACGCCTCGGTACAGGTCGTAGTCTTCGTAGACGACCGTGTTGAACTGACCCTCGCTGCGGATGGTCATCAGCCGCAGTTGGTCGTCGCCCTGCCCTCGCAGCGCTGGCAACTCGTGCGTGTGCAGTTTCGCGCGTCCGGAGCCCGTGGGGAACTTGGGCTCGTGGAAGGTGCGGCCGCCGATCTGAAATTCCTGCTTGGATTGATCGATGTCTTTGATTTGCTGAAAACCGGGAATCACTTCGGCGATCGCCTCGCGGATCTTGCCGGTTTGTTGCATCGATTTCCAGTTGATTGGGGTGCCGTTCGCTGAAGCGTCGTCGTTGTTGGGAGCACCCAAAGCTCTTTCGGCGATGGTGGCGATCACTTCGACTTCGCTCTTGGGGCCGGCCAGGCGCTGAGGACCGCCGTCGCTGAGGCGAACGTAGTTGAACATCGACTCTTGCGTGGTCGGCTGGGGTTCTTCGTCGCGAGCGAGGACAGGCAGTATGATCGTCTCTTTCGCCAAGCCAAAGGCGTGGCCCGTGTTGAGCGTGGTGTTGAGGTAGACCATCATGTCGAGGTTTTCGATCGCCTGCTGGGCGTAGCTGGCATCGGGATTCGACCCGTAAAGATTTCCTCCCAAGCAGAAGCCGAGTTTGAGATCGCCGCTCGCAGAGCCCTCCATGCACGCCATCGTGTCGCGCCCGACGGTTGTCGGCAGCGAAACGTTGAAGTGGTTCTGCAGCCGTTCGAAGATCGCATCCTTGAGCTTCGGTGTGACGCCGACGGAGCCGATCCCTTGGACGTTGGAATGCCCGCGGATTGGCATCAGCCCTGCGCCCGGTCGCCCGACCATGCCACGCATCAGCGCGAGATTGCCGATCGCCTGTACATTTTGCACACCGTGGGCGTGATGGGTGATGCCCATCGTCCAACTGAAGATGGCGTTTTTCGCCTGCGCGTATCGCTCGGCGATTTCGTTGATTTGATCGGTCTCGACGCCGCTTTTCTCGACGATCTCATCCCACGAGGTCGCCAACAGGTGGGCCTTGAGCGTCCACCAATGGTCGCACGACGACTGCAGGAACGCCGAATCGTGGGCATCCATTTCGACGAGGCGCTTTGCAATTCCCGTCAGCAACGCCAGGTCGCCGCCAATGTGTGGCTGCACGTAAAGGCTGGCGATTTCGCTACCCAGCAGCAGACTCCGCGCGTCGCTGGGAACATTGAACCTAACCATTCCCGTTTCAACTAACGGGTTGATGACGATGACTTCACCGCCGCGCCGACGCACCTGCATCAGCGTGCGCATCAGCCGTGGATGGTTGCTCGCCGGGTTGCCGCCGATCACAAACACCAGATCGGCATGGTCGAGGTCTTCCAAAGTGATTGTCGCGGTGCCGCTGCCGGTGACGCTGGTGAGGCCGACGCCGCTGGCTTGGTGGCAGTAGTAGCTACAGTTGTTGACGTTGTTGGTGCCGTACAGACGGGCGAATAGCTGTAGCAGGAACCCGGCTTCGTTGCTGCTCCGTCCGCTGAAGTACCAAAACGTCTCGTCAGCGGAGAGTTCCTTCAGCTTGATGACAATCCGCTTGTAGGCGTCGTCCCACGAGATCGGTTGGAAACGCTTCAACTCCGGCGTGTAGAGCACCGGTTGCGTGAGCCGTCCGCAATTCTCCAGCTCGCGCGGAGTGAGCCCCTTCAGTTCAGTGGGCGTGTACTGCGTCCAGAACTCAGGACCGATCGCCCCCTGCATGTCTGCGACCATCGCTTGCAACGATTTCTTGCAGACCTCCGGGAAATGGCCCGACTCGTTGACCATCCCGCCACGCTGGCCGCCCATTCCCAGAGCACAGGTCTTGCACGCATTCTTGCTGCGCATCGCCTTCCAAAGTTTACGCAAGCCCCCAGCTTCCTGGGCTTTGCGAAATGTGTAAGCAACTGCGGGCCAGCCACCTCCGGATCGAACTTTCTTCATTGCTTGCGTCTGGGGAATTCAGGTTTCCGTGCTGGTATGCATCGTGGGGATGCGGTAGGTTAATTGCTAATATACTTCACCCGCTTACGTTCGCCCACCTGATTGTGCCGGAGCTTGACATGTCCAGTTCACGAAGCCGCATCTGTCTTGGTCTTTCGCCGCTACTGTTCATATTGCTCGTGTGTGCTGTATCAGAGGCAAAGACTGCGGAATCGGATGCCTTGCGAGTCGGTTTGCACAATCTCATTGTCTCAGTGACCAAGGGGGAGCAAGCGGATGCACATTCCGAGTGGCAGGCAGTCGTCGATTCTGCGAAAGTCAGTGATCTTCTCGTGATTCTCGGAGCGATGGGAAGTCCGAATGAGCTGGTCGAGCCATTCGAAGGTCCCGAGAGTCTTGGGCCACTGGCAGAAAACTGGATTCGCGCCGCTGTCGATACGATCGCCGAGCGGGAAATCGAGAATAACGGAAACCTACCAACCAAAGATCTTGAAAACTTTGTGCGCGACGCATCGCACAGTCCACGCGCCCGACGTATCGCCTACGAGTGGCTTGTCAAAGTCGATCACTCGGCTCCAGAACGATTGCTACCCACGATGCTCGACGATCCAAGCCTGGAGCTGCGGTACGACGCGATTGCCAGTTTGATTGATGATGCGAAAGCAGTAGCCGACAACAGCAGCAAGATTGAAAAATACCAACGTGCCCTCAAGTCAGCTCGCGACAAAATGCAGCTCAAGGAATGTGCCGAGGCTCTGAAGGAACTCGGTGAGAGTTTGAATATGGCCCAGCAGTTGGGTTTCTTGGTCAATTGGAGCGTGATCGGTCCGTTCGACAACGCTGATCGGGCAGGATTCGACAAAGTGTTCCCGCCGGAACAATCGGTCAATCTTGATGCCCAGGTCCAAGCCCGCGATGGCAAGGTGAAGTGGAAAAAAGCGGTCGCTGAACAGGAGAGCTTAGAGAATCTCGGCGTCGTGGACCTGAACGAAGCGTTGGTCGAGGAGAAAAGTGTGCTTGCCTACGCAGTGACGACGTTCGTCTCGAAGAAAGACCAGCAGGTCGAGTGTCGTTGGGAATCGAAAGAAGCGACCAAGCTGTGGGTCAATGGGGAAGAAGTCGCGGTGAAAAACGTTTATCACTCAGGCAGCGGCTTCGACCAATACATCGTACCGTGTCAGTTGAAAGCCGGACCCAACGAAATCTTGCTCAAGGTCTGTCAAAACGAACAGACAGAACCTTGGACTCGGCCGTGGGACTTTCGGTTGCGTGTGACGGATGAGCTGGGTGGAGCCATCGAACAAGCCGAGTGAATTCTAGAACAGGCCGCTTACAAAGATTCGCGATAGGGAACTGAAATGCAATCTCACATCATAATCCGATATTCGTTGCTCTTCGTGGTGCTCCTCGGAACGGGCGAATTTGCTGCTGCCGACTGGCCAATGTTTCGCGGTCCCGGCGGACGTAGTGTCGGCGCGGAAGAGGATCTGCCGCAAGAATGGTCTGTTGCTGACGGGAAGAACGTCGCGTGGACGGCTGACTTGCCAGGCCGTGGGGTGTCTGGGCCCATCGTGGTCGACGGCAAAGTGTTTGTGACCGCTTCCAGTGGACCCGAACGCGACCGATTGCACGTGTTGGCATTCGACGCAAAGTCCGGCGAACAACTCTGGCATCGACAGTTTTGGGCGACCGGCCTGTCGATGTGCCACGAAACGTCTGCTAACGCGGCGCCGACCCCTGCCAGTGATGGAGAACGTATTTTTGCCTTCTACTCGTCCAACGACCTGATCGCTTTGGACCTCGACGGCAATCTGCTGTGGATGCGCGGACTGGAACTCGACTATCCAGGGGCCGGAAACGCGCTGGGCATGTCGAGTTCGCCCGTGGTGGTCGGTGATGTTGTGGTCGTGCAGAGCGAAGCCCAGGGCAACTCATTCGTCGCAGCGATCGACCGCGTCAGTGGCGAGACGCGTTGGGACCTGAAGCGACCGGAGGCCTCGAATTGGTGTTCGCCGATTGCGGTCGACGCCGAGTATACAATCGATAAACAACCCGCGGTGATCCTCCAATCGGGTGAGGGTATCGGCGTGCACCGTGCCGACAACGGCGAAACGCTGCTCCAAATCGACACCGAGTGCGAAAGCATTCCTTCGCTGACGTTCGACAAATACCTCTATGCTCCGTCGAACGGAATTCAGGTCTACGACATCCTTTCCGCCGGTCTCGAAGACAAAGACAAGCCAGTCTGGCAGGAGTCGAAGCTGCAGCCGGGTTCGCCCAGCCCTGTCGTAGTGGACGATCAGATTTTCGTGATCAATCGCAGTGGAGTGCTCACTTGCGGATCGACCACGAGCAAGGAAGTGAAGTGGAAGGTGCGCCTCGGTGGTCGTTTCTGGGCGACTCCTGTACTCGCGGGCAAGTATCTCTACTGCATCAATGCGGACGGAAAGAGTTTCGTGGTGCAACTCGGCGAGGAGGGTGGAAAGGGCGAGATTGTCGGCGAGAACGAGTTCGGCGAAGAAATTCTCGGTTCTCCCGCCGTCGCGGACGATGGTCTGTTTGTGCGTAGTCATGCTCATCTGTGGAAGATCGCGAAGTAGGCCGGTCGCCGATGCCAGATTCGATTGAGATTCAGCCAGTGGCGCGGCCGGTCCGAGCGATCGTTCGCCCGCCGGGTTCTAAGAGCATCACGAATCGGGCACTCGTGTGCGCTGCGTTGGCTGAGGGCAGCTCGACGCTGCGAGGCGCGCTGGACAGCGAAGATACACAAGTGATGATTGCCGGCTTGCTGGCGCTGGGAATCAAGGTCGTCGTGCGCGACGAAGGGCAGACTCTCGAGGTTGTCGGCTGCGGTGGCTTTCCGCCAGCGAAGTTGGCCGAAATCTTCGTCGAGAACAGTGGCACGACGATTCGCTTCTTAACGGCCTTGGTGACGCTGGGAAAAGGCGAATACGTTCTCGATGGTATTGCCCGCATGCGGGAGCGACCCATTGGAGACTTGGCTCGCGCCCTCGGGCAGCTTGGCGCGAAAGTGCAATGTCTGGGCGAAAACGATTGTCCACCGGTCAAAGTCGTCGCGGATGGATTGAATGGAGGTACGGCGCGAATCCACGGCGGCATTTCGAGTCAATACCTAAGTGGACTGTTGATGGCCGCCCCGTGTGCCACCAGCAAGGTTGTGCTTGAAGTCGAGGGTACCCTCGTCTCGGTGCCGTACGTCGCGATGACGACGGCGGTGATGCAATCATTTGGCGCGAACGTGGTAGCAGCGGAAGATTTTTCGTCGATTACGGTGGAGAATACCGGCTACCGCGGCACAGACTACGCGATTGAGCCAGATGCCTCGGCGGCGAGTTACTTCTGGGCGGCGGCGGCGGTCACAGGCGGCCGAGTGACGGTGATTGGCTTGAACAAGAACAGCCTGCAGGGCGATGTGGCCTTTGTCGAGTGTCTCCGAAAGATGGGATGCGAAGTCCGCTACGAGCCAGACAGCGTGACCGTAGTTGGCCGCAAGCTCACCGGCGTTGACGTCGACATGAATGCAATCAGTGACACCGTGCAAACGCTGTCGGTTGTTGCGCTGCTGGCTGAGGGCACCACCACGATTCGCAACGTCGGCCACATTCGCCACAAAGAAACCGACCGCATTGCGGCGGTCGCTAACGAACTGCGGAAGTTGGGCGCCGATGTCGTTGAATTTGACGACGGGCTGCAGATTACTCCGCCCGACGATTATGGGGCAGCTGATTTGCCGAGCGTTGCCATCGATACTTATAACGATCACCGGATGGCGATGAGTTTCTCGATCGCTGGTTTGGCACGCCCGGGCGTGGTGATCAGAGATCCCGGCTGTACCGCGAAAACCTATCCTGGCTTTTTCACAGACTTCGAAGCCATGTGCGCCGGATGATGGGAGGCAACGCTGAGACGGAAGCCAACGCTAGGTCCAGCCACTATTTCTTTGGCATTGCTGAGATCGAGAGCGAGACGCTCTCAAGCAATTCGTCGGCCCTTTCCAGCAGAGAAATGCCGGACTCCTCAGGAGTCTGAACAGAACTGGGATCGCAGGCCTCGAATTTGCCGCCGCAGTGTTTACAGGCGACGCGTTTGCCCAGGTACTCAACCCTGACCTGCAGCGAGCGACCACACGTTGGGCATTCTTGAACGAAGTAGGTGGTGCCTGGCATTCTGTTACCTCCTGACAGTGGGGACTGATCATCCGTAAAGCCTGCTCCGATGACAGACAAACAGAATACCGCAACTGGCTGCGAAAATCAAACTTGGACCCCCTATGCGAGTGGGTTCAAGGTGGGGCGTTAAGGCGAGGGATTGGACACAACTGCATATCAGGAAAGTACTTGTGGCGATTTCTTCCTGAGAATGGCTTTATGCTATTTTTACGATGATGGCAGCTGAATAGCTGTCTGTCTGAGGTCCTCAATATGAGAATCCGCACGCATATCCACCACGCGCCATTAGCCCGAGTCTTCGATGTGTAAACTTGTTTCACGCTCATTGGGTAGTTTCGCACTCACTCTGTTGATCGCCGGTCCGGCGGTTGCCCAACCAAACCCACTTCCGGAGAATTTGGCGGAGACCCTGGACTTGTATCTTTCGTCCGATTCGCATTACCGCGAACTCGATCTGATCACCGAGTCGCAGCTGCTGGAGTTTCAGGTCTATCTTCGCAGGACCCGTGGAGGCTCGTTGGCGACTCACCCAAGGTGGGCAAGAAAGGCACTCTCGGACGGCGATCCACTGGTAAAACTGTTCTACAATGGGGGGGCCGCGCTGATCCGCGCCACGAGTGAGAAGGCAGGCGGTTACGCCGAGCTGCAACAATTGGCCCACACCCCTCGGGGCCGTGAAGTCTTCAAGAGTGCGATTAAGGAGAACAAGCCCAGTCTCGTATTGGAAGCAATTAACGCTCGGAGGAAGAAGCAGGTTGAAGCGTCGAGTGCGAGTTCGAAGCAGAAGCCTGCGACGACAAAAAGTACTCGAATCTTTACCGCCCAGGACTATATTGCGGCCGTCACCAAGGCCTACAGGGCCAACAAGAATCGACAGTCGGGTGATTCCGACAAGGAGTCAAAAGAGGCTGGAACGCTGGAAAAGCCGGAAAATCAGTGAAAACTGGGTCTCCGCGTAGGCAGTGTTGACTTCTGTCGCTTTTTCCGCAGCCAACGGGTAGAATGCACAAATGCAGGAATGGGGGCCTCATCTCTTAAGTTTCCAATCAGCGGAATTGGTGAAACTTGGGGCTGCAGCGACTTTTCGTCTTGCAACTGTTGTCTTTGTTCAACCTCCACTTTGGGTCGAACCATGGCCAACCGAGTATTCGTTTGTGCAGTAGTCGTCCTCTGGCTAAGTAGTATGTCTTGGCTGGTCAAGGACCGCATCATGCCATCTCTCTTCGGTGGCGGCCCTCCCCCGATCGCACAGGCCTACGAGAACGGTGAGGCGGTCGCGTGGGAAGTCCAATGGCACGGCAAGCGAGTCGGCCAGGCGGCCAGTATCCGGCTGGAGGGAGTCGGCGGCACGACGGATCTGCACAACCGGGTCGTCCTGGAAGAGTTCCCTGTCATGCAGTTGGCCCCGTCGTGGATTCGCGCGGCAGTCGGTAACCTCGGCAGCATGACGTTCGACGTTCTGACGCGGCTCGAGTTCGATCCCCTGGGTAAGTTCTCATCATTCAACAGTCGTGTCTCGCTCAACGGGATGCCTTCGGTTTTGAAGATGAATGGCCGCATCGAAGAGTCGTATCTCAAACTGAAGGTGCGCTCTAGCGATTTCAGCCATACGACGCGAATTTTCTTACCCAATAGTGAAGCGATCAGTGAGGCCCTATTCCCGGACGCAAATCTGCCGTACATGCACGAGGGACGCACCTGGCAGGAAAAGGTCTATAGCCCTTTCAGTTCGCCAGCTGATCCGATAGAACTTGTCCAGGTTGAAGTCGTCGGGCGTGAGACCATCCAACACGACGGGGAAACGAAGTCTGTGATGCGCGTGGTCTATAAGTCAATCACGGCTTCGGGTATTGCGGCAAACGCGAGGATTCAAGGCATCTCGTGGGTCGAACCAAGAAGTGGCGATGTGCTACGTCGGGACGTGTATCTGGGAGATTCAAAGCTCCGATTCGAGCGATTGCCAGAAGAGGCCGCGAAGCAGGCGGGAAAGGAACTCTTTGAACAGTATCTGCTCGCCATCGATGACGAAGAGGACGATATCGAAGCAACTCCCGAGCCCGACACCACCGCTGAGAAGTAAGGCAAACTCGGGCCGGAATTGCTGAGACGTCGGAAACTGACTGCAAGAAGCGCTGTGTCGCATGATCCAATTCCAGCACGTGACCCGCAACTACGGTAATCGTGTTGCTGTAAACGATCTCGATCTCACTGTCTCCAAAGGTGAGTTGGTGGCCCTGTTGGGCCACAACGGAGCCGGCAAGACCACGACAATCAAGATGCTCGTCGGGTTGCTGCGGCCAAGCGCGGGCAAAGTTCAGGTCGGCCCCTACACGGTCGTGGATCATCCCCGCGAGGCGAGCAGTCTGATCGGCTACGTGCCGGATCAGCCGTTTCTTTACGACAAGCTGTCGGGGCGCGAGTTTCTTTCGTTTGTGGCGGAAATGTACGGCTTGACCGCCGTCGAGTCGCGAGAAGCGGTAGCGCGAGAGGCCGAGCGGTTTCAGCTGGGTGACTTTTTGGACCAACTGACTGAAAGTTACTCGCACGGCATGCGGCAGCGAACCGTCTTTGCGGCAGCGCTGATTCATCAGCCCGAGGTGCTGGTCGTCGACGAGCCCATGGTGGGCCTCGATCCGCACAGCATCCGCCTAGTTAAGGACTTGCTGCAAGAGTACACAGCACAGGGCAAGACCGTTCTGATGTCGACCCACACGCTCGCCGTGGCCGAGGAGATCGCAGATCGCGTTGCCGTGATGAAGACCAGCAATCTCATATTCGACGGCAAGGTCGCAGACCTTCGCAGTCAAGTAACCGGAGGTGGTGATTCGTTGGAAGCCCTCTACCTCGCACTAATGCAAACCTAGCACTCAGCCCCCGCCAAGTCTTTCGGTCAACATCCCCGTACACCATTTCAGTCATTCGCATCGTCTATGTCCGACCTTGCAGCCCCTGCCCCAGTCCAACAGACGCGTGAAAGCGAACGTCTGCCATCGCAAGAGCGCGAAGGGCAGATCTTCTGGAAGCTGCGCTGGCAAGTCGGACGGACGCAGCTCAAGTATCTGCTGCGTTATGCACGGCTGCGGACGGCATTGGTGTTAGGGCTCAGTCTGGTGTTTTGGTTGGGTTTGTTCGCGCTCTTTTACAGCGGATTTGAGTTTGTTGTCGATAACGTCGGCGCGCCAGGGGCTCAATATCACGCGCAGACAGTCCAGTTCGTGTTTACCTTGTTCTTTGTATCTCTACAGGTGATGCTGATATTCTCCGCCGGAATCATTCTGTACGGCGGCTTATACGCGACGCGCGAGACGGCGTTTCTGATGACCTTACCGGTGCGGGATTCGCGCCTGGTCTTTTTTCGTTTTCAAGAGGCGCTGCTGTTCAGTAGCTGGGGTTTTTTCTTGCTGGCGAGCCCAATGATGGTCGCCTACGGCTTGGTCGTATCGGCACCCTGGTATTACTATGCCTATCTTCCTGTGATGGTCGTATCGTTCGCGTACATCCCGTGCGCTATCGGTGCGATTGCCTGCTTGTTGCTCATTAGCCGCTTGCCTCATCTGCGACGGATCGTCGTCGGGCTGCTGGCGGTTGTCGTTATTGGTGCTGCCTACTTCTCGATTTGGCGCACTCTCAACATTAGTAACGCCGACCTGCTCGGGGCTGCATGGTTTAAAGAGACGTTTCATCGATTCGAGTTCACGCGAGGAGAGTGGCTGCCTAGCACCTGGCTGAGCAACGGCTTGCTCGACGCGGCTCGGCGTCCAGTCTCGATTGATCCCGACGACTTGCCGTGGCTCGACGGCGGCAAGTATTTGATTGTGTTGGTCTCCAATGCCATGCTGCTGCACGTGATGGTGACTTGGGTCGGCAGACGCGTATTTCGCAAGAGCTATCATGGTCTCAACACACGGCAAGCGCGCGAGAGCAAGCCCGTGATGGCCTGGGTCGATCGGATCGCATACTGGGCATTCACACCGTTCAGCATCCCGATGCGGTTGCTGATTACCAAAGATCTGCGGATGTTTCGTCGCGACCCGGTGCAGTGGTCGCAATTTTTGATCTTTTTTGGCTTGCTGCTGTTGTATTTCGCCAACATCGATCGTTTCCGCCAACATCGGGCCGACGTCAGTGTGCTGACTTGGGTCAATGTCGTCAGCTTTTTGAACTTGGCCGTTGTCGGACTGATCCTGTCGACGTTTACAACTCGGTTTATTTATCCGCTGATCAGTCTGGAAGGGCGGAGATTCTGGATCTTAGGTCGGCTGCCGATAAACCGTGATACGATCCTGTGGGGCAAGTTTCTGTTTGCGGCGGGTGGGTCTTTGCTGCCTTGTTGCGGATTGGTACTGGTGAGCGACTTGATGCTCGATGTGCAACCGATGGTCGCGATGGTCCATCAATTGATCTGCATGTTGTTGTGCATCGGGCTGGCTGGCATGGCGGTCGGTTTGGGGGCGATGATGCCCAACTTTCGGGAACAGTCACCTTCCAAGATTGCTGCAGGCTTTGGCGGCACATTGAATCTGGTGTTGAGCGCCATTTATATTCTCGCTGTCGTGTTGCTGACCGCCCTGCCCTGCCACTTTTACTTACTCGCCTACAGTACAGAGATTCCACCAAAAATGTTGCAGCCTGGATTTTTGAAACTGTGGCTCAGCCTCGGCATTGGCGGTGCGCTGATCCTCGCGGCCATTGTTACGGTGATTCCGATGCACAGCGGACTCAAGGCGTTCCGAGAGCTTGAGGTCTAAGGACTCCCGATCCTGTCGTTACCTCGAAAATTGGCCTACCCGAAACCACTGTTTAAGCATCAGGACACTTGCGGTTCTTATAGTAAACTCGACCTAGCAGCGACTTGGCACGCTTCTTAGAATGGGAACTCAACTTGGACCGCTTTCGCGGGATGGTGCTGTACACGATCTGAAATGACAAATAGACGGAATAAATTTGAAGGTCAACTCAGGATTGGAGCGGTCAGCTACCTCAACACCAAGCCGCTCGTTCATGGTCTGCAAGATCGCTTGCCCGACGCGGAGCTGATCTTTGATTTGCCGAGTCGCCTTGCTGACCGCTTGGACTCCGGCGAGTTGGACGTGGCTTTGGTTCCGTCGATTGCATTCTCCGAACATCCAGAATGGTCGATTGTTTCCGATGCTTGCATTGGCTGTCGAGGTCCGGTATTGAGCGTCAAATTAATGTTTCGGGTGCCTCCCGGCAGCGTCAGGACACTGGCGGTTGACGAGGGATCGCGCACGAGTGCCGTGCTCGCACAGATTCTCTTGCATCAGATCCATGGAGTTCGCCCCGTAATCTCGCGGCTGCCGATCGGCGACTCACCGGTCAGCACCGATGTAGACGCAGTGCTGGTCATCGGAGACCGTGCGATCCATGGATTCGGCGACGAGCACCAAGACCGTCCATTTATCGAAGTCTGGGACTTGGGCGATCGGTGGTGTCGGTGGGCGGAGCTGCCTTTCGTATTTGCGATGTGGATCGCTCGGCCAGGCTACTACAGCGAGACGCTTGCCGATGCTCTTTCGGCCGCGCGCGATGAAGGTTGCCGACGTTTGCGGGAGATTTCGCGTCGAGAATCCGTTACCATGGGTTTGCCCGAGCCAATGGTCTATGAATATCTCCACCGCAACCTGTACTTCAAACTGGATCAACAGCAGTTGGCCGGTCTCGATTTGTATTACCGAGAAGCAGCGAAACTTGATTTGATTTCTGAGATTCCGCAAGTGATTTCCGATGATTGCCCAACACGAACAACCTGAATCACCGATTGCTGAAATCCTCGACCGCACGGTTGGCGGTGAGCGGCTTAGCGCAGACGACGCACTTCAACTGTTGCAGTCGCACGACCTCGCGTCATTGGGACGAGCCGCCGACGAAATTACCCGGCGGATGCACCCTGAAAGTTACCGCACCTATAACATCGATCGGAACATCAATTACACCAACGTCTGCACGGCAGTCTGTGATTTTTGTGCATTCTATCGCCCGCCCAAGTCGGACGAGGGTTATGTCCTCGATCGCGAGGTGCTGCTGAAGAAGATTGAAGAAACTGCGGAACTCGGTGGCGATCAAATTTTGCTGCAGGGTGGTCTGCATCCTGAGTTCAAAATCGAGTGGTACGAAGAGCTGCTCCGCGATATCAAGAGCAACTTTCCACAGATTAACGTCCACGGCTTCAGTCCTCCGGAGATCTATCACTTCACCAAAGTGTCGAAGCTTTCGACCGCGGAAGTACTGACCCGACTACGTGCTGCTGGGCTCGGTAGTTTACCTGGCGGTGGAGCTGAGATCCTCGTCGATCGCGTGCGCGACGCGATTACGCGCGGCAAGGTGATGACCGACGACTGGTTGGACGTCAATCGAGTGTGGCACAAATTGGGCGGTCGCAGCACCGCGACGATGATGTTCGGTCACGTCGAAACCTTGGAAGAGCGGATCGAACACCTCGAACGACTTCGACAGTTGCAGGACGAGACCGGCGGCTTCACGGCATTCATCTGCTGGACGTTCCAGCCCGACCATACCGACATGGCCGATACCCCGCCGGCCGGCGCGTTCGAGTACCTCAAGACCAACGCGGTCGCCCGGTTGTACCTCGACAATTTCGAGAACATTCAATCGAGCTGGGTGACACAAGGTCTCAAAGTTGGGCAAATGGCGCTACTTTACGGCGCCAACGACATGGGCAGTCTAATGATCGAAGAGAACGTCGTGGCGGAAGCCGGCACGGTCCATCATCTGACGCTAGAGCAGATTCGTGGCGCGATTTCCGAGCTCGGATATCAACCACGGCAGCGCAACGTCTTCTACGAGCTGATCGACGACGAAGTCACATCACTCGTCGTGCCTGGAGAGCCGAATCTGGTTGAGCTCAAGAGCTGAGTGACGCGGCGTTGCGGTGGCCACTCACTGATCGCTGTGCTGGAGCTTGACCTTCGTCTGCGACAACAACTCAGCGTTCGTCAGTCCGAGCAATGGTGTTCTCATCGCTAGCGCGAATCCACACGAATGTTGCATTGTTCTCTTGGCTTACCAGCGTTAAGGAATTCTTGGATAGCTTGACGACCTTAAAGTTCTGGGTTCCCTCACCTAGCATTCGTTCGACGAATTCCGCGACGGTCTCCATGACGGACTCGCCCGTCTTGATTCGCTGCACCGAAATCACGTCACCAGCCAACGACCATTTGTATCGTTGTTGAGTGACAACGCCCGAAGTTCGCTCGGAAGCGTTTCCATCAGGGTGAATTGTGACAAGTGAGCCCTCATTCGGAATCCAAGACCCACATAGCTGATTCTTCATCGCGCTGTCAGACGAATCTGCGGAAGTCCATAACCAGACGAACGCGACAATCAAAAGCGCTAAGGCCGCGACTAGATGACGCGACTTGATCGCTCTACCGTTGCGTTGCTGATTTGGCGGTTGTACGGTCATTCGGTTGCGCCGTAAATGCACAGATTTGATGACACTGGCTTACTACAAATTGTAGTCGAATCCCACGAGAACCGCTCCCGTAGGCAAACCGATCACATGCTGTGCAGTTTCGGCGGTGGCAAGCCTGGCTTGCCGTGTTTGTGGCGCTCAGCAGATCTTCGCGCCGGTGCCTAGATCACCTCGAAAACAGTGGACGACCGTCCGGTGCGATCCCACTTTCCCGCAAATCCACCACGATTGGCGGATTCTTCCCGTGTTCGCTCACGCAGGCTGAGAACTTGCTTCGCAAGCGAACGGATTGCTGGTATTCTTCATAAAGCCCCGATTTACCACGCGTTTTCAGGCGTATTTGCTGTTACGGTGCGTCCACCCGCCGATTGTCTGCCATGGATAGTTCTAGCTTCGACACCACGTCCGCCGTCATCGAAGCACGGGGGCTGACCAAAGCCTATAGCGACTTGCGGCGCGGCCAGTTTGTGGCGCTCGACGGCCTAAGCTTCAGCGCATACCAGGGCGAAGTGTATGGGCTCCTGGGGCCCAATGGCGCGGGTAAGACGACGGCCCTGCGGATTCTGAGCACCGTCTTGCAGCCCACCAGCGGCACCGCGACCGTGACGGGATTTGACGTGGTCACGCAACCCGAGATGGTACGGCATCACATCGGGTTTATGTCAGCGAATACAGCGGTGTACGATCGCATGACCGCGTGGGAAATGGTCGAGTACTTCGGGCGATTGTATGGCATGGAGGAAGATCAGCTACGTGAGCGGATGGAAGCGTTGTTCGATCGCTTGCAAATGCAAAACATTCGCGACCTGCTGGGCGCGAAGATGTCGACTGGCATGAAGCAGAAGGTGTCGATCGCCAGGGCGATCATACACGACCCGCCCGTACTGATCTTTGATGAAGCGACCAGCGGCTTGGATGTGTTGGTCGCACGGGCCTTGCTCGACACGGTGGCCGAGTTGCGCGACATGGGCAAGTGTATTGTGTTTTCCACCCACATCATGCGCGAGGCGGAGCGGCTCTGCGATCGCGTGGCAATCATGCATCAGGGAGCGATCCTGGCCGAAGGCACGCTCGATGAGCTGCACGAGTCATACGGCAGGAAAGACTTGGAAGATCTATTCTTTGATTTGATCGGTGCGCAAGAAGTCGCACAGATCGCCATGGAGTAGCGCTGAATCTCGATGAACTACAACAACGTCAAACTGATTTTCCTTCGTGAGATGCGCGATCAATTGCGCGATCGTCGGACGTTGTTCTTGATCGCGGTGTTGCCGTTGCTGCTCTACCCGTTATTGGGGATGAGTTTCTTCCAACTATCGCAGTTTCTACGCAATACGGCTGCGGAGGTGCTCGTCGTTGGAGAGCAAGAACTGACGGAGCATGACTGGCTCCCTCCGCTGTTGGGCGAGGGGCAGTTCGATTTGGCGTTGTACGTCAACCATCCCGACGAAGTAGACAGTCTGCGGGTCTCCCGCGCCTCGGTGGAGTTGGTCGACGGTGACAAGAGCGATGGTGGTGCCCAGTCAACGCTGCTTGACGCCGCGCGCACTAAGTTGGACAGCGGCGAGGCTCAAGTCGTCCTGTACTTCCCGCCAGGCTTCGGCGAACGCCTCGAGACAGCGCGAGCGGCAATGATCCAGCGCGGCGAAAACGCGGTGGCCGTGCCGGAGGCCGAGGTGCCGGAACCTCAAATTTTCTACAACTCGGCGAAAGAGAAATCGCGTGTGGCGCAAATGCGAGTGGAGCGTATTCTCCGCTTGTGGCGCAATGCGGTAACAAAGAAGAACCTCGAAGCCGGCAACGTGCCGTTGGACGCAGCACGGCCCTTTGAGTTGCAACCGCAAGATGTTGCCGAAGAACAGCAGCGTCACGCCGCCGTGTGGTCGAAGATTTTACCTTTCATCTTGTTTATTTGGGCGCTGACCGGTGCGTTCTATCCGGCGGTGGACCTGTGTGCCGGCGAGAAAGAACGCGGCACGCTAGAGACGCTGCTGGCCAGTCCAGCGCACCGACGTGAGATCGTCTGGGGCAAGCTGCTGACGGTGATCACTTTTAGCGTTGTAACGGCGCTGCTCAATCTTAGTAGTCTGGGGATCACGGGAAAATTCGTGCTGGCTCAATTCCAGCAGTTGAGCACGGTTTCGACATCGGGCGCGTTGTCGATGCCCCCGCTGATTTCGCTGCTCTGGCTGATCTTGGCGTTGGTGCCGATTTCGGCGCTGTTCAGCGCGTTGTGCCTGGCTTGTGCCGCGTTCGCACGTAGTACCAAGGAAGGTCAGTACTACTTGATGCCGTTGCTGCTGATCGTAATGCCGCTGATGATGCTGCCGTTGTCACCCGGCGTGGAGTTGACGTTGGGCAACTGCCTGATCCCAGTCACCGGCGTCGTCCTGCTACTTCGATCGCTCATCGAGGGTCAGTATTGGGAAGCGCTACCCTACATCGTGCCTGTCATTGGAATCACCTCGATTTGCTGTCTATTGGCAATCCGCTGGGCGGAGGAACAGTTCCAGCGCGAGTCCGTACTGTTTCGCGAGAGTGAACGGCTTGATTTGGGCCGCTGGTTGGTCCACCTCGTGCGCGATCGCGCCGAGACGCCAACCTTCGCGCAGAGTGTCCTGTGTGTGGGCACGATCCTGATTGTGCAGTTCTTTGTCACGATTGCCACTTCGTCCGCGGCCATCAAGGCGGCGGTAAACGGCATCGATTTTCGATTCCTGCTGCAAGCCATGTTCAACAGCCAAGTGGTTTGCATTTTGGTCCCGGCAGTATTGTTCACGCTCTTGTTCACCAGCAACAAGAGAAAGACCCTGCTCCTTGACCGCCTGCCCAGCGCGCAACTGGTGCTAGGTACCGTATTGCTCGCCATTTTCGTCCGTCCGCTGGGCATGGTCGCATCTAATTTGGTGCTATGGCTGTATCCGCCGACGGCGGGAATGGAATCCCAGGTGAATCTGATTGATCAGGCGCTGAGCACAGCCCCGAATTGGTGGGTGTTGCTGTTGTTGATGGCCGTGCTGCCCGCATTCTGCGAGGAGATTGCTTTTCGTGGGTTTGTGCTCTCGGGACTCCGTCACGTGGGGCACAAGTGGTGGGCAATCGGCTTGTCGGCGGTTGCGTTTGGTATGGTGCATTCCATCTTTCAGCAGCAGATCGGTGCCGCCCTTGTGGGGCTGGTCCTCGGCTACCTGGCGGTTCAGACGGGAAGTCTGCTGTTGTGTATGCTCTTCCATGCAATCTACAACGGATTGGCGTTTTACTTGAGCGAATTGATCAGTTCCGCTGAGCAAGCTCCGAAAGACTCGTCTCTGGCTTGGTTCCTGAGTGGGCAGACGACCATCTTTCAACCTTGGGTGTTGGTGATTTCCGCAATCGGCGCGGCGGCAATTCTGATGTGGCTGCACCGCATGCCCTACCAACGCACGCAGGAAGAACAACTGCAAGAAGCCCGCGAACATCGTTTGGCGGGTGCTTGAGCACTCGATTGTTGTGCGAGAGAATAAAGCTCTCGAAGTCAGCCAACAGTCGTCGGTGTATCTATGGGAACTATTGCGCTCAAAGCTCGTTGGGTCTTACCTGTCGCAGCCCCACCCGTCGACGGTGGAGTTGTTTCCATCAACGGTGACAGAATCGTGGGTGTGGGCACAAAGCCCAGCGAGGACGCAGAGCTGCGCGACTTGGGTGACGTCGTGCTGCTGCCGGGATTCGTCAACGCACACACGCACTTGGAGTTTAGCGACCTCGCCCAACCGCTAGGCGATCCGAATTGCGCTCTGCCAGACTGGATTCGCTGGGTCATCGCGAATCGAAAAAGTCAGGTCAGCCCCTCGACGGCAGTCTGCGCTGGGCTGGAGGAATCGGTCCGAGCGGGAGTGACGACGCTTGGGGAGATCGCAACGTCACCTGTTCGGCTTGCTGACGATGTGAAGCGTCCCGACGTGGTTGGCTTTCACGAAGTGATCGGCTTCTCGGCGGCGCGCGTCGATTCCGTATTTGCGGACGTGCAGGACCGCCTGTCGCAGACCCCGGCTGCTTACCATCCCGGCATCAGTCCTCACGCACCGTATACGGTGCATCCCGAATTACTCGAGAGACTCGTCCGTCTAGCGGCCCAGCGCCAGTTGCCTGTTGCCATGCATCTGGCCGAGTCGCGCGAGGAATTGCAGCTATTGGGCGAGAATAGCGGGCCATTTCGCGATCTGCTCGAAGAACGCAGCATGTGGGACCGTGCGGTGTTTGCGTCACGCCGCCAAACACTCGATTATCTGCGCGTGCTTGCACAAGCCCCTCGCGTGCTGGTCATTCATGGAAACTATCTATCGCAAGAAGAGATGGAATTCTTGGCGACTCAAGACCACATGTCCGTGGTCTATTGCCCGCGGACGCATGCTTACTTTGGTCATTCAGCGTACCCGCTGCAGGAGTTGCTTCAGCATGGAGTTCGACTAGCAATCGGTACTGACAGCCGCGCGTCGAATCCCGACTTGAGCTTGCTTGGCGAACTGCGCTACATGGCACGATCGTTCACTGATCTTACGCCGCAAGAAATCGTGCAATTGGGAACGATCGAGGGCGCGAGAGCGCTTGGTTTCGAGCACAAGGTCGGCAGCCTAGAAGTCGGGAAGCTGGCCAACTTGACGGCTATCCGCTGTGACGTGGCGTCCGCCGATCCGTTGGATGTGCTCGTACACAGTGAGTCACCGGTCGAAAAAACTTGGATTCGTGGACGGACGGTCTATTCCAGGTCGTCGTAGTTGGTCAGGTATTTGCCGAGTGTCGTCCAGGCGGTCGCCGGACAAGCAACATCGAAGTGCCATCGCTCGTCGGCGAAACTCATTGACAGTCCCAGTGGTGGGCAGTCGGGCACCTTCGGATAGGTTGCTTCCTGGGCGTTGATCATCAACAGGCCGAGAAACTCATTTTCGACGCGCGCAACCCAATCCAGGGCGGCTTGAGGTTGCAGCAAGACCTGACATAGAGCCTGAGGATCCAACAGTTTGATGGTCGCCTCACTGGTGGTCGTTTCGGCGTTCTTATCGTCACGTAGCGCCTGCAACGCTCTTGACATCTGCTCGTCCGTTGCGAGACCGAAGAGGAAGTGAGTCTGGTCGACGGCAAGAAACTTCATGCGCAGTTTGCCATCGCTCCCGAACGCCGCTTCGAGCATCCATTTGGTAACCGGAACATTATCTTCCGCAAACGTTGTGGCATAGTCGACCACGATTTCGGTCAGCCGCTGACCGCGAATATTCCGTTCAGCAATTTCGGACACCGGCTTAATGTCGCTCGTCGATCGATCGTTGATTTCATTCCATGTTTCGACCACCTGAGACAGCGAATCTAGGTAGTCGTCAACTTTCGGAACCTCGGCGATCGCGAGGAAATTCCCCATCAACGGATCTCCTTCCTGGCCGGGGAGCAACACTAGCGAACACGACACGATCTCCTGTAGCAGCAAGCGATTTGCGGTCGCTTGCTTCGCCCAGAGCTCTGCAGGCAAGTTTTCAAGACCCGTAGCCGAGGCTGAGCCCTTCTCTGTCTGCAATAGAAGATCGGCCAGCATCTCTCCCCATCCTTCAGGTACCGCGATACCTGCTGCGAACGCAAACCGTACATTTCCAAGACTGGTGACTGCCGGTTGTCGTTCGGAGGGCGTCGGAGCTAGCCGTGCTAGTGGGCTTCTCCGATTCAGGTCCACTTGCAAACTGCCCCGAACATTCAAGGACTCGTCGACACTCACGCCCAATGCCACGAGCTTCGTGTTGGTTGCCAACCAGCTTCGTTGCTCCGGTCCGAACAGCGTGGCAGTTATCGAGGGCAGCAGCGAGGGTTCCTGGAACTCTTCGACTGGGGTGATGAACCGCCGGGGCTGCGCGGGTTTCTGACGAGCGAGATACTTCAAACCGGCTGGCATCAGGGTGACGTATGCGTTCTGTTTCGAAGTCCAGTCTCCCGACGGAAATCGTCGCGACGCGGGATCGGTCTGACGATCGAGCTCTGGATCGGTCTGTCTGTCGAGTAGCCGCTGTAGTGCCGATTGATTGTCTAGGTTCACGAGTATGGCGTAGTCGCCGAGACGCGCTGCCAGAACGTCTTCTCCAGCCAGCGCGATGCGACAGACTTCACCGCTTGGGTCGGCTTGGACCGACTGCGCGAATGCCGCGTAGTCACTTACTGGTAAGAGCACCATCGGCTGGATTTCACTTCCGGGCAAAAATGCAATCGCGAGTGTGCCCGAGTTGTCGATACCGGGACCGAGGCCAAGCGAGAGCCTGACAAGATTGAGTGGTGATGGAATGGAATAGCCGAGCGGTTCGGCCAGTCGCTCTACAATTTCGCTGGATTTTTCCAGATCACGAGCGACAACGTAGCCCAATGCCTGATCCGGCACATATTGCAATACCTCGTCGGCGCGCGTCGAGCCGGATCTTAGGAAGAACAGTATTCCGAGAATGAGTACGCAGCAAATCGTATGTCGCATAGTGGTGACCAAATGAGTTCTACTTTGTGATTCGGCCAGTTGCATTATCCATTGCTATACTAGCTGCGGCAAGCTCCCAAGGCTCGCCACGGCAATGCCTAATCTTGGCGAGACTTAGCAAGGTTCGACGTGACCGTCGGCGATTTGGTAGGTGAACGCCCAATGGCAGCTCAGGCCGACTAACACCGCTAGGTGCAGGAACTCGTGCCACTGAAAAACGCCACTCACGACAGTAGGCCACCTTAGATACTCAAGAATTGCCCCCACAGTGTA
Organism: Bythopirellula sp.; assembly: GCA_965228965.1. Lineage (GTDB taxonomy): Bacteria > Planctomycetota > Planctomycetia > Pirellulales > Lacipirellulaceae > Bythopirellula. The sequence goes on from OZ245849.1 coordinate 5,332,017, forward strand.
CGCCAGGCCGCCCCAGAGCAGTGGTTGCATAAAGCCAAAACCATGCCGCTTCCACAACGCGAGACCGCTAAATACGCCCAGCCACCCCATCGCCAGATACAAACCGATACCTAGCCAGCGCGGCATGTCGTGGAAGTAGATCATCTTTAGCGAGATACCGGCGATCGCGATGGACCAAATCAGAACCAGTGCCTCCACACGGCCCTTGCCACGAAACAAAATCGTATGCGCAGGCGTGAACGACGCGGCGATCAAGATAAAAATCGCGGAATGATCCAAACGCCGCGCGATCGTTCGCAATTCGACCTGCGGAGGCAGCATGTGGAACAGTCCGCTCATCGAGAGAAGAAAGACGGCTCCCACGCAGAATACCACCAGACTGATCATTCGCGGCAGATCGCCTCGTCCGCGGCGCAACAGCCAAAATGAGGCGGCCGCAAAGACCACCGCGCCGAAGTAATGCGTCAAGCTGCTGACAGGCTCGTAGAAGCCGGGAATGGGTATCGTGTCTTGCACTCAGTTTCCAATGGCTCTAATGAGCAGTTTCCCGGAAGTTACTTCGTCGGCTTGGCTTGAATGTCGGCCAGGTACTTGGCCTGCAGGGCGGAAAGCTCACCGGCCACTTCTGGATGTAGCTTAGCGAGATTCTCGGATTCCGTCTTGTCCAGTTTGAGATTCGCCAGGAACACGGTGTCTTGCTTGCCAAGCGACTCGGGAGCACGACGATCTTGCGGGTTGCCCAACAGCTTCCAATCACCCTTGCGAACCACCCATTGCGCTCGATCTCCGCTGCCCAGGTGCCAGTAGAAGGACTCGTGGGGCGAGCGTGCCGAGTCCGAGCGGAGGACTTCGGTCAGGCTCTCGCCGTCGAGTTGTCGATCAGGGAGCTGGGCACCAGTCAGCTCGCTTAGCGTCGGCAGCCAGTCACAAGCGACCGACATTTGGTCGCGAACTTCTCCCTGGGGCAGCTGTTTGGGCCATGAGACAATCGATGGCACGCGGATGCCGCCTTCAAAGAGGCAACCCTTGCAACCACGGTAAGGTCCCGGATTCCCTCCGCCACCAAATGTCCTTTCCTCGACGGAATGGCCGTGGTCCGACTGGAGGATCACGATCGTGTTGTCGCGCAGACCGAGTTCTTCGAGGTGATCGAGCACGTGTCCGATGCGCTCGTCCATGGAACTAACGAATGCGGCGTACTTGCCGCGTGGATTGGGCAGATCGGCGTACTTTTTCCGCCAGTCAACCGTGCCCTGCAGTGGGTAGTGGGGCCAGTTGATTGCCCAGTAGATAAAAAACGGCTCCGCCTTCCATTGGGTCAACAGGCGATTGCACTCCTCGACCATCGCGTCGCCGAAGTACTTGCCGTCTTGCCAAATGTGCTGGCCGTTGCGCCAGAGGTCGTGGCGGTTTGGGCCATTCCAGTAAAAGAAATGCGAGTAATTATCGATACAGCCACCCATGTGACCAAACGACTCGTCGAAACCTTGGCCGTTGGGCATGGTCTCAGGTGTGTAACCCAAGTGCCATTTGCCAACGTGACCCGTGCGGTAGCCACTGGCCCGTAGCATCTCGGCAATCGTGACCTCCTCGGTCGGCATGCCGGGCACCCCTTCTTGCGAGGACACGTTGCCAGGTACCCCTGCTCGTGCTGGAAATCGTCCCGTGAGCAATCCCGCACGTGAAGCCGAGCAAATGGCCGATGGCGAGTACATTTGCGTGAACCGGATGCCGCTCGCAGCCAAGCGGTCAATATTGGGCGTTATTAGATCTTCCGAACCGTAACAGTTCGCGTCGAGAGTACCTTGATCGTCGGTGTAGATGATAAGGATGTTGGGTCGACTGTCTTGCCCGGCACACGGATCTGCACCGATGCAAAACAAGCCCGCGAGAGCCACGACACCAACAGCCAGGTGCGATAATCTCTTCATTTCTTCATTCCCCCTGACGTCGTTCAAATCTCTATCGTGATGGCGCGAGGACGTACCCGCAGTACCCAAGCACGCTGCCAAGGTGATGTGGAGCACTCGTGCCGACCCGCACGCCAATCGCCGCTTCGTCGCATCAAACGAGGAGTTGCTTCGCCTGAGTAACGACGTTGTCCGTCGTGAAGCCAAACTCTTCGTAGATCTTGCTGAACGGCGCCGACGCTCCAAAACTGCTCATGCCGATAAACGTTCCCCGGTCGCCCAGGTATCGATCCCAGCCCTGTCGGACGCCCGCCTCGATCGCGACACGCGCAGTGATGGAAGGTGGTAGCACTTTGTCTCGATAGGCTTGCGGTTGTTCTTCAAACAGCTCGAAGGAGGGCATGCTCACCACACGCGAGGCGATTCCATCAGAGGCCAGCTTTGCGTGGGCCGATAATGCCAGCGATACCTCGCTTCCTGAAGCCAGCAAGATCACTGTGGGATCGCCTTCGGAATCGGCCAGCACATACCCGCCATGGGTTAGATTGTCGGCCCCGGCGCAGGCTGTCCGATCGATCGTGGGGAGATTTTGACGCGTCAGAACCAACGCGGTCGGGCGCTTGGTTTCAGCAATGGCTGTGCGCCAGGCATGGGCGGCTTCGTTGGCGTCGCCGGGGCGAATCACCACCAGGCCCGGAATTGCGCGGGCGGCGGCCAGTTGCTCCACCGGTTGGTGGGTCGGTCCGTCTTCTCCAACTCCGATCGAATCGTGAGTAAACACGTAAATCGCTGGCAGCCCCATCAGCGCGCTCAAGCGCATCGAGGGTCTCAGGTAGTCGCTAAAAACGAAGAACGTCGCGCCATAGGGACGCACGCCCGAGAGTGCCATTCCATTAATGACCGCCGCCATCCCGTGCTCGCGGATACCGAAATGGAAGTTTCGACCGGCATAGTTCTCGGCGCTGAAGTGCCCTGTATCTTCAAACGTGAGTAGGGTGTTGGTCGAAGGCGCGAGGTCGGCAGAGCCACCAATCAACCAAGGTATATTTTCAGCGAACGCATTGAGCGACTGGCCTGCAGACTTCCGCGTTGCGAGGCCCTTTTCATCAGCGGGAAACTCCGGAACCTCCTTGTCCCAACCCGCAGGCAGCTCTCCCTTCTGCATCAAGGCAATCTCTTCGGCTAACTCGGGATGCTCCGTCTGGTACGACTTGAACTGCGCGTCCCATGCGTCTCGCGCTGCTTGGCCGCGCTGACCGAGCGTGTTTTGGAAGTGTTCTGGCACTTCGTTGGGGACGACAAACGATTCGTCCTCGGGCCAGCCGTAGGCGGCCTTCGTGAGGCGAACTTCGTCGGCACCGAGGGCAGCACCATGTGCACCGGCAGTGTTTGCTTTGTTCGGAGAACCGTAGCCGATAATGCTCTTCACAACAATCAGTGTTGGTGCATCATCGCAATTGTTGAATGCTTCGTAAGCAGCTGAAAGTGCCTTGAGGTCGTTTGCATCGGTCACCGAGACGACATTCCAACCTAGCCCTTGGAATCGCGTCGGCACATCTTCGCTGAAGGCCAAATCCGTCTTGCCCTCGATCGTGATGCTGTTGTCGTCATAGATCCAGCATAGATTCGACAGTTTGAGATGGCCGGCCAGCGATGCCGCCTCGCAGGCGACGCCTTCCATGAGATCGCCATCGCTGCATTGAGCGTACGTGTTGTAGTCGAACAATTCGAAGCCAGGACGATTGTAGCGGGCCGCTAGCCACTTGCCTGCGATCGCCATACCGACACTGTTGCCACAGCCTTGCCCGAGCGGGCCGGTTGTGGTTTCTACGCCTGTCGTGTGTCGGTATTCCGGGTGTCCCGGCGTGGCGCTGCCCCACTGGCGAAAGTTTCGTAACTCGTCCAGTGATACGGAGAGCTCCTCGGTTGCGTTTCCTCCAGCATCGGTTTTACGGACTCCGGCCAGGTGCAACATCGAGTAGATGAGCATCGACGCGTGGCCACACGACAGCACGTAGCGGTCGCGGTTCGGCCAAAGCGGGGCTGTCGGATCGTAACGCAGCACCTCCGTCCACAGCTGATAGGTAACCGGCGCGAGCGCCATCGGTGTGCCCGGGTGGCCGCAGCCGGCGGCCTCGACACCGTCCATCGAGAGTGTGCGAATCGTGTTAATGGCCACGTTGGTGATGTCTTTGCTGGTCGTTGTCATGGCAGAAACAAGATTTGTAGGCTGTCCGAGTGGATTGGCTGGCGATGCGAAAACCCACAATATACTTTGCCAAATCGACGAGTGTCAATTGACGCCTAGGCCGTGGTGAGGTGGCAACGCGGCATCGGGTTTCCAGGATTTTAGCAGGAAACTCGCTGTCCGCTCTCGCAACTCAGCTTGGCAAGATTAGCGATTGAAATCGCCCGGTGCGCATCTGACAAGCTGGATGATTTTAGCACGAGGCTTGCCACGGCGCGGTGAAAGTGAATCAACAATTGCTCGTTGACGGGGCGTTCGTAATCGAGACTTTCCAGATGCTGACCTGCTTGATCGTACCAGGCGACGTTGTTTGGCAAATCGACAAAAGCGATGCCTCCTTCGCACACCACCTTGAGATCGGCCGGACGGCGGAAAGCCAGCGATTCTTTCAAATTCGCGGTCACGTAGTCACCACAGCCGATGACCGCCAGCGTGCCCGTGCCGTGCAAATCGGGCGGAGAGAAATCGAGATTCACAGTGAAGTAATCTGGTTGCTCTGACCCCGCCGCTTGGTGCGAAGTTGCCAGGACTGAGGTCGGTTCGGATTCGACGATATACCGACACCAATCCACCAACTCGACCAGGTCTCGATAGGACTGACTGCCGCTAGTAGACTTGTCAGCATGCACGCGCCGTCGATTGCAGAACAGCAACTTTGGAGATCCTAGTCGGGTTGCCAACAGTTCTTTTAATCTGAGCGTTGCCGGAGACAAACGGCACGGGAACTCGGCCATGAACGCGATACCGGCTTGTTCCACGTGTTGTCGCAGCACCTGCGCTTCGGCATCTTGCAAATCGATCGCAGCGGCGCAATAGACGGCCTTGCCCAACTCGCAGGCGGCGTAGATCGGCAGGGCGCCGAAGAATTCTGCGGATAGTAGTAGGACCGCATCGATCTCTTCGCGTCGAGTCAGGCCGCGAAAACCATCATGTACCACCGCGTCGAACTGCCGAGCCGCTTGTTCGGCGCGATGTCGCACCGGGTCGCAGAACGCCACGGCCTCGAATCGATCGGACAGTGCGCGTAGTGCGGGAAGATGGTTCGACTCCCAGGCGGTGCCCACACCGATCACACCGACGCGTAGTTTCATATTCGGTGCAATTGAAGAATTTGAGGAGAATCAAAAAGAGCCAGCGGCCTAGAAATTCCGAGCTTGCCACCGGCCGACAATTGACCAATTGGAGATCAAGCACAAGAGTATAGCGGAAGACGATGGCGGGACTCAATTGAGATTCCGACCAGTAATAGCCCTGAAATAGTCCAGCATGCGCATTTCCGTCGTAATACCTGCCCTCAATGAATCCGCCTGTATCGAACGGGCGGTAAGGAGTGCCTGGGATGCCGGATTCGACGAAGTGGTCGTGGTCGATGGAGGCTCCACCGACGATACGTCGCGACTGGCAGGCGATTCAGGCGCGACGGTTGTGTATGGCCCACGTGGGCGTGCTGTGCAGCAAAACCTAGGAGCTCAGCACGCGTCTGGCGATGTCCTCTTGTTCTTGCACGCCGACAATTGGCTTGCTCCCGAAACAGGTCAGCAAGTGCGCGATTGCCTCGGGGACGAGACCGTTCAAGCTGGTGCCTTTCGTCAGAAAATCTTGTCAGAGCGTGTTCTGTTTCGAGTTCTCGAACGTGGCAACGCCGCGCGGGCCATACTGCGCGGTATGGCCTACGGTGATCAGGGAATCTTCATGCGGCGTGAGACCTTTGATTCGCTAGGCGGCTTCCCGCCGGTAAAGCTGATGGAGGACCTCCTGCTGATGCGAGCGTTCCGCAAGGTGGGCAGACTGAGCGTACTGCCCGGTCCGGTGTATGTTCATCCTCGCCGCTGGGACAAGCGCGGGATTCTCAGACAAACCTTGACGAATTGGTCCCTCGTCTGCGCGGAAAAAATGGGCGTGTCGCCAGACGGTTTGGCGAGATTCTATCCAGCGCACGAAGAAGAATAATAAGCGCCGCAATCCCAATGCGTCGTTCGGTAGTCAACCGATTTCCAGATTGCTTAACTGCTCCGCAAGCAGTTCCATCGGCAATCCGATCACATTCGATTCGCTTCCCTCTAGGATATGGAGCCAGCCGTGACGGTCTTGGTAGCCGAACGCGCCGGCTTTGCCACGCCAAAGTTCGCTATCCAAGTAGTCTTCGAGGTCCTCATCGGAAATGGGGTCCATACGCAATTCGGTCACGGCGAGATGCGTCGTTGGCGAACCATGTCCGGCGGGTAGGCCGATAGGCCAGAGGCACAGACCGCTGAATACGCGTTGATCGCGTCCTCGTAGACGGTTCAGCATGTCACGCGCGTGCGCGTCGTCACTCGGCTTGCCGAGTACTGCACCCTCGCACTCAGCGACCGTGTCGCACGCGATAATCACCGAGGGGTCGGCCGCTTGGTCGGACTTCGCGAGCTGTCTCGCCACGTCTGCTGCCTTTCGCAGCGCGAGCTCCGTGACCAGCCCTGCCGGACCACCCGTCGTGCAGATTCCGCAGTCCTCCGCGGAATCGTCGGGCACAATCACTTCAAAGCGGTAACCGTGGTCGGTCATCAAGCGTTCGCGCTGCGGCGAGCCGCTGGCGAGAATTAATCGAACGGAAGTCATCGGGCTCAACGGTCGTAACTAGGGCATCTCTCGATCGGCGGTTCAGCTAGAATGGTAACACGACCTGCCCACCTCGGAAACGGTACCTCGGATGCCAGCAAGCGAACTTGAAGTAATTTACGAGGACAATCACTTGCTGATCGTCAATAAGCCCGCCGCGCTTCCAACGATGGGGGTCGCGGCGGATCGACCGAGTCTGCTAAGCATCGCAAAAGACTACATCGCGCGAGAATATCACAAACCGGGAAACGTTTACCTGGGAGTCGTCAGCAGGTTGGACGCCCCCGTCACCGGGTTGGTGGTGATTGCACGTACCTCGAAGGCCGCCAACCGATTGACCAAGGCGTTTCGCGAGCGCAGCGTTACTAAACAATACGAGGCAATCGTCACGGGAGTACCTGAGCCAAGATCAGCGACGTTGGAGCATTACCTGCGTAAGGACGAGCGGCACCGTCGAGTGCATGCCACGCATGGCGATTGTCCCGATGCCCAGCTTGCGCGCTTGAGCTACCAGGTTACTGCCGAAGATCGGCAGCACGCGCTGGTGAGGGTCACACTAGAGACAGGCAGGAAGCACCAGATACGTGTCCAGTTGGCGAAGATAGGGCATCCGATACTGGGTGATCGCAAGTACGCCAGTCGCGAAGCTTTCGCTGCGGGGATCGCACTCCATTCATGTCGCCTTGAATTACGACATCCCGTGCGAGACGAACTGATGACGTTCCACGCACCGCATCCAGCCAGCTGGCGCAAGCACGAAACCGCCAAACGATTGGTCACGTTAGCGCGAAATTGAGGCCGATTGACGGCCATTATGTTGGCGCAGCCCTTGATCTCGAAGTAGACTTTAGTCGTACGCTTATCTCTATGACATGGGGAAGAAATCTCTCGGTGCGCGCAGATCGAACTATTTTGGAGCAAGCCGGATTGGCCAGCAGGCTGCTGACCGAGGAGCAGATCGATCACGCGTGGCACATGCTGGTGGAAACCTTGCCGGCCGTAGACATATCCCTGGAGGAGATCACAGACGAACAATTGGCGGAGTACCTCGTCGAACTCGGCCATCTGAATCGCTGGCAGGCCGAACAACTCCGCCAAGGGCGCACGAAGTTCACACTAGGGTCGTATCGCATCGTCGATGCAATCGGCCACGGCGGTATGGGTTGGGTTTTCAAGGGTGAACACGAACTGCTTGGTCGCGTCGAGGCGATCAAGGTGTTGCCCAAGACTCAGACAAACCCGACGTCGATTGCCAACTTTCTCCGCGAGATTCGTGCGCAAGCACAACTTGATCATCCGAACCTAGTTCGACTGTCGTACGCCGATGTCGAGGGTGACACGTACTTTCTTGTCACCGAGTACGTGCCTGGCTCCGATCTACGTCGGTTGGTGCACTACAACGGCCCGATGAGACAAGATAAGGTAGCCGTGTTGATCTCTCAGGCGGCATCCGCACTCGCGCACGCCCATCGGCAGGGCATGATCCATCGCGACGTTAAACCTGGGAACATCCTGATTACTCCGGAGGGACATGCCAAGCTGACCGACCTCGGGCTTGCTTTCTTCGCCGAAGATCAAGCCGATTTCTCGCAATCAAAACCGAAACACATTGTCGGCACGGCCGATTTCCTGGCCCCCGAAATCATCGTCACTCCTAGCGAAGTTCGAACGATCAGCGACATCTATTCGTTGGGTTGTACGATGTACTACGCCGTGACGGGCAAGGTGCCGTATCCCGGTGGCGACACGGCAGACAAGCTGCGTCGGCAACTGGAAGAGACACCAATTGCCCCCAAACGCCTCAACGCGGCATTAGACGAGGATTTCGTCGAAGTGATCGCCGCGATGATGCAGAAGAGGCCTGAGGACCGAATTTCCACAGCGGACGAAGTAGTGAGTCTGTTGAAGCGGTGGGCTCCGCCGCTTGAGAACACATCATGGCAAGAAGTACAAGAGCTCGTTCGATCTCCGCAAGAAGTCCCGTATGGTGAAGCCAGTTTGGCAGAGACAATTCCCACGCGCCATGAACCGGACGACACAACGCCGCGTCCGCCTCAACGGGCTTTCAACGACAGCCAGGAAGTTGACACGGGGCGGCTCCCGGCGGCTGAAGAACCAGCGAGTCCGAGGGGACTAGGCCGCGTGACGACTGCGTTCGTGACTCTGGCGATACTATTCGCCTTGGGCGCCATAGTGCTTGTTTTATCGGGTGGCTAGCTCGTTTCGCCACGGCGAGCCGCCGTAATTTCGCCCTGCACTTCGCTGATTGGCTTTATGCTCAGGAATCGCCCCAAGAGCTTCCGCGTGTCGGCGAAGAGCTTATCAATGCGCGCTTGCACTTTCGGGTCTTTCGACCTGTGCAACGCTCGGTTCTGCGACGTGCGAATTTCTTGATTAAAGTGTGTGAGACCCGGCAGGTTGTCCAACTCGGTAAAAAGCTGCTGGGCTTCATCAATCTTGCCATTGTTGAGGCGATCCCGAACACGCGCTATCAAGATATTACGCATCGCCACGGTATCGATCAGCTGTTCAGAGAGCGCCGTCAAGGCGGCTTGAGCGCGCAGCCGAGCGGGATCGTCTGCAATTGGAATTTCGACCAGCCGCTTCGCGCCAGTAGCAACGGGAACTTTCGCCAGCAGTTGCCCGTCGCTGCGTAAGAACAGCATAGTGACACGGTCTTCGCCTGGTCGAACCTGGATTGCTCCCTGGGCGTCGGTCAGGCCCATCGGTTTGCTGATGGTAGTTCCGGGCTCACGGCGAAATACCTCGTAGCCGGTGAGTCCTTGAGTTACGTCGTGTCGAGAGTAGAATCTCACGCGCGTCGGCCCAGCTGGGTTGCGCATTGCCAATGCGAGATGCTTAATCCGCCCTCGACGGCGGACACCAAACGGTCGGCGAGTGCCGGTGTGCACGTCCGCGCGCCAGCTGTCTTCAGTCTGTCCACGCAGTGATAGATAGGTCCACGAAACTTCTTGGATCGTGTCCGGCTGGACTTCACCAGCCGCGTTCGTCCGCAACATGAGTGGCTGATACGTCTCGCCCGGCTTTGTGAACAAGCTAAGATCGGTCTGTTGGGGCAAATCGCTGCCTCGAAAGCTCAGTGTGACCTCTGTTTCGCTGTCCAGCACTGGGTCCACAGAAGCCAAGGGAGAGAAGGTGTCGCATATCAACTCCATACAGCTCAATTCGATCGCGGCACTTTGCCTCACCAGTCGCGAATGGACTGCGCTCCAGCGTCGCGTAGCGCAATCTAACTCACGACACTTTAGCCTGGCACCCATGCGCGTTTGCACAACAACTAAGTACAACTGCTTATCGCAACCAGTCGTCAGCTCGTTCCACTCGGACTCATCGACCAGCGGTTCCGTAGATTCGTCCAGCAGTGCGAACAGCCTGTGTCGTTCATGACCGAGCGTCAGGAGAACCTCGGTGTCCCAGAGCGGATAAAGAGTCGAGCGAATTCTCCTAGACAACCGCTCGGTGAGCTCTTGGCCGAGGTTAGGCTGTGGTTGCCGCGAGTCGTCGATGGCAATATGCAGCTTGACTCGATAGGGCGAGAGTTCCCAGTACTTTTGAGCCACTGCGTAACTGTCTGATGCGAGCCAATGCGTGTCAGCAGCTAGCAAGAACACCACAAGTCGACTGCATACGCTCAGGGCTCGTTGGTTGAAGTGCATTTCAATGGCTCCCCCCACCTGCGCTGCGACTCCACTGCTCGACATTCTGATACAGCGTCACTGGCGTGGTTCCAATTCCATTTAGGGACTCTCGATAGGCGTAGTAGTCGATCGTTTGCCAGAGCGGAATGACCGGTAGATCATTGAAGGCGATTTCATGGACTTCGCGCAACCGCGATCGCACCTCCTTCCAGTTTTGCGCCTGGGCGACGTCACCCAATGCCAGACTCATCGACGAACTGCACGTGCCGGCAATCCCGTCGGGCCCCAACAAGCGTCGAAGATCGACAATCGGCTCCCAAATAGCCAGTTCCGCATAGCGAAGATCGTACTCGACCGCCGAATCGCCCTCGGTAAAGTCAAGTTCCTGCAATGTGACGGGGATGCCGATCGCTCCGAGCTGCAACTTAATCGTTTGGCAAACCGTCGTCGCGATGGGACTAGGCGGATGGGCGAGAATCAGAGGCTCGGCTTTACTGTCGGGTGACTCCGCTGATTCTCCTTCGTCACTATCGGTCGCTGTAGGAGTCTCTTCGGAGGACTCGACCGTAGCTCCCGCCGCTTGCTCCTTCTTCGCATTCAGTTTTGCCAGAGAGTTTCTCGCGACCGCCGCGAGTACGGCAGCGAGGCGCGGTTCATAGGCTCGTGGCTGCCGGGCCTGATTGTACGCATAGCCAACGGGATCGGTGACCGTCACCCCAGCCGGTATGGGTGCGCTGAGGACCCGATAGCCAGCTCGGCGTTCGCCGCCCAACAAAATACTATTAAGAATCTCCGCACGGTCGATGCCGTAGCACAATGCCCGCCGAAATTCGCGTCGGCCCAATAGTGGCTTATCGTAATTGAGAGTCAACGCATGCACGGTCGCCAAGCGGTACGGCGCGACGACTACGCCGGGCGTCTGCTCCAATCGCGCGATTTGCCAAGGTGGCACCCGCGCGATGATATCGATCTCACCGCTGGCGAGCTGCGCAATGGCGAATTCATCATTGTCATAATACTTCTCGATAATCGTTTCCGGTTGGCTGGAAACCGTCTGTTCCTTCGGACGTCGAAACGTGACCAAATCGGGTAGCTCCGGGTCGACCGACAGCTGATACGCACCAGGGGGACTATCAGAAGCGGTTAGATCTCGTAACGGAACGGACAGGAGCGCTTCGGGGCGTACGTGAGGATGCTGCCAGTGGATTTTGACCTGCTCACCACTTTCAATTTCGACCGCATCGAACAACTCCTCAAAGTCTGCGCGGGCGGTAGCCTGACCTTGATCGGCTCGCTGCAAGAGTTGTAAAGCAACCGCTTCGGCGGTAATTCCATGCTGTCGGGCCGCCTGATTGAGGTCGAGCTTAAGAAGTAAACCGGAGTCGTCGCCGACCAAAGTGCCCCAAGGGCAGGCATAGGAGCCACCCTCGGCGCTAAATCCGGTGAGTGTGATGAGATTCGGTTCCGTCAGTTGAGCGATGCGGGTCGATGACAGATCGAGCGGACTATTGGTGGACTTAGCGAGCTGATCGACTGCTACCAATGTCTGAGGCGATAGCCGACTGATCTCGTCCATCAGGTCGACCGCGCCGTTGGCATTTGGGAGTATTGCCAGTGCGCGGCGCACCGCTCTTCGCGCTTCGGAATACTGCTCTCGCTCGATTGCAGCGCGAGCAGCCTCTAATTGTCTCTGGGCACCCCGCTGGAACTTGTCTTCCCAACTCTCGATATTGGTTGCCTTAAGTGCGGGAAAGCCGCCTGTCAGCATCTCAAGCACACTGCGAGCAGCGCCGAAGTCACGATCTGCTAGATGTTTTTCAATTATTCGGTTTGTAACGGTCTCGACCATACTCCTCAGCCCGCGCTGATTTGGGTCAAGGTCATAGAGCGAATGCAGCACGGTAAGCGTCGCTTCGTAGTCTTTCGCCCCATAAGCGATCTGCGCATCTTGCCTCAGATACTGGGCGGTCGCCTGATTCAAGCCGTTGAGCCCGGGGTAATTCTGGTGGAGAAATGCCAGATATTCGTACGACTCGTCGAGCTGACGGGCTCTTGCTAACCTTACAGCCTCCTGCAGTAATATCTGCTCAAAGAACTCGATCCGCGCAATCGAGATCCAGGGCAGCTTGTACAACACCGAAGGCTCACTTAGCCGGCGAAGCTGTAGCTCACCTTGTGTAGGGCGTGGATTAGGCACCCGGCGATTGGGCAGTTCCAGCAACAGGGTTTCGATGACATCACCGCCACTCTCCGCGTTGAGCGTGATTCGATCAAAAGCCTGACGATCGAGTAGCCTTTGCTCGCTAGTTTTGGTCTCTGCTACGCCTTCGTCCTGAGCAAGTAGAGTTGCCGACTCACTGTGGTTGCGACGGCCCCGAGCACCAATCCGATTCGCAGGCACGCGCGGAATAACCGGCGAGACTTGAAGCGAAGCGACGTTGATTTGGAACTACGTTCGATCATTCCGGGTGATTTACGATCAAGAGAGTGCCGTCATATGCGGAAACAACGAGACGTTTGCCAAAGGGTACAGGTCCCGCCACCACGGGCTGCGGAAGTGGTGTGAATGCGGCTTGCTTTCCATCGGATAGATCGAGTCGTGAGATTCCGCCCGCTTGCCACAACAGCTCGACGCCGCCGTTAAAGGCGATTGGCTGACCGGCTGGCGGACCGTGTGGTAATGCCGTCCGCCACGTGATACTTGCCTGATCACTGAGACAAACCAGCTCCTCGGTTGAGGTCGCGAGCAAGAAATGGTTATCGACGTGATAGGGGCCCCACGTCACGAGCCCGCCGAGGTTGATGGAATCTCCCGGCGCCAGTGTCGGTAACTGGAACGTAGCCAGGCTGCCGTCTTCTGTCCCGGCGACCGCGAGATCAGCCGCCACAGCAAATCGTGTTCGCAGCGGCGCGGTGGTAATGTCCGCGCTTTCGACCGCAGCTAAGTGTGGTTGCGGTGAGGGCACGCGTTCGAGCAAATAGACGCTTTTGCTACCATCGCTCAGGACAACCCGCGACGTATCACCGGTGCCGTAAACTGCTGGGGTTGTCCAATCGTATTTCACGCCGGGTTCCAACGGTGGTTGAAACGGGCTACCCCACTGATTGCCGGCGCTGTCGTACAAGAACACTTGACCTGCTTGCGTGGGGGCGAGGAAACCATCTTCCCAAACCGCTGGTGGACAACTGAGCGGAGCGACCAATCGAATCGTCGACATGGCACCGCTCGCCTGGTCGGGACGAAAATGGAGCATCGTGTCGCTTCCGACGGATGAGGCCAGCACGCGACCTTCGCCGAGGTCGAGGCTCTGATCAAGCACTGGCAAGCGACTCGTGGCGGGCTTCTCTGCGCTAGTCACGACACGGCTGCGCATCGCCTCGCGGTCGACCAGATATGCGGCACCGGTGGAGGTCACCGCCCCAATCTGCATCCCCGCCGCGTCAACAGCGGCTGGACCGGCGGGCGAAGCAGCAATCTCGGTTTCCCATTGCGCGCGACCCGTGTCGAGTCTCGTCGCCCCGACGATGGCGCCTGCCGCGCGCTTCGGCCGACGGACATGGATGATCAGGTTGCCGATTGATTGCAGGTCGTGATCGAAGATGTCACCGGCGTAGTCATTGTCGAGATCTCTGATGGCGAGCCGATCGCTAGTAGGTAGAATTTCGAGTTTACTCAGCTTCGGTCCCGCCACCCACACGTGCCCCTCGTGCGTCAAGCCAAAGCGCGCGACCGACTCTCCACGCTCCGAGTCTCGCTGGGCGATTTGGGTCAAGGCTTCATCTCCGGTGCCTGACCCAACTTCGTACGCGACCACTTCTCCGCGGCTGGTCACCGCGACGAGTCTGCGCCCCTGGGTTAACAGCGGGGTCGTGACCAACCCAGAAAGTCGGCGTGTGGTGGCCGGTTGAGTTGGAATTCCATCCGCGCTGAGAGTCATTGCTTGTAATTGGCTGGTCGAGAGTCCCTTGGAAACAGCAACGGCGACTTTGTTCAGCACGTTCACTGGAGAGGCGTCGACGCTGCCTTTCGCGTGTCCAAGAAAGAACACGCCCAAGCACGAGAAGTCCGTTGTCGAGAGGGTGTACAGACTGGAATGCTCGCCCACTACGTAGACCCGCTTCCCTTGCAGCCCAACTGCTGGTGAGGCAGCCAATCGTTGTGCGAATTGCACGTAACCGCTGCGTTCCCCGCTTTCAACATTCAAGACGTGCATTTTTCCTGAGGTTTCGTTGACCAGTATGCGATCTCCGTACACGACCGGTTTTGTGACCTCTGATTGGAACGAATATCTCCAAATCAAGTCGCCTGATTGACCAGCGAGCCTCAATAGTTCGTTGTGTTGCGCATCGACCACTAGAAAGTCGCCGTTGCTAAGCCGAACTGGCGTCAATCGAGGCGCCATCCCGACAAAGCGGCGCCACCTCAACGAGCCGTCCGCGGCGTCAAAGCCGTACACAGCACCACTCACGCGAACTGCGACGATTCCTTCCACCGAACTGGCTGCCCCCGTCCGATTCGCCAGCGCTAGTTCCGCGACGACTTGCCTTGGTCTCGCTTCGGTGCTCGCCGGCTGCGACTCGGGAACAAACTTCACTACTGCGGATTCCGCTGCTGAGATTTGCAGTACTTTCTCCGCAAGTGGTTCGTTATTGATGAGACTAGGATGATCGTCGAGCAACTGCTCGTGAATCTGGTAGGCTGTCGCAGTTTGACGAGCGTCGATGGCCGCTTGCATCTCGGCGAGAGCCTGCGCTAGGGCTTGCTTCTCAGCTCGAGAACGCTCCACGCGCTCCAGTGTCTGGTCGATTTCCGTGATCTGGGCTTCATCTCGGAACTTCTTGGGGATGTATTTTGTATTAGCACACATCGCGAGTGCTTCGTTCGATTGCTCGACTAATTCTCGAACGGTGGTATCGTCGGTCGTCCTCTCTGCTTGATCTGCCAGTCCTCTGGCAATGTCTGGCAACAGGGAGGCGAGTTCTTGTTGCGCATCCGTGCCGAAGCCTTTCTCGTCGGAGATTGGACCAAGTACTTCCCGCGCGACGGTGAGTGCCTCCCGGTAGTTGGAAGTGCCGGTCGACGCCTTCCAGAGCCTCGCCAGTCCGACTTTGACCTTCGCGGCGCTGTATTCTGGGTGGCCAGAACCGTTCTCAATGAAGCGATCGTACTGCTTGATTGCCTGGGTATACGAACCACTCTCGTAGCGCTCTGTGGCCTCTGCCAAGATCGCGTCAGCATTCTCCCGTGTTAGCAGGTAGAAGATGATCGCGCCGGTAATGATCAAGAGGATTAATCCACCACCACCAAGCAGGAGCAGATTCGAGTCCCACTCGTTCTTTCTAGCCTTATTGATTCTCATGCCTCGTTCGTACTTCTCTTGTGGCAACCGTTCCAGGTTCCCCTCCTCTATCGCCGCAGTAAGTGTGGGATCGCTAACTCCGATCTGCGAGAGCGATTCGGACACCAGGCTGGAGGGAGATTCGCCGAACAGATCGACGCCGCTACTTGCCGGAGGTGGATCGTCGGTAACGGAACTACCAGCGGTGGGTTCGACGGGCGTGAGGGTGGGGACATCTTCCTCAGAGTCGTCAAACACCGAAGTTGATTTTGGCTGCTCGGTTGGCGGAACCTTTGGCATTGGGATCATTCCCAGGATGCTTGATTCCGCGTTGGGTGTGACTGTTAAAGTTGTCTCCAACAGCTGCTTCGCCTGGAGTTTGGTGACGTACTCCTTCTTGACCAAATACTTCAGCAGCGACTGCGGCGTGACGCGCCGGTCCCCCTGGGCAACCTTCTCTCGCACTTGCTCCACGATCGGCGCCGGCACGAGGTCGCGGTCTTGCAGAATCTCGAGAAAGTCTTCGATAGTCATCTTAGTGCTATTGGTTGGTTAGGCCGTGTTGGGGGCCGTCGTGGTGTGCTGCGCCAATTAGAGTTCCAGATCGCCGTCTTCGTAACTCATCAGGCGAATTGGCTCCAGTCCCTCTCCTGAGCCCGCATCAAGGGCCGCCACGACGAACTGATGGCGACTGTCGCCGTTGGCTTGTACGAGCAGCTTCGCCGGGCCACTATTGTCTTCGCCGCGCGCTTCACGCAGAGTCGTGCGCATTTCTTGGACGCTCAGCGCTCGTTGTTCTACAGGCCAACGGGGGGCGCCGATCCAGTAGACGTTATCTCCATCGATGCGGATGACGATGGAGTCTTTCTCCAGATCGTCGACCGTTTGCGTAGGGGCTGCTTGATCGTCTTGGATGGGTGGGACTTCGATCGATTTTTGAAGCGCGAATGCGGCCGTGATCATGAAGAAAATAAGCAACAGAAACGTCACATCGACCATCGGCGTCAGGTCCATGTCGTCTTCGCTCTTCGGCTCACGCATCCGTTGGTGCGCATGCTCGTCATACGCGATGTCGTCGTCGTGGAGAATACCGCTGGTTGTGCTATCCATTTAGTCGGACTCCAGGACGGCGAGATGGATCGTTGCGCCCTCAACTAAGGACACGGCCTTCACAACGCGAGCAACATCTCGATGCGCCACATTGCGGTCTGCCTTGATCAAGACGTTGTCTTTCAGTTCGAGTCTTCCTTTCTCGACCGCTTCACGAATTAGGTCCCTCTGCTCGTCTGGATCATCGGGCAACGGGTCCCCGCTAATGCCATCGGCAAGGTACACGGGCGCGGGGTCGGCGCTCTCGGCACTGATTGTGATGAATACCGACTCCCGCTCGCTTACGCCCTTGCCATGCCGAGCTTCGGCAAGTTCGAAAGTGGAGTTTTCGTCAGGCGTTGAGCAAACGATGAAGAAAATCAACAGCAAGAACGTAATATCGATCATGGGCGTAATGTCCATCTCGACATCTTCTCTCGGCTTACGCTGGCGGCTCAGCGGCGCTTCGAGTACGGATTCTTGCTCAATGACTTCAAGCATAGTGTAGGTTTCGCAGGCTCGTTCGTCGCTATCGAGGGATCATCGACTTCATGCTCTCAAATAGGCGCCCCAATCCCGACCCGATCAGGTCTTCCATCTTGGTAAGCCGGATGTTGATACTGGCAGAGCAGAGCACCAGGGGCACGGCGATCGCCAGACCGCAAGCAGTCGTAATCAAGGCAAATTGAATGTCTTCTGCCATTTTGATCGTGTCGACTTTCTCTCCGCTACTTAGATTTGCGAATGCCCCCATCATACCCATCACAGTGCCGAGCAAGCCGATCATCGGAGCACTCTTAATCACTGTGGTGACCCAGCTCAGGCGATGTTCGATGTCCGCCATCACATCTTGCTGAAATCGCTCGCCTACGCGGCGGCGTACTTTTTCGTATCCCAATTCTCGGTTGCTGATTGCATACATTGCCAACTGCGGCATGGCACGGCGATCTCCGTCACACAGCTCTGTGGCGGCATTGAAGTTGTGAGCTTCGAGCGTTTCCTCAAGCTCCGTCATAAACTCATCTTGCTCATGTTCGTCCGCGAAGCGAGTCTGGCTCACTCGACGCCATACCATGATCACGCAGTAGGCACCCCACAGTGCCAACAACGCTAAGACGACATAGACCACGTAGCCGAGGATAGTGAACAATTCTTCCATAACTTCTAAGACCTGCGACGATGACTGATTTTGGTTTTATTGATCACTGCGCGGCAAATGAACCCGTGCCCCCGCCGGAAACGTCTGCCTCGTCAATGGAAACGTTTCCGGTGGGGGCTCATTGGACGCGCAGTGATCAATAGTATTGCGGCTAAAAGTACTGCTGACTAAGTATATCAAACTGGTATTTACCATCTTGCTTGTAAACCGTGAAAATCGTCGAGCGGAGCTTGTTGACGTCGTTCACGCCTTGCTCCGCTGCGTACTTCTTTTCAATTGTGTACAGAATTGACTCGGCCTCGAACGGATAAAACAGCAGGACGATCGGACCCTTTCGCGCGATGTCCGCCTTTCGGGCCAATTGGGCGGCGAGCGTGGGCATTGGCCCATCGGCTGGAACGGTGTATCCCCAACTCGTATACTCTTTGCTGGTCCCCGACGTCACCTTTGGTCCTGCTTGGAAATCATAAGCCAAGTGAACCAGGTTGTCGCGCCCGAAGACGCCCAACCGAATTCCGTACTGGTCTAGCCAGGCTTCAAAGGACGCCGAGGATTCCGGTTCGAATCGGATCTTCCACCGCTGCCAGCGTGGTACACGCTCGAAGACGCCATCGCTACCCTCGCCCGGCAAACGGGAATCTCCTAGTCCTTTGCCTTTACCCGCTTCCTTTTCTGCGTCCAGCACTTCGTCGGAAAGCAATACTTCGTTAAGTGATGCAGCCGCTGTGAGTGCGTCGAGGGTATCTTGCAACTGTGGTTCGGTCAGGTCAGGGGCGTCTTCGATTCCCGGAGGATCCGGCTCTTGGGCCAGCCCTTGATTCGAGTTCGGGCTGGTCGCTTCAACCGGCACAACGGGAATCGGTTCAATTGTGGGATACTGCCTGGTCGCGAAGAAGACGACTAGCAATCCCGCGACGGTCACTCCGATCAAGATCAACAACGCAATCAGCAGGGTCGCCGTTCGATCGTACGAATTGACCTCAAGCTGATACTGGCTGCGTGAGCGCCCCTGAGGAACCCCGGTTGCTTGAAGGTGGTTTGACATATGCCAACTAGGAATGGACGAAGCAGGAGAACAAAGCAGTGTATCGGGCAGGCTATGGCAATGGCGGTGCTGAGGGACGGACTAGCCGATACCAGGATTTCCACTTGTCGATCGCGTTGAATCGGTCGCTATCATCGAAGTTGTCTGGAAGACCAAAACCCTGAAAGCGACGGCTAACAAACCGCAAGCCGTCCCGCGCTTCGCGAACGACGCGCCTATCTGGATCGGTCAAGGCGTAAATGAGAGTGGGCGCAAAATCCAAGTCACGCATCTTCGAAAGTGCGCGCACTGCCAGAACCCTCCCCGCGGGTGTTCCGCTCTTCACCAGTTGCTGCAGCCGACGCGACTCGTCAGGACCGACGTTTGATACCTGCAGCGCCGTTGGATCATTGACCAGTGCTTCCAACTCCTCGCTCCCATCACCGTCAAGCAACGTTAGGAATTGGTCTATTTCCGTGGGCTTTTCTTCGGTAACTAGCCGACCCTGCCGCATCTTCATGCGGCTAAGATTTGCGCTCAATCCGCGACCACCGACAAGGGTACCCTGCCCCATATTCGCCTTGATACTCTTCTGCGTGGAGCGCAGCAGAAACAGCACTGCGAACGCGGTCGAGCAAGCCTGGCCAGATTTGCCTCGCCAGCCACCTTCTGGACGCTCGCTCTTCTTGAGGTATTCGTACCCGAGTTGGTACCAGCGCGGCTCTGGGTCGGGATTACCAGACAGCAATTCTTCGAAACTCTTGTATCGCTCAAGCGAATAGAGCATGTAGCTGGTGTATTCGGCGTGTTCGATCTGTTCCGCAGAGAAATTCTTGTCAAACCAATCCTGTCCATTCGAGATAGCTTTGAGAACACGGTCGCGATCGACACTCGTGCCCGAGAGGGTGCGCATCATAGTCTTGCCCTCCGGTTCAGCCCGCTTTAGCACCGAAATCGTCTGCTCCTGCTCAACGGCAGCCGGTGTCAGTCCACCGTGTGGTTTCGTGAGGCCAAGCACATTGCCGAAAATCATCGTACTACCCAGGCCTGCAGCGAGCATGCTGAGGGTGACTTTTCGTTGATCAACGAGTTCAAACGTGCCGGGATCCTTGCCCTGGTAGCCCCATGCGCCGTTTGGATCTTGTGTGCGGAGAAGCCAGTTGAGACAGGCATCGACTTTTGCCACGGGCGGTGCTTGACCGACTTGCAAGAGCTCCCAGAAACTGAGCGCAGCATACTGAGTTTGTGAAGTGTCGCCGGTGTTGTAGGCGTCGTACCCCCAAGCGCCGTTTGTTTTTTGCCGATTTCTCATGGCTCCGGCGAATCTCGCGATCAAGTCCCGATGTTTCGCGGGATCCACCTCACATAGAAAGATGAGCGCCAGGCCGTTGCTGTAGACGTCGGCGTCGCGGGCTTGCTCAGCGTTAGTGTTCTCACAGGCCTCGATCGCCCGTTGCACTTCGGGGTGGTCTGGCGAATTGCCGTCTTTGATGAAAGCCAAAGCGATCAGGCACAACCCGCCTAACCGAGGTTCCTTGTGACCGTTGAGTGACGCGAGACCTCGATCAATCAGCTGCCGAACCTCCGGGCTCTCGGGATTGACGGCTTGAAGAGGACTCGCCGCAATAAGAAGGATCAAAATCGCAGTGAGCGACGTTCGTCGCCGGACTGAGACAACCAGCGATCCGATTGACCTCCGACCACCATCTCGGCGTGACCGCTGAGCGCGTAGACTCCAACCGTCGTCCATCGGCGACTTCCTACCTTACTGGTTATGGCCTGTTCCAAGAATACTAGAAGTACAAGTCCGAAGCGAACCTGCGGCCCAAGCAACCGGTGAGGGCCCCGCCTGTACGGTTGACTTCGGAAACGTGTCCTCGGCGAACTTTTTCAGATTACGCCAAGTGGATGGTCTACACATACCTCTATAATTTATCGTAGCTATCGCACGCCCAGAGTGTCAAGCAAGCCGGAGCACCAGTGCCCTGCATCACGAATTGACACTCTCTGCCTTGCGGCTTACGATAGTGGGCTTCCTACGTGGAGCTACTGTGCGTTCGCAACGCACGCTCTCACCCCTGGACAGATAGCTCAGTTGGTAGAGCACGGCCCTGAAAAGGCCGGTGTCGGCGGTTCGAGCCCGCCTCTGTCCACTCAACATAATCCGGCCGAATTGGTGTTTTTCATGGCCTGACTACGTTCGTCAGCGCGGACCCCGAAGCCAGAGAATCCGGTCGTCTATTGGATTCGTGCGTGAATGAATTCTGCACGATGCCGAACGCTCTTTCTTTGAGCCTGTACTCTGCCGAGCGCGAGCTCCGTTCCGTCAGTCATTACTCGAATTGGTCGACTCGTGGGCATTCCCGATGCACGCTGCGATTCCCCAGCACACCGTCGCGGAAATTAGCAAATAAGCCCACAGCGGGCCACGCATGTCGAAACGAACCATGTGCCAGATGCTGCCAACAAGTAGCAACGTGCCGCTTGCTGAAAGAAGTAGGATCAGGCGTTCCAACCGACGCGTTTTGATATTTTCAGAGGGGCTAACAATCGCCCTCACCGAATATCGGGTTGCCCGAATAAAGAGTGCTAAGACATCAAACATGTCGCGTTGGCGCCTGTGGTGGTGTTCGACCTCACCGGCACTTGCCAGTCAGCTCATCATTACAATTATAGTATGCACTCGCCCGGCCGAGATAATGCACACTTCATCGTCTTAAGCGCCTTGGCAACGCCAACATCCTGTGGCAGCACCGCCAATCGCTACAGAATCTGCCACCTGGCTTTACATGAACACATGTATATGTATGCTCCCTATGGTTTGCAGCAGGGGAAATCATGCACGTTCGCGACTTATTGGCGTCCAAGGGCTACAACGTTCAGACGAAGGATCTGGGCATGCACTGGCTATGTGTGCTGGAGTGGCATAATCAGATCCGAAACTTCAGCGGGGCGAGTGAGGATGAGGCCGTGAGAAGGGCGGCTCGGTATGTGGCGGAGATGGAGGCGGGGTATGAGGAGCAGCGGTTGCGGATGATTTGTGAGGATTGTGGGCAGTGAGCTATCATGAAGCCGACACGCCGTGCTGATGAGCAAGAGCATCGAGGCAAAGGACTCGTGAAAAATGCAATTCACTTGTCGATCACTGTGAGCCGGAAAGAAGCAAAGGAGGACGAGAATTGATGCTGGTAACAAAGCTCATTCGGGGACTGATATGCTGCTTCATGGTAGTCTGCGCAACAACCTTGGTTGTATCGACTGCCCGTGCAACAAAGCCCAATATCGTCTTGATCAATGCTGATGACCTCGGCTATGGCGACCTGGGTTGCTATGGTGCGACCAAACTGCAGACACCTCATATCGACCGCCTGGCGAAGGAGGGGCGGCGCTTTACTGATGCGCATTCCGCTTCGGCCGTGTGCTCACCCTCCCGCTATGGCTTGATGACAGGACAGTTCCCATTGCGCCGCAACTTCTGGGGCCCCTGCGGACTAAATCAAGAGCTTAGCATTGACACTTCGCAGCCAACATTGGCCAGCGTTCTGAAGTCTGTCGGCTATGCCACCGCCATCATCGGGAAGTGGCATCTTGGCGTTGGCAGGGGCAAGACCGACTGGAACCAACCGCTGAAACCTGGTCCGATGGAGTTGGGTTTCGACTACTACTTTGGCATTCCGACCGTGAATAGCGGGCCACCGTTTGTCTACGTCGAGAACCACAATGTCGTCGGCTACGACCCTAGCGATCCCTTCATTCTTGGCCAAACGTCCGTGACGCAACGTTGGCCGGAAAAAGGTGGCTACGCCGCGATCGGAGGTGCCAAAGTAGCTCACGAGCGATACCGAGACGAAGCCGTCGCGACGACCTTCGCCCAAAAGGCTGTCGGGTGGATCAAAGAACGCGTTGAGCATGACAAATCGCAACCGTTCTTTCTGTATCTGGCGACCACCAACATTCACCATCCGTTCACGCCCCAGCCGCGGTTTAAAGGGTCGAGTCAATGTGGACTGTACGGCGACTTTGTCCACGAACTCGACTGGGTTGTCGGCGAGGTGCTCAATACGCTTGATGAACTTGATATCGCCGAGAACACGTTGGTCGTCTTCACCAGCGACAACGGCGGCATGCTAAACAACACCGGGCAGAAAGCATGGAAAGCCGGACATCGACTCAACGGACCGCTGCTCGGCTTCAAGTTTGGTGCCTGGGAAGGCGGACACCGCGTGCCATTTATCGTCCGCTGGCCGACGAGGGTTCCCGCCGACACCGAATCCAACGCGCTGGTGAGTCAGATCGACCTCATCACCACGTTTGCAAAAGCCGCTGAAGCGGCGATTCCCGCCGGTGCCGTAATCGATGGTGTCAATCAACTTCCCGAGTTCATCGGTAAGGCTACGAATCCGACTCGCGACCTATTGCTAATCTCTCCCAACAGCCCCATGCACCTGACCGTTCGCAAGGGAAGCTGGGTTTACATTCCCGCCCGCGACGAGGGCGGTTTTCAAGGGAAGAACATCGGAGATCATCTGCTCGGTGGCGCCGCAGCGCAGCAACTCACCAGTCTGGTCAACAACGATGTCGTCGATGGCAAGATTCGCTCCGATTCGCCTCCAGCGCAGCTCTACGACTTACAGACCGATCCGTATCAGAGCAAGAATGTGTACGCAGAGCATCCTGCAGTGGTTGAAGAACTCGCCGGTCTGCTCGGCGCATGGCGAGCCGAAATCCCCAAAACGCCGCGGCTAGGCTGGATCAACTTAAGGCAGCAGTAGTCGTTGGCGCGCTGATCACTGTTCTACGACGAGAAACCCACACCGGCGTATCGGATGCCAGTAAGCTCGGCCATTTCCTTCTTCCAAGTCGTGATATCGTCGACGTTAAATTCACTCAGGTGTGAATGACCGCATGCGCGAGCCATGACTTGCATCAGCTCGACCGAGGCGTTCAGGAACCTCGCCAGTTGCTGCGCTGAAGTTTCAACATTGAGTCGGGCTCGCAGGTGTCCCTGCTGAGTCGCGATTCCCGCGGGACAGTTGTTCGTGTTGCAAATGCGAGCCGCCACGCAACCGATTGCCTGCATGGCTGAGTTCGCGATCGCAACTCCATCGGCGCCCAAGCAGAGGGCTTTGATGAAGTCCGACGGCGTGCGGATGCCGCCGGTAATAATCAACGTGACATCACCACGGTCGCTCCGATCAAGATGCCTGCGGGCGCGCGCCAATGCCGGAATGGTTGGCACCGAGATGTTGTCTCTGAAGATTAACGGCGCGGCGCCGGTGCCGCCTCCGCGGCCATCGAGGATGATGTAGTCGACGCCGGCTTCGAGGGCGAAGTCGATATCCTTCTCGATGTGTTGAGCGGAGAGCTTGAAGCCGATCGGAACACCACCGGTAAGTTCACGAACTCGAGCGGAGAAGTCCTGATAGTCTTGTGGTGTCGTCAAGTCTCGAAACGTAGGTGGTGAGACAGCCGCTTGTCCTTCCGGCAATTGGCGAACCTCGGCAATCTTGCCCTTCACTTTGTTGCCGGGTAGGTGACCGCCCGTGCCGGTTTTTGCTCCCTGGCCGCCTTTGAAGTGAAATGCCTGCACCTGCGGAAGTAGATCTTCGCTGAAACCGAATTTGGCAGAGGCCAATTCGTAGAAGTATCTTGAGTTCTCCGCTTGCTCTTCTGGCAACATCCCGCCTTCGCCGGAACAAATGCCTGTGCCAGCTAACTCGGCTCCCCGCGCCATGGCGATTTTTGCTTCTTCCGACAGGGCACCAAAACTCATGTCCGAAACGAAAATCGGGATTTCCAACCGCAGTGGCTTGTTCGCTTGCGGACCCACGACCAGTTCGGTGCCGACGGAGTCATCTTCCAGCAGTGGCTTGGTAGCCAACTGCGCCGTTAGCAGCTGTATGTCGTCCCACGCTGGTAGCGTCGTGCGAGGAACGCCCATGGCACCAAGCGGGCCATGATGGCCAGTCTTCTCCAAGCCATCGCGAGCCAACGCATGAATCAATTCGACCGTTGGCTCCTCCGGCGTCGCCGCGGCTGTCGGCATTTCGTCAGTCGACTCCGTGGCCGGTTGTTCGACTTGGACGTCGCCCAACTGATTGTGGCTACCGTCGCAGAACGGAGGATTCTTGGTGTACTTGCACATGCACAAGTAAGCTTCTTGCGCTTCTTCGGCGGTAAAGGCGAGGGGCTCAATCCCAGTGCCGCGATGTGAACCATCGCAAAACGGTTGGGATTTGGAATGGCCGCAGGCGCACCAGTAGTGCTCGCCCTGTTCCAGATCGATCTTTACCGGCTGCTTAGCAGCAATTTTGGGTGATGCCATGTTGACGCTGATTCCCCGTTTGATTTGTTATGAAAACTGATTGTGGACGACGACGTCTTCAAGCGGAAGCTGTCCCGGCTTCGGCCAGGCGGGCTTAGTCGCTTTGCCGACGGCGATCATGAAGCCGATCACGTGATCTTCAGGAAGCTTAATCAATTCCGCAACCTGGACCGGATCGAAACCGATCATCGGACACGAGTCGTAACCCATCGCCTTGGCGGCAAGCATGATGGTTTGACCGGCAATGCCGCACGACCGCATGGCTTCATCGCGCTGCAACTCGTCTTTCCCTTCGTAGAACGGCCCCATCCAGTTGACCAACATGTCGGCGACCTCCTGCGGCGCGTCGCGCCAGTAGCGGCTCGGCGACTTCTCCCAGGATTTGAGATCGGCAGTTAAGACAATCAGCAGCGAAGCATCGGTGACCTGCGCCTGGTCAACCGCTGCGGCGCGGATCTGCTGACGTAGCGGTTTGTCTTGCACCAACACGAACCGCCAGTTCTGAATATTGAAGGACGAAGGGCTTTGGACGGCTGCCTCCATCAGCTTCTGAATCTCGTCGTCGCTGAATTGGTGCTCCGGATCGTAATGCTTGACTGCACGGCGTTGGTAGATCGCATCGAAGGTATCCACGTCGTCTCCTACGGCTTGGGGCTGTGTTCTTGGTTTCCTGCTACTCTTGTTCGGTGGCAGCGGATCTCGCATCGAGGCTCATTGGACCCGATCCATTCGCGACGATCAGCAGCATTGACCCCATCAAGGCCAAATTCTTCATGAATGATATCATTTCGATCTGCTTCACTGGCATCTTAACTTCCGCATTGGTATTGAGAACCCACGTTGCCTCCGCCGGCCACGTCCAAAAGTCGTGGAAGTAATAAGTCGCCAGCACGAGAAAGACTAGAAGTAGTGCGGCGCCAATACGGGCTCTATAGCCGACGATGATCGATAGGCTACCGGCAAGTAGAAAGGCAATCGCCCCCGCCAGCATCGGCTTCGGCATCGGCACACCTTGACTTTCCATCACTCCAGCCACATTGGAGAACTGCGGAATCTTATTGCCCACAGCACTCATCAGAAAGATGAGCACGAGCAGCACGCGCCCGAAAACTGTGGTGAGTCCTTGTAGTATCGTTGGCATACTTTGTTCCCTTCGTTCGCAAGATTCCACTGGGAGGTTTCGTTATCCGAGGTCGAACAGCAGAGCTTCTGCCCTGGTGCTTCCTTCCACATGAAGGTCGGTTGGTCGGCTCGTCGCGACTGCGTCGCCAGTTCGGAGTCTCGTTCCATTGACAACGAGTTCGCCGGTCGCAACTTGCAGCCACACGTGTCGACCTCGCTCGACGAGATACTCGAGGCTCTTCCCCGGATCGAGGATCGTCGCGGAAATGCGCACGTCTTGATGCACCGCGACGACGTTCTGCTGTTTTTCGGCTCCGGCGATTTGCTGCCAACGATTCTGCTTATCACCAGCATCAACTCGTTGCTGTTGGTAGCTCGGTCGCAAGCCACTCAGCGACGGTCGGATCCAGATTTGCAAGAAGTGGTTCGCCTCGGACTTCGACGGATTGTATTCGCTGTGCGTGATGCCGGTCCCAGCGGTCATCATCTGCACGTCGCCTGGCCGCACGATCGATCCTTTGCCCGTGCTGTCCCGGTGTTGCAGGGCACCTTCCAGTACATAGGAGAGAATTTCCATGTTCCGGTGAGGATGTGTCGGAAAACCGCGCCCCGCCGTAATGCGATCATCGTTAATTACCCGCAACGAGCGGAATCCCATGTGCCGTTGGTCGAAATAGCCACCGAACGAGAACGTGTGGTAGCTGTCCAGCCAACCGAGATCGGTATGCCCTCGCTGAGCCGCCTGGCGAATCTGCAGCTTGCTGTCGGCAGGTTCGCTGGCAGTGGCCGTAAACGGGCGAGTGGCAACGTGAATCAAACCAGCCGATGTCAGACGGATAAAGTTTCGGCGTTGACGGTCCATGTCGGAATTCCTTTCAAAAGCAAACACGATTTCAGTTGAGGTCAAATAGCATGATTTCGGCAGGGCCACTGGCTGCAATTGCAACGATCGGTTCGTCGCTCACGGCGGCACCGTCTCCGGTGTCGAGTGCGTCGCCATTGAGCGTGACCGATCCGCGCAGGACCTGCAGCCAAGCGTGGCGTTGCGGTTGGAGCACATGTTCGACGGTCGCTTCGCCCTCCAGATCCGCTAAGAAGATGCGGGCATCCTGATGTATTAGCAGTGAGCCCTCCGCCGCATCGCGCGAGGCGACCAATTGCAATCGGTTGCGACGACCTTCAGACGCGAACGACTTCTGTTCGTAGCCAGGGTCGATGCCTTTGCGTTCCGGCAGCAGCCAGATTTGATAGAAGTGGGTCGCCTGATCATCCAACGGATTGAATTCACTGTGCGTGATTCCTGTACCTGCGGTGATGCGTTGGAACTCGCCCGGCTTGAGCACTTCGCCGTTACCCATCGAATCTTTGTGTTCCAAGGCACCGTCTAGCACGTACGAAACGATCTCCATATCGTGATGGGCGTGGGTGCCAAAACCTTGACCGGCTGCCACACGGTCCTCATTCACGACACGCAGTGTGCGAAACCCCATCTGCTCAGGGTCACGATAGCCTGCAAACGAGAACGTATGATAAGACTTCAGCCAGCCATGATCAGCATGGCCCCGAGAATCTGCTTTTCGAACTCGGATCATCGCTTTGCCTCTCTGCTAAAAGTTGCCATGAATATTGTTGATATGTAAACTAAATGCGCAGAAAAAGAGAAGTTCAGTCGTCTAAAGCTCGAGAACCTTCACGCGCCTTTTCCAAAAGCCGGCTCAGATCTTTGAGCTCTGCCTTGGTTAAGTGTCCGATCAGACGTTGATGAAGATCGATCACCGGTCGGTCCATCTGTTTCAGCAAGCTAATTGCCTTTCTTGTGATTTCGACATAGACCACTCGTCGATCATCCTCACTTCTCTCGCGTTGGACGAATCCCTGTTTCTCCAGCCGGTCGATCAATCCTGTGATCGCAGGAACAACCTGGACCATCCGCTCGGCAATCTCCAAACTGGGCATCGGCTTGCCCTCACCACGTAAGATCCTTAGCACGTTGTACTGCGAGGGGGTAAGCCCATACTGACGAAACAAGCGACCAAATCGATTCTGAAACAGGTCGTTCGTCCGCAGCAGGTTCAACGTGGCCTCCTGTTCGGCCGAATCAAATGGCCCTTTCTTTCGCAACTCTCGCTGTAATTGACCGCTCGTCATGGTTCTACGCCCGAAACGTTGCCTGAACACAATTAGTTTATATGTCAATTATCGACATGACAAGGGAAGTTGTTTGGTTTTCTTTCAGAAATGCACCCAGATTGTCGCCGGATCTGACGCGAAATGCTGCCCTGTCGCAATTCGCAAGGCGTTGCTATCAAACATCTTCCGCGATGAGTCGGATGCGGAGCAAATACTCCTCTGAGCAGCTGGGGGTTTGCGGAGAATTCGTGACTCAATAGGGGACATGTCCGAAAACAGGCCACTATTGCGTCAGGCGGAGACTCGCCGCCGCGCTCGATTCCGACAACTCAGCCCGCGACGGCGACGGTGGCCGTCAGGGCCGTTTGAAGTCTGCGCCGCGTTGGTGAGGCCCCGCTGTAGAGACTGCAGCCGTCTGGTAGAACGGTTGAGAGGCGAATGTCTGCGAACGAGGATCCCCGGTCATGGATAGTGACAACCTAAATCCGTTTGAAATCGATGCCGCGTGGAGAGGTGAAGAGCTGTTTGCTCGTCCCGAATGGCATTTTCAATTCACCTCAGCGGAGATTAGCGAGTTGATGACGGCGGCCCGCGGGATGCAGGTCCATTCCGACTTAACGACCGTCGAGCCCGATCAGGTTGCGCTGCCCACGCTCGCTCCGAAGCTGCAGCAAATTCAAGAATTGCTCGAAAGCGGAGCGGGGGCAGTCTGCCTGCGAGGACTTCCTCTGGACAACGTCAGTTTAGATGGCGCTGGCGCTGCGTTTTGGGCCGTGTGCCGGCACATTGGCACGCCTGTCTCGCAGAGTGCTCGCGGGGAGCGGATCTTTGGCGTGCGAGATGCTGGGCTCGCCGACGATGACGCCCGAGCGCGTGGTCCCAACACGCGAAAACCGCTTAGTTTCCATACCGATCGCTGCGACGTGATTGCCTTCCTCTGCTTTCGCCAAGCACAATCCGGCGGTGAAAACCAACTCGTCAGTTCAGTGGCGATCTACAACCACCTGCTCACTCATCGTCCCGATCTGTTAGATGTGCTGATGCAGCCTTATTGGTATCAGCGACACAACGTCGACACAGGCAATGCCACGCCTTTTTGCGAGCAGCCGATCTTTTCGATCTGCGAAGGTCAGTTTGCTGCCAGCTTGTTGCGCGTCTTGATTGAGCGCGCGTACGCGAGTCCCGAGACTCCAGAAATGACTCGCCTCCAACGCGAGGCGCTGGACCGTGTCCAGGAGATTGCCGAGTCGCCCGAATTCCACGTGACATTCAAGCAGGAACCAGGCGACATGCTGTTCCTGAATAACTTCGTGACCTTGCACCGCCGGACCGCTTTCACTGACTACACCGAGCCTGAGCGCAAACGTCATCTGCTTCGCATCTGGCTGTCGGTGCCCAATTCGCGGCCCCTCGATCCTCGGTTTGCGGCCAACTATGGCTTGACCGATGCCGGTGCAATTCGCGGCGGTATGGCGCCTGCCCGCTAATCTGCGCGACTACCCACCATATTCGCCGATCGCGTGAGCAAGCGATCCAAAGTTCTCCAACATAGAAAAACTGGACGATCGACTCCAATTGGGCCATAATCGGCCAGCCGACGTTTCCCGTTCGGCAGACATTTCGGTCACGCCGCACCCACACTAATTCACCTCGTCTTTGTGGGCCGAGCGATGAAACCTCTTCAAAAAACGACCGCGAGAATCAATGATGAATGCTCGAATTCTCTTCAGCCTGATTGTTCTGCTTACCCACGCCGCGTCGAGCTATGCGCAGACGGATGCCTATATGGAGAAGCAGGCCATGACCGCGCCGAAGCAGACGTTTTCACCGTACGCAAATCGGTCGTTCCCAACCAACGTGTACTTTGGTGATACGCATCTGCACACCGGCTTGTCGATGGACGCAGGTACCTTCGGGAATCGGCTCGGTTTGGAAGAAGCGTATCGATTCTCGCGCGGTGAGGAAGTGATTTCCTCCACCGGCTATCGTGCGCGGCTGGCGCGCCCTCTCGACTTCGTGGTGATTGCCGACCACTCGGACGGCATGGGTGTGTTCGACTTGCTGCGTCAAGGGGATCCCAAGGTGGTCGTCGACGAACAGACGCGACGCTGGCACGAAGGGATTAATCAGGGCGGCCAGGCTGCGGTCGACGCGGCGCTGGAACTGATCAATGCCTTCTCTCAGGGACGGTCACCGTTTCCGACGAACGATCCCGAACTGTCTCGGCCAGTCTGGGACGAGTGCGTCAAGATGGCGGAGCGATATAACGAGCCCGGCAAATTCACCGCTTTCATCGGCTACGAATGGACGTCGCTCGTCAAAGGAAATAACCTCCATCGAGTCGTCGTCTATCGTGACGGGGCAGACAAGGCGGGACGTGTTTTACCTTTCACGCTAGCCGACAGTCCTGACCCCGAAGATCTCTGGAAAGCGCTGGCGGCTTACGAGGAGAAAACGGGGGGTCGCGTCCTGGCGATTCCACACAACGGCAACCTATCCAACGGCATGATGTTTGACGTGGAGACGCTCTCCGGCGGCCCGATTACCAAGGAATACGCCGAGCAACGTCAGCGGTGGGAACCCATTTACGAGTCGACGCAGATCAAAGGCGACGGCGAGGCGCATCCGTTTCTCTCACCCGAGGATGAGTTCGCAGACTACGAAACTTGGGACTTGGGAAATCTTGACTTGAGCCAGGCCAAGACCAACGCGATGTTGCCCGGCGAGTACTTTCGCTCGGGCCTCAAACGCGGTCTGGAGTTTCAGCAGAAACTGGGGGTGAACCCATACAAGTATGGGCAAATTGGTAGCACTGACTCGCACACTTCGTTGTCCGCAATCGAAGAGAACAACTTCTTCGGCAAGCATTCGGGCGTGGAACCTTCGGCCGAGCGTGCCAAGCACGTAACTCTCGGGGGCGAGAACGGCAGCATTTACGGTTGGCAGATGACGGCCAGCGGGCGTGCAGCGGTATGGGCAAAAGAGAATACGCGCGGAGCGATCTGGGATGCCATGAAGCGTAAGGAGACGTACGCGACGACCGGACCGCGCATGTTGGTGCGCTTTTTCGGCGGCTGGGACTTCACTGAGGAGGATGCGCTTCGTCGTCTGCCAGGCCGAGTCGGATATTCCAAGGGAGTTCCGATGGGCGGCGATTTGCGGCCCGGCAAGGCAGGAGCATCGCCGACGTTCTTGGTGGCGGCGATGAAGGATGCAATGAGTGGCAACCTCGATCGGATACAGATCATCAAAGGTTGGATCGGCCCAGACGGTCGGGCTCAAGAGCGCGTGTACGACGTGGTCGTTTCCGACAACCGTCAAATTGGTGAAGATGGTCGATGCAAGCAGCCCGTCGGTAACACTGTCGATGTTGCTACTGCCACGTGGACGAACAACATCGGCGATCCCGAACTGATCACCGTCTGGACCGATCCGGACTTCAACGCCCAGGAGCGAGCCTTTTACTACGCACGCGTCATCGAGATTCCCACGCCCCGCTGGACGGCCTACGAGGCATTGCGATTCAAGATCTCCATGGCAGAGGGGACCAAGATGACGACCCAGGAACGCGCTTACACTTCTCCGATCTGGTACAATCCCCCAGCCAATTAGGTCTGTTTGCCATGTATGATTCAACTAGGAGCATGGTCTTCGCGACGTTCGTCGCAACGTTTGCAATCACCCTCGCATCAGCACAAGATCAGATACCAACCAAAGCGGGAGTTGCCAAGAAACTAGAGCAACCCCAGTTCTCTCCGTACGCTGGTCGCAGCTATCCGACGAAAGTGCTGTGGGGCGATACTCACCTGCACACCGCGGTTTCTGTCGACGCGGGCACCATGTGCCGCTTGGGCCAGGAAGAGGCAATACGATTTGTCCGTGGCGAAGAAGTGACGAGCACTGGAGGGTTGCGGGCCAAACTCTCGCGTCCCTACGATTTTGTCGTCGTTGCGGACCATGCCGAGATGTATGGCCTGATGCCAAATCTGCTAGCCGGCGATCCGTCGATTCTGGCAACGGAGAAGGGAAAGCGTTGGTATGACATGATCGCGACAAACGATCGCGATCAAATTTTCGCGGCCGCCATGGAGATCGTCGCTTCGCTGCAGCAAGAGGAGCCTCCCTTCAAGAGCGACTCTCTCGTGCGAGATGCGTGGCGAGAATACACGGCGCTGGCGGACAGGTACAACGAGCCTGGACGCTTCACCGCATTAATCGGCTATGAATGGACAGCAATCGGAGGCTTCAACCTGCATCGAAATGTTATCTTTCGCGGAGATTCTACCGTTGCGAATCGCACCGTCCCCTTTTCGCAATTCGACAGTCAAAATCCGGAAGACTTGTGGAAGTCACTAAAACGTTTTCATGAA
The DNA here is from genome assembly GCA_965228965.1 of Bythopirellula sp. Taxonomy (GTDB): domain Bacteria; phylum Planctomycetota; class Planctomycetia; order Pirellulales; family Lacipirellulaceae; genus Bythopirellula. The sequence continues at coordinate 5,364,990 of OZ245849.1, forward strand.
GAGACGGGCGCTGAGGTCTTGACGATCCCTCACAACGGCAACTTATCGAATGGTCGTATGTTCTCGGTCGAGACTTTTGATGGCCAGCCGCTCAATCGCGAGATCGCCGAGTTGCGCGCGAGCATGGAGCCGCTAGTTGAAGTCACACAGATTAAGGGCGACGGCGAGGCTCACCCTTTCCTTTCTCCGAACGATGAGTTCGCCGACTACGAAACTTGGGATCGCTCGAATCTCGATGGTACGGAACTCAAGAGCAAGGATATGTTGCAATACGAGTATGCACGCTCGGCGCTCAAGATCGGTTTGCAGCTTGAGGCAGACTTGGGCGTCAATCCGTTCAAGTTTGGAATGATCGGCAGCACCGACGCACATACGGGGCTGTCGTCGATTGAGGAAAACAACTTCTTCGGCAAGCATTCAGGCGTCGAGCCGGAGCCTCATCGATGGGAACATATAGTGATCTCCTCCCCAATGGACCCGGACCTGAATGTTATGGGGTGGCAGCAGGCATCGTCGGGCTATGCTGCCGTTTGGGCGACCGAGAACACCAGAGCAGCCGTCTTCGACGCGATGAAACGCAAAGAAGCTTACGCGACCACTGGATCACGCATCATGGTCCGCTTTTTTGGCGGCTGGCAGTTTACGGAGGAAGACGCCAACACTCGAATCCCAGCAAACGTCGGTTACGAGAAGGGGGTTCCGATGGGCGGAGACTTGCATTCAGGGCCGGCTGGCAAGGCTCCCTCTTTTCTTGTTGCGGCGCTCAAGGACCCTTACAGCGGCAACTTGGATCGTATGCAGATCATCAAAGGGTGGCACAAGGCTGACGGATCCACTGCGGAGAAGGTCTACGACGTGGCCGTCTCGGACGGTCGAGTTATTGGAAACGATGGACGTTGCCGCGAAGAAGTCGGCAACACGGTGGACGTCGCGAACGCAAATTGGAAAAACACAATCGGCGATCCGGAATTGATTGCCGTATGGAGCGATCCCGATTTCGACCCCCAGCAGCGTGCTTTTTATTACGCCCGTGTAATCGAAATTCCCACCCCACGTTGGACTGCGTACGAAGCGAAACGCTTCGGCATCGACATGCCCCCTGAGGTCCCGATGACGACCCAAGAACGAGCCTACACCTCTCCGATCTGGTACACGCCTTAGATCAAGAAGTGTCGTGTTTTAGCCAAACATCGCGTCGTCGCCGGTCAGCGAGCGCAATCGCGGAATCGTGAGCTCAACAGCGGGCTTAGCACGAGCGACAAGAGAACGAGCCCCAACGCATTTGGTTCAGGCACGACGCGACCCGTCGAGAGATCGTCGAGTCCACTGCCATACTGGCGCTGCCAATCCGAGATCAATCCCGGGCTCATCCTCTGAATCGCAAGCCAGTCTGCCCCATCAATATCGCCATCCAAATCGAAATCCGGGGTGACCTCGACCAGTGTCACGTGACCCGACGAGTACAGTGCACTCGTGTCCCAGACTGCCCCGTTTTGAGTTGCTATCGCGTCAAAGATTCCCACCGGCGTAACGCCCGACCAATCAAACAGTTGAAACGTCGTGCCGATCAAGTTCGTCGGATCAACATCCTCGAATAACAGCTCCAACGTGCCATCGAGCGAGACGGAGATGCCCGCCTCAAACGAAATCGTCGAACCCCAATCGTCATCCTCGAACACGGCACGCAACATTCCCTCATCGTCAACCGCCATCATCTCTTCGACGACGATGGGAATGTGATTTTCCAGGTTGTAGTCCCAAAGTCGCATGATCTCGTCGGCGAGGATGTCGAGGCCTTCGATGTGACCGTCGGGGTAAATGAAGTTGTGAGAAGCTAATAAGGTTGGAACAACCCCTCTGTACGGGCTCAATAGGTCAGTTGCAGCTCGCGCATCGGCACCTGTAAAATCGGAACTTTCAATAGTACTGCCACCAAAGCTACTGTCGAAGGAAACGCCAATGAGGTTCGCACCGCGAAAATCCACGTTTTGCAGGATCGCGGCGCGAAAGTTTGCGATGGTCATACGCTGGCCGGAAAAGTCCCAACCGCTCAAATCATTTCTAAGTCCTTGAAGGCCGCCAAGTTGGATGCCAGTAAGATCACCCACCTGATAACTAGCAGTCGAGTATAGTTGCGATGAGGTAAAACCGAATTCGGTGGCCCATCCAAAATTGGCTCCCCGAACATCTGCACCTGAAAAGTCTGCGTTCGCAAGTGTCGCTCCAAAAAAGTCTGCGTGTGCGAGATTCTGATTGCTAAAGTTCCAGCCCGTGAGGTTGCTGCTTCGAAACTCTACTTCTCGCAGGTCGCCTTGGTGATAGCTGGCGGTCGAGTACAGTTGAGCTGATGTGAAGCCAGAGGGTGTTAAGGAGTTGAACTTCGCGCCACGAATCAGTGAGCCGGTAAAGTCAGCACCTGTCAGAGTGGCTGCTCCCAACGATACGAGCGTCAGGTCTTGATCGGCGAAGTTCATGCCGGTGAAGTCGGAGGCCCCGAAGCCGACGCCCGTGAGATCACCCACTTGGTAGCTGGCTGTCGATTCAAGTTGGTGGGCGGAGAGTGCTGTATCTGAAAAGCTAGCGCCGCGAATATCGGCATTACTGAAGTCAGCGTCGAGTATCGCTGCACTGAAAAAGTTAGCGTTCGTGAGATCTGCGCTTGTCAGATTCGCACCCGTCAAATCAACTTGATAGAAACTAGCATTAGTGAGCGTTTGTCCTGCAAAAGTCCATCCTGCCATGTTGTTGTAGTCGAATCTGATCCCGGCAAGATCGCCCTTCTGATAGCTGGCAGTGGAATAGAGCAACTCGGGGGTGAAACTAGTACTGGTCAAAGAACGGAACGATGCGCCACGGATAGTCGCATTTGTGAAATCGGCTAAATCGAGAGTCGCGTTAATAAAATCAGTGTCAGTGAGGTCGGCACCACTGAAATCAGCATTGACTAGCGTTGTGTTGCCGAAGCTTGCGTCTATGAGGGCCTGTCCAGCGAAGTTCCAGCCAGACATCGTATTGCGATCAAACCGAACGCCTGAAAGATCACTCTGCTGGTAACTGCTGGTCGAATAGAGATGTTGAGGTGAGAACCCTGTCGATGTCGCCCAACTAAAATCAGCTTCAAGGATCTTAGCATTTGCGAGATTCGCGTTGTTAAGAATAGCACGACTAAAGCTCGCATCAGTCAGATTCGCACCCTCTAGGTTCGCATTGAGTAAGTTCGCGTCATTAAAACCAGCATCAGGCAGATCAGCACTACCGAAATTAGCGCCGGTCAAATCAGATCTATAAAAAGTTGCGTTAGCGAGTTTCTGTTCGCCAAAATCCCAACCAATGAGCTCATTATCCATCAGCTCAACATCTGAGAGGTTCTTCGTTTGGTAGCTTGCGGTAGAGTATAGCTGTTCAGCTGTAAAGCCGTTGGTGGTAGTGGAGTTGAAGGAAGAGCCGTTGATGATTGCGTTATCAAAGTTCCCAGTCGTTAGTGTCGCTTCATAAAAACTCGCGTCCGTAAGGTTCGCGTTGGTAAAATCCACATTTGACAGCGTTGATCTGATGAAATCAGCTCCCGCTAGATTCTGATCCCGAAAGTTCAAAGCCGTTAGAGCATTATCCGTGAAATTGATACCGGCGAGATTGCCAGATTGATAGCTTGCGGTCGAATAGAGTTGTACTGCAGAAAACCCCGAATCCGATGTCGAGGAGAAATTTGCTCCTCCAATTTCCGCGCCCGTTAGGTCAGCATCTTGCAGCAGTGCGTCGCTAAAGTTGGCGTTTGCCAAGTTGGCATTACCGAGATCTGCATCTGTCAAGTCAGCACTGCCGAAGTGCGCACTGTCCAAATTGGCATCCGTCAGATTGGCGTTTTTCAGTGTCGCAAGAAAGAAACTAGTGCGGTGCAGATTGTACTCAGAAAAGTTTCCACCAGTCACATCCATCTTTTCCAATCGAGTCCCGGTGAGATCGCCGGTTTGATAGCTGGCTGTCGTATACAGCTGGGATGTGGTCAAGCCGATGCCCGTCGTTGGGAAAAAGTAAGCGCCTCGAATATCCGCGTCAGTGAAGTTCGTGTTGGTTAACTCAGCGCTTCTGAAATAGACATCGCGCAAATTCGCGCCGCTGAGGTCAGCATCGGTAAGTGTCGTGAAGCCAAAGTAGGCATCAGCTAGATCCGCACCAATCAGATAGGCTTGGGTCAGGTCGTGTCCACCCGCACTCAGACCCGGTGCAGCCAACAGTCCTGCACCATCAGGTGCTAACGTCGCCGATTCTCGTTTCCCCAGGGACGTATCATTGGGATTAATCCATTCCCAAGTAAAGATATCTGCCCAGGTTGGCGGCGCTGCGCAATAAATGCCGAGCATTGCGATCGAAGCAACGATCAGCTTCGCAGCTCGCCAGTTTGATGTCATAGCAGGCAATCGAGAAGGTTCAGAGTACGTGGTCCATAACACGTGATCCGAATTATACCTGAACCGGCGAGTTTCCAGAATCGGTCGCTGGGTTATTTACCCGCAGCAATCGATCGATTTTTGTTTTGAAATTGGGCCACCAGATCGAATAAACTGCGATTGGCTCAGTAAGTGCATTGCCGTGAGCGATTGACGGGCGTTTTCGCGCTGTTACCTGATTCGCGGTCGGAAATTCCTCTAGTCCACCAAACAACCGAGCCGCATTTTTGTCCAAATCGACTTGCGGCTTGGAACAGAAGCGTAAAGTCTTTGGCGTTAATCGATTAACACATCTAGGAACTTGCTAAACACAACACCGAGGAGGTCCCAAATGACAAAACTCGCCGCGTCGGAGCCGTTCGCGATGACGCAAAGCTCCCAGCAACAACGGCTTACGGCGCGGACAATCAGAGGAAGTAATCGACTTATGGCGTTCTGACCATCGGTTTCCGTTTGATGGACAGAATGGCATAGCGTTGAACTCGAGTTTGGTAGGGCTTATGAGTAATGGAACAGAGAGTTCTGTCCAGGCACGAGGACAATACGAGCTGGAGTTGCCAAACGTGAGGGAAGGACCCTTAGTCGAACTGCGTAAGCCACGGAGGTTGGGGCGCGATCCCTAAGGTGCGGTCAAGGTGGCGGTCGTCGGTGGGTGGTCGGACATTGCGTTGAACTTTGGCTCCGTGTGCCAGGCGGCGTCTACCAAGCGTGCGGCCAAATCGGGCGAGGCCAGGATAAAGTCGATACGCCGTTTGCCAGGCATTGGGTCTCCATTGCGATGTTGGGCGAACAGATCGACCAGCCCTGCATCAAGGAACGCCTGCATGACACGGTAGTCGATGTTGTCGTCGATGAGATTTTCGACGTGGCTGTGGCGAGCGTCGCTGCGGCGCATACGCTCGAGCAGCGCCGCGTTGTCGTCGTAGGCCGCGCGGTCAACGGGCGACAAGGCGTTGAAGTCTCCCATCACGATGACGGGCTTGCCCGCATCCATCGCGGCTGTGGTGCGTTTGACGATCATCTCAGCCTCGCGTTGGCGGTGCTTGGCCTTGAAGGGCGAGAGGTGCACCACGAAACAGTCGATACCCATTGTCCGTGCGTGTAGGAGTCCGTGGTGCATTCCGTCCAGGTGGCGTTCGACAACTTCGATCGGTTCTCGCGAAGTAAGTCCGACGATGAAGCCGCCTTCCTTGACGGTTGCGGCGTGGCCATGCCCCCAGGCACGGGACTCTTCGGCCAATCGGTCCTGAGTGTACCTGTTGAGTTCCTGAAAGCCGACAATCGCCGGCGCCTGTTCAGCGAGCCAATTGCTCACTGCTTCGCGGCGCTCCGCACCGTCAGGAAAGCGTTCGCTGGCGCCGGTGTTGAAGCCTTCAAGGACGTTGTAGCTGATGATGCCGAGTGGTTTGGGCTTGAGCTTGAGCGTCGACAGCACGGCTGGGTGATCGCTCGGCCAAGTGCCGTTGTGGGTGTTCATCATGCGCGACGCGGTCGGCGTGATGCCTTGACCGTGCGTGTAAATGTAATCGATGCGGTAGGTAATCCGCTTTGCATCACCATCGAAGAGGTCGTGTGCCTCGTGCTTGGTGGGGTTGGGATGAATGGCGCGGTAGGTGTCGGTAAAGCCCAGATCGAGCATCTGCCGGCTGACGGGCCAATCGACGACCAAGCCATTGTGCCAGTCGGTGGTGGCCTCGGTCCAGTCGAGCGTCGAGGGGCTGTTAAAATCGCCGCCAACGATCAGGGGTACTTCATCGGAGGTTTCGATGAACGGCTGGAGCTGTTTGAGGATATCGCGGAGCTCGCTGGCGCGTGTTTTCCATTCGCCTTCGATGAGGGTTTCGGCAGTCGCGTCTTCGGCTCTGCTGTCGCGTCGCCAGGCTGGCAAATAGTGGATCCACAAGCTAAAGACATTGGCCCGCTGCTCTTCACTGAGTCGTAGCGTCACGCCACCGAAGCGAAATGGTTGGTACAGGTCGTGAGTCTCGTCAATGGGGTACCGACTCATGACCGAGAGGTTGCTGGAACGCAGGTAGAAGTAATAGCCCAACCGATCAGCGATGATCGGGCCGGAACCGTACGTCTCTTGCATGGTGATCACGTCGGCTTGTGTGTGTCTGATGAAATCAACCGCTTGCTGAACGCCCTTTTCGATACCCGGGTGACGAGCGCCGTGCCAGATATTCCAAGCGAGAACCTTCAGCTCGTCGGACTGGATCTCGGGGACGTTGTTTGTGGCATCAGCGAAGCGTTCTCGGTAGATCGCAAACACTTGGTCATCGGACAAAGCGGTAGCGTGGTATTGAGCTCCTTCGATTGACCCGGCAAGCCCTTCAATCGCGGCGTTCGCCTCGGCACGGTCGCCACCGACGACCGCGTCCTGTACCGTGCCCAGATCGCCGAAGCCGTTGATCGCGTAAATTGCCACGTTCTTGCCATCGTAGTACAGCCGGGCGGTGTTGCTGTTGCGATCGATGGTGAAGGCGAGCAGGTGCCACTCGCCGTCGTTGATGGGTTGGCGTTCCGCCGTGGGCAAATAGTCGAGCCGGTGTTGGCCGTTGCCTAAGTTCCAATGCCAGGACCCGTTGGGCTGTAGCGCCAGCGCCCAACCACGTCCGGTCCCGGTCGACAAGGTGATTCCCATGTTGCTGGTGCTGATCAGATCGACGACTTCGCCTCCTTCCCATGGTTTGTTCGCCGCCAGAGCGGGGAAGGACTCGGCGCTACCTGCGAGCTTGACCCACAGCGACACCGTGCAGCTGCTCTTCGCATCCAGTCTGGTTGCCGCCTGATCGTCGGTCACAAGGGAGTGACTTCCGCGTTCACGGTCGTCCCATACTGCGCCTTGGGTTTGAGCGGCGAGCAGGGCCGAGTCGTGCAGACCAAAGAACAGTAACAGCGTCCAGGATCGTGTCAGGATCGTTTGCATGGAACGACTCCCTAGTATGAATTGGGCACAAGGACAGTTTGCCAGCTTTAGATCACTCAAAGAGAAAGCCTCGACTCTGCATATTGTATCGTGATCCCTGCTGTTTTGGCCATTAGCTAAGTGCCATAGGTTGCTGCCGCGCCAACATGAAAATTGGAAGGGTCTTTTCGATTGAACGCTGTCTATCCCTCGGTTAGACTGGGCACCTCCTGCAATATCCATTGCTACGGGAAATGGAGGACATAATCTCATGTGTGTGTCGTTCCAACGGGCAAGATTACAGCGATCGAAGAATGCCTTTACGCTGGTAGAGTTGCTGGTCGTCATTGCGATCATCGGTGTCCTTGTCGCGCTTCTCCTCCCAGCGGTTCAAGCGGCTCGTGAAGCCGCGCGTCGCTCGCAGTGCAGTAACAATCTGAAGCAGATTGGGCTGGCAATGCATAACTTTCACGACACAAACAGTGCGCTCCCACAGGGTGCGAGCGCGATCCAGAGCAATGTTAAGGGCGGCACTTGGGCGGCGCTCATTCTTCCCTTCGTCGAGCAACAGCAACACTACGATGTGTTCAATCTCGAAGTGCCGATGTCAGATCCCAGCAACGCAGACGCGCGACGCCTGGTTGTTCCCGTCTACCTCTGTCCAACGGATCCCGGTTCAGAAGAACCAGTCAACGACAAGCATCATGCAAACGTAGTCCTGCAAGAAGTGTCACGGATTTCCTACTTTGGCTCGATGGGACCAACTCATATCGATTCATGTGCCGACTGCCCCATCCGACAACCGAGAGAAGATAACTACTGCTGTCGGCTGAGTTGGAGTTTTGGTTCGCTACCCAATACTCGTCTTGAAGTAGTGCCTGGGCAGTTCCCCGGAATGATTTGCCGCTGGCCTCGACAAGTGAATTTCAAAGAAGTTACGGACGGATTGAGCAACACCTTCCTCGTCGGTGAGACGGTTTCTGAACATTGTGGTTTCAACGGAGCGTTTGTGAATAACTTCTCTGTCACGTCGACCGCGATCTCCTTGAATCTGCTCGAAGCTGATGAAGGGAGAAATACCGGACCGGCACTCGCGAGAGCTTGCGGTTTTAAAAGCTATCACCCAGGTGGCGCGCAGTTCGTAATGGGGGACGCGAGCGTCCAGTTCATTCAAGAATTCATCGACTACCAACTCTATAACGAGCTCGGTAGCCGCAACGGTGGAGAACAGGTTGCAATTCCGTGAGAAATGATGATTCGTCTCGCATGGTCATTCGCGATCTCACGATTGATGCGTTGGCCACGTTCAGCCTCGTGCTGATGTTCGTCGGATGCGTCGATTCTGATCTGCCGGTCACGATACCGGTATCCGGCACAGTAACCTTTGACCGTGGGCCCTGTCCTGCGCCGGGAACCATTCGATTTGCTCCTTTGGCCGCAGATCCGGGTTTACCAAGACGCCCAGGGCGAGCAGATTTCGACCGTGATGGAGCATACACTGCCAGATCGTTTCGCGAGGACGATGGACTCGTCCCTGGGAAGTACAGCGTGCTCATTGAGTGCTGGAAGACCCCGCCGGCGAATGGACAGCCCGGGAGTAGCTATATTCAAAGCGATTTCGAGCCACCCGAGCTGACTGTCACCAGATCAGGTGATGCGGTTATCTACGATATTGATGTACCAGGAGTCGATTGACGGCGCTAACATCAAGCGATTCTCATTACCTGATTTGTCGGTATCATCGCGTGAGCTGCGAGTCTCACGTCTCAAAACTCTTGTCAACAATTGCTGCACCAACCGAGTCGCCGTAGGCGTTGACGGCTGTGCGGAAACGATCGAGCAGCCAGTCGATGGGGAGGATCAAGCCGATCAGTTCCAGCGGCAACCCGACGGCGTTCAGCACAATCAGCATCGTCACAAGCCCAGCCTCGGGGATGCCCGCCGCGCCAATTGCCGCCAAGGTGGCGGTGATCGCGATTACCACTTGCTTGTCGAATGTGAGCACAAATGCCGGGTCGATCAGGGCGTAGGCCTGTGCGATGAAGATCGCCGCAGCTGCCTCGTACAGCGCCGTCCCGTCCATGTTGATGGTCGCACCCAGCGGCAGTACGAACTCCGTTGAACGCGGCGAGACGCCGGCATTCTTCTCGGCGCATTCCATCGTCACGGGCAACGTCGCGGTTGAGCTGGCCGTTGAAAAAGCGGTAAGAATTGCCTGCGACATTTGCAGGGCGTATTGCGCAGGACTTCGCCCCGTAAAGAACCACAACAACAACGACAGCGTGATTACCGCGTGAATCGACAATCCCACGATGACACTGGTCATGTACCACGCCTGTGTTTGCAACAGTGTGAGGAACTGTCCGTCGAGTTGGGCGTTAGCGAAGCGTGCGGCAACCAAACAAAAGATGCCCAAGGGAGCTAGCTTCATGAGCAGCAGAATAAAATTCATGAGCGCATCGTTGATACCCACGACGAGATCGGTGATCGTCTCGGATCGATCGTCTAGCGTGGTGAGCATGGCCCCGAAGGCGATGCTGAAAACAATGAGCGGCAGGAGATTGATCTCGACCATCGAACCAAGCAGATTGTTGGTGAAGAGCATGAGCACCAGGTTGCGAAAAATGGCACCGATGGACGGTGCGCCGGCGACGAGGTACGCTTCCACAATGCTCCGCTCGCCGCCTTGCTGCGGCTCGAAGTCGATGCGCACAAAGCGGGCTTCGACTGGTAAGGCAATCACAGGGGAGGTCGTGTAGATGCCTGGATCGGTACCGGCGGAGAATTCGCCGTCGGCAAATTCTTCGAACGTGTTGCCATCCTTACTCCATTTCGCGACGGCTCGAGCAGCTGTGGTCGCCTCGCCGACCTGATCGATCGAGATCCGTACGCTCCAGACACCCTCATCCGGCACCGCGACGTTTTTGCTTTCGCCGGCTGTTGCCGAACGATCGCCCGTAACATTGTGCCATTCGATGCGACGACCCTTGTTTTGCCCGGCGACGTGCGCAACAGTTTGCTCACCTTCCTGTCGGGCATCTTCCACGAGGGCCGGATCGATACCCTCGCCGGGATTGACCAGATTGACGACGATCAGACCGGTTACGACCGCCAGAACTGTCGTGCAGAGATAGTACGTGACGGCGTACGCACCGGGCCGCCCAAGTTTCCGCACGTCACCCAAACCGAGTATGCCGCTCATCACGCTGGCCATCACCAGCGGCACGACGACCATCTGCAACATCCGCAGGAAGACTTCGCCACCTACCTCAAGCACATCGACAGCCGGTCGGAAGCCCTCGCCAAACAGCGCCGGCCCGACGATCGCCAGTACGACGGCCAGCACGATCGCTCCGACTATGTAGAAGGTTGAATGACCTTGATTCGTCGTTTCGCTGATTGCTGCCATTTCGAATGCTCGCTGCTAAGGGACTTGAATCTCCATGTCATCGATGGACTGGACGACGCGCTATCTCTTCGTGTAGTTGAGAATTCGCATCTGAATTTTGCTGATTAGATTCGCACATTGCATCAAGAAGATTGAGAATGTCCGGTCACCGCGCAGGGTTTCGTGAGTTAGGCTATCCAGTGCCTGTAACTTGATCTCAGTAACCTCGTCGAGATATTCTTGCAGCTTCTCTGGGTCGGTGCTATTCATCTGCTGACGTTCAATACGAAGTGTCCGCTCCAGATACGAATCGAGCCGTTCCTTCTGAATACTAATCAGCTCTAGATTCTCTTTTTCTCGTAGGCGGCGCCAACGATCCCAAACCAGATAGACGGCCGCTCCCAGCGCGAACAGCAACTCTTTGCCAGCTGCCAGTCCTTCCAAGACAGTGTGCATCACTCCGTACTGCCCGAACGGATCATGATAGCGTCGCGTAACCGGATGCAGTCGCGATGGAGCGAGGTCTCGCGCTTCTTGTTGCGAAAACATGGTCGGGAAGTGAGTCAGCAAGTCGTCGTCGAAAACTGCGTTCAGCAGTACTTTTACAAGGTCTGTCGATGCGTCTTCTCGGGTCACGAGCAACGCCGAGGCGGTGACAGTCGGGACATCGACACTTGGCACGGGCGGCCACATGTTCTTGGGGATCTCGTAGTAATCGAGGTGCCGATAACGTCTCATGAGTGCATGCGAATCCAAGGGCAATAGACCAAATCGACCCGTAGCCAACACCTTGCCAATGTCGTCGTTTTCGACGCCGGTTGTAATGATCGCCGCATCGTACTCCTGATCCTCGTCGCTCAGCAGCTCGGTGAAATGGACTTCGTGCAGTTCAGCACGGTCTGTCAGGTGGTAGTGCCGTAAAATGTCTCGGGCGCTCTTTTGCATTCCCGACCGTTGCAGCCCGATAATGATTGACTTCTCTGCCAGGTCGCTGACCAGAGAGACCTGGTCGTTTCCGGCGGCCGGCGCCAACAGTTCCTCACGCACCAGCACATGCACGACATCACGATGCAGCGGCGTCACGATCGCCAGCCCCTGTAAAGAATCCGAGCCCGCCTGAATAATCGCCACGTCGACTTCGCCGGCGCGCAGCCGTTCGCAGTTCTCCTGAGACCCGGAGGTTGCCACGACCTCGATCTCGTGACTGGTGCGCTGACGCAGCGCCTCAGCGACCCGTTCCCCCTCCTCGTGGTAGAGTCCGCCGCGAACGGCTGTACCGATTCGAATGACCGGAGGCAGTGTATCGCGGAGGAAAAACCACGTGATCAGCGACGCGAACAATACCACGACCATCAGCCATGCAAACCATCGACGCAGTATGCGAGAGAGTGGTTGGGCCATGTACAGTCGCCTTCTTGGGTCGTGACAGCGCGCCGTTAGCAAGTGCTGGACAGGGCTACGCGCGGGACAAGTGTATTGTCACGCTGATTATAGTATGGAATGTCCTCCGTACTACCGGGGATTGCCTTGAACGAAGGCCGAATGTAAGCCACTGCCTACCCACACAGCCAAGCCTACTCTGCACTGTACTGATCCAGCTTAGGCTAATCCAGCTCGACCGTCTTTCCGGACTTCGCCGATGTCTTCGCCGCCTCCAGGATCTCCATAACCAGCAGGTTGTTTTCGAGTGACGACAAGTCAGTCGGTTGGACCTTCGCCTTCCCGCGCACGACGGCAGCCAGCAGCTTGAACGGTTCGTCTTCTGGTGGTGTGATTTTGGAGGCATTGATCTCGCGTTCTGCCGGATCGTCGGCCAACCGCACTCGCATTCTCGTGGCATCGACACAGATGACCTGGCCAGATTCGCCGTAAACCTCCATGTCCTTCCGCGAGAAGGGCCAGTTCCACGATGCTTGGATGATACCGAGCGCTTTTGGGTAGCGAACAAGAATCGTCGCTTCGTCTTCCACCAGAGGATAGCGGTCAGGTTTGAATTGTTGGGTGATCGCCGTGACGGACAGGGGTCGCTCGTTTTCCATCAGGTGGTTGATCAGATTCGCACCGTAACAGCCGAAGTCGGGAAGTGCGCCGCCTCCGTTGAGCACTGGATCGGTCAACCACTCGAGGAATTCATTGTTGACGCCGATTTCCTGCGGACCTGGATGGCCGTCGTGGACGACGACCTTACGCACGGCGCCGAGGGCGTTGTCTCGCACGAGCTTGGCGGCAGCGGCGTTGGAGGCGTACCAAGTCGTTTCGTAGTTGGTTAGCAGGTGGATGTTGTGCTGTCGGGCCAGCGCTGCCATTTCTAGGGCATGCTCAAGACTCGCAGCCAGGGGCTTTTCGACCATCACATGAATATGACGCGGAGCGCAGGTGCGCACGACTTCCAGATGGCCATGGATCGTGTTGAAGGCGGCCACCGCTTCGGGCTGTGTCTTGTCAAGCATTGCCTCCAGCGACGGAAAGACGAGGTCCATCGAGTAGCCATGCTGTTTGGCGTACCGACGAGCGAGATCGGTGTTCGGCTCGGCGATGCCAACAATTTCGATGTCACCACGATCGGGGCGACCCAGTATTCCGTGCACGTGCGTATGCACCAGGCCCACGACGCCGATTCGAACCGGAGGTGCCGCCATCGCATCGATCCCAATGATCAGAGGCAAGATTGCAGAGGCAGCCGTCAACCATCTTCGTGCGCGTGGATGCATTACGACTCCTGGAAACTGTCTGAGAAGTGAATAGCATACCGCGACGAGAACCATTCCGCCAACGGCCTGCACAAGTACGGGATTTGCCTCGGCGTCTTACGATGTGGCAGTGTGGGAAAATCGCATCGAGCGAGATCAGTCCCTTTTGTGGATGCCAATTATTACTGCCCAAGCCCTTACAGCGACTTGAAGCTCCACCCAAGCTGAGCCGCCCGAGTCTTCAGATAAGTGGTCCAATAGATCCGTTACTCGCTTCTCTTCCGGTGGTGAATCACTCCCGATTAATGTTGCCCATTCACGAGCACACTCGATGCCAAGAGCATATTCGTCGAGCCCCTGTTCATCATAAAGACGACTGAAGTACCGAAGTAACTTGTCCGCCGTTGCACGAGACAGGAAGATGGGCGGACTGTCACTGGGAACATCAATTGGAAAGTTCCATTCCGATGGCAAATCGGCATTACACAGTTCGCACACGTACCAATCGTCTTTGACCACGCTTCTCTCATGGCATTCTGGACAGCGACGAAAAACGACGCTATTCGTGAAGTTTGCAGGACGGGTTACCGGTATTCGGTCCAGTGCCGCTGCGACCATTCTCCATGACTCGGGCTCAGGGCAGAAACCTGTTGAGTGATTTGAGATCTCAATCACCTTGCCGTCAGGAGTGAAAGTAACCTCACCAGCCGAAAGAACTGGTCCGCCGGCAGCACAAGCCACGTGTTCGGAGCGTCTCGGAGCAAGGCGAAGCTGTCCATGGGCATCGACCACGTACGTAGCTATAAGTGAATCATCACCTTCCGAATCGACTGAATGCGAACCAATCCAAGCTGTGAGCTCACTGGGCGAACTTATCACCTGACCAGATGGAGACAGCCTAGCGGTGTGCAAGATTTCAGGTGGTCCGACATAGGAGTAAAGACGAGGAAACATTGATTCATACAGCCTGTGCTCGGCGTTTCTCGCTAGGACGTCGTGGCTTCATGCTGAACGTGAGTCGTGCGGCCAGCAATAGAAGCTGCAAGAAGCATTGCCCGCAACTCCAGTGCATCGCTCTGTTACGTGGCGCGCCAACCGCGATTTTGCCAACTGATCTCTAGCTTGATTCGGGACTTCGCAGTGCCGCCCCACTCAGCTTTGAGCCCAGCATTCTGTAACTCGGAACAAATCAGGGCGCCAGCACGTTTTGCATCAACTTCTTCCGTTTCCGGGCGAGTAGAACTGTAGCCAAGATACATGCCGTGGCCGTCAACAGCGCTGTCGACATCTTGCGAAGTGTAATAGCAGATGCCAAACAAGTATTCTGGCTGACCTTGCGACCGGTACTCCTCAAGGCAGTTGTGGAACGCCTCACTCTTATCCCACCCGGCGTTGTGAATTGCGATTACGCCTTTTTCACGTAACTCCCTGAAGGCAGCGCCTAGTTTGTCACAGTCAGTCTCAACGGGCCATGACGATTCTGCTTCGGATTTGCGTCGGAATTCTTCAGCGACGCGTGCCCGTAACATAGCCTCGTCAACGTCAGCTTCGAGAATGTCTGTGATCATGTCTTGGACCTGCGCGGGGCCGTCGTATCCTGACCAAACTCGGAGGCGGATCTGCTCGGCGATATATGTTTCGGTTTCGTTCATTGCCGCATAACTCGCTATTGGACAGAAACTTCTTCGGTACTTAGGACTTGCTGAAGGAGACCTTCATTATGCAGGCCGACATTTTAGGGGGTGGCCGCTCACTGTCTCAAGGTACTATCTAGACTTCCACAACTTCGTCGGCTTGTGCAGCTTTTGTTGGATTCCAGTTTCCAGCGGAGAACGTACTGACCAACCTTTTTCAATCAGCACTTGAAATCCCCATGGCAGTCATCGAGGCACCTTAGCTAGACCACCAGTCGCGGTTGTAGATGTCTTTATCAATGACAGCATCCAAGAACTTTCGCTGTTCATCAGTGACTAGGTCTCGCGGGGTGTATCCATATTCGTCCGGCTCCGCAAGTAATCGACTCTTGGTTTGCCGTCCCACGTCTGCGAAGGCATCCTGCTCTGCTGGCGTGAACTCTGCAAACGTAAGAGACAGCGCTTCAAGCAGCTTGACTGAATAGTCCAAATCAATGACATCTTCGTCGGCGAAGAGAGCCATCCATGCATAGTCGAAAGCCATTTGTGCCAAATTATTCAAAGCCGCTGCTACCTAGCTTGTGATTAGAAGTTGCTGTAGAGACACTACCAGGACCGACTCTAGCTTCCCGTGTTCCTCAAGACAAAGTCAACGTTTCCGCAACGCCGAACTGGCAGAAATATGCCAAACGTACCTAGAACTGGAGTATCTGCAACTGCGTTCTGCTTCATCGACCGGGGCAGTTTCCTCGGAATCCAATTTCTAGCGGAGATGGGGCTCTCCTAACGTGGAAACTGCTGACTGCCAATTGTGCTCAGCGTTTCGGGCCGAGCCAGGTGAGCGGGTCGTCTCACGCTGTTTCCGTGAGGGTGACCGAACGCAGGAAACCAATACGTGCTCGCATGAATCAGAAGGCTACTGTCTCTCAACGGACCTTACAGCTACAAGACTGCGAGCAAGTGGCTGGCTGAGTTCGTGGTCACTTGCACCTTTCTAATCTTCGATCCAGCGGTATGGTTGGGTAACGTCGTAGCGAACGTCGCAATCGTTTCGGCCAACGGCGCTAGGTCGGCTTGCGCCAGCGCGAATCAGTTCGTCTAACTCGGCGGTCAGTTCGTTCACCTTGTCGGGGCGTTCAATAGCTAAGTCTTTTGTTTCACCAATGTCGTCGGATAGGTCGTACAATTCGGCACTCGTCGGTTTGCCGCGCGAAGCTTCCAGGTTGCGTTCCGACAGCCGATAAACGAGCTTCCACTGATCATGACGATAGGCAAACTCACCGAAATTCGAGTGGTTAACCATCGTGCTCCTCCTGGACCTTGCTGGACTGTCGTTGCGGTTTGCGGCTCCCAAAAAACTGAAGCTATCTTGCGCACATCTTTCCGGCAAATCTTTCCCTAGCACTTCCGCACAAGTAGCATAGACGTCCGTCAGGCAGATCATGGCATCGGAACTAGAGCCAGGAGCAATCTTACTTGGCCAACGAACGATCAACGGCACCCTGTGGCCACCTTCCCAGATATCCCCTTTGTGACCGCGATAGGGACCACTGGGGAAGTGTTTTGCATCGATCAGCTTGTCCCAGCCAGTGTAATGGGAATGTCCATTGTCGGCTGTGAATATCACAATGGTGTTGTCTGCCAAGCCTGCGTCGTCGATCGCTTGAATAACTTGGCCAGCTGACCAGTCGGTTTCCATGACGAAGTCTGCGATGGGTGCAATCCCACTCTTTCCGCGAAAACGTTTTGAAGGAACAACCGGTTCGTGTGGCGAAGTCTGTGGGAAATAGAGAAAGAACGGTTGGTCGGCTTTGGCGTGGTCGTGAATGTACTTGACCGAACGTCTGGTCAACTCAGGCAAGATTTCCTCGAATCGCCATCCAGGTGCCATGGGAGCACCCTCGAACCCACGTGGCATGACAACGAAACCTTCCTCAGGTTCATACTGATATTTTTCTGTGGGAAGTTGCGTGACTCGGTCGTTTTCGATCCAGCAAAACGGTGGCATATTTGGAAGCACCACTCCGAAATAGTAATCGAAACCATGTGCAGTAGGACCTCCGCTGATCGGTTTGGTGAAATCCCATGAAAGGTGCTTCTGATAGTTGCGTCTCAACCGATGCATCATTGGTTTTTGTGGGCCGATCCAGTTCCAACCAAGGTGCCACTTTCCGATGCAGGCAGTTTCGTAGCCGTTCTCGCGCAAAAACTCGGGAAGTGTCAGCAACTTCTGATCGATGAGGGGAGGTTCATAAGCGGCGATTACCCATTCTTGCATCCGGGTTCGCCAGCAATACCGACCTGTAAGCAATCCGTAACGCGTTGGCGAACAGACTGCGGACGGGCTGTGCGCATCCGTAAAGCTAATGCCCTCGCGGACCAGTCGATCCAAATGCGGTGTCGGAATCTTATTCTTTGGATAATGGGCTTGGATATCTCCAACGCCAAAATCGTCGGCTAGTATCACCACGATATTGGGCGGTTTATGAGACGCCTCATCTGCCAGCGAAATAGTGGTGCAAAAAAGCAAGCAAAATAAAGCGAAAGTGCATACTCGCATAATCATGACCGATCGAGTCTTTTCCTGTGAAACAGTCAATCCAGAAAATTCGTGAGTGCAGCTCGGCAGTGCCTCTACCTGGTAATCATAGCGGAAATACACAACGGTTTCCTGCCGTGCTTCTCTACGACGTTTCGAAATTAGCAGACGCGCGCCGGAATATCTCTTACATCAGCCGTGACAGATGGGATGGTTGTTTCGCGCATCGGTCCTATCTGACCGAGGTAGGCAAGTGGAATCTGCTACATACATTCGGAAGAGCACGCCGAAGCAGGTTCGGTCCATGTCCTAACAGCGTCAGCTACATCTTCTAAATGCACTCTCCACACCTACCAGTAGCCAAGCTATTTTTTTGAAATTGGGCCACCCGTTCGAATACAATCAACTAGAAGCAGTTTAATGAATCACCCTCCCTCGCAGGGAGGGGCTAGGGGAGGGTTAATTTCTAGGTAGACTTACCCCTCGCCTAGCCGCTCCCCAACGGGGAGAGGAATATTGAAACTGCTTCAAGATCGTTCGGCTGTCGGGCTGTCGGCAACGTTCGCTCGGGCATCCGAAAGTCACCGGCACTCGGGAATTTTCGGACATCGCGCCGCGTTGGTGTCATATGGCTTTGGTGCTTGCATAGCAGTGTTTGCCAGAAATAGCGTACACGAATTATCGAACACATTTGGGATCGATAGTCCGAAAACTTGACGGAATCGGCTCACGAGCGATTGCCCAAGTCGTTACCTAGCAACGGCTTGCGACATGGGTCCGACGAAAACAGCAGTGATTTTTAGGACACGAAACCCATTTGAAAACCGTGTTGCAAAACCCAAATGGGGGGAGGGAGCGCGGCGTTTTTTACCCAAGCGGCAGCGTGTTGTAGCGTGGCTACGACATTCACTGCCGGAGTGTACTCGTATCGGCGCGCTCGCGACTACGCAGCTTCCGCTTCGCGAAACGCCGCGGAGACTCGTCGGTGGGCATTAGAAACCGCGTCACTCGCGGCGCGTACGCGCTCGAAGTCGTTGGCTTCTAGCAAGTCCTTAAGTTGCTCCAGGCGGCCGCGCAGCAGCTTGGCTTTCGTCTGCTGGTACTCACTGATCTCCCAGCGGCGGAGGTAGTAGCCTACCTGCAGTCGCCGGGTTAGATCGTCGTAACGTTCGATGCTTTTGACGGCTTTGTCCACTTCCTTTCCGGCGGCGAAGGACAATGCATCCGCCTTCGCGTAAACCATATCCTCAAGCGTTTGATCAGGAGAAGGGTAATAGACGAAACAACCGACCACGCTCAAAGCGATCAACCCCACAATTGCAGTGGCTCCCAATACTGGACCTGGTACGTTCACATCAAGCCACGAAGGCTCCGCGCTCGGATCGACTTCCACGGGCTTAGCGAGCGCAGACTCAATGTGATGTTCAGGGTCCCATTTCCGTAGCGCCAACCCGAGCGCAAAGAAGGATAAGACTGCGGCTAGTGAGGTCACTTCGTAAAGTTGTGCGTTGGAGGACAACTTTGACCAAGCTCTCGTAGCCAAACTGACCGTTGTCGACCCGTGAAATGGGCACGCGTAGACGTCGAAAGCGTGCGTATGTGGTCGCTCAACGTCACCTGCCGAGTAAAGCGGATCGTTAACTGCGTAAGCAATCGCCAAGACGACCGCGATGAAGGTGATCAAGAAAGCGGAGGCGCGCTTGAAGCCATAGGTTTTCCAAGCCCACGCGATCAGGCCCAAATTGGCACCTGTACCTAACGACAGCAGGACATACGCAGCTCCCACCGAGTTACCATGAATAAACATCCCGCCAACCTGCATCATGACGTTGAGGGGAGTCGCATACGCAGGCAGCGCGACTACCAGCATCTTCAATGGCGCCCAGATATCGGTATGAGCCATTGAGTCGGTCAAGCTGCCATGCGGGAAAATCGCCGCCAGCAGGATGCTGCCAGCCAGCCCGATGGCCGCGTAGATGGCAGTTGGCCCAGCCATGTGTCGAGCTGCAACGACGGCAACCGCGGCCATTCGCTTTAGCCCAGGCGGAACCTCTTGCTCCTTCGGGACTTGAATTTCCGTACCCTCAAACAACCAGTCCCAAAGAATGCCCACCGTCGTCACCACAACCAGCGAACCCAACGCGAAGACGATTATCACAATTGGAGTGGAAAGCGTGAGACCATACAGCAAGGACAACGGATTGAAGAGCGGAGCCGTGAGTGCAAATGCCAGAATTGCTCCGCCCTTCAAGCCGGCCCGACGTAGCTCGTACGCGATTGGGATCACACCGATCGAACAGACAGGCAACAACATGCCCCAGAACCACGCCTGCGGCAGGCTCCGCCAGCTCCTTCCGCCGAAGATCTTAAACGTAAGCTCCGGTCCGAGCAGCCTGCGAAAAACGCCTGCTACGAACAACCCGACCAGTAGCGTGGGCGCGCCCGCGAGCGCTGCTTCTCCAAATCGGACCAGGCCGCCCCAAAATATGGCGTTCATGAAAACCCTTGCTCGTCTACGTGGACTACACGTGCTGCCCCGTTCCTCTACTCCGCAGCTTCGTCACTGGCTTCTTCATCGTGATCTTCTTCTTCGTCATGACCTTCTTCGTCGTGGCTCTCTTCGTCATGGGATTCGTGATCGTGACCTTCTTCTTCGTCATGGGCTTCGTGGTCGTGACCTTCTTCTTCGTCATGGGCTTCGTGGTCGTGATCATCATGCTTTGCAGGCGTGTCGACGGGGCCCAGTTTTGGCAAGTAGGCTTCTAGTGCTGCCATCCCTTCGTCAACGGTTGATTTGGCTGCATCGTAAGCCGCCTGTTTGTCTCCGTCCTTCTTGTGAAATGCCGAATCAATATCACCGAACGCATCGAAAAGTCGATCGACCTCAGCCTTGATGGCATCCCAATCGCTTTCTGGCAAGTCGGTATCCGCAGCCAAATCCGGCATGGCCTTCAGCAGACTGCCGACTTTGTGCAGCGGCTCATGGGCGCTCTTGGGGTCGTCTTCTTCCATGGCGGTCCGGATTGCATTGGCCATCTCCGTGAGTTCTGCGATTGCGGTCTGCAGATTCTTGGGTCGGTCGGAGTGGTCGTGATCATGGTCGTGACCATGGCCGTGGCCGGACTGCTGTTTGCCCGTGTCTGTTGCAGGCTGGCAGCCCAGATTCGAGCAAGTCAGACTTACGCATAAAACACCTAGCAAAAGTACTTCGTATTTGTGCATTTTCATTTCCTCTTGGTTCGAGCTTCGTGCGCGTTAGTCGCACAAAGGGGTAGCTACGTCAGCCAGTATTGAATCGATGATCGGATCCGCGTTGCTGAAGTCTCCCGCCAGGCGCACGCTCAGAATCGGCTTCGCCACATCCTGGATGTCGTCAGGGGTGACAAATTGGCGACCCTGCAGATAGGCACGCGCCTGTGCGACGCGTTGCCATATTAGCAGTCCGCGCGGGCTGAGCCCAAGGGCTACTTCGGAGTGACTTCGCGTCGCCTCTGCGAGATCTACCAGATAGCGATTCACCTTTTCCGCGACCGCGATTTCAGCAACCTCATTCTGTATGTCTGAAAGTGCTTCGGGAGTCAGCACCGAGCTATCGGCTCGATTCTTTGTCGGGGCGCCAACTTGTGCAGCGAGGATCTCCATTTCCGTCGCACGCCCAGGATATCCGATCGAAAGCCTCATTGCGAACCGATCGAGTTGCGCCTCGGGAAGTGGGTAGGCACCGTGGCTGTCCACGGGATTCTGTGTGGCAACAACGAAGAAAGTTCCTGGCAGCTTATGTGTGAGTCGATCAATGGTGACTTGCCGTTCGGCCATCGCTTCAAACAGCGCACTCTGCGTCCGGGGGGCCGCTCGGTTGATTTCGTCCGCCAAGAGCACGTTTGCGAAGACGGGACCTTCGCAGAACTCAAACTCGCGTGTCTTCTGGTTGAACATACTGAAGCCGGTAATGTCGGTCGGCATCAGGTCCGGAGTACACTGCACGCGCGTGTAGAGTCCGCCGATGGCGTCTGCCAAAGTTTTGGCCAGCGTGGTCTTACCCAGCCCAGGCAGGTCTTCAAGTAGCAAGTGTCCCCTCGCGAAGAGGCAAGCAAGCACCAGTTCCACGACGTCTTCCTTGCCTCGGATAGCCGAGTTTAGGCGGTCGCGGAGGGATTCAATTGCTTCGGAAGACGACTCACGCCGCTCAGGAAACTCAACGACGGAATTCTCGCTCATCTACCCTGCTCCCCTGCTGATGCCCGCGAGGCCCACGCGGTACCCCACCGGCGAATGCAATGCAGCGGCAGCGGCTCGCCTGCACAGTGCCTTCGCTTCGGCATCGGAATATTGAATAGGCACTCCCTCCCCATAGAGTGCCCAATTGGCGAGATCAAAAAATGAGCCCTGCCAATCGTCGGTGGTTGAACTAAGTGACGCAACGCTATCACTCCACCGGCTAAGTGATACTCCCTTGGCACGCGGGCACCCATGCACTCGCGCGCGGCGCTCTAGTAGGCGGACCGTTGAAGTGACCCGATGGCGGACATCGCCCCAGCGGTGAACCAGCAGCCACCATGCCGTGACCGAAAGATCGAGCAAATAATCCTTCCTGCTCCAAGCCAAAGCAAACACTGCGACGACGCTTAGCGTCGACAGCGGGTTGCGTTTCAACGCATGCCACGTCAATGCCGCTCGTGCAAAGAGCTTCGCCCACAGGGATTCAGGCGCGAGCAGAACCTCGTAGCCTGGAGTCGGGTCGACAGCCACCCAGCAGTCTGCGGCGTTCGGAGTAGATTTACGCTTGGTGTTTGCTGCCGCCGAAGAGAGCACTTCCACCCAAAAGTGAGCGTCGTCTGCGTACACGGAAGTGATTCGCGACTGGCGATCGTAGTTCTTGGGGTCAGCGTAGAAACCGCTGACAACGCGACTCTCGTAGCCCAGGGAGCGGAGCAGCAGCGCCGCTGAAGTGGCAAAGAGATAGTCGGGTCCTCGTTTGGATTCTAGTAGGAAGTACTCGGCCGCATCGTCAGCGTCTTCCGGTACCATCGCCTCGGGATCGAGTTTGTATTCCTGCCGCAAGCGAGTACAGATGGCCTCGATCTCCGGCCATCCTTTGTTCACGCCCTCGGTCCAACTTAGTGCCAGTGTCTTGAGCGCGACATCGGCACCCGCTGCTTGAGAAGTTGCCCGATAAAGTTTGGGCTCGTCGGCCGGAAGTCGCTGGAAAGATTTGACGTGAAGAATCGACAGCTGAGGAATGTGGTCCATGTCCATTGCCAACATCCCATCGGGCGTCGTTCGAAACAGATTTTCGGTATGGAGTTTGTCAATGTGCAAACTAGTGAGGTTGGGGGGCGATGGTACGCGATCCGTCTTCAAGTTGATTATCCGCAATTCATGGCGATCGCGATGGGTAAAGCAGCCATCAGTTGCTCTGCCTACAAGCCTCGCCCAATACTGATTGCGGTCAGCATCAAGTTCCAGTCCAAGTTTCGCTTGTTCAACACCATCGGAGGAGACCAGCTTGTGGCCATCCCACATGTCGTACTTGTAGAGCCCAAGATGGACTGGCACGCGACCGACCACTTGCAGCAACGCACGCGATCGAAGGTCTTCCAATTTCCGTGTCTCTTGCTTCTTTCTGCGTACTGTGTCGAACTCACGTCCGGCGCGCTGATTGATGCCTCGTCGTTGATGATTCTCTTGCATCTGGCTTGGAGCAAGAGGAATGGCGCGTTGACGGCGCCGCTTCTTGGGTTTTGGCTTGGCATCCGAGAATTCGTTGATCACGTCGTAGAGACTCGGCATCTTCGATTCGAGGAAAAGCTCACTTTCAATCGGTCCGAATCCACTTGCGTTATCCTTCGCACTCACCATCTGCGGACCGTCACCAACACCTCCGAACGCGAATTCGTCCTGGCCCCCAGTCCCTCCAGAACTCGGCAAGAGTCCTTTGATCGCCGTGGTAAAATTCTTGCCGGTCGCCAATGGAAGTGAAGCGAGGACGGTGACGACCGCCAGAGCAGCTGCACCCACAATCGGCTTCCATGGAATCCGACGCTCAGTGCGAGACACAAAACACCCGCTAAGCCGATCCCAATAGGCTCCCATGAGCCACCACATACCGATCACTGCATAGACGAATACGAGGGCGACCGTCCAACGATTCAGCATCCAAAGAAAGCTATAAAGCATCAGGAAAGCGCTTGCCAATGAGGCGAACACTAGACTACGTGCATCTCGATTACGCGCCCCAAGGCAAATCATAAGGTTGCGTAGGCCCAACACGAGCTGAACCTCAAACGGGTTTCCAAACGCAGAGAACGTGCGCTGAGTGGCATCGGCCACGAATGGCATAGCTGCGATCGCGACGAAGCTTATCGTGGCAACTCCATTGGCAGTATTGCGGTTGCTCCACCGATCGCTGCGACGGATCACCACCGCGACCGCAAACACCACTGCAAGTTGCAACCACTCTTGCAGAACGAAACCTTGTCGATCAAACAGCGCAAGCTGCAACATCAAGGTCGCAATTGCCATCAGAACATAAGTAGGTCCGGACAGTGCTAACTTAGACTGCATAGCGCCGCCCCCTCAGTCCTTGCTGCCAACCGCGTCGAACTTGCGTTGGTATGTCCGTCTCTTGCGACAGTTCTATCCAGCTTTGTGGCATCTTGCCAGCATTGATGGAGGCATGATTTGGTCGATCCACCACGATGACGATCGAGTCTCCGGTAACTCGTGGTGAAAGATCGGTCGTAATGTGGATAAAGAGCGTCGCCGCGCCGTTGGACGCGACTGCTCGCGCGGCAATTCGACTGTTCGGAACGTTTTTGGTGTTCAACAAAGCGAACCAATCGAGCACAGTCGTCGGGTTGTTCCCCTTTCGCTCCGAATGGAACTGATCTGCGTGAGACTCAATCACCACGTTGACCCCTTGCCGAAGTAATGTATCGCAGATACTAGCCGCAATACGGATCGACCACTCTACGCTCGATTGGGGACCACGCCCTCGATGGAGAGATGGGTGCGTATCGAGCGAGATTCTCGCTTCGGTGACGGCCTGCCCTTCCCTTTCGTAAGAGACGAGTTTGTCATAAAGAGCTGTCTTTGCCCAATGAATCTGTCGCATCGAGTCACCAAATCGATACTCACGAACACTCGTTCGATGACCCACCGAGCCGCTCGAACATTCGCTCGTCTGTCCGGTCCACGACTGGCAGCCAGACGGCAGTACGAGTGGTGGCAACGGGAATCGCGCCGGCCAGACGATCAACCTCGAAAGCACCTCAACTTCTTTCTTTGCTTTCCACAGGCCGAAGGGGAACTCGGTAACCAGCTGTGGATTAACCGACGGGTAGCGACCACGCACCAATGGAGTGAAGGTCCAGTTGAAGTACCCACGGGACCACCCTCCGATACGAGCCACAGCTACTTCAGGTTGCTGCGATTCATCCACCTCTTCCCCGAAACCTCCCTCGACGGCTAAGCCCCACACTGGCCACGGCCATCGATTGGTGATGACCAGCTCCGCTTCGACTGGCTTTCCTTCCTCAGCGCGGGTAGCGGCGAACCTCAACTGACACGCTACGCCACGGATCCCAATCCATGGCCAAACGCAACCAATCGCGACCACAGCCGCAATCGCCGCGAGGACCACAAAGCCATGTACCGCTACAAAAAGTCCGCATAGCAATGCGGCGATCGCCAACAACGTCAACACACCCAGCGGTCGACGCAGCCAAGCGAGATAAGGTGAGGCCCACTCGCAGTACTGACGCTCGACGGCAAGCACGCGCAGCACGTCCCATACACTCTGCTTCTTGGGTAAACGAGGCGAACTCATCCGCGACTCCCCTCCATGGCATGAGTATCCAGTGTGCTCACCGGAACTGGATGATTGGCCTCACTTGGCGTCTCATGCGAATGCCGCCAATCGACAAATCGCCGTAGCGACATTGTCCAGAGCGAGTGCAGCGCCAGTCCGCTAATCAGCAGCACGAACGGCCAACGCCACATGGCAACGATTTGCTCATCAGCTTCCAGATGCTCGTGAGCACCCGCAGGATGCGCATCAGACGGCGATGCGCCAAAGTGCAAATGGCGATGACCGTGATTGCCGCCGTCCGCCGCGATCGACGTCGTGCCAGAGACCCCAGACAAAGGCAAATTCCCAATCGCCAATGCGGCGGTCACTGCCAGAGTGGCTACGGCAAGGAAATAGAATGCGGCGACACGTGCTCCCAGTCCGACGCGAATGGAGTTTAGCTCTCCCAAGTTGGTGGCAGGCCCAGCTACCAAAAAAGCAACAGCGACCCCCGGATCAGCCCCCTTCGCGACCAGGCTCCCTGCGATCAACAGAGCTGGCACAGAACATGTGTAGGCCGGCAGAGCCAGCAGCATGACAGTCAGGATCGAGAACAAACTCGGTTCTCCAATCAACGTCGTCACCCACTCATCGGGCGTGAATACGAGCAAGATGGTGCTTACCAACAGCCCAGTGACGAGCGACAAAGATACTTCGCTGCCGAAGTCAAACAATGCCCAGCGGGCTGCGGCCACAACTCTGTGACGCGTATTCGGGTTTTTGTGATTGCATCCGCACCCACAGCGCGCGGCAGCATCACGTGCATCGTCCTGGACTTTGAAAATCGAGTTTCCAAGCAAGCCTAGAGCGCACGACCCAAACAACACGGCAACCGAATAAGATCCGAGCAAGGCAGGTCCTAGTAGCGATAGGCCGAGCACGATCGTCACGGGTGAAAGGGCCGGCGCGCTGGTCATAAAAGCCAATGCCGTGCCGGTTCCGGCCCCGGAACGAGCCATTCCCAAGCCCAACGGAATCGTGCTGCAGGAACAGATTGGTAGTAGTGTTCCTAGTCCAACCGCGCGCAGGACCGGCGCAAAGCCAACGCCGCCCAAGCGTTTCTTCATCGCCGCCGCCGGAACAAACTCGTGGATCAAGCCGGCGAGCAAGAGACCGAGTACTACAAACGGTGCCGATTCGCTTAGCGATTCAAGCAAAGCGAACACGCCCCGTTCCAAGAGGGTCATGCAATTTACCTTCGACTGCTACGCAGCTCAGGAGTGAATTCTGCCTGCGATCCCGCGCGCTTAGCGCATGGCGGCATCACAATGTGGAAGCCAGGATAGAACAGCCGCATCACCTTCGCGTTCACCGTATTCGTAGGATGCGACTTGACGATGCTCTACGCAGGTGGGCCGCGTGAAGGCTCCAGCCGCAGCGATGTATCAGAAATCGCTGCCGGGATAGAAATTGCGACGACGCCGCGACTCGCCCAAACATAGTGCTCTGGTGAGTCTGTCGTCGGTGTCGAATGGAAATGAGAAAGCAGGCGGCAAATCGCGCAATCCTGCTCAGATTCCGTGAGTAATCCACTTCGCGAATTGGGAGCTCGATCTGCCGATGTCGATTGTGCGCTGCATGTGGATGACGCGGCTGTTACATCGCAGAAGACGCATTCGCAACTGCTGTCGGAGGCGACTTCCGTAACTCTTGGACAACAAGCACACGATCCGCACGCAAGATTGTCGTAATGGCAGCAATTGAAGACGACATGCAATCCCGTACCAAGACCGCCGACCAACCCAAGGAGGGCTAGCGCAAGATAAACAGTCAGCTTTTGAACAAGATTGGGAAGCATATGCAATTGAGTTGCATGAGATGACGTTATTATGCGCGGATCTCGTGATTTTAGCAAGTATTCTCAACCACGACACTTGCAATGCATTTGCGGCACTGTGGCTCAATTGGGCTGGATTTGGGCATCAAATGCCTACCGTCAACGTCGATCAGCTCAGAAATCTACGAAAGCAAGAGATTCGACGCTCGACACCTGTCCGGGAGGGTCTATGGCCGATTCTGGGTGCCGAGACTGTCCGCGCTGCAGTTTGCCCCAATGTTGCATCAGCACGAAGCGGTACGGGCTGCTCTGAGATTCGACGGCACACGCCAACACTCAAACTCGACCTAATGTGCAGTCGACAAGGTGATGTTTTCGACATTGCATGCAAACTGGCCTGAACTGAGTTGGACGCGCATGCGCGGCATCGTTACGACTCAAAGCGCTGTAAGATCCGGCAGGCGAGTGATTGCCGATGCCAATTGGATATGTCATGCTGACGAAGCGTTAGCGGCTGGAATCTCGACGGAGAAGTCGACCACGCGCTCGCTACGGCATCCTGCGGATGAGGCGAGGCAACTCGTTGGGTAGAGTGCGATCTTGTTCCTTTGGGGGAGCTGGTCGCCTATTGACCTCCGCCCTGGATTGGAAAGGCGGAACCCCGGAATACCGCGTTCTGTAACACGCCACTGCGCGACGCGAGGTGATCGAATCACAACGCTGGAAAGACAAAGAGGTAATGCAGCATACGGCTAATCCGAGGATCGGCGGCGAGGGGAAACTTATCAGTTCACAGCGTAATTCGCTCGGGGCACCGCCAAGGCGTGTGATATGCACCGATTGTGGTCTCATGATGGCCGCGATGAAGGAGCTATCACGTTCAACATCGTAAGGACAGGCAGTTTCAATTCTTGACTATGCGAGATATGAAATGAGAAAGACACTTATTTATTGCTGGGCTATCGCAGTGGCAGGCGCAGCACCTAGTTGGCTCTATGCCGACCAGGCGGAAGATGAAGCCGCGATTCGTGCCTCGGTTGCAGCCTATGTAGCGGCGTTCAACAAAGGCGATGCAAAGGCGATCGCAGCCAGCTGGTCACCCAGCGCCGTTTACACCAACCCGATGACCGGCGACGAAGTCACGGGCCGCAAGGCGATCGAACAACAGATGGTGGAGATCTTTAAGAATGCCAACGCGACCAAGATCGAAGTCGACGTGAATTCGATTCGTTTTCTTTCGCCAAGCGTCGCGATCGAAGAGGGGACTGCCCGAGTGTTGCGTCCGGGTGAGGAACCTGATGTAACCACGTACTCCTGCGTACACGTCAAGTCTGACGGGCAGTGGCTCGTGGACCGAATGACAGAGGAGGCCGAGCCTGTATTCCGTTCCAACTATCAGCACTTGAAAGAGCTCGAATGGATGATTGGAACCTGGGTCGACCAGGACGGGTCTTCAAAGATCGAAACGACCTCGCAGTGGTCGAAGAACCAGAACTTTATCGCGCGGAGATTCTCCGCCTCCGTTGAAGGTGAATCCGATCTATCGGGAGTGCAGATCATTGGCTGGGATCCTGTTGACCAAAACATCCGCTCGTGGGTCTTCGATTCCGATGGCGGTTTTGGCGGTTCTACCTGGAAGAAGAAAGGCAACAGCTGGATCATCAGTTCTGCGGCAACCTTGTCCGATGGCCGAAAGGCTTCTGCCGTGAAGACGCTGACGTTGGTCGACGAAGATACGATCACCTGGCAGGCCTCGGGGCGTTCGCTGGACGGCGAACTCTTGCCCAACATCGATCCCATCCAACTTACTCGCAACTCAGGCTCGGAGTAGAATCATGTTACCTGATAAAAGCCAATTCAAAACTGCCGCCCGATTCGGCGGCTTCTTCGCGATCACGATCGCATTGAGCGTGATGATCTTCTCCGATGCATTCGCACGCGGAGGCCGTGGCGGGGGTGGCCGAGGTGGCGGTGGAATGAGCCGTGGCGGTGGTGGGGGCATGAGTCGTGGAGGCGGTGGTTATAGTCGAGGCGGAAGCTACGGCGGCGCGTCGCGATCACAGTCCTATAACAGAAGCCCTTCGATGAGCCGACCGTCGACGCCCCAGCGCAGCCAGGCTGCCTCGCGACCGTCGACAGCCAATCGAGGAGGCACCTCCATAAACCGGGGAGCGGCATCGGCAGGCAATCGTGGTGCAGCATCCGCCGGCAATCGGGGAGGTGCATCAACAGCCAATCGAGGTGGCGCAACGAATCGCGCTGCCGCGACGGGGCGCGCGGCACAAGGGGCCAATCCATCCAGGAGTGACTTAAGCAGCTTTCTGAACATGCCCAGCCAAGGTGGCGGTCGAGCTGCGGCAGGGGCAGCTGCGGGAGTTGGGGCGGCAGGTGGCAATGCCGCGATCAACGATTTCTTCAGTCACAACCCCGCCTCGGCAAACCACAATGCGGCGGCAACGCACACAAACGTCGGTTCCAATCGGCAGGCCGGTTCAGTCGCCAATCAACGGTCCGAGAATATCTCGAATCGCACCGATGCGCGAGCCGATGTCCGCGGTAGTCGCGGTGAGAATCGCAACTATGCGTCCGACAATCGGCAGGATCGTGTCTCCAATCGCGGTGATCGACAAGCTGCTCGCGTGTCCAACAGAGGGGAAACACGGTCTACCTTAGCAGCTAACCGTGGTGAAAACCGAAGTGAGCGGCAACAACGGCGAAGCGAACATGCCGACGGCATTCGTGATGCTCTGGAAAACGAGTTCGACAGCAACCACCTGTTCGACGACTTTTGGAAAAACAATCCCCAAGCCTATTACCGCTTTAACCAAAACCCAGTCTTTTGGACCTGGGCCACGGCTGCAACCGTGGGCAGTTTCTTCGGCGGTGGGTACGCCTACAGTGACGGTGGCGGCGGTGGTGGTGGTGAGTACTACTACGACGATGGCATGGTCTATGGCGGCGAGGAACCGATTCCAGCCGAAGAGTATGCGGCGGAGGCCGAAGAGATCGTCGAAGCTGCTCCCGAAGTTGAAAACCCCGACGATCTGGAATGGTTGCCGTTGGGCGTGTTTGCCCTGGCGGAAAGCAAGAACGCTGACGCCGTCCCCAACATGTTCCTGCAACTAGCCGTCAGCAAGGAAGGAATCGTCGCCGGGAACTACAACAACAAATCGACCGACGAAGTGAAATCGGTCGAAGGAATGGTCGACATGGAAAGCGGCCGTGCTGCCTGGACCATTGCCGGTAAAAGCAGTCCGATTATGGAAACCAAGATCGAGAATCTAACGGAAAATGAAACCAGCGCTTTGGTTCATTTCGCCGATGGTACGACCCAAGAGTGGTTGATGCTGCACTTGGAAAAACCTGCGGATGAGCAGTAAACCAAGAGATGATTCCATCTTTAACGGGCTAGGAGCAGAGCTGCTCCTAGCCCGTTTTTTTGGTCAGCGCCGAGTTGAGCGCGGCGCGAATCCTTTGTTCAAGTCGAAATGCTCGCCTAGGAAAGAGAGCTAACGTAATCCCAGGCCTACGTCGCTGTTGGGGCCCCAGCGGTTGGGGATTGGCAGTCGTTCACAAGCCCCGCGGCCAAATCGCCAGGTGGTCCCTAAACCAACCCAATAGGAGGCAGCGGATATGGCGGTGGCTCCGAGTTGCTCCTCCGCATCGAACATTCCGCCTGCGAACAGATCAATGT
Source organism: Bythopirellula sp. (assembly GCA_965228965.1). Classification (GTDB taxonomy): domain Bacteria; phylum Planctomycetota; class Planctomycetia; order Pirellulales; family Lacipirellulaceae; genus Bythopirellula. The sequence continues at coordinate 5,395,917 of OZ245849.1, forward strand.
CGACGCCTGGCAGAAAGTTCTGCACTCCGACGCCCCCGCTGATTCGGTGTTGATTGATCGACGGAAACTGTGCCTGTATGTATTGAGCGCCGGCGAGCGCATCCGGAGGAATGATATCGCCGATGTTGCTTGATGGCAGATCACGCATGATGTTGTCGGCGTATGCGTAGCCGGCCCGCACTCGAATCTTGCGTGTCAATTGGTACTGAGCGCCGGTCTGAAATACAAACTGATTCTCCCAGAGCGCACCGAACAGGTCGGTGTCGGCGTACAACTTGTAGAGAATGTCGCTTGCGAGCAACAGCCGCCCGTCCGCAAGTCGGTCGTTGGCGATGCCCCAGCCAAAGGTCTCGGGAAGGTCGAGTTCGATATCAAGCGCGGTCGAATACACTGGAGGCGAGCCGCCAATTTGGAGTAGGATCGCATCGTCGAACTGGAAACTCTGTCGAGTGAGCCAGGTGAAGCCGAAGGTGGTGTGATCGCTGACTTCGTACGCTACGCCGAAGTTGCCGCGCAATCCGTAGGCGGGTACAGCAGAGCCGAGCCCGGCAAACGGACCGTCTAGCGTTGCCGCAGTGACGACCATCTCCGCTCCGACCGACATGCGTTCTGTGACCTGCACTCCGAGTGCGGCACCGATGTTCAATGCCTGCAACAATGCCGAAGTTCCATTGGACGCGTTGGGCTCAGCTGCATCTCCGACCGCGTCGCGAAAATCCACGCCTAAGCCCGCACCACTGAGCATTCCTACGCCCAACGTGATTGGCAAATCAAACGCGGAATAGTCTTGAGCGACACCAATGTTGCCTAACGCGACTCCCGGCGCATTCGACCTGTCTGAGTACGGGACGACACCTGCGACCGGTAGCGTTGCATCGTTGTCAATGTTCACTGAGGGCTCTGCCCAGCTCCCGCTGAAGCTGAAGTTGGTCCCGCGGAACTGCGTCAACGTCGCAGGGTTGCTCGCCAAGGCACTCTGTAAATCTTGCGGCCGCGCAATGCTCGTGCCCGCCATGCCACCCGAGGCTGGCATCATGGTCGCATGTAGTTCCGCACCGAACGACTGCGCTTTCGCGTCTGATACCGGTAGCCAGCAACCGAGCTGAATACACAGGCAGATCAAGATGGACTTCCGTCGCATGGGAAGGGTACTCCGTTCTGTTCGGATTTGCCAATTGCACTTATCCGAATGTTCGTCACGAAGAGGTGGGTGACAGCAGAAATCCACATCACGAGGAACATGAAAATGCGACGTTTTCTGCGCACTAGGACCGCTTGTACTAGTCGTAACAGTCCTGCGGCATGCAGCAGCCGGTTTTGGCGCTAACCGAAGTGAGCGATCCGGACTGCTTCGCTAACCGTTACGATCGGGCACAGATTCGGAGCACTTCTTGATCCATTGAGGAACACCTCAGGCAGGGTGCGTAGACCTGACGATCGCTGATCGTAGCAGGGCCACGCAGAAATATTCCGCAATAGAGGCACGACTTCTACCATGAGACAAGTCCCGTTCTTTCTTTGCGCCGCCGTTGTGGCATGCTCCATTGCGTTCTGCGCACCTGGCTCGGCACTGGCGGATGTCGTATTCGATGATTGTGAGCTGGATTGGAACGACCTTCAGTTGACGTCATGTGAGTGCCCGACCGCTGAATGTGGTGACGGTGTTGATTGCGGAACAACGTGTAGCGCCGCAGCTCCCGGTCTCTTTGCAGGATGCAAAGCCCACTTCCGCGACGCGGGGATCCTCTTTCAGGGAAACGTCACCCAATTCGGCTTCGGAGTTGACGGGGGCATCAATGCCCCTCCTCCGCCAGGATTCGATCTGGGAAATACATTCGAATACACCGGGCGCGGTGAATACAATTTTCTGTTCGACCTCGAGAAATTTGGTGGCCTGCCTCACGGAAAATTGCTGATTGGTGTCCAGCATTGGTGGGGAGAGTACGCGAACATCAGCACGAATACCGGCACCTTCGCTCCACCCGTTTTTCCAGCGGCGTTACCAACAACACCAGACAACCCAGGGGTGCCGTACGTCACTGATTTCCTGATCACACAACCGCTCTCGGAGAGACTCGTCCTGTTCGCAGGAAAGAAGAACGTGGTCGGTAGCGCCGATCAAGATATTTTCGCCGGAGGCGACGGCACGGACCAGTTTATGAATCAAGCACTGGTTGCTAACCCGGCCTTTCTGTTGGCGTTGCCATACAGCTCATTCACGGCCGGCGTAGCGATGCCGCGCGATTGGGGAGCGATGAGTCTGTATGTCTACGACGCGACGGATCGAACGCGAGACTTCTTCCGCTTCAACCGACTCTTCGGCGATGGCATCATTGTCGGTGGTCAAGTTGGCCTCAACACCAGGTTCTTCGACAAACCCGGTGAACATCACGTTGGCGCACTCTGGAAGCACCTTGACCTGCCTGACCTGTCGTTCACACCGCCGGCACCCGAGTATCCCTATCCCCCAGTTCTTCCGGGCGTAGCGAGCATTCGAGACTCGTACACGATCTACTATGGCTTCGACCAGTATCTCAAAGAGCTTCCCGGTGAACGCCGCGTTGGTCCGGCGATGAAATCGCGAGGCTTCGGCTTGTTCGGGCGGGCCTCCATTAGCGATAGCAATCCGACGCCAATCAACTACTTCCTCAGCTTAGGAATCGGTGGCGACAGTCCGCTGCGACAAAGCAACGGCGATGCCTTTGGCATCGGCTGGTTCTACATTGGGGCAAGCGACGAGTTCAGTGCAGCGTCGCAAGCTGCTCTTGGGCCACGCGATGGGACTGGCGTGGAGATCTACTACAACTTCGCGCTCACCCGCTCGATCAATGTGACGCCCGACGTACAGTATATTCGTCCGGGACTAGGTGCACTCACCTCGGGTGATGATGCATTCGTCTACGGAGTGCGAGTCAACCTGAGGTTGTGATGCAGTAGTTCGGTGACTCACATCGCGTCTAACGACCTCTCTGTAGAAACACGAAGAGTCGTACCATCACTGGAATGAACGCCACCACGCAGGCGATCAGGCTGATAGGCGGCAAACTCCAGGGCCAGTGTGACGGTGTCAGCCAGCCGCGTAAGCCGAGCGAGATCATGTGTGCGACCACCAGGGCGAGACACAAATAGCCCATCCGCTGAGTCCGCTTCCATCGGAGTCCGCCAAGGGCCTTGGGCATCATCGGTAGGGTCGTAATCGCTGGAATCGACAACGCCCACAGCGCCACCACACCGACTGCCATCCCAAGTCCTCCCTCGAAGTTGAGGCGTCCATCTTCGAGGAAGTACTTCCCCAGGTAGGCTGGCGATAGCAGGCATACCGACATGAATGCGTGGATCAACGCCAGCGAGAATCCCATCAGTCCGCAGAACTTGACCACCACCAATTTGGTTTTCGGGTCGTGGTTGTGCCACTTGATGACGCGACCGATCAGGTAGGAGGACGCCACAAAAAAGACCGCCGCCAGCGCTGTTGCCTTATTGAGAATGAATAAAGGCAACTGAGCCCACGAGACGGTTCCCGCGATGTGATAACGGAGAATCGCGTAGGCCAGTGCGATTCCGAAGACTAGCAAGAGCCACCTTATTGTGACTGGCTGCCAGAGCCGGTCGGACGGAAGCGTCGTGTGGTTTTCGTCTGTGGAACTCATCAGCAATACTAAGGCCCCTCTCCCACGAATCTGAGAGAGGGGCGAGTGTTGACTTCCCAGCGTACCTATTTATTGGAACTTTGCTGTAGCTTGCTCAGCACGTCGTCCAGGGCAAAGCTGCCGGGCTTTTGACGTGGCGGAAAGTCCTTGTAGGTTGCCAGATGATTGGCGACAAACCCTTGCGCTGGGACGAGCACGAACGCATGGTCCACACGCCAGCGATCGTAGTCACCCGCCTCGTGGTCGGCCCGTTCAAAGGGATCAGTTCGCATACAAAATAGTTTCGGGAAGCGAAGCTCAACCAATGGTTCTTGCCAAACTTCGAGTCCATGGCCACGTTGTTCGAGGAAGACAATCTTCCAACGATCGTAACGCAGGCCACACAGGCTGCCGCCGTCCGTCCAGTAAAAGAACTCTTTCCGTGGCCACTGATCGCTCTCCCCGGTCAGAGCAGGCAGCAGATTGTAACCGTCCAAATGGACTTTGTAGTCTCGCCCCATTGATGAGTGACCCTTGACGAGCTTCTCTTTGACGTCGGGATCTCCGGCCGCGGCCAGGATGGTCGGCAACATATCTTCGTGAGAACCGATGTTGTTATTGACGGTGCCGGGCTTGATCTTTCCTGGCCAACGAATTGCGCACGGCACGCGATAGCCGCCTTCCCAGTTCGAGTTCTTTTCGTTACGGAACGGCGTCGATCCACCGTCGGGCCAGGAAAAACATTCGGCGCCATTGTCAGTCGAATACATAACGATGGTGTTGTCCGCTAGCCCCAACTCCTCCAACTTATCGAGGACTTGGCCGACATGCCCATCATGCTCTACCATCCCGTCCGGATAGATTCCCAATCCGGTTTTATTCTTGGACTCTTCCTTGAGATGCGTCCAGATGTGCATACGGGTCGAGTTCCACCACAGAAAAAATGGCTTCTCCGCTTTCGCCGCGCGTTCCATGAAATCTATCGCGCCGGCGGTCACTTCCTCATCGACGGTTTTCATGCGTTCGATCGTCAACGGACCGGTGTCCTCGATTTTGCCGTCGGCCGTCGACTTGATCACTCCGCGCGGTCCAAATCTCTTCTTGAATTCCGGGTCCTTCGGATAGTCCGGGTGTTCCGGCTCCTGTTCGGCGTTAAGGTGATAGAGGTTGCCGAAGAACTCGTCAAAACCATGATTCGTCGGCAGGTGCTCATCTCGATCGCCCAAGTGATTCTTGCCGTACTGGGCCGTCATGTACCCATGGCTTTTCAGCAGGGCCGCGATCGTGGGATCTTTGGTTGACAGTCCTTCCTTTGCGCCCGGCAAACCAACTTTAAGCAGCCCCGTGCGGAATCCACTCTGTCCGGTGATGAACGTCGATCGCCCTGCCGTGCAGCTTTGCTGGCCGTACCAGTCGGTGAACAGCACTCCCTCGCGTGCGATGCGGTCAATGTTCGGCGTGCTATAGCCCATCATTCCGCGGTTGTAGCAACTGGGATTGTTCCAGCCGACATCATCACCCCAAATGACAAGGATGTTCGGCTTCTTGTCTTGGGCCTTGGCATTGATTGCAGCCAACCCCAGTGCGACGACGGCAAATGCTCGAATGTATCGACTCACGGCTTTGTCCTCCCCAAACGAAATGCAGTAACCAGTAGACGTGGGAAGTATAACACGATCAGGACGGTACTCAGAGCAAAAAAGACACTGTATTTGCGCCCAACCGCATCATGAGACGATAACATGACTTGAACCAATCAGAACGGAGCAACTTGCAGACATCCTCGCAGCATCAGGGTACGCAAAGATTCACGCGCGAAACTCAACTCGCGGCGATCAGGTTCATTGGGTCGCGGACACGCAGGGCGCATACGATCAGAGCGAGGCGAACAAACTACCGTTCGCGTTGACCAATTGGAGGAAACAACATGCCAATAGCAGACATAAGGACGTTGCATTCAGACCAACCGCATGAATCGGTCCAATCGGTTCAATGAACGATTGGTGGTAACCCGAGAAAACTTGACACAGCGCATCCGTGCGGCTTACCATATTTTGAGCTACTCTTTATTCGCGTTCCTCGGCGTCGAATGTTGCTACGGGGTCCGCTGAGCGTTGGGGATGTAACGGAAATTGACGCGTACGTGTTATCGCGCAATGCGTCGTAGGATACGGTGATTAGCCATGAAGTACGAAAGCACGTGCCATCGGTCCGGTTGGCGTATTGGGGGAAGCATTCTGTTCGTAGTAGTTCTCGTCATCGGGATGACGAGTGCACTCGCGCAGTACCGGACTGGCTACCCTGGTGCCGCTGCACCAGCTCCGCGCCGGACCTACTCATCGATCGGCGTCGCTGGCTTCAATGGCAACCCGTACAAGACGAGTCGGACTGCTCCAACGGGACTACCAGTGAGCGGGAATGTGCACTCCTTTTATGGAGGATCTAGGGCTGGCGGATCGAGCGCTGGTGGATCTTTTGGTTACAGGCCGCCAGCCAAACCATTTTCCAATATGCAAAGGTCGCAACCGTTGGTTACTGGAAACGACGTAGCCCGCTGGGAAATCTTGAGAGGCTTGTGGTAACCGTTCGACAGTGATTCTCGACTCCCGCTCCAATCCACTTCAGATGAACAAGGAACTCTCTATGCATTTGCCAGGCTATTCCAGATCGATTCGCTGGCACGTTATCACTGCTGTTGTGCTATTGTCGACACTCGCAACGCAAGGCGCCACTCAGACCGCCCATGCACAAGCGCGACTGCGTCAGCCAGCACCACGGACTGCGCTCAACGGTGCAATTCACTATCAACGCGCGATTCTGTTTCTAAACGCGGTGGATCCGGCGAAGCGACAGATTCTGCAAAAGCCGGTTTGGGAAATCATCACACCAGAGACGACCGATGCGGAGATCGCGGAAATCAACGAACTGCTCATCGAGTCGCGTCATGCGATTCGGTCTGCCTTAGTCGGCTCGAACCAGCCTAGTGCAGACTTTGGGCTTGATATTCGGCAATACATGGTGTCGGCGTTGCTGCCGCATCCGCGTTCGATGGTCGACATCGCCCGGCTAATCGGATTGGTCGGCATTCATCGCGAATCCGAACAGCGATGGGAAGAAGCCGTGGACCTCTATTTATCTGCGGTTCGCATGGGTCGGCACATGACTCATCAAACGACACTTGCTGAGGCTTATGCCGGAGTCGAAATTCTTGAGACCGCCTACTTCTCCTTGGCTAGGTGGGCTACGAAATGCCCAGACAAAGCGTTAGTGGAAGAAGCGTTCGATGCGCTCAACGTCTTTGCGTTTGACATGGTGCAACCAGCGCGGACGATGCAATCTGAAGCGGACATTTTGCAGATGAGAATGGATACCTTGCGATCCTCCTACCCTGACGGTCCGTGGGCGGAGATTGTGTTAGAGACACTCGGCGCAGATTTCCCATTGGCTGGGCCGGAAGAAATGCGAAATGCCGCTAAGGCGGCGGCGATCGAATTCGGTGTTCCAGAGGCCGCATTCGCTAGCAAAGAGGCGTTGCTTGGTCACCTGGACGAGGTCAGCTCCGTTCATATCGGCATGGCCCGAGACACCGTGCATTGCCTGACTCAACCCGCAGCCGATGCTATTCGATGCGGCGAGAAGGTGGCGAGCAAGTATCAGGACATGAAGAAAACCCAGAACACGATCAACTGGGATGCGGCGAAGATTGCTTCTTTGTTCGCAGTCCACGAAGCAGAGCTGACGGCTCTGCGCGTCACGATGGCCGTTGCCGCAAAAAAGACGGCATCCGGCTATCCAGCCGACTTGAGCACTGTGAAAGGCGAATTTGGCGGGAAGTTGCCCACGAGTCCGTATGATGGCAGCGCGCTGAACTATGAGGTCACCAGCGGTGGTCAAGAATTCTCAGTCTCAGTCAATGCGGCAACGATTGGCAGCATTAAGCTTCCGGCGATTAAATTCGACTCGGCGGCACTTTAATCACGATTTCTTCGTCAGAAGTCAGGCCGCTCTGAGCAATTGCAATTGCCTCCAGCAACCGGAGGCAAGCTGTGATTGAATCGGAATGGATGTGCGGCGGCTGCAACGTTGGCCGACGAGCAAATCTTCACCGTAAGCCGACCTGCGCATACTGCGTTTCCGGCTTGCAGTGCTGGAAATGTTTGCCGACACAACGACGGCTGGCGTGGCAACGGTTGTTAATCATGACAGGAGGTGTCAACCTTGGGCGTCTCACAGAGGGCCAGCCACTTCCGGCAGAATTCAGCGTCTGCAATAATCCGTAGGCAGCTGCAAGTTCGTTTGACACGCTCAACATAGATATCGCGATGGACGGGTTCCTCTTCTCCTGTTTGGTCTATTGCATCAGTTTTGTAATCGTCGTCTGGTTGGCCGGCGCACTTTTCTATGATGTTTGCCGTGCTTCCGGAGCCGGAAGACTCGTTGTATTCGCATGGTTAGCGGTCGCGATTTGCGCTTTCGTTTTTTGGCTGCCAGTGTGGAAGCCGTTTCTGGCCCTGCTCACTTTCTTGGGAGTATTCCTCTGTTGGTGGTTTGCGCAGCAGCCTTCACATGATCGGGACTGGGCACCTGGATTCACACAGCTTGCGCGTGTTGACCTCGAAGGCGACACGCTGACCGTCGAAGGGGTGCGCAATGCTGACTATCAGGGGATCGGGGAGAGCACGCCCCATTACGAAACGCGCACCTATCGTCTCTCGAATATGGCGGGCGTCGATGCGCTGGTGCTCTATTGGGGTTCTTCGTGGATGTGTCATCCGATGTTTGTATTTGACTTCGGGAGCGACGGTCGATTGTGCATCTCGATTGAAGTGCGTTATCGCAACGGCCAAAAATACAACTTCTTGCGTAGCCTCTACCGGCAACAAGAACTCATTTATGTCGTCAGTGATGAGCGGGACGCGATTCTACGCCGGACGAAGTTTCTGGATGGTGAAGATTTGTATCTCTATCGCCTGTATACGCAGCCATTAGTCACGCGGAGTTTTTTCTTTGAGTACGCGAATAGCATCAATACGCTGGCGGAACGCCCGCGTTGGTATCACGGAATCACGACGAACTGCACCACGAGCATCTACGCTCAGGGGCGAGGCCGCATGCAATGGGAGTGGAGGATGCTTTTCAATGGCGCGCTTGATGAATTGATGTATGATCGTCAGTTGTTAACCCAGGAATTGTCTTTTGAAGACCTGAAAGAGCAGAGCCGAGTTAATGAAATTGCGAATTCAGCGCCAGCAGAAGACTTTGGTGATCATCTACGGCGTGAGTTGCCAGGCTACCAACATGGCGGTGTTGTGACTAACTTTGAGTCGAACTGATTTGGGAAAAGGTTTTGTGAGCGATCTTGAAGAGAGAGTACAACTACTCAAATTACATCCGAGTTCCAGAGGCTTGAGCGCCGAAGCTCTGCGTGAAATCGCCGATGCCTGTGAACTCGTCCGCTATGATCCAGGGCAACACGTGCATCGTGCCGACGAGGCAGTGACGTCGTTGTTCCTGGTCATCCACGGCCGGCTGAGAGTAACTCTCTTGGATCTGCAAGGCAATGTGATGCTGCAGAGATACCAAAGCTCGGGCGGCCAGTTCGGCGGTATCGCTGCAGCGCTAGCGGAACCAACTCCCATGGAATGCGTAGCCGAGGATCCCTCGACGTTGCTGCGTATCGAGTATACCAAGGGGCAGGAACTCTCCAAGAAGCACGACATCTTTCGTGTCAATTACGTTCAGTTGATGGCCGAATCGGTAAAGCGAGTGCTGTTCAATGACCGCCTCATCGCGCGACCGAAACTCGTGGCGTTCGTTCATCAATCTCAACACACACGAACTGTTACCACGAAGCTAATGAACAGGCTGCTGGAGATGGGCGAATCACCAGGAGTCTTTACGGACCAGGCGGAGCCTGGTTTCGATGCGAAAGTTCAGCATCGAAGAATCCTGGGCGGCGAAGAAGACCTCAGCATCGACGAGGTGCGAAGTCAGGCCGCGAAGTGGCTGGAAGCGGGACGCGTCTTTGTGGATGCTGCGACATCCGTCGACCCACTTCGTGCGTTGAATGCTCTCGAGAAGTGTCAGATCGTTTTTTGGTGCGTTACCCCGCAGAACTGGCGTGATTCGGTCGGATATCTCAAAGACCTAGAGTCTCGGGCACCGGGATGGCGAGACAAGGTCCGCATCCTGTGGCTGCTAGAGCCCGGAGAGCATCCGCCGATCGCCCCAGAATTGTGGAAGTTGGCGAAGCGACACATTAGCGTCTCATTTGGCACCCCTTCCGGTAACCAAGGCACATTGCTGTTCAATGGGTTTGAGCGCCTAGTTCATTTGGTTCGTGGACTAAAGATTGGGGTGGCGTTGGGTGGTGGTGCCGCCCGAGGTATGGCCCACATTGGCGTCCTCAAGGCATTGGAAGAAAGTGGGATCCCGGTAGATATGATTGCCGGTACCAGTGCCGGGGCGATGACAGGCACGCTGTACGCAGCAGGGTTCGATCCCGATTTTCTCATCGATCGCTTCGTGAGTGATCTCACACCCAGTCGGCTGTTTCGCTGGGTGCCGCGGGGCGATCAGTGGTTCTTGTTGTACAAGTATCGGATGGGCCGATTTGATCCCATGCTTCGCAACTATCTGAAGGACTTGCGTTTGGAACAGTTGTCGGTCCCCATGCACACCGTGACTGTCGATCTGATCGGCGGGAAACCTGTGGTTCGAGATACGGGAGATGCCGTCCATGCGATTCTGGAGAGTATCAACCTGCCCGTGCTCTCGACGCCCATCAATCGCCAAGGCCAAGCGCTCGTCGATGGCGGTCTGATCAACAACGTTCCGGCCGATGTGCTGGTCTCAAAGGGCTGCAACTTTGTAATTGCCGTCAGCGTCACGGCAACGATGGAGACGGAGTTTGCGAAGAATCGTCCCGATACGCCTGATGACCGCATGCGTTCCGCATCGACAATTCAGACGATTCTGCGCAGCTTTTTGGTGCAGAACCGTAACATCAATGCGATCGGCGTGCAGCCGGCGGACGTGGTGATTGAGCCCGACGTGACAGGCTTCGATCTTACGCACTTCACCCGCACCGACGAGCTGGCGGCAATCGGCGAGAGCGCGACGAAGGAAGCGATCCCGGAAATCAAGAATCTACTCAACCGGTTGGACGGCCAGCTGTTCCAGCAGTAGTTGTTCGGTCGATCACACGCACTTACCGACCTGGGCACTCAATGCGAACCTGCAGCCGCATCGCGGTCGAAGGCGGCTAGCTGACGAGCAACTGCTGGTCGTGCGGATGCAGGCGAAATCGTTGTGGTAAGCTCTGCGGATTCTCCGGCTCAAGAGAGCTGCATTGCCACGAACTACCCCAAAGCGTCGTAGTAGACCGATGAAGTACGACGGGGGTGTCGTGCTGCCGTCAGTATCGCTTGGTCAATCGTGTTTCTGCGAGAGCGTTATGCCAAATCGAACCATAATCCCTCTGCGCACCTTGCTTCTAGTTTTTCTATGCGGCTCACCGGCCGTATCACATGGGCAATGGTTCGAGTTCTGCGACGACTTCACCAAACCTTACCGTTGCCAACGTGACGCCTTTGAGGAACGAATCGAGACCGAACGTCACGATTTCACGCAGTCTGCGGTGACGGTGGGCAAGGGTATTGTGCAAATAGAAGGTGGATATTCCTACTTCTACAAGGATACCGAAGAGGAAATCGAGTCAGCTCACACGACCCCGGAGCTTCTGCTGAGGGTGGGGCTGAGCGAAGACATTGAATTCCGTATTCGCTGGAACCACGCCTGGGTCTTCATCGACGAAGAAGATGATCGTATTGGTTCGGAAGATCTTCGCTACTCTTTGAAGCTTCAAATGACAAGGCAACTTGACGAGGGACTGTTGCCCACCAGCGCTTTGGAGATTCGCGGCACCGCCCCCACCGGTGGTTCGGCGTTCAGCACAGACAAAGCGGAGTTCAGCCTGGACTATATCTACCAATGGGCACTCGCTGAGGGCGTGACCATCGCTGGCTCGACCGGTTACGGTACGAACGGGTTTGCTGATTTCGGCCTGGTGCCAGACGAACCGAACGATGAGAACTTCAACGTCCTGACGCAATCGGCTGTGCTCGGCCTGGAACTCTCCGAGGCGAACACCATGTATTTGGAGTGGTTCGGGTTGTTCTCCGACGGGTTAGAGGACGAGTTCGTCGTGTCCGTCTTCAACATCGGTATCGACCACTATGTGACCGACGACATTGTCGTCGACTTTCGGGCGGGCGTTGGCCTCTCCGACGATTCCGACGACTTCTTCAGCGGCGTCGGTGGTGGCTATCGCTTCTAGAAACTGTGAGTGACCGACTCACGGGCAGCACACAGTCTATTCGCCTAGGATACCAAGCTGTCCACCCAATCCGGGTAGCCAATGGAGCGTCATCGTATCTTCTAACGCCAGTACACTCTCTCGTAGCGATCGCAACCACAGCAAGTCTGCGTAGAAGACGGCCGGAACAACGAGAACGTTCTTGCGATTCTCCGATCGCAGCTTCTTCAGTACATCCATCAGGCGGTGACCGTCCGCATCATAAGCGATACGCACTCGATGGAAGCGGCTTTTGGCGGCAAGCGGATCATCTTCCTCGATAGCAAGCCACGCATCAACGCCTTCTTCGCTCAATGTGTCGGGTAGGACGAGCACGGTTGTTCCTCCAAACGGTCCAGGACACCGCGGCAAGACGCCTTCACGTTTTACGGACTCAGACGTGATCTCGGTCGAAACTACTGTAGCATCAGCGGAGTCGGGCACCGAGTCTACGGCGATTGTTGGAATCCCTTGGGACTTGGACGTTCGCTCGGCTTGAAGTGTGGCCCAATACATAGCTCGCGCGGATCGGCCTTGAACGAGCAGGTACTGACGTGCATCGTTTACAGCAGCAGCTTGAGGTTGCAGACCTAACGCTTCTCGAACTAGGTTGGTGAGTTGCCAAGCTGATTTCCAAGGATCTTGGCGTAGCAGCTGAAAATTAGTCGCTACTTGGACATCACGATATTGCGCCAGCTCCTTCTCCCACGATTCTCGCAGCGAATCATCACCTGCGACGGTTAATTTTCTAGTTGGCGGCGAATCGTCACCAAAGTACTCGGGCAGCGGGAGTGGAATGTCCTTCACTTTTGCGTAACGGCTGGGGCGGACTGCAATCGCCTGGTGCTTCATACGGTCTGAGTGAACCGCGACGACTGAAACCACCGTGCCTCCAGTTCCTTCGCCAACCAAACAGACCTGATCGGCATCAATCGGAAAGTTCCTCAACAAGTACGCCCAGATGCGCTCGGTGCCATCGACCAACGTCGTGACATCTTCGGTAAACGACTCGGGCCAATACCAACGCCCACCGACGGCGTAGTCTTCTCCCACTAACTTGTACGGAGCATCAATGGTAGCAATCGCCGCGTCCTCGCCGAACTTTAACTTACAGAGTGTCATCGCTTCTTCGGCAGTCAGCCCATCATCGGTCAGCCAAATCAGCAGTGGCACAGGAGATTCCGCGCTAGCATCCGGCGGCAAGTGAAAACGGTACTTCAACTCGCGTCCGACTTGGACTCCGCGTTCACCACGGTCGGTGTTCGTCGCGCGTGATTCGACAAACACGACGTAGTCGGCAACCGGCTTTCCCTTCACTTTCGCTGTCGACGGATTCAACACAGACGTCAACGCAACGGTCTTGATCTTCGCGTCTGGTTTGCGACGTTTCAGTTGATGAACAGCGCCGCCCCAGTAGGCGGAATGAAAACTACCGTTTACGTGCAATACGCTGTATCCAGGATGATTGTCGAGCGCGTCCGCACACGCTTCGCCCATCGCATTGTCCCAGAGTGTTTGCGTGGAATAGAGCCTCTCATCGTCAGGTGTGCCGGGCATCGCGAAACCTTGATGGCCTCGCGTGGCGTTGTCGGTGCGTTTCCAATAGGCCGATGTGTTTGGGAAGAACTCACGTGGCACCCATTGCTTTTCCTCTGCAGAGAGAGACTCCAGCGCCTTCGGACCTTCCATCGCGAGGCGCCGGGTCAGACTGCGCGGAAAATTGGCAGCGATCACCGGCGTGCCTGCTTGCTTGGCACGTTCGACCAACGGCCGATACGCCTCGCGGTAGTTGGCCCAAGGACGCGCTACGGCAAGAAACGTCTCCTCGTCGCTCTCGCCGTCGAGATAGCGGCCCAGGGCCGGCTGGACGTCACGCTCAAACATCTCCAGCGCCAGGACGACTTTGTTCTGCCGTGACTTCAGCAGACCTGCATAGACCGCCAACTGAAAGCGATGCGTCGTGTCATCCGTATGCGACTCACCGAGAAAGACGGCATCCACCGACGAAACTTCAGCAATCAGTTGATCATAATCCAATCTCGCGCGCGTCGCGCCGTTGCGAATCGAAATGGCTTGCTCCAACGGGGGAGCGGCCCACTCGGGTTGCACTTGTTGATTGTCTGCGTAAGAGGAAAAACAGAAGGTGCAGCAGGCGAGTCCAACGACAAGTCTCAACATCAAAGGAATACTCATTGACTACAGGATTTAGTTGATCGTGTGGTCCGCTTCTCCCCCAGCCCGCGATGCGAACGAAACCATTCTACCGCATCGTTTGGCCCAGTTTCATCGGCGAATTCCGGTAGTTTTCGCGACTGCAGCGCCTCACAGAAGTGAAGTGTGAGGCAATTGACGGGTTCTGGTTGTAGCGGAGACGAGTCCCACCGCTCGTGGAAACTGCTCGAACCCGAGCCTCAAAGTAGGGCGATGTTGAGGCAGTCTCGATACATGCCGAAAGTGCTTCGGGAGTTTCACTCCGAACGCAGCGACCAGCACGAATCCGCTTCAGTCAACAGCGCCACCGTTAGATATGCTTTGGCAGAAAGCTGAGAAAACACAGAATAACCTCCGCCGAGATCTGAGGTGTGGCCCAGCGAACGCTAGATGGTTTTTTTGAACGTATGAATCAGCTTTACAAACAACGCCCAGCAAAAGTCCGCATTGGTGATTACGTTCGGCGGTGGTTCGTTTCGGTTGAAAGCGGACTGAGTGACTTATCGAAGGTACGAATAGAGCCTAAATTCGCTCGCGACGTATCGCTGTTAATATTGCGCCTAAACCGAAAAACAAAAGTGCACTAGGCTCCGGGATCGCGCTGGGTGATCGTACGAGTGCGTGACCGACGGCGACCTGCGGAAACCCGTCGCTGACTGCGACATCCCCGGAGGTGACCGAGAACCCGGAGTCCGCTTCGGCCTTCACGACGCACCGGGGCGTGCCGCAGACACTGACCTCGCCCTCTACTATCGCCTCGGTTATCGTCGGGGACGTCGCGCCCAAATGTTCGAAGAATGAAAGAGCGGCACCGTCGCCGACTACAAATGAAACAGAGGGCCAAGCGGATGTCGGGAGCACGAATCCCTCAAATAATCCCCTGACTTCATCACTGGTGGCGTGACGCCAACCCTCATATGTATCCCCCAAGTCGAACATCGTGATCATCGTACTATACGATATATTGGTTGACGCGGTCCAATCGAGCCACTCCAAACCGGTGTCTGTATCCCTTGTCACATTGTTGGCACCGCCAGGTGAAGTTGGATCCGTAAGCTTGACCAGCATGGCGGATGCTGATGATGCGGAGCACAGAAAAAGTGTGACGATGAGTAAGCGTCGCATGCGATTCTCCCCATTAAGAAAGCCGCGGTCTGTACAGGGAACAACGCCGGCTTGTCCTTCCAAACGCCGTCCCCCACAGCTTCATACAGCTGGATTGTAGCCGGTGAAACTGCGAGAAGCAAATTCTGGGATTAATGGGCGGAGATTGCCCATTTCAGCGTGTACAGTGTTCTCCACATCAGCCCATCGAGTTCACCGCCTAAGTTGCATGGAAGTTGCGGCGGTGAATCTGCAATCCGCTGGAAAAGGAACTTAGCGGATCACCCTCAATCGCCACCAAAATGGGAAGTTCGTCGCCACGCCAAGTGCATGGGGATTCATCGTCCGACGCAGTTTCCCTCGGACCCTGAGGACGCCGAGGAGTTTCACTCCGAGGTTAGTAAGCCGATTCCGTTAGACGCACAGGTCTGTTGCACCTCTGTAGGTTAGCTGCTTGGTATTTTGAGGGCAGTTGGTCCAGCCACTGGTTCTTGCGGAAATGGCCAACCCGCTGCGGTTGATGTAACCGAGGCGACTTTGGAACCCGCATTCCAGCGGGCGGTGAATCAGACCGCTGAGGTTGTGTGGGAGCCAGACTCTCCGGAAAAAAACGTCTGGCCACGCTCGTCAGTAATGCAAAGACGCCGAGACTTGCTGCACTCCCCGTTTGGGGCTTTCCGGGAACGGGTCAAAGGCGGGAATCCATTCGACGGCGTCCGACAGCGAGAAACAGTATGGCCGAGACCCCCAGAATTACACCGCTTGGTTCTGGCACCGAAACCAAGTCAAAGTACGAGTTGGCAAACCGTTGTCCGAATTCAATCTGTCCCAAGGCGTCGTAGTGTATTGGGTCCGCAAGAGTAAGACCTGCTGTCTCAAACGCTGCTACACCTGGCACGTTCGCCACCACGTCTAGCTGTCCCGCTCGAACGCCCAGGAATCCGGGATATGCCCTTGCAAGCTCTGGCGTAGTTTCCGGAACCATCAGGGGCATAACGAACGGCAAGTTGTCCGAGAACTCGTTGCGAGCAGCAGCTATGAGAGTCGTGAGGTTCTCTCCGTATGCCTCACCGCGAGCCAAGGCGGCAGCTTCGCCAGCAGCGATTTCCTCAGGGTCGGAAGAGCCGGGAAGAGCAAAATTACGGGCGTCTCCGCCTCCTAGTGACAAGAAGAAACCTTCCACTTCGTATGTGTGTCCCGCGGCCTCCAAGGCCTCGAATGCACTGCTCGTTTTTCGAAGCAAGCCACTCCACATGTGGTCTCTTGATTCGGGCGGACCAAGATTTTCAGGATGGAAGTGCGACTCTAGGTTTCGCCCGCCGGATGTGTGTTTGACCAACGCGACCCGGTGCTCAGGGTAAGCGTCGGCAAGTGCTCTCCCTAGGCTAAGTTCTGGTCCTACCCTTAGCTGGCCGTCGCTGGGTGGCGTTAGTCCTTCAGGGTCGTCCGGAAACGGAGCGTGTGATGAGTTTCCGTGTCCAGGTTCCAGAGTCACCCAATCCCCAACACCGTCGATATTGTGGTCGAGCCAAATCCATACGTCATCCTGCGGGACGTTCCATTCCGAGGGGAGGTTTTCAGCTCGACCGCCGCCGCCCATGTTGGACTGCCCAGCCATTAAAAAGACTTTGACTGACTCTGCTGACACCAACGTCGGCATGATTGCGATGAACGAAGCTACAAACGCTGGAAATAGGTGCGGTCTCAATAGATGACTCCATTATGCAGCGAGCCAACGAAAAAAGGCCTCTAGATTCCGCAGTTGGAATCGAGAAGGCCTTTTGATGTCAGCTCAAATTATTAGCGTTTCCGAATCGAAAATGGACAAGCCGAAAAGACGTTTGTCAAAAGACACCGATAAGGTTCAAGGTCGGATAACGGCCAAGTATGCTTGGTTCTCAAAAATCAGATTGTAAGCTCTAGACAATCCGCGTGCAAATTTGCGTGGATTCATTCAAGAATTGAACCACGTGCATCCCGTTTCGTTCAATGCAGCGGGGAGAATCACGTCAGCGAGTTTGACTGATTTCTAAGTCGCTGAAGTTTGACACACCTCGCTGCCCTCGACGACGGGCCAACTGATAGAGGTTACATTGCCCGACCGCGGATTTCCAGGCCGGAAAAGTGCAGAGGTGCGGTATTCCTGTGCAGGAAACGGATTTTGCTAAGACGCACTGAATTTATCGTCTGACGCATACTACGGACCGGCCCAAACACGGCCAAAGGTGTCCATCACGTCAGGCAATTCTCGTTCTGAGATTCCACAAGCGGTGTGAACCCTCTGCCTCGGAATCTGATAGGACCAAACTCTGCGATATCGAGTGCGGACTGGCCGCTCCTAGCGTTCGTTCGTGCGTTGCAGTAGATCCAGTCCACAGCCCTGAGGGGCACACCGTTTCAGTCGCGCAGACGGCCAAAAACAATGCTGGAATCAGCATTGCGAATGACGAAAATTGGTATCGCTTCGGTCTTTGATAACTTGATAGTCCAGCACCCTGCGCACTGCGTCGATTGGCGGTGTGCGCGCCGCGCGCGTGCTGAGTCAATTCCTGAGCAAGATACCAGCCACCGTTGCGTTTTGCTTCTGAGTGCTCAAATGCAATAGTGACCGCTTTTTGCATTCGTTGGGTGCGGCGAGGCCCTTGCACGAAGGCGCGGACAGTTAATTCACGCCGCAATAGTGAGGACTTTTGCGTTAAAAAATGCATGTTGAAAAACAGTCGAATGACGCAAAAATCCCACCAGCCAGTCGAGAAGAATTTAGTGGTTTGCTATTGGCGATGCGGCGTCACGGCTGGGCAACTCCCGCATCCGCACTCGAAGTCCGCGTAAATTCGTAAACGTTTACGTCGGTCGGCGAAACTGCTGTACGTCGCTGGGACTGACGGTTTTAGCTTGGACACTTGGTTACTGGACGTCTTTCAGGAGTTTGCCGTCCAGGAAAGGTTGCCATTGGGTGCCTCGTTTGGGGGCAACGAAGCGAGGGATCGGGTTGCTCGCCTTTTCGATGATCGTGACGTAAGGGTAGCAGTGGATCGATGCGATGTTGGATTGGAACGGCGTCGTGTGAATGCCATCGGGTTGGTAAGGCTTCATCTTGCTTAGGCTGCTAATCAGTCCATAAGCGAAAGCGTTGAAGCGTTCCAGGTCGCCGCGAATGTCTTCGCAGATGTAGACGCCGCCGGGGCTCAAATGAGGAAGCATTTCTTCGAGCGTCGTGATTTGTTGTTCGTGCTCATGACCACCGTCGTCGATAAGCACGTCGAGACACGGAATTTGCTTACGGACGTCTCGCCAGAAGCTGCGTTCTTCCTGATCGCCGATGAAAATCTTCGTGTGATCATTGGCGTAACATTTGCAGTCCGCTTCGATGTCGACACCGTAGAGTTGGCTTCGCTCGCCAAAGTAGTTGCGTAACATGCGGAGGCCACCGCCGCTGTAAACGCCGACTTCCATGACATGGACTTCGCGATCCATGAACTTCTGTAGATGGCGGTTGTAGATGTCGAGGTAGTGGTCCCATTTCCAAACGCCGGGGCCCTCAGTCAGGGTATCGCAGAACTCCTGCATGCGATTGGGCTGGGCCGGCCAAGAGAAGCGCGCTGCCTCGTCGGACCCATTCCAGTTGCGACTGTAGTTGAAGCCGCGTTGTGAGAATGGTACCGCTTCTAGTAGGGACAACACGAGTCGTGGGTGCCGCGCCATAGCTTGGGCCAGGCGGAACAGGTCAGAAGCCTTCCGTGAAATGGACATCGACAGTACCTGGTAGGGGTTGAATGCGTCCAGCTGTCCGGCCGAAAACGGGCGGTTCCGAATAACTTAACTTGCAAGCCAAGCTGAGGGAAGCGGTTGCGCGCTGGATGCGTCGACACGAGATGAGATATCCAGCTAGCTGAGCATTTTTCCGCGCGACTCGCTTGCTGATCACCACTACCGTGTCATGGGGTTGGGCCACTTCAAATGTTTGTGAAGAAAATCAAACGTACGCTGCCCGTTAATGGTGTGGGGGCCGACGAAGTACTCAATTTCCGTTCGATCACCAATCCCAAGCTTCGCTGCGTACAGATGACGGACCTTCGCGTACTCGTAGGCCACGGTCCAATCGTCGGCGACGCCGTCGAAGTGGCCCCGCTCGACCATGAACGGTCGCGGTGCGATCAGTGCCGCCATTTCGGCGTAGTTGAATGTGCTGCCGAGATCGAATTCAAAGATCTCGTACTCGCCCATCCCGACGTAGCTCCTCGGGTTGCGCGTCGAAGCGTTCTTATCGACCCACTCGTTGAAGTCCGCCGAACAAATGGACAGACAGTAGTCGGTGACGATCGCCGGGACGCGCATCGCCGTCTTGCCGCCGTAAGAGAGTCCGTAGAAACCAATTCGCTCCGGGTCGACGAACTCCAGTCCCCGCAGCCAGTTGACAATCTGCTGATGCTGCGGAGTAATAATCGAATACAGCGTCTTTTTCAGTGGGTTTGCTTTACGCTGCAAAGTGCGAAAGCGATCGCCGAACAGATACAGATTCTGGGGCGCAAAGGTAATGAAGCCACGCTCGGCCAACTGGGCCGAGAACGCCTGGTAGTACTGGCGACCCGGATCGCCGATGGTGTCTTGAGGTCGGCCTTCCAAGCCGTGCTGGCAGACGACAACCGGCCGCTTCTCGCCCGGCTGCAAGTCGTTGGGCAGCAACAGCAGGCCGTAGGCGATCACCTCCGGAAACACGTCCAGCACCACTTCATAGCAGGTCCAATGTTCGGTTTCCTTGAACTTGCGCGATCGCGGATTGGGCGGCAATAGCTCATAATCGAATCGGCCGATGACTTCCTCGTAGAAGAAGTCGCGGACCGGCTCCGCAGATTTCTCGTAGGCCGCAAGTGAGTCGAAATCAAATCGTTCCACCGTTTCCCGCTGCCGCAGATAGTGACTCTCTCGCAGCAGCTGTTGGTTATGGCGATCCAGTTCGTTTACTTGTTGGACGTGACGCGCTGCCGGATCCCACGAAGTGAGTTTGCTTTCAGGCAGCTCTCCACTCGGTGATACAGGCGTCTCGACTTGGAGCGCACGTAGCAGCGTGACGAGGGCGTCAGCGGTGCCGTAAGGGCCCTGGCCGTCCTCGTCATCGGAGCTGCTGACGACGAGCTCAACATTCGTCGACATCTCGCTGGCCGCGAACATCGCATTTGCTCGATCGACTTCGCGACGAACGTCGGTGAGCTTCGGCGATACCAAGCGAGCGGGCGCGCCACGACCGCCGGCTATGGTGGCTGTCGGGCCCGCGCATGCTTCGACGATGAGCGGACGGGGCGCGATCATGGCCGCCAACTCAGCATCACCAAATTGCTCGAGCAGCCCAAACACGTTGCGATCGAGCGGCTCCTGCCAGAGATCTTCACGGGGAGCGAAGTAACCACTCACGCACGCGGCATCGATTCGCGGGTCCAACGCCGCTGCATAAAGACTCACCAGGCCCCCTTCGCCCCAACCGATGATCCCGATAGGTGCCCCGCTCCGCGGATCTTGTGATGCCCAATCGACGAGTGCCAACACTTTTTGGATCTCATATGCCACCAATCCTCTACCTAGTTCGAATGCGCTGCGATAGAGCCACTCGCGGTTGGTCAAGTTCGACATCCGCTCATCGCGGTTTATCAGCAGCGGAACAATCACCTGACAACGATTCTCCGCCAACCGACGAGCGAACTGCAACTCGGGCGCAACGCCAGGTGACAGGCCGACGAGTTGTTCTGGTGGGACGTTGCAATCAGGCAGCGCAATCACGGTGGCCACGGGCTTCTCACCAGTCGGTGACAATAGCAGTCCCCGCCCGGTGACATCGCCAAAGGCCGGCCAAGTAATCGCATAAACCTCGTAGCCATCGCCCTGCCCCACCAACGCGGGCCGGGATAATGTGCCTGCCAACCTAAGTTCTGGCTGCGATGGGCGAGTGTCCCGGACTCCCAGCCAATAAGCCAGACGCTGTCGATTTGGCTCGATAGACTTCTGGTAAGCTTCGGGCGACAAAAAATCGCGCTTCCAGTACTTGCGCCGGCGCTCGATAGACTCCTCGAGTTCGTGAAGTAGAAATCGATCGACGCCTGCGACCAACTCAGAGGCGATATCTCCGGACATTTCCAGCGGGCGCGAAGCTGGCAACCGATCCATTGATGCTTGTTGGGCGCTGCAAGCTGCCGATAGCAGGAGGGCCGATAGCATAAAGTAAGCGAACGCGAATCGGATTCGAGAGCTCATGGATCTCCCCAGACATTGTTTACGATGCCGACTTGACTCCAAACGGATTATCTCGAGCTAGCCAGCGCATAGTCATGCCTACTTATCACTTGCAGCAACGAGAGCCACTGCATACGACGCTTGAGGAGAGTGGTGAAATGTTATCCGCGAGCCGATTCTAGCAGTTCGATCCACTTGCCGATGAAGTGTCCATGGTCGTGGTAGGTACGCCCGCTGACCAGGTTTCCGTCGACGACGCAGGGCTCGTTGACGAACACTCCGCCACAGACCTCCAAGTCGAATTGGCATTTAGGCACCGTTGCCATCTGCCGTCCCTGGACGCAGCCCGCGTATGCGGGAATCTCCACGCCATGGCAGACCGAGCAGATTGGTTTCTCCGCGGCAAAGAAATGTTTTGTGATCGCTACCAGGTGCTCGTCGTACCGAATGTACTCTGGCGCGCGGCCGCCGCTAAAGAAGATGCCGATGTAGTCCTCCGGTCGCACGTCGGCAAAAGCAACGTCGGCGTCGATGGAGTAGCCTTCCCATTCCTTGGTAATTGTCCAGCCCGGCTTCACCTCATGAAGTACCATTTGATACTTCCGCTTTTCGGGGGCGGCAACGATCGGAACGAAGCCCGCTTCCTGCAGCCGATAGATTGGGTACAGCGTGTCCATGGTCTCCGACGCGTCGCCAACGATGATGAGAACCTTGTTGCTCACAGACATGTCTCCAAATACGAACGAGCTCGATTGATTTCTGCGGTGACTTCGGCGGTCGTCGGTAAGATGGGGATGCCGCGCGGTACCGGGTGCATAAAGATCTCTGTCCAGCCTTGATAGTTGATATGGTTCAGCGCTGCAAGAATCGGACGGAAGTCCAGCGGCCCTCGACCGGGCAATTGCAGCAGTTCTTCGTCCTTGGGCAATTTCTTTACACAGCCGTTTCCATGCTGCCAGGCTTGAAAGAACACGAGCTTCCTACCGAGGTGCTCAACCAGATCAGCAATCAACGATGGATCCTGAGGCAAGTGATAGGGTGCCATCGCCAGGCCGATGTGATCACTCTCGATGAAGTCCGCAAAGTATCGCAGCGAGTCAGGGGAATTGAGCACAGTTCCCGAGTGGTTTTCGATGCCGATTGTAATGTTGTGTTTTTCAGCCTCAACTAGCTGCGGACGCAGGCTTTTCAGGAAGTTCTGCACACGCTCCTTGTCTGTATCACCAGCTGACCCGCCAGCCCCACAAACAAGCAACTTTCCGCCAAAGCGAGAAAGAACAGGGATTTCACTCTGAATGCGCTGAGGACCTAAATCGTACCGAGTTATCACGCCGAGATGCACATCATGCTTTTCCAACAGCTGCTCGACGTGTTCGAAACCAAGTTGATCCATCTGCTCGCGATGGTTGGCATGATGTCGCGGCCAGATGTCGATCGCCGCAGCGCCGATCTTGGCCGCCTCGCCGAGTACCTCGTCCAAGGGTGCTGTGCCATACATGGGCGAACCGAGAATGTAGTTCAGCGAGAACTTCCTTTCGGCTTCATTGCCGCGAAGAGTCGACTGGTTGGAACCCGCGACAGCCAGGGTTCCGATCGAGACGATGCCCTGCTGTCCAAACTCGCGGCGTGATAGATGCAGTGGCGAACGATTGTTTCGCATGATGGCGCCGCACACTTGTCCAACTGGTCAGTTTGCCGAACGGTTGAGGACATCAATTTACAGCATTTCGCAGGGCTACGGTAGCCTGCGGTGATCCATACGAACGAGAGATGGACGTTCTGCGTCACTAGCTTGTTGACTAGCAAACGTCCGATCAGCGAAACTAGATGACGTTGTATCTTCTCTTTCTACGTTCGCTACGCAACTGCAGAGACTTGCGTTATGAAACACTCGGCCACCTCGCGGCGCACCTTTGTGAAGTCGTCCGCTGCAGCAATCCTCGGTACCACGTGGGGCGGGCTGGCGGCTCGCGTTTACCCAGCACCTTCAACAGCGCGTGCGCAGATCGGGAAACTCGAGCGGCCACACATCGGTTGCATCGGAATGCGATACCAGGGGTCGGTGATTGCGGAAAAAGCGCGGGCTCACGGTGACATCGTTGCAATCTGCGACGTCGATCGTCACGTTCGCGAGCAGGCGCGCGCCGCTTTCGGCAGTACTCCGCGAATCTACGAAGACTATCGTGACCTGCTGGCCCGCGACGACATTGAGGTAGTGACCATCGGCACGCCCGATCATTGGCATTCCAAAATGCTGATCGACGCCTGCCGCGCTGGCAAGGACGTCTACTGCGAGAAACCGTTGACACTAACCATCGACGAAGGAAAGTTGATTCGCCAAGTGGTGCAGGAGACGGGGCGAACTGTGCAGGTCGGCTCATGGCAGCGCAGCGATCATCGATTTCGCCTAGCCGTGGAACTGGTTCGTCAGGGCCGACTCGGAAAGCTACAGCGCGTGGACGTCGTGCTCGGCAAGAACGAAACCGGCGGACCGTTTGTCGTGGATCAGCCGCCACCTGAGCTCAATTGGGATCTGTGGCAAGGGCAAACACCCAACGTTCCCTACATCCACGAGCGATGTCATTACACGTTTCGTTGGTGGTACGCCTACTCTGGAGGCCAGATGACCGACTGGGGGGCGCACCATCTCGACATCGCTCAGTGGGGAATCAACGAGTACCCAGTTCGCATTGAGTCGAAGTCACGATTTCCCGACGTACAAAATGGTTACGATGTGGCCGTCGATTACGCCGTAACCTACCACTACCCCAGCGACGTTGTTATGACCGTGAGCGACACAGGCCGCAACGGCATCATGTTTACGGGGAGTGAAGGTCGGATTTTCGTCAATCGAGGCACTCTGGAAGGCAAACCAGTGGAAGCCCTTCAGCACGATCCGCTCCCACACGAGGACTTTTCCGTCTACGACTTCGACAATCTGGACCGACCCTCACGCAGCGGAAAGCTTGACGCGATCGTCAACCACATGGGAAATTTCTTTGATTGCATTCACAGCGGCAAACAGCCGATCTCGGATGTCGAAAGTCAGCATCGTAGCGTGTCGACTTGCCACCTCGGCAATATTTCGATGTGGACCGGACGCGAGTTGCAGTGGAACGCTGAGGAAGAGTCATTTGGCGACGACTCAGATGCTAACCGTTGGCTTCGTCGTGAGCAACGAGCGGGCTACGAAGTCGTATAAGGAGATGCGTCGATGAAACGTAGCAGCCATCGCATCCTTTCGACCCATGTGGGTAGTCTCGCGCGACCCGATCGACAGCTGGAACTGCTGTTTGCCAAGGAACGCTGCGAACCATACGACCTCGCCGAATTCGAAGCTTCAACGAGAGCAGCGGTGGGTGGTATCGTGGCTCGCCAGGCCGAGTGCGGGATCGATGTTGTTTGCGATGGCGAGCAGGGAAAAGCAAGCTTCATCACCTATGCCGCCGAACGGCTAGCCGGCTTCACACCGAGGGAAGAAGTCGGAGAAGATCTGTGGGTCGACTCGCGCGAATCTCTCGCCTTTCCCGAATTCTACGAAGCGCATCGCAAAGCTCGCGAGGGGCTCGTCGCAAAACCGGTAAAGCTCGCCTGCACCGCGCCGGTCGAGTACATCGGCCATGAAGTGTTGCGCCGCGATATCGAAAACGTGATGGCTGCTGCCGAACAGCACGCCGTGGAAGAAGTCTTCATGACGGCGATCTCGCCGTCAGACATCGAAGGTCAGCAGCCCAATCAGTATTATGATTCCGACGAGGCCTACCTGTATGCGATTGCCGACGCGATGCATCAGGAGTACAAGGCGATCGTCGATGCAGGTCTCGTTCTTCAGATCGATGACCCGCGCTTGTTGACTTATTACATATCGCGGCCCGATCTTAACGTGGAGGAATGCCGAGAATGGGCTGAACTTCGCGTCGAAGTGCTCAACCATGCACTGCGTGGTTTGCCGACTGATCGAGTTCGCTTTCACACCTGCTATGGCATAAATATTGGCCCGCGCGTACACGAAATGAATCTGGCCGATATCGTCGACATCATGCTAAGAGTCGACGCGGGCGCGTACTTGTTCGAGGCTGGCAACCCGCGACACGAACATGAATGGAAGGTCTGGGAAGATGTTCAAGTTCCCGACGACAAGATACTCATTCCAGGCGTCATCTCGCACTCCACGCCGTTGGTGGAGCATCCGCAGCTGGTGGCGCAGCGCCTCCTGAGATTCGCGGAAGTTGTCGGCCGCGAAAACGTGATGGCCGGCAGCGATTGCGGCTTTGCTACTTTCGCAGCGACCGAACAAGAAATCCACCCGAGCATCGTGTGGGCCAAGTTTGCCAACCTTGCCGAAGGCGCTCGGATCGCATCTGAAGAATTGTGGAATTAGTCCACGACCAACTGCCCGGTCAATGCGATCTCTTCCCCGGCAGCAAGTTCGAGCGGGTACTTGATGTTGTCGTACGCTAGGACAGCCTGCTCCCCAAACAACGATCGGACGTTGCAACGCTCTAATCGGCCCCTACTCCACACCAAGTCGATTTCAAACCCAGAGCGCGTCCGCAGTCCGTGGACTTCTCCGGCGGGCCATGCCGCAGGTAAGGCGGGTAGCAACTCAATCAGGCGTTGCCCCTGGTCCGTCGCGCGATGCGACTGCACGAGCATCTCACAGATCCCGTTGGTGGCTCCGAAATTTCCATCGATCTGAAATGGCGGATGGGCATCGAACAGATTGGCGTAAACGCCGCCGCCACGATAGTCCGTGAGATCAGAGCCCGTCAGGGTCAGCAGGCCTTGAAGTACTTTGTGGGCACGATCACCATCTCGAAATCGAGCCCAGAAATTGATCTTCCAGGCTCGCGACCAACCGGTTCCCTCGTCACCTCGGAACTCGAGTGATTGGCGCGCTGCGGCAAAAAGTTCGGGCGTATCCGGAGTTATCTCGTTACCCGGGTGAAGCCCCCAAAGATGCGAGACATGTCGGTGCTCGTTGTTGGGATCGTCCTTGTCTTCCAGCCACTCTTGCAACTGGCCATGCTTGCCGATTTGGTTTGGCGCAATTCGCCGCCGCAACTCCGCCAACCGTGCCTGCCATTGCGTATCAATATCTAGGATCTTCGCTGCCTCGATGGTATTGGCGAAGAGGCTACGAACGATCTGATGGTCCATCGTTGGCCCCATGACGAGTCCGCCGATCTCCGGAGAGTTGCTTGGTCCGGTGATCAACCATTTTTCTTCGCTACGTGGATCTTCTACCAGGTAATCGGCAAAGAACTCACTGGCGCTCTTCATGAGCGGATACGCAGTCTCGCGCAGAAAGTCTTCGTCGCGCGAGTAGAGGTACCGCTGCCAGAGATGGTGACAGAGCCATGCACCGCCTGTCGGCCAGATTCCATGGTTGGCCGCGTTTATCGGGGCGGTTCCACGCCAGATATCGAAGTTATGATGCAGCACCCAGCCTGGCGCGCCGTATTGTTCTTTCGCAGTAACTTGCCCAGACTGCATCACCTCCTTGAGCGCGTCGAACAGCGGCTGTGCACACTCACCGAGATTGCAGGGATCGACCAACCAGTAGTTCATCTCCACGTTAATATTGGAGGTGTATTTGCTCTCCCAGGGCGGCTCTAGGCTATCGTTCCAGATCCCTTGAAGATTCGCTGGCTGACTTCCGGGGCGGCTTGATGCAATCATCAAGTACCGGCCGTAATTGAATAGCAAAGTCGACAAATTGGGATCAGGTTGCTTGGCATTGCCGAGGATACGCTGGTCAATCGGCTCCGAATCAGATTTCTGAGGAGTGCCGAGCCTCAGTTGCACGCGATCGTACAGACTCTGATGGTCCGCAACGTGGTCTGCGAGTAGTTGGCTCCACGACTTATTGACGCGTTCCAACTGAGTGCGACTGCGCGTGAGCGGATCGCCCGAAAGATCACGGAAATTGACAAAGCTGGTGGCCGCCGTTAGCAGAAGCGTTACTTCCGACGCGTCTGAGATTCTGATCTTATCGCCGTCAACCACAATCTCACCGTCGGTAGATCTCGCCTGTAAGTGGGCGGCGAAGGTCGTAACGCCCTCAATCTTATGATCCCAATTGGCAGGCTGCATGTCATTGACCTTGCCGGTCAGCACGAGCGTTGCTGAATCGGCGCTTGCGACCTGTGAATCCGAGTGCGGCGAACGCAAAGTCACGTCAATGTTCAGACTGCCTGGCTTCGTTGTGGTCAGCTGGATGGCGACTACCTGATCAGGATGGCTGGCAATCGTCCGCCGCGTGAAACGCGTTTCTCCGAGGTCGTACTCAGTAACAGCCGTCGCGGTGCGCAAATCGAGCAAACGACGATAATTCTTCACATTGTCGGCATCGCGATGCCTGAGAATGATGTCCCCAAACGGTTGATAAGCGCACTGATGCAAGGGGGCCGACATGAATTCTCTGGCAGCCAGGCGATCGGCCTCCCTCTGCCTGCCTTCGAATAACAGACGGCGGATCTCAGGCAGGTACTTCGCGGCACCTGTGTGTGCGTAGCTGTGTGGTTTGCCATTCCACAAAGTATCCTCGTTAAACTGATAGCGTGCTTCGCTCGTGCCACCAAAGACCATGCAGCCTAGCCGCCCATTCCCAACTGGCAAAGCCTCAGTCCACTGCTCGGCGGGGCGATCGAACCACAAAACATGCGCGTCGTCTGCAGCTTGTGCCGTGGAGAGATGTCCAGGACCTGAAAGGATCGCATGGATCATCCAAATCAGAACAACTTTTTTTACTTTGGATGTGCAACGAATGTGACTCATGGCCCTTTTCGCTCCCTAGCAATCGGTCGGTGCCTTCCGCATCGGCAGGATAGTCTCCGACGCGGCCTGTCCGAGATGCTGATGCTTGCCTTAAGAATCTCACCGCAGCTCCGCAGAGCCAGAAACCGTGATCTTGAACACATTTGCAATCGAATCGGGTACTGTCTGTGGGGCAGTGATCTTCAGTCCGGTGGCGGCTTGTGCGAACTTGAGCGTTTCGTTACTGCCAAGCAAAGAAACCGTCTCTACAGATAGATCGCCTTCGACCACATCAGTGCCAAATGACTTGAGCGTCATCTCTTGGTTCGGCTCGGGTGGCCCCAGCACCGTAGCATAGATCGTTGAGCCATCCTTCGACCGAGTGTAACGAACGTCAGCCGCCGAGTATTGGAGCGCCTTGACGAAGTGCCCGCCTTTCTTCAATCGCGATGGACCTTCGCCGAATACCAGCCACGGTCGAGTATCGTAAATTGCTTCGCCGTACTTACCCAGCCACTCCCCAATGCCCTGCAGAGTTTTTCTTTGGTCCTGAGGAATTGTGCCATCAGCCATTGGTGACACATTCAGCAGCAGCACACCCCGCTTGCTGACAATATCGATCAGGACGTGTAGCACCTCGGAGGCTGGTTTGATTTGCAGGTCCTGGGTGTAGCACCAGCTGCCCTTGCTAATCGTGTCATCGGTCAGCCACCAATTCTCCGTTAACTTGTTGGCACGACCCTTCTCGAAGTCTTGAACCGATATCTCATTGGGCATGTCTTGCTCTTTGCGAGCAATGACGACCTGCTGGTCGCGTGTCATGGCATCGTTAAAGTAATGAGCGGCGAACTCTTGACGTTTCTGCTCAGGAATAAGATCGAGCCAGCCATCGAACCAAATCAGATCGGGATGGTACTGATCAATCACCTCCTTCAGCTTGCCCAGCCACATTTGCTCAAGCCACTGTTCTTCAGGCATCCGACCGTACATCTGCACCAGTTCCGGGTCGTCTGACGTTGTCGGCAAACCGTCAAAGGGCGGATAGTGACTGTTTCGAAAGTGGTGACGATGTGGAAACGGCTTACCGGGCTGATCGAGACGTTGCAAGTTACGTGCATGATGGAACGTTGCGATGAATTTCATGCCATGCTTGCGAATCGCCTGTTCCAATTCGCCGGTGATGTCACGTTTGGGGCCTCGATCCATCGCATTCCACGGCGTGACCTTGCTGTGCCACATAGCGAACCCGTCGTGGTGTTCGGCAACAGGACCCGCGAATCGTGCACCTGTCTGTTTGAACAAGGTTGCCCAGTTTTCCGCATCAAATTTCTCAGCTTTGAACATCGGGACGAAGTCGTGATAGCCAAAGTCGTTGGGGTGACCGTACTTCGCTTGATGGTGTTCAAACACGTTGTGGCCTTCAAAGTACATCCAGCGCGGATACCACTCGTTGCCGAAAGCGGGTACCGAATAGACTCCCCAGTGAAAGTAGATTCCTAGCTTCGCGTCTTTGAACCACTCCGGAACCTCTTCGTGCCGGCTGAGTGATTCCCAATCGGGTTGGTAATCTTCAGCAGGGGCGACAGCGTCGTTACCAAGTACAGCACCGACGTGAGAAGAGAATACAAGCAGCCAAGCTAGGAAGCCTGCTAGGATCTGCTGGCGAGAGTTCATTGACCAGTACTTCGAGCGAGTGTTCAGCATTTTGATGTACCTGCCAAGTATGTGATAGGTGATGGCGTCCACTAGATAACGGTGTTGGCCGATGGGATAGCCGTAGCGCGGAGACCGGGAAAGCTAGTCATTCAAATATTCGACATCAACGAACAGGGCTCCCCAACCTTC
Source organism: Bythopirellula sp. (assembly GCA_965228965.1). Classification (GTDB taxonomy): domain Bacteria; phylum Planctomycetota; class Planctomycetia; order Pirellulales; family Lacipirellulaceae; genus Bythopirellula. The sequence goes on from OZ245849.1 coordinate 5,426,046, forward strand.
CGAATCCTCGCTGGTAGCTTGGAACTTAGTTTGAAAATCATAAACCCCAGGTGTCAGTTCCGTCGTGAGCACGGCAACCGTATCTTGCCGATCGATTCCGGCTTGTGCTTTCACTTCCCCGATTTCGATTTTTGCTGACGTGGCACCAATTGGCAGTGGTGTTTCCTTACGAGTGCTCCTCAACGAGAATTGATATCGACCCGCGCGGGCGACCTCGACAGCCCAAACCCCCTGCTTGTTGATCGTGGGAAGCGGTTTTTTACCCTGTGCCCAGGGAGCGTCCCCCTTGTACCAATCCATTGCGCATAGCTCGGTAAGGGGTGCTTCCGAGGCTCCAAGAACGTTGCGGCTCAACAGCGTGGCTTCCGGTGGAAGGCTGTTCCAAAACTGTTCGTAGGCAGCATTCAGCTCCGCGACGACTTTGGGATGCTGTTCAGCAACATTGTTTTGCTGCAATGAGTCTTTAGCGATATCGTAGAGGCGACCGTCGCTGACCAATCGCCAGTCTCCTCTTTTCACCGAGGCATGCCGCCACTTCGAGCGTTTGCGATTCCTGGGGCACTGCATGACCAAGGTGCGCTGGTCCTGCCAATCCGCGTCGCCGCGCAGCAAAGGCATGAGACTCTGCCCATCCAGGTCAGAGGGAACCTGCACTCCGCACAATTCCAAGATCGTGGGACAAATATCACGGATGCACGTCAACGCGTAGTTTTCGCCGGCTTTGGTCAGCCCCGGTTTTCGCATCATGCAGAATACGCGGTGCTTACCCTCCGATGCGTTGCCTAGATCCTCGTTCCTGTCCTTGCCCGGCCAGACGGGGGTCGGTGAGCCGCGATCTCCCACGCCTTGATCGGTCATGAAGATCACCAACGTGTTGTCGCTTAGATTCCAGCGATCGAGTCTGGACAACAATCGACCGAGATTGTCGTCGATGTTTTCGATCATCGAATAAAGGCTGAGACTGCCGTCTGCCTGGGTCAGCCCACGCTGTTTGATTCTCGCCAGCGAAGCCGGTTCACTTTGCACGGGAAAATGCGTGGCTGGTGTGGGGATGTAGCAGAAGAATGGTTTGTCGCCACAAGAGCGAATGAACTCCGACGCGCGATCGAACAACACGTCGGTCGAGAATCCGATGCTCTCGACCCACTGGCCGTTGTCTTCAAAGTGTGCGTCCAAGTGACGGTTGGCCAAGTAGTCTTCAAGCTGCCCGACTCCGCCGCCGCCGTGAATAAACACCTCCTCGAAGCCCCGATACCTGGGGTGGAAAGGATACGACATCCCGAGGTGCCACTTGCCAAAGATCGCGGTGCTGTATCCTGCCGCTTTGAGTCGAGTGGCCACGGTCACTTCGTCGGCTGCGAGCAGCGAGACGCCACCGATCGTGTTGTAGACGCCGAACCGCATCGGTTGGCGACCGGTCAAGAGCGCCGCACGGCTAGGCGAGCAGAAGTTCTCCGCGTGAAAGTTGCAGAAGTCGACGCTCTGTTTGGCGAAGGCATCAATGCTGGGCGTCTTGACATGCGGATTGCCTTTGCAGCCCAACTCAAAGTAGCCCTGGTTGTCGGTCATGATCAACACGACGTTTGGACGATCGAGCTGGTCAGCGCAAACGTTTGCAGCGAGCACCGAGCTGAAACAAAACAGCATCGTGAGGAGAGAACAGAAATGTGAACGCATGCGCTTTTTCCTACGACCTATTCAGCGATTGCTGATATAGGAATCATTTCGGAACAATCCAAATGTTGCGATAGTAGACGGGATTGTTGTGATGTTGAATGAAAATCGGGCCGGGCTCTTTAGTAATCGTCTTGATCGGGGCCGCGGTTGTTGTGTGTGGCAACTCTTGGTTCTCGTGCACGAGTATTCCATTGAGGCGAACCGTGATCTGAGCTGGCTTGATGAGCTCGCCTGCTCCGTCAAAGCTCGCGGTCTTAAAGTCCACGTCGTACGTTTGCCATGATAACGGTGGTAAGCAAGCATTGGTTAGCGGCACGGCAATGGAATAGATGCCACCGCACTCGTTTTGCTTACCCTCCAGTCCGAAGGAGTCGAGCACCTGGGTCTCATAGCGACCTTGGTGATAGACGCCGCTGTTTCCACGCTGCTGGTTGCGGGCGTAGGGCTTGTAGGGAGTGCGGAATTCCAGATGCAGTGAATAACTGCCGAACTTCTGTTTGGTCATGACATTGCTATTTGGCAACAGTCCATCCTCGACCTTGCCATTTACCCAGGCCGCAGCTGTCGTGCCGTCAAAGAGCACCACAGCGTCCTTTGGCGGTTTATCGCCGAGCGTCGGACTGGAACGCGCGAGTCGCGGCAACTCGGCCACCAACTCGCCTTTCGCGTATACCTGGGCGCGGTCGTCCGAAACAGTCGCTGAATGCTCACTTCCATTGAGTTTGAGTTCAGACTGCCCGCGCTCCCCGCTCAGTTTCAGCCTGCGCTTGTCAGGAGTCCAACCTGCTCCCGGGAGTCCATCTTCCAACAGGTAGCCGTCGAAGGCGCCGCCCCCTAAAGCTACGATCTGCAAACCCCACTTGAGAGGTTTTTTGATAGAGCCGTACTCGCCTTGAACGAGAAAGTCAGGATCGTCTTTGGCAGCCTGTGTTGGATCTGTCCACGTCAGCTGTGCAAGATTCTTCTTGGACGCGGCATCATCCTGCGCTCGCGCGTCGCAGACAGTTGCCGCAAGAGAAATCAGTATGAAACAAGCGAATAGGAAAGCTCGCCGAATTCGTATGGAAGCAGGCACGTTGATGTACGAGGCGCTCAGCCGCTTGCGCACGTTCATGTGGTTGTTCTGATTGTTCGACAACGGACGTTCTCAAATCCTTTCGAGCAGCCAGCAAGTCTCGATTTGCTGGGCAGTGGATGCGAAGTGTTGGGTTTGTACACTGAGTGTGATCTCTGTCAGTTGCTATCCAATATCCAGCGCACGTTCAATGTGCTCGACGACGTGTTTAGCCAATTCAAGTGAACCCGCGGGCGTCAGGTGAACGTTTCGGGGCGGCATCAACTCTTCCATACGAGGAAGGAGAAAACTGTAGAGATCGTTGATGTCAATCTTATTACGGTGCATGATTGGTAGTGCAATCTGATTGTACTTTGCCGGCAGCCCCGCATCACGTAGGGGCCCTCCGGGATTCTCAGGATAAGGGGTCGTCGTGGCGAATATCAGCTTCGCATTGGTAGCCGTCAGTTGCTGGACGATCCATTCCATGTTCTTTCCGTACTGCTCCGGACTAGCTTGCAGCGGGTCTTCCGGCTTTCTGCTATTTCTTCCCGTGGCAGCATCAACATGCTTGAGGTCGTGCAATCCAAAATTGAAGTGAATGGCATCCCAATTGCCATCGCCAAGCCATTTGGGAAGCTCTTTTCTGGCCTTCGTCGTACCCTCGCAATTCAGATACGAGCCCCCGTTGTTGAGTGGGCGAAATACATGTACTCGATCCAGCAGAATGCCGGTCACAAAATTCGTATAGCCGATCGAGATGGAGTCGCCCAGCAGTAGGACTTTGGGGAGATCACTTCGAGACTGCGCATAGGCGCTTACTGACAATGGCCAAACCGATCCAGCGGCTACTCCGGCTAAGCTAGTTGCTACAAACTTCCTTCTCGAATGCACCGCACGCCTCCCCGAATTCATGATGATAAACTTGACCTATCGTAACGTTCGCCGCCCAAAAGTGGAAGTTCCGCAAGACTTTGCGTAAACGAATGCAGGTCGATTTCTACAATCGATTCAGATCACGCCTGCCAGTGAGTACTTAACCGTCGCCCACATTGCTACACACGTCTGGCACATGCATATTGCGGCCTAAAGAGACAACGTGCGCACGCGGCGAATGTAGCGTGACCCATAAACATCTGCACGTAATCAAGGCAGGATCTGCACGTACGCTCAGCGCTCCCGATCTATTGCTATCAGAAGTAAGTTGTCGGCAAGCTGTTCTTGTGTCAAAGAAAACTGCAACCAGACGGATTTTTCGCGCACTTCCTCGATGTCGCATCCTATCGTCGCGTTTCCTAGCGCACCTTGCTGACTGACACTGCCTCTCCGCAGCGCAGATGGGTCTTGAGGAGCTCGCTTCGGCCACCAAGTTTGACCGAACCTGCGTCGATCCAGATTGGAATTGCCGCCCCACAAAGCGAGGTACCCCGGTCTACCTTTCGCGCAATTCCTGGAGCCGGCCGCCATCAGAGAAGGTGTTCTAGACTTCCGCGGTAATCGATGGCGAGCGAGCGCACCACTAGCCAAGCACGTGCCATATAGTTTACGCTTTTTTCCAAACCGATTATGCCACGATGTAGTAGATCTCTTGGTATCATTGAGAACATTGGGCACATAGAATTGGACAGAAAGTACCATGTCATATACAGAGGAGTTTACTATGGACCGTCGGCTTACTTCAAAGTGGACGTTTACCGTTCTGCTTCTTCTATCGTCGTTCATAACATCGCTTGGCAATCTGTCTCATGCTGACGACGCAGAGAAGGAGTACTCCTTTGCGACGATCCTGCACTCCGGTCCGGTGCGAAGTCCCATGCTGGGAAGATCAGCGGTGACGACTGATCCCATCATTGGCGGCTTGGTGACTGGTGAACTTCAACCACCGCAGGAAGGAGACCCGTCGGGCACAGGTTTTCGAGGGACCGAGCATTCCTGGAAATCGCTCTCGTTGGGCGACGACGGGGCGATTGAGGGCGAGGGACTCCGAGGAGGGTATCTGTACTTGACGTATGAGGCAGACGCCGAGGAGATCGTGATTGTGAAGCCGAACGGCTTCTCCGAGGTCTTGATCAATGGCGTGCCGAGAATCGCGGATATGTATGGGAAAAACTGGGTCATGCATCCGGTCAAATTGCACAAAGGGCAAAACGAGTTTTGGTGTCGCCTTGGACGTGGCAGGAACAAAGGTCTTAAGTTGCAAGCTCCTGAGAAGCCCATCTATTTGACCGACGTGGATGCCACGCTTCCTGATTTCCTGACTCACGAATCTAGTGACAAGTGGGCGGCCGTGCGCGTCATGAACGCGACGGAAGCAACACTCGATGGTCTAAGTATTCGCGCTGGCGAGGGCGATGACAGCCGGACGACTGAGATCGCAGGATCGATCACTCCGCTGACGTCCCGCAAGCTGGCGTTCAAGGTTCACGACTCGGCAGACTCGCCGGGGGAACAAGTTGTCCAAGTCGAACTGCTCCAACATGGGGAGGTCGTCGATACAGCAGAGCTTCAGTTCGCGGTGAAAGAGCTGCCGAAGAACTATCGAAAGACTTTTGTATCAAAGATTGACGGCAGCGTGCAGTTCTATGGAGTCCGAGAAGGCACAAGCCCATCGGAAACGAAACCGGCCATGTTCCTCTCCGTGCACGGTGCGGGAGTGAACGCACTTGGGCAGGCTGGATCCTACAAAGCGAAAGACTGGGGTCATGTCGTCGCCCCGACGAATCGACGCGAATTCGGCTTCGACTGGGAAGACTGGGGACGCTTGGACGCGATGGAAGTATTGGCGGATGCGGAGGAGCGATTTGGGACCGACCCAGAACGCACCTTTCTGACCGGCCATTCCATGGGCGGCCACGGCACTTGGTATTTGGGCGCGACCTACCCAGGCCGCTGGGCGGCAATTTCCCCTAACGCAGGTTGGCAGTCGTTCTTCTCCTACGGACGGAGGTTTCGCGGGAATCAAGAGGAGCAGCCCGACCCCATAAAGCAAATGATGGACCGCGCGGCCAACACGAGCCGCACCCTGGAGATGGTCCGCAACTATAGGCCGATGGGAGTCTATGTCGCCCACGGTGACAACGATCGCACGGTTCCGGTGGCGGAAGCGCGCGAAATGCGGGAACATCTGGCGAAATTCCACCCCGATTTCGCCTACTTCGAAGAGCCGGGCGGAGGTCACTGGTACGGTGTGGATCATCCGTACATTTTCGATTACTTCAAGTGGCATACACGGCAAGACGTCCGCGATTTAGAAACCTTGGAGTTCAGAGTTCCTAGTCCCGGCATCTCGCATAAGTGTTTCTACATTACGCTCTACCAGCAAGAGCAGCCGTACGACTTTTGCGGAGTTGTCTCGAAGCAAACGATTCGCTCACGACGACAACGCCGTCACGACGAAGACATTAGTGAGCGAGAATTTGACATCTCGACAGAAAACCTGCATTGCTTCGCGGTTGATTTGAGCCATTGCAAAGGGTTTGAAAAGGTTTCCATCAAAGTTGACGATCAGCTCATTGAGTCGCTGCCTTGGCCAGAGTCAGAAGAGGTATGGCTAGAAAAGAACGAGGGGACTTGGAAATTTGTGGAGCGTCCGCAGCGGCCTGAGGAAAAGAATCCGGTCCGTTACGGCGGCTTCAAAGACGCGTTTCGGCACCGCATGGTTTTCGTTTACGGAACTCAAGGCGATGAGGCAGAGAATACTTGGTCGTACAACAAAGCGCGGTTTGACGCGGAGACGTTCTACTATCGCGGCAACGGATCCATCGACGTTGTGCCTGACAGCGAATTTTCTCTCGAAGCGTATCAGGATCGTTCAGTGATCATCTATGGCAACGCGACTACCAACGGTGCCTGGCAAGCGTTGCTAGAAGACAGCCCCGTGCAGGTGCGGCGCGGAGAGATTCAGTTTGCGGATCGGCTGCTTACTGGCGATGATCTGGGAATTTACATGGTGCGACCACGATCTGACAGCGATGTCGCCTCGGTGGGCGTGGTCGCTGGCACAGGGATTCCTGGCTGTCGGTCGGTCAACCCGAATCGCTACTTTGTCGCCGGCACGGGATTTCCCGACCTGATGATTTTGACTCCGTCGATGTACACTGACGGCTATGACGGGCTGACGGTCGCTGGGTATTTTGGCAACGATTGGAGCGTCGAGAATGGCTCCTTTGTCTGGTCAGAAGATTCCAACGAAGACAAGGACACCGAGAGTGCTGAAACCGTGTCGCTGAAGCAGTAGCCGGGGAGGCTGGACTGGTGCAGGTTGTTGCAATGGCTCTGCGCAGATTCGTCGAGTCTTCGCGGAGGTTTAGTATCGCCGCTCACCGGGTAGGTTCGGAACCTGGGTGCCTGGAAACCAACTGTATCGGATCACCAGCGTGCAGTTCTGCACCTGCGATCCACATTTGAGTGATTAAGCTCGGCTGCTCGACAATCGTGGAGGCGACACTTATCGATCCATCCGCGCAAGCGTCGGTTTCTCCTGTTATTCTAGTCTGAAGAGCGTTACAGTATTTTCCGTAGGCGTTTCATTTAGGAAAGTTCGCGACGAGTAAATCTCACATGAATAGATTCCTCCTCAGTCTCGTACTGGCATACGTAACGCTGCCCATTGCCAACTCCCCGGCGGATTCCACACTGATTTCCTCGATGGAAACTCTCCAGTGGGAAGAAGTGGCACCCGGTATCTGGCGAACACAGATCGGTGACAAGCAGTGGAGTGCGCTCGACTTTGCATCACCGCCCCGAAAGTCGGCGCTGACTGAGTTAGGTCCAGCCGAGTTTCCTTTCGACAAGGCCAATTGTCGCGGAGATGTTGGACCAGCGCGGACTCACTTTCGCCTGCCGATTGAAGCAACAGAGCGCCTCTACGGCATGGGATTAGAGTTCCGCGGAGCCAACCGCCGCGGGCAGGTGTATCACCTTAAGGTCGACCACTATGGGGGGGTGAAGGGTTACACGCATGCGCCGGTCCCCTTCTATGTTTCCAGTTCCGGCTACGGCGTTCTTGTGAACACTGCCAGACGGCCCACCATCCACGCCGGTATCTCGAACCGCAAGGATAGCAAGCTACCTCCGCGCATCGATCGAACCACAGGCAAAGGCTGGCAAGCTCGGCCGACTTCTGACGCCGTCGAAGGCAGCGTCCACGGCACGGGGCTGGAACTTTTCGTCTTTGGTGGTTCATCTCCGCTGGAGGCAGTCCAGCGGTATAACCTCTACTGCGGCGGAGGCGTCTTGCCTCCGCATTGGGGGCTTGGTTTCGTCCACCGCATGCACACCAGAAGCAGCGATCAGGATGTGCTCAAAGAAGTCGCTGAGTTTGAACAGTACGACTTCCCACTCGATGTGCTCGGACTCGAACCTGGCTGGCAAAGCGCTGCCTACCCGTGCACCTTCGACTGGGATCCCGGCCGCTTCCCCAATCCGAAAAAATTCCTCGACGAACTAGGTAGCAAAGGCGTGCAAGTCAATTTGTGGGAGAATCCCTTCGTTCATCCAGACTCGACGATGTACGAAGCCATTAAGCCCTACACGGGCAGCCATACGGTCTGGCTGGGCGAAGTTCCGGATTACAGCCTGCCAGAAGCTCGTCAGGTTATGATGGATCACCACAACAAGAACCATCTGGAATTGGGGGTGAGCGGATATAAATTCGATGAAGTGGATGGATTCGACGTTTGGCTTTGGCCCGACCACGCGACCTTTCCTTCTGGACACGATGGAGCGGAGATTCGCCAACTCTACGGTCTGATGCTCCAGAAGCTCCTGATGGATCAGTTTCGTTCTGTGAATAAACGGACCTACGGCCTCGTGAGAGGGTCCAATGCCGGCGCCAGCTCACATGGATTTGTCATCTACAGCGACTACTACGACCACAAGGGGTACGTTACGGCGCTGACCAATTGCTCGATGGCCGGGGTTCTATGGACCCCAGAAATCCGCAGTGCGCGCTCCTCGGAAGAATGGCTTCGGCGATTTCAATCTGTAGCCTTTTCGCCCATGCTCCAACTCAATGCGTGGGCTTCTGGAACCAAGCCCTGGAGTTTCCCGGAAGTGACGGATCAAGTTCGCGAGGTCGTGCAGCTGCGGATGCGCTTAATTCCGTACCTGTACTCTGCCTTTGCCGACTATCAACGAAAGGGGATACCGCCCTTCCGCGCGATGGTGCTGGAAGCCGGATTCGATGGCAGTGAGTCAGCAACGGGCGGAGAACTGGACGACGTCGAAAATCCCTACGCCGAACTCCAACGTCTGGAAAAAACCGACCAATACATGATGGGCCCATCCATGCTGGTCGCTCCAGTATTCACCGGCGAGAGCACCAAGGAAGTCGTGCTCCCCAAGGGAGACTGGTACGACTTCTACACCGGAAAACTTGTCGGCAACGGAGGAACGATCTCGGTGCAAACGGAATTGGGAAAGATCCCGTTGTTCGTAAAAGATGGCGGAATCATACCGATGATGCCCGCGGTGAATAACTTAGCCACGTTGGGAACAAATATCCCCCTCGAAGTTAGACATTATGGGAAGAGGACTGGTATGTTTTCACTCTACGATGACGACGGCGAAACCTTCGACTACGAAGATGGGGAGTTTTCAGTTACCGAGCTTCGTGTACAAAAACTCGCCGACGGGCTCAAAGGAGAACAAGGACCCTCGACAGGCGATTGGAAATCACGATATGGCACGGTGACCTGGAAGTTTATGACTGAATGATCGTGGTCGCAATCTCCGATTGGGCAGTGCACTGGCTTGTTAGTCTGCAATCAATTGTGCTTTCTTCAGTCGGCGCCGCACCGGTGAAGCACTGCCAGAGACACATTTGACTCACTGCAATACTGACCCCTACTCTTGATGTAACCATGAAGCCGCTTGGAAAATCAATGCTATCTATCCTCGCTAAGCCTCTGAATCAGCTGAGCAAGAACTGCCAGCCTCTTAGCGATGCGAGATTCACAATCCCACGTCTGTGTGTGTTTTATTGCTTCGCCTTGCTCGTCGCAGTCGGTGGGACGACTTCTACGTGTGCGGCCGCGGAACGAAAACCCAACTTCATCATCATCCTCGCGGACGACATGGGATATGGCGATGCGAGTTGTTACGGCAGCACGGAAGTGGAAACGCCGCAGCTCGATCGATTGGCCCAGCGTGGAATGCGTTTCACCGATTTCCATTCCAGCGGAAACGTCTGCAGCCCTACCCGAGCCGGGCTAGTGACGGGTCGATATCAATATCGTGCTGGTCTTGCGGGTGTGGTCAACGCCGATCCCAATTTGGAGGCGCATCACGGCGGACTACAGCCTCAAGAAGTTACCTTTGCGGAAGCATTGAAATCAAAGGGTTACGCGACGGCATTGATCGGGAAATGGCATCTTGGTTACGCGAAGAAGTATAATCCGACCCATAATGGGTTTGAGCGCTTTCGCGGCTTCGTCAGCGGCAACATCGATTACATTTCGCACTACGATCGAATGGGTGTGCACGACTGGTGGCACGGAATCGAACGTGTCGAGGAAGCCGGTTATTCGACACATTTGATTACGCAACACGCGTTGACCTTTATCGAAGAGAATCGAGGGAGGCCTTTCTGTCTTTATGTGGCGCACGAAGCGGTCCATGCGCCATTCCAAGGCCCTAACGACCCCGCGGTGCGCGGGCCAGATGCGAAGAAAAACTCCGACCTCTCTCCTAAAAACATGGCCTTTCGTGCAATGCTCGCTGAGATGGACAGCGGCGTCGGCCAGATTGTCGACAAGTTAGCAGAGCTGCAGCTGACTGAAGACACGTTCATCTTTTTCTTCTCCGATAATGGGCCTGCCGCTGGATCCGCTGGACCGCTGCGCGGACGAAAGGGTAGTGACTGGGAAGGAGGCCATCGCGTGCCAGCGATTGCTTGTTGGCCAGGAAAAATCAATGCTGGCGTCGTATCTAGTCAACTCGCAATCAGCCTCGACTTGATGCCAACGATGCTGGAGATGGCGGGAGTCCAGCCGCATCCCCAGCGAAAGCTTGATGGCGTCAGTCTGTCGCCGGTGCTCCTGCGCGGCGAATCCCTCGGGCAACGCAAACTCTACTGGAATCACAAGGCGATGCGCGATGGAAAGTGGAAACTGATCGTCAACGGAAAGGGGGCCAACAAGGAAGTCGGGCTCTACGATCTGGAGACCGACATCGGCGAAACCTCCAATCTCGCCGCCAGCAACTCAGATCGCGTTGAAACCATGCTGAGCGATCTCCGCACCTGGACCGATGATGTTAACTCAGACGTGACGCCACAGCCCGACGTGGCGAAGTTTAATGATGCGAAGGACAAGTCGTGATGGATGTGCTGATCACAAACTTGGCGTGAACCGTAGCTTCAGTATCACTTCCTGGGTGTGACAGCGCTCGCCTCATTGTGCACCGTCTCGGCGAGAATCTTCTGCAGACGCTGGACGATGTCGGGGTTCTCACGATAGAGATTTTTCGTTTCGCCCGGGTCTGTGGAGAGGTCGTACAACTGACCCTCTGGTTCCCCCGGCTGCGGCTTTCTCTTGGAAGGTTTGGAGAAGCCGCCCGAACCGAGGCCGTCAATGAGCTTCCAATTCCTTTCTCGCACCGTCATTAGGCCTGAACCAGACTTCATCACGAGTGACGTGCGACTTGACCCTTCGGTAGAGTTTTGCCCAAGCAATTGCGGCGAGAAGTCAAAGCTGTCCGGGCCTTCCTCCTCGCTGAGCGAATACCCGACGATGTTGGCCAATGTTGCCAGGATGTCGGTGAAGCAGATCAACTGGTCGCTCACCGATCCAGCGGCTACACGATTGGGCCAGCGAGCGATGAATGGCATCCGGTGGCCGGCCTCCCAGGCATCGGCTTTCATTCCTCTGAGTCCGCCGGAACTGTCGTGGCCGAAGCGCTCGACATCCTGCTCGTACCAGACGGGACCGTTGTCGGAGGTGAAGATGACAAGCGTATCGTCAGCCAGATTGGCCTCCTCTAGTGCTTCGAGCACGCGACCGACCATTGCGTCGACCATCATCACAAAGTCGCCGTACATCGAGACTTTGCTTGTTCCGACAAACTCCTTCGAAGGGAGCCAAGGCGTATGGGGCGCGGGCAACGCGACATAGAGCATTAGCGGCTGCGCGGTATTCCCTTCGCGAATCGCTTTCCCATGCTCTCGGATGATCATTTGCGATTCATCGATCAACTCTGGCAGTACGTCGGCCAGCTGCATGTCCGGTGCAATCTTACCGGCGCGCCAGAACTCACCCTGAATCGGCGACCACCCTGGGGTGGTGTTCTTCTCGATCGAAACCGTTGGTGCGGCCACAGGCCGATCGTCACGGACGTAGAAGTACGGGGGAATGTCCGTCGATGCACGAATGCCGAAGTAGGAATCAAAGCCAACATCGACCGGTCCCCCAGGCCAACGGACATCGTAGGCTGCTTGGTCAAACCCAAGGTGCCACTTCCCCACCATTGCGGTGCGGTACCCGCTTGACTTCAGTAGGGAGGCAATCGTCGTGCGGTCGGAACCGATAACAGCACTGCGCGGCCACTTTCCGACTTCAGCGCGAAACGGATACCTTCCCGTCATCAAGCCGTATCGAGATACGTGGCAGAGTGGCCCCGGCGCATGCGCATCGGTGAAACGCATGCCGTCTCGCGCGAGTGAGTCGATATGCGGAGTCGAAATCTTGGAGTTCGGATTAAAACAGCCAGGGTCGCCGAAGCCCATATCGTCGACCAGGATGATCACAACATGAGGCGACTCTTGAGCAGCAGCGGCCTGGGAGACTATTGCCAAGGATAAGATGTGGGCAATCGACAAGAGACGATGGAGCAAATTTGTTACTGGAGAAGTGGACATCACGAGCTTTCAAGTTATGGGAACATGCGAATCGAGTTAGTGGGACCAAAAGTCGATTCGGTTACCGGCTCAATTGCTGGTTTCTACACGGTCAGTCGGGTAAGCTAATCTAGTCGAAATCGGCACAGATAGGAATCGCCTGCCGTCGATGACCGTTTTGATCATCTGCGCTAGCAGAAACGACTTCCTAATTTATCCGCCACTGCCTCGATAGGGCTCATCCTGATGACGCGTCAACTTCAGTATTTCACACTTGCACTCGCGGTCATAGCAAGCTGCTTCGGGGCACGCACCATAGCAGCCGCCGAGCAATCGGCGCGTCCTAACTTCGTCTTCTTGTTCTGCGACGACCTCGGCTACGGTGACCTGACGTGTTACGGACACCCGACCATCCGAACGCCTCATCTCGATCGGATGGCCACAGAGGGCGTCAGATTCACGCAATTCTACACCGCCGCGGCCGTATGCTCGCCCGCTCGGGCAAGCCTGCTGACGGGTCGTTATCCGCCGCGTCATGGTACGCTCGGGATTTACTGGCATGGTTTGGACACGGGCATGAGCGTCGACGAAAAGACGCTCGCGGAGTTGCTAACCGCGCAAGGCTACTCCTCAACGTGTCTAGGTAAGTGGCACTTGGGTCACGATCTCGAGTTTCTGCCTCAAAACCGCGGATTCGAATCGTACTTCGGCGTGCCTTACAGCAACGACATGCAGATTGACCCTGAAATGGCGTTTGCCGATGACGCCGTCTTCCGCGAGGGGTGGTCACTTGAGAAAGTGCGGGAATTGAGCTTCGATGGGCCCATTAAGCCCAAGCGAGAACTCGTTCCTTTGATGGCCGACGAACGGGTGATTGAGTACCCAGTGGATCAGCGTGAGTTAACCCGGCGCTATACGGAGCAGGCAACGGAATTCATCGCAGCCAACCAACAGAAGCCGTTCTTCCTGTACGTAGCTTACACCATGCCTCACGTTCCGCTGTTTGCCTCGAAGAAGTTTGAGGGCAATAGTCGCGGCGGACTCTATGGCGACACGGTGGAAGAAATTGATTGGAGCGTGGGCGAGATACTCGAAACTCTACGCAGTCAGGGATTAGCCGAGAACACCTTCGTGTTCTTCACGAGTGATAATGGCCCCTGGCTGACCTATCGATTAGATGGCGGCTCCCAAGGACTGCTGCGCGGAGGCAAGTTCACCACTTGGGAAGGCGGTATGCGAGTCCCTGGAATTGCGTGGTGCCCGGGAACGATCACACCTGCCATCTCCTCGGAACTGGCGACGACGATGGATCTGTTCACGACGTCGTTGCACTTGGCAGGCGCGGCCGTGCCTAACGACCGTGTGATCGATGGCGTGGATCTGAGTGACCATCTCTTAGCCGGCGGCAAGTCACCCCGCAAGGATTTCGCCTACTACCGGCGCGACGATCTGCAGGCCTACCGGCACGGGAAATGGAAAATCCATCTCAAAGTGCAACCAGAAAAAGGAGGCAAGCCGGGCGACACGCTCGAAAGGCCGCTTCTGTTTGACTTGGAGCGAGACCCGGCCGAGCGCTATGATCTCAGCGAAAAGCATCCGGATGTTATTGACATGCTACTGGAACATGCCGAAGCTTATCGCAAACTCTAATCAACTTGCATTCTGGAGTGAATTCCCGCAGCTCGGTCGGTCGACGAGGCTGATTCACCGAGAGCCGATCAATGGTTCAATCGCATAGGCAGAACTGCTAGAATGCGCGTCATTGCAGTTACTCGCCGTTTGTGAAGGAATGCGCTAGGAAATTCCACACCAGTGCCCTTCCCCGCTGGTCGAGCTATTCGAATACGGGCGTTGCGATGGCCGCATTTCAAACTCCTTGATCTGCCGCTCGGGCTCCGTTCGTTCGACAATTGTTGGACAAACCCATGAATCGCGATTTGTCAGTTAGGAATCTTCCCGCGACGAGCGTAATTCATGCAGCTGAGCGTCCGGGATGGCGTGATAAAGGAAAGGCGAAGGGCCGCCCCGCGTCCGGAACCGGCTCTGATGCGCCCGATTGGTCACGACAAAGGGGCCAACCCAATTGGGACGGTGCTGCCTCTCGAACACTAGGTCTTGTCGTGTTGGGAGTCGCGATCCCGGCGCTGGTTTTCGCCTTCTATTTGCTACTTCCGGATCACCGAGTAACGCCTCTGCTTGTGATCTCGGTAACGGATTACGACTCACCGGTACCTCCGAATGCATTTGCAATCGAAGATACTAAACGGATGCAGACCGTCTTTGATCAGGCGAAGTATGACAACATCAATTTACTAACACCGAATGCTCCACAAGATTCCTCCGACTTGCTAGAGATCGTCGAAGCTTATTTGAAGGATGTAGAACCAGGCGGTCCAGGGAAAGATATTGCGTTGATCTACTTGAGTGCTCACGGCTTCGTTAATTCCGACGGGGAGCCGTGTCTCTTGCTTCCCGAACAAGATCCTCTCGATAGCTCGACTTGGACGTCTGTCGCGAAACTGCTCGAAGCGATTGATAAGAGTTCGAGAAGTCGGAAGTTCAAGACCGTCTTGATGTTCGATGCGACGCGCATTGACGATGCTTGGCGATTTGGTGTCTTCGCCAATACCTTCTCGGTCGCACTGGAATCGTACTTGAAAGACAGTCCGCTTGATAACTGCCTTGTTTTAAACGCCTCGACAGGTCTTGAAACGGCGCTAGCGGCACCCGAAATGAGCGGCACTGCCTTTGGGCATTTCGCAACCAATGGGCTCCGCGGAGCCGCCGACACGAATGATGACGACGAGATTACCCTGGGCGAACTGGAACAGTACCTGCGCCACCACGTCGACAGTTGGGCCAAGTCACATCGAGCCGTGCATCAACGGCCGGTGTTGTTCCATGCGAACGATGTCGCGAAGCGCTTGAAATTGGTCTACGTTGCCCGCGAGGCGAAGAACTTGCATTCCATGGATCCCTGGTCACCAAACGATCAGGCCGATGAGGAACTATGGACGCGTGTGACGATGCTCGAAAGCACGCGACCGTGTATGCACTCCCCACTTCGTTGGGCGCGCCTGCAATTTCTCATTGAGCGCTACGACGCACTGCTCATGGCGGGATCCGCGTACTCAGCGGTCGCAACCGACACCTTTGAGAGCATTGAGAAGTTGCTAAAGGAACTCGAACAGGCCAAATCGATTAGGTATCCAAACCCTATCAGCTTAGCGATGCGTCGACGACTGGCCGGAACGCCCGATTCGCAAGCAATGACGGAGGCATGGAACGCCTGGGTGGAAGATCCCGCCGCCGCGACAGCTCTACCAGAATACGGAGACGCAGCGGACTTCTTGTGGCAGAGATCGACCAACGACGAAACTATCATCAACCGACAGGAGCTCGTTCGCGGACTCGAGTTCTGTAAGGCCGCTGGAGAGCCGAAGCAGGCGGAGTATTTCGAAATCGCTCTGCTGCGAATTCTCAAACAGCATGCAGACTGGAATGCTCTGAATCGATCTGGGGAATCGACGCTTTGGAAGTTGCTCCGCGCGACCGAACTCTCGCAGCAGCTTGCTGCTACCGCCGATCCGAGGGCACACTACTTGATCGCGACTGCGCTGGAGGCTGCAGACTTAGAGTTATCTTCTGCACTTGACCATGTGTTGACCGGAAACGGCGAATCGTTACGTGCAGCGGAGAGGATACTCGACAACCTCCTATCAGACGGCGAAGGCAGCTATGCTGCCATAAAGAGGCAATCAGACGGCATCCTACGCGCCCTGGGCAACCGCGATGAGGCATTCGCTACGGTGCTCCACCTGTCTCAATTCGTCGCGCGCCGTGGGAGGTTCGATAAGGCGTACCGCGAAACCAAGGCTGATGGCAACCTTGTTTCCTTCGCAAAGCACACAACGGAACTTGCGGATCTCTTAGATAGGTCAATCGAAAAATCGGGCGGCAGTGACCCGCCACTTGATCGCATTTCAGATTACAACAAAGCTGTGGAAGATAGGGGCGACACAATATTTGGGGAGTACGCCAAGCGTGTTCGAGCGATTCGGCCCGATGAGCAGGGCTCGAAGCAGGACTTGTGGGTAGAGACCCACCATCTGCTTCGTTGTCCGATCAACTTTGGCAACGCGCGGCAAGATCTGCGGAGTATGTGGTTCGACCAGCTGGGTTCCGGTAGTGCGGAAAGTCCTTCGGTCGCGACAGATGATTCGACTGCCCTCGAGGTCGACTTGGGCTATCTAGGCTGGCTCGCTCGCGACGGACTTGCTCCTTTGGAGCACTTGCTCGACTGGCGCGGAATCGTCGGCGACGAGGGATTTGGACCCACTGAATTCACGTTAAGTACCGATCAGCAAGACTCCAAGCGGGCGGCAGATGAGCTGGCTCGATTGGGCGGTTTGCTTCGGGAACACTTGAGAGAACTGCGAGATACAGCCGCTGGGCTCCGCAAACGATCGGTGGAGGCAGCCACAGAGCAGTATGCCTCGAAAGCGCGACGGGGCTATGCCCTTGGCGATCGAATTGAGCGCGGACTGGCTCCGTTGATCTCCGGCACGTGGACCGATAACGACGACCTTCAACTAATTGACACGCAAGCCCTCGCACTCTGGCATGGCGATCGATTCCTGGACGCCTTTTGGGGCCAATGGCAGGTTGGTCCTCCCTATTTCGAGACGGCGGCAGAGTACCAAGCGAAGTTGGCCGAAGACATCGTACCCACCGCTTCGTATGGGCCGCAGCAATTGCGAGCGCGAATCGCGTCGAGCCTCAACGTTCTGGCAGAGTGGGTGCCGCTAACGTCGGGCAATCTGTCCTATCGTGATAATTCCATGCTCAAGCATGAAGTGTCTTACGAGGGCCACACAGGTATCCCGCCCGGTTTCGTTTCTGTCTACGTTACCAGGAGCGACGGGGAAGCACTGCCCCCGCGTGAGAACATGCGTATGAGACGGGAGCAGAGTTCCTCGCGAAGCAATGGGCGAGAACTCGGTTTTCAAATCGACCCGAGTGCAATCAGCAATCAGAATCGCTTGTCTGCCAACGCGCTGTTCCGCGGTCATGTAAAGACCACCAACTTTGGCGTCGGACGCGGCGTATCCGTCGTGTGGAATAAGCCGCCACCTAGCGGGGCAAGCATCGTTGTCAAAGGCGATGAGAACCAGATCAGCCAGATCATCTTCATCGTTGATTGCTCCGCTTCGATGCGCGACAGCGACCTTCGCAAGGGAGAAGCTGCGATCTCGGAGATCTTGGATATCCTGATGGACCGTCGCGGCGAGTACCGTGTTGGCTTAGTGCTGTATGGGCACCGCGCGAGATTCGCCAAGAACAAAGGAGACTCCCTAGACAAGGTCAAGATTGTTGGACCTCCGACAGTCCATCCCAACTCAGACGTGGAAATCGTGATGGAGCCAAAGAAGCTCGACAATGCCCACGCCGCCGACCTCCGCGCCAGACTGAGGATTCTCGATGGGAAGGGCCAGACGCCCTTGTACTTAGCTTTCTCAGACGCGCTACGAGCATTTAGTGCTCCGGTTAAGGGTCCACGGCACGTGATTGCGATTACCGACGGAGACAACGAACTGTATGTGCCCACACGTTTTCGAACGCGTGCAACTTCGTTAACCAAAGTGGAACAAGAGAATCTGAGTGTGGGTGCGATCTTTGATGTCCTTGAATTTGGAGAGAACTCCGACGATCGCGACAACCTCGCGGAGTTTGCTGTCGCGAGTGGTGGTTCGTTCAAACAAATCGGCGATGCTGGCGATCTGGCGAATCGAATCGAGGAGAAGCTCCGACTCGACCGCTACTCGCTCGAACCCACGGTTCGCACCGGAAACATCATCCCGAAAGTGTGGCGAGAACTCGGAACGCCCACCACGTACGAAGCGCGACAGCTCCCGCTCGACTTCCGTGTGCTCTTGGAACAACACAACCCCGAAGAGCCGCGCGGGCGTTTGGAAGGCGGAGAGGCTCTCGAGCTTGTGTATTCCAAGTCCACGAATCGTCAGTTAAGTTATCGAAGGTTTGAGACGGATGGTCCCGGGATCGGTGAGACGCGGGAGGTTGGCGATTATCGGATCACGCCGCTCGTGCCGGGTAGAAACACCAATCAAGTGGTGTTTCGGGTCGCGATTCAAAACAGTGACACTGGGCAGTTCACACGTCGGCCTGAAGTGGTTTGGGCGAAGGTCACTCCCTTGGGCGACCGCAGGGCCAAATCGCATTTCTTCGTCGATCGTCAGTTTCAGCGGCGTCAATTTGTTCCGATCTTCGAGTTCACTGCAAATGAGTGGGGACGTGAGTCCAGGGCACGGATCGAGCTTTGCTTCGCAGACCAGGCACCGACGATCAAGAGCTACGCGCTGTCGGAGCCAGTCAACGACATTCCCGGCGTCAAGTTAGCCGTGAATGTCGATCGTACCGACGAGCATCCAATGACGATTACCGTCGAGGGCGAGCACGCAGAGCAAATCAACCTGGCGGACAAGTTCCCCACGTACCCTCTCCACAT
Organism: Bythopirellula sp.; assembly: GCA_965228965.1. Classification (GTDB taxonomy): domain Bacteria; phylum Planctomycetota; class Planctomycetia; order Pirellulales; family Lacipirellulaceae; genus Bythopirellula. The sequence continues at coordinate 5,445,138 of OZ245849.1, forward strand.
CCAATTAAGGCCGCAGCCCGATCGCATCGAACGGACGTACTACGAAGCGGAACGTCGTTTCCTCTACGTGTTCCACTATCTGAGCGAATCCAGAGACCCGATACTGCAAATCTTGTCGCGCGAAGACATTGAGGCAAGCGGCGTGCGTTCGGCCGAGTTGCAGATTGAAGTTCCCAACTGAACTCTGCTGCCTTCGTTCCAACGCCGACTACGCAGTCTTCATTCCATTACTCCTTATTCTAAGCCGACGGCCTAGCGACGCTTACCGGCCGCAGTGGACTTCCCGCCGCCAGTTTTTCCAAACAACGGATTGTGTTGATTCGGGATCACGGCACCCGTCGCGACCTGCCACGCTTTGAGTTCGCTTAACAACTGAGCGGCGACCTCCGGTTTCGAATCCGCCAGGTCGTTCGATTCCCCGACGTCGTCGGCCAGGTTGTACAGGCGGATCGTGTCGTCCTCGAAAAAGTGAATCAGCTTCCAATCGCCGCGACACATTGCGCTGGCGGGCACGCCGCGCCAATAGCCGTCTGTGGTGCCGAAGATCGGTACGACTTTGCCCTCACCCGATCCGGTGAGGTAGAGCGGAAAGTGCCAGAAAATCGAGCGTTCCGCGATCGCCTCGCCGCGCAGCAGTGGCGCGATCGAGACTCCGTCAACCGGCTGATCGGTTGGCAGCTTGGCCGCGGCCAGCTCAGCGAAGGTCGGCATGAAATCCACGCTGGTCACCGGCGTGTCACAGCTCGATCCCGGCTCAATCACTTCGGGCCAAGCCATGCACGTGGGGACGCGGATGCCACCTTCGTACAGCGCGCCCTTGGCTCCTCGCAACGGCTTCATCGTCGTGATCGGTGTGCCGCCGTTATCGGAACTGAAAATGACCAGGGTGTTATCGGTGAGCCCCAATTCCTCCAGCTTGCCGCGAACTCGACCGACGCTCTTATCAACAGCTTCGATCATCGCGGCGTAGGTTGGATTCCACTTGCGGTCCCATTCGCCGGATTCGAGTTTCGCTTGGTACTTGGCTGTGACCTGCTTGCGCGCCCGGATCGGAGTGTGCACATCCCAATGCGACAGGTACAAAAAGAACGGTTCCTCACGGTGGGATTCAATGAATTGACAACTCGCGTCTGTGAGCCACTCATGCACGTCGATGTTGCCGTAGTACTTTCCCGAGGTCGCACCCTTGCCGTTGTAATCGCTGACGTCGAATCCTTGATGGTCCGAGCCGACGTGCCACTTGCCAAAACGCCCCGTGGCGTAGCCCGCATCGTTAAGCGTTTCAGCCACCGAAACGACCGCCGGATCGAGCTCAAGCTTCGACGGGAAGACGTCCCCCAGTTTGTCCGCCTGGCGCGGCACGAGGAGTTTCATATTCTTGACCGGCCCCTTCGATCGTCCGCCTGGTGTCCAAATTTGCGTCCGTGGCGTGTACATGCCAGAGAGCAGACAAGCCCGCATCGGCAAGCAGTTTGGCCCACCCGAGTAGGCCCGCGAAAACACCATCCCGGCGGCAGCAAGCTGATCCAGGTTGGGCGTCTCATAGAAGTGCTTATGGACCTTACCTCCGTTGAAGGCCACATCACTCCAACCCAAGTCGTCCGCCAGAATGAACACGATATTGGGTTTCTGTGCCGCATGGGCCACGGCCGCCATCAGCAGCAGCCACGTCACCGCACACGCCTTAGGCAAGATTGCCATCAGTAAATTCCTTTCATTACGAGTCGTTAGTCGCTAGTCGCTAGTTGCTAGTTGGTCATTGGTCATTGGTCATTGGTCATTTGCTTCTTCCCCCGGTTGGGGTTTTTGTCCACGGTAATTGGAAACGCTTTGGTGTCCGAAAATTACCGGCGTTCCAACTGCTTTGGAATGTGTAAGTTGCTGTTGGGAAACACTTTAGGGTGATGGCAATGTTTCAGGGGCTCTACTTTTCGGAATTTCGGTTCCGAAGGTGTCCTAATAATCGGCTGGTTTGCGGTCGTTTTCGCTTCGTGAACGCTGGTATGTAAGTGCCAAATGGCTTTTTGAGCACCAATGGCGAATTGTCCTAAAAGTCTTTGTGGTCGGTAACGGATGATTTACCACGGAGTCACGGAGAGCACGGAGGGGAATGAACCGTAGAATGTTGAACAAGGAATGTCCAACCGACGAAGTAGGGGGCATGACTTCGTAATTCAATATTCCTTGTTCGAAATTCGATATTCTCCTCTGATTTTTTCTCTGTGTCCTCTGTGGTAGATCACCCATTACCGCGCGGAGTCAGTTCTTTGTGCCCATCCCATAGCCCATCACGTAGGACGGTCCCCCAGGGCCGTCCGTCCAAGAGAACCGCCGATTCGGACGGCCCTATGGGACCGTCCTACGATTTGGGCTAGGTTCGCATTATCGCCGATTGGCTGGCCCAATTTCAACGAGAAAGTTGCGGTTCGGGTGGGCTCTCGCGAAGGCGCTAAGGCGCGAAGGGATTTGCCGGACGATACTTTGCGCCTTCGCGCCTTGGCGAGAAAGCGGGTAGCCCAGGTTGGCGGGTACGCCTACCAGGTCGGCGCAGCCTCTTGTGACGCCGTCATACTGGCCGAAGTGTAGCTCTGCGACGCCAGCATCACCAGTCCATCGAAGGCTGACATGCCTAGTCACCTGACTACCGATCAAGTGACCACTGTCGTCGATCACGCTATTTGCCGCCATCGAGCGGAGAGCTCTGCCCATCGCGGCAATGTGCTACTCAGCGTGTTACCAATTTGGAGCAACCAGAGGTGCTTTCAGGCAAGGGCGGTCTGGCTAAATCATGGCCGAGCATAGTGATCCTCGCACTATTCGGTGATATGATCGCCGCGACCAGAAAATCACTCGCGGGGAAGTCGAGAAGATTACGATTTTGGGGTGATGCCCAACTTAGCGTTCCACTTCAGCGACTCGCCTACCGTGTTTATACTCCCAATTTGCGTCCTGGCCGCCAATGACACCAATCGATATAAAAGATGCCGCATCTGCTTCAGGAATACTATTTCCACGGAAATAGACCTTGTCTTTATCCTTACCGTAAAGTTCGTTGAGTACTTTGAAACTTGCGTAGTCGATACCCGCCAGCTTTGAAGCTCCCCAGAAGTAGGTCGAATTATCCCGACTCCAAACGGCCATTTGCAAGTTTTCTTCTTCTTGAGGTACAAGTTTGTGGTTTCGGTTCTGTATTGGGCAGTAGTGTTTGCTGCCCAGCAGAACCTCGAAGTTTTCTGGCGAATCTACTTCCAAAGATTCCAAGCCGCAGTACGCCCGATTCTTATCTATAGCGTACGGACTTTTCCGAACTTGAAATGTCTTGGGATCAGCATTCATTATTTCAATTCCGTACCAGTACACCCTTGCTGCATCTGAGCAGTACTTTCCATCAGGCGTACGAATCTCAAACGTTGCGGGATCGGCTCCTTCTATCGGCATCGACTGCCCCAGGTAGCCGATGTAGACTCGCTTATGGTCGACTGCGTAGAGTGCGCGTGAATTCTTAGTGCTGTCGAGTGCCTTAAAGCTATTGGCATCAGCACCTGGGATGGGCCGTACAATTCGTTCCAACGGGGCTGAGCTGACGAAAGCAGGCTTGCCATCGACAACCAGAAAACCTGTAGAACCGTCGCATCCCAGTCCAACCAATAGCAGGCACACAACGAGCGCTCCCTTCAAGTGAATGTGAGGATTCTTTACTCTCTTCCGCAGAAATGAGAGTATACTTCTTGCACGATACTCACAGAAAATACCAACCATCACGTTCCTTGCTGTTCTCTGTAGTTTAGTTGATCACGTCTAGTGGGCGTGTGTATCCAGCGGGTAGCCCAGGTTGGCGGGTACGCCTACCAGGGCGGCGCAGCCGCAGGAGGCCCCGGTGCCGAGGAATCAACCCTCCCCTAGCCCCTCCCGGCAAGGGAGGGGAATATATGAAACTGCTGCTAGAAACAAAAAGCTAACCACGGAGTCACGGAGGGGAAGGAACCGTAGAATGTTGAACAAGGAATTTCCAACCGACGAAGTACGGGGCACGACTTCGTAATTCGATATTCCTTGTTCGAAATTCGATATTCGATACTATCTCCTGCGACCCAACCACACGTGAACCGATGCGTTTATGTTACGATCTCGGACGTCACCCAGCGGTGTTTGCCGGCGCGATTGGGTGGAATCTCGGCGACGACCTTCACGTCGACTGCTTGCTCCTCGAGCAGTTGGCGAAGGCGCAATCGCACGTCCTCGAAGTCGGATTCTGACGCTGCCCCGAGCGCTTCGATGGTTAGCTGGACGTTACCGATTGCGTCCTGATGCGCGTTGAAGCGGCGGACGAAGCTGTACTGCTCGATGGCGTGCTTGACGGCGAGCGGATGGATCGGCCGCCCCGACCGCGTGACGAGCATATCGTTCGAGCGTCCGCTGACATTTTTGAGCACGGCGAAGCCGGTCTCCTCGCGTGACAGCGGTTCATCGGTAATGTCTTCGATCGCGTAACGCAGCAGCGGGAACTCCGGATTGTCGAGCACGGTCACCAGCAGGTCGTACCGTCCGTCAGCTCGCGGGATGGCTTCCAAGTAGATCGCGTCCTCGCGGACACGCAAGGTCCCGTCGGGCATCCCGGTGGCGATGATGCCGCATTCGACGCTGCCGTATTCGATCGCCGCGTTGGCAGAAAGCCCCGCTTCGCAAGTCTCGAGCATGTCGGGGTCAGCCGGCTCGGCGGTCAGGATCGCTAACTTCAGCTCCGGAAGTTCTCGGCGTTGACGCTGCGCTTCGGCCGCGAGGAGCGTCACGGCGGAGCTGTAGCCGTAGATCACCTTCACCTTCCGACGGGCGACTTCGTCGACATACTGTGCCAAGTCGGTTGAGCTAAGTTGGTAGGCGTTCAGTCGAATCCGATTGCGCAGCCAATCGAGGCAAGGTTGCGTCACTCGTTGCTTGACGCCCGCCAGGCCCGGCGCGAACGACGCCGCATGGCCCCACAGAAACGCCTTGCGATCAAAGAAGTCGACTCCCCAAGCTTGTTCCATGCGATACTTCTGCCAGAGCATGCGGCAGTGGGAATCGTGCGAGCGAAAAATCTTGAGTGGTTGCCCCGTCGAGCCGCCGGTGCGATGCCAGCTGCCCTCAGCGCGCTGGTCCGACAGAAAGTCCTCGCTATTGGCATTCACCTCGGCTTTCTTCAGGATCGGCACCTGCTGCGAAAAGTCGGCCAAGCTGTCAAAACTTTGCGGCAGTGATTCTCGCGCAGCCAGATTACGATAGTAGGGTACGTGGACGATCGCATGACGCCACTGATCGTTGATCCGCTCCAGCTGAAAGCGCTCGATCTCGGTGCGGCTCCACTGCTCGCGGGCTGCTAACTCACCTAAGGCCTGGTAGGCACGACGAAAACGCGGTAGATGACGAGCGAGCTTCATCGCGGCGGCACCACCGTTTCGGGGTTCGCAGAAGTCGCGGCCGAGGCGACTCCTGCCTTTTGGTAGATATCCAGCAGTTGCGCGTAGCTGCGCTCGCGCGTGTGCCTTTGCAAAAAGCGTTGGCGAGCACTTTCACGCATGCGCGTGATGTCGGTTGCGTCGCTGACGAGGCGTTCCATCTGGTGCACCAGTCCCCGCGCGTCGCCGGCGGGAAAGAGGAACCCTGTTCCTCCGTCCTCGACATGTTCGGACATCACTCCCAATTCGCTGGAGATCACGGGCGTGCCCCGCGAAAAGGCTTCAGCAATCGTTCGACCGAAGGTTTCGTACCATCGTGAGGGAAAAATCAAGCAGGTCGCCGACCCTAACAGCTCCAACACGGTTTCCATCGGCTGCTTGCCGAGGATCTCCACGCTGGGGAACTTGCCATTGGTATCACTGAGGCCTTGGATTTCGCCTTCTCCCACGATCTTCAGCGGCAGCGGTGGATTGAGTTCAGTCCACGCCTCGCGGATCGTTTGCGTGCCCTTTTCCTTGGTAAGCCGGCCGATGTAGAGTGCGAATCCACCATCGCCCGGTCCCGGGCCGTAGTCGGGATAGACAAAGTTGGTTTTGACTTCGATCTTCTCCGCCGGAAAACCGGCCTCGACGCAGATGGTTTTGGCGGATTCGCTAGGCGTAAAAAACATGGCGACGCGACGCGACCAAGTTTTCGCGGAACGATGATAAGCGTGCATCGCTGCCACCACGGCACTCCCGAAGCGGCTATCGCGGTAGCACCCATGCAGCACCGCCGGCAAGCCCACCGCCTTGCCGAGGCAATCGGTGCAGACCTGCCCATCGCGGTAGAAGGTGCCGCAGGAGCAGAAGTAACGATAGTTGCGGATCGCCTGCACCACCGGTACATCGGCCTCGTTGGCGGCGCGGTAGACGGACGGCGAAATCTGCGGAAACAGGTTGTTGCAGTGCATCACGTCGGGGCGATGCTCTCGAATCAGCGCGGCGACTTCCTGTTCGGTCTCGTGATTCCAGAAGGTTTGCCGGGCCGTGCGCAGGCGACTCACGCCAGCGAGCGCGGAATTGTCGCGCGTGAAGGTAATCACCTCGTGCCCATAATCGCGCAACATCTGCACGTCGGCTTCAAACGAAACATCTTCGCCGCCGCGCACGCGATAGTAATTGTGGCAAAAGAGGACTTTCATGACGTGGCCATCGCCTCAACGCTACGAGTCTCTGAAAGCAGCGATTGAGCGCCTTGCCCGATGCCGAGTCCAATTAGCAAGAAGAACACCACGGATTCCGGTAAGACCGGCCCGATGAACGAAATGCAACTTTGGCACCAGCCGAGGTACCAGAGGGAAATCAACACGATCAAGACCAACACGCCGCGCGCGGTCGCATTCTCCCAACGCAGTCGGCTGATCACGGAGCCGACCCTCCAAAACGCCGCCAGGAAGATCATCGCCCCCACCAAACCGGTCGACACCAACACTTGCAACACTAGGTTGTGGGCGGTGTGGTTGGTACGTTTTTCCCAAACGTCGAGCTTGCCATTTTCGGAAGTCACAAAGTAGCCGTGCCCGATGACGGGCGACTTTTCAAACTGCTCCCACACGGCCTTCCACATTTCCAACCGCCCCGACAGATGCGTGAGTTGCTTGGTCGATTGGCCGCGCGTGAGGTAATCCGTCCCGCCACGTAAAGATTGATTCTGAAGTGTGAAACCGGGATCTACAAGCAGGTACAAGCACGCCAACCCGCCGGCCCCAAGCAGAAAGAGAGCGCGCAATCGCTTCGGATAAAACTGAAAGAAGATGATGGTCGACACGGCCAAGGTCATTGCCAGCCCCGTGCGGCTGTTGGAGAGGAATAGCAGCGAGCCGTGCACAGCCAGACCAAGCACGAGACTGAACTTCAGCTCGAACGTCTGCTGCAACTTTGGGCGCAGCAGCGTGAGCAGAAAGCCCAAACTTGAAGTCGCGGCGGCGTACGTTGGGTGGACCATTCCGTTCGCGCCTCGGAGCTGAAGCGAACGGTCAAGCCCAGAGACATCCGGACGTACCGCGTGGATCGCAAGCAAGATGAGACTGTAGGCGAGCAGCGCCAGCCAAAGTTGATTTACGACCAGCAGCACATGCGCACGTGTGCGACAGCTCATGGCAATCCAGGCGGACAACGCGATGAGCGACGCCAAGCCAATCGCTTGCCCAGTGCTGACTGCCTTTAGCGGCGACCAGCTAACCGAGAGAAAGGCCCAGACTAAGAAACAGAGAAACGGAAAGTAACTCCAGAATACATAACGTTTTCGATAGAACTCGGTGTGCTGTCGCCAGGCGAGCAGGAAAAACAGGAGCACGCCACCGCGGACGGCGAGCTTTGCTAGCGCCACCATATCGAGCCCACCGCTTTCCCCCGGTCCGACACGTCCGGGCGCGGAAAATGTGACCAGGCACATCGCCCAAATCGCAGCTGAGAGCAAGAAGAGCTCCAGCCGAGACGTCTGGTCTGCGATCGCGGGTTGCTCCGACATTCAGGCGACCTCGCTGGTGTGGGGATAGCGAGCCAGGAAGGTACGAAACAACACCCATTTGCAAAGACAGCAAATTGCGGCGCCGGCCAGAATGCTCGTCGCGACGCCGTAGACGCCGTAAGTCGAGAAGCTAAACCAGGCGCCGACCATGACCACAGCGAATCCGGTCGCGTTGGCAATCAGATTCAGCTGCGGCTTTTCCATCGCAGAGATGCCCTTGGCTGGCGCCATGCCCAGCGCCAAGCAGGCCGCCGCAAGCGAAAGAATAACCAGTAACCAGTGCTTGTCCGCATAGGCGGCGCCGTACAACGTTTCCATCATCAGCCCACCGGCAACAAGGACGACGATAAGATAAGCGGCCATCGATGCAGCAACGAACAGAGCGACGCGGTTTACGCCGGTCGCGAGCTTGCTTGGGCCCTCTTGATGCAACGTTTGTGCAGAGCGTGGACCGACGAGGTTGCCGATGGCGTACACCAGCGGATTGGTGAGTTTGACGATCGACATGCACGCCGCGTAGACACCCGTGGTGGCGAAACTGCTAGAGGCAGCGAGCAACGATTGAATTGCAAGTTCCTGCCCTGCGAATATGCCTTCGGTGAGCGTCGACCAGCGTCCATACCTCCAGCTCGCGCGAAAGTCATTGCCGAGTCGGGCAGCGCTCACGCGAAACTCGGTGCGGCGAAACACGAGAAACGCGATGGAACTGATGGCTGAGGGCCAGATGACTGCCTGCAATGCGGTTGTCGCGGATAGCAACTGATTGGTCGTATAGTAGGCCAGCAGGGAAAGCTGTGCGCCCACCACCAGCCCATCGAGCGCGAGCGCCTCGCTGAACCGCAGATCAGCGAACAGAATGCGTCGCCAAAAGTCTCTTAGGCCCCAACTTGCGGTGAGTGCCACGAGCAGGAGAGCGCCGACTCGGAAGTCACCAAGTTGGACAAGTCCAACGGTCCGCAAAGCTGCCACCAACAGGCACAGGATCGACGTAACGATCAGCACCTGAACAAGCGCCGATCCGCGCCTCTCGGAACGCTGCTCACCTGTCAGTCGTTGCACCTGCACCGTGTAAGGGGCGGCAACCAGTGCACGCTGAAAAGCCGTGGCCAAGTAAACGGTCGCCATCGCCAGGGCGTAGATGCCTAGTTCCGTCTCGCCAGCGAATTTGCCCACGATGACCGTGGAAGCGAAATTGCCCAAGCTGAACACCGATTGGTCCAGGAGCGCCGCGAGGCCAAGATTGACCGTCGAGCGACTCGGTCGATACGAAGCGCGCGCAGACGTGTCACCTTCCGAAGAAGTGAGTACGGCGGTGGTGTCACTCATGCCTTCCACGCATCTGTTAATGGCGTGCTTGTCGCAATAGAGCCTCAGGTGCGTCGTCGGTGCCGCGAATCTCTCCACGGACCGATCCGCATTCTGAGGCGAACCATTACTCAACCATCTTTGTTGCCAATCTTGGCTTCGTTTGCCTGGGCAGTAGGGTCGCCTGGTTATTCTGCCGTTGAGTATCAAAACGGTAAGACTCGACCCACATCGGCAGTCCAAATGACGTCACCAGCGCTGCGAACAAACCAAGTAGAGCGCAAATCTTCTTGCGCGGCGTCACCGGTCGCTGCTCAAGGGAAGGTTGCTGCACAACGTTAACACTTGATACTTGCTGCTCTGCCATCTCTTGATCTTGCCTGGCCTGATAGAATCGCATCGAATGGGCTCGATAGCGTTCCTCAAGGATTTCGATTTTCCGATCCAGCATCGAAACGATTTGTTCGTGGCGGTTGAGGTCCGCTAGTTCTTGAAGCAGTGTGTCCCGCTGTGTCTCAAGGGCCTCGGCCTTCTTGCTAAGTGCGTGAACTTCGGCTTGCTCCAGAGCTAGCCGCTCGTCGACGACTTGACGAGTTGGATTCAATCCGCGAGTGGTTTCCTTGCGATCATCAACTTCGTCGTCCACTGCCTCTGAGGCTCGTTGAAGTTGTTCGCGAACGGCAACCAAGAACGGATGATCGGGCGTGTACATCGCACTGAGGCGTTTCTCTTCGACTTCTAAGTCGTAGAGCCGCGAACGCATGCTGTCGCGTGCTTGGTTAGGAAGGCCCGTCACGTCTTGAGTCACGCGCGTGGGCTCAATCGATTTCGACAGTGAAGTGAGTGACTGGACACGGGTCTCCGACTCGTGCAATTTCGCTTCGACAGCCAGAAGTTCCAACTCAATCGTCTGGATTTGCTGTTCGACGATACCCTGCTGCCCAGCCACGGTTACGATTCCGAATTCGTTCTTCTTGTCTTTCAGTTTCTCGCGCACCGACTTCAGCTCGTCGGTGAGCACTACTTCTTGCTCAGCGAAAAAGTCGAACGCGCCTTCTGTCCGCGTTGACTTCAGATAGTGCTGTTTAAACAATTCGATCCACTCCTGAGTCACCTTTTGAGCAACTTCGGGAGTTTTGGTGCGATACTCGACCGTGACAACGCCTGCTTCGCTGGGGGCCGAGATTTCTAGATTGCCCTCCAGTTTAATCAGCGCCAACTCGGCATCGCTAATCGGATCGATACTCGAGATCATCTGTTTCATGGAACCGAGGGTGCCGGCAAACCAATTTGATTCGGTTTTTTCGCCACCTGGCAACGACCCACTTAACACGGTTTCGATGCTCAGCTGATCGACGATGCCCTGCAAAATTTCGCGACTGGTCATCATTTCGATGGCGGTCAAAATCTCGCTTTCGCGCGTGCGATGCACGGTCTGCGTGTCGCCCGCGGTCGACGCCGTCGGATCAAGGGTGACGTTCTCCCGCCCGTCTCGCAGGAGCAGCTTCGTCACCGAATGGTACTTGCGCGGATAAAACAGAATCACGCAAACCGTCAGCGCGCAGATGATGAAAAAGCAGCTTCCGGCCAGCAGCTTGTGACGCATCACCGACTTCCAAGGACCGGCTGGCTGCGAGTAGATCTTGGCCGCTGCAAGTGGAAGTTCGGACCGCTGAGAGACTAATTCTTGGACTTGCTCTGACATCACAGTCGCTAACAAAGAGGTCGGTTGAGTGGAAGTCGAATCTAGCGCAAATCACCGAAGGACACCGACTTACGCCGCGGCGGGGAACCGCAGCAGAACAGCACTGCAGTATGAATCCTCGTTGACCTGACGTCAACTATTCCCAATACCGTGACGTTTCACGATATGCCGAGCGTTGAGACCGTGCCGCTAGCGACAATTGTGACGGTTATGCGGTGTGCTGGAGAACTCAGTTGAGCGTCTTCAGAATGGCGGCAGCCGTCAATACGCTCAGTGTGGCATAGGTACCGCGCAGCAGCGTGCGCGAGGGGTCTGCCGCCATGAGCCCCATCGCTGAGACTACGCTGATGAAAGTGAACTCCTGACGCAGCACGCCTAACGACACAATGAACGCAATCAGTGACAGATGCGTGATGAGCGCCCCCGGTGCTAACCACATCATTACAGCCAGCCACAACTCGATGGCGAGAATCGCAATTGCGAAACCGTAAGCGAGTTGAATGAATCGGCTCGTTGGTAGTTCAAGTTCAACCGACGGAACTTCGCGCGGGTCTTGCGTACGGAATTCGTCGAGTTTCTCGTCGTTACTAAACATCACTTCCGATGGTTCGCCGAGCAGCGGTATGACCGGCCGGGCGAATCCTCCACGCGCCAGCTCGTAGCCCAAATAAGAACCGTCACGGAACGTTGGCGAAAGTGCTTTCTGTACCGTGGCGAACGCCATCAGAACGATCAACATCCAGCGCGCGTTCTCACGAAGTGTTTCCGATCGCGCGGCGGCCGGCACCAGCGACGTAAGGATGATTGCCGCCGCGACGTACGTCATCACGTAATGGTGGTTGGGCACATCGATGGGTCGTTGAGCCAGCGTGAGCAGCATCGTGGCGAGGACGATCAACCACGGCCAGGCCGACACCGACCACCACCGCGGACCGACGAGAATCGATAGCAGCGCAATCACTCCGAGGGTCTGCTCATTCTCATCAATCCGATAAGACGTGAAGAAATAGCAGAGGAAAGCGGCGGCCGTAATCAGAATCGTAAAGCGGTAGCTGCCAATTCCTTGATCAGATGAGTCGTTCGTTTCATTCATCGGTGGACTCTCCGGTCGGCTGCGTCGACTGCGGTGCCGAGACCAGCAGCTGGCGAGAAAGCACGCCCGATTTCGGATCGAAGCTGAGCCGATAGACCTCCAAGTCATCAATCACAACTTCGTCCTGGTTCGACGCGGCAAAGGCGGCATCGACTCGCGCTTGATTTGGCCAGGTTAGCAGCGATCGAACCGTGCGAAACAGTTTCGTGTCGTCATCATCGTACTTGGTGAACTTCTGCCGACGTCCGTCAGGATGGGTCACCCAAATCTCATGTTGCCGGGGGTGGAAGCTCCCGTACATGCCGAACCCTCCGCCTCGCCACGAGACCAAGTCCTCGACCTGAACGCGGTAGAGTTGATGGGCGGCGACAACGGCCATCACAATCGGAACGAGATAGCGAGCGAATTTCATGCTGGCGGCAGACCCGGAAGTGCCTCGGAATCGGTTCTAGCGAGCCTCCATTCTAGTCACGAGTGAGTCGAACCAGCGAGCGGTTTCAGAGCGAGACAGAAAAATTCACGGGTTCCAGTTCGTTCTTGTTACAATAGTGCCGACACGACGCTCACGACACCATCTCGCCGTACACCTCTGAGCCCACCACATGACAGCCCCCTCGTCGGGTACTGCGCCGGTTAACGGTCGCGCCGAATGTTCGCATAGTGCGGGGCCTGCTGAGGTTTCTGCCCGGCTCGTCGAGCACAAAGGCCAAGTCTATCCAGGCCTTCACGCCCTGCACGATCTGCAACTGGGGACCTTACGGTTTCGCAGCACGAAGGGATTGCTTCCCGCTGGTGCAAAATCGTTCATGCCTCTGCTGCACGGTATGGGGCCAACGACCAGCCATTCGGGAAGCATGTTCGCGACCCTGAATGTGCTGACAGCGTCGAAGAAAAAGACCCATCGCAGCAAGTCACTCAAGGCGCTGAAGAACCTGCCTCACTATCAGTTGGTTGGCGCCGAAGCGATCGACTTACCTGGTTGCCATTCTCAACCGGTGGCCGACGAGTTGCAGTCGCTTGATGCGCTGGTCGAGTGGCTGGCCGCTTGGCTTGTTCCGCTCAAGGAATCGCTCGCGGTGCCATTGATGCCAATTGCGCGCAGTGCCGCCGTAGCACCAATCCTGGGGCTGAACAATGCCTATCCTGGTCTTCTCAGCGGAGTGATTTTGCTAAGTCCGATGGTGCCTTTCGACACGGCTCATAGCAATGCGGACTTGCTCCGCCGTGTGGCGGCTTGTGATTGCGAACTCAATCAGATCGCTTTCGATTACATGAACCGGCTGGTCGAACAAACCGACTGGGACGAACGCGACGACCCGTTTGGAGGTTTACCGACGCTCATTCTCACAGGTGGTCAGGATACGCAAGTCTCCGATCGTGTTCGACAGCGTTGCCGCGAGTGGAGCGAGAGCCTGGCCCACGTCGAATTCTTCAACCTCGTAGAAAACGGCCACGATGTGTTCAACTTGCGCGATCGAGAGGCGGGTCTGCAGGCGTTCGAACTCGTGTATCGTTTCTTGGCCGACGATAGTCAGGCTTGACACTCGGGATCCTGAGGATCGACTGAGGACGTCGGTGGACTTTCCTGATAACGCTTGATGGCATGTCGCATGGCCCAAGGGAAGAGGTAGTCGCAGCGCGGCTCGAAATACGTCCATTCCTGAACTCGTCCGGAGCTGGCAATCCGCTCAGTCATCGACATCGACAGCAACTTTTCGCTGATCTGACAAGAACTCTGAATGACGCCGATTGCGCGGGCAAGTACCATTTGCGACAAATCTCGTTGATACTGAAGCATGCCGACCAGCGGCTGCTCCCGCCGAGCTTGTGAAAGGTGGCTCAGATACTCTGGCTTCGACTTCTCCGACAGCAAGCTGCGTCGATCGAAGGTCAGCACCGACGCCGCCTTGTTTTCTTGTCCGAAGCAGGTGGCGGGGATGCCCGCTTCCGTCAGCACGCGTCGGCTAAATGGCTTGTCGTAGCTGTTGCCTGAAGCCCAGGGCATGAGTTCTTGCGAGCGCTGGTCGAGCTCGCTCTGAGTAGTCGACTTCACGCCCATGGTTGGCACCGGCAGATTGATGAAGTTCGCCCACAGGCGAAACTCGGTCAATGACAGTCCCGATTGATCGGCGCGTCGTAGTGTGGGGTTAGCACGGCCAGTCGTCGCCCACGCTCCCGCCGCGTAGCCGGTGAGTAACACGCGGTGCTGAAGCAAATCTCCTGCCCCAGCAAAATAGACGTCCTCCCCTTTGGCATCGCTGGCCAGGAAGGGGACTTCCGACAGTGCATCGCGTTGCCACCCGTCACGATCGATAACTTGCACCGATAATCCGAGGCCCTCGGCGATCGTGGAACCATCGTCATCCAATCCGTCCCGCGCGCGGGCGTAGGTAATTACCTCACGCAATCCAGCGTTTCTGGCCAGCGCCGCAACAGTCGGCGAATCGAAGCCCGTCGAAATTGTACCGAGCCAATCGTACGGTTGCCTTCTTTGCGTCGAGCGCATGTTCTCCGCGCAGCGCTGGAGTGCGCTTTCCAAAAACTCGCGGTAGCCGGCATACGTCGAGAGATCCCGAGTTGGACTTGGTTTGGGAACCTCGGTCAGCTCGCCGTTGCTGAGAGCTAGGTTGTCGTAGTAGATCAGTTGCACATCGCCGCGTGTCGTGCGGAGCTGCCTGTGATAGCGGTCCAGCCCCAAGATGATGGAAGAGAAATCCCGCCGATACGACGCATGCAGCGGCGGTACGTCGGCATCGATTGCGGCCAGTAGGCAGGCGAGTGAATTCGATACCAGCCAGCCGTCGCGATCGCGAAAATACTGCAGCCGATCCATCGATGTCGACGATGCAGCGAAAACCCAGCGATCACCACGCCGCCGACCACCGGAGCCGTACACGAGATCTGTTCGGTCGAAGTTCGCTTCTTCGAATGGGCCATCCCAAACGGCTTCGGCGAACCAATCGTCGCCGATTTCGACGCCTGTGCCATGGAGCAGCCGGACGTCATCGCTCCCGGCGGCTGATCGCGCGAGCCAAGCGAGTGGAGGCCAATGCGGAACGGACTCAGTAAGGAGATTCAAGAATTATTAGCTCAGTTGGCGTCGTTGTTGCGAGGCCCGACAGTGGCATCGCGCTACAGCAAGCTGACAACCCGGAAAAAACAATCGACAGAGCGATCGAGCTGTCTGACCTATTATTGTCTCAATCGCCGGACCAACGCTAGTTGGACTTCGTCGAACCTAGCGAACGAATGGCAAACGCGAACGGGCGTTAAGCCGTTCAACGGTACGGACTCACGACACTCGTCAGTAGGGACGGTATAAAGGAGTTGTAACGGCGTTGGAGTGAACAGCTGCCTGGGTAGGCAGACGGGCGAAGTGATGCGATGGGACGGATTTGAGTCCATCGCGAATTCCGGAGAAAGTGAGTCGGAGGAGTGATGTCTGAGCACAGCGAGGTAAATACCGTCTACGCTGGTCGTCACCTGTCGATGGTGCAACGTGGCACGTGGGAGTATGCCACCCGCAACACGCAGCGGCCAGCCGTTGGAATTGTGGCAATCACCGACGATCAGCGGGTGATTCTGGTGGAACAGTTTCGTCCGCCGGTGGGCAGAGCGGTCGTGGAACTTCCTGCCGGGCTGGTGGGAGACATTGCTGGCGCCGAGAACGAGACACTACTGGAAGCCGCAAAGCGTGAGCTCTGGGAAGAGACCGGCTACGCAGCCACAGAGTGGACGGACCTGGGCAGCGGGCTGTCCTCGCCCGGCCTCACCGACGAAGCAATCGTACTTTTTCTGGCACGTGGGCTGGAGCAGACTGGCCCAGGTGGTGGCGATGCGAGCGAAGAGATCACCATTCACACAGTCGGAGTCGGCGACGTTGCGAGTTGGCTGATTGCGCACAACCACACGGCCGACATGAAGTTGCTCGCAGGCCTGTACTTGGCGCAACAAGAGATGGCTCGATCGGCCGGTACATGAACCACAGAATCCTGCGCACTCGATGACTTGTCGTACGAGCTTGCCATTTCTTCACGTGACCCAACTGAGCATTCAACTGGTCTCAGCGCGGCGATTCAGCAGCGGCTACACATGTTTGCACTCTAGAAACTAGTGGTGGTGTGCACTAGTATTGGTCGGGTCGACAGCACACTCGCCGACCACAGATGCGCACAGGTTTCGATAGCTTGATGATGATTGCCCTGCTGAGCGACGGAGTGCCGACCCTCATCGCGATCTCCGTCTTTGTGCTTGGCATGATCGTAATCGGCGTGCTAGCCGCGCGGCACGTCTCTGGGAATGAAGAGTTCCTCGTCGCAGGGCGCTCACTTCCACTCTGGTTGTGCACTGCCACATTGACCGCAACCTGGATGGGGGCTGGCACGGTCATCGGCGCCGCCGGTGCCGCGTACGAAGAAGGATTGATGGGGGTGATCGCAGACCCGTTCGGCGCGGCGTTGTGCCTGGCAATCGCGGGGATGTTCTATGTGCGCACCCTGCGTCGGATGGAACTATTGACCATCGCCGATTTCTTTCAGCTGCGCTACAGCGATTGGACAGGCATCATCTCCAGCGTTGCGCTGTTGGCACTCTACATCGGCTGGACAGCAGTGCAATTCAAAGCCTTTGGTCTCGTGGCGGGGGCGTTGGTGGACGCCGACCCGCAGATTGCCATCGTCGTGGGGACGGTGATCATCTTGATCTACACAGCGGCAGGCGGCATGTGGGCCGTCGCGCTGACCGATGCAGTGCAGGTTGTCATCCTGCTGATCGGACTGGCCATCATACTCCCACTGCTCATCACCGACTTGGGTGGAATCGATGCAGCACTAGGGCAGATTGACGGCGAACAACTTAGGTTCTTTCCCGCGGAGCGAACCGCTACCGCCTGGATCGAATACGTGCGTGCATGGCTGATCATCGGGATCGGCAGCATCGCCACGCAAGACCTGATGCAGCGGAGCTTCTCGGCGCGTAGCGAACGGGTGGCGCAGAATTCAGCCTACCTGGCCGCGTTACTCTATCTTACGTTCGGTACGATCCCAGTTGTCTTGGGGCTGATCGGATCACAGGTGCTGCCGGACTTATCGGACCCGGAGATGGTCGTACCTGAACTGGCAGCGCAACACCTCCATCCGGTGGCGACCGTGTTTTTCGTTGGCGCTTTGCTCGCCGCGGTCATGAGCAGCGCCGATAGCGCCCTACTAGCACCGGCCAGTCTGCTCAGCGCGAACATCATACCGTTCTTTCGCCCCGGAATCTCTGACAAGGACTCGTTGGCGTGGGCTCGTTGGTCGGTGCCGGTGATCGGCATGCTGTCGCTTGCGGTCGCGTTGAAAGCGGAACGAATCTTCGACCTCATGTTGAGTTCATTCGAAATGCCATTGGTGAGCCTGTTTGTTCCATTCACAGCCGGAATCTGGTGGCCGCGTGCCAATGCGCGCGGGGCTTTGGCCGCTATGATCGTTGGTCCGGTAGTTTGGGTGCTTTGCCTGACGCTGGCTCCAACGTGGCCCGCCGAGCTGGTGGGACTGGGAGCAAGCGCCTTCTCGCTAATCGCAGTTTCACTGGCCACTCAGGCTAGCGATCCGCCGCTTCCCTTGGTTGATCGCAACGGCAAGGCGATCGCCAACAGCGGGCGTCTCGGATTATTTGGTGCCGAATCGCGGGCCGACTAACTGAGGAGTCCTTCTTCACGCAAATCGGCGCCGACCTGAATCATCGCCCGACGTAGCACGTCGATGCAGAAGTCGATCTCGTCGCGCGTGAGCGTGAGTGGTGGCGATAACACGTTCAGATGGACCACGGGGCGGACGATGAGCCCCATTTCCTCGCAGCGATTGGAAATCTTCTTACCGATGTTCAACGAATCAGGAAACGGTTCCTTCGTCTCCTTGTCGGCGACACTCTCGATGCAGACCATATAGTGCGATCCTCGGACGTCGCCGACGGTCGGCAGGTCTCGCAGCGTTTCTAGCTGTTCTCGCAGGTAGGGGCCATCGTCCTGGACTTTCTGCAGTAGGTTTTCGCGTTGGATAATCTCGATGTTCTTCAGCGCCGCAGCGCACGCCACCGGATGACCGGAGTAGGTAAAACCGTTCGCGAAGACACGATCCGGATTGGGGGCGGCAATCGTTTCGTAGATCTCATCAGAGAACAACACGGCGCCCAACGGCAAATAACCCGACGTGATTCCTTTGGCGCAGGTGATGATGTCTGGCCGGATGCCGAACACCTCCTCCGATGCAAACCACGCTCCAAGGCGCCCGAACCCGGTAACGACTTCGTCGGACACGTACAGAATGTCATTCTCTTTGCAGACTTCGTGGGTTCGCTGATGGTAGCCGGCTGGCGGCACGATCACTCCGCCGGCACCCATCACCGGCTCGGCGAAAAATGCAGCGACGTGCTCAGCGCCCAACTCCTCGATCTTCGCCTGCAGTTCGTCGATCAGATGATCACAGTACTCCACCTCGGACATTCCCTCGGGAGCCCGATAGTAGTTGGGGCAGGAAAGGTGGTGGATGGTATCCGTTTCGTAGTCGAATTCTGGGACATGGTCGGATTTCTTGCCACCGATCGACATGGCCAGGTAGGTCGAGCCGTGATACGCGGCTTTGCGTGACAAAACGTGGCGTTTGGTCGTTTTACCGCGACAGCTTTGATAAAACTGCACCAGTCGATAGGCACTGTCGATCGCCGTGGAGCCGCCTGTCGTGTAGAGGACGTGGTTGAGATTGCTCGGCGCGAGGTCCGTGAGCACCGCGGCAAGTTGAGCTGCTGGCGAGGTCGTCATATCGCAAAACGGGTTGGCGTAAGCGAGATCGCGCACCTGCGCCGCGATCGCGTCGGCCATCTCCTCGCGACCCAGACCGATGTTGTTGCACCACAGTCCGCCCACTGCGTCAATGTACTCCTTGCCATCGGAGTCGAAAATCTTGCACCCTTCGCCGCGAACGATGGCAAGTGAACCCTCTTCGCGAAATGAATCAAAGTGCGTCCAGGGGTGAAGCACATGCTCGCGATCTTTTTCCCAGATGTCGCGGGTATCGAAATCGTTGAGGTTGGAATGCATCGTTTCGTTGCCTCTAGTTTCAACTGAACTTGCTAATCGGTTACTAAATTGATTTATCCAGCAGAGTCTCGCCGCAGCGCCTGACACATGCAGTGGACTCCGCCACCTCCGGCAGTGAACATACTGACGTCGGGGTCGAATACGGTTAGTCCGTGCGCACGACACCGCTCCTTTAGCACCGTGCTTGCCTTGGGCAACAAAACTCGATCTTCCCCCAACGCGACCACGTTGACTTCGAGTTCGACCATCGCCTTGTACGGAATCTCGATGATCTCAATCCCTTTTGATTCGAGCCAGGCGACGAACCCGTCCTCAACGGCGTCGGTACAGACGGCGGCCAGCCCTTTGGAGAGCATCGCAAACATCACATCGAGATGCAAAAAATACGGGTCAAATTGGTAGGGTCGAAATTCCCAACCTTCCGCCTCGATCCAACCACGGACTTGGTTGATCCCTTCTTCGCTGGTGCGATCGCCGCTGAAACCGCAAAGCACGACGCCTGGCTGCAGCACCATGTAGTCGCCGCCCTCGAAGCTTCCCGCAGTCACAACGTCGTAGACTGGGACGTCCGCCCGGCGGTAGAACTCGACGGCGGCTCGCCACTCTCCGCGTCTCCACGGGCTTTGCAATTGCGTAATGATCGGCCCCCACGGAGTCATCACCGACGAATCGCGTGCGTACACTTGATAAGGCAACGCACTGTCGGCCTCAAGAAAGTGGCATGTCGCTCCCGCTTCCTCGTAGGCTGCGATCATCTCGTGATATTGCTGCCGCATCCGTTGGGCGTCGAACGTTAGCCCAAGTCGCAGCGATCGCCGCGCCATCGCATTACCCGTCTGCCAGGTGTAATGGTTGGGTGGACCGATAAGTACGTCCCGCAAGGTCCCGTACTCGCTGTCCAATCCCCAGCGACTGAGCGGACTGGTGCCACCATTGGCTTGCCGTCGACGGAGCGCGGTTGAGTTCATCAAGTCGGTTCCTCACTCCTCGTTGCCACGCTGCAACATGGCGTGGAGCAAGACGTTGCAGCCGGCTTCAAGATCCTCTGGCGTCGCAGATTCCGCTTCGTTATGAGAGATTCCGTCGGCGCAGGGGACGAAGATCATACTTGTCGGTGCCACGCGCGACACGTAGACCGCATCGTGTCCGGCACCGGAGACCATATCGCGATGTGGGTAACCGAGCATCTCAACCGCACTGCGTACCGCGGTGACGCAAGCTGGATCGAAAGCCACAGCGGGAGAGTGCCATTCGTCGACGACTTCCGCCGCCAACGCGTGCTGCTTGGCCGCTTCGTCGACAATCGTTCTCATGCCGCTATCTAACGCTTCCAGAACATTCTGCTCCGGGTGCCGCAAATCCACCGCGAGCGTCAACTGCTCGGGTACCGTGTTGCGGCTGCCGGGCTTCGCCTCAATGTCACCGAAGGTCACTCGCGACTCAGGTCCAAGATCTGCGGCGAGTCGGTAGAGTCTGTCAAGAATCTCGTGCACGGCCATAAACGGATCGCGACGAACCTCCATCGGCGTGGTCCCGGCATGAACTGGCTGACCGTTAAGATTCACATCGTACCACCGCATCCCTTGTGCGCCGGTCACCACGCCAACCGTCAGGCCTTCGTTCTCCAGCACCGGTCCTTGCTCGATGTGCATCTCGAAGGCGGCTCTGATCGGAAACGGTCGGCACGGCTCGGAGCCGATCAGTTTCAGCCGCTCAAGCTCCTGTCCAATGGTGACGCCGTCTTGGTCCTCGCGGGTGTAACCGTAGTCTAGGTCAAAATGGCCACACCACACTCCCGACCCGATCATTGCAGGCGAGAACCGCGCCCCCTCTTCGTTCGTCCAATTGACGACCTCGAGCGGGGCTATTGTCTGCACATTGGCATCGTTCAACGTGCGAATGACTTCCAGCGCACCTAGCACCCCGTACACTCCATCGAACTTGCCACCGGTCGGTTGCGTGTCCAGGTGGGAGCCCGCGATTACCGGCGATAAGCTGGCGTTCGCCCCCGCCCGACGGGCAAACATGTTGCCCATTTCGTCCACGCGCACTGAGAGTCCCGCTTGCTCACACCAATCGCGAAACAATCGTCGAACAGCGGCGTCACCGTCAGTAAGCGCTTGCCGATTGCACCCGCCGCGCGACGTGGCTCCGATTTGGGCCACCTCCATGATGGCGTTCCAAAGTCGCTTGCCGTTGATCCGTAAGGTATCGGTCACCGCATTTCCTCTGACAGTATCAGGCCGTGCGAATTAGCAACACCGGTAGATGTAGAATCGCCTAGAAGCAGTTTCAAAAATTCCCCTCCCTCGCAGGGAGGGGCTAGGGGAGGGTCGATCTTTCGGTAGACTTGCCCCTCACCTATCGTCTCCCCAACGGGGAGAGGAATCCATAATAGTCCTCTCGAGAGACCCTCGAAAGGATTGGTGCGGAAAGGCGTGAAATCGGTTCGCATACGTAAGACTGCCGACCGCTTCGACGCGTGCGCGATGAACGATTCGCCACCGACCGCGCAGCGATTAGGACTGGCGCTCGCACTGGACCAAACCGTCTAATCGCGGATGCCGAATGCTGTCGACTAGCGAGCGAACTGCCAGCACCACATTCTTCGTCGAGCCCAACGTTGCCGAAATACCTCAGCACGTAAGCGCGCTTACCTCATTGGGGCTGGGCTTACCAGCGCAACCGTCAGAACCTGCACTAGGCACGCATTCATCGGTCCTGCCGGTCAGAATTGACATAAGCTTTCAATGAGAGTTTGTCTGCGCTCGCACGCTGTTTTTGCAATCAAGCAAACTGGCGGCACGCAGGATTCAACTTCCACCAGGACACCACGAAGGCACTTAGACAGCTGCGCAATACGACTCACCGTCGCAAGATTTGGACGTGTGCTCTAGTCGTGCCTTCGGCGACTAACAACCAATCATGACCAACTGCAAGTTGCAACGACACCTACGCAACGGCGCGACCGTAGTCGAATTCGCGATCGTAGCGCCCGTGCTATTTACGGTAATCTTCGGTAGCATCGAATTCGGCCGAGCGCTGATGACGACGCAGAGTCTGGAAGAAGCGGCCAGGTCGGGATGTCGCGTTGCTGTGCTGCAAGGCGCTACGACCACGGAGATCGAGGCCGAGGTCGATCGAATCCTGGGTCCCGCGGGCATATCCAACCGCACCGTACAGGTCCTGCCCACCAACTATACCAGCTCCTCTCGTTGGACGCCGGTCACGGTGACAGTTTCCGCCAGCTACGCCGATATGAGCTGGTTGCCGCTCCCAAACTTCTTCAGCGGCAAGTCTTACGCATCTACCTGCACTTTGCCCAAAGAATACACGACTGGAAGTTAGTACGAACTGATTACTAGGTACAGCCTCAGCACTCCAGGGTGAGCAATCATGATTAGACGCAGACCCAGTTCACGCCGCGGTTCGACGATGCTCTTGATGGCCTTCGTGATCCCGGTGCTCATCGGCATGGTAGCGTTTGCCATCGAAATTGGTCGCATCTATCTCGTGCGCGCCCAACTGCAGACGGCCGTCGATGCCGGCGCTTTGGCAGCAGGGCTCCAACTGCGAGACGATCCAAACGACGTCGACGCCGCGCTCGCCGTCGGCCTCGATTATGTGCAGCGCAACCGCGCCGGCGCGTTTGCCACCGTCCCTGCGGACGCGATTCAAGTCGATTCCGGGAAGTGGAACAGTGATTCCCGTAGCTTTTCGGCAACCTCGTCAAGTCCGGATGCAATACAGGTCAGCGGGACGTTGGACAAGGAGCCGATGTTTTTTGGGAGAATTTTCGGCTGGGATACTTTTGCGACACCCCGCTCAGCAATCGCGATTGGCGGCGGCGGTCCCGTGGACGTGATGCTTGCCTTGGATCTATCGGGATCAATGGGTTCGCAAGGCCGCATCGGCGCCCTGCGAGACGCGGCCCCCGTGTTTCTCAATGTTCTTCAATCCGCCGGTGACGGGTACCGTGTGGGAGTCATGGGATATGGTGCCTTGATTAGCAGGTACGATCCCGTCTCCAGTGGACACTCAGGTACTTCCTACACCAACGCTCCGTCCTCCCTTTATCCTCACAGCGACGACTGGTGTGCTGTCCTGGAGGCACCGCTAACGTTCGACTTGGATTATCTCCGCACCAACGTTTTGGATCATTCCACTTTGGTAGCGAACAAGTACAACGGTTGGACGCCAATTGGTGCAGCGCTGCGTGACTCTAGTCACTACTTGCACTTAAACGCACGCTCCGGCGTCGAGAAGGTCGTCGTCCTGATGAGCGATGGCAGAGCCAACAAGCCCAATGGCAATGGACCTGGCTACGCGGTTGACATGGCTTACTATGCGGTTTCGCTGGGCATCAAGGTCTATACGATCAGCTTAGGCAACGGCGCCGATGAGGACTTGATGCAGCAGATTGCTGACATCACGGGTGGCGAGCATTTCATTGCATCCGGTTCGGCAGGCGGCCTGTCAGCCGCTTTGGCCGACGCATTTGCCGACATCGCTGAAGCTATCCAGCAGACGCAGCTGGTCCAATGAACCGCGACTCAACGAATTGACGAAAATCAGATGAGTACACCAAGAACCATGTACCATAACAGAGAAACACGTCGCGGCGTAGCCGCTGTGGAATTCGCCATCGTACTGCCGCTAATCCTGTTGTTGCTGGTGGGCGCGCTGGAAGGAGCGCGGGGAGTGATGGTGACCCATGCGCTCCAGGAAGCGGCCCACGCAGGCTGTCGTGTCTACAGTGTGGAAGAAACCACGCAGGCTCAAGCGACCGCAATTATCGATCAATCGCTAGCAAACGCCGGTGTGAGCGGGTACACGGTGAGCTTCACGCCTTCGGCAAAGGCGTCTGTGGATGTTCCGCTGGAACCGGTCACCGTGAGCGTAACCGTCCCCTACGCCAACGTGGCCTGGCTGCCGCCAAACTTCCTTTCGGGTGCGATACTACGTGGGGAATGCGTGCTGCCGGCGGACGTGGACGTCAGCGATGGTGGTGACACGAATGGATACGTCGGGGTCGACGACGACCAGGACGACGACGGTTTCGTGCGTCACGAGGACAGACACGGCAGCGGTGGCGATGACGACGACGATTGAGCTCACCGCAACCAGCTGCGACGTGATTCAGAGTTGATGCTTCGCGGAAGTCGAGGTCACTCGTAGTCCCACTTCATGATCCATGGGTCGCTAGTCTCTTTCTGAAACTGCTTCAGCCGCGTTTTCAGCCTGTCCAAAGTCTCCCTATGTTCGGGCACCTCGGCTAAATTGTTCGACTCGTGAGGATCAACTTCCAAGTCGTACAGCTCAAACTCTGGTCGCTGGATGTACTGCCCGACAGTACGCTCCCCGTACAGCGTATCCATCCCCTGCTCGTATTGTCGTTGCCACGTTGGCGCTGCCCAGAGGTCGCTGGCAAACGGATACGGCAGCTGATGGGCGATGTTCCAGATCAACTTGTATCGCTGCTCGCGCACCACGCGCATCGGATAGTACATCTGAATCTCATGGAACGTGTGCGAAGCAAACACGGCGTCGACGTCATCGCTCTTCCCTTGCGCAGCAGGTAGGAACGATCGTCCGTGAAATCTGCGGCGGTTGATATTTCGATGGGTCTGTCCCGTACGTGACGCGACGACTTTGGTGATCGCCGCTTGCACCTGGGCATCGACTTCGTTTTCACTCGCTGGGCGATAGACTCCTGCGTAGTCAAGGATCGTCGGGGTCAGGTCGACCCAGCTCACCATCGCGTCGCTTCGCTGTCCATGGATCGAACTGTTCGGCAGTCGCACGATGCAGGGCGAGCGCATGCCGGGCTCGTAAAGTGTGGTTTTCGCTCCAGGCATCGCGATGCCGTGGTCGGACGCGTAGATGAAGAGTGTGTCGTCCCAATGCCCTGAATCTTTGACCAGCTGCATCAAGCGTCCCAGTCCTTGGTCGACGCGCGACACCGATTCGTAGTACTGTGCCAGTTCCGCGCGGCACGTCGGGGTGTCAGGCAGGAAACCGGGAACGATCACCTCGTCTGGTGAGTAGGTCGTCGGCTCCACATCGCGAAGCTTGGGACGGTTCCCAAACGCGTTTGGCTTTGCTGGGTCGGACTGGATGATCTGTCCGCTGCGGTGCGGATCGCTGGTGCAGAAATACAGAAAGAACGGACGCTGGTCCTGGCTTTCCAGAAACTTGCGGCACGCCTGGGCTTGTGCGACGGTGTTGCGGCCCTTCCCCGCCAGGACTTCGCCGAACTGATACACCGACTCGGGTGCCACATGAAACTTGCCACAACGGGCAGTTCGATAACCGGCCGCATTCAAATAGACTGGCAAGCTGACGACATTCACAAACGTGCTGAACTTGTGGAAGTCGTGCACATGGCCGAACTGGCCATTCAAGTGATTATGCAGCCCCGTCAAGATGACCGACCGACTGGCACTGCAACTGGCGGTCGTGGCGAAGGCGCGATCGAACACCACCCCCTCGCTCGCCAGCGCATCCATGTTTGGCGTCTGAATCACCGAGTTGCCGTAACAGCCCGCGTCGGCACCGTGGTCGTCGGCCACAAACAGGACGATATTCTGCCCCGATGCCTGCAAAGCTAAGCACGAAATCGCGACCGCCGCCGATAGCCCAACAACCAGCTTCCGACAGACTATCGCGCAAAACGCCCTCAATTCGACAGATTGTCCGATCACCGAGCCAATAAACTCCGATTTGCAGTCAAACATACTGACGCGGTGTCCTTTCGAGCAGCCGAGGCTGCTTAGCGGTAAAACTCTGCGTAAAAAAGCCTATATCAACGCCAAGTGGATGATAATATGTGAAGTTCCTTACATTCAACGGGATCGACGGGCTTTGACAATCACGGTTTTCGGCCGCGGTACCGCATCGCCCGACGCCCCGGCAGGTCCTGATTGGCACGATTCAGCGGGATTATTCCCGAAATACAGGTTTCCGCGACCGGCATTCAATGACTAAAATGCCACTTGCTATGTGGACCACTTTCTTTGGCCATTGTTACCAGTTTTGAAGGAGAAAGAAATGCAAACCCTCTCTCGCCTGTCAGCGATCCTCGTGTTACTTGGCTGCGTCGCAGCGCCTGCGATGGCGGATTCCCCATCGTGCGGTTGCCAGCTTCAAACGGCCATGCAGAAGCTCCCCTCGCTCGTGTTTGCCGTCGGTGGCGAGACGACCGGTTGCGACCAGCACGCAGCATCCCTGGCCGAAAAGAGTGACGCGCCGTTGAAGTTCGTCGTGCAGCAGCTCTTCGATAACAAGGCCGAAGCACAGCAAGCACTAGTTGCGAAGACCGAGCACATGCTCGCCGCCTTCACGACGGCCAGCACCTGCAAGGCTTCCGGCACGACCACGATCGCTGGACAGAAGATGAGTTGCCCGACGTCGGCAGCCAAACTGGCGGATGCCGTCAAGTCGGCCACTGATATGGTGGAAGTCAGCTTCAAGGTCGGCGACGAGCAATGCAACTGCCCAACCATGGCCAAGCAACTCGCTGAGAAGTCGGGCAAAGAGATCACGTTCGTTGTCAACAACGAAGAGACCTGCTGCCCAACCACCAGCAAGCTCAACGTCGTACGAGCAAAGTACGAAGCCGCTTTGCAAACCGTCAGCAAGTCGGCCGACTGCGATAAGTGCACCAAAGGCGATTCCGATTGCCAGGGCTGCCCAGTCACAGCAGGGATGAACAACCTGCCTCGCCTCGCGTTTGTGGTGAGTGGCGAAGCAACCACCTGCGACAAGCACGCAGCCACCTTGGCTGAAAAGAAGGATGCAAAGATCCAGTTCGCCGTGCAACAGTCGTTCGAAAACAAGGAGCAAGCGATGCTCATGTTGGTCTCGATGACTGAAGCCATGGTCGACGAGTTCGCGACTCCTGCCACGTGCCAGAAGAGCGGCACCACGACCATCGCTGGCAAGGAAATGCACTGCAGCGCAACCGCGTCGAAGATCGCCCTCGACCTCAAGCAGGCCATGGATTCCGTGAAGGTCTCCTACAAGGTCGGCGACAAGACTTGCCATTGCCCCAACGAGGCTCAAGCAGTCGCCAAGGCATCGGGCGAGGAGACGCTCTTCGTGGTGAACGGCGAAAAGACCTCCTGCGAGTTGACTAACCGCCTGAACGTGGCGCGAGCCAAGTACCGAGCCGCTCTGCAGACGCTCGCTAACCAAGCCGCAGCCGACGATGCTGACTCAGCCGAATCGCAGTCGTAGCACACCTGCGACCTGATTCGTAGCCGACAGCCTCTCCAGGCTCATGACACGCCGCCGCGCCACCTTTGGCGCGGCGGTTTTTTTTTTGACGGCGAGCGATCTAGACGATCTAGATACGGAGCGTGACACGCCGAAGTCGCGGCCCAAGCTGATAGACCGTACGTCGCCGCTTCGTCCAAGGTTATGGGGGTAGCAGCTTTGCGAACCTAGACCACGTAATACACGACGACTATATTCAGTTCCTCTGAGTGTGGCGCGCCTTCGGAGAATCCAAGCCGCATCCAGGTTGTCCGGCAAACCGACAGAGCTGAGGATCAAATATTATGAGCGAGAAAGTAGTCTTCATCACCGGTGGCAATGCGGGCATCGGTCTGGCAACGGCGATCAAGTTCGCAGAATCTGGTTGCCATGTTTCGATCTTCAGCCGTCGTGATGATGCGAATGCGGCGGCCAAGACCAAGGTCGAGGCTTGCGGTGTCAAGTGTGTCACCTTCGCCGGTGACGTGACCAATGAGTCCGACGTTTCCGCGGCCATCGACAAGACATGCAGTGAGCTGGGGCGGCTCGACTATGCCTTCAACAATGCCGGTGTGGAACAAGTGCCCACCCCGCTCCCTGAACAATCAGACGACGACTATCGTCGCATCATCGACGTCAATGTGAAGGGCGTGTGGCTGTGCATGCAACAGCAAATCCCACGCATGCTCGAAGGCGGTGGCGGTTCGATCGTCAACACAGGCTCCGTCGCTTCGATCATCGGCATGGCCAACATACCGCTTTACATTGCGAGTAAGCATGCAGTCCTCGGACTGACGCGCGCCGTCGCCCTGGAATACGCACAGCAGAGCATTCGCGTGAACGCTGTGTGCCCCGGCGCGGTGAAGACTGATCTGTACGATCGCTTCACAGGCAAGAACCCAGAGATGGAGCAAGCCATCGAAGGGATGCACCCGATGGGGCGTAGCGGAACACCCGACGAGGTCGCGTCGGCCGTCTATTGGCTCTGCAATGATGCGACTTGGACAACCGGCCAAGCGATCACGCTGGATGGTGGATTCACCGTGCAGTAGTCACCTGACAAGCGTTATAGTCGCCGAAGCGGCCGTCGGTCTGAAGTTCACTATGCCTGGGGAGCGCAACAGCTGCATCCCTTCGCATCTTAGCGCCTTTGCGAGAGCCAACCCACCGCGCAAGATTTTCGTTGAAATTAGGCCAAGCGTTCCGCTAAGCTTAAAAGAACAACTCGCACCAACCGGAGCAGCGTCGCCTGCGTCGCGGAGACGGTTCCGCTGCGCGGAAGTGGGAAATGTGAAGAGTGAATGGTGAAAGACCGTGGTGCGAGTGGGGCGGGTTTGAAAGGTCATTCGGGTCGACCTTTCATAACTCCATCCAAATACAGCAAGCAATTTGGCATAACCTCCACTCAGGAAAGAAGTTGCGACATCGTTGTGCCCGCTGAGTGGATGCGGTTTTGAAAACGAAAACGACAAACCTTTCAAAACCTGCAGCACGGATTGGGGGAGACGGAGAGCCAGTCGACGGAAGGCAGCTCAGCGAGCCTTGCGATCACGTCTCATTGAGTTTCTCGATGCACGTGGCGATCAGCGCGGTCCAGCCGGTTTGATGGCTGGCGCCGAGGCCTTCGCCGGTGTCGCCGTTGAAGTACTCGTGAAACAGGAGCTCGCCCTGCCAATCGTCGGGGCAAGCTTCCGGGGAATGCGAGCGGGCGAGGCAGGGTCGGCCCGACTTGTGCTGGGGCAAAAAGATCCGCGACAGCCGACGATTGATTTCGTCGCTCACTTCGGCCAGTGTCATTTCGACGCCGGAGCCGGTCGGGCATTCGACCTTAAGGGTGTCGCCGTAGAATTCGTGGTAACGATCGAGGGCTTCGATCAGCAAAAAGCTGGTTGGAAACCAGATCGGCCCACGCCAATTGGAGTTGCCACCGAACATATACGTGTCCGACTCGCCTGCGATGTAAGCGACGCGATGGTTTTCGCCGCGCACGGCCAACTCGAACGGTTCGTGCTCATGGCGCTTGGAGAGAGAGCGCACGCCGTAGTCGGACAGGAATTCCGATTCATCCAGAAGGACTTTGAGAACGCGTTGGAGTTTTTCACGGGTAGGGATCGCCAACAACATCTTACGCCCCACCGTCTGACACTCAGCCAACGAGATGTGCTTGGTAAGATCATGCCGATTACGAAGGAACCACACGAGCCGCTTGCGGAAGTTCGGCAGTTGATCGACGAGTTGCTCGTCGAACACTTCGACGGCGATCAGTGGCAAGAGGCCCACGAGCGATCGCACCCGCAAGGGAACGGTGCTGCCGTCGATGTGAAGATGGTCGAAGTAGAATCCTTCCTGGTCGTCCCAGAGTCCAGAGCCGCCCAGCGTATTCATCGCGTCGGTGATCCGGACGAAGTGATCAAGAAACTTCGACGCCATGTCTTCATACGTCGGGTCCTCGCGCGCCAGTTCCAACGCCATCGACAGCATGTTGCCGCAATAGAACGCCATCCAGGCGGTGCCGTCCGACTGTTCCAGACGAGCGCCGTGCGGCAAGCCCTTGGAACGATCGAACAGGCCGATATTGTCGAGCCCGAGGAAGCCGCCGGCAAAGACATTGTCGCCGTTGTCATCGACGCGATTGACCCACCACGTGAAGTTGAGCAGCAGCCGGTTGAACGCCTTCGCCAGAAACACGCGGTCGCGCTCCCCGGGAGGTGCGCTCATCTGGTAGACACGATAGCAGGCCCAGGCGTGAACCGGCGGGTTGACGTCGTGAAGCGCGAAGTCGTAAGCGGGCAACTGGCCATTGGGGTGCATATACCATTCACGCAGCAATACGAGCAGCTGTCGCTTGGCGAACTCCGCATCGATCCGGGCCATCGGGATCATATGAAACGCCAAATCCCAGGCCGCGAACCAAGGGTATTCCCACTTGTCAGGCATCGACAGCACGTCTCGGGCGTACAGGTGCTGCCAGCGATGGTTTCTGCCGTGCCATCGTTCAGCCGGTGGCTCGGCGACGTTCGTGTCGCCTTTCAACCAGTCCGCGACGATGTAGTGATAGAACTGTTTGGTCCAGAGCAGACCGGCGTACGCCTGCCGCGACACCAGTCGTTGTTGCTCGTCGACATCGGGGTCGATCACGGTGCCGTAGAATTCGTCGGCTTCGGCGATTCTTTGCCGCCAAACGTCGGGGTCATTCGAGTTCAGCGGCGCATCAGACGCGTCTTCCACCAGCCGGAACGTGACCTCTCGGCTCTCGCCGGCGGGAACTTTGAGATGGTAACAGGCGGCGACCTTGGTGCCTTCGGCGTTCGGGTTCACAGCATCCGTTTCGCCTTGAACGACATAACGATGAAAGGCATCCTTGACGTACGGCGTATGCGAGGGCGTCTTGAACAGCAGTTGCGAATTCGTCTCATTCCCGGTGAACAGCAATTCGCGCTGACCGTCGTTCGGGTGATCGCCGAAGACGGCGCGGAAGTCGCCGAGCGTACCGTGGTGCATCGCCACTTCGCCCGGGCCTGTCTGTTTGATGGTTGGCTGTTCCGTGCACCCTTCGTGTCGGCATCCCCACACCCAGGTGTTGCGGAACCAGAGCGTGGGCAGCATCCACAGCTCGGCCTCCTCGGGTCCGCGATTGGTGACCGTGATGCGGGCGAGCAGGTCGTTGGGTCCAGCTTTCGCATATTCGGCTTGCACATCGAAGTAGCGCCCGTCGTCGAACACGCCGGTTTCGACCAGCTCAAACTCCCGCTCTTGCTTGCCACGACGGCGATTTTCATTGACCAGCTGAGCGTAAGGGAATTCCGCCTGCGGATACCGATAGAGCGCCTTCGCGTAGGAGTGCGTAGGGGTCGAGTCGAGATAGTAGTAGTATTCCTTGACGTCTTCGCCGTGATTGCCTTCGGGACCTGTCAATCCGAACAGACGTTCCTTCAGGATCGGATCACGGCCATTCCACAGCGCAACGGACATGCACAAGCGGCACTGCCGGTCAGAGAAGCCGAGCAAGCCATCCTCACCCCAGCGGTAGGCGCGGCTGCGACTCTGCTCATGCGTAAAATCCCCCCAAGCATTCCCGTCGGCGGAGTAGTCCTCACGGACGGTACCCCATTGACGTTCCGAAAGATACGGGCCCCACCGCTTCCAGTTGTGAGTGCGAGCGGCATCTTCCGCAAGTCGTTGGTGTTCGGCTGTCAGGGTCATAGTTGTCGATGGCTCATGCGGTGAAGGGGAGAGAACGTAGAAGCGGCTGCAACAGAAGTTTCAATCAGCAAATGTGACGACGTGTTTGACGCCTGGTGGAGGATCGTTGAGCAGCCGAGCCGTGTCTTCCAGTTGCCAACGCTCTGCGATCAGCGATTGGACCACTTTGGGCCAGCGCGTAACCATGCGTTCCAGCCGTTGCACCGCGCTGACGAATGCCTGAGCGTCTGCGTTGACCGTGCCGAACAGCACTTGGTTCTTGAGCACCAGGTTTCGCATCAGCGTGCCGGCTTCGATCTCAGCTAGATGCTTGCGTCCCGGAACGCCCGTGAAAACGAATACACCGTTGACGCCCAGTTGGGCGAGCACGTCGAACGACAACTTCGAGGCACCGGTTGCTTCGTAGACGACATCGATGCCATTCAGTCGTGCCGGCAGCTGATCGACCGTGACCGACGCAGATGAGACGTAAACGCCCCCGAAGCTCTCGATGAGTTCGCTACGTGGTCCGCCCTCGGGCTCTCGCGAGTACACGAAGGTATGAAATCCACTTTCAGCAAGCGCCATCGCGCCCAATATACCCACGGGACCAGCACCAAGCACCAGCGCTGTGCAGCCTTGCACAGGGAGGCCTTCCCCATGAATCGAACAAGCCCATGGCAACCGTTGTTGAACCTGCCAGATTTGCGCCAGTGCCTTCTCAGCAATGGTCAACGGCTCGACGAGTACGCCCACGTCGCGAAGCTGAGCGGGCACTGGAGTCAAATAACGTTGATCCTCCACGATGCGTTCGGCCATGAACCCGTTAACTTCCTTGATGCCGCGCTCCGTGAAGTCACCTGTGTAGCAGAAGTCCTGCCGCCCCGCCTGGCAAGCGGAGCAATTCGTGTGTGGACACGGGCGACGCACCGACGGGACGACCAGGTCGCCGATCTGCAAGTCGCTGACATCCGGACCGACGTCAATCACCTCGGCCAGCGCCTCATGCCCGATCACAAGTCGGTCTTCCCCAGGCGGCGGAGTTCCGTAGTGCTGCCCGGCGATCTCGCGGTCGGTGCCGCACACGCCGACTTCGAGCGTGCGCAACAGCAACTGGCCACTGTCGGGTGGCCCCGGTTCATCCATTTCTCCAGGGCCAGCGTGGCCATTGGTCGGGTTAACGGCGAACACACGCATAGGAATGCTTCCTTGGACGCGAGACGGTATGTGAGCAAGAAACCCTACTTCCGAATTCGGCGATCCTACTCACGAGGGGATCCATTCAAGGCGACCCCTGCAATTTACTTCAGTCCGGACTCAGGTGGCAATGTGCTGAGCGCTCGCGAAACAAAGGTAGTTGATATTGACCGGACTAAGCGTCACTTCATGTGGAGAGCCGCAGGAGTGCATTGAGAATGCCGCAAAGGTCAAACGTTAAGGCGGGAGGATTGAAGAACGTGTGAAGACTCTAGCATTTTGCCAACGCGGATGTTGAGTGAGCCTGGATGGAACCTGTCTTCACAACGCACAACTTTGAGAAACAGTAGAACGACATCGAACAAGGAGCTTTCGATATGAATCCCGCCCCTACTTTGCCCAGCTTTGTGGATTCCGCTCGAATGCAGACGTATTCAGGGCGTGTGGAGCAGTGCGTAGCGACGGCTTGCCGATGTGGTACAATCATATGCAAATAGGCATAACTTATTGCTTTTCAATGTGTTGCGTCGCGGAACATGACCACAGTGGTGTTACATCGGTCGTATTCAACGCAAAAAACGAATCAAAACCAAATGAGGAAATCCGCCATGTCGAACAACTCTAACGAGGTTCCTCGCCGGCGTTTCTTGAAGACCGCCGCAGCGGCAACGGGGTTAGCAATCTCGGCGCCGACGATTATTCCCAGCTCGGCGCTTGGATTCGACGGGGCGGTTGCTCCCAGCGAACGGATAATTGTCGGCGGTATCGGCATCGGAAGGCGGGGTGGCTACGACCTTGGCTGCTTTTTGCAACAGCCGGACGTGCAATTCGTGGCCGTTTGCGACGTCAAGCACAAGCGTCGCCGAGAAGTGAAACAAATCGTCGACAAACATCACGGGAACCAGAAGTGCGATACCTATCGCGACTTTCGTGAGCTGTTGGATCGCGATGATATCGATGCCGTATTGATCGCAACGGGACCAAACTGGCACGCGACCGCGGCCATGATGGCCGCCAAGGCGGGCAAGGATATGTACTGTGAGAAGCCCGTTACCAAGAACATTTCCCAGAGCCTGATTCTGGCCGATACGATGCGGCGCACGGGGAGGGTTTTTCAAGCGGGAACGCAGCGACGAAACTTGCCTCACTTCGCATTCGCCTGTGAGTTGGCTCGTACGGGGAAGCTCGGCAAACTCAAGAAGGTTTATGCCCATCCAATGGGCATGAAGTCCATCATGAGCGGATGGTTACCGTCGGAAACGGAGCCAGATCCGGAAGTCGTCGATTGGAATATGTATCTTGGACCGGCTGCCTGGCGCCCGTTCAACAAGAAGCTGCTCGATGGATTCAATTTCGAAAAGGGCGGCGGTTTTGTGGGAGCGTTCTCCGGCGGCGGCGTCCTGGAATGGGGCTCCCATTGCGTCGACCTATGTCAGTGGGCAGTCGACGATTGTCTACCGCCCGTCGAATATAATCCGCCCAAAGATGGCGAGTTGGTCGCCCGCTATGAGAACGGCACCGAGTTGATCTTCCGCGAGAGAGGCTGGATTCCGCTCGGCTCGTGTCCGGTGCGGTTCGAAGGGGAGACCGGCTGGGTCGAAGCGGGTGACAGCGGCAAAATTGTTTTGAGTTCGCCCGAACTACTTGCCGGTCGCGACGTGGCCGAGATCGGCGGCTATCCGGCGACCTTCCACGTGCGGGATTTCCTCGACTGCGTCAAGACTCGTCGTCAGCCCAAGGGCAATGCGGTCGCGGCTTGCAACGCCCACATCGCCTGTCATGCGGCAAACATCGCGATCCATCTTGACCGCACGGTGAACTACGACAACGAACAAAACGAGTTTATCAACGACGCAGCCGCCAATCGCATGCGATCCGAGGCTCTGCGAGAACCATGGCGGGTGTAGGACAGCGCACCGGGCTCCTATGGCATCCTGCACGACGTTATACGACCACTTCAATTTGACTGAATAGTAAAAATGAATACCAGGCAATTAATCACGCGCTCAACGGTCCTGTTTATGGCACTGAGTGCTGTATTTGTTTCAAACGCAACAGCCGATGATCGAAGCACGTCGGGTGTAAACGAACAGGACCTGATTTCCGTCCTGCATTCCGACGCTTCACCAGCCGAGAAGGCGATCGCCTGCAAGAAACTGGCGATCCATGGAACTAACGAGTCGGTTCCTCACTTGGCGAAGCTGCTAGCCGACCCGCAATTGTCTTCTTGGGCCAGGATCCCATTGGAAGCAATTCCCGGCGAGGCTGCTGACAAGGCGTTGCGCGACGCGGCTGACTCACTCGACGGGTTACTTTTGGTCGGCACGATCAATTCCATCGGTGTCCGCCGTGATGTCAATGCGGTCAAGATGTTGACCACGCATCTGAATAATAGCGATGCCCAGGTCGCAGCGGCCGCCGCCGTCGCATTGGGGCGGATTGGCAACGATGCCGCCACGCAAGCGCTTCGACAAGCTCTGGCGTCGTCAGCACCAGCCAACGTTCGCGCGGCGATCGCCGAAGGATGTGTGCTGTGCGCCGAACGACTGCACGCTGCGGGCAAGTCAAAAGTGGCAGCCGAAGTCTATGACGAAATCCGCACAGCAGAGGTTCCCAAGCAAAAAATCATTGAAGCGACTCGGGGCGCAATTCTTGCTCGTAACAAAGAAGGTATACCTTTGCTGCTAGAAACGTTTCGATCGCCAGACAAGAAACTCTTTCAAATCGCGCTGAGCACAGCCCGTGAGTTTCCGGGCAGCGACGTCGATCAAGCGTTAGCGCAGGAGCTACTGCACACCACTCCCGACCGCGCCGCCTTGATTGTGCAGGCGATGGCGGACCGGCCGGATACCGTGGTGTTGGCGGCTATCTTGACGGCTGCAAACCAAGGTGAGAAGCGAGTACGTCTGTCGGCCCTCGATGCCCTTTGCCGTGTAGGCGATGATTCGTGTCTCGCCCCGCTGCTCGAGATTGCAGTCGATGAAGATCGAGATTTAGCACAAGCAGCTTTGGAGACACTGGCGGTGCTGCCCGGCATTAAAGTGGACGAGATGATCGTCGGGATGCTGCCCAGCAGCGCAGGGCACAATCATGCGCTATTGCTGAAGTTGATTGGACGACGACGAATCGACGCGGTGGCTAATGTACTCCCAGCACTAGAGCATTCCGATTCCGCAGTTCGCCACGCCGCGTTGGTCGCGCTCGGTGAGACGGTCTCGCTCGACACGCTACCGGAGTTGATCAAGCAGGTCGTCGCGTCCAAGCATCCCCATGATGCAGAAGTAGCTCAACAAGCATTGAAAGCGGCTAGCGTTCGCATGCCGGACCGCGATGCGTGCGCAGGAAAACTCGTGATCGCCATGGCGGACGCGCCAGTTGAAACCAAGAACGTACTGCTGGAGACCATTTCCGAAGTCGGCGGGACGACCGCTTTGAAGACGCTTGGCGACGCGGCGAAAGCGGTCGAACCTCAGTTGCAGGACACGAGCACTCGCTTGCTCGGTAAATGGAATGGAGCGGAAGCGGCACCGATTCTGCTAGACCTTGCCAAGACTGCGCCGGCGGAAAAGTATCGCATCCGTGCTTTGAGGGGTTACATCGGCTTAGCCCGGAAGTTTGCCATGACCAACGAAGACCGTGCGCAGATGTGCCAATCAGCGCTGGAAGTCGCGAGCCGCGTGGAGGAGCAGAAGCTCGTGTTCGACGTCATGAAACTACACCCTAGCCCCGCGACATTC
The DNA here is from genome assembly GCA_965228965.1 of Bythopirellula sp. GTDB lineage: Bacteria > Planctomycetota > Planctomycetia > Pirellulales > Lacipirellulaceae > Bythopirellula. The sequence goes on from OZ245849.1 coordinate 5,481,635, forward strand.
AAACTAGCCAGCAGCGCGAAGCAAGATCCCGAACTTAAAGAAGCTGCGATGTCCGCAACGGTGGCGATCGCCAAGAAGCTAAAGGAAAAAGGAATTGCTGTGGAGGAATAGGACGGGGAGGGTCGGTCATGGGCCAAGTATCATCCCGCTTTGTGGACGATCGGGGTCATCAACTTACTTTCTGCATGACAGCCAAGGTGAGGCCAGATCCGAACAAACATAGGGGTTCGAGCAGTAATGGAACAGAAACCTACGCTTAGGACCTGGTCCGTCTAAGAAAACGTTGGATTGGAGTTTTTTCGTACGGATACTGCCTAAGAAAACCGACCGATTTCATGGTCGCATACCGCCTAGAAAAACGCTCGTTTTCATAGGCAGAGATTGGAGCAGTTTCCAAAAGCGGTTGTTCACTCCGCTTTTGGATAGATTAGGTTCGCAATCTGCTTAAATGTTGTGCACAGCGTGGGTCCGTGGCTACAAATAGCACAGAATTTGACCACAGCTAAGCAAGTTATATAAACCGGGATTACGCTCGGGCATTCTCACCGACGGCACGAAGCAGCAGGCCGTTCGAGCCTGGGGCACATCCGCAGCACCTAGGAGCATGGCTGTTTTGCCTACTAATAAGAGCAAAAAAGGTATTGTATTCCAAAGTGACAATTTGCTTGATATTGCCCATACTGACTAGCATCAACGCACTTTGCGGCATCGACTCGCAAAAGGCCCGTTGGCGACATCGTTGGGTATTGGAGGTGTTACTCACAATGAACAAGATTCCCTCATTCATCATCGCTTTGACTATAGCCGCGTTTCCTGGAATCGGAATTCAGGCCACAGAAAATAATGTAGCTGCTAACGTCTCTGCTCCCGTGCACACATTGCGCAAAACAGGGGCGAAAATTGCACTAACAGAAAGTGGAATCATTAAGTCCGTGACATTTTCGGGAGGTCAGCTCAAAGCTCCTTCTCTCGAACTTCTGAAAACTCTGCCAGCACTGGATACTCTGATACTTCGGAAAGTCGTCCTGAAGGAATCTCTTCTGACTCAACTAGTCGAATTGCCACAGCCTCGCCAGATTGTATTTATCTGCATGGCAATTGACGATAAACAGGTTAAGCAAATTCAACGATTCAAAACTGTGAAGACAATTAGTTTGTACGGAACGCGTATTACGGATAGGGGGCTCGATGAACTACAAAGAGGATTGCCTGATACTGTCATTGACTTCCGTAGGGGAGCTTTATTGGGAGTGCGAGGCAAGTATCATGAAGATGGCGTAGAAATAGAGCAAGTAATGAAAGGTAGTGCAGCAGAAAAAGGTGGAATGAAGCAGGGGGACGTAATTACCTATTTGAACGATAAAGCTCTTAGAGATTTTCGGTCTCTAACAAGTTTTATCAGCGAGCGTCGGCCGGGCGACAAAGTAACATTCAAGTTTCATCGAGGTGACGATGTAATTTCCAAGGACATTACACTAGGTCAGTGGGGCTGCTCTGGCTGAATAACATTGCCAACGCAGAGCCACACGGTTCGGCATCCACAACGGATTACCTGGAACATATGACCAGCGCCCCCCCGTTCAGTCCAGGTGGCATGCCTCCTTAAATGCGGTGAGGCACATCGACACCAGGCCCAAACGGCAGGACGCTTGTTGCGGTCGGCGAATCCAACCGATAGCATTTTCCGCAGCAAAACAAACACTTCCCAAACATGTTGCTTTCTGCCCAAAAACAAGGCAGTACAGCTTTCGCCCAGAATATGGTTCACCAAGATTCCACCAGAGAATTGACTCTCCTCCGCTGGAATCGTAGAAGTGCTGCTGAGCCGAAATAGCCCATTTGCGGGCGAATGGTTGCCGCTTAGCGTAGGTTTCTGTTCCATTACTGCTCAAACCCCACATAGAATACGGCTGAAGTGAATTCTTAAGCGAATTGCGGCCAATAACCCTTGAGTGTACATATGTATACATTGTACACTGTTGGGTATGCAAGAGCCACCAATCACCCGTCAATCAGCGCACCCAAGCACGAAGCTCCAGCAACTTCGCACTTCGCTGAAAATCGCTAGTTGCCTTCCGAGTAAGGGGCAACTCTCGAACTGGGCCAATCGATTCGAACTTCTGACCGGCAAGCCTGGTCCCAAGCGATTGATTGATTGTTTGAGTAGGTCGGCAGGGAGTGGTGCCGGCCTACTGGGGCTATCTCTATGCATGCAGGCGCAATCACCTTTCGGTGAACTTGTCGTGATCGATACCCAGGGAACGTTCTTCCCACCGACAGCAATCGCCTGGGGCATCGATGCCAGCAAACTACTCGTTGTCCGACCAACATCCAATCGCGATGGAATCGCAGCTGCCGAGTTAGCACTTCGATCGCCGGCCGTATCATCGGTCTGGGCAACGCTCGAGTATGTCGATCCCAAGTCTTTTCGCCGATTACTCTTGGCGACCGAATCCGCTGATGCCTTCGGCGTGCTGGTGAGATCTGCCGTACACCAAGCTGATCCCAGCTGGGCAGACGTGCAATTGCTCTGCGAACCAGTGCCTACGATTGAAACGCAGCAAGACCAAAGGCTGGTGCGAGTCACGCAGACTCGCAACCGCCATGGTCCGCTTTTCGGCGAAGCAATCATTTCCATGGACTGGCGTACGGGCGAGATTCAAGCTGTGGTCGATCAACATGAGTCACAACACCTCTCAACGCATTCTTTGCCTCTGGCTACCCGATTGGCCAGTGCAACACTACCTCCAAGAGCATCCTGAGCAGCAGTCTTGTGCTGTTGCATTCTCTGCGCCTCGAGGTCGTTCAGATGAAATCGTCTCCTGCTCTCATCTAGCTCGGCAATTGGGCATCTGCCCTGGCATGCGCACTCCTGATGCAGAGGCTTTGGCCGGAGCGGAAAAACTGACGGTCTTGCACCATCGACCATTAGCTGACCTGAGAGCTCTAGAGCGGCTCGCCTCGGAGTGTCATCGCTTCAGTCCGTTTGTGGCACTGGAAGATGCTGAGGAGCCAGCAACTCTCCTGCTTGAAGTGAAGGGTCTGGCCCCGCTCTGGGCAGCAACTCAAGAGGAAGGCGAATTGAAACTGCTGGAATCAATCGATCAATGGAGCATGAAACAGGGCCTCACTTTATCAGCTGCAATTGCCTCCACGCCCGGTTTAGCTTGGGCGGCTAGTCATTTTTCTGATTGGCTCCCACTTGAGAACCACGAGCGAAGAATCATCCCCTCAAATCTAATCCGAGAAAGATCGAACCAACTTCCAGTCGAGTCGCTGCGAGTCCAGCAAACAACAATCGAACTCCTGCAAAGCTTAGGCATCGAGAAGATTGGGCAACTCCTTTCCCTACCCAAATCAAGTTTGAGATCCCGTTTTGGTACAGAGCTTCTTTGGCGACTCGACCAGTTGCTTGGCGAAGTACCCGAGCCGCTGACTTATTATGAACCTGACGAACCGTTAGTTGCGAAATGGCCATTTGAGAATGCAGTTACCAGCGGAGATGTACTTCAATCGGTACTACGCAGACTGTTGGAACGAATCTCCCATTCGCTCACAATTCGGCAGCGCGGAGCAGTACGCGTAAGCATCAGCTACACATTGGAGACCAGTCGTCATAAGCCAGCAACGCGAAGCATTGAGCTCCGTTTGTTTCGCCCTACGACTTGCCCCACAGAGTTGGTTGAACTTGCTGACCTGCAACTCGCAACGATCCATTTCTCGCACGCAATCTCGTCAATTCGCGTCCAGATCATTGAGACAGCCCCACTGGAATTGCGACAGAAGAGGCTCTTTGACACCGAGTCACGGCAGAATCACCACCAGTTGGCACTGCTCATCAATCGTCTATCAAGCCGGGTGGGGAATGACAGAGTTTCGAGGATCGAGAAGCAAGCGAGCCATGATCCAAATCGCTGCTTTCGTTTCTCTGCTGCTACCGAATCAGAAGCGAAGCCCTATCGACTCACCAAACAGCAAACTGAGCGTTTGCGTCGTTTGCCAATAGCATTGGACAAGGACCAGATCCAGCCGGTTCAAGTCAGGACGCTTAGCGATAACACTCCAGCTGCAATCCTTAGGCGTGGCTGGCAGAAGGTAGTAAATACATGGGGACCGGAACGCGTCGAAACCGGTTGGTGGCGTGGACGGGGGATCCGGCGTGATGCTTATTGGATCGAACTGGTTGACGGCAGTCGGCTCTGGCTGAACTTTGATCGGTCGGCCAAAACATGGAGAGTCGTCGGGGAGTTCTTGTGATGCCAGACCCGCCTGTCTATGAGAAACGCAAGCCGGACTCACTCACTAGTGCTTTGGTTCCTCCGAGCACAGTATCACCCTATGCAGAGTTACGTTGCCGCACCAATTTCTCGTTCCTGGAAGGTGCTTCCCATGCCGATGAGCTCGTAACCCGTGCTGCAGAATTAGGGTATCGCGCGCTGGCGGTCACGGATCTCGACAGTCTGGCCGGGATTGTGCGAGCCCATGTTGCGGCCAAGCTGGTTGGACTGAAATTGTTGGTAGGCTCCGAGTTAAGACTAAGCGATGCGCCTGCGACGGTGGTCTGGACAACCGATCGAACCTCTTACGCACAGCTTTGTAAGTTGCTTACTCTCGGCAGGCGCCGGGCTGAGAAGGGGAATTGCTTCCTCGAATGGAAGGATTTGGCAGAGCACTCAGAAGGCCTACTCGTCGGGGTGGCACCGGTTAACCCTAACTGCTCAGCAGCCGTGCTGACTAAGTATCGAGAGGCTTTTCAGGATCGCGGTTACCTTCTGGCTGGACTGCATCGACACGGGGATGATGATGCACGTTTGTCGGCCTTTGCTCAGCTATCCAAAGATACTGGCCTGCCGCTAGTGGCTGCGGGCGACGTTTACTATCACTCCGCTCGCCGGCAACCACTGCACGACGTACTCACCGCCATTCGCCATGGAATAACGGTGGAGGAGGCTGACGGTCAGGCACTTCTCGCGAATGGCGAGCATCACCTTCGCAGTTGCGATGACCTACGTCAACTTTATCGACTTCATCCCGAAGCAATAGCTCGCACGCTCGAAATCGCTGATCGCTGTCATTTCTCGCTTGATGAACTGCGGTACGAATACCCCGACGAGCTCGTCCCCAAAGGGTATAGCGCAATTCAATGGCTGAAGGAGCTCGTCCATCAGGGTACCCTAGAACATTATCCTGCAGGAGTTCCCGAGCAAGTTCGTCAAACACTACAAAAGGAATTTGCACTCATCGAGAAGCTCCGCTACGAAGCCTATTTTCTTACGGTCTGGGATTTAGTGCGCTACGCACGCTCGAAAGGCATCCTGTGCCAAGGCCGAGGTTCGGCGGCCAACTCAGCCGTCTGTTTTTGCTTGGGTGTGACCTCCGTCGATCCCGCACAGAGTGAGTTACTCTTCGAACGATTTATTAGCGAAGAACGAGGCGAGCCCCCCGATATCGATATCGATTTTGAGCATGAACGCCGCGAAGAAGTGCTGCAGTACGTCTACGAAAAATACGGTCGGGATCGAGCGGGGCTTGCTGCCACAGTGATCTCCTACCAATTGCGTTCGGCGATTCGCGATGCTGGAAAAGCGTTAGGGCTCTCACTAGATCGCGTGGCTGCCTTGTCGAAGCAAGTCGACGGGTGGACACGCGACCCGAAGCTCGCTCAGCGGTTTGCCGATGCCGGGGTGAATCCCGCTTCCAATCTGGGGCAGCGTCTCATTGCCACAGTGGATCGCTTGATCGGTTTTCCCAGGCACCTCTCTCAGCATGTTGGCGGCATGGTCATCACGCGCGGTCCACTCTGCGAGATGGTACCGATCGAGAACGCAGCGATGGCAGATCGCACGATTGTGCAGTGGGACAAAGATGATCTCGAAGCGTTGGGCATGCTCAAGGTCGACTGTTTGGCGCTGGGGATGCTCACCGCCATTCGCAAGTGCTTTGAGATGATCGAGAAGCACACAGGCAAGTGCTGGACTTTGGCCACGCTGCCGCCAGAGGATCCCCAGGTGTATGACATGATCTGTGAGGCCGACACTCTAGGCGTCTTTCAGATCGAAAGCCGTGCTCAAATGTCGATGTTGCCGCGGCTACGACCGCGAAAGTTCTACGATCTGGTGATCGAAGTGGCCATCGTGCGTCCCGGACCCATCCAGGGAGACATGGTGCATCCTTACCTAAAACGACGTAACGGTCTGGAACCGGCCACGTACCCCAACGATGCAATCAAGGCAGTACTGGATCGCACGCTGGGGGTTCCGATCTTTCAAGAGCAGGCTATGAAGCTGGCCGAAGTGGCCGCCAATTTTACTCCCGGAGAAGCAGACCAGTTGCGTCGCGCGATGGCTGCATGGCGATCACCTGGCAAGATTGATCATTACCGTCAAAAACTGATTGATGGCATGCGGGCCAACGGACTGAGCGAGGAATTTGCCGAGCGCTGCTATCGGCAACTGCAAGGTTTTGGGGAGTACGGATTTCCTGAATCTCATGCGGCCAGTTTCGCGCTCTTGGTCTATGCCTCCTGTTGGCTCAAGTTCCATCACCCGGCTGTATTCTGTGCAGCCATGCTCAATAGCCAACCGCTCGGCTTCTATGCTCCTGCCCAATTAGTTCGCGATGCGCGAGAGCATGATGTGGAGGTAAGGCCGGTGGATATCAACTTCAGTGATTGGGACTGTACACTTGAAACGCATGAGGGCAACTACGCCTTGCGTCTAGGAATGCGTCTAGTCAGCGGCTTACGAAGAGGTTCTGCAGATAGGATTGAGATCGCCAGAGTACAAGGACAGTATCGCTCACCCGAAGACCTACGCTGCCGAGCCAGTCTCGATCGGCAGACCCTCTCGATGCTTGCGGAAGCCGATGCCTTTGCTTCCTTGAATACGTCTCGACGGCAGGCGCTCTGGTATGCATTAGGGCAAGAAAAATCGACTGCTGAACGACCATTGTTTGCCGAACTTGATGACGAAGAATCAACGATCGAATCGTTACCCCTAGCGACTCCTGAAAGCGAAGTGTTTGAGGACTATCGATCATTGGGGCTCTCCCTGAAGAATCATCCACTAGCATTTCACCGTGAGCGTTTAGATTCTCTTGGAGTCCTGCCCGCTGAAGCACTTCAGGATCAGCAGTCCGGAGCAAGTGTAGCTGTTGCGGGTTTGGTTTTGCTGAGGCAACGCCCAGGCACCGCCAAAGGAATCACCTTTGTCACGCTGGAAGATGAAACCGGCGCGACGAATCTGATTATCCATGCACAGACTTGGGAGCGGTACTATCGGGTGGCTAAACGGAACCGTGCCTGGATCGCTCATGGCGAGTTGCAGCATGCGGAAGGCGTGATTCATTTGCTAGTGAGGCAAATTGAACCGCTAGAGGCTGAGCAAGACTCAGCTCCCTTGGAATCGCTGAGGGCAGCATCGCGGGATTTTCGTTAGCTTACTTCATTGTCGGTGGAAAAATGAAGGCGTTGATCGCTGATTGAGTTGCTTTACCTGTTCGGCACTCCCGACAGTTCAAGCTGGTGGTTGCTCGCAAACTTACCTGCGCGATCTGTGACCCACTCCCATTCGATCAGGCCTGAATGTAAGATGCATTGCTTGCATCAAAGCCATTCGTTGCTCAAGGAGAAAACATGCGGATCTCGGTCGTCTGTGGAACCAATCGTGAAGGTGCGTTGTCGCGAGTCCTGGCAACTGAGGTCGCGGAAAGCTATCGCCAACTGGGACATGAGATCGATAGCCTCGACATGGCGGAGTTGCCGACTGACGTCTTGAATGCGAACGCCTACAAGGAAAAGACGCCAGCGATTCAAGCGATCATCGATCGTTTCTTGTCTTGTGACGGTGCCGTGTTCGTGATTCCCGAATACAACGGTAGCTATCCTGGTATCCTCAAGTTGTTTGTGGATATGCTGCCTTTCCCCGAGGGCTTCGATTCGCGGCCCTGCGCCTTTATTGGGCTTGCCGCCGGTCAGTTCAAATCGTTACGCGCTGTCGAGCACTTTCAGCAGGTCGCTGGCTACCGCAATGCGTACATCTTCCCGCGTAGGCTGTTTATCGGCGATAGCTATAGCGCCTTCATCGACGGCAAACTTGCGGACGACGAACTGTCCGAACGACTACACGACCAAGCAGCGAAATTCACCGCTTTCATTTCCGCCTTGTCGGGTGGAAAACAATAGCGATCAACGGCGTTTGCGAGCAATCGATCCAGTCGGTCTTGTATCGTTCCTTCAGCCGTACAATGGTCCATAGTTGCCGCAGGCACGGAAGTCGGCTGATTCCAGGTCCGCTGTTCCGAACGCGTTCCAGGCACTGGGACGGAAGACGTTTTCTGCCGGGACGTTGTGCATGTAAACGGGAATCCGCAGTGTGGCCGCCAGCGAAATGAGATCGGCCCCGATGTGCCCGTAGCTCATCACGCAGTGATTGGCTCCCCAGTTGTTCATCACGCTGTAGGTATCTCGGAACGCTCCTGTGCCAGTGATCCGCGGCGCAAACCACGTGGTCGGCCAGGTCGGATTGGTTCGCTGATCCAGGATGTCGTGCGCATTCTCTGGCAGTTCCACGGTAACGCCTTCCGCCACTTGCAGCGCGGGCCCCAAGCCTTGCACCAAGTTCAAACGCGCAATCGTCGCGGGCATGCCACCTTTCGTGCAGTAGCGGGTCGACCAACCGCCGCCGGGGAAGTACTCGGTGATCGAAGGATGCCAGGTCGTTGCCTGCAAGCAGGCTTGCACTTCGTCGTCGGTGATCTCCCACCACGGCTTCATTGCGGGCTGGCCGTCGACCTGTTGCTGGCCAGTCCCATCGAGCGCCGCAGGGCCTGAGTTGATCAAGTGGAGCAGCCCACCCGCAGCGTCTCCCTCGAGTTGATGCCCCGTAGTCCGCGCGACAGCTTCAGGGCTCCAATACGTCCGAAGATCGGCAAAAATCTGTGCCGTATTGGTCAGTAGATGGCCGAATAGCATCGTCACTGCATTAAGGGCGTCGTTCTCCGTGGCCACGATGTACGGGCAGCGGCGGCCATTCCAGTCGAAGGAAGTGTTGAGAATCGCCTCCACGAAATCGCCATTGGGATAGGTATCGGTCCACTGACGCTGGCCTTGAAAACCGGCGGCAATCGCGTGGTGGCCTTGAGCTTCTTCCTGATAGCCCATCTCGGCGAGCCGTGGATTCCCGACCATCAAGTCTCGCGTTGCCAACGCCATCTTGACGCTTGTTTCCCATTCTTGATCGAGGCTTTCTCGGCTGCGTCGTTTGTCTTCGGAATTGGCGTCGAATCCCTCCGGGCAGTTTTCCTTGACCCATGACAGGGCGCGCTGATACTCGTCCTGATCGTAGATTCCGTCGCGCTCTCGACGGGCGATTTCTGTCATGTCGATCACCTCGACACGCATGCCGAGGAACTTTTCGAAGAACGCAGAATCGACCACGGAGCCGGCAATACCCATCGAGGTACCACCGATCGACAGGTAGGATCGTCCCTTGAGTTGCGATACGGCGAGACCAGCGCGTGCAAAGCGAAGAATCTTCGTCGCGACATCCGCGGGAATGCTGCTGTCGCCCGCGTCCTGCACATCACGTCCGTAGATTCCAAAGGCGGGCAGTCCTTTTTGCGTATGCCCGGCCAGCACGGCTGCCAGATACACCGCTCCGGGCCGTTCCGTGCCGTTGAAGCCCCACACCGCTTTGGGGCGATGCGGATTCATGTCCATTGTTTCCGAGCCATAGCACCAGCAGGGCGTCACCGTCAGCGACACGTCGACACCTTCACGCAGAAACTTGTCTTCGGCGGCAGCCGCTTCCGCTACGCCGCCAATGCACGTGTCATGGACCACGCACTCCACCGACGATCCATCCGGCAGACGTACATTGCTGGAAATCAGTTCCGCGACCGCTCGCGCCTGCCCCATCGTCTGATCTTCGAGTGACTCGCGGACGCCACCCATCCGGCCATCGATGGTGGGTCGGATACCGATTTTGGGATTGCTTTGGTTAGACATGGGGAAAAGTTTCCTCTACGTGATTTTGCCTGTTTGCCGAAAAATTCGAGCGGCAGCAGATAGTCTTGTGGAGCACAGCTTCAATATGTCCGCACTGTGTATGCAAAGCATTGCCGATTGCGCGGCCAAATACTAGACAGAAAAGGATTTTGCTATACTCGGTAACTTCCCGCAATGAGCCACGCCCTCGATTGTAGAATGTTACGACCGAAGGTACTCTAATCGTTCCAGAATCACCCCTCCTCGATTTCATCGAATCCCAGGATCGACATGTCAGAGCCCTCCTCAGAGCCCCCACAAAAAAGCAAAGTAGGCATCGCGCTACCTCTAATTGGGCTGGCGGCGGTCGCTGTGGGGGTCGGTTACTGGCTGTTATCAGGCAGCAGAGCCGCCGAGCAAGCGGCAAAGCAAGCCGTTACCGAGTTAGGCGGCATCACCGTGCTGGACGCGAGCCAGCAACATGTCGGAAGCTTGAACCTGCAGCTCGTCAAAGGCGAAGCGGAGATCCAGAAGGCGATGGCCGAGGTCTCTGATCTGCCTCATCTTGAAGTGTTGGACGCCTCTTCGACGCTGCTTAGCGATAATGATCTGGCCACGGTCGCGGGGCTGAGCAAGCTGAATTCTCTGCACCTCAACGGCACTCAATTAACCGATGCTGGGCTGCCACGGCTCGCCCCACTGCAACAGCTCTATGGTCTGCACGTGGCTCGCACAGGCGTTACCGACAAGGGCCTGACCGAGATTGCCAAGCTACAAGGACTAGTGCATCTCGACCTCTCAGGCAACGACGTTGGATCTGGCCTTGCTGAGCTGAAGAGCTTGCCAAAGCTCACTTGGCTGCTTGTGCAAGACGTCGCGCTTGAGCCGGCGGTGCTGGACGCGCTGGGCGTGCTGACTCAAATCGAGCGGCTTACCATCGGCGACACCGATGCGCGGCCGGAAGTGGTGGAAGACCTGACCAAGCGGCTGCCGGGCGTGACGATTGATTGACCGGATAGGCACATCCGACCAGATGAAGTCGGAGCTGGTGCATTTGAATTAGCTCCCGACTCCGAAGCTTAGAGGGATAATCAAAGAACATCCCGCGAACTACTTCATGCGAATCCGGAACTGAATACCGGTCGACACGTTAGGGATGTCGTCTGCCGCTTCGTGGCCGAGGGTCGTTTCGCTGTTGTATTGTACGGGAATCGTCTCTTTACCGTCGACGATTCTTGAGATCCGCACACGGTACATGCCCAGATAAATCCCGGGAAACTCGGCATCGGCACCTGAAAGCGAGGTATTGCCCGCCCCATCGGTCTCGCCGCTACTTGGCGTGAATGCATCACCGAGAAAGGCCTCGGGCTCGAACGTGACGGTCGCCCCGTCCAAGGGGCGGTTCCCGGCGAACACCTGCACGCCGCCGGACACAATCGTGGTGGACGCTGATTTGTAGTAGCGTACGCGGTCGGCGATCTCCGTAGCGGTAAGCGCCGAGTCGCCATCCTGATCGACGCGTGGAAATGCCCTGAGCAGGCCAGGGCTCTGTTCCGCTTCGGTCAAATCAATCTTGCCGTCACTATTTGCGTCGTACTCTTCGATTGCCTGGGCCCCAGAAGCATCTGGGTCGAACGACGGTCGCGAAGGTCCCGAGGGCAGTTGTGAGCACCCTAGAATCACCAGAGTTAGGATTGCGCAGGCATAAAGCGTACGGGTCTTCAACTTCTACTCCCTATCGGTTGCTTGCTATGATACTGAATTCCCACCGGCATCGATGCCTGTTCCTATTGCTCAGTGGCGGCGACGCCGTCCTCTCGAGACCCATAACCGTAGTAGACCCATTCATCGATATCGTAGCTAACGAGCCGGACAGAGCCATCACAGAACCCGGCGTTGAATCCGGCCGCGTGCACACTCCCAAACCGCCTGGTACAATTCTCAAAGCCCGGTGTGTCCTGTCGAGGCATCCGCAAGTCGCGACTGTCGCTATCGATCCTTTGCGCTGTGACGGGTCGATTGTTGGCTGGGACGACCAATCCGACGACCCAGCGATTGGTATCCCAATCGTTGCCCTGGAATAGCGAGTTGTTGTCCGCGCAGCCATCTCCGGTGTCGTACTGTAGTGGGTTCATATATTTCTCACCAACCAGCAGAGTATTGGAAGTTCCGTCGGTGATTTGGGCGATGCTCACTTCACTTCGATAGGTCGAGAGCCCGTCAAAATTGTTTAGCAGATTGTTCTCGCTCCCGATAGGAAAAGTGCAATCCGGATAGGTCTGGAGGCAGCGTACACTGGGGCCTTCTCCAAGAATCATTTCCTTGGTACCCCCGTTCATCGCGTAGTCGGTCTTCGCAAGGACGGCAGGCTGATCTGCATTGAACGAACTCTCGATAGCAGGATAGCCGATTGCCTGTCTCCGCGAGGGGCAGTGCATCATTGGGAATACGACCGACTTCAGCACACCCAAGGCCTCAAACTTCGGACTACCTCTTCGCAGGCCTTCCAGCCCTTTTCCAAGGTCGCGGATGCTGTTGCCTTCCATATAATCGAGCACATCGTAAGCCCAGCCGCCGGGTTGCGACTTGCCATAACCAAAATCTGGGTCGCCTGTCCATCGATAACCCCAGCCGCTGGATGGGTAGAACCCATTGGAGTTCTCGTGATTCAACGAAGCAAGGGCGATGTTTTTGAGGTTGTTCTTGCATTGCGTCCGCCGCGCGGCCTCGCGTGCCGCCTGCACGGCGGGAAGCAACAAAGCAACCAGGACACCGATGATGGCAATCACGACTAACAATTCGACCAGAGTAAACCCGCGACCTTGGCTGCTACCGCGCTGAAGGCTACGGTACTGCTGCGGCGCGCGGACCAGGACTTTGTCCTCAACGCGGCTAGTCATCAATTTGATCCTCTTGATAGAAACTGAGAAGTATGGAGAGCTAAACACCGAATTACGAAAAGTTAAACCCCAATTATAGACCCGCGGCACCGATCTGAAATCTGACCAAGCGTCTGCCGGGCGTGACGATTGATTGACCGGGTAGGCACATCCGACCAGATGAAGTCGGACCTGGTGCATCTTGCATAAGCTCTCGCCTCCAAAGCCAAGCGTCACATTCAAATAGTATCCCGCGAACTACTTCGTGCGAAGCCGAAACTCGATCCCCCTCGATACGTTGGGGATATCATCGGCAACTTCGTAGCCCAGGGCAGTCTCAGCGTTGTACTGTGCGGGAATGGTCTCTTTACCGTCGGCGATTCTTGAGATCCGCACACGGTACATGCCCAGATAGAGACCTGGGAAGTCCGCATCGGGACCGGCAAGATACGCTATTCCTCCCGCGTCCGTCTCGCCGCTAATCGTGGTAAAGGCGTCGCCAAGGAACTGCTCGGGCTCGAAGGTGACGATTGCCTCACCAACGGGGCCGTTGCCGGCGAACACTTGCACGCTACCGGATACCACGGTGGTGGCGGCTGTTTTGTAGTAGCGAACTCGGTCAGCGATCTCGGTGGCGGTTAGCGCCGCGTCGCCGTCCTGGTCGATGCGCCGAAACGCCGCCAGTAGACCGGGGCTCTGCTCCGCTTCGGTGAGATCGATCTTGCCATCGCCATTCGCGTCGTACTGCTCAATCGCCTGGCTCCCCGATGCATCCGGGTCGAACGCTGGGCGCGAGGGGCCCGTGGGCAGTTGTGAGCATCCTGGATTCACAAGGGTCAGGATTGCGCAGACATAAAGCGGACCAGTCTTCAACTTCGACTCCTTCACCGGCTGGTTTGAACTATTCAGATATCTACTTCGAGCTCTTGTCGATCCGGTAGGTCCTACTGCTCAGAGGCGGCCGCGCCGTCATTTCGCGAACCGTAGCTGTAGTAGACCCACGGATCGATGTCGTAGCTAATAAACCGAACTGAACCATCACAGAACGACCCGTTCAAACCTGCCGAGTGCACGCTGCCAAACCGCTTGGTGCAGCCCTCGAACCCGGGCGTATCTTGTCTTGGCATACGTTCAGCGGTCTTTGTGCTATCGAGTTCGTCTGGACTGCCAGGATCAAGATGTATGTATACCGGCCGCGCACGCATCAAGGTACCCCCAACGACCCAGCGATTCGTATCCCAATCGTTGCCCTGGAACAGCGAGTTGTTGTCCACACAGGATCTGCCCGTATCGTAATCATTGGGGTTTAAGTACTTCTCGGCAACTAACAGTGTATTGGAAGTCCCATCAGTGATTTGGGCAATACTCACTTCACTGCGGTACGTGGAAACCCCGTCAAAATGCTCTTGCAGCCAGAGCTCGGCTTCGCTGTTCCAGCCGCAATCTGGGTACGTATTGAGGCACTCTATTGTAGGTCCTCCGCCGAGAATTTCTGCTTTGGTTCCTCCGTTAATCGCGTAATCCGTCTTCCCAAGCACAGCAGGTTGGTTTGCATTGAATGATTCCTCGATGGCGGGGTAGCCGACCGCAGGTCGCCGCGAGGGGCAGTGCATCATCGGAAACACGGTCGACTTGAGCACACCCAGGGCTTGCCCCTTAGGAGTCCCTGGTGCCCCTCCGTCCAGCCCCTTGCCAATTGCGCGGATGCTGTTTCCTTCCATATAGTCGAGAACATCGTACGCCCACCCGCCTGGTTGCGACTTCCCATAGCCAAAGTCTGGGTCGCCCGTCCATTTAAATCCCCAACCGCTGGACGGGTAGAACCCATTGGAGTTCTCGTGATTCAACGAAGCAAGGGCGATGTTTTTGAGGTTGTTTTTGCATTGCGTCCGTCGCGCGGCCTCGCGTGCCGCCTGCACGGCGGGAAGCAACAAAGCAACCAGGACACCAATGATGGCAATCACGACCAACAATTCGACCAGAGTAAACCCGCGACCTTGGCTGCTACCGCGCTGAAGGCTACGGTACTGCTGCGGCGCGCGGACCAGGACTTTGTCCTTATCGCGGCTTATCATCAATTTGATCCTCGTATAGAAACTGAAGAGTATGAAGAGCTCAACAACGATTTACGAAAAGTTAAACCCCAATTATAGACCCGCGACACCGTACCGAAACAGGTTTGACACCAGTTTTTACCGCTGATTGGAGCAAAAAAACACGATTCAGGCATTAGTACGCCGTTCCTAACTCGGAGGACCGATCTTCAACGCGCTTGATCGGACCGAAAACTGACGATGTGCGAATGTCGCGGGCGTCGTTGCCGATTGGCTATGACCGGCCGATCGCACTGTAGCCCGACCAATACGGCCTAATCAAGCTCAGCAATTCTGATATTTCGGAAACCTATCGACATCTCGTTATTCTGATGCAGTTGGAGTCCGATCGGGCCTTTCTTGACGGCCGAATCGGACCGGTAGCTCATCACAAAACTACCGTTTAGCCAAACCGTGTAGTCCTTGCCTTTGGCAACGATTGTCATCGTATTCCAGCCATCGTGCTTGAGCAGCTTCGCAACACCGTTGGCTTCGACGGGATAGCCTTTTCCGGCAATGTAGGGCGAGGCTGTCATGTCGCGTTTGAGAGAACCCGAGATACCGATCTGGATTTGCTCGCTGTCGGTACGAAGAAAAACGCCCGAATCGACGACCCCCTCACCAAACTTGAAGTCAAACTCCATCACGAAATTCTCATACTCGCGATCGGTCCATAGCGCCGAACCCTTCCGCTCGGGGCCGCTAGTGAGGTGCAAGGTCCCCTGCTCTGCCCGCCACCAGATATTGTCAGGCGGTATCTGCCAACCGGTGAAGTCTTTTCCGTTGAAGGCTGAAGGCAATCGTTGCGCATAGCTGCGCTGGTTGCCTGCTGCCGCCGCGAGTAGTACGCAGACGATTGTCATCATGATGGGCTGAGCTTTGATCATTTCCTCGCGTTTCCCTTTGCTGGTATTGTTCTTCCGGTCTTGTCGACGGCTACGCGTCGGCATTCGGTTCTCGCTATCCTATTCAATCCGTCTTTGAGCACACGTGGGTTGGGCACTGCGGATTGATCGGATGGGGTGGCCTTTTATCCCGTCGCTTACGCTCGGGGCTGGGGTGCGGGGTGGTGTGGAGTGGTGAGGGGTTTTTGAAGGGGTCTTGGTTTTGAAAGGGTTTTCGATTTTATTTACACAACCTCGCGGTGTCTGTCCTGGCGCGATCTTCCTAACACGTGGCGGGTCAACGGGTTGCGAAAATCGTGGCCGAGGCTGTGCGAGGAGGTTTTGAAAGGTTGTTGTGTTTCGACCTTTCAAAACCTCGTCGGCGACACCTTGAGCGCATGTTTCTTGCTTGCGAACTGACCGAGGACCGAGCTCACGGAATTCAAGCCAGCATAGATTCTAGCGAGTTCCGTGCGGCAATTCAGCAACGATTATTGGGCCATCTGGTCGGGTCAAGACTGCCACCAGATGGCGGGGGCTCAGATTTCCAGAGCAACTGATTCCCACGCTAGGTCAAGTGCCCTGTCTGGGGCAGGCGTTTCGATTTCGTCGCGAAGCTCGGAGAGCACCAAATCCCGCGCCGCCGCTGACACTTCGGGTCGGAGGTAATCCGACTCGCTGGCGGAATGAAACTCGTGCAGCCGGATTTCGCGTATCAACAGATTTTCACGCTTTGACTGCGCGGTGGCGAACAGCAGTTCCACCACAGCCGCATCCAGTACCGCGGGCGCCGGCGACGGCGCTTGCGATGTCGAGGCGGCGGTAGGCGCAGCCGCGGTGACGCCTGCGTTGCTTGATTCCGGGGCGTTCGTCGCGCCAAGATGGCGTTGCCAAAGCAGAAAGTCTGTGCCATTGACGTTTCCGTTGTTGTCACCGTCGGCGTTCAGATCGGTCGCTGAGCCATAGTGTTGTTGCCAAACGCTCAGGTCGTCACCGTCAACAGCATTGTCCTGGTTGTAGTCGCCAGTGATGTTGGGGGTCTCGACCAGCCAGTTGAAGAGGTTCAGCGCGTATTGCTCGTTGTCGAATCGAGTGATATTCGTGCCGGCACCGTTGAGATTGAAGAATGTGTTGCGATCGTAGTGACCAACGATACGCCCGGCTCCGTAAGTGGCAGCCACGACGGAGGCGTCGCCGCTGTCGGTAGCGCGAGAAGGGCCCTGATTCTGGTCACCGAACGGCGGCTGGTTGAGCCGCGTTTGTCCTTCGGCACCGGCCAGCAACGTTACGGCCACGCCGGGAATGACGGTACTGACGTGGAACGGTGACACCCCTTCGCCGTCAAACTGCGAGACGACTTCCGCAGGCCCCTGCCCTGCGAAGATCGGATGGTTTGGCGCAAGGATCTCCCCGGCCGAATTGCCTACGACATAGGTACCTTGATCTTGATGCACCTGCACGCCGATGAGATCGAGAAACTGCTGGTCGGAGTTCGACGCGTCGGCCCAATCGGAACCAAAATTCGCGTCGGAGATGAATAGAGCGCTGCCACCGTCGAGGATGTACTGCTCGAACGCGTCGACATCAGCTTGCGCGTAGACCGCGTTGTTCGAGCCAAACACAATCGCGTCGTATACGCTGAGGTCCATCGTTGCCAGCGGAACGGGGGCTCCGCTTTGATCGGGCGTTGTACCTTCGATGATCTGAGTCGTGGTGAATCCCGCGGCAGAAAGTGTGTTGGCAAGCGTGCCCCAGCCGTGGTTGCCACCGGAGGTGGAGAAGTTGGTGATGTCGCCCAGCTGTTCGTCGGAGCCTCCTTCGAGGAAGCCGCCCGATCCGGCCGAGCCACGAATGAAGAGCACGTTCTTGTCGGCAGCTAACTGCTTGCGCACGACGACGGCCCAGTCTTCGTTGACTGAGTTCGGCGCGCTCCCCAGTTGGACCACGCCTCCCCCGTCGACTGATGCTACGGTGCCGTCTTGCAAATTGCCTCCGTTGCGGGGATCAAACCACTTTACTTCGAAGGTGCCCGTCGCTCCGGTCAGGTCCAGGGTCAAACCAGAGCCGTTGCGGTCGTTGTACATGGCGTAGACTTCGCCCGGCTTAGCGAGGACGTAGGTGTTCGCTCCGGCGGCGGAGTCTCCCAGATCGTGATCGGGTGACATTTCCAGCAGTGGAAGTTCGAGGAGGAACTCGCGCGCATAGCCGGACCAGTTCAGCGCGATATCCATGGCGCGAAAGTCGTCGATCTGCTGATCGAAACTGTGCCCTCCACCGTCTTGTTGGACGTACCATTCAAAGCCCGCACCGCCCGACATGTATACCGGCCACATCTTATCGCGACGGCCATGAGGATAGCCATCGTTCAGGTCGGTTTTGTCGTTCTCAATTTTCTGCGGTTCGTCGAAGCTGATGGCCCACGGCGTGCCGGTCGCAGCGGAACGAGTGCGCCAGTCGACGATCAGATCGGCCATCGACATCCGGCTATTGTTGCCCTGGAAACTCGTGATGTCGAAGTTACCGTTGCCGAGCAGAGGGTTATAGAACGCTTCGTACTGGTTGCTGTTCGTGTGCGTCGTGACCGGATGATCGTACGGATCAATCGACTTGATGTGGGCGGCAAATTCTTCGCGCTTGGCGGTGCCGTAGTCGTTCTCCTCACCGATATTGAACTGTATGCCTGGATGGTGGCCGAAGCGCGCGACCAGTTCGCGGTAGTAGAGTTTTCGCTGCGGACCGAGATTGCCGTCGTCGTGGTAGTTCTCGTTGGCCGATTCGGTTTCGGCGAGCACGAAATGGAGCAGGATGCCCTGGCTGGTGGCGTGTTCCATCGCCAGTTCCCATTGGGCTAGTTTGCTGACGTCGTATTGCGTCTTGTTTTGCTCAGCGATGGTTGGAAACGTATCCTGACCGTCGCCGCCGATGTTCATCGGCAGAAAGTAGATCGAGTTCCCACCTTCGGCCGCAATGTAGTTGAGCGCGCCGATAATGCCCCGGCCGTCGTCAGCAACATTGTCTGGGTCATCGTCGTCCCAGTCAGGGTCGCCAGGATTCCAATCTTGAATGTGCTGATCAAAGTCGTGTCCCGCGGACGGTGTGTTGTCGAAGCCATCGAAGCCAAAGAAGTTCTCGGGGATGTCGGGCCCGCCCTTCAGAAACACGTCACCGCTGGCGTAGGTGAGGTAGTGGTCTCCCCGATTCTTGATGAGACCATGATCCTCAGCGCGGAAGTCGCGTCCTGCCTTGTCACTAGCTTCGACGACGAATGAACCACTCGCCCCGTCGAAAAAACCGGCGCTCACGCCGGCGTCTAATTGGTCGCTAACCGCCACGTCGTTGCCGGTGCGGAAGGAAGCGGAGTACGCCCAAGTGCCAGCCTCATCAGGCGCGAAGTGCACACGCCAGACGTTGCCACGGGTCGCGCCGGTGTTCGCGGCATCGCCATCGGCGGCGTAGAAACCGGGCACGACGTAGCTCTGGCCATTGCCTTGGTGTGTGAAAGTCACATCAAGTCGATAGTCGGTGAATGGATTGGTGGCTGCGGTTTCGCTAGTGGTCGGCCCCGTGAAGTCAACGACCACCTTATGCCATTGCATTAAGTCGCCCGACACCACACCTTGGCCGTCGACGGGCACAACATTCACGACGACCCTGTCCGAATCAGAATTCGACTCGTCGTCGGTCACCGTCAGTTGGAATTCGTAGACGCCTTCGACCAAGCCGCTGGCGGTCAAATCTTCGGTGTCGGCCCCTGAGAGCGACGCGTTGTTGGGCCCGCTGATTTGGGTCCAGGCATAATCGGTGATCGTGCCATCGTCGGTTGCCGACCCGTCCAGCACCACGCTGCTGATGGGCAAAACCACCACGCGATCGGGACCCGCATTGGCGACGGGATCGCCGATGTTCGGGTCGGTCGAAGACAAAGACGCCTGCGGGATGATCACTTCGCCCTGGGACGGCCCGGAGAATAGCAGCCGCGCGTCGGTGGTGCCATTCTGCTGGAAGTACTCCAGGCGGATTGGATGCCAGCCAGCGTCAAGGTTGATCTCACCGTCGTCGCGAGTGCTCGCATGTTGGTTCCAATTGTTAATGAGCTGAGTGTCGTCGACCCATAGCCGCACCCCGTCATTACTAAATGTCGTGAACTGCCACTGTCCCGCCTGGCTCACGTTGACCCAGCCGCTCCACCGGATCGAGTAGTTATCGTCGGCCTGAACCTGACCTTGCGCGTCCTGCCCAAGTGCGTCGCCTGGGAAATTGACGACCGCGTCGATGCGCGTGTTGACAAGCTGCGTGAGATTTAGGTCGTTGAAATACTCACCGAGCAGCCCGTCGCCGGCAAGCAGGTGCCGAGGTTCCAAAGTTTCGAAGCGCAGGACACTTGAAGTCCGAGCGCGCTGATGGGAGCGATGCCAATTCATCGTGATCCGATTGCCTCTGTGATTCCCATTCAGTAAAGCCTATTCGCATGCCGAATCGGCCATGTTCGCAATAGCCGACACAGCAGGCCTCACGCTACCTCTGGATCGTCGAGAGGTCAAACAAATTCACGATCGACGTGTGTTTGATGCCTTTGAGTCGCTGATTGCCAGCGCTGGTTCAGCGAGTGCGACACAACCGGCAGGAACCGTCGAACAGACGGCTTACCAGCTTTGCTAGCTCGCCTTGACTACAAGTAAACATCACTTGCCCCCAGCCAGCGGGAAGCTTCACCACATGGGTACGCGCGAACCGGGTCTTCTAAGCCGATCTCTGCCCCAGCGGACGCAGGAACTGACGACCGCACTATTTTGCAGCCGTCGAAGCGAGCACTTCCGCGGGGAATGGAACAGGTTGGCCGGTGGCGTTGATGGTTGCGAACTGCGCGCCCTTTTCTTTCAATTGCTCAGTGAGTCGCATCGTCAGATCGCGTACGAGCGCGGGATTCTCATCGGCGACGTTGAGTGATTCGCCAATGTCCTCTGCCAGATTGAACAATTCCAACGACTGGTCCTTATGCCAGTAGATCAGCTTCCAATCGCCCAGTCGCAATGAGCTGTAGGGCGGCTGGTCGTAGAAGTTCGGATAGTGCCACACCAGTTCTCGCGGCGTTTGCGGCGGCGACGTGTTCTCCCGCAAGATCGGCACCCAGCTCACACCATCGTTGGTAGGTGCGTCCAGGCCTGCCATTTCTAGGAACGTTGGGAAGATGTCTTCGATAATCACCGGGGTCGCGTTTCTTGTCGCGGGTGTCGTCACGTCAGGCCAATGCACGATCAGCGGGACTCGGCTGCCTCCTTCGTATCCTGAGATCTTGTGCCCCCGCAACGGCAGATTGCGAGGGTTGTTTCTTGGCGAACCATTGTCAGACATGAACACAACGATCGTCTCGTCAGCGATTCCCAATCGTTCGATTGTTCGCAGCAAATCGCCTAGCGATTTATCCATACTCTCCAGCATCGAGGCATACTTCTTTTTATGCAGATCCCAATCTTCGTTTTCGTAGTTGGGTAGAAAACGCCGATCGGGTTCAAAAGGCGCGTGCACGGCGTAGTGCGACATGTACAGATAGAACGGCTGACGCGCTTTGACCACTTTTTCAACCTCGCCGATCACTTCCCGCGTAATCGCTTCCGTGAGATTGATCTTTTGACCGTGGTACTTTTCCAAGCCCGGCACATCCCAAATCGTTCCACCACCCCGCCATTCTGCCGAAAAGTTATGATCGCCGTAGTACGAGCCAGGGCCGCCCATGTACGATCCGGCAACATTGACATCAAACCCCAAATTGCGCGGGTCAGCGCCAGGCGTTCCCTGTGAACCAAAATGTCCCTTGCCGGCGTGGATCGTGCGATAGCCCCCAGCACGCAACAGTTCTGGCAGTGTCGTTGCGGCGAAACCCCGTGGCGTCGAGTCTCCGGCTGGCTGCAGACCGTTGAGATTCCAATCCGTGGCCGTGAACTCCTTGGGGGGGCGCGATTGACTGGTATCTTTCCGCAGGGTCCAACACGTCACCTTATGCCGAGCTGCATTCTGTCCGGTCATCAAACTAATCCTTGACGACGAACAAAGCGAACAGGCATAGGCGTTGGTGAACATCATGCCGTGCGCGGCCAGCCGCTGAACGTTGGGCGTGCGATAGTCGCGATTCAGTTGCGTCGTTTCCGTATGAAATGGCACCGAGGTATCCTGCCAACCCATGTCATCGACAAAGAAGAAAACGATGTTTGGCCGACTCTCCGCGGCAAGGCCAATTCCCGCGCTGGCTAGCGTGACGGCAGCGCACACGAGCTTGATCGCAAATCTCAAAACAGTTTTCCCTTTAGGTTTGAAACACAGCACGTCCAATTGCTCCCAAGGCGATGCTTCATTTTGAGTTAAGGATCTGATCCAAATCAGTAAATTGCTGCGGGAGCAACAGTCCAAAAGGTTTACCGAAGAAGTCCACCATTGTAGCGGGTGGCCGTTGCTACTCTCAAGAGACTAGCAGTACTTCTCACGATACATCGACAGACACTAGTCGAACGGTTCCTCGTCCGCTCCGCTTGTTATCGGCCGCCTACGTGCGCCTCCCTCGCTGTGAGTTCGGCTTGCTGTTGTGTAACGCTGGTCACACGCTAAAGGCAAAACGAGAACTGATGCGCGGCTCGTACGATTGTTTGCCAAGTGGCAGCGACTTCGTGCGCGGGCAAAATCGACGCGCGGGTTCTTGCTTCCAGAATAGGAATTCTGTAACTTACAGCTACAGGCGACTCTTAATTACTGCTTTTCTAAAAGTTTCAACAACTTCTTACCGTTTCCTGCGGAGGTTGATAGATGGAAGTAACCATTCGGGCTACTTATGAAGAAATGAGCAAAGTGGGGGCTCAAATCGTTGCGGATGTTCTCAACACCAAGCCTAATGCCGTGGTCGGCATGGCTACCGGTTCGACGCCATTGGGTGTGTACGCGGAGTTGGTGAGACTGCACCGAGAAGAGGGTCTCGACTTCTCCCAGGTCACCACCTTTAACCTCGACGAGTACGTTGGCCTGCCGACGGATCATCCGCAGAGCTATCACAGCTTCATGCACGAGCACTTCTTTCAGCATGTCAATATTCCTCCGCAAAACATCTACATCCCTTCTGGCACCACCAGCAACTACAACGCGTTCTGCGAATGGTACGAGCAGCGGATCCTGGACGCAGGAGGCATTGATATCCAAATTCTCGGCATTGGCTCCGACGGCCATATTGCATTCAACGAACCGATGAGTTCGCTTGCCTCACGAACGCGTCTGAAGACACTTGCCAGATCGACGATCGAAGACAATGCGCGTTTCTTCGACAAGATCGAGGACGTTCCGATCTACGCGATCACGATGGGTGTGGGAACAATTCTTGAGGCGCGCGAGCTTCTTATTCTGGCCAACGGGAAGAACAAAGCTGCGGCCATTGCTGGCGCGATTGAAGGGCCGGTGACATCGATGATCACAGCCAGCGCTCTGCAGTTGCATCCGTCGGTAAAGTGTTGTCTCGATGCAGACGCCGCCAGCGAACTGACCATGATCGACTACTATGACTGGGTTCAGGAGAAAAAGCCCGGCGCTCCTCGGCTATGACCCCAACTCGCTAGATGGACAGCTGCTGCCCGGCGAGCAACTCGTAAGATGGAGAAACACCAACGATGTCTGTCCTGGCTCGGAGCTTTGAAGCGGCCGCCCAGAAGCGAGGCACCATCGTTTTTCCCGAAGGCAATGATCCGAGGATCTTTGCCGCGGCCTATCGTTTGGCTAACGAGGACCTTGCGAAACCGATCGTACTGGGAAAGCAAGATCGGTTGCTAGCGGCGGCAGAGGAGGCCGACGTCGATCCCAGCGGCATTGCGATGTTCGACCCTGCCGAAAGCGCGGAGCTGGACCGTTACGCCGCTGCCTACCGCCAAGATCGGAAACTGAAGGAGAGCATCGCGCTACGAATGGTCAAAAAGCCGCTGTTCTTCGCCGGAATGATGGTGGCGTGTGGAGATGCGGATACGATGGTCGCGGGCGTGTCGAATGCCACGGCTACCGTGATTCAGGCTGGCGTCCTCACTGTCGGCTATGCCGAGGGGATTCAAACACCGTCCAGCTTCTTCTTGATGGTGTTGCCATCGACATCCGATCAAGATGAGCGCTGCCTGGTGTTTGCCGACTGTGCGGTCAACATCGACCCTTCCGCCGAGGAACTTGCAGACATCGCAATTGCCTCAGCGCGCAGTGCAGCCAAGCTGCTGACCGATCCAGCGCGCGTCGCCATGCTCTCACTCTCCACGTGCGGGAGCGCCTCTCATCCACATGTCGACAAGGTCACAGCCGCGCTGGAAATCGCACGCGCTCGCGACGGCAGCATCTTGATCGATGGGGAATTCCAGGCGGATACCGCACTCGTCGCGAAAGTGGCTGCGAAGAAGGTGAAGCATGCTAGCGAGGTAGCCGGTCAGGCAAATGTACTGATCTTCCCAACGCTCGATGCGGGGAACATCGGCTATAAGCTGACCCAGTATCTGGCTCACGCTAAGGCGATAGGCCCGTTTCTGCAGGGGTTCGCCAGACCTATCAGCGATCTGTCACGGGGCGCAAGCGTCGACGACATTGTGGCCACTAGTGTCGTATGCCTGGCTCAGACCTAGAAGGAGTTCACTGGGCGATCTTATGAAGACTCTTGTCATCAACTGCGGTAGTTCCTCGATCAAGTATCAGCTACTCACCATGCCGAGCAGCAAAGTCTTAGCGAAGGGGATGGTGGCTCGCATCGGGGAAGACGACGCCACACTTTCGCACGAGGTCGAGGGCGACAAGATTGAGCGTGAGTTGCCGGTTGCCGATCACAAGGCGGGAATGCAGATCATTCTGAAGACGCTAACCGAAGGTGACTCCAAAGTTGTGGAGAAACTCACGGAAATCGGTGCCGTCGGTCATCGGGTGGTACATGGCGGCGAGGACTTCTCTTCCTCGGTCCTGATCACCGACGAAGTGAGTGACGCGATTGAACGCTATGCCGACTTGGCTCCACTGCATAATCCACCCAATCTCACCGGGATTCGAGCAGCGCAGTCGACGCTGCCCGATATTCCGCATGTGGCGTGCTTCGACACGGCTTTCCATGCCACAATACCACCGGTGGCTTACACCTACGCGTTGCCGATGGAATTGTACGAGAAGTATGGTGTGCGACGCTACGGGTTCCACGGAACCTCACACCGTTACGTCGCGCAGCGCGCTGCGGCCATTCTTGGAATTCGAGACGACGAGTTCAACGGCATTACCTGCCACCTGGGCAATGGTTGTTCGGCAGCTGCCGTTCGCGACGGAAAGAGCGTGGATACGTCGATGGGTCTAACTCCATTGCCGGGCCTGGTCATGGGAACACGATCGGGCGACATCGATCCCGCCATTCTGTTCTTCTTGGAAAGCAAGGGCTACGATCTCGCCGCCTTGAACAAGCTGTGTAACAAGCAATCCGGGTTGCTCGGAGTATCGGGCCTGTCCAACGATATGCGGACTCTCAGCGATGCGGCATCCCAGGGCAACGAGCAGGCGCAATTGGCGATCGACATTTTTGCTTATCGTGTGAAACAATACATCGGTAGCTACGCCGCGGTGCTGGGCCGACTCGACGCGTTGGTGTTCACCGGCGGCATTGGGGAAAACTCGGAAGAAATCCGCGCAGCCAGTTGTGATGGGCTTGGACTGCTGGGGATTCGGATTGACGCTGAGCGAAATCAGTCCGTCAGCGGTCCGTATGCCGAGATCCAGGCCTCAGACAGTAAGGTGAAGGTACTGGTCGTGGCCACCAACGAGGAGTTAGCAATCGCTCACGACACCTTTAATGTTGCCCAGGAGCTAGCCAAGCGATGAACTCTGAGCAGGACTATCGACCGCTGACCGGTGAAGAAATCTCACGTTTGCAGCAGCAACGGTGCACCGCCGACGACTGGTCGAGAGTAACCTGTGCCCTCGAGTTCTCGACCGAGAATATTTGGGATGCACACTTCCACGGGGACATACGACTAGGCTTGCTCAACGGCAGTATCACCGTCGGTGAAGATGATCAGCGACCTGCGGGGATTTATCGCGCGACGCTCCGTAACTGTCAGATTGGCAATGGAGTCCGTATTTCACAGGTGGGCTCCGGGATCTCGAACTATGACATTGGTGAGAATGCCGTCATCGAAGATGTCGGCGCGATGGTTGCCACACCGGGGTCGAAGTTCGGCAACGGCGTTGAAGTTGCCGCGCTCAACGAAGGAGGCGGGCGCGAGGCCGTCATCTTTGACCATCTCTCGGCGCAGTTTGCGTTCCTGCAGGTCGCTCATCGCAGTCAGCCGGCAGTCACTGCGCAGTTAACGCAACTCGCTGAGAAGGCGGCAAGTCGAGCCCAACGCGAGCGGGGTACGATCGGCAGAGGGACGCGCGTTACGCAAGTCACTCGCATGACTAACGTTGCCGTGGGTGACGGCGCGATTCTCGCTGGCGCTGCGGAGTTGGAAAACGGTACGATTCTGAGCACAGCAGAGGCGCCGACCACGGTGGGAACCGGGGTGGTTGCCGAAGACTTCATTATTGCGGAAGGAACGACAGTCTCAGGCGGTGCCGTCTTGGATTCCTGCTTCGTCGGCCAAGGTTGTCGTGTCGGTAAGCAGTTTTCCGCAGAGGGCTCACTATTCTTCGCCAACTGCGAGGCTTTTCATGGCGAGGCCTGTAGCGTGTTTGCAGGCCCTTACACGGTGACGCACCACAAGAGCACGCTGCTGATCGCCGGGATGTTCAGTTTCTACAACGCTGGCAGCGGCACCAACCAGTCCAATCACATGTACAAGCTGGGACCCGTGCATGAAGGCAAACTGGAACGCGGCTGCAAAACCGGATCGTTCAGTTACATGATGTGGCCGTGCCGGGTGGGGCCATTTTCCGTCGTGCTGGGAAAACACACCCGCACGTTCGACACACGTGATTTTCCATTCAGTCACATTGAGGCCAAAGCCGATGGACGGTGCGAGATGGTGCCAGGGCTCTATCTATCAACTGTCGGTACCGTGCGCGACGAAGCCAAATGGCCTCAGCGCGATCGGCGCGGAGAGTCGGATCGACGCGATCGACTTCACTTCAAGGTGCTGAATCCAATGACCGTTGGTCGCATGCTCCGCGGCGTCGCCAGGCTAGAAGAATTGAAGCAAGAGACCCCACGTACAAAGAAGACGGTTTCGATCAACGGTGCCGAAGTCTCCAGAGTCTTACTGCGAACAGGCAGCAAGTACTATCGCTCAGGCATCGAAATGTACTTACTCGAAGCGTTGGTTTCCCGTGTGGAGTCCGCCCGCGCTGCTGGCAACCACGATTTGCGGCAAGTGCTCGCGGTCGATCCAGATGCCGTGATGAGCGAGGATTGGATCGACTTGGCTGGGCAGCTCTTACCGCGCCGCCGATTTGACGATCTGTGCGGCCAGTTGGAAAGCGGTCAACTGGAGTCCGTCGAACAAGTCGAAGCAGAGCTCACCGCCTGTTATACCGCGTACGAACAGGACGAATGGGCTTGGGTGCATTGGGCCTACAAGCAAATCTTCGATCGAGAGCTCGAATCTTTGGACGAAGAGGGCTTGCAGCAAGCGGCGCAGCATTGGAAGGACGTGCGCACCAAATTCTTGAAACTGATCGCCAACGATGCAGCTAAGGAGTTTGAGGAGGTCACCCAAACCGGTTTTGGCCACAGCGATGCGGCGGGCGAACGACTGGCCGATTTCACCGGTGTGCGAGGCACGTTGGAAGAGAACAACTTCTTCGGCCAACTTCAGGCACAAATTGCTGAGGTCGAGGATCGTGCCAACGCGATCTGAAGCAGGATTCTAGGTCAAACTAAACGACCGTGTATTGAAACGAAAGGCAAATGACCATGAGTGATAGTGTTTTGGAACGCGTGAAACGGGTTGTGGCAGAGACTCTGGAAATCGATGCGACTTCGATCGACGACTCGGCGCGTTTTGTGGAAGATCTTGGCGCGCAGTCGATTCAAAGCGTCGAGCTTGTTGCGGCGTTCGAAGAAGAGTTCGACATCGACATGGATGACGACGAAGCCCTGGCGGTCAAAACCGTCGATGGTGCTGTTGAGTTCATTGCTGCGGCAGTCGAAAAGCAACACGGTTGAGCTTAGATTGGCTTGGGCAACCCAGTGAATCAGCTGTCTAGGCGCTGAGCTCATTGCCCCCGCGAGTTACTCATACATGTTTTCCGGATCAGCGGCCGCTAGCTCGACAAAGAAGTCGGCGGTCTTCTCCGTAATGGCTCGGAAGTAACGTGCTCCCTTCTCCGCAGTCGCAGCTTGGGGATCGCCAACGCCGGTGTCTTCGGTCACTTGCGTCCACTGCCTGGGCGTCCAGGCCCAACGCTCGTTGAAACCATTGACGCGAAACTGCTTGCTATGACCCGATCCGGCTTCTGACAGCGGTTGCACTATATCGGGCGTTAGATGCAACAGCAGACTGGTCTCGAGTTCGTCGGCGTGGTCTCCAGGTGCCTCAAAGTACTCTTCCCTGGGTACCACTTGATAGCCGTTGACGACGCATACGAAGACTTCCTTCTCCGCCTGTAGCACACGCACCATCTGGCGAAAGTCGTTCCCTCCATGAAAATTTAGCACCACTAACTTGCGCACGCTGTGCGGCTGCAAGCTATCGATGACATCCTCCAACACGCAAGCTTGCGTGCTGGGATTCATGTTGATCACCAGCGGGATATCGAGCTGTTGGGAATTCACACCATAGGGGATCGTCGGCAAAACGACGACTTTGGCGCCGCGTTCCCATGCGATGCGGCTCGCTTCAATGGCGACACTTTCGGCCTCGATGTTATCGGTCGCATACGGAAGATGGTAGTTGTGAGCTTCCGTGGCACCCCACGGCAACACAGCGACCTCATAGTCGGTTTCTCGAATCGTCTTCCAAGTCGTTTCCGCGAGTACGTACGGCCTGCTGGACATTTTCGCATCACTCTCGTCGAGATCTTGATCGGCTTTGGTTAGATTCCCATAAACTACTGTCGATCAAGGCAATCGACCAGCCCCTAGCCATTCCGGCCGAGGGGAGGTCTCCGAAACCCGTAGAGGCACTTCCCAAGCCATCTCGGTCTGTCCGCGCAACTTGGCAGTCAAAACGTGAGCACTGACTATCGATGGCATACCAACTTGAGCAAGGCCAACGCGCAGAAGCTACCTTGACGCGAACTCGACAGCCATCTGTGCAGTGGCCGTCACATACTCATTCAGTCAACCCAGTTAGCGACAATTCAGCGGTCGCGACTGCGGTACGATCCATACGCTGAGCCAGCGAGTTGCTGATGGCAACCGCGGTGCGAGGCACCTTGCCGGAAAAAGCCGACTTCCCATTGACAACGACTTCCAACGGCTCGTCGAGGTTGACCAGAGCATCATTCAATCTCAACGTAAGTTGGTCTACATCACCTTCGGTTTCGATGTCGATCCGTTGCTGCTTAGCCTCAGCCCGCACGACCTGTCTAGCCTTAGCAACTGCTTTTGGGACTGCCAGCCAATAGAACCGCTCATGCGTCCGTCCACTCTGTTCCCAGACGATCTTCTTGGGCCAAGTCGTGCGGCTGCGGGACGCCATCCACGGTAGGGCCTCCGCATCCTTGCCCTGCATCCAGTGGCCGAGCCCTTCGTAGATCGTCACCTTATGGGGGTAACCATCCGGATCGGCGTTCTCCAGATCACTTAGTTTAACTTTCCACTGGGCTGCAACTTCGTTCCGTTTGTAAGCGGCATCATCCCCGCCCATGAAGATCATAAACGGCAGATTTCTGAGTCCTAATGCCGACGCGTCGTTGGGATGGCCAGCCATCATCGACGCAGCAGCGAATCGATCAGCCATTCGTGGCGCCAGTTGATAAACCCCATCGCCTCCGGCCGAATACCCCATCAAGTAAATCCGTTCAGGATCCACTCCGCGAAGCAGTACATAGCTCTCTATCAATCGGTCGAACAGTGCGTCAATATGCCCCTCGTGCCACAGATTCCAGCTGTTGGTCGGTGCGCGAGGAGCAATGACGATTCCCTCTTCCGGTTTATAGAGCCGTATTTGGTTTTGCCACTGTCGATCGTTGACGCGCGCTGGCGCTCCGCCGCCGCCATGCATTGATATCCACAATGACTTCTCGCCCTCCGGAGCGTCTCCGAAGACCTTCTCCAGATACTTCATTTCCTTGCCGGCAGCTTTAATCAGCTTTGCCTCCAGCTCTTCCTCTCGTTGTGCGAGTTGCTCTTGTCGCAGGTTGTTCCAGATTAACTCGATCGCTTGCTCGGCTTCCTCACGCGACAGCGAGCCCTCGGGAATGGATCGATCACGGTTCTCTGGTAGCAGGGCGACCTGACTCTGGATTGACTCACCCGTTGCTGGGACAGTCGCCGCAGAGTCCGCTGGACTCGACGTTCGTTGAAGTTCCGACCAATTCCATTGCTGAGTCGTTTCAGCTGCGGCACCGACCTTCATCTTGGCGGTACGAGTCTCTCCACCGAACTCCAGTTCGACCTGATACTCTGAATTGCTAGGCAATTCCAGTGAGGGCATGTCATTGAGATCCGCCTGCCCGGTTTTCGTCACCAATTTTCCTAGCACTTTGTCGGATCCATCTGAGACCTTAATAGTCGCTGCCAGGCGATTGCCTCCAGGTTTCTCAAAAACTCGGAAATAGACGATCACTTTATCCGATGCTTGCTTTGGTTCGCGAGCATAATTCGATGTGACATTCACCGCCGCCACGCTTCGATTGGACCTGCTCCAAACCATCGGAAAATGATCGCCCGTCTTCCGCCATGAAGTCGCCCAAATCGCATGCTTCCAGTCGTTGGCTATGGCCTTCGATGCGTCATTCACAAACCAGCCTCGGTTGAGGCCTTTCGCGTCGTATTCGTCGGCTCCAGTGAAGTGCCATTCGCCGCCGTCCCAGATTTCTACCCACGTGTGATTCCCGCGCTTATTCGTCCACAGTGGCGTACCGGCAACACGAGCTGGCACACCGACCGACCGACATGCGTCGACGAGTATGATGGACAGTCCCGTGCAGGTGGCCATTCCCAACTCGATGGATTCGGAAGGACTCTGGTTGGGTCGCTTGCGGCCGGTATTGTAATGGACCTTGATGACGTTGAAGAAGCTTTGGTTAATCGCCTGTGCAGCCTCGGTCGTTGTCTTGCAATCAGAAACTAGGTCGGCGACCTCGTCGTAAAACTCCTTTCGCCACGGTTCACGCGTTTCATCGAGCGACGCGTACGGCAACACATCGTTGAAAAACACCTCGTCGGGAATAGCTTTGCTCCAGGGAAAGCGCTCCCGTGCCTCTAGCGCGAGGGATAGATTCTCCAGCAAGAAACCTTGGTCTAGCTGTTTCAAATCTTGCTCGGGCATGCCTTGCACGAGAAACTCGGCAGCCTGTTTGCCAATGTCGCCGTACTTGTCCGTCGCGACATCCACAAAGCTGCGGATTTCCTTGGCATTGTCTGCGGCTCGCTGCAACGGCTCACTTAACGCATCAGCATAGGCAACGCTGGTCAACAAACTCAAGCATACGATCAGCCTCATCACGTTCTCCTTGTCAAAGCGCAGATTTGTAGCGTGACTCTCGGGGGCATTATTGTACCAATGCCGGCGTGAGATAGAAACTCAGCGAAAATCCTGCAGTCGGCCACCGCACGCGCTAGCGAAACAGTTGCTTAGAGCGGATTCAAGGTCTCAATCGCCACAGCCTGCGGTTCCCGGCCGGAGCGCTAGAAGGCTGATCTTGTGTGCGTAGATACAGCGAGCTGCGATTTCCTCGACGCTATGAGGCAATTAATTCGCTACTGCGATTGCGAAGGGAAGATTTGCAGAAGAGCCGGTTCGGAAATGTCGCAGTCCTCGCGTTTCGGCCTGAAATAAAAAATGCCGAGGGCAATGGCCCTCGGCATTCCGAGATTCAAACGAATATCTAACTTGAACTAGAATCCGAGTCTCGAGACGAGAACGGACGTCGATTTTTCTTCACTTTGCCGGCCGTCGCCGCAGTTCGAGGGAGCGTCACGGCGACGGCAAGCTATCCACTCTATCGACCAACGGGCGATTAGCCGCGTCGGCGTCCAGCAGCACCAAACGCCAAGGCCAAAGCAGCAATTGCTAGGCTGGTTGGCTCGGGAATCTGGCCAGCGGCCAGCGCCGGGACGTACTGTACAGTACCGCCAAGTTCCGCACCATCCGTCGTCGTGAATCGAATGGAAAGGTCCTTTTGGCCGGCGGTATCCCAGATGTTACCCAACGAGAAGCTGCCACCCGGAGCGACCACGGTCGAATTATCGAAATTCGCCTCGGCGAGTTGATTAGGACCCTGACCTCCACCGCCATTGTACTCTTCTTGCCAGGTGGGAATCAGTGACGGATCGGTCTGTTGGACAAGCAGGAAGTCCGCTCCGTCCACATCCCCATCGTTATCGAGGTCGGTCGTGGTATCGCCGACGCGAGTTAGACCTGGCTCCCAACCGGCATCACCGTCATCGGCCAGCCCATTGAAGCTGCCTTCGATCAGGGCACCAGAAGTCGAAGTAATGACATAACCATCGACATCGAGTGCCAAGGCACCGGCAGCCGGATTCTCAAGTGTGGCTTCACCAGTCGACTCATTGATCTTGAGATTCACCACGTTGACGATCTCAACGTCAAGAATACCGAGCGTATCGCTAACTTCTTCCGAGAAGATCCGCATGCCCAGACCTGGGTCCAGGCCATTGACCTCGAAGCTGGCGGGCAGAAAGCCGTTAGCAATTGGGCCTTGCACCGTCTCACCACCGGATTCAATCAGTCTCCAGGTTTGGCCCGTCGTTTGTGCGAATCCAGAAACATTTACCTCGACAGCGCCGTTGCCCACGAAGCCGAAGGCGTCGTCAGCGAAGGCCGTCGAGTACGTGGTCGCGTCGGTGATGTTGGCGACCCAGGTGTCGTCATCGGCAATCCAAATGTCGTCGTCACTCTGCAGCGTGACGTCGGAGCCAATGGTGGTCCAACGACCCGACCCGAGCGCGGAGGAAAAACCAATGATGTCCTGAGTGCTAGTGGTGAAGAAGCTGGCGGTGTCGCGGATGGTCACATCGGCGAAGGAACCTGCAGCCTGTGCCCAACGGAAGCTACCACCACTGAAGACCCCATCGCCTTGCATGATCAGGGTTGCTGTCTGACCGGATACGGTACCAAGGTTGACAAAATCAGTGAACGTGATGTTGCCTCCCGTGGTGACGTCGAGCGTGCCGCTAGCGACTTGCAGCTGGTTGTAAGCGCCAACGTCCGTGGATTGATCAGTATCGACGGTAACGATGCCCGCGGGGATGATAATATTATCGCCCGCTACGGGGGTGTAAGGATTGGAATCGCCATCGACCCAGTTGTCATCCGTGAAGTTGCCAGCGCCTCCAAGCCACGTGGCGGTAACCTGGCCGAATACCGAACTCGTTGTCATCGCCGCGATTGCAAACGCGGCTAAAAATGAATGTCGAATTGTCATCTTGCTGATTTCCTCTTGCTAGTTGATCGCGTTAGTAAATGCTGGATGTATGCTCAACTCTGATCGAGATTCAACTTTGAATTCGATCAGTTCGATCGTCGCCGTCGGACAGCCAGGGCGGCTACCGCGCTCATGCTCATCAGCGCCAGACTGGCAGGTTCAGGAATTGTTCCGCCAGCAGATGGTGGCGTCTTGTTGTCCTTAATGATGCGGAAGTCATTCAAGTCGACCGTGCCGTTGAAATCGACGTCGCCTACGGCGATCCGCTCGGTACCAGGCAGAGCGATGGTATTCAGGCCAATATTCTCGCGCCAAATATCAAAGTCGTCACTGTCGACGTCTAAGTCTCCATCGACGTCCCCATTGACGAGTTCTTCCACAAACTGGGTGTGCTGGCCAAAGTCATCTGGTCCACCGTCCCACCAGAACCATTGGACATCGTCGATCCAGCCGGCGAAATTGCCCGCGTCGTTTTGATCAACACCAACGTTGCGGAAGCCACCAGTGCCGCCGTAGGTGAAGTTGTTGCTATTGGTTGTGGAGACCTTCGTACCGTTGACGTAAATGTCCCAGCTACTGCCATCGGTGCGGGCCGCAACGTGCTGCCATTCGCCATACTGCACTTTTGCGATGTCACCAGTTCCATCGACGAAGTCCCAGAAAACACCACGATTGGCTTCGTTTTGGAAGCCGTTTCTGGTGTAACGCCAGCGTCCTTCCGGGTCGATGCCGATACCAATCGCTTCCTGCATGAGGGGGATCTCCTCACCGATGCCTTCGATTGAAGGGTCCGGCTTGATCCAAGCTTGAACGCCAAGACGGAAATTGCCCCCCGCGTTCCAGACTTGCCACCAGTTTCTGCCCGGAGCCGAGATGCCCTCGTTGCCGTCGACACGAAGCGAATAATCGGACTGCGGACCGCGAGTGTCAGTGGACCAAGTCGGATTACCAATTACGAAATCAGTGTCGTAGTCAACGTCAGTACCCGCGTCATCTCCAGCCTGCTCAATCCAAACTGCTGTATCGTGGATGACGGCGCCCGGAGGGGCTGCTTCGTTGTTTCCTAAAGACTCTCCATCGGCGGTTGCTCCGTCATCTCCTTCGCCCAGTGTCCAGATTACACGGGGGGTAAACTGTCCATGCGCTATGGCTGCCCAGCTGCCGGCCATCACGACTACGAGTGCTGGTAAGAACCGAATGATACTCGTCATCTTCGTTCTCCTACTGCGGCGGCCTTCGCTACGGCTTAGGCTGCCTGGTGCTATCTACCAAGTGGCTACCTTGGGAATACTGAAATAAAACTATGGTTCCTAAAAACGGTAACGCTCCATCCATCTGTTGAGCGTGTGAAACAAACTCGAGTTGGACAACTCGAGCGCGATGTGGCGGGTCCTTGGACAAAAACGAGGGGTAACGGCTGGTGCAAAAACATCCATTGGGGTGCTTGCTGCTGCCGCGGAGGGCCAGGTCATACGAAATACACGGCTGGCGTCACGCCGTTGCCCGGGTGCCCGCTGTTCAATAAGCGGATAACTCCAATCGATTAGGCTTTTCATGCTGGCGAGCAAAAATCTACAAAGGCCTTGGTGACCCTAGGAAATAGGTTGTTCTCTGAGGACGAGGCAATACTCCGAAACGGGAAGTAAGGCGCTTCGGCTTGCGATTATCATTCACAGTTTAAGATTTGTCAATTATTTTTGCAGTAACGGTTATTTTATCTGGTCACTGGGCCCAGAACTGGCTCGTCCGGCGCCGATTCAACACTCGCTCCCCATGGCACGTGCGTCGCAAGTGCCTATGCAGCAATAGTTTGTGCTGATGGAGAATTCTCTAGGCCGCCGCACGTCATGATAACTGGGCGTAGCGTTTGAGTCTACGATTGGCAACCATTATTGCAGTTTGCAGTTGGGGGATTTCTGCCTTTCGGCTCAAAACCTGGCACAGCCAGATCGACGGCACCATCTCATAACCCGCGAGGGGTATATTCCGCAGCGGGGCGAGACGAAACGAGCTAGGCGACTCAGACGCCGCCTATGTGTCGTATTTGGCCTGCCGCAACGGCGAATTCTCGGCAAAGAGTGCAACCAGAGCCTACCCGCACGGTAACGCTGTGATCGATGGACTTTTACCGCTGGTGGACGGATTTTAGACGCTGAGATGTGGCTTCTAGTCTGCGAAATACCTCAAAACGACCGATGATCCTGAGCCAACTCATTGTGATCGTATTTCGATGGGAATCTCAACGTCCTGCCGAAGGTAGAGACAAGTGCCGCGACTCTCTTCACATACGTAATACAGCGCATACGCCTTTGGCTGCGCTGCCGCCGACACCGTCGGTGATAACTTGATTTCAAAATCGATCGTTCGGCGTTCTATGCTTTCAGCCGAATCTGGCATTTCCGATCGAAACATCTGCCCTTCTGCTCCCCAGCCTTGAGGCAAGTCTAGCCATAGAACAAGCGGTCCGCTCTCGTTGTTCCAATGCGTGTCATGCTCGGGCTGCAGCGTAATGTGCACCCGCCCGGTCTCGCCCGGCTTGAGTCCTTGTGGGACGACAACAACTTCCGCCTGCACAAGTCCTTTCGTGTCCCGCGTGATGCGCCCCTGCGGATCCGGTTCTTCTTGCGTTTCTGTTGTCTCGGCGAATTGATCACGCGGGTGTGCTGTTTCCGAACCGGTAAGGGCAACCGATAGCTCGATCGGCTCTTCTCCACGCGCGGCGACTTCTCGCTGTGCCATCGCGACCCAATCATAGAATGGGTAAGGTTTGGCCAAGCGAGGACCGTATTGCTGAATTCGCCGTCGATAGATGTACTGGTTGGGTTCCAAGTCGAGCGCCGTTTGCCAATGCTCGACTGCAGAGCGAAAGTCCTGTTTACGTTGTGCGAACAACCCCAACGACGTTGTGCCCGGCGTCGAGAATGCGGATGTTCTGGACGAAGTGCGTCCGGCCGCAT
This sequence comes from Bythopirellula sp., assembly GCA_965228965.1. Classification (GTDB taxonomy): domain Bacteria; phylum Planctomycetota; class Planctomycetia; order Pirellulales; family Lacipirellulaceae; genus Bythopirellula. The sequence continues at coordinate 5,517,962 of OZ245849.1, forward strand.
CGCCGCCGCTCTGATAAGCGTCGTACCGCGCCCTCAACGCCGCACCCAACCGAAAGTGGACGCTTGCGTCGTTTGGTTGCAGGCGTAAAGCACGGCGATACGCGGTGATCGCCTGACTTACTTGCGATTGTTCGCCCCAAAGCATGACTGCGTCGCCAAAACTAACCCAGCCATCGTAGGAATTGAGCTGCTCGGCGTTTTTTCGAACGGCCTTTAAATCTGGCCGCTTGATAGGCGTGTCCCTGGTCTTGCCGTCCGTAACTGGTCGCGCCTCGGGCGCTGCGGCTAGGAATGATTCTAGCTTCGGGTTTATTGACTTGGTGACTCCCGAGTCGTCGATTTCGACGATTATTGGCACGGCGTCAATCCCGAGCTTGTTGATCGGGTCGTGTAGGATGGGCCAGTCAATTTCCTGCCATTGCGCGAACAGTCGACACCGCTCGGCGTGCTGCTCTTGGGTCACGCCCAGCATGACGATTGCGCCCTTCTCCCGCAGTTCTTTTGTTGCCTTGTGCCAGACCGGCACGTGTTTGCGACAACCGGCTCACCACGAAGCGAAATGGACCAACAGAACGCGCTTACCGCGGAAATCCGCGAGGCGAACGGCCTCGCCATTGTCGATGCGAGGTAAGACAAAGTCGGGGTGCGCTTCTCCAATGGCGGATGGGTAATCCCCCATCGCCAGCCGCGATTGAACACCGAGTGTGATGATTGTCGCAGCAACAATCAACTTGCTAATCGACTGCATATTTCCGTTCCCACCGAGCACATGAGGTCTAGTTAGAGGGATGATATCCTGGCTTGCTTCGGCAATTGACAATCCTAGCATAGGTCGCTGCGCTGTTCACAGTGAGGCGATGAATTGAATCGTTCTGTTGGCCAGGCACTCGCACAAAGCTATCCCTCAACATCGACATCCTCACCCGCTGAGGTTGTCAATGCCCGCCACGTGAATTCATCGATGCCATCGTTATAGAACTTGACCGATCCATCGCAACGTGAGGCATTCACGCCGCCGGGGTGATGGCTCCGCGCAACGATCCTCTGCTGTTTGGTTGGGCCGGTTTGTTCCCTTGGCAATCCCCGCACGACGATGCCACAGGGCACTCGACAGGGCGGCGGGATGTCGTTCGCCAAGTACGCTTCAGCCGGCAGGAGATGTCGAGCGACGGCGTCCTGACCAGTATTGGGTGTGTTCCAACCTGTGAACACTTGTCCGCCCAAAGCCGTGGTCGAATCCGACAGCGGCCCACCCCATGCTGCACCTCCTCCGTATTCAGGGACGACCTTGATCTCCGACATCAGCAAGGTGTTGGAGGTGCCATCGGTGATCGTCGCCAACGCCGTGTCGATGCTTGGACCAAAGGGAGCGCCGCCGAACTGGACATCACTAAGGTCATACTGGCCGTAGGTCGTATTTCCCGCGTTCACGACGTAATTGGTGCGCAACCGCGACCATGCTGGAATGTCCCACTCGTTGCGCTGAATGCCAATATCGGAAGGACAACTATGCAGCGGGATAATCGCTTCCCGGCCCGCGCGGTTGGCGGGATCGCTGAATGAGAGTTCGTGATTGATAATCGCCGTTAAGTTACCCTGCTCGATGAACGGCATGACAAACGTGTACCAGCCGTGCCCATCGTACCAAGAGCCTGGTCCGCCGCCGTACACCTCTCGATACTCGCGGTCCGTCCAGGTTTGCGCCATCGGCGGGAATCCACCGTGTGTGCTTTCGTAGCTGAGCATCGCCAGCGAAAGCTGCTTGAGATTATTGACGCACGAATTCCGCCGCGCCGCCTCGCGCGCCGCCTGCACGGCGGGCAGCAGCAACGCGACCAGAACGCCGATGATGGCGATCACGACCAGTAACTCAACTAGGGTAAAACCGTGTTTCGATTTGTTTTCGGATGCCATTTGACCTAGACCATCATTGTTGAGAAGAAAGATGACCATTAAGAGAGTCACTGCGCGTATGCGCGAGCTCTTCACTTAGTACGGATTATAGTTCGAAGTCCCGTTCCGATTCACCTCCGACAACTTCGATTTCCATGCCGGTCCCCAACTGAGGTGGAACGAGGTTGCGAAACTCAGGAAACGGCCGGCCGCCCCCCTCGCTAATCATTCTCCCCGTGGGCCGTTGAATATTGAAATAGACTTTGACTTTTCCGACGGGAACGTCCTTAGCGTCGTAGCTACCGTCAACGATATTGCAGGTTGTGGTGTTCGCTTGCCCGCGGACCATCGGCTTGAATGTCAAACTCGCCTCGGCATCGCCTGGGGGAGCCTCACCCGCGATCGTTACCTTGCCCTGCAGGCGAGCAGTCGGTTTACCGCTGCCGCTTTTTCGGCACCCGGATGCACTGACGAAGCAGACAAGCAACAACATACATGCGCCGAAGCCGGCCAATGGAAGGTTATCGAAACGGGATTTGCCATTTTGGGTGTGCATGAGACCGCTCCAGGCGTGTTGTGCCCCATCTTAACGTCACGCCGCCTCTGCGTTATCTAGCGACTCTCGTTTTTTTCGATTATTTTCTTTGCGGCGGACTCTCATAGAATCTGCCGGGCAAGCGACACGCAACGAAATCCAAGAAGGCGTCCACAGCCGTCAGTGTTCCTCACGATGACCCAAGTTCAGAACGCGAATTGGATCTGGCCGCGGAGCAGCCAGCCGGCATCGCCTGGGGCGATATCGAGCGCCGAGGAATTAATCGGCGCACCGTTGAGGCGAGTGAAGTCGAAGGTCGCCTTGGCGTGCTGATCGCGGAAGTACCAGACGACACCGCCAGCCACTTCATCGGCGCTTTGATTCAGTATCCCTAGTGTGCCAGAGTCTCCCACGACGCGCGACCATCTTGTGAGCAGTTGAACCTCACCCGGCACGATGAACTTGCCAACCTGGAGCCAGAACCCGTGGTCGTACAGACTTGGTACGACGGGGCTCTCGAACTCGCCGATCGTGCGAAAGTAGTATTCGAAGGTTGTCGACCAACCTCGCCACTTTGCCGAGACGTCGACGGCGTATTGGCTGACCGTATACTGATCAACCGTCGCGGGCAGCAGCGATTCCAAAGGTTCTCCCGCGTCGACCACGAGCAGACTTTGGAACTCGGTCAGGCCCTCTCGCTCAATTGTGGTGTCGGCAAACGCGACGCCGGCTCTGATGGCAAGCGTGTCGTGCCACTCCAGGTCGGCCAATTCTCCCTTCCCCCAATCACCGCAGGGATAAACAAAGATACGACCCGAGTAAGCAAAGTTGTTGTCCAGCGACCCACTACTGCCGGTCTCGGCTCCACCAGTAACAAAGCCATTGTAGAGGGCAACTTCCCAATTCCACGGCATGCCGCAGTCGGTACGTTCTCCGTACAGTCCCCAGCCCAAGCTGCGGTTGATGTCAAAGAACGTGCTGGCCACGGAGCGATCCGCAAATTCGAACTCGCGCCCTGACAGATACCTCGCCATTGAGTATGGCACTTTGTAGCGGCCGGTCTTGAATTGAATCGCGTCCTCACGCAGATCGAGTGTGTGGTGGCCAATATCGTAGGTCAGAAAGTAATCCAGCAAGCGAATGTCGTCACCACTGCTGCTGCGGCCATCGATTTGCACGAAATAGGCAAAGTCCGAGGTAAAGGCATGGCCGGAGAACACTATTCGCCCCCGCTTCAGCTGAAACTGATTCAAATCGGGATTCGGCCCTTGTGAATTGAGGTTGGTGTGCCGTAACTGTCCCCACCCATTGAATCGCAGCAAGAACGGGATGCCACCGACGTTCAGGTCATTCTGACGTCTGCTGGCAATCACAAACCCTCCATCGTACCCGACCCGCAGGTTGCTCCTGGGGCTTGTCATTCCGCGGGGAGGCGGATGCTCGGCATACGATGCAAGTTGAACTGCGGGATCATCGTGCGGCCCGCGGGCAACGGGATCCTTGACCGAGACCTCTTCCAGGGCGTCGAGGATTTCGACCCCAATCGTTTCAGACAGTTCGAAACTCACGGTACCGTCGTGGCCCGAACACGTGCTGATACTGGCACTGCCAGCAATCAGGCTGGTGAGCACAACGAGCAGCGCCCGGTAAGTTCCGATGAGGGTACTCATCCTGCCCCTTGAGACATGGATCGAAGAATAGGCGGCCGTCGATGGACGTGAGTGTAGGCGAATGCACTCGCTGTTCACTGAATCGGTAAACTCGCCGTAATCCCTACACTCTTTTTGCTGAGCCGCTAGCAAAGCAAGCGATGAGAGGTTGCTATCGTTGCGCTTTGGGCGGCTTAGGTGGATGCCCTTTGTTTTGCTGGCCTATCAGCTGAAGCTCTCCTACCGATGCCGTGTCCGTCGTGCCAGTTTACGCAGTCGTCAGCAAACGCATGACTAGCAATATATGGATGACCCTTCCGAAGCCACCGTCACGAGTCCGACGTTAGCACTATACGGCGTGTTCTCAGCGAACACGTATCAGCCTGACATGCTGTCACCTTGGTGCTAGCTGGCCGAGTCGCTCGATGAAGGTGGCATAGCTCATCGTCGTCAGGGAGCCGAGCAGATGCATGTAATGAACTCATTGTCTGTTGCTTAGTCATGCCCCTCCTTGGCCGCCTCATTGACCTTGTGAACGCGCAATCGCTCGCCTTGGCCGCAGTAGTGGCGATGATGGGGATCGCTCAAGGCAATGCTGGGGAGGGAATCGAATCATCGTTCGAGCAGGGCGTGTCATCTGTGTCGGCATGCATGGATCGTTGTCGGTTGGCTCACCGCTGCGTGTCGGTCGAACCCAACTACATCGGAGAGGTGTTTAGCAACACACGTGGCGGCCTAGCCACGAGCGGCGCTACCAGATACCAAGCATTGCTCGAGATTCCCCTCACGATCGACCTCGAACAGATGCCAGCGGCGCTACCGGGCACAGTCTACCTGCTTGGACAGAACACGCACGGACGGGGGCTGACGGAGGATTTTGTCGGTGACTCGCAGGTACTGAGCAATATCGACTCGTTCCAGAACATTGCCCAAGTCAGCGAGTACTGGTGGGAATTCGAATTGCTAAATGAAAACGTAACGGTCCGAGTTGGAAAACAGGACGTGAATACTGAGTTCCTTTACATCGATACGGCGGCCGATTTCATCCAGTCGACTTTTGGTCTAAGCCCGTCGACCGCTTTCCCAACGTACCCTGATCCATCAATGGGAATCGTGGTGCTCGCGAGACTCAGTGAGTCTTGGCAACTGAAGACAGGCCTCTGGGATGCCTTTGCCGACGGCGGCAGTTGGGGCGTCTCAGGCAACGATACAATCCTTCTGGTAGGCGAGGTGGAACACTCCTATGCATTGGCCGATGGCAAGCTCCCGGGTGTCGTTGCCATCGGCGCTGTCTACGAGTCCGCTGGGCAAATCGAGGGAGTGCCGATCTCCGCCGTTCAGGAGTACTACGTGCAACTTGAACAATGGGTGATTATGAAAGACTCGCGCGTCGACGACGTTGTACAAGGACTAGGGTTGTTCGCGGGCTATTATCCGCGCATCCCTGGGCGCTTCATCACAGCCGATTCCGTCGGCGATAGTTTTGTCGCTGGCGCAATCTACACCGGGTTATTGCCTACGCGCGACCAGGACGTCGTGGGAATGGGAGTGGCGTGGACGGAATTATTTGCGGGCGGGAGTGGGGAAGAGACGGCCTATGAGATCTTTTACAAAGCCCAGCTAACTCCACGGATTTGCGTCCAGCCCGACCTGCAGTACATCGCGACTCCGTCAGGAATCAACAACGACGCGCTTGTTGCCGGGGTTCGTTTCCAGCTGGCACTGTAGCGAAACACCGTCGGGCAGTGTGTCGCTATCGCCCCGTAGCAAAACTCAACCGGCGTACTTGATGACGCAGGCGCAAGACTTCGTTGGTGAGGTAGTCAAACTTCCATTCATCCTGCTCAGCACGACTTGCGTCGATGAGGGATTTTCCGCGCTGATAGATGAGGCGCGCCAGTTCTGACTTCAGTCGTAGACGCTCGATCTCCAACTCTGCGTTGGGATTGGAGATGACACTTTGGACTTCTTTGGCACGCTTCCAGGAGGCCAATTCAATTCGATAAGCGGCTTCTGCCATGCCGACGTAGATCTCGAAGTTATTGGCCTCTTCTTGTTCAGCGCTCGCGAGCAGCGCCTTAGCCAGTTGCACTCGTTCCCGATACTCAACAATCCTTTCCTCGGGCACGGTATTGCGGCGCCGCGCATTGGCCGACTCAGCCAGTTTGAGATTGATTTCCGCGTACTTCAAATAAGTGCGCGCCTGCTGCAGACGGAAATCGGCTTTCGTATCCCCGCTCGGTTGCAATTCCGCGTTGTCTGAAGGACGCTGCGCTGTAAGAAATCCGGCAGTGCATCCCAGCACGCAGAAAACAATTAAGCATCTGAACACAACAGTGCATCGCGACCCACTTGAATGCATGACACGACTCCCAAGCACGAAGAGATTTGAGAACTCCGCTAGATTACAGCCGAGCGACGCCGAGACCCCCAGCTGCGGCAAATACAGCATTGAGTATACTTGGACGAGCAGATCGCCGCGAATTAGACGAGTTCTCGCAGCTGCTGCGCTGCGACAGTTTGCGTGTTAGTTTCACCGTCGCCCAGGGATTACTCGGGCGCGGCGCGTGCAGGATCAGACTCGGCTTCCTCGTCTGTCTGGGGCACGAATTCATCGAGTTCGAGATTCACTTCCCGCTGATCGTCGGAAATCTCAATCTGAATCGGCGATTTTCGCCAGTCGCCAAAGTACTTCAAGATTTCCGGCATCTCCGGATGGTATTTCGAATCGTTCAGATCGACTGGCTTGTCGATCCGTTCGGGCACCACCTGCACCGCGATACGGCACTTGCCGGGCATCACTCCGTAGGGAATCTGCTGGCTGAACTCAGGTCGGTAGCGGCCGTCTTCGTCCGTCCGCGCTGAGCTAGGACGCCCGACCTCAGGACTGAACTGCAACACCACGTGCGACACGGGTTTGCCCCCCTTGGTGATGCGGCCACTGATGTCGACCACTTGCGGCCCGTCCACACCGCAGCCGACGCTGGCAAGCAAGACGAACGACACCACCAACGCACCAGCTGACCTGTTATTCAATGCCGGTCACCTCATCGCCTGCGCGGGTATGAAAAGCCAAGTAGATGTCAAAGTCAATGAAGTCCGTGACGAAGTCGACGCTACCATCCACATGCGCGACGTTGATTCCACCGGGATGATCGCTGTAAGCGCCGCGCGTGTTGAACGCGTCTTGTCGGCGGAAGTTGGGAGGCCCCGGACCAACGGCTGTGTGAGCGATGACCATTCCGTTGGAATTGTGCGTGACGAATAGAAAAGGATTTGACCCGGTATCGGGATCGACCCATCCTCGCGGCGCGTTATGGGCACATTCCAACAGTAAATACGTGTTGGACGTGCCGTCGGTGATTTCCTCCATGCCGACTTCGCTGAGCATCCACGACACCCCGTCATGCGGTCCGTTGCGGTCGACGCAGCACTTGAGTCCGCTGCCAGCGTTGATGGCGTAGTCTTTGTGCTCGGTGACCGGCTGAACGCGGACGGCCGAAGGGCACGCGAACGTCGTCGGTTGACTCAAGGCAGCAAGCCGATTCACCGGGTCACCTGCCGGCCCCCGATCCGGACTCCCCCAGCCACGTCGCCCCTCGGGCAACGACTCTGCGTAAGCTGGCAAACTGAAGTCGATTTGATCGTAGATATTCTGTGCTTCCATGTAGGGGAGCACCAGCGCTGACCAACTGTAGAATCCAAACGGACAGCAGTTGCTGTTAGGTTCTTTCCAGGGGGCCGCAAAGGGTCTTCGCGAGCCACCATACTCGCCAGTGGCACCCGCCGGTAAAGCTTCGAGTGAATCGTGGTGCAATAAAGTGGCGAGCGCCAATTGCCGCAGGCGATTCTGACAGTCACTGCGTCGCGACGCCTCTCGCGCCGCCTGTACCGCAGGCAACAGCAGTGCGACGAGCACACCGATGATCGCGATTACGACCAATAATTCGACAAGCGTAAAACCACGATGACCTCGCATGGCTGGCACCTCAGCAGAAAAGGACGGAACCAAAGTCTGGCAGTTTTCGCATAGTATGATCACTTTCCTCCCTGCCGTCCAGCGAACCTGATGCCTTCGGGCTGCAGACCATTCCATGTTCACGTTGTCGACCAGGGCATGATCGGACTTTCCCGTTGGCCACTGATGCTTTACTGTGCCTATTCACGTGCAAGCGGCAGGCGGGTGATCTCGACGAACTGGTTCCGACATCGATACGTCACTAAGCGAGAATTCCGCATCGCAAATGATAGTAATCTCACTGCAGGCGGGATCTAGGCATTGATCTTGGCTCCAGTGCGACAACGCAGCACTGGGTGCGGTGCACAGGTCTTTTTTGTGAAAATTCGTGGTTCGCCGTACACATATCGCGGCTGGATGAGCTAAGATCGTCAGTTGTGGCATTGCCAAGCGCAAAGGTTTGATGTTCCCGCAATACAGAATCAGTATGTGAGAAACTCCAATGCTTTGTTTCAATCCTCATCGACATCCATCACGCACAAATCACGACGGCTTCACTCTGGTGGAACTGCTTGTGGTGATTGCCATTATCGGCGTGCTGGTCGCATTATTGTTGCCAGCAGTTCAATCAGCACGCGAATCGGCACGTCGCACGCAGTGCTCAAACAATCTAAAGCAGCTTGGACTCGCAATCCAGAACCACGCGAGCGCTCACGACGACGAATTGCCACCTGGCAATCCAGGTCCTTTTTTGCAAGGCCTGTTCTCCTATTTGCTGCCCTATATTGAGCAGGAGTCTGCGTTTTCGCAGCTTGATGTGAATGACCCGAGTTTGCACCACGGAACTCGCGAAGAACGCAATCCAATCCGTTTTCTTCCCGTGTCGGCCTATTATTGCCCGAGCTTCGACGGAGAACCCATCTACTACACCGCGACCGCCGGTGCCTACCAACTCGGAGCCATTACGACCTATCAAGGGGTTTGCGGAAAGCTCGCGACCGAGGAAGAAGGAGTGGATCTCACCGGCTCGATTTATGGCGAATTGCCTGACAACGGCGCGTTCGGCTGGGAGTTTGTCCGACGGCTGAGTGAGGTCACCGACGGCACTAGCAATTCGCTGGCTATTGGCGAATTTGTACACCGTGACAAGATTGCGGGAATCTACACAGATGCGCCTGGCAACGTCCGACCGTGGATCCTCGGAGACAACGGAGGCATCGGCACTTATGCGTTAAAGGTCGCCGAACTCCCGCCAAACATCGAAATCGATCGCGTCGCCGATGGTGTTTCCTTCAATCACTTGCCAATGGGAAGCTATCATCCCGGAATCACCCAGTTTGTTAATGTCGATGGCTCGGTGTTTGGAATCTCGGATGATGTCGATCTCCTCGCGTATCAGTCCCTGGCCACCGTGAATGGCGAAGACCTCGGCACGCAATGAGAATCATCTCTATTCGCCAAAACTGTTTGCCAGCCAGCCTCGGCGTGCTCGGGCTGATGACCGCCTTGTTGTCTGGCTGCAAATCAGAGCTGGAACTCGTCCCAGTCCACGGTCAAGTGCTCTTTCGAGGCAAGCCCCTCGAGTACGGAAGCGTGATGTTCCAAGCCGCCGGTAATGGCCCCTTGGCGCGGGGAACGATCGAGCCCGATGGCACGTTTGTGCTCAGTACCGAGTCGCCAGCTGACGGCGTGCGCCCAGGGCCTTGCCGGGTACGTATCACCTCGTTTGAAGCGCAGGCAACTGGGACGGCAGCGCACCAAGATCGCGAAATGTCGCTCGGGCGATCCGCTATTCCGAAGAAGTACCAAAGTTTTGGTACCAGCGGCATCAAGGTCGATGTCAGTGCCGAGATGGAGTTGCCTCTCGTACTCGAGCTCGAGTAACGTCGGCTGAAACGTACGGTGAAACGCTCGCGACGACCGCGCCGCGCTGACGAGCAATGACGCCGCCCGCCTTCATTCACTTCGCAATATCTTCTCAATCTTCTTGCCCTTGGCCAACTCATCCACGACTTTGTCGAGATATCTCGCCTTTTGAATCAGCGGATCCTCAATTTCTTCCACCCGATAGCCACAAATCGCGCCGGTGATTAAATGGGCGTTGGGATTGAGCTTGGCCTTTTTGAAGAAGTCCTCAAAGTTCACTTCGTCCTTGATGAGGGATTTCAGTTTTTTCTCATCGTAGCCCGTTAGCCACTTGATGACTTCGTGCAGATCTTTCTTGGTTCTGCCCTTCTTTTCGACCTTCGTAACATAGTGCGGGTAGACCGATGCGAAGGTCATCTTCGCAATTCGTTCGGCGGTGCCGGGAGGTGGCTTTTTCATGGTGGCTTAGTAATTCATCACATGTGAAAGAGTTGCGAATCATTGAAACACCGGGCCCGATAACTTGTGATGGGTTGGCAATAGTCTCGATTTGCCCGGCTAATCCACGAACCGTCAGTTTAGTTTCACGACGATGCGCGGTCCAGACAACGCGTTCAGCGCAACGTGCTGTGCCACATGCTGGACACATGACTAACCTGACAACTCGTCGCGAGAACAAACCCCAGATCTCATCTCACGGATCCGAATGGCCCGAAATCGCGTTCCGCGAGCGCCAGCTCAAACGGCCACGATTTACCGAGCAGATGTCGGCAGCTGCCTCCAAGCCCCTGCGTGGGACAACAAATGGTCGCAAATCCGGCGGATTTTGTTGCAATTTCGACTCCGCCGAAAAATAATGCAAAAATCACGGCTCGCACGCGGCAGCCTGCGTGGCTCGCGATATACTAGGCTCCTAGTCCGCGCTGGGCTCCATTCCCGGTAGCTCCATTCTTGTGATCCCCAACACCCGGAAGTTCAAGGTACCGACTAATGAGAAAAGCATTTGAAAGGCTACGGCTGCACTGCAAGAAGGCAGCCAAGACCGGCACGGTGGCATTTGGCTTGGCTGCAGGCCAGGCTCACGGAGCCCCCATCAGCATCGGCACCTCGATCACGGTTACCACCGGCGGAGTCGTCTGGGGCACAGTGATTAACTCAACGGTCGACCTGCCACTGAGCAGCTTTCCCGGCGCGACGACTACCTTCCAAGGTTTTGGCATTGGAGACGCCACGACGACCGCTTCGGGGCGAACCGACGCTTTGGATGACTTCGGTGGCATTCGCGTCAACGGAGTCGCCTTCAATCATCCGGGGGACATGGCCGATCTCGACACCACGTCCGAAGGGACGTTTCTCACCACGATCACGCCCCAAGATATCGGCGGCATCGACACCAGCTACGACTTCTTCTTCGATGGCTCCAGTCCAACGCTGCGAGCAGTTGCTACGCTCACGAACACCACAAACGCGCCGTTAACGGCTCAAGTCTCCTACGGTGGCGATCTCGGCTCCGATGATGAGACCAGACTCGAGGATACCGAGACTGGGGACACGACCTGGGACGTCACCGACGACGGTTGGGCGATCAGCTCCGATGGTGGTGATGGCCCCGACCCAGTGCTTACGTTTGTCCGCTTTGATCCTGGTTCCCTCGAGGTCGCCTCAAGCACCCCTTCGATCCCGGGTCTGCTTGACGCGTTCGGCAACGATGAGGGCGTGCTGGGTGACATTTTCACCCTAGTGCTGGAGCCGGGCGAGACACAGCGCCTGATGTTCCTTCTTCAGCTCAACCCCGACGTCGCGACAGCGCAGTCCAACGTGGGTGACTTCGACAGTCTCGCTACGCTCGATGCGGCCGGCTTACTGGCTGGACTGAACCAGGAAGAGGTCGGTTCCATTGTCAACTGGAATGTGCCTGAACCATCGACCTTTGTACTGGGGGCGGGTGCCACGTTCGCCATGCTCGTGCGTCGTCGGCGCGACTAGGCTCAGCCAAGTTCACATATCAAGGCACAAAGATCACATTGATCTACTGCACTAACACGCTCGGTAGCTCGCTGCCGAGCGTGTTAATCCATTGAGAGTCTGACGTCGTAGGATCCGATGCCGAATCGAAAGTCCGATTCCCACAGGCCGCTCAAGAGTTTTGACGCGCGTCAGATTGCGGCAATCCTGGAGCGCGGGTTCGAGCGACTCCGTGCCGGAGATGTCGACGCTGCTGGGCAAGCCGCCGAGGAGGCACTTCGTGTCGCCCAGCGCCACGACGGTGCGTTCAATCTAGCCGGGCTCGTGTCGCTGCAGCGTGGCAACCTAGCCGACGCGATTCGTCGATTCAAGGAGGCGATCGGCTTGGGGCCAGCGGTCGCGAACTACCACGTCAACCTGGCAGTCGCCCATCGCCGCGCCCACCAACATGAGGAAGCCATCGCTGCCTGCCACCGCGCGATCGAGCTGCAATCCGACTACGTGCTGGCCTACCTGAACCTCGGCACGGCGCGTTTCGCCACCGAAAGCTACGGGGAGGCCCTCACTGCCTTCGAGCAAGCGTTTGAGTTTACCAAGAATGATGAACAGCGCGCCCTGTTGCTGGCTTACCGCGGCGACGCGCAGCGCGAACTTGGGAGGCTCCAACAGGCAATCGCATCGTACCAGCGAGCCCTCAAGTTGTCTCCAGACTTGGCGCACGCGGTGGGGAACCTCGGCCTCACGCAGCTAGGTGTCGGTCAACCGGAGTCTGCCCTGCAGTTGGCGGAGCGTGCAACTCAGCTGGAGCCTCACTCCGCTGGCGTATGGATGAACCTGGGAACGACGCTGCGCGCGTTGGATCGCCTCGACGATGCGATGGAGTCTTACGGAAAAGCGTTTGAGCTGGATCCGGAGTCAGCGGAATTGGCCTGTCAGATTGCGTCCGTGTGGCTGGAAGTCGGCGACGTAGCGCAAGCGGCCCAGTGGTGCGAAAAAGCCCTCGAGCTCGAGCCCGATCGGGTCGAAGCTCTATGCGGGCTGGCCGCCACGATTCTCGAGGCTGGCGACAGCGCAGGAGCGGTGGAACGGTTTCGCGCGGTGGTCGCTGAGCATCCTGCGCATGCAGACGCGTGGCTTGGCTTAGCGCGAGCCGTATGGTCCGATGGCGACGCGACTGAAGCAGTCGAAGCCTGTCGCACAGCCGTAGAACTGCGGCCCGAGCACGCTGGTTCGCTCGCGCAACTGGCCACGATCTTGGCATCGGCCGGTGATGTCGAGGCTGCCAATGAAGCGAATCGAACGGCGCTAGACGTCAATCCGCGCTGTATTCCGGCTTTAGCCAATCTCGCTCAAAACCTGCGCGGCCGGCTGGAAACCAGCGATGCGACTCAGATGACCAACCTCTTGGAAGTGCCCTGGATGCGCGACGGCGGGCGCGCGGCGCTGCATTTTGGATTGGCTCACCACCGCGATGGGCTGGGCGAGTTTGACGACGCCGCGCAGCATGCAGCCCAAGCGAACGACTATCACACCAAACACAAACAAGAGCGAGGCTGGGACTACCAGCCAGAGGAGTACGAACAGTACGTCAATCGGTTGATTGAGGTGTTCAGCCCGTCCTACTTCCAGCGGATCGCAGATTACGGTACTCCCAATGAAACGCCCGTCTTCATCGTGGGAATGCCGCGCAGCGGTACGACGCTCACCGAGCAGATCATCGCCAGCCACCCACTGGCGTTTGGTGCTGGTGAACGCAACTTCGCCGCCCGCACGTTCGCTCGCCTGCCGCAATTGGTCGACCAGCCGGATCGCACTCCGGTCGACTGCGTTAGTGACATTTCGTCCGAGCAGGTCACAGCACTGGCTGACTGGCACCTCGCGCAGCTTGGCCAGTTGGTGGAGAAATCGGGACAGTCCGCGGGCGAGGTTGTCCGTGTGCTCGATAAGATGCCGGAGAACTACAGCTTGCTTGGCTGGATCGCGACGATGTTCCCCGCCGCGCGGATCATCCATTGCCGCCGTGATCCCCGCGACGTGGCGGTTTCTTGTTGGATGACGCAGTTCAAGGAAATCCGTTGGGCGTTTGATGTCGATCACATCGCCCATCGCATTCAGCAATACCAACGACTGATGAACCACTGGCGCAGCGTCTTGCCGCTATCGATGCTGGAGATCGACTACGAGGACACCGTCGCGGACACGGCAGCTCAGACGGCCAAGCTCCTCCAGCATGTCGGCTTGGAATGGGATGACGCCTGCCTTAATTTCCACGAAACCGAGCGACTGATCCGCACGGCGAGTGTCACCCAAGTCCGGCAACCGATCTACCGCAGATCGCTGGAGCGCTGGCGACGCTACGAGAAGCCACTACATTCACTGTTCCAGCAAATCAAGGACTAGAAAGCCAACACCGCGAATGATGATTCGCGCGCTCGCGCAGCTTCAGATGGTAATTCCATGCCCAGTCCACGAGCCGCAATCAAAATCGAGGCAGCCGATTGCGGTCGATGCATCGAAGGCAGATGGATCACAATTGAGCTTTGCTGTGACAGCTACCCAAACGTGGCTCGCGTTATCGCGTTGGGCAATCAAGGCAGCCCGATACAGCGTCCTAACCACGGATGCAGAGAGACTTGGAAATGTCAATTGACTATCGCGTTGTCATGGCACCCACAATCTTGCTGCGTGTTGCTCACGGGAATGTTCGTGCTCGCAATGACAGGACGCAACGGGCGACTATTGCATCCGTAGAACGCTCACAAAAAATAACCCACTAGCGCAAGGCGAGCAATCTCCTTCGTGCAGGCCGCTCGCTGTTTGCCGATGGCGAGGTTCACTTCGAGAGCCCATTTGGCTACCCTACCACCACACCGAGATCGGCACTTGTAGCCGAGCTAAGAAGTCCCACTCGCCGGTGAAACAGATAGAGACAGCAGCTAGGGCAAACCGCCCTTTTCACTCCGGCATACACATAAGTCGAGCTATTGAATGCAAGATATCAACGTTTGCAAATTATGTGAACGCCCAAGCGAAGTAAAGTATAAGATTACCAGCGGCAACATACTTGCATGCGAGTCGTGCGGCTTTCAGCATCTTGACTATTTGGATGAAGTAAGTACTGCAGTCTCGGAAATCGACGAGAACCAGCTGACCAACGAACTGAGAGAATACATTGAGACGCAATTGCAATCATCTGAGCAAAGATTCAACAATCACGTATCTCATCTGACAAATCTCGTTGACCTCAAGGGAAAGCACGTAATCGACGTTGGCTGCGGGGGAGGGCTATTTCTCAACAAGGTGCGTGCCTTGGGGGCCAATGTAATGGGCATAGAACTTGACGATGGGCGAGCGTCCTATTGCATGCAAGAGCACCAGCTGCATGTTGTCAAGCATCCCGTAGAAAGCACTTGGTGGGAGAGATATCAAGGTCATTTCGATGCGGTTACGCTTTGGGATGTGATTGAACATGTCAACGACCCGCTAGGAACACTTAATGCATGTGCGAAACTGCTGAAACCTGAAGGCTATCTGTTGTTGGATACGCCAGCAAGAGACGCGTTCTACTACCGATTTGGTGCACTCACGTACGCCATTTCTTTTGGGTACTATCCCACGTTTCTGAACTCCATGTATTCACGCCAACCGTTTGCACACAAACAAATCTTTTCTACACGCGACATGACCCGATTGCTGGAGTCATGCGGATTCTCCGTCACCACTATCCGCAAGATGCACGAACTCAGTTTTCCGTACGAATTCTACCTCAAGAGAATCCTACGTTCTAACATGGCCGCAAAGCTGACGGCTCCGATGGCCGGGCTGTTCTTCAAGCTATTCCGTATTGAGAACAAGATGCTCGCTGTCGCACGCAAGGCCGCGCAATAAGCGCGTGCGGCATTCTCGATTCTAGGTAATTTGTGGGCGGACGAACGTTGGCAAAAGCCCATGACGGATACTTCGCATTCTGCACTCACAGCCATCGTCAGAAACCGTGAGGTCCGGAACTGGCTTAGCGCTACGTGTGTCGTGCCAACGCTCGGCTCTCAACGTAACCGCATCCCAATAAGTGTGAAGCATGCAGTCAGCGAGAGTACGCAGACTGTCGGTTCGGGCACGACACCCAGCACACCAACCTCGAGAGTGCGCGCCCCCAGATTCCGATTGTTGTTGCCGTCACGCCCATTAACAAGCCGGGCTAGTAAGTACTTGCCTGCCAGCACCGAGTCGAAAGGGTAATCCCGCTCAGCGAAGGAATCAAAAGGACCGATTGTCAAGTCAGGCGATTGTCCCTGCAGTGTGGACAGAAACGCATCCGTCGAATCGGCGTTGGTCACATCGACGCCGAAGGGCGATGCACTCACCCATATGTAGGCCAAATCGATTCCGTCGGTCGTGCCTGTTGGCTTGCGAGCAGCAAAACGCAACTCACTAACCAGGTACGTTTGATCAAGGCTCACCGAGACCCAACCTTCATCGCGCCCCTGAGAATTGTTGCCGTTAAAACCATCGATAGCCCATTCGCTATCGTTGCCATCGAATAAGTTCTCGACAGGGAAGAAGAGATTGCCATCAAGGAATTCACTGCTGGCTGTGGCGGTATAGACGCCAGGATTGGTAAGAAATGTGGGTGCTGTGGTGGCCCACGAGCATGTCGGAAAACAACAAAGACTTAAGAAAGATACGGCCAGCCCTCGCGAAGTCGAAAATGTACTCATTAGTCGGTCTCCATGGTTTGTTGCGACTCGATTTGCGAACCTAACACTTCGCAGTAGAGCCAACGCAGAACGAGCAAAAATGGGATATCTGGTGCGGTACACCCGCTCGGCACCGACGATTCTATCACCTGATGGAACTTGCGACAAAAATGGTGCCCATTAGGTCGCAGGTAAGAAAACGCCAGTTTGCCATCTAATGGCCGACACGAGCGTAGAGCGCCCGACTACCCCAAAATGAACCCGGTTGGAACTGCGTAGCGCTAGCCTACGAGTCCAACGCAGTCACCAGAGGCTTCACAGCAATCTCTTCTGGCGTCGCACCCAACCGACAAGCTACGCCCAGTATCTCTACACGCCCTTCATCGGCATCGTTGGCGAAAAAGCGATGGACCCGGCGAGCGGTCCGGTGCAAACGGGACCGCTGACCAAGGAGTTCTACGAGAGGGCTTCTGAGCCCAAAGAGTTCGTCGAGATCGAAGGTGCCAGCCACGTCTCACTGTATGACATCGAAGCCGACGTAACCCGGGCTGTGGATGCAATGACTGTGTTCTTCGAGAAGCACGCAACCAAGTAATGCTGCCGCAAGTCGTTCCTACCTTGGCTAGGAAACTTCGAGACCGCGTCGGCTTCATCGTCGGCGGGCAATTACTTTGGGTGCAACAGAAGTTTCACGCCTGGGATTCCCCAACGGGGAATTACGCCAAAGCCCAGGGTCGCGCCAGCGCACCCTGGGGTACGGAACACGTCATTTGACGTACCCCAACGGGGTTCTACTTCCTTGGGTTCAGAGTGTAGCACCCCGTTGGGGGTTCGAACTTCCTGTGTTGGGTATTTATCCCAGGGTGCGCCGCTGCGCGTCGACCCTGGGCTCTGGTGTATGACGCCGTTGGCGTAAACTCGCTCGGCGAAGCTTTCTTACCTGCCTCGGACTCATCGACCGAACGCAATATTCCGGGAATACCGTTCGGTGCCCAAGAGTTTCACGCTTGGGCTTTGTGGAAGTGTTGGGCAAACAGAGCATAGTGATAGAATATCTTGGTGCTACGATGGGCGCCGCATCACGCAATTATTTTCGATCCAGAATTCATCAACATCTTGGTTTGCGAGATTGCTTATGGATAACGAGGCGGTAAAAAAGAAGCTCGAATTGGAGCTTGAAGCTATAACTGATGTGACAGTCTTGGAAAGGCTGAATCTACTGCTTGTGAAACCACGATGTGAATATCGAGAGTGGGACTATGGTGAAGAAGGGCTGGAATACCCGTGTTGGATAGTGGCCGACCACGGTCCCTCAAACACTTGCATCGCCTATTGCGAACACGGGTTTGGACCGTCATTCCCTTGGGGATTGTTGTTCATTGCAGGCGACCACCTCAGCATGGGGATGGATTGCGGATGGTATTCAAACCTAGAAGATGCGTTTCGCGAATCCATGGCGTGGGACGGTGACAACCCTGTTGGCTATGAGGTTAGATAGTTGCCGTGCGTCCATAGGGTAACCCGTTGCGTCGCCATATTGTTATCCCCCAAGCTGCACAGGCTTCATCGGCTTGTGCAGTTTTATCGGAATCCAGTTTCCACAAGCGGACGGACCCGTCGACGCTGGAATCTGCGAGTCACCTAGGTGCGTCAGCGTTTCGCTCGCGTTTCGCTCCGACGCAGATTCGCGAGTGTCAAATCTGCTCCAGAACGGGCACTCCTTAGTTAGTCGTGCCTGCCGAATGGATATTATTGCTTGACGGTTGGGGTTTCTCTACGGAAGGGGTTGTTTAGAATTGCCAGGAATCGTCCTGTTGAAGATCAGAACCTTGCAATTTGGTGACAGGGATGCAGCCCAAATCACGACCGGAATCCAGCCAACTGCAATTGTTCCAAGCGCAGTTCGAGCAGCTCTTGAATCATGACCATCCGCTGTTTGTGCTAGCGGGCCAGATCGACTGGGATCGCTTCGATGCGGTGCTGGCTGATTGCTATAGCCCGGATCAAGGGGCCCCGGCCAAGGCGGTTCGCCTGCTAGTCGGGCTGCATTATCTGAAGCACACCTTCAACGAGTCGGACGAGTCCGTGGTTGAACGTTGGGTCGAGAATCCGTATTGGCAATACTTCTGTGGCTTTGAAACGATGCAACATCAGCTGCCGCTGCATCCCACGTCGCTCACCAAGTGGCGTCAGCGGGTCGGTGCCGAGAAACTGGCTGAACTACTCGGCGAGACGATTGCCTTGGCACTGCGTGAAAACCAAGTCACCAAGCAAGAGTTGTCGCAGGTGAACGTGGACACCAGCGTGCAAGAAAAGAACATCACCTTCCCGACCGACTCAAAACTCCTCCACAAGGCGATCGTGAAACTGGGCCAGGCGGCGAAACAACGAGGCGTGAAGCTTCGCCAGACGTATGTTCGTGTGGCAAAAAAGGCGGCGATCATGGCGAGTCGTTATGCGCACGCCAAGCAGTTTAAGCGGATGCGACGTGAATTGAAAAGGCTCCGCACCTATCTGGGCCGGGTGATTCGCGACTGGCGTCGCAAGCTGCCCCAACCCGACGAGACGCTAGAAACCTTGCTCACCCGATGTGAGCGCCTGCACAAACAGAAACCGACCGACAAAAACAAGCTCTACAGTCTGCACGAGCCGGAAGTGAAGTGTATCAGCAAAGGTAAAGCGCGGCAGCGTTATGAGTTTGGCCAAAAGGTGACCGTGGCCACGGCCAATCGCAGCAACTGGATTGTCGGCGTCGAGCTTTGTGAAGGCAACCCTTACGATGGTCACACGCTCTCTTCGGCGATGGCCACAATCGAGCAGACCACGGGTGTTGAAGTGACCGATGCTTACGTCGACAAAGGCTATCGCGGCCACGACTATCAAGGCGAGGCCCAAGTTCATCTTGCCGGCAGCAGTCCCAAAAAGCTTTCTCGCAGCCAGAAGAAAAAACGCAAACGACGCAGTGCCGTGGAGCCGAAGATTGGCCACCTCAAAAGCGACCATCGCCTGGGGCGATGCTTTCTCAAAGGGCTTACGGGCGACGCGATCAACGTCCTCCTGGCCGCTGCCGGGGCGAATCTGCTCAAGCTGCTACGCGGCATTGCTGATGCGCTTATCGGTTGGCTGATCGCTGCCCTGAAAACGGGGCTCCAACCACTCCCAGTTCAAAAACACGAGCCAAACACGACCTCATTATCTTCCACCGCTTGAGGAAACAAAAATCCCAACGCATGGAACGTGGCTTTTTCAGGGACGACTAGTTAGATAGCGAACTGCGTTTCGAGCCTGCGGTGGAGAGATGGTAGTTCGTCAGACTGTTACAAAGCGACAATCCAATGACAGCAGTTCGCCAATGAGAATTGCGATCACACGCACGTCATTGATAGTGGCTCCGGGAGCGTCGTCTGTCATTTCACTGCAGGTGGCGGTACTTGCCAGGCCAATATGGTTGCTGTCCCGACGGCTTTTCGCCGACTCAGTCCGATGTTGTAGCTTCGCCACCTGCCTTCGTTGCAAGTGCGTGCAGCACCTCCTTATCAGTTGAATTTGCGAGCAAACGAACTGAACCATCAGCAAAGGCAACATTCGCTCCAACAGCGTGAAAACTATAGAGTGCGTTACGGTTAACTTCGTTAATTTTCTTATCGGTCTCCAAAAGTAGTGCCATAAACGAACCGCTAATTGCCCACCGGGGTCGCATTATGTTGCTATATTCATCCTCATCTTTGCCACTGGAGAAGAACTCAGGTCGTCCTGACATTTCGCCTATCATCATGGTATTCGATAGACCATCTGTAACCTCACGGAAACTTGACACATAAACGCCGCTAAAGGCTACAGCATCAATACTTTGTGTGCCGTCGAAGCCTTTTCGCTGACGCGGCAACCCCCAGACTCCAAGTTCAGCTCGGGTGAACATCCATTGACGAGATTCATTGCCTACGCTCGCGATGTGAACGCCACCGATTGATTCATAGTCAGTTCTGGCAGCGGTGCCGATCACTTCATTGGGTGAGTACTGACGAACTTTCTCGCGTTCTATACTACCGGTCGACGGGCAAACGTAGGTTGCAAGCTCCGTGTTGACGAGATTCAGATGAGATGCGTCGGAAGCTGCTTTGGAAAAGTCGGCCTTATCATACAACGACTGTTGCTCCAATTGTGGTAGAATCGCGGTTTGCCAAGAGTGAAAGTGGTGTTCCCCCCAATAGTTTTTTGGGTAGGTGAAAGTCGCACCATCGTGGATGAACGAGCCGTTGTAGAGAGACGGCATATTCTCTTCAGAACTGTGATAGGACTGCAAAGCTAGCGCGATCTGACGCAAGTTATTCTGGCAAGATACTCGACGAGCTGATTCACGAGCCCGCTGCACTGACGGCAACAATAATGCCAACAGGATTCCGATGATTGTCAGTACAACCAACAATTCTACGAGCGACACTCCGCGTCTTAGCTGTAGCATCACCTCAGTTCCTGCTGGAACGCGTCGGTATACTCTCGCAGTGGCAAGGAATTGACAACAATTCGCAAGTCGTTCGCTGCAACAATATCACCCGGTCATTGTACCAGGCCAACACAGGAATTGAGCTAGCTCTTCCGCGCTTGAGCGAAAAATTGGGGTCCGAACTGAGGTGAATCACACCCAACTTACGAACAGCAGCACCAAAATCAGTCAAATTCATCGTCTGACACACAAATCTAGCCACCTTCGCAAGTAGCTAAGTGAGGCATCGACCTGGGGCACTGTTGGGATCGATAAGTCGCGTCGGACTGATAGGACGATGTAGATTTGGCGATTTGCTTCGAAGCACAGGATCATCGACCGAGGCAGCTTTCCAGCTCGATGGAGGCGCTCAAACTTTCTTGCTGAAATTGGGCCATTGCATCGGGTAGAATGACTAGGCGGCTCAAGTGCCGTGAGTTCTTTGACATTTCAACCAGCCAAGCATGGTGCCAGTGGGCAACAGCTGGGCCCAGGCTGCGCTTCGAGCGTGATAGACGAGCGTAGATTCGCGTTCCGCCGACGGAGTCGAAAAAAGCCTACGCAAAACTCCCACGGGGCTGCGGGCCTAAATCGTTTGGTAGTAACGTATTATCCAATCGAGCCCACAACGACTTGGTAATGCGTTGAGCGTTGAGAATTGCAAAAGTGCGACCGTGGCGCGCGGGACAGACTTTGCAACACGTTAATTGGCAACGACTTACAGAATCGTGTCCAGCGGGGAACGAGGACTTTTGCGGTATTGAATCGTGTTTTCCGCAACTCGACGAGCAGCAATATTCCGCACCCCTAGTTTTCCAGCCTCAACGGCGATGCCAGCCGCGTACCTGAAATGCCTGGGGACGCAAAACTCCGCCGAGCAGCTGCACTACGTTGCCGATTCTTCCGTCAACCTGCTCGCGGCGGAGGAAAAAATTCCGACTTGCTCTCCGTTGCCATCTGCACGACGATCACGTCATTCATGCTGGTGGCGGCAAATCGTTCCTATGAGGAATCAACCTATGTATCGCAGTTCTCTAATTCACATCTGCTTAGCGGTGATTCAGCGTTCTGGTTTGATCGCCAGCTTGTTGGTGGTGCTCGCAATACCCGTGTCCGCACGTGAGGACAGTTCCGCTGGGCTACCCAAGCTGGCCGTCATGGGCGACTCGATCTCGACCGGCGCGCACGCAGCGCCACGCGACAAGAACGGCTTCGGCGCTCGACTGGGGCATTTGTTCGAGAATGAGCGCCAGGTTCGCGTCTTCGCGCGGTCGTCGTTGTGCTTGCTCCGAAAGGCCGACCTCCCTTACGCCGCGACCGATGAGTTTCGCGCGGCTCTCGCGTGGGCACCCGACATCGCCCTGGTGATGCTCGGCACTAACGACACCATCGCGACGAAACGCGACAACTGGCGTCACCATGAAGACCTGACGCAAGACGCGCTGTGGATGATCGATCAACTGCGCGAACGGAATCCGGCGGTTGTGGTTCATCTGCTCGGTCCGCCGCCCTTTTATCCCGACCAATCGAGTGACCCTGCTCGTAAGGCGGGACTGGCTGAGCGAGAGCCTCGTCGGCAGGAAATTGCCACGACGCTGAGGCGTGTCGCCCAAGAACAACCGGGCGTGTTCTATCACGATCTGACGCGCGCGCTGACGACCACAACCGACGGTGTTCATCCCGATACGTTCGGCCACGAGCACCTCGCCCGCGAGTTGCAGCAACGACTGTCATTCGACTTCGACGAAGCGCACAATGCGGCGGAGCGCCTCGGCGCCGCTGGGGTGGAGCCTGCCGTCGACCAGTGGAATGGGTTTACGCGATTGCAGTTCGCGCTTGACGGCGTCGACTGCCAGATCGTCGCCCCGCATCAGACGGCTGAGGGCCGTCCTTGGGTGTGGCGGGCGCGTTTTTTCGGTCACCAACCAGCACTCGACTTGTCGTTGCTGGACCGCGGCTTCCACGTAGCGTATTGCGACGTGTCCAATCTTTATGGCAGCCCTGCGGCGGTTGAGCGTTGGGACCGCTTTTACGAATTCCTAACACGGGAGGTTGGGCTGGCGAAGAAACCGGTGCTGGAGGGTATGTCACGCGGCGGGCTGCCGGTGCTGTTCTGGGCCGCCCGGAATGCAGAGAAGGTTGCGGCGATCTATCTCGACAACCCGGTCGCCAATACACTCTCGTGGCCCGGAGGCCAGAATGGCAAACGATCCGACGCCGATTGGAACCGGCTGCTTGCCGTCTACGGCGCCGAGGATGCAGACCAATTGCCCCAGCCGACCGATCCGGATGTGCTCAGGCCGATCGCCGCGAACCAGGTCCCTCTCGCGCTGGTCATCGGAATGACTGATGAGGTGACTCCGCCGGAAGAAAACGCGCTGCCGCTGGCGCAGCAGTACGAGTCGTTTGGTGGGCGCGTTGCCAAGTGGATCAAGCCCGAATCGGGACACCATCCCCACGGCTTGCACCCCCCAGCTCCGTTGCGACGGTTCCTGTTGAGAGCCTGTGGGTACGCGATCAACCCGGCCACGCGCGCCACGCCTTCGTCGGAGTATCGCAGCGGCGCTGGATGGGGTAGCGATTGGCACGCGGCGTTCGCCCATCTGAAGTCTGCCGTGGCGGATAGCCCCGACAGCCGCGTCGTGTTGCTCGGGGACTCGATCACCCAGGGGCTCACCGGTCACCGAGACCGCGCAGCCTCACCCGACGGCACGCGCGCGATTGATCGCCAGCTAGGAGCCTATCACGCGCTTTCGCTGGGACTCTCCGGCGACCGAACTGAGCACGTGCTATGGCGTCTGCAGCACGGGCAACTGCGCGGCCTCAAGCCTGAGCACATCGTGCTGATGATTGGTGTGAATAACATCAACAACCGCCATACCGGTGACGAAACCGCAGAGGGCACAGCTGCGATCGTCGAGTGGCTGCGCCAGCACCAACCGCAAGCTACGCTGCACCTGTTGGGCTGTTTCCCGGCGGGTCACAAGGCGGATGATCCGCGCCGCGCGGAGATCGATCGGCTTCACGAGGCCGTGCGGTCGATGGCCGATGGTGACCGCGACCGCTACCACGACCTCCGATCGCGGTTCCTGAACCCCGACGGCACGTTGAACGAAAACATGCGGTCCGATGCCGTTCATGTGAGCCCAAGTGGTCAGGCAGAGTGGATGGAGGCAATGGCTTCCATAATCGAAGCAGGTGAATAGATGCTCGGTCGACCGCAAGTGTCCCGGTGACAAACTAAATTAAGTAGCTGTCCACTGGAATACCTACGAGTGGGACAGCCCAACGAAATCGAACTGCGTAACGTGTCAGTGGCATGCCGCAATTGTAGGCAAGCTGATGGTTGGAGAGCGATGAAATGCATAGCCCGATCGAGGGGGTAGCGGCAAGTGTTGCTGAGCGCATTAAAAAACCGCCCTCCAACCGGCACTGAGCTTACGAATCAAGCAGAGTGCTGTTACGAGGGCGGGTTGTGAGCTAAGAAATTACTCGGCGATGGCGAATTAAACCATGTCCTTGAGCTTTTTGAGCGGACGAACTTTGACGACGTTGCGGGCTGGTTTTGCCTTGAACATGGTTGTTTCGCCAGTGAATGGGTTGGTGCCTTCGCGAGCGGGGACGGCCGGCTTGTTCTGCACAACGATTTTGCAGAGACCT
This sequence comes from Bythopirellula sp., assembly GCA_965228965.1. Taxonomy (GTDB): domain Bacteria; phylum Planctomycetota; class Planctomycetia; order Pirellulales; family Lacipirellulaceae; genus Bythopirellula. The sequence continues at coordinate 5,542,668 of OZ245849.1, forward strand.
GGCATCGTGAAGGTGCCCGCTCCCTTTTTGCTGAGCGCCTTGGCGATCTCGTCGTTGAGAGCGTCGAACACCGCGCCGACGTCTTTCTTGGACAGCCCGGTGCTCTCGGCGATATTGGCGTAGATTTCAGTCTTGGTGGGCGGTTTGACCGCTGAGGTTTTCGCCATGTTGGAAAACCCTCCTGCATATGTCATTGGGGATGGTAAAAACTGGCCGAAATCGCCTGATTCCGCCCAATCACTGGTAATTTGAACACCTAGAAACCTAGCACCAGATTGGGTGCATCGAGCTGATTTAAAGACTGGAGCCCCAAAAATACAAGACTAAAGTCGCCAAATACCTGGAAAAATAGGGTTTTTCTTCCCAAAGCGACTTAGAAACAACAAGCTGGAGGAACCAGGGAACCTCCCGCAGCCGACACAGACAGAATGGACACACCTCTACAGAGGGGATGGCTTCTCGCCTTGAATGCTTGGATTGCCGAATCTACGGCAGCGATATAAACTGATGGTAGACAAAGTGTTACGCCCGATTACCCCCACATGGGCCGTGCGGAATCGTCACATCGTCGACCAGGCAAGGATACTTCGGCAAGTGCAAGCGACTTCCGATTGGGTGGTTTGAGTCAAATACTATGATTTTGATGCCTCATTACCGAGTCGTGCCTATCCAAACTACCTTTGCCACGCAAAGCTAGCCGTTTCGTAGGTCGGTTCGATCTGGTGGTCATGGGCGGTCCACCTTAGGGGGCGTCAACAGCACGGAGGAAGGGTAGGCAAATGTCATCGGCTGCCCAGAGCGCAAGCTTTCCCTGCCACGGATCGACTTCAATGTGGAGATGCGTACGTATGCCAGCATTCCTGCTGCTGGCGTTAGTCGTCTCCGGTTTAATCCTCGCTCCGCCGCCCTATCCCGTTCTCGCGGAAGTGAATCGGGAAATCTTCGCAGGTACTTTTCTCCCTTCCAACCGCTTGGATGCTCGAGGAATTCAGCGGGCAAGGGAACTGATCGCGAAGGGAGAGTATTCCCAGTCAATTCGGTTTCTCGACGAGATTCTGGCTCGCCAGGAGGATTCGTTCGTTGCTGGAGACCAAGGCGAGTACCTGGGCCTCAAGGAAACTGCGCGTCAGATCCTGAAGGACATGCCTCCTGAAGGGAGCAAAATCTACGAAGCGACGTTTGGACCCGTCGCGCGCCGTCTGTTGGAACAGTCCACGACGGAAGGCGACGTCGAAAAGCTTCGCGAGATCGCCCGACGGTACTTCTACACGCCAGCCGGCTACGAGGCGGCATTGCTGTTTGCGCAAAGTGAAGCCGACCAAGGCCGATTCCTCACTGCCGCGTTGACGTATGACCAGTTGCTGCAGACTCCTGAGGCCGCGAGTCGATTCCAGCCCCAGCTATCACTCTTGGCAGCGGCGAGCTGGCTCGCCGCGAACAATCCCAGTCGGGCTGAAGAGGTACTCGCCGCGTTGGAAGACCAGGGCGTCCGAAGTGTTCAGCTGTCTGGTCGAGACTTACCGGTCCAACCGTCGCGGGACGGAATGGTGGATTGGTTGCTGGACAACGTGGGGGCTCCCGCCGTCAAGGACTTGGTTGCCGAGAACCAATGGTTGACGATGCGGGGCAACCCTTCTCGCAACGGAAAGACGGAAGGCGGGCTACCCCACCTTCGTGTCCGTTGGCAGGTTAGACTCTTGGAGCATCAAAACCTGGAGCGCATTCACGACGAAGTGGAGGGGCTACGTACACGGCAACAGAAGTCTCGCTTACCGGCGGGGGTACCACTGGCCGTGGGCGATTACATCATCGTCCGATCTGCGCATGGCCTGGTGGCAATCGACTTCCGAACCGGCAAGCGAATTTGGCGCGCCCAGCCAGAGCGAGACTCTTTGCTCCAAGATCTGATGGACGGCGCGACCGATCAGAATGATAAGGACATCCAACCCGCCCAGTCGTTTGCTCAAACGCTCTGGGAAGACTTTCTGTACAGTTCCACGAGTAGTGATGGGCAGCGTGTGTATGTGATTCGCGACTTGGCTCCCGCGGAGTTGGATCGTTCGCAGTTCATGTTCCAGCAGAATACCACGGATGATGGCGATCGAACCACCAACCGATTGTGCGCTTACGATCTATCCACCCAGGGGAAACTCTTGTGGGAGATTGACGGCGCGGTACGAGACGACCAACTGCAGGGTGCATTCTTCCTCGGCGCTCCGGTTACGGTGGGGCAGAGTCTCTATTGTCTCGCAGAGATCAAGAGCGATACCGCAATCTATCTCGTAGCGATCGACCGCACGACCGGGCAGTTGCGGTGGCGACAGCAATTGGTCGACTTGGAGCGAAGTATAAATCTTGATCTCACCCGAAGACTGCAGGCCTCGATGCCAGCCTACGACGAAGGCATGCTGGTGTGTCCGACCGGTGCTGGAGTTGTTGTCGGAGTGGACCTAGCGAAACAGGCGCTAGCGTGGGCCTACCGCTATCCCAATCAAAAACAGCTCATCACACGCCAACGACTGATACAGCAAAGAGCGGGGATCTATAAACAACAATGGGTTCACTGTACGCCAGTTATCGCGGATGGTCGTATCCTGTTGACTGCCGGAGAGTCAGACGAGCTGCATTGTCTGGATTTGATGACGGGCAAGTTATTGTGGAAGCAACAACGTGGGGATTTACTGTACTTAGCGGGAATTGACCAAGGGACTATACTGCTTGTAGGCAAGAGCAAGGTCTCTGCGTTGCGAATGGCGGATGGCAAACCGGCGTGGGTTTCGGGACCGTTAGAGATGCCAGGCTCAAGCCGTGCTACCGGCATGGGGTTCTTCGACGATGGGCGATACTATTTGCCGCTTTCTAACGCCCAGGTTGTCGCTATCGACGTACGGTCGGGTAAGCTGGTCGCGGCAGCCACATCGCGAGACGGCCAGGTGTTGGGGAACCTCATTTGCTATCGTGGTTCTGTGATCTCACAAACCGGAAGGCATCTGGACTGTTTCGATCAGATCGACGTATTGAGGGCAGACTCCGAGCGCCGGCTCGCAGCGAATGCCGACGATTTTGAAGCCCTGCGGACACTGGGTGAAATTGCCTACAACGACGGCCGTCTACAGGAATCACTCGATTTGCTCGTCAGGGCCCATGACGCCTCGAGTGAGGACCTACATACGCGTGAAGTACTTGCTGAGGCCCTCGTCGCGGCCCTCGATGCGGACTTCGAAGAGCATCGAGGACTACTGCCACTGCTGACCGACATACAGGAGCAGACTCTAGAATCGCAGCTCACGTTGATGCGATTACAAGCACAGGGTCTACAGAGCCTTGGCCAATCGGTCGAAGCTTTCGAAGTCTGCTTGAGTGCGTATCGACGCATGGCGTCGATGAACGTCGAGATGGTCATTGGACACCAGGGGATCGTCAATGCAAACCGTTGGCTCGCGAAGCAAGTTCACGTTGCTTGGGCGACCGCAGATGAAAATCAGCGGCTACTGATGGCAAAGCAACTTGCTCCATTGATTGAAGAAGTCCGTGAATCAGTCGATTCGACGCTCCGGCAGGAGTTCTACGACTGCTTTGAGTCGACGAAGCTGACCGATCAGTTAGGTCTGGAAGTCGTCGCGAGCTATCTCGCCGACGAAAAGTTCCTGCCAGCACAACAGCTGCTGATCGGGTTGGTTCGTTCGGGTGATGACCAGATTCGAGCCGCTGCAGTCGCGCGGAGTTCTGAGGTATTGCATCGGGCAGGCAAACCCTTCCTAGCCCACCAGTATGATCGTATTCTCCGCACGGAGTTGGCGGACACGGTGTGCTTGGAAGACAAAACGGGGCTGCAGTGCCTCGCCGAATGGGCGGAAGAAAGCGACGCAAGCTCCCAAGATTGGCCGTACGGCCATGTGGACGTACAGCTGGAGGAAACGAAAGCCCCTCGCGGCTCGAGCAGCAATCGCATTCCCAATACGGGGATAAACCTTGAACGTTGCGACAGCATCTTGGGCAATTGCAACTTAACGCTGGCGGGGATGGTCTCTGGCCGGAACCGAGCAATTACCATCCAAGACAGCTTGGGACGGAACTTCTTCAAAGCAAAACTTGACCAAAGCGCAAGGTCTATTATCAACTCGCAGGCAGGTGTTTACGGAGTATCACGTGGCAACCTACTGGTGCTTTCACTGGGTCGACAAATCGTTGCATTTGACACGTTGTCTCCGGGCGGAGTGCCACTGTGGCGCAAAGTCACCACAAGCAGCTTGAGCTATGTCAACCAAAGCCGGGCGGCGCTGAACAGTCAGCTGCGGAGGCACCGTACTATTCGCTCCCAAAACAACGGAAATTGGCTTGGTGTCATTGGACCCGTTACCCGTGATAGCTGCGTATTTCAGATTGAGGAGCGACTGGTCTGCGTTGACAGTTTAACCGGCGAACAGAAATGGTCGCGTGACGACCTGCCGCTTGGTTGTGATCTGTTTGGAAATGACCAGTACGTGATCGTAGTTCCTAAGGATGTCGACCAAGCGCTCGTGTTTAGCACGGTCGATGGTCGCAGGATTGAAGTGAATAGCACGAACGTGCCTGAGTGGCAAGAACGCTTAGCGACACGAGGGCAAGAGGTAATCCGTTGGCGCCGACGCGTTGATCGGACTTGGGAGTTGTCGTCGATCGATTCGCTGAGTGGCGAAGTTCTATGGAGCTTGGATTTTGAGAAGAACTCACGCGTGGATATCGCGCAAAACCGCTTTGTGTCGGTCGCAGAGCCTTCAGGACATTGCACGGTTGTTGACCTCGAAGATGGCCGTCTGCTGGTCGATGAAGCGGTGCTTGCCAACTATTCGCTGCAACAAGTGCACTTGATGGTCAGTCGCGATCATTTCTTAATTGCGCTGCAGCAGCCGCTGAAGATTGACGCGAAACTTCGTTACGTCAATGGGTTTAATTCCGTAGATTTCACGAGGCCGTTCGCAGGGCAGTTGTATTTGTTTGATCGTCAGACGGGAAAAAATTCGTGGGAGCAGCCGGCTCAGGTTGAAGGTTTGCCTTTGATGCTAGACCAAGGCGTGGACTTGCCGATGATCACGTTCGCGGGAAACATCGTTCGACGCGACAAGCAAGGTTCCAAGCGGGAGATTGGATTGATGCTGCTAGAAAAATCGACCGGACGAATGCTGTTCCGTCAAGACGACTTGCCGCCTTCCGCAAACTACTGTTTGGTGCAAGTGTCTGAGGATGATCCGAACGAAGCAGTCGTCGAGATGATCAATCGTAGAATCCGACTCAAGTTTACCAATCAGCCACGCGCTCCCGAGCCCCCGGCGATGTCTAAAGTGCAGCGAGACGTCGGCCAAGGGTCGAAGGGTCTGAAAAAAATCGGCGAAAACTTACTCCGGGGATTGTAGGTGAGCAGCAGAAGAAGCAAACCTCGCGAGATTGTCATTCTCCGGCAGAACGGTATAAAACCAAGAGTTTCTGCCCTAGCGACCGAGAGTTTACCCTTGAATCGATCCCAACCTCTTTCAGTGACGTGTCGAGCCTTCGTTTGGCTTGCCGCTATCCTAACCGCGATTGGTGGCTCCCTTCAGCAATCTCAATCCGCCTTCGCGATCCGCGACGCGGAGACTGACAAGGTTGTCCGTCAGGGACTCGACTGGCTAGCGGTTCAGCAGCACAAGCTCGGGCACTGGACGGCTAAGGGCCGATATCCCACCGCGATGACAGCGCTCGCTGGGATGGCGTTTTTATGCGAGGGCTCGACGACTACGCAGGGCAAGTACGCCGAGAACGTTCGGCGTGCGGTCGATTTCCTCACCCGCCGCAGTCGCGAGAATGGTCTGATTGGCGACGAACTCGATGAGCGTTACACGTACGGCCATGGCTTTTCAATGCTGTTCTTGTCACAGGTGCTTGGCGAAGAAGAGGACCTTGAGCGACGCGAACAACTTACCGACGTGCTAACGAAAGCTGTCATCTTCACCGGCCAGGCACAAACCCGGGCGGGCGGCTGGGGATACGTCAGCGCGAAAGACGGCAGTGGCTTTGACGAAGGTTCCACAACAATAACACAAGTGCAGGGCCTGCGCGGTTGTCGCAACGCTGGAATCCCTGTGCCCAAGGAAATCATCGACAAGGCCGTGGGCTACATCCACAAGTGCACGAATCAAAAGGACGGCGGCGTCCAATACAGCTCCAAAGGTGGAGGCAGCCGTCCCGCCATCACTGCGGCGGCGATCGCATGCCTGTATAATGCAGGCGAGTACGACGACGACTATGTGCCGCGCATGCTGCAGTACTGCCGAACGCAGCTTAAGCCCAACAGCCGCGATAGCTTCGGCCATTGGCACTATGCCCACTTTTACTATGCCCAGGTGATGTATCGTGAGTCCGGTGATACTTGGGATGATTACTCTAAAAGCATACGAAAGCGACTTCTTACCGAGGCTGACACGGTTGCACTAGGCGAAGCCGAGTTGAGCTATTGGAAACAGGGTTACATAGGGCCTGTGTACACGACGGCACTAAACTTGATTATCTTGCAGCTCGACAATGCCTACTTACCCATATACCAACGTTGAACGAGGCGACTCTGAATGAACGATTCCCCCGACAGCAATGTCATCGACCGGCTCGCTGCCGCCGTAGACGAGATTCGCAGCCAACTGAAGCAGGTGATCGTCGGACAAGACGAGGTCGTAGACCAGTTGCTAATCAGCCTGTTCAGCCGTGGGCATTGCATGCTCGAGGGAGTGCCGGGCCTGGCGAAGACGTTGCTAATCAGCACGTTGTCGCGGGCGCTCAACCTGTCGTTTAGCCGCATCCAATTTACCCCTGATCTGATGCCCGCCGACATAACGGGAACCGATATCATCGAAGAGAATCGCGGTACGGGACAGCGCGAGGTGCGTTTTCTGGAAGGGCCGCTGTTCTCTAACATTATTCTCGCCGACGAAATTAACCGTACTCCACCCAAGACGCAGGCAGCGCTACTAGAAGCGATGCAAGAACGGCAAGTGACTGTCGGGCGTGTGCGTCATCAATTGTCGGATCCGTTTTTCGTACTCGCGACCCAAAACCCGATCGAGCAGGAAGGCACCTATCCTCTGCCCGAAGCGCAGCAGGACCGCTTCATGTTCAAGGTGCTGGTGACCTATCCGAGCTTCGACGAGGAGTTCGAAGTTGCACGGCGCACCACGACGACACAGTCAGACACGGTGAGCGCCGTCGTAGCTCCAGAAGAAATCCTGACGCTCCAAAACTTGGTGCGTGAAGTGCCGGTCAGCGACCATATTATTCGCTACGCACTTTCGCTTGTTCGTCAGACACGTGTTGGCGAGAGTGGCGTACCAGAGTTCGTTGCCGAACAACTCGCCTGGGGAGCTGGTCCGCGCGCGGTGCAGTACCTGGTTGTGGGAGCCAAAGCGCGGGCGCTAATGAACCATCGCTCTCACGTGTCGGTGGAAGACATTCAGGCGTTGGCGAAACCGGTACTCCGTCATCGCATCGTCGTGAACTTCGCCGCCGAAAGCGACGGTGTATCGTCCGACGACGTCGTCGATCGATTGCTCCAGGCTACGCCAACACAGGAGGATGAACTGGCCAATGACGCCCGCTTCCAAGCGATTTTTGCATCCTGAGGCGATTCGGCGCATTGGCCGGCTGGAGTTGCGAGCCCGACACATCGTCGAGGGCCTACTCAGCGGAATGCATCGCAGCCCCTACTTCGGCCAATCGGTCGAGTTCTTACAACACCGCCAGTATGCGCCTGGCGATGACCTCCGGCACGTCGATTGGAAAGCGTGGGCCAAACAGGATCGCCTGTACGTCAAGCAGTTTGAAGAAGACACCAATATGCGCTGCACGCTGCTGGTCGATGTTTCGGCAAGCATGCAGTACGGATCCGGGCCGCTCAACAAGTACGAGTACGCGGCTACGGTCGTGACCAGTCTGGCATATTTGCTGCTCAAGCAACACGATGCGGTCTCATGTATTGCGTTTGATGAGAGCATTCGGTCGCGTACTCCGTTGCGAAGCACGCAGGCGCACTTGAAGGCGATCGTCCGTGCTCTTGATGCCAGCAATCCGCAGAATAAGACCGATACCGGTGCCATCTTTCGGGAAGTCGCCGAAGTTAGCCCACGACGCGGGATGGTGGCGGTTGTGTCCGACATGCTAGGCGATGTCGACGGCAGTCTGCGTGGGCTAAGGCTACTACGTCAACGTGGCCATGACGTAATGGTCCTGCATGTGATGGACGACGATGAGCTCGATTTTCCGTTCAACGGACCAACCCGATTTGAGGGACTGGAACTTCCTGAGCACCTCACTTGCAATCCTCGCGCGCTGCGCGAAGGCTACCTGAAGGCGCTCGACCGCTTTCTGACCACCCTCCGTCGTGGCTGTGCGAGGGACGGCATCGACTATGCCCTGATTCGAACCAGCGAACCACTCGATGCAGCCTTGGCATCCTTCCTCTACCGCCGCGTTGCCGCTGAAAGAATGCACTGAGGTCAGCAGCGACAGAGCCGAAGCCAGCCAAGTCATAATTGTTCAAGCACTCGACACCGCCCCACAATGTCCTTCACCTTTCCCACACTACTGCAATTCGGCTTGCCGCTGATCGCGTTGCCGCTGTTGATCCATTTGATCAATCTGCGCCGCCATCGACGCGTCGAGTGGGCGGCGATGGACTTTCTGCTGGAAAGTCAAAAACGCAATAAGAAGTGGATATTCCTGCGCCAGCTGCTCTTGATGTTGATGCGCACCGCGGCCATTGCTCTGTTGCTGTTTATGTTGGCTGGGCCAGAACTGAAGTTCCAGTGGGGACGTTTTTTTGGTCAAGGCGTGACGCACCACCTTGTGCTGCTGGACGACAGCTATTCGATGTCGGATCGCGCCGGCCAGACGACGGCCTTCAGCGAAGCAAAACGGGTTGTCGGTCAGTTGCTCGATCAAGCGACGCAACAGCCGGGCAGCCAAAAGCTAACGCTACTGAGGTTTTCGCAGGCCGCCGAAGTCACCGCCGGTGCGGAGGCAGAAAAGCTGGAGCAACCGCTCAATCGGCAGGGCTACGAAGAGATCTCAGCCGACCTGTTTGAATTGCAAGTGGCTGAGACCAATGCGGGACCGCTTGAAACCGTTCAGGCGGCTTTGGGACTTCCCGAACCGGCGGAGACTGAAACTCGGATCGTCTATCTGGTTTCTGACTTTCGAAGCGAGCAGTGGCAAGACAACACGGAGATTGCTGAGTTGCTCGGCCAACTGCGAGAGGCATCTGCCCAATTGCAGCTGATTCAATGTGTTGACGCAACGCGGCCCAACCTGACGATTACCAATCTTGAGCCCGAGTCGGGCATTCGCGCGGCAGGCGTGGAAACTTGGATGCAATTGACGATCGCCAACCATGGCGACGAGCCAGCGACGTCAGTGACCGCTTCGATTTCTCAAGATGGGCACAAACTTCCGGCACTGATCTTCGACAGCATTCCAGCCGGTGAGGCGGTCACCCGTCGTTTCCGTGCGACGTTTCCTTCGGCGGGCGCTCACCAGTTGCAGGCATCGCTGGAAGTTGATGCGGTGGAACTCGACAACGTGCGGTACTTTGCTTGCGACGTACCGCTTGAGTTTCCGGTGCTGCTCATTGATGGGTCGCGAGACGGCGACGATGGCTACTATCTGCGGACGGCGCTCAACCCAGGTGGCAATAGCAAACCAGGTTGGAACCCCACGGTTGAACGCCCGGAGTTTTTGCGTCAACACGGTCAGCTGGCGGAATTCGCCGCGATTTGCCTAATGGATGTGCCACGGCTTGATGAGCCGGAGGTCGAGGCACTCGAAAATTACGTCCAGCAGGGAGGAGGACTTGGCATCTTTGTCGGTCCACAGGTGCAGAAGGCCTTTTACAACGAGCGGCTGTACCGCGATGGCGAGGGGCTGCTCCCAGCGCCGCTGCATCTACCGACCCAGCTGCTTGCGACGGGAGATCAAGATGCGCCGGACATCGCGGTGTCCGACCACCCGCTGTTTCGCATTTTTTCTGGCCAACGAAATAGCTTCTTGGCACTCGCAACCGTCAACTACTACTACGCGCTGCAGGCTGAATGGGAGCCCCCTGCAGACGGGACGACGAGCATCCTTGCCAAGCTTCGCAACGACGCACCGCTTGTGCTCAATCGGCAGTACGGCGACGGGCATGTGGTCGTGCATTTGTCGAAGCTCTCGCCGAAACCGACTGAGCTGGGAATCTGGAGCAATTGGAGTTTGAACCCGGTGTTTCCCGTGTTTGCGAACGAACTGATTGGATATTTGTCTGCCACCCGGCGGCAGCTTGAGCAGCGAGAGGTCGGAGACGACTTGGTGCTGCAGGTTCCTGCAGACGAGTACGAACCGGAGATCCAGGTCCGCATGCCGCGTTCCAAAGGCGGTGAAGCACAGACAATCACCCCGCAGGTCGACGCGGGTGAGTACGTTGTCGACGCGGGACGCACCGATGCGAGTGGCATCTGGGAGTTTGAGTTGCGTCCGAGAGACGGGAACGTTGAGCAGCAACTGGTCGCTGTGAACGTCGCTCCTGGCGAAGGCGACTTACATCACCTGGATCGTGATCGTCTGGCCAAGGCACTGCCAGGCCTGGACTACAAGTTCTCGCTCGCCTCGCAAATGTCAGACAGCGGCACCTCGTTTGCCGGCTATCCTTTGGGCGACACGTTTTTGTATCTGCTGATCGCGACGCTCGTTGCTGAGCAGTGGTTGGCATACAAGATCAGTTATCATTCGAGTCCCGCAGACGATTCATGATCGATCACATTATGCAATCCGCAAGCCTCGTCGCGCAGACTTCTGCGGGAAGCGAGCAGGTGCGCGAAATGGTCGTGTACGAATTGAGTCGACTGGCGAAGTTCGACGACCCACGCGTGTTGTGGATCGTTGCTGGGGGCTCTTTTCTGCTGCTGACACTTACCGCGCTGTGGCTGTATCGCCGCGAACGTGATTCACTGGGCCGACCGATGCGTTGGTTATTGTGTGGATTGAGAGTGGCCGCGCTGGCCGCGTTGCTCCTTTATTTTCTTGGCCCAGAGAAACGATTCGACAAGCAGATCGAGACCAACTCGGAAGTATTCGTGCTCGTCGATACTAGCCAGAGCATGTCGGTTGAAGACGAACAGACTGACGAATCCTCAACAGCCAGTCGCCTGGACGCCATTCGCGAAACGCTTATTGATTCGCCAACCCTCGAAAAACTCCAAGCAAGCCACGATGTGATCCTTGCCGTCTTCGACCAAAAACTAAACCGTGTCATGCGTTGGGATCGCAAATTACAGGACGACCCCGAAGATTCACAAGCGGAGCCCGACTCGGGTAGTTGGACAGAACAGCTTCTCCCGACTGGTGTGGAAACCCGGCTAGGGAATGCGCTCCGCGATGTGCTTTCTGAAGACCGTAAGGGGCCGCTTGCGGGAATGATTGTGTATTCCGATGGTGGTCAGAACACAGGTATCGAGCCCCTAGAAGTTGCCGATATCGCCGGCGAACGTGAGGCGCCGATCTACACGATCGGCGTGGGCTCAACAGCGGCGCGTCGAAATCTACGCGTGCAAGAGGTAAACGCGCCGTCACGCGTCTACCCTGATGACAAGGCGACGGTTACCTGCTTGATCCAGGGTGAGGGTTTTCGCGGCCGTACTGTCGATGTGCAACTGCTGGCACGTGAGGCCGGTATCGAGGGTGCTGTGGGTGAACAACTCGGCAGTGAAAGAATCACCTTCACTAGTGATGGCGAGGTGCTGCCCCTGAAGTTCGATTTTGAGCCCGTGGAGGTTGGTCGACTGGCACTGGAAGTAAGAATCGACGCACCCGCCGACGACCAGTATCAAGCCGACAACCAACAAGAGACAGAAGTCGAAGTCGTCGAGTCGGAATCAAACGTGCTGCTGATCGCGAGCGGAGCCGCTCGAGACTACCGCTTCCTTCGCAACCAGTTACGGCGTGACCAGCATATGCGCGTCGATGTCTGGCTGCAGCTGTCGCCGCCAGGCATCTCGCAAGATGCGGATCAACTCCTTACGGCTTTTCCGGAAACCAAAGAAGAACTGTATAGCTACGACTGCATCGTCGCGTTCGATCCCGATTGGACGCTGCTCGACGCGCAGCAGGTCGACATGCTGGAATCTTGGGTCGCCGAAGAAGCGGGCGGCTTGGTCGTAATCGCCGGACCGGTGCATACGGCAGCCTGGGTGCAAAGTCCCGAGCACACGGCGATCCGGTCACTGTATCCCGTCGAGTTCCAAAAACGCCTGACGTTGTTGGACGACGGGCTGTATGGTTCTTCAACGCCATGGCCACTTGATTTTTCGCGTGACGGCGAGGAATCTGCGTTCCTCTGGCTGGGAGATACAGCTAGCGAAAGTCGTTTAGTCTGGTCGGAATTTGAAGGCGTCTTCGGTTGCTATGCCGTCAAAGGGCCCAAGCCTGGCGCGCGAGTGCTGGCACGCTACAGCGATCCCGAAGCAGGGATCTTTGCCGACCGACCTGTCTACCTGGCCGAGCAGTTCTACGGCGCGGGTCGTGTACTCTACCTGGGCAGCAGCGAGCTGTGGCGATTGCGAAGCCTGAGCGTGGAGTACTTTGAAGTGCTCTATACACAACTCATTCGGCACGTCAGCCAAGGCCGTCTGCTGCGTGGTTCGTCGCTAGGATCGTTGCTCGTACCCAAAGACCGCTACACGATCGGTGATGATGTCGTCGTTCGGGCGCAGCTTTCGACAGTTAGTCGCGAACCGCTCGTGGCTGATCGAGTGACCGCACGTGTGATCGCGCCTGACGGTACGGGACGAAATCTGGTTCTCAGGGCAGATGAAGATCGCATCGGGAACTTTGTCGGCCAATTCAGCGTCCGACAAGCAGGTGCCTACCGCATTGAGCTGCCCGTGCCCGACGTGATCGACGAACAGCTCGTTCGCCGACTGCAAGTCGTGGCACCGAACCTGGAATTCGATCGTACCCGGCGGAACGAGAGCTTGTTGGCAGCGTTGGCAACCCGATCGGGCGGCTTGTATTACACGAGTTTGCAGTCTGCCGTCGATGGCAATGAGAGCCTCCGCCCGATCGCAGAAGCAATCGAAGGCCGCGCCGAAACGCAAATTCGACGTGGCACACCAGATCGAGACTTCACCGAATGGTTGAATCAAATCTTGCTTGGCGTGATCTGCGGGGCATTGTGTTTCGAATGGATCTTGCGCCGGTTGATGAGGCTAGCCTAAAGTAATGTCGAGCGTCACTGTTCCATTTCGAATGCCTAGACCCGTAAGCCGCAAGGTGCGGTTGCTGCGTTGGTTAGTGCGGTCGTACGTCTTTCTCGACGGGATTGCGTCCATCGTCGCGGTTCTCTGCTTAGCGTTTTGGGTTGGTTTGACAATCGACTGGATCTTTGAACCATCTCCGCAGCTGCGAATCGGCATGTGGGTAGCGACCGTGCTGGTGGCCGGCTACGTTGCCCTGCGGTATTTGCTGCAGCCAATTGGCACGAAGCTATCGAACAAGAACTTGGCATTACTGCTGGAACGAAGCTTCCCAGAACTCGATCAAAGCGTCATCACAACCGTCGAAGCCGCCGATCGACGTGGCGATGACCAGTCGGTTAACGAGACACTGCTGGAAAACACCGGCCAGCAAGCGGCCAGCGTCCTACGTGGGAAGCGATTGACCGACGTCTTTCGATTTAAGCCACTATTATGGAAGTCCGCCGTTGCACTCGGCCTGTTGGCGTCCATCTTCGCCTTTGCATCGTTCCAGTCCGAAGCGTTTGGGTTCTGGGTGGACCGTATGAAACTCAGCCAACAGCCTTGGCCTCGTCGAGTGGAACTGAGCGTCGTCGGATTCAGTGAGGCCGACGGACTGCCAACGGTCAACGTTGCTCGCGACGACGATTTTCAGCTGCAGGTACGCGCCTCGATCGTCGACGGTCACGAAGCTCCCGACCAAGTCGAGATACGTTATCGCGGTGCAGACGGACGACGCACGCGAGTGCCCCTCACTCGGATCGGCAAAGCAGTCCCCGGTCGCGACGAGTCGCAGCTGTTCCGCTACGAATTCAAGAACGTCGCGTCTGACTTGTCCTTTGACCTGGTCGGCGGAGACGATCGCTTGCGCAATCTGCAATTGCGTGTCGTCGAGCGTCCCCAAATCGTACGTGTCCTACTTGAGTGCGAGTTCCCGACCTACCTTGGCCGAGCACCCCAAACGGTGCCCGTCAGCGGCCGTATCGAGTTGCCCGAGGGCACGACCGCGCTATGTCGCCTGAGTGCAAACAAATCACTGGAAGCTATCCGCGTCCATGATCCCGCTGAGCAAACCGATCTGCCCGCCCAGCTCAGCGCATCCAATGCTGAGGAAGCCACGTTGCAAGTAAAAATCGATGAGGTCGACCGCGTCCTGCTTGTGACAATGCTCGATTCCGATGGGGTCGAGAACCGAGAGCCGTATCGATTAGTGATATCCGCAATTCCCGATCAACCACCGGAAGTCTCAGTACAGCTGCGCGGCATCGGGTCGGCCGTCACGCCGCAAGCTAGGATTCCACTCACTGGCAGCGTAACGGACGAGTACGGACTGCAGTCGGCTAGGTTTGAGTATCAGATTGACGAGAAACCACCTGCGAGTCGACCGTTTCTGAGTCAGCCGCAGGGCAGACGGGAATTGCGCGACCTTGAAGCATTCGACTTGGCGGTGACCGACCCGATAACCAAACGACCGGTGGTCGACGTTGAGCCTGGTCAGCAACTAACTCTCACGGTCAAGGCCACCGATGCATACGACTTGCAGGACCAACCCCACACCGGTTCCAGCCAGCGATTCATGCTTGATATCGTGACAAATTCCGAGCTGCGTGCTCTGCTAGAGAAGAAGGAGCTGGCCCTTAGGCAACGCTTTGAATCGATCTACGAGAAGATGACAGGTACGCGTGAGTTGTTGGATCGACTCAACGCCGAGACACCCGCCGACGAAACAAACGAAGAGGCTGAGGACAACCAGCGGCTGCGCGAACGTGATCGCTTGCGCGTCAGCGGCGCATTGCAGAACGTCGTGCAACTTTCCTACGAGACGCTGGGGGTCGCAGACGGTATCGAAGATATTGTCGGCGAGCTGGTCAACAATCGCGTGGATTCTGAGGAGTTGACAGAACGATTGCAGGAGGGAATTGCCAATCCGTTGCGCGAGATAGGATCGCAGCTGATGCCGCAACTCGAAGCCAGCCTGCAGCAACTTCAGGTGGCGATGCGAGAATCTGGCGATCCCGACGAGCAGCTAACGGCCTCAAAACTGCAAGGGGATATCGTCTTAGAGGCGATGAAACGCGTTCTTGATCGCATGTTGGAACTAGAAAGTTATAATGAATTGGTCGAGCTATTGCGCGGCATCATCTCGGATCAAGAGCAGTTGCAGGAAGAAACCAAACAACAACGTCGCGCAAAGTTGCGAAGCTTGTTGGAAGATTGATGACATCAATCGAAACCTAACCCGATGGAAAGTGGCCATGCGAAGTCCACGAGCACATGTGACACGAATCGCGTTCATTGCGGCATTCATCGCAAGCGTGCTATCGGTGACAGCCACGTTCGGCCAAGACAACGAAGAAGGCGACGCGATACAAGGCCAATCGAGTACTGCTGCTGATCCGCTCACCACCAAGCAATCGCGACTCGCCGAGCGTTATGACCGTCTAGAAATGCTTGCGGGCCGGCTCGCAGAGCTCTCCCGCGCGACCCAACCGAGACGTGCGCGTCTGTTGCGGGAACTAGTGGCGAAAAGCCGTGAGCGCGATATCTCCGGTCGGTTTAGCATCATCGTAGATTCACTACAACAGGAAAGCTTAGGAAAGGCCGCCACCGCACAAGGTCAGCTGCAAGCCGATCTGCAAAAGCTTCTGGAACTCCTGCTGCAAGAAGACCGCGACAAGCAGATCGAATCGGAGCGCAAACGCATACGCAAGTACTTGGCGGAACTGAAACGCCTTATCCAACTCCAACGCGGTATCAAAGCACGCACCGACGGCGGCGACGAGGCCGACGATCTGAAAGACGACCAACAGCAACTGTCCCAGGCGACTGGCAAGTTGGAACAAGAAATCACGAAAAACGAAATCGCCAACCAAGATGACGAAGCTGGCCAAGACAAGCAGGCTGCCGATCCAACAGACGACTCGAGCGACGGCAAGCCTCAAGGCGAGAACTCCAATGGTGAGAAGAAGGACAAATCGCCGAAGAGCGACTCGTCGGATGGCAAGCCTGGTGAGCAACAACCCGCCGACGGGCAGCAGTCACCCTCTGAACAGTCACCATCAGACGACTCCCCAGATGCCCAGGGTCAACCTAGCGAGCAATCTCAAGGTCAGGAATCTCAAGGCGAGCAATCTCAAGGTCAGCCGTCACAAGGGCAAGGACAGTCACAGCCTGGCGACCAGAGCGATCAGCAAGACCAACCTTCGGAGCAATCGCAGAGCCCAGCCCAACGTGCTCAGCAACGACTCCAGCGTGCCCAGCAGCGCATGCAGCAAGCCTTGGAAGAATTAGAAGACGCAAAGCGGGACAATGCCGTCGAGCGCCAAGAGCAAGCGTTGCGTGAGCTGGAACAGGCAAAGGCAGAGCTCGAGCGCATCTTGCGACAGCTCCGAGAGGAGGAACGTGAGCGAATGTTGGTCTTGCTTGAAGCGCGGTTTCGCAAGATGCTTGATGCTCAGATAATTGTCTATGAACAGACAAAAAAGTTGGACGAAAGTCGTTCGTCCGTCCCAGAGCACGAGATTGAAATCGCCAGTGGCCGACTTAGCCGTCAAGAACGTGAAATCGTCCGCGAGGCCGATCGAGCTCTGGTGCTCTTGCGTGAGGACGGTACGACGGTCGCATTTCCCGAGGCAATCGAACAAGCTCGCGAGGACATGGAGAGTGTCGAGAAACGTCTCGCCGAGGTCAAAACTGGCATAATCACACAAGGACTGGAAGAGGATATCATCGCTGCCCTCGAAGAAACCTTGGCTGCGCTGCAGCAGGCGTTGAAGAAAGCACGTGCGCAAAAAGGGCAACCGCAGCAATCGTCGGGCAGTCCAGGAGAAGAAGATCTCATAGACCAGCTGGCCGAACTGCGTATGATTCGAGCACTACAAAACCGCATCAACCGGCGCACCGAACGTTACGGCGAGATTATCGGAGACGAAATCACGGTGGACCCAGATCTGCTGGAAGCTCTCGAACAGCTCGCATTGCGGCAGGAACGCGTGTTCCATGCGACCCGTGACTTAGAGAGCGGGCGAAACAAATGAAACTTGCAAATTACATCGCGGCAAAAACTATTATGCAGGCGGCGAAGCTGCTCTTTTTTTTGGTGTTTGTGTTCGCCGCAAACGTTCCCGCGGACGCACAAGTGACTTTCCAAGCCAGTTGGGCGCCGCGTAGCTACGAGGAGGTCCGGGAAGAAGTACTGGCTTGGGTCGACGACGCGCAACTGTCCGAGGATGTTGGAAATCAAGCACGTTCGCTCTGGCCTGCCGCAAACCTGCGGGCTGGTGACGGTGCTGCACTGCTTGAGCGCGTGGCTGAGACATTCGCCTTGGCCAATCCAGCAGCTGGCGAACTATTCGAAGCATGTAACACCGAATTTGCGGGACCAATCCCCCCCGATGCTGATTGGCTGGCCGATGAATCGATTCCCAAACTATTGCGCAACAATCTGCGACTGTACTACGCGAGATGGCTTACTCACCATCAGCTCTACGATGAGGTGCTCGAGGTGCTGGCGGATATTACCCCTTCGGATGTGATCGATCCCGCCGGGTTGCTCTTCTACCGAATGGTCGCCCATCATCAGATCGTCGAACCGGATAAGAGTCGACTAGCGCTGGAGCAGTTGATGGAACAGGAAGAACAGCTGCCGCGTCGTTATTTGCAAGTAGCACAATTACTGAGACGTGACTTGGCAGGTTTGAAGGATGAATCCCTCGACCATGTAGCCCGCCGCATGAACGACGTCCGTCGCCGTCTTGATATCGGTCGCGCCGGCAAACAAGTCCAAGTGGTTGAAAAAGGCGTGGTCGATTCGCTCGATCGCATGATCAAAAAGTTAGAGCAGCAACAACAGCAGCAACAGCAGAATGTCCAACCAGGCGGCGGTAACCGCAGTTCCAAGCCGATGCAAGACAGCCAACTTCCCAGCGGCGGCAAGCCGCCCATGAAAGTCGACCAACGGGACGTCGGCAACCAATCGGGTTGGGGCAATTTGCCGGCCAAGGAACGCGAACAAGCGCTGCAGCAAATTGGACGTGAGTACCCCGCGCACTATCGCGAGTTGATCGAGCAATATTTCCGCGAACTCGCTGACGAAACCAACAACGATCCCACCAAATGAAGTCCCTACCGCGACGAATTCGAATGCACCTGTTTGCGTGCCTGCTAGCTCTTGTGCAGGTGATTTCGGTGCGCGCTGAGGATGGTGTGGTGGTGAAGCTCATTGACGGCTCCCAGCGGCGCGGCGAGCTCGCCTCCTGGGACGCGTCCGGGCTCACGCTGAAAACCGATGGTGAGACGGTCACTCTAGAAACCGCTCAGTTGCTCAGAATTGGCTGGCCAGGCACTGCTCAGCAGAATGCCACTTCGCGGCCGTTTCTCCGGCTAACAGACGGTACACGATTGCCCCATGCGACGTTAGAAGTTCAATCAGGCCAGGCAACCATATCGACAGCGCTCGCGTCGGAACCGCTTTCCATCTCAACTGAACTGATCGAGTGGGTCAGTTTCATGCCAAATGCTCCCGAGCCATCCGAAGCGGAGCTGCAAGGCGATGTGCTGGTCATCTACAACAAGAAGCGAGACACTTTTGACCAGCTAGACGGAATTCTGGGCGACATCACAGCAGAGAAAGTCCAATTCGAGTGGGATGGAGAAGCGCTGCCCGTGAACAGGAACAAGGTCGGCGCGGTTGCTTACTTCCATGCGCGACGAAAACCGCACCCCGATCCGGTCTGTTGGTTGACTCTAGCCGACGGCACACGGCTGCCAGTCGTGATGTTGCAGGTCCGCGGTCCGGCGATTCGGGTCAATACCGTCAGCGGAGTTGAGGTCTCTATCCCCTTGGACACGCTGCAAAGTGCAGATTACTCGCACGACAAGCTGGTCTATCTTAGCGATCTCAAGCCAGCCTTCCAGAAATGGTCACCTCGCATCGACCTACCGTCTTCTGCCCAGCTTATCAGGCAGCATGGGCTGCCGCGGCGCGACCAGTCATTCAACGGCTCAACGCTGTCACTCGTCTGGCCGCACCCGAAGACTGGCATCCTTGGCGGGGAACGAAAGAACTTCGAGAAAGGTCTGGCACTGCGAAGTCGCACCGTCATGCGTTACCGCATTCCCAAAGACATGACCCGCTTCATCACGATCGCTGGTATCGATCCCGAGACGTCCGCGGAAGGACACGTAACGCTTGAGCTGTTTGCAGACAAGCGCTCGCTATGGCAAGGGGAGATCGTGGGCGGTGCCGAGCCTACGGAAATCAACGTCGAATTGGGCACCGCGCGCGAGCTGCGAATTGTTGTCGATTTCGGCGAGAACCTTGATTACGGCGATCGACTTCATTTGGTGGAGGCGCGTATTAGCAAATGAGAGACTCGATCCAACTCAGCGTCGCCCTGGCAATCGTTGCCCTGCTGATGCCGGCCCACATTTCCGCTAAACCTGCGACTGAGGTGCTGCAGGCGGAACGGCAACGAATTGAGGTGATGCAACAAGCGGCTGCATCGACGGTGGCAATATTTGACAGCAGCGGTGAAGGAGGCGGATCCGGCGTTGTCATTTCACCTGACGGTTTCGCGCTGACTAATTTTCATGTCACGGCACCCTGCGGTCCCGCCATGAAATGCGGGATGTCAGACGGCAACGTCTACGACGCGGTGATCGTCGGCATCGATCCAGTGGGCGACGTGGCGCTGATTCAGCTACTGGGGCGCGATGATTTCCCAGCCGCAGAAATGGGCGATAGCGACCTAGTCCAGGTTGGTGATTGGGTGTTTACGGCGGGCAATCCGTTTTTGCTCGCCAACGACTTTCAACCATCGATTGCTTTCGGAATGGTATCGGGCACCAACCGTTATCAGTACCCCTCAGGAACGTTGCTAGAGTATGCCGATTGCATTCAGACCGATGCAGCCATCAACCCTGGCAATTCGGGCGGTCCACTATTCAATGCGAATGGCGAAGTGATCGGCATCAACGGTCGCGGTTCGTTCGAAAAACGGGGACGCGTAAACGTTGGGGTTGGGTATGCGATCTCCATCAATCAAATCAAGCACTTTCTCGGACACCTCAAGAGCGGACGGATCGTCGATCACGCGACGCTCGGGGCAACCGTCTCGACCACCGCAGACGGTCAGGTCAAAGTCGACGAAATCCTCGAAACTTGTGACGCCTACCGCCGAGGGCTCCGCTATGGCGACGAGATTCTCCAGTTTGCCGGACGAGAAATAACCACTGCGAACCGATTAAAGAACGCCTTGGGTATCTTTCCCCGTGGCTGGTCCGTTCCGCTTACTTATCGCCGCGGCGGGGAGACCATTGAAACGATCGTACGACTGATGGGTGTGCACGATCAAACGCAATTATACGACTCAGTGCAACAGCAAGACTTCAAACCACCCGAGCGCAAACCGGAGCGAAAAGAACCTGTGCCCGAGGATCAGATGCCTGATCCCATTCAACAGCTGAAAGATCTGGTCAAAAAGAAGCCCCGGCTGCCTAAGGCCGTCGCCGATCGCCACGAAGACCGTCGCGGCTATGCCAACTACTGGTACAACGAACAAAAGCAGCAGGAACTATGGAACAACTACTCGAGCGGTCGTGCGCTGGCAAACGAAAATGGCCATTGGAAGATCATCGGCGATGGGACTGAGATTGAAATCGATACCGTAAGTGCGACGATCAAGCAGACCAACGCCGTTTCTGGTGCGACCTTCGACGGCGACTTATCGTCTCAACTGAGCCCGCCCGGATCGGGAGGCTTGCTGCTAACACTACATCTGTGGCAGCGTTTCGTCGACAAGGGCCTCAAAAAGTACGGAGAAGTCTACTATCTAGGTCAGCTACCAGGTAGAGAAGACGGCGTCTTGGTCGATTGTCTTATAGGAATCTATGCGGGCATTGAGACCTGCTTTCAGTTCGACACTCAGTCAGGCGAACTCGCAGGCATCGTCATGTTGCCGCGCGACGGGCTCGATCCCTGTGAGCTGCAGCTATCCGACTACGGCGATCTCTCTGGCCGCGAACTACCCCGCACCTGGAAGGTCTTTCATGGCGATCAGTTGTTCATGCAATTAGAGGTAGAAAGTTGGGAGTTTCTAAACGCTTCGACCGGAGAGCAAAACTAATGTCGACGCGTGTGCGGGTAGAACTTGCCGTGATGTTGTGCGCGTTTCCGCTGGGTTCAGTGCTCCATGCCGGTGATCTGCAGCTGACAATTCGCGACGCCCAGACCAAGGTTGTGAAGATCTACGGTGCGGGGGGCTTCAAGCAGATGGAAGCCTACCAATCGGGATTGTTGATTTCGCCTGAGGGGCACGTGCTGACCGCACTGAGCTATGTCCTCGACACGGACGACCTGGCTGTGATTCTGCACGATGGTCGAAAATGGACTGCGGAGTATCTTGCCAGCGACCCGATAACCGATCTCGCGCTGCTGAAACTACCTGATGAAGCTGAGCAGTTGCCGCATTTTGAACTACGCGGCGCAACATCCTCACAAGCGCGACCCGGGCAACGGATTCTCGCACTGAGCAATCTTTATGGCATTGCAACCGGGGACGAACCGGTGAGTGTGCTACAAGGCGTCGTCACCGCAATTGCGCCGCTCAAGGCCCGACGCGGAGCGTTCCAATCCAACTATCGCGACGAGGTGTATGTGCTCGACGCTTATGCTAACAACCCCGGTGCCGCCGGAGGCGCGCTGGTCGACTGGCAAGGAAACCTGCTTGGCATCCTCGGCAAGGAACTACGAAGCGAAGTGACTGGTACGTGGCTCAATTACGCCTTGCCCGTTCCTGCGATCGCGACGACGGTCGATGAGATGCTCTCTGGAAGAGTGAACTCGACCCCCACTGCATTGCCGCCCGAAGTGCCTACTCACTCGACGGAATCACTCGGTATTTCACTAATTCCGAACGTGCTACCCCGCACCCCGCCGTACGTAGATTCTCTACGGCGCGGATCTTCCGCGGACCAAGCGGGATTGCGTCCGGATGATTTGGTCGTGTTCGTCAACGGGGAGCCGATTGACTCGCACAAGGCCTTCGTCCAGCAACTTGGTCGCATCGAGAACGTCGACCCTGTGACGATGTCTGTACTGCGAAACGGAGAGTTGCGAGAATTCGCTCTAGTACCGGACGCAGAAGATGATCAAACAGAGCGAGCTAATATCCCCGATACAGCAGATTCAGCGCGGGAAGAATGACATCGATGCGAAATGCTCTGACCACAATCGTTCTAGTACTCTGCATCACGTGCAGTCTGCAGACTAGTTTCGCCCAGTTGGCGGCGCTTGAACAACAGGCGTTTGACGAAGCGGTCTCGACCGTTTCGGATTCCGTCGTGCAGATTCGGACGATTGGCGGACTCGACCGGGTCGGCAAGACCTTGATCTCGCAAGGCCCAACGACCGGGCTGGTTGTTTCATCGGACGGCTACATCGTTTCCAGTGCGTTTAACTTCGCGGCCCAGCCGAGTTCGATCGTCGTGCGATTGGCCGATGGCCAACAACTCGCAGCAGAGCTGATTGCCCGCGACAAGAATCGCATGCTCGTCTTATTGAAGATCAACGCTGATCGACCCTTGCCGGTGCCCGCTGCCGTTGCGAGCGACGAAATTCAAGTTGGCCAGTGGGCAATCGCATTGGGGCGAACATTCCAATCAGATCAGGTCGATATCTCCGTCGGTATCATCAGCGCCACCAAACGTATGTATGGCCGGGTTATTCAGACCGATGCAAATATCTCAGTGGCCAATTATGGAGGACCACTGGTCGACGTGTCGGGGCGAGTTTTGGGAGTACTGGTGCCGATGTCGCCACAGGCTACCAGCAATGAAAACGCCGAACTCGCTGGTGCACAGTTTTATGATTCGGGAATCGGCTTCGCGGTACCGCTGGAGCATGTGCTCAATGTGCTTGATCGTTGGAAGGATGAGACGGAATTGCTGCCGGGCAAGCTCGGCATCGGTCTGGCGAAGGGCGACGCCCACGTAACGGAACCCAAAATCACCTCCATTTGGCCGGGCTCGCCTGCTGCATCAGCAAAGTGGCAGGCGAAAGACGTGATTACCTCAGTCAATGGCACAAAGGTCTCAACCCAAGCGCAACTGCGGTTCAAGATCATGCCGCTGTATGCGGGCGATTCGATTCGCGTCACACTCGACCGCGCGGGAGAAGAAATCGAGACCGAGCTCAAGCTAATCGGCAAGCTACCACCGTTTCGCCACGCATTCTTGGGCATCCTTCCTGGTATTAGCAGTGACTTAGAGGAAGAAGGCGCCGACGGCGTGCCTGTCCGACTCGTGTGGCCGGAGAGTCCTGCAGCTCTGGCAGGCCTCCAGTCGGGCGATCGCATTACGAAGCTCGACGAAATACCGATCAAGGTGCCGTCCAACATGCAGGTCGCCATGAACGCTTGTCATCCGGACCAAGAGGTTGCACTAGTTGTTGTCCGTGGCGAGGAAGAGCTGGAGTTTACAGCTTCCCTCGCGACAATGCCGGAAGAGATCTTGTCATCGACCAGCGTCGCGTCGCTAAACACGGCGACGGAGGTCGACGCCGAAGATGCGGCATTGAAGCCAATGACTGTGCCCGAGTTTTCGCAGGAGGCTGTTTACTGGGCGTCCACGGCGGAAGCTGGACGACAGCCTGGACTGCTACTTTGGTTGGGCGATGGCAATGCAGACCAAAACCAACAACTGTTAGATGATTGGCAGGCGGCATGTCAGCGCCTCGGCTTGGTGCTCATGATCGCGCCGCCGAAGAAAGACTCTTCGTGGGAAACCGAAGATTTGTCCTACCTGCAACAACTTGTCCGTCTGGCGGCGCAGAAATTAAACGTCGATCGCTCACGAACTGTGGTCATCGGGCCTGGCAAAGCCGGGCAACTAGCTTATGCATTAGCGCTGTCGAGCCGTAGTAGTTCTGCCGGCATAATCAGCATCGACGCCCCCCTGCCCCGCACGCTTTCACCCCCTGCAACATCGCCGAGCAACAGGCTTGCGGTGCTGGCGGTCGAATCCGACGGGTCGAACTTCGCGCCGCTGATTCGCCGCGATGTCGAGAAGTTGCGCGATCTCGGTTACCCGACAACCTGGCTGCAGAAACCCATGCCGGATGAGGCGAGTTCACTCGATTCCGCGACGCGGTCCTCAATCGAAAGATGGCTTATTGGCTTGGATCGTCTGTGAATCGAGCCGCATCTCGCTCGCCTTCCAAGCCAAGTAGTTTGGTGATCGCTGCTGGGAATCGCTTGGCCCACGCGGCCTCTTCGTGGCGTGCTTGCTCGTCCCTCATGTAGAACAAATCCTGCTCAGCCTTGTAGCCCTGGTTGCGAAGGGCTCCGATCATCGCGTCCACGCCGGGCTGAAGTCGTTTTTCCAGGCCGACCCCGCCGTTGTCGATGTAGAACGTAAGAGAATGTTCTGGGCGGGCAGAATCAGCAACGGTCGAGACGTAATCGAGCTCTAGCTTCTTTTCGTCATTCTCCAATTTGAATGCCGGCGACATGCAGATTGCCTTGGAGAAAACTCCGCTATGTTCCCATGCGAGCATGAAAGCGCACAGTCCGCCGGCTGAAGAACCACCGACAAGTGTGCCGTCGCGCGACCGATCAGTTCGGTAGGTCTGGTCGATCAGCGGTTTGACCGTGTTGATGACGAAGTTTCGGTACGCATTGCATTTCTCGCCGGGCAGATACTCCTGCGAACGTTCGGGCGTATTATAGATTCCCACCACGATGAGCGGCGCAATGACACGTTGGTCGATCAGCCGCGTGCAAGTCTCATCAATCTGCCAATCGACGCCAAAGGCGCTGGTTTTGGGATCGAACAGATTCTGTCCGTCGTGCATGTAGAGCACGGGATATTTGACGGTCGTGTGCTTGTAATTTGGCGGCAGCCAGACCACGACGTCACGCGATCGGAGACCGTCACTTGCTAGCTGACGATGGTACTTGACCGTCCCAGTGATTTGACCGACGAATCTTGGTTGCGATCCGCTCGTCCATGCATCAATTCGATCGCTGATTTTCGTGCTACCATCGACCGTGTGCGAGAAGTTCGGCAGCGGTTTGCCGGTCGCATCGGCTCCTTCTCGTTCCCAAGAACCGAGCGTGTACTTGTACTCGATCGTGGTGCCACCACTTACGGTCAACTCGTAGGTCCAGCGATGGTCGCCCGCATACTCCATGCGTCTTCCATCTGGCTGCCAATTGCCCAGTCCTGAAGTTGAGCCGGTAACGTAGACCGCGGCGTCTTCCGGCAACGATGGCGCATGCAACTGAAACTCTAATGTGACGGGAGCCGCCAGCGCGGCTGAAGCTAGTACCAGCCAACAGATGGACGATGCGACAAAGCGAGCCTGACAAGGCGCTGACAGCATGGGCGAGAAAGCACGGATGTTTGGCTTTGGAGACGGCTCCAGCTTAGATCACTAAGCCCGAGCTGTTCTCTTTCCCCTCAACTAACCCAGCGACTCAATAGGACGCGGCGGTGCGCCATCGGGCACAGCATTGTCATTGATGTCGAACCACTCTTTCTTGAATTCGATGCGTTTGTTTTCTCGCATCGCCTTGTTCGACGTGAGCGCGATCACCGCGTCTGCCATCGCGACCTTTGGGTTGCACTTCACCTCTCCCTTGCCTGGATTGCGAATGCACCACGCCCAATGCTCGATCTCCTCGCGATAGCCGCGGCTGATGTCCATCGCCGCTTGCGCGACGGCCGCTTCTTGTCCGCCGCCGCTTTCAGTCGTGTCGAGTTGAGGGCCATCTTCACCTTTAGCGACTTTGATGTTAGTCGACGTGCTTGAGCCCTTGTAGAGCATCACATCTTTCTCGCCTTCGAGGATGAGCGTGCCTTTGGTGCCCATCACCACTTCGCCGTAGCCGCCGTAGCCGTTACCGTTGATCGAAGAGTACGTGACGATGATTTTCTTGTTCGGGTCGGCTTCGGTCTTACCATCTTCGGCGTAATAGCCCTTCGCGGGAAACTCGAATGTCGTGTAAACATGATCGTCCACATCGCGGTCGTGCGGGAAAATCGAGCGACTACCCGAACCGATCACGCTTAGCGGATAGACTTTCTCACCGCCGCCGTGCTGGGCGCTAATAAAGATGCTCGCCGCGTCAAGCTGATGGCTGCCAAGTTCGGCCATCAGTCCCGCCCCCGTGCGGTCCCACAACCGCCAGCGAATGAGCTCTTCCAGCGCGGGCACGATCGTGCCTTGGCCGTTTTCAAGAGTGCGGTCGATGTAGCCATACTTCACGGCGTTTACGTCGATATCCTTCATCTGGTGTTCTTTTTGAGTTGCTTGCTTATTCCAAGCTTCTTCCAGCTGGGTATCTCCTTTCTTGCGTGCCGCTGCCGCCTTATCTCGCATTGAATGCATTTGTGCCAGCAGCTTGTACTCGCCAGCAAGTAGTCTCTTCTCTTCGTCTTCTCCCTTTTCCTTTCGAGTCGTGCGCCGAAAGTTCAGATAGTCATCTCGATCCATATACTCGCACGGCATCGATGGCTGCCAACTGTCGCTGCCCGGCAGATTGCCGCGATGCCACTGGGCGCGAATGGAATGGACGTCGCCGATCAGCCCACGCTTGATCGTGTCCACGGCGTTCGCGTAGAGCACGCTGTAGTGCCGTTGGTGGCCGGTGGCGAGAATCTTGTTCTCGGCAGCCGCAACTCGAGCCATCTCTTTGCACTTGCCCACGGTTTGGGCCATCAGTTTTTCGGTCAGGACATGTTTACCAGCCTTCATAGCCTTGATCGCGGCCACATCGTGAAGCCACAGTGGTAACGCAATGATCACCGCCTCGACGTTCTCGTCGGCCAGCAGGTCTTCGTACTTGTCGTCGTAGACCTCAATGTGCTTTTTGGCCTCGGTGTCGTCTTTCCAGCCATATTTGTCCTTATAGACTTCAAGCAGACCGGGTCGCGCCTTGTTCGCGCTGGGGCTGTAGTTGTCTCCGTAAAACGCCCGCCAGATGTTATAGGGCCGAATGTCAGCGATCGCCACGACATCGACGTAGTCGGGGTTCAGCGCGCCGATGAGCACGCTACCCTCGTCGCCGGTGCCGATGATACCGATTTTGACCGGATCGTCCTTGTCGATCTTGCCGTAGCCGAAGTACATCGCCCCCAGGCCCACGCCGCCCGCTCCCGCGGCACCGAGCAAAAACTCGCGTCGCGTCGCGTCGAACTGCGTTCCGACTGCCTGGTAGAAGTTCTCTTTACCGATTGCTTTGTCTTCAGGAGATAGATCCATGATTGATTACCCTTTTGCTCCGCAACACTTGCACCACATTCCGCGGAGCAGTCCGTCGAGGCCCGGCAGCCGCCACGGACCGCTAACCAACAAAGTCAGCAGCGCCATGAACTCGACCAATTGATAATAAAACGAACCAGAGAGTGCTCCAGGCACCCACGGCAATTGTGTGACCATCACCGACGCTAAGAACACCATACCGCCGAAGGCGGCCAGGCGCGTGAACAATCCCAATAGCAGGCAGACACCAACGCCCGTGATAAGACACGTGACCATGACGTTCATCCGGTCTAGTTTGACAGCTTTGGGGTCGGTGAGAGCTGTGTCAACTTTGGCGCTTAGTGACCCGTCGGCTCGTTGTTCTGCCGTGAGCACACTAAGTAAATCCGTCACGAAACCTCGTTCGATGCCACTGACCTCGCTCACAAGTCGACCGCCGAGTGCCGACGCTTCCGAACGCTTCGCTGCAACGCGCTCAGCGCGGAAAGGAATGTCTTTAGCGCCGGCTTGATTCTCGAGATTCTCCAACCGCCACAATTCATGCTGATACTCTTCTATCGCTTCAGCTTCTTCCACCAAGAAGTCGGCCATCTGCTGATGACGAGATTCGAACAGCGCGGCCGCCTTTGCGTCTTGTTCATCGTCGACCGCCGATAGCTTCGTGAAGTTGGTCAGTTTGTCACGTAGCCCATCGGTAATCGCTTCGGCCCATGCCTTGTAGGGAGCGTAGTCGGGGAATTCGATTGGCAACGGCTCGTCCGCTTTCTTGGCGACCGCCCGTTTCTTCGCATACTCACTGTCCCACGCCTGACGTTCCTTGATCTGCTCTGCAGTCAGAGGTTTCGATTCCGTGGGTACCGCGAGCAGGTTCTCCCAATCATAGAAGCCGGGCAGCTGATTCTTGTAAAAGTCGGCAAAGGGACCCGTCGCGCTGCGAAACACCACCTCGGTCGGGACAGAGATCTTCCATTCCTGGTTCACTTCATCGTAGGTTAGCTTTTTCGTCCCTTCGCTGAAGAAGTGCCAGCCAATGGTCACGCGCAGCAGCAGCAGAGCGAGCGTGAATTTCCACAGCCCGGACTGAGCTTTGCATTGCTGCTCACTGGTGGTAGATGATGGTTCACTCACTCTGATTAGACCCCACGTTTTTCGGTGTCCGCAGAATACTCTGGCGGCGGGTGCGGCGTCACCGACATTGATGCGATGATCTACGCTAACCAGATCGATCAGTCGAAATGCCCGTTCACACCGTCAAATGACCAGTATATTGTAAGTGCGTGTGGCCTAATTTTCTAGTGGAATGAAGTGCCAATACACTCCGCGACTCAGGCACTGAATTCCCGACTTTTTCCCCTTTCCTGACAGACTCTTGCGAATCGTCCTCTGCTATCCTGCCGAAGCCCATCACCTCGAGCGCATCCAATCGGTCTGGCCCGAAGCGGAAATTGTCAACGCGGGTCAGCAGGGTATTGCTAAAGCGCTACCGACCGCAGACATCTATTGTGGACACGCGAAAGTACCTGTGCCGTGGGAATCGGTGGTCGAGAGTGGCCGCCTGCAATGGATTCAGTCGTCGGCCGCAGGATTGGATCACTGCCTGGTGCCGTGCGTGATTGAGTCCGACATTCCCGTGTCCAGCGCCTCGGGAGTGTTGGCCAAACAAGTCGCGGACCAAACTTTCGCACTGCTGACCGGCATCCTGAGAAATCTGCCAGCGTTTTTTCGCGCGAAGGACAATCGGGAGTTCATACGTCTCCCAACGCGCGATCTTTACGGCGCATGTGTTGGCATTGTTGGCGTGGGTGGAAACGGCCGAGTGCTGGCGAGAATACTCAAGCAGTTCGAGACGACGATTCTCGCGACCGACTGGTTCGCAGATCAACAGATCGAACATGTCGACGAACTACATCCTCCAGATGCCCTGGACGATATCTTGCCGCGGGTGGACGTTTTGATCCTCACCGCTCCACTCAATGAGCACACGCATGGGATGATCGACGAACGCCGATTGCGATTGGTGCACAAAGACGCGGTGTTGATCAACGTGGCGCGCGGGCCGCTCGTGGTAGAAGCGGACCTGGCGCGCGTGCTAAAGTCGGGCCATCTCTGGGGAGCGGGGGTTGATGT
The DNA here is from genome assembly GCA_965228965.1 of Bythopirellula sp. Classification (GTDB taxonomy): domain Bacteria; phylum Planctomycetota; class Planctomycetia; order Pirellulales; family Lacipirellulaceae; genus Bythopirellula. The sequence goes on from OZ245849.1 coordinate 5,572,323, forward strand.
GACAGAAGTCGAACCGTTGAGCGCCGCTAGTACACTGTGGGAAATCCCGAACCTGATCATTACTCCGCACGTGGGCGGGCAGCGAGCGAGTCGAATTGATGACACGACCCGCCTCTTCTGTGAGAACCTCCGCAGATTTCGCGAAGGCGAAGACCTGGTCAATTTGGTGGATAAACGACTCGGTTTTCCGGCACCCCAGGCGATTTGGACTGCGTGAATCTCACACACATAGCCGCATTCGCCGAAGATTACCGTATCCCAGTAACCAGCAATTGGCCTAAAATGGCAGACTGGACTAATCGGCTTCCGCCTGACTAGTATTAAAGCAGGAGGCAAGAACTCATTTGCTTCCCCTCCCCACTCATTTCTCAACGCAAAGACTATCCTTCTTTTCCGTAGAACACTTTACACGGCCGCATGAATCCTTCGACGACGATTCTAAAGGGAACGCGTACAATTTCATTCTCGGGCACGCCACCGAAGCGATGCCCCAATGAGCTGTACGAGCGCTACCAGGAAATCCTCGATGCTCAGTACATGGGCTGGACCGAGCACTTGCGGTTCCGTCGCTTGCTGGGCACGGGTGGCCAGGGAATGGTTTATCTGAGCGATCGGCGTGGAGCCGACGGGTTCACGCTTCCGCTCGCGCTGAAAGTGTTTTCTCCCGAACGATTCGAGAGTTTGGCAGAGTACGAACGCGCCATGGAACGCATGGCGCAAGTTGCCAGCAAGATCGCGAAACTCCAGCATGACAGTCTGCTGGACGTGCAGAACTTCACCGCTCGCCATGGTATCCGCATTATGGAAATGGAATGGGTCGACGGCTACGACCTGGACCAACTGCTCACACCCTCGATGCTCGCCCGCGCCGAACATCGCGTGAGCCAACGCCGCTGGAAGTACATCAACAACGTGATCGCCACGCAGGGCCCCGTTCGACCTCGTTTGCAACCGGGGATCGCCGTCGCGATCATTCGACAGTGTCTGGCCGCCTTGGCCGCCTTGCATCGGGAGGAGATCATCCACGGCGATCTCAAGCCCTCGAATATCATGGTCAAGCGCACCGGAAATCCGAAGATTGTGGACATGGGTTCGGCACTTGATTTAAACAACATGCCGGAACAGCGAACCTGCACTCCACAGTATGCCGCGCCCGAAATGCTTGAACGCAATGAATTCACACCGCGGTCCGACTTGGCGAGTTTAGGTTACGTGCTCATCGAAATCCTGGCCGGACGTCCCTTGTTCGCTGGACTGAATAGCCTCGGGGAATTGCTGGAAGCCAAGTGGACACTGCCTCAGCGGCTCGATCAAATTCTGCCCGACCACGTCTCCGACAGCGATCTGCTAATGACCATTTGTCGGAAGCTAACCGCGCCCGATCCACTGGTTCGGTTTGAGAGCGCCGAACGAGCGGACAATGGCAAAGCGGGCCTCGCCGAGTTCCAGCGCACTCTGGTTATGGGCGATCTCGCCAGTGAGTACGAGAACGAGCTTCGCGTCTGGCTAGAGGAGTTGGACTGAGCTCTTCACCAACTCGTTGCATTTCACGCTGGCGGTATCGCTAGAAGCACTTAGACAAGCAGCCGCACGTCTGTCCAAGTCATACCGGCGGTGCGGGCGGCGGCGATTCCCTGGTCTCCGTCCTCGAAGACGTGGCACTTTGCCGGCTCGACATGGAGCTGTCGCGCTGCCTCTAGAAAAATGTCAGGAGCCGGTTTGCCCGGTATTGGGTCGTCGGCCGTGACGAGCACTGGAAACAGATGCAGAGCACCGACGGTCTCGAGTGACAGCTTCACGATACTGCGAACGCTGCCCGAAGCGACGGCCATCGGCAAACGTCCACGATGGGCTTCCGCGGTCGCGAGCACGACATCGACTGGCTCGACTTCGTTGATCCGTGCTACGTAGCGTGCTTCCTTTTCTTTAACGATCTTGACGGGATGCGAGACGCCGAATTCGATGTTCATCTGCTCGACGATCTTCTCGGTCGGCATGCCCGCTCGCGCATCGATAAACGACTTCGGCAAGTCAACGCCGTAGTCACGCAGTGTGACCTGCCAGGCGTCGACGTGGATCGGCATGGAATCTACAAGCGTGCCGTCGCAGTCGAACAGCAGGGCCTCAGTGTCTTCGGGGAATGGAATCATCACTCGGGTTCGTTGGCGGGCCAAGGTGGACGGGCAGCGGACATTCTGGTCTGTTAGTACAGCCGTGGCAAGCCAATCATTCGCACTCGCGATTGCAACATGTTCCAACTCGCTCCACCCCAGACCTCGACCCAGTGGGAGCAGTACTTCGACCTGCGCTGGAGGATTCTCCGTGCTCCTTGGCAGCAGCCACGCGGCTCGGAACGGGACGAACTCGACGAGCCCAGCGAGCTTGTCAACCACGTGGCTGCTTGGAGCGACGAGAATCGCCTTCTCGGCGTGGGCCGCTTGCACATGAATAGCGCCTCCGAGGCACAAATCCGCTTCATGGCCGTCGAGCCCGAGTGCCGTGGACATGGCATCGGTCGGGCGATCGTGAAACACCTAGAAGCGGTGGCTGAAACTCGGCAAACTCAGCTTGTCGTACTCAACGCTCGCGACGAAGTAGTCGGCTTCTACCAGCGTCTGGGATACGAACTCGTTGGACCAGGACCAGTGATGTTCGCTGAGGTCAAGCACTCACGCATGGAGAAGCAGTTCACCGCTAAGCGTCGAACCTAACGCCAATCTGCTTGCCCGTCTCGAAGAGGTAATCGCGACTTTGGTGATACTCCGCCTCGCCGTTCATGTGTTCAATCATAAGCGGAGGATTGTGCGGTAACGCCGCCAGGCGTTTCAGGTACGTCTTGTAGTCGAGCACTCCCTGGCCCAACACAACTTCGCGAAAGTGCACCTGCATCTCCACCTGCCAGGCGACGTCTTTGGCATGGCAGCTGACGATCCACGGCCCCAGCTTGTCGAAGCACTCGTCGATGAGCTTGCTGTTTTCGTAGAACCGCGTGGGCGAATTGACCGCGTTGCACGGATCGAGGTGCACACCGAAGCCCTTGCGATCCACTGCCTTGAACATCCTTACGTACGAGTCTGCGCTGTCCGGCAGCGACCAGCCCATCATTTCCAGTGCGAACTTCGCCCGCTTCGGCTTCACCGCATCGATGATCTTCCGCGCGTTCTCGACGGTTGCGTCGAAGAACTCGTCCGAAAGGTTCTTCTCGTGCGGTCCGTACCACTCATCGGAGCTGAACGAGCCCGCAATGTCCACGCAACATAGCGCCCCGATCTCGTCCGCCAATGCCAGCCCGTCCGTAACCGCCTGCAGGTTCGTGGCCCGCTTTTGTGGATCGGGGTCGAGCAGGTTCACCCAACGCCCAACCTCGGCAATCACGACATCGTGCTTCGCGAACGCGCGGCTGACGGCGCGAATCCGCTCCTTGTCTGATAGCTCGACCGACGGGCAGTACGCTGCACGGTATCCTTGCTGGCGATGCAGCGAGGCGAGCGCATCGGGGTCTTCCGGGGCGTTGAAAACCGGCGCACCAAGTCGGATCGAGTGTAGCGCAACGGAATTCTCAGCCGCCGTGGCCTCCGCGCCGGCAAAGATAACGCCAGTACTAGCGATCGTTGCCGAGGTAAGGAACTGTCGGCGGTCTGGTCGTTGCAGATACATGTTCAGGTTCGCGGACAATTCCGCAGAGTCTTGCGTTGGGTTTCTTGGCACTCAGGCCTTTTCCAGCTGCCGCGATTTGCTTTCCGCCACTTTCTTGACGTCCTCCATATCCGCCGCGATACACTTTTTCATCGGGCCGACCATCAGCAGGCTCGCTACCGGTGTCATGAGTTTCGCGAAAAAGCTAATGGCGCGGGTCTCTACGTTGAGTCGGACATTGGTGCCCGAGATGTCCCCAACGAATCGGTATTCGAATCGATAGTGGCCTCCGCAAGACTCGCCTTCAACGACGTAAGAGTGAGGGGCGTCGAAGGCTGTGATTTCCATTTCTTCGGTGGCCTCCTTCCCAAACATCGTACGCGTCTCGCGGAAGCGCGTACCAACGCCGACAGGTCCGTCGGTGAGAACGTCCAGCCGGTCGATTCCTTGGATATTCTCGGCGGCGTGGTGGAAATCGCTGGCTACCTCGAAAACAACTTCGGGTGGAGCGGTGATGTGTTCGCTCATCGTGAATTTGGCCATGGCCGTCAGTCCAGAGTCTATGGGTCGAGAAACTAGAGCAGGCTTTCCGTCATACTAGCACTTCGTCACAAATGACTCGACTATTCGGACTCAATCAGCTTTCGCAGTGTTCTCAGATTGACCACATCCATGTTGCGCCCTTTGTCGTCTTCTTTTGGGGTTTCCAAATACATCGGGATCTTGCGAAAACGTCGGTCATTGAGCAAATAGCGGAAGGGAGACAGTCCCATCTCGCCTTTCCCGATCGCGGCGTGGCGGTCCTTGCGCGAGCCAAACGGTCGCAGGCTGTCGTTCAAATGAAACGCCTTAACCTGCCGGACACCTACGGTTTGGTTCAGACTCTTCATCGTTGCTTTGTAATTCTTCTCTGTATCCATGGCGTAGCCAGCCGCGAACACGTGGCAGGTGTCAAAACACACACCTAAACGATCAGGATCTTTGGCAAGCTCCATAATCTGGGCCAGATGTTCAAACTGCCAGCCCAAGTTCGATCCTTGTCCCGCGGTGGTTTCCAACAAGCACTTGGCTTGGCAGCCCTTGGTCTGCTTATGCACCTCGTCCAAGGCGCGGGCAATTCGCTTGAGTCCCTTGGCTTCGGTGCTGGTGGTAAAAGCACCAGGGTGAGCGACGACATACGGAATGCCGAGCTGCTCGGCTCGTTGCAGTTCCACAACGAACGCGTCGATCGATTTCTTCCACAACTCGTTGTCCGGGCTACCCATATTGATCAGATACGAGTCGTGTGAAATCGGATGCTTGATGCCAAGCTCCTTGAGTGATGAGCGAAATCGCTCGACGTCCGCATCCGTGATTGGTTTGGCGCGCCACTGGTTATTGTTTTTGGTGAATAGTTGGACGCAGTCGCAACCGGCTTCGTGTGCGGCCTCGACCGCTTTGTAGTAGCCGCCGGCGATTGACATGTGTGCGCCAAGAATTGCCATGAGTGGATTGTGAAGACTCTTCACGAAGTTGGGAAGGGAGGACACATCGTCCAGCGAAAGACAGCGCGACACACCAGGCTTCACACGTATCCCCGACTGGCTTACAATCACAGCTTTCCTATCTGTTCTGAACACCCAAGAGTATCATGGAACGCACATTTATTCTGCTGAAACCTGACTGTGTCCAACGCCGCCTGATGGGTGATGTCATCGCGCGTTTCGAGTCGAAGGGGCTCAATTTTGTCGCGATGAAGATGATCCGGATTACCCCAGATCTGGCGAAACAACACTACGCCGAACATGTCGAGAAAGGCTGGTATCCAAACCTCGAAGGCTTCATCACTGGTGGTCCTGTCGTCGCAGCCGTGTTGGAAGGCTTAGAAGCGATTCGCGTCGTGCGTGAGATGCTCGGTGCTACTAACGGCCTCAAAGCGGCCCCTGGCACGATTCGCGGCGACTACAGTTCCAGTCAGCAGATGAACTTGGTACACGGTTCCGATGGGCCAGAATCGGCGGCGCGCGAAATCGCTTTATACTTCAGCGACGATGAGCTTTGCCCGCACGAACCGACGATTACTCCGTGGATGCGCGCGGCGGACGAAGGCTAGGCAGTCTTCCCTTCGCCTAGCCCCCGCGGCTTACGGCTTCATCGCCGATAGCTCATATCTTCGAATCTTGCGGTCTAGCGTGGAACGCTCGATGCCGAGGATTCCGGCGGCGCGGCTCTTGTTCCAGCCCGTGGCGTTGAGCGTGCGTAAGATATGCTCCTTTTCAATATCGGCCAACGATTGAGGTTCATAAGCTCGATTGAGGCTGGATGGCTCGCCGCCCCCTTCCGTATCGCCGACCGTTTTTAGGCGTGAAAGCACCAAGTCTTCGTGATCGACGTATTCGCCGCTCGCGAGGACGACAGCTCGTTCGATTACGTTTTTCATCTCGCGCACGTTGCCGGGCCAGCGGTAGCGAAGTAGCTGCTCCATCGCTCGCGGTGTGTAACCCTGCAGGTTTCGGCCCGTCTCGTCGCTGAACTTGCGCAGGAAGAATTCGGCGAGTTCCGGGATGTCCTCAGGCCGCTTGCGAAGACCGGGTACGACGATTTCCAGCACATGCAGCCGGAAGTACAGGTCGCGACGGAACTTGCCCTCGGCCACGTCCTTCTCCAAATCACGATTCGTGGCGGCAATCACGCGCACATCAACCTTGATCGCTTGCGCACCGCCCACACGCTCGAACGGGTGACCTTCCAACACGCGAAGGAACTTTGCTTGGATCGTCGGGCTCATCTCGCCGATTTCGTCCAGCATGAGCGTCCCTTTGTCGGCCTGCTCAAACTTCCCGACTTTGCGATCCGTGGCACCGGTGAAGGCCCCCTTCTCATGTCCGAACAGCTCACTCTCTAGCAATGTTTCGGAAAGGGCGGCACAGTTCAGGCACACGAACGGGCCCTTCGCCCGCGGGCTCGAGTAATGCACTGCCCGCGCCACGAGTTCTTTGCCAACGCCGCTTTCCCCGCGAATCAAGACCGTCGCGCGGCTGGGTGCGGCGCGGGCGATCTGCTGGGTGACGCGCATCATCACGTCGCTGGAGCCAACAATTTCGCTCTCCACGCCGAGCTGCTCACGAAGCTGGACGTTCTCCGTTCGCATTTGGTTGAGATTCTCAGCGAGTTCTTGGCGCTTGTTCAGATTCTCTAGCGCAACGCCGACGGTGTCCGCAACGGCGAGCGTGAATTCCAAGTCCTCGGGATCGGTAGTCCGCTCGGTGTCGGTGGTGTAGAGATGCACCAGTCCGTAGATCTCACCCGACAATCGGATCGGAGCACAGATAACGCTGGTCGCCAAGATCTCGCCGCGGCTGTCTCGATTGCCGAGGTTGCTGTCGTCCATCACATTGCGGGCCATTACGGCTTGGCCATCACGCAGCACCGTCGACGTCAGAAACGGCGACACGCGGTGATAAGAGTGTGAACTGTCACTTCGCGACGCGATCACCTCGAGTTCTTCGCTGTTGCGTTCGCCGTCGTCGTCGCGCTTCTTGAGTAGGATCGCCCCCGCATCAACGTGGGTGCCTTCGAACAGCCCCGTGAGTGCTTCGTTCGCAAGGGACACCACATCGGTCGATTTTGCCAATTCGAACGCCAGCCGGCAGAGCTGCGCCGCCGCACGGCCGACTTTCGGGAACGACTCGTCAGATTCCTCCACCGGTGAGGGGGTGTCGAGAAAACGGCTTTGCTCTTTGCGGTGCGTAATTGTCGTTGGTTCGAAGGCCTCGAAAATGCTCTCCGCGTCGGCGGTCTCGGTACCGTCGAGCGTATCGGAGCCATCCACAGGCTTCGAAGATTTCAGCACACTCCCCGAATCCGGAAACGCCTGCGACAGATCATGCACGAAAGCCAATTGTGAATTGCCAATCTGCAGAATGTCGCCCGGCTGAAGCGCGTGGTCTGCGGCCAGGCGCTCGCCGCTAACCAAGGTGCCATTGCGGCTGTCGAGGTCGCGTAGCTGCCAGGCCCCCTGGGCGAAAAAAACCTCGGCGTGATTTCGGCTCGCCCGCTCGTCCTTCAGCACCACCGTATTGGTCGGTGCCCGCCCCACCGTCACGGATTCGCCCTGCACTAGGCGGACTACGTCCGCCCAGGTGGAGCCGTCTCGTGTTATCAGGTAGGCATTCATCGTGGGTTGCCGCGGAAGACCTGGGCTAAGAACCTAGAAAGCAAGGGATTTTTGACGAGCATGGTTCGCACTACCATCATATTCGTTTGCTGGCAGCACATTCTAGCCAAAGTGTTGCATAATGATACGATTCTAGCCTGCCCGGCGTCCAATTGCCCCTACAATCCTCATAACATTTCTGGCCGTTTCGTAAGCGGATTTGACCTTCGTAGCTGCTCGGATCCAGCCGGTTCTCCCGCGCAAAAGTGTTGAATATCAAGACGTTAGCAACTAGGCTGGGTAGAGAGGCTGAGGGTATTGCGCGCATGCGGTTTACACCAATGTCGCAAACGTCCCTCCAGGCGCGGGTTCGGACTGCGCCGCTTAACGTGTTCGCCAAATCATTGCTGTTGGCCGCACCCGCGAAGGGCGTGGCTGCAACGGGCTGAGGAGAAGAAATCACATGACTCGGGCTATTTTCGGATCTAGACTGCTTTGCGCCGCGCTGATTGCGACCGTCGCAATGGGCTTCTCTCTCCAGCAGGCAACGGCGCAAATCGTCCAACAGGCAGTTGGTGGCGTCTCGATCGACGCCGACGGCGTGTTGCGAGCCACGACACAAGCGGATGCGGCGGCGTTGGCTGAGCTGCGGCTCACGGCCATCGACAAAGCCCCTGCCGACCTCCAAACGTGGACCGATCTGCGTGCCGTTTCGCTCAAGCAGATTGAGGCGAAGTTGGCCGAGTGCGCAGCCGAAGGCAAGGAGATTCCCGAAGCGGTCCGATACTTGGCCGGACTGCAACGTGTCCAGTATGTGTTCGTTTATCCCGAAAGCAACGACGTCGTGCTCGCCGGCCCCGCCGAAGGTTGGGACCTCGACGAACACGGCAATGCCGTCGGTGCGACTTCGCGTCGTCCCGTGTTGCTGCTCGACGATTTGATGGTCGCGCTTCGCACGCGCGAGGCTTCCCGCTTGGAAGCTATCTCCTGCTCGATCGATCCGACCGCCGAAGGTATCAAGCGTCTGCGATCCGCGATGAGCCGTGTCAAGCGGATGGGCAACCCTGAGTCGATCAAGCAAAACTACGAACAAGCGCTCGGCCCGCAAACGATTTCTGTCTCCGGCGTACCGGCCACGAGCCACTTCGCTCGTACGCTCGTTGCGGCTGACTTCCGCATGAAGCAACTGGCGATGAACTTTCAGCCGGCCCCGATCGGCGACATGCCGAGCTTCCTGCACCTGATGAAAGCCAACAGCCGCGGCACGAAGAGCATGATGCCCCGTTGGTGGCTCGCCCCCAACTACGAGCCGATGTCGCGCGACGCCGAAGGCCTCGCCTGGGAACTTCGCGGTCCCGGCGTGCAGTGCATGACCGAAGAGGACCACTTTGACGCCGCTGGCAAACGCGTCGCTTCCAAGAAGGCTGGTAACGCGGCACAGCGTTGGGCCAAGAACCTTACCGATCGTTACACCGAATTGGCTCAGCATGACTCGGCCTTCGGTATGCTTCGCAATGCGATGGACCTGGCCGTCGTGGCAGCTCTGGTCGAGAAGGAAGGCCTGCTCGGCCTGGCTGGTCTCGAACTACCCCACATGATGCAGACGGCCCCGGTCGCCGAGTACCATGCACCCACGCAGGTCGACAGCAAAGTGAGCTTCGTCAAGCAAGGTCGCAACTGGGTCGTGAGCGCCTCGGGCGGCGTGCAATTCCTGCCGTGGTTGGTAGCCGATAACGTCGAGCAAAACGACGAAATCGCGGCGGTTCGCAAGCAGCTCTCGTCGACTGGCGATCGCTGGTACTGGTAACGACCCACTCCAATTCTGTTCATCTATTGAATCTCTCCGCTGGGTTCATGATTCCATGGAGCCGCGTTGGTGAGGAAGCGATCGACCCACTTCCAAACCGACGCGGCCCATTTCGTTTCCGCATGATTTCTCTTCCGTCGTCGCGGAGGTTTTGAAAGGAAATCGCATTTCATTTACAAAACCCTCGCGGTTGCTCAAAGCGGCGAATTCATAACTCGTTAGCCAGCCATCGTTTACGGAATCCCGGCGGACTGATGGTGGCCGGGTTATGAAAGGTTCTCCGATTTCCACCTTTCAAAACCGTCGCGATTGCCGGCCGTAAGTCGTTGTCTTCGCACGCATTTCGGTTTGAAAGGCCGCAAAGCAAACCTTGCAAAACCGCCGGCGGTGTGCCCTTTCACTCCGCATCCGCGCATGCGTATACCGTCCGGCAGCAGGACTCCGGGTGCGAGCGATTTCGGTTAGCCGATTCTACCCGAGGCGGTGGCCTAAAAACCAACCAATTCGAGACAGAAATATCTCGACTTGGCTGATGTCTCCCGGGGTACTTTGCATCCCGACGATTTCGAGTTGGTGGCTCACGCCCAAGCTGGAATCTCATAATGCGAATCTACTGACGCCATGTACACGTTAAGGCGTTTCTAGGCCAGTCTGAATCCGGCCTCGACCGATGAAACTGAAGCTTGCGACCTTGTATCTGTCCGTTATCCCTCAGGTGAACAATCATTGGCGTGAGCATACTCAAACATCAGCTAGCCCTTTGCAGTTGCCGAACTTCTGTGGAAATGATTGCAGTCTAAAGAGCCCAAGCTTATGATCTGGGCAGTGAAGAGAACCTAGTTGTTTTCGTTCCTCAGTTGCGAGTAAAAACTAGCTGAGACACCACGAGTCTCAGCATCTGTGCACAAGAGCGGTTGGATGCGAAGTTCGTGATGATCTATTATTGCCCAACACGAGACCCGACGGAGAGGTAGGCATGCGACGCTTTACTCGAATAGCACTACTGGTGGTTGCTACTTGTGGTTCCTCTATCCCATCCGTGGCTGTTACTTTTGATTGGGCCGTGGTTGGCAATCCAGGTAACGCTGCAGATGACACCGGATTCGGGTCAGTCGATTACTCGTATCGGATCAGCAAGCATGAAGTTACCGTAGCCCAGTATGCTGATTTTCTTAACGCGGTCGCTTCAACGGACCCTTTTGAACTCTATGAAGCCGCAATGGACGAAATTGGATTAGTTCGTTCTGGTACGCCTGGAAACTACACTTACGCTGTGAAACCACCAGCTATGGGTCAAGGTGTAGGAGGTACTGACGTTGTATATGGTAGTAAGCCTGTTAGATTTGTCTCGTGGTTCGATGCGATTCGATTCTCGAATTGGATGCACAATGGGCAGGGAAACGGCGATACCGAATCGGGTGCATATACATTGCTGGGTGGAGCAGTTACACCCTCAAATTCTGATTTGATAACCCGCAACCCGGAGGCACGGGTCTTCTTGACTTCTGAAGATGAATGGTACAAAGCAGCTTACCACAAGAATGATGGAGCTACGAGCAACTATTGGCAGTACCCGACAGGGACAGACGATACACCTGATGAAAACCCTCCAAGTTCTGATTCTGGAAATTCCGTTAACTCGACGTTTGCTGGAGGAGGGGTTGCAGATGTCGATGCCTATCTTCTATCAGCTAGTCCCTACGGCACCGTCAGCCAGGGTGGCAACGTAAGAGAGTGGATTGAGGACTTAGCTCAGTCCGTCCGGAATGAGACAGTAGCGATAGTTAGAGGTGGGGATTTCCTTAACTGCACGGCTGAATGCTCAAGTGCAATTAGTCGGTCGAGTTTCAATCAGGGTATTGGTAACACCGTCTTTGGTTTTCGTGTCGGTGCTGCAATTCCCGAACCCAACTCGTGCGCTCTCGCCCTAGCCGCACTCTGCTTGGCAATGGGACGGCGACAAAACTGACTAGCATAGGACGAACCAGTCCGCCTTGTATTTGCAAAACTATCCGCTTCTTGGCAGTCCGCGACTGGAACAGGCGCGAAACGTCACGGCAATCTGGGCGCCTAACACAGGCGATGGACGAACCATGGCGTGGCGAGTTAATCTAAGAGCCATCGACTACGCCCTGAACCTGGGCTGCCAGTAGCGAGTCTGTGCTGGCAATGTGCTCACGACTTTGACCTGCCCAAGATCGCCATCACTATGCCGTTTCGCTACTCCGCCGTTGGAAAGAAGTTGTCTGCTCGGGTTGGAATCGTGGAGCTGATGGAAGACCTCGGCGAGGCGATGAGCGGGGCCGACGTCGGCACAATGCGGATGCTGGGGGGCGGTAACCCGGCGGCGGTGCCAGAAGCTCAGCATTTGTGGCGTCGCCGGCTGACGGAGATCTTGGCCGATGCTGACGGTTGCGATCGCCTGCTGGTCAACTACGACGGACCGGCAGGCAGTCCGATCTTTCGTGAGCAACTTGCTTCGTGTCTCCGTGACGAACTTGGCTGGGATGTGTCGGCAAAGAACATCGCAATAACCTCCGGCGCGCAGACGGCTTTCTTTCAGCTCTTCAGCCTCTTCGGCGGACCGGACGAGAACGGCCGGATGCAGAAGATCGTCTTGCCGATCACGCCGGAGTACATCGGCTATGCCGACCAGTTGCTGAACGAAGGCGAATTCTCCGCCCGACGGCCGCGGCTTGAGCTGATCGGCGACCACCAGTTCAAGTATCACATCGACTTCGACAATCTGGATCTTGCTGAAGACGTCGGCGCGGTCTGCGTGAGTCGGCCCACCAATCCCAGTGGCAACGTGATCAGTGATGACGAGTTGAGCCAGCTTCGTGTGCTCGCGCGTCAGCGGAGCGTGCCGCTGATCGTCGACAACGCCTACGGTCAGCCTTTTCCGGGAGCAGTTTTCACCGATGCCTCTCCGCCAGCGTGGGACGACGACCTGGTGATGGTGCTGAGTCTCTCGAAGATCGGATTGCCGGGGTTGAGGACCGGGATCGTCGTCGCCAGCGAAGAAATTGTCGATCGAATCGCCGCGATGACGGCCGTCGTTGGGTTGGCGAACAACAACATCGGCCAGGCCATCGCGGGCGAGTTGCTCGCTAGTGGCGACCTGCTGCAGCTGAGTCGCGATGTGGTCCGTCCATTCTACGAGCAGAAATCGCAGCTTGCGCAAGAAATCCTGTCCGAGCAGTTCGCAGACAGTTTCCCCTACCGCGTGCATGCAAGCGAAGGGGCCTTTTTCCTTTGGTTATGGCTGCCAGAGTTGCCGATCCCCACCCGCGAGCTTTATGAGCGTCTGAAGCGGCGCAACGTCCTGGTTGTGCCCGGCGAGTACTTTTTCTACGGCTTGGAAGACCAGTCGGACTGGCCGCACAGTCGGCAATGCATCCGGTTAACGTTCTCGCAGTCCGAGCAAACCATCACGGAGGGCTTGGCAGAAATGGCCGACGAGTTACGAGGCCTTCACGAATCGGGGTGACATCCGAACTGCGGCCGGCGGAAAATTGTGTTGACATTCGGCGACACAATGCCGATACTACTTGTGCAGTCGGGAAGGACGCTTTCGTCCTGGCCCGGCTTTTTTTACGCGCCACCCGGAACTGGAGGACTGCATGCGTCGATGTATCGTCTGCAAGTGCGAGATCGAAATCGAACGAGTGGAAGCGATCGCTGCCACCAGACTATGTGCGAAGCACGGACGAGAGATTGAGCAATACGGAGGCGAGTTCACACTCACCGCAGCCCAGGAGCGAACATCGAAACAGGGAAGCCTGAAGCTGAACTACGGGGGAATCTCGACGACGCTGAGCCGAAACAACGAGGCGCTAGATCGAATGCTTGACGAATTTGAGCGGCAGCAAATGGAGGGAGAATAGATAGCTGATGATTCGAACTGATTATTCATCGGCGGTAGAATCTCAGGACGCGCTTATTGTGCTTGTAGATCAAGAAAATCAAATACTCCAGCGATACTGTCGAATTCGTTGGCCAGATTGCCGACCTTGACGCGATAGTTTTCTGTCAACGTGTCGTACTCAATCTCAAAAGGACGATCATCGTTTTTATAGACTAGCCAGCGAGTTTGCGATTTGCGCTGCGGAGGGTTGATCGCTGAGTCCCGCAGAAGCAGTTTGCCAGGCGAGTATCTGAGGTTCGTCACTCGATCGCCGTCAATTCTTGCACCTATCCTCGCTGCAAGTTCGATGTCGCTACAGAAAGACTGAGCTCCTGTCTGTTCGTCAACTTTCGTTCGTGGCCGAACAACCACCACGCATCGATCCTCTTGCATGTCTTCAATGACGCAGTCAACGGTCTCTCCGACGTGCGCATCGATGTCCGCATGTAGGGCCTTCGGAATGAGGTTTGCCGGCATCCACCAATTCCAAAAGAAATGATGCGCTAGTTTTAGTCCAAGGAACGTTCCGGTTTCGCTGTTTCGTTCGACGGATTCTATCTTGGCAGACATCGCTTGTTCATCGATTGCCCACTGCTGGCGATCGGCGACGATGCGTCCGTCGCGAAAAGCGACGTGCGTATTTGGGCCTTCAAAAAAAGGTCTAAAGCACAGCTGAAAATCGCCTCCAAAGAACCTATGTACCTGCTGGATTCGAGCCCCGCGGATCGTGAACGGGTACTCGTATCGCAGCAGTTCCAATCTGCCATCGGCGTGAAGTTTGAGCGATGCTATGTACCCGCGCCACAGAGCACTGCACATCCCGTCGACTTCGTTAGGCGGCACCGGAAGACAACTGTCGGTGGCTTCTCCGTCAACAACGAACCAATATGGCTCCAAATTTCGGAGGTCAACCGCATGCTCGTTGATCAGCTTATTGGGCATTTGGACGGTCACGCCGAGTATTCTGGCATGTTGCTGATGCCACGTCGATACCGATCGATGCCTACAAATGGTGCGCGATACTGCCCGCTACTTTACTGCTCACGAATTGATCTTTTCAGGGCTACTCATAAAGAGGCTCCATGGGCTTGCGTGGGCTCGAATCGTGGCGAGGACGGAATAGGCCAAAGCTGCGTCGCGAATGGTTTGTTCCTCGACAACGATAATGAAACACTGTGCGTTGCCTTTCCATTCGCAAAACAATCGGCGCAAAGTTGACCGACGGAACTGCAGAGATCACACACTTGATGACTGCGTGGCGATTGATTCCAATCGCATTAATCCGCATGCATCGTAATGCAATCGCTACAGGTATGGTCCCATGACAGTCAAATGCTCAGTATTCATTGCAGCTAGCGTGGATGGTTACATTGCTCGAACGGATGGTGATATTGGCTGGCTGGGTGAACCGGACGAGAACGAGGAAGACCATGGCTACGAGAGTTTCATGGCCTCGATAGATCACCTGGTCATGGGTCGCAACACATTTGAGAAAGTACTGTCGTTTGGCATTCCGTGGCCATACGTCAAGCCAGTGATCGTGCTCTCCAGCAAGCCACTGCAAATCGATGAAGCACTTCGAGAGTCTGTTGAGCAGATGGCGGGGTCGCCTCAGGAGATCCTCGGCCAGCTTGCGGAGCGAGGCGCTGAGCACGTCTACCTTGACGGTGGCGAGACGATCCAGCGGTTTCTTCGTGCCGGCTTGGTGCAGCGGCTGATCATCACACGCATCCCGGTGCTGCTCGGGGAAGGGTTGCCGCTATTTGGAGCGCTACCACAAGATGTCCGCCTGCGGCATGTTGAAACGCAGACGTTCTCAAGAGGACTCGTGCAAACCGAGTACGAGATTGCACACGACTGAGCGACGTCGCACTTTTCACGCCTATTTGTCAGGCGGCTGACTTTCCCCACACTCGCGGCCGTACGACGTCTCTCACCAGCCCCAGCATCTCCAGCGTGCGGATGGTGATCCAGGTGACGTCGAATTCCCACCATTTGTGGCCGTGTGCGGCGGCGCGTTGGTCGGCGTGGTGGTTGTTATGCCAGCCTTCGCCGTTGCTCCACAGACCGACCAGCCAGTTGTTGCGGCTGTTGTCGTCGGTGTCGTAGTTCTTGTAGCCCCAGATGTGCGTGAACGAGTTCACGCTCCAGGTGATGTGCCAGGTCACGACCGTGCGGACGAAGACACCCCACACGAGGATGCTCAGTCCAAATTGGACCGCCGCCGCAAGGGTACCACCCATCGCCAGTGCAGAACCGAAGCCCCCCAGGAAGAATACGGCCATCGATGTGGCGTAGATCCACAGCCAGTTTTCGTTCCTCTCTAGCTTCAAGTAAAACGGATCGCGGAGGATGTCGCGCGTGTATTTTTCGTAATCGTAGACGTTGATGAAATCGCGATTGATGATCATCAGCCAACCGCAATGTCCCCAGAAAAAGTTGACTAGCGGGCTGTGGGGATCGGTGCGATGGTCGGAGTGCTTGTGGTGGATGCGATGCATGGCGACCCAGCAGGCGGGTGTGTCTTGCATGGTGCAAACACCGAGCACGGCGAATGTGTGCTCAAGCCATTTGGGCGCGACGAATCCCTGATGCGTCAACAGCCTGTGGTAGCACAAGTTGATTCCCAGCGTGCCAAAAATGTACAGACCAAGGATACTCAGCACGACGCCCGTCCAACTGAAGAAGTACGGAAAGAATGCCAAGCACGCGAGCAGGTGGATGAACGGGATGCCGACCGCGTAACGCCAACGTACCCGCACCGGATTGACGGTGGTTACGGGCCATTCCAAGTGGCGCATGGCGGGATTGTCTTTGACCGCTTGTTCCATCTGTGCGTCGGTCAGAGGGGGCTCATCCTCTGTTGTTTCTTCGGAAACCGTGTCGGTTGCCATTGGGATCCACCTTTGTTTGATCTTCGTGCGATATGATCTCAAGCGCGTTGCTGAAGGCGCGAGATTGGAGTAACCGCTTTGGTTAGGCAGGAATAACAGTATACTCATCCTGACAACGAGCCAACAGACTGAGATCGGGCGGACGGTTAGATTCTTCCGAAATCTCGCCGAACGAGCGATTCCGCCCACCAATTCAGCGAAACCCGCACATGTGGCGGCCCCGATTGTCGGTATTGGAGAAACTATGCGGCTGCTGGATGTACGACGAGCCGAGTTACCGGCACTTGCCTGGGCGGCCTGTTGGTTCTTCTGCGTGCTCGCCGCTTACTACACAATCAGGCCGGTCCGCGAGACGTTCGCCTCGAATCTGGACAGCAGTGAAAAGGCGAATCTGTTCGCGCTGACACTGGTGGTAATGCTGGTCGCGACGCCCCTGTATGGGTGGATCGTTTCGCGCGTGAATCGGCGCTGGTTGGTGCCAACGGTGTACGGTTTCTTCATCGTGAATCTGCTTGCGTTTCGTTACTTGCTTGAGGGCGAGACCACCGAGTTATGGATTTCGCGCGCCTTCTTCGTGTGGATCAGCGTCTTCAACTTGTTCGTCGTTACGCTGTTTTGGGGCACGGTGGTGGATCTGTTCAGCGGCGACCAAGGCAAACGGCTGTTCGGGTTGATTTTCGGCGCCGGGACGCTGGGCCAACTTACGAGTTCGTGGGGCGTGCAAGCATTCGTCGACCAACTTGGTGTGGCGAATCTCTTGTGGGTGAGCGTGACGTTGCTCACGATCTCCATCGGCTGCTCGTGGCAGCTCCGAAGACAGTGGAAGCCGAAAACCGCAAGCGCGACAGAACCCTCCAGCAACCGTGGCACAACCTGGACGGAAATCTGGCAAGGAGTCGTCGTAGTCGTGCGTTCGCCCTACCTGCGCGGGATCGCGATGTTTATTCTAACCGCCAGTTTCTGCGCCACGATCGTCTACTTCCAAATGACCGAGATCGTAGGTCAGCAACTTGAGTCCGACGCGGAGAAAACGAGTTGGTTCGCCAAAGTGAATGCCGCGCAAGCAGTCGTCACCCTGTTAATGCAGACCGTCGTTGTGGGGTGGCTGCTGCGACGCATCGGCGTCGGACGCACGCTTGCTCTCGTGCCACTGGTTTTCCTGGTGGGGTTCGCGTGGCTTGCATTTTCACCCAGCTTGTTAACGCTCGGCGTGTTTCAAGTCGCGCTGCGCTCCGCGTCGTTTTCGCTTGGGAATCCCGCGTTAGAGGTGCTATTCACTGCGGTTAAACGAGAGCAGAAGTACCGTGCGAAGGCGTTTATTGATACCGTCGGCAAGCGTACCGGCGACGTGCTGGGCGGGCAAAGCTATGCGCTGTTGGCATACCTGGGATTGTCGGCATCGACGATGTCGTTGGCGATGCTGCCGATCGCGTTAGGGGTGATCGTGCTGTGCCTCATTCTCGGTTCCGCGCACCAACAGGCTTCCGCCATGACGAAGATCAACGAAGCGAAGCGAACGTAAGCCGCTTGCCAGAATCGGAAATGCCTCGTCAACGTAGCCAGCATCTGCAAGACCGTGCAAGTCGCAATCATTGGTCGGAAGACTGGATTTCATAAGCACGAGTTCCGCGGCGTCGAGCACCTTCGCTAGACGAGCAGCTATCGAGTCACTCGTCACCTGCCAGCCGATCGGCAACTGCCGGCCGCGGGATGCGGGTTCCTGATCGCGAAGCCAGTGAGCGGAATCAAACACAACGCAAGCTGGCTGGACAGGACGATGACGCAAATCGAGGATGTCATCTGTAAGTGAAGTATCTGACAGTGAAGAGTGCAGCAATCTTGCTGTGACCGACATCAGATCGATGCACATCCAATGGGCGACTTCTTCGTCGATGGGATGCGTGTCGTGCCAACGTCGCACCTCGTCGACGAGTGGCCCGCCACCCGCGATGAGTACATTGCACCCCGGCGATTGATTGGCCAACCATTCATGAATGCGGTCCGCTAGATCGGGCAAATCGAACAGGCTGCCGCCAATCTTGACGACTCGCAAACGCAGGCGGCTCACGATGGCATTCTCTCTCGCGCCAACACCGCCAAGGCGTGTGCACAAGCAGCGCGGCTAATTTTGGGGCCAAGTTCGTCCGTCAACGAGACGACTTCGCATGACCATCCCAGCCGCTCTAGGAGTTTACGGGCCAGGAACTCACCTTCGCCGCTGAGAATCACTTTCGATGGTTCACTTCGCACGACCTCAGATGCGGCAAGCAGTTCAAGCTGGCTGCGGCAGACAATCGCAGCGGCCTCGACCGCTTCTGCCCATGTGAAGATCGTCGTGTCGGCGCAAATCGATCGGGCAAGCCTGGCGTGTGCATGCGTTTTGGTGCAAGGTCGCCCGTCTGCGGAGCAGGAGTTGTCGGGCTCTTCGGGCATGTATCCGAGTATGACGTAAGCATCGTGAGTGGTGGCAAAGAACTCTTGCGCGACGCCGCAGGGCTGGCCCCGCCAAGGCAGCTCAGTGACTAATGCGCAGATCGGGCTCCGCCTGACTCCCGTGTACACCAACTCACCGGCAGCGAGGCGCTCGGGATCTGTGTTGCCAGCGGTCTTGGGAGTTGCGCGATCAAGCGGTATCAGGTCGCAAGTTGTTGAGCCAACGTCGATCAACAGCGCCGTACCATCAGCGCTAAACCGACCGGCATAGCTTGCCAAGACGTGCCAATTGCTGGCCGCGGCGAGCAACGGTGCTTTCATTGCAGAATCGATGGTAACCAATCGGCCATCACATAAGTAGACCGCGATGCTTCGACTCCCAGCGGCCTGTGCGGCTGCTCGAAGAATCGCTTCCACGCCCTGGGCCTTTGTCGCGAAGCAATCCGCGAGTTCGCCCGTCATCGTCACGGCAATTGACTCGGTGGGCGGTGCTGCCGCCAGCAACTCAGCCAAGACGGCGGCGAGTTCTGTCGAACGTTGCCAAAGAGGAAACACACTTGACTCAGCATAGCCGCGCCCGTCGGCGATCTTAATGTTCGCGCCGCCAATGTCGAGTCCCAGCCAACTCATGATCAATTCACTGCTTGTAAAATCGTCCCGTCGGCGGAAAACTCCAATCGATCGAGTTGGAACTGCGGACTGACGGCACGACCTGAGAAATTGTCGAGCAGCGCCTGAGCGAGGTTGTCATTGGTCGCCGCCCGCAATCCGACGTACGAGGTCGTAACACGCGGGTTCACTTCGATGACGAAGTCCTCCGAGCCGTCACCGGCTTTGCCGAGCACCAGATCGATACCAACGTACCCCAGCGCCGGTGGGAGCGCCTCCATCGCACGTTCGGCCAGCGAGCTTGCCCGGCTAGCGAGCGCTGGCTCGTGCAACAGCGAACCACCGCGATAGGTAAATCTTCCGTCCGCGCTGAGGTGCTGCCGGCAAGGATGCAAGGCCGTGCGATGCGTCGGGCCACACAACATCGCGACACTTACCGCGCTGCCTGAGCAGAACTGCTCCAGGCGGCGCGGCCACGGATATGGAGGCGGTTCATCCTGGGAACTGGCGACCAGCAACGTGTGCTGAGATCCGGCTCCGCAAACTGGCTTCAAGACAGCCGGGTAACCGACATCAGTTGGAAGCTTCTCTACATCGGCGGCGAGCAATACTGCTGAGGGCACCGGAACTTCTGATGCGGCCAGGCGGGTAGCTGTCTGATGTTTATCTGCGGTAAGTGTCACGAACTCGTCTGATGGCGCAATTACTTCGCTACTGCCACGGCGGACGTGTCGCAACGTGTCCGCGAGAATGCCATCGAATTCTGGAGCGATAATCAGCGCATGATCGGCTTCTGCAGCCAGTCGCTCGATCTCGTCTAACCGGTGCGACGAAGAATGGACCTCAACCACATTGCAACCTGGTAGTGCTAAGTCGCCAAGCCGCATATCACGCAGCACGCTGACCTTGACACCCTCGATGCCAGAAAAGTCACTCGCCAGGGCCGTTAGCATCGCGGTGCCTTCGGCGAGCAATGAGGGCGGAAGTGGACTTGGCTCTTCGACTAACCCGCCGCCGGTAATCCACTCGTACAGAAAGATGTGCATAATAGCGGTCAGCTTTCAGCGGTCAGCTATCAGCAGGCGGCTAATTCGACCTAGAAGATTCCGAGCTGGTCTTTGGCATCCTCGGTCATGCGGTCGGGCGTCCAGGGCGGATCCATCACGAGCTTGACGTCGACCTCCCCGACTTCTTCCAGTCTGCCGACGAAGTCTTTCGACTGGCCGAGTAGCTGCGGGCCCGCTGGACAGGCAGGGCTGGTCATGGTCATTTCGACATCGACGTTCGATTTGCCTTCGTCGTTTTCTTCAATCTTGATCTCATAGATCAAGCCCAGGTCGACGATGTTGACGAACAGTTCGGGATCGATCACCTGCTTGAGTGCTTCGCGGACTTTGTCTTCGGCGATAGGCATAGAACTACTCCTCGTTGAGACGAACAAGAACTTGATCGCCGTCGACCTTTACTTCGTGGGCGACCGTCGGCTTTGTTGCAGGCATCGTTTTGGCTGCGCCCGAGCTGACATCGAACTTCGCGCCATGCCGTGGACAAGCAATTGTACCGTCCTGACCGTCAACAGGTCCATCGCTGAGTGGCCCGCCGTCATGGGTACAGACGTCGTCCAACGCGTAATAATGCCCAGCCGCATGAATCAACACCAGCAGGCGGTCGTCCACCTCGATCAACATCGAATCTGGATCCTGCAGCTCTGACGTTTTCGCGACAACAACGAAGTCAGACATAAAGTACTCTCGAAGCGAAGCAGCGGATGAAGTCTACAGGTCGCGAACGCGCTGCCCAATCGCTTCGCCCAGAGCCTCGCGGACGCTTTCGATGGTGATGCGATCGAACACCTGTTGGAAGAAGCCCGTCACAATCATGCGGACGGCTTCTTGACGGGTGTAGCCGCGCGTCATGGCGTAGAACAGCTGCTGATCATCGACTCGGCCCGATGTGCTGCCGTGCGTGCAGCGAACGTCGTCGGCTTCGATCTCCAGACCTGGGATTGAATCCGCCCTCGCCGTCGTGGCGAGCATGAGATTATCGTTGCGCTGATAAGCGTTAGTCCGCTGAGCACCTTCGTCGACCTTAATCATGCCGCGCCACACAGTCCGCGAGACGTCTTGCAGAGCTGCCTTGTAGAGCAAATCGCTCGTGCAGAACTCCGCTTGGTGGTGCTGGTGCGTGTTGTAGCACAGATGTTGCTTGCCTTGGGTGAACATCACGCCGTTGACTTGGGCTTCCGCGTCCTTGCCAGTGAGCGCCACGTGCTGATTCACCTTGGCCAGACGGCTGCCGAGCGCACCGATCGTCCACTGCAATCCGGCCGACTGTCCGACGTGGCCCATTTGATGAGCGAAATGCCAGACGCCGCTTCCCCAGTTCTGTAGGTTGACGTAACGCAGCTGTGCATCCTTCTCGACAATCAGCTCGATCGAGCCGCAGTGCAGCCCTCCGGCTTCTGTACTGGTACTGGCGGTTTCGGCCAGCAGCGTCGCTTCCGCACCCTCCTCTAGGATCACTAGTGTCTTCGTCAAATCGACCCCGCCGTCTGTCAGGGTAGACAGCGAGTGCAGCGGCTGCTCGACGCGGGTTTTCTTCGGCACATAGAGCACCGTGCCGCCGCTGAACATCGCCGCGTTGAGCGCGGAAAACTTGTCGTAGTGTGGATCGACCAGCTTTCGCTCAATATAGGGACGTAGCAGATCGCCGTGTTCGCTGATGACTTTGTCGAAGCTACCGAAGACGACTCCACGATTGGCAAGCTCCGCGGAGAGTTCACTCTCGATGCTCAGGCCGTCGACCGAGGAGCAACTCCCGCCCAGTTCGACACCCTCGGCCAGCAATGCTCGAGGTGACTCAATCTCGGACAACTCACTCGTCGGCGAGTAGCGATCGAGCTTGAACAGACGGATGTCGGTTCGCATCCACTCTTCGTCTTTGCTGGTCGGGAGGCCGAGTTCGTTAAACCGCGCCCAAGCGGACGTACGCAAATCGCAGAGCCAGCCGGGCTCGTCGCGAGCCGCCAGGAAGGCATCGAAGGTGTCTTGGGAAAATCCGGCCGGAGCCAAAGTACTACTCATGTGATTAAGTTGGTAGGGAGGCTATTCTGGTAAGGAGGCTTCGTAGTCAGGAGACGATCGAGAGCGAAAGATCGGCAGCGGGATTAGCCTACGCTGCCTTCCATCTGCAGTTCAATCAGTCGATTCATCTCGACGGCGTACTCCATAGGCAGCTCCTTGATGAGCGGCTCAATAAAGCCGCTGACGATCATCGAACTGGCCTCAGCCTCGGTCAGGCCGCGACTCATCAGGTAGAACAACTGCTCCTCGCCAATCCGCGAAACGCTCGCTTCGTGCTCGATTTGGACGTCTTGTTCTTCCACCTCGATGTAGGGGTAGGTGTCGCTACGGCTATCCGAGTCGAGAATCAGGGCATCGCAGACGACGTTGCTCTTGCAATCGGTCGCATTGTCTTCCACTTTGCAAAGCCCGCGATAGCTGCTGCGACCGCCGTTCTTGCTGATGCTCTTGGAGATGATTCGGCTCTTCGTATTAGGGGCACAGTGCACAACCTTGGCCCCTGCGTCTTGATG
Source organism: Bythopirellula sp. (assembly GCA_965228965.1). Classification (GTDB taxonomy): domain Bacteria; phylum Planctomycetota; class Planctomycetia; order Pirellulales; family Lacipirellulaceae; genus Bythopirellula. The sequence continues at coordinate 5,595,339 of OZ245849.1, forward strand.
TTGGCCCTTCGACGAAAACGCGATCGAGAGGATCTCGCCACGTGCACCAGGCTCCATCATGTAGACTGCCGGGTATTTCATCGTGAGCTGGCTGCCAAGATTCCCGTCGACCCACTCCATCAGCGCGTTTTCGTAGGCCATCGCACGCTTGGTCACGAGATTGTAAATATTGTTGGCCCAGTTTTGGATCGTCGTGTAACGGCAGCGACCGTTTTTCTTGACCATCACCTCAACGACCGCCGAATGCAGACTCTCGGTCGTGTACATCGGAGCGGTGCAACCTTCGACGTAGTGCACCTCGGCACCCTCATCAACGATGATCAGCGTCCGCTCGAACTGACCCATCTGCTCCGCATTGATGCGGAAGTACGCCTGCAGCGGGAAGTCGATTTTGACGCCCGGCGGCACGTAGATGAACGATCCACCCGACCAAACTGCAGAATTGAGTGCTGCAAATTTGTTATCGGTCGAGGGGATGATCTTCCCAAAGTACTCACGCAGCAGCTCGGGGTGCTCCTTCACTGCTGTGTCTGTATCGGTGAAGATGACTCCCTTGTTGCCCAGATCTTCCTGCAATGATCCGTAAACGACTTCGCTCTCGAATTGGGCTTTGACGCCAGCGAGGTACTTCTTCTCGGCTTCGGGAATACCCAGCTTATCGAACGTGTCCTTAATCTCTTGGGGCACGTCGTCCCAGGTTTTGCCCTGTTCGCTGGTTGGCTTGAGGTAGTAGTAGATATCTTGGAAGTCGATGTTGATCGCGCCGCCCCACTTCGGCATCGGCTTCGACTCGAAGATGCGATACGCCTCCAGACGGAAGTCACGCATCCAGCCGGGCTCGCCCTTCATTTCGGAAATCTGGGCGACGATCTCCTCGTTGATGCCTCGTTCAGCTTTAAATACGTCGGTCGTCGGGGTGACGAAGTCGTACTTATTGATTTCACCGAGGGCTTCAGTTTCTGGAATATTTTGGTCGGGGACGCTTTGGGTTATGTCCGTTGCCATCGATCACTTCCTCGTTAGTGTGCTAGTGCCTCTGTTTCGGCCATCTCTTCTTCTGCTGCCGCCGCTTCCGGATATGCTGCGCGAATCCGCTCGTAACCTTCCGTGTAGAGTTCTTGGGCCAACTCCACTCCGCCAGTCTCAACAAGTTTGCCGCCGAGCATCACGTGGGTGAAGTCCGGCACATTCTGGTCGAGCAGCTTGTCGTGGTGGGTGATGATCAAGATTCCCATCTCGGCACCACCAATCTCAGCAATCGACTGGCTCGCGAGTTTCACAGCATCCACATCGAGACCGCTGTCCGTCTCGTCCAGGATGGCGAACTTCGGCCGCAGCATCGCAAGTTGCAAGATTTCGGCACGCTTCATCTCGCCGCCAGAGAAACCGTCGTTGACGTACCGGCGGGCGAACTCCACGTCCATCTTGAGTTGCTCCATTTTGTCTTTCAGTTCCTTGCGGAACTGACGCATTGGAATCAGTTCTTCGCCTTCCTTCCGCTCAGGGTTGCGAACGTTGGTGGTCGCGTGCCGCAAGAAGTCGGCCATCTTCACGCCAGGGATCGCCATCGGACGTTGAAACGCCATGAAAATGCCGGCCCGCGAACGCTCGGTCGCGTCCATCTCGAGCACGTCTTCACCGTTCAGCTCGATCTTGCCGCCAGTGACTTCGTAGTTGGGATGCCCCATGATGGCATTGCCCAGTGTGCTCTTGCCCGAACCATTGGGACCCATGAGAGCATGCGTTTCGCCACGATTGATCGTGAGATTGACACCCCGCAGAATGGGCTTGCCCTCGACGGCGACATGCAGATCGGTGATTTTCAAAGTTTCGGACATGGAAAGCAACTTCTAGCAAAGTTTGGGTGAGACTTGAAACAACGCGATTCTACGAATCGCCTTACGCAAACAGTGAAACACTAACCCGTAATCTTCTGGTGGTCGAACACAAGGTCGTTGTCGTCTGGGGCAGTGACATAACCGCTGTGGTGAGGCAGAGGCAACTCATCTTCCATCTTCCGCCCCATTTGCGCCGCACCAGCAGTACCAGAGCTCTTCGCAATCTTGTGACCTTTAATCTTGTCTTGAATTCGCATCAGACCTTCGAGCAAAGACTCAGGACGTGGTGGGCAACCTGGTACATACACGTCGACTGGGACGACTAGATCGACGCCTTTGACCACGTGGTAGCCATACTTAAAGTAAGGTCCGCCGCCGACGGTGCACGCACCCATCGCGATGACAAACTTTGGATCGGGCATCAGGTTGTAGAGGCGTCGCACGCGGCTGGCCATTTTGTAGGTGACCGTACCAGCGACGATCATCAGGTCGGCCTGGCGCGGAGTGGCACGAAAGGCACCTGCTCCGAAGCGATCGAGATCGTATCGGCTTGCGCCCGCCGCCATCATCTCGATGGCACAACAGGCCAGTCCAAACGTCATTGGCCAGATGCTCGACTGGCGTGCCCAGTTGATCGCCTGTTCGACGGTGGTCGTGACGACGTTTTCTTCGAATCGCCCTTCGATCCAAGGTTGGCTCATAACAGCGTCCTATTCCTCAAATATCTCATTAAATGTTGCGTGAAAACCCAAAGAAGCTGTCAAGCGTAGCATGCGGTTTAAGTAGTGCCTAGGTGTCCGACGGTCCCAGCGCCTTATGCAATCGACGCTAACGCTCCAGTGCCGTGGGTGTCTCCAATGGGGCTGAATCCAATGCTGTGGTCGAAGCAGCGGCCATCCCGGAGTTGACCGTGCTAGACTCGAACGTGCAACAGTTCTCGCCGTCGAGCCGGCACCCGCTAAGACGCACCCGCTCACCCAACAATTCGGTAAACAACATCTTCTCCATCGAACAAACAGTACGGTCTTGTTCCGCCAAATCGGGGTACGGGCACGCCAGGGCCGTCAGTACCGGCAGCTGACCATCGGCTGAGGTGGTTACTTCAAACGGTACGTCACGGTCCGCCATCAAACCCACCAGCGACTGCATCCGCTCCTGCAAGTCACGGCCGGAGACCTTGTCTCGGTACACGTCTGCCATGCGGCCGACGATCCGCTGTAACAGCCCGTGGCGGACGTCGGGGTCTTCCACCGCCCGCACCTCGGTCCAGAGCACCTGTGCCAGATCCTCGCAGTTGTTACCGCCATGTTTAGAACCTGCCCTGGTCAGTGAGTAGCGGTGTGTTGGACGCCCGCGCCCGGCTACTTCGGCTTCTCGAGCCACCAACCCCTGCTCCATCAATCGATTCAATCGCTGACGGATCGCCGTTGCGGTCACGCCAGCGAAATCGACCAAATCGCTGATCGTGCTAGGCCCCTGACGACGCAAAAAGTCCACAATGGTGCGGTCTGACATGCTGTCGGATTCGGCGATCGGCTTGCTGGCTGGCATTACGTGTACGTCAAAATCAGCGAAAGTCGTTAACTAAGGGCATCATAGCAAGATCCAGATTAAAGACAACTGTTGGTTTGAAAAATAGGCGGCAAAGCCCACGAGAAGACGTAAACTGTTGACACTGAAGGATTTATCGGATAGAAGAACCGCCCAGGGATGAGATGACCGCAGATTCCATGCGCTCAAAATCAGCAGTGTCAGCACCTGGGCGATCGGGACCACAAAGACCGCCTCAGCAGATCGGAAAGCTCCGTATGTCTCAAAATAAGAACCCCGGCGGTGAACAGTGGGCGTCCCGTATTGGCGTAATCTTGGCGGTCGCCGGCTCAGCGGTGGGGCTGGGGAACTTTCTGCGATTTCCTGGCCAGGCCGCCCAGAACGGCGGCGGCGCGTTCTTACTTCCCTACTTTATCTCGTTGCTCATCCTGGGAATTCCTCTGTGTTGGGCCGAATGGACGATGGGACGCTATGGCGGTCTGAAGGGCTTTCACTCCGCGCCCGGGATTTTCAGTGCGCTCTGGAAGAATCGACTCTCCAAATATTTCGGCTGTATCGCGTTGCTGATTCCGTTGGTGATCTACATGTACTACGTTCTGCTGGAATCGTGGTGCCTCGGCTATGCGATCAGCTATCTAAACGGCGATCTCATGAAGGGAAGCGATGCCGACGCATATAGTCAGTACTTCTCCGACTTCACGGGGCAAAGCGAGAATGGCGCCTTACTTCAACCATCGGGTAGATGGCAATTGGGCCTCTTGCTCTGCACGTTCCTCTTCAACTTTGCGCTCATTTACCGTGGCGTTAGCAAAGGCATCGAAACGTTTTGCCGCATCGCCATGCCCATCATGGTCGTGCTGGCTCTCATCGTGCTTGTGCGAGTGCTAACTTTGGGCACTCCTGATCCGTCGAAGCCAGAGCAGTCCGTTATTGGCGGCTTGGGTTTCATGTGGAACCCAAATTTCGAAGCGCTTCGTAATCCCCAAACATGGTTGGCGGCATCTTCGCAGATCTTTTTCAGTCTGTCGGTTGGGTTTGGCGTGATCATCAATTACGCGAGCTATCTCAAACGCAACGATGACGTGGTTCTGTCAGGGCTCACTTCCAGCAGCATGAATGAGTTCTTCGAAGTCTGCCTTGGGGGTCTCATCACACTGCCAGCCGCCTTTATTTTTCTTGGCGCGTCCGCCGGAGAACAAGGCACCTTCGGCCTGGGGTTCGTATCCCTTCCGAATGTGTTCGCCGTCATGCCGGGAGGCCGGTTCTTTGGGTTTCTTTGGTTCTTCATGTTATTCATTGCCGCGATTACCAGCAGTGTTTCCATGCTGCAGCCGGTGATTGCGTTCCTTGAGGAGGGATTCGGCCTGCGCCGACATGCATCCGCCGCCTTGCTGGGACTAATTTCTGCCCTCGGGTGCGGCTTCGTATTGAACTTCTCCGAGAACCTACTGGCACTTGATACTTTTGACTTCTGGGTTGGTACCGTGCTGATATTCCTGCTGGCCCTCGTGCAGGCAGTGATTTACGGCTGGATATTTGGCATTGAGAAAGGTGAAGAAGAAGCGCATGTTGGCGCTCACTTGCGGATACCGACCGTCGTCCAATACCTCCTCAAGTACGTTGTTCCGCTGTATTTGACTGGGATATTTGCGATGTTCTGCTACAACAATGTGCTCAGCAGCAGCAACGAAGTTGGTGTCGTTGAAGCGTCCGTCGCGGACTCGCTGAATGACGAAAACGCTCAGTCGCAGCTGCAAGTCGCTTTTCCAGATCATGTCCAGGAATCGTACACGACGACTCAAGGTCCCTCTGAAGAAATGAGTTGGCAGATTACGGATGAAGAGGACTTGCTGAAGTTTTTCGTCGGCAAGAACGAAAATGGAGAGTTGGTATTATTCGAACACGTGCCTGGCTATCTTGAGAAAATCAGAACCGACCGAGTGGTATTCTCGTCCGTGCTCTTCATTGCGCTCGTATTTGGTTTTCTACTACTGATGGTCCATATCGCAGGGAGGCGGTGGGAAGCACAGGGACGGATTTCTTACGATTCCTGATGAGTGCTTACAAGCGTGGATTTTAGTTAAAGCAGTCCCCTGGAGGCGAAGCACATGAAACCCGGCGGCTGGATTGTCATGGTACTGTCAGTGAGTGTCGTATTGACCTTGCTGGGTTATTGCCTAAGCAAAGTCATGGGATTGCCTCCCGTGGAAGTAGAGGAGATCAAAGGACCACTAGAAATTGACACCGGAGATACGGAATATTCCGACTAAAGGTTGTTTGCAAGTTCCGACAGTAAATCGCACAAGAAAGAGTCGCGCACAAAAAAGAGCCAGTCAGCTAGGCTGACTGGCTCTTTACATTGACTCAACTCCTGCGAGCGCTCCGACTATCTTCGGCGTCGAGCGGCTGCGATGCATACGATCGAAACACCCATTAGGCCAAGCGTCGCCGGCTCAGGGACGAGGTTTGGGTCAGGCCGCAGTTCGTACTGCGACGACTGACTCAAGAACAGTGCCCGAAACGCGCCACTATCGGCTGTCAACGTGAACATTTCGCCGCCGGTGATCGGCGTCTGTATTGTCAAACTCGCAGTGTCATCGCCCACGATTCCACCATCGCCCACACCTGAATACGTATAGGTGTCGGTACCAGCAGTGAATGCCGCCAGCGCGATTGAACTCAACGAGGACGCGTATGTTCCCGGATCGACGAGGAACGGGAATGGCGGAGTGTCGATGAGGGAGAACGAAATATCGTCATACGTGACCTTGATCGACTCGCCTGCGTCAATCTGATTGTTGACTACACCCAACTCGACGCCGGTGGCTTGATTGTTAACAATCAAGCCTGCTGGGGCTCCAGCGGCATCGAAACCTTCGATTGTGAGCGTATAGTCAACCTTTACGAGCCCATCGTCGAACGAGATGGTGTTGGTGTGAGACGTAGCTCCCTGGGAGAAACCGTTTGTGAAGAACGGGGGGAAGCCTTGTAGATCAGGCGTCAGGCCCAAACCGATGCGAGCCGGAATGGTCTGAATGTTGGCTGCGTGCGCGGTTTGCAGCAACAGAGCCGACGCCACAATGGCAGCAGCTGATATTATTGTCTTCATTAGTATCAGATCCTTCGTAGTGGAGTTAATGAAAGCAAGCTTGACTTATGACCGTCAATCAAAGAACGAGGGAAGATGATGCAGAGGCAGATCTCCAAGGGTGACAATAGAAAGTGGTGCCCGACCGCGAGTTGAAATCTGCGTCTTCCTAACTCGGCGGCTTGCACGGAATTATCCCCTAGGATTGGGGGAGTGTCAAAGGATCGGCGCGCCTAATTCGGTTGGTATTTCAGCAAAGCTGGTTCGAATGCCCCAAGTGCGAGAAATACTTGCCGCGCCAGCAGAAAATCGCGCAACTTAGGCAATCTGCGCAAGCCTAAAAAGAAAAAGAGCCGGTCCCGTTTTGGGGCCGGCTCTTTGAGAGTATAGAAGTTCGGCTTTTCTTCAGCGGCTACGTCGTTGCACTGCCATTGCCAAGGCGGAAACGGCGATCAAGCCAATTGTTGTCGGTTCCGGCACTACCTTGTAATTGCCCGATACGCTGACGTAGAGAGCGCGAAACGCGCCGCTGTCGGCGGTAATCGTGAACATGTCGCCATCGTCCACCGGCTGACTTGGCACGAAGCCGATCGTGTCGGTGTCGTCGCCTACAACAAAACCTGCCCCGATACCAGCATAGGTGAAGGTGTCCGTGCCGGCGTCGAATGCGGCGAGGCGAATGGTGCTCATCAGCGCTTCAAAAGACCCAGGGTCAACAAATCCAGCGGGAGGTGCGCCAATCACCGAGAATGCAACGTCGTTGAAGGTTACTTTGATGGATTCTCCAGCATCAATCCGAGTCGATTCTGATCCAGAGTCACCAAGACCATCAACGCCAACGGCGGATCCAGTCGTCCTGAGGCCAGCGGGGCCAGATTCATCGAAGCCCTCGACGGTGACGTCTAAGTCCATCTTCACGACGCCGTCATCAAACGACAGCACGTTGTTATGGCTTGGGGTACCCTGTACGAACCCGTTAGAGAAGAAGCCAGTGAAACCAGAGATGACAGCGTCGGAGCCTAAAGCGACGCGTCCGGGAAAGTCCACCATGGTAGCTGCCTGGGCCGGGGTGGTAAGAACCAGCGCCAGAAGCAAGGTAGGAAGCGAAGTTGTTAGTGTCTTCATTAGTTCAAATCCTGCGTGTGCACAAACTAGGTGTGAATGAAGCGGATAAATGACAAGTTGTGCGCAAAACTCGCACGTGTCCCGATTACTTCCTTTACCCAGATTATCCACACAACCAGAGCGCGAGTCAAAGGATTTGTCTTTCGAAGTCTCGCATTTTCTCCAGTCGTCCAAATTATCAATGCGATAAACGCCGAACGAACTGCTTGGCAGCTCTGCCCAAAGGCCAAATCCGCTTAACATGGGGGCTTTTCGGTGGGGAAAAACTCGTCGACCACTGAGAAAAACTCCTCCGAAGTCTCGATCGTCGCGACGTGCTTGCGAAACTCGCGGGCTCCCGGACGTCCCTGGGCGTAGCAGCAGGCGTATTTTCTCATCAGCACGGCCCCCTTTTCCTCTCCGAAACGCTCACGCACCAGCCGAAAATGGTGCAGCAGTAGCAGCCGCTCGTCCTCCAGGCTCGGGTCCGGCGGGACCGGCTGGCCGCGGACCGCAGCGCAGGCTTGGGCGAACAGCCACGGCTTGTTGAGCGACGCGCGGGCGATCATCACACCATCGACGTCGTAGCGTCGGAATGCCTCGACCACACGATCCGCCGAATCGAGATCGCCGTTTCCGATTAGCGGTATCGAACGAAGGTACGGTTTGATTGCCGAAATCCGATCCCAATCGGCGCTCCCTCGAAACATGTCCGCTGCCGTTCGACCATGCACCGTGAGGGCCGCCGCGCCTGCGCCCTCGACGACTTGAGCGATGTCGATCGCGTTGATCTGATCGCGCGTGCAGCCGAGCCGAATCTTCGCCGTTACTGGCGTTGGGGCACACGCCGCAACCACGCGTTCGATGATCTGCCCCATCCGCTCCGGCTGACTGAGCAGATACGAACCACTGTGGGCCTTCTGGGTCACTTGCCGCACCGGGCAGCCGAAGTTGATGTCCACCACGCTCACCTGATACTCGCTTGCCAGGCGGGCGCCGACTTTGGCCATCGTCTCGGGCTGATTGTCCCAGATCTGCACGGCCAGCGGACGAGGTTCCTCGCGCACGCCCCACAACCGATCGGGATGCTCCGCTTCGTTTTCGTCCAGCCAGACGAACCCGCGTGCGTTGACCATCTCGGTCGCCAACAATCCCGCTCCACCAAACTCACGGACGATCTGCCGAAAAGCGTAGTTGGTAAACCCGGCCATCGGCGCTTGCAAGATCGGCGGATCGATCTTCAGCGGACCGATGTAGATCGGCTGAGCGATCCGTTTCGCATCGATCGGCAATGACGCGGGAGTTTGTTCGACGGTGGACATAGAAGCTATTCTAGCGACCAACAAGCTCGCGTACTAACCGACGTGTCACTCCGCCCCGCCCTGTGGGTTTACCAGGATCGAACGTTCATCCTCGGGTCGATCCGCCGGAACGCGCAGGGTCTTGCTTCGGCCATCGTCGCTAAACGTGCGCGGTGGGTAGCTCCCCGAACCAGTCGACTCCTGGGCGCTCGCGCGTCGGATCGCTCCCTCCTGCCAACCGTCGTCCGTCTGGATCAGCATCGCCACCAGGCGAACCGTGCCAACATCTTGGGGAACAGCGAGGTCGGTATACCGTGCGATGTCGGCGTTGTACCGATAGGCGGCGTCGACAAACGCCCGGCGCTGCAGCGCAAGCTGCTCGTACGCTTTCAGCAGCAATGTGGCAGCTCCCTGAACACTGCGCTGCTGGCCGATTTGCGAGTGCCACCGCAGTGCTTCCGTCGCTTCGCTGGCAAATTCAGTCAATTGCTGGTGACGAAGCGGCAACAACTTGGCCAGCTGCTGCGCTTCTCGCGAGGTGCGTCCTCGAAAGATGCGTTCGTACTTCGTCTCGTAGGAACCACAATGCGGCAGGTCGCTGGGCAGCGGCAAGGGGCTTTGGCTGCTGAGCCCACAGGCCTTCTGCAAGCGCAACTGCGCCAATCTCACGGCACTGCTTGCCAACTCCTTGCGCGCGGCTGCGTCCGCCTCCGCATCGGCCCATGCCTGGCCGGCCTGCAACAGTCCATTGCGTTGAGAACGTACGTCGATTTCCTCGCGCACGGCCAAATAGTAATTGGAAACCGCCTCGGAGAGCTCCCAATACAGCGCCACACGGTGCGATTGCTGCTCACGCGAACGTGCCGTACGCACAGCGTCGGCCAACGAGAACGCACTTCCCTCCAGCTCTTGCTGTGATGCGGGCGACACCAAATTCTTGAACAAGTCGGCCGGCTTTTCGACCTTGGTCAACTTCGCCGGTGGCGTGGTTGTGGCAGGCGGTGCCGTAGTCGCAGGGGGTGCTGCGCCCGACGGTTGGAAACCGCGTGGTGTTGTCGCGGGCGGAGACGACGCAGGCAATGACCCCGCCGGTGTACCGACTGCGGGCGGCGGAGGCGAGCCTGGCGCACTCTGTGTGTTCGACGGCATTTGTGGCTGGGTGGTCGTTTCCGGTGGTTGCTGCAAGTCAAACGGCGAGTTCGCCTCGGCTTGCCCTTCCGCGCCAGAGGGCACCACCGGCGCGTAGCGATCGCCCGTCGGACTTCCAACTTGCCCCGATAACACGATCCCCAGGATGTAGATGAAAACTTGCATCGATCCGTCCTCAATTTTCCTATTCTGTCCAAGGCATTCAGGCTGCCAGCTCCAACGAAGCCCCTAACCTGCCACGCTCAACCAACCGCGTCAATCCGAACCTGGCAAGGCCCGGCACCTAGGATATCTGGGCGACATGGAAGCTACCGGCTCCCACCGGTCGCCCCCCGACTGGAGTTCTGCGACACCCAACGAAACTTGCGTTCGTGTCCGAATAATCTGGGTACTTCTCGCTGGTACACCGCACCTAGTCGTTTCACCGCAACGACTTACGCGCATTGGATACGAGCCAGAGCTGCAACTTTTCGGACTTCCGGCCCCAAATGTGTCCGAATAGTCTCCGCTGCGCACTGCGCAAGTCATAGCGCCAAGGGCACTTGCGCACGAAACCGCTGATTCCGAAAAATCGCCGGAGCACGGCTTTCCAAGTATCAATGTGCGGACGGCAGAGTTTCATGCCACGCCCAGTCTACTCGAAGCGCTGGCCCAATTTCAGCAACTATTTTTGGGCCGCGCGGCAGGACGCGGATTGGCGGTTCAAAGGAGGACTTTCAGGAGTTTGTGGCGAGACGTTGTTCTAGCGACGTGCAATCGTCAGAATGATGGAAACATACCGGGGCGCTGTCGGCACTCACATGCTGCGACGGCGATCCGACTTGGATGACAGACACGCTGGTGGCCCAGACAGAACAATCCAGAGGTGAAAGCATGACGCTCATTTCGCTCCCCTATGAGCAACAGCTGTTGTTCTCCGCTCGCAGACTCGCCGCCTTGCTGGTGTGCTGTGGCTTGCTACTGTCACCTTCCGAGGCATTCGGCCAACTTACGGAGGCAGTCGCCTCCAACGCGGACGTGGACGTGCTTTCCGATGAGGAATGGCGGCGCGTCGACGCAGCGATTGCACGAGCCAATCGTTGGATCGTCAGCACGCAAGGGCGAAATGGTGAGTTTCCCACACAGTCGCAGGGTCAACCTGGGGTCACGAGTTTCGGTGCGCTGGCGTTACTCGCCCAAGGCGTTATGCCGGATCGGGGCGAGTATGGCGAGAATCTATCCCGAGCTATTTCGTATGTCATCCGCTGCCAGAAGCAAAGCGGGTTGATCGCATTTGTAAGCCCCAATACTCCCCAAATTCCACGCCGTGTCAGTCATCTCACGGGCACCACCGCCGTTTACAATCACGCGATCAGCTCGCTGATGCTCAGCGAAGCCTACGGATCGATGGATATTGAGCGGTCCGGCGAAATCCAGGAAGCGATCGAACGTGCCCTAAAGGTGACGCTCGCCGAGCAAGCACGCCCGAAGCGAAAACAAGAGAATCACGGCGGTTGGCGGTATCTGCACCAATTCGATGTGAGTGACGCGGATCTGTCGATCATCGGCTGGCAACTGATGTTCTTGCGATCGGCAAAGAATGCCGGATTCGATGTCCCGGAGCAGCCGATCAAGGATGCTGTTGCCTGCGTGCAACGGCACTTCGTGCACGAACGCCAGGGATTCGAATACACGGTCGGCGGTGGGTCACTCAGCCGCGCGATGACTGGCGCGGGAATCCTGGCGCTCGCGCACGCTGGTTACCATGACACGCCTGAAGCCCGTCAGGCGGGCAAGACGCTGCTGGGCTATTCCTTCCAAGACTACAATCGCTCTAGCGGTGACCTGGATCGATACCATTACTCGCTGTTTCTCTGCACGCAAGCGGCCTACCAGATGGGCGATGATTATTGGCATCAGTTCTGCCCCGCGACTTTCCGCACGTTGCTGGCGAGCCAAAATTCCAACGGCTCTTGGGAGCCTGAAAGAACGATCCACAACGATGACGTCTACGGTTCGGTCTACACCACCGCGCTAGTGGTCCTGTCACTGAGCGCGCCCAACCAACTGCTGCCAATCTTCCAGCGCTGAGTGTTGTCGCTTGATGCAGCAAAGCGGATTCACGGCGCAGACCGGATTGCGGTGGGATTCCAAAATAGTCTATCGAACCCAACTGCTGCAGTGAAATGCCATTGAGTAGGCTGAAAGTCTACGAAGGTACCAAATCCGTCATAGGATTTTACCCCGCTTATCAGCCGAATTCGATGAAAACCCCAACACGAGATTATTTCGATAAAAAATCTTGCCCGATTCTCAGTGCCTTCCGTCGAAGTACTCTTACCGTAGAAACGTTCGTTTTCACGATAATCCAACAAGCAGTTTCCAAAGGCGGCGGTTCACTTCTCCGCGCGCAACTTCGGCTGGGATTTACTTGAATTGATGTGCACTATTAGCAGTTTCAGGACACGTCTGTCGCCAGCCCAAAGGCTAGCGATTGTCAACGAATCACCTTACAGTTTGGAAAGTTAGACTCGTACCGATTTACCCTTTCATCGGAAAGACTCGCACCAATTAGAATTAGCTCATGCAAGTGGCGTAACGATTCCATGTAATCCAGAGAAATGTCTGTAATCTTGGGAGCATCCAAGTCAAGGAGTACTAGATTCTGCAGTTCAGTAGTCGCGGCAAGCGCACGCATACCGGTATCATTTACTCCACTTATTCTAAGTTCGCGTACTTCGACGGACAGCGATTTGTAGTGAATCAAGAAGACATTGCCGTGTGACTGAAGCTTATGCGTCAAATTGTCGCGATACTCTTCTAGCGACTGCGACCATCGGTAAGAACTGATGCAGATTGCCAAAGCCACACACGCTATTGTGAGTATCACAAACGCTGAGCTTAAGCTGTATCTCAACGGCTTACTATCCGAATCGTCGACAGGCTCCGTCATTGGCAGATAGAGTAGCCACGCAACGGCACCTATCAGGAAAGGTGTGGCACGACCCCAAAATCCCTGACTGTACTGTGAAGCGAACACCGGAAACGTGTTCTCAAACCAAACGCTACTTAGTGAGAACACCAAACCCACAGCTGCAATCAATGCAGCAGGAGCAACCGCCTTTGTCGTGCTTGTCAACGAGGTGAGATAGCAAGACCGAAACTGTTGCAGAAAACGAATCCAAAACGCCCGTCCGACTAGTCCGGTATTGAATAACGTCTCGCTCTCAGGTTGTTTTCTAGGATCAGTCACGCTTCGACTTGAGCATCGATAGAACGGATACTTGACCTCAAAAGGGATAACTCAAATCCAATATACCCGATTTCCCGCTCAACTGATTCCACCAGCGGTGGGACTCTCGTGGGACTCTCCTCCGCTGGAATGTGTTCCCAATAAACCGCCCCTCTGACCGGCCTCAGATTTGGGAGTAGGAATTCTATCGTAACTCCTTACAACTCCACCCATTGCCTCAGTTTGCTGTGACGGATTTGGTACCTTTGAACAGTTTCACCCTGAGTAGGATTAGCCGAAGCGGAATCGCACTGCAAATCACATCGAACGCGGCGGATTCGTGGAAGCAGTTGCAACGGGCCGCAGTTTTACTACAGCTACCGGCTTTGGAATGTTCCGACCTTTGCCGCGTGTGAGTGCGCAACCGGCCGGCGCGGGGAAATCAGGCTGATCGTCCGGAGTGATTGCTGGGACGGTTTTCAGCTCGCGTTCGGTGGAGCTTATTCCCGGCGAGCCTGGCGCATCCCTTTTCCGCTTACCACGATCAATGAGACCAAAGCCATCGTCAGAAACGCAGATGGCTCGGGAATCGCCTCAATCGTGAAGCCTGCGTCGAGAAAAAATAGCTCAAAGCCCCCGCTCTCATCGACGAGTGTTGCCGAGATCGTGAATTGCTCGGTCGAAGTAGTGGAATACTCCGCCATGAAATCAAAGGGCACTTCCACCTCGATCTTGGCCTCGGCGTTGCTAATGCCGCTTTGGAAATCATCGACGACGATCGTGTTATCCATCCCAGCGTCAAGTGACACCGTAAAATCGGCGGCCGACGGTCGCTGAAAGGTCATGTCGAGCTGGGTGATCGATACGGGAGAATTGTTGCCGCCAGACTCGTTCGTCGCAAAACCGAAGACCAAGATGTTGGTGCTAGTGATACCCGCATTATCGAGCACGTCGAACAAGTCGCTCATGTTCACTGAATTTGAACCAGACGACGTGCCGCCGGAACCGCTCAATCCTCCGCCCCCCGGACCACCCAACACTTCTTCAACTTGTCCCGGGGACGAAGCAACGTTGTTACCTTCAACCGATCGATAATCACCGATCGCTCCGAAGCTATCCGTCGCTTCGTCGACCGTAATGATGAGGTTCGCGTTCGCGACGCCTACAACACAGAAAAAGACGGCCAGCACTCCTGTGCCTATTGTCCCAAGATTCATCGGTGCGGTGCCCTTAGTTGTAAGTCATCGATGCAGGCGGCGCGCGGCTCATGATGAAGTGTGAGCGGAGCTGCCAATCTTCAAAAGTACAGTACTAAACTGGATTATCACCTGCGGGCGCCCGCAGGTCAATTGCATAAGTGCAAATTTGAATGGAAAGTACTAGGAATGGCATTCAGCTGGTGTTCCCGAGCCTGTGAGTCCCGCCGCATCTGGCACGTGCGTTAATCCTGCGCTAGCAGCGATACGCGCGCAGATTCGACATCGCGCGATCGTGTCTCAGCGCTTCGGTTCAGGCGGGTTGGCACAAAAAAGAAACGCGCACCGACCTGTCGCCGATGCACGTTTTTCAGCTGTCGAACTTCTCAAGAGTATCAACGTCTTCGTTGCAGCGTGCCCGCGAGTCCAACGAGTAGTGCCAATAGTCCTGTCGAAGGCTCTGGGACTATCGCAGTGAAAGTGCTGATATGCGAGGTATCGTTACCGTTCAAGTCATGAGTAAGAACGAACGGGGTCGGGCCGGGTACTTTGAAGACCTGGAAACCAGGGCCCTGCTTGAGCGTGATGAATTGAGTGCCCGGTGGGATTTCATTAAACGTAAAACTCGTACTGTTCAAGGTCGATGGCGAAATATCGAATCCATTGCCCAGGTCGATACCATCGAACTCCGAATTCTCACACGTGCCCTGCGTACAGAAGGAGCCGGTACTTAGCAACGTGACGTTATCCGGGTCGAGTGCGTCGTTGAGAGCTGCCTGCACGTTCGGGAGCGAGTCCTGACCACTCGCCTCGCAACTCACAAATCCGCTCAGGGGACCAGAACCAGCTGAGCACATCGTGGCGGCGGTGACATCGCTACCGCTAAACAATACTAGACCGATACAGATTCCCAACGGAATGTAGTTCATTCCTGTTGTGCGTTTCATTAGACTCCCCCCTCAAACTTTGACTAGAAAATCGTAGGTAGAATAAAAATTAGCCAACAAGCAGTATGCCACGCAGACGTTGCGGACTTCTGCCAAACATTACTAGTGTCCGCAATCTGGCAGCTGGATGCAAGCAAATTGCACGAAGTTTGTGCTGAATTCCGTGTAGGTGCAAGTTATTAGTACCGCTGCTGGGATTTAGGGCTGTGATAATCAGCCAACGGAGTCGAAATCGCTGCAAAACCCCGCAATTCCGTCGCAAGAATCAGATTCTCCCAATAGTTGAATCACCCAAAGCTGATCCCCCTTCGGAGGTTCCGGACGGGTCCTCAATTTGGCGCGCGGTGTACATATATTCCGAACGGGGGGCGCGATGCGGTAGTGCGACACACAAACGGCACCAAGTTTCGATTCCTCGGGGTTCCGTCGCGCACGCAGCTTCATTCGCTCGGTAGGCACCCATCGCCACCAGCAGACGTGATGTTCGTAAAGTTGCGGTCGCAAGCTATGCCGACAATCCCCCCAACTGCGGCGCCGGAGACTGCGAAGTAGGACACAGCGATCAGCGAGACCAGATAGGGCTTCACGTGCGCTACAAGCATGTTTGGTTCCTGTTCCATTACCTCGGCATACTTGTGCCAATTCGCAACAAGTTCGACGGTGGAGCAGAAATGGTCAAACAAGAATGGAATATTCTGTAGTCCGAAGACGCACAGCAGAAAGAACAGACCGCATGCGATTCCGTAGCGTATAGCAGCAAATACTTTGGAGCGAGCGGGGCGTCGTCTTCGCAACATGACAAACGTCATGAGGCTGACGTAGACAAACGGTGCCAGAAAGACCTTGAATAGAGACCTAAAGGGGTGTTCGGAATAGTACTCGCTGTCAAGAAAAGTCGCTGAATAGAAGGGAATCAGCAGCAACGGCAAGATGGCAATCTGGACCGCTAACAGGTCGCCGACAGTCCACCGGAATTTGCTGTCGTTGCTCGAGTGCACAACAGAACCTGCAGAAGACACGGAAGAGTTGAGCTGACAATGCAGTGCCAGTATAGGCGACGGTCGCCCCTGCTCACAAACCGGTGACGACTGGTCGGTGAGAGCGCATCAGCACCATGAGCGCGAGGAAGCACAGCGGAACCGCATCGCAAACCGCACCATGATGCGATTACACGATGTCCCATCGCCCGTCGGAGCCGAGCCAACTGGTCAACCAGACGCTATGTTTCTTGGCAGAAATTGAATCAGCTTGCGTTCTCCAGCGATGATGTGGTAAAGTGCACATGTGGGGGGAAGAACAGCGTGGAGGCACTCTATGTTCGTTTCTTCCCGTAATAGCGAGATGCATTGTGCATTTCTCGCGAATGGTGTTCGTGCGCCAATTGATCTGATTTACCGGTCGCAGACAATCGCGCGACCGATGAGCCGAGGGCGGCCCTTCTCTGGTCACCCTACCCGGACATCGATCTGGGCAAAACCACTTTGCCGACCGGGAGTGATGTCCGCGTCGTCCCGAGGAGTCACCGCCAGTATGACATTCTCAGCGACGGCCAGGTCGCGTCCAGAGCGTACCGGAACCAAGCTCACGTTCATTCGACGGCTTGGCAAGGCGTGCGATGATGCGACTTGAATCTGTAGTCTGCTGCATGTAAGGCCGTTTGCCGGACGACGGCAATGCAACTTTAGAAATGAGAAGACACTCAGGGGCGCTATTGTCGCTTGTTGCGACATCTGAGAGGAATCTTATGACCAAACTAACTTCTGTAATCATCCTAAGTGGTATTTTTTCGAGCTTGAATTTCATTTCCGTCGGAGTTGTCGCGGCCAACGAGGCGCTGGGTATGGACGTACTCGGTGTCTCCGCAGATTTTGCCGTTGATTCATCGGGGCAATTCCTGGTCACGCAGCCTGCACTTGAAGCAATCGTAGTGCTTGACTCCCAAGGCAATCTGGTCGATCAATTCGGTGGACGTGATGCCGGAGACGGGGACCTTCGCACGCCCTCAGCAATCGCAATCGATTCGCTCGACCGCGCACTGGTGACAGATCGTTCTGCCAATGGCGTAAAAGTGTTCGATGCGGCTGGCAATTTTCTATCGTCGTTTACTGGCGAATCATTCTCCGACCCCAGAGATATTGCCATCGATGCCAATGACAATGTTTACGTATTAGACGACGATGGATTGCGATTGTTTGATGCAACCGGCGCACCGCAGCCGTTCTCATTGCCGTCGGGGATTGAGATCAACGCGATCACACTCGA
The DNA here is from genome assembly GCA_965228965.1 of Bythopirellula sp. GTDB lineage: Bacteria > Planctomycetota > Planctomycetia > Pirellulales > Lacipirellulaceae > Bythopirellula. The sequence continues at coordinate 5,612,986 of OZ245849.1, forward strand.
TGACGTAGGCAATCTCTACACGACGGGTGCCGGTCAAGTGCGAGTGTTTGAACCTAACGGTCAGCCACTGTTCGATTTTTCTGTTCCACAGGTCATTCCCGGCCATCCGTTTAACCCTGTTGTTTCCGCTGGAGCGATCGCGGTCGGAGAATCTGGAATCGTTGTCGCCGGCAACCAACTGGTCTACAAGTTCGACCCGTCGGGCGATTTTGAATATGCTTCCATTGGTCATCAAGTCGCCAGAACATTGGCGTTTGACGGGAGTAACCTGCTCGCCCTGGAAAGTAGCAGCCTTCCTGAGTCCTTTATTCGATCAGTCGATGAAGCAACTCTGCGGACTTGGGACGGGCGGACCTTTACGGATGAGGAGCAGGGACCGTTTGGCTTCTTCAACAGAGTGCGCGATAATCTGAACCTAGATTCACTCGCGACGGCTCGTGAAACTGCTGCCGAAAGATTCCAGGTGCCTGGGCCTTCCGGCGAACCCGTGGAGCTGACGTTTACTTACCAGACCTCCACCAGCGGCCCAGCGGTTACCTTCGGCGTCTACGAGCCCGGAACTATCGATGCTGATCTCAATGATCCAGATGCATTGGTCCTGGAGATCTTGGACGAAGGGCAAATCCTGTTGGATCGAGAACGCAACTTGGATCAAGCGGTCGGTGGGAATACCGTAACGTACTCAACGACGGCAGGTACGGAACTAGGTTTTTTTCTGTTTACGAATGGCCGTTCGCTTGCGGACCTTGATCTTTACCGGCGGATTGTCGAACTTGGGCGTGGCCCCAAGCCGTACGAGACTAGTTTTCCCGCGTTCTCAGAGTCCTCGCTCAACTGGGGCGGACTTGATCAAATGTTGTCGTTTATCGGTGACGATGAATCTTTCTTCACGTTCGAGAACATCAAGATCGGGACAGGCGGATCAGACTTCGGCGACTTTACCGACATCGTCGTGTCGGTGGATATGGCACTGATCCCCGTGCCCGAACCGACGGTACTGCCGCTGATCGCAACCGCGACGCTAGCGTTGCTCGCAGCGCGCCGTAGACCGTCAGCTTGATTGGAGGTTCTTCCTTCTAACAGCTGGGCCGACACCGGGTCCCACTGGTAGGAAACAACCTGCCAGTGTGACTCGGTCATCAGTGACTGTTTGGGGCTCCCAGCTGCGAATCCACCGCAGTGAGGCTCTGCCCAGGTGCTGCCGTCAGCAGCATGAAAGCGAGGTTCCGGCAGGGCATTTGCCGGGCACTCTGTCTTGTTCGATTCCGCGCGGGCGTCTATGCTCTGCCGACTTGACTCAAGTTCGTCAACAAATCGCGCTCAGCTACGGGGATCGCTGTCATGTGCCTACGGATGCTTACCTTGGTGTCGATGCTGTTCGTCGTGCAACCTGTCTGGGCGGGAGAAGCTCCAACGGCGAGCCATCCGTCGGTGTCTAAGCCGACTGACGCCCCCTCGGCCGTGCAAACTCCGGAGGTCACCACGCGCGAGCAACAGCAGCAGCTCCTGCAAGACAAATGCGTCGAGATGGACCGATTGCGGCGCGAGATCGACCGCTTGCGCTCGGCCACGGGCACACCGCAGCAGATTCTTGTCAAAGTGCGCATGCTGGAGGTGTCGTTGACGAAGCTTCGCAAAATGGGCGTGGACACGGAATGGTTCGCAGACGGTTACGCCAGCGGGTCGAAGTTGAGCAAGTTGCTTGATTCGATTGGCGAGCCAGCAGGGACGCCGAATGCCGCGCCGATCGACAAGGATCAAGCCAGCGACGGTCTGCGTCTCGTGAACTGGCTGCAGCGGAACAATTTCGCGAAAGTGGTTGCAGATCCAACCGTTGTGACCGTGAGCGGCCGACCAGCTCGTGTGCACGTCGGCGGCGAGTTTCCGGTGCCGGCAAGCGATGATGCGAAAGCGGCAGTTGATTTTCGCACGTTCGGAACGGAGTTGGATCTCCGCGCCGAGGCACTGGGAGACAATCAAGTCCGCGTCGAGGTGGGAACGCGCGTCAGTGAAGTCGATGACGCTCGGGCAATAGAGATGAACGGCGTTCGCATCCCAGCATTAAAGGTGCGACAGTGCGACACAGGGGTTGATGTGGCCTTTGGCGATAGCGCCGTGCTAACCGGACTGGTTGAGAAACGCCGGGAAGCTCGAGAGTTGAGCGATGGTCAGATCGAGGAAGTGACCGTCCATATCGGCCTGATGATCGTCGTAACTCCGGAGCTGGTCTCCGCAATCGAGGCACCCACGGCCAGCGTTAATCGCCCCGTCGAACGCGCCGTCCGGCAGTAGGTCGCGGACGAATCGATTGGGAACGACCAGCAAGCTAACGTTGCGCTGGTAGTGACGCTATTCAAGCAGTCGTTCTCGGAGCTTCTGGATCTCCTGTTCCGTGAGTCCCAAGCCGTCAGTCAGATAACCATCGATCGAGCTGTACCGTTTGAGTATTTCTTCGCGGGAGGCGTCAATGTACTCGCCCTGCTGGATGTAGAAGGCTTCGACATTGGTCATGTCGACCTGCGCTGGCGGGACGGCTTGCTTCTTGGCGAGTGACTCTCGGAGCTGGGCCAACCGTTTTTCTACTTCGGATTCTCGGTACTTGTTCGACAACAGGTAGTCTTCCCGCACCGCGTCCCAGGGTACGCCCAGGCTCCACAACAAAACGGCTGTTGCCGTGCCGGTGCGGTGCACGCCGTGGGAGCAATGAAACACGAGCGGCTCTTGCGTCTGGGCAATTTCTCGGAACAACGCTGCGTATTGCTTCCGGGCGTCGTTGACCAACACGCGGTGGATTTCTGGGTTTAAGCTCGGCGGCATCGACGAAAAATCGGCCATGCGGCGGGCCTTCTCGATCGCGGCGGCGAGGCCGTCATCGGTTTCTATTGGCAAGGAGATCGCGCGGGCACCCGGTGGCAGACGGTCCGCGCCTCGGGACTGAGTCTCGATGTCGGTCAGGAAGTTAACAATGGTCTTGATGCCGAGCTGTTCCAGCTTGATAACGTCCTCATCGGTCAAACGGGGCAGTTCGCCGCTGCGAAAGATGACACCTCGTTTGACAGTTTTACCGTCTTCTGTTCGGTAACCGCCAACATCCCGAAAATTGGATTGGCCGTCGAGCGGCACATGTCGCGAATCGTCGGCGAAACACACACCGAGCGACGCGACGGCGACAAAGGCTGAAATTAGTCGACAGTAGGTGAACATGGGTAACTTTCAGGGGATAATGTAGTTCATCCAGGTTTCCATGCGGAGCATGACGCGTCGGATGACATGCGTTGCGCGAGCCTTGTCGGTATACACCGAAGCGGTTCCGACTGCGCCTCCTGGTAGCTTTGCAACATCAATGGCTTCGTCCTCGTCGAGTTTCAATCGCACGCCAAACGGAACGGTCGACTGATCAACTCCAGGTGTCGTCGCGACGATTCCGCTGGGCTGCAGCTGGCCTTGCTCGTTGATGAGGAAGACCTTGTCCACCGTGGCGGAAAAGACCTTGCCGGGATACAGTTTGAAGACCACTTCGACCTCTTGCCCGGTCTCCACGTTGCGCAACACATACTGCGGAATGCCGGCGGCGACCGTCACCTCATCGGCAGGAATGAAGCTCATCCACGTACGTACCGGGAACGCAGCAACTCGCTGCCCCGGTTTGAGGGACATTCCGACGACATACCCGTCGCTGGGAGCGCGGACGTTGGTTTGCTCCAGGTCGAACTCGGCCTTTTCCAACTGCGAACGAACTCGGGCCACATTGGTGTGTTCGTCGCCGATCATCGAGTTGGCCAGTAAATCGGCCTCGCGAGCTTCTGCCTGTACGCGAACCAGGTCTGCTGCGACCAATTGCTTGACTCGTAATCCGTCCGCGACAGCCAGAGCTTCCGCGGCAGCCACGTCGGCCTCGGCTCGGGCGATCGAATCGTCCGCCACGCGCACGTCGACTCTGGCCGTTTCTAATTGATTCTTGAGAGAGGTAATCTGAATCTCGGCGCGGTCACGCTCAGACTCGGACGCTGCACCGGACGGTACCAACGTGAGAATGCGGTCGTACTCTCGCTGCGCGGCCGCAACTTGGACCACAAGGTCGGCCACGACGGCTTCCGTTTTCTGCTTCTTGCCTTTGGTTTCTTGGAGAGCGGCCTTCTCCGCTGCCACCGTGGCTAGCGACGACGCCTCGTCCGCCTTCGCAACCTCGATTTCCGCCAGCGTCTTTTTTACGGTGGCGGCCGCCGCTTCGGAGTTGGCCTGCAACCGCTCAACATTTTGCCTGGTTTCGACAAGTTGTGCCTGCAGCTCATCGACCCTCGCCTTATAGGGCAAAGGGTCGATGCGAAACAAGATGTCACCCTCCTGGAGAGATTCCAAGCCGCGCGCCGGGACGTCGATGACCTCTCCCGTGACGTTGGGGATAATTTCCACGACGGTCTTGTAGACGTTGATCGGGCCTGATGGAGCGCCCCATTGCATCGGTAGGAAGAGCACCACTAGCAGGCCTACCATCCACACCACCGGCGACAGCTTCCACCAAAGATTCAGCTGGATCACGCGCAGCCGGACCAGCAACGCGAGTACGCCGACGTAGCAGAGGGTGAGGAAGACAATCATTGCCCACCGTCCGCACGATCACCACCGACCGGTTGCGTCTCGCCCTGTTTGACGTATCGCCAGTTAGGATTGGTGTAGGCCCAAACGTACGCAATCGGCGACAGCAATCCTAGGGTGACCGCCCCCCACCACCCGCAGACGGCAATCGCCTCCGCCTGCGGGTGCCCGCGCTTGCGGGCGATCCTTCCGGGCATCATTCCCAGCAACACCCATAGCCCGACTAACGACGCCGCCAGCACGGCGAGTATCAGCAAAGCAAATAGATCTAAGAATCCCATGGGAGACGTCCCCAACTACTCGCCGAAATCCGGATCCGCCGTTGGATCGAACGGCAATTCGTCGAGGTGCTCGACGTACTCTAGTGGATCGAATGGTAGCTTGTCAAAATCCGCTGGTGGCTTGCTCAAGGCTTGAATCTCTGGTGTTGCGTTCTCAAGTCCGGTCCAAGGAACGCCATGTCGCTCGGGCAGGTCGGGATACTTCTTTTTCCACAGGTTGTGGCGGAGCCGCATCCGGTTGAAGGGCGTCTTCAGGTGAATCAGGTTGACCAGCATCGGCGACTTCTCACGCGTGTCGGACGGCAAAAAGTAGAAGCCCGCCGGGATCCCGCTCGCTTCCCCGACCGGGTCGGGCGAGATCCAGTGCCGCTTGTAGTTGCCTTTGACCGTGGCCCCAAGATTCGGGCCTGCATATATGAACACGTAGTCGCGACGGCTGTGGGTGTCGCCGTTGACGAGCAACGACGTTTGGTCGAGGCCGTCGATCACTCGATCGCCGGGGATGTGTTCGGTCGCGCCAGCCAGTCGAGCGAAGGTGGTAAACAGGTCCGTCTCGTGGATGATGTCGCCGACGATTTGGCCCGCTTCGATGACGCCCGGCCACCACGCTTGCGAAGGCACACGAACGCCGCCTTCCAAGAAGTCGCCCTTGCCACCGCGGAAAATGGTCTCAGTGAAGCCGCAGCCAGGTGGCGGATTATGAGCCATCGGTCCGTTGTCTGCATTGCAAATCAGCAGCGTGTTCTCGGCGATACCTAGTTCCTTGAGTTTCTCCATTACTTGGCCGACAAATGGGTCTACGTTGCCCTCCAAACCGTCTTGCAGTAGGCTCCGCCCCTGCGAGACCTTCTTGCCGGTGGGAAGGAACGACGCCATCATCGGCCAGTTGGCAACGTAGAAGGGTTTGCCAGATTTGGCGTTACGCTCGATGAATTCGAGTGTCCGTTTCTGCGCCTCGGAATCGATTTGCTCGTAGGTCTCGTAACTATTGTCTTTCCATTGACGCGACTGCCCACCTTTTTTGCCTTCGACCACCATTGCCCATCCCTTGGTCACGAAGGTCTCATCGAGCTTGTACGGGTCCTTAGGCAGGATATCTTCAAAGAGGCCAATGGTTGCGTTGGCTTGCTCGGCTCGACGCGTCCAGAGCGAGAGAATCTGGTTGTAGCCGGTAAAGAACGCCTCGTCGAAGCCCTGGTTGTGGGCGTAGCTCTCTTCGATATCGCCGAGATGCCATTTGCCATGGAAGGCCGTCGCGTAGCCTGCCTTCGAAAGCACTTCCGCGATCGTGACTTCTGTACCCCTCAGGCCGTGCATCTCGCGAAGCATCCCGATGTTGTACATCGCGTTACGCACCGGGTGCCGACCCGTCATGCAGGCGGCTCGGCTGGGGGTACAGCCCACCTCGGTGTAGAAGCGAGAGAAGAGTATTCCCTGACGAGCCATCTCGTTGAGGTTCGGGGTCTCTAATCCGCGCACCTTTTGAATCGCTGGGATGCCGACGTCGCCGTAGGCCGTGTCGTCCCACATGATGTGGACGATATTGGGGGGAGTGCCGTACTTCTTGCGCAGCTCGGCAAGTCGCTGCTCGAGTTGTTGGTCTTCCGCATTCCATCGAGCGCCGTTCTGAGCTTCCAGAACGTAGTATTCCGCGTCGTGAACGATTGCCTGTTGTGCGCACGCCACGTGAGTGGCGGCCAATGCCAGGAGTAGCGTGAGGAGTCTTGGTAACGTTTGGGTCATGGTTTTTCTATTTTCAGTGTGAGGTGTTGCTGTCCAAGAATTGCCGTAGGATACCGTGGACGAAAGTCGAAATCGTTTTTCCGCTTGTCTGGGCGCTAAGCTGCAAGCGTTCCAACTCATCGTCGGTAACCAGCGTGACGACCCGGTTACGTCGAGCGGTTTCCGCCGGCAGCGGTGGACGGCCCGTTGGCCGACTTGTTCGACGGGGAGCGTCGGATTGACTACTCAAAGCAGCGGCCTGTGAACGATGGATTGAGATTGCTGGCAAACGGAACCCTCGGAGTCTAAACTGAGGCTTATTAGAACAACATCAAAAAACGGCAAAAGCCAGATTTTTCGCCACGTGGTCGCCAACGGACCGCAGCTTCGCAATTATGTATCTTCTCGACCGGTCATTCAACGACGTAGACGATTTGGCGGACGAGGCGAAGCAGTGGGATCTCGACTTTCGGCAGTTGAAGCGCGGCCCCTTTCGCGGACAACTCTTCCAGTTTGGAGTCGGCGAAGTCCATGTCTCGGATGCACGTTTCCGTCGGTCGCTCCAGCAACGGGGCGCACCGCCGGCGGGGATGCGAACGATCGCCGTGCCCGCCCGCCCCGATCTGCGGCTCGAATGGCGAGGTAAGGCAATCGACGGCACGTGCCTGATGGTGTTTCCAGAGGCTGGCGAGCTCTCCAGCATATCCGGTCCAGACTTTCACGTTTACACATGCACGATGCCCGAGAGTCTGCTGGCGATGGCTGGTGACGCGTTGGCGCTGGGAAGCATCACCGAAGTTGCGGGCGGAGCAGAGGCCATCAGCGTGGCGCCGACGGCAATCCAGCGACTCCGATGTATGTTGTCAGGAGTCTGTGACGAGATTCGCGAAAACCCTGACGCATTGGCGGGCACACACGTCCTCGCTCAGATCACCGCCGAGCTTCCGAAACAATTGATCTCCAGCATCGCGCAAGCCCGCGGCCCGTGCCCCGATGTCACTGGTAGAAAACGCCTGTTTGCAATTGCGAAAGCTGAAGCTTTCATCGAGCGTCACGCAGCGGACGGCATCGATACTCGCGACATATGTCGCGCGGCGGAAGTGAGCGAGCGGACGCTACGCTACGCATTTGTCGAACGTTTTGGAATCGGCCCCAAAGAGTATCTGCAAGCCTTTCGGCTCCTCGGTGTGCGTCGGAAACTGCGTGCGGCCACGCCCAAGGCAACCAAGGTAGCCGACGTGGCAAATGCCTGGGGATTCTGGCACATCGGGCAGTTTGCCGCGGACTACCGGGAGCGGTTCGGGGAATTGCCATCCGAGACGCTGCGTCGACGTTACCTGGCTAACGGTTAGCAACGCGCCGCTGATAACCACCTGTGAGGTATGATTCACCTAGTTGCGAGTTCGTTGATTTCCAAAGCGTTGGCGGCCTGAATTGCCACTCAGACCAGGGTCCTTGGTGGGGTCGTAGTCCTTGTTGATCGTGGGCAGCTTGGCGTCAACCGCGGCGAAGTACTCGCGCAGCTCTTGGTGCATCTCTTTGGCTACCTCAGGACGAAACCGGGAGAGATCAGTCGTCTCGCTGATGTCCAAGCCCAGGTCAAACAGCCGGGTCTGGTCGGATTCGAATTCCCAGATCAACTTGTGATTGCCCCTACGGATGGCGGCCTGGGGAGCCACATGCTTGTGATTTCGATACGCGCTGTAGTACCAAATCAGGGAGTCGGTTCCGCGGGAGATCTCGCCTTTTCCTTCCCCTTCGAGAACTGGCACAAGACTACCGCCGTCAAGATCATCAGGCAGCAAGTCGGCACCGCCCACCCAATCGGCGATTGTCGGCAGGAAGTCGTAACCGATCGCGGGGACGTCGCATTGTGATCCGGCTTGGATGCCTGGGCCGCGAATCACTAGGGGGACACGAATGCCACCTTCCCAGACGTGCGTCTTGCCTTTGGCCAAGGGTTCGTTGTTGGTGAACGTGCCCTCGGTCATCTCGGCCCCGTTATCGGAGGTGTAGATCACGTACGTGTTGTCGACCAGATCGAGTTCTTGGAGTTTGTCGAGGATTTGGCCGACGCCTCGGTCGAGTTCCTCAGTCATCGACGCGTATCGAATGTTGATGTGCTTGCGCCCGTCGGTTGGTGAGTAGCGCTCGATGGTTTCGCGCTTGTACAACACCGGGTTGTGAACGGCATAGTACGAAACCTGCATGAAGAACGGACTGTTCTTGCCGTGTGCGTCGAGGAATTCCACCGCTCGCTGACTGACTTCGCCGGTGCGTTTGGGGTCTGGTGCGCCCTGGCGACCTGGACCATTGGTCGTTGGGCCATCGTGTACGTCGTAGCCATGACGCTCCGGAGAACCACCCGCCATGTGCCATTTGCCGAAGTGGGCCGTCTTGTAGTCGGGATTACGTTGCTTGACGAGTTCCGCGATGGTCAGTTCCTCGTCGGGCAGATCGCTGATCGGCAACGGAATGTTCAACGGCTTGTTCACGTAGTACATAGTGAAGAAACGTCCGCCTCGCCCACCGCGAGGGACCACGTCCAGGATGTCGGTCGCACCGAGCCGTGCAGCCGTCTTGCCGGTTTGGATGCTCATGCGTGTTGGTGAACAGTTGGGCGCCGGCGCGTAACCGTTGGAAAAACGCATGCCTTCGTTCGCCAGTCGCTCCAGATTAGGCGTCCGATAGAGGTCGCTGGCCGAGCCGGGCATTTGCTGATCCATCGGCACCGACGTGCCCGTCCAACCTTGATCGTCCGTCAGAATCAAGACGATATTCGGCGAATCCGCAGCCTGAGCCGTCGACACGGGCACAAACAGCAACAGTAGACATCGGGCTAGAGTCTTCATCGATTGGCACCTATGAGTGTGGGGCAGCGCAATGAATACGAGGAATCGGCATTGTAGACGGACCAGCGCGGCTCCAACAGTCGGACGTTCCCGATCAGGGCGGGCTTCCCGCCATCTGTGGCATCGGTTGATGTGAGTTCGCAGCCGTGAACTCTCATCCGTCGAAATTGTCGTGGTTTTTATTGTTTGGCGACAGAAAACACGTGCTTCGGCTAGAATACACGGCGGCGAATCTCTTCTTGGTTTGGACGATACTTCCAATCCCACCGTCTCGTACGTTGGCAGTCAGGCATGGTCAAGACACTTGGAGCTGGGTTTTCTGTCTTACTGGTTTACGCCCACTTGGCGGACGTACAAGGGGATGCGTACTTGCGGCCGCTGAGCATGTTTCGCGACTACGATCCGGCTTGGATTGGCTACACACTGTTCGCGGTGCTGGTTGCCATTGGGCTAGCGGCAGCGCGGACCGCTTATCGCGTCGAAGCTGAGCTTCCGATGGCAGCGTATCTGCTGTTCACCGCTCTGCTCACGGTGATCGCAGCGACCCCCTCAGTCGACGCATTGCACACGACCTGCTCACTGTTTGTCATGGTGGGCATGTTCTTCTATTACCTGGGAGTGTTCTACCGCAACGATTCGTTTTTCCTGCTGTTCATGCACCTAATCGCTCCGAGCATCCTGATGCTGGCCAGCCGGCTGGAGAGTTACGGCGTGTGGCAGAAAGGGATGATTCTGTACTTCTTACTCGTGGTAATCATCCACGAAGACTCGCTAGCTTCGACGCTGCCCAAACGCAAGCGCAAACGGAAGACGAAGCACGTCCGAGTACAAGTTGGAAGGAAGCCGGCCAGTCTCGACTATGGTTCGACTTGAATGAAGATCGGGCAGTATCAGAACAGAAACCGACGCATACTGTCCAAAAATAGGCTCATTATTGTCGTAGAGAGAGATTGAAGCAGTTTCCAAAAGCGGCGGTTCACACCGACGCGCCCACGCTTATGTCGCGTCCACATCATCGTTGTTGCGCGATTCTCTGATTTTGCGATTCTCGACCCGATTGCTCCATAGGGCGAAGGCGATTAATGCAACCGGTGGTCCAACGGCCCCAAGGGGCCAGGCGTAACAAGAAACTTCACTACCGTATCGGTCAAATACGAAAACGCCTGCCAAGCCGAGGAACAATACGATGCATAATACGAGCGGCAACTCGATGAGTGCATAGCCTCTCGGCGTTCGTCGTTTGATATGACGTTCACGTTTTCGAAAGAATCGCATGAGTATCTGTCCTCGAATTGGAGCGAGTGCCAATGTCGACAGGAATCGTGTCCCGGCTGTCTATTATATCGCTATTCGCCTTACGCGGCACAGTTTTGGACTACGCGATTCCACAAGCGGTGGGACTCACCTAACGTGGAATCCACCCGCATCCAGTCCATCTAGTTCGCTCCCTGTAACACCTTCGACTTCTCCACGCTTGTTTTTCTAGCCGGCAAGTTGCTTGCCGTCCGGCTGTAGGTGCCTGCTCCCTATGGCTACCATCGGAACGAACAGGAGTAGAGCGATGAAAGTGTTGATCACAAGTGCGGCGCTAACGGTATTGGTCGCGGCGTTTGCCGCCGATTTGGCAATGGCACAGCAGCGTCGGCTGCGGACCGACGGACGACGCGCCTTGCCGAACCAAACGCAAGAGGCGTCGACGGCGAGCAGTTCGCGCGATCTGCCCAAGGTGGATCTCACTGTGACGGCGATCACTGGGCGCGACAACAACCTGATGGTCACGGTCAAGAATCTGGGCTTTCAGCAATCCCCGGCGGCGCAACTGCAAGTCGTCGTGAAAGATCGCCTCACCGGGCAAACTCGCACCACCAAGATGGCCAACGTCCAGCGATTGCAATCAGGCGGCGTGCAGCGCGTGCGTTTGGCGGCGATGGCGATCGGCAACTCGCAAGTTTTCGCCACTGTCGATCCACGCGGACAGATTACCGAATCGAACGAGCGGAATAACTCGAAGGCGGCCACGATCGATGCCGGCTCCGGCGCGCCACCTCCGCGGCAACGACCCGACTTGCACTTCACCGGCGTGCAGCCGAAGGGCAACCTGCTGAGCGTCTCGCTCACCAACATGGGCAAGACCCGCAGCAAAGGCACACTGCTGAACATCGTCATCCGCGGACGCGACGGACGACTACGTGATACGAAGTCGATGAACGTGCGGCCGCTCAACGCCGGCGAAACCACGCGGATGACTGTGCGAAACGTATTGCTCAGCGATGTGCGTGTAATTCTAACCGTCGACCCTGAGAATCTGGTCGCCGAGAGCAACGAACGCAACAACACGACCGCCATCAATGTCGATAATCAGACCGAGTACGCACCCGATCTGAAAATCACCGACATCATGTTCAAACCGCAACAAAAAGAGGTCTGGTTTCAGGTCCGCAATGTGGGGCCAGTGGCTCAGAACCAGGACGTCTCGCTGACGGTGAAGGCGTACTTCGGACCGGGCAACTTGGTCCAGCGGTCGGCCTTGCGAGTTGGCAGTCTGAATACGGGCCAGCACACCTGGCACCGCTGGTCGGTCAATCAGCTAAACACCGGCATGCAGTTCGAAGGCGAGCTCGATGTGGGCAATCGGCTGCCCGAGCAGAATGAGAACAACAACCGCAGGGTGGAAACCTTCAACGGTTGAGGTTTGAAGATCGCAAGCGAGCCCGAATCACTCGGGCACGCTTCTTTCTACTCGGGAATTTCTCGTCCGTGCGGATCTTGCCCGTCGGAGTCGACTTCGCTTTCGAGTTCCTGGCGAAGATGCTCGTCGATAAAGTGCTCGACGCGGTGGGCCGGTTCGTGCACGTGGTCTAGCGGCATGCCCAGGTGTTGCACCAGATACGTTTCCCACAAGCGATGGGTCCGCACTAACTTCTTCGCTCGTTCACGGCCTTGGTCTGTTAGCCGCAAACGGTCCTGCTCGCGTGTGACTCGGCCCTTGTGTTCGAGCTCTCGGACCCCCCACCGCGCCAGCCAGCCGCCTCCGACGGCTTCGCTCGCTTCCGCGACGGTAAGCTGCTTCGTTGAGTTCAATTCCTCGACGCGGTAGAGCATCGCCAACAAATCCTCGCGCAGCACGCGTAGTGACACGCGCAAGTTTCGCCAGACTGTGCTGCAGATGCCATACTGCGGCGAAAAGAACACCGCCAAGGCATAGAGGAATCCTGCCGCAACGGTCATCATCCCCGCGATGTTGGTATCCCAGTACCAGGCCGCCCAATAGCCCATCACCGACGACGCCACGCCCACGAATGCCGCGATGACGATCATCACTGCCAGCCGATCGGTTAGCAAGTGCGCCGTCGCGGCTGGGACGATCAACATCGCCACGACCAAGATCGACCCGACCGCCTCGAACGAGGCCACAGCCGTCACCGCCACCAACGTCATGAGTAAGTAGTGCATCGCCGTTGCGGAGATTCCCATCGTCGTGGCCAGCGCGGGATCGAATGAGCTGATCTTTAGTTCTTTCCACAGGAGCAGCAGCACAGCGAGATTCAGCACTAACACCAGCGACGTCGTGAACAGTGGTCGTGGCACGCCGGCAATACTTTCTGAGATGGCGACAAGCTCCAGCGTACCTTCGTAAACACATGCGATGTCGAAGTGAAGTCCCGAGATGTACTTTTTGATCAGTACAACCCCCAGGGCGAACAACGACGTGAACACCACTCCCATGCTCGCATCGCTGGGTACGCGTGCGTACTGATGTAACGTTTGCGTTAGAAAGGTCGTCAGCAAGCCGCACGCGATCGCACCGACGAACAGCGGCACGATGCTCGTTGATCCCGAGAACAGGAACGCAATCACCAATCCCGGCAACACCGCATGCGCCAGCGCATCGCCCATCATACTCATCCGGCGTAACACCAGAAAACAACCCACAATCGCGCACGCCACGTTGGTGACCGCGCCGGTCAACACGACCAGTTTTCCGGGTGAAAGATCGAGGAATGCGGCGAACGGTGGCGAATCGAAATGCATGACGGGTCAACCTCCTCCCTGCCGTGGCGAGGATTCGGTTTCCAAGTCATGCGGCGAGGACGGGACGTCTTCGATGACGTGTGGCAGTCTCCCTTCGCTGGCCAGCTTTTGTTCCAGCTCGATCAACAACGCCTCTGGCAGCATATGTTCCACGTCGTCGGCGCCGCGGTCAACGTGGTCGGCGGCGATTCCCACGTGCCGCACCATGTACATTTCCCACAGCCGATGCGCCTTGGTCAACTTTGCCGCACGACGCAGCCCCAGCGGAGTGAGCTCAACCGCATCGCCCGTCCGGACGATTTCGCCACGTTCTCGCGCCTCTTGCAATAAATGTTCGAGCGATCGCCAGTAGCGGTATTCACGAATGGTTTCCACTTGCAGAGGTTCAATCGTGGGCAGTCTCGCCTCAGCAAGTTCGTACAGTGCTCGCAGCAAATGCTCGCGTGCGATGCGCTGCCGCAGGCGATACTCCACCAGCAACTGTGCGACGATTCCGCGCTCGGGAGCGAATAACAGCGATACGACAAAAAAGGCCGCTGCCGTGAGCACGATCTTTGCCCCCACCGGTAGGCCCTGGCCGACTCTGGTGCCCAGAAAGCCGGCGGCAACACCGAACGCTCCGGCGAGCCAGAGCATATGATGCAAACGATTTGTCCAAAACCGAGCCGTCGCGGCTGGGAGGATGATCATCGCGGTCATCAGAATCACGCCCACGATCGGTAGTCCGACGATGGTGACGACTGCCAGCGAAGCCATCATCAGCAGGTCGAGTCGCAAGGTGGGCCACCCTTGCGACTGGGCGAATTCGCTATCGAAACAGACGATTTCGAATTCTTTGAACATTAGCGCCACCGTCAGAAGCACGATACCGCCCACGACCGCCAGCAACACGAGATCACCGGTCAGCATGTTGCCAGGATCGCCGAACAGGTACGAATCGAGTCCCGACTTGCTGCCGCCACCACCTGGCCCAGTGATCACCGACAAGACCACCACTCCCAATCCGAAGAATGTGCTCAGCACGATGCCGATCGCCGCGTCTTCCTTGGTGCGTGTCCAGCGGACGATCAACGTCACCACGGCAATCGCAACCAGGCCACTCGCCAGCGCCCCCAGCGAGAGACCGAGCAGGCTCTTGGTTCGCAGCAGCAGAAAGGCGAGGCAAATACCTGGAAGCGCCGCGTGGGCGAGCATGTCACCCACCAACGACCGTCCGCGCAGCACGGCGAAACTACCGACGACGCCCGACATGCCGCCCAGTAGCGCGGTGCCGATCATCACTTTGTCGGTCAGCGAAAGCCCACCCATCGTCAAACATCCCGTTGTCGCATGGCTTCGGCGGCCTCGTCCAAGATCGTCAGTCGGCCGCCGTAAGTTTGCTGCAGATTCTCGGTCGTGAACGTCGAATCCACCGGCCCACACGCGACCAGCCGCATGTTGAGCAGCACCACGTAGTCGAAGTACTCGCGCACCGTCTGCAAGTCGTGGTGCACGACCAGCACGGTCTTGCCCCCCGAGCGCAATGTCTGCAGCAACTCAAAAATTGCGGCTTCAGTGGCTGCATCGACACCGGCGAATGGCTCGTCGAGGAAATACAGCTGCGCGTCTTGAGCGAGCGCTCGCGCGAGGAACACCCGTTGCTGCTGACCGCCGGACAGCTGACGTATCTGCCGCTTGGCGAATGCCGCCATGCCCACCTGCTCCAAACATCGGTCGGCGATTTCCTTCTCGGCTCTGCCCGGACGACGAAACCAACCCAGCCGCCCGTAAGTGCCCATCAGCACCACATCTCGCACCGTGACCGGAAAATCCCAATCGACCGATTCGCGCTGCGGCACGTAGCCGACGAGGTGGCGCTGCTCGTCGTAGCTCTTGCCGTGGATCTCAACCTTGCCGCTCGCCAACGGCACCAATCCCAACGCGGCCTTGATGAGTGTCGATTTCCCCGCCCCGTTGGGGCCAACAATGCCGACGAGATTGCCCTCGGGAATGGTGAAGTCGATATCCCACAACACCGGCCGCCTTTGATAGGCAACGGTCATGTCGTGGATTTCGAAGGCAACGGAGGACATGAAATGATAGACGAACGACGAATTCAGAAATGACCAATGAATGACGAATCAAGGAATGACGACCGAGTGCTCAGCATTCTACCGACATTCAGACTTAGACATTCCTTCGTCATTGGGTATCTAGTCATTCGTCATTTTCAACTGGCACAGCTGTCAGTCCGCCGACTATCGTGTCGACGTTGTGCCTGACCATACCAGTATATGTGCTGGCATTGCTGTCCGCTGCGCCTAGCGCATCGGCGTAGAGTTCGCCACCGTTCTGCAGATTCCACCCGGCAGCGCGGCAAGGCTCGATCAGGGCTTCAACCGTTCGGGGCGCGATCGTCGACTCAACGAACACCGCCGGAATCTTGCGTGCTATGATCATCTTCTGCACCTCTTCTTGGTGCTCAAGGTCTTTCTCTTCCTCAGAGCTGATTCCCTTCAGTCCATACACCTCGATGCCGTACGCCTGACCAAAATAGCCGAACGCATCGTGCGCTGTGACCAGCACGCGGCTGTCCTCGGGAATCTTAGCGACTTCCGTCTTACAGTATTCGTGAAGTTCAGCCAGTTCGTCCATGTAGGCGTGCGCGTTCTCGTCGTAGTCGGCGGTGTGCTCGGGATCGAGTTTGCCCAACATCTCGGCCACGTCGTGAGCACACTCCGACCATAGCGACACATCGTGCCACACGTGCGGATCGTGCATCCCCTCAAACTCTGGCGGCTCGCGAAGTCGCTTGTCATCGCGGGCCGCAATTCCCTCGGTAACCGCGTACGTCGGCTTCTTCCGTGCGTACTGGACAAACAAGTCGGCCATCCGACCTTCTAGATGCAATCCGCTGTAGAAAATCGCGTCGGCCTTGGCGAGTTTGTCGACGTCCGAAATCCGCGGCTTGTAGAGATGCGGATCCACGTCGTAACTCATCAGCGCTGTGACTTCAACGTGCTTGCCACCGACTCGCTGCAGGATCTCAGCAACGAACCCTGTCGTGCAGAGCACCTTGATTGGGTATTCGCCTGAGAAGGTATCACTCGTTCGCTGCGACACTTCATGCGAGTGCGAAGTGGTCTGCCCACAGCCGGAAATCAGAGTGACGGACACAAGGACGATCAGAACTACGGACGCAGAAACGCGATTCATGCGGAAAACCTGAGCTTCGGGAATTGAGATGCAATCTCAAAGTCTACCCGTAGATGAAGTTGCTGCCTAGGCAGATGCGGGCCGGTGACAGCGCCACCGTCCGCCGACTGCCGCGCGTTGACAATGCCCTTGGTGGGGGTGTTCCTCAAAAGTCCGGCGAGCGGGTTACTCACCTCACCCGCACGGTCACGTCGATATCGCCGCTGACCGGATTGAAGAGATCGATAGCGGCTGCGAGCAGGGGAGTTTGACCAACATTGATGTCGTGGGCCATGACCGAGATACTTCCAGCGTTAATCCTGATCGACCCGGCGCCGGCAGGCATCCCGTCGGAAGCGGCTGCACTGTCAAAAGTAATGGCAGCACTACTGGTCAAAGCGTCCTGTGAGACGTTTCAGCAGAATCGCAGCGATCGCCATTCCCACCAGCACCAGGAGCAAGACGATCCCGTCAGCGTAGAGTTTCGACCAATCCAAGTACGTCGTCTCCTCGACGCTTGCTGTTCCTTGGCTCATGACAAGCTGCTTGTCGTTCACGATGTAGTTTCTGTGCTGATATGCCCAAGAAGCCAGACAGACGGCGGTCATTGTCAGCAGAAGTGACAACAGTCGGATTTGATACCAGGTCGGTCGAGATCGTATCATTTGCACAGCCCGCAGCTCTCATATTCAACGGTTGAGGACCATACTGATAACCGTACCGGCAACGAATTGACCCATCAATCTTCGGTCCAAAGAGACGAAGAACACGCTGTTCTTTGCACGACTGATGCCGACTCGCATGTGCTTCGCACTCTGTATCGCACTTTGGCTTCGAGTGGCAATCAGCAGCGAATACACTCTCCAGAATCTAAGGGCGAAGAAAGGCAGAGTCATCGCATTTCGCCTGCAACGATTTCTGTGGAAATCGGGTCAGCAAATAGGCTAAACTAACCTAGAGAGCGTAGAGTAATCGGCCTCTGAGTTAGCTAACGGTCGACAAATCGACGGCAAGTGGCGAAGGACATTCACCCTACCGTCCCGCAAGGAGTGGGACTAGCAGAACGAACTGCGTGACCAATCACCATGGCGACCCAACCCCAACTCAACGCGCCGACGGTCATTCACTTGGCGGAACACTTGTCGCGGCTGAAGGCCGCCGCGCAGCAGTTCGCCACGTCGACGACGGTGCGCGAGCGAGGGTTCTTTAGTCCCAGCGAAGACGATCAGGTCGTGCACTTGTGGGTTTCGTACCACATGGCCCGCAACGCTCTGTTTGAGATCATTACCGAGTACAGGCACGGTCCGGCGACCGCCGACGAGGTGAATCCGACTGACTTTGCTATCGCATACGCCGCTGCCGCCGAGCTAGTCGACGCGGGACGGACCCTCCGCGAGCTGTTTGCGGATGAAGCAATTATCCGTCGCAAGTTGAATGAATCGTACGAGCTGTTCGACATTCCGGCCAACAGCTTCGACGCGATTCAGATGTCGCTTTCTGATCCACTACACGCAATCCAACTGTATCAGGCGACCGAATCTTACGATCACTACGCTGCCACGCTCCGCGAACTTGCCCAAGGCGATGCAAGCTTGGCCGCCGTGATGGCGATCATCGATCGACTGGGTGAAAGGCTGCGGGTGAGTGCGTCGACATACGCGGCGGCGCGCGCCAGCGAACGAGCGCGGCACACGTATGAGAAAATTGTGAACCGAGGCATCGGACGAGCGATCTATGCGATTCAGTCGTGGATTTCCGAGTTCATTGGTCAACTCAGCACGCAACCCGATCATACGCCGGCGCTGCCGCGAGCGATCAAATCTCAATTAATGGAGCAACTACAGCCGGGCGACGTCATGGTCACTCGTAAGGAGCACTCGCTTACCAACTACTTTCTTCCCGGCTACTGGCCACACGCCGCCTTGTACATCGGCGACGGACGAGTCATCGAAGCGCTGGCCGACGGAGTGCATGAACGCTCGATCGAGTCGCCGTTTTCAGTCGACGCGATTGCCACGATCCGACCTCATCTGCCGCGCGAGTTGATTGAACAGGCATTGCAACGCGCCCGCACACACGTCGGCAAACCGTATGACTTTGACTTCGACTTCACACGGTCTGATCGGATGGTCTGCACGGAAGTGGTCTATCGCAGTTTCGAGGGCCTCGGCGACTGTCGCTTTCAACTCACTCGACGCGCGGGCCGCGAGACGCTATCGGCCGAAGACTTGCTGAACCTGTCGAGAGCGAATCAGCACTTCGGCAAAGTCGCGGTGTATTGCCCGCTGCACAGCGATCAGTTGCTAACCGACGAGCGAATTGAAGAGGTCTTGCAGGCGACCATGGACGTTTGAAGCAAGGTTGACGGCGGGTACAGGCATATTTCGAGTTAAAATCACCGCTGCAGTAGTGATTTACTGTTCTGCAGGCAAGTTTGTGGTATCCTTGTAAGTCGGCTGAAATGCCGATTCCCGCCGCGTCGAGAGGCTGCCGCCCACCATGCGATTCATGAATCTTCAGTACGTCAAACGATTCCGCATGGAACTCGACCTGCGGCGTTGGAGATGCCCGCGGATCAAGCTGCCCGTCGACTACCGCCTCGTCGCGTGGCATTCCTCGCTGGTGCAAGCACACGCGGAAGTGAAGTACCACAGCTTTCGAGGCGAAATTGATGCGCAGGTCTTCCCATGCCTGGGCGAACTGGATGGTTGCGAGCGGCTGATGGGCGAGATTCAAGCCAAGGACGGATTCCTGCCGGAAGCAACTTGGTTGGCTGAGTATTCGGCAGCCGGGTTTTCCAAAGCGGAGTATTGTGGAACGATCCAAGCCGTGCGGACGCACAAAGGCAAGGCAAACATCCAAAACATCGGCGTCTTGCCTTTTCACCGTGGTCGTGGGATCGGCACCGCGCTGATCTTGGCATCCCTGTTAGGTTTGCATCATATCGGCATCCGCCATGCCTGTCTGGAAGTGACCGTGGAAAACGAGTCGGCCGTGCGGTTGTATCGACAACTCGGTTTTCGGACGGTTCGCACGCTCTACAAAGCGGTTGAACTTGCACATTGCGAGATGGCCCGGTAGGCTGCTCCCTACGGCTCAGCTGGCCACCGCGGAAGGCCCGCCGTTTAGTTCTCGAGGGATGCCCAGCTACGAATCCTCTCGGCATCCATCTGCGTATCCCTAACTCGCGCTTAGCACATCTATGCCACCAGTCAGCCAAGTTCAACAACGTCAGGCATACGTTCACCAATTCGAAAACGGCATGGTGTTGGTTGGCGAACCGACTGAGGCTGTGGAATCGGCCGCATTCTCACTGCTCGTGCCCGCAGGGTACAGCACGGACCCAGGCGATCGCCTGGGACTGTCGTCACTGTTGTGCGATATGGTGCTACGTGGTGCTGGCGAACGCGATAGTCGGGCATTGATCAACGATCTCGAGGTCCTGGGGGTCGAGCGGGGCGAATCGGTCGGTGCTTCGCAAACAAGCTTCAGCGCGGCGACGGTCTCGTCGAACCTGCTGGACGCACTGACAATCTACAGCGACATTGTGCGACGCCCTGCCCTGCCGTCCGAGCAACTCGATGCTGGCAAGCTCGTCTGCCTGCAGGAACTACGCGGAGCCGAAGACGAACCAAGCCAGAAGCTGATGATGCGGCTGCGACGCCGCTCCTACCCTGCACCGTGGGGGCGTTCGAGCATCGGCACGACAGACGGGATCCAGGCGAGTACCGCAGATGATGTCGCGCGGCACTTCCGCCTGCGTTACCGACCCAACGGCACGATTCTTGGCGTAGCTGGAAACTTTGAGTGGCAGGCGCTAGTCGAACAAGTTGAGGGTCTCTTTGCCAATTGGTCCACGACCGAAGCGATGCCTGTGTCTGAATCGGACGCCGCAGCAGACGACGTTCACGAAGACTACCAATCCAACCAGTGTCATATCGGAATTGCCTTCCCGAGCGTGCCCTATCGCGACCCCGATTATCTGCGCGCTTGGGCCGCCGTTGGTGTGCTCAGTAGCGGGATGAGTTCGCGACTGTTCACCGAAGTGCGCGAGAAGCGCGGTCTGTGCTATACGGTGAGCGCTTCGCTGCAAACGCAGTTGGATCGCGCTCGGGTGCTCTGCTACGCCGGCACAACGGCGGAACGGGCACAAGAAACGCTAGATGTGACCTTCAGTGAATTACTCAAACTCGGTAGGGGCGTGAGTGCCGAGGAACTCAATCGACTCAAGGCGCGGATCAAAAGTGGTCTGATCATGCAGCAGGAATCGACCAGCGCCCGCAGTGGTTCGATAGCCCGCGACTTTTACCATTTAGGCCGGGTTCGCACGTTGGAAGAGCTCGGTCAGCGCATTGACGATCTTAGTAGTGATCACATCAACGATTATCTCACAGCCCATCCGCCATCCGATTTCACGTTCGCGACACTTGGCCCAGCGCCATTAAGATTGCCCCAGGAGAAACCGTGAAGTTCCGCACGCACACACTCGAAAACGGCCTGGAAATCGTGGCCGAATGCAACGCAGGGGCCCATTCGCAGGGCATCGGGTTCTTCGTGCGCACCGGCGCGCGCGACGAGACGGACGAACTCGCCGGTGTGAGTCATTTTCTTGAGCACATGGTCTTCAAGGGCACGCCCCGTCGCACGGCCGACGATGTGAACCGCGAATTCGATGAGTTGGGTGCGCATTACAACGCCTTCACCAGCGAGGAGAGCACCGTCTACTACGCTGCCGTCCTGCCGGAGTATCAGGAGCCGACCATCGATCTGCTGGCGGACATCATGCGCCCCAGTCTTCGCGAAGATGACTTCCAGATGGAGAAGAAGGTCATCGTCGAAGAGATCCAGATGTACGCCGATCAGCCGCCCTTCGGCATGGACGACAAGATCAAGGAGCTGCACTATGGCGCTCATCCGTTGGCGCGGAGCGTGCTGGGTACGGTCGATACGATCGAGGCACTCAATGCCGAGCAGATGCGCGGATATTTCCAGTCGCGATATAGCCCGAGCAACCTGTTTGTCGGTGCGGCGGGGAACGTCGACTTTGATGCGCTGGTGCGCCAGGTGACCGAGCGCTGCGGTGATTGGCCCACGTGCAACACGACGCGCGACGTGCCGCCGCCTGCATCGAAATCGAGCTTTCACTGCATCGCTCGTGAATCCGCGACTCAGCAGTACATTTTGCAATTACTCGACGCCCCGGCCTCAGAGTCGGCAGATCGCTATGCGGCGAAGCTGCTGGCCACGATGCTGGGCGACGACTCGGGTAGTCGTATGTACTGGGAGTTGATCGATCCTGGTTTGGCGGAGAGCGCAAGCCTCGGCCACTACGAGTACTTGGGCGTCGGCATGTATTTCCTCTGGATGAGCTGCGAACCGGCGGATGCCGCCTCCAACTACGCACGCGTCCAGGAGCTTGAGCGACAGGCGCAGACCGAAGGCTTCACTGAGGAAGAACTCCGCCAGGCGAAGAGCAAGGTAAAGGCACGCGTGGTGTTGGGCAGCGAACGACCACGCAATCGTCTGTTCAACGTTGGCGGCAACTGGATGCAGCGACGCGAGTACCGCAGCGTGGCGGATGATCTCAACACCGTCGATCGTGTCTCGCTGGACGACGTGCATCGCGTATTGTCCGCATATCCACTGACAGGTGGCACAACCGTTACTATCGGCCCACTGCAAGATTGGCCGGCTTCGTAAGCTCCTCGCGGTACGAAGACTCGCCCGGGTTTCTAACCTAATCTTGTAACGGACAACTAGCTTTGCTCGCGCGTTCAGGGGCTGATTCATGGCCCCTTTCTGCTGAAAGTACACACCTATGACACGCATTCTGTTTGTTGATGACGAGCCCAAAGTGCTCGAAGGCCTACGTTCGATGCTCCGCGCCTATCGTCGCGATTGGACGATGGAATTCTGCGAAGGAGGTGAACAGGCCCTCAGTCGTTTGAAACAAGAGCCCTTCGACGTGCTCGTCACCGATATTCGCATGCCTGGCATGGACGGAGCGGAGTTGCTGACACGCGCAAGGGACTTGCATCCCGACATGGTCCGCATTGTGCTGAGTGGTCAGTCGGAGCAGGAACGTATCATGGTTGCGGTTGGACAAGCGCACCAGTGCCTTGCCAAGCCGTGCGACCCTGAGAAACTCCGGCAGACGATCGTGCGTGCCAACTTGCTTAACAAACGGATGTGCAATCCGAAACTCAAGGCGTTGGTCGCCAAAATGGACTCGCTACCCTCGTTGCCCGACATCTATTTCGAATTGGTCGAGGAACTGCGAGACGAGGACGCCAGCGTCGATCGCGTCGGTTCGCTGATCGCACGCGACCTCGCGATGACAGCCAAAGTGCTGCAGCTGGTGAATTCCTCGTTCTTCGGACTCCGCGTCCACGTAAACGATGCCAAGCACGCGGCCGCACTGCTGGGACTCAACACGCTCAAACCGCTTGTCCTGACGGCCAGTATCTTTCGACAGCTCGAAGAGTCGCGCGTCTCGGCAACCTTCCTCGAGTCGATTTTATCCCACAGCATGGAGATTGGTGGCATCGCCAAGCAACTGGCCACCAAAGAGCAACTTGATCAGGAAACCGTTGACAATACGTTCATCGCAGGCGCGTTGCACGATGTCGGAAAGGTAATCCTCGCCGATAACTTCGGTCGCGACTACACCGTGCTGTGCCACAAGGCGAGAGCGCAAGAGACGCCGATCGTCGGACTCGAGACCGAGCAGCTCGGCGCGTCTCACGCAGACGTTGGAGGCTACTTGCTCGGGCTCTGGGGTCTGCCTCAGGAAGTGATCGAAGCAGTCGCATTCCACCACGACCCAAGCACCAGCGTTGACGCAGCGTTCACACCGCTGACAGCCGTTCATGTGGCAAATGCGATGCTCAACGGACCCAACGAGCCAGTGGGCGACCTGGCAGAGAACTCCGCCATCGACCAGATCTATCTGGCGCGGCTCGGCGTGGAAGATCGCTTGCCGCACTGGCAAACTATCGCTGAACAGGCTGCGGCGCTCGCATGAGCACGACGGCAGGCCACCGTCAGCCGCTCAAGTATCTCTGCAGTTGGTGCTCTTCGAACCACTTCGAGTCCCACACCTCGTCGGTCAGTGCTTCGCGATTCGCGTTGGGGATTACGTAAGCCGTGCATTCAATCGGCCCGCGCTCCGTAGCGGCGATCACTGGGATCCGCTCGTACAAGTCGGACTCGTAGGCGTCGAGTTCAAACAGCGCGTCGTCGTCCAGATTGCTGTACACCTTACCTGCCACCTGATCATCGGGCTCTGCGCGCACGATGCCTGGAAAGACGGCATTCTTCACTCGATAGATGGCGAAACCCGGCAAGGTAGCCGACTCGGAAGGGAAGCTGCCGACAGCGATGCGTTCCCAAACTTCTGGGAACATCAGCGTTCCGTACGTGAACAAATTCATGAATCAACAGTTTACTGCAACCGGCCGACAACTGCCACTGTAGACATTGTTCAACTTGTTCAAGCCGTTGTACGCAGCCACCTTATAGCACTCGGTTAGCGTGGGGAAATTGAACACGTTGTTTACAAAAAACTCGGCATCTCCGTCCAGAGCCATTACTGCCTGACCGAGGTGAATCAGCTCCGTCGCGCCGGTGCCGATCACGTGGACGCCCAGCAACTTGTGGGTTTCCTGATGAATCAGCATCTTGAGCATGCCCAATTCGTCGCCCAACAGCTGACCTCGGGCGATTTCCCGATAATTGGCCACCCCCGACTCGTAGGGGATGCCCTCGGCAGTCAGCTGCTCCTCCGTCTTACCAACCATCGAAATCTCCGGCACCGCGTAGATACCGTATGGGAACAACGAGGTGTTGTAGTTGCCGCCACCGCATCCGAAGGCGTGGCAGATGGCTCGACGCCCTTGCTCCATACTCGTCGACGCAAGTGAGGGGAAGCCGATCACATCGCCCGCCGCGTAGACGTGTTCGACGTTGGTTTGGTAGTACTCATTCACCTGCAGCCGCTCTCGATCATCAAACTCGATGCCCACGCTGTCGAGCCCCAACTGGTTGCACACCCCCTGGCGACCAACGGCGTAGAGGAGCGACTCAGCATGAATAGTCTTTCCCGATTCGAGCTGTGCTTCGACGAGTCGCTTGACGGTGCCATTCTCAATTTCGACTTCCTTGATCTCTTCGACCTTTTCACCCAACCGCAACGTGATCCCACGCTGCCGCATGAAATACTGGAACGCGTCGGCAATCTCTTGATCAAGAAAACCGAGCACCTTGGTTCGACCTTCGATCAGCGTCACCTGCACACCGAGCGTCGCCATGATGCAGGCGTACTCGGTGCCGATCACGCCGCCACCGACGACGATCATTGTTTTGGGCAGATGATCAATTCGCATCACTTCGTCGCTAGTGAAGATCGTCTGTCCATTGAACGGCACGTTCTCTGGCCGCGCCGGACGCGTGCCCACGCCCAGGAGGAACCGATCGGCGGAAATCCGCTCCTCGCCATTTGGCCCACTAACAAGCAGTTCGTTGGGGCTAGTGAATTTTGCCTGCCCCCAAACCAGTTCCACACCATTGCGTTCAAACTGGTCGGAAATGATCTGCCACTCGTGCCGGATCACCCGCTGGGAAAAGCTCACCAAATCGGCGATCGTCACTTGGCGCTTCGCTTGACCGACCGTGCCATACACTCCGTGACGCTTTCCGGCGGTGAGCGTTAGCACGGCCTCGCGCAGCGCCTTGGACGGGATCGTGCCGGTGTTGATCTGTGCACCGCCGAGAACTTGGTTCTTTTCGACGATTGCCACACTCTTGCCGAGTTTGGCCGCTTGGATGGCACCTTTTTGACCGGCGGGGCCCGTGCCGATGACGACGCAATCGTAGTGCTTCATGGCGGATACTCTGGGAAGGGGGGAGGATTGGGGGGACGCACACGCTCACTGCATCGACGAATGTGCCTCGGTCGCTGCAGAAATGGAAGGATTGCCGTTATTACCGGCAAGCGAAACGCGCACAGCAAGTCGGCATGCCCCAGTTGTAGCGATCGTTTGGTTTCCGCGGAATCCTGGTAGCTAACAAATGCCACCGCCCACATTTCCGATAGTCCATCAACTCTCCTCCCCACTTCGTTGTCGAGTCTCTCTTCCTTCGTCATTCCCAGTCAGGGCCGGTTTTGAAAGGTTTTACGTTTTCATTTACAAAACCACCCACACGTCCCACTGGACGCAAATTCATAACCTCCTTGCCAGCAACGACTTACGGCCGCCATCACATTTGGTTAGTGGCGAGTATTGAAAGGTTCGACCGCCGGGACCTTTCAAAACTGCTGGAACTCGGTCTGTCCGAGGCTGCGGTCATTTTGCTGTGGGCGCAGGCGTACCGCCAGGGTACGTGGCGATACTCTCCGACCCGCGGCTAGCGCCGTCGGCTCAATGAGAAGCACGCCGGGTACCAGTCGATGCAAACGGCCTCGTAGGCCAATTCTACTCGATCGAGTGGCCCATTTTCAGCAACGATTCTTGGCCGGTGTGGCTGAGAATCGCGCAGAACAAGAGTGTTCAGTCGCTTGTTTTAGAGATTGCTTTCCCGGACGAGAGGATGGTGCCAGCAGCGGAAGCCGCCACCCTGCCAGTAGATGCCGTCGATCGGCGTGGTGATGACTTCTGTTCCGGCCGCTCGCAGGTCCTTTGCCAGTTGCGGCATGTCATCGCCGATCAACATGGTCTTTTCATCCAAGACTAAGCCATTGCAGCCGAGCTTTTCCTCGGCATCTTCTGCCGAGACATCAATGAGTTGCCAGTCTTTCAGGAACTCTGGCATACCATCGACAAACGCTTCTTTGCAGATGATGGCCAGACCGGGCCGCGGGGTCGCGAACACGCAGTCGAGGTGCAAGAAATGGCTGCTGAGCGGAACCTCGTGAACACGATACTCCTCCCCTAAGCAGTTCTGCAGCCAACGGATGCCCGCGGTATTCGAGGCGTTGCCAGTATTGCCGACATAAATGTCGTGCCCAAGCAAAAATACATCGCCACTTTCCAGGAACGGTCCCGGTCCATACGCCCCGTCCTCGTCGGCAGGATACGGTTCCGGTTCGGGCATGGAGATTATCTTTGCGTTGCTGTTAGCCAGGCGCTCGCCGATAGTGCGGCGAATCGCAAATCGCTCCTTGCGGCGATTCGGCTCATACATGGCTGTTTCGATGTATTTGTTTCCAATCACTAGCATCGTGTCGCGAGCAAACGTCTGGAACACGGTGTCATTCAAGTCCGCGAGATACGCCTCTTCCGTGGCAAGGTGCTTTTTGACCTGGTGGACGATAATCCCGCGGCCTTCAAGAATTCTGATGATCTCGTCAACTTGTTCGGTAAATCTTTGGTTAAGCTCCGGGTCAACGTCTTCGAGCCGTTTGCCCGCGTTCTCCTCCATGTACTTGATTGAGGACTCGGGGAGAAACCGCTTGGGAGCTTCCGCAAGTTTGCTCGGAATGCGAATGTTGGGCACACCAACGACCACTTCCTCCAGCTTTCCCCATTCGTGATGCACCTTGATAGGACGTACAGCGGACACGGTCGATTTCTCCTGACCAAAGAGAGTGGAAGAACTGGATGAGAAAGCGGCAGCAGCCAAAGCTCCCGAGGAAGCCTGGACGAACGTTCGTCGATTGAGTTCAGGGATGCTCATGCTTAGATTCTCGCAGAATAAGGCGGCAAATTGCGTTAAGTGTTACTTGCGTGAAAACAACTGGCGTGCTTGAAGAGTTTTTTGTAGCCGTGGAGTCTACGCATCGATTGCAGGCTAAATCAGAGCGCACTTTCCCGGACGAGAGGATGGTGCCAGCAACGGAAGGCTCCTGCCCATTGATAGACCGCGTCGAAGGGGGTTTCGATTACTTCCTGACCTGCGTCGCGAAGAGCCTTGCCGAGATGCGGCAGGTCGGTGTGGATAATGATTGTGTCTTCATCGAGGACCAATCCATTGCAACCAAGCATTTCCTTGGCCTCGTGATACGGCAATTCGATGAGTTGCCAGTCTTTCATGAACGCCGGAATGCCATCAACGAAGGCCTCTCGGCAGATGACTGCCAAGCCCTCGCGCGGAGTCGCCAAGCAGCAGTCAAGGTGAAGGAATTTCTTGGTCAGCTTGACCTCGTGGACGCGATAGTCGTCGCCCAGATACTGCTGCAGCCATTGCACTCCCGCTGTATTGCTGGCGTTGCCAGAAACACCAACGTAGATGTCCTTTCCTACGACGAACGTGTCGCCTCCCTCAAGGAACGGCCCTGGACCCCAACTTCCATCGGCAGCTTCCGGCACTGGGACTTCCGGTGGCATGGAAACCACCTCGGCGTTACTCTCAGCAAGTCGGTCTGACACGGCACGCCGGATACCGAATCGCTCACGACGCCTGAACGGAAAGAACATCCCGGTCTCGATGAATCGGTTGCCGATCACGATCATCGGGTCACGCGGAAAGAACTGGATGACGCTCTCGGGGAATATCCCTTCCAAGTACTTTTGCTCGTCCTTAGTGCATGGCTTTGGTCGATGGACTTTGATTCCTCGGCCCTCGAGAATCGAGATGGCGGCGTCCATTTGCCCAACTGCTTTCCTGTACAGCTCTGGGTCTGCCTCTTCCAATGATTTGCCTAAATTGGCCTCGCAGAACTTGATGCCTTCGGTCGGAGCATAGTTGTAGATGTTCTTGGGGAGACTCTTGGGAATCGTGAAGTAGGGAATCCCGCATACAACTTCCTTGAGCGTTCCCCATTCGTGATGGACCATTACCGATTCGGCTGCTGACACGGTCGATTTCTCCTGACCAAAGAGAGTGGAAGAACTGGATGAGAAAGCGGCTGCGGCCAGAGCTCCCGAGGAAGCCTGGACAAACGTTCGTCGATTGAGAGCAGAGGTGTTCATTCTCAGATCTTTCGTGGAAGTGAAGTGGGCGAAACTGATGATAGCTGCTCCCGCGCGGCACTGCTAGCTTTTGTGCTTTCGGTTGCCCGCAGAGCTTCGCCAGCTTTCAAAAGCGGAGTAATCGCTAAAGTCGTAGCCGGCAACCAGACGAAGATGGCGACACGGAAACGGTCCGTCTCATGACTCATCCGAGGGAATCGTCATATGGTGTTCAGCAGGTCGCTAGCAACCCTGGTGGGCCTGGTTTTGTTCAGCATTCTGGTCCCGCAGCTCGTTGGCCACGGTCAAGAAATCGGTCTTACGACACAACGAGTCGACGAAATTGCTCGGCAGTTAGAAGCAACCCAAGCCGCTCTCGACGATGCCCGAATCGAGCTAGCCGAACTTCGCGGCCTTCGGGAATCCACCAACCCCAATGTGGAACTGCAACTGCTGCCGCTGGTACGGGAAGAGAGCGCGCTGGACAGCACTCACGGCGTGCAACTCGCCAGCTATTGCCAGCCCACCAGCTGCCAGCCGAATCAGAAATTCACCCTGACCCCGTTTGGGGCAGTTTACGGAGAGATGCTGGGCAGCGATCGGACCTTTTCGCTTCGCGGTGCCCCGCTCTTTCTGGTGCCCGGCCCAGCCGCGGGCATCGACGACTCAAGATTCACCGTCAGTGGGCAACAGTCGATCCTGGGGCTGAATATCGCTGGCCCAGATCTTGGTTCGTTCCAAAGTGGTGCCAACGTTGCCGTCAACTTCTTTGGCGAACAACCGATTGCCAACAATCCAGGACTCTTCTTCTTGTTGGCTTGGACGGAACTTAAGAACGACCAATGGCGTTTTTGGATTGGTCAGGATGCCGACGGCATTGGCCGACAGAACACCAACTCACCGTCATGGGCGTCCCATAAGATGCAGGGGAACGTCGGGCAACTACGCCCCGGGTTCCGCATGGAAAGGTACTTCCAAGGCACGGAGCTGTTCAGTTCCGCGCTGTACTTCGGCTTGACGCAACAGGCGGTTAACGACTTCATCGCGGTGCCCGATGTTGCAGGCATCGATAACGGCTGGCCGAACGTGGAATTGCGATGGGAAACCACACTCGGCGGCGACGGTGCTGGTCCGCGCCCCATGCTACTCGCCATCGGGGGATTGATCGGCGAGACGCGGGCGGTGGATAATTTGGCGATGGCTGGGATCAACGTCTCCAAGTCGTGGGCGGTGATTCCAGAGTTGCGGATGGAAGGCGAACGAGTCGGCTTCCAAGGTGAAGGCTTTGTCGGGCAGGCAATTGGGACCTACAACGGAGGCATTGGTCAAAGTTTGAATCCCACGAACGGTGAAGCCATTTACTCTGCCGGTGGATTCGGAGAATTTTTCTGGAAGATGACGCCCTATCTCACCACGTCTGTTGGATACGGGGTCGACGACCCCAGAGATCGGGACCTAGGCTTGATTACCCCAACGGTAGGCCAGCGCGCCCGCAATGAATCGTACTGGGTCAACTTCATCTGGAGGATTAGCGAAGAATGGGAATCGCGGTTCGAAGTGAGTCGTCTAGAGACGAACTACATCGCGCCGAGCACCAGTAGCAATGCGATGATCTACCACTTTCTCCTGAGGTACGCATTCTAGCGCGCCAAGCTCTCGCCTCGATCGCCAGAGTGACTTCTGACTGAACGACGGACCCATTTTCAGCGACCATTGTTGACCGGTGTGGCAGAGGGTTGTGTCAGGACGGCGAGCGTTCACGCCGGCGTGCGTGAGTTTCGGTACGGCTCGCAGGGAGCAGTTCGGCTACCGAGGAGCCAGCCGACGTCTGAGCTCGCCAGGTGAGTTTCCGGCCAACTGTCTTGACGCGACATCTGCGGAAGTGAGTAACTATACTATACCTACTGACGATTCTCCTAATCTACTCCTAGGTAAGTTCAGGCCATCGTCACGATACGTCGCTACGCGAGCAAGCGATTACCGTGTGAGACTTCGACAAGCGGGAGACACCTGTGGCAGTCACGATTATCGAATCCGTCGAGAAGAAAATGCTGGAGGTTCATGCCTCGGCCCTCTTTACGGAGGCAGACTATAAGCAGTTGGGGGATGCCACCGAGCATCTGTTGACTGAGGCGGAATCGATTCGTGTGCTACTGATCCTGGAAAATTTTCACGGCTGGGAAATGGACTCCTTCTGGGAGCGAGGAAAGATGGCTGCGAAATACAAACGCAGGGTAGTTCGAATGGCGACGGTCGGCAACGAATCGTCCCAAGACCTATTAGCGACGATGGCCCACTCCTGGACCCACACAGAAGTGCGTTTCTTTCCAACCGAGCAACTCGAGCAGGCCCGCGCGTGGATTGAGGAAGCGTAACATCTGGCAGCCTTTCGCCACTAATCAAATCTGTAGGCGACGGCGAAAATGAGATACACTCGCATCGATGGAGACTCTCGAACGCTGCCTCAGCCGATGAAACCGAGGATGATTAGAGTTTTCTGTGAACCTCAATCAGTAAGTACTATCTAGACTTGCAGGTATCCTTCAGTCTCAGGCTCAGTAGTGATGTCATCTAACAATCGTAAAAAGACAGAGACCTACCGGTTCAACGGTTATCCGCATCTGAATGCAAAGAGCATTCGTTCATTCGACATTTCAAAGTTGGAATCCATTATTGGAGAATTTGAAACTAAGCTGGCTAACCCCAATGACTCCGACGATAAGAAATGGACTCAGCGGTGGCTGTCTCGTTTTGAGAAAGAACTCAAGAAGAAGCAGAAGGGGTTGGCACTAAAGCAGCTTGAACAAGCCAAAGCTAGTCGCGTGAGAAACCGAAAAGACTGAACTTTTGCAAGCGAAGAAGTTGTTTAGATGCTAGTAGGACATCATGGTCCGTATCTAAACGCTAGCGCAACACAGACCTGCCTCAGCGTGAAACGCTGAGGCATTTTGGGTATGCGTAGTGTGACAATCGAATCAATTGACGCAACACCTGAGCTCACACAATCAATTGAGAATCTCAGCCAACACAATCGGATTGTGCTGTCGACTTCAGATCCAGTCAATGGATCGAGGATCGCTGAACCCCGACGGTAGACACGTTACGACGTAGGCAATATTCTCTGCAGCCAGTGTACGCCGCGGCCAGCGGTATCAGCGCCGGCGGCGGATGAAGCCCTCGCACGACGCGAGCCCAACGAGGCACATCGCGATCGCGGTTGGTTCAGGAACCGTGGTGGCGGCAGCGAGTTGCGAGGCGATGACTCCGAAACCGTATTTTGTTTCCCAGCCTTCCAATTGCCCAAGCGTTAACCCATCCAGCTGCCACCTCAAGAAATCGGCGCCGTCGATGTCGCCATCTGCGTCGAAGTCAGCTAGTTCAATCCGAATGGGCAAGACGACTCGCAAGCGCAGCGCATCAACGGAATGCGCTCCGGCACCGCCGAAGTCTTGGATGAATCCACCCGTGTCGGAGCTGTTGAACTCGGCAGGCATGAAGTCGATCGCAACGTCGCTCGCCATGGTGATGAACTCGTCGTTGAGGTAATGCTCGATGTCAAAGACCGCGCCGCCCTTGGCCACGTAGCGCAGTCGGTAGTCAAACTCGGTACCCAGTGGAATGCCGGTGTCGATCTCCAGATTTGCCGGCGTCGTGGTATCGGTGTCGATAAACACATTGGTCAAATCGGTCGTAAACTGCACTCCGGCGGCCAAGTTAGATTGACCGACAATGTCGTTTCCATTGATTCTCGCCAGACCAAAAACGCCCAGATTCGCGTCCGTCCCATTTCCGGGCCACTGCATACCGCGGGCTTCGATTTCTAGAAAGTCGCCGAGGACCATGTCATTGACGATCGCCTGGTCGAATGGATCGGGATCCTCCGCGGTGTGATCGAAGGTCAGTCCGAACACGGCTCGTTGAAACGCTGAGCCGTCGGTGTTGGTCAACGTTCCCGTGCCGGCAGAATCAACGACGTAGCCACTTTCGCCAACAATCGAATCGGGGTTGGGGTCGCCGGGCGGTAGTCCAAGATCAATCGTTCCGTTTGCGAAGCCGTCCGCAGCAGTAAAGTCGGAGTCGAAAATCACCTGCCCGCTAGCGGAGGCGACTAGACTAACCAGAAGCACTTTACATGTAATTGGTGTCAGAAGACGATTCACGGTTTGAACCTCCGAGTTGTTCTCATTGATGGCGATTCTTGAATCGGTCGCAATGCGACCGTCGGAGCGCTACCCGTCGCGAGTCGAACAAGCTAGTGGTGGTGTTTCCTGGAATGGAAAAGAGGACTCTGCGCCAGATGGCTCATCATATCCAGTTTCTCGACAAACCTGAAATGTTCAGTGAGGTTGATTACAATGCGATCCCGCGGCAAACGTTGGATTGACTAGCAAGGCGATTCCAGGGCGGACAGACGCTGACTTCCGGCACACCGATTTGCCAGGCGTAAATCAGCGTGGGTTTGACCGTACTCTCGCTACAAATTCGTTTCACGTTGATCAGGTGAATTAGCGCTTGGGTGCCACGTGCACCGCCGATTTGGTATCTTGGAGAGCCAGTCCTTCCGCAATCCGAAATCCGCCGTCCGCATTCCAGCATGTCGCTATTCGCCGCCGCCGAAGCTGAGAATCGCCGTCACGCCCAGCCGCTCGCTTCACGGATGCGACCGCGTTCGCTCGACGAGTTTGTGGGGCAGCAGCATTTTTTGGGCGAAGGACAATTGCTGCGTCGGCTGATCAAAGCCAATCGCCTCACCGCCCTGCTGTTCTACGGACCACCCGGCACTGGCAAGACGACACTCGCGCATTTGCTGGCGACCGAAACGCGTTGCCGGTTTCGGCAATTGAATGCCGTCACCAGCGGCGTGAAGGATCTGCGGGAACTACTCGACAACGCCCGCGACGTGTTGCTCGCCGACGGCACACGGACGTTGCTGTTTATCGACGAAATC
This sequence comes from Bythopirellula sp., assembly GCA_965228965.1. Classification (GTDB taxonomy): domain Bacteria; phylum Planctomycetota; class Planctomycetia; order Pirellulales; family Lacipirellulaceae; genus Bythopirellula. The sequence goes on from OZ245849.1 coordinate 5,646,479, forward strand.
CACCGCTTCAACAAGTCGCAACAAGACGCGCTGTTGCCTGACGTCGAAGACGGAACCGTCGTGTTGGTCGGTGCGACGACTTCTAATCCATTCTTCGCGGTTAACAGCGCCCTGGTCAGCCGTAGCCGGGTCTTCGAGTTCGAGCCGATTAGCGAATCCGACATCCAATCCCTACTCCAGCGGGCCCTGCGCGATAGCGAGCGCGGGCTGGGCTCGCACGACGTTCACTTGCACGACGAAGCCGCTGACTTTCTCGCTTCAACTTGTGATGGCGATGCGCGACAGGCTCTCAACGCGTTGGAGATTGGTGTGCTCTCGACCGACGAGCGACCGGTCGAGTTCGATCTCAAGCTGGCGGCGGAATCGGTCCAGCGGAAGGCTGTCCAGTACGACCGTGATGGCGATACGCACTACGACGCAATCAGCGCGCTGATCAAGAGCATCCGCGGTAGCGACCCCGATGCGGGCATCTACTGGCTGGCGCGGATGCTTGAGGGCGGCGAAGACGTACGATTTCTCACCCGCCGACTTGTCATTCTGGCCAGCGAAGACATCGGCAACGCTGATCCGCAGGCGCTACAGCTTGCCGTCGCGGCCATGCAGGCTTGCGAGTTCGTCGGATTGCCGGAATGTCAGCTCAATTTGGCGCAGGCGGTCACCTACCTGGCGTGTGCCCCCAAGTCCAACGCCGCGACGGTCGCGATTGGTGAAGCACGGCAAGACATCCGCGAGGGACGAACCGTGCCGGTGCCCATGCATTTGCGCGACGGACACTATGCGGGCTCGAAGCGACTCGGGCACGGAGAAGGCTACGAATATGCGCACAACGCCGAAAATGGAATCGCTGCGCAAGATTATTTAGGAGTGCAGCGAGAATACTACCGTCCGGTCGAACGCGGTTTTGAAGCGGAGTTGGCGAATCGACTCGAAACGATTCGCGCCCAACTGCGCCGTAATTGCGATGGCGACGAGTGATTCACTCTTGGGGAGCGACGATTCCCATGGCGTAAGCTGACACTGCTAGTGCTTATCCGCAATGCGTGAATGGTGCTGCCGATTCGGCATCCAACACAAAGTGAACCAGGGAGGCGAGTGAATATGATAACTGTCACTAATCAGCGGGTTGCACGAATCCTGGTCGTCGCCTTCCTGTTTTCTGCCCAGGTCGCCGCGGCGCAACGCCTTACCGAGCAAGAATGGATCGCCGTCGACGCGTCGATCGAACGCGCCGTCGACTGGATCGCCAGCACGCAGGAGCGCGATGGTTCGTTTCCTTCCCATCCCTCGGGACAACCGGCGGTAACGAGCTTTGGAGTCTTGGCCATGCTGGCACAGGGTGAAATGCCCGAAGGCGAGCGAGGCGGGCAGCTGACCAGAGCGATTGACTTCACAATCAACCAGCAAAAGCCGTCGGGACTGTTGGCGGCAGTGGGACCGCGCGGTGCAACTTTGTCTCGCAATGTCCAGCACGCAATTGGCCAAAGGGCGTCCTACAACCACGCGATTAGCGGACTAATGCTCACAGAAGCGTACGCCACAACCAACTCGGAGCAATCGCAGCGCATGCAGACCGCGATCGAACGGGCACTTAAGGTCACGCTCGAAATGCAGAGGTGGCCGACGCGGCGCGCGATCGACCGCGGTGGTTGGCGATACCTCGACCGATTTAGCGACGGGTGCGACTCGGACCTGTCGGCAATCGGCTGGCATCTGATGTTCTTGCGATCGGCGAAGAACGCGGGCTTTGATGTGCCGGCGCAAGCGATCGACGAGGCGGTCGGCTGCATACGTCGGCACTATTCGCCCGAAGCCGGAAAATTCCAGTATGTCGCCGCAAGAAGAGAGTACACCCGCGCAATGACGGGGGCAGGAATTCTGGCATTGGCACACGCGGGACTTCATGAAACCGAAGAAGCTCGCCAGGCCGGACAATCAATGCTGGGATTTTCGTTCTCGCAGTACAACGCCAATCTCTATCGTGGACTCGATCGGTACCATTACTCGCTTTTCCAATGCACACAGGCAGCCTATCAATTGGGTGACGACTATTGGGAACAATTCTGCCCGTCCGTGTTTCGCACAGTCCTCGCCAACCAGAATCAAGACGGTTCCTGGGATGAAGAAAGCACGAACCACGGCGATCGCATGTTCGGCCGAGTCTACACAACCTCGCTCGTTGTCCTCTCGCTGAGCGCGCCCAACCAGTTCCTGCCGATCTTTCAGCGCTGAGTGCCAACGCTTTACGAACCCTCGTGCAAACGTGATAATGGCGGCTCGCAAATTACCGTCACTCACGCATAGGAACGCAAAACGCAATGATCACTGTCGGCATGAACTATCACGTCCTGGAAGGCAAGCAACAAGATTTTGAAGAGAAATTCGCCGGCGTGATCGATGCGCTGAACGCTGCCGAGGGGCACACCAGTTCGACGTTGTGGAAGGACACCGCCGACGACGCATCGTATCTGATCACTAGCGAATGGTCCGACGAAGCGGCGTTCACTAGTTTCATTCGCAGCGACGAATTCCGCGCTGTTACCAGTTGGGGCAAGGAGCAGATCCTTTCGGGTCGCCCCTCGCACAAGATCTACAAGAGCTAGCAGCGTGCAGCCCTCGGTAGCAACGACCGGAGTCATTCTCGTCGATCACGGATCGCGGCGCGAGGAAAGCAACCAGCTCCTGCTCAAAGTGGTCGACGCGTATCGCGCGCACTCCCAGTGGCAAATCGTCGAGCCGGCACACATGGAACTCGCCGAACCGTCGATTGCGACCGCGTTCGCGCGGTGCGTCGAGCGCGGCGCCGAGCTGATCGTCGTGTTTCCGTACTTTCTCTCCCCCGGACGGCACTGGCACAGCGACATTCCCTCGCTAGCGGCCAAAGCTGCCGAGTCGCACCCCGGCGTGAAATTCTTGGTGACGGCTCCACTTGGCCTGCACCAACTGATGTTGCAAGTGATCGACGACCGCATTGCCCACTGCCTGCAGCACAGTTCTGGCAATGCCGAAGCATGCGAAATCTGCGACAGTTCCACGAGCTGCCAGGTACTCGGCGAGGACTAGGCGCGCCCTTTGCCCAGAAACTGCCGCTCGCGACTCCGCAGTGATGCTTCGGCAGATAAAGCTTAACGATTGCGCAAGTTCTGCCGATAACGTAGCTATTGGCCGGGTTGGCCAACGAAACAAGCATTCTGGAGAGTCACGGATGCCTCGATTGCTAGCGTTGTGCGCCGCGTGCCTGATGGTTGGTCTGATTTCCGACGAGACACGCGGAGACGAGCCACTCGTCCCAGGGACGGGCGAGTTGGTGACCATCGTCGGCGACCGCTTTGAAGACACGCGTTGGGGCTACATCAAGAACGGCGCCAAGGCGAGTCACGAAGACGACCAACAGCAACGACCCCCTGGCGGCAAGTCACGCAACGGACGTTGGTATGAGAGCGCGCTTCGCGGTCAACCCGACGTCATCAAGCGTGTGCCGACTCCCCCCGATGGCTTGGCAGGCAGCGAAGGCGCGCTGCTGCTGGCGACCAAATACTCAGGCATCCCCGGCGAACTTGCTGGCAAGCAAATGCAAGACGACCTGCTCATGGGTGTGCAGAGCCGCTTGGGCCGCGCGGTGCCGGTCAGCTGGAGTCCTAGCTGCACCGTTCGCGTGTACTTGCCTCCGTTTGAAAAGTGGGAGAATCGCACGGGCGCGTCGTTCGGCATCCGCGCCGACGTACGTGGGCCCAACCGCGAAGGCGAGATGGGTCCCTACTGGCCGGGCTTCTTCATTCTGTTCCGCAGCGAGACGAGCAAACAGCATCAGGAAGACTTCGCGCAGCTAAGCTTCCGCGCCCAACCAAGTGGTCGCGACCGTGGTGGACCAAAGATTTATGAACCAGGTTGGTGGACCTTCGGCATGTCGTTCACACCCGACGGGCAAGTCCATTACTACGCCCATCCCGGTGTGCAAGATCTCACCGAAGAGGATCACCTGTATTCGAGCTTCCCGTACGGTCGCCGCTGTCGGCTGCTCGACAACATCTTCTTTAACGTGGCGAACTGGGAAAACGGTCGGAATTGGTCGACGCCATGGGTGATCGACGATCCCGAATTCTATGTAATTCCTCCCGAGGGCCAGTCACTCGCGAACTTGTCACGGCGGCGTGGCTTTTCACGCACAGCGCGGCAGCCAGGTTCCTCCCGATCAGCGCGAAGCTTAGGGCGCAACTTACGACGCTAAGCATACGCAGCTAGCTCAGAACAAGCGCGGCGGTGGCGGGTTCAAGGGGGGCACGCCACCGCCGTTTGCTATAATATGAAGCTGAAACTTCTGTGCCCGCTAAGATTTCAGCACAACTTCCATGCACACGCCGACCTGGCAATTCGCAATCGACGTCGGCGGTACGTTCACCGATTGCCTGGCGTATGGCGACGATGGGCAGGTGCTGCGGCACAAACTGCTGAGTTCCGGTGTCACCAAAGGTAAGGTTGAGGCGGAATCTACCGTCAGCTGCGTCGTCGACGCGAGCCGCATTGGTGACCCGACTGACTTCTGGAACGACTTCGATTTGACCGTCCTGGACGAACGCGGCCGGTCGGTATTCAAAACAAGTGTTGATTCGTTTGATGCACAAACAGGAAGTCTACGGCTTACCGACGACCTCCCGAGACTTTCAGTGGGTGGCGCGTACGAACTGACGTGCAATCTGGAGGCCCCCGTGATCGGCATTCGGTACCTGCTTGGGTTGCCGCTCTCGGCACCTGTGCCGCCGGTGCGGCTTCGCCTGGGCACAACGCGCGGTACCAATGCGCTGCTCACGCGCTCCGGTGCTCGAACCGCACTGGTAACAACAGGCGGGTTCGGCGATCTGCTCGACATCGGCTACCAAGATCGCCCTCAACTGTTCGAACTCACGATTCGTAAGCCCGCTCCGCTGATCGACTGCTCACTGGAAGTCAATGAACGCGTCAGCGCCGACGGTGAAGTGCTGATTCCGCTCGACGAAAGCGCAGTCCGTCGACAGCTGGAAGGGCTTCGCGCCGAGGGAATCGAATCCGTGGCAGTCTGCTTGTTGCACGCGGATCTCTTTCCAGACCACGAACGACGAATTGCCGCGATTGCCAGCACACTAGGGTTCGCCGAAATTAGCTGTTCAAGCGAGATAGCGCCACTGGTGAAGATTGTCGCGCGGGCCGAAACGACCGTCGTCGATGCGTATCTCAAGCCGGTGCTGCGCGAGTACGTTGCCGGATTGCAACGCGCGCTGCCGAACAGCGAAATCCTGCTGATGACTTCCGCTGGCGGGCTGGTCGCACCAACCTCGTTTGGCGGCCATGAGAGTGTGCTCTCCGGACCAGCGGGTGGTGTGGTCGGGTACTCGCGAGCGGCTGAAGTCACGGGCTTTGACCGCACGATTGGCTTCGACATGGGCGGTACCAGCACCGACGTTTCGCGATACGACGGATCGTTTGAGTTTCAGTATGAGAGCCGCAAGGCCGGCGCCCGGCTGATCGCCCCCACGCTCGCCATCGAGACCGTGGCAGCCGGCGGAGGGTCGATCTGCAAGTTCGACGGCGCAAAACTCGTCGTCGGGCCCGCAAGTGCCGGCGCAGACCCCGGCCCTGCGTGCTACGGACGAGGCGGGCCACTCACCGTGACGGATCTCAACTTTTTTCTGGGGCGGATTGCCCCCGATCACTTTCCGTTTGCGCTACATCGCCAAGCCGTCGAACGACAGCTCGTCGATCTTGCCAAAGAGGTCTACTCGGCGACTGGCGAAGAACTGTCCGCAGGCGATCTTGGCGAAGGCTTGCTGAAGATTGCCAATGCGAACATGGCCCGGGCGATTCGCAGCGTGTCGATCGCCAAGGGAGTCAACCCAGCCGACTATCTGATGGTCGCCTTCGGCGGCGCGGCGGCACAACACGCCTGCGCGGTCGCGCGTGAGTTGGGCATCCAACAGATCCTTAATCATCCCGACGCAGGGATTCTTAGCGCTTACGGCATCGGTCAGGCCGACATTGTCCGTCATGCGGCGTTGGGTATGGCCGTAAGTCTCAGCGATCTCGACACCAACAAGTTGGACGCCGACTTTGACCGCCTTGCCCAAGAGCCGACGCAACAAGTACTGGATGCCGGATCCAGTCCTGAACAACTGGATATCCACAAGTCGGTTGATCTTCGGTACGAGGGCACCGACACTCCGCTGAACCTTCTAGCCGCAAGCGAAGGTTCTCTACGCGCAGCTTTTGACCGCGAGCACCACCGACTGTTCGGCTATGTTCAGCCGGACCGTCCTATCGAAGTTGTTGCCGCGCGGATGCAGGTCGTTGGTAAGACGCGACAATCACTGGGTGCTTCGGAGTCCTGTACTCCGATCGAAGTTGAGCCAACTGGTCGAACACCAGTGCGGTTCGCCGGCAATGAGCTTTCGACTGCGAACTATGAACGCGCGGACCTGCCGGCAGGCGCACGCGTCGTTGGTCCGGCGATCGTTGCCGATCAGCACTCGACCATCGTGATCGAACCGGGTTGGCGGGCCGAAGTGCTGTCAGGCGGTGAGTTATTGCTTACGGCGAAAGAAGACGATAGAGATCCGACCTTTGAGTCTTCAACCTCAGCGGCTGTGATGCTCGAAGTGTTTAACAATCTCTTCGCCGGCATCGCCGAGCAAATGGGTCATGTCCTGCGTCGTACGGCGAGTAGCGTAAACGTGAAGGAACGGCTCGACTACAGTTGCGCGGTGTTCACCGCCAGCGGTGAGTTGATTGCCAATGCACCGCATGTGCCAGTGCATCTGGGCGCGATGGGAACAACGGTTCGGGCAATCCTAGCCGAACGTCCGCAGATGCATGCGGGTGATGTGTACGTGACGAATGATCCGTATCGTGGTGGTTCGCACCTACCCGACATCACGGTCGTCTCGCCGGTGCACGACCCCGACAATGGCAAGTTACTATTTTTCACCGCCTGCCGCGCCCATCACGCCGAGATTGGCGGCATCCGCCCCGGTTCGATGCCGCCTGGTTCGAAGCACCTCGGCGAAGAAGGAGTGCTGATCTCCAACTTTGCGCTGATCGAGGCGGGCGTGTCTCACGAAAATGAGTTGCGGACGCTCCTCTCGTCGGCCCCCTACCCTTCGCGTCGCGTCGACGAGAACCTGGCCGATCTTCGCGCTCAGGTCGCCGCCAACCGACAAGGGGCCGACGATCTGCTGAAGCTGGTCGAGCAGTACTCGTTCGAGACGCTACAGTCGCAAGTCCAAGGAATCCAGCAGGCGGCGGAAACGAAAGTTCGCCAAGCACTTCGTGAATTGAATCTCGGCGAATGCGAGTTCACCGACTACCTGGAGACGGCCGACGGCGCGAGTGTGCCGATTTGCGTTCAGCTTGAGTTCCTGGACGGCACGGAACAACCAGCAGCGATCATCGACTTTCAGGGGACGGCGCCGACCGTCGCCGGAAACCTGAACGCCAACCGCGCCATTGTCACGGCAGCGGTACTCTATGTGTTGCGGTTACTGGTCGACGAAAACATACCGCTCAACGAGGGAGCACTCCGCGCGGTCGAGATCCGCCTGCCGACATGCCTTCTCAATCCGGAACCTGGCGACAGCCCAGACACGACGCCAGCGGTCGCGGCGGGGAATGTAGAAACGTCGCAACGCGTGGTCGACGTGTTGCTGGGCGCGCTGGGGATCGCTGGGGCCAGCCAGGGGACGATGAACAACGTGCTGTTTGGCAACGAATCGTTCGGCTACTACGAAACGATCGCCGGCGGCTCCGGCGCCACCGCCGACGGCCCGGGAGCCGATGCGGTGCAGATCCACATGACCAACACACGCGCGACGGACCCGGAAATTCTCGAGCGCCGCCACCCCGTGCGACTGTGGGAATTCAGCATCCGCCACCAATCCGGGGGCAAGGGAAAACACCACGGCGGTGATGGCGTGGTGCGCAGGTTGGAATTCCTCGAACCGCTGCAAGTGTCACTGATAACGGGACGACGCGGTGAGCATCCACCCTATGGAGCCCAGGGCGGCGCACCAGGCGCAATCGGTGAGAATATACTGAGGCGAGCGAACGGCGAGGTGCTCACGCTAGCAGGAATCTGTGAAATCGATGTCGAGGCAGGAGACGAGCTGACAATCAAGACGCCGGGCGGTGGGGGCTTTCGGAATTGCACAGAGGGTTGACGCGATGAATCTCGTTTCAACCGATGTCGGTCTGGCGGGCTAAAAACTGATGGGTAGGTAGTGGCCAACTTCCCACGGCCGTTCAAATTGCCAATCTCGCGTTTTGGAAGCTGGAAACTGATGCGTCGGACGACATTGTGTGTGACTTTGCTTATGGCCAGTATGATCCCATCTGCGCATGCGGTCCCGCTTGCCGTGACCAATCCTGGTTTTGAGGACATTAGCGGGGAATCGCCCTTCAACGAGTTTACGTTCGGGCCACTCAATGGCTGGGAGCTGTACGATCCGGAGAATATCACTGGTGGCGGTGCGGGCGGCACCTTCTATATTGGCACACTCACACCCTTCGAGCCTGATCCGATCGGCAGCCCGGGCGTGTTTGCGAATTTCCCCGAAGGCGCCGCGGAAGGTCAGCGTGTGGGGATTGCGTTCAACTTCCAAGGAAGTGACGGGCAGGGCGAGTATGGAATGGAACAAGTACTCACCGACACGTTGCAGCCGCACACGCGCTACACACTCGAAGTCGAGATCGGCAACATTGCGTCCGCCACAGCGATGAGCGGTGAGTTCTTTCCGTTAGCAGGCTTTCCCGGATATCGTGTCGATCTGTTTACTGAGGACATGGCGGGCGCGCAACAGAATCTCGAATCGGATGATGATTCGCTAGGCGGCTTCATTGACGATGGTCAGTGGGGCACCAGCACGGTCACCTTCGTCACCGGGGCGGAGCATTCGCAACTCGGAGAAGAGCTTGGCATCCGCCTCGTGAATCTCAACCAGCTCGATCCGTCGTTTCCGCTCTCGGACATCGAAGTCGATTTCGACGACGTCCGCCTCGACGCGACGCCGCTGACGCCTGGCGATTTGGATGGCAACGGCAGCGTCGACGGATCCGACTTCTTGCTGTGGCAACAGAACCCCGACGGCGCGTATGGGGCCATCGATCTGGCCAATTGGACCAGCAATCACGGCGCGCCTCCGTCGATTGCCGTCGTTGGCGTACCCGAGCCCAGCGCTATCGCGCTGGCTGCGCTCGCTGCTTTGATCGCCTACAGCAGGAGTCGCTGAGCTCGCTTGAAGCGGTGCGGACACCGGCTCCACCAGCTATCTTGGGGTTGCCCGCACGCGTTGAATAGCGATAATCCACGGCGCTACCCAGCTTGAGTTCAGAACAATCAACTTCTATTCCATCCAGGTTCTACGATGCCCAGAAACAAGTTCTATCAAAACGCGGCCGAGGCGATCGGCGAAACTCCCATGATCCGCATCAATCGGTTGGTGCCCGAAGGCCACGCGACCGTGTACGCGAAGTGTGAGTTCTTTCAGCCGCTCAACAGTGTGAAAGATCGTATCGGTGCCGCGATGATCGCCGCCGGCGAGCGCGATGGCAAGATCAACGCCGATACCCACATCATCGAACCGACCAGTGGCAATACGGGGATCGCGTTGGCATTCGTCTGCGCGGCGAAGGGATACAAACTGACGCTCACCATGCCCGAGTCAATGTCGCTTGAGCGTCGTGCGCTGCTCCGCGCGATGGGTGCCGACTTGGTGCTCACGCCTGCCGCTGGAGGAATGAAGGCCGCCATCGAAAAGGCGGGCGAAATGTCTGCCGGTGACAACTGCTGGATGCCCAGCCAATTCGACAATCCGGCGAATCCTGCGATTCACGAAGCAACGACCGGCCCGGAAATCTGGGAAGACTCCGGCCATGACATCGACGCAATTGTGGCAGGCGTCGGAACTGGCGGTACGATCACCGGGTCGAGCCGATTCCTCAAGGGCAAGAATTCTGAATTCAAGGCCATCGCGGTCGAACCGACCGACTCACCAGTGATCAGCGGTGGCGATCCCGGTCCGCATAAGATTCAGGGCATCGGTGCGGGGTTCATTCCCGGCAACCTCGACACCTCGATCGTCGACGAAACGGTCACGGTCAGCAACGAAGAAGCCTTTCTGTGGGCACGCAAACTGGCCAAGGAAGAGGGCATCATGGGCGGCATCAGTAGCGGCGCGAACATGTGTGCTGCCGCAAAAGTTGCAGCCCGTCCGGAGATGGCTGGCAAGAAGATTGTCACGATCATGTGCAGTCTCGGCGAACGCTATCTGTCGACGCCACTTTTTGAAGGACTAACCGGCTGAGAGCGATCCGGTATAATGGCAACATCCATCGATTGCTAACCGGAATTGAGCTGCCGTGTCCCAACCTGCCCCGCCCGACGTCCCAAATGCACGTGGCGTGCTGCCTAACGGCCGCGCGCGACTGCCCGAATGGCTGCGTGTGAACTTGCCGGCTGGCGGCGCGCAGACGACGTTCAACGGTACGCTCAATATTGTCGAGGGCAACGAGCTGCACACCGTCTGCGAAGAAGCGCGCTGCCCGAACATTCATGATTGCTGGGCGCGTGGAACGGCTACGTTCATGATCGCGGGGAAGGAATGCACGCGTGGCTGTCGATTTTGCTCCGTCGAAACGCTGAAGCAGCCCGAGCCACTCGATGCCGTCGAACCCGAACGATTGGCCGACGCGGTCGAACGGATGGGGCTCGACTACGTCGTAATCACCGTCGTCAATCGCGACGACCAGCCTGATGGCGGGGCGGCTCATTACCGCGCGTGTATCGAGGCGGTTCATCGGAGATTACCGACTATCGGCATCGAATTACTCTGCAGCGACCTCGACGGCAACTGGCAGGCGCTGGAGCAACTGCTGGAAGACAGCCCACTGGCGGTCTTCGCCCATAACGTCGAATGCGTCCCGCGACTCGATGGCGAAGTGCGCGACCCACGCGCATCGTTCCAGCAGAGCTTGGAAGTGCTGCGACGTGCGAAAGCACTGCGCCCAGACGGCTGGACCAAAAGCAGCCTGATGGTCGGCCTTGGCGAGACCGACGAAGAAGTGACCGACGCGCTTGGGCAGCTCCGATCCGTCGGTGTTGAACTCCTCACGCTCGGCCAATATCTCGCGCCCGGGAGACCAGGAACCCGATTCGTGCCTGTAGATCGCTACGTTACCCCTGAGCAGTTTGATCGCTGGGATACAGAGTCCCGCGCGATGGGCTTTCTCGGCGTTGCCTCGGGGCCGCTGGTCCGCAGTTCGTATCGTGCTGGCGTGTTGTTGCACGAAGCCCAGCGTAGCGGGCGAGCTGTTTGAGCCTTCAATGACCGCTGAAAACTGACATTCGTCGGTTTCGAGTAGGCCGCTATAATCGGCACAATCTGTAGGCGAATCTGCGGTCTGACCACGTCCACCGCGGTGTCCTGGCTGCCAATTCGTATCAATGACGCATATTTGAGTGGTTCGACGCTCCCTGAAAATTCGTAGAGGTCCACGATGGCAACTGTAGAATCCAACTCGATCCTCGAGCAGATCGGTGAAACCGCTGGCGAAGTTTGGCATACGCTGCTGGAACACGGCCAACTCACCATTACGCAGCTCACCAAAGAAGTTGATGCTCCACGTGACCGCGTCATGCAGGCGCTGGGTTGGCTGGCACGCGAAGACAAAATCCGCATCGACGAGCAGAATCGTAGCAAGAAGATCTCGCTCGCCTAGTCTTCGCCAGGCTGCAGAATCAAGTCCAACAATAGTTCAGGCTGCGGTCGATCAAATTGGTCGGCCGCAGCCTTTAGTGTATCTGCCTGCGCACGGACGTTGGCAAGTTCCAAACCAGCAAACCTGGAATCTTGGATGCTACCCAGTAGCTCCAGCGCCCGCGCAGCGTGTCGCGTTACTCCGCGTGGATTGCCTTCGCGAGCCTTCACAGCGGCGGCAGCCGTTTTGATCAGACCTTTCAGAAAGTCGGCCACCTCGCCTTGCCTTCCGGCCGCATGCCACAGCGATTCCCAAGCTTCATGCGCCTCCCAATAGAAGCCGTGGTTAAATAGATCGCAGCCGAACAGATACTCCTCAGATTCTCGCCAAGCTGCTGGATCGAGAGCGTCCGCGACCTCGTGGTCTTCGCCGTGCATGTGTCCGGCCGGATCGCTCACCGGATGCGGCGCATGGCCGGGCACATACGAGTAGGGGGGAAACTCCCGTTGCGTGTAACGAGGGCGTGGGTCAGTCATGGCAATGCCGCGTCGGACATTTTGATTTCCACATGCGCACTCAGCCCCTGATCGTCGAGCGTCACGTCGCCCGATAACCCACGAAACCACTCGAGCAGTGGCAATTGGAAGTCGTCCGGCACCTCGGTCAGCGCAAACCGATTCGACTCGGGCAGTGCGGTGGAGGCCCATGTTTCCAGACTGCGTTTGGGTTCGTAGAGTTGATATTCGCCGCCCAGCGGGCAGACGAATCGGCCGTCAATCAGCCGTTGGGCCACCTCCCGACACTGGTGGCGCGGGACACGTAACTGGTTGGCGAGCGCGTTCATCATCCGGCTTCCGGCGGCCGAGGTCTCACGGGTGCGCATGTACCCGAACGCGTTAACATTCTCAGCCATCTGGGTGCCGGTGAGGTCTTGTAGCGTGACCCAAGCTTGAGCCGGCCGCTCGGCAGGCACTCGCTCCAGCTGAGGGACGACCTGATTGATTACTTCCGGCTTGAACGAGATTAGCAGATAGTCGTCCTGTTTAGCTTGCCATAGGTCTGCTCCGACTGGCTGCGGATCGGGACCCTGAGCGGGTTCGTCGTTGGTTAACCACCGTAGCAACCCAGGCTTCGGCCAGGAGCCGACGTACCCGCGTACTAACTCAGCCGGCGGACCGGCGGGTTGAATTGAGCCGCGTTTGACAGTCAAAGCCGAACGAAAATCTCTCAGGGCACCAAAGAGGTGAAACTCACCACCCTCGGCATCGCCCAGCAGGCCGGGAAACTCGACGACCGCCTCCGCCGCCAGCACGTCGCCAGCGATTGGCTGCATGCGGGTTTCGGAGGGCTGTCCGATCCACGTCGCAAGCTTGCCGAGCGTCTCGCGCAGCGAGCCCTGAGCCCACGCGTCCACAGTGATCGTCTCTGGTTCGCCCGGGTTCCCTGGATAGCGCTGCAACGCCACGCAAATTGGCGGCATCTTTCCCACGCCAGCAGCGTGCACGCGTGCGAAACGCGCGAAAGCCGCGACTTCTGCTTCCGAAACGGTATCGATTTCCAAATCCGCAATGGGAACGAAATAGCCAAGTTTGCCACGAAGCGAATCGCGAGACTCGCCGTCCACTTCCAGCAACTCGCTACCGTCAGTTCGCGAAGCAAAGTCTGGTGGAAGTATCTCCGCTGGTGCTGCTTGATCGTCCGCCGCTGCGGGCTCGGCTTCCGTCTGTGCTGCGTATCCCGCTAGTTCCAGCAGCACAGGCTCGCGCACCGATCGCACGCGACGTGCGTTTTCGATGATGTACTGTGGACTGCTGAGGTTTCGCCAAAACTGCTCCGAAACGAACGCGAACATCTCATCGTCGCGCTCAACGGGAAACCGCTGTCGTGCTCGACGGAAGCTGGGCAGACTTGCCAGAGAGCGCATCCCGGCGCTCGCTTGCAGGAAACGCTCGACAAGCTTCCGTGAAGTGGCCACCAAGTGAACTCCGCCATCCTGCACGTGATACGAGCGCACTTCGCCAGCAGGATTCGAAATCAGCGAGACGGATTTCCCTTCAATGCTCAAAGTCTCTTCGGTTGCGTCGTCAAACTTGGTCAACGAAGAGCGACGCTGGTTTAGCAGATCGGTCGCAAGCAGGAATTCGTTCTTCGCAACAAAGATGACGCCGATGGCCGCGCCTTGTTGCATGTAGGGGTCGAAGCCTATCAGTGCCGCATCGCCGATGACTTTGGGGCCCACAATCTTCGCCAGTACATTGTCCTTCAGCGACAGTTGTTGCTGAATGCGCAGGTTCGCGCCGCGTACGATTCCCCGACGGCGGATCATGTTGCCCAGATCACCTTGCCATTTCTTGTTAAGGTCGCGAAACCAGAGGTAGTTCGAAAACGTGCCAAACCGCACGTAGAAACACTCTTCGGGAACATGCTTCGCCAAGTCCTCGATAGGTACCTCGTCGAGCGCATCCTCGACGTCGCCCGTTTCAGGCCAGCGGATTGGCTCTGGCAGTTCAACAGGTGCACTTGATTCGTCCGCTCGCTTGGCGAGCATATTCCGATCAACGCGCAGCACATGAGCTTCGTTCACCAGGAGATATTCAAACGGGTCGGGCTGCTCTGATTGGAATGCGAAGAGGCCGCGCCTGGGCTCTGGAATTGGCAAGGCGAGCCGGCGTGAGAGCGAAGCGATCAAGAAGTTTTCCGCGACCGGTGGGTAAGATCCATCCGCCAGCAACCCTTGGTAACGCTTCGTGTATTGTTCCCACCACTGGTTTAGCAGGCGACGATGAGCCGATGCATTGGCAATAGGTCTGACGCGAACGCCTTGTTCGTACGGTGTGAACGCCGAAAGATCAAACGGCTGGTCGCCGCGGAACAGAAAATAGATGGACACCTTACGTGGTGCGTCCATATCCAGCAGATTGCGAATCAATCGCCGCACGGGCTCCTGCTTCAACACCGGGTAAAAGGTCCTGCCCGTGGCTTCCAGGATCGTGAATCGCTCGTCGCTGAGCGGTACGACCGGCTCACCACGCAGGACATCGACCGTCACTCGGCCAACTCCAAACGGTTGACCAGAGTAGGCTTCTGCTTGAGCCGCTGCCTGCACGGTGTTGATGCAGGTGAATGAGACGAGCAAAAATGTGCAGGCACCTAACAGGAGACGCCCACTGCTGAAGTGATTCTTGGACAACAACTCAACCCTCTACGTACTTACTAGAACCCCCAAAGAACGCGGTCGACCGAGTAGAATCGATCGAGAATCCATGCTAACGGTCAGATTCTCACAATAACAGGTACAATTTTGACCAAGAACTGTTGGGACCGCACGAATTCATGCGTTGGACAGTTCGTGGCTTTGTCTTTGCCGTAGGTGCCGGAGCGTTTTTTCTTCGACTTGCTCGCGGCTTGCTTGCCAGCTAGTAGTCCGATCTGAGACAATCGAGTCTATGCTATTGCCACAGTATTCTCTTCGCGCGTCGCTCATTCTCGTGAGTAGCTGCGCGTTGTTTTTTCTTGTTCTTGGCCAGGCGTATCGCCAGCAGCCTTGGGCGATCGTCATTGCGGTAGGGGTAATCAGTTTAGCGGTGATACTCGTGTTTCACGCAATCACGTATCTCGTTGCCATGGCCTTGAGTCTCTTGGTGTCCGCGGAGCAGACGCCAGCCAGGACGAGTCGCGGCGGCCTGCAATCGACCCCCGATGAGCAGTCTCCTCCCAGTCCGGGCGGCGCACCGTAGCAATTGTGGCCTGAGAGAAACTCAACCAATGAAATCACACCACCGAAGCATCGACCCCTGGTTCGTGGATTTCGCCGCTTGTGTGAAGCGCCTGATCTGCTTTGTATTCGGCAGCCTGGGCGTTCTGATTGCGACGGCGGACTTTGCACAAGCGATCAGCGGAAACAGCGTCGTCGCCCCCCTGGGCAGAAATGCCAAAGCCATCTATTCCAAGAAGTCTGGGATCCAACTTCGAGTAGATTCCAGCTGGGTAGGCAGCCGAGGCTATCGCCCGGTGCGCGTGACGGCAAGCATGGCGAAGGCAGCCACCGCCGACACGCAGATAACCATTCAGTTCTTCGCCGGCTCATGGCGCACCCAGAATCGAGATATTCTTGTCGAACATGATTTTGAGTTACCGCAGGGTGCGACCAGTGCCAACGCGAAGTTCTTAGTACCTCAGTACAGTGACTGGAACGCTCTCGGCTGGGACGTCTGGGTTGACGGGTTGAAGGATGAAAACCTGTCACAGCGTGCAGTGCCGTTCACCGCCGGTGCCAACGGGGCAATCACCGTCGGTGAACTCGGAGGGCTGCGGCAAAACTGGAATCGGATCGCAGCGTTGGTGGGATCGGTCATGAGTACAACCGTCGAAGACAAGCTCTTCAGCCCCGCCGACCTACCAGACACATGGGTAGACTACTCGATGCTCGACGTGTTTACGACGACCGTCGACTCGCTGGAGATGCTGCGTGTTGTTGCTCCTGAAAAGCACGAGGCGCTTCTACGATGGGTGCGTGCTGGAGGCAATTTGTGGATTTTGGACGTAGGACAGGACTTCGTGGATCTTCCCAGGCTGCACCAGATCATTTCGCACACGTCGGCGGAGGAAGCAGGCGAAGCTGCGGAGGGTGTCACGCCACTGGGAGACTGGCAATATGTCAAACTCAGGACGACCGGCCGGCCGCGTCTTGAAACGCTCGTCGACCTGACGATGGATGGACCTGCGGACGAAGCGAAACTGACGCTGCCGGAGATCATGGACAGCAAGTTCCCGGATACTGCGGTCGACAGCCGACGATGGTTCGTCGCGCGCGCGTTCGGCCTCGGGACGATTGTCGCCTTGCAGGAACACGAGCCAACGCGGCGTACGAGGCGATCCCCAGTTGCCCAGGCAATGTCGCGGTGCGCGCTACCAGCGAACCTCCGCTGGGCAGTTCGCCATGGCAACGACCCGTCAAACGGGAACCCGCATTTTCACAACTGGCTGATTGCGGATGTGGGGGCGGCCCCCGTCGGCGAGTTTCAGCTGCTCATCTCTTTGTTTGTAATTGGTATCGGCCCGGTGAATTACTGGCTGCTGCGTCGTCGCAACCAATTGCCGGTACTGGTGCTTACTGTACCGTTGGCAGCCTTGGTGACGACGCTCGTTCTGTTTGCCTATGGGTTTCTCGTTGACGGCATTGGAGCCCGTGTGCGCGTGCGAAGCGTCACGGTGTTGGACCAAGTAGCGCGCGAGGCGGCCAGTTGGGCTCGTTTGTCTTACTACGCTGGGATCGCACCTTCCGACGGCTTGCAGATGCCTAAGGACACGACCGTCTACCCGATTCAATCGTCTAGCAGCGACTACACACCATTCGGTCGACGAAGCACAACACAACAGCGGACGCTGGAGTGGAACAATCAGCAGCAACTCAAAGGAGGTTGGCTCGGTTCGCGGACACCCACGCAATACCTAGCTGTGACCGCACGTGCTTCAAGTAAGAGTCTGGGCTTCGACACTGCCCCTGAAGGATTGCGAGTTACCAATCAGTTGGGGACCGACGTGCTAAACCTCATTGTGCAGGATCATCAGGGCAACTTCTTCCTCGGTGAAAAAATCGAGCCCGACATGCAGGTGTTGTTGCAACCTTGCGAGCATAACAAGGCAGCTGCCACATTACGCCGACTACTCACCGAAAACCTGGCGGAGCTCCCTCCTGGCTACATCGAGTCAAACCAACGACGCAAAAACTATGGCAATTCGATGACCGAAAGCCTCATGGAGTTGCAACTCGAGGCGATCACCAATCCCACCTCGACCGGGTGGGGAAACGGCTCGTATCTGGCCGTCACCGCCACAGGACTTGAAGTCCCGCTAGGCCTGGATGATGTTGAAGAAACCAACAGCTTTCACCTCGTGAGGGGGAGCTGGTAACGTGATTGACACGCGTCGTCCGCTGATCGAACTGCGCAGGCTGCATCGCTACTTTGGCGAGACACGGGCGGTGCAGGATATGAGTTTTGAAGTCTACGCCGGCGAAGTATTTGGCTACATCGGCCCCAATGGCGCTGGTAAGACGACCAGCATGCGGATCTTGGCGACGCTGGACGAACCCACGGCGGGCGATGCGTTCGTGGATGGGTTTTCGGTCGTCGACGACCCCGATCGTGTCCGGCGACGACTCGGCTTCATGCCCGATTACTTTGGGACCTATCAAAACGTCAGCGTCGTCGAGTACCTGGACTTCTTCGCCCGCGCTTACGGACTGCGCAGCGAGGAGCGAAGGGATTCGATCCACTCGGTCATGGAGTTCACGCTGCTCGACAAGCTCGCCAATAAGCCGATCGATGGCCTCTCCAAAGGCATGAAGCAACGTCTGTGCCTTGGCCGGACGATGATCCACAATCCCTCCGTATTGATCCTCGACGAGCCCGCGGCCGGACTCGATCCGCGCGCGCGAATTGAGTTGCGCGAGATGATTTCGCAATTGGCCGATCTCGGCAAAGCGGTGCTGATCAGCTCGCACATATTGACCGAGTTGGCAGAAATCTGTGACAAGGTGGGTATCATCGAGCAAGGCCGACTGCTGGCGGTCGGGACGGTTGATGAAATCAGCGCCAAGACCGAAACCCTCAGCCGTGTTCGCCTGCGAACGTTGGACCGCACCGAGGAACTGCTCGACTGGTTTGGGCAACGCGAAGATATTACCGACATTGAAGCAGAGGGCAATCTGATTACGCTCAATCACGAAGGTGGTGAGGCGGAGCAAGCGGTCCTGCTACGGCAACTGATTGAAACAGGATTCCCGATCATTGAATTCGCAAGCAAGACCAAGAGCCTGGAAGACGTCTTCCTACATGTCACCGAAGGCAGAGTGCAATGACCAGTATCACCCCGACTTCTGCCGACGAATTGTCTGTCAAACTCGACGATCCGGCCCCGGCTGCCAGTGAAGGCTGGACGTCACGTGTCTGGCAGACGCTGGCACGGCTTGCTGACTATGCCAATCCGATCCTGGTCAAAGAAACACGGCAGGCACTCAAGAGCCGGCAATTCGTAGTGACGTTTCTGGTCGTCCTGATCGCTTGTTGGATTGCCAGCTTTCTCGTGTCCGGGATTGTGGGCCCCGACGTCCAGTACGTAGCGGGGGGGTCACAAATGCTGATGGTCTACGCGGTCATCCTCGCGTTCCCGCTGATGATGATCGTTCCTTACACCGCGTTCCGGTCGTTAGCCAGCGAGCAGGAAGAAAACACCTACGATCTGCTCTCCATCACCACGCTCAACACGGGACGCATCATCACGGGGAAGCTGACCAGCGCGATCGTGCAAATGATTGTTTTCCTGTCCGCAGTCAGTCCCTGCATCGCCTTCACCTTCCTGCTCCGCGGCGTCGATGCACTGACTGTCGCGGTCTTGTTAGGCTACTTGGTGCTGACTTCGCTAGGGCTGTCGATGGTGGCGCTGTTGATGGGCACCCTTGTCAAGGTAAAGTACACGCAGGTCCTCGTTTCGGTACTGCTGGTGCTAGGTCTGTTTGGGTGTTTTGTGGGGTCAATCCAGTTGATGGGAGAGTTCATTTCCGATAGCTATGCTTACCTCAGAAGCACGGAGTTCTGGGGTTCCAACCTGGCCTTTCTTACGTTTTACGTCACAACTTTCATTCTGCTCCACGCCGCAGCTTCCGCGCAAATTGCATTTAGCAGCGAGAATCGCTCCACCCCGCTGCGCAGAATCATGCTCGTGCAACAGGCCTGCTTCATTGGCTGGTTCTCTGTATTGCTCGCTGAGAGAGATCTGGCGGAATTGAACACTGCGGTGTTTATCGTTAGCTGTTTTTCTGGTGCCTACTGGTATTTCATGGGAAGCCTTCTAACCAGCGAATGGCCGCACCTGTCGCGGCGAGTGCTGCGCTCGTTGCCGCAGAGCCAATTGGGGCGAGTCTTTTTGACATGGATGAACCCTGGACCTGGAACTGGATACATGTTCTGCGTCGCAAACATCACAATGCTCGCAACCATTGGACTACTTTTCCTGTCCCTATGGCCACAAGGTGCGCGCGGAGGCCTCAACGGCGATCAGCTGTTTTTCTTCTATACGATTGGGTGGAGCTACGTTGTGCTCTACTTGGGCGTGGGTAAGCTGCTGATCGGCATCTGCCGACAGTTCGCGTTTGTGTCCCTTACGGCGGGATTCCTGCTGCACTTCATCTTGCTGCTGATCGGCTGTGGCGGTCCGCAGATTCTCGCGCTCACTTTCTCGTCGCTGCGTTCGGGTGGCCAATATACGCTGCTGCATATCACCAATCCGCTGTGGACGCTGATTGAGCTGATAGACCGTGGCCCTGCGGCGATTGACGCGTGGACGGTGTTGTTCGTGGTCGGTAGCGGTGCGATCATCGTGCTGCTGCTCAACCTGCGTAGCGTCGCGGTGGAGATCCAGCATCACCGTCGCGCACTGCCGTCGCGAGTTGCCGAAGACGAAGCACTATTGCACCCCGAGCCGGAGGAAGGTCCCAGCAATCCCTGGGAAACGGAAGCCCAGTCGCAGTGATGGAAGTCAGTTTTCCAAGGTCACTTGCAATCGCTGTCGGCCACGTTGCAACAGCACTGCCGGTGGCTTGATCGAGATGACCTCGATGCCGAAGTGAGTGTCCCCCTCCGCGGCAGTTGTGACTAGCCCATCGATCGACAAGGCAACCCGAGGTCCGTTCACATCCACGAATCCCAACAGTTGAACGGCTGATTCCGACTTGTCGTTGGCGACTGAACTGCGCCTGCCCTGTCGTTTCGGAGCTTGGAACAAGTTGGTGCGGTCAGGAAACGGGGGTTCGAAGGCAACCTTGATGGGCTCAGGGTCTCCGCTTGCCTTGTCAGTATCCTGGGGCTGCGGCTGCTCGTCCGTTTCCTTCTCTTGCTCCGCCTGCGGCGATTTATCCGCCGCTGTGGCTGGAGGTTGCGCCGGTAATGCAGTCACATTCGACGCAGGGATATTCATTTCATCCGTTCCCAGCAAGTACAGGCCGGTCGCGCAAGATACGGCGAACAAGAGCGTGATGTTGTATCGAAGCAACATGGCATTCTGTACGGCTGCAGTTAGTGCGGTAACGGTTCCACACAAATCTAGCACGCAGCAAGCGCCCCGTCGCGAAAAGCAAAGTGGTCGGACATCACGCAATCCGGAGAATCGTCACAACCTGACGCTGGGCAACCGGCAAGTACTAAGCGCGTGATCAGACGGCAATTGCCGTTAGCGCTGTGTCCGGAGCAGATCGAGCAGATTCTGCGAATCTTGCTTCACCGAGCGCGATGCCTGAGTATTCGATTCCTGAATCCTGTGGCGGCGTGCGTCAGTGCCGCCTTTGGCTCGGTAACGGTCACCGAAACCGGCGCGAAGCGGGATTTTCTCCAACGGATCGTTGCCGGGAGCGGTTTGCTGAAACGCTGCGGGCGGAAGCTGACGGAGTGTTTCGTCGGCTGCGTCGGCACTCGGGCCTTCGTAAATGATCTGCCCATCAAGTGGCTGGTTGCCGTATGCTTCATTGCACGGATTGCACCCAGTCGACGGACCACCACAGCCCTCAGCCATCGGGACTCGGTCGAGACGGCAATTGACCGTATCCTGCGCGCGGCGTTCACGATGCGAAGCGCAATGGTCGAAGGCCACAATTTCTGGCATCAGGAATACCACTAGCTCACTTTCCCGAACAGTCGTTTCTCGTGATCGGAACAAGGGGCCGATGAGCTTCACATCCTTGAGGAAGGGGATGCCATTGAAGTCGCCCGTATCACTGCGTTGTCGCAGTCCGCCAATGACCAGTGTTCTGCGATTGGCCACGCGCACCGTCGTGTTGGCGATCCGGGTGTCAATGATGGGTTGGCTATCGTTTTCTGTAAAACCCGCGACACGGCTGAATTCCTGCTCCACGTCGAGCTTGACGGTTCCGTCGGCAGCAACCGAGGGCGTCACGTTGAGCGTGATGCCCACGTCCTTGAACTGCGTCGTCCCAAGTTGGCCACCGAGTTCGGATTGCGTGATTTGCTGGAAGGGAATCTGCTGCACGCTGCTCATGTTCGCCGTCTCGTTCTCCATCACGGTCACGTTGGGGTTGGCGAGCAGGCGTGCGTCATTGGCATTCTGCAGGAGCAATGCGACAGCGTTGATATCGAAATTCCGCGTGAAACTGCGTAATGTTGCCGTTCCCCCAGGGTTGCCCGAAGTGAACGGTATGAGCGTGGTCGTGTCGAGAGTTAACGCTTGTTGCGGATTTCCGTTTTCATCCAGATTGTTGCCCTTAGCAGCGCTACTCCAATTTAGCCCCAGCTGTTCGACGTCCTGGAGGCTGATGTCGTAGATCAGTGCGGTGATGCGAACTTGCGGAACGGGTCGGTCGATCTTCTCCAGCACCCGGCGGACCATCGCGATGTTCGACGCGTAGTCGACCACAACAAGGCGGTTTTCCGCGCTCATCGTGGCGACCCGACCCGCGGGACTTAGCACCGCGGTGATTGGCTCGCGGGCACTCGCGACGGGAATGTATTGCGTATGAAAGTAGCTGACTTGCAAACGCTGATAGCTCTCGGCTGGAATACCACCGGTGCTCTCCGAGGCCGCGGCATCCATGCGGCGGACGAACTCGCGAATCGACGCGACACGATCAGCGTAGTCAACAACCAGTATACTCTTGGCAGACTCCAACGCATGGATCTGGCCTTCTTGGCTCAGAAGCAACCGCGCGCCCTCAAGGATTTCGGTCAGGTCACTGTGCGTGATCGAGATCGCGGCAGATTCAAACATTGAGTGGGCGCTGCCGACCTTCTCAGATTTCTGCACGACGAGGCTATCTCCGACGGCACGGTAGTTGTAGCCGTTCGCCAGCAAAATCGCATCGAGTACTTCACGCAACGGTGCCTGCTTGTAGATGCAACTGACGTTGCCCGTCACGTCCTTCCCAACGACGATGTTCACACGCCAACTCGCACCAATCGTGAACAACGCCTTTTCGATCGTCACGTTTTGCAACGTCAAGTCGCCTTTGGTGTCCAGCGCCTGAGCCAGCGGCACCGGTGCGGAAACTTGTGCAGCGCGCAGAGGCTCAGGAACGGGAGCAACTGCGATTTCCGACTGGCTACCGAAAGCGTCGCGGGCTGTCGTCCCCGGCTGACCGGCGCAGAAGGAGGAGGCAGTACAGAACGCCAGACAAACACTCAGCGCAAGCTTTCCGACGCTTACGCTTTGGTGTCGATCGCGGAACGGGGCATATCCGCAGGTTGTCGGCATGTGTCCTCCCTGACACGTCCAATTTTTCTTCTAAATCAATCGACCAGCTGACTGGCTACCACGAAGTTACGCCTTCTTCTGCCTGCTCAACGCAAACACCCACATTTCCAACTCCATGGTCACCTGGTTACCACCTCTGGCACCAGCCTGTAGCTCCACTCTCTGTAGCGCTGCGAGTGTATTGTCTTGATGGAGCTTACCGAGCAGGACTCGCAAGTCTTCCATCGATCCGTCCACTAGCAGGACCACGTTTCGTCGTTCTAGTGCAAAAGGTGTTTTTCTCTTCTTCGCATCCAGCGGGGTCGCCGTCGTCAACGGATGGTCATCTCGCAACCAAGGACGATAAACCGGCTTGCTCACGTCAAATCGTCGGACCTGACACTCGGCCTTACGGACCAGATCCATCACCTTGTTTCGGTAGTCGCTCAGCGAATCACTGGAAATTGCTCGCGAGTCAATTGCTTCCAGGCTCGCCGCGATCTTCGCGACCTCCTCCTCAAGCTTTGGTAGTCCCTCGTCCGTCTGACGAGCACGATCCAGATCATTGGTGAGAGTGCTATGACTGTTGCTTTTGTCAAAATAGTCATCGACCAGTGGAATCAGTACCAGTAGTCCAAGTAGGGTGGTAACGATTACGACGATTAGCTTGCGATGACGGCTTTCGCAAAACCTGCGTAGCAAGGAATCATTCATTCTTGGCAACCTCCTCTACCTTGCCGTTCCAATCGCCAAGGCTTAGCTCAACGTTAAAGTCTATCGCCGGACCCGCAGCCGACTGTCCAGGGCGCGTACTCCGCAAGGCCACATCCTCGAAGCCTGGAGCGTTGTCTAGCCACGTGACGAAATCGAAGACTCCTGCCTCGTCGTAGCTAGCACCGTTCAAATCGATCGTGTTGGTGCTATCGAGTTCCAGACGGTTCAGCCACACATCGTCAGGCATACAGTGCCCGACACGAGCCACTATCTCTCCGGCCGGCACCGAGTGAACGCCTCGGGCCAGGGTTGTCAGCTCCACGAGTTTTGATTGAGCGGCCTGCTTTTGCAGCCGCAGCTCTCGGTCGCGGGCGCTTACTGTCGCGAGCGAATCAAGTTGCGACTGCAATTCGTCGATCTTTCGCTGCTTGGAGAAATTGAACCCGAACAGGGTGCAGGCAATCAACAGCACCGCGGCGAGCGGTATGGCGCTACGCACGAGGATTGGTTTGAGCGGTTCTCGTGTGCTCGCCAGGATATGCTCCATGAAATTGGGAACGTTGCGCTCACTGTTGGGCAAGTACGTGCTCAGCAGCGCACCCAACGCCGGAACCGTCGCCGAATCGCTGACGGCATCGGGGAACTGCCAGCTCGCTTGGATCTTCGCAGGGTCGATTTGTTCTACATTGAACTCATCGCACGCAGCGAACAGAGGCATCACCGCGTCGACCTCGTGTTGTTCGCCGCACAAATAGATATTGCTCAGTTGTGGGGGAGCCTCTCGCAATTGGCGACCCACGTGGCGTTGCAGGCGGCTGAGGTGAGTGCGCACGAGGTTCACAAGCTCGGCCGGGTCCGTCACTCCGCCCGGACGATAGTCGAGCAGCAAACTACCTGCATGACAGACGCCAAGTTCGACGGTCTTGCCGTCCAAGTGGATCAAGAGACAGGGCACTTTCGGTGCGTTTTCGAGTCTGCCGATCGCGCGGCTCGTGGACACCAGGGCCGGCTCGATCGAGTCGACTTGAAGTCCAGCGCTCAGTGCTGCGTTGTGGATGGTATCGAGTGTTTGATTGTTACAAACTGCGGCGACCGCGTATTGATGCCGCGCGTCGAGCGGCTGGATCTTGCTGACGGTAACCTTTTCGCCAGGACCAAGCATCAAGTACAGCCGACTGCGCTGCTCGATCTGTTGGAGTTCGCTGCGTACCTCCTCTGCGGTTCCACGCACTGCCTTCGTCACACAAAAGTCGCCGCCTAACACGAACTGCAGGTTTGTCGTCTGCAAATCGTGTTGTTCCGCCAGCTCTCTTAGTGCAATGGTGAGTTCTCGCAGTCCCTGTTCGCTGTTGAGTTGCGACGCTTCGTTTCGCCAACGAACGGTCATTGCCCGGACTTCGTCGGCCGCGTCACCACCAGTTCGAGACAGTGTCACCGCCCGTAGGTCATCGCGAGTGATCTCGATCACCGTATGCGATTCGTTCCCCGATCGGCGCCGCTCACGAGTACGTCGCGGCTTGTGGCTGCGTCTTTCGGTTTCGTTTCGTCGGTCAGACATGGTCAATTTCTTTCATCTGATTCACTACAGTTCGATCACAGCTTGGACGGTTCGCGATATATCACCCGCGACGCCGGTCGACGTGACGGTCACCGTGTAGCTGCCGCTGCTCACCGCAACGGCTTGGTAGGTATCGTCGGCGGGATACAGCCCATCGGTGATCGTTCCCGTCCAGCTATCATCCGCCTCTAGCTGTGCCGCGACCTCATGAACACCAGCGTTCGCCAGTTCGAGAGCACGGTCGTGATCCATACTGTTTCTTAGTGCAGCGATTTCCAATGTGGTCGTATCTAACACGTTCACCACCATCAACGTCATGAAGGCAATAATGAACATGCAAAACAGGAGAGCGGCACCTCGCCGGGCAGGTTGTGGAGCGAGATGATCGACTCGGCGCGCTGGAGTTATGTGTTTGCTTACCATACTCTCAACCATGCGCGGCAGGTGGACGTGATGGTCTCCGCCCCAGTGGGGCGAGTAACGTTGACTTTCGAGGTACACTCGACGGAGTGAATGAGGCCCGGATCGGTCGTGGACGTGACCCCATCGGCCTTTCGCCCGACGAACGTCAGCTCTTCGACGCCGGAGGCCAACAAATTCGTTGCCGACGTCACGCCGTAACGTACCTCTTTGGATCCTGAATCGTGATCCCACACCAGCAAGTTGCCGTTGATGTCAAGCATCGTCAGTGTGCCGGAGTTGTTAGACGCGAGGGAAATTGCCGTGACCGCCTTAGCTTGACGGGCAGTCCGCACGATGTGATTCAATACGTCAAGCCCCGCTTGCCGTTGAGTGTGGTCGTCTTCGTGACGGTTCCACGCTGTGTACGACGTGCGCACCACGACCATGCACGAGGTAGTTAGCGCCGCCAACATCGCCGTCGTGATGATCAGTTCCAGCAACGTAAAGCCGGTGTGGGTTGTCGTTTTACAGTTCTTCATTTTCGTAGCTATTCAACTTTGCCACCTTCGTGCGAAACGTGACTTGCGTTTCGTCTGCATCCGGCGAGAGATCCGCATCGAGATCATCGAAAACCGTGACACCGATGTGCATCAACTGACCAACAATCCCGCCATAGCCAGGGTCGTCGGAACGCCGCAGGTTAAAGGCCAGACCCGAGTAGCCGTAGCTCGCCAAGTCGTCCTCGTCCGTTGCATTCGTCCAGTTCATCGCCGCGTACGCTGCTTGTTCCTCCAACAGCAGCACCGCGAAATTGGCAAGCAACTTTCGCTGATGCATCTCGCGACTCTGGGCCATCGCGTCGCGAATGACTACCAGTGCCGGCACGACCGTGCCGGTCACCAGCACCGCCGCCATGAGCATCTCCAGTAGCGAAAAGCCACGTCGATTGCTGGCGGGCCACCACGTTGTCGAAGTCCTACGATGCATCTCACCACGAATCTATCCGAGGACGAATCCGCTATCTTGACGGTTGTTTTCCTGCACCTTTGGCGCAGAATTCTATGCAAAGGTAGCTCACTGCGCGAGACAGAGCGGCCGCGCGCTATAAGATTTGCGAGCGCTAGAATTGGTGCAAATGCTGCAATCGTCTACGGCACTTCGACAACTTGCACGGCCCCTGTCAGCATCACGACCGAAATCGTCCAACTGCGGTCAGGCCCCGCGACGGTCACGGTGTAGGCACCGAGAGCGGCACCCTCAAAATCAAACTCCAACACGCTGCTGGCCGACGTCACGGTAACGTCGAGCGGCACACTATGCGTCTGATCGACTTGCGTATCTCCGGCGGTGGCCCGGCGAATCAGTGCGAAACTGGTGACGCTTCCGCCAGAGCTGGTGAGTTGCAGATAGTGATTGTCACCCGTCGCGATCGTGCTTCGCCGCGCGTGCGTGAGAGAAAGCGCCAACTTGCGCGCGAATCCCTCCGCAGATCCGTTTCCAAGGGCGTCGTGTCCGTAGCGCGTGATGGCCGCTGTGGTCACCAATGCTAGAAGCGCGACGACAATCGTCAGCTCCAAAAGACTCATGGCCCGTCGCGAATTATCACGACAGGCCATGCGTTGTATCCTGAAAGCGTGGTTGTCCATCAGGACTCCCAATTTCAGTGCTGAACTAGTTGACGCGGTGGGTCGTCGAATTCAGTGAGTAGGCTGAACCGCTGACCGGGTCGGTTGGAATGCCGTCCGGGAAGTAGTCTACATCGGCACCAATGTCCGTCAGGTCGTCGGCTGGCCAGCTACCTTCGTTCACGTAGTAGCGTTCCACGGCGGCATTGATCGTAGCCTTGTGGTGATCGCGAACCTTTTGCTTGGCGTTGTCGCTCGACACGGTCACGCGGGGCACGATGATTGCGGCGATGATTCCCAGGATCGTCACCACAGCCAGCAACTCGAGCAGCGAGAAACCTCGCTTCTTGTCACTATTGCGAGTCTTCATGTTGGATTCTCCTTCGTCACGATACTGGGTCGAAATTCAAAAAGGCGTAGCCCTTGACTTCTGTGTTGTCTACTTATTCAAACGTAGGATAAAAAATGCGTCATGCCGGATAATTTTCAAAAAAGACCCATCTTCTCTTTGGATTTCAGTGAGTGTGCCCCACGACTAGTCCTGTAGCGGGATCAATCGTGTACACCGAGCCGTCCACCGGGCACGTCGGCAATCCTTCGGGGAAGTAATTCGTGTCAGCGCCGATCGCAGCGAGATTTGCGGCCGGCCATGAGCCGGTGTTGGTCCGCCACAACTCGGCTTGAATTTCGATGTCTCCCTTGTGCACGTGACAGCCGGCAACTTCCGAAGAATCGTCACTGCCGGCGAGCCTGGGCACCATAATCAACGCGACGAGCGCCACCACAGCGACGACCGCCATTAGTTCCAGCAGGGAGAAACCTGTCTTGCTTGTGGATCGAAACATCGCTTTCCTAGGAGACCGTTCCAACCATGTCGAACATCGGTAAGTAGATTGCCAACAGCACAACGGCAATGGCGCACGCGAGAGAGATCGTTAAGATCGGCTCGAGCGCTCCCACCATCATGCTGGTCTTACGTTCAATTTCACTACGAAGATAGTCGCAGATATCGTTGGTCGCACGTGTCAATTGGCCGGTACTCTCACCGACGATCACCAATTGATTAACCATTGGGGGAAACATCTCTTCGTGGCGCTCTAGTTCGCGGCTGAATCGTTCGCCGCGTTGCACGGCCTGCTGCAGGTCGCGTACACCCTGCCGAACGAATCGGTTGCCCACCGAATCGGCGGTTTCGCGCAGCGCTTCGGCGAGCGTATAGCCGGCCTCCATCAAATTCTGCAGTACTTCCATCAGTTGCAGGACTGCCATATCTCGCAGCCAGTTACCGAAGATCGGCAGCTTCAGCAAGAAGCGATCCATCTTGAGCGCGAAATCTTGATTCTTGCGCATCTGCTTGATCCCGACCAAGCAAATCACGATCGCGCCGCCAACCCCCCAGAGATATTGCTTCGCGAAAGTTCCCACACCGATCAATAACCGAGTAATGAACGGCAGGGGCACGCCCGCGTCATCGTAGGTCTCCTGGAAGACCGGCACCACGTACAGCAGCAAGAAGGTAATGAGCCCGCTCCCCACCACAACCAGCAATCCCGGGTAGGAGAGCTTCTTAATTACCGCTTTGCGGAGTTCGGCGGTCTTGTTGCGATTCGACGAGAGCTTCTTTAGCGTTTCGGCCAAGGTTCCCGATCGTTCACCAAGACGAATCTGGTTGATCGTGATTCCGTCGGCGATGTGCGGAAATTGGCTGATGGCCGAGCTGAATTGCATGCCCGACTCAACTTTGCGTCGCAACGCTTCCAGCACGTCTTTATGCCTAACCAGCGTGTCTTCTTTTGCCAACGTCGCCAACGCCTTTGGAAGCGGAACACCATTGCCAACTAGCGTCGACAGGTTATTCAGCAACACCGTCAGCTCTTGCGGCTTAAAGTTGTCGTTCGCTTTGCGAGGCTTCGTCAGCGCATGCCATAGCTGACTGAAGCCGCTTGACTTGGTCTCAGCAGCGACGGCGGCGCTTCCTGGCTTTGCCGCAGGTCCCACCGCCGCGAGTCGTTTTCTGCGTGCCATGTGAGATACCCGTTAGCCTGAAACCTTGTAGAACACTTCTTCGATCGTCGTCTTGCCCGCAAGCACTTGTTCCATGCCGGCGGTTCCCAACTCAACGAGGCCTTCTCCCAGCGCGATCTCGCGCAGTTTGGTCGTCGGCAACCCCTTTTCGATTGCCTGCGCCACTGTCGGCGTCACGACAAACACTTCGTAGATCGGAATCCGGCCCAGATAGCCGGTTCCCAAACACTTCTTACAGCCACGTCCGGCGTAGAAGATCGTGTCTGCGGGGATCTCCAAGTTGAAATGCAGCGCATCGAGAAAGTGCTGGTTGGCTGCCACCGGTTCCTTGCAATGGGGACAGATCGACCGCAACAAACGCTGCGCTATGGAACCCAGCAGTGCGCCGCCGGTTTTGAAACAATCGATCCCCAAGTCGCTCAGTCTCGCAACAGCGCCCACCGCATCGTTGGTGTGCAACGTGCTGATCAGCAAGTGACCCGTGAGCGAAGCCTGCACTGCGGTGGTCGCCGTTTCGTGATCGCGGATTTCGCCAAGCATGATCACGTCGGGGTCTTGCCGCATGATGTACTTCAGCGCGTTGGCGAAACCGAGCCCATGTTCATTGTCGGACGCCACCTGATTAATTCCCGGCAGCCGATACTCGACTGGGTCCTCGACCGTCACGATATTGCGCGTGACGGCATTCAGCTTGGACAGCACCGCATACATCGTCGTACTCTTACCCGATCCCGTTGGGCCGGTCACAACGATCATCCCGTGGGGCTTGTCGATCAACGACTGGATTTTGTTGAGGTCACGTTCGCAGAGCCCGAGTTGCTCGAGCGAGAAGATTTTGTTTCCTTCGTCCAGCAGCCGCATCACGACCTTTTCGCCGCCCACGGTCGGGATCGTACTCACCCGAAAATTAACTCGACTGCCTGCTTCTTGGACGCTCAACTTGCCATCCTGAGGACGGCGGCTCTCCGTCGTATCCATATCGGCCATGACTTTGATACGGGCGACCACCGACTCTTCGATGTGCCGTGGAATCGTCATAATCGCCTGGAGCTGACCATCAACGCGGTAGCGGACGCGCATCTCCGGATCGTGTGGTTCTAAGTGGATGTCACTGGTGCCCGCATTGATCGCGCCCATCAGGATCGCGCGCACTAGGCGAACGACCGGTGCCTGATCTTCCTCAAGTGCGACATCGCTGTCGATTTCCTCTTCGATCATCTCCTCGGCCGATTCGAGATCGACCATCTTCATGTCGACAATCGTTTGGCGTGCCACGACGCGTTCGTCGAAGCCACGATCAAGCGCCGTTTCGATACCACTTTGCAGCGACACGAGTGGTTCGACTTGATAGCCTGTGATCAGCTCTGCTTCGCAGATCGTGTGCATGTCGTCGGGCGCAACCATCGCTAATCGCAACGTGCGGCCCGAGATGCCGACCGGCACCGCCTGGCACGTCCGAGCGAGATCTTCCGGCAGCAGACGCACCACCTGTGGATTGATGCTCTCGGGCACCACCTCCATGAATGGCACACCGTACTGCTCCGACAGCGCCTCACCCAATTGGTCGGTCGTGATCAACCCACGACGGATGAGGATCGTTCCCAACAGTCCGCGTTCCGAGCCCTGAGCAGCGAGCGCACTCTTGACCTGGCCTTCGGTGATCCAGCCGCGTCGTACCAGGATATCGCCAAGTCTTGCCATGGTCGGGTTGTGTCAAATCTGTTGGGCAGGTGGGCAGATTCTTTGTAGCTTTGGCCAGCGGCCTTTAGTCTTCTGAACGCTGCTGAGCCGCCAGCAGCAATCCGTCGACTTTCGACTCCAAGACCAACGGATCGTACGGCGTTACGAGGAACTCATCCGCCCCAGCGGTGTACGCGCGTTGCACCTCTTCCAGGTCGGAACTTCCGGACAGGTAGATGACCGGCAATTCGCTGGTACGCGGATCGTTACTCAAGTGATTCAAGAACTCGATGGATTCCATTTCCGCTACATGTCCGACGGCGATCAAATCGGGAAGCTCGTCGGTGAGAAACCCATTCGCTTCGTCGGCCGTAACCCTCGTCACGACTCGGTATCCGAGCAGCTCGAGTCGAAACGAAGTGATCTCGCGCAGCGTCGCTTCTTCTTCAATCAGTAGTATGGTGTCGTTTTGCTGGGTCATGACTGGGGATCGGAGACTCGAGGTCTTCGTCGTAGGTGTGCAACATCTCGTCTTTCTGAACGCACCGTAGTGTGCTGACGGTACTTGTAGCCATGAAACCGTAGCTCACTGTTGCATCGAGTCAACGTGAGCCTCGGACAGTTTACGAAGCGAAACGTGATTCGCAATCGAGCTTCAGAATAGGCACAAGCGATACAATCGCACCAATTACGCCGGTTCTTGCTAGATTACGATCAGGCGGTGAGAAAATCACACCCAACATCAAACATCCATGAATTCTCTCGTGCTAGGTTTCAAGTAGTTGATAACGCTATGCGCGGGTTCAGTCGCGCAACCGCGTCCTGACTTGTGACGACAGAAAATGCAAGCAAAACAGCACCGAAAAGATCGCGGCGGATTCTCATTCCTCGAAGTGATGGCCGTCGTGGGACTGGTTGGTATTATCGTTGCCATCACGATTACGCGCATCGCGGAATCCTCGGATGCAGCGCAAGCGAAATCCTGCAATCATAACAGATCGCAGCTGAACTCCGCTTTAGAACGCTTCGCAGTCAGCAACGGCAGCTTTGCCACGAGCATGGCGGACATCGACACCGACGACTATTTCCCCGGAGGGATTCCCGTCTGCCCTGTCGACGGCTCCGCGTACACGCTCAATACGACGACGCACCGCGTCGAAGGGCATTCGCACTAGGTGAAAGCGCGGCTGCCAATCAACCGTCGCTGCCGCGGCGTAGCGGCATCACATGCCACAGTCTCGGCTCTCTGAGATAGATGCCTATCCAGACGGCAATCGCGAAGAGAATCTGCACGAAGAACGGGTCGCCAACGCGCCAATGCGTGCAAATCGCGCCGCCCATGTAGCCAGTGAGCAGAATCGCTCCCACAACGGAGGTCGTCGGAATCAAATAGAGCACCACACAGACGAGCTCCACGATCCCCAACGGCGTCGCCATCGACACCGGTAGGCCGAGCTGACCAAACCCTTCGGCAAGCTCGGGCCCGCCCCTGAGCTTCATGACGCCGCTCATGCTGAACACCGCAGCCAGCAGTGCGGTCACGACGCGCCCGGCCCAGGTTAGTTTGGTATTGATCGGTGGTCGCAATTCACTATCGCTCATCAGGATTGCACCTCCAGAAATGGCACCGCACGTTATCGCCTGTTTGCTTCAGAATCTACATGCGCTGTGTTGAAATAAAGATTTCTTGACTCTTACGGCTACATTCGCGTATGGTAACACATGAGGGAATGATTGGTTACGGCAATCGTCCGACGCAGCGTCGGGAATTCGAACCGATGTCGCACAGAGGTAGTATCTGCGACCGAGACGCCGTGACCTGACCCCAACTCAAGCTCCATTCTGGGCTCAGCCGCACTCTCTGTCGAAGGTAGCCGCTTGCGATGAAATCGCGTTGTGTGCCGAGGTATTTGCTGTGCAGGCAAAGTACCTACGTGGCACCGCGTCCATCCCTTGGCTGTTGTTGGGAGTGTATCAATGAATACGAGAAGTGGCAGATTAGGTTTTACGCTAGTTGAATTAGTGGCGGTGATCATCAGCGTATGTTTGCTTGCAGCGCTTATTTTACCGGCACTGCAGTCTGCACGTACTCCGAGCAGACGTAACACTTGTCTGAACAATATCAGACAGATAAGCCTGGCGTTACTCATTCACGAGGAGACTTCAAGATCTTATCCATTGGCATCAACGACCTACTTTGATTCTGGCGGTCAGCACATTGGCACCGTCGGAACGGAAGAAGATGGCTACAGCTGGCTCTTTCAAATCCTGCCCCACATTGAGCAAGGCACTCTGTACGACCGTGCACGTAACTCTGATGAGCAGATCGGCGCTGATGGCGTGTTAGGCAAAGGCTCTCAACGACTACAGCAGGGACCATTCGTGCCGATGGTTGTTGTCGATCCACACGCGTCTGGCTCGTACGGCTCGCTGTCTCGAACGTACATTGAAGCGTTTCTTTGCCCAAGCTTTCCTGGATCCGACGAGACGCGTAATCCGATCTACGCTGGCGAGCCCGCAGCCGTCGGCAACTACGTTGCAATTCCCTCCACTCACTACCTAGCGGACAGTACGAATCACGAATTCGGAGAGGATCTCCTCCACCCAAGCAGATGCTTGTATTCCTCATCGAAGTCCTCGGTAACGCGCCGACTTATTGGAAACGGTGTCTTGGTTTTCGCGCAACGACCAAATGGCCTATCTCACGATGAGAACGACTTGCCGCTACGGAGTATTTTTCAACCAATTTCTGGACATCTGAAGCCCCGTGGTATTACAGCCGCGTCGCTTAGGGATGGAGCCTCCAATACAATTGTATTCGCTGAATCGCGCGAAGAACGGTACGCAAGTTGGATCAGCGGACTATCGGCGTACGTCGTCGCCGCTGATCCGCGTGGACCTGGTAACGGAATCGGATTGCTGCCAGCTGAAGGCGACAGCAACCGTCAGGTTCTGGGCTGGGCCGATGATGACCCTGCCGGTCAGACGGCGCTCAACGTTGGGTCCATGGCCAGGCGATGTGGCGGGGATCAGGCAACTGAAGGGCCCGACTGCTCGGGACAGTCTCCTCGGACTGCGCGGTTTTACGATCACAGGTTCGTGCATGCCGGCGTCGCTGGACCAATGGCCAAACGCTGGTACGGACCGAGTAGCGCGCACCCGGGAATCGTCCAACACGGCTTTGCCGATGGGCACGGAGCGCCAATCGTCGAAGACATCGATCGAAACGTCTACCTTCACCTCGTCACCCGGGCAGGGATGGAAGAAGTCGATGAGTTCGCTTATTGACGGCGATATCGCCTATTTGCATCAACGGGCTGGTCCACGCCGAGGTTACACGAAATGTTGCTTCCACAGCGGTATTGAGCGCGGCTAGCGCACTTCAACCCAGCGAATGATGCGCACGCCGGTGGGGCGACTGCCCCGATAGATGCCGCGGATTTCTTCGGGGCACATGACGCGACTCAGCACGCGCACGTCGTCGAGGCGGCCGTCGTATTCGCGCCCGCTGATGTTGGCAGCTCCCAGCGTCACGGGGACGGTCGCGTCCTGGTCGAGTGCGCCGCCTACCGAATGCGCGACGTTGTTGATCTCGCTGCCGTTGACATACATCCGCATCGTTGTGCCATCGTAAGTGCCCGCGACATGGTACCACTTGCCGGGGCTGAGGACGTTGCTCGCCGTGAATAGGTCCGTCGTTCCCCCGGCTTTGACACGAAAGTCCAGTCCGAGAGACAAGTCCACCGTCATGCCCCAATACTGATCTGAGAGCGTCAGGCTGTCGGCTTTCATGACGATGCGCTGGTCGGTACCGCCATCTTCGGGATGTACCCAAGCGGCGATGGACAGTTCGCTGCCGCTCACATCGAACGTCCCAACGTCGACACGATCGTCGCCGTCGCTGGTCTCGAATTCCAGAGCGCCGTCAACCTGTCCCGCAGTCGTCCATACCGGGCTACCCACCAGTGTACCGTCATGCGCGTTCGGCGACGCGTCTGCGGCAACGGTGCCGCTCAGTTCGTCAAGTTTCCAATACGCGACGAGTCCGCTGAGATCGGTGATTTCGGTATCAGAAAGCCAACGATTGTAGACGCGGAAATCCCGTAACGCGCCTTGCCAATACTCCGTGTTGCCGGTGCGCGTACCGAAAGACAGGATCGCGGCAGCCTGATCGACCAGGTCAACAGGACTCGTTCCGCTCGCGAGCAGAGTGCCATCAATGTAAACTTCATACGAGTCGTCCACATCGTTGTAGCTAGCAACGACATGGTACCAACGATCCTGAAAATCGACGGCATCAGTCGTTGAAAACGGCTGGTTTCCGACGGACGATGAAGCCCCTAAGTCAAACACCACGATGCCCGTCGTTTCCTGTCGGGCTTCCCAGTTACCTCCGTTGCCGAAAAGTCGCTCGCGTGCTGTTGGCGTACCAGAGCCGCGCATCCAAAATGACACGGTTCCAGTTGCAGGCGGATCAAAATCCGATGCGGTCGCCGCCGTGTCACCGAGCCCATCGAATTCTAACCCAATGTTGCCCACGCAATCCGAAGTCCAGGTCGCTCCGCTGAGCGCCGCGTCGTTGGCGTAGCCCGAACTATCCGCCGCAGTCGAACCAGAGCCTTCGTCCATCTTCCAATGACCGACCAAGCCGTAGAGTTCTGAGACTTCCTCAGCACTGAGCGGCCGATTGTAGAATCGCACATCGTCCATCTTGCCTGGGAAAGGGTCGTTCCAGACTGAATCGCCAATCGTGTTCAGTGTGCGGAGCACGTTACCAGGTAAGCTGACAAACCCGCTAGCGACTTCCTCACCGTTGCGATAAATCTTGGCATTGCCCGACGCATCAACCGTTGCGACGAAGTGGTGCCACTTGTTGATCTCGGGATCGAGATTGTCATCCAGCCAGGTATACAAGCTACCGTTGGTCGGATCGCTGAAGTAGAGTTCCATCCCAGTTCCAGGGAGCCAGCCGATCCATATGTCATCGACATCTTGACCGTTACTGATGCTGAGCATCCCGTACTCGATCGTCGGAACCGATTCCGGGTAGAACCAAAAGGCTGCGGTCATCCCGTAGGAAAAGTCAGTATCGATATCCGCAATGTCGACGTGGTCGTCGGATCCGTCGAAGTCGACTGAAGTGAGCACATCGCCCGGGTATGGACCTTCGACACCCAACGTAGGTCCGTTCGTATAGGTTCCGTCGCGCTGCTGCGGACTGGAGTCGTCGGCGAGCGTGCCGCTGTTCTCGTCCAGTCGCCAATGTCCTTGAAGGTCGTAGAGCGCAGCCACTTCGGCGTCTGTTAACGCCGTGACATAGATCCGCACGTCATCGATCACTCCGTCGGCGGACCACCGCCAATTTGACGCGCCGGGCGAGGCGATGCCGATTCGCCAGGGCTCGGTGCCATATTCGTGCGCGGACGAGCCCGCGGTAAAGTTGCTGGTTTGAACGAGCTCACCGTTGACGTAGAGCTTGATCGTCCCGGCGTCTTTGTTCACCGCAGCAGCCACATGATAATACTGGCCCGCCGGGTACGAAGTGCCTGTCGTGACGGCATTCGCATTGGTTGGACCACTGAGCCAGTGATCCATCATGAACTCACCGCTATTGGTGTAGGTAAGACCTGTGTGGTTACCGGCCTTGATCACTAACGCATAGCTTGCTGTGTTATCTGCGCCCGAGCCCGGCGGCACCGTGTCTGGTCTGAACCACGCCGCCAAGGTGTAATTGCCCTCCTGCACGTTTTCGAGCGACGACGAGTTCGGTATTTCGACGTAGTCGTCGCCATCGGCGTAGTTGAAATCGTGTCCATTGCCGTAGATCGCGCTTGTCCATGAGGGCGTCCCGTTGATCGTGCCATCACCGCTGTTGCCTGAAGAATCGGCGGCCGTCGTGCCACTGTTTTCATCGAGCTTCCAGTGACCCACGAGACCGCCGCTAGCCCCTTCGTAGCAGCCCATGTCCCAACCGCTCCCAATGGGTCGTGCCGTGCCGTTGAAGTCGGTGTCCACGGTGCCCGAGAGGCTGGTACCCGCATCGAGCGCCGGCGAGCCAGGCAGTAGAGTGAAATCAGTTGAGCTCACGAACAGTGGATCGGAGGAGACATCGCCGGTACCGCCACTCGTACCCTCGTAGTTGGCGCTGCTGTTGCCGTGAACGAGATTGTAGCTGCTCGTTAGGGTCCCGCCGTTACGGTCGAGGCCGTCATCGGAGTTGTTAGCGAGGATGCTATTTTGCACGGTGGTCGTACCGCTGCTCACCAGCACGCCGTCGGCACCATTGTTCACGATCGTGCAATTTACGACGGTTACCGTGGAGTTGCTCCGAGCATCAATGCCGTGGTCGTCGTTGTTGTAGATCAGGCAATTCCTGAAGGTGATACTGGAGTTCTCGATATCGACGCCGTCGTAGACGCCGTCGAAGATCTCGCACTGGTCGAACAGCACATCGATCGCATCATCGATCGCAATGGTCTCTTGCCCCGCGCCGCCACCTTGAAAACGGAAGCCAACGAATTCGAGATAGTTCGCCCAGTTCAGATCAAGCACCTCACTGGATGCCGGCGCAACCAACGTGACATCACCAGCAGTGCCAAAAATCGCCCCGTCACGGTCGGCGACGAATCGGATCGGATTGCCAGAGGTACCGTCTACCGTAGGGTCCGGCTCGCCAACGTAGCTGCCGGCCATGACATAGACCGTATCGCCCGGCGAGAGCGATTGCGTTGCCGCATGGACCACCGAGGCCCAGGCATTTGCTGCGTCTGAGCCTGTTCCCGAGTTGCTGTCGCTACCGTCGGGGCGTACGTAATAGTCCGTAGGCACGGTGTACGAGATATGAAGCTGTGGTGCGTAGGTCGTGCTTCCCGAACGTTTGAAGATGCCTCTGTCGCCAGAGTTTGCCGTGGTCATGACGACCAGCGAATTGCCCGAGGCCCAACCGCTACGGTCGATGACCTCCTGGATCGACGACGCGAAATTCGGCGAGACGATTGACTGGCCAACCGTGTAAGAGGCTGACCCGGGACTCCATAACGTCTGGGCAGTGGTGATCGGGCGGCTCGTGATGTCGTACGCCGTTGTACTGAACGTGTCCGGATTGTCGGCATCCTGAGCCAGGATATCGACCGAGAAGCTGCTCGTGCCGTTGCCGTTGGAGAAAACCTCCAGGGTGGCGCTAGTGATCGTCGCGTCGGCGGGAATGTTCACGTTCTGGAAGCGAAATCCCATCCGCGTGCTGGCGAAATAGCTGCTTCCGTCGGTGACATAGACGGTCCCACTACTGATCTCGTCGGCGTCGTCGGTGTTGGCCGATACGGTGAATGTCACGTCCACTGCGAAACACGTCGCCTGACATCCAAGCATTAACAATACAAGCAGGGCACAGCGATAGTTCAAACGCCAATGTCTGAGGCACTTGTTGTTCATGCAGCTTCTCACGAAAAAGACCCGCCTAGGGCGGGTCCTGTGGCCGGGCCCGCAAGCCTGGCTTACGTCTGTCATGTACGGTGGCTAAGCCGTACAGACCGGGGTCTTCGCCTCGTATAGCGCCTTCAAGACGTCACATCGAGAGATCAACCCGAGCAGTCGTCCGTTGTCGACAACCGGTACCCGTCGTACGCGTAAGGCCACGCATAGATCCGCGACTTTGCTCACGGGGTCGTTGGGAGAAACGGTCAAGAGCTCAGTGGTCATGTGCTCGCCGACGGTATCCTGGCGAACGCTGTGGTCGTAAGCGATAGCCAACAGTGCGAACTCCGTGACAATTCCTATCAGCTTGCCATCTTCGCCAGTGACAGGCAAACCGCTGATGCGCTTGCTGATCAGTAACTCAATTGCTTCCTGGATTGACGCATTCTTCTCAATCGTGACCACGTTTTCGGTCATAATGTCTCTGGCGGTTAGCATCTACGAACCCCTTGCATGCAGTTAGTTTCATTGTGGGAATCGCATATCTCTTGTGCGTGTCCCCTTCCCTAACGAAGCGTAGTTCAAAAATTGCTGATGAGCCGCGGGCGATGATCGCCCGTTGAAAAAACGGCCGAGGGAGTTCGCCAATACTGACTTGTTGACGAGGCCAATCACTACAACTGTTGCAATCGATGCAATCTGCTGATTGGCGCATCCTCACCCAAGCTTGCTCGAATCCGCACGGGCAGCGATAGTGGTAGTTAGGGAGCCAGTGCCAAACTGATTCAATTTATCCTGGTGTGAAATGGACAATCTTCTACCCTTCGACATCTCGTCAACGGCCCTGGCATTTCGCGGGTTCAATGTCACGAATATTGGACGCACGGCCGAACTTCTTGCCATTCCTGCCTACCGGTCGATCGTCGTCGAAGAACTCCAGCGTTTCAGTGAGATTTGCTCGGAGTATCACGACTCGCCCGTCGAATTACTGTCGCGTGTTGGACAACAGAGTGAGCCAGGTTTCCAAAAATACGGTGAATCGATCGCACTGGTCGTCGCGGTGGAAGCGGCACAGATGCGACTTCTACAAGAAATTCATCACATTGAAACT
This sequence comes from Bythopirellula sp., assembly GCA_965228965.1. GTDB lineage: Bacteria > Planctomycetota > Planctomycetia > Pirellulales > Lacipirellulaceae > Bythopirellula. Next base: position 5,685,960 of record OZ245849.1, read on the forward strand.
CAGCACGCGCAGGTCGCCTTCGGCTATAGCCTGGGGGAGTTGGCCGCGGTTAGTTTTGGCGGCGTGTTCCCAATGACTGAGATGATTCGCGTTCCGCTAGCGATGGCGGCTGATTCGTTAGAGCTGGCGCACGACTCGCGGATGGGAGTGCTCTTCTCTCGAGGCCCAAGTATCGATGAAATCGAAGTCGAGCGACTCTGTTTGCAAATCACGAGCGAAGGCAATGGCACGATCGGAATCTCCGCGGTCCTGTCGCCGAACACCTACTTGCTCATCGGTCAAAACGAGTCCGTGCATCGATTCAAAGAGATCATGCATGACGTGTTACCCAATCTGGCCCATCTACGTGTCAACTCCAGCCGCTGGCCACCGCTGCATACGCCGATCGTGAGGCAAAGGAACATTCCAGATCGCGCGTCGGTGATGCTGGAAACGCTAGAGGGCTGCTTCAAACCACCCAATCCACCCGTCTTGTCCCTGGTGACGGGCCAGAAAAGCTATGACGACCAATCTTCCCGAGCAATTTTGCGCAAGTGGGTCGATCATCCGCAGCGGCTATGGGACGTTGTCGACGAGACATTGGATATGGGCGTGGAAACGATTTTGCACGTCGGACCGAAGCCAAACGTTATCCCAGCAACCTACCATCGTCTCGGTGAAAACATTACTGAGCAAACATCGGGCGGTACACTGGGCAGCCTAGGCATGCGCGCGGTGTCTGGTCTCGCGCGTCGTCCTTGGCTCGCAGCTTTGCTACCTGCGCGTGCGAGTCTGCTACGAGCTCCCTATTTGCGGCACGTCATCGCTGAAGATTGGCTCATCGAGAATGCCTGAGGGTCCCTCTGCCGGGTTGTCTGCATCTAATCCCGTAGGGTGATGGCCAAGCAAATAGTTGCCAGTCAGCACACGACACCACATACTGTAGCTGGCTTTTCTGATTAAAAAACTCTTGTCGATTTCTCAAGTTTTTTCGCTTTCGATGTCGGTCGGCTCATGCGCTTCGTGATTGACTGGAAGCAAAGTTCTTTTGCTCGCGGAACGCGAATAGGCGCTCGTCGGAACAAAGGCTAGGCGGTTTGAGGTTGGGATCGTCATTTCCTGGTGCACGAGGGGTGAACCTGTGGCGAGGCCATGCCTGATGATGTGGCGTGAACATCATCAAGTCCGTGCTCTACTTTGATGTGGGAGAGAACTAATGAGAACGCAATATTGTTTGGGATTGGTACTGGGGGCTTACTTACTGCTCACTGGGCAGGCGGAAAACCTGATGGCGGGAGATTACTACACTTCGATTCCGTATTTGCCCACGGTCAAGATCGGACCGGACGCCGAGGGTGCCACCCCGGTGGAAGAGGTGTACGGAAAAGAGTACTCACACACAAACTGGAGGAGGGTAGTTGATCCACCGGCAGGCGGGCCTGCGGGCGATCCCAACTTGGTGAACATTGAAGACCATGACGCATTCGGAGTGCCAGATCCATTGCAAGTCGTTTCGTGGGATGGACTGGTTAGCGGACCCGAGGGAAACAGCGGTTCGGTAGACGCGTTCGACTACGGTAATTCGCCCGGCTTCAACTACCCCGATGGGCAAGTTGATGCACTCGCCAATCGAGGCGACGCGATCTTTCGTGCCTTGATCCGCGATGAAGCGACTTTGCTGTTTTCTGTTACTGGTGATGTTGGCGGGACTCCAGGGTCTCCCATGCCTAAAGGCCACGTCCATTTCGAAGATCCAGCCGGACCCGACGCGGGGAGCCCCTCTGACGTTTGGGCATTTATTGAAACCGGCAGTGCTGGGCCAGGCCCTGGTGCTGGAGTCAATCATCATCCAGTGTACGACCTTGACGCTCTAGAGGTTTGGGGACCTGAACCTCCTAGCCATGAGACCGGTGATACGGAAGTCGTGGAAGGCTATCTTGGCGGTTTAGGCGGACCAAACACGGCGGATGCCGATCGGTTCTCGCTTGACGTCGACGCAGCTTCGGGCGTTTCCGTATGGGCTTACGATATCCCCACGGCCGCGACTTCGCCATGGGTGTTGCACTCCGAGATTGTTGATGCCGTCGAGGCGCTGTTCCTCGGCCCTGGCGAGCGGTTCGATGACGAGACTCGTCGTCAGATCGACGTCGACGGGACGATGGCCCAAGACATCGGCGATGCTTCGCCGACCGCCGCCGTATGGGATGTCGGCGACGAGTTGTTGTTCACGATTGATCCCATTCTGGATGGAACGGCGTTCGATGCCTCGGGAAGTCCAATTCCTGCTCCATTGATCGATGGTGGCGAAATTATCCACCTCGTCAAAACTGCTGCTGGCTCCGGGCCTGGGACGTTTAGCGTTTCGTTCTTGACCCATGGCGGACACCTGTGGGATACAGCCTTTGATGTCAGCGGCACATTCGGCTACTTGTACGAAGATGTCGATGCATTGGAAGCTGTCGGTACGCTCACCGGCGACACCGATATTCCGACGCCCGAACCTTCCACGCTGTTGCTGGCCGGATTCGCGCTCGCGTGCGTCACATCTGCTCGCAAACGTTGAAGTCGCGACATAACAGATCTCTAGCTTGTAGCCTCGGGGGCACTTGCTCCCGGGGCTACTTTTTTTGGGCGACTTCAAGCAATAACTCGCCAGACAACTCGTAACACACGGCTTCTTCCGCATTGCGCACGAGCAGGTAAGGAAACGAAAAGGCGGGATTGTTCCAGGTAATCTGCGTCTCAGGAAAGACCTGCAGACTTGCGAGTTCGTTGTAGTCGTCAGGCGACGCCTCGACAAGGATCAATTCGCCTTGTTCGCTCAATACAAGAATCACTTCGCCGACGAGCATGATTTGGCCATGTCCAATCTTGGGTTTACGGCGTTCTTTCCATTTCTTCTTGCAGGTCTCGACTTCTACACACTGCAGGTAGATGTCATCCAGGCCGTATACAAAACCGTTGTGAATGACGACGTTCCCCATTTTTGTTTTCAATACGGGCTTCTCGCCGTACTGCCGAGTCCCTCGCCAAGCGGGTTCGACTTGCCAGCCGGATTCCGCGTCCTGAGAAATATGCATCAGCGCTGACCCAAGCCCATACCCTTTCGAGACAAACACACGATCGCCCGAAAGCAGCAGTGGCTGCGACGAGGCCGCGTTGGATCCGCTGCCGCTGGGCCAAGGAAACTCCCACAAAGGTTCGCCGTCCTCCGCCCGTCGCGACGTCACGAAACCCTCATCGACGGACAGCACCTGACGCACGCCCACCAACTCAGCGAGCACCGGCGAAGCATACGACGATTGATATTCACCCGACGCCCAGGCGACATCGCCGTTTTCGATCTTGTAGGCGACCACTGATTGGTTGTCTGGCCCACCGACGCTGACGACGACCAGGTCGTCGACGATCAGCGGCGACCCCGATTTGCCCCAGTGCACATTCGTCGCGCCATGTTTCTCAAGCGTGTCGTGCGACCAAAGCACATCGCCTGTGCGCGCATCCAGGCAATTCAGAATGCCGGTCGCGCCGTGAGCGAAAACCTTCCCCTCGTGAACCGTCGGAGTCGCACGCGGGCCCGCGTAGCCTAACGCACCCGTGCCGCCCGGATCCCAACGGACTTCGTCAGCGTGCGCCCAGACAAGGTCTCCCGTCTTGACGGAGTAACACGTTACCAATTCGTTCTCATCGCGTTGCTCCTGCGTTACAGCGTAGTCGCCAACGATTGCGAACGAGGACCAACCAGCGCCAATTTTGTTGCGCCAAACTTCTCGCGGAGGTGACGCATTCCAGTCGGTGTCCAGCGCGACGTTCTTGACTTCAGCCCAGTAGCCTTCGCCTAAGAAACGTGGGTAATCGTGGGGGGTAGTTTGCCACTCCAACGACGTGCTGACCTCAACCGCGGAATCGTCTAGTAGTCTGTCGGGCGCGTCGGCACGCCACCGCCAGCCCACTACGGCAACATCGCCATCAGTCACCAATTCGACTGGCGAGAGTTGTGTGTACTGGCTCAGGACCATTGCTGCAGGAATCAGCGCCAACGGCCAGCGCAGGGCTCGGTTCCAACCGCTACATAAAAATACCCACGCCGCCAGCCCAAGAATGCCAGCAAAAACCGATCCATGCGCGAAACTATTGGCCAATCCTGGATCGAAGTCGCCAAAGTTGAGAATCGCCCAAACGACCGCCGGGATTCCGATCCAAAACAACGGAAACCGCTTCCACCGCATCCGCGGGAGTTGATTCGCGGCCGTGTCCGTCGCGACTTCGGTGTCTTCGGTCATGTGGTGGCGCCCCTGGGTTCGATCCTACAAAAAGTCCCTTGAGTAACGGTATACTAGGAGGCGTCGAAACCGCTGACAACTCCGCAGTGAAAAGTGATGTCTAGTAGCAACGCGAATCTCGCAGGAAAATGGGCCCTGGTCACCGGAAGTTCCAGCGGTATTGGCCGGGCTATCGCACTTCAATTTGCTGCGGCGGGCGCAAATGTGATCGTTCACGGTAATCAGAATCGAGCCGGTGCGGAGCAAACCGTCGCTGAGATTGAGGCGCTCGGAGTGCAGTCGGCGGTTTTATTCTGCGACTTGTCGGGGCAGGAGTCGCGCACAGACTTCGTCGCGCAGGCATGGCAGATTGCTCCTCTGGACGTGTGGGTCAATAATGCCGGAGTGGACGTATTGACCGGCGAAGCCGCGGAATGGCCGTTTGAGAAAAAACTGACCGCCTTATGGGAACTCGACGTCCTCGCGACGATCGACCTCTCGCGCGCCGTCGGAACCCACATGCAACAGCGTGGACGAGGCTGCATCCTCAACATCGGTTGGGACCAGGCCGCCACGGGGATGGAGGGTGACAGCGGACAGATGTTCGGTGCCACCAAGGGCGCGGTGATGGCGTTTACGAGCAGCCTCGCCAAAACGCTCGCGCCCACCGTGCGAGTGAACTGTCTCGCTCCAGGATGGATCAAAACCGACTGGGGGGACCAGGCGTCGGAGTATTGGCAAGACCGCGCGCAAAGCGAGTCTTTGCTGGAACGCTGGGGCACGCCAGACGATGTCGCCAAAGCGGCCTGCTATTTGGCTTCCGACGACGCCGCGTTCATCAACGGCCAAGTCTTGAACGTAAACGGCGGGCAGCGATGACAGCAGGCAGTTCGCCCACCGAGCATATCCACTTCGTCACCGGTCGCCTCGCGCAGCACGCGCTGGAGGCGAGTGTGCCGCCGCTAGCCGAAGACGTCGGTTTTGATTATTCGATCGATGTGCTGCCAATCACAGTCGCAGCGCTGATGAGTCCCGAGTGGATTGCCAAACGAATACAAGTCCCTGCTGCAGCCACAAAGATTCTCATCCCGGGCTATTGTGATGGAGATCTCACACCTTTGCAGCAATCGACCGATGTGCCGATTGCTGTTGGCCCACGCGACTTGCGGCAACTGCCGGCGTACTTCAATCGCGCGCCGGCTCCCAACGATTACGGCAAGTACGACATACAAATCATCGCCGAAATCAACCATTGCCCACGCCTCACGCTCGAAGACATTTTGCATGAGGCAGAAAAACTCCGCCGCGACGGCGCTGACGTGATTGATGTCGGTTGCGAGCCGGGACGCATCTGGACGGGCGTTGCGGACGTGGTGCAGGCGCTATGTGACCAGGGACATCGCGTCTCGGTCGACAGCCTCGATCCGCGCGAAATCGAACCAGCCGTGCGTGCCGGAGCATCGCTGGTGCTCAGCGTGAATAGCTCGAATCGCGAAGCAGCCGTCGATTGGGGCGCTGAAGTAATCGCGATCCCCGATGATCCCAAAACTCTGGAGGGACTCGACGAGACGGTCGATACGCTCGCCAAAGCCGGCGTACCCCTGCGCATCGACCCCATCCTCGAGCCGATTGCCTTCGGATTTGCGGAGAGTTTAGGCCGCTACCTGGAAATCCGCCGACGTTACCCCGATGCTGAAATGATGATGGGGGTTGGCAATCTTACCGAGCTGACCGACGTCGACTCCTCTGGCGTCAACGCCCTGCTACTCGGGTTTTGTCAGGAAGTGGGAATCCGTAGCGTGTTGACGACGCAAGTCATCAATTGGGCGCGTAGCAGCGTGCGCGAATGTGACTTAGCACGTCGGCTCATGTATCATGCGGTCGGCAATCAAGTGCCGCCCAAGCACCTTGAAGCGAATCTCTTGATGCTGCGTGACGAGCACGTCGCGGCAACTCCCGTCGAGGAGATCCAGCAGCTGGCCACTTCGATCCGCGACAACAACTATCGTATTTTCGCGGCTGACGGCGAAGTTCATCTCGTGAGCCGAGAGCTGCATCTCCATGACGCAGATCCCTTTAGCATCATGGAGCAGTTGCAACGAGCCGGTCCGGACGGCGGACTGCCGAAGAACCTCGACTCAGGTCACGCCTTCTACTTGGGCTACGAAATGTGCAAAGCGCTGACGGCGCTAACGCTCGGTAAGACCTACGAGCAAGACGAGGCGCTCGACTGGGGCTTGGCCACTCGGGCCGAGACTCGCCATTACCTGAAGAAACATCCACAGCGTGATCGGACTTCATGACCCACGAGGCTCAAGGCAACTTGTTACCGCTGGTCGTGCGTTTGCCAAGCGAGTTGTCTGCGCTTGAGGTGTTTAGGCGGCTGTCCGCGCTGCCGCATGTCGTCTATTTCGACAGCGCTAGTCGCGACGATCCGCAGAGCCGCTATTCGTTTGTCGCCGCCGATCCGTTTCAATGGTTCACCTCAAATAAGCCAGACCACGACCTATTACTTGCGCTCGAGCAAAGCTGGCAGTCGTTTCCTGCAAAGACCATCTCTTGGCTGCCACCGTTTCAGGGCGGCGCGGCAGGCCTGTTCGGGTATGAACTGGCAGGCTGTTTGGAAACACTGCCGAAGCCACAGACCGACGACTTGCCCACGCCGCCGCTCGCGGTCGGATTGTACGACGTTGTGTTCGCCTTCAATCACGATAAAGGTCAGAGCTGGATCATCTCGCAGGGATTTCCCGAGACCGATGCGAAATCGCGACGTGATCGGGCCCAGGCGCGACTCGCGCAAGCTCTGACGTGGATCGAAACAGGATCGCCTGCTCCGCGATACGAGGCCGACCGGAAGCCAGTCTCGGCACTGGCGGAACAGCACGACGTAGGTCTCGACGGGTTCACCAGCAACATGTCCGCCGCTAGCTACGAAGAGATGATCCGACGAGCTGTCGAGTACATTCATGCCGGCGACGTTTTTCAGGTGAATCTGGCGCAGCGGCTACTCAGCCCCGCCAAGTGCGACTCCGTCGAGTTGTACTTGCGACTTCGCGAAAGCAATTCCGCCCCCTACGCCGGCTACCTGGATCTGGGTGATTGGCAAGTCTGCAGCACCTCGCCGGAGTGCTTTCTGACTGTGCGCGACGGCCAAGTCGAAACCCGTCCGATTAAAGGCACGCGCGGACGATCGGGCCAGCCCGAAGCCGATCTGTACGCGGGCGACGAACTTCAGCTCAGCGAGAAGGACCGCGCCGAGAATGTGATGATCGTCGACTTGATGCGCAATGACCTGTCGCGCGTCTGTACTCCCGAAAGCGTGCACGTCGCGAAGCTCTGTCAAATCGAGACCTACGCCTTCGTCAAACACCTGGTTTCGATCGTTCGCGGCACGTTGCAGACCGGCGCGACACCGTTTGATCTGCTGCGCGCTTGTTTTCCCGGCGGATCGATCACGGGCGCGCCAAAAATTCGCGCCATGGAGATAATCGCCGAGTTGGAACCCACCGCGCGCGGACCCTATTGCGGATCACTCGCCTACATCGGTTTTGACGGTCAGATGGATAGCAATATCTTGATTCGGACCGTCACCGCTGGTCAGGGCTGGTGGCAATTGCCTGTGGGGGGTGGTATCGTGGCGCAATCGCAACCCGACGACGAGTATCGTGAGACGTGGCACAAAGCTCGCGGCATGCTCGCCGGAATCTTGGAGTCCGCCGCGCGATGATCCTGCTCATCGACAACTACGACAGCTTCGCCCACAACCTGGCGCGCTACCTCCGTCTGCTCGGGCAGGAGGTGCTCGTCAAGCGCAACGATGCCGTCGATGTCGCAGCCGTGCGGCAACTCGCTCCGCAGGCCATCGTGCTGTCGCCCGGTCCTTGCACGCCGCATGAGGCTGGCTGCTCGCTCGACGTGGTGCGTCAACTTCATGCAGAGATCCCCATACTGGGGATCTGCCTGGGTCACCAAACGATCGCCGCGGCGCTGGGTGCAAGAATTGTGCGCGCCAATGAGCCGATGCACGGCCGCACCTCGGTCGTCGGTCATGATGGCTCCGCGCTGTTTGCCGGCGTACCTGCCTCGCTGACCGTATGCCGTTACCATTCCTTGGTGGTCGATCCTGCAACTCTGCCCGCAGAATTATTATCGTCGGCGGCTTGCGGTGATGGCACGATCATGGCTCTTCGCCACCAGTCGCTCCCCGTCTTCGGTTTGCAATTCCACCCCGAAGCGATTCTCACCGAATTCGGATTCGGGCTGCTGAGCAACTTTTTGACGATCGCGGGTCTAAGCTCTTCAACCATCGGCGTTGAACTGTCCGAGCGCGAGCTCCGCCGCCCTGCCCTGCCCGCTTCGCCTTTGCCCGCACAACCTGTAACTTTTTGACGACGCCCACGCTGATGCTCGAAGACCTACCGCAACTCGGTGCCGACGGGCGGATTCTGGAGGGCATTGTCACCACCCGCAACGAGAACGGCACCATCAACATCTCGCCCATGGGGCCAATCGTCGACGACGAAATCAGCCGGTTTCTATTCCGACCCTACCAGACTTCGACCACCTACAAAAATCTGAAGCGCGAGCGAGAGGGCGTGTTTCATGTCACCGACGATGTAGAACTATTCGCGCAGGCGGCAGTCGGGCAACCTAATCCACCGCCGGCGCTAGATGGCTTAGTGCTCACCGAGGCATGCCGTTGGTTCCGATTTGCAATCCAATCGCTCGACGATTCGCAGGACCGCACGCACATCGTCGCGACAACGACCGACCGGGGCGTTCAGCGGGACTTCTTTGGCTTCAACCGCGCGAAGCACGCCGTCCTCGAAGCAGCGATCCTTGCCACGCGGGTGCATCTGTTGCCTGCCGAACAGCTTCAGCTGGAACTTGCACGCCTGGAAACGCCACTGCGAAAAACAGCGGGTGAATCCGAGTTACGAGCGTTCGCCTTTCTCCGCCAGTACATCGACATGGCAATTGAGCGTGGCACTCCGACGGAGCCTTCGCCATGACGCGCGTGGTCGAAGTACGCACGCCTGCGCGGTTGCATTTCGGGCTGTCGAAGTTTGGCAGTACGGGTCGACAGTACAGCGGCTTGGGTGTGATGGTCGATGGCGAGGGGATCGTGCTTCGTGCTTCGCTCGCAGAGAGATTTCAAGCGATCGGCCCGCACTGTGCACGCGTCGAGGAGTTTGCCCATCGTTGGGCAGCATTTCAGCAGTCGACGGCGCTTCCTGCTTGTGAATTGAAAGTTGTCTCCGCGCCGCCAGACCATATTGGACTGGGAATCGGCACGCAGCTCGGGCTGGCGGTGGTTGCGGCCCTCTCGGAGTTGTTCGGCTGCGAGTACCGCGATGCCGCGCTGCTCGTACAAATGAGCGGACGGGGGCTGCGCTCTGCGGTCGGAACCTACGGATTCCTGCAGGGTGGTCTGATCGTCGACGGCGGGAAGTTGCCCGATGAGCCGCTTGGTCAGTTGAAGACGCGGGCCGACGTTCCGTCCGATTGGCGATTTGTTCTCATCCGTCCGACAACCGAAAAAGGACTATCCGGCCCGGCGGAAAAGAATGCCATGGCGTCGCTTCCCGCGGTGCCATCGGCGGTGACCGATGCACTGCAAGCGATCATCGAGAACGAGATTCTCCCGGCAGTTCGCGATGGGAATTGCGATGCCTTCGCCAAGGCCGTGTACCAATACGGCTACACGGCCGGCGAGTGCTTTGCTGCGATACAAGGCAGCCCTTTTGCATCAGACGGGATTGCCGATCTCGTCGAGCACGTGCGACAACTGGGCTATCCAGGAGCCGGCCAATCCTCCTGGGGACCAACCGTGTTCGTCGTCAGCGAGAATCAGCGAACAGCTGAGGAGCTTGTTGCCCAACTTCAGTCAAAACCAGCGTACGAGCAGTATCACGTCGTAATCACTTCAGCAAGCAGCGGCGGAGCACACGTGACCGAGATTCCGATGGCATGATCGCCCCAAAAACCGATCTTGACCACGAATCGACAAACGGCCACATTGAGGCGCAAACTAGACGCCCCACCAAACGGAGTTGGACCTGCATGCGCACCTTGCTGATTGCTTTACTACTTCCACTACTTGTTCAGCTGCCAGCCAACGCGGCAATCTTTGAGCGAGATTTTCTCCAGCCAGGTGACGGATACCTGACTTACGATGATGTGAATCGGCGGGAGTGGTTAGATTTGACATTCACGACCGGAATGGAATTGGATCATGTTATTGCCGCACGTGAATATGAATCCTTTTCGAACTTTCGATTTGCGACGATGGCAGATATTGAAGACTTTGCTGACTCTGCCGGCGTCGTTTGGCTCGACCGTGGTGAATCGACGCAGACTGATCAGTCCCATGAGAATGCCGTAGCGCTACATCGAATGCTTGGAAATGTCTTCTCGTTACGAGTGGACTTCAGCGCTGGCTCGTCGCACGAAAACACGTTCATTGAGCGACTCACGTCATTTGGTCAAGTTGCGGCCAAAATCGAAGACGCGACTCCCTCATTTGATGGAACCGTTGCATCTCTTGAGCTGATAAACGCACCATCTTCCGGAGTCGTCCGACTAGCCAACAGATCAAACTCCGCTTCTGGTGGTATGACGACGGATTTCTCGTTCCGTGAGTTAGGGTTGGCATCGGGCGACCTAGGCCCCTTTTGGCTCTACCGAGAAGCCATTCCGGAACCGGCGACTGCGATGCTCACAACCATCTCGCTGCTGACTGTCGCAACGACGAGATCACGCCGTTGCTGTCTCTAACAGACCGTAGTTCGCCAGCGTCTGAGCGAGGGCGGCCTCCTCGTTGATCGTGAGCGGCGTCATCGGTAGGAGCAGCTCGCCGGTGTCGCGGCCCAGTAGTTTCATCGCCGCTTTGACGGGAATGGGATTGGTGGCCAGGCCGAGCATGTCGCGGCACAACGGGAACAGCTTGTGGTGCCAGCGCTGGGCTTCGGCGATGTTGCCGGCCTCCCAAGCACGTAGCAGTGCGAGCAGGTCCTCAGGTACGATGTTCCCTGCGACCGAGACCACCCCGTGCGCGCCGACGGCTAGCAGCGGCAGCGTGAGGCTATCATCGCCGCTCAGCACGGTGAGATTCGTCGCGCTGAGAATCGCCGACGCCTGATCGAGCGAGCCGGTCGCCTCTTTCACCAGGTCGATGTTCTCCAGTTCCGCCAGGCGAGCGATCGTTTCTGGTTCGATGTTCTTGCCGGTGCGACCTGGGATGTTGTAAATGCACTGCGGTATGCCGGTCTGTTCGGCCAGGCACTTGTAATGTTCGTAGAATCCTTGTTGGGTCGGTTTGTTGTAGTAGGGCGCAACTTGCAGCGCCGCGTCGGCTCCGACTTTCTCGGCGAACTTGGTGAGGCTGAGCGCCTCGGCGGTGCTGTTAGATCCTGTGCCCGGCATGACTTTGATGCGGCCCGCAGCCGTCTCGCAGACGAAGGCGATCACGCGTTCGTGCTCTTCATGCGTAAGCGTCGGCGATTCACCGGTGGTTCCGACCGGGCAAACGCAATTCGTGCCGGCTTCAATCTGGAACTCGATCTGCTGGGCAAACGTGTCGTAGTCGACTTCCCCATCCTTAAGCGGCGTCGTCAACGCCACCGACAGACCGGCGAACTGTGCTCCTTTGGTTGGCATCTTCGGCTACTTCCTATTGGGTGTGGCGAATCAACCAAGGATTGTATCCCAACTTCAAGGTGGATCGCAATTGCTGAATGACCCAATGTGCAATGTCCCAATGACCAATGCAATCTGCCATATTCGCAAATGATTGACTTACATCCTTACTTTGTCTTCGATTTCCGATGAATTGTCGCGAAGATCAGATTCAGTTCGTTGGCTTCTTTCCAAAGTGTTCTCGCTTGATCTCTTGCGTCTACGGTTGCGACGGCCAACATCCTCAGCCAGTGCTTACATTCCCTAGTCTCACGGCAGCACAGACTGATGCGGTACCGAAACTCTTTACGACTCCCCGCTTCATCGGCTTCCGCATAGTTCGCACCTACACTCGTTGCCGAACGCACCAGCTGTCGAATCAAAGGTGAGTTTATAGCGTCCAGGTGCAAACTTCGTGCGAATCTAATGACTTGCTCGCCATAAACGCTCGTCCGCTCGGCAAGGTCATAGGCTGGCTCATCCTGATGTTTGCTACGTCCGACATCACTCACGGCAAGACCCATTGCGATTGGTCATTCGGTCATTGGACATTAGTTCATTCATTCGATCAGTTTCTTCATATCCCGCACCGCGCGTTCCAAGCCCACCATGATTGCTCGTGAAATAATGCTGTGGCCGATATTTAGTTCACACATATGTGGAATCGCCGCGATTGGGCCGACGTTGCGGTAGGTGAGTCCATGACCCGAGTGCAGGGTCAGACCGGCCGACGTGATTTGCTCGCCGGCCTTGATTAACGTGTTCAGCTCCTCCTCCGCGTCGTAGTTGGCGGAGGCGTGCGCGTACGCGCCAGTGTGCAATTCGACGGCGGTCGCGCCGGTTTGAATTCCCGCTTCGATTTGCGCCGGATCGGGATCGAGAAATAGGCTGACGACGATGCCCCTGTCTTGCAAGCGTTTGACGGCCTCGGACACGCGTTTTGGATTGCCGACGACGTCGAGTCCTCCCTCGGTGGTCACTTCCTCGCGCCGCTCGGGCACGAGCGTTACCTGGTAGGGGCGCGCCTCGCAGGCGATCGCGACGACTTCCTCATCGCAGGCGAGTTCGAGATTCAGCTTCACCGCAACTGTCTGACGCATCAGGTGCAGGTCGCGCTCCTGGATGTGCCGTCGATCTTCGCGCAGGTGGAGCGTGATTCCGTCGGCTCCGCCTAATTCCGCCAAAGTCGCGGCCCACACCGGGTCAGGCTCGTTGGTCATTCTTGCTTGCCGCACCGTAGCGACGTGGTCGATATTCACCCCGAGCGTTGGCATTTCGCCTCCCTTGTGGTGCGAAGAGAATTATGAGGTCTTTTGGCAACAGTGACGGCCCTATGTAGTTTTAAGGTCACAACGGGCCAGGTGTCTACCGCGTCACATGGAATACCTTTTTCACCGAGACACGAAATCCACATGCTGGTTCACGCTCAATCCTCTGATCGCGACCGCGTCCTTCGCCGATCTCAGGTGCGCACGTAAACGTAAGCTACGCTTGATTGAAACGGGACGAATTGTCTCAGGATGCCGCTTGGCACTGAAACACGAACCTCGTGAGATCGGAAACTACTCATCAACTTCTCACGGCTGACTCATCAACTTGCGACGACAACCAGTGAAGGACACCACCATGAATTGCCAGGAGCTCGCTCAACGTATTCAGAAACTTCAGCCTGAGGCCACAGTGCAAGACGTCGCCCGATTGTGCTTGCTACTTGCCAACCAGACGGATCAGCTTGCGGACCTCTCCGACGTGCCCACGTTGCAGGCCGCCTGGAAAGAGACCGGTCTGAAACTGCAAGCCGCCACCGACCAGCACGCCGCGATGACGCAAGAGCTGGAAGCACTCGCCAACTCCGATCCCGAACAATTCACACGCGATCAAATCTGGATCCTCATCCGCGCGATAAAAGTGCAAAGCCAAGTGCTGCAGATGTATGTGGGGCAGCCGTTGCTGGATGTGTGAGTGCGTCCAGTGTGCTGCACGCCGAACCGAGGACGGTATGCCCATTCTTGGGAGGACTTCCCTGAAGATCCAGCATTGCTATTGATCTGAATTGCCCATAACTTGGAGTCTTGCTGCTAGTTCGAACATAGCGGACAGGGTGACTCAGTTGGGCTTAGACTTTTTTGACGTTGCATTCCGGATCGAAAAGCAGTTCGGCATCAAAATCTCGCAAGATGATCTACTGACGATCAGTCGCGATAACGATGTTCGAGCCGGTGATCTGTACGACCTGATGCTACGCAAGCTAAATCTTCAGGACAACACGCGCAACAGCGTTGGACTGAACCTATTTCTCTGGCGGCAACTGCAGGAGATCGTCGCGGACGTGGTCGACAAGCCTCACGACGAGGTCATGCTGCAGTCACCGATGGAGCAGCTGTTTCCCGCCAATCATCGCAGGCACCAATGGGATGAGCTTCGTGATGCAAGTCCTTACCACATCCGCGAGCTCGACTACTCGCCGTTCGTCCGTCTGGTTGCCCTGGCACTTACCAGCTTCGTAGTTTATGTCGAGTGGGGACAGTTGTGGCAAATCCCAATCATGAATGGCCTATTGCCTGTTCTGGGTCTCTTGGGCATCTGGATATTTGCTGAAACGTACCTGAAGATGCTGGGTTTCCTCGCGCCGTGGCGAAACTCTATTCCTAAACAACTGACGACGATGAAGGAATTGTGCCGAGATGTGTTGGCGAGCAACTACGAAGATGTCTGTCAGGATGCCGAGATGAATCCGGAAATCGACAGCCGCTGCCACGCAGTCTGGCTGCACCTAGTCGAGATTCTCTGTGAGTCCCTAGGCGTTGATCCCGACGAAATCACATTCCAAAGTCGCCTCATCCGAGACTTGGATATGGCGTAGCTCAAACAGAGTATCGGGGATGCAACCCAATGGCTACCCCACCACCTTCTGCAACTCCGCGATCATCCACACCGCGACCGTCATGTAGATGATCACGCCGCCGATGTCGATCAACACAGTTACAAACGGCGTGCTCATCAGGGCTTCGTCGACGCCGATGCGGCGGAACAAGAGCGGCAGTCCAGCGCCGCAAAAGGTGCCGAAGACCACGATCACCAACAGGGTAATCGGCACGACCAACAGTTCGTACGGAGTGGACGAGATATCAAGGATCGGCAAAAAGCTGGTGGCGTAACCCAACACTGCCAGGCCACTGCCCAGCAGCAAACCCGTGATCAGTTCGCGCTTGAAAATCGTTTTGGTATCGGCGAGCGTGACGTCTTTGTTCGATAGCGCGCGGATGATCAACGTCGCCGACTGGCCGCCGGAGTTCCCACCGCTGGACATAATCAGCGGAATGAAGAACACGAGCCACGGAACCTTGCCAATCACCTCTTCGTACTCGCTGAGTGCGACCGCAGTCAGCAGCGCCGCGGCGAACAAGATCACCAGCCAGACGCCACGCTTCCACGCCAGTTCCAAGATCGAGGTTTGCAAGTAGCTGTCTTCCAACGGCGCCACAGCGGCAGCGCGATACGCATCTTCCTCGGCCTCTTCGCGGAACACGTCCATCACGTCGTCGTGCGTGATGATGCCGACCAGATGGTTCTCGTCGTCGACGACGGGGATTGCCAGAAAGTCGAAGTCGGCGACCTTCTCCGCCACGTGCTCCTGATCATCGGTCGCTTCGACGGTCACCAGGTTATGTTCCATCAGATCCGCCAACTTCGTCTGGGGCTTGCCCAGATGCTGGACGAGTTGCCGCGCGCCGACGACCCCGCGCAAGTGGTCTTCGTCGTCGACGATGTAGATGTAGTAAATCGTCTCCAGGTCTTCCGCCTGTCGGCCGAGTTCTTCCAGCGCTTCGCGCACACTCATCGTCTCGGGCAGCTTGGCCACCTCGGTCGTCATCACCGCGCCGGCAGTGCCTTCGGGATACGCTCTCAGGCGGAGAATGTCGCGCCGCTCCTCGGTGGGCACCAACGGCAGCGTCACCTCGACCACGGCCGGATCGACCTGATTCAGCAAGTCGACTCGATCGTCGGGCGGCATCTCGGCGATCAATTGGCTCACTTCTTGCGGATCGCTGTTCTCGACGATCTCAGTCTGGATCTCTTCGGGCAAGAACCCGAAGATCTCCGTGCGCGTGCCTAGATCGGTCGTCAGCAACACTTGCCAGGCTTCCTCGGCGCTGAGACCCTCCATGAACTCAGCCGTACGTCCCGGATGCAGCGCAGTGCAAAACTCCTGCAAGCCGGCCGTATCCTCGGCGGCGAGCATTTCGCGAAGTTCAGGAAGGTACAGTGTGTTGATCATCGGGAGGGCAACGCGACGTGAGGGTGGTAGACGTCGTAGTTTATCGGCCAGAAGCGGTTTTGACAGCAGCCATTCTCCGCCAGCCAGTCACAGGATACAGCAGCCCTGGGCGCGGTTCACATTGACATTTCTGCAGCGTCTGATTAGCCTATGATAAGTCGCGGAAAGGCTTACGGGGCAAGCTTTTACGTGATTCCGAGGACTTTTCAAAAATGCCGTTAGCCAGGTCTTGAGTACCTCACCTGGCTTTCGCACGTGGGCTCCGTCGAAGCGTTGCATCGCTCCACGCTCTTGTCGGTAGTCTGGCGGGCATTTGCTGCTAGAACGACTTGCCATGAACGACCGACTTGTTGAAGACACCGCCAGCGCGATAGAAACCGATCTCGATGGCTGCCAAGAAATCATTGGCTATCGATTCAACAACGTGCATTTGTTGAGCGACGCGCTGAAACATGCCTCGGGCGTTTCCCACCGGTTGGCATCGAACGAGCGAATGGAGTTTCTCGGCGATGCGATCTTAGGGTTTGTCATCTGCGAGCAGCTCTATCAGCAGTATCCCGAATATCTGGAAGGTGAGTTGACCAAGGTCAAATCGGTCGTCGTCAGCCGCGATACCTGCGCAAAAGTGAGCGAGCGACTCGGGCTGCACGAGTATTTGATCCTTGGCAAAGGGATGGCGTCCGACCCCGAGATTCCCAAATCGGTGATCGCCGCGGCGCTCGAATCTTTGATTGCGGCGATCTACCTGGATGGCGGCATGCAACCAGCTCAGGACTTCATCCTGCGCCACGTCTGCGACGAGATCACGCAAACCGTCTCTGGGGCGTTTGGCGGTAACTACAAATCACAGTTGCAACAATTCGCCCAACGCGAACACGGCGTCACGCCTGTCTATCACTTGCTCGACGAGAAAGGCCCCGACCATAGCAAGTGCTTCAAGATCTCCGCGCAAGTGTCTCAACAACGGTTCCCACCTGCCTGGGGCAAGAGCAAGAAGGAATCCGAACAACGCGCCGCCCACAACGCGATCAGCATGATCAACGGCGAAGTCGCCCCCTACGCAACGGAGGAGACCCCTCCGGTAGACGGTGACGAGTAGTCGGGCGAGTCGCGCATCGGCGAAGCGCAACGCTGGATGATGAAAACCATCTGGCCTCGATGATACTAATGCGGAAGTAGGTGTTTACCTTCTCCGCTGCTGGCGAGTCCCGCAGGCAGAACCCTGTTAGCTTACTTGGGACTATAACACGGTTTTGTCGTATGAAGGTGTTCCGAGCATGGACAGGAAAATCCAATTTGCGAGGTTCGGCCTACGGATAGCTTGGACTGTGCTCATCGCTTGGAGCGCAACTTCGCTTTTTTTCTCTCGCTCCACGGCGGAACATGGCCCTGACATGGTAGGAGAAGAAATGTCTCGATTCCTGCTACCGATGGTAATAGCACTGGTAGTGGCAATCGTTTCCATCTTCACCAACCCAGTTCGACAACTATCCCGTTGGACGCCTCTTTTCGCGACTGGAGCAATCGCAGCTCTCGAGATACTGATATACTGCGTGTTCATCGTCAGATAATCTGTTGCCGTATATGATCTCTTAATATCCACACGCAACGCCGTACCGTTGACAGCGCTCCAATTCCCAACAAGGTAACTGCCACCCTTTGTGGAATCTGTTGTTTCGTGGTCGCCGCAGCACCCAGTCGTATGCGACACCCGTCGCTAAGTCGCAAGCCGTGACATGCGAACACGGTAGGCTAGAGTGCAGGTTAAAGCCATCACTGTTGCGAATCCTAAGATCTTTAGCAGAAGTTCAGCCTCGGACTGGTGGCCATACGATAATCGAAGTGGGGTGCGACTATCGACGAAGACTGGCCAAGCTGAGGCAAGACCGATCGCAAAACCATAGCAAACTGCAACAGACGGGCGTCCGGCGAACCAATAGGCAGCAATAGGCACGAGCAGCAAGCAAACATAGTACGGCCAACTCACTCCACCAGGTGGCGTCGGGTTTATGAAGCTGGTAGCAAGAAAGAGGGCCAGAATCGAGGGAGCAAACAGGTAGCACAGCGACTTGAGGCAGCTGAGCAGATTTGAGCCAAGTTGCTTCCTATCGACAGTTAACGCCAAGCACAGTAGCGGCACTCCAATAGTGAATGCGACCAGCCTGCCTAGAACTTCGTCGGAACGGAACAGTGCGAATGGTACGGCAAACACCGTCACCGCCAAGAATAAGCGAATTAAGGAAAACTGGAAGTTCATGCGTCAGAAACATGAGAGCAGGTGATACGGAGTCCATTATAGCAACGTCGGCATTTGGTTGGATCATTGCAAGTTGCTACAATATTCTCGTAGCAGAATTGCACCAGTTCCCTCCGTCTTTAGGGCAGATTTCTCTCTTGATTGTTTCAAATGTCAACCATGCTTGATTCTAAACCGCAAGCAGCTGGATTCTGGCAAAAGCGAATCTCATTTGGGGTGATTGCGGTTGCTTGCAACTTCTTCGTTTGGCAAGTAGGCATATTCCTGGACACTTTTGGCGGCTGGCGAGACCATCTAGGGGCCTCGTTATGCACCGTCACATGGTCAGCTGCACATTTGTTGGTATTCGCAACTCTCTTGTACAGCGTGTGTCGCCGGTTCTTGCTCTCTAGCCAACTATGGGACTTCTACGGACCTGCCCTGGCTTGCCTTGCACTTGTGATCATGCATTGGCAAGCACATTTGGGAACACGCTACTAGAGTCAACCATCCGGCACATGAGCGAACATTCTAAAGCTGCGTACTACCAAGACGTCGACCGTGCCGCAAGTGATGGGCAAACGCCCCTCTGGACGTCGTGAGCCAGCACAGGGCCGTTCACTCGGGTCGCTGCTCTACGAGAACTGGTGCGAACGTTCACCCCCCGGCGCGCAGTGAGATCGGTGCCGGGTTGTTTCCTAAGTGAACGTGCCCTTTACCAGAATCGCGACTGACTTTCCTGGACTCCGCCTCCAAAACCGTCTACAAACTAGGCACGTCGCTACCATTTGGACTCTCGAACTGCCAAACTGTTGGACACGATGCATCTCGATCTTCAAAATTGCCAATTGAGACAATTGACGCGTTCTATTGATACCGTCGCACTGCTTTGTGCAGTCTTCGTTCTGTTAGCGAACGCGAAACTTGTTACCGCGGCCGACAAGCCAAACATCGTTGTCATCTTTGCTGACGATCTCGGGTACGGTGACGTTCAGTGCTACAACCCCGAGCGGGGTAAGATTCCCACGCCGCACATCGATCAATTGGCGCGGCAGGGTATGCGATTCACTGACGGGCATTCTTCGTCGGGAGTTTGTTCGCCTTCGCGATACACGTTGCTGACCGGACGTTACCATTGGCGATCTCGCCTGCAGAGCGGCATCGTCGGGCTGTGGGGACCGCCGCTGATCACGCCCGACTGCATGACGATTGGTTCGCTGGCCAAGACGCACGGCTATCAAACGGCCTGTATCGGCAAATGGCATCTCGGCTGGAACTGGCCGATTGCAGACGTGGACAAACAGTGGTTCCGCACAACCGGTTATCGTGGGAAGAAGGATCTGCAAGCGACCGACGAGCATCGCACCGCTTGGCGCGAGGCGTTCTCGCAGCCAATTCCCGGCGGGCCGACTGCTGTTGGCTTTGATGAGTATTTTGGCACCGACGTGCCCAACTGGCCGCCCTATTGTTTCATCGAGAACGATCGTACGCTCGGCATTCCGACCGAGTACGCAGATGCGAAGCTGTTCGAA
Organism: Bythopirellula sp.; assembly: GCA_965228965.1. GTDB lineage: Bacteria > Planctomycetota > Planctomycetia > Pirellulales > Lacipirellulaceae > Bythopirellula. The sequence goes on from OZ245849.1 coordinate 5,705,925, forward strand.
AAGAACCAGGCGAGTCAGCAAGGCCCGGCGCTCGCGGGATGGACGCTGGAGCCAATCCTGCCGACGTTGGGAGAGCGCGCGGTTGCGTTCATCGAGCGTGCGGCGGTGAGTCCCGAACCGTTCTTGCTCTACATGCCATTGACCTCGCCGCATACTCCTTTGTCAGTGAACGAGGCCTGGAGAGACAAGAGCGGGCTGAATCTCTACGCGGACTTCGTCATGGAAACCGACTCAGTCGTGGGCCAGGTCTTACAGGCGTTGGCTGAGAGCGGTGTTGCCGACGATACGCTGGTCGTATTCACGAGCGACAACGGTTGCGCGCCGTACATTGGTGCCGCCGATTTGGAAAAGATGGGCCACTACCCAAGTGGCCCGCTACGCGGCTACAAATCCGACGCGTGGGAAGGCGGTCATCGCGTCCCCTTCATCGTCCGCTGGCCGGGAGTCACCGAGCCGGGCAGCCGCAGCGACCAGCTGGTTCATCAGGCCGACCTGCTGGCGACCTTCGCCGACATTTTCGAAGCCGAATTGCCAGACAACGCCGCCGAGGACAGTTTCAGCCTTTTACCGCTGCTAAATGGTACGGACCAACCAGTGCGCGACACCGCTATCAGTTGCTCCAGCAGCGGCGTGCCCAGTCTCCGGCATGGCGCGTGGAAGTACATCGCGGCACCGGGCTCGGGAGGATGGGGTAAAGGCGGCGATCAAAGCCAACCGCTGCAACTCTACGACCTTGCTAACGACCTGAGCGAATCCAATAACCTGGCAGCTGCGGAGCCGACTAGACTCGCGGAGATGCAGGCCGCGTTGGAGCAGTTGATCACCGAAGGGCGTAGCACACCAGGTGCGCCACAAGCGAACGACGTGGAAGTACGCCGCTACGGCACGGCCGCGAAAACCGACTGAGTCGCGATCGGTTGTTGTGCTCGTCGCGAGTCGTCGACTCACCGCGTTAGGCGAGCGGGACGGTGGAGAACGCTTCCAGGCAATCCAAGTCGGACGCCAAATCGAGCGCGGCCTTTTTAAACAAATCGCGGGCGAGCAGTTCCACTTCCTCGACGTCGATCTCCCCTGTGAGTTGCACACCGAAGATTCCGGAGCTTTCTTCGATTGATTCCTTCGTCTTCAGCACGAGCGAAATCAACTCGTCGATGCCTAGCTCCAATTGGCGATACATCACCTGCTGCAGCGGTTGCATGTACGGACAGACGGGGGTCCAAATCACTTCGGCAATAAGGTTCGCCACCAAGGCGACATGATTCAGCGGCGCCGAGACGGGCAGGTACGTGTGGTGATTGCCCACCGCATCGACCAGCTCAGGCGGTAGCTCCCAACGTTGCATCAATTGCTGACTGACTTGAACGTGGTCGAAGCCGAATCGCTCACGTTCGCGTTGGACGAGTTCGATGGTGTGATCGGGCTCCTCGGCGATCTCGACGTAGGCTTCGGTCTCCAATTGCGACATCGCCAGCATGCCCAGGTCGGCGATCAGCCCAACGGCAAACGCGGTGTCGGGATCGACTTCGCGGTCGTTCAGTAGCTTGGCACACTCGCGAGCGGCGGCGGCCATGGTGAGCGAACGCTTCCAGTACTGCATGTGAAATCGCGCTGGCGCACCGCTGACTAACGTTTTTACCAACCCAAAACTAAGCACCGAGAGCCGCAGCGAGCGGCGTCCCAGGTAGGTTAACGCGTGACGCAGATTGGTCACGTCGTCCATCAATCCGTAGTAGGAGGAATTAACCAACCGTAGAATCGAAGCCGAGAGCGCCGGGTCGAGTTCCAGGCACCGGGCGACTTCTTCGATCTGGAAATCGGGATCGCGCGTGAGCTCCATCACACGTAGCGCGACCGTCGGCGAACTGTGCAGTTTGTCGAGTCGATTCAGGAATTGATCAAGCGATTCCGGTTGTCCTTGCTCTGATGGCTCCATTACTTGTGCCCCGTCCTGTTTACAAGAGGTGAACCTCGCGTCGTGTCTTTGATCCCCAGACGCGAAGAACCGTATCTCCACACATCTCGGTGAGCCAAGCTGGCTGGCCCCGTGAGTGTCGTCGTCAAGAAAGCATACCTTAGAATCGACTACCGTTATTGCAGTCGTATCGATCGTAGGAGCTGTAACCAGAATTCGTGCTGGCGCATCGACTTTCGTCTCACCGCACAGAGCGGCCGATTGGCTTTGCTTCCGAAACCCGAGAACCACTATCATTAGGCATGAGCGATTTCGTAATCTCAGTTTGGAATGTGCTCGTCGCACTGGCACCCTGGCTACTGTTTGGGAGCCTGATTGCCGGCGTGATGCACGTCGTGCTGCCGGCCAACTTTCTCAGCCGCCAACTACGCGGGACGTTCGGATTATTCAAATCGGTGGCGGTCGGCGTTCCACTCCCCCTGTGTTCCTGCGCCGTCATCCCCGTGGGGCTCAGCCTCAAGCAAGGCGGAGCCTCCAACGGTGCGACGGTCGCCTTCCTGATCAGCACCCCTCAGACGGGCGTCGACTCGGTGCTGGTGAGCGCTTCGATGTTGGGTTGGCCGTTCGCCTTGTTCAAAGTTGTCAGCGCGGCCGTCATGGGCGTCGTCGGTGGATGGTGGACCGATTTGCAGACGGTGGGACCTTCGCTGTCGATCGTTTCCAATCCCCTGCAGGCCGACGAACCGCAGCCAAGCCGCTGGCGAGCCATGTTCGCCCATAGTGCAGAACTGCTACGCTCGATCTGGCGTTGGCTGGTGATCGGCGTGCTGGTTTCGGCAGCGATTTCCACCTGGGTGCCGACAGGAGCCATCTCAGACTTCGCAGGTGGCAGCGGGCTTATAGCGATGCTGCCAGCCTTAGTTATCGCGCTGCCATTATATGTATGTGCCACCGCGTCAGTGCCGATCGCGGCCGCGCTCGTCGTCGCCGGGTTGCCAGTCGGGGCGGCTTTGGTGTTCCTGATGGCGGGCCCGGCCACCAACATGGCCACGATCGGGGCCGTCTATCGCACCTTGGGCAAACGCGCGCTCGCAATCTATCTGACCACGGTCATCGTTGGCAGCGTGCTCTGCGGGTGGCTCTTCGGATTCTTGATCGACGCCAGTGGGGTTACAGCAGCGCACATACATGGGACGCACACCTGGTGGAGCACGGCTAGTGCGATCGTGCTGCTCGCCATACTGGGTTGGTTTGTCGTCGAGGACATCAAGCGAAGATTCATTGTCGCTCCGAGTCCAACGGAGCAGACCCCCAACCATGAGGAACAATCCAAGAATCCCTCATGTTGTGACTAGCTGTATGCCCGCGAATGGCTCAGTTGCTGGCCTTCATCTGGCCCAAGCCGCAGAATAGAGACTGAGAGGCTCACGGCGAAATTCCGTGCACTGTAGTTCAGACCAACAGCGACAACTCCGGACAGAGAGAATCACATGAGGTGCTCGTTTGACGTTCATTTCGCGTTCGTGTCGACACTCGTAATCACCTGTGGAGGCTCAATCCCGATAGTACAGGCAGTGAGCCCGGATGATCCCGGCACGGGCGACGTCTTGTTTTCCATCAACACGACAGCCAACGAAAGAGCGATTTCGCCTTACATCTACGGCATGAACTCGTTCGCCAATTCGTCACTGACGAACCCGGCGACCAGCGACCGCCTCGGAGGCAACCGTTGGACGGGATACAACTGGGAAACCAATGCATCCAACGCCGGGAGTGACTGGTACCACCACAGCGATAACTACCTAGTGGGCGGTCAAACCAACACGCCGCCAGGCCAAGCGGTATTGCCCACGCTGCAGGCCTCCGCGGCAAACGGTCGCGCGACGATCGTCACCGTGCCGATGGCTGGATACGTTGCCGCCGACACCAACGGTACGGTCGACGAAACGGAGATCGCTCCCTCGTCGCGGTTCCGAGAAGTCGTGGCGGAGAAGGCGACCATCTACCCCGGCTCGTCGCTGTCGACGACGCCCAACGAGAACGATGGCTACGTGTTTACCGACGAGTTCGTCCATTGGGTAGAAAACAACCGGCAGAACAACCAGCCGGTATTCTACTCGTTGGACAACGAACCGGGTCTGTGGGGCGAATCGCTTCCGCACGGGTGGGACTCCGGCGAGCAGTTTGTGAGAGATCCTTCGCCGGGAGGACGCACTCATCCAACCATTCATCCCTACGAGGCCACGTTCGCGGAGTTGCGGAACAAGACCATCGCCCATGCGAGTGCAATCAAGAACGTAGCGCCCAACGCCATAGTGCTTGGCGGTGTCGGGTACGGCTGGCAAGACTTCCGCGAACTTCAAGGTGCGCCCGACAAGGTCACCAACCCCGCCCATCCCGGTGGAGACGACATCGACGGAGGTGAACTGCACTACTACGAATGGCTGCTGCAGGAGGTCGCAGCCGAGGAGCAATTGCAAGGACGGACGCTCATGGATGTACTCGACCTGCATTGGTATCCCGAAGCGCAGGGCGGCGGTGTACGGATCACCGAGAACAACAACTCGCCGGCGGTCGTCGCCGCGCGCGTCCAGGCCGGCCGGTCGCTGTGGGATCCCACCTACGCGGAAGTGAGTTGGATTTCACAATGGATGACTAGTGCCCCTGGTGAAACCTACGGACCGGTGGAATTGCTCCCGCGCGTCCAGCGCGATATCGAAGACTTCAAGCCGGGCACAAAGATCTCGATCAGCGAATACAACTACGGCGGGACCAACCACATCTCAGGGGCCATCGCACAGGCCGACGTGCTGGGTGTCTTCGCCAGCCAAGAGGTTTTCGCGGCGAACATGTGGAACCTTCACGGCGATGCCCAATCGCAGTTTGCCTCCGGTGCGTTCAAGATGTACCTCGACTACGACGGCACCGGTGGTGCGTTCGGCGATACGATTGTCAACGCCGCGACCGACTCGCTCGATGACTCGGCCGTCTACGCCAGCATCGATGAAGACAACCCCCCGCAGGTCACCATCATCGCGATCAATCGCACCGCAGACGACTTGGACACGGCGATCGCCGTCACGAGCGACTATCGTTTCGACTCGGCCGAGGTCTATCAATTGACGAGCGACTCCAGTTCGCCGGTCAGCGCCGGCACGATTTCGATCGATCTGGTAAACGCTTTCCGTTACAGCATGCCTGCCTACAGCGTCTCCACCCTAGTGTTGAACGCAATCAGCGAAGACGCCGACTTCGACCAGGATGGATTCGTCAGTGGTGGCGACTTTCTGAAATGGCAGACGGGCTTCGGAATCGCCTCAGGTGCCGAGCTCTCGCAGGGCGACGCCAACGCCGACGGAGCCGTCGATTCCGCCGATTTGGAAATCTGGAGACAACAATACGGCTCGCTCACCGCACTCGAGGGAACGCAGATCCCGGAACCCTCGACCGCCCTGCTGCTGGTGAGCGTCGCCATCTTAGGATTGAACGTCAGGCGGAGAAAAAAGCGATGAAGCACGTAGGTCAGGCTCCGCCTGACGGTGCAGAGAACAAGCCGTCACGGGTGTCAGGCATAGGCTGACCTACGCCTAAAAGAACAATCTTGTGTTCCGCTTGAACTCGAGACCGGTTATCCCCGCCTCCTGAAGCGCGTCGCGTAGGGCTGTGGATGCATATACTCGCGTGTCGATGCAATGCATTCCGAAAAGATCCGCTGTTGGCGCATGGCCGGAAAGCAACTGTATCTTTCCAAATTCGATTCTGGAAAACCGTTCACTGTCGGGGAGCACCCCTCTCCTCGCCAACTTATCCTTTCGTTTGAAGTCCTCAGCGTCGGCTATTTCAATTTCTCTAATCGGCTGGCCGATCATGTCGACCAAATGACACTCCGAACGAGAAAGGTCAACATCTTCCAATGTGGCGTGATTACAAAAGAAAATGTAAGTGTAATCACGCTTTTCGTCTCCCTTGCCAGTGACCTCCGCGCCGTAGAACCGTACATTTCCGAGGTCAAATTGCTTGAATACCTGCAAGGCTCTCGAGTTTACGAGGAAAGTATGGTAGGTACACGAAGCCGCTAAGACATCCGTCCATTTCGCACCTCGTTCCATGCGAAGGGCGATCGGATCGTCAGCTGGTTCCGGGAACCGGTCGAAATATAGGTCGCCATCACTTAGGAAATCTCCGTTGGCCTCGGGAGGGGTAGCTTGCGGATTCGTACCAACGATTTCTTCGTCTGTACTATACTTCATTAAACAGACTGAATCGGAACCAACTCTACCTTTCGTAATGCGATCTGATCTTTCAGTGAGCTTCTCAGCTATCTGATCGAGGAACGATTTTTCCTTGCTCATGGTACTCTCTCAGGATAAATGAAGGGCTGTCTACCATAGTGCGTATGCATCGAAATCGAAATCAATATCATACATTTTGATCCCTCGATTTGCGTCAATGGTCCGCTCCAATTTCTGGGCCAATCCTCTGAGGAACATCTCAGCATTTTCTCCCGTGATACTCGGTTGCCCGCTATTTGTATCTACGAATCTCTGAATTTCTTCCCTTACAAAGATTGTGATTTTTGGGTGAGGTCCAGCATGTTCGAGTCTCTTTATCAAGTTCTTTCTGTTGCCCGGCGGATAGCACCGACAGCTAGCGCGTGGGGCTCGACTAGGCAATCTGACCGTGGTCCCCGAGCCCCATCTTTGGAGGCGATTCTTGTTGCTTTGGCCTTAGCGGAGGCGTGTTGCGTCGCCGACCACGTAGGACGGTCCCCCCTGGGCCGTCCGAATCGGTGGTTCTTCTGGACGGACGGCCCTGAGGGGACAGTCCTACGAGTTGGGATAGGATCTCATGATCGCCGAATGGCTGGCCCAATATCAACAAGAAAGCTGTCGTTCGGTGGGCGCTCGCAAGGGCGCTAAGGCGCGAAGGGATTTGGCGGACAGCTCTTTGCGCCTTCGCACCTTGGCGAGAAACAAACTCCCTGTTGCTGGCGTGTAGGCCCGTTTGATTGGTTGACGCACCCCAACAGCCACCGCTTCGCGATGCCCACCTTCCCCAGCGGGGTGGCCAAAAATCGTGCTCGCAACGGGTGGGTCGATCGTCGATAATTGGGCGTGCATCGGGACGCTGCGAGCGTTGTGCGCCGTCGATTGGTCTTTGACAAATGAATGATTCACGTGCGGCGGTGTGCATGGCACACCGTGGTAGATGTCGCTGCGCGCGAAAGCGGGTAGCACCGACAGTCATGCGCGAGGGGCTCGACTTTCCGTTGGACTCCACTCGCATGGTTGTCGGTGTCGCTCGCGACAGGAGGCAAGGAAATTCTACCTCTTGGGCAACGCCCACCGACAATCGTTCGATGGGAATCGTCACCGGGGCAAAGCCAACTCCTCACGACTGTCGGTGCCACCCCGGCCGACGTCGGCGTGCAGCCTGGCGGATTGCCGTAGAATGCAAAACTCGTTGGTTTTTGCGTGGGTCGAGCGCTGGAAAGACTTACTAACGCGGAGGTTGGCGGAATCCATGCACGCAATAGGGAGGACTTCTGCGTTAAAAAACGCGTTGTCGCGCACCACGCACAGGCGCAAAAAGGTGCAAAAACACTGGCAGCCTTCGACTCGCCTAAGAAATCGCGCCGCCGCAACTACTGCCGGCGCCCGCCGTGCAGCCGTAGCAGTGGTCGCCGGTGGCGATCCGCCGATTGGCGAGGTCGTCGAGAGTGACCTCCCACAGGAAGTGCTCTTCGTGCTGCGGGACACGGAGATCCAACGCATAGTTGAAATCACAGTCGTGCAGTCGGCCTTGGCTGTCGATGTGAATTTGGTGGCGGCACATCAGCCCCTCGACGGTCGAAGGATTGTACGCGTCGAGGAGCACTTGCATGTAGGATTCGAGTTTCCCCTGCCGCTGCAAGTCATCACGCCAGCGTTTGATGGGCATGTTGGTGATCGTCCACAGCTGGTTGAACACGATGCCGAATCGCTCGTCGAGTTCGCGGTGATAGTCGGCTGCCAGACTTTCCTGCGGCGGAGGTAGGGTCGGGCCGACGGGATTGTAGACGAGGTTGAGTTGCAGCGCCGGGTCGCGACCGTAGCCGACTTCGTTGAGCCGAAGCAGGCCATCGATCGAGGCATCGTAGGCGTCGCGGCCGCGTTGCTTACGGACGTTGTCTTCCAAATAGCAGGGGAGCGAGGCGACGACTTCGACTTGATGGTCGGCTAAGAATTGTGGGATCCAGTCGTAGGAGGTGCCTGAACTTGGATCACGAAAGGGAATGATGGTGGGATTGCAGCGATCCATGACGCGTTTACCGAGCGCGCGGCACTTGGAGACGAGCCGCTTGAAATGCGGATTCATCTCAGGGCTGCCACCGGTGAGGTCAACGACTTCGATCCCGGGATGCTGCTGCAACCAGCCGAGCACGCGATCGACGGTCTCACCAGACATGTTTTCGGAGGCTGCAGTTTTCAGCGGGGAAGAATCGACGTGGCAGTGCTTGCAGGCAAGATTGCAAACCAGCCCGACATTGATTTGCAGCGTGGTGATCTGACGAGCACTACGCAAACCACCGCCGTCGAACCGACGGAAGAACGCGTTTTCCGCAAGCACAGGCAGCGAGTTTGTGGAGGCGATACTCACGATGCAGAGTCCAAGTGATGGGTCTTCGTCAGCAGCACCCGCCGCCCTGGTAGTGCCAGGTCGACTCGGTGATCACCAAGTCCTCGCGGCCGAGCGACTCGAGCGCTTGTGCGGTCTTGTCACAGACGGGCATTGGTAAGTTTTGGTGCAGCAGGTGGCCCTTGCCATCGTTGAAGGTTTCGTCAGGACCGGTGTAAATCGCATCCCGTCCCGTGAAGATACAGGGCCCGTCGTCAGGCATCGGGGTCTTGAACGCGGCGACCTCGATGGTTTCCAGCAGCAGGTTGCTGTCGAGTCCGTAAGTGCGAGCATCGAGCATTCGGTACGGCTTACGGCTACGAACTTCGATGGCACCGAAGCCAGCGGACACAATCTGGTCGAGGTATTCGTCGAGCGTGAGTGCGCCTGAAATGCACGCCGCCCGTAGGTTCTCATCGTCTTGGAGCCGTTGAGGCATGGGGCGGGTGGTGACCGGGTCGGACATGACCAGCCGGCCTTGGGGTTTGAGGACTCGGAGGATCTCGCCCAGAGCGCGCTCGAGGTCGCCGCCGGTTTTGAAGATGTTGAAGAGGCAGTTTTGGGCGGCGAAGTCGACCGTCTCGTCGTCGACGCCCAGATGAAGTGCGTCGCCGTCGCGGATGTCGATGAAGGAAGGGTCGAACCAGTCGTTCGTTTCGGCGGCGAGTGCGATGTTCTTCGCGGCCGCCTCGCGCATCTCCGCGACGGGATCGATCGCAATGACTCCGCCCGGCCGTCGACAGAAGTAAGCAAGCTGCAGTGCCTCGAGACCTCCGCCAACGCCAACGTACATCGCGGTCTGGTCATGTCGCATGTCTTGCAAGTGCACCGTCGAACCGCACCCGTAGTTCATGTCGTACATGATGTCGGGTATGTGCAGACCTGGCAGATAACGCGGTGCCTGCGGAACACAGCAGAGATTGGCGGCCGGCGTAATCGCCGCGTCGCGATAGACGTTCCGAACGGTATCGTGGTAGCTAGCAGTATCGCTGGGCATCGAATCAGGTTTCCTGTGGTTTCTGAGTTGCGTTAGTCTAGCAACTCTTTGCATACATGTTTACACGAGTTTCCCAGATCGTCAGTAACCCAGCTCACACTTCAAGCGCAGAAGGCCTGTCGATCGCTCAGAGATTGCGGCTGAAAATCAGCTACTGGCGGGCGGAGCCGTCGATCCGCGCACGATCAGCTCCGCTGCGACGCGAACGGTTGTCGGCGTATTGTCCGCCGATTCGTCTTCCAGCCGCTCCAAGATGCGCTGGGCCGCCCGCCGACCGATCTCCTTGGGTTGCTGGCGCATGGTTGTCAGCGGTGGATGGAGTTTCGCGGCGAAGTCGAGATCCGCGAAGCCGATCACGGACAGGTCTTCCGGAATCCGCAGCCCGAGCTCTTGAGCTACTTCGTAAACGTAGAGTGCTTCATGGTCAGTGACGGTGAACACGGCCGTAGGCCGCGGATCCTGCGAGAGAATCTCGCGCGCGACCTCGAGTCCGTTGGACCCCCACTGATTCATGCGAAAGCTGTTCGCTTCCAGGCCTTTCAACTCGGCGATGGCACTTTCGAACGATGCACGACGTCGCACGGCCCACGCTTGCCAAGACGTCTCACGTGAGGAGAAGCAAGCGATCCTTTCGTGCCCTAGGGAAATCAGGTGCTCAGCGACCGCCCGCGTGCTGTGCTCTTCGTCGGTTTCGATCGAGTCAGCGATTTGGTCTTTGGAAAACTCGTGGTCGATCACCACGACAGGAACACGACGCTCAATCAGCTCACGAAAATGATCGTAGTAAGCCACCGCGAAGCAGGGCCAGAGAATCAGCCCATCGATGCGCCGATCGAGCAAGCGGCTGATCTGTTCTAGCCCCTGCTTGTCGCTCTTTTCCAAGTGCGGCATTTCGTGACAGTCACCAACCCAGACGGTGATCGGCAGGTAGTCGGCCGCCGCCAATTCGAGATGGATGCTCGCGAGCACGTTGACCCAAAACGAGTCGACCGGCGGAATCATCACTCCGACGGTCTTCGTCCGTCCCGTCTGGATGCCGTTGACCAACAGATTGCGCCGCCAGCCAAGGCGTTGCGCTTCTTTGAGCACGCGGTCACAAGTCTCGGCGCCAAACCGGTCGCGCTCGCCCCGCAAGATACGCGAAGCGGCACTCAACGAGACATTCGCGGCCTCGGCAACATCTTTTAATCTGGGAGCGGAAGAACCTGACATGAGTGGAGGCCCTGGACTTGTGATTAGTTCTCAACGTTTATCTTTGTCTAGAACTGAGTCAGTGGCAATTACCGATTCGCCGAACTGGCGAACCCGCAAACTGCTCAACTACTTGAACATCAAAGGCGGCGATGATAGGGTGTTGTGTCGGGGTGACTTTGCGATAGCGAACCAAGCCAATTGGCAGACTCCTATGATGCGGCAGACACCGCTTCGCGCGTTGCCGACGCCCACCTCAGCGAGGTGATTGCTTTTACTAAGGATAACTCGCGAGTCCCATAACGCAGCGAAGCACCGCATAGTGCCGGTGTTCTTTTCTGGAAGACTGCGCGGGTGGCTCGTCAATGAGTGCTGCGATGATCGCCATCAATTCTTGGACAATCCATCCGATCGACGTTTCCATTCTCGTCGTTTACTTCATTAGCATCGTCATTGCTGGAGTGGTGTTGGCGAGACGAGCACGCCAGAATATCGACTCGTACTTTCTCGGCGGTCGGAGCATTCCTTGGTATCTGCTGGGCATTTCTAACGCCTCCGGGATGTTCGACATCACCGGCACGATGTGGGCGGTAATGCTGATGTTCGTTTACGGACTCAAGAGCGTGTGGATCCCGTGGGTCTGGCCGACGTTTAATCAGATCTTCTTGATGATCTTCTTGAGCATCTGGTTGAGGCGGTCTAATGTCCTCACGGGTGCGGAGTGGTTAAAGACTCGGTTCGGGGAAGGAAAGGGTCTGGAATTAGCTCATTTCAGCGTGGTCCTGTTCGCGATCGTCACGGTGATTAGCTATTTGGGCTACGCATTCGTAGGCATTGGCAAGTTCGCCACCGTCTTCCTGCCTTGGGATTTAAGTCCCAATACCTATGCCATGTTGATCATGGCGGGCACCGCCTGCTACGTCGTGGCGGGCGGAATGTACAGCGTGGTGCTGACCGACTTGGTGCAGTTTCTCCTCCTCTCCGTGGCTTCAATCGCGGTGGGCTTCATAGCAATAGCCAACACGACCGTCTCGGAGATCGACGCGGCTACGCCGTCGGGTTGGTCGTCCATCGGCATTAGCTGGAATCTTGGCATCGACTGGTCGGGCAAACTCGACTTCGCCAATGAGACATTAAGGGACAGTGACTATCAGCTGTTTACCATCTTTATCATGATGGCCGTTCTCAAGGGGATTCTCTCCAGCATCGCGGGCCCCACTCCCAACTACGACATGCAGCGCATTCTCGCCACGCGGGGGCCGCGTGAGGCGAGTTTGATGAGCGCGATTGTCTCTCCAATCCTTTACGTACCAAGATACTTCCTCATCGCTGGCATCACCGTGTTGGGGCTTGTCTACTACAGCAACGAACTGGCAAGACTTGGCTCGGACGCCGATTTCGAGCAAGTCTTACCGTACGTGATGCAGAATTTCTTGCCCGTAGGTCTGAAAGGGATTCTGTTGGCGGGGCTGTTTGCGGCATTCATGAGTACTTTCGACTCGACGATTAATTCCGGCGCGGCCTACTTGGTCAATGACGTCTACAAACGTCATCTTCGACCCGACCAGTCCGCGGGTCACTACGTCAAAGCGAGCTATGTCAGCTCCGTTGCGATTGTGATCGTGGGCGCGGCAGTCGGCGTGGCGCTGTGTGGTTCCGACGGGTGGCTAACACAAGCAGCAAGAGAGGCAGCAGCGCAGGCTGCCGCAGCGGCCGAAGTCGCACAGCCGGCCAACGACGGTTGGTCGATCGACAAGTTCTTGCAATGGTTCACCGCCGGTCTGTTCGGTGGTTATATCGCCCCCAATCTGCTGAAGTGGGTGTGGTGGCGGCTAAACGGATTTGGGTACTTTGCCGGCATGATCGCTGGGATCATTGTGGCAATCGCTTCCTTGAGCGTTGACAGTTATGTCATTTCGCTGGGTGAACAGTTCCCCGCCTGGCAACCAACCCTGGAAGGTCTGGACCCTTATTTGACACCTGTTAATTTGTTTCCCGTGATCTTCCTGCTTAGCGGCTGCGTCGCGGTGATTGCCAGCAAGCTGACACCCGCCGATGATCCCAAAGTGCTCGAGCAGTTCTACAGCACCGTCCGTCCGTGGGGTTTTTGGGAACCGGTCAAGCAAACGCTGCAGTCTCGCGATCCGAACTTCAAAGGCAACGATCGATTCTTCAGCGACATGTTCAACTGTGCCGTCGGAGCCATTTGGCAAATTGGCTTAACCGCGTTTCCGATTTACGTGGTACTCCGCGACTGGTCGGCCGCCGCTGCCGCACTTGGGGTGATCGCGGTGACGACGATCTATCTGAAGTTCAAATGGTACGATCAGCTCCCACCGCCGGAGACGGCATAGCCGATCCGATGAACATCGAAGCGAGCCGCCAAGCGTACCATTGACCAACCGGGCCACTGGTCGCCAAGGAGTATCCCACCCGAGACGCAACTCAGCCCTCAGCCGCCAAAAGTCCCTTCAAGTGCGGCACGACCGGTTTTGCACAGCGTAGGCAACGCGTTTTCGTCGAGCAAAACTGAGCGCCGCACCCCTTGTTTTCCGGCGTTTGGACGGCAATAAGCGCAAGCAAAACTCATTCCCGCGTCCCGGTACGCGACCACTCGGCGAATGTGTGCGCCGACGCGAAGTCTCCAAGCCTCGCACTCTATTGTAAAGTTCGCCACGGTCAATTCCACGACGATTTTTGGCCGTCGGTAGGTGGTGTCGTCGCAAGTTTCAAACTCGCTGTAGGCTGGGTTAGCAACCGCGTAACCCAGCAGCTCGCTACCATGCTGGGTTACGCACTCCGGCTAACCCAGCCTACGAACTTGCTGGACCACACAAACTGAGAGGTCTATATTGGTTTTTTACAACTACGAAGTAAACTGGGGACCATCTTGCAATTACAGAATAGGGAGGACGCCTCTAATGCCGCTCCCCCATATTGACACAACTTCGTGGGGCTCAGAGCCAAACTTCCTCAACCTTGAGCTTCAAGGGCTCACCGTGAACAACGTAGGTATCGGAACGCCAGTCATGCACTTGTCTGAGTTTGGTCGACCTGACTACAACAGGGGCGGAATCCTCGGATATTACAATCTTGGGATTACGTTTATTACGAATACTCGCATTGTTGCGTATGTGTATCTTTATGCTACTGATGGTCGGCATGGTTTCGAAGGTCGCGATACAGCATCTACCGGTGGCCCGTACTCTGCATTTCGTCACACTTTGACAATCGATAACGAGGACGCTGGCTTTTCATTGTTCGACGACAATGGACGAACGGTTTTGAATATACTGCGATTTCGGCCAGAGGAATTGCCAAGAGCTAGCCTCAGAAACGCAGTCGTAACTGCGAACTCGATGGGGCACGTGTTGTCAACCGCGGCTGACTTCCATTTCGACGAATCTGGAAGTGTGACGTATGCCGTAGTGTCATCCTGAACTGGATAGATTCGAATGATTTGAATTTGCCCAGCCATGGGACTAATGCCTGTATCCTGAGGTTTCAGTTGCACGCATCGATGGGACTCGTGTGAAACTCGCAGACGCTAGATCCGATGTTGGCTGTTTGCTGAAGTGATGTACAACCTCAACAGTGCCATGGCCAATCCGTAAGCCGTGAATCTCAGATGGCCAACATTCTACGCAGGAGCTAGTGGAAACGGAGGGTCGTCATCATGAAAGTCCAGGTCATCTTCGATTTCCATGACAAGTTCAACCATATCCAATGAATCCAAGCCAAGACGCTTGAATTCAACGCTATCAAAGTCTTCAGGCACCTTTGCTAGTTCGATACCGAGCATCTCGGAAATCTTCACTCGAGCTAGTCGTTTCTGCTCCGGTGAGAGTTCTCCATTACTCATCGTATCGCAGCTCGTTAGATTGTGCGTCAGGCAGGTCACTTTCGATTAGTTATCATACAGTCGTGAGTGGATTGCTTACAAACGTCCAGCGATTGCTTCGATCGTCGAAAATTAGCAGGTTCCACAAGCGAAGGGACTCGCCGCCGCTGGAATGTTTGAGCTGATTCCAACAGACAAGGTCTACTTCGATGCTGGAATCTCGGAACGAGACTCAGATGGAGTGGCCACTTTCCGCCAGTCTTGGCCCACTCGTAACCTGCCTCGGACATCCACTCCGACGCTTCGGACGGAAGTCTGCTAAACTGCACAAACGATGGAGCCGACGCATGTCAGTTCTGCGAGAGAATTTTGCTATGTGTAACCGTTTTCTATCAATATCTTGGCCATTGCATCTTTGGCAGCAAGCTTGAAAGCACCTGCATGAGAGTCTACGTCGTGCCATTTTGCGGCAATGACGGTAGCACGAAAACCGGAAACCACTCGCCTTGAATCAGAAACGGCTGCGACGCAAATGCCGTCAAGAATTGCGGATGCCATTCCTGGCCCGTGCAATTCCGGCGGCACTTCGTCACTGTCAACTATCTTTACCTCGATCGTTTGAGTGCTGGAGATAGGTTCAGTGAGTAGAGTGAGGACCGCATAACTATCGGCAGACCGTGCGAGCGTAATGTAGCTGGCTGATGCCTCACTACATTGGTTGATTCGCTCAAAAACAAGTGCATTTGCGGGGCCAAGTTCAAATGAATTGCGTTCCAATGTCGAAACGTATTTCGATAACTCGGAAAGATTTGTCGTATTTGCGACAACAGCGTGGTCATGTGTGGTTTGGACAAAGTCAGTGATGAATGATTGAGCAGTGGCATCTTGCAGGATGCGGTCCCAACCGAAGTCTAACGACAATTTCTTCATTTTAGCCGAGACGGTGCATCCGGCGAACAGCTCTCGCGAGACTTTAGAAACTCTCATGATTCTTGTGACATTAACTTGCTATTGATCGGGGCTTCCAGGACAATCCTCTGGTGCTCAGCGGTCCAAGATGGTTCGTAGCTTCATCTCCAAGTCATTCTATCTAAGACAACCTCTGAGCCTACAGGTGACTCCTACGTCGTGTCGGAGTGCAAACGCCGAGGGGTCGAACGCAGGAATGCTGCCCAGCGTCGACGAGTATGTCCGGAGCACTTTCGCGCTGTCTCGGTTCCGTAGAAAAATCACCAGATATCCAAGACTCGGATTTAGGCAGTTGCCGCAAGCGAAGGGACTCGCCGCCGCTGGAATAGTCGAGCTAATTCCGACAAAGAAGATTTGTTCCGCTCGTGGAATCTCAGAGTGGGAATCCGCTGAAATGAAGTACACTTCGGGCGGTTTCTAAGCCCGTCTGCCCAGCGAGCTGTCGGCTTTAACTACTGCGAGTTAGCGCTATCGTCGGTTGGCAAAGCCGTGCGATTTGATCGAAATCAAGTGCATCTCATAGTGTCTTTCTGTTGCCGCAACGATATTGGCTCCCCGCGACCCTTGCCCTCTTGTTAAAGTCTCGCACTATTGCGAAATCCGCAAATGAGCTTTGCTGATTACCGAGTTCTCTATGTGCTAGGCCTCTATACAGATACGAAGAGGCATAGTTCGGATTAATCTCGATGGCTCTGGAGTAGTCGGCAATCGCCTTTGCTAGTTCCTCACAATTCGACCAAGCTATGCCACGGTTGTGGTAGGCAAGATAACGATTGGGATTTAATTCAATCGCTTTCGTAAACTCTTCGACCGCCTCCATCGGTTCGTTCCGCCTTGCGAGAGCTACGCCAAGGCAGATGTGAGCTTCGACCAATACTGCAAGCGATTCAGAGTCGCTCTTGTCTGGCGGAATTAACTCGACGACACGAGTAAAGTCGGCGAAAGATTCCTTAGGTCGCGAGAGGATTTGGTGTGCGGCACCGCGATATAGATATGCGTTCGCGTCACGCGGATTGGACTTAATCGCCTCTGAGGAATCGTGGAAAGCTTTTTCGGCGTCGTCAAACCAAGGCATAGCAAGCAATCCAAAACGTGCTGCAAGGTGTCAACTAGAGGTCTGTCGCACATTGCATTGGCAATCGATTCTACAGACCTGACACCGTGATTGTACCTTTCGTTCACTTCAGTAGCAAAGAATCGTGTGTCTCGGAAGGCTGTGAGTCTTCAGACGATGACTGTTCTAGGCGAAGCAGTTTGACCTTCCAATCCTGCCTAAGCCTCATCGACCGATGCAGTATTTCCGGGATCCAGTTTCCACTACTCCGCGCGACTAGATGTCGACAAGATGCTGAATTGATGTACACCTCCACGACTTCCGAGTCTACCTGAAAGATGTGATTCTGCACAAATTTAGTGAGTCTCCGTAGTTCGGCCCACGTTAAGTAGATATCTTGTAAATCGCTGGCTACGCATTGACTACAAAGCACCCCACTACTGAAATCAGTTGCAATGAATTGGACCGCCGATGAAATTGTGGCTGTGAACTCAACGCTCATTCCAAAAAGTAGGCATCGCCAAAAACCCGTTGAGTTGCAACCGTCACCACACGGCACTACCCAGAAAGGTGCGGCAGATTATCGTGAGTTTCCTCTGAAACGCGCATCTGGAGTAATCATTTCCAACGCGGACTTCAGCAAGGCACGTTCACCGAGCAATGAATACGGTGTGGACCAGTCAATCATGTTGACATGGGTCTCCTGCGACAGCGTTGTTTTCGACCGGGCGCGAGTATTTCACCAAATTGGTGGAAAGTTCGACAATTGCTCATTTAGGCGAATTGGCACTGACCAATGCGGCCTTGTTGGCACTTTCAAAGACTGTGATTTCTCAGGAACATCTTTCCGGAACGCTCATCTCTGCGCAAATTTCATCAGATGCAAATTCCACAAGTGCAACCTGAAGGTCGCGTCGTGGGGTAGTTCCTTTGAGGACTGCGAATTCGCTGGCTCAGCTATTGACCCCATTTTTCAGGATGTCAGCGATGTTGCACTATCTGCAGACGTCGTTACGTTTGTCGTGTTGACCGGAAAGGTGCACGCAGGCGAGACTCGCCACATTAGCTAGCCATAGAATGGTAGCTTGTTTGCCCGATGCGCACATCGGCGGGACTCGCGGCGCCGCAATGTCAGAACAACAACTGACCAAAATGATTCACAGCCACGGTCGTTCCTACGCTCGTGTGGACCTACCCATGACCGTGGACGTGAAGATAAGCGACTCAGGCTCGTTGATCGCCAGCGTAAGTCGCTCAACGTAGTAGGATCTCTGCGGGCATGCTAAATTGGCGATTCAGCAATCTACGCGTTTCGAGTTCGGCACCGACCATGGATTCTTGCCAGGGCCCTCCGCAGAAACCCGGCGAAAGCTGGAAACTCACCTGGTATTTTTGTGTACTTGTCGCAGCCAATGCCGGTCTGCAACTTGCTGTCCAGTTTCATTGGCTGGAGTTGGCTTCTCTTAAAGGGTGGGCGACGCTGGCCGCACTTCTACTGAGCTGTGGTTCCGTCGGGGTACTGTTTGGCTACAAGATCTTAGTTCGGAGCAAAGTTCAGATTAGTTTGAAGCAGGCGTTTTGCATCATGACCGCGATCGCCGTACCACTCGCCGGGCTTGGGCGTGAAATACAACAAGCCTCTCGGCAACGTGAAAGCCTGGCTAGATTTCGACAAAACCGAGGAAGTTGGTATCGCTATCGCGTTGACCATGAAAAGCTTCGCACGGCTGCCAACTGGCCGAGCAAGTTCCTGTTCGATGCTCTGGGCGACGACTTTTTCTTTGACGTCGAATGGCTCGATATCTCAGTGACGGCAGATGGATTTCAGCGCCTCAGTGACATTCGCTTCCTCTACGGTGTCAATCTGCGTCAATGCCAAATAGACGACCACACTCTAGTGGGTCTCGTTAGGAATCAGCCCTACTTGAAACACCTAGGCATTGAGGGCACTCCCATTACTGACGAAGGCTTAAGACATCTCCATGCAGCGCGAAACTTGGAAGAACTGTGGTTAAGTGATACAAAGGTTTCAGCGCAAGGGATTCTAAGCCTGCAGACATCGTTGCCAAAATGCCAAATCCACCATTCACTCTAGAAGCCATTCCAATTTCCCCCTCCGTTGCAACCGGCGAAAACGACTCGCGAATCGATGGGCCGTCGCTTAGTTTTGGCCCATCCTGGGCGCTGACGTAAAGCACTAGCCTGCGCCAAACGCCTTTGCAGCACGAAGTATCTTGGCTGTTTCCCTTGTGAATCTGACATATCCGCGTATCGTCTGCTGTCCTCTGCCTGGCCGTTGCAGAATCTCAATCACACCGCGGCTATTGGTATTGGTCACGACTGGAATGCCGATATGTAGCACACCAGCCTCCAAGTCTTCAAATACGGAGAACTCCGTTTCTGATTTCACAGCCACACTTCTGGCAAATCTGCGAGACTTCGCTTTCTGGCCACAAGAAAAATCAGCTTTCAGCTCACGTTGGCCCGTCAACCAACTTCTGTGCGGCCACCAGAGGGTGGCACCGTATGCCGCAAGGCATTCCGTTAATAGTTTTACAAGCTGTTTCCCCACTTCTTGGCGTGAATTGCTTTCATTCGCGCACAAACGAAATCGCTCTACCGATGCTAGTATTTGGGCTTTTACTGACTGTTTCGAGTCATCGTCACTCATTCCGTCACCCTCTGTGAACCTCACATCTGCCCATCACAGTGCGTTATCTACTCAGGCATAGGATATTCATGCTAACTAAGTCTAGCCTATGAATAGTTGCATGGGGAACGGTAGAATCGTCGCACCTTCATAACGCAGAACGCAGGGAGCGTGATACGAAGCGAAACGCACCGATTAATGCCTGAGCGGAGCGCGTTGCGCTATCGCTTCACGCACCTTAGCGACTTCTGGATAGCAGTTCTTGCAGTCTGCCGGAT
The DNA here is from genome assembly GCA_965228965.1 of Bythopirellula sp. Classification (GTDB taxonomy): domain Bacteria; phylum Planctomycetota; class Planctomycetia; order Pirellulales; family Lacipirellulaceae; genus Bythopirellula. The sequence continues at coordinate 5,725,474 of OZ245849.1, forward strand.
TCAGAGTCGAAACAGGAGGTCGTCAAACAGGTTTTCTAGCATGCTCGGCACCTCTGGCGAATAGCTAATCTTGCACCCTGGGAGTGCTTGTTCAAGCTCCCGAACTTGCTCAGCCCTAACTTGTGTGACCTTCAGATCGATTTGTTTGAGGTTCGTGATTTGCGATAGCGAAGACACGTCGCTCACCGTAGTGCTCGTGATGGAGACTTTGGTTAGGTCCTGCAAGCCAGCGAGTGGAGAAACATGAGTCACGGAAGTGTAGTGGAGGTAGGCCTCGTCTACTCTATGTTCGCCAAGCCAATAACAGGTCGCTCGTTCAAACCAATTCCCTGTGGGCCGAGTTTCATAAACGATGAGGCCCCCCATGTTTTCTACCCAGGCGATGGTCTCCTGTTCACTGCGGAGCTGCATTTCTCGCCGTCCGCATACGACAGCAACAACCGTAACCAGAATAAGCAGCGTCCGCAGGCGGAAGCGAAACCATCGAAGACCTGGTTTTTCTAATTGCATCGGAGCACAGTCCAAGAGCGGACATAAATACGGTCGGTGGTTGCGAACTCTAAGCAACTAGAGCGCTTCTGGCAACGTCAGATCGTCGAGTGCGTGAAACGCACCACTTCAATGCCTGCGCGGGGCACGTAACGCTATCGCTCACTCCGCAGAAGACGGCTGTGTTGTTAGAATCAACACTTCTGCAAGATACAAGGATGGGCAGCCGCTTCGACTGGCCCGTCGATGAACTGCACGGGACGAGAAAATCTAAAAAAATCGCTACGCGCTCGACACGGAGGGCGACCGCAGCAATTACAATGAATGCCAATTGTACCGGGAGCAGTTCCCGGCTGAATTGTCTGGGGAACCCCAGATTCTGGAGTCTCGTGAGGTTCGTCATATGAAATTTGTCGCTTTGTCCGCCATAGTGATCACCTTGGTAAGTTGCGCATCTGCACAGGCTCTTTTGACTCGATACGAATTCTCTGGAACCGTAACTTCTGCGACCGGCGGACTAGTCAGTACTGGACAATCGTTTTCCGGTACGTTCACGTATGAATCTTCGACACCAGACGCAATGCCTGGTAATTCCGATGTGGGCTGGTACTTACATCCCAACCCGCTGGGTTTCGCCGGGGTATCTGTAGACATAGGACCGACATTCACTTACACGCTTGAACAAGACGCGACATTTCTCTTCTCGGTACAGAGGATTGCAAATCCATCGGACGATCTTATTTCTATTCGGTTTGTCGACGCGTCTGGATCGACTCCCCATTTCCCAACGGTCACTCGTATTCAAGGAGATTTCGACCTGAGAGGTCCCGACGGACTATTCGGTGGAGATGATAGCCTGCCGACTTCGATCGACTTGGCGGATTTCACGGAGAATCGAGAATTCACCATCCAGGGTTTCCAGCCTTCAGATAGTGGCGGATTCCTGACGGTTTTCTTCTATAGGGGCGAAATTACTTCTCTGACCCCAGTAGCTATTCCTGAGTCGAACGCGCTGCTTTGCGTAGGATTTGTGTGCCTCGGGTTTGTTGGGCATCGCGCGCGGAGTAAGAGTAAGACCTCTTTCTAGAAGGCTTGCCCGCCCTGCGGCGATGCACTCGCGCACCAGCGGCGGACCCAATCCGAACGGTGATAAACCAGAGCGTTGTGTGCGTGAAACGAAGTGTAACGCACCTATTCAGTGCCTGCTTGGGGGTGCGAAACGCTATCGCTTCAAGCACCCTGCGGACTTCAAACACAACACGGTCTTAATGGTGCGACCGTCAGTCAACGTCGAACCCTAGGAATTCGTGATGTATCACATCCTGCGCTGAACAGACAACCAAGAGGTCCACTCCATTATTCATCAAACGCTCTGCGTCCGTGTGCTCCTCAGGTAAGGTATTCTTGAAAACGTCTCTGTGACCGGGTGTCCAATCCATATGGATGTGGAATTCGCGGTATTCGGTGGATTGCGGAGTGCCATACCGCTCGACCAGTGCAGAACGAGCTGGCGATTGACGAACAATCTCAGGATCTTCAAAGGCAAAAGTTTCCGCAAAACGCATTGCGCGCTTTGATATTTCGTCCAAAGCCATTCGTTACCTCTGATTCTCGAAGCTCATCGAACGGGAACGTCTGTTGATCCTAACCTGTACCGCATGGGTAATACAACCCAAATAGGCAAGACATGGGCCCTGCGAGTGTGCGGAGCATCGGGTACGAGAAACGCACCGCTTCAATGCCTTCTCAAGGTGCGTTACGCTATCGCTTCACGCACCCTACACGCTCGATGGGCCGCTGCGCTTTGGCCCATCCGACACGCTTCGCTTTGGCACATCCTTCGGACTAGACGAGAAGCTTCTAAGGAAAAGTTGCGCCGAAACGTGAGCGATTTCTTGCTACAATGACCAATGCAACGACTGCTATTCTGGATGGTAAATCGTTACTTGATGATGGGCCTACTGACCCTGAGGAATGGTATTATTTGATAAGGCCGTCATTCTAGATTGCTAAGGAGTCTCTGAAGCCAAATGTGTGATCAACAACAAGACGACGAACTTGTAATTCTCAAACGGTTGACGCAAGAGCCGTTGGAGTGGCTGCGTGGAGACGGGCTCCTGGCTGGCCTAACGGATCAGCATTCTCACCGACCACCAGTTTTTCGGCACTTCCAGGATCACGTCCAAATTAACGTTGTCGCCGCTTCCCGTCTCAATGAACTCGCGAGCTTCGGTTCGGAGGACGATATTGCACGTACGTTACGCGAAGAGCTTGAAGAACTTGAAGCTATCTTCTTCCGAATTCACTCGGACTCATCTGATGCTATGAGGCAGGCGATTGATGATGCAACAAACCAGATTCGGCATGTAGTTGCTGAAAAGGAAGTGATCGTCGATCTTGGTTATGCGCTTTGCGAATTCAATGAGAAACGCAAGAGAAAGAACCGTGCATGGGTTCTGGGAAATGTAATGACGCATTTCGTGTTCATTGCTTACATGAGATTTGTGACACTAGGTCGACGATGTTTCTTGACAGAATGCCTCAATTATTCCTATCGATTAGGTTTGTATCCTTTCGGCTGGGACCATGAAACAATGTGGTGCTTGGACCCAAGTCACCTCGAGTGAATCTACTTCGCTGCGGAGAGCTATTTACCAACTAAAATTGTCGTCGAGTGAGATCATTTGGGCGGCGGCTTCGGTTTGCGTGACTCCGTATAGGGATGGGACCTAGTGAAGGTAGCGAAATGTAGGATGTGCCGTTAGGCCCATCTTCTCCAGCTCGTCGATCGGCCGCTGCTTCGCACTGGCCCATCCCACGCAATCTCTCATAGAAGCCTGCGGACGCACCTCCCTGGTCTGGTCGAGACCCGTGCGCGGCCGCTCTAGAACTGATGTTCTGTGGCCAGCCGCCGTCACGCTAACGTCCACCGGTTGCCAGGTCGGTCTTATAGATCGGCAAGTGCCGGTAGTAGACTTCGAGCATGTACGTGGAGAGACACGTCGTAAACAGTCTGCCCGCCTCACCCCACTCGTCGCCTTTGGGATCCCAACTGCCGCGTTCCTTGCCTTCTTGCACTTGACGCTCCGGAAGGAGCGTCTTCATACGTTCGTTCCAGGTGCGCCAGTGCTTGCCTTCCAGGTGATGACAGACTTGGGTGGCATAATACCAGTAGTAGACATTGCGATCACCGCGCTCCCAGGACGGAAGATTATCCATCAAGATCTCCGCACCGCGCTGGAGCCGTTTATCGTCCTGCGACCAGCCCAGATATTGGCGACACAGCAGACCTTCGGCCGTCATGCTCGCAGTTGCCCCCGGATGCGAACGGTGGTAGCCATAGGCGGCTCCGCCGCTGTAACTCACCGTGTCCAAGAAGTCGCTGATTTTCTGCAGTGCCGGAGTCGGGACTTCTAACCCTGCCATGCGGGCGCTCTGCAATGCCATGACAAACCAACCCGTGACGGAGAGATCGCTATCCGATCCGGGCGTATATCGCCAGCCCCCCTCTTTGGCTTGTATCTTCAGTGCATAATTGACCGCGCGCTGCGCAGGCTCGCGATAGTGAGAATCTCTGGTCATACCGTACAACTCACAGAGCGCAATTGTGCAAATCGCTTGGGTGTAGAGTTGTCCGTTTTGCAGTCCTGTATTCCCAAAGAAGATGCCGTCGTCATCAAGTCTCCGCAGCAGGCTTTTCCATGCACGGGATGTGACGGTGGTAAATTCATGCTGAGGATCGCCATGTGGTGTGTAACCGGCACCTTGAAACGCAAGCAGGGCTAAGCCTGTCGCGGCCTCACGATTTTCGATATGTCGAGCATCGCTGTAGGCACCCGTCATGCTCCACATGCCCGAGCTCGTTTGATTCCGCTGCAACCACCGCAATGCCATCATCACTGCGCGTTGCGTGGAAGCGTTGCCGCCGTAGGCATCGAGTAGCTTCTGCTGCATGCCCTCCGATCGACCGGTCAGCGCCATTTGAATTGGCGAGGAAACCACCAACGCTTCGGTATCGAGCACCAGCGGCTCGATTTCCGTAGGCTCGACCAGCACCGGGTCTTCTAGCGCTACGAGCTCTTGTGGCTCCAGCGCTGCATCGGACATTTCTTCCTGCGTATCAAGATTGAGATCAAACTCGCTACCGTCCAGTTCGTCGAAGCCATCGTAATCGTCGAGTCGGAGCAGCAGTTCGGTCCGCTGCTCAGGGACAATGAACAGCAGCCCCAAAATAATTACTGCCAACATGTGCAGCGCCGCGCTGAACAGCCAAGCGGGCGCTTCGAATACCAAGTCGCTGAACGACACGAGTGGGGGCAAGTCGTCGCGATCGTCCGGTGGAGATTTCGGTCCGCCTTGTGGAGAATTCACGGCTGCGGAGGAGCCCAGGGTGATTGCTGCCCCACTGGCGCTGAGACCTTCGGCAGGTGGGGACATCGTCGAGATGGTGTCGTCACTCACGGCACCAACCGCATCCAAGACGGGTGAATCAGCGCGTAGCTCAGGCGGGCCTTCGCCGATGGTCAGGCGGGGCTCCGAACTAGCCATGCATTTCTCCGTTCCAGGACTTGCGCGAGGCGATCCTCGTCATGCTCATCGAGCTACGACTTCTGGTGCTCAAGGAGCCTAACTTAAGTCTACCGCCACGCAGAGGTCTCGGCAAGTAAACACAACCTGCGTAGGCATTTACGTTGATTCGGTAATCGCACTGTCCGCTCGTGCCGACCCCGATTACGGTATCGGACGAACGTGAACCTCATGACTAGTCAATTGACCGTTTCGGACCCGCAACGTTCGAGATTGCGGCCCAGTCCCACCGAGCAATGTGGGAATCTGTCGATTAATGGGGTTCGGTAAGTCGCACTTGTCTAGCCAACTGCGACCAGTTGCGGACGTTTGTGTTTGCACTAGCTGTTGGCTGCTGATGAATGAGAAATTAAACTCATAGCTGTGACTTACTTTCCTTCGCTTGCGACTTCGATCTGAGTCGCATTGGCTTTTCGTATTGAGTACTGCCGATGTCTCGCTTTTTCACTGGCGCCCTGTTTGCAACTGCCCTGATGTTCTCGACTTCCCTGGTGCACGCCGAGGAAGCGCTCAACCCGCGCGTTTATCGCCTCAGCCCTGAACCCGGGCTGCAATATCGACTGCAGGAAATGCTCGTGCAGACGGTTCCGGGCGACGTGATCGAATTCTCCGAGGGGCACTTCGCGCTCACGCGACAGATCGACATTGCCACCGACAACATCACACTGCGCGGTCAGGGCGAGGGCAAGACAATCCTCAGCTTCAAGGGCCAACTGTCGGGCGGCCAAGGTATTGAAGCGACCGGCAACAACTTCGTCATGGAACGCTTGGCGATCGAGGATACCGCCGGCAATGCGATTAAAGTCGTTGGCTCGCGTAACGTCACGTTTCGCGACGTCCGCGTGGAATGGACGGGTGAGCCGAAGTCGAGCAACGGGGCCTACGGACTGTATCCGGTGCAATGCAGCAACGTGCTGATGGAGAATTGCCAGGCGTACGGTGCATCCGACGCAGGGGTGTATGTCGGCCAGTGCCGTACAGTTATCGTGCGTGGTTGTCGCGCGGAGCGGAATGTCGCGGGCATTGAAATTGAAAACACGGTCGGCGCCGACGTGTACGACAATGTTTCGACCAACAACGCTGCCGGGCTGTTGGTGTTTGACTTACCCGGATTGCAATTGAAGGCCGGGCGGAACGTTCGCGTACATCGAAATCGTGTGTTCGCCAACAACCACAAGAATTTTGCCGCCAAAGGAAACATGGTCGCAACCGTGCCCTCAGGGACCGGCTTGATGGTCATGGCGACCGACCACGTCGAGGTGTTTGACAATGACATCCAAGACAATCAAACCACTAGCATCGCGTTGGTTAGTTATCTGTCCTCCGGCAAGAAGCTCAAAGACAAGACCTTCGATCCGATTCCCGAAGGAGTGTCGATCCACGACAATCGAATCTCCGGTGGGGGAAAGAACCCCCAAGGCGAACTGGGTAAAGCACTGGGCCCCGTGCTGGGCACACCGCTGCCCGACATCCTGTTCGACGGCATCTATGCCGAAGACAAGTTGGTGAATGGCGAAATGCCGGACGAGTTGCGACACGCCATTTTCAACAACGGCGATGCCACGTTCGTCAACTTCGACTTGCCGAATTTGTCGATGGAGAAAGTCGCAGCCGGCAAGTATAAGCCTTCTCGGGATCTCGCGCCGTTCTCGAAGCCGCGGCCGGCCCTTGCGAGCATTGAACTGCAACCACACGATCCACCTACGTCCGCGCCGGCCAAGGCGGTGATCGCTTACCGCACCGCACCGAAGCTGCTTTCTGAGTATGGCTTGTTCGAAGGCAACGGGTCCACGCAGCAACCCGCTGAGGGTGTTGTCCCTTATACGCTGAATACCACGCTCTTCTCCGACTATACCGCCAAGTACCGCTTCATCCGTATTCCCGATGGATCAAGTTTCGAATTCGCCGAGCATGGCATGTTCGACTTCCCGGAGGGAACGGTGATCGCCAAAACTTTTTCGTATCCGCATGACATGACCGACCCCTCCAAGGGTGAGCGTTTGTTGGAAACGCGTATTGAGTTGTTACAGGACGGGGAGTGGTTTGGTTTTTCGTATCGCTGGAACGACGAGCAAACGGAGGCGACGTTGTCATTGGGCGGCGGTGAGATGGAGGTCGAGTGGATTCATCATGACGGCAGCAAACGGACGAATCACTACGAGATCCCCAATCCCAACCAGTGCCTCAACTGCCATTCGCAAAACAAGGTCTACGTTCCGATCGGACCAACCGCCGACAACATGGATCGCGAGTCTCAATACGGCGACGAGCAGGTCAATCAGTTGGAGCATCTCGCCAATCTCCACTGGCTGAAGAATCTACCCGCTGCCGAGCAACGCGAACCGCTACCGGTTGCCTACGACGAATCGACCGGTACGCTCGACGAGCGTGCTCACGCATGGCTCCATGTGAATTGCGCGCACTGTCATAGCCCCGCTGGAATCGCTGGGTCTTCCGGACTCGACTTGCGCTATTCGCAGTCCGACCCGACGAAGTTTGGTGTTTGGAAAGCCCCAGTCGCGGCGGGACACGGATCCGGAGGACGCGAGTACGATATCGTTCCCGGCGAACCAGATGAGTCGATTCTGCTGTTCCGTATGGAATCCGACGACCCCAGCATCCGCATGCCGAACGTGGCGCGAAGTATCGTTCCGGAGGAAGCCGTCGCGCTGATTCGCGAGTGGATCGCGGCGATGCCCAAAGAAAACTAGCAGAGGCGAGTCGGAGGTTACGACAACAATCCCACTGAAGCGTTGGAGCGATCGATGCTTTCTACCGCTGTCGAGACTGACACCGCAACCACTGAGCTCCGACGCGGCGCCACGCGCCTGGTGAAGATGCCGATCGCCGAGCGGCGACGACTTTTGCGTGAGTGCCTGGCCGGTGTCCAGCAGCATTGGCAGCGCTGGTGCGAGTTGTCGTGGGAGGCCAAACGCATTCCCGAAGGCGACCCAGCCCGTTCGGAAGACCCGATGTCGGCCGTGGTGCCAACGCTGCGGTACTTGCACTTGATGGATCAAACGCTCAGTGACCTTGAGCACTATGGCGAGCCGCAATTGCCTGGGAAACCGTACGAACTCGCCGGCCAGTTGTGTGTCCCAACATTTCCAACCCACAGCCTTTACGACCGCCTGCTGTTTGGCCCAATTAACGCTCACGTCCGACTGGGTGCCGGCGCGCATGAAGATGCGCTATTCGGCAACAATCTGCAGCGGGCGTCCGGAAAGGCGAACGACGAGCCCACAGTTTGCCTGGTGCTCGGAGCGGGAAACGTGTCGTCGATACCGATCACCGACACGCTCACAAAGATCTTCCAGGAGAATCAGGCCGTTCTGCTGAAGATGAACCCCGTGAACGAATACGTCGGTCCGGTTTTTGAACAGGCGTTCGACGCGTTGATCCAAGCAGACCTCTTGAGGGTCGCGTACGGAGGGGCCGATGTCGGTGCGGCACTTATCGCTTCGCCCGAAGTCGACTGCGTGCATGTCACCGGGTCTGACCGTACGCACGATGCGATTGTTTGGGGCGCTGATCCGCAAGAGCAAGCAGAACGCAAGGCGGCGAATACACCGCTGTTGGAAAAGCCAATTACTAGCGAATTGGGAAATGTTAGCCCGTGGATTATCGTGCCCGGCGAATACACGCCTCAGCAGTTGCGATTCCAAGCGCAGCACATCGTGGCGTCCGTCACCACGAACGCCTCGTTTGTCTGCATCGCAACGAAGATGCTGATCACGTCCAGAGACTGGCCGCAACGCGAACAGTTTCTCGCGCTCATCGAGGAGTACCTCGCCCAGGTCCCTCAGCGCTACGCTTACTACCCGGGTGCGGCGGACCGCTTTGCGCGCTTCACCGATGTCCAACCTTCCGACCACGACGAACTGCCCTGGACGTTGCGCCGCAATGTCGACCCTGAACAACTGCCGCATCTGTTCGAGGAAGAGTCGTTCGTCTGCGTGTTTGGCGAAACCGCGCTGGAGGCGACTTCAGCGAGCGAATTCCTCACTTTAGCCGTCGACTTCGCGAACGAGCGGATGTGGGGCACGTTGTCGGCGGCGATGACCGTCCCCTCGGAATTTCAACAAGCCAAGTCCAACGAAGTCAACGACGCGATCAGCCGACTCCGCTATGGAATCGTCGGTATCAACCTCTGGCCCGGTGTGGCGTTTGCACTCATGTCCACACCCTGGGGCGCCTATCCTGGCTCCACTCCTCAAGACATTCAAAGTGGCGCGGGATCAGTTCACAACACGTATCTGCTCGACAACGCCGAGCAGACGGTGATCTCTGCGCCGATCAAGTATGCGCCCAAACCGGTATGGTTCGCCACGCACAAGCGTCCCGAGTTCGTCGGCCAAGCACTGGTCGAACTATACCTCAAGCCGAGCATCTGGCGGATTCCGCCCGTGTTGTTCAACGCCTTGCTCGGATAGTCTGATGAAACACGGTCAGGCATCCCCGCGGCAACGACAGTTCCGATCGGCTTTCGGCATTGCGCGGGGTGGCAAGCAAACGGCGTTGATCCAGCTAATCGTGATCCTTTCGACCGGGTTGCTTTTGTCCTCGCCGACGGTAGGACTTGCTGATCAACCTAATGTACTGATGATTGTCGTCGACGATCTCAATGATTGGGTGGGCTGTCTCGGCGGCCACTCGCAGGCACAGACACCAAACATCGACCGGCTCGCGGCACGCGGAGTCCTATTCACCAACGCGCACTGCGCCGCGACGGCATGCAATCCGTCGCGAGCAGCAGTCTTCAGTGGTTTGATGCCGCACGTGACAGGCGTTTGGTCAAACCAAAGCGGCCCGATCCAACGCAACCACCCAAGTGCAAAACTGCTGCCGACGGCGTTCCGCGAAGCTGGATATTCGACCTTGGGAACCGGCAAACTGCTCCATTCCGGCGGCAAGGACCTCTACGACGAGTACTACTCCACCGAGCAACGTTGGAGTCCGCTCACGCGCGAGGCCGTGCGATACACCGACCAGGAACTCCCCAGCAAACAGTCCGACAACCCGCGCCACGTCACGACTGACAGCCAAGGCCGACAAGTGGTCTTGCCACTCAATCGCATGCCGTCAGCGCGCAAACCGAATCGTAACGATGGGGAGTCCTTCGATTGGGGCCCGTTCGACGTTCCGGACACCGACTTCGGAGATACAAAGATCACCAACTGGGCCATTGAGCAACTCGCCAAACAGCGGGACACGCCTATGTTCCTGGCCGTCGGCTACTATCGTCCACACATTCCGCTGTGGGCACCGCAGCGGTATTTCGATCGTTTCGCGCATACGCCGGGGAAGCTGCCCGCTTTTTTAGCCAATGACCTCGACGATCTTAGCGAGGTCGCCAAAGAGTGGGCCATCGCGCCGATCACGGCGGGTCGACATGCGGCGGTAATCAAACACGAGCAATGGCAGGCGGCCGTCGAGGCGTATTTGGCGTGCGTCACGTACGTCGATCACGAAATTGGACGACTTCTGGACGCCCTCGACGAATCCGCAGTCAGCAGGGACACGCTGATCATCCTCTGGTCGGATCACGGATGGCACTTGGGCGAGAAACAGCACTGGGGAAAATGGACTGGCTGGGAGCGATCAACGCGAGTTCCCCTGATCTTGGTTCCTCCCGCCGCCTTCGCGGAGAAGTTCGCGCCGGCGGATTCACGTTGCGATCAACCTGTCGGACTAATCGATCTGTTTCCAACACTCGCCGAGTTGTGTGGCCTGACACCGCCTGACAGCCTGTTTGGCACATCATTTGTTCCGTTGTTGCATGAACCGCAAAGTGAGACCGACCGCGTCGTCGAGACAACGTTTGACTCGGGGAACGTATCTCTTCGCAGCCACGGTTATCGCTATTTGCGCTATCGCGATGGTTCCGAAGAACTCTACAATCTCGTGCAGGACCCAAACGAATGGCATAATCTCGCTGACGCGCCTGAGCACCTGGCCGACCTAGAGAGATTCCGCCGCTTCCTCGATCGATAACTGTCTTCCCCACTGCTGAATGAGGATTCTATGATCCGCCTGGTCACAGTCTCGCTACTGATGCTTCATGTAGGCCCTTTGCTGGCTAACTCTAAGCCGAACATCATCGTCATTCTGACTGACGATCAGGGCTGGGGAGACATTGGGTACAACAATCCGAACGTGTACACGCCCAACATGGATCGCCTGGCGGGTGAAGGCGCAACGCTCACCCAGCATTATGTCATGCCGCAATGCACGCCGACCCGGATCGCCTTGTTCACCGGCAGGTACCCCGGTCGCTTCGGAATCACGGGCTTGCAGGCGGCGAATCGACCCGTGTTGCCGCACGGTACGCTGACGATGGCCTCGTTCCTGAAGTCCCAGGGATATGAAACCTATCTGACCGGCAAATGGCACATGGGTTCATGGCCCGAGCATGGCCCGAATCATCACGGCTTTGACTATTCGTACGGCGCCCTCGCCGGCGCCGTCGGCGCTTACCTCCATCAGTACCGCGCGCCGCTAGAGGTCCATGTCAACTCGATCACCTGGCATCGCAACCACGAGATCATTCCCGGCCACGAAAATGGCAAACACGTCACTGACCTGGTGACTGAAGACGCGATTCGAGTGATCAAGAAACAGCGCGATGCCCCGTTCTTTCTGTACCTGCCCTACTTCGCCCCGCACACTCCGCTCGACGAGCGAGGCGACCAACAATTGAGAGTTCCCACGCAGCTTGATGCCGATAACCCAGGTCGTTGGTATCGCGAAGACAAGATCAAGTGGTTCAATGATCCGAAGGGGATCATTCAAGCTGAGCTAGATCCAGAAAAGCGCCTGTTTCTGGCAGTCATCCATCACCTCGACAGCGCGATCGGACAGGTGGTCGACGCCCTCGATGAGACTGGGCAGCGCGAGAACACGGTCATTTTCTTTTCCTCCGACAACGGCCCGCAGATAAATTGGGGCGGTGGGGCCTACCCATCGGACTTGCATTTGACGAATATTAATCAGCCAATCCCCTTTCGCGGCGCGAAGACCGACGTCTACGAAGGTGGCATGCGGGTGCCCGGATTCGTGAACTGGCCAGGGAAGATCGCAACGAAAAAGATCGATTCGGTTCAGCACATCATCGACTGGCTGCCGACGATCGCCGGTATCCTGGGCGTTGATCCCAAAGTGCCCGACGGACAACCAGCACTCGATGGCCAAGATTTTTCAGCGCAGTTGCTGACAGACGCAAAATCGACCACCGACGCGCGCGAGATTTACGCATTGCATCGCCCCGACACCAACAAATGGGCGCTCCGCGTGGGCGACTGGAAGATCGTCGCCTACCAGGGCAGCCAACCCGAAGCTGAAGATTGGCAGTTGTTCAACCTCGACGAAGACCCCGCTGAAAAGATGAACGTCGCGGCGATGTACCCCGACCAAGTCAGAAAACTCCACGAACGCTTCCTCGTCCACCGAGCAAAAGATCGCCTAGAACACAACTTTCCAGACTTCGTCGGACCACGCTAACTGGCTTCGACGGTGCGCGCATTCCGTAACGCGATCTATGGAACCACTTGGCTAGCTTTGCGGCTCCTACTGACACACTAACCTGGGTTTCATTCCGCCTTCGTGATCGGCTACAACTCCTCGAATACTCGATCCGCCAGCGCTACCAACAACTGCTCGGCTTCGTTCTGGGCAATGATCTCTTCGTACCCCGGACGGGGATTCGGCCTGTAGTCGCGACCTGCCAGGTAGATTGCCTCCTCCAGTGCGATATCAATGGCGGGTTCTGTCGGGGCGCTGGGTTCCGCCGCGACAAGACGCCGCGGTGGTTGATCCACGACAGACCCGTAAGTGGCTATCCACGTCGCCAGATCATTGTGATCGACATCGCCATCGCCTGTGGCGTCGCCATCGGACTTGGTGGCGTTTTCTTGCCTGCCGAAGTTGCGTTGCCAAATCAGGAAATCATTGCCTGCAACCCTACGATTATCATCAAAGTCACCGTTCAGCGAGCCATTCTGGGAAGGCTGCTCCTCATACGCCCCGATGTCGATCACACTGGTGTCAGACCGAGGGCTCGCGGGTACCACGCGCGAGAACGGCGCTCCGCGTTGATCGAATTCCGGCGTTCCGTCGACGCCGGGCCGTAATGCCGGATCGCCAGCGTCCAGCGCGGCGCTAAATGAACCTAGCGCGTGCAACGGAATGGGAAACTGGCCAAGGGGAATCGGCAGAATCACCCGGGCGGAGCCTAAAGGTTCTAGCTGTGGGTCCACGCCCAAAGTGAGATTCGTTGCGGAGAGAACCGTACCTGGGCGAACAGTGCCCAACATCGAAAAGTGCACATCGATCGTTCCACCCTGCACACCGGCGACATCCACGATTGTGCCGCCAGATTGGTTGCCGTACACAATGGTGTGATCAATGAGCAGATCACTGCCAGTCACCACCACGCCCGCACCCGCCTGCTGACTGGAGTCCTCGTTGAAGGCAATGGTACTGTGCCGGATGTTGTAGATACCGGTCGTCCGTCCACGTCCAGCGAAGTAGATTCCTCCACCTGCCTCGACCGCGAGGTTTTGGGAAATCGTACTGTTAACGATCTCGATCATACTACCCGAGGCGAGAGCATAGACACCGCCGCCTTGCACTCCCGCAGAGTTTTCTGCGATGGTGCTTTCCTCAATCAATACCGGTGCGCTACCTCGACCAAGGGACGAGGAATAAATGCCACCGCCATTAAGATCCGCATCGTTGTTCATAATCACGGAACGTGTGACGGTGAGTTCAAAAACTGAGTAGATTGCCCCTCCGTCGGCACCACTCCGATTTCGCACCAACGCGCTCTCGGAAACCGACAGGTCCGTAAACCTTTCCGAGTAAATCGCCCCGCCGCGACCGTTTTGAGTTTGATTATCCTGAAAGAGGCTCCGCTGGACTTCAATCGTCCCCGATGCGTCGCTGCCAATCGCTCCGCCGTGCAGACTGGCGCGATTGTTGGCAAACACGGAATCGGTAATCGTCAGTGCCCAGCTACTTTGGGCGGGCTGCATCCAAATTGCGCCGCCACTACCTTCGCGGCTCTCATTGTTTTCAAAATGCACATCAGTGACCACAGCATTACTGCCCGTCAAGTAGATCGCTCCGCCATTAACGTTCGCGAAGTTCGAGCTGACTTCGCTTTGCTCAATGGTGACCGAACTGCCTGCTGCCCAAATCGCCCCGCCAGAGACAACATTGGTATTGTTATTTCTGGAAATCGTGGTGTCACGAATGTGCACGTTCGCGTTATTTGCCAGGATTGCGCCACCGCGCGACGTCACGTTGTTCTCGTTGAGTTGGCTGCCTTCGATATACAGTGTTCCATCCTCAACCCAGATCGCACCCCCGCTCGTTTCTTGCGCTCGGCCAAGATTGCCCAGCAGGGCGCTGTTGCGAATCGTCAATTCACCGCCGCTCTGTGAGATCCCCATTCCCTGCGTTCCATCGAAATTCACGATCCCATTACTGCGTATTTCGCTGTCGGTGATTTCAGCCTGCATATCATGCAGTCGTAGGCCAGCACCTGTCTGGCTCGCGCCGTTGAACGACAGGCTACTTTCCTGGAAGTCCAGCGTACCCCCGCGGGAATAAATTCCTCCACCTACAAGGCCGCTGTTCCCGTCTATCCGCGTGTCGATGATGGTCGACGTATCGTTTCGCAGACCCAGTCCACCGCCGAATCCGGCCGCTAAGTTTTGCCTGACGTCGCTGCTCACGATTGTCGTTGTCGCGCCGCGGGTCGACCACAAGCCGCCGCCGCCGCCGCCCGCTTCGTTACCGACGATCGTTGAGTCTTCGATACTCACCTCGGCACCGCTGAATACGCGAATCGCTCCTCCATTGCCTCCACTGGCATTGTCTTCCAGGTGGACATCGCTGAGATCCGCGCTCACCCCCAGCACCAGCCCTCCCCCGTCGAGCCCAGCGTAATTCTCAATGATCCGGACGTTCGAGAGGACCAAATTGGTGAACGACTGAATCGCGCCGCCTTCGCCCGGCGTGTCCGCTCCGGTGAGCGTCACTCCGCTGATGGACACATCAATTGGAGGTCGTCGGCCGCTGGTGGTGAAGAAGATGCGACTTCCATCGCCGTTGTTTTCTTCGGGTGTCGGGTCACTTCCGCTCGCATCAATGGTGAGCACATCAGCGCCGGGACCAACCAACGAGAGCGGGTCGGAGATGACGATTTGCCCTTCCGTAAGCACGATCGTTGCCGTGTCGTTGCCACCCAAATCGAACACGATTTCGTCGTGCCCCGGCACGGTGTTCGCTGCGAAGATCGCTTCGCGAAGCGACGTCCGTCCGTCGGTGAGGTCAACAACGTCGTCAGCCGTGTCGACTGTGATAACCGCCAGCATGCGGCGATCTTCTAGCGATTCGCAACGAAGTACCCTCCCGTCAGATGATCCTCGGCGATTTCGCACTGCCCGCTTTGATCGGCGATTACTCCTAATGATTCTCGCAGCCATCAATCGACTCCTTGATATTCTTCTAACTTCGATTGCTCAACGGACGTGTGACGCCTTGCAATTGACCCGCGCGGCAGCTTCGCTGAAGGCGGCACCCCGTTATGACCGCAAACCTATCAATACACCCCTCAAAACCAATACATCCGTAGCGATAAAATCAGACCCGAAAGCTATAATACTGCTAAGCAAGAATTAGCTGGAAATTGTCGGCTTTTCGCGGGGTCTTGCCTCGTGCTTTGCGGTGTTAAGTAGTTGGCCGATTCATACTCAGCGACCATTCACAAAGTGCGCCCCGCCGCGGCCCATCTATGCAAACGTTGAGCAACTCTCACCGCAGATCAATCCACTCTCCGCTGCCAGAGTGTGATCCAACTGGGCGAATCTGGTCGCGCGGCTTTACGCTCGTCGAATTGCTCGTGGTGATTGCGATCATCGGAATCCTGGTTCTGCTCCTATTGCCAGCAATTCAAGCCGCCAGAGAGACATCACGGCGCAATGCTTGTAGCCAGTCGCTGCGGCAGCTGGGATTGGCTGCGCTGCAATTCGAAACTGCCCGCGGACACTTTCCTACCGCTAGCGAGGATGGAATCAATCTCAGCCAGCACGCACGGCTGCTGCCCTATCTGGAGCAGCAAGCACTTTGGGAACGCTTGAAGCGACAAGCTGACGATCCGGAGGCAGCTCCACAGCTGGAAACGCTGGCCATCTTTCTGTGCCCCTCCGATCCCGCAGAGACAACCTTCGATCAGATAGCGCGAAATAACTATCGCGGCAATGCTGGCACGAACCTCGGACGATGGGACCTGCGGCAGATGGAAGAAACCAACGACGGAGTGTTCGTGGCGGGCTTTGAGATCCGCGCCGAGCAAATCACCGACGGCTTGTCCAATACAGCACTGTTTTCGGAAATGGCAATGGGCGACGATCAGCCAGATCAGGTCAGTCAATTCGGAGATTGGTTTTTTGCCCCGGGAGGACAAAACGCTGATCAGTTCTTTCTCAATTGCAGCAGGATCGTCCCGGAGGCGGCAATCGGAACGGGGTCGCAGTTCACCCTCTCTGGTCGCAGTTGGGCTCTGGCTACTCTCAACAACTCCAGATACAACCATCTGATGCCGCCCAACACCCACAGTTGCATGACCGGCACTAGGCGCTCGCAAGACGGGCCGACTGCGGACAGGACCGTGTTGAGTCAGGGCGCTGCAGGCACGGCCACCAGTTGGCACAACGGCGGCGTGAACCTCGTTTACGCGGACGGACACATGGAGTTCGTCAGCGAGGAAATCAGCGTAATGATCTGGCGCGATATCGGCTCCAGAGCCTCAGGCGAAGCGGCAACAGGTAACGGTCTTTGAAGGCGCTACACTTAGTTTGAATCGTGCGTATCACCCACTTGACGTAGTGCCGCACCAAGAGCGGCTCGAAAGCTTGAATCTTTCGCATCATCCAACAGCGCCCGCAGGATGCCGATCACTTTCTCGCGCTTGGCAGACTTCTCAGGGTAGCGCTCCGTGTTGATCCAGTCGTTGCGAATGAGGGTCTCCGCACAGAATCGTTGTTCTTGTAGGTCTGTGCTCGCCAGCAACTGCGTTTCCAGGAAAGCCAAGTCCTGCTGGAGGTAGGTCATCTCCGTGGGATCGGAAGTGATGAGCTCCGACAGCAATTCGCGTCGTTCTGCGTTCTTGATCTCTAGCTCAAGTTGCAGTTGTTGGACTACGTTCTCATTTTGCTGGCTTTCTGCCAAACGCAATCCCCAAGACCAGGCACCAAACACGGTCGCCGACAAGATTGCCGCAAACGCGATCATCGGACGAGGATTCCTGCGAATCCACCGCAGTGCACGCTCGACAAACGACACGCGTCGGCTGCGGATTGGGTGCCCTGACTCAATTCGAGCCAGCTCTTCCGCGAGTTCGCCGCATGAAGTCAGGCGATCGGAAGGGCTCTTTTGTAGACAGCGGTCGATCACGATTTCGAGATCTTTGGGGACACCCCGCCTCAACAGCCCCGGGCGTTTGTAGGGGGCATCGCAAATGTTGCTACAGAGTTGCAGATCCGTGGCGCCCTGAAATGGCAATTCGCCTGTGAGTAGCTCGTACAGCACAACTCCCAGGCTCCACAAATCGGTGCGCTCACCGATTAGCTCCTGGGCACCAATTGCCTGCTCCGGACTCATATAATCAAGCGTACCGATTCGTGCTGCCAACGACCGCGTGGCATCGGCACCTACAGCCAACGCCAATCCGAAATCAGTTAGCACCGGTTGATTTTCTTTGGTGATCAAGATGTTGGACGGTTTGATGTCGCGATGAATGATGCCCTGCTGGTGAGCATAATGCACGGCCATCGCCAGCTGGCGGACGAAGGCAACAATTTCTAACGGAGCCTGTTGCGTGAATTCTTCCAACCGCAGTTTGAGGTTCTCGCCGTCCACAAGCTGGTAGGCAATGTAGGTGACTCCCGCGGTCGTGCCCGAGTCCCACACCCGCGCGATGTTGGGATGATCCAGCGATCCGGCTGCCTTGGCCTCGCGGAAAAACTCCTCCAACTCGCGCCCAACCAGCTGATGGGCGAAACGAGGCACCTTAAGCGCAACCTGACGCCGATGCCGCGTGTCCCAGGCGCGAAAGACGAGGCCAAAACCGCCATCGCCGATCTTCTCCAGTTGATTAAAATGCCCCAGAGCACTCGCAGAGAGGGTCAGCGAATGGTTACCGGCTTCGCCAATCCCTAATACGCTTTCGACAATGGCAGCATTTTTGGGGAAGCGATCTAGTAGTTCGTTGCGCAGCAGCTCGGTGTTTGAGGCACGCTCGCGCCAGTGCGTCTCGATTCCGAGCAGTTCACGCAAGAGCACGGAACGCAGGGGGTCGTCGACGCCTTGCAGATAGTCGCCAATGCTGGGCCAAACCTGCTGTTGCCAGTGAGACTCGAATTCGTCGCAGAGGTGGTCCAGCTGTTCCCGCTGGGCGGGCGTGAGGTTTGCCTCGTCCGGAGTACTGCGTTCGTCCGTCACTGGGCCTTTAACTCGGATGGGTAGTCGTCGGACAACTGCTCGCGGATTCGGCGTCGCTTGCGTTCAACCGTGGCAATCGACAATTGCATCTGCTCGGCGATCTCCTCGTTGGTGAGCCCTTCGTAGCGGAGCACGAGGATGGTTCGCAAATCGGAATCGGAGAGTTTGTCTAGTAACTGCTGGATCTGCTCCGTTGCGATCTCTTTGGTGGAGGGCGTCTCTTGTTCGCCACGAAAACGGTCAAAGTCGCCACTCCGCTGACCGTCGGTTGGAGAGAAAATCGAATTCCCTCGTATCCGCCCACCGCCTCGTTTCTGCGCCGTCTGGCGTCGAATCGCGTCGACGACTCGATCTCTGGTTAGCTGCGACAGGACCAGCAGCAAGCCTGAGGGCTCACGAATCGTCGCAAATTCGCCCCGCCTGGCACGCGCGTGAAACGCCTGCAGGACGTCGTTGGCGATCGCATACTCATCAATCACTCGCAGCGGAAAACTACCAAACCGCCGCCGGGCAATCGCGGCCAGCTTCTCGTAGTAGAGCGTGCAAAGTGGCTCCACGGCATCGGGCTCGTCGGCCTCGAGCTTAGCGAAGTAGTTGGCAATCTGTTGTGAATCACTCGACAAGTCTAGTCTCGCAAACAGAGCCTCTGAGCAGGAAAATTACGCTTCACTCAGTATACCAAGAATTCGAAACCTGAAACGCAACCCGTCAAATTCTTCGCAGTCGCCACAACGGTTACGGCCAGCTATTAGGACAAGATGTCGTGCACAACGTGTCCGTGCACGTCGGTCAGGCGGAAATGCCTACCTTGGTACTTGAAGGTGAGTAACTCGTGGTCGATGCCCAACTGCGATAGCACGGTCGCCTGCAGGTCGTGAATATGCACTTTGTCTTTCACGATATTGTAGCCAAATTCGTCCGTCTGACCGTAGGTGAGCCCCGGCTTCACTCCTCCCCCGGCCATCCAGATCGTAAAGCAATTCGGGTGGTGATCGCGTCCGTGGGTCCGCTGATTGTCGATATCGCCTTGTCCATAGGGCGTGCGGCCAAACTCGCCGCCCCAAATCACCAGCGTCTCGTCGAGCATACCTCGCTGTTTCAAATCTCTGACCAGTGCCGCCGAAGCTCGATCGGTATCGTAGCACTGTTGTTCCAGTTGCGTTGGCAAGTTCGTGTGCTGATCCCATCCCGAATGCAGCAACTGGATGAAACGCACGTCCTGCTCGGCCAACCGACGAGCCATCAGGCAATTGAATGCATACGTCCCAGGTTGCGTGCAATCAGGGCCGTACATGTCGAGCACGCTTTGCGGCTCGTCGCTCAGATCGGTCAAGGCTGGAACCGAGGTCTGCATGCGGTAGGCCATCTCGTACTGAGCAATGCGCGTGAGCGTTTCGGAGTCTCCGCTCGCGTCGTAGTGCAGCCGATTCATCTCGCCAATCGTGTCCAGGATCTTGCGTCGCGTGGAGGGCTTCATGCCCTGCGGATTCGATAAGTACAGGACTGGATCGCCGCCGCTGCGGAACTTTACGCCTTGGTGTTTGGTGGGCAGGAATCCACTTCCCCAATAGTAATCGTAGAATAGCTGCCCACAGCTTCCCTCGCGATCGCGAGACGTCATCACGCAGAACGTCGGCAAATCTTCGTTCGCGCTTCCCAGCCCGTAGGAAAGCCAAGCACCCATGCTTGGTCGCCCCGGCTGCTCTCCGCCGGTGAGCAAGAAAGTCATTGCCGGCGCGTGATTGACCGACTCGGTACGCATTGATTTCACAAAGCACAGATCGTCGACGATGCTCGCGGTGTAAGGTAGGAAGTCCGTCACCCTGGCGCCGCTGTCGCCGTGCTTTCGAATCGGCACTCGCGCTCCCAGACAAGGCTGGCCTTTGCCGGCCGTCATCGTCGAGCTTTGTTGCCCCATATGAATCGAGGCGGGGATCTCCTCGCCGCGTAACTTCGCCAACAGCGGCTTGTGATCGAACAAGTCCACATGCGATGGCGCCCCGGATTGCATCAGATAAATGACACGCTTTACGCGCGGCGTGTAATGCGGCAGACCAGCAAGTCCACCTACACCGGAATCCGCCGCCTGCGCGCTCGACGCGCCAGTGAGCTGCGCCAACGCCGCCATTCCCAGCCCTAGACTCGAGCGGCTGAGAAATTGGCGCCGCGATTCCAGGGCCAATCTTTCATGTAGTCGTGAATCAAGCATGGGTAAACGTTGCCTGCGTTTGACTTCGCTGGATTATCCCTTCGTGAGCACTTCATCGAGATTGAGAATCGCGTTCATCACGCACGCGTAAGCAGCGAGTTCCGCCTCGTCGAACTGCTTGTCCAGCGGGTACTCTCCGACCGCGAGCAGTGCTTTGGCCGCTTTCCGATCCTCTTGGAATTCACGCAGGAACTCGTCATACGCCGTCAACAGCTTCTGCAACTCCCGCTCTGTCGCATGACGAGACGTCGCGAGGCGGAAGGCGAGCTGAATGCGCGTTTCCGAATCATTCGCCGCAGTCATCACACGTTGGGCGAGCGCCCGCGCGGCTTCGACGTACGTCACGTCGTTCAGTGTCGTAAGCGCATGCAGCGGCGTATTCGTCAACGACGGTCGAACTGTGCACATCTGGCGAGCCGGGTTGTCAAACAAAACCGTTGGGCCCACCGACCGCCGCCAAAAGATGTAGACGCTCCGACGGTACAATTCGTCGCCTTCCCCTCGCTTGTACTTGATCTTTCCCAGGCTGAAGTCCGACCACACGCCCGTCGGCTGATAGGGCATCACGCCGGGTCCGCCTATCTTGTTGACCAGCAAGCCGCTCACCGCCAACGCCTGATCTCGCAACGCTTGCGCCGAGAGTCGAAACCGTGGTCCGCGCGAGAGCAGGCGATTCTGTGGATCACGCTGAACCAACTCGGGACTCGCCCTGGAACTTTGCTGATACGTTGCCGACAGCACGATGAGCTTGTGCAGTTGTTTGACGTTCCAGCCTGATTGAATGAACTCGGTTGCAAGCCAGTCAAGCAATTTGGGATGACTGGGAAGATCGCCTTGCACGCCGAAATCTTCACTCGTTTTCACAATCCCAGTCCCGAAAAAGTGCTGCCAGTAGCGATTCACCGTCACGCGCGCCGTCAAAGGATGATCGGGCCGCATCAGCCAACGCGCCAGTGTCAGACGGCTCTTCGGAGCGCCGTCGGCAAGCGGTGGCAGACAGCCAAATACATCGGGGTGAATCTGCTCACTCTCATCCGGATTGTTCCAGATGCCGCGCACCAAGCGAAACGTGCTGCGAGGCTGTTTGCGTTCTCGCATCACCATCGTATACAGCTGCTTGCCTTCGATTTCTTGAATCGATTTCTTGAGTTGCTCAATTTGTTGACGAAAGGGTGCCTCGCGGCTGCGCTGCTCTTTCCGCGCGCTGGTCGGTTGTTCGCTTGCGGTGCCTGCGGCGGTCACGTTGCCAAGCGCGGCGATTTCATCCTCCACGGCGGCAATCTCTTTGCGAAGTCTCGCGATCTCTGCGCGCTGCTCGTCTGTGGGCAGAGCCATTACCGGTTTGGCGTTTCCTCCCGCGTCGACTCCACCGTTCTCATCGATCGTGTTGAAGTATGCATACAGCTGATAAAACTCCTTCTGGCTGACCGAATCGTACTTGTGATCGTGGCAGCGCGCACAGCCAACCGTTAGGCCCATCCACACCGTGCCCGTGGTTTCCGCACGATCGACTACATATTCGACGCGCGACTCCTCGGCGTTCCTGCCACCTTCGCCGTTGAGGGCGTGATTGCGATGAAACCCCGTGGCGATCAGCTGATCTTGGGTAGGATTCTCTAACAGATCCCCTGCCAGCTGGTTGATCGTAAACTCGTCAAACGGCATGTTATCGTTCATCGATCGGATCACCCAATCGCGCCACGGCCACATCGTACGGGTTCGGTCTTGCTGATACCCGTTGGTGTCCGCGTAGCGCGCCGCGGCCAGCCAAGCTAACGCCATGTGTTCACCGTAACGCGGCGAAGCAAGCAGTCGATCCACGACGCGCTCGTAAGCCTCGGGCGACTCGTCGGCTAGAAAGCCATCGACTTCTTCTAGCGTCGGCGGCAACCCAGTCAGATCGAGCGTCACCCGTCGAATCAACGTTTCGCGGCTTGCCCTTGGCGAAGGCGTCAGACCACGCGATTCCAGCCGAGCCAAAGTGAAATAGTCGATCCCAACGTGCGGCCAGTCCGCGTCGCGGACTTCCGGATAAGCTTCGCGTTTTGGCGGGACAAACGACCAGTGTTTTTCCCAAGCCGCCCCACTGGCGACCCAACGCTTCAAGGTCTCGATTTGTTGAGGCGAAAGTTGCTGCTTCTCGTCGGGCGGAGGCATGCGCTCGTCGGGATCCTCGCTGGTGATGCGACGAATCAACTCACTCGCATCCAAATCCCCCGGCACAATGACGTACTCTTTGGCAGCCTCCTCCTGGTCCAACCGCAAATCGGCTGCTCGATGGGCTTCGTCCGGCCCGTGGCAGTGGTAGCAGGTATTCGACAGGATTGGACGGACGGACGCGTTGAAGTCGGGTGCATGAGAGTCCACAGCGCAGCAGCAAACGGCCTGAGCGCAGAGTAGTATCAGACCAGCGGCAACTCGAGATGTTAGTACTCGCAAACGCATTTTCGACGAAGAATGAAGAATCGAAACTGGCAATCGACTCGGGCTAGTCGTGATCGACTATCCCAACTCAAACGCTCACTGCCCTATTGTCCCATCGTCAGTCGGATGGTTCAACCAGCCGAGTGGCTATGAGCGGCGGGAATCGAACTAACACAAGAGCCGGAGACAGCTTTTTTAGGAGTACAGATCGGGAGCCGATTCTGCGGAGAGTGTCGTCGCTACGCGCGAGCTACTTCGTCGCGACCGTCGCACGCGTCGCACCGGTGGAGATGCCGCCATCAACCAGCAGCGTTTGACCTGTGATGTACCGGCTCGCATCCGACGCGAGAAACACGACGGCGCCGCGCAAATCGCCGGGCTGACCGGGTCGCCGCAAGGGGATGCGGTCCACCAAATAGTCGAGCCATGCTTGATTCTCGTACAGCACTTTGTTTTGCTCCGTACGAAACCAACCGGGTGCCAGACAGTTAACCGTGACGCCGCTGGGTCCCCAATCGTCGGCCAGACTCATGGTCAGCTGCTTCACGCCGCCACGACTCGCGCAGTATGGCGCCAGTCCCGCATACCCGGCCACCGAAGTCACCGAACCGATATTGATCACGCGTCCCGACCCGCGCTCGACCATGCCACGTCCGATCGCCTGTGCGACGAAAAACGTACCACGGAGATTCGTGTCGAGCACTAAATTCCAGTCGTCCCACGTCACGTCGAGCGCGGGCTGGCGAACGTTGCAGCCCGCGTTGTTGACGAGAACATCCACCTTGCCGTACGCCTCGAATGCGTTGTCGGCCATCTGCTGAATACTCTCGTAGTCGCGCACGTCCAGCTGCAACGGGACCGCGCGCCGTCCGAGCGATTCGATTTCCCGTTGAAACTCAGCCAGCGAATCGACATTTCGGCTGGTAATCACTAAATCAGCCCCGGCGGCCGCCAGCGCTCGCCCGAACTCCTGACCGAGCCCACGACTGGCACCGGTAACGATGGCGACTTTACCGGTAAGATCAAATGGATTGTCAGACACGTTCTTGTTTCGCAAGGGGTTATGGCTTCAACACAACTTTCATCAGCCCCGCCTCTCGCCGGTACAGACGGTCAAACCACTCGGGGCCTTCTTCCAACGGAGCGAAAGCGGACAGCAGCGGGGCAACATCAATCGCTCCGCTAGCCATCAATTCTATGCACTTGGGATACTCACCGGCCGACGCACAGGATCCCTGCAAGTTGACTTCTCGCGTCACGACCGACTGCAGCGGGATTTCCACGTTTGGTGAGATGTTGCCGACAAGGGTCACGGCACCACCTTTACAAGTCGATTCGATGGCCGTTCGGATCGTCTTGGAAGAGCCCACCGCTTCCAACACGATCGGCGCGCCGACTCCGCCGGTAGCTTTCCGCACCATCGCGACTGCATCCGCTTTGTTCGCGTTCACGAGCTTGGCAGCGCCGAACTGCTCAGCCAATCGCAATCGATCGTCGTCGACATCCACGGCGATGATGTTTTCACATCCAGCGGCACGTAAAGCCTGCACAATCAACAGTCCGATCATGCCGACACCGACCACAACGGCTGTGCAATCGGACGGAATCGGCTCTCCGTCGGGCGTATGCATCCCGACGGCGTGCACGGCGACCGACACCGCTTCGATGAGCGCCGCCTGCTCAAAGGGTAACTCATCGGGTAACTGATGTACGATGCGCGCAGGCACCGCGACGAATTCCGCGAACGCCCCGTGTCGGCGGTAATCGCCGCAGGAAACGCCGAGGACTTGGCGATCGTCGCAGAGGTTGATCTTGCCGCGTCTGCAGAATTCGCACTCGCCACAGAATACTGTCGAATCAAAAGTGACGCGGTCGCCTGGCGAGATGCCGGAGACCTCAGAACCCACGCGCTCGACGACTCCCGCTGCCTCGTGCCCCATTACCAGCGGCGCGATCCGCCGCCCGGACCTGCCGTCGTACCCGTGGACATCGCTGCCACAAATCCCGCAGGCGGCGACGCGCACCAGCACGGCGTCGTCATCCAGTTCCGGCTCCGGAAGTTCGGCGATCTCAAGTTGTTTTTCCTGGGTGAGCAGCAGTGCTTTCATGCGAGGTAAGACTCTTCGGCAGTTTGAGTTGGTCTCGTTACGTCGTGACCGGCGCGAGCGGCAGCACACTCGCCACACCAACAGTGATCAGCATCGCTGTCAGCGCGACAATTGCCAGAATCACCGTCCATGTTTTTAACCCTTCGCTCTCGGTTAATCCACCCATGCGGCAGAACAGCCAAAAGCCGCTGTCGTTCATCCACACGCCAAACAGTGCTCCGCAGCCAATCGCTTGGGCGAGATAGACGGGATTGAAATCGAGGGGCTGTCCTTCGATCATCGCCGCGAGCATGCCGCTCGACGTGATCATCGCGACGGTGCCCGACCCTTGGCTCACTTTCATCAGACTGGCGATCCCAAACGCTAGAAACAGCAGCGCTGTGCCGCTTGCTTCGGCAGAAGCGAAGGAGTCCTTAATTGCGGGTCCGATTTCTGCCACCTTCAACATCGCTCCGAACGCGCCGCCCGCAGCGGTGATCAGAACAATCACGCCAGCACTCATGAGCGCTTCTTCGACCAGCGTGGAGACTTCTGCCCGCGATGGCCGCCTAAATCGAACGAACACCACCAAGGCAATCGCGGCCGCGAGCAGCAACGCAAAGTTTGGGTTGCCAAGTAAGCCGGAGATCTCGGCCGCGCGGGAGAGCAGATTACTATCGGGATCGCTCTCTGCCAATCGCTTGAAGATCGTCTGCGAAGCGACGAGCAACACCGGCATGACGATGGGTAGCGACGATAGGAACAAGCCCGGCGAAGCGCTAGCCGCTTCCGTTGCAGTCGAACCGGACTGTGTTTGTTCCTCAACTTCCGGTGGATTCGTCAGCGAGATCACACGATCGAGCCAGCCGGCAACCAGCAGGCCCACTCCCATCGCAGGCACACCCACCGCGATACCGACCATCATCATCAGTCCGACATCCACCCCCAACTGATCCGCGACTAGCAGCGGACCCGGTGTTGGTGGCACCAGCGTATGCGCGACCGCACCGCCAGCGCCGATCGCGAGCAAGAATTTGAGATAGTTACGTTTTGTCTGTTGGAAGAGCGAGCGCGCTAGCGGCACTAACAGAAAAAACACCGTGTCGAAGAACACGGGAATGGACAGCGTGAACCCGCTTGCTGCCAGCGCTGTGGCTCCGCGCTGCTCGCCAAACAGGCGGAGCATCGATTGCACGATACGATCTGCCGCGCCTGACGCGAGCAAGCAAGCCCCGATGATCGCCGCCATCGCAATCGGAATGCCGATCTTGCCGGCCGAGACACCGAATGCTACCGCGACGCGCGGAATCTTTTCGCTCAGTTCGCCGGGGGCAAGCAAGCTCACGACAATCGCCACGGTAATCAGCGCGACGAACGCATTCAGTCGCAACACCAGGATCAGCCCCAGCACCAGTGCGACCGCGATAGCGAGAATGGCGAGTGGTGGCATTACGTGATACTACTGAATCTGTCGTCCCAACGATGAGCCGCGATGAACCCGGTCAACCCAGTACCTTCTCGCCGCCATTCTCCGCCTGTTGCAAAGTGACCGGCCAGCCAGGGAACTGATTCTCCGGGTTCCCGTCGGTCGCGTCGACGAGGAAGCGAAACGACTCGATACGATAAGTCCGCTCCTGGGTGTCGATCGTCACGAGGCCAAAGCCGCTGCCCTTTTGGTGTGCGCGTTCGTAGCGATTTTTCTTCGTGCCAACTTCAGGGTTCCCCACCGCGTAGACATAAGCCTTGTTGCCGAATCCATCGAGGAATTCGCCCGTGTGCGGCAGCCCATGTTTGGGTCGATTCTCGTGCGGCATGCCTACTTCATCGGGCACCCACCAACGCGGATAGCCGGCCGCGATCGCCGGGGTGCAGAACGACCAATTACTATCGCGTTGCTCGTGGACGCCGTACTGCACAAGCGTTGTCAGATGTTGATCGCCATTGATGTGCAAGGCCTTCGACTCCCGCAGGATGTCGATGGCACGATTCCGAGCCGTTTGCGGCCAGGCACCCGAATCAAGGTCCGCCTTCAAGAAACCGTCCCGCCGGCCATGCTGGGTAGCCACACCGGCAAACACGGTCTGACTCAGCAGCACCTTTATCGTGTGTCCGCGCCAATCGCTGCCCCACTGACGGAGAAACTCTTCTTGCCGTTCACCCAGTAGGACTAATCCTGGCTTGTCGAGTGCCAGGGTGTCGAATTCGGGATCCGTGACGTGATCGGCACGCCCCGGCCCACTATCAACGCGTCGGGGTCCGCTCTTCCACTGTCGATCGCCCAGGATGGCAAAGCTGACCCCGCCGTAGACCATGTCGCCGTAGTAGACGCTGATGTCTTGCTTGACGGGCGTTGGATCGTAGAAGTCGGGGTGGTGGGCACAGTTGGTACGGTGCACGGCGTTCACCATCCTCGCGGGCTGGCGATAGCCACCCTTCGACGACGAGTCGTTATCTTTGACGTCCATCGGCGCGCCGCCTTCGCCCCAAATGTTGCCGTGGAACACATCGTGATCGTCAGGGATACACAAAGTCGGGGCGTTGCGCATCGCCTCGCGAAACGACCATCCGAATTCATAGTACTTGCGCAGGTAGTTGAGAATCGCCGGACCGGCGGGCTCGCGGATAATTCCGAAGCCGCCGTGATTCTCATAGAGCTGATCACCAGAAAAGTAGAGCATGTCGGGATCGAGCTTGACCAGGTTGCTCACGACGGGTGCGTACGGGAACGCATAGTCATTCTGGCACGTGAGCGCGCCCAACCGCACCGGACGATCGACCGGGTTGGCTTTGATCTTGCCAGTCCAGTGATAGGGCGACGCACTCCCATCGCGGTGCTTTTCCGAATAAACGAGTCGATAGGGCGTTTCAACCTTCTCATTCCAGTTGGGAATCCGAAACGTCGCGACCCAGGCGTCCGTGTCGAGCGTGGCCGTGCCCAGCGATTCCCACGCGCCGTTGCGCTCGACCTGGAACTGGACCTCGTGGCTGTCCTGCTCTCCCATCGGCCCCGTAAGCGCGCTGATCTTGAGGACGAAGCCTTCATCAGAGCGTGAATCGCTCAGCGAGTACATCGACCACAGGATCGGACCAAACTGCCGCTCAGGCCGCACCACCACTGCATCACCGCCCAGCCGCCAATTGCGGAAACGGTAACCTCGCTTGCCCACGCGTTTCTTCTGCCCCGTATACTGGCTAACGACTGCCACGTTGCCGACGACACTTTCGCGCGGCACGTCCGCAGTCAGCGTGCCAAGCGACTCGTTCGCTGCGCTGGCAGCACTAAGAGTCAGCTCATAACTACCGGCATTAGGTTTGCCGGTGAGACGCAGGAGAACACCGTCCTTGCCGACTTGCTTGGTCAATCGCTGTCGCGCCTCGCCAATGATTAGCTCGTCGCCAACGATCCCGGCGTTGATGCCGTCACGGGCAAAGCAATTCGCGCGGTGCTCATCGATATCGGCGCGAACGCCGATACGAAACCCCGCGCCCCCGTCGTCGGCCAACCCGTCGGGCCGCGCAACTTCGACGGACATTTCAAACCGACCGTCCGTGTTGTCAATCCGCCGCGTGATCGAATGGATGTTCCGATTGCCACCATGGTTTTGGCACTCGGCCCAACCATCAGCAACGCGCCAATCCTCCATCGG
Source organism: Bythopirellula sp. (assembly GCA_965228965.1). GTDB lineage: Bacteria > Planctomycetota > Planctomycetia > Pirellulales > Lacipirellulaceae > Bythopirellula. The sequence continues at coordinate 5,754,423 of OZ245849.1, forward strand.
ATTCGCCCACACTTCGCCGCCGAGCCACACGCGATCGTGCGTTCGCCCCCAGTTCTCGATGCGCTCGGCAGGTTCGTCCGATGGCTGCTGAGCATATCCGCGCTGTGGCTTCGACAAACCAAGCAGTCCGCCGAGAGCAAAAAACTTGAGCGCGATTCGTCGTGAAATCGATTCAAACATCAGTGTTTCTCCTACGTATCGCCGAATTGATGATGGCGTTGGCCGATCAAGGTGTCGATGAGTGTGCCTGCCGAATGAGTTGGTCCAACTCCGCGACCACCTCGGGGTACTTTTCCGCCAGGTTGTTCGTTTCGCTTGGATCAGCGGACAGGTCGTATAGTTCCAATCGAGAGTTTGGATCGACCGACGTGTTGTAACGAACGCCTTTCCAGTCTCCTTTGCGTATTGCTACGCGTCCTTTTCGCTCGTGAAACTCCCAGTAGAGGTACTCGTGATTCTCTTGGTCCGCTGTCCCTAGCAGAGTCGGCAACATGGAAACCCCATCCGTCGCGCCGCTGTGCGATTGATCCGTCAGTTCCGCCATCGTCGGCAGGAAATCCCAGAAGGCAGACACATGGCTCGAAACGGTTCCCGGCTTGATCTTTCCGGGCCAGCGCGCAATCAGAGGCACGCGTGTCCCACCTTCATACAAGTCGCGTTTGAAACCCCGTAGGATGCCATTGGAGTCAAAATACTTGGAGTCGTGCCCCCCCTCGAGATGCGGACCGTTGTCCGAAGAGAAAATGACGAGCGTGTTGTCGGCGATTCCAAGCTCGTCCAACTCCTGCATGATCTCACCGACGTAGTCATCCAGCACGTTGACCATTGCCGCGAACGCCGCGTGCCCCTCGGGTTGCGCAATATAGCCGCCCCCTGGGTAGTTGTTTTCCGGTTCGTACTTTCCTCGGTACTTCTCCATATACTCCTTCGGCGCGATCATGTCGGCGTGCGGCTGGATCGCCGCGTAGTAGCAGAAGAACGGTTGGTCCTTGTGCTGGCGAATAAAGTCGATTGCCTCGGCCTGAATCAGACGCGGAGCGTAGTCGCGCGTTTTCGAGGCAACATTGCCCCACAGCAACTCCCGCTCATCGTCGTTCCAGACAAATGCCGGATAGTAGCAGTGCGCCATGCGCTGACAGTTGTAGCCGTAAAACCGATCGAATCCCATCTTGAGCGGAGTACTCACCGACCCGGGCGCGCCCAATCCCCATTTGCCAAAGATGCCCGTCCGATAGCCTGCCTGTCGCAACAGATGAGCCACCGTGAACGTGTCGGCCGGCATCGGCCGTTGACCTTCCGGTTTGACCTCCGAATTGCCGCGAATCGGGCAATTGCCCGTGTGCAAGCCGGTCATCAGTGCACAGCGGGAAGGCGCGCACACAGTGCTGCCCGAGTAGTGCTGCGTGAATCTCATACCGCCCTTGGCGAGCCGGTCGATATGCGGAGTCTCAAACTTCGTTTGACCGTAGCAACTGAGATCACCGTAGCCGAGGTCGTCGGCCAGAATAAAAATGACGTTGGGCGGCGATTCCGCTCGGCAAGGCAAGCCGGGAGTCGCGAGCGCGACGGCACACCAACAGAATATCAACAAATGCTTCATGACTAACGAGGTTTAATATGTAGATGGCAAGCGGCAAGTACTGCTTCGAGCGAATAGTCAATCATCGTACCTACAAAATCGCGGACTAGCGACCGGTGGGTTCTGCCATTTCTGGTTGTCGATCTGCAGGAGAAGGCCCTATGTCTGCTTCGCTTTTCTGCGTTGCGGCCGTTTCGGAGCGGCTCTCGGCTCGTCGTGCTTGCCAGATTTGGCGCGTCGGTCGCGCTGGTGGCGGTCCGTCGAAGCGAAAGTCCCCTCCCGCACGGGCTCGTGGGCGGATTGGGCAAGTGCCACCAGCTCGGCGAGTTTCTCCGGGTGTTGCTCAGCGATACTATGCGCTTCGCTCGGGTCTTCCTCAACGTTGTACAGCTCCCAATCGGCTTTTGGCTTCGGCCGGACGGCGCGCCACTTGCCTTGGCGGATTGCAGTCTGTCCCATGATTTCCCAGTACAAGAACTCATGACGCGGTTGTTCGCGACCCGCCGCTTCCGCACCCAGGAGTTCGGGAACGAGGCTGATGCCGTCGATGTCCTCAGGCGGCGTCGCGCCGGTCAACTCCGCGACAGTCGGCAGGATGTCAGGGAAGTAACCCATGTGCTCGCTCACCGTGCCGGCTTTGATTTTGCCCGGCCAACGCGCCACGAAGGGGATCCGCAGACCGCCTTCGTAGAGCGTTCGCTTCATGCCACGGTACTCAACACCCGTCTGCGGATGCTTGTTCGCTGAGTGCACGCCACGCGGATGCCTGGGCGATTTGAAGTAGTCGGCTCCACCGTTGTCGCCGCTGAAGAAAACGATCGTGTTGTCCTCCAGCCCCAACTCTTGGAGCAAATCGAGCACTTCGCCCACTTGTCGATCAAGCATCGTCACCATCGCGGCGTAACGGCGCGCCCGCTGGTTCCACGGTTTGTCTTTGTACAGCGCCCATGCTGGATCGTCGTCGGGTATGTCAAACAGTCCGTGCGGTGGCGTGTACGGCAGATAGGCGAAGAACGGCTTGTCTTTGTTCGTGCGAATGAATTTGAGTGCCGCTTCGTGAATCACGTATTGCGAATAGGTTTTGCCTTTGCTGAGACCCTGGTTACCCTCGAGCGGGACCTCCTCGCTGTTGCGAACAAGATAGGGTGGATAGTACGTATGTGCGTGGACTTGATCGTAGTAACCAAGAAACTCATCGAACCCGTGGTTTTCGGGTACGCCGGTCGAGTCGCGACCGCCGCAGCCCCACTTGCCGTAACCACCGGTGGCGTAGCCGAGTGGTTTGAGCATTGAGGCAATCGTCTCCTCCTCAGCCCGTAGCGGCGTGCCGCCGCCGTTGGATCGCACCGACGTGTGCCCGCTGTGCTTGCCGGTAAGGAATACACAACGCGTCGGCGCGCAGACCGACGAACCGGCGAACAGATTACGAAACACCATCCCTTCGTCCGCCATTTGATCGAGGTGAGGCGTCTTGATGTTCTGCCCGCCCATGAAACCCGGTTCGAAGTACCCCAACTCATCGGCCATGATATAGACCACATTGGTCGGCTTCTCGTGATGGTCTGCGAGGCAAGTCGAGGCCCCATAAAGAACTGAGAGGACCGCCACTACCAACGGTCGAGAGAACAGGCGGACAGTATTCATGGAATTCCTGGCGAAGTGAGAAGATTGGCCGATCGCACTAGTGTATCACCTGAGCATTACGATTACTAACTGACGAATCCGGGGACGAATCGTCGTTTCCGTTGGTGAGCAGGATACACGTATACCGTCACGCCTCGGCAGCAAGCTTGCATCCGCCGCAGCTTGGACACCAACTCATGCTGCAAACGCCACCACGCAGCATATACGGCATCAATTTCGGCCGGAAAATTCTTGCGTCACCCCGACAACAGCGATACACTCGGCATCGCTAGTCGAAAAAGCCCTCAATTCTATCAACATCCACCAGCACCTCATGATTCAACTTCGAATTGCAGTGGCGATTTTTGTCCTCACTCTCGCTGGCGCCGTCAACGCCCAATTCACCACGGTGATTAACGTGCCGCCTGACGTGGCCCCTGATTCCATTGGATCGGATACGCAGCTTAACTTGATGGACGGTGGGATGCTTTCAGGTATGCCCGCTGATCCAGATAACCCAAACTCGACGGGGATCTTTGAGGCCGGCTCACCCGATGGCAGCAGCCAGAATGTCGAGCTGAATATCACTGGCGGCGAGGCAGAATTCCTCGACGTTCACGCTGGTGGCATCCTAAATATGAGCGGCGGGACGGCATTTGATTTTCTGGTGTTCGACGGCGCTACAGTCAATTTTAGCGGTGGGTTATTGGACTCTTTCGAAGCTCGTAGCGGCAGTACCGTAAACGTTTCGGGAGGCACTATTGGGGAGCCTGGAGTAGTCGGACCAAGAATTGCGGGCAATGCGACAATCAGTGGCGGCACTTTCCCAGCGCGAGTGGAAGTCCAGGAAGGAGGTGTTGTGCTCATCACCGGAGGTTCTTTTGAAGGGCCAACAGATGGTTTGCTCAATTTCGGTGCGTTCGACGCATTGGAAGGAAGCGAAGTTGTCGTTGAAGGCGGTGCATTTGCATCTCTTGTCGCACGCTGGGACGCTGTGGTGACAGTGACGGGAGGCGAGATAGAGTTACTTGTACTGCGAGATTCTGGTGTTGAGGCGACAATCTCTGGCGGCACGTTCGGTAATGGTATTTTCGTATCTAGCGACGTAGCCATCTCTGGAGGTAATTTTGATGGACAATTCTACGTAAACCCTGGATTGAATGTTGAACTCATTGGAACGGAATTTCTGATTGACGAAAACAAGATTGCCGGACTTACCGAGCCAGGTGATAGCGTTATCATCAACGAGCGAGGCGGCGCGTTGTTGTCAGGTACATTCTTGGACGGGAACCCGTTTAACTTCACGTTGAACGAGGTCAACGGTGGATTCTTTACAGGGGGGCCAGACTACTTTCCATTTGCAGCCGAAGTACGACTTACGCTGGTCCCGGAGCCGTCTGCATGCGGACTAGCTGTATTCGCATTGCTACTAACAGGAGTTCGACGGAGTGGCAAATTGAGTGGGGAGAGAAACGCGGGAGCGTAAAATGAGACCGCGGGGAGTTGCGCTAAATCGACCAATCCTCCTGAACTTCGAGATTGCCTGCAACGTGACAGAATCTCTCACCTCCGTGTTCACTGTGCCTTTAGTGTGCCCAGCCCCCATGGTCGCGATTTCATGCGTAGGATTTACGCCCCCAAGGGGGGAGAAACGCTTGAGACGCTCCGACTACTCAGGTAGATTAGGCACCGTGGCGTAACGCTCCGCCCCAGCTATTCCATCAACGTCCGCGAGCACCTCATGATTGTACTTCGCATTGCTGTGGCGATTTGTCTCCTCACTCTCTGTGGCGTCGTCCACGCCCAGTTCACCACGGTGATTAACGTGCCGCCTGACGTGGCCCCTGATTCAATCGGTTCGGATACGCAGCTCAATTTGATGGACGGTGGGATGCTTACAGGTATGCCCGCTAATCCAGACGATCCCAGCTCATTAGCGATCTTTGAGGCCGGCTCACCCGATGGCAGCAGCCAGAATGTCGAGCTGAATATCTCTGGTGGTGAGGCACAATACCTAGACATCTATGCGGGTGCTGTGCTGAATATGTCGCGTGGCATTATTGAAGATTTCATCGCCTACGAAGGAGCTACGTTGAACATCACGGGAGGTACGGTTCGATCCGATGCCGCGGCACAGGAGGGAAGCACTGTGAACATATCTGGGGGGATATTCTCAGGGCCTCTTTCCATCGCGGGCCCGTTTGACGCTTCACTCTCGGGCGGCGCATTCGGAGAGATTCGATACGGCGGGATTTCATTCAACTCCAACGACGTCGGAACGTTGACGCTTGTTGGCAATGAGTTCCTAGTGAATGGCGCAACTGCGCCGGACTCTGCACTACTAGTCAACGTAACTGTGACTGGAGTCTTCGCCAGTGGGCTGCCATTCATAGTCCAGCATTCGGGCGACATCGAATTTGAATCCGTCCCGGTCCCCCCGATCCAGACGACATCGATCTTGGTTGATAGCGGGGTTGGACCCTATGGCATTCGGTTCGGACAGACCGTTACCGTCGTCGAAGGTGGAAGACTGCCCGCTCCATTCACAGCCGTGGGTGCGACCGTCAATCTAGAGGGGGGTGAATCAGATTCAGTCTATGTAGCGGACTCAGATGTCCGCTTAGCGGGTGGTTCCATCCGGCTCGCGCAGTTATGGCAAGGGAGCAAGCTGACCATCTCGGCGGGATCGATTGATAGGGTGAATTCTAATTCCGAAAGTCACATCGTCATGACGAGTGGTAAGGTCGGAGACGTTCGACTCTTTGGTGGAAGCAGCATGCTGCTCTCTGGAGGCACAGCGGGTCTCGACAGCGGTGAAACCTTCGATGTGCAGTCTGGCAGTGAACTCGAAATCATTGGGACGCAATTCTTACTCGGAGGATCCCCGATCCCCGGGCTCAGCGAGCCTGGCGACAGTGTCCTGCTCTTTACGCGAGGCGGGTCGCTTCTATCGGGGTCACTCGCAGACGGCTCATTTTTCTCGTTACGGCTGAATGAAGGCCGTCTTTCAGGACAAGATCGAATCGAGCGCAACGCGAAATTGCGAATCACTTTGGTCCCTGAGCCAACGGCACTTGGATTGGTCTTTATCGCCCTAAGCTTTATACCGGTCAGACGTTACGCCTAACTAATGCGGAGTGAACCTCAGCACACAGGTAGCCGTGCCGGCCACGGTCAAAACGCGTGCAGTGGTCGGCTCGATACGAATAATCGACACCTGCCAGTCGCCCCCAACTCAGCGCCGCGAAAGATCTCCGGCAGAGCTTCTCCATCGATCGGACGCTATCCCCCGATTGGCCCAAAATTAATGCTCGCAATACCCCGGGCAAATGGGGATAATCAATAAGGCAGTGAGCCTTGCTTCATTCGTGCTGTGCTTCGGGACGTCTGGGGCCGGCCTGTCTGGGCAGAATGCCAAGTTGACGTCCGGCTGACGGATGTTGTTTCGTCTGCGAATTCGGAACTCGCTACGATTCGAGCGAACGCCGGGTTGCGCTCGCATGCCACTGTCCGGTTTGTCCGGCGTCGCACTGCTGGACAACCGATCCGTGGCGCCCGGCGCTTGATTAGCTCTAGTGGAGAGGAAGATGATTTTCCGTTTTTGGTTTCTCCCTATTTTCGTGCCGCTTTGGAGACGATCACGACTCCGCTCGCGCGACACGACTCTTCGCGTTCAAGCTTGCCGCTACATGTTGGCTTTGCTGATCGTTGTGGGGGGTCTGCTGGACCAGACGGCGCCGGCGACCGTGCCCTTCGTTGTTGCCCACCGCGGTGATTCGCTTCATGCGCCAGAGAACACCTTAGCGGCGATCGATTTGGCTGCTGGCGTAGCCGACATGACAGAGTTCGATGTCCAGATCTCGGCTGACGGAGAACTCGTGCTGATGCACGACAGCACGGTTAATCGGACGACCAACGGAAGGGGAAACGTGTCTTCGCTGACGCTGGCGGAACTGAGGATGCTCGATGCCGGCGCGTGGTTCTCCTCCAGTTATGTTGGGGAGCCAGTTCCGACGCTAGGCGAAGCAATGAATGCAGCAGCGATCGGAAATCTAGAGTCCTTCGTGGAACGAAAGTCAGGATCCGCAACGGACTATCACGAAGCCTTCGAATCACTTGGATTCGTCCCAGACGACTTTCGCGTGATCTCGTTTGATTGGCGTTTCTTACACGACATGGATGCATTGAACTCCGAGTACCGCCTCGGCGCCCTCGGCTCCGGATCCTTGCGCCAGCGGATCATAGATCGCGCCTTAGCAAGCGGTGCGGACTTTATCGATTGGAACCATTCCGCCATCAATCAGGCCGCCGTCGATCTGGTACACGCAAATGGAATGGAGTTGCATGTCTATACAGTCAACAGTCCGGCGCGCATGCAAGAGCTAATCGCCATGGGCGTCGATGGCATCACGACGGACGACCCCGGCACGCTGGCGGCCCTCCTAGCAGTGCCTGAACCAGGAGCACTTACTCTTACTCTTTCCGCACTTTTCTTGTCGTTCCGACGCCGACGTTAGCCGTTGCCCTTAACACGTTCTGGCCTTGTTCTCTCGGAGGAAAGCCGCGACGGCGTTGCCCAAACGTGAGAGGAATAATGAAACTGCCGTTAGGCAAGTCTGGTCGGCGAAAGACCTCCGGCAGCGATTCTCCACTGATCGAGAGCTACCCCCCAAGTGGCCCAAAACTAATGCTCGCAATGGGGTGGGCGAATGGCGATAATCAACGGGGCAGTGAGACTTGCTTTAGCCGTGCGGTGTTTGAAGACGATTGGTGCCGTGCTGCCTCGGCGGAATGCCAAGTCGACGTCCGGCGGACGGATGTTGTTTCGTGCCATGCGAATTCGGAAATCGAAAACACGATCACTGGCAACTATGAACGGAAAAATGCAAAAGGCCGTCTGTTTTGCGGGGCCGAGACTGCCGCCCAGCCCTTGAAAACAGGCATTCGCAAGTCGCCCAAGGCGCAAAATGGGTGACTTTTGCGTTTAAAAACGTGTTCTCGAAAACCGTGTGTGGGCGCAAAAGTGGGCAAAAGTCGCCGGCGCCCAGTACGGCGAGAATGGCTGGCGTTCGTTTATGGCGGTAACCCGCCACCCGAGACTGCCAACGACACAGATCATGCCAAAGGACCGTGAGACCCGACCATTGCCAGAGTGCCAAGGACCAACTCTCCCCGTCGTTGGAATCTCCTGGTATAATGTCGCAAATATATTAGCTTTCTTATCTCCAGCTCATTACAGGAGTGCCATCGAATGGCTGCACAGCGTACGACAAACACCGCTCAGTCGGGGGCTCACGGCAAGGCCACTCGCCAGATTGGATTCACACTGGTTGAATTACTGGTGGTGATCGCAATCATCGGCGTCTTGGTCGCGCTGCTGCTTCCTGCCGTCCAAGCAGCTCGCGAATCGGCCCGCCGGAGCCAATGTCAATCGCAGCTGAAGCAATTGGCGCTGGGGTGCCTGAACACGCACGACGTGGCCGGGCACTTCCCAACGGGCGGTTGGGGTTGGTTTTGGACAGGCGATGCCGATCGCGGGTACGGCGAAGAGCAACCGGGCGGCTGGATCTACAACATCCTGCCGTTTATCGAGCAAGCGCAGCTCCACCAACTCTCTAGCGATGGAGATCCTGATGTGATCACGCCACAACAGCGAGCTGGTGCCGCACGGATTATTGAAACGCCATTTCCGCTAATCGTCTGCCCCTCGCGTCGCGGCACGACGACACATGCCATCAGCCCCGGATTGGTAGATAAGTTTTGGAATGCGGACCCTCCTGCCGAAGCGGGACGGGCCGATTACGCGGCGAATTCAGGGACCTGGTACAATCAGGGCGGTGATTTGGGTAGCGCTGGCGGTGGTCCCAGTACACTCGATGACAACGATTTCCGCTGGCTGATCATTGCCCTAGAAGGCCGGGGCGTCACTGAGCGTCTGGATGGAATCATGCACCAGAGATCAGAGATTACGATCGCCCGAGTCACCGACGGCACCTCGAACACGCTGCTGATCGGCGAAAAAGCACATAACGCTGAGCAATACGAAACAGGAGAATCCGGCGGTGACAACGAAACCTGGTGCACCGGTTTCAACAACGACGTCTATCGTGGCATGATTGGGAACTATCGCGAGGGCCGACCTGTGCCTGCTCCGTGGGCACCAATCCCGGACGTGCAACAAGTTCGCCAGATCAGTGACAGTGGAGCATTTGGCCGGAATTTCGGTTCCGCCCACACCGCCGTATGGTACGCCGCCCTCTGTGATGGCAGCGTGCACGGGATTAGCTACGACGCCGATCCGCTGGTGCTGAAGAGCCTCGCCAATCGGGCTGATGGGAACGTCATCGATTTCGAGCAATTGTAGCGACGTGCTGACGCATTGAGTTCCTTTCCGATTGGCGCGTTAATCGTGCTGAGGGATTTGGAATCTCAGCCACACCGACGAAGCCGCTTCGATTCAGCGTAGGGAGGCACGTGGAACAGCCGCCCCGCGGAGGTCTGCTGTTTAATGGCATTCCAGTAGTCGGATTCGAACAGATCGCCATGGTGCCGGACGAGTAGTTTACGCAGCCGAGGCGGCAGTCCGAGGAAGTTGATGAACTCCTCGGGGAAGACGTCGTTGGGTCCAACGCCAAACCACGGCTCGGCGGCGATTTCATCGTCGTAGTTGCCAGTCTGGGGGATCTTGCGAAAGTTACACTCCTCCAACAGGCAAACTTCATCGTAGTCGTAAAACACTACGCGCCCATTTCGGGTGACGCCAAAGTTTTTGGGGAGCAGGTCGCCCGGAAACAGATTGGTGAGTGCCAGATCCTTGATCGCTTGACCGTAGTCGAGCACGGCTTGGTCAGCCGCCGGGTCATCGACTTGCTGCAAATACACGTTCAGCGGGATGACGCGTCGTTCCGCGTAGCAATGCTTGACGATTACCTCGTCGCGCGTGACCGCGACGGTGCGTGACGCTTGTTGCGTCAATGCCTCGAGCAGTTCGTCGGTGAAGCGGGCGCGTTGGAACACCAGATACTCGTACTCTTGCGCGTCGACAAGTCGCCCAGCGCGGTCGTGTCGGAAGATGAGATGGTAGCGGTCGACGACGCCCTGTCGGCTGACTTCCTTCGGATAGTCGAAGTGGTCACGGATGACTTTGAAGACGACCGGGTAAGTTGGCCGGGTGAAGACGACCATCACCATGCCCCGATTTCCCTCTGCAATCTGGTACAGGTCGTCGGTACGTGCGAGGTGGCGGAGCGCGTTGCGGTACAACTCGGTCTTGCCGTGCTTGTTGTAGCCCATCGAGATGTAGATTTCGGCAACGCGCTTGCGGGGAATGAGCGAGTGGATGAACTGCACCACATCGTAGGGTCGAAACACGGTGACCTGGAAGTAGGAGCGAGTAAAGCTGAACAACAGGCTCACGTCATTTTCTTCCAGCAGGACGGCTTCGACGTGCGGCCCGCGGTCGTCGTTGGTGAAACACAGTACTACAGGAAGCGTGCGGTCGCCTCGGCAAGCGCGTCCCATGAGATAGGCGTGTTCGCCTCGATAGAACACGGCCTTCGCAACCTCCGCGTCGCGTAAGTTCACATCCTCGTTACGCGCTGTGAGTTCCGATTCGATTCGTGCCGCAACCAGAGCGGCGTCGTTGTCGATTGTCTCAGGAGAGAGAAATAGTTCTGGGTGATCCGCTATGATCTTGTGAATTAGTTCCTCTGTAGTGTCACCGTGATACGAGCGATGTACGCTCTCCTGAGCGGGCGTGGGTGGCTTCGTGTAATCGGTCTGGACAAACTCGATTTCTGGATCAATTCCGACCGTGGTGAACACGCGGCGCGTGACCGAGTTGTAGAAGGTTTCGGCCAGTTCCCAGTCGTCACGTTGGCTGATTATGCCGGAGTACACGGCTTTCACGCCGACCCATGTGATCCGAGACTGAAAGCGGTCGCCCAGTTTCTCGCGCACTTCGATGAGCAGTTCCTCAAGCACTTCATTGCGCACGTCGAGCCGCTGCCGTGCGTCTTCGTGAAGGCCCTGCCAATCTCGCCGTGCAAATCTCTGCGCAGCCCGCCGTGTGATGCCGCGGAAGGTATTGTGAAATCGCGCGAAGGCATCGCGGATCAACTGCGCAACTTCGTTGGCGATCCGACTGGAAGTGAGCGAGTTGTCGTGCGTCTCCATCTGCATTTCGGCGTGGATTGCGCCGAAGCTCGGCCACGTCCGTCTCCGAATTTCTCGCAGGCGAGGCTCTGCAACTCCAGGAAAGCACTGCTACCAATCGATCAGATGTTTCGCATCGTCGCCAGTTCATTCTAGCCGACGCTCATTGAAGCGCCGACAGCCGGGGCGGATCGCGCGGATACGCTCACCGCAATCGACCGTCACGACGATTGCGACATGCATGTGCAGATTCGCACACACACGGGGTCCACGTGCGTGCCACTATCTTCGTCTTTGAAGAACTGCTGCCCTTGTGAACCTTACAAGACCCCACAGTAGCGGTTCTGTTGGAACGAACGCAATTCCGACGCGGGCACGAGTCATCCTCCGCGCAGCTACGAGAACTCCGCGCGTGCGGCATCCAATTTGCTGAGTTGTTCGTTCCGGCGTTGCTTCTACGACGGTGTCTGGTCAAGGAGATCGATAAATGACTGCCCTCTCGAAAAATTCAAAGGCATTGCCCGTATCTGATCCGGAATCAACGAGACTGTCGATTCGCGACGACTTGAGATCCGCGTATGCCGATGTCTATACTCCGACAGCGCTCGCAGCCTTGGCTACCATGGCGAAGTTCAATCATGATCAAAAACAACTCATGGCTGACCGCATCGAGCGACGGTTACGGCGATTCCGCGACCAGGAGTCGATTCGTTTTCTTGATGCCGACTCACTAATTCCGCGAACGCAGATCAGGGTCCAGGATGCGCGGGATGGAAAGTTCGTGGGCTCGGAAATTCCGACCGATCTCCAGCGGCAGTGGATTCAGGGCACTGGTCCGGCCGCAAAGCCCAACGCACCGATCGAGTCCAGCATTCGCAATGTCGCCTACGCACTGCTTTCTGGTGCCGATGGCTGGATGTTTGATGGTGAGGATGCGCTAGGTCAGATCGACAGCATGTCCCTCGAAAACCAGCGGAACCTGAAACTAGCGATCCACAAAGACAAGATCTTCATGGATGCGGCGCGAGAAGTGGCCAACGAGATGAACGCCTGGGCGCGAGATTTTCACGGCCATGACATCATCCAAGATTGGAAAAAGCAGTTGGATTTTACCACGCGAATCTTCCGCGCTCGCGGTCTGCATCTGGATGATCGGCACAGCCGCGACGAACAGGGAAAGTCGTTTTCGGCTTCCATCGTCGATCTGACGCTTTACGTGACCAACAACTATCGGCAGCTTCAGCGCGAGGGGTCGTCGATCGTCCTCTATCTGCCCAAGATTCAGACGGCTGAGGAAGCAGCATTGTGGAACGAGATGCTCCTGACTTTGGAACATTACCTCGGCCTTGCAGCCGGAACTATTAAGGTCTACGTGCTGGTGGAACAACTTGAGGCCACCTTCCAGTTGATGGAAATTCGCGCCGCGCTAGGTGAGCATTTTGTCGGCTACAACACGGGTCGATGGGACTACATCAACAGTGTTGCCGACGCACTTGCCTGGAAACAGGACTTCATCAACCCGAATATCGACGCGATCACGATGACCCATGGCTACATGCGTAACTACGAAGATCGCGTTCGGCGGGCGGTGAACACGCCTGACAGCCTGGGGCACTACGCTCTCTGGCAAGGAGGCATGGAACCAAATATCCCAGTCGGCTCGCAACAAGGAGTAACCAATAGCATGGCGAAAGCCATCGCTGGAGCGGAGCGAGAACAGCGGGAAGGGGCCAGCGGCAAGTGGGTCGCGCACTGGAAGATGGTGCACATCGTACGGCCAGTTTGGGAGCAAGTCGGGCAGGATAACCAGCTAGGGCGAGAATTTCCAAAACTAAACTACACTCAGGCCGACGCCGATGGGTTGATAGAATTGGAAGACGCACCGCGCACGATTCGCGGAGCCCGCGACCTGCTTAGCGTGGGGCTGCAATACGGCAACGCCTTCGGGCAGGGCTTCCAGGCCGCCGCGCTTAAGCCGGCGGACTTTTTCGGCAACGACGATGTGCTGTACCTCATGGAAGATGCAGCCACCGGTGAAATCCGTCTCAGTATCCTATGGGAATGGGTCCACAAGGGTGCCAAACTCACTGAAGATGATCCCAAAACGGGAGCCCGGGCAGGCGATATTTTCACAGTCGACATGTTTCGTCATCTGCTCTCCGAAGAGTTTGGCAAGCTGCTAGAGGCGAGCGGCAAGGATGTTCATACCATTTCGAAGTCAACCACTCTGCCGATCGCACGCGCAATCGTCGAGGCATACGTGATCGACGACACCAAAGCGCCCTGGTACATCGATCTGCTGAACCTCAACCTGAATAACCATGACTTGCGCGTGGCGTACGATCGGATTCAGCAGTACATGTGCAGTTTCAAGAGCGATGGAACGCGAATCACCGAGAACCTTGATACCGCCTGCACCTCAGAGACCAGCGAAGCGGACGCGTTCGGTGGCCAGGTTCGCAAGCTCGCGAAGTGGATGAAGAGCCCCCGCTTCGAGCACGTAACGCGGCTATACGGACCGCGTCAGGTGGCGGAGCAGCGCGGTACCATCGAACAAGACTTCTCGGTAGCGAGATCCGCAGCTACAGGAATGTACGACCGCCTGCGCGAGTTGTTCCGTAGCAAGCAGGCGATCACAACCTTCGGCCCATATTCCCCTGGGCAGGCGGTCGTCATGAAGCGGATTGGTATCGAAGGAATCTATCTGGGCGGATGGGCGACTTCGGCCAAAGGATCCATCGATGAAGATCCCGGCGCAGATCTGGCTAGCTATCCGCTGAGTCAGGTGCCCGACGAAGCGGCCCCGATCGTGCGCGCGCTGCTCACGGCAGACAAGAACCAGCAATTCGCCAGGTCGCGGATGACCGAAGACCAACGTGCAGTAACGCCGAAGTACGATTATCGGCCGTTCATCATCGCCGATGCAGACACCGGTCACGGTGGCGACGCACACGTGCGCAATCTCATCCGTCGTTTCGTTGAAGTAGGCGTGCCCGGCTATCACATCGAAGATCAAAAACCGGGCTGCAAGAAATGCGGGCATCAAGGGGGCAAGGTGTTGGTCCCCGTCGATGAGCAAATCAAGCGGCTCAACGCAGCGCGTTTCCAGCTCGACGTGATGAATGTGCCAGGCATCATCGTCGCGCGGACGGATGCCGAAGCGGCAACATTGCTGGACGGAAAAGGCGATGAGCGCGACCAACCATTCATCCTTGGCGCTACCAATGTCGTCGATCTACCAAGCTGGCGGTCGGCTTACCTCGCCGTCTTGAAGAGACTCAACGAGTTGGGTGGTCAGGAGATCTACGGACATCTGTTGTATAGAATTCCCGACCATGACTACGAAATGGCCAACACGTGGCTCGACAAAGTCGGCATCTTCTCCTTGATCGCGGAGTTGCTCCAACACCATCGGAAGGACCCGGTGATTCCGGTCGACACCGTGCTCAGCGAAGTTTCCAAAAGGTTTGTCGAAGTGTGGGAGTCGCAAGCAGGACTAAAAACGTTCCGACAAGCGGTGGCCGACGCGATGACTTTCCATATTGATGAGGGTCAGCAATTCGATATCACCGTCGACCAATGGCTCGCTTGGTCACAGGATGTTGGCCAGCGCGAAGCCCGTGAGCGCAGCCGCTCGATGGGATTGAACGTCGTGTGGGATTGTGAACTGGGTCGTACGCCTGAAGGCTACTATCCAGTCCAAGGCGGCATTGATTACGCAATCGCAAAATCACTGGCGGTGGCACCGTTCTGCGATTTGATTTGGATGGAAACCAAGACTGCCAACTTGGCCGACGCCAGGCAATTCGCTGAGGCCATCCACGCTGTCCGTCCGGATCAAATGCTGGCCTACAATCTCTCGCCGTCGTTCAATTGGGATACAACCGGCATGACCGATGACCAGATGCGCGAGTTCCCGCAGGAACTGGGAAAGTTGGGATACGTGTTCAACTTCATCACCTACGGCGGACACCAGGTCGATGGTATGGCGGCGGAGGAATTTGCTACCGCACTGAAGCAAGATGGCATGCTCTCGTTGGCCCGTTTGCAGCGGAAGCTGCGTCTGGTCGAGTCGCCATACAAGACGCCGCAGACGCTCGTGGGGGGTCCTCGTCTGGACGGAGCGCTGATGGCTTGCTCCGGCCGCACTGCAACGACCGCAGCGATGGGCAAGGGGTCTACCCAAGTGCAACATCTTGTACAAACCGAGGTGCCTGTGCGGCTGTTGGACGAGTGGCTCGAACTTTGGAAACAGAGCTACGCACCGCTTGGTCCGCTGCGCGCCCAACTACGGCCTCATGCTGCTGGCTCGGAACTATTGGAGTTGAGCGTTCTCGATTCATGCGGGTTCAAGAAAGCCGGGATTATCCTCGCGCCAATCAAGGATCGAAGAGGCAACAACATCCTTTCCATCCGCTACCTGGAGACCTACGAAGGAGAATTTCGACGGAAACGGCTTATGACGTTGCTGCATCTGTTCTTGATTCACCGCTACAAGGCCGTGTCGGTCCACTATTTGAGCCCGAACGAAGACAATCAACGGCAGTCGGTTCGCATGCACGAGTTGGGTATTTTCGACGACGTCCAAACAGAGGTAGGCCACATCATCGTCGCCGCGGTCAATGCAGAACGGATTGCGGAACTGCTGAACCCAGACCGAGTTGAGTTGACAAAGTTGATCGGGAAGGGCCAAGCGGAGCTAGCGGCCCACTGAGTTGGAACAGACGCCCATGCTGCATTGTTGAGGCTCGCACGTAATTTGCACATTGACTATTGTAAGCATCAAGCGCGTAGCGCTTGGCAGGAATCGTTCGGTGCCGCGTTAGATCGCCAAACCAACCGTTTAAAGGAGAACCTTGCATGAATATCACAATCAACGTGGAGTGCACGCCTGAGGAAGCCCGACGGTACATGGGACTTCCCGACGTCGCACCCATGCAGGAGGCGATGTTGAAAGAGATGCAGGAGCAGATGATGGCCAACGTCAAGAGTATGCAGCCTTCCGAGATGATGAAGGCTTGGCTTCCGATGGGCCTTAACGGCTGGCTCGATATGCAGAAGAACCTCTGGACCCAAATGACCTCGGTCGCGGGTGATCGAACCGACGATCAAAAGTAGTCGGCGTCAGAATCGCGTGATGCGGCCCTGCGAAAGAGTTCGATCCGGCGACGGGCACGTGTCGATGTGCTACGTCACGAGCGACCGCCGTCGTGCACGCTGACCTAGCCTTTTGGCCTCGGCAGCGTAGTGCTATGATGGCCGAAATTCTTTGTTGAGTAGCATTGATCCTCCAGGCGAAAATCGTGCGCGCGGCATGTCTGGAAGAATTCTATACAGGTCCACATTATGCGATTGTTGTTAGCCATCAAGTGCTTTCTGAAAGTGCTGTTTGATTCTAGTTTCGGCGACCAAGTCAGACAGCTCACTGAGGGCGAATCTGCTCCGTCATCGCCGCAGCCGGCACCACAGGAGGTTGCATCGTCACCGCCTCCGGGACGTAGCGAGGCAATTGCGTTAGTTGCGACGCTGCAACGCGAAGCAAGGTTTGTGGACTTAGTGACCGAGTCGCTTGACGGATATTCCGACGCACAGATTGGAGCCGCCGCACGCGAAGTCCTGTCTAACTGCGGAAAGGTGCTCGACCGAGTGTTCTCGCTTCAGCCGGTGGCCGAAGTCGCCGAGGGCGAATCCATGCAAGTGCCAGCGGGCTACGACACGGGACGCGTGCGGATCACTGGCAACGCTTCCCAACAGCCGCCGCTGTCGGGCAAAGTGGTTCACGCCGGCTGGGTGGCAACACAATGCGAATTGTCATCGTGGACCGGGAATCCTGAGGCTGCCTTGGTGGTGGCTCCGGCGGAAGTGGAAGTCGGTTAATTCGAACAAGAGTCGGTTATGAATGCAAAGTTTGTCATTGGGATCGACTTGGGAACGACCAACTCGGTCGTTTCGTACGTGGAACTCGATTCGGAGAATCCGATCGTCGAGCTCCTGCGTCTGCCGCAAATGGTCGCGCCTAGCACGATCGAGCCGCGCGGTGCACTACCGTCATTCCTCTATCTGGCTCCCCAACACGAAGCGGAATCTGGTTCACTCGACGTGCCTTGGGATAAGGGGAGAGAGTATTGCGTCGGCGAGCACGCCCGGCGGCAAGGGGCAGAACTGCCCGATCGTACGGTCGCGGCGGCCAAATCTTGGTTGTGCCACAGTCGAGTGGATCGGCGGCAACCGTTGTTGCCCTTTGGAGCACCGCCCGAAGTCGACACGATTTCGCCAGTCGTGGCGTCACAACGGTATCTGGAACACCTGATCGCGTGCTGGAACGCCAACTTCCCTGACGCACCAATTCACCAGCAGCAAGTTGTGCTCACAGTACCAGCTTCTTTCGACGCGGCAGCGCGCGAACTGACGCGCGAAGCCGCATCGGCGGCCGGACTCCCTAAAGATTTGGTCTTGCTCGAAGAACCGCAGGCAGCACTCTACGCCTGGCTGGCCGAGCGAGGCGATGATTGGCGAAAAGACCTGACTGCTGGGGATCGCTTGCTGGTGTGTGATGTCGGCGGCGGAACGACTGACTTGACATTGATTGATGTGGTCGATGAACAGGGCGAACTCGAGCTACGCCGTTTGGCCGTCGGCGATCATTTGCTCGTCGGTGGCGACAACATGGATCTGACACTCGCCCACCGTGTGGCCGAGCTGTTCGCTGACCAGGGAGTCAAGCTCGATGCCTGGCAGTCTGTGTCACTGTGGCATGCCTGCCGCGATGCCAAGGAGGCCCTGCTCTCCGAAGACGCACCCGAATCGCACCTGGTGTCGGTCTTGGGCCGAGGGAGCAAGGTCATCGGTGGAACCGTTAGCGTTGATGTGCCGCGCGAGTTGGCTGCCGATCTGTTGGTCAGCGGCTTCTTTCCGGAGTGTGAATTGAGCGACAAACCACAACGCCGTCGCGCATCGGGTTTCCAGGAACTCGGCCTACCGTTCGAGTCTGATGTCGCCATTACCAGACATTTGGCTGCGTTTCTCACCGCACATGCTGAAGGCGAGGGTACGGCAAACTATCCTACGCACTTGCTGTTCAATGGCGGTGTGTTCAAAGCCGATGCATTGCGCCACCTGGTGCTCAATACATTAGGCGACTGGTTGCCTGAGCAGAATACGGTGAAGGAACTCCCCGGCCAGCGCGATCTCGATTTTGCCGTGGCACGCGGGGCAGCGTTCTACGGTTTGACGAAACACCAGGGAGGAATGCGAATCCGTGGCGGGGCGGCTCGCTCTTACTACGTAGGGATCGAGACCGCGGGACTTGCGATTCCAGGTGCCCCGCGTCCACTGCGCGCCTTGTGCGTCGTGCCGTTTGGAATGGAGGAAGGGACCGAAGTGGAGGTACCGTCCGGCGAAATCGGTGTTGTGATTGGCGAGCCGGTGCACTTTCGATTTTTCAGTTCCGCCGTCCGGTCGCAGGACATGCCCGGCGATGTCCTACCTCAGATCGACGAGGAGGAGCTCGACGAGACCGACTCACTGGAAACGGTCTTGGAAGCGAGCGACGATCACGAAGAGACGTATGTCCCTGTCCGATTCCTTTCCAAGATCACGGAACTGGGAGTGTTCGAGTTGTGGTGCGTCAGCACATCGTCGAAGCGCCGTTGGAAGCTTGAGTTTAGTATTCGCGAGGAAGCACCAGACAGGGCAGCGGTGTGACCGATCAGCCAACTAACTCCACGGACGGCGAACCCACCCCAAGCCGGTTCGTCGTGGGGATTGACCTCGGCACGACCAATTCCGCGCTGGCTTACGTCGATTCGCACGAAAAAGATTGGCAGGTTCGTACTTTGCCGATACGCCAGATCGTGGCAGCAGGCGAAGCGGACGAGCGGTCGACGCTGCCGTCGTTTCTCTACCAGGCAACTTCGGCAGAGGCAAAGACTCGAGCGTTCGAATTGCCGTGGCACGATACTGACGGACAGTGGGTCGTGGGGACGCATGCTCGCGACGAGGGACCCAGTAAGCCGGGTCGGGTAATCAACTCCGCGAAATCATGGCTGTCGCACTCCGGAGTTGATCGAACGGCTGACTTACTGCCGTGGCAGGGCGATAGCGATGTCGAGCGGATCTCGCCCGTGGACGCTTCGGCCGCGGTCCTACGGCATTTGCACAGCGCATGGAATCTAGAGTTTCCAGAATATCCCTTGGCGGAGCAGGACGTGGTCGTCACCCTGCCGGCTTCGTTTGACGAAGTCGCGCGCGAACTGACCCTAGCAGCCGCCAAGCAAGCGGGCCTGTCGGGCGTCGTCTTGTTGGAAGAACCCCAAGCCGCATTTCACGCGTGGGTCGCACGCAACGCAGACAACTGGCAAGACCAAGTCAGTCCTAACCAGAAGATCCTGGTCTGTGACATCGGTGGCGGAACAACCGACTTCACGCTGATTCGCGTGGGCGAAAACGAAAGCACAGGCGAATTGGAATTCCATCGCGTTGCGGTGGGCGATCATCTGCTGTTGGGGGGCGACAACCTCGACCTCGCGCTAGCTCGGCACCTGGAAGGGCGGATTTCCGGCGGGGGGCGGCTTGAAAGTCGCCAGTGGGAAGTGCTGGTTCGTTCCGCCTGCCGCGTCAAAGAGACGTTGCTCTCGGATGAGGCTCCCGATGCGTTTACTCTCCACCTCCCTGCCAGCGGATCAAAGCTGATTGGTGGCGGCGTTCAGGTCGACGTGACGCGCGACGAAGTGTTGGAAGTGCTGGTGGAAGGCTTCTTGCCCAGGGTCGCGCTGACAGACAAGCCAGAACGTCATCGTTCCGGGTTTCAAGATTTTGGCCTGCCGTTCACGGCAGATGCGGCCATTACACGCTACTTGGCATACTTTTTGTCGGCCCATCGGCACACTGGCAGCGAGTTGGCCCAGTTCGATCAGCACGAGGAACGCGACTTCGATCCCGCTCGCCCAGATGTGATACTACTCAACGGAGGTTTCTTTGAATCGAGCATTCTCAGCGCTCGATTGATCGAAGCGGTCAGCGCTTGGTTCTCACAAAGTGACCAGCCATGGAAACCACGAGTACTTGATACACAACACCTGGATTTGGCGGTTGCCCGCGGAGCCGCCTATTACGGCATGGTCCGTCGAGGCGAAGGTGTTGGTATCGTCGCTACTCTGGCGCGCAGCTACTACGTCGGAGTTGCAGGTGCTTCTCCGCGGGCGGTATGCCTGGCACCGGGGACAGCCCAGGCGGGGCAAGACTTTGAAGTCAGCGATCTTGAGTTTCAGCTTGCGCTGGCGGAGCCCGTGGAGTTTCCGATTTATGTGTCCAGCACGCGACTCGTCGATCCTCCGGGCAAGGTCGTGGACGTCGACACCAACGAACTAACCCCGTTGCCGCCCATCCGCACGGTGTTGCACACGGGGCGGAAGAAGGAGCGGCAATTGGCGAACGTGCGTTTGCACGCACATCTCTCCGAGATTGGCATGCTCGAACTCTCCTGCAAAGAGGTCGATACCAGCCGCGTCTGGCAAATGCAGTTCGACATTCGCTCCACGACACAATCCGATTTGCAGCCACACGAGTCGGCCTCTGAGGGCGAAGGTTTCGTGGATGAAGAGCTGATCACGGCAGCTGCCTCGACGATCGAAGCCGTCTTCAGTGAGTCCGCGACCGAACCGCCCTCGAAGTTAATGAAGCAGTTAGTCAGCACACTCAACCTGGAAAAACACGAATGGCCAACCTCGGTTTTGCGACGGCTGTGGGACGTGCTTATTGAAAATGAAACAGGCCGTCGACGATCGGCTGCCCACGAGTCGAGATGGCTGCACTTAGTCGGCTACAGTTTGCGTCCCGGGTACGGCTTCGCCGTCGACGATTGGCGCGTTGCGGAGACCTGGCGCGCTGTGAATGGAAAACTAGCCTTTCCCGCCTCACAAGCACCGGCACTGGTGTTGTGGCGGCGCATTGCCGGCGGATTGTCGCGCGGGCAACAACTGGGGCTCGCCGAACCGCTGCTGGCAGACATGCGGAGCCTAAGGCGGCGTTTTAGTGGAGGAAAATCGAAGGCCACCCAGACATTGCTCGACCCGACTCGGTCGGCCGAGATCTGGCGTTTGCTGGGTGCACTCGAGCTACTGCCGGTCGACGTGAAGACGGAACTGGGCGACATCGTCGTCGAGCTGTTGGCCAAACGCAAGCTGGCGACCCGCGTCCCTGAAATGCTGTGGACGCTAGGTCGATTGGGGCAGCGCGTACCGCTTTACGGACCTCTCAATACGCTTGTACCGGTCGAGACCGCAAGCAGGTGGTTGGACTCGATATTGAGATTGGATGGCGATCAGCAGATGGCGCCGCTCGCTGCCATGCAGCTTGCCCGACGGACGGGTGACCGTCATCGCGACCTGGCTGACTCGGTGCGAAAGGAAGTCGTTGAATGGCTTCGAGACAACAACGCCGCCCAGCACCTCGTCGAACTCGTGGAAACTGGAGGCACCTTGGTCGACGAAGAACAACAAATCGTGTTCGGTGAATCGCTCCCCTCCGGACTGCGGATCTCTATGTAATCGAGCTGGTCTTACTCGCATGAGCGGCGCTGGAAGCGCGAGAAAGTGCCACAACGCAATACGACCGTGACACGCTTACATCGATCGTGAAGATGACGCGCCAATCGAAAAGAAGGCAGCAGGCCGTGTGCCTAGGCGACTCCCGAGACCTCATCAATTGTCAGCTCGGCCGCCATATTTTGTAGCTTTTCCAAAGCGCGTTTTTCGAGTTGCCGGGCTCGTTCCTTGGAAACACCCAACTTGTCAGCCAAGTATTGAAAAGTACGCTTCTTCCGGTGAGCACCCAAAGCGTAACGGCTGCGGATAACAAAGCGTTCACGTCGGTCTAGCTGCCGTACCATGGAGCTCATGAGTTCGCCGAGATCACTATACTCTTTGTCCTGTCGAGCCGCGAGCGACAGGTCCTTCCCAACGAACGCCCATTCATCGGCATCTCGAGTGACGCGAGATTCATCTCTGTTGAACGTCTTCACCTGTCGACATGCGTTGCGTGCGATGGAACGGTACGCGTATGTGCTAAACCGAAAACCACGGTCAAAGTCGAATTTCTCGACCGCTTGCATCAGCGTGAAGATGCCATCGCTGAGCATGTCATCAAACGACTGCTGCGGGGTGACGAACTGTTTGACCACCGAGATCACTAAACGCGTGTTGGCCCGAATGAGGTGATCTCGAATTTCTGTCGCATCATTGAGTAGCGATCGGATTTTCTCGATCGTCTCCGGATCAGGATCGCTAACGTCCAGGCTGTCTCGCAACTCGCTAGCCCGGTACTTCAAAAAATTCATCTGCCGGAACAGGGCCGATTCTTGTGCGTGAGTCAATAGTCCGACGGCGCATAGCGTCCGCAAATGCGCGGGAAGATCCTTTTGCTTTTCCGCGGAATTCCGCTCCGCCAGCGTCGCGGCAACGAGTTCGTCTTCCTCAGCCGTTGCGTTACTAAAGGCGGCGTTGGGGATAAAATCGATTGGTTCGTTCAGCAAGTCGGTATAGCTCTCGCCCCCGCCATTTCGAGCAGAATCCTGCAACGGGTAACTCTCGTCGAAGTCAGCGTGAAGTGGGGCGTCTGACGCCGTGCTCAAATTGTTCATGACAAGTTCCCGATTTCGTTCAAAACGTGCACCCTTGTTGTACCGGCGTCGACACGCGTTCGCAACAGTAAAATCGTTCAAAACGTTCATTTTTCGCCCCAACGCACTCGAAAACCCCCATTTCGCGTCGATTTACTGGTTTCACATGCAATTACGCACGGTTCGTGCTATAGTGCTCAATGCATCACCGTAGACGGCCGAGGGCTTGCAATCATTCAATTCGTGCATCAACGCAACCCATGAAGAAACTGCTTACACCCCGCCAAGTCGCTCAGGCCATCGATGTCAGCGAGTCCTCCGTGAAGCGCTGGTGTGACAAGGGCGCAATCGCCACGAGTTACACAGCGGGTGGCCATCGTCGGATCCCGCTACCTGAACTGCTAGAGTTTCTTCGTTCGTCGAAGATTTCACTGGTAAATCCGGTGGCACTCGGACTGCCCGCTGCCGGCGTCGGCACTCCGCGTGTGCTGCACCGGGCCAGTGAGCAATTAGGCGAAGCCTTGTTGGCGGGCGAGGAGCACCTATGTCGTCAGATCACTCTGGAGCTATTCTTGGCTGAGCATAGCCTTAGCACGATTTGCGATGAGGTCTTCGCAACGGCTTTTCGTTCTGTGGGTGACTGCTGGGAGGACGGCTCCGCGGAGATCTACCAAGAACGACGTGCGTCTGAGATCGCCTTGCGTTTGCTCCACGAGCTACGTTCGTTGCTGCCGGCTATCCCCGCAGAAGCTCCAGTAGCCGTCGGCGGTGCAGTTTCCGGCGATCACTACACGCTGGGCACGACGATGGCGGAATTGGTGCTTCGTGATGCAAAGTGGAACGCAGTTTCATTGGGCGATAACCTGCCCTTCCATACCATCGCGGCTGCGATCAAAGAGCAACGTCCCCAGCTGTTTTGGCTAAGTTGCTCGCATATCGAGAACGCCAGTGAATTCGTGGCAGGGTACAACGAACTCTACGACGAGTTCGGGCTGGATGTCGCATTTGTCGTTGGCGGCTTCGCGTTAACCGAAAAACTGCGGCAACAGATGAAGTACTCATCTCATTGCGACAACTTGCAGCAACTAGAGCGGTTTGCACAGACACTAAGCGGGGCGCTAAGTGCTGATAAGACGCAGCCATCGAGTTGACACACCTTGAGCCGCTTCGAGCACTCCAAGGTGGTTTCGGATCACCTCGCCTGGCATTTTGGGCAGGCGAACACCTTACGACCGCCCAACATCCAGTCTTGAATTTCGCAGTCACAACGACTGCAGGCGGGTTGCTTGTAGACGAGTAACCTCTCATCACGGTTCATGCGGCCGCGAGGCTTACCGATGTCACGCGGATCGGCAATGATGATGCGGTTGTACTTCGCACCGATTTCCAGCAGTGATTTCAGCTGCACCCAAAGTGACTCTACCTGTTTGCGATCTAACTCCTGGCCCGGAGTTTCCGGGTGAATACCGAGCAGATGCAGGATTTCGCTGCGGTAGATGTTGCCCACACCAGCGATCACTGACTGATTCAGCAGCAGCGTCCCGACCGCGGCACGGCTTTTCCCAATACGACGCCAAATCTGTTCAAAGTCACCGTCGTCGCGCAGCGGGTCTGCTCCCAGGCGTGCTTGAACAATCGCTCGCTCCGCTGAGCTTATGATTCGACATGTGTTGGGACCGTTGAGATCAAAAGCCCTCTCCTTGCCAATCACACGTAGGCGCACCTGACCTCGCGGTTCTGGAACTGGCCGCCGATGGAGCCGGAACTTACCGTAGAGTCCCAGGTGGACGTGGAGGGTCTTGCCGCCTGACCAGTGGTAGAATAGATGCTTACCGTGAGCTTCGACGAATTTAAGCGTTCGTCCGCTCAGCTCCTTCGCGCCGTCGGCAAATCGCCCCTGCGGAGAAGAGGCTGCCAGTCGCTCGCCAGCGAAATCGCGTTGATGATCCCTAGCAAGCCGGTGGATCGTGTGGCCCTCGGGCATCGGTGAGACAGGTACCTATTCGATCTCTGTCTTGTCGATCGCCCCCTGGAAGTACCGAAGCGGCGCCAACAAGTTATCCTTCCAAGGCACGCGTACCTGATTCCCTTGGCAGAGCAAAATGGTCGCATCATCAACTGATAGATTCTCGGGATGCTCTTCCCGGATCCCAGCTGTGAGGGTGGAAATCAGTTCCCCGGGCTGCATAGGATCGAGTTCGCGAACACGCTCGAAAACACCCTGCAGACCAACGGTCTTGCCACTTGCGTCGCGGCATTCAGTGATCGCGTTACTGAAGCAAAGCGCTAGATCACCTGCGTTGAGCTTCGTTTCAAAATTCTGATACTCTTCAGGGTCAGTCACGCCCCAGGACTCCGGTGTGGCATCCATGTTGGCCGGAGCTTGCTTCAGAATCGACCACTCTCGTCGTTTGCTGTCGAAAAACAATGGCGGTGGGTTGCCCGTGTTGCAGAGCGATAAGCTCCTGGTTGGCGAAAAGTACGTGCAAATCATGGTTGTAGCAAAGCAACCATGCTCCGAGCACTCCGCGAATCGTCGACTTATCTCGCCAACAAACCGAGCTTGCCGTATCGTGTTGATGTTTTGCTTCATCAACTCGCGCAGTTCGTCAGAGAGCTTGCTGAAATCGGGCATCTGGCCGCAAACTTCTGCGACCATCATTCGCGTAATGCGACCTGACGAGCACGAGGAGAGCAGGTACAGGTCAGAGCCGCCGGAGAGATCGCAATCTACGGCTTGACTCGTGACCCAAACGTCGACCCCTGGTCGCACGAAGTGATTCTCTCGGCTTCCATTGCCTCCCCATACCTCCATGCATTTAAGTTCGGAGTTATCGAGGCTAGTCGATGCTGAAGATGCCATGATCGTGAGCTTCGGAGGTTTATGTGATGTGATTTGACGGCTAGGAAACTGACTCAGGAGCGAGGGCAGTGTTGTTGGCGAAGTAGCGATTGTCGTTCACCCAGTCTTCCCGCGTGTAGCTGACCACTGAAGTATCAGTTTCACGAACCTCAAGCAAGCTCAGTCGAAAACCCATTTCCGTGATCTCGGTAAACAGCATGTGGGCGAGGTTCTCGACGGTTGTCGGATGTGCGAATCGCTTCAACTTCAGGTCTTCGCCAGTACGCAGCATGTGCTGGGTGAGCGTCTGGTACAGCGGGTCTTTCACGTGGATCATCATGCCGTGATCATACTCGGCTTTCAAGAACGGTTCAATTTTTCCGTCGAAATCGCCAAATAACGTCGATAAAGCACCCGTTCGCTCGACTTCGAAATGGCAAGTGATTCCATAACGATGTCCGTGCAGATTACGGCATTTGTCTTGCAACTCCTCGTTGCGGTGGGCTGCGTAGAATTTGTATTGCTTCTGAATGATCATGTTGCTGCGTTCTTAAAGACCCTGGAAACTGAGTTCTCTAACCCATCGATCGCGTGTCGACGAACGACATAAACTCGCTGCGGCTCGACAAATTCGTCTTCAGAGTTCCGCGAAATGCGCTGGTAACCGTGGAACTCCCATGCTTCTTGACGCCGCGAATCGACATGCAAGAGTGCTCCGCCTGAACGACAATCCCTACTCCAGACGTCTTCAGCTCTGCTTCGATCAATTCCGCGATCGTCTGGGTCATTCGCTCCTGCACTTGAGGTCGACGAGCGACTTCTTCCACAACGCGGGCCAATTTGCTCAGTCCCGTCACCTTGCCTTGCGGAATGTATCCCACGTGGGCCACACCAGTGAAAGGCAGAAGATGATGCTCACACATGCTTGTGAAAGGAATGTCCCGCACGAGTACAAGCTCGCCATATTCTTCCTCAAAAGTCACGTGAAGGTGCCGTGCCGGGTCGAGACGCAAACCCTCGAACATCTCGGCGTACATCTTGGCGACGCGACGCGGAGTTTCCTCTAGGCCGGGTCGATCCGGGTCCTCTCCAACCGCCTTCAAAATCGTCCGAACAGCAGATTTAATCGCTGCCAGATCGACTTCGCCCGGCTTCTGAATCGTTCGGCGCGTCTCAGCCTTCGAAGTGGAACCGTTCGAGCGATTTTGTAAGGTGGAACTCGATGAGGACGGGATTTCCAAAACGGTATGCATAGTGCCTAGGCTCATTGGAGGTCACTGAGGGTTACATTCAACACTGGTACACTAGGCGACCAGCCTGTGGTGACAACGAAAAAACCGCGTGTTTTCCGGTAGAGCGGAGGAAACCACGCGATTGTGCGCGGAAATAATAGCTCACGACACTATCCCGTGACAGCACTGCCGCGGTCTCGAGATCTGGCGCACGGCCCGAAATACTCAGTTGCTTGGCTGTGCCGACCTCAGCGGTTCCATCGAGTCTATTTCTGAGAGGTGTAACTTTGTGGACGGCAATTTGCCATAAAATAGAAGCCGGCTTCCGGTCGAACATCGACTGGAAACCGGCTTCCGTAGCTTCATCCGTCTCCGTTAGCGAGCGGTGAGTTGCATGCTCTTGTAGGTGGAATCTAAGGCGTGCCTCAGTGTCCAGGCCTGCGTGTTGCTGCAACTGGTGTGCTCAGCTTTGCTCACGGCAGTCTGCAAGGCGTGGGTCACAGAGCTACACATACCATGATTTTCCATTGCCAGTAGATTCTTGGCGGTCGTCATATAAACCTTGGCACAAGCGCTAGAGTGACCAGCGTTGTAGAGGGGCGCACCCTCCGCGATGGCAGACTCAATCATCTCATGCGGCATCACGGCAGCCTGCTTATTGGTCGGCGGCATGATGACCGTGTCGATCACGTGGATCACGCCGTTGGTGGCATCCAAATCTGTAGCGAGCAACTTCGCGTTGTTCACCATAGCGACGCCACTCTTCACTGCGATGCTTACCGGCTGGCCCTGCAACGTTTTAGCCTGGCCGGCAGCAAGTGCGTCGGAAGAATAGACGCGGCCGGGAACGACGTGATACTTCAGAATCGCGACCAACTTATCTTTGTTTTCAGGCTTGAGGAGGCTCTCCACCGTGCCGGCGGGTAGTTTTGCGAAGGCATCGTCGGTGGGTGCAAATACGGTAAGTGGACCTTCACCAGCGAGGGCGTCTACGAGCCCAGCAGCCTGAGCGGCAGCGACTAACGTCTTGAAGCTTCCGGCCTTAATTGCGGTGGTTGGCAGGTCGTCAGATGCTGGCAAAATGACTTGGTCGATGACGTGGATGACGCCGTTCGAGCAGCCAATGTCGGTCTTCACAACGGTGGCCTTGTCGGTCTTGACCTTGCCGTCTTCCACCTTGATGTCAATTTGCTGACCGTTCAGTGACTTCGCTCCGTTGAGTTTGACGACTTCGCTCGAACCGACCTTGCCTTTCACGACGTGATAGGTCAGTACGGCGATCAGCTTGTCTTTGTTTTCAGGCTTCAGTAGAGTTTCGACGGTTCCCTTCGGTAGCTTGGCAAACGCTTCGTCGGTCGGTGCGAAGACGGTGAATGGACCCTCTCCCTGCAAGGCTCCGACTAGATCGGCCGCTTGTAGCGCGGCAGCCAGAGTTTTAAACGATCCAGCCGCTACAGCTGTTTCGACAATGTCTTTCTGTCCCGTCGCGACTGGGGCAGCTTGTGAAACGCTCGTTGCGAAGGCGAGCGTCAAGCCGATGCACAGTGCCTTCGTTGATAGGTATTTACCCATGTCTTTGTTTCCTATTTTGTGGCGGGTTCTCACTGAATTGTGATTTGGACTGCAATTAAGTTCCGACGCTTGGCCAAGCCTGATCAAAACTGCGTTGGCATTAAAGGAAGCGGTGATCGAATGGCAAGCCCGAGACATCAATTTTTCGACGGTTTTTCTCACCACCGCCGCTAACCGACTCGAATGTGGTGAATCCGTCTCGAAAGCATCTTCAGCAGTCAGGAATGCAGACGCGCCGACTGCAAGGCACAACCAGCAAACTCGCGCAACAACACAGGTCGGCGGCGGGTGGAAGCGCACTGTGTTCGCGGCTCACCACAGCTTCAGTACGGCAGCGAAGGGATTCTACTCGCAGGTTGCCAGCGCACAACTGGCTTGCTGGACGTCGAAGCTTGCTGGGGACTCCCATTGACTAGCGGCAGCCGTTAGCTCACCACGAAGAATTCGCACCTGGTCTGGTGCTTGGATGCCTATTTTTACGGAGTTGCCATCGATTCGCTTAATCGTCAGCAAAATGTCGTCACCAATCTGAATCGTCTGCTGCTCTTTCCGGCCGAGTACTAACATCTTGAATCCTTTCAAAGTTGACGACGTACAGAACTCCATTTTCCGGACTCTAGACTCGCACCAACTCCTGACAAGTAAGTTAACCTCGCTTTTTCCGCTCACTGCATGCATCGCAAGCAACGTCGTCACCACGAGCGCGGTGCGGACTCTTATTTCTCGCTCAGCGGAACATCACGGTACTGCGTATGGCATTTGACGCAGTTGGCGGAGATTTTCGTCAGCATGATTCGAGCGTTTGCGGTGTCTGCCACCCTCGACAAGTCGGTCGACTGACTTCGCAGCGCGTTTTCGAGACTCCGCGCTGCCGCCTCCGAAGCTCGCAGGATTTCCCGAAACTGTTCAGGCTCTGCCTGCACGTACTCGGTGCGAAGCAACTCGGTGAACTGTTCTCGCATCAGCAGTGCCTCATGCGCCGGGTCGACGTCGGGATGGTCTGCAGGTGGACGCCACGCCGCCCGTGCGATGAGCTGCAAACGGTCGTGAGTGTGGCCCATGGCCACCATTGCCTCGGCCAGCGGTGGCACCTCGACCGATTCGAAAAACTCAACGACCAGCTCGTCCAGCACAGCACCGTCTATGGGCTTGGCCTTACGCACTGATTCGAAGAGCCCACGATAGTGTGGGCTCGTTCCAGCCATATGCAATACGGCGATGGATTGGGATGCTGGAATCAATCCGGCTGCCACGCAGGCAACGCTTGCCGCCGCCGGACTGCGATGTTTGCCGTGGTGGCAATGGATGTAAATCGGCCCGTCGAACTCGCGAACCGCTTTCGCCAGTTCTTTTGCCCTTTGCATCGGCACGCCATCGTAGCCGTGCGGCAAGTGGACATAGCGCAGTCCGTACTTGCTCGCTGTCTCGACGTCGGGCTTCATCCCATCCACGCTAATAAGAGTTTTGACTCCTAGAGTCCGTAACTCCTGAAAGGCTCGGTCTCCTTCAGGCAGACCGCCTGAAATGACCTTCGTGTGCACACGAATCGGATTGGGCAGATTCTTCGCACCGATCATCTGCGGTAGTTGCCGTTCGTCGGTCCGTTGAGCGAACGATGGTGCACGCGGTTTGTCCGACTCATTTTCGACACCTGCCAGCCAACAACCGGTCGCGACGTACAAGATGAATGCAACTAGCTTGGACATCGGCAGAGGGCAGAGTTTTCGGGCGGTTGACGTAGACACTCAAGGCATCGCCCTAATTGTACACGCGCGTCCCACCTAGTACGAGTAACCGCACTGTGGCAAGTCAATTCCGCGCGCCCACAGAGCTTTACCACGTATGCCTCTTGTTGCGATGACTGTATACTAAAGCGAACAGGACAATTCACACTTGCTCCGGGAGATAGGCCATACACAGCTGATCAGGCGACCGATAATCAAACTTCATCCGTGAGTACGTTGGAGAACGTTTTGAACCCCAAGACATGCCCTCTCGGCGACGTCTATCAAGCTCTGCAATCGTCGCCGCAAGGGCTAAGCAACGCGGCAGCCCATCAGCGGCTGGATGAACACGGCCCGAACGAATTGCAGGCCACTCAACGCGTGTCTCCATGGAGCATTCTGGCCGCGCAGCTGCAGAACGTGTTGATCATCATATTGCTGATCGCCACGGTGTTCTCGGCATTTGTAGGTCATGGCATCGAGGCGATTGCGATCGCCGTGATTGTCTTGTTCGCTGTCATTCTGGGTTTCGTCCAGGAATATCGCGCCGAGCGGGCAATCGAGGCGCTGGGAAAAATGGCCGCCCCGCAAGCGACGGTCCTACGCGATGGCAAGTTGCAGACGCTGCCGGCGCGAGACTTGGTGCCAGGCGATGTCATTGAGCTTCACACAGGCGACAAAGTTCCAGCCGACGCGCGGGTAATCGAGTCAATCAACCTCCGGCTGGAAGAGGCGGCGCTCACGGGCGAATCCGTCGCCGTGGAAAAACAGAACCAGCCTCTCGAACGCGACGACGTGCCCTTGGGTGACCAGAGCAATATGCTGTTTGCCGGGACGGCTGTCACCTACGGCCGCGGCAAGGCAATTGTCTCAGCGACTGGGATGCAAACCGAGTTCGGCAAGATCGCTGGCATGCTGCAATCGGTCGAGACTGGCACGACGCCACTGCAGCAGAATCTCGATCGAGTTGGCCGCCGTCTGGCTCAGGCAGGCTTTGCGATCGTCGTGTTCGTCGTACTACTTGGCCTATATCAAGGGCGCGGCTGGCTCGAAATGCTGATCTTCGGAATCGCGCTGGCGGTGGCCGTCGTTCCCGAGGCGCTGCCGGCGGTGGTGACGATCTCGCTGGCGATCGGAGTGCAGCGAATGGCGCGACGTCATGCGCTCGTTCGGCGTTTGCCCGCCGTTGAGACACTCGGCAGCACGTCGATTATTTGCACCGACAAAACGGGCACACTGACCCGTGATGAAATGACCGTCCGCAGAATTGTCGTCGCAGGCGAAGTGTTTGAAGTCACAGGCGCTGGCTACGAACCGATCGGAGAATTTCAACACGATGGCAAATCGGTTGAGATCAGCGAACCACTTGAGCAATTACTGCAGGCCGCCGCGCTCTGCACTGATGTCTTGCTAGAACAGGACGAAGACGCGAAGTGGACGATTCAGGGCGACCCGACTGAGGGGGCGTTGGTAGTGGCTGCGGCAAAGGCAGGTATCGGCAAGTCGCAACTGGAATCCGATTATCCGCGCGTCGACGAAATTCCGTTCACTTCCGAAACCAAGCGGATGACAACGATCCACGAGGTTGACGGCACGACGATCGCCTACACGAAGGGTGCACCAGAAGTCCTTCTCGAGCGTTGCACGCGGCGGCTGTGCCCCGACGGAGTCTGCAATTTGGATGACGCCGCCCGCGGCGAAGTGCTGGAAGCCGCCAACCAAATGGCTGAGGACGCGCTCCGGGTGCTCGCGATCGCCTCCCATCCGGGTGCTGGGCGAGACGACGCTGAAGTGGAGATGACCCTGTTGGGTCTGGTGGGGATGATCGACCCTCCGCGTGAGGAAGCCAAAGCCGCCGTCGCGGAGTGCGAACAGGCAGGCATCCGCCCCATCATGATCACGGGTGACCATCCAACCACCGCCAAAGCGATTGCGACCGAGCTAGGAATCTTGAAGCAAGGCGAAGTGGTCACGGGTGCCGAGCTCGACAGCCTTTCTGACTCAGACTACGAGCGACAAGTCGAACAGATCGAGGTCTACGCGCGCGTGTCTCCAAAGCACAAGCTGCGGGCTGTGTCCGCCCTGCAGGACAAGGGATACGTCACCGCGATGACGGGAGACGGAGTAAACGACGCGCCGGCACTGAAGAAATCAGACATTGGCATCGCGATGGGTATCACCGGTACCGAGGTGACCAAAGAGGCAGCCGCAATGACGCTGACCGACGATAACTTCGCATCGATCGTCGCGGCGATTGAGGAGGGACGTATCGTCTATGGCAACATCAAGAAGTATTTGATGTACCTGCTCTCGTCCAACGTAGGCGAGTTGGGCTTGATGGCCGGCGCGGCCTTTGCAAACCTGCCGCTCCCGCTCACTGCAGTCCAGCTCTTATACGTCAACCTAGCCACCGACGGACTGCCGGCACTCGCTTTGGCGCTCGACCCGCCCGAGGCGGATCTGATGAAGCAGAAGCCTCGCAATCCAAAAACAGGCATTTTTACGCGGCCCGTCGTGGCGTTGATGCTCATCGGCGGAATCTGGTCGACGATTATCAATTTGAGCCTGTTCTGGTGGGCGCTTCGCTCAAATTATCCACTCGAACACGCGATGACGATGACGTTTGTCTCGTTGGTCTTGATCCAGTTTTTCAAAGCGTACAACTTCCGCTCCGATCACCTATCGGTGCTACGTCGTCCGTTTGAGAATCGATGGTTGAACCTGGCCATCATTTGGGAGTTGCTGCTGTTGGGGCTGATCGTGCATATCCCATTTCTGCAAACCCCCTTCAGCACGCAGACACTGTCCGTCCAAGAATGGCTGATGATCACGGGCTTGTCGCTAACGATCGTACCCGTGTTGGAATTGGCGAAAGTGTTTGTCCGGCGGTCGTGACTTGGCGTGCCAGGCAAGTGCGCGTCGAACGCTGGCTTTCGAAACCCTAACGAACACGATTTCATGCACACCGGCACGTAGGTGAGCGCGCCAATTCGCGCGCGCTCGCGCGATGAGTGTGCGGTAGTCGTGTCTTGTGCGCTGTTGGTCTCCACGAAACAGCGTTGGTACGCGCTTTGCTTTCCACTACGACAGGCAAAGTTCGTCCGGTCACCCCGTATCCGTTGGGAGCGGCAGAAGGTGGGATCACTGTTCAAGAAAGTCTTGGTACCTTTGGATTTCACTTCCAAGAATGATGCGGCGCTCCGTGTGGCGGCTGATCTTGCCAAGCAAAATGACGCGCATGTGACGCTGATCCATGTCATCGAGAAAATCGAATACGCAGATGACGAAGAAATCACGGATTTCTATGAGTCGCTGACACAACGCGCGCGAACTATGCTGCGCACGTGCGCTGAACAGTTTCATCGGGCGCATTTGCCAGTGACAGAAGAAGTGGTTTTGGGCAAGACAGCCTCAACCGTCGTCGACTACGTGACCGAAAACCAGATCGACATCGTCGTGCTCAGTTCGCACAAAGTCAATCTCGATGAGCTCCCCAAAGGCTGGGCTACTCTGAGTTATCAGTTGTCTATACTCTGTCAGTGTCCCGTGATGCTTGTAAAATGAACGGAGTCGACCATCTCGGCAGTGTGGAGTTGCGCGTTGGACATCCCATCCACAGGCCCGACCTAGGCCATGCGACCGATTGCTGGGATCCTACCCACTCCAAGGTAAACGAACGCCTTACCTCTGCTCACTAGCGAGAAACACTGATGGCGGTACGCAATCTTCAAAAGATCTTCCAAGCGAAAAGCGTAGCAATCATCGGTGCCAGCCAGAACGAGTCGAGTCTGGGCCACACCGTCGTTCGCAACGTTCTCGGCGGTGGTTTCGAGGGTGCCGTGTTCCCGGTGAATCCCAAGTACGAGAGCATTGACGGACTACGCTGTTATCCGCGAATCGCCGATTTGCCGGCGCCCGCCGACACGGCAATCATCTGCACACCGGCCGCGACCGTACCGCGTGTGGTCCGCGAATGCGGCGAAGCGGGCATTATGGGACTGGTAATCATTTCAGCCGGGTTTCGCGAGTCGGGCAAGCAGGGGGCCGAGTTGGAAGAAGTCGTCCGCCGCGAGGCAGCGGCATTTGATGGGCTGCGGATGATCGGTCCAAATTGCCTGGGGATTATGGCCCCGCACAACTCGCTCAACGCAAGCTTTGCCCACGGCTCCCCGTCACGCGGTCACGTGGCATTTCTGTCGCAGTCGGGCGCGGTTTGCACAGCAGTCCTCGATTGGGCGAAACAGGAGCACATCGGCTTCTCGTATTTTGTTTCCGTGGGCAACATGCTCGACGTGACGGTGGCCGATCTGATCGACTACTTCGCCTCCGACCCGTGGACCAAGTCGATCATCATGTACGTCGAATCGATTACCGAGGCACGTGAGTTTATGTCAGCGGCACGCGCCTTCGCGCGCCGCAAACCGATCATCGCTTACAAGGCTGGCCGCTTTGCCGAATCCGCACAGGCGGCGGCATCGCACACTGGAGCAATGGCAGGCGTCGATACCGTTTATCAAGCGGCATTCAACCGGGCAGGGATCGTGCGCGTCATGGAAATGACCGACATTTTCGATTGCGCGGAATTGCTCGCTCGTCAGAAGCTACCCAAAGGACCTCGCCTGGCCATCGTGACCAATGCTGGTGGGCCTGGAGTGATGGCCATTGATGCGTTGCTCGAATTGAAAGGCGTGTTGGCTCAACTCACGACTGACACGATGGAGACCCTGAATCAACACCTGCCACCAGCTTGGTCGCACAACAATCCGGTCGACGTCCTGGGAGATGCTAGCCCTCAGCGGCTGGCCAAAGCAGTCGAAATCGTACTGGCCGACGAGGGAGTGGATGCGGCGTTGGTCGTATTCGCGCCGCAGGCGGTGAGTAAGCCGGCCGACGCGGCGAAGGCGGTAATTGAAATTGCCAAGACTAGCGGCAAGCCGGTTCTCACCTCATGGATGGGAGGTGTCGACATGCAACCGGGAGTCGACCTGTTGAATGCCGCGTCGATACCTACCTATCCGACCCCCGAAGCAGCAGTCCGTGCGTTCATGTATCTAGTGACATACGCCCGCACGCGCGAGGTACTTAGCGAGACGCCCCGCGATTTGTCGGTTAACTTCCCGCTCAGCCGCAACAAGCGACGGTTGGAGCTGGAAGCGAGTCTAAACAATGGACAAGGCACCCTCAGCGAAGACGCCTCGAAGAATCTTCTCGATGCCTATGAGATTCCTGTTGCGAAACCCGAGCAAGCCCGCAACCCCGATGAAGCCGTTGAAGTGGCCAACGGGATCGGATACCCGGTGGCATTGAAGGTTCTCTCACCGCAGATCACCCACAAGACCGATGTCGGCGGAGTCACACTCGACATTGCCAACGACGCCGAAGTACGCGAAGCGTTCGAGAGCATCGTCTCACGTGCTAGAGAACTGCGTCCTGATGCAACCGTCGAAGGAGTTACGGTCCAGAAAATGGTGACCAGCCCTGTTGGTCGTGAGTTGATCGTCGGCGCGAAACGTGATGCCGTATTCGGTTCAGTGCTGTTAGTGGGAGCAGGAGGCACGGAAGCGGAGTTGTTCAAAGACATCGCTCTTGAGTTACCGCCGTTGAGCGAGCGGCTGGCGCGGAGGATGCTGGAATCGCTGCGTTCGTGGCCGCTGTTGACCGGCTATCGCGGTCGCCCGCCAGTGAACATCGACCGCCTGGTTGAGGTGCTATTGAGAATCTCTTACCTGATTGCAGATTCTCCAGAGATCTGTGAGATGGACGTCAATCCGTTGCTCGTCACGCCGGACGATGTCATCGCTCTCGATGCTCGGATCATCGTAGATCCCGAACTAGTGAAGAATCAGCCGGAACCCTATTCCCACTTGGCCATCCGTCCTTACCCGGAGGAATACACTCGCCCTGCGCGGTTGAAAGATGGTACGCAAGTACTACTGCGAGCCATCAAGCCAGAGGATGAGCCAATGTGGCACGATCTGTTGAAATCCTGCTCAGAGGAGTCCATCTGGTATCGCTTCATGCGGATATTCAAGGAAGCAAGCCACGAGATGGCCGCCCGTTTTTGCTACATCGACTACGACCGCGAGATCGCTATCGTGGCAGAAATCGAACGCGATGGTGAGCGTAAGTTGGTTGGAGTGGGCAGGCTGGTGGCGGACGCCGATCATCATGAGGCCGAGTACGCCGTGCTTGTTACCGATGCGTTTCAAGGGCGCGGGTTGGGCGGGCTGTTGACGGACTACTGCCTCGAGATTTGCAAATCTTGGGGAATCCGTTCGGTAGTGATTGAGTCCGCACCGGATAATCGGAAGATGCTCGGCATGTCTGAGGGACGAGGGTTCACGATCGAACGCTGCGACACCAATGGTATTGCCATTGGTCGTATTTCGCTCGAATAGAGCTTAGCATGCTTCGGACACCCGTACTTCAATGAGCGATCTCGAGGATTCGTTCCGGACGACGAATGAGGACTGACCGGCATCGCAACTCGAGTAACCGTTGAATCCTGCCGGGCTAGCGGTCCGATCTGCGAAGAAAACGTGAGAATCTCCGCAATCGCCACACTGAAAGCTGATGAAAGGATGCGGACGACGACGAGACCGCTTGCCAACTGGTGGGCCCATGTCGCACACTAGTCCTCAATCAATTAGTGTCGTGACCGAAACCTTGTCTTCCCCAAAAAAAATCAACGCGGACGTATCACATAGGTGTCTCAAGTGAGAGTGCCTCCTGGACGTGACGGTTGTTCAGCCTGCTGTTAACGAAACCGAAAATTTACCAGAACTCGCTTAAACAACTTGAAGATGTAGAACGACTGTTGTCACCCAGCGGTGTGTCCGTGCTGATCATCGCCGATCGCTTGGCGTTCGAAGAATCGGGTGCGCAGAGGCGTTTGGAATCGCTGTCCGCGCGCCACGAGGTGAGACGATTCACCGACTTCACCTCCAACCCGCGGTTCGATCATGCGCTGGCAGCCGCGGAGATGCTTGCGGCGGATCCGACACAACCTGTGATTGCCATCGGCGGTGGCTCCGCGATCGATACCGCAAAGCTGGCGTGTTTCGCAGCAAGTAACTTGGAGATCTGCCGTCGCGACCCCGTGGGGGCCATTGCCACTGCTAGTGCGCTCGACGGGCGACAGAATCCACTAATTGCGATCCCGACCACGGCTGGCACAGGCAGCGAGGCGACCCACTTTGCGGTCGTGTATATCGGCTCCCAAAAGTACTCACTGGCACACGAGTCACTGCTCCCTGAGGCAATCGTGTTGGACGCGACACTCACGCATAGCCTTCCGCCCGCGATCACCGCAGCCACAGGGCTCGACGCGCTATCGCAAGCAACCGAATCGCTCTGGAGCATCCACGCGACACCAGATTCCGAGCGTCTGGCCGAGCAGGCGCTCCAGCTGGCCTGGGCGAATCTTGAAGATGCGGTCCGCAGCCCCGACGCGGACAATCGAGCCGCGATGCTGCACGCAGCAAACCTCGCGGGACAGGCAATCAACATCACGCGGACCACCGCGCCACACGCGCTGTCTTACCATCTGACAATTGAGCATCAAGTGCCACACGGCTTTGCCGTCGCGTTGAGCGTCGGCGCGTTTCTACAGTTCAACGCAGCCGTTAGCGAAGACACTATCGTCGATCGACGTAGCCTGCAAGACGTGAGTAGCCGACTCAGAAAGATCGCATTCGCACTGGGCGGTCGGGGATCATTAGCCGAGGCCGCCCAGCAAGCTAACACCCGTTGGACTGCTCTACTACAGCGGATTGGCGCGCCGACGCGACTGACGGACGTCGGCCTGACCACTGCCAAGCAGCGCGACGCGCTCGCCAGCACCGTCAACGCGGAGCGCCTGACAAACAACCCGCGACGGATCACGTCTATCGAGCTGAGAGACCTGGTGGAATCACTGCGTTGAACGATGATCGTCCCATGCCCAGTACGCACATCCAACTGTCGAGCTCATTCATGGCGACACTACAGCTCAATTAAACCGATTCGCGATGAGCATTCCATCCCATCCCTTTTCTTTGGTCAGGGGATGATGAATGGCCCATCCAAAATCCCGGGCGATAGGGCCGCGTGGATGCTTGTCCACCTGGATCTTCATGCCGAACCGAACGTTACCATATTCGCCTTCCTTCACTACATTTAACCGTAGTGCTTTTGAAATCGGCAACTCAATTCGCGTGTCAACGATCGCGTCAAGATCAGCAACTTGAGCTAGGGCGGACATAGGAGAGCCAATCAAGACGATAATCACAACAAGGATTCTCAGCATGGTGGGTCCTTTCAATCACTGTCGCGGGAAGTTGGAAGCGCGAGATACAGTTCGTCTACGTCGGCACTCTACAGCAAGGGCGTACACGCCCTAAACCCCAGTTCGAACGCTAGCAGTTGATCTCGCTTGACGAACTCAAGGGAAATGGAACCTCGGTCCGCACAGCGAACCCTACATACCATCGGCGAGAATCGCATTACTCGGCAGTGGCCCGTTCATCGTTCCGTTGACGCGAGTTTCAGCGCGAGTCCAACGAACACGACGCCGGCGATTCGATTCATCGCGATCTGCACGCCTTCCGATCTTGAGAACCAGTGGCTGAGCGTGCCAGCTAAGATGGCAACGGTACCAAAGACGAGGATCGTTGCGAGGACAAACAGGCCACCGAGCATGAGAATCTGCAAAGCCACAGGACCGCGGGCCGGTTCGACAAATTGCGGCAGGAAGGCCAGGAAGAAAACCGACACCTTGGGATTGGTTACATTCATGATGATCCCGCGGCGGTAGAGTCTCCACGGATCCGATTTTCCATTGGAGCCCCCATTGGTAGTTGAACTACGGCAGCGGAACGCCTGCCAAGCAAGATAGAGGAGGTAGGCGGCACCGAGGTATTTTAGTGTAGCAAAGGCCACGGCGGATGCCTGAAAAATGGCCGCTACTCCAAACGCGACGGCGGTGCTGTGAAGAACAAGTCCAGTACACAGTCCGAACGTGACAATGATGCCTGACAGGCGGCCATGCAGGGCCGACTGGGTGAGCACGAAGAGATTGTCAGGCCCCGGGGCAACGCACAGCAGCAAAGATGCTGTGCAGAACGTGATGATCGTCTCGGTGGATAGCATCGCTTGGCATCAGTCCCTGGAAACTGTCATTTGGGCCAACTCGAAACTCGGCTGCGATAGCGTGGATACCAGAAGCTGGACGTCGCATCCGTGAATGACTCACGGCAATTGGACGACCTCCTGTCCGTCACGCGAAGCCAGCGCGTGATAAACGACGTGCTCGATCGCTTGATCGACGGACGAGACCGACGCGTCGCACATCAAGAAATTCGCCCCGCCGGGGTGCATGCTGCGAAAGGTGATCGCCCAATCCCAACGTATCGGCTCCGGTTGTCGCGTGTAGTCGATATTGCCCAAGTCCAGGTAAGTCTGATTCTTAAAATTGATCGGATGCGCCGTTGTTGCAAACGCTTGATTCGGAAAGTCCTGGTTGATGCACCAGTGGCCGATCACTTCACCCAGCGCAAAGGTATTGGAAGTGCCATCGGGAATGTCCTTGAAACTGGCCGACCAGCCGTAGCGCGAGATCACCCCGCGCGGTGGAATATGGCCGTTGCCCCAACGGTGGTTTCTGGGGGCCCCATCTCCCTTCGTGCCGGTGCCGTTCCAGTAATCGCCGATACTGGCGGCGTAGCTGGTCTCGGCGATGAACTCTCGGGAACCCGTGTTCTGAGTTTCCTGATAGCCCAATTCCATTCCGTAGGGACCTGATGGGCACGTGACGACCTCCAACGGTTGCTGGAATGCGACGAGGTTGCGCGGATCGTGTGGCACTTTGTCGAAGTCCACGAAGTCGTGCAGCGCTTGTTGCTCCATGAACGGCAGCAATTGCGGCAACCATCCCCAGCGGATCGCCACGTTCTGATTGCCTGTGCCAAAGAAGTTGCTCACCGGAAACGAACCGAGCGTATCGTGATGGTTGTGCAACGCCAGTCCGAGTTGCCGCATGTTGTTCTTGCAGTTATTGCGGCGCGCCGCCTCACGCGCCGCCTGCACCGCGGGGAGCAACAACGCCACTAGCACCCCGATGATAGCGATCACAACCAGCAATTCGACGAGGGTAAAGGCCTTTCTGCGCACAGAACAATTCGCTCCGATGGTCGTACAACCGCGTTAACCCAGCTGGATCAAACCGGGATCGGCTCTCGGCACAACTTGCGATTTATTGTAACCGCTGTCGCCCACGGCGTCTGGAGTAACCTCAGTTTTCCGGTTCTTTCCGTTCTCAGTCAGTCGATAAGTGATTCCAACATGGAGGCTTGGGCAGTGCAAAGCGTCGCCAAGAGCCTTGTCCCTCGGCGTTTTTTCTGTACTACTCAGATGTGGCATCCTCTGGCACTTTTCTGCTCAAACCATGTTGTCTCGACCTCGTATTCTCATAGTTGACGACGCTGACGCTGGGACGTGGGCCACGTGCTTGTCGGCACTCGAATACGACCTAAGGGCGGTGCCATCTTTCGAGGTATTCCACACCGTAACTGACTGGAAGCCAAACTTGGTCTTGCTCGACCCGAGCACGTGCGGGTTTGAGCTCTGTCATCGAATCCAGGAACAAACTGGTACTCTACGCCCGAAGGTCCTGATGTTGATCCAATTCGATAATCTTGAAGACATTGAACGAGCTGTGAACGCCGGAGCGAATGACTTCTTGAGCAAGCCGGTTAACAAGACCGAGTTGGTCGCACGCATCCAGGCACTACTCAGTGCCTAGACTTCTCCGCAATCACGAGAACGTCAAAAACAGGGAGACATCAATCCAACGGTTGTCGTGCCCGGCGGAGATTCAGGCGGAACAATAGCAACCCTAGTCCAGCACCGACCAGCGACAAACTAGATGGCTCTGGGATAGTCTTCGACGCCAACACCGGTGCACTACTGCCATAATTCACTCGCCAAGTTTCCAAGTCTTCGGCGCTGAGAGGATTCTCGCTGTCGCCCCGTTGCCAGCAAAGAAAATCTACGCCATTGACAGCGCCGTCACCATTGCAGTCGCCGCCAGCGACGGGTGCAGCGGCAAGCGATACGGCGGGTAACAGGACAATCGTACCGATCACAAGAATCGCTTGAAAAAAACGCGATGCTGCCAATAGCCGGACAAAATTTCCACTCTGCTGAGCAAGTCTTGCCGTCATTGATAAACCCTCCGCGGATAAAGAGGCTCAAGCACTTGTCCGGCCGCACACGTGATCATCACGAAATCCACTACAAGAGATTGGCGAGCGCGTGCATCGGCCACCACTTCTTCCGAACATCCAAATTCTAACTTGAGATCAAACGACACTCAACCTCAGCAGTCTGCGGCACACTCGTCGGATATCGACGGCCACCACCACTGAATCGAGATATCGCAACAGCTGACGCGCCGATCGCAACCAGTGCCCAAGCACTTGGCTCGGGAACGATGCCAAAGGCGCGAACAGAATAGGTCCTCGTCGTTGAGCCGACAAAATCAGTAGCACCTTCCGCTCCTGTTTGGTCGTCGGTGAATAGGACCGCGTGTCTAAAATCCGCCCGCGCGCTGAGTCGAAACGGAGGGTCCAGTGTATAGGCGGCTGAGTGAGCAGCAGTCAGATAGAGTCCAACAAAATCCCCCGCATTTACAGAAATCGGATTTGTCAATGTGAAACGGTTGAATCCTTCCACTGTGCTCTGCAACTCGCTTCTCCCAACGACATCAAAACCATCGCCAATGTCGCGGTACAGCACCAATGCAAGCTGCGAACTGTCCATGACATACACTTCCCATTGCGTGACCAGCCCTGAGATCTGGAATGGATTGTTGCGATCCAAAATGTGAAAGTCCTCAAAAGTGTCCGTGAGGTGCCGGTCGATGACTTCATTTCCGGCTTCCAAGACCGCGCGTGCGTCACTTTGTAGAGCGAGGAATGTGGTGAGTAGATAGCCGGCAAGAAGCCGGTTGAGTCGTCTCATCCAATTCAGCCTTTGAGAATCAAGAGAAAAGATCTTTGAGCATCCTGGGAACGAGGAAAGGGCAATTACCCCTGTATTGTACTCGCCGAAAAGCCGCCTTGGAATATCTCGCTAGCTATGCGCGAATCCGAATCCCAATGAGGAACTCAGCGGCAACGGCCGACACGCGACGGTCGCGACGAACTATCGCCAACGAGCTCTAGCCGAGGTGGTTCCTAGCGGACGTCAGCGTTTCCTCAGCCGGATGCTGCGTGTCGACAATTTGGCTAGGTGTGATTGGTCGGTTGCCGGCTGCTGTCATGGCAGCAGTTATGGGATTTAGCAACAACCTCGGATGAAATTGGGCCACTCGGTCTGGTAGAATTGTCGCTGGCCGCGAACGGCGTCATACTTCGATTGGCGAACTGAGCGCGACGATTAACTACCGTTGTCCAGTGCAAGCGACACGCGACACCACTCCGCGCCTTTTGTCCAAACCGACCTTCGCTCCGGGACAAAATCGCAAAGCCTTTGGCGTCAATCGATTACGACTTCCAAGATCTTACGAACTGCAACTCTGAGGAGGTACCGAATGACAGAAGTCGCTGCAAATAAGTTACCCAGCGATGCCGCAACTTGTTGCGGTGCGGCGGCTTACAACCTGCAAGTGGCAAGAAACAGGACGACTATTGGCATTTTGGCCGAGGTTTTTGTTGATTGGACAAAACGGCAACCCACGGGATCCTGCTTTTACGGACTTCGCCACAGCGGACGAGGCGAGTTGTGTCCGGTGGGGAAGACAAAAAATCGATGGGTTTGTCGAGGAAATGATCCACAAGCAAACCCATCGAGAACGAATCCGGCAGCCCAGATTGCCGTGCACGCAAGTTTCAGACTCGACGCAGCACGGCCATGCCCAGGGCGATTCCCATCAGCAGGCACGCCGAAGGCTCGGGGACTGGGATGGCAATAATGCTTCCCGAAGAACTCACAATGCCGGCAGCGGAGGGCGCAGAAGCATCGCCGACTCCCAGCGAGTCGAGTGCGGATGGCGGCAGTCCCAGAGTATTGGAGTAGTCTTGCAACACGAATCGCCACACTTCACCGATTTCCCAGATGCCATCGGGCGTCATGCTTTCACCGATCAGTGGATGATGGGAGCCACCGGGATCGCTTGCATCGTTATCGATGCGGAAGGCTTCGTGCACTGGCGGCGACGCAGCGTCGTTGGCTTCGCCATCGAAGTTGGTGATGGTGGTCTCATCGTTGGCGACATACCACACTTCCAGCCAAT
The DNA here is from genome assembly GCA_965228965.1 of Bythopirellula sp. Taxonomy (GTDB): domain Bacteria; phylum Planctomycetota; class Planctomycetia; order Pirellulales; family Lacipirellulaceae; genus Bythopirellula. The sequence continues at coordinate 5,798,039 of OZ245849.1, forward strand.
CGCGACCCGACAAGTTGCGGATTTCTACGACAGGGTCCGGCGTCCCGGTGTCGTTCATCGGCGGGCAAGGAATAAAATTGCTGGTGCCCACATCCATCGAGGACAGTGCCTCGTCGGAGGGGAAGATAGCAACATCGCCGATTTCGTGGACGCCCTCGCGGGGAATGAATAGCGGGTCGCATTGCGGAGTATCAATGTGGTCGACCTTCACTGGCAGTGCAGAGGCTTGGCTCACGAGGGTCGCCAGGACCGAGAGTGCAAGAAACGTTCGTAGTGTAGTTGGTTTGGACATGAGATCTCTCCAGCGGGAGTGAATAGTAATAGGAAACGTTGACAAGTGAGTGATGCAGAAAAGATGGCTGAACGCATCAACGTCGTCGGCCCACAGCGAGGGCCGCCAAGCCACAGACCATCAGAAAACAGCTCGTTGGCTCCGGAACCAGCGGTGCTTGCAAGCCAAAGCCATAGTGCGTGGTGGGCTTATTCAGTCGCAAGCGGTAAATCGGCTGGTTGGTGACCAGGGCAACGGCCACATTCGGGTTGCCCGGCCCAACGGTCGCACCAGTGATGTGGTACCCGTTGGGATTGGTACCTTGCCAACTCCAGCCAGGAATATCGCTGGCGAGCACGGCACCAGCTCCACCCGTGCCGGGACCGCGGACGGCATGAACAGAGTTCGGGCCCGCAACAGCTCCAAGCCATTCGGTATTGATTTGCCCAGAGAGATTGGCCGCAGTGAGGTCGAATCGCTCAGGATTGCCCGACCCCCCGTCAACGTCGCCGAAGATGAAGAACGTACCTGCCGGCAAATATCCCAGCGGCAACGAAGTAAAGTCATACTGAGTCACGCCTGTGGCGAACGCGCTGGGAACCAAACCGGTGGCATTAAATGTACCGACCCAATTGGGATGTGCCGTAGCATTCCAGGTCCCCGTGAACGATAGGCCTGCTGATACCTGCAGCGGCGAGACGCCGGGCGGCCAGGAGCCGTTGGGTACTGGCATAGGCAAGTTTGGGCCCGAACCGGTGAGGACCGCCGCTTGCAAGCTGGTAGCGCTCACCGTAAATGTGACTGCGATTAGTGCTACTAGTATTTTTTTACTATCATTAATGTTGAGATTAGTCATTAGTCTTTCTCCTGCAATATGTATCGAGATAAGTCTTCAAGGAAATTGGTAGTTCGCTCGAGCCACTTACGGTGAATCGAGTCTCAGTCTTCATCGTGCGGCGCTCCTTTTCCTTCGTTCGCCACCGCAGCAGACGACTCCGACAACCGCGGCCAGCGCTAGTACGGCGGTCGTCGGTTCGGGGATCAGCCGCGGGGCCATCATCGAAAAGCTATGATTCGTCCAGTTCTTCACCAGCCTCATCGTGTAGACCGGTTCGTTGGTAACCAGCGCGAAGGTGACATTCGGATTACTTACCGTGACGCTGCTACCACGAAAGGTGTACCAATCGAAGACCGTGAAGTGAAAATCCCACGCCGGCATATCCATTGGGTGGATAAAGCTGGTGTTGAATCGGCCCGTACCAGTCACGGCGACCGGTTCGTCGAGCCATTCAAACCCGATTGGAAACCCCGAGTCTTCATTTCCCAACAGCCGGATACTCTCGCTGAGATTCGAGCCTGTGTCCAAATCGCTGAAAACGAAGAACGTACCGGCTGGCAAGTAGCCCAGGGGCAGCGTCGTAAAGTCGTACACGGCGTTTTGTAAACTCGTAGAGCTTGGGATCCGCCCTGTGGCTTGATAAGTGCCCTGCCAATCGGGGTGAGCGGCACTGCCCCAGGAGCCCTCAAACTCTGAAACAGTCGTCTGCACTCGAGTCTCCGGGACGCCAGGCGGCCAAGGGAGGTTAGTGGTCGGAAGGGGCAGATGGTTGCCCTGACCTGTCAATGGGGTGGCCACGGCGATGCTGGTCAAAAAGCCGAGTATCGGCGTGAACAAGAGTATTAGGAGTTTCATACGATTGATCCTGGAACAGAGAGTGTCGATCTGGTCGCCGGATTCGTTAGATGTGCGGCAACTTCTACTTCCAACGGCGCACGTGTCGCAGCGCCGCACCTTGACAGTGACTTGGTGCTCGATGCGTGCGCTTGGGTGGATTGCTTCGTCGCCGACCTTTGGCTTGTGAGCGGCATTTGCCGACGGGCATGACAGTTTCGCGCCGAGGGCGGATTCGTTGGAACGTCTCGCAATCGTCGTACAGATGTTGGATGTCGTGCTGCGATGTGAGGGTGGAAGTAATCATGAGCGTACTCCTGAAGTGTGGTGGGATGGGGTGCTACGATTTCGACCGTTGGGGCGCTGTCGGCGGCGGTCGTAGATGGGCTTGACTTTGAGAGGAGATCGGAGCCGTTGGCGGTCCGTGCGCTGAATGATCGCGGTAGCTCGGCGTGCGTAGGACCGGCAGTGAGCGGAGCCAGTCGGCCTGCAGAGGTTTACAAACGTAGAGCGTCGCGCCGAGTTGACGCGCGGAAAGTTCATCGGCGGTCGAATAGATGTCGCTGATGAGAATGCACGCTGCCGCCGGGTTGCGTGCTCGCACTGTGGTGAGCAGTTCCTCGCCGGTCATGTCTGGCAAACGAAAGTTGATCAGCCACAGATCAAACGCGGTATTCAGCGCCCTACGCAGCGCGTTGTCGCCGCTGGTCGCAAATTCGAGGTCGTAGTTCGCACCTAGCGGTGCGACCGCCAAGTGCTGGTAGTCCTCGGGGCGCGGATCGACCACCAACATGTCGGTGGTCTTTAGAGTTGTGTCGGGCATTAGTTCACTCAAGATTGCTGCTGATTCAATTCGCCGCCGAACATTTCGACGCAGTCGATGTCGTGAGCAGCTAATGCAGTTGGCAGGCCAAAAATGTTGCGCCGTTTGCAGTCAGTGAACTAAGGCCAAGTGGCGAAACAGGTTAGAGAGAGTGGTTTACTGTGAGGCAGGAACTGCGGGGCGGGTACACGAATCGTAGGCGTTCACGAGCGGACGGATGTGTTCGTTTCCGGACGGTCCAAATGATAAGACGTGGCCAAGAGTGTCCGAAATCGGACAGCGGAGGGAGATGCGTGTGGAAAGAGTGCCTGGGCGCTGGTGATCTCAGCGCTGCTTAGGCTTGATCCGCGGTACTTTGAGGTCAAGCTTCTGCATCAGTCGAATCAAGGCTTGTCGGCTGATGCCCAGCAGGCGTGCGGCGGCGCTTTGGTTGTAGTAGGTGTGCTCCAGCGTATAGAGCACGTAGTCGCGTTGCAGTTCGGCCAATGTGGTCCATTGCTCATCGGGCTGTGCGAATCGATCGAACTCGAGATGAGGCTGAGTAGGTACCCAATCAGTTTGCATTGCGGAACGATCGGGATCAGCCGAGACGTCGTAGCCGGCTGCTTCGCGCAGAATCGCCTGCATGAACGAAAGTGTCAGCAACTCCGAATCACTGGTAATCGCCGCTTGCTCAAGCAGGTTCTTCAACTGTCGAACGTTGCCCGGCCAAGGATAGCCCTGCAATAGTTCCAACGCGCCCGGCGATAACGACGTTCGGGGCAAGCCTTGCGCGCTCATGCCATCCAGAAATCGCTGAGCAAGTTCCGCGATGTCGTCGGGTCGCTCGCGGAGTGGCAGCGTGCGAATTGAAATCACGTTCAGGCGATAGAACAGGTCTTCGCGGAATCGCCCGGCGGCAACTTCCGCGCGCAAGTCTCTATTGGTGGCGGCAATGATACGTACGTTAACAGGAATCCCTTCGTGATGGCCAACTGGAACAACCACACGTTCCTGCAGGGTGCGGAGCAGCCGCGCTTGCAAGGGCAGTTCCAACTCCCCGATTTCATCCAGAAAAATCGTACCTCCGTCTGCGGCACGGAAGCAGCCAATGGCCGCATAACTGGCACCCGTAAAGGCACCTTCAACGTGGCCAAACAGTTGACTGGCCATCAGTTCGCCGAACAGCGAGGCACAGTCAACAGGCACGAACACCCCATCGGCGCGAGAACTCTGAGCATGTAAGGTTCTGGCAACGAGTTCTTTTCCTGAACCACTGGGGCCGGTCACCAAGACGTTCGAGTCGAAGGGTGCGACCCGTGAAATCTCAGCACGTAGTTGCTGCGTGACTGTGCTGCTACCGAGAATGCAGCTCGCGGGAGCGAGTGGAGGTGTGCCCTGATTTGGCTGCGTCACATTGGCACCTCACGAGAACGGGGTCGATTGGGTACGCCTGTTCTGCTCTCTTCGCTCGCGCCGGCATCACGACCACGGGATGCAAGGAACCCACTGGGCCAATGGAAGTCGACGACGAACGATGAGCGCCAATTCTCTGATGATGCGACCAGAGTGCAGCAAAAAACGCCGAGATGAGAAGTCCCCCCCCCCGCGCCAACTGCCTTGTCGCGTCGCCCCAACTCTGCAACGTGGAGGTTGATCAAGTCGCTCGAGCCAACCGCACATTTACACGGCTCAAACGACGACCTTCACAACAGCTTACCACAACCGCGAGCGCGTAGCCACCACTTTCGCCCGAGATTACACATGCCTCTGCAGAGGGGGATGGCAAGCCCAAAACCAGTGAAGTTGCCGACCCTACTCGGCTGCATCTTGGTCTTCAGCGCTGGAACTCATCTTGTCATAGAACAATGCGCCGAAGGCTACCAGGACCACCCCAGCCATGATGGCCGGCAGCGTCCAGAACTCCTTCCACTGCGACATCGTGTCAGCGACCAACTGCTCATCGAGTCCTTCTGGCATAGAAATCGAGAAGATGCGACCAAGCGACTCGCCGAAACTCAGTTCCTCCACCGTTCTGGCCGACTGCATCGCCTCGTTCAGCGGTCCGTAATTGGTGACCGTCGAATCGTAGCGTCCGTAAGCGACCTTGTATCCGAAGAACATACCAATGCCTTGCGTAAAGAAGACCAGCATACTCTGCGCCTGGCCGCGCACTTCAGCGGGGGCTTTGTCGTCGGTGTACATAAAGCCGGTAACAAAAAAGAAGTCGTAGCACACACCATGCAGGACGACTGCCAGCAAAATCATCCAGATCGCTTGATCCGACGCCCCGTAGGCAAACAACAGATAACGCGCGACCCAGGCAGCCATCCCTACGAGGATCATCCATTTGACCCCCAACCGGCGGAAGAAGAAGGGAATGAGCAGCATGAAGAAGATCTCGCTCATTTGGCCCAACGTAAGCGTTGCGGCCGGTGCCTCGAAGCCAACCTGACCAAGTAGGTTCGATGCTAAGCCGTAGTAGTAGGCCAGCGGAATGCATATCAGCGTTGAGCAGATAATGAAAATCAGAAATGGAAAGCTCGAAAGCAACTGGAACGCGTCGAGCATGAACACTGCCCGAAAATCAATCGGTTTGTCCTTCGCGGGGGGCGGGGTGTGCGGCAGCGTAAAACAATATATTCCGCAGGCAACCGAGCAGCAGCCAGCGAGCCAGAAGATGTTGAAGCTCCCAGACCATCCCTGAAAACCAACGACGAGGCCAGCGATAATCCAGCCGATGGTGCCCCAGACGCGGATCTTCGGAAACTCGTTCTGGTCGTTAATGTGGGAAAAGGCAATCGTGTTGCTCAACCCGAGCGTTGGCATATAGCACAACATATGAGCGGTACATAGGTTGACCAGCATGCTCCCGTTCTCTGCTTCGCCGTAGCCAGGGATCAGGAAAAGAAACACCGCGCCGAGCAACAATAGCCCGCCCATCACGATCTGGGACGGAAAAAAGCGATCTGCCACCAAACCCAAAAACAGCGGCGCTATGATCGCGGCAATCGGTGCCGATCCGTAAGCGCCGCCGCCGAAGCTACCCAGTCCGTTGTCTGCTAAGCACTTGCCCAGGGTCGCAAACCAAGCTCCCCAGAGAAAGAACTGGAGGAACATCATCAACGAGAGCCGCGCGTTGGTCGAATTCAATTCTGTCGTTCCTCCTAGCCTAGGATTTCTTGTTTCAATTGATTCAGCAATTCGACGGCCTGGCCGATCTCGGCGCGTTGGCGCTCGGGCTCCTCGGGGATTTCCCGCTCGATCGTCAAGGGACCGGTGTAACCAATTTGCTTGAGCATCTTCAAATACGCGGCCATGTCAACGTCTCCTTCGCCCAACGGAACTTCTTGACCCCATGTTTTACCCGGTTGGTCAGACCAGCGGGCGTCTTTGCAGTGGACGCTGTGGACGTGAGAACCCAACATTTCCAATGCGGGCAGCGGCTGCCCCGCCCCATAAAGAATCATGTTGGCAGGATCGAAGTTCACGTGCAGATTCGAACGACCGACGTCATTCAAAAACTGGACGAGAGCCTCGGCCGTTTCTTGGCCGGTTTCCAGGTGCAACGCTTGCCCGTTCCCAGCACAGTGATCGCACACATCGCGGACGATGGCGATCACGTCTTGGTAGGCTTGCGATTCCGTATCATGAGGAACGAAGCCGATGTGAAGTCCGACGGCTGGCACCGCCAAGAGTTTGCCAAAGTCCGAGATTCGCTTCAGCTCGGCATGCCGCCCGGCGCTGGTCTCTGGATTGACGAGCCCTACCGTCCGTTCGACCGTCGGGATGTCGGCGTAGCTCTCGCCTTCAAATCCCGCAAACAGGCACGTGACGATAACATCTGATTCCTTAAGCTGACCGATGAGCTGGTCAGCGAACTCGTCGGTGAGCGAATCCGTCTTTGGGGCGTGGAGGTGAATTGTCGAGATACCAAGCTCTACTGCCGTGGGTAGAGGCAGTCCGAGTCCTGCTCCAACGCTCGTAAAAATGCCGATAGGCCACTGATTCATCCGTATGGGCTCCTTTCAATTGGCAAGTATTTAAACATATTCCGCAGCCCACTGCGAGTCTCTTCGGCATTGCTCGAAGTGATTGTCGACCCGCGAGTATCCGAAGCAGGCCGACTCGCACCACGTGACCAAACGTTCACTATGCGGGTTGCCGGGGTCTAATCCGTGGTGTTGCCGAGACTGCAACGTTAGGAGTTCCAGCGAACATTGAGAACCCGCGCGGAGGAATTGCCCCCAGTTACGGTCCGTCTGTTTGAATCGGTTTTAGGGGCGTGAAGGGGTAAACCATGCCACGGCTTTGCATACTAAAACACGGAAGATGTGGCCCCAAGTTAGTGAGATTTCGCAACTGAAAAGATAGCCTAAATTAAACCCTTAAGGTACTATAGGGATTATTCTGCTCGAATTTGATCATCCGCGCGATAGCGCAAGCTCGAGATACATCTTCCATCGCAGGCACCGCTAGTCGATGCGCATTGGCGTCATAACGAATCGTAATTTGTGCAGTCCTTGGGCGAGCACACATTTCTACATCTACCGCGCTCTGCGAAGGCTGGGGTTGGACGCGGTGCACGTTGCCGGCAAGGAAGTCGCTGCCCATCATTCTCGTTACAACGTCAGACGCGGTGGAAAGAAGCACTCAGGCAAACATGCGGCTCCCTTCACGGTCGAGCTCGCAGAGGCTGTGAAGGCGGACATTGAGCGAAATAACTACGATGCGTTGATCGCGCTGCATGCCTCGACGCTCGTCCCGGACCTGAAGATTGATTGCCCGCTCGTCTATGTCACGGACGCCACGGCTTCGTTGCTCAACGCCTACTATCCACAGCGCCAGCAGCTGTCCGAGGAAAACACGCAATGGCTCCACGAGTGCGAGCAAACAACGATTACCAGGTCGGACGCAATCGTAGTGCCCACGCAGTGGGCTGCGGACTCCGCGTTGCTTGACTACGGTTCGGAACAGGGCCGCGTCCACGTAATTGAATGGGGGGGCAATCTCGACAGCATACCCGACCTCACCGACAAGGAGCGTCACAAAGCTGCCGATCCCGTTCAGTTCTTATTCGTTGGACTCGACTGGCATCGAAAAGGCGGAGACATCGCCACGCAGATGATCGAGCTTCTGCGGGCGGAGGGCGTCAACGCGACGCTTACGGTCGTTGGGGCCGCGATTCCTCGCAAGCATCGGAGTCCGCATGTCCGTAGCGTGGGTATGCTCAATAGGGCCAATCCGGAGGAGAGCGAGCAGCTGGATCAGTTGTTCTATTCCGCCGATTTCTACATCCATCCCGCACGTGCCGAATGCTATGGTCACGTGCTCTGTGAAGCGTTAGGCTTCGGAGTGCCGGTCATTGCGACGCGCACGGGTGGCATCCCACAGTGCGTGCTAGATGGCGAGACGGGAATCCTCTTGCCTCCGGACTCGGTCGCCGAGGATTATGCCGATCGAGTTCAGGGACTGATCGCCGATAAGGTTCGATTGGAAGAAATGCGAACCAGCGCGGTGCTTGATTTTCGCAAGCGGCTGAATTGGGATCGCTGGGCGTCGCGGGTCCAGCATGTGTTGCAGGAGCTAGTCTTTCCGACAGTTTCGACGAGTTTAGAGTAATGCGAGTCCTGCTCTTCGAGCCTAAGTTCGTCGGACACTTTCTTGGCTTTGCTGCTACTGCCGCTGAAGCATTTGCTGAACTCGGGTGTGACGTGACGATGCTGGTTCCGTCACGGGCCCGAGGCACCGTGCAGGCCGACATCAAGCTCGGTGCGCTGCCAGAGAACGTCGATGTCCGTTTCGAAATCGACGTGCCAAAACTCTACAAGAAGTGGGAAAACGCTGAGTTTGAAACCGAGGCACTCCAGCTCGCCTTGGACCGGTATCCCACCGATCACTTGGTGATGCCCAGCGGCGATTTCATTCTCACCGGGCTGATGAGACACGGCGCCCTCCGGCGGCGATTGAAAGCTTTGAATGGAGTCGACCTGGTGATGCACAGCTGTCAACAAGTCTATCCCAACCTGGGCATTCGCCAGCGCAGCCTGTGCGTCTTGGATCGCCTGGCGGTGAGTTTGGCACGCGGCATCCGATTGCTAACCGTCGATCCATTCGCTACTTCCAGCGCGTCGGTCTCGCACATGGCACTCTACGGTAATCCGGTTTTGCCGCTGCCGCACTTTCGAGAGATTCCAGCAAACATGCCGAGCCAATCCGAGGCGCGCCAGCAACTCGGTCTGCCCGAATCTGGGCGGCTCCTTGGATCGGTGGGGGACTTGGGTCGTCGCAAGGGCACGGAGCTGCTGATAGAGAGCTTCGCACGTAGCGACCCAGGACCTAATGATCAGTTACTGCTACTCGGTTTGCTCTCCAAGACTGCCAAGGACAAGCTGAATGAGCATCAGCACCTGGTCGATCAAGGCAATGTAGTCTTCCACGACCGATTTGTTTCTGACAGTGAATTCTGCAACTTCTTCTTTGCTGTGGACGCCGTCTGGTGTGGATTTCCACACCAAGTTGGAATCGCGAGCACCCAACTATTCGCCGCCGAAGCGAACAAACCGGTCATCTCCTCGAACTACGGAGCCGTTGGTTGGCTTACTAAAGAATACGGCCTGGGACGGACCTTTCCCGGCACGATTCCGGCAATGTCTGAAGCGATTTCGTGGTTTCATCAAACCCGCGACTGGGCCCCCGACCCGGAAGGACTTGATCGGCTGCTCAAGTTTCACACGACAGAAAACTTTAAGTGGCACCTCACGGCGGGGCTTCGCGAACGCGTACCAAACTTATGCGCCGACAAGCGTCCTGTACTGACGGAAACGGTGCAATGATCGTCGACAGCGAGAGCTGCCGCCCAAATTTCTTTCTCATCGGCGCGGCAAAGTGCGGGACGACCTCGGTCGCAAGCTATCTCGATCAACATCCCGAAGTGTTTGTGTCGAAGCCCAAGGAGCCCAATTTCTTTTCTTTCGAGCCTGACTCCAAGCCGATGTGCACGGGCCCCGACGATCCCGAGCGTTTGTACGAACTGCTGCTGAAGTACTCGGTCACGTCGCCCGCGGCGTATGCAGCGTTGTTTGAAAATGCTAAGGGAAAACGAGCCATCGGCGAAGCCTCCGTCCGCTATCTTTACGAATCTCACACGTCAGCACGAATCGCGCAATACGCTCCCGACGCCAAGTTGATTGTGTTGCTGCGCGATCCGGTAGATCGATTGCACTCGCATTATCACATGAACGTTCGACAGCACATCGAACCACTGTCACTGGCCGATGCCATCGACGCCGAAGACCAACGAGTGCAGCAGGGCTGGGGCTGGGACTGGCACTACCGCCGAGTCGGGTTCTACGCCGTTCAACTTCAGGAGTTCTACGAGCACTTCGATCGATCTCAGGTGCTGGTGTTGTTCCACGCACAGTTGCAGCAGGACCCTCAAGCAGCAATGCGCTCGATTTTCATGCACTTAGGCGTTTCGCCGGAATTCAAACCCGATTTCTCCCGTCGAGCGATGGTTGGACACACGCCCCGATGGCGCAGTCTGCGGCGGCTCGTTCGTGATGAGAATCTTGTGAAAGCGGTCGCTAAACGAGTGATTCCCAAATCGATCCGAAAATCGTTTGTGGCCTGGTCAGAGTCCAAGAATCGTCAGCCGGTTCCGCAACTGGAACCGCGGTTGCGCGAGCAGGTGAAAAAATATTTCACCGAAGATCGTCGGCAATTGGCAGACCTGTTGGGGCAATCGCCGCCATGGTAAAGGAAACGCCCGAGCATCTGGCCGGTTATCAAGAACGCGATTACGAGGTTGTCGACTACCAGCTGTACCAGTTACCCGGCACGGACCTCAAGTTCCGTGGCCCCGAGCCCTGCCCTACAGATGGTCAGTACATCTCGTGCCTGGGTGCGGCGCAGACATTCGGTTGTTTCGTCGATCAGCCTTATCCGGAGCTATTGCGGCAGCGTTTGGAAGTCGAAACGCTCAATCTGGGTTATGGTGGGGCAGGACCGCGCTTCTACAACCGACACCCCGAGCTGATCGAAATCATCAATCGCGGACGCATGGCGGTCGTTCAGGTCATGTCGGGACGAAGTGAAGACAATTCGCGATTCGAAAGCCGTGGCCTAGAGCTACTGACACGTCGCCGCGACGGCAAGCAAATGAGTGCCGATGCCGCTTGGAGGTCGGTGCTGGAAATGCGATACGCGTGGAAGAAAGTTCCCATCTTTCAAACACTGGCCAGGAAGGCGTGTCAGACCTGGGGGACAATCGATGCAAAACGATTGCTCAGAGAGACCCGCGCAAACTGGATCTACAATTACGAGCAATTGTTGAATTCAATCAAGGTCCCCACCGTGCTGTTTTGGTTTTCGAAACGAAGTCCTGATTTTCAGGATTCTTTCGGCGACTTACACCAGTTAATGGGCGTATATCCGCAACTTGTGACCCGTACGATGGTCGAGTCGATCGCCACCTATGCCGATGACTTCGTGGATTGCACCACTCAGCGTGGTTCACCGCAAAAATTGCTGAGCCGCTTCGATGGATCGGCGGTTGAAATCGACCTTGGTCGAGATCGTAACGATTTTTCCGGACAGGTCTGGACCGAGAATCGCTACTATCCGTCGCCGGAGATGCATGAAGACGCGGCAAGAGTGTTAGCCGATACGATATGCCAGGCACTTGGGATTTAATACCCAACTCACCTACCTCCTCTCTACTACCAGCCAGATTCGCACACAACGCTCCAGCGGGCGTGAATCACTTATTTCTCAGCTTGATAATCGGCATCTGTCAGCCTGCTGGATTCTAGCTTTAGGCCTCATTTCTTGATAGTCTGGAGATATCCGCCTCTCCCTGCCGTTCACAGGCTGCGACGCCTCATCGACGACTGAGTTTATCGGTCCCTGAGTCGTTCCTCACCTCGCCCATTCTGAGCACTCCTATGAATCTCTATCAGCAGTTTCTTAAGCGATCCGTTTTAGAGCAGCTCCGAAAGAACAAGTACACACAGCAGGACGGGAGGATCCCGGATAAGCCACGTCTGCTGCGTTGCGAGACGCTCGAAGACCGAGTAATGCTTGCCAGCGACCTGCCGTTTTCACCCGTGTTAGGCCTGGAAGCGTCCGACGGGGTCACGTTTGACACTGGTACCGGAGCCGTTTCGGAGTGGCAGGATCAGTCGGCATCGAACAATCACCTCACCGCGATCGGCAGTGAGCAACCGATCCTGGGAGCTGTCCAAACGCCTTCTGGTCTTGATGCGATTAGTTTCGATGGCGTTGATGATCGGATGCTCCGCACGCTGACCGACCCGGGTGGAATCGCGAATCTGCCGACCAACAATCGCGACCGTACCGTGTTTCTGGTTGCGCAATTCCACGATGCAACAGGTTTTGGTGGAGCTGCCTATGGTCGCGGTACCATCAATCAAACGTTCGGTCTTGGTGTCGCCGGATCTGGCGGTGAACTCATCGTGCAAGGTTGGGGAGGCACAAACGATCAGTTCAGCTCAGAATTGGGATTCGACCCTCCGGGCACGACCAGCGGGTGGATGGTCCTAACGGCGGTCCACAATAAGGACAATGACGATCCGGCTGACAATCTGTTCTTCTATCAAAACGGCGTGCAGATCGGTTCGTTTGATCATAAATTCAACACCAAGCTGATTAGCACCCTTGATCTCAATGGCAACACAGCGGCGCGCATGGTGATCGGCCAAGAAATCAAGGAACAAGGGTACATCGAGCTAGACATCGCCGCCTGGGCCGTCTACGACGTGACACTCGACACGAGCGAACGCCAGGCGGTCGAAACCTACTTGACCGACAAGTACCTCACACCTCCAGCAAATAATTCACCAACGGCGGACGACGATGGCGTCACGATCGACGACGGTGCGTCGACGAACATCGACATTCTGGCGAACGATACGGACTCAGATGGCACGATCGACGCGACAAGCGTTGTGATTGTCGATCAACCGACTCAAAGCTCCGGCTTCTCGGTCGACCCGGTCACCGGTGTGATCAGCTACACCCACAATGGCCTTGGGGTTGCCGACAGCTTCACCTACACGGTGCAGGATGACGACGGGGCAATTTCCAACATCGCGACCGTGACGATTGGCCTCACTCCGCCGAACCAGGCACCGGTTGCGACCGACGACTTCGAGTTTGTTGATAACGGCGAGTCCGCGCTGTTTGACATTCTGGAGAACGATACCGACACGGATGGCACCATCGATGCGACGAGCGTCACGATTGTCAGTCCGCCCGTGCAAGCAAATGAGTTCACTGTCGATCCTGTGACCGGCGAAGTGAGCTACACCCATAACGGAACGACATTCAACGACAGTTTCACCTATACGGTCTTGGATGATGACGGCGCGATATCCAACATCGCGACCGTAGCGGTCATAGTCAATCCACCCAACCAGGCGCCGACCGCCGTGGACGACCCACTGTCCATTGACAATGGTTCCACGGTCGTGATCGATCTTACGGCCAATGATACCGACACGGACGGCACCATCGATCCGCGTCGCGTGACACTCGTCGATTTTCCGCAGCAAGCGACAGGACTCTTCCTCAATCTACTGACAGGCGAATTGACCTACACGCACGATGGCTCGGGGATCCCTGACAGCTTTACCTATACCGTCCAAGATAACGATGGCGCAGTTTCCAATGTCGCGACGGTGAACATCAGCATCAACCCACCGAATCAACTTCCTGTTGCTGCGGACGATGGCACGACCATCGATGCCGGTACGGCAACGGTGCTCGACATATTGTTCAACGACTCTGACGCCGACGGCACGATCGATCCGACCAGTGTGACGATTGTCGACCAGCCGTTGCAGGCGGCTGCGTTCTCGGTCAATCCCGTGACCGGCGAAGTCAGCTATACCCACGACGGATCAGGCAATTCAGATAGTTTCACGTACAGGGTTCAGGATGATGATGGAGCGATTTCCAACATCGCGACCGTGACGATCACCGTCACAATTCCCAATCAGCCACCTGTGGCTACCAATGATTCCGCGACGATCGATGATGGGGAAAACGTGCTTATCGATCTTCTTGCGAACGATTCCGATGCCGACGGCACCATTGATGCGACGAGCGTCGTCATTGTCGATCAACCCTCGCAAGCGTCGAGTTTCTCTGTCGATCCGGTCACCGGCGTCGTCGATTACACGCACAATGGCCAGGGCCTCAACGACAGTTTCACCTACACGGTACTTGACGACCAGGGTGCCATCTCAAACATCGCGACAGTTGAAGTGCAGATTGGCCAGCAACCTTTGTCGCTGGCCGGCTTCACCTCCGAATCGGTCACTTCCGCTCTCAACCAGCCGATTTCTCTGGCTTTCCTCCCAGACGGGCGGATGTTGATCCTGGAGAAAGGTGGTGCCCTGTTGATCGCTGATCCCAACAGCGGATTACGCACGCCTTACATGACGCTTACAAACATTGACAGCGGTGGCGAAAAAGGCCTTCTCGATATTACGATCGCCCCGGATTTCGATCCAGACGCGCCCGGTGACGACTACTTCTATCTGTACTACACGCCTGCCGCACCGCAACTTGCACGCGTAGCGCGGTTCACCCATCAAGAAAATAATGGCGGACTCACCAGTACCGGCGACCTCAATAGCGAACAGTTGATTTGGGAAGATACTGACGGGTACATCAGTTGCTGCCATTATGGTGGCGGACTCGATCATGGTCCCGATGGCAAACTATGGCTCACCGCGTCTGATAAGTTCACGGCACCCAACCTGGGCGAGGGCGGCACCAATGAGAACTTGCCGCAAGATCTAACCTCTGCAGGCGGGAAAATTATTCGTGTGAATACAGATGGTTCAATTCCAGATGGCACCGATGGATGGCCCGCGAATCCATTCATTGATCCGGTGGACGACGATCCCAATCTCCCTGGCGACCAAGACTATCTTGATTCGATTTGGGCCTACGGCCTGAGGAACCCGTTCCGCGCGGAATGGGATCTCCAATCAGGCCGGTTCTTTATCGGAGAAGTGGGCGGAAACATCCAAACTGAGTCGTATGAGGACGTGCATATCGCGACGCTTGACAACCCAGGCGCGAATTACGGCTGGCCCTACTACGAAGGCAGTCCCTCGGTGGAAGTCCTTGATCCGAACGGAACTTTCGCGCCAACGCATGGTTTCACCCCGATTGTCCCAGATGAACCGATCTTTGCTTACCCCCATGAGGGATCAGGAGCTTCACTCACTGGCGGCGAGATCTATCGTGGCACCCAATTCCCGGCCGAATGGGACGGTGTGTACTTTTACGGCGACTTCACGCGCGACTTCATTCGCTATGTGACCTTTGATCAGGATGGTAATGCCACCGGAGACTTCGACTTCTTGCCGACGCCCGAAATCA
The DNA here is from genome assembly GCA_965228965.1 of Bythopirellula sp. GTDB lineage: Bacteria > Planctomycetota > Planctomycetia > Pirellulales > Lacipirellulaceae > Bythopirellula. Next base: position 5,813,201 of record OZ245849.1, read on the forward strand.
CCAATGTCGCGAATCAAGTGGTTGACATCACAGTCGGTACCGATGGGGCGTTGTATTACGTTCTCATCGGCGGGGAGGTCCGCCGGGTGGTGTTCAACCTTGCGAATAAGGCACCGAGTATTTCCCAGGTTAGTTCGGATGTCTCCGCTGGCGACCCGCCACTGGATGTGATCTTCACTGCGCAGGTGAGTGATCCCGAATCTGACCCGATGACGTTCACTTGGAACTTCGGAGATGGCAACACGGCGTTCGGTAACGTTGTCAATGGCGAGGCGATTGCCGCCTACACGTATCCTGTAGATGGGCTGTTCCAGGCGTTCGTGGAGATCAGCGATGGCAATCAGACGGTGTTCTCCGACTTTATTCCAATCCAAGTCGGCGCCGTCAATGCTCCACCGTCGGTCACGCAATACACCGTCAGTCCGACGTCGGGCGATCCGCCCCTACAAGTGAATTTCTCAGCACTAGCGACCGACCCGGAAAGCGAGCCACTTACCTACGAAGTTTTCTTCGGAAATGGTCTGACCAGTGGTCCCAAGCCAGTGCCCGTGGATGGCCTGATTTCCGAGGACTACACCTACGACGACGACGGTTCATATAACGCGTTCTTGGTCGTCACTGACGGCACCAATGTTACGCAGACCAGTTCGATGGAAGTCAATGTCGGTCCCACCCAGTTGCCGCCGATCACCGATGATCTTGTCCTACTGCTTGAGTCCGATATCAAAGTCTCTGTGAGTACCGGGACGACTATTGCCGCGTGGCTGGATGGTTCAGGCAACGGCAACAACTTCGACGCCTTTGGCGATCCGCAACTTGTCGCGGCGGGTACGCCCGGCGGACAGCCGGCGATCGTGTTCGATGGCCTCGGTGACATGTTCCAGCGTTTGGCGAGCGACACGATCAATAACTTCCCCGCCGGCGCGGATGACCGCACCGTATTCACTGTCGTCAATTACATCGATGCCGAGGGCGTCGACGCTGGATTCACGTTTGGCAAAGCGAACAAGAATCGCGCCTTCGGACTGGTCACGGACGCGTCGACCGGAAATCTGACGGTCCAAAGTGGTGTAAACGCAGCTGACCTAGTTTCTACCACAACCGGTGAAGCAGCGGGGTGGCTGACCCATTCAGTTATTGTTGCCAGTGACAACGTGACGCACTACAAAGATGGCGTTTCGATCGGCACACAGACGCATACTTACCAGACTCGCATGGATGCGCCCAATTCGCGTCTGGTGATTGGTGAAGAACTTGGTGGGCTGGGCCAGACGCAAATCGAATATGCGGCTATTCTGGTCTACAACCGCGCGCTGTCTGAATTGGAACACATGCAGGTAGAAGAGTATCTACGTAGCAAATACATCATCGGAAACCTTCCGCCCGTAGCGAACGATGATTCGGGGCTCGTCGCAACGGGTAATGCTGCAGTGATTGACGTACTCGCCAACGACAGCGACGCCGACGGAGTGCTCAATCCTGCCACGGTGATCATCGTAGACCAGCCAGACAATGGCACAGTAAGCATCAACACCGCCACCGGTGCCATTACGTATGAACATGACGGCGGTGTGAGTGTGGGCGATAGCTTCACGTACACGGTCGATGACGAAGTGAATGCAACGTCGAACGTCGCAACCGTGACGATCACCGTCGGCGTCGGCGCGCTCGAGACCGTGGGTTTGGTTGTTGCGCTGGAATCGGATGCGGGAGTCTCCAACGACGGCGGATCGGGCGTTTTGGGCTGGCTCGACTCCTCAGGGCTAGGCAACGACCTGCAAACGATTGTCGGCGATCCCACCATTGTCAGCGCAGCCACACCGTCAGGTGAGGACGCCATCAATTTTGATGGAGACGACAGCCTCGCGCGGCTCGGGGCTACGGACGCCCTGAACGGGCTCTCCACAGGTGGCGCAGATCGCTCGGTGTTTATCGTCGCGCGGTACAACTCTGTGTTGGCTGCGGCAGGTGTCGCCTACGGCAACGGGGTGGCGAACGAGAACTTCGGACTCGTGGCTGACCCCAGCCAGGGTGAGCTGACGGTGCAAGGTGGAGGGGGCAACAACTTCGTATCTAGCGACCAGGCCGGCAGCGGATGGCTCATCCAGTCTGCAGTGCTGTCCTCGAACCAGTTAGACCACTATCGCGATGGCGAGCTAATTGATTCCGCATTTCACGCCTTCAACACGTCGGCGACCGACCTGGTGATCGGTGAGGAAATCGATGGATCTGGGTTTGCTGACATGGACGTGGCAGCAGTGCTGATTTACGACCGAGCACTCACCGAAATGGAGCGGCATGAAGTGCAAGCGTATCTGTTCAGCAAGTATTTCTAGGGTTTACCACCAGCCCCCAGCGGGAAAATAGTTCTGCAGAGGGGGTGCGCACCCCCGGCACTAGTAGTACAGTGTTTTTCTAGAGATTTAGGCTGCATTTTCTTCGCAATTAGATTAACCTGCTCAGATTGCGTTCTTTGTTTGCCTGCTCAATTGCTTCGGCACTTTTCGGCGGCACAGGCGACAACGCGATTTGATTTGTCCTTGAGGAGAAGGCCTTCAAGGATCGAACGCCGCATCAAGGGGCAGCGTGGGGCTGCGGTGCTGGTGGACCAAATTCTCGGACCACCACATCGTTCTATCGCACTGCATCGATGAATTGCGGAGTAGGGATTTGGGACAGAGCTGTACGAAAAGAGGGCTTCTTGAATCGTAATGCCGAGAGCATTAGGTCGTTTGGCTCGTAGAGTCGTGCAACTCACCAGCCGTTGCAATGGCTTGCTGCAGCACTCCCAGCGCCGGCGATCCGTTTCAGTTCAGGCGAATTGCGAAAAAGGGCTTTGGTAAACAACCGGCATCACTGCTACACAAACCAAGTACGACGATAGACGAAGCAACCATGAAGTCGCATCAATTCGAGAAACTCGACTCACGAATTCTACTGCATACAGGCGGCGTACTGGAAACGCCAGACGATGCCCGACCAACTCACGATGACCTGGATCAGGTGGCTGTGGAAGTGGTCGCGACCGACAGCCATCAGACAACCGATTTGGCTTTGGCCGCGCACCACAGCGGCGAGTCGGAGCACGGGCACGACCATTCCCACATGGATCCGCTACTTGGCTCGGAACACGCTGCTTTGCTCAATTTGGTTCCGCACTCTCAAGTTACACATCGCGCCATCACCGATGGGGCCTGGAGCGTTGGAGCTACGTGGGAGAACGGCCTCGTCCCGAGCGATTCTGCTCACGTACAGATTCCTGAAGGAATGACCGTCGAAGTCGACCGCGAGTTCTCTGAACGCCTCGCGACGATTCGCGTCGATGGCGTGTTGAACTTCGCCACGGACGTGGACACCGGTCTCATCGTTGATACGTTCATCGTTTCAACGACTGGAACGTTGAACATCGGAACCAGCGCGCAGCCGATCTCGCCTGATGCGACGGTTAGCATCTTGTTCACCGACGACGGGCCGATCGACACTGCTTGGGATCCAACATTGTTGAGCCGCGGATTGCTTTCTCATGGCTCGGCTAGCATCCACGGAGCTTCCAAAACCGGCCCAGTCGATTTGGCGACCGCCCCGGAAGCTGGCGATACCGTGCTGCTGCTAGCGAGCCCTGTCGACGGATGGCGAGTCGGAGATCGTGTCCTCGTGCCAGGGGTGGTGCGTCCACTGGAGAATAACCAAGGCGTAACGCAATACGACGAAGACGAAATCGTCACGATCACGGCTATCTCCTCCGACGGGCATCAGATCGAGTTTGACCAGCCCCTCCAGTACGACCATGTGCCACCGCGGGCACAGTTGGATATTCCGGTTTCCAATTTGGATCGCAACGTCAAATTCAATTCGGAAAACACAACCGATCCTCAGCGTGCGGGGCATGTCATGTTCATGCACAGCCCAGACGTCTCGGTCAACTTCGCGTCGTTCGACCACATCGGGCGCAATGACAAGAACATCCCGACCACGGATCCCACTCTCGACGAGGCCGGGAACCTGATTCCGGAGACGGGGCTCAACGCCCGCGGCCGCTATGCCGTTCATCTGCATCGCCTGGGAAGCGAATCAACTGCAGCCACAATTGTCGGATCGGTCGTTGAGAATAGCCCTGGCTGGGGATTTGTGAACCATGACAGTAACGCCCTCATGCGCGACAACACCAGCTACAACGTCAAAGGGGCCGGATTTGTCACGGAGGTGGGAAGCGAACGCGGTGCCTTCATCGGCAATCTTGCGGTTCGTTCACGTGGCAAGAATTTCTACCAGCCAATGGGTGCATCCGACAAAGGTGAAGGCGCTGGGTTTGGTTCGGCCGGGCATGGATTTTGGTTACAGTCTTCCAGCGTCGCGCTGATTGACAACGTTGCCTCGGGACACGCGCAAGAGGGTATTTTCATCCATAGTCGTAGTGTCACAGAATTCGGTCGCGAGTTGCCTACTTACACGAGCCTCGTCGACACTCCTGTGAGTACGCCACTGGAGTTCTCGGCGAATGCGACCGAACCTGCCATTCGCGACGATGAAGTTCGAATCGACCAAGCCGCCCTGAGTGAGATGAGCGGCAACAAGGTATTCGCTTCTGGCGCGGGCCTTGGTTTCCGTTGGCGGCGCCAAACTCCAGCCGTTGCCGAAGGCACAGCTGGCGACATCTTCGAGAACTTCCAGATTTGGAATGTCGAGTGGGCAGGCATTCACTTGGGATACGTGTCGGGCTTAACACTCTCGGACGGGCTCATTCTTGGCAACGTCGACAATCCGATTTCACTCAGCAACCGTGAACTTGATGATCGGGCGAGTGAACCCTCGGAGTTTCACACGTCCGTTGGCAAAGGGATCGTGGCGAATCGCAACAGCAAAGACCTAATCTTCCAGAATTTGGAAGTGGCTGGATTTACGGTAGGCATTCAAGCACTTACGCAAGCGCACACGAGAATCGACACCGTACTTCTGCAGAACATCGAAGATCTGGTAATCGTTACCCCGCAGGCAACGGATCAATCGAACGACATGCGTCGGATAGATGCGACCAATGTCTTCCATGTGCCGCTTTCCGAAACCGCCCTTAACGGCGCAACACAGCATAACGTCCGGCTCCTCAAGCAGCTTGACCGCTCACCTGTCGCGGGAGGCCGTTCGGCATCCCAACAATGGTCGTCATTCATTGCGAATGATGAAATCTATTACAACGGCCATCGATTGTATTTCCAAGACCAGGCTGGCGATGCCGTTCCCTTCCCGAGCGGCGACGTGCCTGACTTCATGAACGACGGTCAATACAGCCAATACGTTGATCAAACGAATCAGCAACTGCTGGACAACTTTGGTCTAGCGCTTGGCAATGCAGTGGCACCTGCCGAGGCATTCGACGGCGGGGACGCCCTAGGCGTCGAAGGTCTGGCAGTGGCGCTTGACTCGCCAGTCGAAGTGCCACCGAGAGTGGAATTCGGATTCGACGAAGACCAGAATTCCAGAATCTGGACTCTCGAAGACAATGATCTTCAATTCACGTGGCGATCGAAAGCCCTCAGCGAAGATACCCAGTGGCGAGTCTTCCTCAATGGACCAAACGGTAGTCATGAGATTGGTCGTACCAGAGTAAATGACCGATACGGACATGTGGTTCTGGGGGAGCCCGATTCTGGCTGGCAGAGTTGGAACTTCGACTGGCCGACCGTGGGATTAGCACCTCGGCCGTGGAACTCAGTAGTTGAAGTGGGGGAGCACTCCTTGATCGCGGTAGCCGATGGAAGTCCGGGAGTCTATTTGGGAAGAATCACCGTGGAACCGGCTGTTATTGATCTTAGCTCACGCGCCGCCACTCTCGTAATCGAAGCAGACAGCTTCGAGCATCTCGCCGCACCTGCAGATGAGCTCGTCAACACCACGCAGGAAGATCTAGCAACCAATGATGGCTCAACTCCCGCGGCCATCGATGGTGCACATGGCGTCCCACCCACCCCGCGGACGTATCCCAGCATCACCGGGCGTGGTTCTTTCTTGCCCGAAACGCGTGAGCGCTATCAGACCATTGAGGCAGCCTTCTCGTCCGACGATGACCTGGTCAGCGACTAAGAATAACCGGCGGGTAGAATTGTCGCGTGTCTTGATAAACGGCACGGGTGCCAGAAGTGAGGAACTGACTGCTGGTTCCGGTGGTAATCTGTGGCACCGCCTGCGGCGCTTGGGCATACCGCTCAAGCCTTTGCAAGGCGAGCCCCTGCTGTCGTTGAAAGCGTTGTGCTTGCAGGTTTACTTGTCGCTGTCGGTTGAGTGGCCGCACTAACGAGTAGTAGTTTGGGAGCCCGCCGTTGTTGAGTCTGCCTAGATTCAAATAGGGGCTCACCGTCGGACTCGCTGGCGCGTAACGACGTAACTCCTGGCCATGACAAGGATTAACGACGCTCGACACGGCAGCGCAGGCCGCGCAGACAAGCAACCATCGGCTGTAAGCTAGCATCTTTCGCCTTTCATGTAGAGTCCATAGCCTTCCAGAGTACTCTCGGCTCTCCGGTTTGCTCATGCTCAAGAAATTACCCGGTTTCTCCGATGGTAGTACCAGAGCCAGTCGTACCGACTGCTCGGAATCCACCACTCGTGGCGGATGTTCCAGTCAGCGCCCCCCCGCAGCGTCCCACCACCATCATGGCCAACCGCCACCCAAATCCCTTCATCGAGAAGCAGCAAGTTGTGCGATGTGCGTATCGCCGGTACACGAAGCCGTACGCTCTCCTGTCGACACTGCTATTGCTGCTGTGTGCCTCGGGATGCCGAATCGTCTACCCGGCTCGCGATCCTTGCAACCCGCAGCCTTGCGTGCCCGAGGTGATTCCCAGGGAGCAAGCAAAGGTCACGATGCCCGATTATATCATTGAGCCGCCCGACATCCTAACGATTAACGCAATTAGCCTGATTCCGCGCTCGCCGTACAGACTGAGCCAGTTGGACGTCGTTTCAATCTCGACCGCGGGATTGCTTGAGGAGGGAACCATAGCCGGTGAGTATACGATTCAGCCGAATGGTTCCATCCAGCTGGGTTACAACTATGGGGCGGTCTCCGCAGCGGGGAAAACCGTCGAGCAACTGCAGAGCGAGATCCTCACCCTGCTCCGTCGCGACTATCGCAATGCTCAAGTCTGGATCACCCTGTTGCAAACCAGTGCACAGCAGCAAATCGCCGGCGAGCACTTAGTCGCGCCGGACGGTAAAGTGAACTTGGGCACCTACGGACGTGTGCGTGTTGTGGGCATGACCATCGACGAGGCACAACGAGCGGTTCAAGCCCATCTTTCCGCCTACCTCGACAATCCACAGATTGCGTTGGACGTCTTCGGATACAACAGCAAGGTATTCTACGTCGTGACCCAGGGTGCGGGCCTTGGGGACCAAGTTGTGATTATCCCCTCGAAGGGAAATGAAACGGTTCTTGACGCGATCGGCCAAATCCAAGGTTTGCAGTCCACGTCGTCAACACGAATGTGGATCGCCCGCCCGGGCTACAACGAGTGCGGAGGTGATCAGATTCTACCCGTCGATTGGGTAGCGATCACGCAACGAGGCGATATCGCTACCAACTACCAGATCTTGCCGGGGGACCGTGTCTATGTTTCCGAGGACAAATTGGTCGCGCTGGACACCGCGATTGCAAAGATGGTTTCGCCCCTCGAGCGTCTGTTCGGCGTGACCTTGTTGGGTACGCAGACCGCGCAACGTATTGCGTTCTTTGAGGAATCAGCCATTCGTGGCGGAGCCTTCTAAGACGCTCCTTGATACTGACACTGCCGACCGCGATTGCAATGCGATATCCGGAGTTCAAAACAGATGCATAAGGCGACGACGAGCATGTTGATGATGGCTGCAATCGCCTTCAGCGGTTGCAAGTCGAGCGGGCTGCTCGCCAAACGCGAGGCCGAAAAGTGCTGCCCCACCGACATTCGCAAAACCGTGCCCTGGTGCGCTGGTGAGGATGCACTCTTCCACTGTCCCTGTGAGCCAAGCGCTGAGTTTTACGGCTACAAGCCTACCTGCTGGCGAACATGGCCAACTAGTGGCGCGTCGTGGCGAGATCTGCATTGCGGGGACCAACACCATAAAGCTGTAATTACTGACCTGACGCATCAAAACCCAGAACTCATCGAACTCCCCACGCTCAAGCCGCTCCCCGTGCCGGAGCCTGCGGAGGATCAGGACTTGGAACCTGATGCGGCTGAAGATATCGACGTGCCAAGCGTCAAGATTGAGGTGGAGCCCGTACCAGCTCCGCCCGAGGTCCCCACGCTTAAGCAACCGCCCGAAAGAGAAACCCCTCAACTTAAGGTCGATCCAAGGCCCGCAGAACAGTCGGCAGAGCAACCACTAGCAACTGCCGATGAGTTGTCCAAGCCACTCTTTGGGCCGGTCCCACTGCCGGACATCAGTGAGGAATACGCCGAATAGCTATCGATTGCGGCATTGTGGACAACACACGCGGCCGGTAGACTCATCCCGGAGAAGGATCATTCCCCCACAGTCGGCACAATAGGCATCAATCGGTACGACTTGGGATTCTTCAATCGGCGTCTGGATGCGCGGAATTCCCATAAGCCGAGCGATTATCGCCAACAAACGCATCATGTTGCATCGGTAGTTGCTGATTCACGGCTTGGCAGGACTGCTCCGAAGGCCGCCACGAAGTTTGTCAGGAAATCCTCGATGTCTTCCTGCACGGTGCTGGACTTACCCTCGCGTAATACTTGGAGCTTATACAATACCGGTTCTCCGCCGTACGCCATCCTAGGCGACGACGGAGCAGCCCAGGTTCCGCTGCCTTCACAGAAGGCATACGCCACTTCAAACTCACTCGGCACAGGTTGCGCAGTACGTCGGAACCGGAGTAGTTCGAACTGGCTGCGTTCCGTGCCGGATACTTCAATCAACTCTGCATCGCCGAGTTGTTCGTTCGCTCGATTGGCATAACAGACATCGGGCGGATGCCTAACCAATCGTCCGGGAGGCCCGACCATCAGCAGTACATGCATGCGCTCCCCCGTGGAAGTATGGACGTACTGCCGATGAAAATGTTCCACCAAACCCAACTCCCGACAAACGGCCTCACTCAACGGGCGTTCATCCTCAGCATTCTGCCAGGGACCAAGTTCGCGAGGAAACTGATGCAGTTGTTCGCCCGCTATAGTCAGATCGACCGGAGTTCCCCAGCGATTAGAAAAGTGTCCCTGCAGCACTGCGGGCCCGACGGTCAGCGCGATCGCTGCCAAGATTGCAAGTAGGCTCTTCGTCATGTGCTAATTCCCGGCCAAATCTAATTGGTATTCCGCAAGCGATTCTGGACCGTGAGTAGGTTTTTCTTGCTGACCATTGCTTCAAGTTGCTCAGACAATTCCTGGCAGAAGCTTCGGTCGCGAACTGAAAGCAGCGCGTCGTTTAATCCGACTGACAGCGCGTCAACGTACCGTTCACGTGTTCGAGTCTGGTCTCCCAGTTGTTGGTACGCCATCGCCGTGTGGACGAGTGCAACGGCGTTATTGCGTGACGCAGACATCACCTGTTCCAACGTCTGCAACGCTTGCTCGGGACGACCATCGATGAGTTCGATCACCGATTGCGTGTCCAGCAAGGTCGGATCGGAACCATGCTCCGCAATTGCGGCATCAAGCACAGCCTTTGCCTCGTGCAAACGCCCTGGAACCTCGGCCAATGCAAGGGCGAGGTTGTTCTTGGCCAGCTCACTTTGCGGATCGATCGCCAACGCCTTATCGTAGACGTCAGCTGCCAATGCGTATTGCCCCGACATAAGTAAGTAGTCGCCGATCGCGCGAGCCAAGTCTGCCCTCTGCGGATGACTTGTTTGCACGCCAGACAGAAACTCTTGTGCGTTTTCAAAGTGGTCGTGCACTTCGGGCGAAAGAATCAACGCGTGGCACAGAGTAACTGCCGCGTCCGGTACCGGCACGATGTCGGGAGATTGTTGCACGAACTGATAGGCACACGTCTCTAGCTGCTGTCGGCAGAGCGTCTGCAGCATCGAACGACACCAAGCAAGCCTCGTGGCGGGACTCCAAGACTCCATCCCACGATTCACCTTCAGAAGTTTGTCGACGTAAGGCCGCACCAATGCCCAGTCCAAGTTGGGATCATCGCGAATCAGACGCTCCTCGCTGAGCTTCAGACGTAGCCACTCTGCTTGCTGCGATGGCGACCTATTCAACTGATCGTAGATTGCATTGGCGACCGCACCGAAGTCAGGCTGATCTGTTAACGCCGATCCAGCGAGAAAGTGCCGCTGCCAAAACTCCAGGAACGCGACCAGATCGCGCGGGTCGGCGGATCGGTCACTAGACATCCGACTCAATGTCTCAAAAGCAGGACCAAGACGATCAATTTTCTCATACAGCGAGACTAGCAGCAATTTGTCTTCTCTCGTTTGATTGAGCAGGGTCTCCATCAGACCGATTGCTTCGTGGAGATCTGCGGTGCTTCCGCGTTGCATCAACGCCTTGGCCCGCGCTCTACGGATATCGTCGCCGGCAGCTTCTGATTGAGATTGCGGAAAGCCGGCGGTGAGTTCGAGAGCTGCTTCTATTCGTTTCGGAGACGTACTATCAGCTAGTACTTGTAGCAATGCTCGTCGAGGCAACGTCGACGTGGCATGGAGAGCCAACGATTCACGCGCACGTAGCTCAGCGATTGCTGGAGCAAAATCCAGCAAGAAGGTTGCCTCCCGTCCAAGGACCTTGGCTGCTTCACGTGGGTCGTCCAGTCCACGGGTCAGCTGTTTTGCCGAATCATAATGAGAGCGAGCCAGAAGCGGCTCCTCAAGTTCTTCGTATACTTGAGCAAGCGAGAACTCTCTTTCGAACTCAGCCAGCGGGAGTTCCTCGGCGAGTGCTTGGAGGCACGCTTCAATCGCAAAGTCGGGGCCCTGTCGACGCTGGGCACAAGCAACATAGGCTAGCCAAACACTAATATCCTGCGGTCTCAATTCTAGCGTGCGCAGATAACTCTTGCTGGCTTGCGCTAGGTGTTCGTCGCTGTCGGTCTCGCTCAGGACAGACAGTGCCGTGTGAACCCGCCCTAGGCGCAGATGAGCCTTCGGATCGTTCGGCTGACGGGCGGTCCACGTCTCTGCCAACTTCAACGCCCTCGCCTGATGCTGACGGACGTAGTATGGCAACGCGCGGTCAAACAGCTGGCTGGACAGCGCGAGCGAATTCTGAACCTGCGACACGTAGCTTTGTGCTTCTGCCTGCCTGTCTTGCTCAGTGAGCAACTCGATCAGTCGGTCTGCCAACAGAGCACTCCGGTCGCCAAGATTCCAAGCACGCTGATAGGCTGCAATCGCTGGATCGATTTTCCCGAGACGCAGTGCGATATCCCCTCGGAGCAGACTTGTCTTTGACCACCGTGGACGTAGTTGCTGCAGACTGTGACTGATTCGACTAAGCTCTTCAAATTCGGGGTCCGTCGTTGAAGTAGCTAGTTCTAGCAATCGCTGACCTCGATGGTAGCGCCAAAGCGAGCCGGATTCACCCTCCAGTTCAAAGAGGTTGGCTTCGTGACGCTCTAGCGCATCCCAGTTTCCGGTTGCCCAAGCCAGATTCGCGAGAGCGTTTAGCGCAACAAGATTTGCGGGCTCCTTTCGATGGACTTCCTCCAGCAGGGCATTGGCTTCGTTCAACTGCCCTACCAGCAACTGCAAGCGAGCCAACTCCAAAGCAGCTAGAATCCAACGATGGCCTGAACTTTCCGCCAGAATATCCTGTAGCAGCCGTTCAGCGTCTTCGCTCCGATTCGCCTTTTCAAGCAGAGTCGCCTGGAGCACGGCGGGTTCAAGATCTTTTGGAAGCAAATCGGCATATCTTTCGACCGCCTCCAGCGCCCCGTCCACATCACCCAATCGATCTAACAGCATCGCGGACTCGCGCCACAGCATAGGTTGCTGCGGTGCTTGCCTGAGAGCTTCATCCAACCTATCCCGTGCCGCCGTCGCTTTGCCTTGAGATTCCAGCAGTTCGATCTCCGCAATCAGTAGCTTGGAAAGTGGGACGCCGCGGTCAGCGGCAAGGTCGAGCGCCCGCTGGGCATTGCCCCAATCACGAGAAGCAATCGGAAGCCGCAGTTGCCGCCTTGTCTCCAGCCGGATCAATGCGGCAAGCGCGGTTTGGGAATCTGGAACCTCTCGCAACAGTTGTCGACATAGCAGATCGGCGCTTTCCAAATCTCCCGATTTGAGTACCGGAGCAATCGCCTCGGCTCGCGTCGACGTGGAATCAGGGTCAAGCTGCAATGCAGCCCGATACTGTTCGCTGGAGCGATCCAAGATCCCGACCGACTTGTAGAGCCTCCCCAGGAGGACGTGGGCACGCGCGAAAAGTAGCGGCGAAAGCTGGCGGTGAACCGCCACGTCCTCAGCATTGACTATCGACTCCAGGAGTCGTGTAGCTGGATACGGTCCGCTTTGCGCCGACAACAATTGGGCGCGGATCACTGCCACACCTAGCTGCAGCTTGGTGCGAGATCGCCCGGTGAAGCTTGGCAATTCTTGGTCCACCAGTTCGAGAGTTCTCGACACGTCTTCCCAATCGCTAAGTTCCGACTGCAGCGATGCTAGCGGCAGGAGCAAATCAATCTCTTCCTCCCCAATGATCTCCAGCGCGTCTCGCAGGACACCAATCGCCGCTTGCTTGGAGTTTTCAGAATCGCCATTCCGCTTCAGTTCGGATAGCAACACATAGGGTCGTGGATTAGTAGGTGTTGACCTGATGGCGAGATTCAGCATTAGTTCCGCCTCGGCCGACTTGCCGTCTCGCTGAGCGTGCGAAGCCGCGGCGATGTAGATTGCCGTCTGCTCGACCGGATCAGCCGAGCCGACAAGCTCCACAGCTTTGAGCAAATCCCGCTCTGCTTGCTCGGCAAGCTCTGGGTCGTTGTCCAATCCAGACTCGACGGAAAACTGAAACCTTGCCAGCCAAGCCATCGGGTCGGCGGAATGCTCACGGACCATGCGGTCCATCACCTCTTTGGCGAATGCTTCGCGTGTCCTTCGATCCGGCTTCAGCAGCTTTTCCCGCCAAATATGAGCAAGTTCGACCTCGTAAACGATCTTCGTGGTTGGAAAAGTCCGTGTCGCATCGAGAGCGCTGGCAAGGTCATCCCACGAATACTCCGTCGACATCGAACCGTCACGAAAGTGATTCAGGAGGGCGTCTGCGTAGAGAAAAGTGCTGCTGGAGCGGGTCTCGTCGTCCAGTTGAGTCGCCAGTAGATTCTCGCAAATCTGGAGTGTCTTGCTGATCTCACCGATTTCGAATGCTGTACGGGCCGCGTACTCTGCTAAATCGGCGCGTGCTGGATTCGACTTCCATGCGCGATGCGCGAGCGATAGCGAGCGCAATCGCTCAGAGCGGCTGGTCGCCATGTTGGCGTAAGCTTCAGCATACTGTTCGAAGACAGCTGATTCGTTGGGCTTCGCTTGGAGAAAACGCTCATAGTAGACGGACGCCCACGGCCAGTCCTGCGTCTGTTCATACTGATTCGCTTTCTCAAGCAATGCACTTAGCATGAGACTCTTTTGCCGGTGGCCCCACGCGACCAACGCAACCGCGATGACGATCGCAGTGACCGACCATTTCGAGATCCAACTGATGCCCGCTGACGGATCATTCCTAAGTCGATCCGCAGTGTGGAAAAGCCACTGCGTAAACAAGGCGAATAGTACGACAGCCACGGGAATCATCAGATAGCCGGCAAGGTCGTGGGAAAAACCACTCGCGAGCTGCTCCGGATACACTTGGAGCAAGAGCCCGGTGAGTGCAATCCGAAATACGTTCGCTGCGATTGCAATCGGCACCGCAGCCAAGAGAATCAACGCGGCAACGCGGCCCCTCACTCGAGAGAACACGACACAGGCGACTGCCATGGCAAAGATGCCATAGAACATCCGCAGGCCACTGCAGGCGCGTTCGATGTCCAGCACGTGTTCGTTGAGCAGTATTGTTGTGCCTTCAGCAATGGCAGGCTGTCCCAAGAGACGTAATGCCCAACTTCCTGCTTCCGTAGCGAAATGCTGAAGTGGCGTGCTAAGCAGAATCTCAATGCTTGTCGGAAGCGGCGTGGCAAACCACAAGAATGCCAAAGACGGCAGCGCCCACCGAAACCAGCGTGCGCCGTGAAACAACAAGACCACCCCACCCAACCATAATGGAATTGACCACCCGTCCAGCTCAGGTAGGTAGAATCGTCCAGCAGCGTATCTCAGCAAACCAGCGAACGCGAGCACTACAAGGCCTTCCCAACGGGGCATATCGCCCGCCCGTGGGCGATCATCACGACGCGCCCAAGCAAAGGCTAGCGCCACGGGCACGACAAGGAAGCCGTGCGAGTAATCAGGGTTGGATTGCCAAGTCTCAAAGATGTGGCCAAGCGTCGGTCCATATGCCCAGGTACCTAGCAGTAGCATGAAAACTTCCGCGACCCTCCACGACCCGGTTCGACCCGGAGGTGAAGATCGAAGGCTGGTATGGCTCAATCGATCAGGTTCGAGAAGAGAATCACCCATGAAATGTGCCCGCATATCCAAGCACGCGACGAAGGTAGTGATAACGCTAAGTGCTGAGGAACTCGCCGTCGATCGATCGAGCCGGGCGAATCAGCAGAGAACACAGACTAACCTGCCGGGCTGCCAAAGATTCATCATAACCTGCTAAGGATATTATTCACCTAATGAACCGAGCAAATGCGACGAGCAACGCGGTGAATCGCCGCAAACTCGTTAGAGTCCGCAAAACAAGATCCTAATCGCAGATGAGCTAGTGGGTGTGCCCGACGACAACCCATTTTCACCCGGCCGAGATGGCCACACTCGCGTGGAGAAGCCCGTACTCTGGACGGGTCGTCGAGTGGCTCAGCAATTAGAGAGCCGCACGCAGAAACCTTGAAGCTACCGTAGCAGCCGTTCACGTGCGAGCGTTTTGCTTGTTCTTGTAGAGGACGAACCCGAATCCACAGCAACCGACGACGGCCCACACGACCATCGCGGCGGGCTCTGGAGTGCCGCTAACGACGATCCCTCGAGGTCCCGCAGTGTCCGGGTAATCGGTGCCGTCTTCTCCGTCCTCCGGAGTACCATTTGCGCCTCCCGCACCACCGCCACCGTTACCTCCGGCGCCCGATCCTCCTGGGGCATTTTCTCCGCTATCGAGCAGCGAAACATTGAGTCCCGGATCACCGTCTGCGTTTGGATCCATTTCTCCCGTGTCGTTGTTCACTGCCACGACCGTTTGGATCATCTCTCGTCCGCCATCCTGCTGTCGCGAGTCCCTGCGGGCTCTTCGCGAGCCTCCGCCGCCACCACCCGCGCCGCCGCCGCTACCGGCAGAGCGTACGGATCGTGGAGAACGCAAGCGGTCTATGGACCTAATCCTGCGGCCGTCAGCTCGCCGCCTGTCGCCACTGCGAGTGGTAGGCACGAAGTTCCAATCGCCTGAAGTCTCTCGGAGCGTTAGCTCTTCGAGTTCACCGGTGACACGTTCGTTCCCCGAATCCTCAATCGCCTCGGCGGCGTCTAATTCGCCTTCTCCCAAGTCGATATTGTCGATGACCACATGGGCAGCCGATGGGGAAATCGTGAGCAAGACTGCCGCAATTGCGAGCAGAATTGTCGCGCAAGAATTGGGAGCTATGGACATGGTTGCTAGCTGCGTTCTCTGTGTGTTGACGAACTCTAAAGACCCGTAAGCCAAGATTTGGCGGCAACTCGGAGCAGATACCGTGCCGCAAATCTGCTTGATTGCCGTCCGTACATTCACTTTATCCAATCTACCCCGATTAACAAGTAAAATCTGCCGGTCTGTAGCGATTTTCTGACTGCCTACCCAGAGTTCCGTCGGCGCCCAGTCTGGCACGAGCCGTGAAGCTCGATAATTGTCGTTACTAAATTATTGATATGATATCAGTACTGAGCGGGACGTTGGTACGGGCTAACTCGAACAGGCATGAGAGGTCCGTGACGGATCGGCAAATCGAGACCGTCTGATTTGCCAACATTGCCAATCCATGCCACCCGTCGCCGCTAAGCTTCGGATCACTGATATCATCATTATTGAGGCGATTTAATCGCAGGATTCGAGTGATAAAATTGTTGCATTAGTGGTCGTTGTCGTTTAACCTGACCGGTAAGACTGGGGGGGACCGAGTAACAAAGGGGTGAACTAAAAATGTGACGCTCACTGTGATCTGGCTGCTGTGTTCTTGTTTATCACCAGATATCAAGACAGTAAATTAGCGCTCGAACCTCGGGGAAGCTCGACACCAAAGCCACGGCTGGCCCTGGTGATTCTTGGCCGCTTGGGCAACTTGCGCTACCAATGGAGCAAGACTGAGTTCTGTTGGACTGAAACGCACAACATCAAATCGCCGTTTGATTCGAGTAGAGAATTAACCCCCGCGTATCGGGCAGAGTTAGGGCACACCGCTTTTCTCCCCTGCCATGCCTTCGGACCACGTCGTTATGACGTTATGGGACTGTGGGGTCGCTTGACCTGGGCACACAAAACACGCTGCCGGAGCAAGACCTCTACTCCATTTCTTCCGCGATACAGACGATCAGCCGTTCAAGACTCTTTCTCCCATAACACCGCAATCAAGGAGTGATTTCAAAAAGACACTGAGGTTCATTTCACGAACTCCACCGCGACTGACTCAACTTGCTACAGACCTTACGACTCCACCATGACCAGGGCACCAATGCGGACCGTAAAGACCGAACCATCGACGTTACCTTCTATCCTTCTACTCCTCGAATCCAAAGAGCACTCCAACGAGCTCGAAACGCGGCTTTCCAACCTTGAATGTCGATGCCTTGAGGTATCTTCATGGGATGAATTTCAGGAAGCCGTTGAGAGTGAACCACCGGAGTTCGCAGTGGTTTCTTTGGAGCTGGCCGGGCGCTGTTCATTGCAGCTGTGCGACGGGCATGCCCAGCTGCTCAATCAGATCCCCGTCGCGTTCTTTGCCGAAGACGCACAAAGCAGCTTTGAAAAGTCGATGGCTGCGATACGGCTTGGGGCGGTCGATGTGATTACGCTGCCGATGAGCTACGAGAAACTGGAGCTGATCTCGGACATCGCGCAGCAGCAATGGCGAATCAACCGCAAGTTGAACACTGCGGAGATGCACTTTGAAAGTGATTCTGAAGTTCAAGATCTGACGAATGACACGGCGTCAACCGCCCCTCCCTCACCGAGCTCGGTCTTCTCATCGCCGCTGAACGTGGCGACAACTGGCGACGAATCTCCCAGCATTCATCCGAATGGGTCCGTCGAGAGTAGCATCTTTCGCGGGCGTTGGGTTTCAGATTACTCATCTCCATCGCGATTGCCAGCCGTCTCAGCGAGCACTTCTGAGAACCTGCAGCAAAACAGTACTTGTCCGCAAGCACTGGCCAGATGCGTGACCCAACAATCCAAGATCAAGGAACTCGAAACTTGGATTCTCGGATCGAGCCCAGCCATGCAGTCGGTTCGATCAATTATCGCGGAAGTCGCCGATACTAAAGCGAACGTGATGATCTACGGGGCTAGTGGGACAGGCAAAGAGTTAGTTGCGACCGCGGTCCACAAGCTCA
Source organism: Bythopirellula sp. (assembly GCA_965228965.1). Lineage (GTDB taxonomy): Bacteria > Planctomycetota > Planctomycetia > Pirellulales > Lacipirellulaceae > Bythopirellula. The sequence goes on from OZ245849.1 coordinate 5,830,824, forward strand.
GCAGTCGTTGCAAGGGCCGGTTCGAACCAGTAAATATGACCGAGATTCCTCACGAACTTGCCGAGAGCCTCCTGTTTGGGCACGAAAAGGGTGCATTCACGGGTGCGGATTGCCGACAGATCGGCGTTTGCGAGGCAGCCGATGGTGGCACGCTGTTCTTGGATGAGATCGGCGAAATGGCGCTCGCCACGCAGCCCAAACTATTGCGATTCCTACAGGAAGGCTCGGTCAAGCGGATCGGTTCGCGGACAATCAAGAAGGTAGACGTACGAGTCATCACTGCCACCAATCGCTCCCCCGAAACGATTGTCAAGGAAGGCCTGATGCGTGAGGACTTGTTCTTTAGGCTGCATGTCGTGCCGATCTACATTCCGCCACTGAAAGATCGACCGGAGGACATCGAACAATTGGCGATGTTGTTCTTGCAGCGATACGTCAGAGCTTACAACCGAACGGTGGAAGGCTTTACCAAAGAAGCGCTCGATGTGTTTCGCCTTCATGACTGGCCTGGTAACGTAAGACAACTGGAGAACGTAGTAGAGCGATTGGTTGTGTTCGCCAAAGGTCGCTTGATCGACGTTCCGGAAATCCCAGCAGAGATTCATGCGGCATCGATGTTTGGAACTCCAGCCGAAGTTACTTGCCAGACTGAGTCAGGCAGCGTTCTCGCCACTGCCATTCATGATTCGGCGGAGGGTCAGTCGATTGAGGTGGCCAGTGCGATTGCTTCGATGTCAGCGATTCAGCGCACAGAGCGTGCCGCGATCATTGAGGCATTACAGCGCTGCGACGGACACGTGATTGATGCGGCGAACATGCTCGGATTGGGTCAGGCGACCGTATATCGCAAGATCAAGCAATACCACATACCCCACCAACGGCGCCGACGTCGTCGGAGTCCGAAATAATGCTCCAGCCAAAGGCGCTCGGTCGCCCGTCCGCCAAATGAACCGTCGAGCATCACTCGACATACCTGTGCCAACCTTGGAGAGTTTGGCTTTCTTCAGTCTGACGCAACGGAGCAGTCGTCAGCAATATCCGACAGAAGTGAGCAAGCTACGCTGACAGCCATGCCCAATTGTATGGTGACATTCACCATCATTATCGGCCGTCGGAGCCTCAGTTTAGTACGCCGTAGAAGCCGTCGTTGGAATGCAACAAACTAAGTCGATCAAATCTGCCACCTCTGTGATGGCCGTAGCGCAATTGGTCAACGTCGCGGGTCGCTTTGCGCGAAATGTGATCTTGGCGCGGCTCCTATTGCCTGCTGATTTTGGCATCGGTGCTACGTTCGCCCTGACGCTGAGCTTGTTGGAAATGATCACGGAGCTCGGACCGCGTAAGCAGCTCGTCCAAGCCCCAGACGGGGGTTCGAGCATTTGGCAAGGGAACGCGCAGCTCTTGTTCGTCGTCCGCGGAGGAATCGTCGGTGGCGTGCTTCTTGTTCTTGCCCCTACGTTTGCTTGGTACTTCAAAGCCCCGGAAGCCACAACATCGTTCCAATTGCTTGCGTTAGTGCCGATAATTCGAGGATTTATCCACTGCGACGTGTTTCGCTACCAGCGCGATCTACAACTTGGACGATTGGCGACCTTTCAAGCGATTCCGACGGTCATCGGAGTCTTGCTCGCCCCACTATTCGCACTTCAGTTCGGAAATTACCGGGCCTTTCTGGCGGTCATACTGACCGAGATAACAGTTGCCACAATCTTGTCCCACTTATTGGCCCAGCGGACTTACCGCTGGAACTTCGAGAGCTCGATCTGGAAACGCTTTATCAGCTTCGGTTGGCCGCTTATTGGCAATGGGCTGCTGATGTACTCTGTGATGCATGGTGATCGATTCTTGATCGCTTCGTACTTCGACAAGGACGTGCTCGGCGCGTTCTCGGTTGTGTTCATGCTCTCACTAACTCCGACGATGGCGCTGGCGAATTTGCACGGATCGATCGCATTGCCACTGCTATCTCGAGCTCGCGGGAATACGGAGCAGTTGCATAGCTACTGCTGGCGGTCAGCGCAAGTGATGTGCCTGCTGGCCGGCCTGTTGGCCACCCTGTTTGTGACCGCTGGACCGTGGTTGGTAACGACAATCTATGGTGAACGATACATGTTGGCCTCTGCTGCGATCCCGTGGATTGGGCTTATGTGTGCCGCACGACTGGCCCGCACGACCGCTTCGATGACGGCAGTTTCGCATGGTGAGACGAAGATACCACTGATTTCAAATTTCGCCCGCGGGACTTCTTTCCTGGTGGCTTGGTTTTTGGCGTCTCGCGGGGCTGGGTTGGTCACGATTCCGATTTGCGGATTTGTGGGAGAGCTTTTTGCGTACGGCATCTCAGTGCATCTCGTTGGACGTCGATGTGGACTGCGGACGCAGATCTTTTTCGGCCCGCTGTGCGTCGTTGCCGTCTTTGTCGGCTGCGCGTGGCTCATGAACCATTTTGATTTGCCAATTCCTGGCATTGCTCCGCCAGTAATCGCTTTGCTGTGGTTGGCGGCGCTGGTTGCCTATTGCGTGACGATTTGGCCCTCGTTGCGACAGATGGTTTTTACGATGCTGCGGCCGAGTTGAGCAAGTGTCCTATCTTGCCGAGACAATGAGACGAACAACATACGGGAATGGAACTGTGAGAAGTGGCAATAGGTAGAATGCAAAGCACTGAAACAACACCGAACGATTCCAGCATCGCGACACCCTCGTTGCGGATGCCTGATTTCTTTATTATCGGTGCCGCCAAGTGCGGCACGACGACATTGTACAAGTATCTTTGCCGGCATCCTGATGTGTATATGTCTACGCCGAAAGAGATGAGCTTTTTTAGCAAAGACGAAGTCTATGATCGCGGGTTCCGATGGTACGCAAGCTTATTTGCGGACGCAAAACCAACGCAGATCTGTGGAGAAGCGTCCACCACGTACAGCCGTTGGCCGACCTACACGAATACCGTAGAGCGTCTTGCCGCAGCCCAGCCCGCGGCCAAGCTGATCTACGTGTTGAGAAATCCGGCGGAGCGCCTCTATTCCTTTTACGCTCACCGAATGCGTGCCAGTGTGACGGCATCGTTTGAGGAGTTTCTCGAGCGAACGCCTGAAGCCATCGATTCAGGTCGATACATGACGCAAATTCGACAGTACCTGGAAGTATTTCCCGAAGAGCAACTTCTTGTCTTGTTTACCGGTGATATGCGCGATGCGCCACAGAACGTGTTGCAACAGGTCGGGGACTTCTTGGGATTGTCAGAATTCGATTACCTTCGCGCCGGCCCGATTCGCGCAAATGAGGGAGGCGGCAAGTACTACGCTTCGACGGCCCTGACAAGAACCATCAATACCTTGAAACGCACGCCGGCGATGAAACCGCTGCTGCAGCGGATGCCTGCTTCCCTGAAGAAGTCGGGGTACGAATGGCTTGCGAATGGGCCGGTGGGTCGGCGCCTTCGACGTCGCCACCAGAGCCACATGTCGCGGCTGACACCAGAGCTTCGCTGCCAAATAGAGGATATTTTTCGAGAGGAAATCGAACAGCTTGAAGAATATACGGGCCGCGACTTGGCGGCGTGGAAAGGAGAAGTCGCTTCCTAATGAGGGAGGGCTTCGCAAAGTTACATTTAAGCTGGTGACCATGATAACAGCCCGTTCGCTTCGACTTTGATGACTCCAAGACTGCCAGATTTTTTGATCATCGGTGCCATGAAATCGGGCACGACGACGCTCTACGAATACTTGGAGCGGCATCCTGGCGTGTTCATGGCCACACCGAAAGAGCCTAATTTCTTCAGTATGGACGAGGTTTTTAGCAAGGGTACGAATTGGTATGGCTCGTTGTTTGCAGCTGCCTCAGCAAATCAAGTCTGTGGGGAGGCCTCACCTTCGTACTCCAGGTATCCTCGGTTTTCAGATACTGTCAGGCGGATCGGGCAAACTGTTCCTCAGGTCAAGCTCGTGTACATCATGAGGCATCCGGTCGACCGGTTTTATTCGAACTACGTGTTTGATCGATCGTACGGCTTCAGCGACACCATCCGCGAGACGCTCAAATCCCGTACGTACGTGCTTGAGACCAGCAACTACATGCTACAAATAGAGAAGTACTTGGAGTTCTTTCCACGCGAGCAGATGCTGTTGCTGCTGCTCGACGACTTGAAGGAAGCGCCAAAACGGGTGGTTTCTGAAGTGTTCAGCTTCTTAGGCGTCAGAGGAGAATACTCCTTTGACTCGGAACCCGTCCAAGCCAATCCGCAGGGCCGCAACTATGTGGCAAGGCAATGCAACACCAACTTGCAGAAACTCCGCAACGTCCCCGGGGTCAATATGCTGAAGCGAGCAGTACCGCCCGGTATGCGCGGAAAAATGCGTGATGGCCTGCTGCAACGATTGCCCGATAGCCGACTGGGTCGCTGGGTGTCGAAACGTCACACAGCAAAGGCTGAGCCCTTGACTGACGAGATCCGTAAGGAGTTGCTCGATCGACTCGCCGAACCGACCGCAAAGCTGGAACAGTTCCTGGGACGCGACTTGTCTGCCTGGCGCTTGTAATAGCGTCCGCTACTAACCATGAATCACAATACATTCGCACAAGTCGTTCTGTTCGCCTACCCGGCACTGGTGTTGGTGTTGTTTGCGTTGGTGCCGGTACGCAAAGCGATCTTGACGGCGATGGTCGGTGGGTGGCTGTTTCTTCCAACCATCAAACTGGCTGTCGTCGGCATACCCGATTACGACAAGATCGTCGCGACCAACTGTGCTGTGGCGCTGGGGTGCTGGATTTGGGCGAGTAAAGAGCTGCTCGCACTACGGCCAAAGTGGTTGGATATTCCGATGCTGCTGTGGTGTATCGCGCCCAGCCTGTCTTCGCTCACCAACGGCCTTGGCGCGTACGACGCGTGTTCGGTCGGTTTGCGCCAAGTGCTGGTATGGTTCGTCCCCTACTGTATCGGAAGAGCGTTCTTTAAAGACTCCGCTGCTTTGAAGCAATTCGCTACTGCCTTCGTGATTGGTGGCTTGGTGTACATCCCGTTTTGCCTGCTAGAAGTGCGTCTCAGTCCTCAGCTCAACAATTGGGTCTATGGTTTTCATCAGAATCAGTTCTGGCGTAATATGCGACTGGACGGATATCGACCAGTCGTGTTCATGAACAACGGCCTGATGGTCGGTATGTGGATGGCCACCGCAACCGTTATCTCTTTCTGGTTGTGGCTGTCAGGCGAAAAGAAACTCTTTGGCATCCCGTATCCAGCTATATTCGCAGCTTTGCTGGCGGTCACGGTGTTATGCAAAGCGCTTTACGCAATCATGCTCATGCTGCTGGCGCTGATTCTGCTGCTCTCCGCCCGTTACGGCAAGACGTTAATTCCCGCCCTGCTCGTACTGTTAGCTGTCCCAGGGTACATGGCGGTGCGGGGCCTGCAGATATTACCAGCCGAGACTCTCGTCGAGCTTGCGGAACCTGCGTTCGGCAGAGCCAGAGCGACTTCTCTAGGTGCCAGGCTCAGTCAGGAGGACTACATGATTCGTCACGCCATGGAGCGACCAGTATTCGGTTGGGGGGGCTATCGAAGATCGTGGCCCATTGACGCGTTCACAGGTGAGTATCAAATTCGAGGCCTCGACGGACTATGGACAATAATCATCGGGCAGAACGGACTATTCGGCGTATCACTGGTGTTTGCCACCATGCTCATACCCGTTGCGTATGTCCTGGCGAATCGGCACGCGGCTGACTGGGGTACGCCCTCGCGTGCAGCTCACGAAGTGCTCAGCGTGAGCTTGTTGATTTTTGCCTGCGATTGCTTGCTCAACGGCATGTTCAATCCGATGTTTGTTGTGATTGCGGGGGCGATTTCACAACCACTTCGCGAAAATGCAGCTGAACCCGAGACCATCACTCCCGACTTCAAGCTCACTGTGCCGCGCAATTTGAAACGCATCAACGGCTCCATCACCACAGGCACAATAGCGAATCAAGATATTTAATGGCCGCGAATCTTCACAGCGAGACCACTGATCGCTCGGCGCGGCCACGCGTTGGAGTCTTGGGCGCTACGTTGGGTACCGGCAACCTGGGCGTCGATGCATTAGGCAAGTCGATGGTGCAGGGCTTGGTCAGCGCAGTGCCGGATGTCGAGATCGTCTACCAGTGTTGGGACCTACGCTTGCCGGTCAAGATTCCGTGCGGCGATACTATCGTCGATTGCGAGCCAATGGCCATTCGACGTAAGAACTCATTGCGGCACCGCGATGGGTTGCCGCAAATACATCGGATGGCCAAGCTACGAAGTTGGTTGTCGACACGGTCCATGCCGCAATTGCCGACAGTATCACAAGCACTCAAGCAGTTACTAGGCTGCGACGCGATTCTCGATATCTCGGCGGGAGACTCCTTCGCGAACATCTATGGCGATGACGTATTCTGGTACCAGACGCAGCTCAAGCTACTTTGCTTGGAGCTTGGTCTTCCGCTTATTCTGATGCCGCAAACCTACGGACCGTTCTACGATGAGTCGTCACGACGGATCGCAGCTGACATTCTCTCTCGGGCGACCTTAGTGTGCTCTCGAGAAGAACAAGGACTCCGAGAAGTTGCCCAGCTCTGCGGTGATCGACCCCCGCAGCGTTCGGTGCGCGTACCCGACGTGGCGTTCTTGTTGGAACCTGAGGAACTGGAATTGCCTGTCGGATTCCAGCACGCGGTGCAGGCCAACAGACCGTGCATCGCTATCAACGTCAGCGGACTACTCTACTTCGCTCGCCGATCGTTCGGATTGCGTGCCGACTACAAACAATTTTGTCACGAACTAGTGCAGTGGGCTCTCTCAGTTCCGGACAGCTTCGTGCTGCTGTTACCTCATGTCGTTGCGCCAACGTTTTTTCCAGGGGCAAGAAATCCGCAGCGGGCGGTTGTTGACACCACCGACACGGCCGCGTGCGAAGCCGTACTGAGTGATTTAGATGCGTCGCACGCGGAGCGGGTCGAGATACTCAAGAACGCCAACGATCCAGCAACCGCTAAGTTCGCGATGATGCATTGCGACTATTTTGTTGGGGCAAGGATGCACGCATTTATCGGCGCCAGTTCACAGTGTGTTCCGGGTTCATTGCTCGCCTATAGCAAAAAGGCGGCAGGGCTGGCCAATCTGCTGGGTATTGGGGACTCCGTGGTCGATCTCCGGAGCGACACGACGGAGGAGTGCCTCGCGAAAATCGGCTCCCAGTACCAGCGCCGCCAGTCGACCAGAGAACACCTCGAAGCCAGAGTTCCAAGCGCGAAGTCCGAGTTGCATCGCTTTTTTTCGGAGGAAGTCGCACCGATCGTGTTAGGTGTCAGTAAAGAGGAAACGGTGCGAGTAAACCAGAATAACACGACTACTTCAGAGTCTGAGCATAGCAAGGTATTGAATTGAGTACTGCAGCGGAAACACTGTCGAGCGAGCAATGTTCAGCGAAGCCTCCGGTGAAGCTGCACGCGCAGCCGGCATTCATCGTCGGCGCTGTGCGTTCGGGCACGACGTTGTTGCGATTGATGCTCGATCACCACCCTCAATTGGCATTTCACTTTGAGTTTGAATTTGCCGTGGACCAAATCGCGGCAGACGGCAGCTTCCCCACGATCGACGCGTATCACGAATATTTGTCGCAGCATCGCGTATTCCAGCTTAGCGAAGGAGTAATCGACCCTGAGCTCAGCTTTCCCGAACTCGTGAATTCGTTCCTTGAGCAAAAACGTCTGCGAGAGAACAAGGCCATTGTCGGCGCGACCGTGCACCACCATATCGACCGCATCCGACATCTCTGGCCGGAGGCAAAGTACATCCATCTACTGCGCGACGGTCGCGATGTGGCGCGTTCGTGCAAATCGATGGGCTGGGCAGGCAACATGTACCACGCGGTAGAGAGGTGGATCGATGCGGAGCAGACGTGGGAGCGCTTACGCGAAGAAATCCCCGCAGAGCGACAGCTTGAGGTGCGCTACGAAGATCTGATCGTCGAACCCGAGCAGACACTCACCGCGATCTGCCGGTTTCTTGGCACGGAATTCGACAAAGCGATCTTTAACTATGCCAATTCAAGTACCTACGACATGCCCGACGCCAGCCTGATCAACCAATGGCGCAAGAAGCTCAACAAGCAAGAAATTCAGCATGCCGAATCTCGGATCGGTGATATGTTGACGCAAAGAGAATACGAACTCAGTGGCCTGCAGATCGTCGAAGTCACCGCCGCCGAGAAACGACGGCTAGCAATCCAGGACCGGCTGTGGCGAGCTCGGTTCCGTATGCGTCGGTATGGATTGCCATTGTTTGCCACGGACTTCGTTGCCCGGCGGCTACCACTATCAGGGCTGGCGCGCCGTTGCAAGGACAGAATCAACACGATTGATAATCAGCATATTCGCTAACTGACGATGCTTTCCCAAGAGTCAACAGAAAACCAGACGCACGCAGTTGAGCAGTCAAACGACCAGCAAGCCGGTCGCTTGTCTGTGCCTGATTGTGCGCCAAACCTGATCGTGATCGGCGCGATGAAAGCGTCGACGACGACGTTTTACGAACTGATCTCGCGCCATCCGCAAGTTTGGTTCTCGGGTGAGAAGGAACCGCACTACTTCACCTCCCCCGATTATGGCGATTCTGCAGCTTGGCAGGGTTATCTCAATTTGTTCGAGGCTGCCCCGCAGACTGCGAAGTATATTGGAGAGGCTTCGACGGGCTACTCCAAGTATCCGCACTTTGGCGATACAGCGCAGCGATTATGTGACGATCTCAGAGATCCACGGTTGATCTACCTGATCCGCGATCCTGTCGAGCGGACGATCAGTAATTACCGTCACGCGTACCTGTCGGGACACTACCCCGTCGGTACGCGGTTGGGAGAAGCAATCGAGCGAGACCCCATCTTGATTGATGCGAGCTGCTACGCACGCCAAATTGCCGCGTATCGTAGCGTGTTCGAGGAGGAGCGCTTTTTGATTCTTACCACCGACAACCTGCACGCTCAGCCACGGCAAGTCATGCGACGAGTGGAGGCGTTTCTTGAGTTGGACGCCTTCGATGGCTGGGATGCACCACTACCACAGAGTAATTCCAAGCAGGCGCTAGGACGAAGCCTGGCTCTGCAGTCGATGCTGCCAAAGTCACTGATCAACTTCGCCCGCGCATGCGTGCCGGCGACTCTTCGTGACCGGGCGAAAGCACTAGCAGCCAGCAAGGTCGAGGTTCCTGCGGTCACTGAGGACGAACGCAATCTCATTTTCACACGGATCATAAGTGACCTCATTGAATTGAGATCTGTAATCGACAGTGACATCAGTTCGTGGCCTAGCGTTCTAAGAATGGGCGAGAGGTAAATCGAATGCGACTACTAATCGTCCTGGTGAACTATCACGGTCACGACCTGACGGTCGATTGCTTGCAATCGCTGAAGTCGGAACTCGATGCCCTACCCGAAGCAGAAATCGGACTATGCGATAACGGAAGTGACGAGGAGGAAGTCCGCAGGCTCACCGCATCGCTGGAACAGCTTGATTTAGGGGAACGAGTAACATTCACCGCAATCTTCCCGAATCGAGGATTTACCGGTGGAAACAACGAGATCCTCCGCGCTGCTCTCGAATCAAAGTGCCCGCCGGAAGCGGTGTTGTTGCTGAACAATGACACGATCGTCCCTCCGGGAGCGATCCAGAAGTTGGTCGAATTCTTCGAGCAACGACCAGACGTGGCCGTCTGCGGCAGCCGACTCGAGTATCCCGATGGCGAGAGCCAACGTGCCGCGCGGCGGACGTTGACTTTCATGAGTGAGCTGGAGTCGTATGCTCGGATCGGAGTTCTGTCGCGACTATTGTCGCCTTGGGTCGTCGCGCCGCCAGAGCGAAACCAACCGCACGTGTGCGGCTGGGTGCCAGGGGCCGCGCTGATGATGCGCCGCGAAGTCTTGGAGAAGATCGGACTGCTTGATGAGGATCTGTATACCTACTTCGACGATGTCGACTTTTGCCTGCGGGCTAAGCGGGCAGGTTGGTCCACTTGGTATGTTCCAGAAAGTCGCATTGTGCATCTTGTAGGGAAAACCACAGGCATTACCACAACTGAAAACCGTCCGCAACGTCGGCCCAGTTATTGGTTTTGGGCACGAAGGCATTACTTTTTGAAGAATTTTGGTGCTTGGCACGCGACCTTGGCGGACGTGGCAGCGATAATGGGACTTTGCCTTTGGAAGCTTCGTCTCACAGTCGGTCGCCGAACCAACCCCGACCCACCCCATTTGTTGGCCGATCTGATTCGTCACAGCGTTTTTCGAACTGGCTTTCGACTTCAACCGGTCGAGAACCCGGTAGCTGCCGAGAACCACACCCGCCAGACGATTCCGCTCAGTTCCCCGATTTCGACTTCGCCGACAAACTAGCAGCATGGCCTCGATAGCAGACACACCCGTATTTGTACTGTGCGGCGGACTCGGCACGCGGTTTCGCGAGCAGACCGAATTCCGCCCAAAGCCGATGATCGAGATCGGGAATCGCCCGATCCTGTGGCACATCATGCACAGTTACTCCAAGCATGGATTCAAACGATTTGTGCTTTGCCTGGGTTACAAAGCTGAGGTCGTCAAAGAGTATTTTCTGCACTACACGGCCATGCAAAGCGACTTTACGGTTGACCTTGCCACCGCCGACATCACAACGCATTCAATCGACCATACCGACGATTGGCACGTAACGCTGGCCTACACAGGCGAGCTCTCGATGACGGGCGCCCGTGTCGCGCGTGCGGCGGCAAAGTACTTGGGCGACGCCGAACACTTCGCGGTGACTTATGGAGATGGACTCACTGATGCCGACCTCGGGGCCGAGTTCGAGTTCCACCAGTCGCACGATCGTCTGGGGACAGTACTCGGCGTAAATCCGCCGTCACGCTTCGGCGAAATCAAGACCGACGGCACGGAGGTTTTGCGATTTGAAGAGAAACCCGAATTCGAGGACAATTGGATCAACGGCGGCTACTTTTTCTTTCGTCGGAATTTTTTGGAGTACCTCAGCTCCGACGAGAATTGCATTCTGGAACGCACGCCGTTAGTAAACCTGGCTCAGGACAGCCAGCTAAGCATGCATAAGCACGCCGGTTTCTGGCAGTGCATGGACACCCAACGCGATCACGATCAGCTGAACCAACTTTGGGCATCTGGCGAAGCCCCCTGGTCCTGAGAGTTCTTCATTATTCACCATCGATTAACCAATCTGCAAACGACACCGAATAGATTTATGAACGTATTTGTCACTGGCCATCGAGGCTACATTGGCGTCCACCTCGTCGAACTCTTGCAGGCCGCAGGTCATACCGTTACGGGCTGCGATCTCAACCTATTTGAGGGCTGTGAGTGGGAACCGGTCGCGAAGCCGGACCGAGAAATCGTCAAAGATGTGCGCGAGATTAGCGTGGAGGATCTTCGTGGTCACGACGCGGTTTGCCATCTGGCGGCCATCAGTAATGACCCGATGGGCGATCTCAATCCGGAGCTGACACTGAGCATCAATCGAGACGCCTCGATCCAGATTGCCGAGCGGGCAAAAGCAGCGAGCGTGCCTCGCTACCTGTTCTCGGGGTCGTGCTCCGTCTACGGCAAGGGCGAGAAGCTTGATCTGCAGGAAACCGATCCGCTTAATCCGCTGACGGCTTACGCCCAAAGCAAAATCGAGACGGAAGAAGCGGTGAGCAAACTGGCTGACGACGATTTTTCGCCAGCTTACTTGCGCAACGCAACCGCCTACGGCCACTCGCCCATGTTGCGAATCGATTTGGTGGTGAACAATCTGCTCGGTTCGGCGCTCTCGTACGGCGAGATTCGCATCAAGAGTGACGGATCCCCGTGGCGTCCGCTGATTCACTGCCGTGATATCGCCCACGCGTTCGTAGCGTTCTGTGAAGCGCCGCGAGAGGTGATCCACAACCAGGCGGTCAACATCGGCGGCGACAGTGAGAACTATCAGGTGAAAGACGTAGGCGACATGGTGCAGCAACTCATCCCGTCGGCGACCGTAGCCTATACGGGGGAAGTTGGCGAAGATCCTCGCAATTACCGTGTCAACTTCGCGAAACTTGGCGAGTTGCTGCCGAGCTTCAAACTCGAGTACACGTTAGCCCGCGGCATGGAAGAACTGCACGCCAAGATGGTCGAACACGGTTTCTCTCAGCAGGACTTCGAGGGAGATCAATTCGTTCGCCTCAGAACACTGACCAAACGCCTCGAGAAGCTCGGCCTGTGTGAGCAGACGAGCTAACTGAACATGAAGTTTCAAGAAACCAAACTGGCTGGTGCTTACGTTGTCGACCTGGAGAAACGTGGCGACGATCGTGGCTTCTTCGCGCGTGCCTTCTGTCAGCGGGAATTCGCGGAATTCAATCTCCCGAAAGAAATCGCGCAGGTGAATAACTCGCTTAGCGCCGATCGAGGCACGCTTCGAGGGATGCACTACCAATTGGCACCAAAGGCCGAAACCAAGATGGTTCGCTGTATCCGCGGTGCGCTGTGGGACTGTCTCATCGACCTTCGCCCCGATTCGCCTACGTTTGGGCAGTGGCACGGCGAAGAGCTATCTGCCGAGAACCGCAAGATGATGATCGTTCCTAAGGGCTTTGCCCATGGCTTTATCACCCTGTCGGACGACGTTGAGGCGTTCTATTTCGTTGACGAATACTACGCCCCTGAGCTGGAGCGCGGCATCCGCTGGAACGACCCCAAATTCGCGATTCAATGGCCTATTGAGCCCGTCGTACTTTCAGACAAAGACACCGCTCATCCCGACTTTGACCCAGCGCATCACCTGGGACAACAAGCCAAGGAGTCGCTATCGTGAGTGGGAAGCGGATCCTGATCACCGGTGGCAGCTCATTCACAGGGAGCTGGTTCGTTCGTGCCCTGGCGGAAGCAGGTCACGAGGTCGCAGCAACATTCACGCGCGCAGACGAAGCTGCGTACGAGGACGACTTGCGTGTCTCGCGGATTCGGATGCTGAAGGACTGCTGCCAACCAGTCTATGGTTGTTCCATCGGCGACGATCAATTCCTGCAAACGGTGAAGGATTTCGCGCCCGACGTGTTGTGCCACCATGGAGCGGACGTCACGAACTACCGATCGCCGGAATTTGATTTTCATAACGCAGTTGCCAAGAACACGCATCGGCTCGAAAATGTACTGAGGTCATTGGCGGAAGTGGGCTGTGGGCAAGTTGTCTTGACCGGCACTGTCTTCGAGGGAGGTGAAGGCGCGGGAAGCGAAGCGTTGCCTCATTTTTCGCCGTATGGCCTGTCCAAATCGCTGACTGCGCAGGTGTTCCGGCACTTCTGCCAACTGCATAGTTTTTCACTCGGAAAATTCGTGATCCCTAATCCGTTCGGTCCGTTTGAAGAGCCGCGGTTCACTGCCTACCTTGTGCGTACTTGGCGAGCGGGCGAGACTCCATGTGTACGTACGCCTGCTTACATCCGCGACAACATTCACGCGTCGCTGTTGGCCAAACACTACGCAGAATTCGTCGATTCGTTGACGCAAACGCCAGGATTTCAGAAGACCAATCCCTCTGGCTACGTCGAGAGCCAGGGAGCTTTCGCACAACGTTTCGCCCGCGAGATGCAAACCCGTTTGGGCATGCCCTGCCCCGTTGAATTGGCCGGCCAGACGGAGTTTACCGAACCGAGAATTCGCATCAACACCGACGCGCTCGACGCGAAGGCGCTTGGTTGGGACGAAACCGCCGCCTGGGACGAGTTGGCTGACTACTATGCGCCCGCCGAGGTGGCAAACGCCCGATAGTGTGATGAGTACAAGTACCATCCCGATTGACGAGGAATCCGCACGTGAAAGCGCAGCGGTCCAGCTGCCCCCAGCGATGATGGGAGCGACCAACCAGAACCCGGCTGGTATCGGGCTCTTCGCACTGCTGCGCGAAGACTTGCGCACCCACGAGAACAAACTGCTTGAGCAGGGGTTTTGGGCGCTGGTCATCCATCGACTTGGCAACTGGCGGATGAGCATCCCGTCAAAGCTCCTGCGTTTGCCGTTTTCGGCGCTCTACAAGTTCATGTATCGTTTTGTCGAGTGGACCTGTGGAATCAGCTTGCCATACACAGTCAAGGTTGGGCGGCGCGTAAGAATCTGGCACCACGGCGGAATGATTCTCCACGCGGCGGAGATCGGCGACGAAGTGCAACTTCGACAGAATACAACTTTCGGCGTTGCACGGACTAATCACAATTTCGAACTGCCGATCATCGACAGCGGAGCGGACATTGGCGTGGGAGCTTGCGTCCTGGGCGACATTCGCATCGGTCGCCACGCCGTAATCGGTGCGAATGCGGTTGTCTTGAGCGACATCCCAGATTTTGGCGTCGCGGTCGGTGTGCCGGCGAAGGTGATCAAGTACGTTGATGGGCACTCCCCGAGCGACTCAACGGAGTAAAGTTTTCGCCATGTCGCTAGCTGGTCTAGGAATTGTCGAGATCGGACGCAACGAAGGCGCGCGTTTGCGGTTGTGCCTCGAGTCGCTGCGCGAGTTCCAAGTGCCGACCATCTACGTCGACTCCGACTCGACCGACGGCAGCGTAGAGTTAGCTCAAGAGTTTGGCGTTCCGGTCTTGCAACTCGACGCGACCAGGCCCTGTTCAGCAGCTCGCGCGCGACAGGAAGGATTCCGTCAGCTGCTCAGTGACTATCCAGATTTAGATTATGTGTTTTTCGTCGATGGCGACTGTCAGGTTGACCCAGAGTGGCCAGCCGTAGCTGTCGAGCACCTCAGCCGGCACGAAGATGTCGCCGCAGTCTGCGGCCGTCGTCGGGAACAGAATCCTGAGGCTTCTGTCTACAACCGCCTGTGCGACTTCGAGTGGGACACGCCAGTCGGCGAGGCGATCTCCGTCGGCGGCGACGCAGTGTACCGCGTGGCCGCGTACCGAGAAGCCGGCGAGTTTGATCCGAGTGTGCCAGCGGGCGAGGAGCCGGAGCTGTGCAAGCGGATTCGCGATCGTGGCTGGAAGATTTGGCGTCTCGACTCTGAAATGACGCGCCACGATGCAGCAATGAACCGCTTTGGTCAGTGGTGGAAACGGCAGATCCGCACGGGCTATGCCGGTTACAACGTCGAGCGGCGGTTTGGACTCGGTATTTTTGATCGCATCATCAAAAGTGCTTGCTTCTGGGGCGGATGTTTCCCGATCGGTACGACTATCGCTGCAGCTGTGCTCGGCAACACGTTTTCTGTGAACTGGGCGGTTGCATGCTTAGTCGTCGCAATTGTCGTCGTGATGTTTCAAGTGATACGGATCGCACTGCGAAAGAAAACCGCTAGCCGCGGGTGGATTCACAGTCTTGAGTTCGGCCTGTTCACGATGGCAGCCAAAGTGCCGATATGTTTGGGAGTGATCCGGCAGATCATTGAAGCAGCCCGTGGCAAGCAGGCTCAGCTCGTCGAATACAAATCGGCCGAAAGCATCCGTACTCAATCGTAGCAAACTCACCAATTCGATGGTCATGAATCAACCACTTCGAGCAGCCGTCATTGGAGCGGGCCAGATTGCGAAACAGCATCTGGGCGCACTGGCTGCGACCCCTGCAGCTGACGTCGTCGGAGTCTGCGATTTGTCGCCGATCATGGCGGAATCTACGGCCGACCGCTTCGGAATTGATTTCTGGACAACTGACTTTCAAACGCTGCTTGATCAACAGAAGCCGGATGTCGTGCATATCACCACGCCTCCGGTGAGCCATTGTCAGCTGGCTAAAGAGTGTCTCCTGGCCGGGTGTCATGTGTTGGTGGAAAAGCCGGCGACGTTGGCGTTAGAGCAACTAACTGAACTCACTGGTTTAGCAGCGGAGCAGCGGCGCTGGCTGGTCGAGGATCACAATTACCTGTGGAACGACAGCATCCAGGAAATGACGTCTGTCATTTCGGATGGAGCACTTGGGGAAGTGCGACACGTCGACGTGCAGATTTGTCTCGATCTGTTTGGCGAAGGGAGCCGTTTTGCTGACCAGGACATGCCTCACCCGGCGATGCGTGAACCAGCCGGTGTGGTGACGGACTTTCTAACGCACTTGTGCTATTTGGGCTATGCCTTCGTAGGCGCCCATAGTAGCTACACAGCCTATTTCAATCGCAGTAGCATTCTGCCCGGTAATCCGATCACCGAATGTCAAGCATTGGTCGACGCGGAAAAAGGGACAGCTCGCTTGGGACTTAGTTCCAGTGGCCAGCCCGATCGATTTACGGTCGAAGTACAGGCCACGCGTGGAACGATCTCGACCAACTTGTTTGAAGTCGGCACTGTGCGATCCGAGCTACTGGGCGGACCATCGCCCCTGGCACCGATTCGCAATTCGCTACGGCGCGGAAAATCGGAACGGCGCAACGCGTACAGAAGCTTATGGCGAAAGCTCAGCGGCGGCCCCGGGGCGTACGAAGGCTTGTGGACGCTGATCGCAAAACTCTATGCGAACCTGCAAGCTGGCGGGCAACCACCCATCTCGATGGCGCAGATTGAATCGGTGAATCGCCTGGTGCACGGGATCCAGGGGGAGGTCGAAGCACCATGCGCGTGCTAATTACCGGAGCAACCGGATTCTTGGGACGCTACGTCGTGGCGGCAGCGGTTCGCCGGGGCCACGACGTGACCGCGCTCGTCCGGCCCTCGCGACGACTGCCCGCTGACTTCTTCCCGCCTGGCGTCAACATTGCTCGCGGTGACGTGCGCAGCCAGTCAGACCTGCCGGAGGCACTGCAAGATATCGAAGCAGTCATTCATCTGGCAGCCTGTGTTGTGGGTGACGACGATTCGCAGTTTGCCAGCACCGTTGTGGGCACCGAGAACCTGCTCTCAGCGATGGTCGCGCAAAATGTCACGCAGCTAGTACATTGCAGTACGTTTTCCGTCTACGACTGGCAGCAATCAGGCAAAGCACTGGACGAACAATCAGACCTTGAGCCCGATCTCTACGCTCGGGACGGTTATGCGATCTCAAAGACCTGGCAAGAGCGTCTCGTCCGGCGAGTGGCAGCAGAGAATCATTGGAAGCTGAGTGTGCTGCGTCCGGGTTTCATCTGGGGTGCGGGGCATGAACTGATCGCGGGCATCGGTCAATCCATTGGCTCGTTGCACGTCGTGATCGGCGGTCGGCGTCCCCTGCCGTTGACGTACGTCGAGAATTGCGCGGAGTGTTTCGTAACAGCTTTGGAATCACCGGCCGCCGCGGACGAGACTTTCAACGTCATCGATACCGACACCGTGTCGGCGTGGACCTTTATGGGCCAATGCATCAAAGCGGGGGCAGCAAAAGGATGGCGGCTATACTTGCCGTATTGGATGGCGCTAAGCGGCGCACAGCTCGCCAGCTGGATCAGCCGTTTGCTCTTCGGTCCGACGGGCAAACTTCCTGGACTGTTTGTGCCAATCAAGTTTCGGGCGCGGTTCCGACCGTTGCAGTTTCCCAATCGGAAAGCCCGCAAGCAGCTCAATTGGCATCCGAAACTGACGGTTCGATCAGCGTGGCAGCGCATTCAGTTGGGAGAACAGCGCTTACTCTCACTGGACCATACTCCGACGGATCAGGCTCGACCTGAGCCGGAGGAAACCCTTGTCTGAATCGCTGCGGATCGCCTACCTGACGAGTGCCTTTGCTCGTCCGAGTGACACTTTCGTCCGCAGCGAGGTCGATCGGCTGCGCGGATTGGGCGTAGAGGTTACGACCTTCTCGATTCGACGACCCGATCCCGGAGACTCAGCCGACGAGAATGTCGCTGTTCATCAAGCAAACACCGAGTACATTCTTGAAGCCGGACTCGCGAGAAGCCTCCTGGCGACCCTTGCCTGCGCCGTCACGAGCCCGATTAGGTTTCTGAAAGCAAAGGTCCTTGCCTGGCAGACCAGCGGCGCGGGACTTCGGTGCCGGCTGCTGCAAGCGGTCTACCTCATGGAAGCAGCGTATCTTGCGCGAAGAATCAAACGGCTCGGCATCATGCACATCCATAACCACATCGGCGAAAACTCCGCCACCGTGGCGATGCTGGCTGGTAGCTTGGCACAAGTCCCCTACAGTCTCACGATCCACGGACCAGCGATCTTCTCGGCACCACACCGTTGGGCACTCGGCGCGAAACTCGACCGCGCGGCATTCACAGCCTGCATTAGTTCCTACTGTAAGAGCCAATGCATGCTCTACGCCCAGCCATCAACGTGGGAACGACTGTATGTCGTACGTTGCGCTGTCGGAGAGGCTTTTTTGGAGGCTCCTCAACCCGAGCGGTCAGACCCTCCCCTGGTACTCTTCGTCGGACGGCTCTGCGTTGACAAAGCTCCGCACTTGCTCGTGCAGGCTGCCGCGGCGCTGAACAGAGAGAATCACCGTTTCCGACTGATTCTCGTCGGAGACGGACCAGAGCGACAAGCTATAGAAGCACTCGTCGAGCGAGAGCAACTTGCCGACGTCGTTGAACTGGCAGGGTGGAAGTCGAGCGACGAGATCAGAAACCTGCTGCGGCAAGCCACCGTTTTTGCGCTGCCTAGCTTTGCTGAGGGGCTACCGATTGTGATCATGGAGGCGCTCGCTATGGAGTGCCCAGTCATCAGTACGAACATTGCGGCGATCGGCGAATTGGTCGAGTCCGGTGTTAATGGATGGTTGATTCCGCCAGCAGAGCTTCATTCGCTGATCGACGCATTGCGGGAGTCGATTGGGAGTTCCACAGAGCAATTATCTGCGCTGGGACGTAACGGGAGGGATTCTGTCGTTGAGAAGCACCACCCTCAGCGGCAAGCGGAGCAACTCAGAGATCTGTTTCGTTCAGTGAGCATCGACTAACCATTTTGATCAAATTGAGAATTTGTGATTCGGCGTGCTGAATCGTTCAAATTGCTTGATGCCCGCGTTTAGGTCACGCTAAACTGGAACATTAGCCCAGGCGGGGCACCAAGGTACGTCGACGTCATTCTTTCTTGGGCTCTATAACCCGCCAGCCCCACTTTCACCGCCCCCCACCTTATGTCACTCCCGCCGAAGAAACCAATTCGCCGACTTCGCTGCGAAACCCTGGAGCCTCGGCTCCTGCTCACTAGCAATGCGCCGTTTGATCCGGTGCTTGATTTGCAGGTTGATGCAGGGGTGATCTTCAGTCAATCCACCGGTGCGGTATCGGCCTGGAACGATCAGGCCAACGGCAACAATTTGAGTTCCGGCAGCACGGCGCGGCCAACGTTTGGTGCCGTTCAAACGCCGACAGGACTCGACGCAATAAGCTTCGACGGGGTGGATGATCGCCTGCTCCGCGACCTGAATGACGCTGGAGGGATCACAGGACTGCCCACCAACGACAAAGATCGCACCATGTTTCTGGTCGCGAGGTTTCACGATGCGACGATTCTCGGCGGCGCGACCTACGGCCGAGGTACACTGAATCAAGCTTTTGGGGTCGGTGTTGGCGGCCCGGGACCAGAACAAGGTGACTTGGCGGTACAAGTTTGGCCCGACAGCGACGATTTCTATTTCCAAAGCGAAGGGTTCTCCGCGCCCGGCAACAGCACCGGTTGGATGGTGCTATCGGTCGTGCATGAACGCGACGGTTTTGATCCCGCTGACAACAACTGGCTTTATCGCGACGGAGTCTTGGTGTCCGCCTGGGATCACAAGCTGAATACCAAACTACACAGCACGTTGGATCTTAATGGCAGCACGTCCGCGCGTGTCGTGCTCGGCGAAGGTATCAAAGAGCGCGGTCATGTGCAGATGGACGTAGCGGCCTGGCTGGTCTACGACGATGCTCTTGCTACCTCCGAGCGACAAGCGGTTGAGGGCTACCTAACCGCTACGTATCTAAACACCGGCTCCAACGCGAACCCGACGGCGGCGGATGACTTTGTCGAGATTGCCAACGGCAGCACCGAAGCGATTGACATCCTCGCAAACGACTCTGATGCTGATGGTTTTGTCGAAGCAGCCACGGTCACGATTGTCACGCAGCCCTCGCAGGCGGCATCCTTCGCGGTGAATCCCATCACTGGGGTCGTTACTTACGAACATAATGGTTCAGGATTTAACGACAGCTTTACTTACACGGTTGAGGACAACCTCGGAGCGACTTCAAACGTCGCCAACGTGGCGATTGTCGTCTCTGCGGAGGTGTTGCCCGTGACCGCAGGTCTGGTCACACAATTGGAGACCGATGCAGGCGTCACACTAGGAGCGGGCACGCAAGTCGCCTCCTGGCTGGATTCATCAAACAATGGCATCGAAGTGGTCGCGTCGGGCAACCCTCAGCTGGTGGCGAGCGCGACTCCCAGCGGCCAACCGGCGATCGTGTTTGACGGAGCAGGAGACAAGCTGGAGGTGCAGGGAAAAGCTGTCATTGACGACCTACCTAGAGACGCTGAAGATCGAACGGTGTTTGTCGTAGCCAACTACCTCGATCCACAGGGCGTACAAGCCGGTTTTGCTTATGGCAAAGCAAACACGAATCGAACCTTCGGCGTTGGCGTGGATGGGCCAACCGGGCTATACGCGGTGCAGGGGTACCTGGGTGATAATGACCTCGTCTCGTCAACGCCCGGTACGATTCAAGGATGGCAAGTGCAGTCGGTCGTACTCAACAACGACTCATTGCAACATTTCTTGGACGGCACCCTCATCGATTCGTGGACACACACCTATCAGACGCGAGTGGATGCTCCCACATCGAAGCTCGTGCTGGGTCAATCTCTCAATGAAGCAGGCTTCAGCGAGTTGGAAGTCGGGGCAGTGCTGGTCTACGATCGAGCGTTGAGCACTAACGAGCGGCAACAAATAGAGACCTACCTGACCAACAAGTACACTGCGGGACAGATCAACAATCAGCCGCCAACGGCGGTAGGCGATAGCTACACTACGACCGTCGGCGGAGTGATCAATACCACGCTCAGTAATTTACCTAGCGTGCTCGCGAACGATACCGATCCCAACTTCGATCCGCTGGAAGCGATCCTCGTCAGCGGCCCGAGTCACGGCACATTGTCGCTCAACGCGGACGGGTCGTTTGTCTATACCCATACCGGCCAGTCCAGCACCGACGACAGCTTTACCTACGTCGCTAGCGACAGTCAGGCCGCGTCAAACATCGTCACGGTCGATATCACGATCACTCCGCTAAGCAACGACAACGCCCAGATCGTTCGCTGGCACGGCGACTATTACCAGCACCTTTGGATTACAGGAATACCGGGCGGAAGCCCTCCTGAGATTCGAGAAAACCGCTGGCTGCGCGGTGGACCACAGCTTGGCACGCAAAATTCGACGCAAGGCCTCGATCTTGACAACGATGGCCAGTTCGACGATAGCCGTGTCTACTTCGATTTCAGCCTCACCGAGCCATTAAACCCGCCAGATACCACGACGAAACCCAATGGCCTCATCTATCACACCGAAATGCCCAGTGCAACGTTCTACGGTGGTTTGAGCGCAGACTATCTCAACTACCAGACATTTCGCGTGCAGCAGGCGTTCATCGAGAATGATGGGGCCGGTGGCGAACTAGACTATGTAGGCTATCCGAGTCCCTACCTGACGCCCGAGTTTCAAGGACTTAGTGACTTTATCGAAAGTGTCCGAAACGACGATGGTCGTCCGAAGAAGAGCCATGTTGGGCCACACGAAGATTTCGCGATCAACCTGTATCGTCCCGACGTGCAGCACTCCATCGATGAGCAAGACGATCCTTCCGACAACATGGTATCCTTCCATGCAGCGTTCATTTGGAAGAAGGAAGACTTCCTCGCCGGTGGTGACACAGCAACTGTCTCGCTGGACGCGGAATCGTCGTTCTCGTTTCAATCGACGCGTTGGTGGGACAACGTCGACGAGGCACGCTGGATTCTGCAAAGTGACAATGGTCAACTCTATATTTCACAGTTCACCGTCGTCGGCGAAATGGACCTGTGGGGCGCGACCAACGAGTTCGTTGATCCGTTGAGCTCAAATTGGGCGGTTTACAATCCTGCAGTTGACGATCTCGACTTCAATCACAACGCCGCCACATGGATCGACCCGGTCGCGAACAATCTGTTTGACGACATCCAGGCGGTCGGTTTGTATGTGGCCAACGATACCCCCTCAGGCGACCTAACGAAGTTCTCGCTCGACGAAATCAGATTCAACGCGGTCCTAACACCCGCAGCCCAGGCCGCGGCGAGTAGCGGTTCAGATGACGGCCTAGCGGCCGCCCTAGCCTTTGGCGATGAGAACCCTGACAATGTGGAGGAGTGGGACGAACTAGCGGCCGCATCTCTATTAGAAGCAAACCAGGTGACTCCCCAAACCGGCTCGCCCATCGAGACTGCCTCACCGACTGCCGCAGAGTCCGCCGACCGCACGGATAGGATTGCCACCGCGAACGAGAGCGAGGGCCTCCTCGAATTGGACGAAGCCTTTTCGACACTCTGGGTGCTGTAGGCGGGACGTGCTTACCGCTATTCTCACCGAACTCGTCTTTACTTAGGCTGAAATGCCACAATAATCGTGCCACGGTTATTGAGCAATCGGCCACGTATCGCACGGAAAACGGCAACTTCAATGGACTGGCTCCCCATCACCACGCCAGCCGGAATTCTGGCAACGCTGAGCGGCGTCTGCGCATTTTTCTTCTGGCTTGAAAAACGCACGCAGTGGACACTCTTTCAGTATTTGCCACCGCTCATCTTCATCTATTTGGTTCCAGTCATCCTGTCGAATGCCGGAGTGGTTCCTACCAAATCCGACACGTACACCTGGATGAAAAACCTGATGCTGCCAATGATGCTCGTGCTGCTGCTCCTGAATGTCAACGTCGGCGCTGCAGTCCGCGTCTTGGGGCGCGGGGTCGGAGTCATGCTCTTTGGAACGTTAGGTGTCGTGATTGGAGCACCGATTGGATTGCTGATTGCCCGCCGCTGGTTGGGTCCGGACGCATGGAAGGCATTTGGTACTCTGGCGGGCAGCTGGATTGGCGGAACCGGCAACATGGCCGCGGTCGGCGAGATGGTTGACGCCAGTGGCGCGGACATCGGACTCGCTGTGTTCGGAGACGCAGTGATCTATTTGGTCTGGCTCCCGATATTACTCAGTTCCAAGAAGCTAGCTAGCTGGTTTGCCTCCTATACAGGTGTTGATGAGGCGCGCGTGCAACGAATGGAAGCGGCGGCGGCAGCCGAGTATGCAGAACCGAAAACGGTCAAGACTTCGGATTTCTTGTGCCTGCTTAGCATTGCCCTGCTGACGACTTGGGTCGCCGACCTAAGCTCGTCGCGTTTGCCGGAAATCGAGCCGTATCTCAGTGCGAGCACTTGGAAAATCCTGCTGGTTACCAGCATCGGCATCGGCCTTTCATTCACTGGGCTAAGAAAAGTTGCCGGTAGCCAAGAGCTCGGCATGGCACTGGTCTATCTCTACGTCGCTCGCATGGGAGCAGTCGCCGACTTGTCTGAGGTCGCGGATCAAGCGGTGCCATTCGTTGCCGGTGCCATGGTGTGGATATTTATCCACGGGGCCTTCTGTCTGCTCGGTGCGAAGCTACTAAGAGTTGACGTGCACACGGCTGCAATCGCTAGTGCAGCAAATATTGGCGGGGCGGCTTCCGCACCGATTGTCGCTTTGCATCACAAAGAAAGTCTCGTGCCAGCGAGCATTCTGATGGCTTTGATTGGCTATGCGGTCGGAAACTTTGCCGCGTACGGAGCCGCGCTGCTATGCCGCTGGGTCAGCTAGGCTCACTGCCATAAACGCTTGCCGAAGGCAAAGCTCTTATCGCGACGCTCGTCGTAGTCGTCGTGATTGGGATTGAAGCTGCGAATGTTGACGACCGGCATTTCGGCCTGCAGATAGCGATCACCGCCGAGGTACAGCGCCGTATGTCGGATGCGTCCGTTGGTGCCCAAGAAGTACAGCGTATCCCCCCGCTGAAGTCCAGAGCGATGCCAGCGTGTGGCCACCAACTGTCCGAGGAGAAACTGTTGATTCGAATCGCGCGGAAGTTGTACGCCGCACGTTGAGAAGGCCACCTGCACAAGGCCCGAACAATCGACGCCTTCGGTGGTTTTTCCGCCCCAATGATAAGGGGTGTCCAACATCTGCTTCCCAACCCTAATCGCCCGCTCAATTTCATCGCTTGGCGGAATCGAAAGCTCGCACTTCTCTGCTGGCAGCTCCACAACTTCGCCGGTGGGTAGCGCGCATACGACCTCATTGTCTTCACTGGGCAGCTTCTTCAGTAGTGCGCCCGCTGGGATTACTAGCCCAGAATCAACGGTATGATCTGCGATCATCCGTACGGCCTTGGATGTCGGGAACAGATCGAACTTCTTCGCATTCACTCGGTACACATCGTCCGCCGCGACATACCCGAGGTAACCCTCGCCGCTATGGACAAGCAGATGACCTGCTTCCTCGCGGAGCACGTAGAGCTGTTCACCCAACAGGCAGTCAGTAACAACGCTGCGAGGTTTGGTCGGGCTACTGTAGCTGAGCGTGTGCGTAGTTTTGACGAGTCCGTATATGTTCCTGCCTAGATCGACAGATGGTAACGTGTCCAACTCGTCGTCGGTCACGGTGAATCCTAGTGTCTCCAGAAATGTCACCAAGCCGTTGCGAGTTTGCGAGAACTCGAGGTAGCCTCGCAGGATCACTTCACCCGACTGACCGACGCTGGGGCGGACCTCAAACGCGAACAGCCTTGAATCGTTCGCCAACTTCGACCGAAAGAACTCGACGTATTGCGGCAGCCGCTCGGGATGGCCGTGGAGATCAGGCTCGATTTGCCTCGCCAGTTTTACGAGCGCCTTGTCGAGACTTGGCGGTGCAGCCACTTGCGAATTCGCAGAGGAATTCTCAGTAAGGTAGAACGCCAAGAACAGCACAATAAAGTGAGGCGTCAGCCATCGCTGGCATGCTTGATTTTTCATCGCACCGGGAAATCGAAGTATTGGTTCGGATAGGGTTCATCAACCAGTGTAAAGTGCCACCATTCCTTCGCATACGGTCGAAATCCGTGTTTCTGCATCAAGGCGCGCAGCAACAATCGATTCGCCCGTTGCTGAGTGGTCAAGCCACGGTGGTCGGTCCAGGATTCTCGGCCAAAAAAATCGAAACGCGTACCCATGTCCAATTCGATTGGCGGACCGTTCTCTGGGAAACTAACGATGGTAAGATCGATCGTACTCCCTCGGCTGTGGCCAGACTTCGTGGCGATATAGCCTTCACGGAACAGATTCCGCTTCTCAACCTGCGGGTAAAATCGTTGCTTGCGTCCCGGAGCGTCTGGGTCCTTTGCCCAGCGTACGAAGTGATCGACAGCCCGCTGAGGTCGGTAGGCGTCGAAGACTTTCAATCCCATTTCGAATTCCGACAGTTCCGCTTGCACGCCTTTCAGCGCGGTCGCTGTTTCCTCCGTGAGGATGCAACGCGGCTCGACGTAGCCATCTACCGGCTGGCCCATGAAGTTGTCTTCCGTGAGATAGCGTAGGTCAACGACCAGTTGCGGAATCACCTCACGAGCGTCGACAAACCCAGACGGCAATGACTGTTTCGCGACCACAACCTGCTCAGGCAACACGGCTCCCACAATAAATCCTAAGAAGACGGCCAAGGCGACGTTGATCTTTGACACAGTCGCTACCTTGCGTTGTAGAAAGTTGATGGTCGTCGCATGCAGTAGATCACGATCCCCAGCAGTGCCAAGCCGCTGGCCATCGGCTCTGGCACATGCGCACCAATTCCGGCGAACGCCCCTCCCGCACCATAGTTTGATCGCCAGGTCGCCAAGTCTGCCGGGCTTAGTGGATTGGGAGAAGATCCCCGTTGCCAGACCAAATAGTCAAAGGCGCTGACTTGATCGTCAAAATCGAAATCGCCAGGTATATCCGCGAGCCCGGGCACCTGCGTGGGCGATCCTACGTCGAGATGCAAATGACTGAAGTGCACGCCACCCGTATCGAGATATACGGCGACGTCGGGTCTTTCCGCGACAATTCCATCGAGAATATCACTGTTGGAACTGATGACCCGAGTGATACGGCCACT
This sequence comes from Bythopirellula sp., assembly GCA_965228965.1. Classification (GTDB taxonomy): domain Bacteria; phylum Planctomycetota; class Planctomycetia; order Pirellulales; family Lacipirellulaceae; genus Bythopirellula. Next base: position 5,856,881 of record OZ245849.1, read on the forward strand.
TGTGGGGCCTCCGTCGAGCCCTGCGTCGATAAACGCGACTGCGCTATCAATCATGCTGCGCTCAGAGTTGGTGATTCTCCCATTGCCCGTGACTTGCGCGGCAACGAGGGTATGCGTATCGATGTCCATGCCCACGCGATGTGTCGCGTGCGCAAAGGAAGAACCGTAACCGTCTGCGGTCGACATTGCATTCATCAGTTGTGTGCGACCCGTCCTGGCCTTCGCAAGCGCCGATCCATTTCGCCACAGGTTCTGGGCCCAGTTGGTCCCGAAACGCTCGATTTGCGGCGTTAGGCCAGTTCGTAGTCCAGTGCCGGGGTCCCGGCTTGGTAGAATGTCGAAATCACCAATCATGTTGCCGACACTAAAGGTGCCGGGAACCTGCGGATCGGGGTCGATCAGTTCTTCCCACGTTGGCGCGTTCGCGGCATTCAACCAACTTGCCGTATTCGGACCAACAATACCGTCGGTATTAGATTGCGAAGTGTTGAAGTTGGCGATAAATGCGGCTTGAAACGTGGAAACCGCCTCGTCAGTATTCGGCCCCAAAATGCCATCAACAGCAAGCTGGCCACCTCCCTGCGGCACAAAGCCGAAGAAGTTCAGACGGTGTTGTTGCTGAGCGACAAACAGACGGTTGTTGCTGGACCTGTTGATACGTTCGCCACTCTGTCCCACAGAACCCGCACCCGCACCGGTATATCCCGGTCGCACGTTGACCGCGAACTCAAGTGGCACGCCATCGACCCGTATCGAGCCCTGCAATCGGCCCTGAAAGCCGCGCGCATCAGGGTCCGTGTCACCGAGTTGCAACGTGTCCCGAGCGGGGTTGGGAAAAACCCACAAGCGTCCGTCCGCGGAGAAACTGCCTTGATTCAGATCCGAACTGGTTAGGATCGTATGTCCATCGAACCCGTCGAGCGAGAGTCCGCTAAACGACGCACCAGGGGAAACGCTTGGCAGACTACCGAAGTCTAGTTCGATCGCATTGCCCGAACGGCCGTAGAATTCGTGAGTTGCCCCTCTAACGACGCTCTGGCAGCTCCAAAACGAGCCCAGCATCCCAAGCATCAAGAATCGAAAAACCAAGTCCGCTCCCCGCCGCTGAATTCCTACATTCGTTTGCTGACTTCACTGCTAACCACATTTTACTCCTTGATCGCAACAGCTGCGAGCGATTGTGCGCAGACGTTTCTCGCGATAGAGCAATCTCGGTACGCGTGACAGCAGAGATGTTGCTCAAGTTCGACGCACTATTGCTGAGGGGCTGCGTCAGTTCTCTTGGCCAGTGGGAGCATCGGCAGCCAATAAGACATGTGCCGCAAATGTTCAACGTGATCGGCCACGTTGTCCCCTGGAGTTCCAAAGAGCGAAAACCCGTTTCGCTGTGCCATTCGATAGAGCCGAAACTCTCTCGGCTGGGACTTCGCGCTGTCGATTTCCCCCACAAGGAGGTCGACGGACTTTGGTTCCAGTTCGAGTTCTTTCAGTAAATAGTCCGCAGTTTCACGCGTGCTCGCGTAACCCGGGGTGGGTCCATCGCAATGCGTGACGATCATCACCTTGTTCCCCTTGGCACTTTCGCGCGCGTAGCGCAAGAAGTCCTTCATGAGTCCTGGATGAACGACCCCCTCCTGGATCTTACCGGTGCCGTCTCCTACGTACCCGCTATAAAGTGAATCTACCAAAAAGATCGCATCGATCCGATCAAAGTATTTAGGCGTCTTCAGTATCTCACGAACTGCCCCGAATCCGGCGCTGAACGAGCTGACCGCGAGCTTGCCCCACTCGCTTTGCTCCGCAAATCCGTACTGTCGACGCAACTCGACCAGTGCTTCGTCGAGTAGCTTCTGGAACAACTCTCGATCTGCGCTGAACGGATCGCGATAGACCGACGATAGACCGCTGTAGGTCACGTTGATGACTACGCAATTCAACCCGGCAGCTTGGCAGCGCTGCCGTACAAGCGCCGGCGAACCATGGAAGTGAACCAATACATCGACTTGATCACCGTCGCTCTGGTAACCGCCTGGAATCGACAACGTGTGACGGGCGTCACTCGCGAGGTGAATCACGCGTGTTGCCGCGCTCGCGGAATCGGTGCGTTCCGATTCTTCCCCCGTCGAATCTAGCGGTGTTAGGCAAACAAGAAGTAGCGGAAGGAAGAACGTCGTCCAGCCGCGATTCTCTGAAAAACTGCACATTCGATAATCCATGGCCAACGAGTTCTCTGATTTGAATTCAAGATGATGCTACGGCAAAACGCGGATTTCCGCCCGTTGCTTATCGCTATCGACGATTCGACCGATCACCCACGCTTTATTATCCAAAGCGTTGAGTAGTCCATCAACCTGGTTGTCGGGCACAGCCACCAAGAGCCCGCCAGAGGTTTGTGGATCGAACAGCACGGAGGTCGCAACGTCGCTCAGTGACTCGGAGACCTGCATTACGTCACAGACGGCTTCACGATTGCTGGGCGCAAGCGTCGATGCAAAGCCGTTTTCCAGTAGCTCGCCCGCGCCTGGAAGTATGGGTAGCGAGCTGAGCGAAAGCTCACTGGCGAGGGCTGCCGGCGCAATCATTTCGCGCAGATGCCCCGCCAGCCCAAACCCGGTGACATCTGTCGCCGCCGACACGCCGTACTGCCGGGCGATTGCTGCTGCCTGCTGGTTACTTGCCAACATCGACTCTACCAATGGTCCCCACCATTCCGCTCGACACGCGGCCTGCATGTGAGCTGCAAGCAACACGCCTGTTCCAAGCGGCTTCGTAAGCACCAGTCGATCGCCAGGAGCTACGGTTGATTTGCGCGCAACTTCCGCGGGATTTGCATCTCCGAGGATCGTGAAGCCTATCGTGAGCTTCGGCCCAACAATCGAATGCCCCCCCACAAGCGATACATCAGCTTGTTCAAATTCCCGCAGCGCGCCGGCCAAGAGAGCCTCTAGCAAGTTGCTTTGCTGCTTTTCGGAACCTGACGGTAGAATTGCCATCGACAGTGCCGCCCTCGGCCTTGCCGACTTGGCAAACAGATCGCTCAACGCGTTTTGCGCGGCGATCCTTCCCAACAAGTACGGTTCATCAACAAACGCGGAAAAAAAATCAGTGGACACGGCCGTCGCGACACTGGTTGAATTTGCGATCAAAGCAATGTCGTCGGGTGAGTCCAGCCCCATCAGCACGCGTTCACGATGTGGCTGAATAAGCGATGGAAGCGTATCGCGTAACACGCTCGCAGACGCCTTGCTCCCGCAGCCACCACACTGCATAGCGGTCCTCGACTCCTCCGGTGAGTCTTCAGCATTGCCCATAATCGCCGGCGGTTCATACTGCTGGTACTTCGCCATGAACCGGGAATCGATCCAGTCTTTGAGTTTCCAGCACCATCGGTTGTGGAGGCTCAGACCGTGGTAGGTCAGAATAGCTCGTTCATCGCCCGTTCCAATCAGCGACAGGAACTTTTTCTGCGGCTTCCAGTGCTCAAGCTGCCGGCCGGAGAGCTTGCGGCGCAGGTTGTTCCACAAGACTGGCCCCTGCCGCACCGCGTAAACACCTGCCTTGGCGTAAGATTCTGTTTCTACAGAACCAGCATCACCAACGGCAAAGACGTTCTCCGCACCGGTGCTCTGTAGCGTGTCATGGGTCGCCAGAAAGCCACGTTCATCGAGCGGCAAGCCGAGTTCACTAAGCAACGGCGCGGGTTGGGCCGACGTCGCCCAAATTGTGATGTCGGCGGATAAAGTCTCGCCACTTTCACTCCTTAGGATTGCATCGTCCTCGACTGAAACGACTCTACTGTCCGACTTGACTTGGATTCCTCGCTTCGCGAGCTCTCGCGCAGCGAGTTCTTGGGTGCGACTCGGCATGCCGGCCAGTAGTTCGGAATGCGCATCCAGTAGCGTGAACTGCTGAGCTTCGACATTACCAAAGTTCCGATTCACGAACTCTTGCAGGCAGCAGGCGATCTCGACCCCTGCCGCTCCGCCACCAACGATGGCAATCTGCAATTTCTGGTCCGTCCCGGCCAAGCGTTTCTCGATGGCTTGCCGCAGCCGTGGCAAGAATGCCTGCATCGGCTTGATCGAGAGTCCATGGGAGCACGGTGCCGGGATGGTTGGCCGCGAGCCGATACCAATGGAGAGTAAGTCAAATCGGACCGGATGGCGATCTTCAACCAATAGCCGACGACTTTCTAAGTCGAGGCCCGTTGCCCTGGCATGGATCAATCGAACTCCGCAAGACGCGCACAGACGCACCAGATCAATCGTCATGTCCGCCGGTTCGTACTGCCCAGCAAGTGTACCAGCGAGCATCCCCGAATAGGTCGCAACGTTGTGGTCGGAAACGCAGGTGAGGCGCGTACGCGGAATCGGATTCATCCGCCACATGCGAATGATATGGGCGTTAGTATGCCCGGCACCCAGGAGCACAATGTCGTGTTGCGGCAGCGTCTCGTTCAAGGAAGGTTCTTTTGCTTCGCGTTCGCCTCAGTGTACGCCGTTTCCATGCACGTCGCAGCTCAGTAAAATGAAGACCACGTAAGTTGCTTCAATACGCAACGCTCCATGCCGAGTGTTCTCTAGGATTTTAGTGATATGCGACGCTATTTGCTACTCGGCACCGCGGGTCATATCGACCATGGCAAGACTTCGCTCATCCGAGCACTGACGGGCGTTGATACCGATCGGCTACCCGAGGAGAAGCGGCGCGGGATCACCGTCGACTTGGGGTTTGCGGCGCTGCAACTCGACGAGTTGCTGTTGGGAATCATCGATGTGCCAGGCCATGAGCGGTTCGTCAAGAATATGCTCGCTGGCGCCATGGGAATCGATCTCGCGCTGCTGGTCGTCGCGGCCGACGAAGGCGTGATGCCGCAGACACGCGAGCATTTTGAGGCACTGAGCTATCTCAACTTGGCGGCAGGTGTGATCGCCATCACCAAGTGCGATCTGGTCGACGAGGAGATGCTGGCGTTGGTGAGCGAAGACGTGGCTGATTTGGTGGCTGGCTCGTTCCTGCAGGATGCCAATATGGTACACGTTAGCGCAAAAACAGAATTCGGCCTGGACGAGTTGCGCGATCAACTGAAAGCAGCCGCGGTGCACGTTCCAGCTCAGGCGATCGACGCACCCTTTAAGTTGTCGATCGATCGCTGTTTTTCGGCACCGGGCCAGGGGACGGTTATCACTGGGAGCGTGGCGAATGGGCGTGTGTCGATTGGCAACACACTGCAAGTGCTACCGCAGAACGAAACCGTTACGGTGCGCAATATCCAGAGCCACGGCGAAAGCTGCGATTCGGTTGGCAAGGGTCAACGGGCAGCGATCAATCTTTCGGGTATCCACTTTAGCAAACTACAGCGAGGTGATACGCTTGCCAACCCAGGAAGCCTAGTGCCCAGCAGATTACTGTCGGTTCAATTCACCGCAAGCCAATTTTCCACACGACCGCTGAAGGCCCAGACTGGCGTCCGCTTCTACAACGGCGCGACTGAAACGCCCGGTCGGTTGCGACTGCTGGAGACAGATACCTTGTCCGCCGGTGAGTCGCAACTCGCCCAGGTCGAATTGGATAACGAAGTTTGCACTACTTGGGGCGAGCCCTTCGTGGTTCGCGGGCTGTCGGCAAACGAGGTGCTCGGTGGCGGCCAGATTCTCGATCCGCGCGCTTATCGCCTCTCTCGTAGAGATTCGGCGAAGCTCGCCGCACTTCGCGAGCTGCCCCACCAAGACGCGGCGACGCGCGCCGCAGCACTCATCATGCTAATGGGAGGTCGGGCTTGGTCGGTCGACGATCTTTGGCAACGCGCGGGAATTTCCAATGGTGCGGCACTCCTCAGTAAATTGGTTGCCGACGGTGTACTTTGCCAATTCGACGTCAAAGGCCATCCGCGCTTGCTGCATAGTAATACAGTCCGACAGCTATCTGAGCGGCTACTCCAAGCGGTCCAGCGAGAGCACGAAACAGATCGCCTCAGCCCGGCGATTCCACTGGGGCGCGTCAAGCAGCACTTTCAGATGGTCGAACCAGCGGAACTAGTCGTGCTGCTGGCACGGCATCTGGCCGAGCAGGGGCGGCTACGACTCGACGGGGATTTCGCGGCATTACCCGACTGGCAGCCGCAACTCTCCGCAAATCAGAAGACGCTACTTGCCGAGCTTGTCAGCGTCTGTGAGCAGGGTCAGTTCGCACCGCCGACGGTGAGTGAGCTCGCCAGCAAGAATGACAAATCACCAGAAGAGATCGAGTCGCTGCTGAATGTGGCGATCGGTACCGGCGAATTGATTCGTTTGCCCGACAAAGACACGCGCGATGCGAAAGCCGCACAGCGAGCTAGGTTGTATTTGCATCCGAGCGCTGCTCAGTCGCTCGTGGAGCGCGTATCAGAGGAATTCTCAGAGAGCGACCAATGGACGATTAGCCAATTCGCCGAGCTGCTCGGTCTGTCCAGAAAATATGCGATTCCCTTGTGCATGTATCTTGATCAAACTGGAATCACCAAGAGAGAAGGCGATATCCGGGTTCTTAATTCTTCCACTGCGGTCAAGTCATGACTCACACGCCCATGCCCGACAGTTCGACCGACCTGCTGCGACAGTTGCCGAGTGTTCATGAGTTGCTGTCGCACCCGGCGCTTGCGGAAGTCGTCGAAGAGCTGGGGCACAATGTTGTTCGTGAGGCGACGCGCAGCTGCATCGAGCAATGCCGGCATCGGATACTTGAGGGCTCACACACACAAAGCCTATCGACCGCCGAATCACTGGCCACTGACATCCTGGACATGCTGCTGCGCCGTGAGCAAACGACGATTCGTCGCGTCATCAATGCCACTGGCATCCTGCTGCATACGGGACTGGGCAGGGCTCCGCTACCCGACGAAGCCGCGGCCGCGGTCGCCCAAGCTACCGCGTATTGCAATGTTGAGTTGGACTTAGGAAGCGGATCGCGCACCAAACGGCACGAAATAGTGCAAGACGACCTCTGCGCGTTGACCGGTGCCGAAGCGGCGATGGTCGTCAATAACAATGCCGGCGCGACGGGGCTCGTGCTGGCTACTTTCGCGGCGGGGCGAGAGCTGATTGTCTCGCATGGTCAACTTATTGAAATCGGCGGGGGATTCCGATTGCCCGACGTTTTTCGCGCGTATGGAGCAAAGCTGCGCGCCGTCGGTACGACCAATCGTACGCGTCTGGAAGACTACGAAGCGGCCATCAACGAGCAAACCGGCGCGATGATGGTAATCCACACCAGCAACTATCAGGTCGTCGGCTTCACTCAGCAGCCACCGCTGGAAGAACTTGTCGACTTAACGCGTGATCGCGATTTTCCGCTGATTCACGATATTGGCTCCGGGGCCATCGTCGACTTTCTCTGCACGAGCCAAAACGACGAACCGCTTGTGCAAAGGAGCGTCCAACAGGGCGCTGGGCTGGTCCTCTTCAGCGGCGACAAGCTCCTCGGGGGTCCGCAAGCTGGGATCATCGTCGGAAAAAGACACCTGGTCGAGCAACTCGCTCAGCATCCCATGAGCCGAGCCTTGCGAGTTGACAAGCTGACGTTGGCTGCGTTGCAGGCAACGTTGAGTCTCTACCGCCGGGCTGAATCCGACCCAGCCGTCTACGACTCGATTCCGCTGCTACGTATGTTTCGTACGCCAATTAGTCAACTCGAAATACGCGCAAACGAACTGGCAAAGTCGCTCTCCCAAGTGTCCGAGAACTGGGATGTCCAACCGACATCAAGCGAAGCATACGCTGGCGGCGGCTCGCTTCCCGGCAGCGCGCTCGAAAGTTGGGCGGTCGCACTGCGACCGGCAACCCAGTCGTCCAACATTGAGAGTCTTGCCCATCAGTTGCGTACCACCACACCTGCAGTCGTTGGGCGTATCAGTGAAGGCAGACTGCTAGTGGACATGCGCGGTGTCGACCCGCGCGACGATGAGGTTCTCTGTGAAACGGTTCGTCAAGCGTTGCGGCGCGCTGGGGCCGGTGAGTAGCTCAACGAGCGTTACTCAATTTCCAGCAGTTCATCGACTTCGCCCTCGGGTGGCAAGAATCGTGCGATCAGGCACTCCGAGGAAAGATTCTGGCCGATTACCGTGCGGTTTGCAGGTTCGTCCAGCGATCGATAGACCAGCCACTGATCCTTGCCGCATTGGGCACGATAACCGACCGCGACATCGGGAGTTTGGATCTCAAGCGACTGGGCGATCGTCAGTTGTCGCCAGGTGCACTGTTTCTTCGCACGCGTTTTCTTGAGATCGAACAACAGCGGACAGGCCAGATTTCTACCCGCGCGTTTTTGATCCAATTGCAGACGATTGTTGTTTTCCGTCAGCTGGCCAACGCGAGGATCGACGCGCCATTCGGGCAGCGCGAGAGGTAGCACACGGGCGACAGTCTTGCCCGCGGCAGTCAGTATCCCCTCGCGGGTTTCCTGCTCCGGCTCGAATTCCACTTCCGCGTCGAGCGGCAACCGATAACGATGGCTTAACTCGCCTCCGTTGGTATCGATAACGTAGTCACACAGGAGCAAAAACAATTCGTTGCGAGCGAGCAGTATCTGACGTTCTAGCCTGCTACCCCCGGTCAGTTCCATAGCCAGTTCGAGATAGTCGACATCAATGTCACTAAACCAGCAGGTTTCATCCCACGTGCCAATCGGCTCCAGACGCTTCCCGTCGAGCGTCGTTTCCCAGCTCCAGGTTCCGTCCAGCAGGCGCCGGGAGCCCGACCAGCATTCGAGTCTTAGGTCAGCAGAGCTGTAGTCGATAGCCAGCAGCGGAGCATCGCGTTCCCACTCTGTGCGCATATAGGCCACACCAGCCCACTCGCAACTGGTCGAAGTTTCCGGGACTTCGTCGTCTGTGCGAAGCTTAAGGGTGGACGTGAGCTTCTTGCCGAAGACGGACTTCGCTGCCGAAGTATCTGCCTGATCTCCGCCAACCTGAACCGCGGTTCGCAGAAAATCGGCCGTCCACGCTTCACCATGCAGATCCGCCAACAGCGGTGTGCCTTGCTGCGACGAGAGCCCGAGCGAATGGGTCACCATCCATTGAAACTGATCGGTCGCCTTGCGGCTGCAACATCCTTTTTTGAGTTGCGTTCCAAGCACATGACATCGTGTCCAGCAAGCCAACAAGGGGCGCTGATAACCGAGGTACTCGCCCTGAACGAGGCCGTTGCCGTTCGTCAGCTCGGCAATGCCTTCGGAGATCGCCTCGTGAGCCGCATTGCGAAGTTTCGCGAGTGGCCGAATTTCGGGAAACAAATAGGCCAACGTCAGTGGCAGCTCACCCGCGAGGAGTTGCTGCGCAACGCCCTGTTCCGGGGGCAATTCGGCATCGCTGCGCCAGTTAATCGCTGACTCGACGATTTGCCATAGGGCATCTGCCAAGTCCCACCAAAACTCGGGCAGCACATGTTCGCTAACGTTTGGCAATACATGGGAAATCACCAAGCATTCGAGCGCGAAGTCCAGCGACTGCGGCGACGTGTTAGAGCCTTCTAACCAGCCCGCGAGGATTTGCTCGACCGTCTGCTCGCTAACGCGTCTTTTTGTTTTGTTCTTGCCATCGACGAACTGATCCGCCAGTGCCAACAATTCGACGGTACGTGGGGACAGCACTCGCAAATTGACGCCCCATTGCAACGGAGTGCTCGACGCTTCGCAAAGTCGCTCCAGTGAATCAGGTAATCGCCGCTTAACGAGGTGGTTAGCCCAAACGGCTCCAGTGTCTTTATCGGCGATCCCCTCGGGGGCGGACTCGCGCCAGAACTTCTTGGTCTTCAGAGAGTCAGCCAGCTTGTCTTCGGCCATCGACACCTGGCCGTTGGCCGCAGCGGCGGTAGCTTCTTGGGTGAGATCGGTCGTCGTGGCCATTTCGAGTTTATCCATAGGGTGCTGAGACGATGCTCAAAAAGAGCCGACCCGCAGAATCGCCCGCTGCATTCGCCGCACGGGATCGCCTATTTTAATGCCGATGCGTCGTTTTTTCACGGGGGCTAGCGGGCATTTCTGACGCGAATCTTCCGGCGACTTCAACCGCGTATGGCAGTATAATCGCCTATGCCGCGACTTGGCGTGTCGCGCGCATTTACAGCATTTCACACCGAGGTGTCTCCATGGGCCGATTCGTCTGTCGAATACCAATGTTGGGCTATCTAGTTCTCGTCGCGCTCTCCGTGCCACTGCAGCCTTCGGCAGCAGCTGACGAGGCGGCCGCTGGCGAACAATTCGAAACGGACGCGGCACCCGAGGAACCGCCTCGACTACCGCCGCCAGAAAATGCCAAGCCGATGCCCGAACCGCATCGGGTCTGGATCGACGCGCAAAAAAAGCAAGTTTTGGTGGATGGCTACGTTTCGCTGGACGAAGGCCTGCTGGAGATGTTTGCTTGCACCGCGGGCACGAAAGAACACGAGTCGATCGTGGCCGTCTACTGCAGTGCCCAGATGGTTCATGCCGCGCTGCTGGCCGTTGGGGCAAAGGTCGGGCATCCGGTCCGCTGGGATCCTAAGTTTGAACCTCCCACCGGTACGCCGATCGAGATCGAAGTCCGCTGGCTTGACGAGCAGAAGCAGTGGCAGTCGGCCCGTGCCCAAGATTGGATGTTGAACGTCGATACGCAGAAGCCGATGTCGCACTCGTGGGTATTCGCCGGCAGCGGATTCTGGAAGGACGAGGAGACCGGCAAGGAGTACTACATGGCCGAAGGTGGCGACCTGATTTGTGTGTCGAACTTTTCGACCGCGACGCTCGATATCCCCATCGAGAGCAGCCAAGCCAACGAAGGCCTGCTGTTCGAGGCGAATAAGCAGAAAGTTCCCGAAATCGGCACGCCCGTCCGACTAGTGCTAAAGCCCAAGCTAACCAAGGACAAGGACTCGAAACAGAAACAGAAGCCGTAACTGTCGAATCACTCCTCGCGGACATCGTAGCAGTAGAGTAGCTCTTGGTCTCGCAGGTAGAGGCGTCCGTCGGCGATCACCGGATGCGTCCAAATTCTGCCTTTCGGTTTACGCAACTCTGACTGTGGATCCAGGGTGAATCTACCATGTTCAGTCCAACCTTCCGGGCTGGCCTCAATAAGCACGAGGTCGCCGGATTCTTCGCCCAGACAATAGAATCGACCATCCGCGTAGGCGATCGCGCCTTTGTCGAGTTCTTTGCGCTCCAGCCACACTTTGTCGCCGGTGGCAACCTGTTGGCAAGCCCAACCCTTGCTGTCGGAATAGCCATAGATGTGGTCGTTGAATAGAATCACGCCCCCGTGATGGTTAGACATCAGCTTGCTCGGATACACGACTTCCGCCGAAAAGTCTTCACCTACGCGGACGAGCGTACAACCGGCGCCGTAACCAGAAGTCACATACACACAATCCTGCCAGAACACGGGTGACGGCACGACGGCGATGCGCCCCGGCCAGGGGACGGTCCAGAGCACTTCGCCGTTTTCGACATCGAATCCAACGAGTTCGTTGACCATCAGCTGCACACCCATCGTCTTGCCGGCGTGTTCTCTGATCATGATCGACGAATAGTGCGCTTCGTCGGTCAGTTCTTTGGTCTGCCAAATGAGTGAGCCCGTCGCTTTGTCCAGCGCGACAATCGCCCCTTGTTCTCCGCCAGGTGTGTAGAGGATTTTCTCCTCGTGGATGATCGGCGACTCGCTATATCCCCATCGAGGCGTGTTGCCACCGAGATCTTGCATCGTGACCGACCAGACCTCGCTACCGTCATCGATGCGGAAACAGCTCAGCCGTCCCTCGGCCCCGACGGCGTAGACGAATTCACCCTCGATCGTCGGCGTCGCACGTGGCCCATTTCCCCAGCTATTCTCAAACTCCTTGCCAAGCGGCGACGCCCACACTTCCGAACCATTGGTCGCATCCAGGCAAAGCAAGAACTCTTCGCCATTGCGGGAACCCAAAATATACAGACGTGAGCCGACAATGGCCGGCCCCGCATAGCCAATTCCGCAATCCGTGAACTCCCACAGTTTCTCGGGGCCACCTGCGGGCCATTCCTGCAACAAGCCCGTTTCAGTGGAGAGGTCATCTCGATCAGGCCCACGCCACTGGTTCCAAGGGCCGTCCGCAGCCTGGGCGATGATGGGCATCAAGATCAGAATGAACACAAACGATGCCGGTGTGTATTTCGCCATCTCGCCTCTCCCTATGGTCCGCTGAAATCTCAATATTACGCTGAGCAGACATTGTAGTTGACGTCAGAGAACACTCACAAGTCAGAAACGAACCAGGCATTTTCGCGAGCCGAAATCTGTTATCCTGGGTTTGGAACACCCACAGCTCCTGGGTCCGCGCGTAGAATTCCGCGATCCCCTTGCAGCTGCGACCTTACGGCTTGACATGCCCCAACCTGCCCAAACGATTGTCGACAACTTTCATAGAATTCGTGAGCGCGTCGCGCGCGCTGCGGAACAATCAGGGAGAAGCGCATCAAATGTTCAGCTCGTTGCCGTCACCAAGTACGTCGATGCCGAACTGACTGCAGCTCTGCTGAATGCCGGAGCCGATCAGTTGGGCGAGAGCCGACCGCAGCAACTCTGGGAAAAGGCGAAGTGTCCCACACTACAGGAGGCGAATTGGCATATGATCGGCCACCTCCAACGGAACAAAGTTCGTCGGACGGTGCCGTTGGTGGGTCTGATCCATAGCGTCGACAGCCAACGGCTGATGACGGCGATCGACGAAACCGCCCGAGACGCGGGTATGCGGTCTCGCGTATTGCTCGAGGTAAACACCTCTGGCGATGCAGCGAAGCACGGATTGACTGCCGACGAACTGCAAGAATTAGCCTCGCAGTTGGCCAACTTCCCGCACGTCGACGTTCGCGGCCTGATGACGATGGCCGCACGCGACGGGGGCACGACCGTAGCCTCACGGAATTTCGTCGCCCTTCGCGAACTGCGGGACCAGCTGGCCGTCGATCTTCCTGCAGGCACGACGCTCAACGAGCTGTCGATGGGCATGAGCCACGACTTCGAGGAGGCAATTCGCGAAGGCGCGACTCTCGTGCGCATTGGCTCGCTGCTGACGGAAGGTCTTGCGTAGAGCCCCACCAGATTTCAACAAATTCCCTCGCCTCGCCCAAAAGTCTGCATTGTCGATGACCCCAGGCGATTCTATCATGTCTGTAAACCGGCCAAACTACCCATTCCTGCCCTCTGCTTGCTGAGCACGAGCAAAGCGTCTGTCGGGCACGCGTTGCGCACCATTTCGGATATCCTCGGATGAAGGCTCTCACTGAAAAGATTGTCCACTATCTGGTGCTGATCGCGGTGACGATTTTTGCGATCGGGGTCATGTGGAAGCTAAGTGCGAAAGAGCAACTGCAAAGTAAGCAGGCTGAAACGCCAGTTCGCGACCTCCCAGAGGTTTTAGCTCCGAAATCGCCGGTAACGATCGCTCGAATCCAGGTCGAGGAGTGCGAGATCATCTCGACCCACGCGGGCAAGATACAGCCGTGGGAAACCTACCAAGTGGGCTTTCCAATCACCGGGAGAGTCCAAGAGCTTGGCACGAACGCCGCCGGCCAACCTTTGGACGAGGGCGATCGCGTCGTCGCGGGCCAGGTGCTGGCCACCATGGACGATCGGGTGTTCCGAGCGCAGAAGAGTGAAGCCGCAGCCCGCATCGAGCAAGTCACCTCGGACTTGCAACGCGCACAGCGTGCCCGTGAGACCAACCGCGCCGCAGTCAGCGATTCGGAACTGCAAAAGTGGGTGACCGACCTGGCACTCGCTCGCGCCCAGCAGGAAATCGCCATTAAGAACCTCGACGATGCGACGTTACGCGCGCCGGTCGACGCGACAATCTCCAAACGCATGGTCAAATCGGGCGAGTCCGTTAGTCCGAATCAAATCGTGTTTGAACTCGTTGAGAATCAAAATGTGCTGCTAGTTGTCGACGTCCCCGAGACGCGAATTCGCGAATTGGAAGAGCGTTTGCGTCTGGTAAACGAAAACAAGCGTGCCGGGTCACCGTCGGAAGAATCAGTGTTTCGTGCTCACGTCCACCTGGAGGGACGGGATCGGTTTGGTAACCCGTGGCCATCGCTGCAGGGGGAAGTCTACCGTATCCCGGAAGTCGCTGACGCCCGCACGGGGCTGTTTGCCGTCGAAATCCAATTGCAGAATGCCGAGCGCCTGCTGCGACCAGGCATGGTCGCAACTGCTGATATCGTGACTGCGAAGATCCCCGGTTACCAAGTTCCTGAGTCGGCGGTGATCTTCCGTCAGCGGAAGGCATTCATGTTTACCGTCGAGAGCGAGCCAACCGAGATGGAAATGCTGTATTGGGAACTCGGTCCAGCAAACCTCTACCGTGCCCGGCGTATCGATCTACAGCAGTGGATCGATCAAGGCGAGTTCGTCATTGTGCCAGCGGCTGAAGCTCAACTCGAATCAGTAATCACGCGCGGCCAATTCCGTTTGGCCGATCAGCAGGTCGTCCGCGTGATGAACTTAGAAGAATTGTCCCCCGGATTGGCGCAGCAGCCGACCGAATCACGCAAGACGGTCACTGTTGCAGCAGAACGCTAGAAGAGCCACGGCATGCAGCTCAGCTCCAAAGCCATCGATCATCCCCGATTTGTGCTCATGAGCACCATTTTGGTACTGCTCATGGCGCTCTACGCCGCGTCGTTTACGCCGGTGCAACGTACGCCGGCAATCACCAAGGCGGTGGTCCTGGTCGCGATTCCCTACCCTGATTCGCAGCCCAGCGAGGCGGAAAACGAAATCGCCCGCAAGGTCGAAGAAGCGCTTACCGAGTTGCAAAGCGTCGACTTCATTGCTTCCACCAGCTTGCGCGGCGCGTCGATCACGCAGGTGATCTTCCTCGACGGCGTCGACCCCGATGATGCACGGCGCGAGGTCAAGGACCTGATCGATCGCATTCGCAATGAATTGCCGGTTGGACGGGAAGTGCAGCCCGACGTGCGTAAGATCGACTTCGACTCGGCACCACTGATGTTGGTGACGCTCACAGCCCCAACCGGCTTCGACGAACGTGCCCTGAAGAAGATCGCTGAGGAAGTCGAAGAGCGTATCGCCTCGGTGGAAGGGATTGCCAACACGCAATTGTTCGGCGGCAAAGAGCGTGAGTTACATGTCAACATCAACCCAGATCTGATGGCTCAGTACGGGCTCACACTCCCGCAAATGCGGCAGGCGCTGGCGGACTTCAATGCCAAGGTGCCCGCTGGCGCGTTCGACACAGACAAGATTGACCGCACGATTCGCAGTGAGGCGAAATTTCGCGAAATCGACGACATTCGCGAAGCGATTGTCAGTAGCGAGCAGGGTCGCGTCATCCGCTTCAAAGATGTGGCCGAGGTAATCGACACGCATCGCCGCGTGATGAGCGTAGCTCAACTCGATGGCCAAGATTGTGCGACGATCCTGGTGCGCAAGGAATCCGATATCAACACATTGGGCGCGGCCCGCGCGGTGAACGCGCTACTCGAGGACCTGCGGCAACAATACCCACGGATTGAATTCACCGGGTCGCGCGACACCTCCCAAGAAATCTGGATCATGTTCCGTGTACTGGGGTCCAGCGCGCTGTTCGGTGCCATGTTGGTGCTCGTGATTCTCGCTTGGACCATGGGCTTGCGGATCTCAATCTTGGTGCTGATCGCGATCCCATTCAGCTGCGCAGTGGGGCTGATTTTTCTGTACTTCGCCGACATCCCGGTCTCGAACATGGTGGTATTCAGCTTCATCCTCGTGCTGGGAATGGTCGTGGATGGTGCGATCATCGTGGCAGAGAACATTCACCGGCATATCGAACGTGGAGAAGATCCCGTCACCGCGGCAAAGACTGGCATCGACGAGGTCGGCATCCCAGTCATCGCTGCCGACCTCACCACCGTGGCAGCGTTCCTGCCGATGGTGCTCGTGCCGGGCATCATGGGCGACTTCATGGGCGTGATGCCCAAGGTCGTCAGCGTCGCGCTGATTGGCTCGGTGTTGGTCGATCACTTCGTGATTCCGACGTTGGCTGCGCGTTGGTACAAAGGGCGCGAGCCCGTCCGCGACCAGTCGGCGGTGTTTGCGGCAGTCTCCAAGCATAATCATGACGAGCCAGCGGCCGTCGCCAGCCAGGTGCGACCGAATCTCGGACTAGGCACACGTCTCTATGCTGGATTTCTGCGCACCGCGTTGTCGAACCGCGCGACCGTGCTGTTACTCTGTGGACTGGCGCTGGTTGGCGCCGGGAAACTGTTCGGCAAACTGGGTTTTGAGTTCTTCCCGCCCAGCGATCGGGGACAATTTAGCATTAAGTACGAGTTGCCACTGGGATACAGCATCGAAGAGACGCTCGCCGCCTCGCGAGTCTTCACCGACAAGCTCGACAAGTGGAAGGAACGTGGCATTCTGGTTAACTATGTCACTTCGGTCGGGTCCGCCGGAGGACTTGCAACGCGCATTGAAGACGATTCGGCGAACGGTCCGGAATTTGGCGAAGTGATGGTCGAACTGCTCTCGCCACTGGATCGCACGGTCCACGAACAAGAAATCATCGCACAGCTGCGGCGTGAGATCGTGCCGCTGCCAGGGATGAAATTCTCCATCAAGGAGGTCGAAGATGGACCGCCGGGCGGTGCCGACGTAGCGGTGCGCCTCACCGGAGACGACATCGATCAGCTCGGCAATCTCGGCGAATTCATCTCCGCGCGTCTCAAGGATGTTCGCGGCACAGTCGATGCGACGACCGATTATAGGCCGGACAATCCCGAGTTGATCATTGAACCCAAGCCAGAGGTCGTTGGGCTCTATGGTTTGACCGAGTCGCAGATAGCGCGCTCAATCCAGTTGGCGATCGCCGGCGACTCACAAATCGAGATAACCATGGACGACGAAGATGTCACGTTGCGGTTGCAACTGGCACCCGAATACCAACGTTATCCCAACACGCTCAAACGATTGATGGTCACGGCGCCTGACGGACGGAAGGCACCGATTTCGACGCTCGCCGACATTCGCAACGATGTAGGTCTTTACAGCATCAACCGCTACGAACGCGATCGCGCGGTCGTAGCGAAGTGCGATGTCGTTAAGCCAACGTTGCCCGACGACGTGTTCAAGGTGCTCAAGGACGACGTGTTGCCCGGTTTGGGATTCAGGGCAGTTAAAGGCAACTCGATGGTCTTCATCGGCACACCGACCACGCCCTCGGAGGGAATCAAAGCACAGTTCACCGGCGAAAACGAAGAACGTGACAAGAACTTTCGCTACTTGCTCTACAGCATGATTCTTGGCGTGGTGCTGATCTTCGGCATCCTGGTCACCCAGTTCAATAGCTTCCGCCAGAGCATGATCGTGATGATCACCGTGCCGCTTAGTTTCATCGGCGTTGTGCTGGGTATGTGGGCGTGCGGCTTCCCTTTCAGCCTCGCTTCGTTCATCGGTCTGGTCAGTCTGACCGGCATCGTCGTGAACGACGCGATCGTGTTGGTCGACTTCACCAACCAAGCCCGCAGCCGTGGGCTGCCGCTCCGCGAGGCCATCATCGAAGCGGGGATCAATCGTCTCCGTCCAGTGATGCTCACCACGGTGACGACCATCGGCGGCTTGTTGCCCCTGCTGCTGAACATCTCCGGAGGAGCCGAATTTTGGCAGCCGCTCACCGCCGCCGTGGTGTTCGGCTTGGCGTTCGCGACGGTGCTGACGTTGGTCGTTATTCCAGTGTGTTACAGCGTGGGATACACCATAACCGGACAGCACGCGTGACGGCTTCTTAGGGCGCCGCCGACTGCGGCTGACAGGCGTGTAAAGACACCACCAGCAACCGGTCGCTCAGTCCCTGCTGGAAGATGTCCCATCTCTCCGTTGTAGATTCCGCCCGCCCCCATTCTCCCGCACGCCTTATTTGCGGCAAACACCCATGATTCTTCGATTTGCACAGGATGTTTGACTCCGTCCGAACGCCCAATTAGAGTGGAAACTACAGGGATTCTCCGCTGGCTTGGCGGTGCCGGCGACCGCACTGGATTGCGATTCTGTGACTTTCTTGTTTTTGCAACGTTGAACTGAGTGGAGCTAATGAACCTGATGGGCACCAAGATCTTTGCCAGCCTCGCGCTGGCCCTTTCTCTCGTCGTAGTTGGTCCTGCGCACGGCGCAAATATCACCTACGATTTCACCGGCAATTCTAGCGGACTCGGCACCGGCAATTTGGGTGTCAGCAGTGCATCAGTCACCAGTGGTGGGCTGAATCTCACGGTCGAAGCAGTTGACGAATTTGGCGCAGCTGGCGTGCTTGCTCGCAACGCGACAACCGGTTTGGGCGTCGTTGGTGAACCCGGTACGGGCGCAGAAACCAACAAAGTAGGCGCTGATTCTAACGGCGGCGAAGCGCTTGACCTCGATTTTTCGCCAACAACTGTCACCATACTCGAAACCGTTGTGTTCGAATTGGGAAGGGAAGCGGGTTCGCTCAATGTGTTTGCCGACAACGCTCTGGTTGAGACGATCAGCTGGACGGAAACCACCGGCGGCGGCAGCTCTGGTAACTCGGACATACTGCACACGTTTACCGTTCCGGCCGCCGCACGTACGGGGCAGGTCTTCAGGTTTCAAGCCGTTGAAGACAGCTTCCGACTGAAGACTCTCACCGTCGTTGAGATTCCAGAACCGGCCAGTCTGGCTTTGTTCGCATTGGGGCTTGCTGGCGTAGCGATCAGTTCCCGCCAGTCCACGCGCTAACCGAGTACGAATTAGCATCCTTGGGAGGTTGCTTAATGGCCTCTCTGCCAATCATGGCAGAGAGGCTTTTTTGTTGCACGCACAATTAGAAACAAAACTGAACGCTACGCGCGGCCCCAGTTGCCCAGTGCACCACGGTTGACGACTCCGTAGGAGATACCGACTCGCAATCTTGGTAGCAATCGATCCAGGCGGTTCCAATCGACTACGTCTTGATCGCCAACCGTCATTTTGGTGAGCGGATCTCACTCGAAACGGTGAGCCAAACGCTGCGATCCGACTCTGGATCGTGGTTGCACGCCATCGCGACCCAAGATAGATTGCTATACTCGTGCAGTTAAGTCAGCCCGCGCGGCTTGCTGTGAGTTTGTCGATCTTCTCGCTTCGACGCCTTTAGTCAGCGCTGCAGCACCGAGGTCTTGATGCGATTACTGAGTCTGGTTTGGCTATTATTCCTCGCGACGAGCCTTCGGGCAGCTGAACTGCCTAATGTCGTGATCATCTATGCCGACGACATGGGCTATGGCGACCTGGCGGCGAACAATCCCGATTCGAAAATCCCCACTCCGAATCTTGACCAACTGGCGGCCGAAGGGATGCGCTTTACCGACGGGCATAGCTCCTCGGGCATCTGCACACCCAGCCGGTTTGCATTGTTGACGGGGCAGCACCACTGGCGGCGATTCCACGGAATCGTGGGTATCTTCGGGGAAAGCGTCTTCAAGCCCGACGACTTTACGATTGCCAAGATGTTCAAGTCGAAAGGCTACAACACGGCCGTGGTCGGAAAATGGCATTTGGGATGGAACTGGAAGGCCATAGAGAACGGCAATCCTCCGCGCGACTCCAAGAGTTACAATCGCAAAGTGAAAGTCTACGGCCCGGAGTCGCTGGATTGGGACAAGCCGATTCCCGAAGGCCCGCTTGAGCAGGGTTTTGACTATTACTTCGGTGACGGGACAATCAACTTCCCGCCGTACTGTTTCGTGCACAACGATCGCGTCACGGAAGTGCCCACGATCATGATGAACACCAGCAAGTTCAAGGCCATCCCCGAAGGCAACTGGGAGTTCCGTCCCGGTCCGATGGTTGAAGGCTGGGATCCCTATCAGGTGCTACCGACGCTCACCGACAAAGCCGTCGAGTGGATCGGCAACCAAACCACTGACCAGCCATTTTTTCTGTACTTCCCGCTGACCGCGCCGCATGCGCCGATCATCCCCAACGACAAGTTTCGCGGCAAGTCGGAAGCGGGCCCCTACGGAGACTTCGTCCATCAAGTCGACGCGGTCGCCGGTCGGGTCCTGCAGGCACTGAGCGAGGGGGGCTTTGCTGATAGTACGATTGTCGTCTTCACCGCTGACAACGGTCCCGAGAACTATGCCTTCCCGCGCAAGAAAAACTATCAACACTGGAGCAGCGGACCACTCCGCGGCCTGAAACGCGACCTCTGGGAAGGCGGACACCGCGTTCCGTTCATCGTGCGGTGGCCCGGCACGGTCAAATCTGGAACGGTCTCCGAAGAGACGGTCAGCCAGGTCGACCTCGCGGCCACTTTTGCCCAAGTCGTGGGGTACGAACTGGAGCCGACCGACGCGATCGACAGCTACGATTTGCTGCCGCTCTTGCAGGGCCAGCAGTATGACCAGCCCCTACGCACCGCGACCGTACAAAACACGCAAAAGGACAAATACGCCCTGCGCCAGGGCGACTGGCTCTATATCGATACAACTTGCGGAGCCGTCCGAGGCTGGGAACCTGACTGGTATTTGGAAGCCACGGGATACACCAAGGAAACCACGCCCGGTTTGCTGTATAATCTTAGAGAAGACGTCGGACAACGCATGAACCGATATGCCGACTACCCCGAAAAGGTAGCGGAAATGAAATCGTTGCTTGCTCGCTATCGAGCAGGTGAAGGCTGTGCTCCCCACAGCAAGTTGGCGGCAAGACAATAACTCACACGCATCCCCAAGTTGGAGATTCTCTCATGGCGAACAGCGATCAAACCCGGCGCGACTTCATCAAGACCACCGGCGCAACTGCAGGCGCTGCGGCTTTCACTTCGGCGCTGACTGCTCATGCTGTGCACTCGGGCGTTGACGAAACACTGCGTGTGGGGCTGATCGGGTGCGGGGGACGCGGGACCGGTGCCGCAAAAGATGCATTGGCCGCCGATCCGAACGCGAAGTTGGTGGCAGTCGGCGATACATTCCGCGATCGAGCGGAGGGGTGCCTCAAAGAGTTGCAGCTTGATGAACAGTTCAGCAGCCGCGTCACTGTCGACGAAGATCACGTCTTCGACGATTTCGATAACTACAAGAAGGTGACCGACGCGTGCGATGTCGTCATTCTCACCACGCCGCCGCACTTCCGGCCGCTCCATCTGGACTACGCAATCAAGCAAGGCAAACACGCATTCGTCGAAAAACCAATCGCGGTTGACGCACCTGGCGTCCGCAGCGTCATGGAATCGTGTCGGCTCGCCAAGGAAAAAGGCCTCGCGGTTGTGTCCGGTTTGTGCTGGCGCTACGATTCGGGCGTCCGCGAAACGATGCGGCGCCTTCTCGAAGAGAAGGCCATCGGCGACATCATCGCGATCGAGTCGAGCTACAACGCCGGTACGCTCTGGCATCGCAAGCCAGAACCAAGCTGGAGCCGCATGGAATACCAAGTCCGCAATTGGCTCTATTACACTTGGCTCTCCGGCGATCACATCATGGAGCAGGCAGTCCACTCACTGGACAAGACGGCTTGGCTAATGGGAGACACGCAACCCGTGCGTGCCATGGCGATGGGCGGTCGACAACAGCGCACCGATCCGAAGTACGGGCACATTTACGACCACTTCACGGTGTTTTATGAGTATCCAACCGGTCAGCGCGTCTACTTCACTTGTCGGCAGCAGGATGGTACTACCAACCATGTCGACGAAACGGTCCTCGGCACCGCAGGCCAGGCGGAGATCCTCAGGAATAGAATGGTTGGAAACGATGGCAAGAAGTGGCGATATCGCGGACCCAAGCCGAGCATGTATCGCGTCGAACATCAAGAGATGTTCCAGAGCATCCGCGACGGCAAACCAATCAACAACGGGCACTATATGTGCAACAGCACGATGATTGGTCTGATGGGCCGCATGGCTGCCTACTCCGGAAAAACTCTGACGTGGGATGAGTGCTTCAACAGCACCGAGCGACTCGGCCCCAGCGAATACGCGTGGACCGATGTGCCCGAGCCTGAGGTCGTGATACCGGGCAAGCAAAAGAGCCCAGCCGAGGAGGTAGCGGCGACCTAGTCTCTGCTCCGCGGCACTCTACTAAGACTGTGTACGACGAACCGAGTGTCTGTCGATAAAGATTCTCACGACTTGCTTCGTTTCATTCAGCGCGCAGCGTGCGATTAAGGCGACGTGCGACGTAGCCATGAATCGTGATGACGGCGGCCGTCGCTGGCTTTTCTGAGTATCCTCGAAATCGGCCTCGGGTTGATCGACTTGCCGACGTCTCGGTTGTCGCAGTGAGATCTAGCGGCAGACGGGGATGTCATATCATCGTCGAGACGGCCAAAAATAGTTGGTGCAATCACATTCACGAATGGGTAAAGTGTACGGGCCCATGGGAATAGTTCGCGCAAGTTTGTTCAATGATTTCGTGGCAGGATTCTCATTTAAGTACCAATAAGATAAGAGGAGCCGAGCCGCAAATGACAAATAGAAAGGCCTCGATCACAAAGTCGCATGCGTAACTCCAAGCTTATACACGACTTAGCACTTCGCCCGTGAGCCCCGGCAGGTGAGTTTTGCGCTTTTGAGTGGTGTTTTCGTTTTCCCGGCAAAACGCAAAATACGAAATCCCTGTTTTTCGAGCACATTGCACCTGTTGAGACACAAGTATTGCGAGGCCCTCCGGACAAAAACCAGCACCCCGCGTCCCCAACCAACCATATAGCTATCAATCCAAACGCGGATAGGCTTGTGGTTTCGCCGTTAGTCCCACATACAGCCTTCCCAAAAAGTACTATGCCATCGGTTACCCACTGCTTCTTTCTCTTCGCCACGCTCACGACTTCAATCGTTATCGCGGCCGAACGACCGAACATCGTTTTCATCCTCACCGACGATCAGTCTCCGCTGACGCTCGAAGCGTATGGGGATACCGCTTGCGATACGCCCAACATCGATAGCATCTCGCGTGAGGGGATGCACCTGGTCGACGCCCATCACATGGGCTCGTGGTCGGGTGCGGTCTGTCTGCCCTCGCGGACGATGATCATGACGGGTCGGACGGTGTGGCATCTCCCCGATCGCCACGGCAGAAAAAAAGACCCCGACGGGAATCGTAAGCTCGCCGAGTACAGCATGCCTGCGTTGTTCAACGCGGCAGGCTACGATACGTTTCGGACCTGCAAGAGAGGCAACACGTTCAATGCTGCTAATGAGTTGTTCGACATCCGCCATGATAAGGACTGCCGCGGTGGCGAAAGGCAACCGAATAGCCAGTGGCACGGCGACCACGCGATGCAATACCTCGAGCAACGCGAAGCGAGCAACGACCAGGATCCCTTCTTGATGTTCCTTGGCTTCTCGCATCCACACGATCCGCGTAACGGCGAAGCGGATTTGCTAGAGAAGTACGGAGCCTTCAATACCAAAGAACCTCCAAAACATCACTTGCCCGGCGCGCCGAAGCTTCCCATTAACTATCTGCCTGCCCATCCGTTCCACCATGGGCACCCTAACCTACGTGACGAGGTCAACGTGCAGGGCGTGAAGCAGGACCGTAGTGAAGCGACGGTGCGCAACGAATTGGGACGCGAGTTTGCCTGCATCGAATTTATTGACAATCAAATAGGACGGGTATTCGACAAGTTGAAAGCGATGGGCGAGTGGGAGAACACATATGTCTTCTTCACCTCCGACCACGGCATTGCGGTCGGACGTCACGGTTTGATGGGCAAACAGAACTTGTACGAGCATACGTGGAAGGTGCCGATGCTCGTACGCGGGCCGGGAATCGAGGCCGGCAGTTCGGCGTCGGGGTACGTCTACCTGCTCGACGTGTTGCCGACAATGTGCGATCTGGCTGGAATCGACATCCCAGAATCCTTAGAAGGCAAGAGCTTTCGCCCTGTGCTGGAGGGCGATCAGCAGCGCGTGCGTGACGTACTGTATGGCTGCTATGCGGGCGGTTCCAAGCCTGGCATGCGATCCATCAAATCGGACGGCTGGAAGCTGATCAAGTACGACGTGCTGGACGGCAAAGTGCGCGAGACCCAGTTGTTCAATCTGCGTGAGAATCCCAACGAGTTGCTCGCGG
Organism: Bythopirellula sp.; assembly: GCA_965228965.1. Lineage (GTDB taxonomy): Bacteria > Planctomycetota > Planctomycetia > Pirellulales > Lacipirellulaceae > Bythopirellula. The sequence continues at coordinate 5,880,935 of OZ245849.1, forward strand.
AGCATCAGGACCAGGCGACCGCAGCCAAGATCGGCAATCAGCCGGAGGCCGGGCAAGTTGATCTAGCCGAGGATCCCAAACACGCCGAGAAACGCCAGGAGCTGGAAGCGCTGCTGCTCTCCGAGCAACAGCGACTGGACGACCCTTATCGGCTGTGGGATCAGCCAAATTAGTTCCGCTCACCAGCTTAAAAGCACGGCCGCCCGCAAAAGCTCGCTGGGCGGGGACAGCCACTGCTCTGGGAATCTGGCTTGGAGGCGGTCATAATGGGCGGCTTCCTTTGATCGCGGTTCTTACCGATCCCGAACCGAAGGCAGAATCAGTCCCTCCAGCACGAGCTCCGCAATGAACGTCTGGCTGCATATCGGCAACATTCTCTATCTGCTTTCCTACTCAGTACGCGACATCTTATGGCTGCGTATCATCACCGTAGTGGCGATCATCAGCATGATGCCTTACTACTATTGTTGCACTGAGAACCCACTGTATGCGCCGATCTTGTGGAACGCGTTATTTGCGGTAGTGAATGTTGTACAGATTGGTCGTTTGATCTTGGAGCGTCGGCCAGTTTTTCTTGGGGAGGACGACCTACGTCTGTACAATATGGTCTTTCGCAGCCTCTCGCCGCGCGAGTTTATGAAGTTGATCGCGATTGCTGATCATAAACGCGCGGACGCAGAGCAGGAAATACTAAAGCAACACGAACCGATAACGGAACTGATCCTGGTCTCGAAGGGACGCGGTAGGGTCGAAGTTGATGGTCGACTGGTTGCCGAAGTGATGCCGGGCCAGTTTATCGGTGAGATGGGATTCCTCACGGAACAGAATGCCAGCGCGAGCGTGTACACCAGCCTGCCATTGGAGTACGTGGCGTGGCCGGTCGACGAGTTGAAGGAGCTGTTCCGCGAAAATCACGCGCTACACGTCAAGGTGCAAGGCATCCTGGGGGTCGATCTGGTTGAGAAACTGCGCCAGGAGGGCTACGCAACCGCGCATCCTTCCAAGATCATGGCCGGTTATCGCAAGGACGATTGAGCACGTCGGGCAACGATGCGTTTGGCTATTCCGACTTGGCCAGACGAATACCCGAAAACTGCCATTGGGAGTCGGGTGAAAAGAAATTGCGATACGTCGCGCGAATGTGATCGGACGATGTGGCCACCGAGCCGCCACGTAAGACGTACTGATTGCACATGAACTTGCCGTTGTACTCGCCAAGCGCGCCGGCTGCTGGCTGGTAGCCGGGGTAAGGCGCGTAGGAACTGGAGGTCCATTCCCAAACGTCGCCGAACATTTGTACGGGAACGTCGTCTTCGGAATTGACCGCACACGGGTGAATGGCGGAGTTGGTTGCCAGCAACGTATCCGCGAAGTTGCCTTGGCAAGGGGCATCAGCAGCATGCACCTCCCACTCGGCCTCCGTTGGCAACCGCCCGCCGGCCCAACGTGCATAAGCTTCGGCTTCGAAGTAGCTGACGTGCGTGACGGGCGCCGCCTGATCCAAAGGTCGCAGGCCGGCGAGAGTATACTCCTGCCAACTGCCATCAACATGGTACCAGTACAAAGGGTGACCGCAGCCAGACCGTTGCACGAAATCCCAACCCATAGACAGCCACAGCTCGGGCCGCGAGTAGCCATCGTCTTCGATGAACGCCAGAAACTCGCCACTCGAGACCGGTCGGCTCGCGATGCTGTGCGGCTCGAGAAACACACGATGCCGAGGGCCTTCGTTGTCGAACGAAAACCCGTCCCCGGCATGGCCAACTTCGTAGACGCCTTCTACACCGGGCAACCACTCTGTAGTCGTGCTCTGCGCTTGGGAACTTCGGGATTCGCCGTCGCGATAAACCGGAAACAGCGGGTTGTGCGAGAATAGATGCTTGAGGTCCGTAAGTATGAGTTCCTGATGTTGTTGCTCGTGCTGAATCCCAAGTTCAACGATTTGCATCAGTTGCGAGTCGTCGCCGTCCGTCACTTTGATACGTTCAGCAACCGCCTGGTCGATGTGTTCGCGATAAGCAAACGTTTGTTGCAGGGTCGGCCGCGAGAGCAGACCACGCTGATGGCGGGGAAACTGCTTGCCAACCGCGTTGTAGTACGAGTTGAACAGCACCTCGTAGCTGTCGTCGAATACACGGTAGCCCGAGTCCTGCTTGAGAAGAAACGTCTCAAAGAACCAACTGGTGTGAGCGAGGTGCCAACGCACGGGGCTGGCGTTTTCCATCGATTGCAGGCAGCAGTCTTCGGGAGAGAGCGTTTCGCAGAGCTTCATCGTGAATGAACGCACCGCAAGATAACGATCGCAGAGATCTTGGGAGGAAATGGCCTGCGGAACTTCAGTGATTTGGGACATCGCTTTCACTCGCAGAGAGAGGACGAAGACCGGCTGGGACGAGCCACCGTTCGGAATACTCAAATATAACTTGGAGCAGAATCGCCAAACAGGCAGCTGGCACCGCACCTTGCATGATCAGTGAAGTGCTGTTCAGTCGGATCCCGGACAAAATCGGCTGCCCGTAACCGCGCGCCCCCACGAGTGCTCCAAGTGTGGCAAACCCAACGTTGAGCACGGCCGCGGTCTTGATCCCCGCCAGAATCGAGGGCGAGGCCAGCGGGAGATCAATATGGAACAGGCGAAAGCTGCGTGACAGACCGAGTGCTGTCGCGGACTCGCCATACTCCGGGGGAATCGTCGCGAGACCGGTTGCCGTGTTGCGCACAATCGGAAGCAGGCTGTAGAGAAACAGCGCCACGACTGCTGTCATCGAGCCGGCACCAATGGTGTTCAAATTCAAATAAGCGACCGGAGCGATCAGTAGCACCAGCAATGCCAGCGCTGGAATCGTCTGCACAATGCCGACGGCTCCAAGGATGATTTGACCGAGACGAGGTAACTTCGCCGCGACCACGCCTAGCGGAATCGCGAAGAAGATCGCCGGAATCAGCGAACGACGCACCAGGTCGCAGTGCTCCAGCGTGCGCTGCCAAATCTGCGATGCGAGTGGCGGGTCTTCGACATCGCTCGATACGGAGAACTCCGCCCGTAAGAAATCGGCTGCCGCCTGTCGTTCGCTAGCCTCCTCTGAGGCAACGCGCGCGTTTAGTTGAATGATCGTAGGTTCGTCGATGGCTGCCTCAAGTTGTAGCATCTTGTGGACTAGCTCTGGATGGCGATCCTGTAAGTCGGAGCGGTAAAGCACCACCGCATCGTAGCGAGGGAAGTACTGCAAATCGTCTTCCAGCAACACCAGGTCTAACTCCGCCAGCTGGGCGTCCGTCGTATAGGCGTCCATCACGTCGATGTCTTTTACTTCGAGCTGCCGGTACGAGACGGCATGTTCCATGCCGGATACACTCTCGTGGGGCAGCGAGTAGACCTTGCGCAAGTTCTTCCACCCATCGTCGCGGTCAACGAATTCATTGCTGAAGCCCAACCGCAAATTCGGATGGTCAGCCAGGTCCGAGATCGTCTGGAGGTCGAGTTGCTCGGCAGTTTCCCGTCGCACTGCCAGGGCGTAGCTATTGTTGAACCCCAGTGGCCGACTGATGCTGATCCCGTCTCTGGCGAGCAACGTCGGGAGTTGCTCTTCCGTCACGTCGACGTCGCTCGCGAAGATCTCTTTAATGAGCGTACCCGTATACTCAGGATAGGCATCGATTTCACCGCGACGGAGCGCGTCGAACACGACCGTCGTGCCGCCGACTGACAGATGCGTTGAAGGCTGTCCTGTCGATCGAATGAGCTGCGTCAGCATCTCACCCAGGATGGCCGTCTCGGGGTCCTGCTTCGAACCGACGCGAATGCCCGCGGGTGGCGAGCCGCTAGGCAGTAAGGCCAGCACCAATAGCAGCAGTCCAATTAGAACGTAGCGATTCATGCGAAAACAGGCCGTTGTGCTTGGACAAATTTGGCGGCGAACTCATCGACGGGATTGTTGATCAACTCAGAAAAGTCGCCTTGCTGCACGATCTTGCCATGACTGAGCAACGTGACGCGGTCGGCCAGATAACCCGCTTCCGCCAGATCATGGGTAACCAGCACGACCGTCTTGCCAAGCTCGCGGAATATGGCTCGCAGGTCTTGCTGTAACTCAGCGCGAATCATCGGATCGAGATCGCCCAGAGGTTCGTCGAGTAGCAAGACGTCGGGATCAAGCATCAGCGCACGCATCAGACTCACACGTTGACGTTGGCCACCGGACAGTTGACGCGGGTAGCGGTCAAGCAAGGCGACAGGCAACTGAGTCAGCTCAAGCAACTCCTGGATGCGGAGATCAGATTCCGTCGCTTGCCACCCCAGGTATCGGGGCACGATGGCAATGTTCTCGCGCACAGTTAGGTGCGGGAATAAGCCACCCTCTTGTATCATGTAACCGATTCGTTGTCGCACCGAGTCCAAGACTTGCTCGTCAAGTGGTTCGCCTTCAAACAGCACACTTCCGGAATCTGGGGTGACCAAGCCAACCATCATACGCAGCAGTGTCGACTTTCCGCACCCGCTTGTGCCGATCAAAACCTGAGTTTGGCCCTTGGGACAGGTCAGATCAATGGCGTCGACGGCTAGCTGATGGCCGAATCTCTTCGATACCTGGCGAAGCTCGATCATCGATCCGTCCAGCGGAGAAAAGCAACAGGGAAAAGCGATCTAGTCTAACAACGCGAAGTGGAGGACTGCGAATCGCTGCTGCTCGTCGGTCCAACTGCGTCGCAGCGTGAGCCCAACTTCCCCCGCGATATCAGCAAACCCGTCAATCGTGTACTTGTGCGAGTACTCCGTAAGTATCCGCTCGTCCTTGTCGATGTGAAAAGTCTGATCAGAAACGGAGACCCGCTGCTGGCAACTGCTAACCAGTGAAATCTCAATCCGGTGTTCCTCGGAGTCGTAGACCGCCCGGTGGTCAAACTCGTTCAGTTGGAAGTCGCTCTCCAGTTCGCGATTGATGTGCCTGAGCATGTTGAGATTGAACTCAGCGGTCACGCCGCGAGAATCGTTGTACGCCGCCTCGAGCACATCGACATCCTTCTGCAAGTCAATCCCGATTAGCAATCCACCGCCACTTCCACAAAGGTCGGCGATTTGTTGCAACATCAGCAGTTTTTCGGGAACTTCGAAATTGCCAATCGTGGAGCCCGGGAAGAACACGGCCGTATGCGTTGGCTCTTGGCGCGGCTGCGGCAATTCGAACGGCTGCGTAAAATCGGCACAGACAGGCAAGACTTCGATCTTGGGAAACTTGTTGCGCAGCTTCTTTGCCGTCAGGCCAAGGTGATCTCGCGAGATATCGACCGGTACATAGGCGGCTGGACGGTCCAGCGCGTGAAGCAACGTTTCCGTCTTCGTGCTACTGCCGCTGCCATACTCTACAAACATCACCCCGGGACCGATCTGCTCCGCCATTTCTTGCGAATAGCGTTTGATAATCCAGTCTTCGCACCGTGTGGGATAGTACTCATCGAGACGACAAATCTCATCGAAAAGCTGCGATCCGCGCTGGTCGTACAAGTACTTCGAGGGGAGTTGCTTTGGCGTAGCATTAAGTCCCGCAATCACGTCCTCGAGAAACTCATCTCGACCCGGTTGCTGGTCTAAGAGGGCGCTAACAGAATTAGAGTTGTCCATCGAGCCTAATTCCAATTCAATTGCGGAGAGCGAGTAAGCGAGCAATTTTACAGGAATCGTGGCTCAAACTGCAGGGAGAATCCTTCGCGAATTAGCGCACATCCGTTCGGGCGGACGTGATCGGCAGCTTCCAGTCTTCGATAGCAGTGCCTCGCAGGTCGATATTGCTGCATATGTAGTGCAATCGCTGCGTTGCCGGTCCGTCCGGGGCTATCTCAAACAAGCTTTGCAAGAAGTAAGGAGGGATCGCCTGATAGTGCATTGTCACACGAACCTCCAATCGACCTCGATCTACCTCCGCGGGCAGCGTGACTTGGTAGGTCAGTTCATCCGACCCGCTGCCGTCTGTGTAGCGAAGATCTTTCTTCGCTGTTGGTCCCGGGTGGGTCGCTCTGAGAAACTCGCCTTTGAGCGCAGGACCCGGTCCATCAGCACTCCAACCGCGCGGAAGCAGTCGGTTGTCCTTCACGACCTGCGAACCATGAATGAAGCTCGTCGTGTAGCGATGGTGCTCGCTATGCAGCAGAGTTTCGTAAATCTGCACTTGATCCGATGAAGTGATCACCTCGTGATGCGGTTGAGAGACCTGTTCTTCACTTTCATTCGGACCCTCGCTGAAGAACTCAGACGCCAGTGGATTTCCCTCGGCATCGATCAACACACCCAACTCATTAGTCCGGCCCGACGACCATACGATGCGTTCCTCACCAGATGCATCCGTGGGCTTTTCGATCACGAGGAACTCGAGAAACGCGCGGCGAAAACCCACGCCGCTGGGAAATCGATGCCCTACCTTGTTGTGAACCGTGACATTCGAGACCAATTCGTTGTTCTCGTTGATCGTGGCACTTACTCCGATCGATGCGACATCGTGCCTCGCCTGTCGCACGAAATCATCCACCGCGTGCGGAATGTCCGCCTTCGAACCGGTCATGAAGTCGAACTTTCTCACGCCCAGGATATCGTCGAACTGGTTGAACATCTCCAGCAGGAATACATTCAGACCGCGGAAATTGTGACGAGCATATCCCTCTTTACGAACGCGGACGTGCAGGTCTTTATGCTCAGCCAAATTCTCCGCGTCCGGAAATGTATCGTCCTGGATCGCAGCGATGCGGGTCTCAATGCGTTCCAAGTGCACAGCCAGGTCGTCGTTGTGGTAGTCCTTCGACATGTGACAGTCCTGGCAGGTCTTCGCCTTCGGATTGTCGGGGTTGAATTCGTTTTCAAACTCGCTGTTGAGCCATTCCAAGTACGTCGCCTGTTCGATGTGGTGATGATACTGCTTGAACACTGGATTCTGCTCAGCGGCAATCAATTCATCGCCATCCGCGGAATGCGCTGGTTTGTCCAAGATCGGCAGGTTCACGACGTGGCAAGTTCCGCACATCTGCGACGACTTGATGTACGGATTGTGTTTTGGCTTGAAGCCGAGCGCGTGCTCCATCGAATACGGCGCAATTTCCTTGTCTTCAAACGGCCCATGAAGCTCGTTGGCTTTGCCGAGGTGAATATTGCCGGTGATCGACGTCTCCAAGAAGTACTCCAGATAATGCCGATGGTCGTCGGCGGGCTGCTCGCGCGGCTGCATGTGATGGCAGATTGTGCAACTAATTCCGTCACGTGCCAGGGAACCATACTGCCAATGATTCTCCTTGGCGGCATCTTCGTCGGTTGAGGCACGCATCACATGATCGAGTCCGAACGCCGGAGCATCAGCTCCATGATCGAGTCGATACTGGTGCTTGCCCATCGCACCATGACATGTCAAGCAAGTCTCGACCAACGTTTCGATGTGCAGCTTGGTTTTTTCCGTATCTTCGCCAAAGTCAGCTTTGATCAACTCAATTTCGCTTTCGAGCTGAGCAAAGAAGATGGGGTCGCGGCCAGCCAAGCCCATCGGCGTCCAACGCCATTCGCCGTACGGCGAAAGATGGACACCCTCCGCGGCGTAGCCAGCGTCTTCACCGGTTGGCACGAACATCGTCGGTCCGAACGGTTCGGTGAGGCCTGCGTGACAACTCATGCATTGATTCGAGGTGACAAACGGCTGCGACTGTTGCTGAGACGCGGGACGACGGACGACCCAATCGTGCGTAATCGGCGGAAAGTGCAACACGTCCTGCCGCATTTTCTTAGCGATCTGTGGGAATAGCTTCAGGAACTGCGGGCTCAGAACCGCCTGGCAGCGTTCCGGATGGTCGGTATCGCTACAGCGCGGGTGCGCGGAGATCGGCAGATTCTCCAAACTGGTAGTGAGTAGGATCTCATTGCTCTGGTCGCCGCTTCCGCCGTCGGGAGTGGGCTCTTCGCGATCCTCAACGTCGCGCCAAGAATCATCAACTCGGAACAGCAGTGGCTCGCCTGGATAGCCCTCAATATTGCGCAACGACGAAAACGTGAACTCGTTCGTCTCGCCTTGCGTGTGAGTCGATGCGTGACAACGAACACAGTAGATGCCAAAGCCGGAAATGGGGTGATCGAACGGGTACTGATGGTTGTCGACGACCTGCTGATCCTTGGCTGGGTTGCTCCAAAACCACCCGTCGTGCGAACCTGCCGCATCTTTGACCATCACAGTCCAGCTGGAAAGCAGTTCGAATCGCTGCTCGTCGGTCATGCCTGCATAGCGCGCGGCCGGTGGCTCGAATTGTTCCTTGATGATCATCGCGCCGTCGGGAATCGCCGTTCGTTTGCCCCCCTCCAGCCATTCGATAATCTCAGGCGAGTAGAAGATGTGAACTGCGGGATGCGTGCCGTAGTACTTGCCGTCGATATACGGACCGGTATCGCGCACGCGCTTGTCATAGGCCCAGCCGAGTTTCTTGTACTCGCGCTGATTCAGAAACTCGAAGAGTTGCGTCTCGTACTCGGCGACGCTGAGCGAACTAGGCAGTGGCAGAGAACTTGCATTGACTGGTTGCTCCAGCCCGACCAGCGTGACGGCTTCGACTGACTTTTCCGGCGCAGGCTCAGCACAGCCAGTGATTCCAAATAGACAACAGGCGATAATCAGCGCAGATGAAAGTCTTAGCGTCATCCTTCTTTTCCCTCTGAATCGCACTTCCTATTTGCCGTAGATTGCATAGTTTCATATCATATTCCCGCGCTGCGACCTACCCCAACAGCGTGAATCTCAGCACTTCGCGGGCTGGTCACTGTAGAAGGAGTGGGTCCACGAAATAACAGACGTGCGGAATGCGTAGTGTCCGCGCATTTCGCGTGTTGCCCGCTGGATACAGAGCCGAATCTGCACTCCGCTCGAGATCGCTACAGCGAATGCAGCCGTCGCGAAATGAGCTTCGCGATTTTCGTTAACTGCGTGGTCTCGGCGGGTGAAAACTCGCGAGCTTCAATGGTCTGCACGACCAGGACGCCACAGAGTTCCTCATCGTGGATGATCGGCACACCGAGGAAAGACTGATACTCGTCCTCGTCGGACTCGGGGAAGTACTTGAAGCGAGGATGCTCGGGTGCCCGAGCCAAGATGACGGGACTGCGATCCTCGGCAACCAGACCCACCAGTCCCTCGTCCAGTCGCATGCGCAGATTGCCGACGCACGACTGCAGAAGCCCCACGGTCGCGACCAAGACCAGTGAGTCCTTGTCAGCCTCCAGCAAATACAGCGAGCCCACGTCGGTCTGCATCTGGTTGGCTATCGAGACCACTATCCGGTCAAGTGTACTGTCGATCGATTGCAGCCCGGAATCCACGAGGCGGAGTTCACGCGTGGTGTCGAGAGACAAGTCGGAACTATCAACGCTCATACCGGGTAGCCAATCGGATGGAAAGAAAGGACGCAGTCAAAAAGTCGGGCAGTTAAGAGGCGGACGACTACGTGTGATTTCAATCTAGCAAACCGCGTGCCAAATCTTCTTGCGTTCTAGTGTCACTACTTCTTGTAGTCTTGGGGAGTCTGGGCAAGCTGTTCGCTAGTGGCGAATGCTAGTCGCCCAAGATGGCGACACATGACTGCTCGATAAGGTAGCACTCGCCTCGGGGGCCTTCAAGCGCCCTCAGAATGCTGTCCATACCCACTGTAGATCGATCGGGGGCGAGCTTGCTTACACCACACGCTGCGCGATTGCCTTGCTTGGCGATAGGAACCGTAGCTGCAGCAGCCACGTCGCGCGCCGAAGAGCGCACTCGAAGTCGAAACTCGGTCATTGAGGATTATCTCACTTGACGCGGATTGGAGAATCAGAAAAAACGGCACGCGCTTGACACGAATGGTGGGAGCAGTGGTTACAATAAGCAGTGCGCCAGTAGCCGTTCCCTCCTTCACTGTCTGGGTATTGTCGGGGGACGCATATGCATCCATTTTGTTTCTTTCGCTCGACCGGCGGCGGAGAGGAGGAGGCAGAGATGATCCTTCATCGCAGATTTTCGCTCTGCACGGTTTTCATGCTCGTCTTGCTGCTGGTCGGAGGCCCTCGCGACGCGCTAGGCGAAGCGCTGCCGATTGAGCCCGGTTCTTGGACCCTCGCGATTCTGCCCGATACGCAAGTCTATGCGGAGAGCTATCCGCAGCATTTCACTGCGCAAACGGAGTGGCTCGCCGCTCACGCCGAGTCGCACAACATCCAGATGGTCTTGCACGAAGGGGATATCGTCGATGACAACAATACTCGGCGGCCGATGGACCGGCAGTGGGATAACGCCTTGGCATCGATAAGCATACTCGATGGGGTCGTGCCGTACGCCCTGGCCGCGGGCAACCACGACTATGGTCCTGGCGGTAACGCCAGCACGCGAGACAGCCTGTTTAATAGCGACGTTTATTTCGGTCCCAACTCGGCATACGCCACGCAGCCCACCGTCGGCGGCTTCTACGAGGCGGGTCGGACCGACAACTCCTATCACACTTTCACAGCGGGTGGCGAAGACTGGCTCGTCCTCTCGCTCGAGTTTGGCCCACGCGACGGCGTGGTCTCCTGGGCGAATCAAGTCGTCTCCGACCATTCTGATCACCGGGCAATGCTCGTGACGCACGCCTATATGTACTACGAGGAAGAGCGCTACGATTGGGCTACCTACGGCAGCAGCCAGAGTTGGAACCCACATTCTTACGGTGTCGCGAGACTGCCTGGCGGGGTGAACGATGGCCAAGAATTATGGGATGACTTGGTCTCGCAACATGAGAACTTCGAGTTCGTATTCAGCGGACACGTGCTCGGCGACGGAACCGGCTATCTGGGTAGCGAGGGCGTCAATGGCAACGTCGTGCATCAGATGTTGGCCAATTTCCAGATGGACTTCCAGGGCGGCAACGGCTACATGCGACTATTGGAGTTCATGGCTGATGGCGAAACGGTCAACGTCCGCAGCTACTCTCCGGTCACGGGTGCGTACGATACGATGTTTGACCAGCAGTTCACGCTCAACCGCAACGAGATTCATCCCCCGCTCGTCGCACCGCCACCGCCGTTGATTCCACATGCCGTAGGCGGAAATCTGGTCGTGACCGGCGCGGTGGATCCTGCCTCCAACACCGTTGACTCGGTGAGCGTCCCTCAATCGGGTCCACCCGGAGTGACCACGCTACAGGCCAATCGAGGAGACTATCAAATCGCAGTAGGCGGCCGGGGACTGAGATACCAGGACGGCGTTCTTTTGGCATCTGTCACTGAAAATGTACGAAATGGGATACGAGCAACCGTAGAAGCAGGACGCAGCAGCTTCGGCGACGGGGTCTTGAGTCTCTCGGTGATGGAGGCGGGAAATCGTTCGCACAATGAAGTCAACGTGAACACCTCGGTGGCTTGGTTCATGTTTCAGGCCGGGTGGCGGGGAGCACACGTCAACGGAAGCGGCACGATCGCCGCGGGCAACGGTATTGATACGAGCATGCTGACGAGGACGGGTACCGGACGATACGAGCTTGATTTGGGTGCCGACGCGACTGCCGAGGACGGCATGCTCTTTGCGATCGCCAACACCAACGGAAACACCCTGGTGCACGCCAGTGTACAACCAGACGACACTTGGGATCTCCGTGTGCAGGACAGTGGGATCGAGCTTGGCGGTGAGAATGCTAGTTTCAGCCTGCTCTACTTGCCGTACGACACGGTCGGGCTGGTCGGCGGTCATTACAACGGTTCGGCAGATGCGCACCAAACTTCTTCCGGAAGTTTTGACATGCAGAGGCTCGACGTCGGCAGATATCAGCTCACTGTCCCGGGCGAGACGCCGGACACGGGAATGCTGATCATGACGACCGCCGACGATCTTCTCGGCGACAACTATCTAACATACGAGAACGACGGACTGGGCAATTTCATCATCGAAGCGCGCGATTTGCCGCTGGGTGGACTGGAAGACACGCAGTTCGTCTGGGCGTTCATCAGTTTCACCGATCCGATTTCCGCAGTTCCGGAGCCGAGCACGTGGCTAATGGCTGCCACTCTAATCGCCTATCTATCGGCACAACGTAGACATGCATCGGGACGAATCGTAGCAAATTGACGACATCGATTGGACGGCAGCCCGCGGCCGATTTGCATCTCCGATCTTCACGGTCGGCATGACGCGAACACTTGTCTTTTGAGATCATCGTGTCGCTGATTGCCGGCGTTTTCTGTTGAAAGAGGGTCGCATACGGCGCGTAGTTCGTTGGCAAAATTGAGACTAGAACCTACTCTTGTGTCTGTCGTGTTTTTCGCAGCTGATTCGATTCACCCCTTCTGTGCGAAGTACTCATCGGCGCGTCAGATAAGCGCGGTGCGATGCTTTACGAAGCTCATTCCGCGCTGCCACACGACACGGGCAACGTTAACAACGTCCTGCTTCTATAGGCTCAACGCAAAAAACAGGTATCTCGGGCGATGAAGATTCACCGGTATGCGATGGAAAAACTCGCAACGCGACATTAGTATGGACGTCAATTACGCGGTCTGACCTGATACAATCAGCAGTATGTGCTCCTTAAAGAACATTAGAGTCATGAAGTCTCGAGTCGCGGCAGTTCGTTGTTTACCGCGATTCACTGCATCGATGCTGATCTATTCACTCCTAGCCGCGCTGCCAACGGCGTGGTCTGCGGAGGAGGTCTCGTTCAATCATGATGTGCTACCGATCTTGTCTGACAAGTGCTTTCACTGTCACGGCCCAGATGCGAAGAATCAAGATTCGGAGTTCAGGTTGGACACGCGAGAACACGCCCTGGACGATTTGGGCGGGTACGTGGGGATCACGCCGGGAGACCTTGAGGCGAGCGAGTTACATCGAAGGATCCACGCGACCGACGATGAGCAGATGCCTCCTAAGGATGCGGTACGACAGCTTAGCGAACAGGAGAAGGCGACGCTAAACGCCTGGATTCTTGCTGGAGCGCCTTACGAAGCTCATTGGTCATTCATTCCGCTGCCACGCGAAGTGCAAATTCCTGCGGTGGGAGAGGGGTGGGCTGCGAACGAGATCGATCGGTTCATTTATGCGGGACATTTGGAGGCGGGAGTACAGCCAAACAGCCCCGCGAGTAAGGAGGCCTGGTTGCGTCGAGTAACCTTCGATCTGACTGGCTTGCCTCCGACGCTCGCGGAAATCGATGCATTTCTGAGCGATGACTCTCCTGCGGCCCACAGCCAAGTCGTCGATCGACTGTTGGCGAGCATCGCGTGCGCGGAACGCCTGACGACCGAGTGGCTCGATGTAGCGCGGTACTCAGACTCATACGGCTATCAACGCGACGACGCACGATTCGTCTGGCCGTGGCGTGATTGGGTGATTGAGGCCTTTCACGAGAACATGCCCTACGATGACTTCATCATCTGGCAGTTGGCCGGCGATCTGTTGCCCAACCCAACGCGGAACCAGATGCTCGCGACGGCGTTCAATCGGTTGCATTCGCACAAGAAAGAGGGGGGCGTGGCGGTCGAGGAGTTTCGCGTCGAAAACGTTGCCGACCGCACCCATACCGTCGGTGCCGCCTTTATGGGACTTACCTTCGAATGTGCGCGCTGCCACGATCACAAGTACGATCCGATCACCACGAAAGACTATTACCGGCTTAGCTCATTTTTCGCCAACGTCGACGAACGTGGATTGATCTCCTTTTTCACTAGTGCTGTGCCGACGCCCGCCATGCCGCTCCCGACTACGCAGCAGGAACAAGAACTCAAGAAGGCGGAGGAAGCGATCGCTCAAGCGGAGAACGAACTGAAGCGGGTCGACGAGGAAGCGCGGGTTCCGTTCGAGTCCTGGCTGCAAAATCGCCAACAGAACCACGAAATGACCGGCATGGTCGCACATCTAGATTTCGACAAGTTTCACACGACACCTGAACACGAAGTTGAAGGAGAGGACGGCAAGCAGAAGCCGGCCCAAGACTCAAAACTCCACAAGCTGCCGAATCTGGCCTCGCCAGAAAATCTGGCTCACACCCCGAAGGCGAATACGTTGGTCGCCGGCAAAACTGGCCAAGCAATCAAGCTTACCGGAGATGATCCTGTAGAGATTCCCAACACGGGGCAGTTCTCACGAGATCAGCCTTTCTCCTTCTGCTTGTGGATCAACACTCCCGAAACGAAAGAGCGTGCGGTGATCTATCGTCATTCGCGCGGTTGGGATGACGCAGGCAGCATCGGCTACGAGCTCACGAAGCTAGGTGGCAAACTCAGTGCGAAACTAAGCCACTATTGGCCTGGCAACGCGATCGACATCGAAACGAACGAGTTCTTGGAACCAAATCGCTGGTATCACGTCGGCGTGACTTATGATGGATCGAGCAAAGCCAAAGGACTGCGAATCTACATTGATGGCAAGTGTGCCGACACCACCATCGTGTACGACCATCTGACGCGGCAGATCACCGAGTGGGGTGGCGAGAGGAATCTAGCCATTGGCACACGCTACCGCGACCGTGGATTCAAGAACGGCCTCGTCGACGAATTCTACGTCTTTGATCGGACGCTTTCGGCTCTGGAGGTGAGCCAACTGTACGACGGTCAGTCGCTTCATCGCACGCTCAGCAAACCGATTGAACAACTATCGACTGTCGAGCGGAATCAGCTATTTGAGTTCTACGTGCTTTGCGCGCATCAGCCGAGCCAAACTGCACGCCTGCAACTCCGTGAGGCGCGCAAACAATGGAATCAAGCGATGGATAGCACACCAGCGATCACGGTCATGCGTGAGCGATCCGAACCGCGGCCCGCCTACGTGTTGGAGCGCGGCGGTTATGACAGTCGGGGCGAGCAAGTTACCGCCAGCACGCCAGAGTTCATGCCCGAGTTCCCCGCCGACCAACCCACAAATCGCCTCGGGCTCGCCCGCTGGCTCACGTCAGACGATCATCCCCTGACCGCGCGGGTGACCGTCAATCGTTATTGGCAACTCATGTTCGGAACGGGCTTGGTGCGCACCCCAGAAGATTTCGGTGCTCAGGGTGAACGTCCTACCCACCCCAAGTTACTCGACTGGTTGGCGCGTGATTTCGTAGACCATGGCTGGGATTTACGGCGGATGTTGCGAATGATGGCTCTTTCGGCGACCTATCGCCAAAGCGCCATTGCGACCCAAGAATTGCGTGAGAAAGATCCAGAGAACCGACTGCTTGCGCGAAGTTTTGGCAACCGACTATCGGCGGAAATGATTCGCGATAACGCGTTGGCCACCAGTGATCTCTTGTCCAACCAGGTCGGTGGGTCGCCCGTGAAGCCCTACGATATCAGCCTGTCGTACAAACCTTCCACACCCGATGACGGACCAGGCCTGTATCGCCGCAGCCTCTACACATTTTGGCAACGCACGTCACCTGCTCCCGTGATGACTACGCTCAATGCCAACAAGCGCGACGTCTGTCGACTACGGCGAGAGGTCGCTCCCTCGCCGTTGCAGGCACTCGTGATGCTCAACGGGACGCAGTTTGTCGAAGCCGCGCGGGTGATGGCCGGAAATCTACTCGCGGAGCACGGCGACGATGACCTGGCGATGGTCACGGAAGCCTACAGGCGGCTGACAAGCTCCTCGCCGACCGCGAAGCAATTGGATATTCTCCAACAGCTGTTCAGCGAACAGTGGGCGATTTTCAAAGAACATCCTCAACGTGCGAAACAGTTGCTCGCAGTGGGCAACGCTCCAGCCCCAACGTCTGAAGATCAGGCACGACATGCGGCTGCGACCGTGCTGGTCAACTCCATCATGAACCTCGACGAATGTGTGAGGCTGCAATGATTAAGCCATACTCGCCACAGAACGCACTATGCACGGGCTTCGAGAATCCCGTGGGATTAAGTCGGCGTCAGGCGCTGAGCCAATTTGGCTACGGCTTGGGCGCCATGGCACTCGGCACACTGCTGAATCAAGACCAGACGGTGCGTGCAGATGCAAAAGTACTCGAGCCGCATTTGCCCGTTCGCGCCAAGCGCGTGATCTTCTTGTTCCAATCAGGTGCCCCCTCGCAGATCGAGTCTTTTGACTACAAACCGCTGCTCAACGAACTCCACGGCCAGCAGTTGCCCGATAGTGTTCGTCAAGGGCAGCGACTCACGGGCATGAGCGCCCATCAAGCCAGCCTGCCAATGGTTGGATCACCATTCCAGTTTGCTCAGCACGGAAAGTCTGGAGCATGGGTGAGCGACCAACTGCCGCACACCGCCAAAATCGCAGACGAGCTCTGCTTCATCAAGTCGATGTATACAGAGGCGATCAACCACGGTCCTGGCGTGATGTTCATGCAGACCGGCTCTCAGTTTCCGGGACGCCCCAGCATGGGGGCGTGGCTTTCTTACGGTCTAGGTTCGGAGAACCGCGATCTACCGTCGTACGTCGTCCTGGTGACCAATGGACAAGGCGGACAGCCATTGACGTCGGGCTACTGGGGGAGTGGCTTTCTGCCCGGCAAGCACGACGGCGTCCAATTTCGCAGCGACGCCAATGCCGTGCTTTACTTGAAGAGCCCTGACGGAGTGGATCAAGCGAGTCGTCGCAAGGCGCTCGATCGAATTCAGCAAATGCATCAACTACGGCTGGCAGAGACTAGCGATCCAGAACTCGAGACACGCATCGCTCAGTATGAAATGGCCTACCGTATGCAGACGTCAATTCCCGAGGTAACCGACATCGCCGACGAATCGGAATCGACACTAAAACTGTATGGTGAGGACGTCAAGAAACCTGGAACCTACGCTGCTAATTGCCTGTTGGCGCGCCGCATGGCGGAACGCGGTGTGCAGTTCATTCAGCTGTTCCATGCGGGTTGGGACCACCACGGCGGGCTGCCGAGTGGGTTCAAGCAAAAGTGCCAACAAACGGATCAGCCGACGGCCGCGTTGATCCAGGATCTAAAGTCTCGCGGCATGCTCGAAGACACACTCGTCGTTTGGGGCGGCGAGTTCGGCCGCACCAACTACTGCCAAGGTAAAATGACTCCAGGCAACTTCGGACGCGACCATCATCCGCGGTGCTTCACCATGTGGATGGCCGGCGGCGGCGTGAACGCCGGACATACTCACGGAGAAACCGACGAGTTCAGTTACAACTTGCAGTCCGACGGAGTCCACATCCACGACCTGCATGCAACGATTCTGCACCTGCTAGGCATCGATCACGAACGTTTGACGTTTAAGTACCAAGGACGGCACTTCCGCCTGACCGATGTTCACGGACACGTGGTGCAGCCGGTGGTCGCGTAGCACTTACGTATCTTATTGCGCCTTCGCCGAAGTAAACGGGCATCAGGTTACCCTTCACTCTTTGACGTCCTCCAGCGCTTGTCGCAATTCGGCAAGTTTTTCCGGAAGTTCCGTCGCGAGATTATTTGTCTCGCCGGGATCCTCTGCCAGATTGTAGAGTTGCGGTTCGCGGCTATTGCCCAACTCGGTATTCGTGTTTCGATTCAGCTTGGCACGATTGGAAGGCGCAATGTACTTCCAATCTCCCTGACGTACGCTCAGCGAACCAGCCTGCTCGATCACGAGCGACCGACCCACATTTGACTCACCAAGTAGGGCCGCCGAAAAGTCCCCACTGTCTGGAATCGCACCAGCTGGAACCGACGATGTGTTCCCAGCAATGGCCGCCAGCGTTGCAGGAAAGTCGACTTGTGACATCAATGCACTGGAGATTCCTGGTTCGACGCGTCCCGGCCAATAGACAATCTGCGGGACACGGGTTCCTCCCTCAAAGTTGCTGTACTTGCCGCCGCGCAGCGGTCCCGCCGGGCGATGGCTACCTAGTTTCTCCACAGACTGGTCTTTGTAGCCGTCGTCAACGACAGGACCGTTGTCACTACTGATGATCACTAGGGTTTGTTTATCAATCCCCGCTTCGACGAGCGCCGCCATGATCGCACCGACGGAGGCGTCGAATTCGACCACCGCGTCGCCGCGCGGACCGTGCGGCGTCTTGCCGACAAATCGCGCGTGCGGAGCCCGTGGCACATGGATGTCGTGTGACGAGAAGAAGAGAAAAAACCGTTGATCGGCGTGGTCTCTGACAAACTGGCAAGCCCGCGTCGTGAATACGTCCGCCATTTCCTCGTCGACCCAACGGATATCGCTGCCGCCAGTCATGAATCCGATACGTCCGATGCCGTTAACGATCGAATTGTTGTGGCCGTGTGACCAATCCATTTTCAGAGTATTGCGATGCGTCTTGCCGGTCGCCTGCCCGTCGGGATTGTTTCTGAATACATCGACCAGATCATTGGGGTCCAGGTCAACGATGCGGTGATTCTCGACATACACGCACGGCACACGATCATTGGTCGTCGGCAGCATGAAGCAATAATCAAAACCAACTTCCAACGGCCCCGGCTTGATATCACCCGACCAATTGGGTTTGGGCGGCGTTCCCAATCCGAGGTGCCACTTGCCAATCAGCGCGGTCGTGTAGCCTGCGTCTTGCAACAGTGATGGCAACGTGACGCGGCCCGGTTCGATCAGTGCCGCACCATTGGGAGGAGCGATGCCGGTCCCGGGACGGCGCCAAGCGTACTCACCCGTCAGCATGCTGTAGCGGCTTGGTGTACACGTGGCCGACGTGCAATAGGCGGAAGTAAAGCGAAGACCGTCGGCAGCCAAACGGTCGATGTGTGGGGTCGGTATGCTCTCGGCCCCGTAGCAACCCAGGTCGCCGTAACCGATGTCATCGGCATAGATAAGCACGATGTTCGGAGCCTTCGAGTCCGCCCACATCGGTCGGCAGCAACTGAGCGCAAACAGAACGCAGGTAATGATCTTGCGGACAGACATCTACTTGCCTTCCCTCATTAAAGTGACAGTAACCTTCGATTTGTCGCGAAGAACTGGGCGATCAATATAACACAGGACGCACAGGGGCAGCCCTTGCGACCGCCGCTGGTTTTTGCCATGATACTAGAGCAAATTCTTGCTGTCCTGAGATACCCATCCGCAGGCGGAAACCGCTCCCGTGGCTACCAGCCTGATTCCGGCATCTGACGGACGTGTTTTCAACGCAGAACAGCGCACGCACCCCTAGCTCAACTGGATAGAGCATCGGTCTACGAAACCGAAGGTTGTTGGTTCGAATCCAACGGGGTGTACTTAGCCTAACCCTTTCTCACTGCAACCTTTGCAACTCTTGGACATCTGTCCAAGGCGCGACAATTCCTGGTGTCGTTTATGTGTCGGCCGACACATAAACCCAACTATGGAGGATGTCATGTCGCGTCACGTTCCCAAATACTGCCAGCACCATAACGGTCAGGCGTACGTCTATCACAAGGCCATCCAAAACAGCTGCCACCGGCTGTATCTTGGCAAGTACGGTTCCGAAGAGAGCCTACGCCGCTATCGGCAATTCTTGAAACGGCTCGAGCTGTCCCTACAGCCTGACGAGCTCCCTTCACTGAAGTCGGACCCTTCGGTCCTGGAAACGGTGATTCACTATGACGAGTATGCGAAGCTTCACTACAAGCGGCCCGATGGCATAGCGAAAGAGTATGGCCAGATGCGGCACGCCCTCACGTTCCTGATGGAGATCTTCGGCGACGAACTAGCCTGTGAGATTGGTCCCAAATCCCTCCGCATTCTGCAGCGGCACATGGTCAAGCGGGACTACGCCCGAAGCTATATCAACCGGACGATATCTCGGATCAAGCGGTTTTATCGCTGGGCCTCCGCCGAGGAAATCGTCCCACCAGAACACTATCACAAACTGCTTTGCGTGCGCGGTTTGCAGTTTGGAGAGATGGGTGTCCGAGAAGCTGAGAAGGTGACGTCTGCGTGTCCGCAGTCAGTGCAGGGCATCCTGGAATACCTGCCTCCGGTAGTTGGCGCCATGGTCCAGGTACAATACTTGTGCGGCATGCGCCCCGGAGAAGTCTGCATTATGCGTAGCGACACGCTCAAGACTGACGAGGAGGTTTGGTGGTATACCCCCCACAAACACAAGAACGAGTGGCGCGGTCATACGCTGGTCAAAGCGATTCCCAAAGCAGCGCAGGAAATCCTCCGGCCCTTCCTGCAGTCCGAGGGTGAGTTTCTCTTCTCTCCGATGGCAAGTTGGAAACACGGCCGCCAGTCTGCCGAGAGCACGCGCACGACGAAACGCTATCCGTCCGAAATCAAGCGAGTGCAACGTCGGAGCGCATCGCGACGGCGCAGAAAAAACAAACGCCAGCCGGGCGAGCACTACACGACGCAATCGTACGGTCGAGCCGTGAAGAATGCGTTCAAAAAAGCGGCTGAGGATGGTCTCCACCTGGAGAGCTTCACCCCCAACCAACTGCGCCACGCGATTCTTTCGTTTATCACCAACAAAATCAACCAGGAGGCCGCCCAGCGTTACGCTGGACATGAGAAACTTGACACCACCAGCATCTATGTTTCCAAGAACTTGCTAGAGTTAGAAAACGTCGCCCGTCAATTGGACGCGATCTGGGATGCGTAGGTGACCTCCGCCCTCAACCGAGTTTCGCACCGATTGAATGCGTTGACGAACGTTTGCGCCTGCTGATGATCCATCAGTTCGCCAGCGATCGCCCCCTCTGGCTGAATGAGAATCCGAAACAATCCTTCCGTGGCAACCAGTGCGTTTCCGTTAGGGAGAATCTTGATAACCTTGATCATTGTCATGTCGCCTTTCTGCTTCGCTTGGCCGCACATTTGGGGCCAATCCCATCAATTTGCACTAAATCCTTTTACCGTAAGAGTTTTCCTGCCCGCTGTTTTGGTTTTTGAGTTTGTAATCGCTTCAACTGACGCTCCCAATGATCATGACGCCAGGCTTGGTTGGTCGAATCGTCCCTGCGCGACGTGGTTCCCAGGTGACCAGTCCCTTGGCTCGCAAGAGTATTAAGTGGTTACACACGCCCCCTTTGGTCATGTCAAGGTGATCCGCCATGCGATCGAGTGTTGGCGTCTTCCGCTCAGACAAAAGCTGCTCAATCGCAGCAAGCACTCGTTGTTGAGGTTTAGTCGGTTCTATGCGCATACTTTCCTCGCTACTTGAAAGGGGTGTTGTAGAGAGGGCCGCAAGAGTAACGCTGTTTCGTCGCGTCTACGGCCCTCACGCTGACCTGTGAGATTCTGGTTTCGGCCTCACCAGGGAATTGGTGATAGGTCAGGCTCCTTGGTTACAACCGTCAGAAAGGTTCACCTGAGGTGATAGCGGATGCGACAGAGGCTAGTGTACTGCAGTATACATGTGGGTCAAGCAACTTTGTCAGGTTTTTGTAAATTTTTTTCTAGGGGTGAAACTCTATGATCGAAGATCTTCCCGAGGGCTGCGTGTTCTGGCTGCTCTCGCTGGCGCAGGGCGAAGACGACAATCCTACGAACATCATTTGTAGCTCTGAAGGTATTTCGTCATCTGAGTTCAATGAACGACTCGCCCGCATTATTGACGATTTGCCGTGAATTGAGAGCGAGCCGCACCTTACTGATCGCCCGGGGCAGTCCCCGCCGTGACTTTCCTTTTGACAGGATCGCCTTGAAACAACATTTGTAGCTTCTTTGCGCGATTCTCAAACTTTGGGTCGGCCTTCACCGCCTCATTGAAGTAGTCTAAAACCGGCTTCGCGTTTGGATCGCGATACTTATGCAGCAAATTGGTGTAGTCGATTAGCAAATGTTTTTCAGACATCATCCAATTCTCCTTTGGTAAGCAATAAATGTTCACAGCAACAGTCCTGATCCGCGAGACATTAAATCGCAATGGGACTTGGCACTTCTACAACTATAGTGCATTACGCGATATATTTTTTCTCAAGTCCTTATTTTGAAACGACTTACGATTTTAGCCACCTTGGCTTATTTTTACACAAAAAACACACAAAAAACACTTGTCAGCAGCGGGCGGTTTCGCTAGAATCCAGACGTGACACCCAACTTGGGTCGCCGATGTTTGTGGCGACTTGACCGCGTTTCCACTTCGACTCTCCGCGCCAGTGGTTGGTAGTTCAAGGTAGGCTTAGCACTTTTGTCATGCTCGGTGGATTAGAGACGTTGAGCGAGCCAATGACGAAGGGCGTCAATTTGGAGCATCTCATGATGTTTTATTTTGGCCCTCTTCGTTGTACGTCGAAGTGGCGTACAACGAATCGAGGGCGTTATGGACGAGAAGCTTGAATTCTGGACTAACAATTTAATCGAAGCCTCATTTGAGGAAACGCCAACTCCGCCGGAAAAACCCGGCTGGAAGACCGAGTTAATCCACCTACTTCGTGAGCGTTCTAGTGTCGATGTATTGGCCATCGCAGCTATGGTTGCGATGATTGCAATGACCGGTTCGGTTGTTGCGGCTAAGGAATTCACCTGGACAAAGTTCATGTGGTGCGTAGTTGCTAGCGCTCACGTCATGGCGATTTGGCTCATAGCAGCAAGGTCTATACTGAATGAAAACCGCACCCAAAAAATCCGGCCGAACTAAAGGCCCAAAAGTTGAGAGACTCAATCTCACCGTGACTCCACGTGGCCGCAAGCAAATTGAGCAACTAGTGAAACGTACCGGCGCTGCGAGCATCACGGAAGTAATTCAGCGAGCAGTTGCCGCGTACGATTTTCTAGTTGAGGAAAAAGAAAAGGGCGGGGAGCTAGTCGTTCGCAACGGTGACAAGGAAAAGTCGGTTGTTCTTCTATAGCAGGTGACGGGATGTCGACAAGAGGAAAGAGGTCTGCGAAAAAAACGGCGACGTGGCCGAAAAAGGCCAAGTAGCATCAAGTTGCCAACACAATTTGAACTTGAGCGGTTGCCGCTTAGATCAATCGTAGCGTATGCGACGGCGGCGGCGACAGTCGTACGGAATCGCTACAATGGAGCCCTAGCAGATTTCGTGGATGACTCTATTCAGTTGGCATTAGCCTACTGTACGGACAAATACTATCATACGTCAATCGATGAGCACCTTGATAAATATCATTTTGTTGAAGTCGTAGGTGAGCAGAATCCATCGCTGATCGCAGCTAGTCACGCACTAGAGGCCGCTTGTCGTGCAGATAGTCACGGCGGCGCAACGTTCTTACGACAAGACATTATCGACCACGCATTAGCAGCCGCCAAGTGCGCAGAGCGGGCAAACCCGGCAGTCGCAAAGCGATTACGCCTTGTATATTCAGCGATAGCGAGTAGAACTTCATACCCGGGCACAGACATAGACCTCGGGCCAGGCCAACCAGTTAATCCCTTGACGTTGTTATCGAAGACCAGCTCATCGCGCCGCAGTCCAAGTCCGTATCGCTAGGAGCACATATTATTCGCTCCCCACCCCCGCCGCAGCCATGCTCGCTAGAACGGCGGAGTCTCGATAACCGAATTGTCAAAGATCGTCTCGCTACTCACCACGCCGACGCCGCTCGCTAACTGACCGCAACGCCCGGATCAATCTTGTCTTTGATCTCGCGATTCGTCTCAGCGATATCTCGCAGGATGTCCACTTCGTCATTGTTGCCGCGTCCGAACTGCTGCTGTGCGAAGCGGGCGTCGAAGATTGCTTGCGGTTTCGCAGCGGAGACTAACGCACCGAATTTCAGATTGCCGAAGCCAAACTCTTTGCCTTTATTCTTGCCCTCTTCCTCACTAGCAGCCTTGATTTCCGGTAGCGTCCGTCAAGATGCGAACGACCGTGGCCGCTTCGACGTTACGTGCGGCGCTGCGTTGGCCAGACGCCGCATTGCGGGCGTCCAAAGTCCCACCGACCGATGGCATAGAATGAGCTACGTTGAGCTGCCTACGGGGCCGGATCTGGCCATTGCATGACCCTAGCGCCGGTGCAGTTAACCCAAGTGTCAAGGAAACAAACTATTCGTACCGCTTGTTGAACTCTTCGCGACCGGAAACCGTCGTCCCTGCCGCGACCCCCAGTCACCTGCCAATCAACCAGATACAGCGCCCAGCGCTAGGCGGTGATTAACGGCTAGTAACATAAGACACCATAGGGCAAGCGTTGAAGGCTCTGGAACGGCGTGGTGAGCTGCAACCGCATCGGTACGCATGATCGAGACATTATCGATGTACTGATAGACTGGGCGTGACGCCAAGAAGGGGCGAGTCACCAAGATTCGAACTGTATGATCGCCCGCAGACAGCGAGGATACTGTACCTGATAGCGACTCCCGGACTACTTCATTCGGTTGGACTGAAATTCCTTCCATATCCACTACGTCCACCAATTCCTCGTCCACGAATAGCTCGAATCGACCAACGGAATTAATTGCGCTGATGTCCAAATTCGTTGCCGCAATATCGAGATTCACCGAGTAAGGACCTGCAGACTCGACAGTGAAAGTCTGCTCGATGCCGGCGCCTGCAGGACTCTCACCTGGAAAATCAGCCATACCAGTACGAATTCGCATGGCAAAGTTCTCCGTCCCGTCACCGTTGACATCAAACTGACGAACATGAGGAATGCCGGTCCCATTGGGTGTTGTCACCGTCTGCCAAGGGTCCAGCCGCTCCGTCTCGAAATCCCCATTGTCGAGTAACGGTGCAGGTGCGTAGCCCTGCTGCCAGGTTAAGAAGTCGGCTCCGTCCGAGTCGTCGTCGCCGTCAGCATCGCCTGCATGTGATTCGCCATAGGCCGCTTGCCAAGTATCAAGATCGCGACCATCGACATACCCGTTCCGATCAAAATCAGGCGACGGATCTGTTTCTTTCACAAGAAACCGGATATCAAAACCGTGGTAGAAGTGTCGTGTATTCGGATGAAAACGGTGGTTGTCTTGGAATTGCCCGTAGGGCACGGCATTGGGGACGAGATCGGTGGCGACATCCAAAGCGCTGAGCGAACGGTAATCCTCCGCACCGAATGCCCCCGACCCAAACCCCAAAGCGTACCAGCCAGGTTCAAGCACAATCGGCACGATTCCCGTTCGATCACCTCCTCCAGGACCCGTGGGCGTTAGGTTGAGGAGAGCAGTCCCCAACAAGTCGGGAGTGGAAAGGTCGATGGAATCTGGCACATCGGTTTCGCCGTCCAGCGCAACGATCGCAGCAAATGCTTGAGTCCATTGGTAGGTCTCGAAGTAGATTCCCACTTCAGGATGCTTAAGCGTTTCAGTCACCTCAAAATTGTGGAACAGCCAGTTCTCGCTTCCCATCGAGATCCCCAGCCCCGTCGGCGAGCCCGTTGCAGACTCGAAAACGAGCTGAGCCGTTGCGACTTGTGACTGTAGCGCCACCGCAGAGAAGTTTGCAATTATGGCAGCTCCGAATACGACAGTTGATCGCATCATGATTACTTGAAATTCAATCATTGTAGTGATGCTTCCTGTAACGAACACTGCAAGGAATTGAAGCGATCGGTATCACAGACTCGCATGGGCTCGCCAATCCGCCCAGTCTAGCCACCTGTGACTCAGTAAACCTGAGGGCTAGCGTCTTCCTTCCGTCTCTTACGCTGCTCGACGCGATCATGAGTGTACGGGCAGCGTTACTCACGGCGGGCAACTTCAGCCGCAGGCAATCGCCAGTGTACGTTCTCGAAATCATCAGCAACCACGATGCTGACTGCGACTTCAGGGCACGAACCAGCTCTGCAACTCGATCAGCAGAAGTTGTCTGTGGAAGACGCAGCTGCAAACCACCTGCTAACCCTAACACGAGTGGTTCGCCACCCTTCGCCTCACCGTTGATCGTCGCTGACACAAACGCGGGCGGAGAGCTGCCTGCTTGATCGCGGTCAGTAATCGTTCGACGCCACGCGTAAAACGAATTCTCCTTCAACTGCTCACGATGGCAGAACTCTCGTACATTCAAACCACTGCTCGCATAACGGGCAAGCACATCGCGCCAAAACTGTTCCTTCGATGGATTTCGCTTGGTATTCGCCATCCACACGCTCCCGAGTATGGAAATCAAACAGCTTGATCGCACGAAGCAGAAATAAGAAGCTGTGATTTACGGAACGGACACGTGGATGTCATGTGGCAATCTCGTCGAGCAGGAAGTAGGCCATCGATTTTTAATCAGAGAACTCGATCACTATGCCATCCAGCTTATTGAGCAACTGCTTGTGTAGCGTTAGTGAGGACCGCAAGAAAGCTGACAAGTCAGCCAAAATCAAATGTGGGAAGTCCTTGGAGAACGGTGCCATGCTACACAAGTCGACCAGGCCTTCAGCAGGACTCACAAGAACTGGATACTCGGCGTCCTCAGTACTTGAATTCTCAAGATCAAATATAAGGAGATCGTCATCCCCCCCCCATGATCCAAAAATCAGGAATTTCTCATGGTCCGCACCGATTGCTTCTTGGAGAATGGCTCGTTTCTTCTTCAAGCTATCCGCGCCGTTTAATCCACACAAACTCCAACCATGGGGCAGTAAGAACTGCTCTCGTGAAACAAAGTCCTTGTATGACCTTGGCAGCACTACTCCGATTTGATGCTCGATGTTTGATAGAGATTCTTTCGTAATGCCAGCCACCAAACTCCCCTGGATCGAAGTCTTGGCAACTACAGAATCGAGGAGTTCAAACAGGCGAAGCTGATGTTTAGTTGTATCGTTCATCGGTCTCATGCAAAGTTACGGGAACAGCTTAGTTGCATGGTAGTGAAATGGCAAGTCTTCCCACGCATCCCATTCCTTTGAATTAGGATGTGATGGCGCAAGCTTACCCGGATCTACCCTAAACAAGCCTCTAAACTCGTTCAGCGTCTTACCCTTCTTAGTGCGTCGCGAAGTCTCAATGCCGAATCCAAAGATACTCGTGCCGATGCTATTCGATGGATTACCGAACCTTACCTTAAGAGGCAAGTCGAACTTGCTGATTTTGAGTCTTGTCAACTGAACCGAAGGCCTGATCGCGGCCGACGTTCCAGGTATGGGGAATTGGATATACAAGCTTTCAACCTCATAATTCAACGACTGCGTTAACGCTTCAGCGGCCCAATGAGCAGCGTTGGAGAGAATTCTAGGAGTATTATCCGTTATGCTAGTGACTAGTTGTGCGGCCGTAAACTTGATAGTACTTCCGCCACCGGCTTTGAGCGATCGTATGATGTCGGCTAGTGCGCCGCCGGACACGAAGGCTAGCAGGCTATCAAGAGCAAAATACAGATCGATGATGCTCTGCACCTTGAAGTAAATACCGGCAGCGGTTCCGACAACATTGATTCCCGCCTGTAGTACATTCTGAATTGCTTGAACCGTTCCAAGTTCAGCCAATTGTAGCAACCCACTTGGATCAATGCCGTTTATCGGATCCGCGTGAGTGTACAAGTACTTATGGAGTGACTGCGGATCTTGGTTACTACCGGCATAGTCATCCATCCGTAGGAATCGCCCATTCGCGAAATCGTAAGGACGGGCCCGCAGGTAATCGAACCCAGCACTATCTCGCCACTCCCCGCTGTAGAACAGATTGAGTGAATCTGGCGCGGTGAAGTTGTCAAGGCGTACGCCGTAGGCATCGTAGGCATAGATGTGTCCGCTCAGGCGTTGACCGGTCGCGTCTACAAGGGCGCGTGTCGAACCGTGTCCGTCGTAGAGTAGATGCAAGATCGCCGCGCCGCCCGCATCGCGCTGAGCGATAACATCGTGACCGAGCAAATAGGCCCGCACGGCGGCCGCTGCAGCCGTCCGTTCTTCTAACACTTGGGCGTAGCCGGTGTGGTTGTTTTCGTCGATGAGGAAGCGTTCGTCGGTGCTTCCACCCGGTCCGCTGGTAGTGCGCGAGATGCGGATGCCATTGTCGTTGTAGCGATAGTCGATCGTATCGCCACCGATCACCTCGTGTTGCGAGAGACGACCACGGGCATCGTACACGAATCGAGTATCGGTGCCGGCCTCTGGTATGCCAGTGCCAGCTTCATTATCACCCGAGAAGGTCGCCTTGCGAGTCTGGCGGCTGCCTTTTGACAGCGGAGAGGATGGCGGCGGGTCGTACTCGTAAACGATTGTATTGTCGACCGACGTATTACGACCAAGATCGATCTTCTCCCACAGCAAGCGGTCGTTACCGTCATAGCGGTACTCGACCTTCTTGCTATCGTTGGGGTCTGAGCTGGCGCTGTCGTGGTCGTGCCACGTGCGGTTGCCCGTTAGATCGTAGCCGTAGGTGCCGGTATAGTCGGTAAGCTCCGAGGTACCGGTCGAAACGAGTTGTTCTTCCACCAGGCGTCCAGCTTCGTCATAAAGCCACGTGAAGGTGTTGACCTGCACCGAGGTCATACCGTCGGTGTCGTAGAAGGTTTCCACGCTCTGCGATTTCTTGCCGTCGTAACGCCGTGAATAGACGAACGTGGCGAGTCGATCGTCGCCTGCATCGTAATCGCCGCTGGTGTTGTCATCGCGGAACTGAGTCAGTTCCTCGAGTTGATTTAGATTATCATACTCGTAGTAGCTCGCATGCTTCGGACTGAGGACGTACTGTAGATTGCCGACGGCATCGTACTTGTATGTGGTCGTTGCATCTCCGGCAGAAACGGCTGCGTCAGCCAGACGGACGGCCGTGACTGTCGCCAGGCGGCCGAGAGCATCGTAGGTGTAGTCGGTCTGCGTGGTAGTAAGTGTGCTGTCGACGGCGACCTCTTCGGTCCAAGTATTGGTCATCCGACCGAGGTTGTCGTAAGCGTAGTTGATGGTGCCTTCGTTAGTAGTGACGCGCGTAAGTCGACCTTGCTCGTCATACGTATTGTTGGTGGTGCGCTCGTTGGAGTCTGAGGACAAGTCCCCGTCAAAATCTTGGATGGTATCCACCAGTCGACCTAGCGCGTCGTAGGCATAGTCAACGATCTCGTCGATGTTGTCGACCGGACCTCCATCTGCGGTGGTATCGTCACCCATTCCCGGGGCAATACCTACCGGTTCGTTCAAGTAGTAGTGTTTCTTATCAACGCGGCCAAATTCGTCATAGAGATAGTCAACCGTGCGGCCTTCGAAGTCGATGGAACGAACGACCTGACCGTCGTCATTGTATAGCATCGTTTCAGTCAGGCCATCGTCGAGGATGCGTTGGGTTCGCTGTCGGAGATGATTGTAGGTAAAGCTGGTTTCGTTGAGATTCGGATCGATGATCTTGGTTTGGTTCCCGTAGTTGTCGTATTGATAGATGTACTCAGGCGAACCTAGAATTGAACCCGTGGAATCGTCTGTAATGGCTGGTAGTGTGACCGAGGTGAGTCGCCCGGTGGCTTCGTCGAAGCCATAGACCGTGGTCTGACCAAGGGCGTCGGTGGTGTGCGTACGACGGCCCGCGTAATCGTACAAGGTGCGCGTGGTGATCTGATCTGGATCTGTGTGGTCGAAGGTCGTCGACAGCACGTTGCCGAGATCGTCGTACTCGTACTTGGTTTGGACGTTGTTGGCATCAACCGATATTTCTTGACGACCGGCGGCGTCGTAGCGAGTTTCGGTGACGAAGGCTTCGCTTCCTGGATTATTGAAGTCGAGCAGTTCAGCTATGAGATTGACGTCGATCGTGCCATCTCTGTCGACGTCATGGGCAATCGCCGAATGAGTCAATCTGCCGGCAACGTCGTACTTGCTATAGGTGCGTAGATTGTCAGTGTTGTCTGGAGTTGCAGTATTGGACTCCGTGAGATAGACGCGGCCTTCCTCGTCGTACGTGGTGATGGAGTTGCTGAGAATGGTAGCGGGAATCGTGTAATCGTTTACTAGGTTTGCATCGTCTAGCAAGTCCTCGTCGATTCTAAAGTCCGTGTCGAAGACGCTGTCTCCTCCGCTTGCGTTATAGATCATTGCCAGCGGCAAGGGATCATCGGAGAACTCGACTCGGCGGGTCTCTTTCACTCGGCCAATGTCGTCGTAGAGTGTGTGATTGATGTGGTAGCGCGCGTTTACTCCCCAAGCGGAACCGGTAGCAGGATCGAGCACTTCGTCCATACCATTCATTGCCGGGTCAAAGAAGTCCGCGTGGTGTGGATCGTACAGATTGCGAACCACAAACGGATCGGTCGTAGCAACTTGCCGGCCGTTTTTATCGTAGCCTATGCGAGTCACAATCCAGACTGAGCCGGTACCGCTTGTATTGGGATCGCTGGTCTCGGTCCGCGTTTCAACGACGTTGCCGCGAGAGTCGTACAGGGTGTACGTATCGGTGCCGAAGCGGTCCGTCGATTTGACGGTCTGATCGGCAAGATTGTAGTCGGTGCTTGTCGTCCAGAGCGGCGAATGGCCTCCGGTCGTGACAAAATCTTCCAACTCCTGCTTGCTGATGAAATCCTCTTCGCCATCAAACGCATACTGCTCCGTGCGCGTGACACGATTCTTCTCGTCATAGACCGTGTGCGTGACAACGGTCTTGTCGATGTCCACGTTAGCTTCCGCGGGATCGATCCAGTGGTAATAGGAGAGGACCTGATTGTCAGCCCTGTCATAGGCGTAGTAGGTGTATTGGCCGGAGGCATCGATACTACTGGAGACTAGCAGCGTTGATTCATCGTAGTTGAGGATTGCTTGATTAAAACCTTCGCCAGTATCGGGGTTTACTTCGAAGACGTTTTCCACTCGACCACCGTCGAGATACATTACCGTGACGGAATTCGGACCTTTGGTGTTTTCGCGAACGGTGGTTTGGAAGCGTTGTTCGTCAAAATTGCCGTCCGCCCGTACGTTGGTGGTGATCGTGGTGCCAGTCGGTGCCACAACTTTTCCAGCAAACCCGAAGCGGTCATCGTAGTCGCTGTAGGTGGTGCGATTGCCGGCAGAGTCCACTTGGACGACGAGGTTCCCTGAGTCGTCGTACTTTTCGACGCTATCCCAAAACGTATAGTCGAAAATCGGATCGTCAGGGTCAGCAATAAACGTCATCTCATCGGCGCCTGCAGGGAATGACGTGTATCGGTCCCCGGTACTAGGGCCTGACTCTGCTACTTGAAAAGTCCGGGAAACGCCGATTTGGCGATCCTCGCTGTCGTACTCGAAGGCCGTGACTTGCCAAACACCGTTTCCGTCGTCACTGACGCGTTTCAATTGGCGACGGACATTGCCGGTCTCGTCGCGGACGACTTCTGAAGGTACTCCGTAGGCATCTGCGATAGTCTCCGAAGACCATCCGCCAAGGCTCGCACCGAAGTTCCCCAGCGCCTCGTCGTACGTAAACGTGGCCTCTGCGTCACTGGCATCACCGATTTTGTGGACTCGACCATCGGCATCCCATCCAATTGTCAGAGTACGATCACTTTCCTGGGACGAGGCGATGCCTCGTATGGAAGTGAGGAACCGCTCGGGTACGTCGTTTATCTCTCCAAAGTCTGTTTCGCCGTAGAAGAAAGAAGTCGTCGGCCGCGGAGTGGAATCAAAGGTGATCTGATCGTACGGTGGAATCGTATCGACGAGCGCGGTGGCACGCTGATCAAATACATACCGCAGCAAGTCATTTTCATCGTATCGATACTCAACGCGGTCTCCCTTTTCATTACTGATAGACGTGATAAGGCCGTTTTTCTCCTCGATAATCAGCTCACCAATGGTCTCATCTTTGCTGTTCTTGGCTGTATAACGGTTCTTTTTGAAGGTAATTGTGGTGTCGTTGAATGGGTCATAAACTTCGAGCAAGTCTCGGGTCTTGGAATCGAAAGTATACTGGGTACCATTCCTCGTCGTGAGTCGATAGTTGGCCTTCAAGCTGTCAGCGTTGATCGGAAATCCGGTGTTGGTAAGGAATTCTCCTTGATTCCTCTGCTCAAATGCGCTGTCGTATCTATCGACGTTTGCGATGGCCCCTTGGAACCCTCTGAAGCGTTGCGCATCCGGTATCCTCGTCCACCACTCGCCCGGATACTCGAGCGGATAGAGTGCTGCTGAGGGGGCGGCGTTCGGATTCTGACGTCCTACGAATTCCAGTACACTGCCGTTACCGGAAGTAGGTTCGAATCCCAGTCCTATTTGCACAGGATTGCCTTCAATAGAAACTGGCTGCACTACGAACTCGTGTTCTTCCCCACCAGGCAAGGAAAAGGTGAGGACAGATCCCGCGACCATCGGATTGATGTCAGTGAGACCAGCAGTCGTGAACGGCGAGTCATCAACATATCTGTCGACTACGACAGCCGCGGAAAGATAATCGAACTTGCCTCGAACCAAATCCAGGGACCACCCGTAGCCAAAACCGGGCGATTCGCTCGTTCCACGTGTGTCCGAATCGTGTGAATTGTAGTTGCGGACTACGGTGATTGGGAATCCAGCGACCGGAACGGTCATATCGGTCACTGAGAGCGCGAAGTTGCCGAGCTTCTGCGTCGACTGAATGCCATGAATGGCGGTGTCACGATCTCCCTCTTCGGCGTCGTCGATTGCAACGACTTCGATTTCGTACGTTCCGTTCGGCAGCGCGAACGGACTCAGCGTGTAGAGATCGAGGAAGGTGGCAGTGTTTGGATTGCCGCGATTCGTGATGTAGCGTCGCCCACCGATGTCATGAGTTTCGCTCAAGAAATTCTCGAAAGTACTCGGATCGTTGACGTTGCGCTCCTTGAGTACGATCGGCGCGCCGCCGTCATCAGGAATTGCGCGGATGGCATAGTAGATCAGGTTGGAGTCGTCGTCGTAGATATAGCCGCGCAACTTGAACGACTCTTCGATAAGCACGAATTTTTGTGAGGTAATGCCCACTTGTGGTGCGTTCTCGTTGACAGGCCGCACTGTGACGGTCGCGTCGGAAGTAGCCGACTGCAGCGCTGTGTCCAGGACCGTTGCAGTAGCCGTAATCGTACCATCCGTGGTTCCATCTGGGATTTTGAACAGCACGGTGTTGTCAGGGCGGATCGTCTGAGCCTCGGGCATTCCCGAGCCAACTTGGACTGTGAACGTTGTTAGTTCGTCGACAATGCCAATATCATCGTCCGCCAGGATTGTGAACAGCACGGACTGGCCTGCTTCTTGGCGGCGGGGGCTAGCAATCACCGCCACCGTCGGATCTTGATCTTCCCGAACATTTACCGTGTAATCGACCCAGCTTACAGCGCGCTGATCGGCGTCATCACGCAGGTCTACTCGGAACGTTTCGGTCGAAGGAATATTCTGATCTTCAGGAACGTCCCATGTGACAGTCCCCTCGGGAGTAATCGAGAACACGCCATGCGAGGACACCAGCTCATTCGCGTCATTCAAGAGATAGAAGTCAAAGGGTCCATCGTCAGTACCGGGCACGTTGAAGGAGAATCTTGCGCCCGGCGTTGTGTAAAGCGGAACTGCTGCGTCGAGCACAGGACGTAGGTTCGGATCTAATTCGGGATCGAAAACCTCCAGGCTATAGGTAAGTTGCGCCGGTTCATCACCGATGCGCTGTTTTGCGGTCACGGTGACCAGCATTACTCCGACAGCATCCTGAGCGGTCGGCCTCCAGTCGAAGACCCCTGTCGATGGATCGAAGCCAGAGGTTGCAAAATCCATTGCTTGCGCGGAGTCTCCGCCGTCAACGTAGGTAGCACTGACACTGAGTATCGGGAAGTCGCCTCCACCAATATCGGGATCGGTCCACTTAAGTGTATGAGAGTACGTGGATCCGAGTGCGACTGCCTGCGGCGGCACTTCATCGATACTGATGGGAATATCAACTGTCGGATTGCTGCCGATGGTAGTATCGTACGAAATCGTGAACGATTGCGTCTGGCCGCGTAATCCCTTTTCATCAATGATTCCAAAGTCAAACGTTTGAGTTGAGCTTGCGGGAGGATCATGCCAAGTAAACGTAAAGGAACCGTCTTGATTGTCAGTCCATGTGTATTGGGAATTCGTGGGATTGGTCTGTGCAGGGGGCAGCAGAGTGAATTCGTGTCCGTCATCGTCCGTGCCGCGGACAACATAGACATAGTCTTCCAAGGCATCGCCCGGCCTTGTGGGAGTGGAAGTAATCCTCGGCGGAGTGTTCCCGGGACCTGCGGGAGTCGTTCCTGTGGTCGTCGTACTGTCCAGCCGCAATTGGATAGTTTGCGATTCTCCAGGGCCGGTGGGATCGTCCACGCGAATCACGATAAACCGCGACTTGTTTAAGTCATCCTCGGTGGGGCGCCAGGTAAGCACGTTGCCTACCAGTTCGCCAGGGCCAGACACATGAACCCATGTGAGTGGATCGTTTTCGGCATCCTCGCCCTTTAGCTCATAAACAAACGGCTTTGTTAGCGAATAGGGTATCCCCTCAGGGTCACTTTTGATAATTGGCGGGGTATTTGAGAATGTTTCTGCTACTGAGAAATTAACGGGCCCCAGCTCGCGTCGATTCGTAGGAGCACCCTCTTCGTGCATGACGGCGGTAAATTCGTAGAGGGCGTCATCCGCCATGGACAAATGCTCGGAGCCAGGCAGCCAGGAAATTCGCCCTGTGTCTTCATTGATTGATAGTCCCACTGGTCGCGTGCCATCTCCACCCGTAGGAATGGTTGTCTCCAGCTCACCACCAACAAGCAGCTTGTACTTGACCGGCACACCTGTCTTGTCGGTCCGTGTGACTTGAGCCACATACTCCTCTCCGACGGTCGCTACGGATCGATACTCTAGTGTTGCGTTGAGCACATCCGGTTGACCGATGGAAAAATCGATCGTGTGCTCTACAGGGTTTCCGAAATCGTCGGTGATTCTCACCCTGAGTGGGTAGCTGCCGGCAGTTTCTACCGTGGACGGTATGTTGCTCAGCTTCAGCTCAAACTGAGTCGGGTTCGCAGGATCACTCGAGGACAAGAACGGACCAGTGATTTCCACCATGCCTTGCATGAAGCTGGCGTCCGACGGTCCTGGCGACAAGAGTTCAACACGAAGATTGTCTGCATCAAAATCAATGACTTTGAACGGAAAAGTGACTTCCGACTCTCCGAGCGGGATGGTTTGATTCTTCACCGCTTCAAGAATGAATGGACTGGCATTACGACGTATCGCAATCGGAATCGACTGTGTGTAATCTCGGTGAGTTGGGTCACTGGGAGCGCCGACGGAGTTTTTGCCGTCGTCGGCAGACACCACTAACGTAGCGAGGCCCACTTCATTGCCATTTGGTATCCAGGAAATTTGCGTTCGCGACAACTGCCCTGTTGCTAGCGAAGTAATCGTAAATTGCTGATTGTTCCCTTCCTCGCGAAGATCGTTTCCAGCTTCATCGGTGAAACTCTCAACCCGAATCGTAGCGGTATCTCCAGCATCAATGTCTTCGGCCTTGACGATATACGTCCAGGCAGTTCCACCTAATATTGTAGAGAGATTACTTGGAGTACTCTTGATTTCAGAAGGCTCATTGCCGCCGAGATTTGTGCGGACGTTAACTGGAAGCGTAAGATTGAAAGTTGCGGGCAGCCCACCCGAATCTGTCGCAGTGAGCGTAACGGTGGCTGTTTCCTCATTTGTGGGTGTCCAGCTCAGCACACCAGCTCCCTGGTCGTAGACCATCCCGCGCGATTTTGCGACCTCGTCAATGTCCACCACGTATTCTTCAGGTCGCTCCGGCGCCGTCGATAGTCCGTCCTCAGTGTCGGTCGCATAGATGTTCAACGTCCACTCTTCGCCAAGTACAACGGGCTGAAGCATCAACGACGTCGGCAGAAACTGTGGCGCGGTGTTTGGCATTGGTGGTGTATGTACTACAACGCTGAGCAGGTCACTATCACGACCGCCATTGCCATCCGTGACGGCCACCTCGAAGTAGTAGACACCGTCTGGTATCCCGGGCGCAGGAGTCCAAGAGACCCTCACGTCGTTCGGCGTACCGGTTGTATTCGGGTCGATGAGATCGGGAGCGATCGTCGGACCGAACTCGCCAGCCGGAAGCTCGGAAATCGGAATGATCTCAAAGGTGAGCAGATCGCCAATATTGGAATCAGTGGCGACCAATTTATTTACTTCGTCGACTGAAGTAATTGAGCCGGTCCCGTTCCGATCGACATACTGGATTGGGATTTCTTCGAGTATCGGATCGACATTTCGTTCCCTGACCGTAAGGTCATACCGTTCGAAGCTACTTTCGAAACCATCGGAGACTTCGAGCGAAATGGGATAGCTGTCGGGATCTACTTTGGTGGTGTCCCAGATCACCAGACCGTCTTCGGTGACCACGAAATCGCCAGGACCTACGGCCTTGCTCCATGTGATCGGATCATAATCAAGGTCTTTGGCTTTTGCCTCGTAGCGATAGACTTCACCTTGTAGAATGCTTGCGGGCGCCGTGGAAAGGATCTCTGGCGGAGTATTGCTATCGGGATCGTACGGTCCAACATCAATGTTAAAAGTAAACTCATCGTACTTGCCTCCTGGATCTATCGCACGTAGTACGAGACCAGTGATCATTCCGTCTGGATCAGAGGCAGGAACATCGACTGGTGACGTCCAGAGAATGTTTCCGTCCAAATCGACTCTAATGTCGGCACCTTCTGGAATGTCGCCATTAAGGGCCTCCAGCTCATAACGCAGTCGATCATCGTTCGCATCAAAAACGTCTGTTGGGATAAACGCTTCACGTCCCTCTTGAAGTACAATTGTCTCTGGAGGGCCCACTGGATCTTGTGGCAAAAGTTCGCCGACGGCTCGGATTTCCGGCTTTTGATTCAATCCAGACTCCGTTTCGGAAATCGTCATTGTATAGATTTTTTCATCGGTTCCTCCTCGACCGTCATCAGCAATCACTTTGACATAGTAGTCTCCTGGAGTGAGACCCTCGGTATCCCAATCGAATTGTCCTTCGCGTCCTACCTCATTGCTAATGCTGGCCCGAATATTGTTGATGTCAGCGTTGACATAGGTGTAACCTGAGTTTTGTGCCTCAAATGCATAATCTCGTTCAAGACTGAACGTGATCTTATCATCCTCGTCAGGGTCAATTGCCTCTACGACCTCGCTGTAAGGAGTAGTTGAAACAGTAGATATGCTTGAAATGAAAACTGTGGTGTCATAATCTTCGTCAAATGAATCTGCTAACACAAAGACTAATTCATTCCTTTGTTCAACCAAGTCCAATTCGAACCTCATCACGGGCGTTTCTTGAAGATTCAAATTGGCATTGGTAGCAGGTGGAACTCCGTTGACTTCGTAAGGCCACAAGACTGCATCAAGATCGGGATGGGTGGAAACATCTGGCGTAAAGGGCAAACCCTGTATATCATTCATTTGAGGGTGATCGGAAGTCAGTGGTAATGGCAATGGGTCATTAATTGCGCCGATAAGGTCTCCTGGGTCCCTAGGCCCACTCCCTGATGGTTCAGGGTCATCTGCGAGTACATCATCCCACAGATCGAACGATGGGTGATTAGTAGCAGGTGCGTATCCGATTGGTGCCGTTACGTTTGAATTCTCATCGAAATCCTCGTCAGCAAACGGATTGAGAAAAATCCCAAAGGCATCGATGAATTGTGAACCAACAAACCTACCCTCGATGTCAGACCACTCCTCGGAGCCAAACACGACGTCGAAGGCAATTCTAGAAAATGAAGGATCTTCAACTTCAAATTTGACCGTAACAGTTGAAATATCCGTGTAGTTGTCTATTGAAATATTGCCATTTCGAATTGGCCCGATGTCGAACGTTGCATCTCTCGATTCGCTAATTGACGTGATCGATTCCAGCATCGCATAAATTTGCGGTGCGTCGCTTTGGTTAGAACTTTGCAAGTCAGGTGTGAAGTTTACTTCCAGCTGTTCATCTTCCGTCAATCCTGAAGCCGGAGTCGTTTCACGATTGGGTAGGTCGATACCAACATCTGATCCATGAACTCCATTGGTGCCATAGTTGTGCACATCACCAGTACTCAAAACGATGCCGCGGCTAGGGAGACCGTATGTGGGTGGAAGGGGATCAGGCATGCCCATTAGATCTACATTGAACGGCAGTCCATCAGAAAAAGTCCCGATGGAGGAAACCATCAGCGACCCATCACTTTGCTCTTCGTAACGTGAGGTTATTACGAAATTGTCCTCATCCGAGACTAATGATATGCCGGCAGCAGTACCAAAGAGTGCCGTCTTAAGGTCTTGCTCATCCGTAGGTCTGTTGCGAACTACATTAAATTCACCATCTACTATTGCGGAACCTGGTACGTCCTTTCGAGTTAAAGCATAATCCGGCAAACTGGGTGTAATAATCACGGGCGGAGAATTTCCGGGATTCGGCTCGACAAACAACTCGTAGGGCTGGTGAGCCTGAAGTGGATTCCCTGCAAGAGCGTCCAGAGAATCCGTTTCCGAAGCGTAGAGATCGACGTGGACCCAATGCCCAATCGCCTCAGCGGGAATGTTCTCCCAAGTCACTACTCCCGTATCGTCGTCAACCTTAAAGTTAGCGCTCTGGTCCTCGGTCCAAGCCGGGCGGTATTTCTCAGGAGGGGCACTGTTGCCGGCGGTTGTGCTACTGCCATAGACGCGGAACCAATTGTCAGAATCGATGGCTGTGGGATCGTCTTCGATCCCGATTCCATGTGATGTTCCCTCTGTATCGTTCGAGTCACTTGCAAAAGTGAACTCGAGGACTGTGTGTTCTGTTAAGCGATAATCTGTCGGGAGCTGATAGGCAAACCGGCCATCCCCTTCGATTCTTATGACAGATGTATCACCCGTCACTTGGAGGATTCCTGTGTTTCCAGCCGAGCCGTATTCATCGAAGCGATCATAGTCGAATCGAATGCGCTCTGGCTCCGCCGCCCGATCACGCTCGTAGAGTCGAACGTTTGAGAACATGCTCACGCCACTGCCATTGTTGATGAACGTCAGGTGAGTAATGTCTTGTCCAGTGGCAAGACCTGTGTCGTTCGGCAGATCGGAAATCGCGTAGTCTTGAGGTCTCCCCCCAAGCTCGGCGCGCATTGAGACGGTGTCTACGTACGTCAACGTATGTATGTCCGGGTCGCGTGCATACGAATCGTATTCGTACGTCTCCCCAAACGTTGCGATTGTCTTCGGGGGGCTCTCAAAGAACGGCGGTCTATTGAAATCGTCGGCTACAACTCGAATCTTCACGATCTGATCGTTTGCCGACGTAGACGCTCCGTGCTCATCCGTAACTCGAAGATTTACCGTGTGGACTCCTAGGTCCAGTGGCTCATACGGAGTCCAAACGACAGTATCGTTGCGACCATCATCGTTAGTGTCGATTACCCGCATCCCCGAGTAGGCATCTGTCGTATCACCTGGGGTGGGATCCAGAATGGTTACCGGCTCAATGCTGATCGCGGTGTAATCGTCATTCGGGTCGAACGTATCCGGCGTATAGCGGAACTCGGCACCGCGAGCGGCTACGATTTCCAGCATCGGGATCGTAGGCCCACCGGCGACCGGTTGGAACTCGATCGGATAGGCATCGCCCCGGTACTCCCCATACGGATCCGAGACAAAGCTCGGAGGATCATTCAGTTCCCCAAGGACGACCAGTTCGAAGTCGAATCGTGCAATCTTCTCATGCAGGAAGGCTAGCTCTACGTGCGGCAAAGTCGTATTGTCGTAGAAGCCATTGGTAGTATCCATCAATCCCGTGATACGAATGAACGGCGTGCCAGCCGGCAAGTCTCCAATCGCGTATGGCAGCGTACCGTCGTAGTTGATCAATTCAGTGTAGCCAGGCGTACCGGCCGGATCGGATTGCACCGTCGGTGGCTTCACGGCGATCAGCAAGTCGTCACGGACCTGCTGGCCTGCCAGTTTGGTCAATGCAACGCGCGTACGGAGTTCGTTAAGTTCCGGGGCGTTCTCTAACGCGTCGATCGTAGTGTTCTGATAGCTAACGTCGAAGCTGTTGGTGACATCACGCAGCGTCGAGAAACTGACATCTGGCGATGAGTAGCGATTCTGCTGCGCAGTTTGCGTTAGGTAGTTTGGAGCCCCGACAGGTGCCGCGTTGGCGATGCTGACCGGGTTGGCAGTGTGGTAGACCTTCGTTCCGTCGTCCGCGTCGTTGTTGATCAGTCGCATCACGACTTGGTAGGTTCGATCGGTCCGGAGACCGTCGAGATTGACACGTACGAATCCAGTAGTTGGATCGTCCACATCAGCGACGACGAGATCCACGCCGCTTGCCCACACCGGTTGCTGACCTTGCGTGAAGTTAAAGATCGCATCCGAGCTGCGGACTGCCGGGTCGTTGAGTCCGCTGATCGTATCTAGCTTCGGCGTCCCGTCGACGTTAAATGTCCGCGCCGGTCGCCCCTGTTCGTCGAGAATGGCGATCTCGAAGGCGTCATTAACATCGTTGGGGTTACCGCTGCCGGAGTCAAAATCAAGATTCTCGTAATGAATATCGATTGCTGGGGCATCGAGTGGAATAGCGAATTCCCTCTCTTCGACAAACTCGCTTGTTTCTTCCAGTGAGACGAGATCAGGCTGTGGCTTACGTAACTCGATATTCGTCTGAAATGACAGGTGCGCGTCAAACTTGTTTCGCTGTGCGTGGAACAAGTCAAACGAATAGGTTTCTCCCTCAACCAAATCAATCGGATTCCCTGGGTCTGCGACTGCAAGATCGAGGTCAAATGTATCCTGGTAAGGCTGATGCACACCACCCAAGTCCACCCACCGGTGTCCGTCGATGAAAATCCAAAGGTCGTCGTCGGATTTCACTAGCTCGAAGAACTGCTGCTCCATTTCACCTAAGTTCTTGCGGTAGGTGAACTCAGCGTGCAATTCGAGGGTAAAGTAAGCGTTATGAAAATCAGTAATGCTATCGTACTGACGGTCGATGGCATCGTTATCGCCAGGGCTGGTGATATTGGTATCTGGCGGCGCTTCATAGTTCTCTGCGGCCGTATAAGCATCGCTCAACAACAAACCATTGATCGGATAAAACTCGTGTGTCTTGGCGGTGACCCCTGCAGTGTTGGAACCTGCGAAGTGGTACAGGCTGCTGTCAAAATTGTCTTGTACCATCATCAACTGACTGGTGATTTCGCGGTTGTAGCGGTCGTCGGTGTTGAACCAGAAGTTGAACATGTGTTCGTCTTCCGCAAGAGTACCGGTCGGCGTGGTGATCCTGCCATTGAGTGTCGAACTGAGGGCTGGCTTCTTATCTTCGCTAAGGGTGGGTTGGGTCAAGTTCGCCTCAGGATCTAGTCTGCCTTGACCCTGAAAATCCGGATGGCCGAGCATCTCGGACCCATCGGGTGCCGTCCACTGTTTTGCGTTGAAGTCGCGAATCGTCGCTGGCAGCTCGACGACAGGCATGCGCCGTCTAGCGAACCTAGGATCGTCTCCTTCCAAGCCGCTGGGAACGAAGGTTGAATCGCTGGTAACGAGTAGCTTGTCAATCTGGACGGATTTGTCGATATGTCGAACTTTAACTGTGTTAGAGCCAGCGTTTAGCGCAATGGCCGCCCCTCCTATATCTAGCCACTGCCAATCGTCGTCATTGTCTATCGAATCGGGATCGAAATCATTGACTAGCGTCCCATCGACAAGAACTTTCAACGAATCTGCTGAATCATCGGGAACGATTAGGCGTGCCCATAACGTGTAATCACCTGCATCTTGCACATCAATGGTGTATTCCGTAAAGAAGTCCGCTACTGCTGGATCTAGTGAATTCGCGTTAGTGGCCTGGCCAGGGAAAATACTCACCATACGTCCACCGGACGCACTGGGATCACCGATCACTTCGAGCTGCACTTCCAGCAACTTCGTCCCTGCGGGATTAACAAGCCGATTCTCATCATAGTTCTCCGCCTCGCGCCAAATCGCCGTGTGATACTCGGTGGCACCAATATCGACACCGGATCCATCGTCGCGATTGAATCCACGTTGATCGGTTGTTGCCGTTGCCGCGGCATCGTCGCCCGCGTTTCGGGCCGGGCTATCTGAATCTAACTCATGCGTCTGTGTCGGTCCCCCGTAATTGCCTAGTGCGGACAGTCCTGGGTCAATCGTTGTGCCAACTCCACCATCATCGCCGACGATGTTGTGGTACGCGGGTTCATGGAATTTGTCATCCAGTCCGCCAGCGGTATCAGCGTCGCCGATGAGGTTGTAAGAACTTGTTTGAGCGAGAACCCCGCCGCTCTCGAAGATGTCGTCGTGATTGGCCCCACCGTTTTTGGTGTTGCGAGCGACAATCGAGTTGTGCAACTCTACACTGTCGAGGTTCGCAGGGTCGCCTTCGGGATTCGAGTTGAAGCCGTAGAGGTGTATACCGGCACCGCCGCCGGCACCGCTGCCAGTCAGTTTGTTCTCGGCGACGGTGACATTAGTAAACGCAACCACAGCATCACTGCCTGTGGGGAGGGCAGCCAGAGTAAGGTGAATACCACCGCCCGCGTATTCAGCTTCGTTCCCGGAAAACGTGGAGTTGCTGACGTCCAGCTCGAACGTGGGCGCGTTGGCCAAATACATCGCGCCCCCCTCAGCACTAGCAGGAGAACCAGACTCCGCGCGGTTTCTGGAGAAGGTCGAGCCAACAATGTCGATGTCGATACTGCCCGAGGAAGCGGCAGAATAAAGGCCGCCGCCTAGTCTGGCCGAATTGTCGTCGATCATACTATTGGTGAGGTTCAGGCTCACGGGGCCGGAGTCTGCCAGATAGATGCCGCCACCAATGTCAGCAGTGTTACCTTCGATTTTGACATGATCGAGCTTCAAATTACCCGCGTTGTTGATGCCGCCCCCTCGACGCGAATTGCCACCCGTGATCGTAAGTCCCTCGATGCTGGCGGTGACGCCAGAATCGACTCGGAAGACACTTCGCATGTCGTCCGCACTCGCATTGGCATCAATGGTCAGTTGGTCAACTCCCAAACCAATAATTTTCGTACCTTCGGAAATGACCAGTTCTTCTGAATCACGATCGAGCGTGAGGGTCCTACCAGTCAAGCTGTCGGCGAACGTAATCTCGATGTCGCCGGGTAGCTCGGAAGTCACGAGCGCCTCTCGCAAACTTATGACCGGGTCTTCATCGTTGCCGATCACCACCAGATTGCTTTTGAGTAGATCAAGACTCCGGGTGACCCGAATTGATCCGGGCGAGGCTTTCGCTGCAGTGACAGCAGCGACTTGTTGCGAGCCAATCGTGACCACTTCAGTTTCATACCCGGCATAGACGGCTGCTGAGCCAACGTCGCTATAGACTCCGGCAGTGCCTTCAGCAGGCAGATCCGCCCATTGTGAAAGACCAGACTGACTCAGTTCCGCACCATAAGACATCGTGAGTGTGTCGTCGCCGCGATCGATCGCCGGACTCCCCGACAACGGCACATGCGACGCGGCATGCAAACCATAGCTCTTCAGGTCGGAAAGCATGGGAGCAAGTGGCGTGGTTGTGGTGCCGACCTGGTTGATCGTGTTGTCCATCTGATGTCCACTCTGGCCGATACCAATCAAGTTGCCCTTGCTCGGTTCCGCAACGGTACCACCGATATCGCCAGAGGCATCGGTGGCCCAGATGGCAGTCCCTGTAATGGAGTTGTCTGCCAGGATCGTGTTGTGCAGGGTCGTCGTAGCGCCAGTGTGAGAAAAGATGCCGCCAGCATTCGTCACGGCGTCATTCCTGGTAATCGTGGAATTGACAATTCTAAGGTCGGTATTGGTTTGCGCACGCAGGGCTCCGCCGACTGTATCGGATGAATTTCCGGAAAATGTACTGCTGGTGATAAGTGCCTGGGTTTCCGCTCCACCTGCAGTCCCGAAGATATTCAGACCACCGGTGTGGCCGCTGCCTGTGTTGTTGGAAATTGTACTCAGGTTGACGGTCAGCGACTGGCCAGCGTGAAATACCCCGGAGATGCCGCCACCGTAACTGGCAGTGTTCCCATCGATCGTACTCCGCTGGATTTCGAGAGTGCTTCCCGAGAGATTGTAGATACCACCAGCATGGCTTTGAGCGTTACTATCTGCGACCGTCACACCGTCGATCGTCAGATCAGCCTTGTTGTAGATGCCCGCTCCATGACCAAGCGTGTAGCCTTGCATGATGGTTAGGCCACTCAGAGCGACAACGGTACCGGTTTGGACGACGATGCCCCGCGTTTGGTCGCGGGCGTCGATTGCTAGGTGTTCTTGCCCCGGACCGCTAATCGTCAGATCGTTGTAGATATCCAGTCGGTCGGCAACGAGATCGCCACTATGATCACCCAGAACGATTGTTTTTTGTCCTTGCCCAAAAAGGCTGTCGTCCAACGCCAGCGTGTCGAACCAGCCGAGTGACTCATCGGCTTCGATCAGCTCACGCAAGGTGTGTTTGTCGCGCAGTAGTGTGTCCATGCCTGCGTCGTCGAGCGAGTTCACTCTTTGCGTGCTATCTGTGCTGAACTCAAAATCGAGTTGGTCGTTGAGCAGGTTGGATTGGGTGCCAGAAGCGGGCGTGCCGACGACTTTGGCGTAGATGGAATCGCCTTCGACGATGGAACTTAACACGCTGGTGGCGATGAGCACTTCGTGCGTACCCAGCGCGCCCGATTGAACAGCCGTCTCATGCAACAGGGTGTCGGGACTTCCAACTTTGTAGAGTTGGACTTTCACGTCAGTAAACGTGTCGCCCAGTACGGCGTAGTCGACCACCAGGTTGCTGCCATCGACGCTAAACTTGTTGAGCGCCAGATCAGGTTGCTCAGTGACGACCAGCGTGGGTCCATCCTGTGTGGCGTGCTCCTGCGATGCGAACTTGATGTTCGTTGTGGAATCTTCCGGACGTACCCAGACGATGATCTCTGGTTCTTCAGCGGTGAGATTGTCTTCGCTCTTACGGCTGAGCCAAACGTTATAGTC
The DNA here is from genome assembly GCA_965228965.1 of Bythopirellula sp. GTDB lineage: Bacteria > Planctomycetota > Planctomycetia > Pirellulales > Lacipirellulaceae > Bythopirellula. The sequence continues at coordinate 5,925,566 of OZ245849.1, forward strand.
CAAGTTGTCAATCACACCATCGAAGTTACCATCCCCTTGGGTGAAGCGGGCATTCTCGAGGCCGTAGTTGGCGTGCCAAGTTGCCCAATCAAGACCGTCGAGGCCGGAATCTTCATTGTCCTGCACGGTGCCGTCCAGGTTGTAGTCACCCTGGGAAAACCCGTGTCGGCGGAAGAAATCGGCGATGTCGCCGGTATCGATCGTGCCGTCACCGTGTCCACCGTCGGTGCGTGCCAGTAAATCTGAAGCTGAATTCGCGCGTGGACCATACTCGGCTACGTACGCATCCCAATTGGTAACCGCTAGATGAAACGCTTCAATGTCCCCATCGGAGCCCGCCGCACCGAACACCCCATCACCATTGGCATCACCGAACAGCAGCGCTCGTTGCACTTGGGACGTGACATCAATCTCGGTGGTGGTGCCACCCACCCAGTCGTTGAGGCGAGTGAACTCGCTCAACTTACTCTCGAAGTCGTGAGTTCCGTGGATCCGATCCCAGCGCAGATTGGTCTCGTCCCAATCGGTCACACTATCCGCGCCGCCATCGAGCAGCCCATTCCAGGCATAGACTTCCGCGTTGCCAACCCCGGTACCAAGCTCGGTCAATTCCAGTACGGCCGAAGCAATCGTCGTCGGGTCGCCTAGCCCAGCAAACTGGCCGAGGTCGAAGCGGATCAGCGATTCCTGATTGTCATTGGCCGTCCCAATCGCCCGTAAGCGATCTCCCCCTGCGTTCATCGCCGTGGGAGTCGATTCCCGGAAGAAACCATCCTCTACCGCCGGTGATTCGCTGATTGAAGTAGCGGCAGCCAGTCGCAAGTTACCCAGTCGCGTTACTTGCACCATCGCCTGGTGCTCACCCAGGTCGATTTCCAGTTGGTTGTCAAACACGTATCGCCCTGTCTCCACGAAACTGAGCGCCTTCTCGTCGCCCTGGATGTTCGTGGCGCGCTCAACTTCATTATCTACATTCAGCCCTGCGAACATAATGTCCATTGGGTCACTGATGGCGACTAGTTCATCGCGCACCTTCTGGGCAGACTGTGCAAGCGTCGCATCGGTGCTGCTGAGATCCTCCCTCAAATTCTTGGCGAGTGCCAAAGTAAGATTACTGAGAGATTGTTCCTGTCGAGTGATAGCCTCTCGATCAACATCCGTGGTAGCGGAGAGGCGATCTTGCTTGAGCTGTTCCGTTTGCTTTTCAACCTCGCTGTAGATCCGCTTGCGCTCAAGATTGGTCTGCGGTGCATTGCCCAGAACACGCGCACGCTGTAACGAATCACTTTTTGCAATGGACACCAGATCATCGGTAGTCAGATCGGCACGCTCCAACTCCACTTTGAGCGTTCCATCCATCGCTGCGTTGAATCGTTGCTGCTGTTCCAGCGTCTTAGGACCAATGAAGGTATCCCAGAACGCAACCTCTTGGGCGAGTTCTTCCGTGGTAAGAGGTCTGGTGGTGGCTTCCGTGGCCTCACTGAGCGTCCTGACATCGGAATTGACCTCGATGTTCGCAATCCGATCGGCCAGAAATTGCTCACGGAAACTCTCTTCGGCGATGTCGATGAGGATTTCGTACGTGTCGATGACTCGACCGTTGTGCTGGAGCTCAAGCTGCAGTCGCTGCAAACCGGCCGGTGGGCCAACGGCGCTATTGGGGTTGAAGGAGATAATCGCCTTGGGACCCGATTCCGTCTGCACGGTCTCAATGAGGAAGACCGTCTCGACCTCTGCGCGCTCCTCTTCCGTCAGGCTGAGGAAGTCCTCTATTGGCATCTCCGGCTGAAGGAGTTGGAACTCTGGACCGCTGGCGACGAACTGAATCGGTTCTTCAGCAGCAGGATCGAGCAGCGGATCGCCCGACAGCATCTGGCGCTGTTCAAGTGCCTCGAATAGCGAACGGCGTCGAAGCTGGTCGTGTTTGGGAGCCTTGCGTCGCTTCCGCCTGAAACCCAGTTGAGCAAGAGTCTTGTTCCAGCAAGAGGGATGACTACGCATGACTCAATTCCTCATTTCCGAGGTTGTTGTAGCGAAAACCGACTAGTGCCGACGCTGCGGCATTGGCCCGCCACGGCGGATTCTACGCCTACTTCAAAAAAGCCTTGTCATCGGTTTGTCCACAAACGGGAGCGAAATTTATGGAATTCAAAAGAAAAATGATCGACTGCTAATCTGGGTAAGCTTTCGGCCTCTGGCTGACCGTGTGCCGGTGAGTGGCCTGCATTTCATAGGGCTTAAACCCCTGCTTTTGCAAGCAACTCAGCGCTTCGCTATGAGAGGACCACTAAAGTGGGTGCCGAAGGCCAAAACCGATTGAAATCAGCCGGTCAGCGCGATAAAAATGAAGCGATCAGGAACAGCCTAAAACCCCACCGTCGAACACCCCATAGCCGTATCCCCCGTTACCGCGGTCTACTAGCGCCCGAGGGCCACCTATGCGCTTGCTGCTTCTCGAAGACGACCAAGCCGATGCTAGCCGCGTCCGTCGCGAGCTGTTCGGTAGATTGCCGGATCCGGCCGTGGTCTGCGTATTCACCTCGTTGAAAGACGCGATCGACCAACTTGAATCCGCGGAATTCGACGTTGTGCTAACAGATTTGAATCTGCCAGACAGTCATGGCGTTGAGACGGTCAAGCAGCTGGTAGACGTCGCTGGCGATGCAATCGTGATTGTGTTGACCGGCAGCAACGACGAAGAATTAGGCGCAGCCGCAATCAGCTGCGGTGCGCACGACTACGTGTGCAAAGACTACTTGGGAGAGAACCATCTCGCGCGAACCATTCGTTACGCGGTCGAGAGAAATACCTTAATACAGGAGCGACAAGAAGCACGCGAAGATTTGTTGGTTGCGACCACGCAGGAGCAGCTGCGCATCGGCCGGGAGCTCCACGATGGTATCTGCCAGCTTCAAACTGTGGCTTTGACCAAGGCAGAAGAGCTGTTGGCAAGTCTCTCACCCGCGAACGGGCGTGCCGTTGCGCAAACGACGGAACTTGTCGAGATACTGAACAAGATTCGCACCGAGGTCCGAGCCGCCGTCCAAGATCTCATGCCCCCGGAATTGGCCAAACATGGCTTGCCATCGGCCTTATCGAAACTGACTCGACAATGGCACAACACCAACGGAATTCGCTGCCTCTGCGATGTTCCAACAGCGATACAGCTGCCATCGCAGCACGTGGCGCTCCAACTCTATCGGATTAGCCAAGAAGCACTTCACAATGCGGTCAGACACTCACAAGCGGATCGGATCAGTCTGGCACTATTGGGTACCGAACGCGCCATCAAGCTGCAAGTTCAGGACAACGGTTGCGGATTCAATGCAACAAGACTCCTAAATTCGCAAAAGCAACTAGGAATTCGGTCCATGGGGCAGCGTGCCACCGCCATCGGTGGGAAGTTAACCATCCAGTCCCAACCGGGCCGAGGGACTGCCGTGATTTGTGTTGTGCCAATCTCCACGCGCAGAGCGAAGGCGAGACCGCAACAACTCAGCGCTTGAGCGGCGCGTGACGAGATTAGGTTCGCTCACGGCTATTGCGATCTACAGCTAGAAGGTATGCTGAGATTCAGTCCAAGTGTTTGTCTTGGCGGTGCCTTCCCATGCGTTCCTCTCCCCACAAAAAAATCCTCCTGGTGGAGGATCACAAGCTGCTGCTAGAAGGCCTGAAGTCTCTCCTTGCATCGCACGACGACCTAGAGGTTTGCGGAGAGGCCCACAATGTTGCCGACGCGATCGCGGAAGTCGAACGCGAACGACCCGACTTGGCGGTGGTTGATCTTTCGCTAGTTGGTTCGCGCGGCATGCAGTTTGTGAGTTATCTGGCGGAACACTGGCCCGCCGTCCGCATCTTGGTGTTCTCCCAGCGTCCCGCTTGGGTGATGGCGGATCGAGTCCTGGCAGCCGGAGCGCACGGCTACAAGCAGAAGTCCCCCGATGATTTAGGAGTCGTTGACGTGATCCGTTTGCTGCTCCGTGGGGAGACCTACGTCAGCCCCAGCGAAGCCCCGGAGGAGGCGGTTTCGTACCAGTACCTGGCGAGAATTCAAGAGCTGTCGGAACGCGAGTTCGAGGTCTTTGAACTCCTGGGAGCTGGCACGAAAACGGCAACGATCGCCCAACAGTTGGGAACCTCCAACAGTACCGTGCGGACGGTCCTCAATCGCATCAAGATAAAGCTCGGCGTCGACGAAGCCGCAGACGTAAGAAAAATCGCCCTAGCCTGGCAGCTGGATGCGATCTTGTAGTCGTTCGTCAATTCTCGGCCCTTGCCGCCATTGCTTGCGTACAGATTCGCAAATCGAGCGATATGTAGGCTACCAAGAACAATCGCTCCCGAGTGGATCTATTGCGGATCTGAACGTCGAGTCGACGAAGCATCAAGCAACGGATGTAGCAAGGTTGCGTGCAGCGCAGGGATACGCGATCGCCAGCACGCTATCCACGTCTTTCCGGCAGCATGCCCCCGCGCCGGCCGTTTACGCTCTGACACGCGGGGGAGATATTCGAATTGTCAAAGATCGGTTGAGTTGCTAGGTGGGTTGGGGGACCGACTAAACCGAGCTCATCGCACTTGCTATTGGTGTTTCGCGCTCGCGACGCTCTAGATCAGATCGCGCAGAAGCGACTGCTTCCTTCCACCTGACGTTTGCACGAACTCGTCATGACGCTGGCCTCTTCCGTTTGGTCCACTCGCTTGACGCGCAGAAGCAGTAGTTCTTAATCAATCCCGTTTTCAGGTTGCCAGCGCTATCGACTAACGAAGGTCGAAGTTGCCAGAGGCGTCTAGCAGTTTCGGCGCGATCTCTTCGGGCTGTTGGGGTATGCCGCCCTTGTACTTGGCAGTGACTAGCGACGACTTCAGATTTCCCCTTGCCGTCGGTCAACGATGGCTTCAGGATTGCCGGATCAAGTTTTGATACGTTGGACATGGGTGTTGTTCTTAGGTGTTGTGGGGCTGATCGTCGCGAAGTTGCTTCGCCAAGCGAGCGCCCTCGGGCGTAAGTTTCAGGTGGAGGACGGGGCGGCAATGGGCCGCAATGAATCGGGTCGGCTCAACGAGCTCGTGATCCTCCAGCGCACGCACCGCGCGATACAGTCGCATTCGCTCGCCAGCGGTAAGTTTGCCAAACCAGCCAGTGTGGCTGTACACGGGGCCGCACTCGTCGACTTCGTCCCATTCGGCTCGCTGCAGCTTCTGCCACTCGGGCGGGCGTTCGCTCGCCGCGTGGGCTTCGCTGCGTTCGAGCGTTTGGATGAGAACTAGTTCTTGCGCGTGTGATAGTTTCATGCGTTCGAATTGGTCGTGTGTTTGAATTGGTCCAAGTAAAGTTTCTGTTATCTAGGGCCACTTCCGCCTGTAGGTGGAGGGGCCTTAGGTCAAAAAGTACCTGCCGATTACGGGTCACTTAGGGTACGCTCCGACTGCCCTGTCTCCGCTGCGACCACTCTTCCCACTCCGGCGGCTCCTCATCGGCAACGTGCGCGTCGTGTGACTGACGGTCGATCCATTCGTGGTACTCTCGTTCGGCATCAGCAGCGAGCCGACTGAGGGTTTCCTGGAAGGCGGCGTTCTCGTCGTCGCCAAAGGGCGTGTTCTCGGTGCTCGTTTCGGTCTCCAGTGCGGGGTCGGTTATCGCCACGGGGAGTGTTTCAACAAATCAATCCGGGAGCGCGACGCTGCGACGGCAACACCCCTATGGGGTGTGTTGCACGTGTCGCATGTCGCATTTGGCTCCAAATTTCTATTGCAACAAGAGCTGTCGCACTGTCGCGTCGCTTTGTCGCATCGCAGGATTTGTAGGCTAAAACTCAATTTCTGGTGCTTTGGCGAGTGCGTACTTGTCGCACTCTTGTCGCACGATTTCGGATGCGACAAGCTCTTTGAGGATTTCGCACCCTGTCGCATAGTTCATTTTCGCCAATCGCATCAGTGTCGACTTGGCGAGCGGGGCATCAGAAGCACCCAAAACGGCGACGATGCGATTCGCTCGACCGGTCGTTTCCGTCCGCTCATTGGTGTCTATCTCGTCGCATACTGGCATAACGGTTACGTCCCATTTGCGCTGCGTCAAAATCTGGTCGGGCTGACCTTCGTCAATCTGTACGAACCACTCGCCGTGGTGCCCCGCAGAGCCCCCGACCGAGAGCTTTAGGTCGTGGATGCCGTGCGCGAATTTGGACCGACGTTCCAATATCCACCATTGCCGAGCGAATTCACTGAATCCACTCCAGGCGATGTCATTCAGCGATGGGCTGCCGTTGGTGGTCTTCTTTAGATGGTGTACCAAGACGAGCGTGACCCCCGCCTCTTGGCAGATTTCGCCGATGTTCCGTAGTAGACGCCCCATGACGATGACGTTGTGCGCGTCAGCGCCCGGCATCGCCAAGTACACCGGATCAACAACAAGGAGCTTGATTCCTAATTCACTGATGTAGGCGTTTAGTTCCCCCAGCAACGCACGCGAATCGAACTGCGGCAGCTGCTCAGACCAAAACAAGTTGTCCAGTTCGCCAAGGCTAAGACCGTACGATTTCGCGATTCGTTGTCCGGTCTCCTTCAGCGTTGCCAGTCCTGATTCACCGCTCATTACCAGCGTTGGCTGGGGTTTCAATACTGTGAACTGTTCATATCCCAGGAACGGCTTGCCAGTAGCTACGGAGACAGCCGACGCAACAGCGAGCGTCGTTTTGCCGACTTTCGATTTTGCCACCAAGACCAATCGTTGTTTTTCAACGAGTACCCGCTCAATCATAAAACGGTTCTCGTAGTTGCTGCTCGCTAGTTCTGCCGAGCGCAGAACTTTGATGCGGCGTTCGGCTGCATGGACCACCTTGGAAACATCGCCGACGACGGCGTCGAACTCGGCCTCCGCAGACGTCTCGAATTTTTTCGCCTCATGCCATTTGCGGCGCAAGTCGTGTTCTTCCCAAACGGGAAAACACTTGTTTTCGTTGTACCATTGCAGTAGCTCATAGCCTTGCTCACCGTAGATACGATGCCGACGGATTTCGCAAGCAGCGTTAATCGTACGACCTCCGCCAGCGTCTCCCTCCACAGCGTCTCCCTCCACAGCGTCGGGTAGGCCCGCAAGAACACCACGGCATTCTTCAACGCGTTTCGGGCAAACGAGTATGTCGGGGTCGTCACTAGCTTCAACCGGCGCCGGTCGCTTGTGCTCGACGAGTCGCTCGATAACCTTGTACGGCAAATTCATATGTTCGCCCTCAGGAGTGGCGCGTCGAGAATCGATCGATCCTGCATCCAGGCTTTGCCAGGTGACGGCGGGAACGCAGACTGCGAACCCTTGCTGGCGGCGCCGATTCGGACAACCAGCTTTTCGCCATTGTCGCAGGGGAGGTACAAGTTGCCCGCGTTGGTGGCCTCTAACCGGTTATCCCATTTGAAAATGAAATGTCTCCCATGATTGCTTTCAAAACAGGGGCAGGTCTCCAACAAGTGCTCATGTCCTTTGAACAACTTGTACAGTGCTCTTCGCTGCGCGGGGGAGTCATACTCAAAATCGATGATTCCAGAAACTGGACCCATTTGGACGCCGATGCCGGGGCGCGAGTAAGTGCTCAGCAATTGCAGGATTTGCTCGCTAGAGAATGCACGTTTGTGCCAGCCGATTTCGCGAGGAATCTTGCCATCAAGCGGCAGAACCTTTAGTCCGATGGCCTGATATTCTTTGATCGCTTTCTCGAAATCTACCAATTTGTTCCTCACTGTCTTTTCGGGTCTTTAGTTCCGCAATCGCTTTGGCAATTTGCTCACCGCGCAGAACCGCAATCTGAACTTCACGACGCCAGTAGCGGCTAACGTCTTGACGGTCGACAAGCTGCGTCCAATGGCGGGCCCGCGAGTCTTGACGCGCACGAATCCGACCGATGAACCGGCTGCATCGACTAAGCTGCGATTTGCCAACAATGATTTGACGAACGTTGCCGAAAAAATCACAGTAGTAACAGCGAACACGGTTTGACTCGGCATCGCAGACAAGCAGCAGCTTTAGGAAGCGAACGTGACACGCTGTCGCTAACGACTGAGCGGCCGCCAGTTCGTAGGACACTAATCCCGGGCGACTCATTGTTGCTCGCCGCCATTGTGAGTGCGGATATGGTCAATCGCTTGCCGCCCGTCGACATAGCCTCTCTGTCCGATTCGGAGAACCGGCAGACCTTGTCGCCGCATCGTTCGCCATGCGGCTTTTTTGATCCCCATTCGACCTTTGAACTCTTCGAGCGTGTAGAGTTCATCTTCGCGAATGACACGTGGTGTGGTTTCCATTTGCAGTTCTCCAAGCAGACAAGGGGGGGTCAGAAACAGCCACTTACGGCCTATAAGTGGCTCCGATGCTAGTCACTATGCTTAGTAGCGTTGTGCTGCTAAGCCGCTAAGCGTTTGCGGCGGAATGTTTTTCGTAGACGTGCAGAAACACCTACGTTTTGCAGCCAATGAGAATTTGGGCGTGCGGGAGAAAAATGGACCGCCGCTAATAAAATGAGCTTAGCGGCTACTCTCTCGAAGATTTCGGAACAGATCGTTCAGTTTGAACTGCTGATGAATTTCGCCGAGACGTTCGTCGCCAATGGCAGGCTTGCGGGATTCAAACCCAGCGGATTTGACGAATTTCAAAGCCTTTTCGATCTTCTCTTTTCCTAGGTCGTCCAGTCCCGTGACTTTCCGGACACACACGATATTGTCACTGAAGAATCGATTTAGCGTGCTCCCCGTGATTTCCGATGCATTGGACACGCCGAGGTATGCCGGGTGTTTAAGCAAGTGTTCGACGATCAATCGTAGTGCTTCTACTTCGGGATGAACTCGGATTGCTTTTTCATTCGGCTGGACGTGCTCCTCGTCAGTTTCGCCGGATTCATATTCCAGATCAGCGCAGAATCGCGAGAATGCGGAGTGGTGTTTTGGGAGAAGCTCGCAGATGATATCCATCGCAAACGCAATGCGGACCTCAGCACTTCCGGCTGATCGATATTCCAAGATCCCGATCTGCTTACGGAGTTCGTTCGCCGCGCCGATGAGGTAGACGGAAAGCTCTCGTTTACTGGGGTAGCAGTCCGGTAGCTTTCTGGCAGCGGACACCAAGTCATTCAGAATATCAGCCACCTTTGGCAGCCGCTCACCGCCGCACGGCAGTCCCTCATCTTGCGCGGCAAATAGTTCGAGGGACAGATTCTCAAAGAGCCCCAGAAGTTCCGCGTATGGATTAGCTTCGACCGTAGACATGCTGTGTGGGCGTTTCGGGGTTTCGTCGACTAAACTGTTTTCTGCCCCAGAAAGTGTAGGTCAGGGAATGGCCGCGTTCGCCTGAATAATCGGTAGCACCCCACCCGTGGTCACGCGCGCAACGTCTATCTGAATTGACCATCGGTGCCGAAGACCGATAGGCTCATGTCAATTTAGGCAAGAGGACACACATTCGGAGAGTGTGTCCTCAAACGGTCAAAGTCGACTGTCGAATGTGTAGAATGCGAAATCTCAGGCCCGCTGAATCCGCCGAACGAACCACATCACGACCTTAGTCGTACAGTTCCGATAATCTACGAAACCGAAGGTTGTTGGTTCGAATCCAACGGGGTGTACTTAACCTAAATCTCTGACACTGCCAGTCACGACGCGACGGCACTGGCGTTGCTGTTTCATGTCGTTACACGTCAAGTTGAAGCACACGATCCATTCGCGCTCGGATGTCGTTCAACCGATCTTGGCCGCCACCAGCCACTTCCGCTGTAGACCAGCCGGAAAAACGAATTTCCTGTAAGGCTCGACACACTTCGGGCCAGTTGACGTCACCGTCGCCGATCTTGCAGAACCCGTTCTCTTTCCCCCAGTCCTTAACATCAAGTTTGACGATTCGCGAACCAAGGGTGCGAATCCAATCTTCGCTAGGGCTGAACTTTACGACGTTGCCGATATCAAAGTAAGCGCCGACCCAGGGACTATCGATTTCATCCAAGTAGTCGCGCAACTCCTCGGGAGACTCACAGAAGCCATTCCAAACGTTCTCGATGAGCACACGCACACCCAGGCGGCTTGCCAGTGGCAACACCTTTCGGATCTCGATAATCGATCGCTGCCAGACATGATCGTGGTTCTCGTTTTCCCCTTTGACCGCGCCAGGCACAAGCAAGACCGAGTCTCCGCCGAAGGCATCCACATCACGGATAGCTTGCTCCAGGTAGCCGCGGCCCTCATCGCGGACTTTGGAATCTGGACTCGACAGACGGATGTTCCAGTGCTTCATGTCCACGACGCCATGCACCGGCATGGAGGTAGCTGCACTTGCATTCTTGACTTCTTCCGTGGATTGTTCCCAAGGGCTGATCAATTCCATTCCGTCATAGCCTAGCTCTTTGCACAGCTTGAACTTATCAAGCACAGAGCCGCCGACGTTAATCATCCCCCATTTCACCGACTTGTAGATCTTCGCGGTCGACTTAGCGTGACGATCGCCGGCTTTTGCCCAGCTCTTGCCGGCGAGCAAGTGGGAGTAAGTCGTGGCAGCGAAGGTGCCCGCAGCTACGCCTGAAAACTGGCGTCTGGTGAGTGTGTGATCTTTCATAACGCTCATGAGTGGGAAAAGGATGTCAATAGATGGAAGGAGCGACCGGGTCGACCCGTTAAATAAGTCCCGCGAGGGTGCGGAACCTCATCAGGGTGAACGGCAGATTCCTATTCTTGATTTATCGAAGCGCGCAGGCAAGGCGCACGCGTAACGTCGATGATTTGTGAGGCTCATTACGGTGCGCTCTACCACGAGCGAATCAACGCTTTCAGTAGCGTCTCGTCGTCGAACAGGTTGCCGTTGCCTCCATTGCCGAGCACAAAATCGACGTGTTGTCCAGCTTCGGCAGTCGTGTCGAACTCGAAAAAGGTCTCAGGTAGCTTACCGTCTCCGTCGCGACTCCCATGCGTTTGGTAGGCAAGTTGGCCACCCACATATATGTAGAAGTCTACGCTGTCGTTCTTTTCTACTAGATTCCGCACCGCACCCGAGATATTGATCATACCGGTTGACGAAGTTCCGACCGTCCAGCGAGCAACAAAGTAGGGGTGGTCGGCATCGCGCCCGCCAAAGTCGTTCCCTCCGGGGTGTACGGCCAACTCGTGGTAGCCCGGACTCCCGTGAATTCCAAGGTTCTGTTGCTGACCCGTCTGGAAGAGCGAATGAGTGGAAACTGCGGGCAGGTTGGCCGAGCCATTTTGGCCGCCGCCATAACCAGTGTTGCCCAGGTTTCCAACAACTCCCCAAGTTAGCGGAAGCAGTCTAGCATTCTCGTCGTTTGGGTTAGCCTGGTCACTCGCGAAGTAGCTCCATCGGCCATCATCAGGAGAGTCGGCCACCTCAGAGCCAGCTTGTTTGAAGTCCTTGGCCAAGTCGGCCACGACACGCAACGACTTTGCCCCGGGTACGCCGTACCAAAAGGTTGCTGCGCCAATGTCTAATGTGCCTTGCTTCCACTTCCAAACTTCCATGTCGAACTTGAAAGATTGATCGAATGGTATCGCATCTAGTCCACGCACGCGGCCATTGACGGTCAACGCGCCGTCATCGGCTCGATTGCCGGCGGCGTTGGGCTGGGTGACAAATGGGCTGGTAAACTCCTTTCCACTGCCAAACGAGTAGCCGTAGTAGTCCTCAGTGCCGGTTCCAACGTGATCGGGTTTGGCCTCCGACCCTTCGCCCTGATTGTTGACGTAGTCGACATAGATTTTCTCGTCGCCTTCGCCCCACCAAGAATTTAGTCCCTCGCCTGTTGAGAGATTGCGTATTGACATGGTGTCGCCGACAAACACTCCACGGCCACGGACGGTGAGAAACCGGAAATCCGCGTCGCCTTCGTGACTGTATAGTTCGCGCTTGCCTGCATCACCCGGCCAAGGTCCACCCTCGGCAATACGCGTGCGGATGCCTGCTTCGAAGATGTAGTCAGCGTGAAAGTACATCGATCGATCGGTCCAGTCCCATTCGCCTGTATCGACTTCCAAATTGATCGATACTGGCTGACCGCTGCCATTCACCAACTGAACTTCGGCACTGCGCTCAAATGGCATCACCCAGTAGCTGGTCATACTGCCGTCTGCGGCAACGCTTCTCATGTAGTCGCTACCTTCGTTGTAGGGATTCTCTGCGCTCTCGCTCATGCCATTGCCGAAAAACTCGCCGACAGGGATCCGCGCGGTCGTCTGCCCGTCGAAGACGAGCGCCAAATATACATCTGCCAAAGCTGCTACTTGGTCCTTACCGCTCACCTGCACGCGAAGTCGTCGCACCGCTCCAGGCCCATCAAATGAGTAATTCAAGACTTGACCGTGCGCTAGCTCTCGCTGATCTTTGTGCCTGTGGGTGATTGACCCCGTCACGGTTTGTGTGCCCAGCAGTTTATTGACTACATCGAGCGCACGCTGACGGGCCTGCAAATCCGTGGCGTCGTAGCTATCGACGTCTGCATCATCTGCCAAGCTTCGGTAGCTAATGTTGTACCATACCGCATTGTCGACGCTGTTCTTCTTACTGGGATCGCGGAGGGCCACGTGTGCGTCACCGTGCGTGGACGGGCCGTCCCATGTAACCAAAACGCTCTTCTGGTAAGGTATCGGGCCGTACAGATTGCCACCCGTTTCTGGTGTTTCGAAATTCAGCCCCGGCCCGAATCCAAAGCTGTCACCACCGACCAGTTGTTCGGCCGTTGCTTCGATCGCTGGAGTAGTCGAGCCGTCGACGTAGACTCGCATCCGATAGTTGTCTAATAGTTCCTGGCTGAGCCCCGTGGTCCACCATCGGGTTATGACACCAGGTCCTTGATCGTCTAATAGGACCCACTCCTTTCGTCCGTCGATGGTGACTTGGCGAAGGTAGTTGCCGAAGTCGACGTTGGCAAACCCCCACGGCGCGCCCAGTCTAGAGAAACCCCTTGCATTGCGTGTGTCGTGGCTTGACGCTTGGTGAAGTGTGTAGGAGCCGTCGGGGTGAATCGCCAGGCTGTCGCGATCGGCAAGCTCAGTAACCAGAGTACCTACGTCTATTTCGGCTATAGCTTTGTTTGCCACGCAAGAGCATACAAACAGGAAGACGAGTGAAAGTGATCTGAGGCAATTTGCCACAGGCCCAAAAAAATGGCTCATATTACAATTCTGACCTTTCGATCTGGCTTAGCAAAATACGCGCGCGATACGCGGCTATTAACGTGCTAATGATCGCCATCTCATCGCTGAAGTAGCATGTAGTCCAATCCGAACATGTGCTTCTTGATGGCCTCTGGGTTGGCGCCCTCGGCCCTCGGGCACGTTTTCGAGACGTAATCTGACAACGGCGGACCAACGAATTTGCCGCCACTAAGGACATCTCGAATCGGGCCCTCGATCGCAGGCTACTCTTCGCCATCCAAGTAGACGCGCAGCGTTCGATTGCTAAACTCTTCGCCACTGGGCCCGTGCCAGGTTCCCCAGAAGCGCACAACCCACCAGGGTGACTGGCAAGAGATGGGCATCTGGTACACCGCCGGATCGAACACCTGCGTCTACAGCAACGCTGCGTTGATTATCCCTTTCCATTTGCTAATTGGAGGACTCTCGAAAATCTTTAGGTGAACAACCAAAACGTTTTTTGAACACGCGTGAAAAGTAGAACGGATCCGCATATCCAACCTCGCGCGCAATTTCATTTATCGGCTTCGAATAAGCTAACAACATTTCGGCTGCCCGATTCAGCTTGAGCCGTGATAGGCACTGATTCGGAGTTTCTTGACTATATTTGCGAAACAGCCGACATATGTAATTCGGTTCCAGACCACAACGTTTGCCAAGTTCGTTAAGCGAATCGATTTCGGCGAAACTACTTTCGATGCTTCCCATCACGCGATCAAAAGAGTCTGAACCTCCACTGCCATACGCCACATCCGGCAAGAGCGCTTCGCCACCTTTGAGCAGAATGAGTTCTAGGTAACGTGCTGTAATCTCTTCGTGCATTCTGCCACTCTGCTGCCCTTCCTTGATAAGCTCATCAAACAGCGTGCGCAATACTGCGATATCCCGCGACCAGCGAATCTCTCCCGGTGACAAACTCTCGGTACTAAGTGCACGTGCCTGAGATTTGGAACTATAGGCAGCAAAGTACTTTGTCATCGGGTCCGATCGGTCACTCCACAAGTCGTGGGTCGAATCCATGCCGTAAGAAAAAATGTGGCCCGCAGACAAGGCATAGGACTTCCCGCCCAGATGTAGGCGCCCCTTTCCTTGACAGACAAACTCAACGATGTTGCAGGAAAACTCCGTCCGCGCCACATGGTAGCTTGGTAAGCACTTCTCTCGTCCCGCGCAAAGAAGCGTAACAAACGAATCCGCAGAAGTGAGATTGTCGAACTTCTTAAAGCAGTAGCTGGAATACTCCACCGCAGTCGCGATCGGTATGACTTGACCCTGGAGTTGTGTTCTTCCATCGACCATGAAGGATAGAATATTCATGGTCGATAGACATTGCAATCCCTGCCCGCCTACTACGATCAATCCCATTGCTCACATTATACTGAGAGATTGTGATGTTCACCGTTTCGCCAAACACGGCCATCTGGAAACGTCACTGAGCTGATATCAGTGCTAATATGTCCATGGCAGAGACCAGATTCTCCATGCATTGCCGCTGAGACCCAGCTTGTAGTACATCATTGACGCTCGCCATGCGTGAGCGTTCGAAGGCAGGCGCCAGTTGCGGGGCTCAGTGAATCAAATCCTTGCAAGCCAATGGGCACAATCGATTGCTTGATTCCGCCCGATCGAAACTACGTTTGATCGAACGATGCAATGCATCTAAGATATCGATCACTTTGTACAGCCTCAATACGGTCGAATTGATCAAGAATACGACAGCGCCGCCCAGCCTACTCGGCATCTGTCAGTTGCAAACGTCGCAACTGCTCTCAGTAGTCGACTAAATCGGGCAAACTCTTTTCGCACATCAACTACTCCTTAAATCCAAAAGCGACCATGAGCACTTCTCCTCCTCCTAGCAGCAATGAAACTGCAGATACCCATCACCGGGTGATACCGCCTGGCTCGGCTTGGCCGTTTTTCTTGCTAGCCAGCTGTTTTCTTTGGTGGGGTATCGCCAACAACCTGACCGACCCACTGGTGAAGGTCTTCAAAGAGATCTTTGGAAAGTCGACTTTCGGGGCGTCGGCGATCCAGTCCGCGTTTTACTTCGGCTATTTTTGCATGGCACTACCCGGCGCGATGATCGCGCGCAAGTCTTCCTACAAGACGGGAGTGCTCGTCGGGCTTGGCATCTACGCCATGGGGTGCTTTCTTCTCTATCCGGCCATGCTGGTGGAGCAATTCGCCCTGATCTGTCTCGCCTTCTATGTCCTAGCCTGTGGTTTGGGCATCTTGGAGACGAACGCAAACCCGTACGTGATGGTACTAGGATCGGAGGAATCGGCCACGCGGCGACTCAACTTCGCGCAGTCGTTCAATCCGGTCGGTTCCGTTATCGGGGCCATTATGTGCCAGACCATGATCATGGCAAACCTTCCGAAGGACGAAACTGGAGCGCTGTCGGTTTCTCCGGAGCAAGCGTCCTCGTCGTTGTCTACTGTCATCTACCCCTACCTCATGATCGCCGCCATTCTGGGTATTGTTTGGGTCTTGATACTCACCAGCAAGATGCCCAAGGCCTCCGACGACGATGTAGACGTAGAGTTTGGCGGCACCGTGAAACGGTTGCTAGGAAACAGCAACTACGTTTTCTCGGTCGTTGCTCAGTTTTGCTACGTTGGAACACAGATTACTGTGTGGACTTACACGAACTTCTATATCCCCGAGCAACTGGAAGTCACTCAGGAAGTTGCTTTGCAGTGGCATACCGGAGCGCTGATACTCTTTGGTTGTGCACGGTGGGTGTTTACGGCGCTGATGTCGACATTCCGTCCGTCAACGTTGCTGATCTTCGCTTCGGTCATGGCATGTGCGATGACCCTGACGGTTGTGTTTGTCGGCGGCATGCCGGGCGTCATTGCCCTGGTCTGTATTTCAGGGTTTATGTCGCTGATGTTCCCGACGATTTTCGGCCTTGGTTGCGCGAATCTCGGCCAAGACACCAAGCTTGCTGCGTCGGGTCAGATTATGGCCATCGTCGGTGGTGCGATCATCACGCCAATGCAAGGGTGGTTAGTAGATGTCGTCGGCGTGAGCCGTTCGTACCTACTTCCATTTGCGTGCTTCGTGGTCATCGGAATCTACGCCGCGTATGCCCGCCAGTATGAGCGCGAAGACCCCGCGAGAACTGCTCAAGAAGACTAGAACTGTGCCGGCATCCTGCGAAGGTCGTGAGACCTGGCAGGCTAAGTCGCGGAATGCCGACAACCCCAAGCTAGTCGCTCCCACGCGTGGCGAATTCTCGTTCGAACAGATCAGCGTCGAGTTCTTCAGGATCCTCAAGCATATCCCAGAGTTCTTCGTTCGCGATCGAGAAGGGTTCGTCGACGTAAACTGAGTCTGTCTCGTCGGTCAAAGACATCCAATCTTCCAGGGACTGGCACCAAGTGGCAGTCGTATGCGACTCATCCTCAAGTATCGCCAACATCGGGCCAGAGAACACGTTTTGCGTCCCCGTCCACTCGACAAGTCGGGTAAACTCTTCGCGCGTCAAGTCTGGTGTATTCATTGCAACGACGGATTCTAATGCCTTGAAGACGCAATTCTCTGTCACAAAGTAGATGGTTCGCTCTTCGGCAACTTCATCGTCTTCGTCGAAGAATTCGAAGACCTCATGCGCGACGAGCGTGCAGTTGACCAGTGCGATTTCGCCCGACTGCGGACCAGGGACGCGTAGCGCAACGCCACCAGTCAGCAGGCAATCCTCGAATTCGACTCGATGCTGACCGTCGGTAAAGAGTTCTACACAGTCGCCACCGATCGCGTGCAGTTCGCAATCAATGAGCGTAACGGAGTGCTCTGTGTTGCCGACCAAACAACTACCTTGCGGACCGATGATGAATCGACAGGTGTCCGCGTAGAAGTCGCCTTCGCTTGCATGAACCAAGCTCGGAAAGACTGCTTCTTCAACGACTTCGCACGTCAAAGTCAGTCCCACCAGGGACAAATGACCCTCGGCAAACAGGCATGTCACGTCTTCCTCATGCTCTTCTTCCAACTCAAATCGAAGCACGGGCTCAGCATCTTCCGCGGCAATCAGCGTGAGTTCCTGCTGTGGTAACGTCATTGGTTCGACGACGAAGGGACCATCGCCTCGGATCTCGATACGACTGCCGTCGGGCGCGGCTTCAGCTGCCTCCAAAAGACTTGCGAACGATCCAATTAACTCGCCCTCGTCGTCGAAGACCGCAAAACTTCCGCCGCGATCAGGCCACGCGATCGACAGAACTGTGAGCACTGCGGCAACCAGGCACACAGCGACGATAACTCCCGCTCGTATTCCCCGGTTCGCTCGCTGTGCCTGACGACCAGACAAACTAACCGGCGGTGCCTGCACCTCAACGTGGTCACGAGCTTGGTTTTCCAACGCGTTTTGCACTGCTGCCGCAGTCTGAAATCTTGAGTCTGGGTCCTTCGCGTGCAGCTTAGAGATGATGTTGCCGAGCCATCCCGGCACAGTCGGGTTCTGCTGAACGATCGGGGCGGGTTTGCCATTTGCAATTTGATGAAGCGTCGCCACGACGGACTGCCCCTCGAAAGCCGGTCGTCCGCAGCACATCGCGTACAACACGCTTCCCAAGCTAAACAAGTCGGCGCGGTGATCCGGTTTCGCGGCAGGGTCCAGCGTCTCTGGTGCGACGTAAGTGGGCGTTCCCGCGAGCATACCGGTCTTTGTGAGTTGCGATTGCCCGAGGACCTGCGCGAGTCCGAAGTCACCGAGTTTCACCTGCCCGGAATTCTTGTCGAGGAAGATGTTTGCCGGTTTGACGTCCCGGTGCAGGACGCCGCTGTCGTGCGCGGCGGCAAGAGCCGCGGCGACTTGCCCGCCGATGCGTGCAACTTCAGAAGTTGGGAGCAATCCCGATTCATCCAGCCAATCCTGGAGCGTTTCGCCAGCAACATACTCCATCACCAGATAGGGAAGCGGTCCGCTGTCGGAAACCGCGTGAATCGTCACGACGTTCGGATGATTGATTGCCGCCGCGGCACGGGCCTCGCGCAGAAATCTCTCGCGAGCGGAGGGATCGACCGCGAACGTCGGCGAGAGCACTTTGACGGCGACCACACGATCGAGAGAAACCTCGCGCGCCTTGAAGACGATCCCCATGCCTCCCTGACCCAGTACCTCGATCAATTCGAATCCCTCGCCCGTCCAAGCGAGCGCCTCCGACGAAATGCTCGCGTATGTTGCTTGCGTGGGCTGCTCTTGCTGCCAAGGATCCAGCGAGGACTTCACGTTCGCAAGGACGTTCTCGAGTAGCGAAGACTCATTGGCGGATGTCTTCAGATCTGAAAGAGCATCCCCCCACACTGCGGTCTCTCGAGTGGAATCGATACGCTTTTGGCAGTCCACACAGAGACTCAGGTGTTCCAACAGCTGATCGCGCAAGTCGATCGACAACTCTTCGTCGACCAGCTGTTGCAGGAGATCAAGCTCGGGACAGTTCATAGCGTGTCGTCGATCTCTCGAATCTTTGCGGCCAAACGCTTCATAACCCGGTTCTTCGCGACATAGACTGAGCCGACATTCAACGACAACTGTTCGGCGACCGCCTGCGGGCTTTGGCCTTCAACAGCGGTTCGCCAGAAGGCCTGCCATGTATGCGGTTGGAACTGCTCATGGATTTGTTCCGCTGCCCATGTGAGCAGCTGAGTTTGATACTGCTTCTCCCACAGCTTCTCTCCGTCGACGTCGTCGTCTGGTATTCGCTGAAGCGTTTCTACGACTGCGGTGTCCCCCGTTCCCAGCGGTTGCCGTTGACGCTTCGACGCCGCACGCCCTGCTGTGCGTTTGGCAATCTTGTAGAGCCAGCTGCGGAACTTGCCGAGCTGGGGATCATACTCGAATTTGGCAATCGACCGGGCGACCTGGCTCATCACTTCTTGCACAAGGTCGGCCGCATCCGCCTCCTGCATCCCGTACCGAAGTCCAAAGCGAAACACCAACGGTCCGTAGATGTCGGTGAATTGCGACCACGCGTCCGCGTCTTGGGCGTCGCGCAAACGTACCAAGAGACTCACGCGGGTTGCGGCGGCTCGTGTCACGGTCTGTCTCCACTCAGATTCCGGCCATCTTCATGCTGATCTTCGGCAGCTTAAACGCGTTTCGCAGCATTTTTGTCTTTTTTTTGAGGCGTGTGTAAGAAATTCTACCATCGCTGCCAAGGAATAGGTAGCTGGAGCCCGGCGATGGTGCTTTCGGCAATCGACAATCCGAACCGGAGATCACAACGATGAGAAGAGCTATCACCTACTGTGGCATCGGCTTGCTGGCCAGTTGCCTATTCGTTTTCGCCGCACGCTGGACAGTCGCGCAAGATGCGGAACCGACGGACGATGTGGCCGCAGTGGCAGAACAAGAACGAAGTGAACCCACGGACGTCGAGAGATATTACCGCGAAGACGCAGACTTCGACGACGCTGAATACGACGAACCGGAGCGCCACGAAGCTGACGATGACGAGTGGGAAGACGAAGACGATGAGTGGGAGGAGGAAGACGAGCACGATGCCGAGGAGACGTTGTTTGAGTTCGAAGTCCACGCCGCCGAGTGCGAACACGCGCGCCGTCTGGCCGACATCGCGTCGAGTCGTCTGGAAACGGCTTCCTGGGTAATCGCCAACATCCATGAGTTCCTCGGCGAAGAAGAGGCAGCCGACTTCCTTCAGCAACTTTTCGAAGCGGCGGAGGATCCCGGCATCAAGCGGTTGATCGGCCTCAAGCTGACCGAAATCTACGCGGAACTCGATCAAGCGGATCAAGTCAAAGCGCAGCTGCGCAGCTTGATTCTTGGAAGCTAATCCGACGAGCGCAGGTGACTGACTTGGGCAGCGTTACCTGCAACCAATTCCCAGCTCCAGTAGCAATCACTTTTCCCACGGAACGAGAGGAGATAGTTGGATGTCCCGGAACACGCGCAAGCAGAGATTCTCTTTCCCAATTCTTCGACGCCCAGTTCGCAAGGCACCAACGTTCGTGCGCAAGAGTTACCGCCTCGAACCCCTCGAAACGCGGACGATGCTGGCCGCGGACATGATGGGTGGCGGTGACCTGAACGGTGACACCAACGTCAACGGCGCCGACTTCATGCATTGGCAGCGGAGCCTTCCAACTGCCAATGTCGCACAAGCTCAAACCGATCTCGCCGCCTGGCAAGCAAACTTTGGCGCGACCAACGTTGGCGGAGATCATGGACATGCAAGCCATCCTGCCAACCCGGCCGCAATGGCGCTAGTCTCCCTAGATCAAGCGACGCATACCGTCGTCGCATCGGGCAACTGGTCAGATCCCACCGTTTGGCAAGATGGAACTCTGCCAACCGCAGGCGCAAGAATCGTCATCCCCGAGGGCATGACGCTCACTGTTGATGGACAGATTGCCGAAGAGTTCAAGACCATCCGCATCAATGGCACACTGCAGTTTGCCACGGACGTCAACACCGAGCTGCGCGTTGATACGATTGTCAGTTCACCGAACGGTTGCTTGGTGATGGGCACCGCAAACAATCCGATCGCCGCTGGCGTCACGGCTCGAGTCGTGTTCGCCGACGACGGTGCAATCGATCAGAACTGGGACCCGCAGCAACTCAGCCGTGGGGCGATTCTGCAAGGCCCGGTTGATATTCACGGGGCCGAAACAACACATCGAGTCACGCTGGCGGCACACCCCTCGGCCGGCGCCACGTCGATTGAGCTTAGTTCGGTTCCCACCGGCTGGAACGTCGGCGATCAGATCGTCATCACCGGCACGCAGGGCTCGACGAGTGACGAGGTCCGCACGATCCAGTCGATCGATGGCTCTACCGTCGAGCTGAATCAAGCCTTGCAACTCGACCATATTCCACCAAAGAGCGCTCTGAATGTGTACGTTGCCAATACCACTCGCAACGTTGAGTTTACTTCCGAGAACACCGACATCCCGCGTCGCGGCCACATCATGTTCATGCACCAATTGAACGTGAACGTGAAGCACGCCAGCTTCAACGAGCTGGGCCGCACGGATAAGAATCGCGAACTTGACGATATCTTCTTCGAATTCACCGAAGATGCCGTCGGTAACGAAACGAGTGCCGGAGTCGTGTTCACGACGTATGAAGGTGACAGAACGAACATCCGCGGACGTTACGCGATTCACTTCCATCGCGGAGGAACCGACCCGGGCAGCCATCCCGCGTTGATTGAGGGAAGCGTCGTCAATGGCAGCCCCGGCTGGGGGTTTGTGAATCACTCTGGTAACGTGAACATGGTTAACAACGTTGCCTACGGTGTTCAGGGGGCTGCCTTCTACACCGAAGCCGGTGACGAAATCGGCTCGATGGTCGGTAATCTTGCAATCCGCACGGTTAGTCCGACGTTCGTACTCGACGACGAAGGCGCCATCGATCCCGACCTGCGGGCCGACGTGCAAGACTTTGGCGTCGACGGAGATGGTTATTGGCTCTCGGGCCACTTGGTCAGCATGCGAGACAATGTCTCGGCCGGTGCGTCGGGGCATGGCATCATCATCTGGAGCGATGGCCTTGTGGAAGAAGACCGCGGCCGCGCGACGGTGAAAACCGCTGATATCGCGAACGGCCATCTGATCACCGGCCGCGACACAATTCCGACTTGGTGGGCGCCACTGGCGGAAATCAGCAACAACGAGTCGTACGGCGCGACCGTCGGGTTCCGCTCGCGCTACGTGCATTCGTCGGTGTACCTCGGCGAGAACGGCAGTCCGTTTCATGCGAAACCGGATCAAGCTTATGTCGACACGCTCAGTCCAGTAATTGATGGCCTGACGGTGTGGGGATCGCGCGATGGGGTGCTGATGAATTACAACGAGCGCATGTCGCTCAAAAACGCTCGGCTCGTGGGCATCGGCGCACCGTGGGTGCAAAACGGCGGCACGGCCGATACGGGCGTAGGCATCGACATGTACAACGAAGTCAGCCGTGGCCCAGGTGTGATCGAGAATGTTAGCATCGAAGGATTCGGCGTCGGTTTGCTCACGCCACGGCAGGACAGTTGGACCGTCAATAATCTGCAGCTCGCCAATACGACCGACCTGGTGATAACCGAGCCCAGGCAGTGGGCACGCACGCTCGACATGAGCAACGTCACGTTCGATAGCCTCAATGGCACGGCAGTGCAAAACACGGCCGGCCAGCGCCGGAATGTCGTCATGGAAGCGGACACCGAGGGCGATGGCTACCAACCGTATTTCTTCTTGCTCTCCGATCGCATCAATCTCAACGGACAGTCGTTGTACTTCGATCAACAGGCAGACGACTATGTGCCCGTCGAGTCGTCCGATGCCGAGAGTATCGTGCCCATACCGGAAGAGTTCGTAGGCCTGACGAATCAGCAACTGTGGGATACGTACGGCACATCGTTTGGAGCGGCGATCCTGCCAGTTGATGCAACGCCTGCAAGCTTCGTCGATGGTGGCGTCGTCGGAAGCGCGCCGACGGAGGCACCCACAACGCCGCCACTGTACGATATGACCAACGAGGGCGGCGATGGCATCCTTGTCGATGCTGGTACACTCACCAACTTCAATGGGCCGGTCGCGGGAGGGACCACCGCAACTACATCCGCGATAGACGAAAGCGAGGAAAGCGTCGATCAAATGGCGCAAATGCACGGGCATAACGCGTCGATGCACATGCCGGGAGACCTCGACGTCGATAACGATGTCGACGGGGCAGACTTCATGGCATGGCAACGCGCCGCAGCGACCGCCGGCGAAGCCCAGGCCGCTGAAGACTTGGCCGCCTGGCAGACGAACTTCGGAAGCTCCACCGACCACGGTCATCATGGCGATCCTTCCAATCCGCACCCTGACGATCCCGCACGCGCCAGCGAACATATGGCGGCGATGGCGCTGGTAGACGTTGCCCAAGCGACCCACACGGTTACGGCTTCTGGCAATTGGTCCGACCCGTCGATCTGGGCGAACAACGAGCTGCCCACCGATATGGCGCGGGTCCACATTCCGGAAGGAATCACGCTCACCGTCGATGGCGAGATCGAACAAACGATCTACTCGGTACGGATCGATGGCACACTGCGATTTGATCCGACCGTCGACACGCAGCTCATTGCCGACACAATCGTCGGCACGCCGTCGAGTCGCTTCGAAATGGGCACGCCGGAAGCTCCCATCAACGACGACGTCACAGCACGTGTGCTTGTCGCGGACACTGGCGAGATCAATCGAGCGTGGGATCCGTACGCGCTCAGCCGCGGACTGATCTTGCACGGCACGAGTGTCATCAACGGAGTTGCGAAGAATTCGTGGTCGACGCTGCAGATCGACCCGAGGGCTGGTGACTTGACCATCACTCTGGAGGAGCAGCCCGAGGGTTGGCGCGTCGGCGACACGCTCGTCATCGCGGGAACCAAACTTGACGCGACCGGTGACGAAGTCGTGACGATCGCCGCCATCGACGGCAATACGATCACGCTGGAGCAAGCGCTCAACGAAGATCATGTGCCGCCGGCCGACGATCTCCAGGTTCATGTTTCCAACACGACTCGCAACGCGGTCATCCAATCCGAAAGCAGCGAGATCGCACGGCGCGGACACGTGATGTTCATGCACAACCCCGACGTGCAGGTGGCGTACGCGGGCTTCTACGACCTCGGTCGCACCGACAAGTCGATCTCGCCTAACCCCGCCGATTTGGACGACGACGACCGACTGATCGAAGGCACCGGCACCAATGTCCCTGGTCGGTACAGTGTGCACTTCCATCGACACGGCGTTGCGGCCGACACACCCGTCTCGACCGTCGTGGGGAGCGCAGTGGTCGGCAGCCCAAGCTGGGGCTACGTCAACCATTCCAGCCATGTCGACATCGTCGACAACGTCAGCTACGACGTGTTCGGCGCCGCCTTCTACACCGAGGCGGGCGACGAGATTGGTTCGTTCGTGAACAACCTTTCGATCAAAACGCATGGCTCGGGTGAATCCCCCGTGGCGCGCGGCTTTGAAGGCGAAGATCTTGGACACTCGGGCGATGGCTTCTGGTTCCAGGGCGGAACCGGCCTGACGGTGCGCAACAACGTGGCGACCGGCGCAACCGGCTCGGGGCTGATCGTGTACGGCGTCGAGGCGATCACCGAAAGCGTCCCCGAAATCCCGTTCCTCGCGGAAAACTTGCCCGACCCATCGCTGGCCAACGGTGCAGAGACCGTGCCCGCGGGGCACACTTGGCTTGGTGACTTCTCAGGCAACACTGCCTACGGGTCTGCCGTGGGCTTGCAGACGTACTATCATCGCTCACCGATCTCGACCGACTTCGAAGGCCAGGCCGAACAGCTGCTGGAGTACCAATTCGATTTCCCTAACAGTCTCATTGAGGACACAACGGTTTGGAATTCCGACTTCGGCGTATTGGCGAACTACAACGTCGACATTCATTTCCGCAATGTCCGCGTCCTCAACGCACCTGACCAGGTTGGAGAAACGGGGTTCGATGTGAGCAACGTCTACAACTTGGGCGAACACATCTACGAGAACCTCGACATTCGTGGTTTCGGCACCGGCTTGAAGCCATCGCCCAACGGCAACGTGACGATTGACGGGGGCACGTTCGCCAACGGGACCGACATCTACCTGGGCTATCCACGCCAGAATCATCGGCAACTCGACATCCGTGGCGACATCGAGTTCCTTGATTTGCCGGACGACTTTGAACTCGACGAAGAACGTCAGAACATCGTCGCCTCGAGCGATACGCGAATCCTGGTTGATTCGTCTGATCAGTGGTTCCTGTATTACGACCAAATCACACTCAACTTCGGTGACTTCGACGGACAGCAGCTTTTCCATTTGGAACAGGCAGCAGACCACGTGCCGTTCCCAGAGCAACCGGAACAGGTAACGCCCGATGACCCGGGCGGCGAAGTTCCGGAAGAGTACCTCGGTCTGTCGAATGCTGAGATGCAGGAGCAGTTCGGCGCGTCGCTGGGCGGCGTTGTGGCAACTCCCGATGCGGTCGACGCGCCCGATGATGGGATCGTGGGATTGGTTGGTTCACCCGCCGATCCTCCCGAGACCTTAATTCCACAGCTGTTGCTCGGATCGGATGAGCAAATCGCTGACCTACTTGCCGGAACAGAAGAGTCGGGTTGCGACGAACATGGTGACCACGAGTTAGGCGACGAGGAGCCCATTGATGATGAACTAGGCGACGACCAACCGGTTGACGAGGAACAAGATGACGACGAACTAGCCGACGAGGCATTCGACGAGGAATCCGACGAATGCCCAATGATCGAGTGCGACGGGGACGAAATGGGTGATGAAGAGTGTGAAGCCGACGACGACCCCGTGGGCGACGATAATGACGGCGACGAACCTGACCTGCTCGTCAGCGATTTCAACCGTGATGATGAAGTCAATCTCGCCGACTTGCTCATGTGGCGCGACACCTTTGGTCTACGAGTTGAACCGTCATCGGGTGCTGATGCCGACGGCAACGGGATTGTCGGACTGGCAGACCTCGACATCTTGATCGAAAGTCTCGCACTCGACCGCGAACACGACGAGGAGCTTGACGGCGATCCCGAGTTCGATGAGCCGGACGACGACAGCGATTTGATCGACGACGAGGAAGATACTGAGGATGAGGGCGAAGAATTCGACGAAAACGACTTGGTAGACGCCGATTCGGGAGACGACGATGTCGGAGGCGAAGACCTCGGGGAGTTGGCAGCACTCGATGAAATGTTCGGCCAGTTGTAGCAGTCGTGTGTTCCAGCAATCACGGTGGAGGGGGTGAAGCCGAGTGCCCCCTCCACCATCGGTACCTGTCGCGACGCAAATAGCCAGCGATCGCAACTCAAACGGTACCAGTCGTCGCACCATGGGCAGTTGCGATTACCGACGGGTCCGCAACTTGACCAATGCGCGCCCAGAACCGCCAATTCCGTTTGCTGTAGCCTGGATCGTCCATGCCCACCCCCACACGATTACAGAGAATCCCATCATCAATAGCAGATTGGTAATATTCTCCCAACTAGGGTATTTTGACGATATTGACGCTTGCATACCTAGCGTAGACGACAAAAAGTGCCGGAACCGTGGGTTATTATGAGAATTGCCTCGCGTCTTTCCCTTCCTCACGTTATCATAGGGGTGTTCTCCTCATATAGGGGGAGTTGCTTTCTTCCGCCTCGGCATGCATTTCCTCCCTCGCATGTCGGGGCGAGTTTTGTTAGACATATTCTCTCTTTGACAGCGTCTTGGCACTTTCGCCTCAGACGTCGCCGCTGGGCTAGCTTCGTGCTCGAATCCCCGACAACATCTCGGGATTTCTCGAACTCTTCCACGTCGACTCGTGCAATCATAAATCGCCGACGCCTGGATCTGGGGTCTGCGATGTTAACGGCCTTCCGTTCGCCGCTTTGGATCAGCTGTAGATCATTGCAGGTGGTAGTTCTTCGCTTCTCCGATCATCGGCAGTCTTGCCGACGTATACTAGTCGCCCGCGTACCTTCGTGACCTATCGACAGTCGTCGGCAGGAAGATTGGAAATTCGGGTCGCGGCTTGGCCACTTTATCCGAAGTCTTCGATGCCGTAGAATCGGCCATTGGCACTTCCTCCGTGCAATCGGGTTAGTTAGTGTCACGACACTCGGCAGTTAGCCCCTGCCCAGTGTCATCTGATGCTCGCGAAGATAACCCAGCTCTCTAACTGGTATCCAACGGGTGTCGAAGGTCAGGAGCGAATAGCAAAGCCGAGGTGAACGCCGCGCTATTCAAGGCTGGAAGTGCGAGCTGGCCTGGTGGCGGCCGCGGTCTTCAAAACCGTTGTGCGGAACCGCAAAAGTTTCGTAGGTGGGTTCGATTCCCATGCACTTCCGTTTTGCTCACCCCCTCTGTTGAGGTTTTGCAATCAAACTCGTTTTCATTTACAAAACCTCGCTTGCTAGTCGGGCGGCCGAAATCGTAAGTCGCTTGTCTGTCATCAGTTAGGGAATCACCAGGGTGTCGTTGGCCGGAGGTATTGAAAGGTTCGTTGTTTTCAACCTTTCAAAACCCCATAGTCGGATGGCGCTAAGTCGTGCTGACGCTTGAAGTTGGCTTTCGCCACACAGCTCCCAAAACCTTTCAAAACCCCACCACTGCCAGCCGTCGAGGTCTAACTCAGCGCACGCACAAACGGCCGAACAGTTACCGAAGCACTGCCGCCAGTGTTGGGGATCAAAATGTTAGGCAAATAACTAACCTGCTCAGTTGGAACAGGAGGAAACAGAGAAAACAGAGTCAGACCGACATGCCACAACGGTTGGTGACGCCAAATCAAATTCATCCGCGCTAACCAATTTATCGCAGATTAGCGACCATCAGCGTTCCCGACCCCTCCTCCTCCGTTCTCTCCGTTGCCTCCTGTTCAAGCATCCACCCACACTGAAACGAGATCGCCCTTTTGTGTCCTTTGTGTTTCTCGTGGCAGAAAAGCGCCGCTCAGCAAGCTCAAATCTACACAAACCGGTGGCCCAAATTCAACGAAAAACTCTTCGGAAGTGAACCACGACGGCTCGACGGACACGACGAAGAATTAGCCGCGGATGGGCGCGGATGGACGCAGATTCTGAGGGGGTAATCACGCTGCTGACGCCAATGCGGAGACAAGACAAAATCGGTGGGAGAATTGCTGACAGGATTAGCAAGATGGACAGGATCAACCAACCAGCACCAATCCCGTCGATCTCGTCAAAATGATTCCTTCAATCTTTCGCCACTCACTTCTTCTCCGTCGCCTTCGTGTTCGCCTGTTCCTTCCCTGCCCCATAGTCCTCCGGCAGGCTGCTCACAATCTTCACCGTCTCGACACTCACGCGGACGACCTGGCCGACGAGGCGGACGATGTACTCGGGATCGTCAGGGTTGTTGGGGTCGCTGGTGATGCCGCTGCGATTGCAAACTCTAGAACATCCGCTTCTGACCTCCTGCCTCCTTACTGACACTCTTGTTCCAGAAATCAATTCCGCGCGGATCCTTTGTTGCATATACCAAGCGATAAAGCGGTCCGGTCGGTCCCTTAATCACTTCATCTGCAAAGTGACTGTAACCCGCGTGCTTTTGAAGCTGAGTCTTGTAGATGTCGCTGTACAACTTGCGAAGATCCTCGGGCTCACTACGATCCAACTCTGTCTTCAGTCTCCTCCAGTCAGAACCAGCCCCTAGTACTTGATCTAGATTGGAATCTCTTTGGTTAAAATACAAGTGCTCTGCATTTCGTAGGATATCAATAGCATCCGGAAAGAGAATAAGCAGGTCGACCGGGCCGTGAGCAGACAGTTTCTGTACGGTCGTAAACTCTAGATGTAGTCCGGTTGGATCAAGAAATGCTAACGTTAATGCTCGGGACGGCAGTTCGGAGACAATGTCACCGATAGCAATATTGCAGTCCGCTCGAAACAATCTGTAGTGTTCCGCAGCAGGACTTGCATTCATGCGAATCTCGCACGCGTCGGCGACAGTGTTATCAATCTCACATAGCAGTATCTTTGAGAATGGTTTAGGCGCGTTTGCAGCAATTAGTGGTGATCCGGGAATAAGCTGACTTGATGACTTGATTCTACACACGCCTGGTCCGCAAAAGAGGTCAACGTAACATACTCCGGCGGGCCACGCTGGACTTCCAACCATTGCTGTCGTAGTAATCTCGATGTAGCGATTCCAAAAAAAGAGTTTGTCTTCCGCCCAATAGCCTGATTCTCGCACTGGCAGCCCGTCGTCAGTTCTGACTAGGTCGCAAAGTCTCTTCCAGGAGTTAGCTCGTTTCTTTCCCATCTAACTACATTTAGATATGCTATTCGACCGATTAAGCCATGGGCATTTCATCCCAAAATCGCCCATCAAGCTCTCGCCCAGTGCGTTTCTTATTCACGCCTCCCCATTGCTTAAAAAAGAATGGCACGCCACGCTTAACGCACCGATCACGTACTGCTCTAACCCATTCAACACGCATCGGTCTCGCCCCCGGCCCGGACTCTCCTCCGACAATGACCCATTCGATATTCTGCAGGGGGAGACGAGGAACAGGCCCCAATAGCGGTTCAACGGATAAGAATCTGACTCGTGCCGGTACTCGCGCGATCGCCTTTGCTCGCCACGAGTAGTCAGACGATTCGACGCTTGTCCCCATCCAAATGTTGTCTCCCCATTCTATTTCGCTAGCCAAACCTGCTACACGATCAGGCCGTTTTGTCAGCACTTGAAAGGTGTGCTGTTCCGCCTGATTCATGACTGCAAAACAATCTTGAATGAAACTGGCAGGGACGTCTTTGTGAAACAAGTCGCTCATGGAGTTGACAAA
Source organism: Bythopirellula sp. (assembly GCA_965228965.1). Lineage (GTDB taxonomy): Bacteria > Planctomycetota > Planctomycetia > Pirellulales > Lacipirellulaceae > Bythopirellula. The sequence continues at coordinate 5,955,057 of OZ245849.1, forward strand.
GACTTTGCGTGGCTTCTTCCATCGGAGCGGCAACTCAATCAGATCCTGTTGCAACGTGACGTTAAACCCGTTCGTGTAACGAGCCTGGCCCATAGCTGCCAATCTATTTGCCATTCGTTCGGCATAACAGTGCATGCATCCCGGGCTGACTTTGGAACAACCTGTGACAGGATTCCATGTTGCCTCTGTCCATTCAATTGAAGAATTGGCGCTCATGTTTACTCACCCCTATAACGCAAGTATGTACATATGAACAGTGCCTGTCAACGCACCATTGAATGGCTACGTCTTTCCGGTCTGCTTATCGGTAACAAATCACGCGTTTCACGAGGGCAAATATATGCTAGAAATCCGGCGGAGCAATTACGGCTTGCGGCAGGGTCTGAGGATCGAAGTATTTGCCATCTGCTGCCTGCATCCGATGAGGAGGGAATCCCTACACAGCTCGGCATGATAGCGGATTCTTGAATTGCGGCCAATTCGGACATGGCCGGGCATTGGGGTGTTGTGGGTCGTCGGTCCGCCTTGGCGCCTTTTTTTGGCGTCCTTGGCGGTTTAGCGCGTCGGTTGTCGGTCGTCCCGTTTCGTCGGCGTGGCGCCCCTCCACTGGCACCTCACCGTTGAGTGGAGGGGATGAGAGACACTCCCTCCGTGCTCTCCGTGCCTCTGTGCTTAACTCCTACCGACCGTGCGATTCAGTCGGTCGCTTCCTGACGGGCGCGGCTCGGGCTTGTTGTTGGTTCGCTTTGGAGAGCGCGGGGTTAGCGGTTGAGCAGTCTGCTGAATTTTTTCCAGGGCAGCGTGTTGGCGACGTCTGCGGCGGTGAGGCCGCCGCGTTGGGCTTGTTGGATGCCGTGACGCATGACGTCGAAACCGGTGGTGCTGTGCGCGTCCGTGCTGATGACGATCGGCACGCCGTGGCGTTTGGCGGCGGCGCAGTGGATGTCGCTGAGGTCGAGGCGGGCCGGGTTGGCGTTGAGTTCCAGCATCTTGCCGTGCTGGGCGGCGGCGGCGATCACCTGCTCGATGTCGACGGCGTAGGGCTCGCGGCGGTTGATCAAACGGCCCGTCGGGTGCGCAATGATATCGACGTGCGGGTTTTCCAGTGCACCCAGAATGCGCTCGGTGATTTGCTCACTCGGTTGATTCTGGCCGTAGTGCACGCTAGCGATGACCCAATCGGCCTCGGCCAGCACGTCGTCGGGCAGGTCCATGCCGCCCTTTTCGAGGATGTCGCACTCGATGCCCTTGAGGACGACAATATCGTCCCACTCGTCGCGGAGGCGGTCGATTTCAGCCCACTGGGCGCGCAGCCGGTCGGGGTCGAGGCCGTTGGCCATCGACACGCGTTGCGAGTGGTCGGTGATGGCGATGTACTCCAGGCCACGCGACCGGGCCGCCTCGATCATTTCCGTGAGCGACGCCTTGCCGTCGGTGGCGTTGGTGTGCATGTGCAGGTCAGCGCGAATATCACTGAATTCGACCAACTTGGGCAATTCGCCCTGCCCTGCCCACTCGAACTCCTCGCGCGCTTCGCGCAGCTTGGGCGAGAACGGCGGCAAATCGAGCGCGGCATAGACTTCCTGTTCATCGGCCCCCGCGAGGTACGTCTCTTCCCCGTCGTCCTCCACACGAAAGACGCCCCACTCGTTGACTTTCAGTCCTCGCTGCTTAGCAAGTCCGCGGACGGTGACGTTGTGATCTTTGGAACCGGTGAAGTACTGCAGCGCAGCGCCGAACGACTCGCGCGGCACGACGCGCAGATCGATCTGCAGACCCGAGTCCATGCGCACCGACATCTTGGTGTCCCCGCGGGCAATCACATCGGCGACGCCAGCCAGCTTGCCGAAGTGATCCATCACCGACGCGTGGTCCTCGGCTTCGACGAGCAGATCGAGATCGCCAATCGTCTCGCAGCCACGACGGTAGCTGCCGGCCATTTCCATCTGTGCGATGCCGTCGACCTGCCGCATGTGTTCGAGGAGTTGCTGGACCACTGCGTCCGCGTCCGCCCAGCGCGTGCGCGATTCGGCTTGTTCGGCAATCGCGAGGCCCTTGAGGATTGTCTCTTCGGTCTTGGCGCCGAATCCCTTGAGCTCGCGTACGCGCTGCGCATCGCAGGCTTCGCGCAGCTGATCGAGCGACTCAATGCCCAGTTCTTTGTGCAGCACGGCTGCCTTTTTCGGCCCCAGACCTGGCACGCGAAGGAGGGCCAGCAGGCTGGCCGGCAGCTCACTTTGCAGCTCTTCGAGGGCCTTCAGTTTGCCGGTTGCCAGCAGTTCTTCGGTCTTCTCGGCGAGCGTCTTGCCGATGCCGTCGATGTCGGTCAGTTTGCGGTCGGGATCGGCAGCGATCGAGGCAAGTGGCTCGCTGAGATCGGCGATTTTTCGGGCCCCGTTGCGATAAGAACGGATGCGGAATGGATTAGCGTCCTGGAACTCCAGCAAGTCGGCAAGCTGCTCAAAAACAGCGGCAATTTCGCGGTTATTCATCCCCGTAGTGTACCGAACGAGCCGGTCGGTGGGGAACCGGCGCGAAACTCGTCTTGCCCCGCTCGCGGCATCCGGGATAGTTTGAGGCCTCGAATTGCTCGTCATTCTCGGTTGGTAGGTCGATCATGCGACTGTCTACGCTGCTCGGTTCGTTTTTTTTCGGTTCACTCATCTGTCAGTGCGCTGTGGCGGGTGTCGTGTTTGAGGTCGAAACTCGCGACTTCGGTTACTCGCCGCCGATCAACGAGATGTCGACGCTCTATGCGGACGGTGTGTCGCTGAAGTTGGAAACGAATCGAGTGCCGAGTAGCGCGTCGGAGGCGATGATCTTCCGCGGCGACCGGCGCGAGATGGTGGTGGTCGATCACGCGAGGCAGAGTTACCTGGTGATTGACCGGCAGTTCGCTGCGAACATGCTGGGGCAGTTGCAACAGGCGGCTGGTCAGATGCAAGGCATGCTCGACAGCCTGCCCGCCGACCAGCGCGCGAGGGTCGGCCAGTTTGCGAACAGCGCTCAAGCACCCGGCCAGCTGCCGGCGCGGCCGAAACTGCAACTGCGCAACACCGGCCAGCGTCAACAGATCTACGGGTATCCGTGCGTGCTAATGGCGGTCACCAGACAAGGCCGCAAGGTACGCGACGTATGGGTGACCAACTGGAACAACATTCGGGGCAGCCGTGAGTTGGCCGCCACGTTCGACAGCATGTCGGACTTCACTCAAGAGCTGCTCGATGCGTTTCCGATGCAGGGGCAGTCACCGCTGCGGGAGAACGCGTTCATGACGATTCGGCAGTTGGGCGGTTTCCCAGTCGCCACGCGAGAGTACGATCAGAATGGTTCCGTGGCAAGCGAGACGGCACTACGAAGCGCGACTTTGCAGAGCATCAACCCGACGTTCTTCCAACCACCGGTTGGCTATCAAGCGGATTCGATGATCGGTGGGCCACAACTAGGCCGCCCGTCGGGTCGGACGTCGGCGAACTTCGGGCAGTATGGCCAAGGCCGCCGCCAGTAGCAACAGTGTGCTGGGCTCGGGCACTTGCACCTGCTGAGCAGCTAACGGCGGAGCCTGCATCGCCGCTTGCCAAAGCAACAAGTCGGTGCCGTCGGTGTCGCCGTCCCCGTCGGCATCGGAACCATCACCCACGCCAAAATCGAGTCGCCACTTGACGAGATCGGCCTCGTTGACGAAGCCGTCGTCGTTGAAGTCCGCGGGCAAATCGGGAATCAGACGATAAACCTCGCCCTGGCCGAATTGATTTCCGAAGCTGCCCCGCGAAAAATCGACCAGATACAGGTGGCCGAACGCATCTTCGCCAAACGCCACGACAACGTTGATTTCGCCTTCGCCATCGATCAGTGAGTTGAACTCCTCGGTGCGAATCGTGAAATCGGCCAGGTTATCTCCATTGAATGTCGCTGGGTCGGTATCGCGATCGAACGTGCCGGAGAGGACCGCTCCCGCAGCAGCCTCGGCGAACACGTATTGTCCCTGCAGTTCCGTGATTGGACCGCGATAGACGCGTCCGCCAGTGATTGAACCCACGACCGGCAGCCGCGGATCCACATCATGAAACAACTCGAAGATCGGATTACGCGAATCTCCCTGGGGCCCTCCTACGCCGACCACCGGTGTTTCGAGCGTACCTTCCCGCTTGGCCCAACCGAAGTCGAGGCCCGCTTCGCCGTCCTTGGCAAAGTCGATTTCTTCGCTGGAGTTAAAACCGACGTCGCCGATGTACATATCGCCCGTCGCGGAGTCGAAACTCGCTCGCCAAGGGTTCCGCAGTCCGTAGTGGTAGATTTCTCCTAGCGTGTTCTCATCGCCATCCTCAGCGAATGGGTTGTCCAGCGGAAATCCATAATTGCGAGCGGGATCACTAGGATACGCATCTGCCGCGGAGACATCGATGCGTAGGACCTTGCCACGCAGGGAACTCAAGTCCTGCGATTCGTCGGTAAAGCTTGGATTATCAGCGGGCACGCCTCCGTCCCCTAGCGTGACGTACAGGTGCTGCTTCTCCGCGCCCATCACGCCCGGCTTGAAGCCGATCCAATCGATGTTGTGCCATGGCCCGATACTTAGATGCGTCAGATCGATCAGCGTGCGCGCGTGCGTGGGCACATCGGCAATCACCTCGTATTCGTCCAACCGCACCTGCGGTTTATCGTTACCCTCATTGGGGTTCTTCACCCAACTCACATAGAATTTGCCGTTGGTCTGAAAATCGGGATGAAAGGCCAGACCGTGCAATCCACCTTCGCGAGGTCGGTGGATGTCTTCGATGCGCAGGAAGGAAGTCTTGGTGCCGGTCGCCAAATCGACCTTGAGAATCTGACCGCTGCCGTTGCCGTCGTCAAAGTCGTTGGTCTGGCCCTCAAGCACAAAGATCGAACTCGTGTCGCCGGGTGCTTGCACCACGTCGACCGGTTGATCGAGCCCGGTGGCGATACGCTGGACCTTGAAGCTGGCCGTGCATGGCAGAGACCACTCCGCACTGACACTGATCACCAACACCAGCGCACAATAATTCGTCGCCCTGGACAACACAAAGGGCATGAGAAATAACTCAAAGCGGCAAAGACAAGATAACCCAGACCCGCCATTTTGTGCGTTCTAACACTGAAAGTCAATTTTCCGTTGCCAGAAATTCCACCAGATCGCGCAGCTGGTCGATCGAGACCGTCTTCTCCAGGCCGCTAGGCATGATGGAGACCTCACTGGCCTGCCGGACGTCGATCTCGTCGCCACTGATTTGGAACTGGTTGCCGTCGGAGTCGGCGTAGACCTCCTTGCCACCGTCGCCCGCCTTGTGCAAGCGCAGGGCCAGCAACGTCTCGCCCGCGTCAGTTTGCAGCTTCCATGGCTGATAACGTGGTGCCATCTCGCGACTGGGTTGCAGGATCGAGGCGATGATTTGTTCCCGCGTGTTGCTGCGGTACAGTCGCGTCAGGTCGGGCCCAATCCGCCCGCCTCGTCCCCCATGCTGGTGACAAACTCCGCAGCGTGCGCCCTGGGCAGAGAAGAACAATCGCTGTCCGGCGTCGGCATCACCCGACTCGCGCAGAATCCTGTTCCAAGCCGCCAAATCGGTCGCCTCCGGCTTGTCTTCCACTGCGATTGGAACTCGGCCTGTCAGACGTTGCACACGCAGCGCTTCTTGCCGCACGACGTCGCTGGAGTCGTCAGCGAGTGCGGCCAGGAATTCGGCATAGTCGTCCGTCGCGGCCAAACCGGAAACCGCCGTCGCGCGAACGCCATCCGCTTGTCGCTGGTCCTGGGCGACTTCGGCGAGCATCGCCAGGCGGTCAGGATTCGATTGCAACCCGAGGGTGCGGACCGCTTCGAGGCGTAGCGGCTGGTGATCCGATTTCAGGTAACTGCGCAAGCGATCGAGCGTCAAGTACTTGTTGTCCGGAGAGACAAGCCTCAGGGCAAATGCGTGCAGCTGGGCTGAGCGGCTGGCTTTCTTCAGTTCGCGGACTAGCAAACCGTCGTTGAGCGACCTGCTGCGTAGTTTCGGCTCACCGTCGAGCCACTCCAGCGCGGCGAGCACTGCCAGATAGAAGCGCTCGTCGGGAATATCGCCCTCCAACAGGGCTTCGACATCATCGCGCAACGATTGCATTCGCTCGTCGGCAATCCAACGGACGGCATACAGCCGCACATCCGTCGACTCATGCTGGAGAGCTTCTTGCAGGAGTTTCTCGGTGGCATCTCCCGCAGGTGCATTCCATCGCATCGCTTGCAGCATCAGAAGATAGTCGGCAGCGCTCTCCATGCTCAATTGATCGGGCCAACGTTCCTTGGCGGCCTGCCAAGTCCTGACAGCCGCTTGGCGCAAAAACAGATCGTTCGACTGCCGGCAGTTCTGGTACCGATCGAGCGCTGTCAGTGGATCGGCCGCCGCGTCCACCAGCGGACCAGGTTTCGGAAACGTTTCCGACGACTCGTTGCCGAAGCTCAACCGCCAAATCCGCCCCCGGCCGTGCACCGGATAACTCACATCCACCCAGTCAGCAAAATACAGTGACCCATCGGGCGCGACAGCGCAACCGGTTGGTCGAAAGAACGTGTCGCCCTGCACCGCGATCTCTTGTTCGGCCGCAAAGCTGGCACCATGAGGCTTCAACCGGTAGCGCTCCACGCGGTGATCGCCCCAGCTAGTGACCCATAGAAAACCACGATGGGGAATGACGGCGCAGGGCGCTTCACCGGTTCCGGCCAGCATCGGCAGCGTCCCGGGCAATTCGCCATCCCACGCTTGCAGCGGGTGAATGCCTGCCCGACTGTACTCGAAGCGATAGCCGTAGTCGCCCGTTTCCACCGCGTGGATCAGCCGGCAGGGTGGGCTGGAATCGGGATCGTTGTCGACCATGAACACGGCTCCACTGGGGAGCCGGCAGATGGAGAAGGGATTCCAAAAGCCGTTACAGAAACGATGCAAGTTTTTGCCATCCGCCGTGCAACGGAAAATCGTGCCGACCCCGCCATGATCAGCATGTAAGCTGCCGTCGGTGCCAATGAGCTTGTACGGCGCGCCGAAGTTCTCTCCGATTCCAATAAACAGCCCGCCATTGCCATCGAAAGCGATCCCACTGAGCGCGTTGTGCGGGTAGTTTTCCTTCGTCTCCAAGCGTAGCACGGGCTCGATACGATCCATCCGACCGTCGCCGGTTTCATCAATCAGCAAATCGACAGAGCGCCGCGTCACAAGGTACACCCGTCCCGGCACAGCAGCCATGACATTCATCGATTGCTGGAAGCCCTCGGCAAACGTGCTCCACGTTTCGAGTTGCCCATCGCCATCGGTGTCGGAGAGCATCCGAATCCGATCGCCTGGAGGTCCTTGATAGTCCCCCGGACGTTGATGCGTGTGCGACTCGATCACCAGCAGCCGCCCCTGGGAATCAAACGTCATCCCCACGGGCGTGACGATGTCTGGCTCCGACGCGACGAGTTCCAGCTTGGCCCCGTCGATCAGCACGCGGGGTTCCGCCGCCCTGGCTTCGCCGACACAACAAATGAAGACCAGCGAGAAGACGAGACCTAAACACTTGGTAGACGGCATCTGCTTCCTCAACGACGGAGATGGAGCGATCAGTTTCGGATTCGTAATTCACTTGTGAAATGATACCATAGCGGTAACTCGCTGTCGGGAACATCGTTGTTAGCGAAAGCACCATGACGCGCCGCAAGAAAATCTTGATCGGATTGGCAAGCTTGCTGGTCGTGGTTCTCGTCGCGGGGTATTTCATCGGCAATGTCATTCTCGATCGGGCCACGCGCGAAGTCATGACGAAAGTCGTCGCGCTCGGCGGGGAGCAAGGCCTGGAAATCGAATCGCCTGGCTTCGAAGCCGTGGGGCTAACGGGACTGCACTCGGCAAAGTGGTCAGGACTAACCGGGAAAATCAAGTTGCCCGAAGGTGCTGACAGCGCCAGCCGACGGATGTGGGACGTGCAGGTCGCCTCGATGTGGGTCCGCCACAGCTTTGTCGGCGACTCACTCGTAATGATCGACCAAGTCACGATCACCTCCAACGAGAACCCAGGCCCCGACGATCATGGCCTCGCGTCGACCCAGCGCGTGATCAATCTGAGTGACATCGAATGTCGCTGCTCGCTCAGTGTGCTCGACCCAGGCACGTCATTGCGAACTGTTCTACCCGAGATCGTCAGCTTGCTCGCCGCGTCGGAGTTTCAGCTGCCGCTACAGCTGGACGGGAGTTTGTCTTTTGTGCTGAAGGACGAGCCGACCGTACTGGGCATTGAAGTCGCTCAGCGTGACGGCGGCTCCGCCTTGCGACTACGGACCGACGATGTGGCGAAGCTCTCCAGCCGGTTTGACGAAGCGCTTACACGGGCAGAAGTGCAACTGATCGCCGATGATCCCTTGCGCGCCGCCCGACTGCTGGAGATCAAAGACTCCGCCGAGACCGACTCGCGGGAAGCGCACCAACAAGACGACACCGTCCCCGAGGATGCGTACCGGCATGTGCTATGGAGTTATCTGCTTGCCAGCACTTACGGAGAGGAGTTCGCCAAACGCGTGGGCGACGCCCATGAAGCCGGTGACACCGGAAACACGCCCGCCGAACGCGCGATGGATTACCACAACAACGAGATCGGCAGAAACTACGCCCAGCTCGAGTTCAAGCGAAACACGATACTCCGTCGCGTCCTGAACGATAGTGATGTGCGACGCGAGCCCTGAGTTGACGGGTCGGCGTAGTTACACAGCACGCGAATGCTGGAACTGGGGCGGATCGCCCTTTTCCATTACAGCCAGCGGCTCGCTTAAAGCTCGTGCTGCACGATCAGATGCTCAGCGACGATTTCGCCACCGAGGAGATGACGCTGGATAATCTGCTCCAACACTTCCGGGCGACAGCCGCGGTACCACGTCCCTTCCGGATAAACCACAGCAATCGGCCCGTCGCTGCAGATGCGCAGGCAGTTTGCTTTGGTTCTGAAAATTCCACCCTGCTCGCTGAGCCCTAACTCTTTGAGCCGAGTCTTGAGGTAGTTCCATGCCTCAAGCGAAGCCGCCTTATCGCAACACTTTGGTTTAGTCTGATCGCAGCACAGAAAAATGTGGCGCCGCGTTGCCAACACGCCCACCGATTCGGCAAGCTGACGCGGTACTTCATTGGGAGTGCGGTCGTCGGATTCGGAAGTCATTGCGAGCTGGAAGGGTTCGTCGCTTCTGGAGACGGTTCCGCTGCGGCGGCCAATGTAAACGACATCGTTAGTCCCGGCCCGTCATTTTCGATTACGGTGAGCTCAGCACCATGCATTTCCACAATGGTACGACAAATAGCTAGCCCCATGCCCAGCCCCGATTCCTTCGTGGAGTAGAATGCATCGAACATCTTCTCTGCATCCACATTCGCCAAACCAGGCCCCTGATCAACAACCGCGAATCGAACTCCTCCGTCCGCAGCTGCCTCGATTACCAATTGAATCTCTTGCCCGCTAGCGGCTGTATCCGCCATCGCATCCCGCGCATTGAGAATGAGATTGAGCAAGACTTGTTTGATTTGCACGCTATCGCAAGTAATTGGCGGCAGGTCGTCCGCCACGGTAATCGATATTTTTGTGCTGGAGTGCAATTCATGCGAGATCAAGCGGGAAAGTCGCGCGGCCAGCTCCGTCGGTTCGATGTCGACGTTCTGCCTGTGACTCTGCTTCACGAAGCGGCGGAAACTCTTGATCAACTCCGCCGCGCGATCCGCGTCGGCCACGACTTCGCGGAATAGCGATTCGAGCGTCGAGGAGTCGAAACTATCGTTCCGCAGGCGCAACAGAGCCCCCTCGGCATAGTGTTTGATGGCTTGCAGGGGCTGATTCAACTCATGTGCAATGCCGGTGGCCATTTCGTTCATCGTCGCGACGCGTGCCAGATGAGCCAATCGCTCCGCATTGCGCTGCGCGTGCTGCGCAAGTCGGTGCCGTTCGGTGACATCTCGCCACACGCTGCGGCTCGCCAAGATGTTGCCATCTTCATCCCGGATGGACGAGGCGTTCAGAATTACATTGATCTGCGAACCGTCCTTTCGTGCCAAAATGAGTTCGGCGTTGCGGACGGTCCCCGTAGTGCGAAACTGCTCAAAGGACCGCATCGCGTCCGCTCGACTATTGGGGTGGTATAGTTTCATGACCGGCTGGCCGACGACCTCCTCAAGCTCGTACCCGCACTCGTTGAGCAGCGTCTGATTGCATTGCAGGACACACCCATCCTTTGGGTCAACCGAAACATGCATGTCGGGAGCGTTTTCGTAGAGGTCCTCGAACCATTCCTTGGAGGCTTCCAGTTCGGCAGTTTTCAGCTCTACGAGTTCCTCTAGATGAGCGTTCACTTCACTCAACTCAGTCTGACTCTGTCGCAGTGAGTCTTCGACTTGCTTGAGTTCCGTGACATCCAGCGCCACAACCAACAGCCGTTCCACCTCGCCCAGCTTGTTGGCGAGGGGAATCTTGGCCGTGCGAATCCAGCGCGGACCCCGTCGATCTACGTCGAGATGCTCGATGACGCCGTGCAGCGGCTCCTTGGATCGGATGACTTCCATGTCGTCTCGGTAAAACTTCTCTCCCAGTTCCGGGTAAATCTCGGCAGCAGAACGACCCTCAATCTGATCCGCGGGCTTACCGACTGCCTCGGCTACTTGTTCGTTCACGCGCAGAATGTTGTTATGTGTGTCTTTGAAGAGCACAAAAGCAGGTACATTATCGAGGATCAACTGCATCTCGCGCCGCTCAGTCTCGAGTTCGATTGTCGCTTCGTTGAGCAGCCGAAGGTTGATCTGTGCATCCAGTTGTGAAACCACTTGACGGGCGAGAACTCGCAGCGCGTGCAATTGCTGCTCGGTCAGCTCTCGGGGACGCTTATCGATTACACACAAGGTGCCGATGGCATACCCATCACACGTCACCAGTGGGGCACCGGCGTACGACCGAATATGAGGATCCCCGGTCACCAACGGATTATCAGCGAACCGCTCATCTAGCAGGGCGTTCCGCACCACGAAAATCTCATCCGCCTGCTCGATGGCGTGAGCACAAAAGGCGAACTCGCGCGGGGTTTGATCGACCGAGATCCCAACCTTGGATTTAAACCACTGCCGGTTCTCGTCGATCAAGCTAATGAGGCTGATTGGAGTATCACAGATTTGCGCAGCCAACTGGGTAAAATCGTCGTACAGCTGTTCGGGATCGGTATCCAGGATGCCGTAGCTACGGAGCGACTCCAACCGGGCCGGTTCATTTACTCTATTTGCGGTTGCCATAGAACTAACCTCGAAGAATGACGCCCAGCAAGTAGACGCTAAGACTTCGTTGCCACCAGCGCATGTTTTGCGACATCTTACCTCCCAGCAGCGCCGGTATACACGAACTCTCGCATTATGGACAAACTCTACCCCGTCGGTGCGCAATGAAGGTCATACGAGCTTCGTCATGGGGTCACAACGGAACTGCTTCGCTTAGCAGCATTATTGGCCCGCTTCGCATCCTGCCGAGGCGATATATTCGCATATCATCCGCGGCGTCAATGGTCGATTGAAGTCTATGCTAGTGCAGTGGCCACGTGCTACGCGTAGAGTCCTCGTAGGTGCTGCCCCGTCTGCGAGGGCTCTTTTTTTGCTCACAGTGCCAAGAACGCATTGACCATCGGTTTGCGCGAACTCGATCCTATGCAACAATAGAGGAACTTTTCGCCCGTCTGCTACTGGGCCGTCATTGCTGGGCTGTCACTGCAGCGAGTTGTTGCCACTCGGTACTCTCGATGCGCATATTTTAGCCGAGCCGGTAATACTCAGCCACAACAATCGTCCGATTTCCTATGAACGCCGAAAGTGTTGTCTATATTGTCGACGACGATCCAAGCGTGCGCAAGTCGCTCAGCTGGCTGTTGGAATCTGCCAACTACCGCACCAGAGCATTCGAATCGGCAAAGGATTTCCTCGCGAGTTACGATGGCTCGTGCCCCGGATGCCTGCTGCTCGATGTTCGGATGCCTGAGTCGAGCGGCTTGCAGCTGCAATCCATGCTCGACGCCCAACAGATTGACGTGCCGATCATCTTTATTTCCGGCCACGTTGACGTCCGTACCGCATCGGAAGCGTTTCGTGCGGGTGCTTGCGATGTGCTGACCAAACCGGTTGACACCGAGGTCCTGGTTGAAAGGGTGGAAGAGGCACTGGAAAAAGGTCGGCAGCAGTGGCTCACCAAACGGGATGAGGAACTAAAGAGCGAACAACTCCGCAAGCTGACGCCCAAGGAAGGTGAAGTGTTCCAGGAGCTGCTCAAAGGGCGCACCATCAAGCAACTGGCTGCGTTCTTCGATATCTCATTCCAAACCGCTGCCAAGCATCGCGCGCGGGTGTTCGACAAACTAAGTGTCGATACCGATGCGCAGCTCATCCATAGATATCAGAACTTCAACGTAGCGGATCTGTGAAGCAGGGACGGCATGATTTCCGCCGTGACCCTAGCTGCCACGATAAGTGGAGTAGCCGAAAGGCGACAGCAGTAGAGGCACATGGTAGTGGCCGCCGTCTGATTCCACTTCGAAAAGTATCTCGACGCGTGGATAAAACGACTCGCGTCCCGTTGCGGAAAAATACTCGGCCGTTGCGAACTCCAGGCGATAGGAACCTGAGACCTTCGCGTCCGCCGGCAACAGGTCGGTGATCCGCCCATCCGAGTTGGTGACTCCACGTCCCACCTCGGCACGCTCCGCAGCGTCGCCTAAGTGGTAGAGCGTGACACGGATTCCCGCGGCCGGCTTCCCCACGGAAGTATCCAATACGTGCGTAGTGATTGGGCTCATCGACTTTCCTATTCTTCTTCGCAGACGTCGTCAGTTGGTCTCAAGCTTGTCCAGCCTGAGATGGGTGATTTTGCGCTGTTCGTAGCATGCAATACGCAGCTCTATCGCATGCTCATTCTTGAGCCGCGCATTCAGCCGAGCCAACATATCGCGCCCTGAAAGACCGGATGCGCAAACGATGTAAACATAACCGAACCTCGCCTCATAAGCTTCATTGCCTTCAGCCAAATCCGCCAACAATTGCTCGTCGGAGCCTTGGATTCCTGCTTGCTCCTTGCGAGACCACTCGTTGTTGCCCGCGATGCGCATTAGCAATGAGTTCAAGACGCCGATTTTGGGATGATTATCAAACGCCTCCATCCATGCCTCCTTCGGCATCTCGTCGAACAGGCGATCGGCTTCGTCCTTGAGCGAGTCCGCGTCCGCAAACGGACGCGCCCGTGCCATCTGTTCGCACCACCACGAAGAACCGCAGCATCTTAGAAACTCCGCCTGAGCGGATGCATCATCGAGTTCGTTCAACCAGTCAACGGTTGTGATGTTCATAGGGCCTTTCCAGAGCTTTCCGAGTATGGATCGCAGCCGCGCAGATACGTCTGACGCACGACGCCTCGAAGTGTCCGACCTTCGTAAGGAGTCAAAGGATGCCGATGACGCAGTTGTTCACCGCGAACTTCGAAAGTCGCATCGGCTTCAAATACCACCAGGTTCGCCGGCGCGCCGACGCGAATTCCCGCTTCCCGACCAATCAACTGGGCTGGCGCATGACTCATCCAGCGGGCGACTTCTGCTAGCGAGTGACCACGCGCACTAGCTTCCGTCCACACCCCTGGCAGCGACAGCTGCAACGAACTGATGCCGCCCCAAGCGAGATCGAAGCGACCGACCTCCGGCCGCTTCAGTTCCGGCGGACACGGCGAATGATCGGTTGCGATGAAATCGATCACGCCATCGGCCAAGCCCCGCCACAATCCCTCGCGATTCTCCATATTGCGAATTGGCGGAGCACACTTGTATTGCGTCGCCCCGTCCGGAATCTCTTCGGCAGCAAATGTCAAATAGTGCGGACACGTCTCGACGGTCAGCGGTAGGCCCTCCTCCCGCGCGCTTCGCAAGATCGGCAAGCTCCCCGCGTCGGCCAGATGGACAATGTGCGTCCGGCAACGCGTCTCGCGACAGAGGCCGATCAGCAACTCGATCGCATCCCGCTCAAACTCCGGCGGACGCGATGCCAAGTAATCCGCATATTTCGTTGGTTGCTGCATCGCTGGTACTTCACCTTCAAGCTCCGCGTGCACGAGCAACGGGACTCCGCGTTCTGCGAGCAACGGCATGACCGCGCGAAGTTCCTTTTCGGTGGCGGCCGGAAACTCATCCATGCCGCTGTGACAGAGAAACGCCTTCACGCCCAGCACTCCAGCGTCGAGCAACGCGTCGATCTCAGCTTCGTTGCCCGGGATCAGCCCCGCATGAAATCCAACGTCGACTTTGAGTCTGCCCTCGGCTGCACGGCGCTTCGCTTCAAGCGCGGCAGCCGTCGTCGTGACTGGCGAGCTGTTCAGCGGCATATCGACCAGCGTCGTAATGCCGCCAGCGGCCGCGGCAGCCGTCGCGGTTGCGAAACCCTCCCACTCCGTCCGACCAGGCTCGTTGATATGCACGTGCGGATCGACTAAGCCCGGCAGCACAGCTAAGTCGCCAAGATCGTTGGCCACGCTAGTGGCGTAGTCGCCGATCTCGACGATCTTGCCCGACTGCACTTTGATCGTAGCCGCAACCTCGCCCGCGGGGGTGATCACGCGCCGGCTGCGGATTTCCAGATTGCCCGAGTTCGAAGACATGTCGGCTTACAACAATGTGCACGTTTTGTATCCTGGAAGCGGCAACCATGGGCAGGGGCTGGGATTTGGGGGCTGGGGAAAGCTTGCCTCACACACCCCAGCCCTCACATCCCATCCCCAGCCCCCAACTATATCCGAAACACCCGAGGTCGACATGGCCAGTCAATTGAAGTCGCAAAGCTACGGCAAGCAGCAAGTCCGCGTGAGCAAAATTCGCCGTCCGCGCGCGGCTGCTGCGAATCAGGAAACCCACGAGTTCGTGGAAGCCAGCGTCGACATCGAATTGCAGGGCGACTTCGCCGCTGCCTACACCGACGGTGATAACCGCTCGGTCATCGCCACCGACACGTGCAAGAACACCGTCTACGCGCTGGCCAAAGACCACTCACTGGAAACGATCGAATCATTTGGGCTGCACCTGGCGGAGTACTTTATCGCTCAGTATTCGCATGTTGACCGCTGTCATGTCACACTGACCGAGCGAATTTGGAACCGCTTGCTCGAGTCGCCTCATGCATTCGTTGCCAATGATTCAGCGACACCAACGGCAAGCGTTATTCTCGATCGAAATGCTACGCCGGCAATCCGCAGCGGTATCGAACACTTGCTGATCGCCAAAACGACTGAGAGCGGCTTTGCCGACTTTCATGAGAGCGAGTTACGGACACTCGCTGACACGGAAGATCGCATCCTCGCGACCGAACTATCCGCGTCGTGGTTGCACGCAGCGACTGACGTCGACTTCGCCGCGGCGCGCAAAGCGATCGTCAACGCGCTGCTGGCCAGATTCATCGATCACTATAGCCGCAGCGTGCAAGAGACTCTCTACAAAATGGGACAGTCCGCACTTGAAGCATGCCCTTCGGCGACCGAGATCTCGCTGACCATGCCCAACAAGCACCACCTGCTGGCGAATCTGGCGCCGTTCGACCGTGAGAACGACAACGAAGTGTTCGTCGTTACCAATGAGCCGTTTGGGTACATCACGGCGACGTTGGGTCGATAGGCAGAACCCAGACACCATTTTCATAAATCCCCCTCGCTCGCAGGGAGGGGCTAGGGGAGGGTTAGTTTCTCGGTAGACTTGCCCCTCACCTAGCCTCTCCCCAACGGGGAGAGGAATATCAAAACTGCTTCTAGACGCGTTGCATGTAGAATGAGCCGGGTTCGTTGGTCGGCTGAATCCTCGGTGCGATTTTCTTCATGACGTCAGGGTGATGATGGTGCAGGAAATTGAGTGCACCGAGAATCTTCCAATCGGGGTTTTGAGACAGGAAAGCCTCGAGAAGATACTGCTCATTCCAGAACAGCACTTTGTCGACCAGATGCTGATTTGTGTAGTTCTTCGGTGAAAAAATGTCGTGAACATGGACAACGACACCTGGGCTTATCGTGGGAAGCAGTTCCAGAAACTCGAATAGCACATCGCCTTGGGGGCGAATCATGTGAGTAGAATCAATAAAGAGGATGTCATTCTCTGAGAGTTCCGAGAAAAATTCCAACCCGACGTCTTCCACCTTCTCCCTCAGCACCGTCACGCCTGTTTGTTCCAGCCACGGTTTCTGATACGGCTCGATACAGACATGCTTGCAGCGATAGCCGTCGTCCTCAGATTCGTTCTTCTGAATTGCCTTTCTCGCCATCAAAGTCGAATTTCCACTACCGATCTCGATAATCGACTTCGGCTTGAAGTGCCGAATCACTTGGTACCAATAGTCGGCATCGCCGTATTCAAAGGAGCCGTTGTCGTAGTAGAACTCGAGCTCGGCCGGCTGTTTGAGCGGCGTGTCGTCTAGCTCAGCGGCGCGGTCGAGAGCACCCGCGAATTCCAACTGCCCTTCGACGTTCCAGTCGATACCGGGAAGGTGCCGATCTTGCGAAAACGGCTGCGCGGGATTTCGATTATCAAATTGAGGCTCGTAGTACATATCTCGGATCGGGAAGACCCCCACGTTCATCAACGCCCCTCTGCAACGAGGCAGCCGCTGAACTCCAGTACGACGCACGCGTTTCAGGACCCACGCCGAAGGATAAACCAGCAGGACCAGCAGCAAGTCAATCACCGGGAGTGCGCTTTGCAATAGTTTCTTCATGCGAGATGTTCAATAACTCAGGGCGGAAGCGTGACCAAAAACCGACAAGGGGGCTAGTATACTGGCTTTGCGGGACACGCTCGACTCCAGTGGGCGAGTCGACTCGCGCAATCTTGTCCGTAGTGCTCACCGCCGCCATAATGCAAGCTCCGGTTTGATCCGCAATCCCGAGGCAACAGTCATGGCAACGACCCTAACCGTCTACGACGAATCCGCCGGCGGCAATCGCAGCGATCCGATCGTGCTGGAATTCCTGACCGAACGAATCACAGTGCGTGAGCTTATTCGACAGCGGGTTTACCAAGAGGTCCGGGATTACAATCTCAAACTCGTTCAGGCCGAGCAGCCGGTGTTCAATGGTCTGGTGCAACCGACTGATGCGGAGGAGACTCCAAGCGGTCGTAATCCGAGTTCGAAGAAGCAAATCGACTGGAACCGTCAGTTTGAAAAGGCCATGGAAGCGTTCAAATCTAATCGTGTGCTTGTAATGGTAGACGACCGTCAAATGGAGTCAGCCGAGGATGAGTTGACGATCACTCCAGAGACAAGAGTGTCGTTTTTCAAACTTGTGTTACTAGTTGGAGGGTAGGCAGTGACGTTGTTACCTGCCCCGGCGGTCCTACTCTAAGAGTCGAGGGTAATAACCAACGTTGAGTAGCTACGCAGTGGCAACAAATCTCAAAATCGATTGGTGGCTGGATCAGTGGGAAACGTTGTTGCCGGTTAACCCCGAATCGACGCGGTTCCATGAAACAGTTACCGTAGCCGGCAACGTCACGACACGAAAGTACTCTTCCACCAAGACGACGTCAGAAGATTTTACGTCCCTCGTAGAACGCGAAGCTGCAGGCGATGGTGTTGCTCGCTACACTGCGGGCGTGGCGTTGCTCTCGCACGCAGTGGCACTCGAATCCTCGCCGCGTAGCGATGCCATGGAGCTTTGCCGTTGGCTAGGCGACCTCGGCTTAGAGGTGCTGGCCAAGAAATCGGAACCGGTCCCAGAACTGGCAACCTATCTGGCAGAGCTGCTGACCCGTGCCTCTGAGTACAACTTCATCTTTCCCATATCCAAATCGATCACCGCACTGCTCAAGGCGTTTGACAGCGTCGGTCAGCCGCCTGAATCGACCCAGTATTTGCAGCTGCTACATGATCGGTTTGCTGGCAACGTCGACGTTGCTGGAAGGCGTCTCGCGCAAAAGCTGAATCGCAGATTGAGCCAAGGCGACGAGTTTCCCGTCGTCGTCAACAACAACGATGCGTGGGGTAGGTTAGTTAATGGCAGGTTAGGCCAATACCCCAAGGAAAAAAGATTGGCTTGGCTGACTCTGCTCGAACATGCGCAATCAGCTGCTCGAGCGAAACCTACGAAGGCGTGGCTCAAGAAAGCAACACCTCTTGTCGCAAAACTCACACCGGCGGAACTGGTTGCTGGGCTCAACCAATGGATCGCTCAGCTAGGTACGGAGCCGATCGACCCCTCCAATAGTGATGTACTGCGCGGCCTAGCACATTCCAGTGCACTGCTTCCCGAAACGCACCACTCACAAGTGGCTGCGGCTTTGGCAGATGCGGCAGAAGCTGGATGCCGTCGCAGTACTGGTGGACGGTTAATGTGTTCAAAGCTCTCTGTGGCAGTCATCGAGACGCTTGCAATCATGGGTTCGCGCGATGCGGCGGGGCAACTATTCAGATTGAAAAGGAGTCTGAATGCACAATGGATTGCCGAAAAGATCGCCCCTTTGTGCGCTGCAGTGGCAGCAAACACTGGAGTAAGCGAAGGTGAATTGGAAGAAGGTGTGGTGCCAGATCTCAACTTTGGCAATGACGGCAAGCTTTGCGTTTCTGCGGGCGAGTTTACCGCCGAATTGGCGTTCCCCAGAACTAGCAAGGGTCAACTGACTTGGTTGGATAGCCAAGGCAAGCGCCGCAAGACCGTTCCGAAGACGGTGAAATCTGACCACAGCGATACTCTTACCGAGGCCAAACGGATATTGCGCGACGCCGAACGCATTATTACCTCCCAACGCAATCGGCTTGACCGCAGCTTCGTTGATCGTGGGCATTGGAGTAAAGACCAATGGGTAACTACACATTTACAGCATCCGCTAGTAGGTGTCCTTTCCCGGCGACTAATCTGGTCGTTTTCGGACCGTGAGAAAACAAAGAGCGGGATTTGGCACGATAACGGTCTAGAGGATGAATACGGTCGCGAGTTGGATCTCTCCGCACTGCCCAGCGAGGTACTTCTCTGGCATCCATTAGGAAAACCGGAAGCGGAAGTCGAACGATGGCGCAATCGTATGGCCGAGCTGGAGATCTGTCAGCCCTTTCGGCAGGCACATCGCGAGATCTACCAGCTCACAGATGCTGAGAGGGAAACCAATACCTATTCGAATCGCTTCGCCTCCCATGTGCTCCGGCACTCGCAATTTCGAGTGCTAGCCCAGTCTCGTGAATGGAAAACCCCTGCAATCGGACAGTGGGATCACGGCGACGTCTGTGCTACGCGTCACTTTCGACCATTGCAGATACAAGCACAATTGTCGATCGACCGCGCCGATGGCGAAACGGAAAGCAGCGGAATCTACTCGCGAATCATGCTTGACCAGATCCAGTTTTATGCCGCGACCGAGGCAGCGTTGGAGTCTTTGGGAGCCCCCGGGGGCATCGCTGACCCGCTACCTCTGGACACGATCCCACCGCTCCTCTTTTCCGAAGCGATGCGCGACGTCGATTTGTTTGTCGGCGTAGCTAGTGTGGGTAACGATCCTAACTGGGAGGATGGTGGCCCCAGAGGTCGATATCGTGACTATTGGTACGATTACTCCTTCGGAGAGCTCCGTGTTTCCGCGAGCGCCCGACGCGAAATTCTGGAGAGCGTGATTCCTCGGCTGAAGATCAGCGATCGTTGTTCCTTCGACCGGAAGTTCTTGATCGTCAGAGGCGACATACGAACTTACAAGATCCATCTTGGTTCGTCGAACATCTTGATGGAACCAAACGATCGATACCTCTGCATCGTCGCTGGTCATGGTAGCCGCTGGCTAGACAAGGTGTTCTTGCCGTTCGAAGGTGACCAAAGGCTGTCCGTGATTCTCAGCAAGGCGCTGATGCTCGCTGAGGATACGAAAATCAAGGACCCAACGATCCTTCGCCAAATCAATCTTAAGTAATCGCGACTGATTCAGGCTACCGAGCACCGAATGCCTGCATCACCATGCAACGCATGTCGGCATTCATCAGCGTATCAACAGGCTGGAAGCAGTTTCAATATTCCTCTCCCCGTTGGGGAGAGGCTAGGTGAGGGGAGAGTCTTCCGAGAGATTAACCCTCCCCTAACCCCTCCCTGCAAGGGAGGGGAATTTATGAAGCTGCCGCCAGGCAGTTCCAACCGCATCGCTCCTACGCGGCCTCGGGGCGCTGGGGTCGTTTGGGGCGGTTGTCTTCGCCGCGTCCGCCGTAGCCTCCTCCTCCGCCGCCTCCGCCGCCGCGTCGGAATAGCGAACCGATGCCGGAACTGAATTCGTCTTTAGAAATCGCCTTGTCGCCATCTTTGTCCAAAGTCTTCAGGCGATCCTCCATGCGATGACCGGCTAGTTCCGCCTCGGCCACTTTACCGTCCTTGTCGGCATCCAGTTCGTTGAACATGGTCATCGGATCGAAGCGACGACCTCCTCCTCCTCCACCCGGTCCGCCTCTTCCACGACCACCACGTCCCCGAGCTTCGCTGGGTGCGTCGTCCTCGTCCTCATCCGCGCTGGCGACCAGACTGGTATCAACGTCGACGGTCTCGCCCTTGTCGGCGACGCAGTAGAGATAATTGGAGCTACGCAACACCATGCGGCCATCACTCACAGCAGGTGTGCCGCGGAAGTCTTCTTTGTCGGTCGTGACTTCGTTGACACTGACCTGCTTGACCTTGTCGCCCAGAGAAAACACAAACATCTGACCACTGCCATTGAGATAGAACAGCCGATCGCCAATCACAATCGGCGACGGGTAGTCGAGCGAGCCCATGCGACCACCCGTTTCACGGGCTCCTTTCAACCGCAGTTGTTGGATGCGTTTGCCGGTCTCAGCATCAACGACACTCAACACCCCGCGCGAAATAACATAGATTTTCGATTCGTGACGCACCGGCGAAGCGAAACTGGCGGTGATGCTTCCTTCCCAAACCGTATTGCTCTCGGACACGTCGCCCGTGCCGCCAGCATCAACGGCAATGTTCCCACCGCCGCGACCGGTGAAGGCGAACACTCGGCTGCCGTCCAAGATGACACTCGAATACGCCTGCTGAGCATCTGTCGCACTCGCGTACCAGCGGAGCTTGCCGTTGTCTGGATCAAGACCCCACAACTCCTTGGCCACACACATTACAATGTCCGTCCGACCGTCGCCAACATCGACGAGTGTCGGCGTGCCCCACATTCCGTCCAGGCCAGCGGCTTCCTGTCGCCACAGTTCAGCGCCGGTTGCTTTGTCGAGACCGACGATCGCCTGGCTTTCGGCCGAAGCGGTGACGATGACTGTGTTCTCATGCACGATGGGGCTCGACGAGGATCCCCACTTCGCTGGATCCGATTCCTTACCGACATCTGTGTTCCAGAGCTTCTTTCCTGACATGTCGTACGCGTAGACGCCACTCTTACCAAAGAATGCGTACACGTTCGTGCCGTCCGACACCGGCGTATGCGAAGCGTACCCGTGGGCCGTAACACCGATCCCTGAGTAGGGATCTTCTGGCAGCGCCGCCTTCACGTCGGCCTGCCAAAGCTTGTCGCCGGTCGCCAAATCAACACAAACCAAGTGCCGCACAAGATTCTCAATCTCGCCAGGGTCTTGTTGGCTCAGTCCGTAACCCGAGTAGCAAGTCACAAACGCCTTGCCGTTGGCGATGATGGGACTGGATGCGCCGGGGCCCGGCAGCGGCGTCTTCCAGGCAAGATTCGCCTCATGCGACCACGCCGTGGGCAACGCGTCGGAATCCGCGGCTACTCCGGAACCCGAAGGTCCGCGAAACCGACTCCAATCGGCAGCGTATGCAGAGGTCAGACAAACGGAACACAACAGTGCGAACGTGAAGGATCGAGTCATCGTAAAATCTCGCATTGGGAAGGTGTGTGACGAACGCCGGAATCATACCATAAATCGCCCGCTGTGCAGATACGCTTAAATCAGGCGGCTGGGCGGGCGCTGTTGATAGGGCGAGCAAGCCTAAGGACCGACCAATGCGAAGACTGTCGGCTACGGCGTGTTGCTCGACCGAGTCGATGAATGTTCTGCGGATCGGCGCCGCACGGTTTCAAAATGATGTGGCTCACTCGTCCGTTAGAATCTCAGAATGGGAATCAGCCGAATTGATGTACACATCAGGTAGTCTCTGTGACCGTCTGAAACCAACTCAAGACGATGAAACGGCGACATTCTAGATTTGTCGTTTCAATAGTCCCGGGAGTACTTGCATGGTAGGTTCCTCCCCAGGTAAACTCAGGGCGGTCATCGCGCTTCGGAACAGCGTCACCCGACCTTAAGTCTTCGCATTACCGCCGCAAGACGGGGGGCATTCTCTTATTTCGCGGTCCCGCAACGGCAATTCAACGCGTGCTGATCGCATTCAATTCGCCACAGATTCCATGCCATCACCGGAGTATCGCTCATGAGCATCAGTATTCGATTGGTTTTCTCATTCGTTATGATCGTCTCGTTTCTGTCGACAGCAGACGCTTTCGCTCAATCCCTTCTAGGCAACACCTTTAATGGTATCCTCTACGACATCGACCCCGCCACCGGTGATGCGTCGAATCCGCGTGCGACGGGAATGGGCATGGACTCTCTTGCAGGAATCGCCTTTGCACCTGACGGAATGCTCTATGGCCTGACAACAGGTGTTGGAAGGCCGGCCAACTCATTGGTCACCATCAATCCGGATACTGGAGCGTATACCCCTATTGGGTTCACAGGTTTTCCGATTGTCGAAGGCGACCTTGCATTCGATCCGATTAGCGACGTGCTGTTCGGCATTCAGAGTGTCCCCAATAATCGACAGCTATTTTCGATAGATGTTGCTACTGGTGCCGGGACCGTCGTCGGGGATCTTGGCGGGCTTGAGGACGGTGACTTTTCGGCAATGGTCTTCACCCCCAACGGCTCGCTCTACATTCTTGATAGTGGTGTGTTTCTTGGCACCGGCGAGAAAACTCCTACCCGATTGCTGACGGTCGATAAGTCAACTGCTGCGATAGTCAACTCTGTGACACTGTCAGTCGACCTCGGTTACACATCCGGGATGGACGTCAACCCCGCGACCGGGACGTTATATGTCGCCGATGGTGGTTTCGGAGTTGGTACAGATAGTCTGTACACCCTCAATCCCACTACGGGCTTCATGACCCTGGTCGGTTCGACTGGTTTACCTGATGGTCTTGCAGGAATCGCCTTTGTTATCCCCGAGCCCACTTGTATGGCTATCGTGTCGTTATTCGGTCTGGTGGCGATAACGATGCACCGGCCTCGCTAGTCGCTCAGCTTACATGGATGTAACTATGTTTGCGATTTCGGCCGCCGCCTAGTATGAAGACTCCTAGAGCAAGCAGAGTAACCCCCGCCGGCTCAGGCACATGCGCTATCGCAGACTCCGAACTTGCGATCCCGTAGTCGGTTTTCCAGTCGGCCAGGGCTCCCAGGTTGGGATCGCGTTGCCACTGCAGGTAATCCAGGCCGTTGACGGCGTCGTCGTGGTTGAAGTCAGCCGGCGAGACGCTAAGTTTCGCAAGGGGCAGTTCGGCAAAGAACTCGCCGATGTAACGCAAATGCTCCAGGTGGGCATCGCCGTCTGCTCCCTGCGCGCCCCAGAGTTGAAAATTTCCGCTCTCAGCATGCCGATAGAACTCGAGCGTGCCCAGCCCGTCGTTGTTGACGTGTGATGCGGAAATCCCCAGGTGCTGCATGAGTTCGTCGCCCGTTTCCTTCGTGCTCTCGTAAGTGAAGGTCAGCACTTCGGAGTGGCTGAACAGAAACGTCTTCTGCCCCGCCTGTGCCATACTGGCAAAGGTCTTGTAATCGACCATTTGCGAATCGAGCGGTGTGCCATCGAAGCTCGTCGTCGCGTACAGCGAGTCGGCTGCCAACAACGCATCAATATCGTCTCGATAAGTGGCACTCTTGACGATCTCGCGCACCGCCCCGTAGCCCGCACTAAACGAAGACACACCCAGCTGATCCCACCGCAAGTCGGAAGGAAAGTCTCGCAGACGCCGTGTTTTGGAGAGTGCATCACTGGTCAGCGACTGAAACAGCGAAGAATTCGAGAACGGCCCCGAATAGGCACTCGACAACCCGTTGTAGTTGACCGTGACCACCACGGCATTCAATTCGGCATGCAGGGCATTATCCCAAATCGTTTGAGGGTTGCCGTGAAAATGCACCAGCAGATCAGCGCGGTTGTCGCTGCGATGCTGGTACGTGTTGGGCACGAACAACTTCCAAGCCGGATTGCTCATGTCAATCAGCCGCCCACTAGCCGTCGGCAACTGCGCAACCGCCATGCCCCCCGTGAGCGATGCAACCAAGCCCGTAATCGCTGCGGCGCAACGCATCCGCCATTTGAAATCTCTCCTACAGCCGATCATGAGTGAATTTGCCGCATGCCTCTCGTAAGTCAGTGATCGCCCAGCGTCGGCGGCTGGGCGTGGGAACTTTGATTTTAGCCTAGAATGTGCAAAGTCGCTAATGAAGCATTCAATTTGATGTAGGACGCTCTATCGATCGCGCGTTGTGGTCCGTTGGTTACCGTCGCAGATGGGCACGCACCAACGCAACGGGGGTGGCGGCGCAGCAAAGCAAGGACTGCTAGTTTACGCTATGCTAAATTGATACGGGTCTGCGCACGCACGTCTGTAATACTTTACCTGCCGGGAAAGTCATGTTCGCCTACTTGAAGAAGCTCACCGGACTTCTAGTTATCCTCGTCCCTGTCGGCTGTCATGACAAACCTCCTGGCAATGCCGCGATTCAGCTCGCTGACGGCCACGGGATCGTTCCGGGAGATATCGCTAAGATTTCGGCAGAATATAAAGATCTAAAGCTGATGACCCCGGAGCCAGTATTCGTCAATCCTGAGCTGGCCATGCTGTGCGTAGGCGCGTCTAAAGCGATGGCTGACTCTGCTAAGGTCGACCATGGTCCGCACGCAAATTGCAGTGTAAATGTCTTCATGAATGATCGTGCGGCCAAGGCCTTCAATCAGAAAAGTGCATATCCTGTCGATGCGATTATTGTTAAAGAAAAACAGATGCTTGGCTACCGCACCGAAGGACATGGCAAGTGGAACGGCGCTGGGGACGGTGTTGGCGGAATGATTAAGCGTGAAGAAGGATACGACCCTAGCAACGGCGATTGGGAATACTTCTACTTTGACACAATCGACAACATCGAGTCAGGCCGCATGAGCAATTGCATTGAGTGCCACGCCAGGGCGAAAGACACCGACTACGTGTTTGGTTCTTGGAGTGGCATCGCTACTAATGATGACAACTCCGGAGCCGGATATTGATCGCCAAGCGGGCTGATTGGCACTGCCCATACCCGGTCGGGCTCATCTGATTCCTTCACGAATCTGACTATTGTCAAGACGTAAGGACTGAAGCGTGAGGCACTAGCGGGTGAGCATCGGACTTGCGGCATGCTCGTCTCTTACTCCACGCTCGGATACGGTTAGATTCAGCAAGCGCTGGGACTCCCTCCGCCACGATCATCGCCGACGAAGCTGCGAGCTTGATTGTGAGCACGCAATCTGCGTAGCGCTGCAATGTTTCGTATACCGACGTTGCCGCGGTCGAAGCTTGACACCGCTTGTGCAATCCGGCGGCACGTTCTAACCATCTAGGGTTTCAGGTGTACTCTTCATTGCATTCCGGTCATGGCTTTCAATGATTCGCAGAAGCCGATAGAGAGCGTAAAGGTACATGCCTGGAAAGAAGGCAACGACCACTAGAGTGAAGGTAATATTTGGATGGTCTGTGAAGGAATCGCTAACTAACGAGAACGCGAACAGAATGTGGAGCCCGAACATCAGAAGGAGCTTGGGGATGGAACCCGCTGCAAGACGAGCCCATCCAAGCGGGTACTTATGGATCGGGCGAAAAAATCCCTCGCGATTTCGGTCAATCATTCTTGCACCTACCAGGACACGTTTCATATCGCATAGCAACTTATCAGTCCGCCTTTACAATTGTATCCATCCGGCCCCTGCTGACAAAGTGTTAGTTACTGCGGCGCGTGTGTAGTTTTCTCGGAATCCGGTTTCCGCAAGCAGTGGGTTTCGCCAACGCTAGAAACAGCGCCGTCGAAGCTGCCGCGATTCGTCGACATCCGAGGCTTCACTCGTGCGACACAGGCTCCGATTTTGTTGATGAAATTGGGCCACCGATTCGGGTACACTCAGCTTGGCTCGAAAATAGGCCGCGCGATCTTTGACAAACGAATAAGAGCAGTTTTGACACGTCCGTCGAATCTTGGCGGAAAGTGAACCCTTGGCAACATGAGTTGGCAGCCAGAAGGGTACCTCCTTGCTTATCGCGAAGCGGAGTTTTGCTCGCCATAACTGACTCGTCGTGGTTGACCGGCGTGCACGTAAACCGTTGATATGTAAGCACTAACAACAACGTCGAATTCCGCGGTACTCCGAGTTTTGCTCGATGGAAAAGTGTTCGTCGTGTTGTGCAAAACTGAAAGCGCCAAACGCGGGACGCCGCGCTAGCTGGCCAACTCCGCCAACGTCGTGGCTAGCGTTTGCACACCAGCGGCGATTTGCTCGGGTGAAGAGAACTCATCGGGGCGGTGCGACACGCCACCCCGGCAGGGAATGAAGATCATGCCCATCGGGGCAATGCGGGCCATGAACAGCGAATCGTGATAGGCGCGGCTGATCATTTCGCAACTGTCGATGCCAAGCTGTTTCGCGGCCCGCGCAATTGCCTTCACGACGGTCGGATCACATTGCGCAGGTGGGTCGCAATTGAGCGTTCGCCGTTCGACGGTAACGCCCCGTCGCGTCGCGATCTCGTCGGTTGATTCGGCAATCGCCTCGGCTACGCGATCGCGGTTGTCGCCGTCGATGTCGCGGAGATCGAGGCTGAAGCCGACACGACTGGGAATCGAGTTCACGGCACCGGGATGCACATCCACTTTACCGACGGTCGCCACCAGGTCAGCGCTATCGCTTTCCAGCGCCAGCGATTCAATCGATGAGATCATCTCGGCAGCGGCAGCCAGCGCGTCGCGGCGCCGCGGCATCAGCACAGCGCCCGCATGTCCGCCTTCGCCCGTCACCGAAAACTCAACGGTCGCGGGAGCCGCGATCGCCGTGACGATGCCGATCGGCGTCTCTCTGGCTTCTAGTTCGGGACCTTGCTCGATATGAAGTTCCACGAACGCATGATAGTAGTCCGCAGGGAGCTGAACAGCGGTCAGTTCGCCCGCGAAGCCGGCTTGCTGTCGAACGATATCGTAGTTCGCTCCCGATTCGTCGACCGAGCTGGTCAACTGATCAGGCGTCATCGCACCGCTCATCGCCCGACTGCCGGTGCAACCTACGCCAAACCGTGTTGGTTCCTCAGACGTGAACATCACCAGCTCGATCGGACGCTGCGGCTGAAAACCACCTCGCTGCAGAGCTCGAATCGCTTCCAGTCCGCCGAGCACTCCGACCGTTCCATCGTACATTCCCGCGTGTGGGATCGCATCGGTGTGCGAGCCAGTACCGACCACCGGCGCGGCCGGATCCTTGCCGTCCCAACGGGCAAAGGTGTTGCCGATCGGATCGACGCGGACGGTGAGTCCGGCTTGTTCGTAGAGCGAGCGGAGGTACTCACGCGCCTTGAGATCGGTGTCGGTGAACACGACACGCGTAACGGCTGGCGGCGGTTCCGGGCAGTCGCTGATAGTGGCCAGATGATGCAATTCACCCATCAACTGATCGAGATCGATCTGGGGTGCGTTAAGGTCGCTCATGCCGCGTGGCCTCTACTGCCCTGTGCTCAGAGGATCGCGATGGATGTCTTTGTAGTAGATGTAGCTTGCCGGTTGCTTACCCATCGCCACAAACCACTGCGGGCAGTAGGACGCCATCCAGATCGTGTCGCCCGCTTGAACGGGATACCAGCGATCCCCCAAACGATAGACGCCCTGCCCTGCCCGCATGTACAGCCCGTGCTCCATCACGTGGGTCTCGACAAACGGCAATGTTGTGCCCGGCTGAAAGGAAAACACGTTGACGGCCATGTCAAACGCGGGCTCGGTGGGCAACAAGGTCGCCAGCATCGCGTCTTCGTCGCCCATAAACGGCTCTGCGGGTGCCGAAGCATGCGAACCTGTGACGCGCGACGGGGTCTTCGTACCAGACAGCGGATCGTACTGCTTTTCGAAAACGAGCAGTCGGGCACCTTTCGCAACGGTCAGGTCATACTGGTCACCCGGAGGAAACCAAGCGAAGTCGTCGGCTTTCATTCCGGTGCCGTCGAGCGTTGCCTCGCCGCTGAGCACGTAGATCAGCCGCTGAACGCCGTCGGGTGCCGAGGTGGCGCGACACGCGGCGGAGCCGTGAATCAAGTACTGCGAAAATCGCGGCCCGCCCTGCCCTCCGCGCATGGTCGGGCTAATTAGCACGACCCCCTCGGTATTGTGCCAGCCCGACAACGGCGAGACGACGTGCCCGTCGGGGGCAATCACCGCGTGGTTGTGTTCGACGGCGGTTCGTGTGGTACCGAAAGGCGACTGCATGGCTAAGTGCTACTCACTTGATTGGGTTGGTGTTGCTTGGCCAAGTTCCGAACCAGCTGGCACAGGACCTCGATGGCGGCGGCGACGTCGTCGCGCTCCACGCGCTCGTCGGGATGATGGCTCACGCCGCCGGGATGACGCAGGAACAACATCGCTGTGGGAAATCGCTCGGCCATCACCACTGCGTCGTGACCGGCTCCACTGAATAGTTCCAACGATTGCAGATTGCAAGCTTGGATCGATGTCTTGAGCAACCTGCTAACATCGGGGTCCATCGAGACGGCCGCGTTTGCATTCGTCTCGAGTATCGAGAAACTGCCCTCAGCGGTCTTCGCGATGCGATTCCCTGTGGCCAGCAAGTCGTTGATCGCGCGCTCGCGCACCAAGTCGTCAACATGGCGGACGTCGAGCGAAAGTTCGACGCGACCGGGGATCACATTGGGCGCGTTTGGCGTAGCCGCGATGCGGCCGACCGTCGCACGCAAACCGGTTGTTTGCCGCCCAAGCGAAGCTGCGGCAACAATGAACTCCGACGCCATGACCAGGGCATCGCTCCGCCCCAACATTGGGGTCGTGCCTGCATGGCCGGCAGTGCCGACGAACTCCAGCCGCAGTCGGCTCTGACCAGCAATGCCCGTGACCACACCCAGCGGCAGTCCCGCCTGCTCCAGCATTGGCCCTTGTTCCAAGTGCGGTTCAATATACGCGAGCACCTCGTCAGGTGAGTACTCAGCGTCGGCGATGCCTTCCGGCCGAAGTCCAAACTGCCGAATCGCATCGCTCATCGTGTGAGCGTCTCGGTCGGTTCGCGCCAGCCAGTCTTGATCGAACCGCCCGGCAACCGCTGAACTGCCGAGGTACGGCATGCTGAAGCGCTCCCCCTCTTCTTCGCTGAAGCCGATGATATCCAAGTGATACGGAAGCGCCTCGTCGATGAGTGCTTCAGCGATTGCCACACCGATCAGCACTCCCAGCACACCATCATAGCGCCCTGCGTTGGGAACAGAATCCAAGTGAGAGCCGATCAGGAGCGTTTTACCGGAATGTGTGGAGGCCCGATGCCCGATGAGGTTGCCTGCGTTGTCGACTCGCGGCTCGAGATTCGCGGCCTGCATCCAGTGGCCCAGTCGATCGTGCACTTCACGCATCGGAGGCGTAAGAAACCGACGGGTGATTCGATTCTCGTCCTCGGAACAGGCTGCCAGCTCGTCGCACCGCGACATGACCGCATCAGCTAGTTCACGTGCGTTTAAGGACATAGAATCGGTTTCCGGCAGAACCGGCCAGCACTTCACGCATTGACGACAATTGACAGCATACCTATCGTGCGGATAGGAGGCAGAAGCATATCAACCCGGCGGTACGTTGACAATCTTGCCACCCTGGTTTCCCATCCATTCTACCACGATAACCCGCCCTCCGTTTCCTATGCGAGATCACTTGGTCTTTTATCTGAATGGTGCTCGCCAGGATGTCCATGGCCCGCAAGCGGCGATGACCGTGACGGACTATCTTCGTGGCAGTTGCAATCCTCGCTTGACTGGCACGAAGGTCGCGTGCGCGGAGGGCGATTGTGGAGCGTGTACGGTTCTGGTTGGCAGGCTCAATGCGGAAGGGAACGGTCTGAAGTACGATACGATTGATGCCTGCATCGCGTTCGTCTATCAGTTGGATCGATGTCATGTGATCACGGTGGAAGGACTAGCAGAAGCCGGATTGTTGACGGACGTGCAGCAGGCGATGGTCGACTGTCACGGAAGTCAGTGCGGGTTCTGCACGCCGGGATTCGTGATGGCCTTGCACGGCTTAGCTGAGGAAAAACGTGCCGCAACTGCGACCGATGCAATGCCCGACGAGGCGATGCGATTGGGGCTGTCTGGCAATCTCTGCCGTTGCACCGGCTACGCACAGATATTGAATGCTGGACGACAGTCCGATTCGACACGAGGCTCCGTAGGTGATCTGTTCGACACCGAGTCGATACTCGCCGATCTGCGCAAGTTAGGCTCAGCACCCGTCCACGTAAATGCTACAAGCCAAGACGCAAGCACCAATGGCGCCGTAGTCGAGGATGCTGTTCCAGAGATCTTCTTGCCTAACACGATCGATGAGTTGCTCTCACGCCGAGCCAAGCGACCAACGTCGACGCTCGTCGCGGGGGCGACCGATCTCGGCGTTCAGCACAATCACGGCAAGATTCGCCCGATCGACATCTTGGTAACCGGCGGCGTCAGCGAATTGGACGTCTTGGAAGTCGAAGACGACGTCCTGGTGATCGGAGCGGCGGTCTCCTGGTCGCGAATTGAATCGTTCGTCCGTGATCACATTCCTGAGTACCATGACATCCTCACAAGGTTTGGCAGCCCCCAAGTCCGTCATGCGGGCACGCTGATCGGTAACCTGGCCAACGCGTCGCCGATCGCCGATTCGATTCCTTTCCACTACGTTGCAGGGTCGACGCTGGAAGTTGGCAGCGTGAGCGGCCGTCGGCAGATCCCAATCGAAGACTTCTATCTCGGCTACAAGACGCTCGATCTGAAGCCCGATGAGGTGATACTCTCCGTCCGCACGCCACTGCCAACGGAAAACCAACGCCTGAAGCTCTACAAAATCTCCAAACGCCGGGACATGGACATTAGTACTGTCACGGCCGCGTTTCTGCTGGAGTTCGAGGAAGATTTGATCGTATCTGCGCGGATCGCGACCGGTGGCGTCGGACCAACGGTCGTGCGGCTGCCGACAGCGGAGGCCTCGCTTGTCGGTAAGCAACTGACTGAGACGGCGATGCGCGAAGCTGGCCGGATCGCGCGTGATGAAATCACTCCGATCACGGATGTCCGCGGTAGTGCAGACTATCGCTGGCAACTCGTTGAGAACCTATTCGTGAAGTGCTTCCACGACTTGGCGTCCCCTCAACCGGTGGAGGTCTGACGCATGCCCTCCGTCGGGAAGCCACTGCCGCACGAATCTGCCGTCGGTCATGTAACCGGCACAGCAAGTTACATTGACGACTTGCCCCGCCGTGAGGGTGAACTCGTCGTCTCATTCGTTGGCGCTCCGATCGCGTGCGGTCGACTGAAGTCGATCGATCTGAAGGCTGCACGTGCCGTTCCCGGCGTCGTATGCCTGCTGACGCACGAAGACTTGGGTGGGCCGAATCACTTCGGTCCGATCATCGTCGACGAACCGTTCCTGGTCGAAGCTGAGTTTTCGTACATCGGCCAACCTGTCGTTGTCATTGGAGCGGAGTCTGCGGAGGCAGCCCGACAAGCTCGTCAACTCGTTAAATTCGAATGCGAGCAACAGTCGGCCGTGTTGTGTATCGATGACGCAATCAAAGCAAATTCGTTCATTGGCCCGAAACGCTTGATGATCAGCCCTGGTGCCGAAGATGATGACTCGTTCGCCACCGCGTTTGAAGAAGCACCACACACGCTGGCCGGTCAGTTCCACAGCAACGGACAAGAGCAATTCTACTTCGAAACGCAAGCAGCGCTGGCCGAGCCGGGTGAAGCAGGCACGCTCAAGGTCATCTCCTCGACACAGAACACCACCGAAGCGCAAGCAGTCGTCGCAGAGGCGCTTGGGCTGGGCATGCATCAAGTCGTGTGCGAGTGTCCACGCATGGGCGGGGGTTTTGGTGGTAAGGAAACCCAATCGTCGTTGACCGCCGTGATGGCGGCCCTTGTTGCTCGGCATACAAACCGACCGGCGCGGTTGGTCCTCGATCGCGGTGACGATATGCGGATTACCGGCAAGCGTCACCAATATCAAACCGATTACCGCGTGGCCTTCGACGACGATGGGATGTTGCTCGCTGCGGAGTTTCATTTTTTCTCCAACGGCGGTGCTTTTGCAGATCTTTCCACCGCCGTAATGGAGCGCACGATGCTCCACGCCGACAACACGTATTTCGTACCGCAAATCCGCGTGACCGGCCAGGTTTGTCGCACGAACTTGCCACCCAATACGGCATTCCGAGGCTTCGGCGGACCTCAAGGCATGGCTGTCATTGAAAACTGCATGCAGGAAATCGCTCGCGTCGTCGGCCGCGACGCGTTGGAAGTTCGCCAGCGGAACCTGTACCGCGATGGAGACGCCAAACGGAACGTCACTCACTACGGACAGATCATTCGTGACCACGTGCTCGACGAGACCTTCGATCAGCTGGCACAGTCGTCGAACTACGCCCAGCGGATGCAAGCGGTCAACGCGTTCAACCAGTCGAGTCGCACGCAGGTCAAAGGCCTAGCGATCTCGCCGGTGAAATTCGGCATCTCGTTCACAACCAAGTTTTTGAACCAGGCCAACGCGCTGGTCAACGTCTACACCGATGGGACTATCCAGGTATCAACCGGCGGTACCGAGATGGGACAGGGACTCAATACAAAAATCAGACAACTGGTGGCCGACGAGTTCGATCTGCCGATCGAGTCGGTCCGCCTGATGACGACCTCCACCGAAAAAAACAACAATACCTCGCCCACCGCCGCCAGCGCTGGCACCGATCTTAACGGCGCGGCGGCGCTCAATGCCTGTCGCACGATTCTCGGGCGAATGAAGCAGTACGCCGCTGACCTCTTAGCCGACACGGAACGCGGACTGGTCGCCTCACCCGAGAATATCCATATCGAAGGCGGCTATTTATTTGATGATCGCGATCCTGACCGTTCGCGCCGAATCGAGTTTGGCGACTTCTGCGCAATGGCCCGTCGCGAGCGCGTCGACCTAGGTGCCCGTGGTTTTTTCGCCACACCTGGCGTTGATTACAATCGCGAGACTGGCCGCGGGAATCCGTTCTATTACTTCACCACCGGTGCCGCCGTTGCGGAGGTGACGATCGATCGCTTCACCGGCGAACTCACAGTGGACCGTGCTGACCTGCTGATGGACATCGGCAAGTCGATCAACCCCGGCGTCGATCGCGGACAGGTAATCGGCGGTTTCATCCAAGGAGTCGGTTGGGTCACCAACGAAGAGCTGCGCTACGACGACACAGGCCAGCTCCTCTCGACCGGGCCAACGACTTACAAGATTCCTAACGTCACGGACCTCCCGCGCGAATTGAACATCAATTTCATTGCCAACCCAAAACACCAAAAGAACATTCGGCTCAGTAAAGCCGTCGGCGAGCCACCGCTGATGCTCGGCCTCGCTGTCTGGCTCGCCGCGCGGCACGCGCTCGCATCGATCGCCGGCCACCAACCGATCAACTTAGCCATCCCAGCAACGGGCGAAGAACTGCTCATAACAATGACGGAACTGACCAGCAATATTCCTGCCGCACGAGGTTAACTTCACCACAATGTCGCTGAGGACACGAGTGACGTACGACATTCAGCATGCCATCTGCCAAGTTTCTTTGTGCACTCCGTGGTTAGTACTTCTACCCTTGCATGGTATCTCCGATGACCCAAGTCAATTTACTTCGTCGTTGCGCTGAGCTCGCCGAGTCGGCGACACCCTTTGTGGTGGTTACGCTCATCGAGGCGGCTGGCTCCACACCGCAGGATACGGGCGCGAAGATGATCGTCACGGCAGATGGTTTGGCCGCCGGTACTGTTGGCGGTGGTCGCGTCGAGGCCAAGGCGATCGACGAAGCGGTGGCAATGCTCGCCGACCAACGTCCTCATCAGTTGCACGACTGGAACCTCAAGGCCGACGTTGGCATGACCTGCGGCGGCAGTGTGAAGCTATTCTTTGAGTGTCCCGGAGTATCTTCCTGGCGCATTGTTGTCTTTGGCGCGGGGCACGTCGCTCAAGCGCTAACGCGGTTGCTCGTTTCACTGCCCTGCCAAGTCGCCTGCATCGACCCACGCGGCGACTGGCTGACCCAGCTTCCCGCCGGCGTCAAGACGATTGAAACCGACGACCCATCCGCCGAAGTCGACGCGCTATCGACCGACACCTATGTTCTCTGCATGACACGCGGCCACCGTAGCGATCTGCCCGTCCTGCAGCGCATCTATGAACTCGATCGCAATTTCCCGTACGTCGGTGTGATCGGCAGCAAAGCCAAAGCGGCTGTGCTGCGTAAAGAACTCAGCGAAGCCGGCATTGCGGCCGACAAACTCGACTTCCGTTGCCCCGTCGGGATGCCGATTGGTTCCAACCACCCAGGCGAGATTGCCGTCAGCATCGTCGCCCAGTTGCTTGAGGTTCGGGACGCTGCGCGAGCACCCGACTAATGAAACTCAAGCTCCGCACGCATGCCTGCGGCAACACATCAACACCGCTCCAATCGTGACGAGTACGATCGTTGTTGGCTCAGGAATCAAGCGCTGACGAAATAGCCACGGATACAGTTCCTCGTGATCGCCAACCGTGTAGATCTCTTCACCATCGTGAACGACGCGGTACGAATTAATCGCGCCCACAATTCGCTGACCATCATTGCGTATCACGTTCACTGTGGGAAGTCGCGTGCGGACACGAAATTGCTCCAATGTGAAATCAAGTTGCGCCAGATCGGAGTAGGTGCCCTCGGCGACCAACAAAGGCGCGCCGTACTCCGCTTGCACTTCACCTTCTCCTTCACCAGCTCCGGGCAACACTCCAGCTGTCTGGCCAAATCCCCCAATCAGCGTGGGATCGGTCGCATTGCGAGTTTGCCACCCGGTCACTGGGACGTCATCGTCGAGGCTGCGGAATTCGTCGAAACCAAGGCTGGTTCCGGTGACCGGTGACAAATCTGATTTCGGCAACAAGTTCTGTATACTTTCAACGCCATTCAGATTGAATGCGATTTCGTTGATACCCTGGCTTGTCCCCTGTTCTAGGTCGACCCACACCTGGAATGAATTGGACGTCGTGTCCACATCGAGCGTCATGACTGCCGTCGGTGGGAAGTTGTTCACGTCGTACAGCTGCGTCCAGATGTCGTGCTGCCCGTCGGGTAACTCGGAGTAGCGTACATTGCCGCCAACATCAAGCAGGGCATCAACAACCGCGCGCGACTCTTCTACTCGCACTACGCTGTCGACATTCCCGTGAAACACCCACAGCGGAATATCTTTGACCACGTCCGCATAGTCGGCATACGGGTCCTGAGGAAACGGATCTCCCGGCTGTGTAAAAGGAAAGTAGAAACCGGCAAGTGCTGCGCCGGCAGCGAAGTCGTCAGGGTAAGCCTCCAGAAAATGGAAAGTGCCATAGCCGCCGAACGACAATCCCGTAACATAACGTCGTTGTGGGTCGGTGCCGTAAGTTGCCTCGACGTTGGCCAGCGCATCGCGAATCAAGCGATCGTTGTCGTTGCTGGCCCAGATTCCCCGCTCAAGTTGAGGGGCAACAAGAATACTCTCATAGGGGCCGCTACTCAGAGCATTTCGCAAACCCGGAGGTGGCCGTTCGACATCGGTGTCCGGGTTTACGACTGGGCGAATGTTCGTGCCACTGTTGCCATGCAAGAACAATGTCAGCGGATAGGACGTGTTGGGGTCGTAATTCGCCGGCAAGATAAGCCGGTACCACATCTGCCCACCGGCACCATCTTCGTAGCGAATGACCTGCTCACTCGCGGCAACCTGCAAACCACATACGATGGTAGCGACTGCCCACACCTGCAGCTTAATCAACCAATCTCTTTGCACGATGGAACGCCCTCCGCCCAAGTGACCACAGTAGTGTAACAGTTCTGTCGATGGCGTCAATCCCCCTCTCACAGATCGCCTAGGGCTCGTCGAGTTTACAACGTGCTCAGGCGGATTATGTCATTCGAGACGGATACAACTACAGTCGCCTGCAAACGAAAAACCTTGCAAGACAACTTCGCGAAAGTTCCGCTTTTTGACCGAATTACAAAAACTGCGGTCAAAATGCCAAAAGTCACCGAGTTTCCGTTCCATGCCGTGCGCTTCGGCCCACAATTAAAGCAGTTTGCACCCAATCCACGCTGCCAAAGGCGTTGGTTTTTGTCATTCTGGCTTCGATTTGTGTCGCCATAATCATTGAACCCTTCCCTCTCAGTGGGATGGCGGCGCGCTGCCGTGCTCATTCGACGCGTTCGAATTACCGTCTGTGCTCATAATTATCCAAATCCCAGTTCCTCATGCGAGAAGTACTTTTTGGGCCAACTAATCGAACGCGCGTTGCGCGAGATGATCGGAGAACTAAGGCTTGAGTGACCGCGCGGCCGCTAGTCAAACAACGCCGCGACAAGCTCTTCTACCACATAGGGCTTCGCGAACGCTCTCGTCGCACCGACTTTGCGAACGTGGTCAAAATGCTCTCGTCGCGGGAAGTCCAGTAGCGCAAGCACTGGCCCGTGCACGCGCTGGCAGAAGCACTGCAAGCGTTGCAATTCAGATGCACTTAGTTGACTTCCATCCCAGATGCCGGCGCCAACACCCAAATCGGAGCTCGCTAGTCGAGAATGCCCAGCCCACGCAGAATCAATCTGGTAGACCTTTAGCGCCGCCGCCAGAGTTTCGTATACCGAATAATCGGAGCTCTCAATAAGTATGCAGCCATCGAATTCTCGCTTGCTTAGTAGGTTCTCTACATTCGACGTACGCCCCGCGTGGGCACTGTTAAGCGGCATTGACCACAACGGGCACAATCCAGCGTTTCGCCGACGGATGGCCGCCTGCCACCACGATGCGAGTTCATACCAGTAGAGTCGAATCACCCCAGCGAGTGGCGTACCGGTGCGCAACTCGCCTTCGCACCAGGTCCCCGCGACGAGCACAATGCGTGACAATGGGGCGAGTGCCTGCAGCGCATTGACCTCCGACTGTTGAAAAGCTCCTGGCATCGGCTGCGCGACGAGGAACAGTTCCGGAGGATGCTGCGACTGGTGAGTGAAATCGCCCGCATCCGCTAGGTGTGCGACCGCTGGCCACTCGCTAGCCTGGGCGATTTCCTGCAACGAGGTGGCGAATTCACATTCGCGCCAGTCTCCGACGAGCACGACCGACGTTGGTGAAACCGTGGTATTTGATACAGGGAACGACGTCCCGTCGAGTACATCCATGTTGATCCACCTACAACTGGGCGTCGCGGTCAGCGATTAGTTCATAGGCCTGCTGGGAGTCATTCGCTTCGCGCAAGCTTGCCAACCAATCGGGATCGCTGATCATGTGACTTACTCGGGCGAGCATGCGCAGGTGCTCATGATCGCTGGTGGCAGCCAGCAAAAAAAACACATCCGTCAGGCCGCTGGCACCACCAAATGGGATGCCTTGCCCGGTAATGCCTAACGCCATCACGGCCTCGCCTAGAATCGATGGCAAGGGCCTGCGCGGATGGAGCAGCGCCACACCGATGTCTAAAGCCGTCGGGTGCATTGCCTCGCGCGCCGTAATCGCCTCGGCCATTTTCTCGGCATCCCACAACATGCCGGTAGTGGCTGCCAACTCGGACATTGCCGAAATGACGCGCGAGCGCGTGCGCGCGGCAAGCGGCACGGCAATCGTGTCGACGGGCAGCAACGCTGCGATGGACACGTCTCCCGTCTCACTCGTGTCGGTGCGTTGCAGGTTGGTTTCCATCTCGGCAAGTTCGTCGGCGCTAGAGAGCCCGATGCGTTCCTCCAGCCAGTGGTGGATCTCGGCCCGCGAGAATCGCCACTGTCCGCCAATCCGCCGCGCGGGTATTTTGCCCCGATCGGCCAATTTGGAAATCTGCGCAGGCATCATGTGCAAGTGCGCGGCCAAGCTGCTAATGTCAAAATCGTCGTCTGCCACGGATAAATCTGCGTCGCGGTGCTAGCATGTGCTGCCTCAGCGATACATTGTCGTGGCCATTGTGGCTGCATGTCCAGTACAAAAGAGAGCTTTCGCCGCTCAGCGATCGGCTCTTCGTGTGCCATTTTCGACGTCACATGCTGCGGGCTGACCGCAAAAAGTAGACCGACAAGAGCTTCTGAATAACTCGTCTTGACGGCATTCGATCAAAACCGCACAATTCGCGGCGCTTGACGGGCACGACCCAAATCGACCCAAAAGTCCGTTGAGCGAATCGTGGCTTAGAACGGATTCTTCGCCGCAGCGAATCACGGTGAGCGTGACGCTCCTCGCATCGACCAATTGTCGGTGTTTCGTCACTGCCACCCAGGCATGGAGGCCTGCAATGAACGCAAATCAATTTGGCAGCAAGTTCGGCGAAGTCCCCGCAACCGGACTAGTTCGACTGGCCGATCTTTTTCCCGCCGCTACTCGTACAAGCACAGACGCGGTTGCTATTAGCTCGTGTGCGACCGACTGGCGTGAGGTTCAACCAGGCGACGTATTTGTCGCGCTGCCTGACATCGGCGATGGCAACGAAGACGGACATCTGCACGCACAACGAGCCGTCTCTCACGGCGCGATTGCCGTGGTCTGCGAGCAACCGGTGCCGGTGTTCGATGTGCCAACATACTTGGTCCCTGATACACGCGTCGCATTAGGCGAAATCAGCCAAGCCCTCATGGGCCACCCGAGTCAGACGCTGGAAGTGATTGGAGTCGCAGGGACACACGGCAAATCAACGACGGTCGCGCTGCTGGAGGCGATCTTCACAGCGGCCGGCAAGCATTGCGGTACGCTGAGCAACCTGGGTTGCTACGATGGCATGACCCACAGCACCGGGATGAGCGACTCGCCGACTGCTCCGTTCTTGGCATCACGGTTGGCTCGCATGGAGGCAGCGGGATGTACACACGCGATCGTCGAGATTTCCAGCCAAGTACTGAGTCAATCTCGACTAGCAGGAGTGCAGCTCGGCACCGTGTGCGTGACGAATGTGACCGAAGCTCAACTCGATCGCTACAACAATGCACAAACTTATCGCAACACGCAGCGTCGCGTGCTCGAGCATCTCGCTCCTAGTTGTATGACAGTCCTCAACGCCGACGACCCCGTCAGTGTGAAATGGCTCGATGGGATTGATGGGCCCGTGCTGACCTACGGACAAGGCGAACAAGCAGAAGTCACCGCAACTGTCATCGAGTCGCATGCAAACGAACAGACGTTTGTGCTCTCGGCGGGTAGCGACTCGGCGGCCGTGCAGACGAAAATCGTCGGTGAACATCACGTTTCCAACTGCCTAGCGGCTGCCACAGTGGCCTTGGCTCACGGAATCGATTTGCAACACATTGCCCGCGGACTCGAGTCGGTCGAGCAATTGCCGTCGCGCATGGAACTAGTTGACTGCGGACAGGGTTTTCCTGTGTTTGTTGATGCGGCGAACTCGGCAAACGCGCTGCGTGCCAGCTTGCGAACGGCACGACAGTTGGCCGAGCGTCGCGTGATCTGTGTATGGGGCGAAACGTTGAGTGCTGCGGGCAGCGAGCACTTGGCGATTTCGCACGTGCTCAATCGCATGGCCGATCTGGCTATCGTCGCGCAGCCGTTGGCGGAGTTGGAAACTGATATGGTGCAGCAGGCGACCGTCGAGATCGTCAATGACCGCAGCGAAGCGATTGCCTGTGCCGTCGCGATGGCTGAGCCCGGCGACGTCGTTGTGATCACCGGCAGCCGCGTAGGACCTGGTTTGAACTTCGGCGGTGCTGAAGATTCCATAACCGATGGCCAAATCGCTCGCCAACTGTTGTACGCTCGCGAAGCCCCGGCTTTGCGACTCGTCGCCTAGTCACCACCCGCCAAGAGCAGACAATCAATCGGAGAGTCACACACAATCATGGAATGGACGGACACCCTCATGCTGGAGAGATTCTCCGCTGCTGCAAGCAACAAGTCGAGCGAAGTTCAAGAATCTACGCGAGTTATTCCGTTACCGGGAATTACTCTACTTTGTGCAACGACTAGCTCACGCGACGAGATGTCGGCCGCCTTGGAACTACTGCGAGGATTCAGGGCAACTGGGCGACGGGTCGTGCTTTGCGATACCAGCGAGCTGGTGGTTGGTAAACAGTTTGGTAGCGAGGTTGTGGAAACCGGCGGCGTGAGCTTGCTGGTAAGTTGCGGAATAAGTGGTCGCGAAGTCGGCATCGGCGCGCGAGACGCCGGACTGGATCTCGCAAGCGTAGTCGTCTGCAGTCAACCGCTCGCAGCCGGGCAGGTACTACGAAAACAACTGATTGCAGGAGATACCGTGTTAATGCTGGGCATAGACCACAGCACTTGCATGCGACTCGCCGGGATGTTGGAAGAGCATTTGGTCCCACAAACAGTTATCGCGGCGTAGATTGGCAATAAGTTGGACCTCGTCGAGAGGACCAGAACTTAAGAGTGAGAATCGTACATGTTGAGGCTTCATCGTTGGCATTGTTGGATTGCGGGGTCTGACTTGCCGCCCTCCCTGGGGTAGGAGCATTAGGACTTGCTGCGGGCAGCTTCTGGGTCAGCTGCTACGGCAAGCGCTTCACGATGGAGCTTAGGTCTGAGCACTGGGACGGCGCTTGCGTCGTCCCAGTGGCTCAGCGGATACGAAGGGAATGACGAAGTACCCAATGACGAATGACGCAAGGTCAAGAATCCAAAATTCGTCATTGGGTATTTCGTCATTCGTCATCAAACCCCGCAGGGTGTTCCTATGAGCGCTCCTCACATCATGTTTGCCGGCGGCGGAGCTGCCGGCCATCTGTTCCCAGGACTGGCGGTTGCCCAACACCTTAGCGCGCGAATTCCCTCGGCGCGGATCACTTTCGCTGGGCCCGGCAAGGCACGCGAGAAGCACGCGATTCGCAACGCCGGTTACGAACACGTCAAAATTCCCGCGCAACCGCTGCCTCAGAATCCGCTCCAGGCATTCAGGTTCGTGACCGACAACGTCGCAGGCTACTGCGCCGCGCGGTGGTTACTCGGCGAGCAGAATGTGTCGCTGGTCGTAGGGTTGGGTGGGTTCACCAGCACTTCGATCGTCCACGCGGCCGCGACGCGTGGCACGCCATTCATGCTGCTTGAGCAAAACGCGATTCCCAGCCAAACGACGCGCTGGCTGGCCCGCGCGTCGACACTCGTTTGTGCCGCATTCGAGGAGGTACGGCCCCATCTGCACGTCCAAGCTTCCGTAGCGGTCACAGGCAACCCGGCACGACCTGCGTTCGAGAATCTCTACCAACGTCGCATCACCAACGGGACCGCCAACCTAGTCGACCAAAAGCCGAAGCCACAAAAGCGACTCGTTGTCCTCGGTGGAGCCGGCGGGGCACGTTCGCTCAACGAATCGATGCCGGCGGCGCTAAAGCAACTGGGCGGCTGCGTCGCCGACTGGCACATCATCCATCAGACCGGCGAAGGTCAGTTGCAAGAGACCGAAGCCCGCTACCGTAAACTCGGCGTCGACGCGCTCGCCGTCACGTACATCGATGAAATCGCCTCCGTGCTCTTCGACAGCGACCTGGTCGTGTGCCGATCCGGAGGAATGACCCTGGCAGAACTCGCGTTGGCAGGCACGCCGGCCGTGCTGGTACCCTACCCGGAAGCGTCTGACGATCATCAACTCGCCAATGCCAAAGTCTACTCGGCCGCCGGGGCATGCCGACTGATCGACGAAACCAGCCAGTCGGGCGCCCTCGACAAGGCGCTGGCCCGCGAGCTGACGCCACTGGTCCTCGAAGAGACCCGACGGTTCGAAATGAGCCACCGGATGCGATCTCTCGCCCGCCCGTCCGCTGCGGCCGACATTGCCGGAGCCGTGCAGGAAACGCTGTTCGGTGCACAAGACAGCCGCGTGCCTACAGCAGCGTAGGGTGCTCAACATGAATCAAAGCAGAATCCTCTTCGTCACGATCGCCTCCTTCGGTTTACTCCCAGGTTGCTCGAGTACCAGCGGAATCGGGGCATTCTTCGCGGAGACGTTTGTCGAAACTCTCTTTGACACCGACGTCGATAAGCTCTCACCTGATAATCGGCGTCATTGGAATGAAGCTACGAGTAGTGGCTAGGATAGCGCTCGCCACTCGGTAGATTACTAGCCGATCGGCGTCCCCCGCGTCCAATAATAATCCGCAGTCGGTTGACGATTTTACCAGTTTTAGCGGTGAAGCGTCTCATCTGGACTGACACAGCAGGCAGCGATTCCACCGCCCCTCCGACTAGCGTCAGTCCCTGGGATTCGAAGGCCTATAGTTGAGTATCCATTTCTCGACGTGTCACTTGGCAGGGCTGAATCACCGTGTCCGCATTGCAGATCAAAATACCGCGCGCGCAGCATGTTTCCGACGCGCTGATTGCCATAATCTTGTTGCTCATCGGCCTGAGCCTATTTGGGCAGTGCTCCAAGTATCTGTGGGGCCATCCGATGCTCAAAGGTTTCGTACCGATGTTCTACGTCGACTACGAAGCGACGGCACCGACTTGGTACTCCTCGGCGGCGCTTGGGTTGGCCGGTGCAATCCTGGCGCTGATCGCTATTGCAAAACACAAGCTCAAGGATCGATTTCGCTGGCATTGGACGACGCTCTCGATCTTGCTATTTGGACTGTCAGCCGACGAGATTGCGATGCTACACGAGATGCCCATTGATCCGATGCGAGAGATGTTTCAATTTGGTGGCGCGCTTTACTACGCGTGGGTGATTCCGGGAGCGGCATTCGTTGTCTTGGTCGGAGTGGTTTACCTACGGTTCATGTTGAACCTTCCCAGTCGGACGCGCAATCTCTTGATCTTCTCGGCAGTGGTGTTCGTCTCTGGAGCGATTGGCGTGGAAATGCTGAGCGGCATCCAAGCGGATCAATTCGGTGAGGAGAACCTCGACTACGCCTTGATCGTTACGATCGAAGAAATGCTTGAGATGCTGGGTGTGGTGATTCTCGTCCGGGCGCTGCTGGACTACATCGAACGCGAATTTGGCAACCTCCGTCTCGAGTTCGCGCGGAACTAGTGCCGACGTCGAATTGTCCCTTGCAACAAACCAGAATGTCGGCCGCATGAGTATCTACGAAGTACAAACCATTGATCAACTCCGGCAGTATCGCGACGCTTGGCGAACACTGCTGGAACAGACCCGCTGCGCCAATTTCTTTCAGACACTCGAGTGGCTGGAAGTCTATTGGAAGCACTTTGGTGCAGCGCAAGACCTGCGCGTGTTGATCATCAAGCAAGGGGGGGAGATCACTGGCATCCTCCCACTAGTGATCCGACGGGAAGAAACGAAGGTTGGATCATTGCGCTTCGCTACCTACCCGATGGATCATTGGGGGTCGCACTACGGTCCGATTAGTGCGGATCCCGATGCGACTCTCGCCGCGGGCATCGATTACATGCGCTCGTGTGCTTCGCAATGGGATGTGCTGGAGCCTCGCTGGGTGGGCGCAGAACCCGATGAATGCGAACGTGTTGAAGCCCTGCTGGAGGATGCCGGCTTTGCACCGGTTCGTAGCGACTTTGGGGCCACGGCAGTCATCGACTTGCACGGCGACTGGGATACCTACTTGCTTTCGCGAGGCAGCAAGTGGCGAAACAACGCCAAACGTTGGGAGCGACAGCTGGGCCAGCTAGGCGAGGTTCGTCACATCCGCCATCGGCCGGACTCAGACCCCGAGGCAAACCCGGGCTGGGACCACTTTGACGACTGCCTTCGTATCGCAGCCAGTAGTTGGCAAGGTGCATCAACGACTGGAACGACACTAACGCACAATTCGGTGTCGGCCTTCCTGCAAGAAGTGCACCTCGTCGCGGCACAATGCGGCTGTTTAGACATGAACTTGTTGCAGGTCGACGGACAGGCTGTTGCAT
Organism: Bythopirellula sp.; assembly: GCA_965228965.1. Classification (GTDB taxonomy): domain Bacteria; phylum Planctomycetota; class Planctomycetia; order Pirellulales; family Lacipirellulaceae; genus Bythopirellula. Next base: position 5,999,218 of record OZ245849.1, read on the forward strand.
TCACCTATAACTACGTATTCCAAGGCAACGTGTTTAGTCTGAGGTCTGGCTTTGATCCCTCCTGCCCGGTCAAGGGCAGCGGCAGCCTGCTGTACGTGAAAGCCATCGAAGACTCCTTCCGACGCGGTGATTGGCAATACGATTTAGGTCCGCGCCATTTGGAGTGCAAGCGCAAGCTCTTGACGCACGTCAAACCTGTGTACCGACTCAGCTGTTTCAAGCGTTGGTCGTTGCGGCAGCAATTGATCCGAATCAAGCGCAGTCTTGAAACGGCGGTCGCTCCTCCGGAACAAGTCGAAGCAGAGCCTTGTCTGAAGTAGGCGATAAAGCGCTCGCTTGCAACCGCCGAGTTGACGTCTTCAAGCGGCTGGTTCCCGCCAGATGTCTGTAGGCGATCGCAGTGGACGACACGACCAAGGTTCCGCGGTTGGCGGTACGTCGACTGAATGGGAGTTGGGAATCCAGCCCTAGCTAAGAGCTGACCAACAATCGGCAAACTCCGTCTAGCCGTTAACCTGAAGCCTTATCCAGCGGTTAGTGGCAACTAAACACTCCGGGAAGCTGAATAGACTGAGCATTGCTTTGCGCCGATTCCCAAGTAGCTAGGCACCTTGAAAAACCTGACCAATCCGCTAGTCTGGACTGCTTCTACCGCAATAATCTGCCTACTCAGGGCTTTTCGATACGAGTGACTAAACTATGGCTGAAACCACGGACAATAAGCGGATTCTGCTCGTCGACGATGATGCGGAAATCATCGAATCGCTCCGCCTCGCTCTGGAAGCCCACGACTACGAAGTGCTGATCGCTCGCGATGGTAACCAGGGTCTGGCGCTGATCGAACGCGAGGCGCCCGACTTGGTCATCCTTGACATGATGATGCCCAAACGGAGCGGTTTCCTGGTGCTCGAACGTCTGAAACGGATGGGTGAAAAGAAGCAGCGGATCATTATGATCACCGCCAACGAGGGTGCCCGTCACAAAGCCTATGCCGAAATGCTCGGTGTCGACGACTACGTGCGAAAGCCGTTTCCAATGGATCGCCTGATTCAGAGTGTGAATCGACTGTTGGGCTAGCAGGCGGTCGATCGAGCGCTGGATCTGTAACTCTCCAGAGATTTTGCGGTGCGTCTGGGCGGGTATTTTCGCTATTCTGGGCGATAGTGATACAATGGTCACGCTCGACGAGCGAAGTAGGTTGAGAGTCCAACGATTCGCATCTCCAACGACCGAGGTCCGTACTATGTCGAACCATGCGCTACTGCTGCTGATTTGCGCGTCTTTGTGCCTTTCTGGCTGCAACTCACCGCAGACTGCTGCGAAGCTGACGGCGGACGAGGTGAAAGACCCGATTAAGGCCCTCGAAGCTTTCGACGGGTCGCTGCAGGCGCTCAATTCCTTTTCGTGTGACCTCGAATTGACCGCCCGTGTCCAAGCGCAGGGAGTGGAGAATAAGATGGTTTCCGTCCATACGATACAGGTCGAAAAACCAAATCGGTGGGCAATTGTTCATCAGTCGGGAATGATTGGCGGCACATCGATCTCGGACGGTGAACAGATTGTGGAGTACGTGCCAGCGTTGCAGCGGTACACCGTCGAGGAAGCATCAGCCGACGATGCGCAGGAACCGGATGGAATGGGCGTCTACCAAACGATGGGATTGATGGGCGCAGCTGCGTTCCCCCAGTTCTTTCTCAGCGGTGGATTTGCCGAGTGGTTGTTGAATGGTGTCACCGACTCGGAGTATTTGGGCACCGAGTCAATCGACGGGGTCGAGTGCCACCATTATCGCTACGTGCAGGGCGAGCAAATGCAATGGGATTTGTGGATCGAGGTCGGCGAGCATGTACTCATACGCCGCTTTGCGATGCCTCCCGATGGCAATAGTCCACAGGAAGCGATGAGCATGTCGGTTGAGATCGCGTTGAATAACTGGAAGACGGCGGAGGAATTCACGGAGGATGTCTTCGCTTTCGACCCGCCGGCGAACGCGAGGAAAGTTAACGACCTCCAGGAACCACCGCCCCACCCGCTACTTGGTGAGCAAGCGCCGACGTTTGAAGTTATGCATTTGGATGGGGAAGAAGTTGCACTCGAGTCCATCCTCGGCGAGAAAGTCGTCGTGCTGGACTTCTGGGCCACGTGGTGCGGACCGTGTACTGCAGCGCTCCCAGGATTGGCAGCGGTTGCTGCGGAGCTCAGTGGCAAGGACGTCGCTATTTTTGCCGTCAACCAAGGAGAGTCGTCTGACGACGTGCGCGCATTCCTCCAGGAAGAAGGCCTCGACCTAGAAGTTCTGCTCGACACCGACGGCACGGTCGGCAACTTGTACGCTGTTGAGGGTATTCCGACGACCGCAATCATCGGTACCGATAAGCGCATCCAAGTAGTTCATGTCGGCTACGCTCCAGGGTTGGAGAAGAAGCTGAAAAGCGAAATTGAGCAGCTGCTCGCAGGCGAGGACCTAGCCTCCCAAAAGTTGGCACCGGCCGAAGCACGCGAGGCCGAAGTGGCAGCGGACCTCTAAGCAGGTAGCTCGAACTTGCTGCGGACGTTGCGGAGAGTTGACACAGCCGACGCGATCTGGAGCAACCGTGTGTTGAAACGACTCCGAGACTCCTATCAGCCCAAAGCGATCGTCCTCGCCAGCGGCTGAAGAATCGAGTCGACGACGTGGTTGTCGACCATCTCGCGCGATACCTCGTACAGCTTGTCGAGGGTTTCCAGATACGTCTGATCTGGTGCCAGGCTGCCATATTGTCGAGCCGTGACATAGACGCTGATTTGGTCTTCTTGGTACTCGCCGGTGCGAATCTGATAGGCGTTCGTCCGCGACTCGACGCTCAGCCGGCATTGCAAGCGGCATTCATCATCGAGCGCGAAGGTGATGTTCGGCTCGTTGCTAATGATACTCGCCCCGGGCACATTGCTGATCGCCTCCATCGCAGGGCAGATTCCCAGCGCTTCGGCAATCAGCTGATTGTGATTTCCCCGATAGGTGAAATCGAAGCCGATTAACAAATCGAGCGCCTCGCAATCCAGCGGACTGATCGACAGCGAATAGGGAGCCACGTCGAGCGCGTGGCGATGTTGTTCAACGATCGCGTCGAGCGATTCGGGGTTCACCTGCCCCGAACACACGCGTTTGGCTTCCACCGTACACCAGCGATAGCTGCCACTGTCTTTGTCCTCTTCCAGCACGAAGTCGCGCTTATCACGCGAGTAGAAGTTCCGCATCTCGGGATACTTCTTTTGAATCTGTTCGAAGTAGTGGAGGACCGTTTCGCGGTTGCTCGGAAGCTCCATTTCCGTGGCGAGGTTCATGTTGACGTAGTAATCGTCCGCAATCGAGCTGTATGGATTCATCTTCGAAGTCGTGCCTCAAGGTGTCGTCGTTCGGGGCCCTCATGACCACCGACTCTGGGCGCGACGCGAACTCCGCCGCTCCAACTTCAGTATACGGCGTGATTGAAATCAGTGTCAAAGAGCCTGCCGACGAAGTTTCCTTGCCGCTGCGATTTCAGTGGTTGTTGGACGCAAACAATTACGTATACTAATGGACAGTATCGGATCAGGTTCGCCAGCATCGGCCTCCACTGCGAGCAAGGAGATTTAGCATGGATTTACTCGTCTTCGAAACAGCGCTCGGACAAACCGCCCTCGCGCGTGAGAATGGTCGCTTGCATGGGCTTTGCTTTGGACACCAGAGCCAGCATTCTGCATTTCGTGCGCTTACGCGAACGTTGTCGGCGGGTCAGACTGAGCCGCCAGCGGATTCGTTTGCCGAGGCCGTTTGCCTCGACGGTGAAGACGACCCACTTGTTGATCGGATATGTCGGTTCGCGGAAGGCGAGCCAGCCGCCTTCGACGATCTGCACATCGACACTAGCCATTTGACACCCTTTGGACGAAAAGTCACGTCCGCCTGTCGCCGTATCCCATGGGGCGAGACTTGCACCTACGGCCGGCTTGCCAAACTCGCTGGCCGACCGGGCGCCGCCCGCGCCGTCGGCAGCGTCATGGCCCGCAATCGCGTGCCGTTGATCGTCCCCTGCCATCGTGTTGTACCAGCCTGCGGCGGCCTGGGAGGCTTCTCGGCTCCCCAAGGCGTGACGATGAAGAGGAGGCTCTTGGATTTGGAACGCACAAGCTGCTTGGCCTCCAGCCATTGATGCGCTAGCTGAGAATGCGTCAGAATCGGCGGGCTCGGAGGAATCACTCTAATCGCAACAGCGGGTTTTCCCTCGATTCTGCGGGTCTTAGTCTTCATGACGACTGGCAAACGTGAAATTCGATGGGAACTTATCGAACCCTTCGATAGAATACGGATAGCTGGATTCGCGGTGTCGCCAACGCCCCGTTGCATGCGCGCGGCTGTTACATTCCCCGAATGTCACCACCGATGCCCAAGATTCTCTCTAACGCAATTGCATCGGCAAAATCCAAACAGAGCACGAGCAGCAGAAGGGCCATGTTACTACGTCGTCGTCAGCGAACTCTCATTACGGGAGTGGTAGTTCTAGCAAGCTTGATGCTCGCGGCACAAGTTCGCGCGATCAATGTCGTGATCGATTACACCTACGACACCGGTAACTTTTTTGGATCGGGAAATCCGCATGGTGCCGCGGCGGGCGCGGAAGCCAAAGCAACGATGGATTTTGCTGCAGATTTCTGGTCGGACTTGCTGGCGGACACATTCTCAGCGATTGAGACACCCCCGACTTTCTACAGCCAGGTGTTCAACGGGTCCTTCACTTGGAGTTGGAGCCTGGACTTTCGCAATCCGTACGATAATTCCACGATAGTACTGAACGACCAAACAATCGTCGCTGACGAGTATCGCGTCTATGTCGGTGCTAGAGATCTCCCGGGGGCGACTATCGGCCTTGGCGGTCCCGGTGGTTTTGATGCGAACATCGACTTCAGTGGGAGCTTCAGTACTTCAGAAGTCAACCAGATCAATCAGATTACTGATGACTTCGAGGATGATCTCGCGCGTGGCCAAACTTCGGGGTTCTCGAATTGGGGCGGGACGGTGACCTTCGATGCGAACGCGAACTGGCATTACGATCATACGAGTCAACCCGGGTCCGGCGAGAACGACTTTTTAAGTATTGCCGTGCACGAGTTGGCCCATACGCTCGGTTTTGGTACCAGTACCGATTGGTTCGACTTGGTCAGTAACAACTACTTCGTTGGGACGCAGGCAGTCGCCGAATACAATGGCATTGTCCCCGTCATTGGCGGTCATTGGGGCCCCAACACAAACAGCGTGGTGCTTGGCACTACAACTCCGCAACAAGCTAACTTGCAAACGAGTATACCGCTTGGTACACGAAAATTGCTGACCGCATTAGACGCGGCCGCGCTGGAAGACATTGGCTGGGAGATTGAAGTGCCGATTGTCTATGCTGCGGCAGATTTCGACACCGACGGCGATGTCGACGCCAGCGATCTGGCCACGCTGGAAACTTGGTACGGTCCCTACGCCAACGGCGACGCCGACGGTGATAACGACACCGACGGAACCGATTTTTTGATCTGGCAGCAGCAGTACACCGGCACCATCACGCCGTTGGTCGCCAATGTGCCAGAACCCACGACGCTCTCGTTAGCCAGCTTTCTCACGTGCCTGGGTCTACGACGGTACAGGTGACGCAGCGGAGGCAGTCCCTCGCGGCCAGCAAGCGTCCGATATTCGTTTCACGGGCGCGAACGCAGACAGTTGTACGCCCGATGGCTTGCCGCTACGCAGCTTCCAGCGGTCGAGAATGCGAGGCAAGTTCGACCCATTCGGCGATTTTCTCGACCTTCGGAGGCTCGCCAGAGCGCAGAATTCGTTGACCCTCTTTCGTTTCGCAGAACGAGAGTATCTGAGCGATGAGTTTTTCCGACGAGATGGAAGCGATCTGCTCGGGCTTGGTCATGCCGCACGCCACCAGTAACTGAGCGGCGTAGCCCCGCATACCTGGGATCTGACAGACGAGCCTTGCCTGGTGTTGCCAGTCGGCGAGCGTGGACGCACTGATTTGACTGACGTCGAGCTCGGCGGCGGTCGACTCAGGATCGGCATTGAGCAAATCGGCAACCGTGCGGATCCCGACTTTGGCCAGGCGTTCGGCGGTCTTCGGGCCGATGGACGGCGCGTCTTCAACATCCTGCGTACGACTGAGATAAAACTTTCGTCGCGAACCACGTTTCCGGCCCTTGCTCGTTGAGAGTGTTCGATTGGTTCGCGTCTCTGCTGGGCGCGTCTGACTCGACTTCCAACCTGATCGCTCCTCAGACGAACGTCCGTGATTATTGGTACCAGATCGTGCGGTACGTTCGCGCCATGCGGTCGAATAACGATGCTGAGCATTGTCCCATTGCCTGCGATAACGTCTCGCGCCGTCGCTCCACTCACCGAGTTGCGAACGAGTGTAGCGGCTGCGTCCGCGCTGAAAGCGGCCCGCTCGATCACTAAGGAAGAAGCTGTCGATGCGATTCTGCAGCGTCTGGAGCTCGACCTCAAACAAGTCCGCTGGCGAGCGAATTCCGTTGGCGGCGAGAATCTGTGCGTCGTCGAGTGTCAGGTTCGGCACGTGACACATCAGGGCCATGTGAATTTGCCACAGCACTACGGTGTCGGCCGTGACTTCCTCGCGACCAAGTTGCGCTGCGATGGTCGAAGCTTCCGCCGCGAGCAAATCACCGACCGAGTGGATATCGATCTGACGAAACAGCAGCGTGGTGTCGGCGCCAAGAACGGGAAACTCGCTTACGCTGGCAGTCTCGGACAGGTAGAAAATATCCTCTTGCTGCGTATCCCCGCCAAAGGTAGCCAACCGTATGGAGGGGGTCGTGTGCCCGTCGTACGACTCACGCACTACGCGAGTATTGGTCGTCTGAATCGTGGCGGGAACCTCAATCGGTTCTGGAGTCGCGATTCGTTGATTGGCGGCCTGACGTAGCGTTTCGATTTCGAACTTGGTCACGTGGATCGTTGCCGCTCTTCGCGAAACTTCACGATCTTCGGTGAAGACCAACACTTGATGACCGGCACGGGCAAACTCATCAAGCACCCCCAACATCGTCGCTGCTTGCGTTACATCCTGGCGCAAGAAGGGCTCATCGAGGACTAGGGGCAGATGAATGCCACGTGCCGCGTAAGAACTGACCATTGAGAGTGTCAAAGCCAGATAAAGCTGATCGTGTTCGGCTGGGGTTAGGTTTGCCAGCGAACGCACTTGTCCTTGGCTGTCGACAATCATCGGCTCAGACATCTGCCGATTGAGTCGGATTTGGACGAGGTGGCCGCCAGAACACTGTGCCAAGACGTCGGACGCACGCCAAGCTTTCATGCCCAACGCCGTGGAGCGTCGTCCCCCGGAATTGAGCGACTCACGAATTACCGCCTCGATATGGTCGAGTTCCTCCTGCTGCTTCTCGATCGAAGCGCGGCTGATCAAACCGGCTCGTTCGCGCTGTAGCTTCTCCCATCGAAGTTCGAGCCGTTGAATCTCGTCTTGCAAACTGTTGAAGTCCGCGAACCATTTGTCGCGTTTTTGCCGACTGGAAGCGAGAGTTTCCCTCACCTCGGCCTCGTGCCGGCTCCGGTCGGCGCGCCCCAGCACCATCGCGTCGGCCGTTTGCACGAAGTCTCCGTGACGCTCGCACTGACAGTGGTTTGACGCGGGTGGCTGCGGGATGAGTCGCGCCGGCTGACCAGCCAGCTGCGTCTGCTGGATCAACGACTCCCGGCGGGACAGCAACAGGTCGAGCCTTTCTCCCAACTCTGCATGGACTCGAGTGAGCTGCTGCGACTCGGACGTCAGCTGTTCACGGCGCACAACTCTTTCTTGTTCGCTCAGCTGTCCGCACAGTGTGTAGACTTGCTGACGCAACAATGCGGCCACAGGCGTCAGCTTAGCGTGCGAATCATGACCGATGCATCGACCCGGCTCGTGGGTGCGCGCGAGTTGCGCGACTTCTGCGTCGAGATCATCGAGCAACTGCTCCAAGACTCCAAGCGTTGCCCGCCCGTCCGCCAAGCAAGTCACTCGATCAGCGGTACCGTCGGAACCATACTGCGCCAGCTCCGCGCGGAGTATTTGTTCCCTGCGCTGAGTCTCTGACAAGTTCTGCCGGCAACGGGCAATCTCGTCGTCCAACTCGGCCAGTTCGCGTTGACGGCCTTCAACGTCCAGCTGTTGGCCGCGATGCTTCGCGTGGTAATCCAACGAATGATAGCGTACGCGGATTTCCAAATCAGCAATTTCAGCATCGAGCATTCGCAATTGGGCTGTTAGTTGTTCAAGACGCGCTCGCTTCGAATCGAGGGAGACTTCCGCGTCATTGATTTCTTGCTCGAGGACTCCGCTATCGTTTCTTCGGCGAGCCATTTGTTGCTCGATTTCCGTCGCGATTGAATCACGCCGCCTGACAAGCTCGTCGATTTGCTTGCCATCGATCTGTGCGTTTCCGTTGGTTTCATCCCGAAGACAGAATGCGTAGCTGTCGGGCTTCGATTTCCCGGGGCCGCTTCTCTGTGAATCGGATATTTCACGCGAGAAAGTCTCACTGAGCAGCACGTCCGCTCGTGGTGCTTCCGAAAAATCGACCGCGAAGACCTCTGCGGCCACGATAGGCGAAAGTCCGCCGAGTAGGCCTTGGATAGTCTGTCCGTCGATGGTGTCGCCGTGCGCAGATGAGATCGTCAGCCGAGGCTGCCGGTCAGGAGTCAACTGACGCCGCAACACAAACTCGCCGCGTCCGCCAACTAGTTTGACGGACCCTTCGGTGGCACTAACCGACTGCCCGAACTGGCGTCTCCAGGAGCTGTCATGCTTGCCAAACATCAAATGCCCAACGAGCTGCGCCACTGAACTCTTCCCTGATCGTGACGGGCCACAGAACAAGTTGAGCCCAGGCGAGAGACCAACGGCTTTGAGGTTGGGCCAAGCCCCGTCTCCGTCGAGGGACAGCTCGGTCACACAAAGTCGATTTGAACCAGCGGACGAGTTACTCATTGATGCATCCTTGCTCTGAGCAATTGCGCACTGCGGAGTGCGATACCTTCAGGACAGCGGGAGCTGCCTGAAGGAAGTACGGGATTTTGGATACTGCCGCAAGCTTTGCGGGAAGCTGGCGCAGTTCTATCGGTCGGTAAGCTAGCGGATCCTAGAACCACGCACAACACGAATATCGCTGCTAGCAGTGCACTCAATGCACCACGAGACTACCCAACCGGACCATGAATTCCCCACCCAGCTCAAAATAGGGCGCGGCTAGTTCGCGCTGGCGGACGACCCGGACGATGACCTGGATCGGTGATTGGCTCGACGGCGAAAACTCGATGGCAATGTACTCGGTATCGATGCGCTCGCTATGCACCATCCCAATCCCCTCGCGCGACAGATTTGCAACCATCAACGGAAACGGATCATCGACCGGCACGAATCCTTCGCCAATACACACAGCTGGCACAACGAGCGACTGCGAGACGCGCTCCGAGCGCCGCTTATTGACGACGTCCGCGCTGATAGTGCGACTGGCAAGCTTGATGGCGTGTTGCCGTTCGCTGAGACTAATCGTTGGAGAGCCCGAGACATCAAAGAAACGCTCATCAAGTCGGATGAGGTGCGCTGTCTTCAGCAGTGCGTCCTTCACACAACACGCGACGAATGACACGTTGCACTGGGCACAGAGCCAAACTGCGGCCGGCTCATCGCCATGCGTTAGGCGCAGCGGCAGCTTCTGTTGGCAAGTGCCGCATTGAATCTGCGCTGGACTGGACGCAGCTTTTCGAAGAACCTGATTGCTCATCTTGGGGATTGCTTCCAGAACCGGGGCAGAGTTTCTGAAACGCACGTACACGGCAAACTGCGTGTACTAAACCATACTTTAAAACTCAGGTTTAGCGCCAGAAGAGATGAGAAGTTCTCACACGTGTGACTTAGCCAGCGGGCAAGCTACCCGTACTGATGATTATACCAATTCTGTGAGTTGGCTAGTCGACTTCGGCGATCGATCCGAGACGGACGTAGAATTCGCCGCCATACTCTCGCATGGGCTTTTTTAGCTCGCGCTGGCGCACGAGTCTTGCCACGACTTGAATTGGTTCTTCATCATCCAACGGGAGATTCATTGCAATATACTCTGAGTCGATCGAGTCATTGTGCACGATTCCCACGCCTTCGCGCGATACATTCGCCACCATTACTTGGAAAGAGCGACCGAACGGGTTCAGGCTATTGTCGAGTTTGACGGCAGCAACCACTAACGACTGACTCACGCGTTCCGAACGGCGTTGATTATTGGCGATCTCAGCTTCAGCCCGCTCGGCGAGGCGGGCGACTTCCTTGCGAATCCTTGGGCTGATCGGCGGAAGGCCACACGTATCGAAGTACCGGTCGTCGAGTTTCACCGCCTTGCCATGATCGGGAAGGCGGTCCTTGATGCACAAGGAAACGAAAGGCACGCTACATTCCGCGCAGAGCCAAACTGCCCCGCGCTCACCCTGCTGCGTGATACGCAGCGGAAGTCGGCCGTAGCAGTGACCGCATTCAACTTCGGCAGGACCGATCAACGGAGTGTCAAGTATGCTTGCGGACATGGCGACCATCCAAAGCGATGTATTGGTACTAGGACCAATGAGGTCACGGGGATTCAACCTCGACATGACAAGCTTAGCTCGAAAAACGACCCCATGCGGAATGCCGCAAGCCATTTCCTGGTAACGACTTACCTTGCAACCCAATGAACTGGCGAGCTGCCGCAGCGATACCCGCACTAACCCGACATTGGGAAAATCAGGTAATCTCGAAGGCTCAGCAGACGTCCTACGTGCGTGTCACAGCAGCGATTTGCTGATAGATTCGCTCCCGCGATGCTGCCTGAATACCGTCGTAATAGTCGTACATATTGACCACTTCTCGGCCAAGCGCCTGCTCGTACACGTGTTGAGAGTCGGGCTTCGCGACGCCGACGTTGCTGACGTCTTCCAAGCCGATGTTGGAGTTGAAGATATTCGTCGCGGCCGGCCCAAAGAAGTCTTCATACTGCTGCGGCACCAGGCACACAGCACCCTGGTCCACCAATGCATCTAGAGCTGAATCGTCTGCCACGTCACTCACGAGCATGAGCGATGCATCGTTGAGTTCGAAAGTAAAATACGCTAAGCCCTCGTCCCACAGTTCTTTAATGTCGCTGGGGAATTCCGAGAGCGCGGCTTCCATGACCGAATAATAGTGGTCGGCATAGGCCGGATCACCTTCCTTCAATGTAAGTGCCTGTTTGCCTTGGTCGAATAACGCTTCGAAGCGTTCTCGTCCTTTGGGAGTGAGCGCCTGCAAACGCTCCTCGAATTCGACAAACGTCTCTTGATACTCGGCCTCGACGTAGGTGCCGTCGGCATTGGGATACTTCAATGTAATCGCCGGTGCCAAGCACGACGTTTGTCGCAGGATGACATCCTTGCCGACCGGCCCCTGCCAGACGGGAATGGACTTGATGCCTCGCCGCGTAAGCTCCTCGTGCGCGGCCGGTACCGACGCGACCGATGGCGTAAGGTGATTGAACGCCATCGAATTGCTGACCAGCACCTGAGCGGCCACTTTGTTGATAGCTCTCAGTCGATGGTATTCTTCGATGCTGACCAATGCTTCGTCTGGGCGCGAAAACACGTGCACGCACGCCTCGATGAATTGTTCTGCCTGCGGTCGATCAAAACCACCTTGCGACCTACCGACGGCAATCAGATCCAAGAACGCCTCGTCAAACAGCTGACGTCGCGCGATGATAGACTCGACGAACGACCGCTCCTCCTCTGGAATGCAGTCTAGCGCGAGTTTCGAGCAAAACACTCGAAAGCCGTTCAGTTCAATTTCATCCTGCGAAATCGGCCGGAACGCGGTGCTCTCAACCGAAACACGTTCGCGCAGATCATAGTAGTTGACCGGATGGCAGTCCATCAGTGCGAACAGGTCATTAAGGACCTTGAGCTCCGCATCCGACGCGCAGCGAATCGCCGCGTGCATGATTCGGCCCAATCGTTGGGCCTCGTGTTCACCCGCGCGACGGTTGATGTCACGTGCCACTTGCATCATCTGCTTGTAGATCGGCATCGATTGCTCAAATCGTGCCAAGATCCGACGAACCAGTTCAGTGCGAATCCAACTCGGTTTAACAAAATTGGTGCTCATCATTCACTCAAGCTAATTCGTTGCTTAGCGAGCGGCAAGCTCATTGCGTAATTAAGCGATCGGGTTTCGCAATGCTGAGGGCTGACAAAGAATACAACACGAGGATTGGAGTTGAACCGTGTGGAACCGTTGGCTTACGATAGGAGTTCGCCGACCGTTTCACTCCTTGTTCGCGGATGACTTTCTAGATGCATCGTATCCTTCTGCTTGGGGCCGGCAAGATCGGTCGTATGATCGCACGCCTGCTGGTCGATTCGGGCGACTACGAAGTCGCGGTTGCTGACGCCGACACGGCGGCATTAGAACGAGTGGCGGAGCGCGTCGCGGTCACGACACATCAGCTCGATGCCAGCAATCGGCAGCAACTCGTCAAAGTCATGGACGGTTACGACTCGGTGCTCTCGGCACTAAGCTTCTCGTTCAATCCCTTGGTGGCGGAAGTCGCGCTCGAAACGGGCACAAGTTACTTCGATTTAACCGAAGATGTCGAGACCACGAGAAGAGTTCGCGCGATCTCCAAGAATGCAAAGGCTGGGCAAATATTCATGCCGCAATGCGGTCTGGCACCCGGCTTTATCTCGATTGTCGCGAATCACCTCACCAAGGCGTTCGATGAACTGGACACTGTACGGATGCGCGTCGGTGCTCTGCCTCAATTTCCCACCGGGGCACTAAAGTACAATCTCACCTGGTCCACAGACGGATTGATCAACGAATACTGCAATCCGTGCGAGGCAATCAACAACGGCAATCGTATCGAGGTGTTACCGCTAGAGGGCCTTGAGCACTTTTCGCTCGACGGTGTGCGGTATGAGGCGTTTAACACCAGCGGCGGCTTGGGCACCCTCTGCGAAACGCTCGACGGCAAAGTGCGTGAACTGAACTATAAGACCGTACGTTACCTGGGTCATCAAGAAACGATGCTGTTGTTAGTCAACGAATTGCGGCTGCATGATCGACGGGAACTGCTCAAAGACATTCTGGAATACTCCGTCCCAGTTACCTTTCAGGATGTCGTCGTCACGTTTTGCACCGTGACCGGCAAACGCAACGGGCAACTCGTGCAGATCAGCGATGCGCGAAAGATCTATCACTACTCGATCGCCGACGAGAACTGGAGCGCCATCCAGATCACCACCGCCGGCGGAATCTGCGCCGTGGTCGACATGCACGTAGCAGGCGAGCTTCCGTCGCAAGGATTTGTCTTGCAGGAGCAAGTCGAGTTCGAGAAGTTTCTGGCCAACAGGTTTGGCAAATGTTACGACTCCGAAAAATCCACCAAGTTCAGCAGTGTGAGCAATGAATAACCAAGTTCGAACCGCGTTGGCGAATCTAGGCATCGCTGAACCGCTCGTTGGCTTCGCCGTGGGCAACGAGTGGCAGACAGGCGGTGGCGATGCGTTGCAGGTTGATTCCCCCATCGATGGGTCGTTGCTGGCCGACTTCCCGATGGCGAGCACAGATCAGGTCGACACGGCCGTTGATGCGGCAAGCGATGCCTTCCGCATATGGCGCAGCGTGCCCGCACCAGTGCGTGGTGAATTCGTCCGTCAGTACGGCATGCAGCTGCGCAAACACAAGAAGGATTTGGCGACGCTGGTGAGCTGGGAAGCTGGGAAGATCACGCAAGAGTCACTCGGCGAAGTGCAAGAGATGATCGACATCTGTGACTTCGCCGTCGGACTGAGTCGACAGTTGTACGGAAAGACCATTGCCAGCGAACGCCCGGCGCACCGGCTCACCGAACAGTGGCATCCGCTCGGACCGATCGGCGTGATTTCGGCTTTCAACTTTCCGGTGGCTGTATGGGCTTGGAACGCTGCGATCGCGTGGGTCTGCGGCGATCCGGTGGTCTGGAAGCCCTCAGAGAAAACACCGCTCACCGCAATTGCTTGCCAAACACTGTTCGCGAAGACGTTGCAGGACTGTCCCGACGTGCCGCCTGCAATTTCCAGCCTCGTGATCGGCGGTGCGGACGTTGGTCAACAGTTGTCCGCGTCGCCAGCGTTGCCGCTGATCTCAGCGACGGGATCGATTCCGATGGGTCGTGCCGTCGCGCAGACCGTTGCGGCACGCCTGGGCCGTTCGCTGCTTGAATTGGGTGGAAACAACGGTATGATCGTCGCTCCCTCGGCGGATCTGGACTTAGCTGTACGCGCGGCGACTTTCTCCGCAGTCGGCACGTGTGGACAGCGCTGCACCAGCTTGCGACGACTGTTTGTGCACGAGTCGATCGCCGATAAGCTACGGGATTCGCTGCTGGAAGTCTTCGCCCGTTTGCCGATCGGCGATCCGACTGCGGCCAGTACGCTCATTGGACCGCTCATCGACGAGCGCGCTGGGCAAGCGATGAACCAAGCGTTGAAGTCGGCCAGTTCGCAAGGTGGAGTCGTTCACGGCGGAGGGCGTACGACCGATGGGGTGCCGGCGGGAGGTGTATACGTGCGTCCGGCGTTGGTTGAAATCGCCGCTGATGCGCCAATTGTGCAAGAAGAGACGTTCGCCCCAATTCTGTACCTCATTCGTTTCGATTCGCTCACGGATGCGATCGAGGCGCACAACGCCGTTCCGCAGGGGTTGTCGTCGGCGATTCTTACGCAAGACGTGCGCGAGGCGGAATTATTCTGCTCACCCGCCGGCTCCGACTGCGGCATCGTCAACGTGAACATTGGCACCAGCGGTGCCGAGATCGGCGGTGCGTTCGGCGGCGAGAAAGAGACCGGTGGCGGCCGCGAATCGGGCTCGGATGCGTGGAAAGCGTACATGCGCCGCGCCACCAACACGATCAACTACTCCGACGAGCTGCCTCTTGCGCAGGGCATTCGGTTCGATATCTAAGTCGGTGTTTTGACCCGTGCAGTCGCCCTCGGCTGCCGGTACAATGTCGAGCAACTTCTCTAGACCCAGGTCGTTCCGCTCGTCGGATCAAAATACGTCAGCTCGTAAGGAATTCAAATATGCAACGTCGAGATTTTCTAGCAAGTAGTGCTGTTGGCGCAAGTGTGTTGGCAGCCGGCACAGTGCAGGCACAAGGATCGTCCGTGAAACATAGCTTCAAATTGCATTATGCTCCCAACTTCCGGACGTTCCGACATTCTGCTGGCGATGACCCCATCGCGCAGCTTGAGTTTGCCGCCGATCGGGGCTTCACGGCGTGGGAAGACAATGGCATGAAGGGAAAGTCGGTCGAGCTGCAAGAGAAGATCGCTCAGACGATGGAAAAACGCGGCATGACGATGGGCGTTTTCGTAGCGTCGTTCGGCGATAGCAAGAAGCCGCAACTCTCCAGTGGCAACAAGGAGACTCTCGAGCGATTCTTGCAAGACATTCGCGATTCGGTGCCCGTGGCCAAACGGGTCAACGCGAAGTGGATGACCGTCGTGCCGGGCAACGTCGACATGCGCCATGAGCGAGACTACCAGATGGCCAACATCGTCGAAGCCCTGCGACAGGCGTCCGCGATTCTCGAGCCGCACGGGTTGGTAATGGTGCTGGAGCCGCTCAACTGGTGGGCGAATCACCCTGGACTGTTTCTCAGTAAAATTCCGCAGGCATATCTCATCTGCCGAGCGGTCGATAGCCCCGCCTGCAAGATCCTGTTCGACATCTATCATCAGCAGATTCAGGAAGGCAATCTCATCCCCAACATCGACAAGGCATGGGATGAAATCGGTTACTTCCAAGTTGGCGACAACCCAGGGCGCAACGAGCCAGGCACCGGCGAAATCAATTACCGCAACGTCTTCAAGCACATCCATGCCAAGGGCTTCGAGGGCATCATGGGCATGGAGCACGGCAACTCCAAGCCCGGCAAGGAAGGTGAACAAGCAGTGATCGACGCCTACGTGGCGGCGGACGATTTCTAAGTCAGGCGACTCCGGACGCGTCAGCCGATGCCCGCGAGTTGCACGGTCGCGTCGAAGTCGCGAACAGCGGTCGTCGCGCCCAACCCGGTCACGCAACATGCCCCGGCGGCGGATGCGAGTCGTCCCGCGTCTGCCAATGGCAGTTCACGGACTAGGCCGGTGAGCAGGCCGCCGAAAAAGCAGTCGCCAGCGCCGGTCGTATCGACGACGTCGCCAGGGGCAGGAATCGCCGACACCTCGACCAATTCGTTCGGCTGTGGGCTGAGCAGCGCACCAGCTTCGCCCAACTTGACACCGACTAGTCCTTTCGCACCTGCGTCTCGATAGGCCGCGATAATCCTCAGCGGATCAGACTCGCCCGTTTGATTGCTGGCTTCGGCAAGGCTGGGAACGTAGATGTCGAGATACGGCAAACATCGCTCGAGCGGCGAGAGTGTTCCTCCATCGCCCGCCGCGTCGAGCGCTGTCAGACAGCCCGCCCGTTGAATCGCACGTAGGACTTCCGGCAGGTCGTCCAACAGATTCGGCAGCAGCGGATAGTAGCCCAGCAACATTACACGACTACTGGCAAATAGATCGAGTCGATCCAAAAATGCCCGCTTATCAAGTTGTTTCGGTGCACCAACGGCGTGCAGGAAACTCCGTTCGCCACCCTGATCGATGAGCACGGCTGTGGTACTGGTCGGAGCCGCGGCGTGAGTGACCAGCTCGGTCGTGTCGATTCCCTCCGCCTGGTAACGATCGCGAATAATCTCGGCCCATGGGTCGTTGCCGACGTAGGTCATCACGCCGACTGTCATACCCAGTCGAGCCATCGTGATGCCGGCGTTCGAAACGATTCCGCCGGTTGTAAGCACAAGCGGCTCAGTGCGAACCAACCGACCGGCGCCGATCGGGGCGTCGAGTTCGACGGGCCGGACCAGCACGTCCACTACACATGATCCACATACGATACAATCGAATTTCTTGTCCACTGGGCTAACTCACACGACTCGCGAAAACAGAGCAGTGCTAGTTTCGCAGAATCGCCGGCCGATTGGAATCCGATTGGGAAGATTGTTTTAAGCTTGATCCGTAAGCGGATCGTCCTCGAGTTCCATTTCGACGGGTGTGGACCCAGCCGTGTCAGGCGGGAGTGCGCTGACGGCGCCGCTTTCGTCATTGTCCGAGGCGGAACCGTCAAGCGGATCGGTGTCGGATCCTTCCGTGTTTTCTTCCGTCGATACTGGTCTGTCGTATTGGAGATGCTGATGATCAGCCGGCTCGTCGTCCTCAACAAACAACATCGCAACCGCCAGGTCCACCGCTTGTTGCGTGGCTAACGGTGGAGGTTGTTGACCGTAGGTCGTGGACCAGACGGCGAGATCGCTGTGGTCGACGTCTTCGTCATCGTCGCTGTTACCGTCGGCGAGCAATGCACCACTAGTGGTGCCAAAACCTCGTTGCCAAGTGAGGAAATCGGTGCCGTCGACGTCGCCATCCTGATCAAAATCGGCAGACGGCGGCGCTTGGGCTTCGTACGCGCCCACATCAATGGCAGTCGCACTTTCAAAGTCGCCATCCTCAACGCGCAAGAAGGGACTTCCCCGCTGGTCAAACTCGCTCGGTTGAAACACGATGCTGGGGTCCCCGGCGTCGAGTGCCGGACTCCCCGGCAGCAAGGCATGGGTTCTGGTGGGCCCGCCGTTCGCGGACAAGGGACCAAGTAGAGGATCGATCGGCAGCGCGCCCGACCCGATTTGATTACCGACGGATACATTGGGGGACAGCCCATCTCCGTCACCGATGACGCTGTACTCAATGTTCAGTGTCACGGTGCCAGTCATGATATCCGGGAAAAAGCCGTTCGCTTGATTCGCGGCGATGATCGTGTTGTCGATCAGAGTGGGATCGTTCCCCAGGCTGTTGATGCCGCCACCGTTGCCGTCGCTACCTGCGTTGCCCGCTGCTCCGCCTAGCCCGCTCTCACCTCCGAATCCAGCGCTTGCTGCGCGATTCTCGGTGATCGTACTCATTGAGATTGCGAGTTGCCCTTCGACGCTGTAGATGCCACCTCCACTGCCAGCGCTACCACCGTCGCCGCCGTCGCCGCCCAAGGCACCGAAACCACCTTCTCCTCCAGCGCCCCCGTCGTTCCCAGTACCGGTGACGTTGCCGCTAATCGTGGTGCCGGTGATTGTGATTTCGCCGACGCTGCTATAGATTCCACCGCCGTGACCGCCGTAGCCGCCATCGCCGCCGTGACCGCCGCGACCGCTGATGCCTCCAAAGTCCGCCTCACCGCCTTGGCCACCGACGCCGCTCTCTCCACCGTCGCCGCTTCGGTTTCCGCTGATCGTACTGTTGGTGATCGTCAGGTTACCACCGTCGGTGAAGATGCCGCCGCCGTAGCCACCGCTCTCGCCGTTGCCGCCATCGCCACCGACTTCTCCGTTGAGGCCGTCAGCGCCGTCCCCCCCATCGCCACCATTGCCGCCTCGGCCCGTCGAGTTGCCGCTGATGGTGCTGCTGTGTATGGTCAGATCACCTCCACTGCTGAAGATGCCGCCGCCATCGCCGCTGCGCTGGCCGTCGCCTCCATCTTGTCCCGGTCCGCCGACGGCACCGTCATTCCCTGGTCCCGTGGCGTTGTCGACGATTCGCACGTCAGTGACAGTCAGATTCTCTCGGCTGCGAATGCCACCTCCTGCTCCCGATACGTCGCCACCAGTTAGCGTGAGTCCTGAGATATCCACGTTCAGGAGATTTCCGGGGCTGCTGTCGTCGATATCCAGTAATCGAAACCCATCGCCCGTGCCCGGAATCGAATCCGAGCCATGCCCCGCGTTGACCATGGCGAAATCAGATCCTGGTCCCGTGACCGTCAGATCTTCGGCGATCGTGGGCAGCGCGCTGGCCAGATTGATCGTCTGCGGGGAACTAAACAGGACCGAATCAAACTCAATTGTGTCCGCGCCCGCCTGGGCATTGGCGTCGACGATTGCTTGACGAAGGCTGCCGGCTCCCGCGTCGTTGGTGTTGGTCACCGCGAAAGTCGCCAGCATGCGTCGATCTTCTAGCCACTCGAGCCTCAAACGCCGGTGCGCTGAGTGTTGCGTTCCCTCAGATGTAGACCGTGAGCATCGTTTTGAGTCCATCTTTGCGACTACCCTTGCAGACTGATGTGAAACTGTGAGATGCCGGCAGGGCAGGTTTCAGGTGTTTCGAGAGTTAGGTGCCAGCCTCCAAAATAGTCGAAAAAAGGCTAGTCAGCAAACAATTGGTGGTGGAGTACGCGGAGCACCGTGTCCGTATCTAGCGGTAACTTTTTGCGCATTTTTGCATTATCGATGTTCTCCGAAATCACGTTATTTAACTCAAAAGTCCTACATTCTGCACGGCCGAAATTCGGCAAACGTCTTTATTCAAGTGGTTTCCGTGATCGCAATGGTGCAAATCACATTGACTTTTGCATATTGCTGTTTACCACCAAGTTGTGTCTTCTCTTCTTCGTGTCGAAGTGGCGATCACTGAGGGTGAATACACTCTGCAGACCCTTCGCGCAGCAGCAACCACCAACCACGCACTACGGACGTATTTGGCGGGGCGGCTTCAAGTATCAGGATGCCCGCAAAAATCGGGTGAACGGCGCAAGTACAAGGCTCGGGTCCCACAATCTGTGAACGATTATCACGATCCGACCGCTCATTACCAGCAATATTTTTGGCCAGTGCAGATGACCGCTCAAATACATGGAACTCCGCACACTCAGGATGGGCTAACAACTGAAGGCAAGCCAAACCTGGGTGGCAACAGAGCACGGACACTACGGGGGCGTCGCGAGGAGTGCTACTTGCCGAAATCGGGATCTGCCTTCGATCCTGGGATCTCGAACTCCAGATACTCCGTCACGTCGAAGGGCAAGTTCTGAATGTTCTGTTTCATTTGATCCGCGATTGCCTTGGTTTCCTCGCGCGCGTTAGAAAGGCCCGTGTAGGGTACCCCATACGCCTTTTTCTTGTCGGGGTATTTCTTCTTCATGAGTTCATGTCGGGCGCGCATGCGATTGAATTGACCTTGTGTGTGAATCATGGGCACTAGCATGGGATTGTCTTCGCGCGTATCCACGAATAAGTCGTAGTACGCTTCGGGCATACCAGAAGCCGCCACGTCGCCGCCTCCCAGCCAATGTCGCTTGTAGCGACCCTTTACAGTCGCCCCAAGATTGTGCCCAGCATAGATGAACACGTAATCACGACGGCTATGGGTATCGCCGTTGAGCAACAATGCCGTCTGGTCGATGCCATCCACTACGCGGTCTGCGGGAACGTGTTCGGTCGCACCAGCCAAGCGTGCAAACGTGGTGTACAGATCGGTAACATGGACGATATCGCCAACCGTCTGGCCGCTATCAATCATCCCGGGCCAGCAGGCGAAGGCGGGAACTCTTACGCCGCCCTCGAGGAAGTCTCCTTTGCCGCCGCGATACATCAGACTCAACATCCCGAATTGCGGAGGCGGGCTATGCACCATCGGCCCGTTGTCTGCCATCGCAACGACGAGCGTATTCTCCGCGATGCCGAGCGACTCAAGTTCCTTCATCAGTTCGCCGACGAAGGCATCCAATACCTGCAGTTCTTCGGAGACCATCGTCCCCGCTTGCGTCTTCTTCTGCGGGTAAGCTTTGATGAGCGTCAGCAGGTTGGGCCAATACTCGACGAAGAAGGGCTTTCCCGCTTTCGCATTCGTGCGAATGAAGTCCATCGTCCGCTTCTCACACTCGGGGTCCATCTGCTGGTAGGCTTCCACAGTGGGAGTCTTCCATTCCTTACCCTGTTCTCCTTTACGACCTTCGATGGCCATCACGAGACCCGATGGAAGCAGTCCGGGGCTGTCGAGACGGTAGGGATCGGGCGGATAGTTTTCGGGCCAGAAGCCGCGCGCGGCTCCCACCGCATCGCCGGTTCGATTCCACTGTGAGATAATCTGATTCATCGGGGTGAACAGGGCTTCATCGAAACCCTGATTGTGAGGGTAGCTCTCCTCAATGTCGCCCAAATGGCCCTTGCCGAAGTGCGCCGTCGCATAGCCGGCTTTCGATAGCACTTCGGCTATCGTCACTTCATCGCTTCGCAGTCCGGCCATTTCGTGAGGCATCCCGACCTCGCCCATGCCGCTACGCACCGGGTGCCGACCGGTCAGAAACGCGACGCGCGTGGGTGTGCAAGACGGCTCGGTGTACATGCGGGTGAAATTGATGCCGTCACTGGCCATTTGGTTCAAGTGAGGCGTCGTAAAGCCGAAATTCTTCTGTAGTGCGGGAAAGCCGACTGCGCCAAACGTGGTGTCGTCCCAAAGAATGTAGACGATGTTGGGTGGCGTACCGTGCTTATCGCGCAGCGCAACCAATTTGGCGTTTAGATCTCGATCCTCCGCGGCCCATTTATCTCGGTTCTGGGCCTCCAGAATGTAGTACTCCGCATCGTGGACAATCCCATTCGCGTCGGCGAACTGCCCTACGAACAGAAACAAGAAGCAGGTGATCCACGCGAGTCGACAAGCTTTCATAACAACTACTCCGGATACAAGATCGCGAGACAAGGTACTCAGCAGCATCCGGAATATACCACACGCGGTCGCAGAGTTCACCTATCGAAAGCAACTACAACGACCGGCTTTCCCTGGCACGAGTATCGACAATTGAGCTAGTACACGACTGGGCGATCGGCGACCTTCACTCGTAGCAGCCACTGCATATGTTTGAACTTCGTTGACCCTTCAAATGGCTCCACCTTCATGCCGGTCCTGGTGTCGGTCGATGCGACCTGCTGTTGTTTGTCATCCACGTAGCCCAGGTACAGGCCCTTGTACTTGGTGCCATGCGAGTCGACGCTCACGTAAAACTTTCCTTGCACCTTGGTAGGCAGTGTAGGTACAGAAATCCACCGCTCCTCCTGAGTCGCCCGGCTGTAGGGAAACGTGCTGCGCGAGAGGATCTTGCGATTCTCGTCCAAAATGTAGATGTCGCCGCTTACGGCTTCGCTGTCGTGCCGACCGCCAAACTGTGAGGCGTACATTTGCACTTGCCAAACATAGGCTTCGACATTGTTCGGTGTTTCGAATTGCACAGAGTACAACGCTCCTTGAATGTTCATCTTGTCTTCGGTGGGGCCATCGTCGTGCTGCAACGTCAAGCTCTTTGCGTCGCCGAGCAACTTTGCGTCGCGCGATGCTTCCTCCTGGACGAGCTGTCCGGCTCGCGCTTCCTCGTTCAGCAGCTTGCGTGCTTCGCCCTCGACTTCATTGCTAACGTATGCGCGGATCATCCAGTCGCCCTTCAGGTCGCTGTCTTTGCTACTGGGGTCTGAGGCCAGCAAGATGGAAGAATGGGTGGGTTTGGCGTCGCTGTCGATCCCAACATAGACCCCCTTGGTGCGCGTCGGATTGAAGAACACTGCCGCTTGGAACGCTCCCCGTACCTCGACAGGATCGAAACTGATCCGTACCCACTTTTCCTTGCCTCGCTCGAACAGCGAGTACGGCTTGTTGATCTCAACGCGCTGCGAGAGGTCGTCGCTGGCGATCACAATCTTAAAGTCTTCGTTGGGTGGTTGCGCCGTACCGTATCGTGAGCCGTGTAGCCGAATGCCGGTAACATACCACTTCTTGCCGTCGGGACACTCAAACCGCACTGCATGCCCAGCACCCGTCATACTCCGTTTGCTGTCCTGCGAACCGTCATCGTGCTTCAGCAGCTTTATCTCAGCCGAAGCCACTTGGGCTGCGATCATCAACAAGAATGTCGTTAAGGCACATGTTCGTAGCTGAGCGATCATCGGAATCTTCCTTTACGCGATAGGCAAGTAGGGTTTCGTTACGAGTTTTGACTTCACAGGCCGTCAGCTTCGACTGCTACGCCCTGCCAGTCACACCACGGAGCGGCAAGCGGGTCTCGGTCGCGAGTCCAATCGTCTAGGACCGCGGCATCGAACTTCGCTCGCGTGGACTCTGAACCAACAGCGACGCGTGACCAATGCAAGTAGGGCATCGCTTGCCTGCTCGCAGCTGGTTCCGGACTTGCCGACTGCAGTTGCTGGATGGTACGCGTGAGTGCTTCGATTCGATCGGAGCTTTGGGAACGCATACGCGTGAGCATGATCGCCTGATAAACGACGATCGCAACCAACAGTAACAGCAACCCAAGCTGTAAACGTTGCATCAGGAGCCGCGGTCCGAGGTCGATCCTCTGGCACTCCCTGCGACGAGCCTCGAAGTCTCCAAATCGCGACTCAGCATCGCGACGAGCCTCGTCCGCCGACATGCCCCCGCGCTCGTTTTCCTCGGTGCGCATGGCGAGGTGAAATTCCAACTCTTCGCGAATATCCGCGTCGATGTCTGCAGCCGAGCGTAAAGTCGCCCACGGTAGCAGTGCACCGGCGGCACGTTGAATGGACATGCTCATACCTCCGTGGCAGGCGGGTTGAGGACGTTGGCAATGGCGTTGACGAAGTGATCCCAGCGTTTGGTTTCCGAGTTGAGCTGTTTTCTGCCCGCTGGTGTGAGCCGATAGAACTTGGCCCGACGGTTCGATTCCGAGAGGCCCCACTCGTGCTCGATCATCCCGCGACGCTCCATGCGGTGCAGAGCGGGGTACAGAGAGCCCTCCTCTACCACCAACACATCGCTACTGGCACGCTGGATGTGTCGAGCGATCGTGTAGCCATGGGCCTTGCCGCTGGTAAGCGTCTTGAGAATAAGCATATCGAGCGTGCCCTGGAGCAACTCGGTACGTTTTTGGGGCTTCTTCTTAGCCATTGATCTGGCCTCCGTGGATCACTTCCCTTGTTGTTCTAGGGGAATGATATGGCGGCTCCCCTAGAATGTCAATGGGAAAACTCACGCGAGATCAGTCAACGTATGCACAACGTCTGCTGCAGCGTCTGATAGAGAACAAGGTTGGCGGTCGGACAAGCACGCACCGAGCGTCTTGTAGACGGCGGATCATCGCGATCCATGCCATACAAGGCGAAGAGAAACCGGCGAGCACGTCCGCTCAGATAAGGAAGTTCATGGCCATAGCCAGCTGCAAAGATTGAGCTTCACTGCTCCGCCGGCGCTGCGTTCTTATCATGCTGGTTCGGTTCGTTGTGCTGATCAAGAGCATCGCGAAAGCTCTCGCCGGCGGCAACTTTTCGACGGTGCTCTTTGATATCTGCCATAACCTTCAATCGGTTCTCGCAGTTCTCCCACCGCTGTTGATCACAATCCAACTCCCGGCAGTTGAGTTCGCAAGCGGCCATTTCCTCATCAAATTCGCCAATCCAGTTCTTAACGAATCGCCGCCACCATCTACGCAGCGGACCTGGCTTTGTGGTCGGTACGTCGTTCATCCGCGTAACTCCTGAACCTAGGCTTCGAGCGCATGATGCTAAGTCGATTACAGCAGACGAGAGCCTGCTGCCTTCATGGTAACAACCCTCGCGCGCACTGCACACCATATTTCCAATCGTCCAAGTTGCCCGTGCCAACATCTCATTTGGAGCTGACTTGCCTCGTTGAGGTCGAGTACCTGATGACTAGGCCCTGCCTTTGGATTCCTTGGCCGCGTACATATCGCGGTCGGCCTGATGTAGCAGATCCTTCAAACTCGTGGCGGTAGCGTTACCGATAGCGAGTCCTAGCGTCGCACTGATTTGCACTTGGTGTTGCCGAATTGTGATTGGCTGCCGTGTAGTCTGGGCCAGGCGATCCAAAACGGGTTGCGCGGCATCTTTCGCGACAATGTCAGTAAGCAATACGACAAACTCATCGCCGCCGTAACGCACGACGAGGTCATGGTCGCGCACACAACCCTCCCAGCGCCGTGCAAGTGCGATTAGCACGTCGTCTCCGACGGCATGCCCCAGTTCGTCGTTGACTTGTTTGAATTGATCAAGGTCGACAAACACCAGGGCCACGGATCGTCCTTGGCCATGCCGTGCTCGTTTCAGTACATCGAACCGAGATTGCAGTTCCCGGCGATCCGGCAAACCGGTTAACGCATCGCGATGGAGTACTTCCCGCTCCTCCGAATGCCCTATACGGAATGTCAACAGAAGTGACTCCTCAGGCAGACCCCGCATCGGACGGACAATAACCTCCACGTTTTCCGGCTCTCCGTCGATCGTGAGCACCATGCTGTATTGGCGAGCGAGATTATCATTTTGATCAAGTAAGTCGTGCCAGCGTTCAGCGGCAAACTCACCACCGAGATCTCCGATGGTCGCCTGTTCTAGCTTTTCTGGGTCGACTGCGAAGACTTCGCACGCCACTTTGTCAGCTGCCAACAGCCGCCCTGACGGCCTCGCTATCAATATATTCGCGGAATCTGCGGCTCGTTTCGTCATCAGTCAGTTCCTACTACCTCAGCGGGCACCGGGTGATGAGAATGAACTGCCGACTGAGACAGTTGCGACTCTGCAGCTTTATCGGCCCCACATAAGCTGCAAGCAGGAGCAACCATCGAGTCGGATATACGCACATTTGGGGGGCTCGTCCGCAGGGCTGTTTCATTCCATCACTTTGAGGAACACAATCGAATTGCGACAAAAAAGGTGAAAATGTTTTAAACCCCACTCGGGACCTATTATAATCGGCACGAGAGCGCTGCCTGAGCGAAAAGCGATGCTTCCAACCCTGTTTGTTGCGCGACGTGAGTTGGAAGCGGCCACACGGAACCGCCAGTCGAGGCAAAACAGCAGCAGCACCTCCTCGAGGTTGAGATACGCTGGGCTGTTCAACTTTTCCACAGCCGACCCTGGAGTTGCCGTTCGTCGTCCCCCCAAAATTAGCGCAGCCCCCGCCAAAGACACCGACAGTATTTGCATGAACAGACGAAATGGGGAGATTTCTGATGCGGCTACCAGGCGGACTAGCCATCGTATTCTCTGCATGCTTCAGTTGAGTTGATCACTCTGGAGAACACTAGCCGTCTTTGTTTGTAGTAGCTTGTTGATCATACCACGATAGTGCGGCATCGAGCCGTCAGCTGCAGCGTAACTGAGTCGAAGACAACGCACGAATTCATTGTAGATTTGGCACCTGAGATTAAGAAGCGATGACACAGGACACCACCGAGAAGGGCACGCCGCGACACGCATCTGGGGTGCGAAAGTTGCACAACAGCGTGCTGGCGCGGCGCAACGCAGTCCACGGCGACTTTTTGCTTAACGACGAAGATTTTCGTTTTGTGGCAGATTGCGAGCGAATGCGCGTGGATCGAAATGGCTCGGTGTTGTCGCTGCTCTTGGTGCGGCTGCAGTATCAGAATCCCGACGACCTATCCTTTTTCGCCCGCATCCTTGAAGGCAGAATTCGTATCACCGATACCCCAGGTCTGTTGGCCGACGGACGGGTGGCAGTCTTGTTGCCAGACACCAAAGCTGCCGGGGCGTGGAAAGTTGCGGAGGACGTAAGCGAAGTCTATCCCCCTGGTCCGGGGCGTCCCGAATGCGACGTGTTGGAATACCCTAACGCCGATCGAGGCCGCGCGCATGACCAGGATGATAGTTTTGACTCGCAGAATGGATTCGGTTCGACGGAAGAGGGTTCAGAAGCCTCCTCTGATAACGTCGGGAGTGGACGTCCGGCAGACAAACCGGCTCCCACCAATGAGTTCTTTTTCGCGCGAAAGATGCCGCTCTGGAAGCGAGTATTGGATGTCGTGGGTGGAACGGTCGGCCTGGTGGCCAGCTTACCGATTCTGGCGGTAGCGGCCGTTGCAGTGAAAGCGTCGTCGCGAGGACCAGCCTTTTTTCGTCAGCAGCGAGAAGGGCACGGCGGCGAGTCGTTCACGATGTGGAAACTGCGCACCATGCAGGTCGATGCCGAGGCAAAGAAGCCTGAACTGAGGCGATTCAGCCAGCAGGACGGTCCGGCGTTTAAGATGAGAAAGGACCCACGGACCACTTCCGTCGGCAAGTTCTTGCGGTGGTCAAGCATCGACGAACTTCCGCAATTCTGGAACGTGATCAAAGGCGATATGTCGCTGGTCGGGCCGCGACCACTGCCGGTCGATGAGTCCATCGCGTGCCAGAACTGGCAGCGTCGGCGTCTGCAGGTTACGCCGGGAATGACCTGCACATGGCAAGTTTGCGAACGAGGCAACGTCAGCTTTGACGAATGGGTTCGAATGGACTTGCGTTATGTCAAGGACCACAGTCTGTGGGAAGACCTTCGGTTGCTATTGCTCACGCTTCCGTCGCTGCTCATGCAAAAAGGAATGCGATAAGTCGATCGCCGTGTAGATCGAATCGGTTGCATTTTGTTGACAGAGTAAGAAATGGGTCTGCAAGAGAATTCCAATCCGTCCTCGCACCCACGACTTCTGTTGGTTGCACATTGCTTCGACTCCAACTATTCCATGGAGTCAAGACTCAGCTGGGTCCGCGCAACCAAGGTGGCAGAGCACTACGATACGACCATTATCTGTGCGGAACCTTTCGCAGACATTCGCACTGACGTGCACACCCAGATCCCCGGGCTGAAGGTCGTCACGGTTTCGCATACCGCATTCGAAAAACGATTGATCAATTCGCCGTTCGGGTTCTATCTGGCCTACCGCCTGTGGCACTGGCGTGTCTTGCAGCTGGCCCGCAAGCTGCATCGGCGGAGGCCCTTCTCGCTGGTCCATCAAGTGAGCTACTGTGGCTATCGAGAACCAGGGTATTGTTGGCAGTTGGGAATTCCTTTCATTTGGGGACCGATTGGCGGTACTCAAAATGTCCCCTGGCGATTCCTTACCCAATTCAAGCTGACTGCGGCGGTCAGGGAATGCTGGCGCAACGTCACAAACTCAATACAGTTGCGTCTCGGACCGCACGTCGGCAACGCGCTGACAGCGGCCGAGGCTGTTTTTGTCGCGAATCGCCACGTCCAGCAGAGTTTCCATCGCGCTCGTGGGGTCGACTTGCCATGCCAGCTAGAAACGGGGCTTCACGAGATCGCATGCGAACAGCGACCTTTGCGAAGCAAGCAACGTCCACTGCGCGTCTTGTGGGCGGGCAGGCTGGAAAGTTGGAAAGCCCTACCGTTATTGCTGAAGGCTGTCGCGCAGTTGCCGCAGGATCTTGCTATCCAGGTACGCGTACTCGGTTCGGGAAGTATGGAGCAGCACTGGCGTCGGAAGGCTGAGCGGTTGGGCATCGCGACACGGATCGAATGGATCCCACTGCCGGAGTACGGAGCACGCGCCGAGCACTACGCCTGGGCCGACGTTTTGGCGTTTACCAGCCTGCGCGATACCTCGGGTACAGGGCTTCTTGAAGCACTCGCCGACGGTGTGCCAATCGTGGGCCTCGACCATCAAGGGGCCAGAGACATCATGACTGCCGATTGCGCTATTCGCGTGCCCGTGCAAGACCCCGAACAAGTAATCGCAGACATTGCCAGTGGACTCGTCCAGTTGGCCGAGGATTCCCACTTGCTTCAACGCCTCAGTGCCGGTGCGCTAGTGCGGGCTCAGGAGTTTCATTGGGACCGACTCTCGGCAGAGATGCTCAGCTGCTACAGACGCATCCTTCCTGATCCTGGCCCGGTTGCGGTCAATCAAGGCGAGGTTGCCGAGCAGAAGCCCGACATTGATGAACCAGTCGCCCTTGGCCCCCGCGTCACCACGTCATGATCCAACGGATGAAAGATGGCCGACGAGACTTCCACCCTTGAACCGCCTTCGATCTCGATTGCAGAGTTCGATCGTGTGCGCGACGAAGCTACGGCAGGCGTGGTGGATTCGGCACCGACGAGCAAGGAACGTGCTGCGTCGACTCGGTTCTCCGAATTGCTGGCAAGGCTACGTGGGTCGGTCTGCACGTGGGGTTTCGTCGACCAGGGAATCGTTAGTATCGCCAGCTTCGCAGCGGCCGCGATCGTCGGTCGAACTTGCGGCACGATCGAACTGGGAATCTATAGTCTGGCGGTAAAGATCTTCTGGTTAGCGGCAGGAGTGCCAAACGCGCTGGTTTGGATGCCCTACACGGCACGTGCGCCGCGGATGCCGTCAGCGCGACGCACGTTCTTCCTTGGGAGCGCCACAGCACACATGGGGTTGCTCGCCGCAGCGATATGCCTGGTGCTGCTCGTTGTCGGGTTCGCACCGCTCGCGGGCTTAAGTGAGAAGGCCTGGCTGCTACCGATGTGCCTGGCACTGGTTCCGTTCGCGCTGCTGATGATGCTCAAAGAGCATCTCCGTCGGGTGCTATTGGCCGGCATGGAAACCTCCTCGCTGTTGCGTGTTGATGTGCCCATTGCCGCCAGCCAGTTGTTGATTCTGGGCGTGCTCGCCTGGACGCAAGTACTCTCCGCGACAACGGCGCTGCTGGGCATGGCACTCGGGTGCGGTTGGGCAGTGGTTTGGACCGGGATCCATCGCGATCGCTTCCGACTCGAACGCCGGCGTGTGGGCTGGCACTGGGGACACAACTTTCAGTTTGGCCGCTGGCTGTTGGTCGTGTCGATCGCGTGGCTAGTTGGAGAGGCATCGTACTACTGGCTCGTCGAGGGTTTTCACGGACTGACCGCGATGGGTCAGTTTTCGGCCGCCATGATCACGGTTACGTTTTTCAATCCCATTTTGCTCACCGTCCAAAACTTGGCCCGCTCGATTCTGTCCAACGGATATGCGGACGGGGGCGAAGCGTTGCTGTGGAGTAAGACGCTACGAGGAACTCGACTGATCGGGCTCAGCTTTGGCGTGATGTTCACGTTGCTGGCTCTGTTTGGTGGGACACTGGTGCATTTCGTCTTCGGCGAGAGATTCTCAGGACTAGGTCCGATCGTTGCCTCGCTGTGCCTGGGGATGTTCTTTCACGTGCTGTGTAGCCCCGTGGAAGCAGCGCTTACTGCCGTGAAAGATGGCCGCACGATGCTGGTCGCGTCGCTATTGCGGCTGGGTATGATCCTGCTGGCCGGAATTCCGCTGATCGCATTGTACGGCCCAATTGGAGTTGGTTTTGCGATGGCGACGGGTGCTCTTACCGCGCTGGTCTACCAGTGGTATTGCTTCGCTGCAAGGAGACGCCATGCAAGCAGCTAGTCGTACCTTGTCGATCGCCGATTACCAACCGCGCAGGGTGAGCGCTACGCAATCGCTGCCTTGGGTGGAGACTGTGTTCGGCTGTCTGCTGGCGTGCTGCCTCGTCGCCCTGACGCACGATCCCGCGAACTTGACTACCGACGCCGAAGATTCCGTCGAAGCGGGTCGTGGCATGGACGACATCGAAAAGTTTCACAACAACGTGAATACTGCTCCACTCCATCGCAAATTGGGTTTCTTGGGGTTGCTTTCGTTGGGTGCCTATTGCTTCGCCACGGCTCCTCGCAACACAGAGTTCACCAATCGTATTGTGATGCTGACGGCCGCGTGCTGTTTGGCATGGCTCGCCGCGAGCTTCTTGTGGTCGGACAATTGGCGTCATACGGCAAGAGAATTCGTTCGAATCGCGGCCTACGCAGGCGTGGCGTTGTCGATAGCGCTGCGTTTTCGTCCGCGACAGATTTGCCTGGTGCTGATGCTCGGGCTCGCAGGGTCGGTGATCGTTGCCTGCTCGGCTTCTGTGCTATCGGGGATGTTTCGCCCCTGGTCGAGTGATTTCCGCCTACATGGGACACTGCATTCGAATCTACTAGCACATCACGCATTGGTCGTGCTACTGATTGCCGTGGCGTTGGAATCGTCGTCGCGACACAAAGTGTTTTGGCGCACGCTCATCATCGCGATCTTCTCAGTCATCATCCTGACCAAGACTCGCGGTGCCCTAGCGTCAGCGCTCGTCGGCGTGACGGCGATCAAGCTCATTGGCAAACCGCTGTGGTCGATCGCACTATTGGGCAGTCTGCTTGGCACATGCGTGCTTACGCTCGCATTGGTCGTATCGATGAGCGGGTCGAAAGCCCAGGGAAAACTGGCTGAAATGCTGGTGTTGGGCCGTTCCGAGGGCATCACCACGTTGACGGGTCGTATCCCGCTCTGGCAGGCGGTGTGGGAGGAATCCGAGGGCCGCCGGCTGCAAGGCTACGGATACGGTGCTTTCTGGTCCATCGAACGGACGGAGAAGATGTTCAAGGAGCTGCAGTGGTACCCTCGCCACTCGCATTCTGCGTACGTCCACACCATACTGGATCTTGGCTACATTGGCGTCTCGCTATTGCTGCTTCTGGTGGTTTCATGCTTGGTGGCGGCCTTGCGAGCTTTTCGACTGACACGAGATCAAGCCTATGTGTTCTTCTTCGGATTCCTCTTCGCAGGACTCCTCGATGGGTTTGTCGAAATCAGCTACGTCTCACCACGCGAACTGGGCCTGTTCGTAAGCATAGTCATCATGAGCCTGATCGTTTCGCACGCATCGACGGACTCCGACGCGCAAGCAACGGACACGGACCAATCGACACCGAAAATCGCATTAGCAGGTGCATAGCAACTACATCAGAGAGCGGCGGAACAGCATATTTGAGGAACGCGAGCAATGGCTGAAGTGACAGTTTCGATGAACATCTACAACGGCATGCCGTACTTGCCGGCGGCGGTGGAATCGATACGTAATCAGACGCTGCAGGACATCGAGATTTTTCTCGTGAACGACGGATCCACTGACGGATCGCGCGAGTATCTGGATAGCTTGACCGACCCGCGCATCAGCGTTTTCCATCAAGAGAACTCCGGAACCGCTGTTGCCTCGAACCTGGCCATCGAGCACTGCCAAACACCTTTTATCGCACGCATGGATGCTGATGATGTGGCACTGCCAAACCGAATTGAAGTGCAGCTGGAGTACATGAAACGCCATCCCGAAGTGGGCATGGCAGGCACCCAAGCAGCATGGTTGGGGCCCAATTCCGTCGGCGACAGTATTAAGTTGCCCACCACGCACGATGGGATCTGGAAAGCTCTGGTCGACGGCCATCATGCGATGGTGCACGCCACACTCATGATGCGCATCGAGGTGATTCGCGGCGTCGGCGGTTATTGGTCGATTCCCAAACTCGACGACGACACCGACATGATGCTGCGAATGGGCGAAGTCTCGAAGCTTGCCAACATCGATCAAACGCTTTACCACTATCGCATCCTGCAAGGCAGCTTGTCGGGCGCGGGAATGAAGCGCGTGCGATTCAGCTACGAATACTCGATCGAACTCTCACGCCGAAGACTCGCGGGCCTGCCATCGATCACGCCAGAGGAGTTTGCCGAAACGCGCGAGTCGCGCCCCTTCTGGCGGAGGCTGTATGACCCCATCGACATCCACGCGCGTTGCCAATACCGAATGGCCACAGAAGAGATTTTTGGCGGCAGACAGATCCGAGGACGGATGCGGCTTGCGTGGGCCGCTCTGTGCTCGCCACGTCTGACGATTCAGAGACTCAAGCGGATGATGAGAACCACAAGCCCACAAACTTAGCAGATCCGCGTACTGCGAATCTCCAACGCGCTTAAGACACCATGAGCCAATCCCTTTCACCACAGCAGTCGGCCGACCAGCAATCGGAAATGCGCCACGACACTGCATGCACTCAAGTGACGATCGTCGTGCCTGTGTACAACGAACTCGAATGCGTTTCCGCGCTGATGTCCATGTTGGTGGAATTGGATTCGGACCTGGGAGAGACTTACGGGTTTCGGTTCGTGCTCGTGGACGACGGCAGTACGGATGGCACGCGAGAAGCGCTGCATGAGTTGATCATGGATCGGCCGAACTTCCAAGTCGTACCGCACCAATGCAATCAAGGCATCGCGGCGGCGATCCACACGGGCATCAAGCACGCAGAGAACGAAATCGTGGCATCGATCGATGCCGATGGGTCGTATGATGTGCGACTCGTCGAACAGATGATTCCGATGTTGACGACGGACGTCGATCTAGTGACGGCCTCCCCCTACCACCCGGATGGCCAAGTCGAGGACGTCGCGGCCTGGAGGTTGTGGCTGTCGCAACGAGCGTCGGGATTGTATCGACTGGGGCTGCGTCAAAAACTCCATTGCTATACCAGCTGTTTTAGGGTGTATCGCCGTAGCAAGGTGCTTGATCTGGAGCCGATAAATGCTGGCTATGTCGGCGTAGCCGAATTAATGTGGAGATTGGATCGCCAAGGCTCCAAAATCGTCGAGTGTCCAGCCGTCCTAAGATCGCGCATCGCCGGCCAGTCCAAGATGCGTGTGTTTCGCGCCACCATGCGGCACCTTGGTCTCGTCTCTCATATTTGGCGCGATCGTTTCCAAAATCGAATTGGCCGGGAGGCAGTTTAGTCTGACTGCCGCATTTCAAACTGAATAGAGATTACTTTCCACACCGAGATTTACTCAACTGACACCGAAAGTGAGAACCCCACCCATGTCGACCGACTTGTCAAAAGACCTTGAGTTGATCCAACTACCCTCGGACCAGGACGCAACCGGTCGAGATTTAGGTGATGACGAAATGGTCAAGCTGGCGGCAGCCATCGAGAGCGGCACACTGACCAGCACCAAGGGGCAGTTCGTTAAAGAGTTCGAAACGCGTTTCGCAAAACACCTAGGCGTCGAGCACTCTTACGCGTGCTCATCCGGCACCGCCGCTCTCCACACGGCAATCGCCGCGATCGATCCCGAACCAGGCGATGAGATTGTCACCACGTCCATCACCGACATGGGTGCGCTAACGCCGATTCTCTATCAGGCCGCGATTCCAGTCTTCGCCGACGTTGATCCAAAGACGTACAACCTCACTGCCGAATCGATTGAGGCCGTTCTCAGTCCAAAAACCAAAGCGATCATGGTCACGCACCTGTTTGGCAACCCCTCACGCATGAACGAGATTATGGAGTTGGCTCGCGCTCGTGACATTCCTGTGATCGAAGACTGTGCCCAAGCCTTCGGTGCGAATATCGACGGCGAACCGATCGGCACGTTCGGCGACATTGGGTGCTTTAGCTTGCAGCAGGGCAAGCACATTACGACCGGCGAAGGCGGTCTGGTCGCTTCCGACAACGCCGACTACGCACGCCGGATGTTCCTGTTCATCAACAAAGCTTGGGGCTACGGCGATGCCAAGCCCGATCATTATTTTCTCGCCCTCAACTACCGCATGAATGAGCTCACCGGCGCGGTGGCGGTAGCGCAAATGGACAAGCTCGAAGAGTTCGTCCAACGACGCACGGCAATCGCCGCGAAGCTGACCGAGGGCTTGTCCGGGATTCCGGGAGTGGAAACACCACATGTCGATGCCGGTTTCGTGCATACGTACTGGAAATACTGCTTGCAGATTGATTCAGACGTCTTCGAGGGCGGCCTCGACGAATTCGCCAAGCAGCTGCGTGAGCGCAACATCTTCTGCGCGCCTCGCTACATTCAGAAACCGGCCTTCGAGTGCCAGGTCATTAAAGACCAGCGCACGTTCGGTGACAGCCGGTTCCCATTTACGCTGGCGCGGCCGGAAGCGGTGGACTACAGCCGTGACAAGTTTCCTGGCACCTACGCAGCGCTCGCGTCGGTTCTGGTCCTGCCCCTTAACGAAAAATACACCTCGGAACACGTCACATACGTCGTCGATTCCATCCAAAGCGTAGCAGCTGGGCTACAGAAAGCAGCATCATGAGCAAGCATACACCAGTACGGTTCGGGATTGTGGGCGCCGGTGCCATCGCGCAAGCGTACGCACAGGCATTTGGGCAGTCCGATCAAGTCGAGCTTTGCGCGGCCGCTGACAGCCGCATCGAAGCGGCTGAGGCGATGGCTGAAGCTAACAATTGCGCGGCGTTTTCGTCGGCGAGCGCGATGATCGACGAAATGGACCTCGACGCGGCGATCGTCTGCACACCTCCGATATCACATCGCGACGTCTGTTGTGAGCTGCTCTCGCGTGGAGTTCACGTGCTGTGCGAGAAACCGCTGTCGATCGACGCGGACACGGCCCGCGAGATGATCGACGTTGCCGAACAGAACGACCGCGTGTTCACGATGGCGTCGAAGTTTCGCTACGTGGCCGACGTGACACTGGGCAAGGCGATTGTCGAGTCTGGACTCATCGGCGAAGTCGTCATGTTCGAAAACGTGTTTACCGGTCGCGTGGATATGTCGCAACGCTGGAACTCAGATCCAGAGGTTTCGGGCGGCGGCGTGCTCATCGACAACGGCACTCACTCGGTCGACATCACGCGTTACTTCCTCGGAGGGCTCTCGGAAGTGCAGGTGATGGAAGGCAACAATATCCAAGACTTGCCTGTCGAGGACACGGTCCGCATGTTTGTGCGGAGTGACTCAGGCGTTCTGGGCAGCATTGATCTGTCTTGGAGCGTCAGCAAGGAACAACCGTATTTCATCGCGATCTATGGCAGCGCTGGAACGCTGTTGATTGGCTGGCAAGAGTCCAAGTACCGCCGCACGTGCGATAGCGATTGGAACGTGTTCGGCAGCGGCTACAACAAGTTGGACGCATTCAAACGGCAGCTGGAGAACTTTGCCGGTGCGATCCAAGGTCGTGACTCCCTGGTCGTCACACCCGCTGATGGACTCGCGTCGGTCCAGGTAATCGAAGCCGCCTACCGTGCGATGCAACAGGGCGCATGGGAATCGATCGACGCCACGGAAGCAACTGCAAGCACCGTTGCGTAGAGCGAATAGGCAGACGCCCGTCCCAAACGAATCGATATGACCAGCGACGTACGCATTCATCCGACAGCAATCATTGAAAACGATGTCTCACTCGGCTCGGGGACATCCGTCTGGGACAATGCGCACATACGCCACGGTTCGGAGCTCGGCGAGGAGTGCATCGTCGGCGGCAAGTCCTATATCGCCTACGATGTGCAAATCGGCAATCGCGTGAAGATCAATGCGATGGTCTACATTTGCTACGGCGTGGCGATCGAAGACGGCGTGATGATCAGCGCGGGCACAATCTTCACTAACGATCAATTCCCGCGTGCGACGACCCCCGATCTCGCTGAATTGAGATCGTCTGACCCCGACGAGGAAACACACGACACCGTCGTCCGCGCGGGAGCGACGATTGGTGCCGGTGCGATCATCGGCAACAATCTGGAAATCGGGCGCTTCGCGATGGTCGGCATGGGCAGTGTGGTGACGCGATCGGTGCCCGATTTTCATCTGGTCGTAGGCAACCCAGCGCGCTCGGTCGGCTGCGTATGCCGCTGCGGCCCGCGACTGGCCGCTTGGTCGGCTGGCGAGATCGTCTCGCTAGAATCCCTGGTGTGCGAGCATTGCGGAGCCGAGTATCGAGTCACCGACGGCGAGGTCGTCGAACTTTCGCCGGCCACCATCTCCACGACGAGCGAATAGGTTACGTATGGATACGAGCGATCAACAGTGCCACTGGGGCATCGTGGGCGGCGGAATGATGGGCCTCACGCTGGCCCATCGATTGAGCCAACAAGGGCAACGCGTCACCGTGATGGAATCCGCCCCCAATGTGGGCGGACTAGCCGATGCCTGGAAACTTGGCGACGTGACGTGGGACCGTCACTACCACGTCACGCTGCTGTCGGACTTACGTCTGCGCAAGCTGCTCTCGGAACTCGAACTCGAGCAAACGATGCAGTGGGTCGAGACCAAGACCGGCTTCTTTACCGATGGCAAATTGTACTCGATGTCCAATACGGTGGAGTTTCTCAAGTTTCCGCCACTAACGCTGTTCGAGAAGTTGCGGCTCGGAGCGACCATCTTCGGTGCCTCGAAAATCAAGAACTGGAAACGGCTCGAACAAACGTTCGTTGCCGACTGGCTGCGCAAGTGGTCGGGGGTGGGGACATTCCGAAAAATCTGGCTACCGCTGCTGCAGGCCAAACTGGGCCAGACTTATCGACAGGTCTCCGCGGCGTTCATTTGGGCAACGATCGCGCGGATGTATCGAGCTCGCCAAAGTGGACTGAAGAAGGAGATGTTCGGCTACGTCCCCGGCGGCTACGCCAAGGTGCTGGAGACCTTCGCCGTGCGATTGGAAAGCGACGGCGTGCGACTGCTCACTTCTCATCCCGTGCAGCAGGTGTATCACGAAGACGACGGTCAGGTGCGAGTTGATGGACCTGACGGCGAAAGCCGGCACTTCGACCGAGTTGTGCTGACGACGCCGTCATCGTTGGTGAGCCGCATCTGCCCGCAACTTTCCGAACGAGATCGAGAGCGTCACGAGCGGATTGAGTACTTGGGAATCCTCTGTGCGTCGGTCGTGCTAAAGCGTCCCTTGGCTAAGTACTACGTGACCAACATCACCGACGATTGGGTACCGTTCACCGCGGTGATCGAGATGACGACTTTGGTCGATCCCGGCGAACTGGGCGGTCATCACCTCGTCTACTTGCCACGCTACGTAGCTAATGATGATCCTGCCTGGCAATGGTCGGACGAACAGCTGGAGGAAAAGTTTGTCGCGGCGCTGGACCGGATGTATCCTGAGTTCACCCGCGACGATGTCCTCGCGTTTCGCGTTTCGCGTGTCAAGCGCGTGATGGCGCTGCCGACGCTTCGGTATTCGGAACACTTGCCATCGATTCCGACGTCCGTTCCCAATGTGTTCGCCGTCAACTCCGCACAAATCGTCAAGGGAACGCTGAACGTCAACGAAGTGATCGAAATCGCGGAAGACGCGCTCGCGGATCATTTACTTCCCAGCCTGGCATCGACCTCCACTCAACCTGAACTGGCAACCTCAACTCCCTAACGATTCATGTCAAAGCCGCTGGCGAGCCTGTCGCTCGACCTGGACAACAAATGGTCGTACATGAAAACCCACGGCGACGCGGGCTGGGAGGCGCTGCCAAGTTACCTTGACATCGTCGTGCCGCGAGTGCTTGAATTCCTCGAGGAGCGACAACTCAAAATTACGTTCTTCGTGGTTGGCCAGGACGCAACACTGGAAAAGAATCGGCCAGCACTCCGCTCGCTGGCGGACGCGGGGCACGAGATCGGCAATCACTCGTTCCATCACGAACCGTGGTTGCATCTATACTCGCCCGAGGAGATCAGCGAGGAATTTACGCGTGCGGAAGACGCGATTGAGATTGCCACGGGGGAAAGACCCGTGGGCTTTCGCGGACCTGGATTTAGTTTTTCCGAGCAAGTGCTGCAGGAGCTCGCTTTTCGCAACTATGCGTACGACGCCTCAACGTTTCCTACGTTTCTCGGCCCAATCGCACGGATGTACTACTTTTTCAGCTCCAATCTAAGCCGCGAGGAACGTGCCGACCGCAAACAATTGTTCGGTAAGATGAGCGAGGGCTTTCGGTCACTTCGTCCTTATCTTTGGAATACACCAGCCGGTTCACTCGTTGAGATCCCCGTAACGACGATGCCAATCTTCAAGGTGCCGATCCATGTGAGCTATCTGCTTTATCTGGCTCAGTATTCCCGCGGACTGGCAATGCTGTATTGTCGGATGGCCTTTGGCATGTGCCGATTAATGCGAGTCGAGCCTTCGCTGTTGCTGCACCCGCTCGATTTCATGGGCTACGACGATTTCTCAGACTGCGACGGGGAGAGCGATCTCTCGTTCTTCCCAGCCATGAAGAGCCCCACCGCGGAGAAAGTCCAATTCGTCGGACAGGTCATTGATATCTTTGCCAAACACTGGCGCGTGGTGACGATGCGCGAACACTCCGAAGCCATTCAGAAGCACCTCCCACCGGGCACGAAGCCACTTGAAGCTCCCGAGCGTGAACCAGCAACCCAGGTGTAAACCGCTTCCGCGAAGCTAAAGACAGCTGGAATCAGCAATGACAGACAATGGGAGCGCACCACCGAACTCGCCTCATTCGGGGAAGTATAGCAACTTCCAAGATCCAGTGGGTCTGATGAAACGAATGCTGTTGTCGGGCAATCGTGCCGCGTACGACGCACTGCTGCGTGCGGGTTTGGCAGTGGGTGTCACACCACTAGATTGGGCGCTGCACTCGCGCGAGCGACGCCGGCTAGCTGAGGCCTCGCTTGAGAATGTGTCGGAACCACAAGTGCTAATCGTCGGACCGCCTCGCAGCGGATCGACGTTGCTGTACCAAACGCTCGCTCGCTATGCGGACGTCACCTACTTAAGCAACCTGTCGGACTTGTTTCCTCGTTCGCCAATCACCGCGACAAATCTACTTCAACGACAAACCAAGCTGCGTCGCAAGAACTTTTCCAACTACTACGGGCAGACGGCAGGCTTGGCCGCACCCAACGATGGGTTCGCCGTTTGGAACCGTTGGCTGGGACGGGATCGATATGTCACTCCTGAATCGCTGACCGACGAGATGACGGACAACATGCGGCGTTTTTTCGCGGCGTGGTCCGCGCAATTTGGCAAGCCGTTTCTCAACAAGAACAATCGCAACGCATTTTGCCTGCAACTCCTGGCTGAGACGTTGCCCGAGGCGCGGTTTGTGATCATCCGGCGTGATCCTCTCTTCGTCGCCCAATCGCTCATCGAAGCGCGCGCTCAGGTGCAAGGTGACAAAGACCGTCCGTGGGGACTGGCTAGTACCGAGACTCATGTGAGCGCGGACGAACCGCTGGGCTACGTGAACGATGTTTGCGATCAACTGATCAAGATCAAGAATCGCCTTCAAGAGCAACAGGCGGGCGTCGATTCCGCTCGCTATGTCGAAATCAGCTACGAGTCGTTCTGTCAGCAACCTGAGACCGAACTGCAGCGTATCGCCGATGGCATCCAGTTGCTGCAACTCGACAACGAGTTGATGGCGCAGGAATTAGTGCCCTTCGCGGTTTCAGCGAACCTCAGACTCTCGAAGCAAGAACAAGAGCAGATCGAGCGAAGGTTCGCGGCTGTCCCGGCTTGGCATATACAAGAGACGTCGAGCAAAGTGAAGGAGACGTCATGAACCGACCGTGGGTCAAAAACCTCTGGCGCCACCTTCGCTGGCCAATGGCGATCGGCGTCCTCTGCTGGCTGATCGTACCGAACCTGGACGGACTGCGGGAACTCGTTCGGCAAGGCGTCGCTTGGCGATGGATTGCAGCGGCGGTCGCCTGTCGGTTCCTGTCGCTAGCGCTTACCGGTTATCGTTGGAATATGCTCTTGGCAGGGCAAGATATAAGGCCACCGAAGTCGCGCGTCGCGCGAATGGTCGGTGTGGGATACGTTTGCAATTTCGTGCTGCCAGGGACTATTGGCGGTGACGTGGCGAAGGCGGGACTGATCGCCGCCGAAACTCCGACGCGCCGCAAGCGGGCGTTGGCAACCGTGCCGTTGGATCGCGGACTCGGAATGCTGGCGTTCGTCATCCTCGGATCGATTGCCGGCCTGCTGCGTTGGACTACGATTCCTTCGCCACTGCTACAGACGGCCGTTTTGCTGATGGCCGGAATCAGCGCGTGCGGATTGATCAGCTTAGCCGTAGTGACTTGCACTGGCATCGCACCCAGCATCACGGACTCGACTAAGCAAGATCATGCAACTCCCCTCCAGAAACTGCTACAAACGGTGCGTCAAGCTATCGCGATGTTGCGACGTGCGCGCCTCACGGTGTGGCTCGCGTTGCTGCTCGGCATCGTCGCGCACTGCTGCCTTTGCTCCGCAAGCTACTGCTGCCTGATGGCATTTACTGCGGCGGAGATGCCGTTCGGGTGGGTGGACCAGCTTTGGCTGGTTCCGTCCGCCGAAGTCCCGACCGCTTTTCTCTCGCTTCCCGGTGGATTGGGCGCACGCGAGGGCGCGCTCGCCTATTTCTACGGCGAGTTCGCATCCACCCCGGCCCAGCTGGACAGGTTTCGTGATATCGGCGTTCTCGTCGGCGGCTGCTACAGTATGGTCTGCATCTGCTTGGCAGTCGGAGTGGCGGGTGTGCTGATGGTCACCGGACGCACTTGGTCTGAAGATGGCGCCGAACCCGCCTTCCGCCTGCCGAAAAAACCGGTCTAGACGTCGTAATCGCTACGTAGATGCACTCCTAGACGGCGTTGCCAGCCGCAACTATTGAGCCACTCACTCAGGCGAAATAGCATCGAAGATAGAAGCCCATCTGCGTAGGAAAACGCCATGCATGACGAACAGCAAAACTCAACAAGCTTCATGCCCGCGATGCTTGGTTCAGTGGCATTAGCAATTGTTGTGCGCAGTTGGGGGCTGATGAGCCAGGTCTTCTCCAACGACGAAATCATCGACTTGCAGATCGCTCGTAGTAGCTGGTCGGAAATTACGTATCTGGCTGATGGCTTTCCGCCGCTACATCATCTGATCCTCAAGTTCGTTCTGCTGCTGACAGACTGGGACATGGCAGGTCGATGGCTCTGCCTCAGCTACGGCGTTTTGGCTGTGCCGATCGTGGGTTTGCTGGCCAGGCGAATTGCGGGCTCGCGATGCGGCACGATTGCGGCATTTGTCCTCGCAATTTCGCCAATGCACGCCTTCTATACGCAGGAATGCCGCTCCTACGCACTCTATTTTCTCGTCACGGCACTGGCTGCGTGGCTGTTTTGGCGAGCGCTGCAGATCGGCTCGGCCAGTGCTTGGACGGCGTTTGCCTGCGCGGCAAGTATTGGCGGATACGTCCATTACTACTTCTGCTTCGTACTACTCGCCTTCGCCTTGATTTGGGCGCGGCAAGCAATCACGTCAGGAAATTGGAGGCCAGGATTGCTCGCCTTTTTGGGATTGAGCGTTCTTCAACTCCCAATCTTCTACTTGGTAGGCAGCGACATCGCCTGCCAACAGGGGATGCTGCAAGGCGACTTCAAACCGTTGGCCCTGGGCTACACCGGCTGGACATTCTTGGCAGGTTTCGCGGTCGGCCCTTCGTCTCGCGAGTTGCACGTGATGGGAGGTTCGGCAGCGCTGCGCGAGATTCTTCCCTGGCTCCCACTGGTAGGCAGCTTGGCGGCAGGCATCTTCGTTAGCCTGCTTCGCCGGGAGTATCCGTATCGTCTGGAACTACTCACGCTATTGATCTTACCCATCGTGTGCGCAAGCGGATTGGCGGCGGGCTTTCAACTCTCAAACTACAACGTCCGCTACGTGCTCCCTTCACTAGTTCCGCTGGTGATCATGATTTCCGTCGCTATCGGCAAGGCGAACAGTCGATTGTTCTCAGTGGGGCTGGCGTTAGTCCTGCTCACTATCAGCTCGGTGTCTCTTGCCAACCGTCAGTTGGTTGGCAGGTATCGCAACGAAGACTCGCGGTCGGCAGCTGAATACATCGCCGCCAGCGAGTCGGAACCAAGCCCGGTGTATACCGTCGCGTTCTACATGCAAGAGTCAGCACGTTACTACTTGCCCGATCGGTATCAAGTATATCCCGTCGCGCAAATCACCGCGGAGCCCGAGACTCTCGCCGATGCGCTGGCGCTGATCAATCAGCGACAAGGCCCTTACTGGCTTTTCTACAGCCGGGAGTTTCACGGCGATCCAGAGGGGATCTTCGAGCAGGCGCTGCTGAACGACTCTCAGGTTGAGCTGATGGACACTTGGGAAGGTGTCCAACTCTATCGGGGCGTTTCGCCGCTCAGTCCGCAGCCTGAGCCATTGAGTCCGTAGGCTCTCCGCTGCACTCAGGCGAGGGATTTGTGCAGGCATCGCAAACGGTGTTGCCCTTGGCGTCTCTCATGTTCGCAAGCCCGCCGCAAGTCCCTTTGAGTCGACGGTTGCTCACGATGACGCCGATCGCCATGCCACCTAGGGCGACGGCGAAGATTACTGCGGTGGCGATGAAGATTTGCCAGGTCACGATACGTCCGACAGCTATTGTTGAATGGGTATTCGTTTTGGAAACTTCGAGGTCGCACGCTCGACGATCACGCCGTCCTGGGCGAGCAGAAATAATGCGGCGATTTCGTGTTGCTCACACCAATCATACCCGCGATCTTCACCCATGACCAACAGGGCCGTCGCCAGCGCGTCGGCCTCCAGGCAGGTAGGCGTCAGCAATGTCACTGACCAGCCGCGATACGGCAACGGTCGGCCGGTTGTCGGGTCGATGATGTGACTCACGCGCTCGCCAGCAAATTCCCGAAAGTTACGGTAATCGCCGGAGGTCGCCAGCGCTTGGTCCGCAAGTTCGACGATCGTGTGAATCTGCCGGTTCGCGAGATCGGGCTTCTCGACGCCAATCCGCCAGGGTTTTCCATCTTGTCGTGTGCCGGCAGCGCGGACTTCACCGCCGATCTCGACCATGTAATTCTCGTAACCGCTAGCGGTGAGCAAATCAGTGATCGCATCCACCGCGTAGCCCTTCGCAATCGACGACAGATCGACCTCCAAGCCATCGACCTTCTTGCGCAACGCAGGCGGATCTACTCGCACTTCAAGTTGGGCGCAGCCGGTGCGTTGCTTCGCTGTGGCTAGTTCTTGATCAGTCGGAGCTTCAAGGTTTGCACCAATGCCGTGACGGCCTGGA
Organism: Bythopirellula sp.; assembly: GCA_965228965.1. Lineage (GTDB taxonomy): Bacteria > Planctomycetota > Planctomycetia > Pirellulales > Lacipirellulaceae > Bythopirellula. The sequence continues at coordinate 6,042,599 of OZ245849.1, forward strand.
CCGAAATCCCATAACCGCACCAAAGGTCCGACCGTGACGTCTGAGGCTCCATCGGTCTCTTCGTAGTAGTGCACTGCCCGCTCGACGACGTACGCTGTTTCCGGCGAAACGGCAAACCACTCGTTCGCCGGAGACTCGTTAAACTGCGAAAGTTCCGAATCCGGCACGTACGTGGACATCTGCTGGTTAATCTGCTCCAGTTGCTCAATGATGCTGGTAACGACCGACACGTCTGCAGCGACTGGGTCAGCGCTCCAGCACTTGACGCTGTAGGTTGTGCCCATCGTCTGGCCAGAATGCGATAGCGAGCTGCTACCGCCCGACACAGAAACCGCACAGCCGCCAACGGCCAGCAGCAACAACACCGCCAGAGCAGAACTCGCCCGCAACCGCGATTTGAGCTTGGCGCGATTCACGGGTTACCCGCCGAAGTCATCGTAAGCGATGTTCTCTTTTTCGACGCCCAGATCGTCCAGCATTTTGAAGACGGCGGCATTCATCATCGGCGGACCGCAGATGTAGTACTCAACGTCCTCGGGAGCCGGATGTTCTTTCAGATAGTTATCCAGCAACACTTGATGGATAAATCCGGTCAGCCCATCCCAATTGTCTTCCGGCTGCGGGTCGGAAAGCGCGATATGAAACTTGAAGTTCGGAAACTCTTTCTCAATCTCGCGGAAGTGATCGATGTAGAACAGTTCCCGCAGACTGCGTCCGCCGTACCAGTACGAAACCTTGCGGCCAGTCTTCAGGTTCTTAAACAACTCGAAGATGTGGCTGCGCAACGGAGCCATGCCGGCACCACCGCCGATGTAAACCATCTCGGCAGCTGTGTCCTTGATGAAGAACTCTCCGTAAGGGCCAGAAATCGTTACCTCATCGCCGGGCTTCAAACCAAATATGTAAGACGACATCTTGCCGGGGGGCGTGTCATCGGGCATCCGTGGCGGTGGACTGGCAATTCGGACGTTGAGCATGATAATGCCCTTCTCGCCCGGATAGTTCGCCATCGAGTAAGCACGAATCACCGGCTCGTCGACCTTCGAGATGTATCGCCAAACGTTGAATTTGTCCCAATCGCCGTGGTACTCTTCCTCGATGTCGAAGTCTTTGTACTCGACGACGTGGGGTGGGCACTCGATCTGGATGTATCCGCCTGCCTTGAAGTCGACTTGTTCACCTTCTGGCAACTCAAGCACGAACTCCTTGATGAAGGTCGCAACGTTATGGTTCGAGCGGACTTTGCAACGCCACTTCTTCGTCTCGAAGGCCTCTGGCGGCACTTCGATTTTCATGTCTTGCTTCACAGCCACCTGGCAGGAGAGGCGGCAGCCGTCGCGAGCTTCTTTGTTGGTGATGTGCGACTTTTCCGTGGGCAGAATGTCACCGCCGCCAGAGAAGACCTTCACTTCGCACTGCGCGCAAGTGCCGCCACCACCGCAAGCGGAGGAGACAAATATCCCGGCATCGGACAGAGCCCCCAGTAGTTTGCCACCAGCGGGGACATCCAAGGTCTTCTGCCCGTTGACTTCGATCTTGACGTTGCCGCTGGCGACCAATATCGACTTGGCACCTAAAATCACCAGCACCAGCGCGAGTACGACCAGCGTAAACATCGCGACGCCCAAGAAAATCGTCATTCCGCTCATAATTCGTTACTCGGTGGTGGACTCTTCGGGGACGCTTGGCTCCGCATCCTGACTCTCAACAGTCAATGACTCCAAAGTTTCCGAAGCAACAGGCGATGCCGCCGCAGACTCTTCAGACAAGTCGATGCCGCCGAAGCACATGAATGCCAACGCCATAAGACCAACCGTCATGAAAGTGATCCCTAAACCTTTGAGGCCGTCAGGCACATCGCTGTATTTCATTTTTTCGCGAATACCCGCCAGCCCAGCTATCGCCAAGGCCCAACCGAAACCGGAACCCAAGCCATATACAACACTCTCGGCGAAATCGTAGTCGCGTTCCTGCATGAATAATGAACCGCCCAAAATCGCGCAGTTCACTGTGATCAACGGCAAGAAGATTCCCAGCGTGTTGTACAGCGGCGGGAAGAAACGGTCGAGCGACATCTCCAGAATCTGCACCATTGCTGCAATCGTCCCGATGAACGTAATCAACGAAAGGAATTCGAGATTAACGGAAGAGAAGTCGCTGCCAAACCAACGTGCCAGCGCACCTTCTTTGAGCAAATAGTTCAGCAGAAAGTTATTCAATGGGATGGTAATGCCCATAATGACAATCACCGCCCCCCCGAGCCCAATCGCCGACTTCACACTCTTGGAAATAGCCAAGAACGTGCACATGCCGAGAAAAAAGGCAAGCGCGAGATTCTCGATAAATACCGCATTCAGGAAGATGTTTAGGTAGTGATCCATGATGCTTACAGTACGGGGTCTCTGTTGCTTTGATCAGGTTTCCACGTGCGTAGGCCCCAGATGATGAAGCCAATCAAGAAGAAAGCACTTGGCGGCAGGAGCATCAGCCCATTGGGAACGTACCAGCCTTGCCAGACTGCCTCCCCCGCTTCGTTAACGACCTTTTGCAACGGCTCCAGGACCGTGATGCCAAAGAGCTTACCAGAACCAAACAGTTCCCGGAAAAAGCCGACAACAATCAGAATCAAGCTGTAACCCAATGCATTGCCGATACCGTCAATCGCACTGATCAGTGGCGGGTTCTTCATCGCGAACGCCTCGGCGCGGCCCATCACGATGCAGTTGGTGATGATCAGGCCAACGAACACACTCATCGTTTTACTCGCCTCGTAGGCGAATGCCTGCAGGAACTGATCGACGACGATCACTAGCGATGAGATGATCGTCATCTGCACGATGATGCGAATGCTGCTGGGGATGTACATCCGAATTGCGCTGACCGCGGCGTTGGAAAGACCCAGTACAAAAATCACCGACAGCGCCATCACAAACGATGTTTCGAGCTTCGTCGTTACGGCCAGCGCGGAGCAGATGCCCAATACCTGCAGTGCGATTGGGTTATCGTTCGCCAGCGGATTAAGCAGGACATCTTTTGGTTTAGGTTCAGCCATCACTTCACTCGGTTCGAGTTCATGAACTATTTACTGCATCTGATGATGTGCCATACGGAAATGGTGCTACCACCTACACATGATCCGCGATTGCTCTTCGGCAGCTCTTGAAGCCGCAACAACGTCCTCGGGCGTTCAGATTCATCCTCTTCGACGAATACTAATTCTCCCGTTGCTTCTCCAAAAACTTGCCGAAGCCGTCTGGTCCGATCCAATATTGCACCAAGTTTGATACGCCGCGCGATGTGATCGTCGCGCCGGAGAGCCCGTCGACCTCGTGTTCCGCGCCGGCGGCATTCGCATCGACTTCGCCCTTGATTACTTCAAACTCGACGTTCCAATCATCATCAAAAACCTGTTTACCGGGCCATTTGGCCTTCCAATTCGGATTGTCGACCTCGCCGCCCAAACCAGGCGTCTCTTTATGCTCGTAAAACGTGATTCCACCGACGGTGCGGATGTCCTCGCGCAGCGCTAGGAACCCATACAATGTCGACCACAGTCCCTTGCCGTAGACCGGCAACACAAACTGATCGCCTTTCTCACTATCCATAATCTTGTAGACAACTGCATATTTCTCTCTTCGCGACACACCGGGCGTGGGTCCGCCTGCGGCATCGACGGGGGCACTCAGGTCAGGAGTCTTGGCGGCTTTCTTGGCATCGTAGTTTGCGGGATCGATACCGGTGGACTCAGAGTCAACTTCGTCTCCCGTACTCAAATCAACCAGCATTCGTTGAACTTTCGATTCATCGCCGAACATTGCGAGAATCTCGGCGGTCGACATTTGATTCACGTCGATCCCGGCCGCGAGCAAGACATTCCGCTGCTGATCCAGTTTCTTATTGGCATCCTGGCGCGAGCGCAGGCCGACGGCGGCGGCTGATACTAGCACCGAGCAGGCGACGCACAGCACAAGCGCGACGAGCAAGGTTCCGCCGATCGTATCACGCTTCATAACGGGCCAACCTTCGCTTGATATTTGCTTGGATCACGAAAAAATCAATCAGTGGTGCCATCACGTTACCGAACAGAATCGCCAGCATAATCCCTTCGGGGAATGCCGGATTGATCGTCCTGACGAGGATCGTCATCACGCCGATTAGAATGCCGTAAATCCAACGTCCCGTGTCGGTCATTGCCGCTGAAACCGGATCGGTCGCCATGAAGACGGTTCCAAATGCGAAACCGCCGATCACCAAGTGCCAGTGCGGGGCGAGGTACATCATGGCATTGTCGCTGCCAGCGCTGGCAGCCCAGAGCAACGTTCCCATGCCCAGCGCGCCAATCACGCAGCCGGCCATAATCCGCCAGGAGCCGACACCCAACGCAATGAGCATCGCCGCACCGATCAGGCATGCCAGCGTTGACGTCTCGCCCATGGATCCCTGGGTGAAACCAATAAAACAGTCCATCCAACTTAGGCTCGGGTTGGTGACTGTCGGCACAGATGCAGCTGTCGGATTACTGGCAGCAGCCATCGCTCCCAAAGGCGTGGCGCCGGTGATGCCGTCGGCGGCTGCCCAAACGCCCTCGCCCCAGCGGTTAGTTTCGCTGGAGATTTCCGAAGCGTAAGCGAAGTAGAGAAACGCCCTGGCAGTAAGTGCAGGATTCAAAAAGTTCTTGCCGGTGCCGCCAAAGATTTCCTTGCCAATCACCACACCAAACGAGATGCCAATCGCCACCTGCCACAACGGAATCGTCGGCGGCAGGGTGAGCGGAAACAGCATGCCGGTGACTAGAAAACCCTCATTCACTTCATGACCGCGAACAGTGGCGAACAGAACCTCCCACAGCCCTCCGACCGTCATCGTGACGATGTAGACTGGCAGGAAGTAAAGCGCACCCAGCACGAGGTTGTCGACGAAGCTACTCGGGTCGTGGCCCAACCCCAGTCCCTCGATGACCTGCTCACGCCAGCTGTCCAACTGCGTGCCCAATCCGTTGGCCACGGCGTAATTCGCTTGATAGCCGGTGTTGTACAAGGCCATGAAAATACACGGCCCCAAGGCGACGACCACCAACGACATCATCCGCTTGAGGTTCATTCCATCGCGGACATGCGAGGGGCTCAACGTCGTGTCACCGGGGGAATACAGAAACGTATCGAGCGCCTCGTACAAGGGATAAAGCCGTTCCAGCTTGCCGCCCTTGTCAAACGATGGATGCAGTTTGTCTAGTAGTTTCCGTAGCACTTGGCGCTTTCTTAGCGTGTTACAACTGGCTTAGTTTCAATCATCTTTGTGAATGGCGAGTGATTGATGAAGCACTACTGCGTGATTGGGTACTTCGCCGTTCGTCATCGCACCACACTATCCCTCAGCTTCGATGGTCGTGAGGTTCCTTCGTAACATCGGCCCATAATCGTGCTTGCCGGGACAAACGTAGGTGCACAACGCCAGATCTTCTTCATCGAGTTCCAGGGCACCGAGCTGCTCGGCGTACTCGATATCGTCAGTGACCAGCGATTTGAGCAGCGGCGTGGCGACAATGTCCAGCGGCATCACCTGTTCATACATTCCGATTGGGATGATCGCCCGTGGACTGCCTTCGGTGCTGGTGTTGAAGTCGAAGTGCTGCGGGCCGTCGGAATTGTTGATCCAAGCCGACGAGAACACTCGGCGAATCGAAAACTTGTCGGCCCCTGGCATCGCCCAACCAAGAAAATCGCGGTGGCCCCCCTCCGCCAAAATGGAAACCTGGTTGTGGTACCGACCCAAGTAGTCGACGGGCGCCACGCTCTTTCGACCTGAGAGCACCGAACCGGAAACAACCCGGACTGGCTGATCGTTGCTGACAGAAAACTGGTTAGCTGTCAGTTCACCGAGCGAAGCGCCCAGGCGTGTGCGAAGGAGACGCGGCCCCGAGACAACCGGTCCGGCAAGTGAAACAACACGATCGGTCCAGATCTCGCCAGTCAAAAACAGGTGACCAACGGCCACGACATCCTGGTAGCCGATGTACCACACCGCCTTGTTGCGACTTACGGGACGCAAGAAGTGAATGTGAGTGCCGACCAGTCCGGCCGGATGGGGTCCATCGAACGCGTGGAATACGGCGGGAGTTTTTCCTTCACCAGGAATCGTCGAGCCCGCCTTACGGCAGACTTGCACGTGCCCGTCGGTGAGGGTACTCAAGACTTCCAACCCAGCGATGAAGTCACCCTGGTGCTGCTCGAGTACCACCTCGGGATCGGCCGACAGCGGATTGGTGTCGATCGCCGTCACAAAGAGTGCATCGGGAACCATGTCCAGCGCCGGCACTTTGCTGTAGGGACGCGTTCGCAACGCAGTCCAAAGTCCAGAAGCGATCAGCTGCTCGCAAACCTCGCGGCGATCGAGCTTTGCCAGGTTGTGATCAGGATAAGTTTGAAAAGTGACCTGATCGTCCCCATCTAGCTCAATCACGAGAGACTCAAACTTGCGTTTGGCTCCACGGTTCACGGCCTTTACCACGCCCGACGCGGGTGCCGTGTACTGGACTCCGGGTGTCTTCTTGTCAACGAAGACCATTTGCCCCTTTTTGACGCGGTCGCCTTCGGCGACGTGCATTGTTGGCTTCATGCCAATGTAGTCGTCTCCCAACAGCGCGACGTGACGCACTGGTGGTGCCTCGGAAATGGCCTGCTCCGGCGCACCCGCAATCGGCAAATCCAAGCCTCGGTCAATCCGAATGACACTAGTCATAGAAACGGCGGGGGTAATTCTGTATTGGGAAATGCTCAGTGGGCGAAGACGCACAATCCGCTCGAAAGTCCCTTTGTTCGCAGATCGAGGCAGTGGTTTGGTGAGCTTGTGAATTTTTTCACGAATGCCGCCGCAAGTCAATAACCTACTACCACCACTAGGTTTGGGCAAGCCCGGAAAACGCCTGCCACAAGCTGCGATAGTTCTAATCCCGCATTGCGGTACCTTGCACAAATGATGATGGGATCCCAAACTGCTGCCCATGTCCGCCATCGAAGAATCCATCACAGCTGCCCGACGACTATCTCGGGCCGTCAGCAAGCTTACTTTCGCCCCACCGGTCTCGCACGTATACAACCCACTTGAGTATGCGTGGCCAGCCCACGAGCAGTACCTACGCCGCATCAGTCCAAGTGGGTGCCGCGTCCTCTTTCTCGGCATGAACCCGGGCCCCTGGGGGATGGCGCAGACGGGGGTGCCGTTCGGACAGATCGAGGCTGTACGAGACTGGCTCACGATCGATGCCCAGATAGGCCGTCCAGAAGATGAGCACCCCAAGAGGCCCATCGAAGGACTCGATTGCCAGCGCAGCGAGGTCTCGGGCGAACGGCTGTGGGGTCTGTTCCGCCAACGATTTGCGTCGCCGGATGAGTTCTTTGCGGAGCACCTGGTCGCAAACTACTGTCCGTTGGTGTTCATGGAAGAGGGCGGCAAGAACCGCACACCCGACAAACTGCCAACCGCCGAACGTGAGCCCCTCGACCGCGCCTGCGATGCCCATCTTGAGGCGTTGCTCGCCGCGACACAACCCGAGTGGGCCGTCGGCATTGGCGTGTACGCTGAGAAATGCCTGCAACGCGTTGTGAACAACGCGGCCACGAAGATTACACGTATCCTTCACCCCAGCCCCGCCAGCCCCGCCGCCAACCGCGGCTGGGCGGCAGCTGCAAATGGAACGTTGGTCGAATTGGGCATCTGGACGCAGGAATAACGCAACAGTGCCGCGCTCAGTCGGAAACGGATCGTTCGGCATCAACTGGTTCGGCCGCGTCGTCAGTGTCTGACTGCGTCACCTCGCCGTCCTTCGCAGCTTCCGTGTCGCCGTCCTCGGTGGATTCTTGCTCGCTCGACTCTTCATCCTCGCTGTCCTCTGCAGTTTCTGCAAGATAATCGGACTCACTTGCTGCCAGATGCCAAGTGATGAGGTCGTGGTCATGGAAAGAAACAGCCCAATCTCGGTAGTATGCCGTCCACTTCGGATAGTCTTGAGATTCCGCGAACTTGCTTATGAAGTAGGCGGCACTGCACCAACGAATAGCTGCCTCATCGTCCCGGAGCAACTCGTCGATCGATTCGACCGTGAGCTCCTGCGCTAGCTCGCGGTCAAGCAGCTGAAGCACCGCTCTCATATAGCGAGCCGTCCATGTCTCGCCTTCCTCGCCCTCTGGGTTCGCCGTTGCCTGCAGACGCTTTTTCACCTGCTCCACCAACTCCTCATCGTTTCTTTGCAAAGCGATCGACAATTGGAACAAGTCTGGATACACCCCGGGGTCTTTCGTGACACGTCGCTCGACGAGCTGGGCGGCCCGTTCCAAATCATCTTCGAACAGGTAGTAAGCTAATGGCCACCAGCCGCTCGCAGTGCCGTCTTGCAGATCTTGGTAACCAAGGTCTTGTTGCGCAAGTTTGCGCGGCTCATCGATGGGTTCTTCAGACCCGGACCGTCGCCTCCATAGATACCAGCGTTTGCCACTTGAACTCGGGTAGGAATTGCTGAGCGCTTGGTACCATTTCTCAGCGTCGTCCAAGCGTTTCAGTCGCTCACACGCTTTCGCAGCGATCCCAAGCCCCCTTGCCGACCAACTCTGTGCTGCCTCGATGGCGTGCTCGTGAGCTTCTTCTGGCTGATTGTGTCGCAAATAGAAACGGGCGATCTCGTAATGCGTATTGCTGTGGCCAAGCCCGTGGTCTTCCTCCTCCAAGTACAGCTTGAGAGTAGGCACAACCTTGTCGAGCTGCTTTGCGTATTCGAACGCCCAAGCCCAATCGCGCACGGTTTGGTATGTGGGGCTCAAATTGTACGCGGTTTCGTAACAACGGCAGGAGTTGTCATAATCGCGGAGCCGCAAATAAAAGGCACCCAGTTGGTGCCAGGCAGCTGAGCTGAATCCAGCACGCTGCTCCCAATCAGCGAGTGTTTCGGGCGGTACCTCGCTAGCCTTGGTCAACTTGCCTTTGATCTCAGTGACCAACGCCATCGGCGAATGAGGAGAGACCTCCTTTAACTCTCGATAGAGCATCAGACGAAAATCCTCATTCAGTTTGGAACGCTGAGTGTTGACGAAGATTCCCATTGCCGTAAAGTCGCGCGCCGCTCCATAGTAGCCGTCAAAGCCGATCGGCTCTCCAAAAGAATTCCGCGTATTCCAGACGTAAGAGGTTTCGTTTCGTGCCCACAGCGTGGGATCGGTGAAGCGGAGATCCTGACACACCTCAGTGATCTTGTCTGGCTCGTTCTTCTTTGAGAATTTCCGTGACTCGAAGTAGCTTCTTTGGGGATGCTCCTTGAGTGCCGGCAGAAAAAGATCGACGTAGGGAACCATTGACTGTTCGGTCGAGCCGCCGCGGGCCACGCGAAGATTGGAGGTCGCTACGGTCGCGGCCGCGTCTTCGAGCAAAGTAGCCAAGACTTGCCAGCTTGGCTCTGCGTCGTCTGTTTCCGCCCGCAACGCGCTTATTGCTTCGCCCCACCCCACCAGCGGTGACTTCTCGGTGGCCGGTGTCGCAGCTGCCGTCTGTACCGCAGCTGGTAGCTCGTCGTTTTTTGCCATGAGTGCAGCTGAGGTGTAGTACATTGAGTTGATGCTTGCGCGGGTCACCCGATGCATGATTCCCAGGCTCCCCTCGTGTGCGAGGAGGTAGTATAAATTGAAAGCCATCGGGCAGCTGTTGACCGTTGATGCGGCATCTTCGTCGATCTTGCGTTGTTCGTCCGCCAGGTAATAGCACCACATCCTGAGATAGCTGGCCCAGGGGTTTCCTCCGTCCGCGAGATTACCGAGTTCCTGCACGTCGTAGCGACAGTACGGATCAATGATCTCGGCCCACGCCGGCAATGACGGCAAGTCTGCCACGTCTACTCCCTCGGGCAGTGGCTCCTCCAGCCTTTCCAATGCAGCGTAGTGGATTCCTGTCAGCGCTTGCGTGTAAGCCCAGTGCCATCTGCCCATCAGATAGTCGTTGTGATTGACCATCAGGCGCTCGGCATATAGCATCGCGCGCGCCTTCATCACCAACGAAGTGGCATTCCACCCGCATTCGGTGAGCAATCCAAGGTTGGCGTAGCCGTTGGCCAGTCGGCCCAACAATTCGGGCGACTCGCCGGTTTCGCTCAGCAACCCGTGCAACCGTCTGACCGCCAGATACTGGGACACCCGGTCTACGTTTGCCAGGCCCCGATCAATCGCGTCGAGCTGCTCGGCGTTGATTTCTGCATGCTCGCGAGTCTCAATGCGCTTAGCACCAAGTTCTATCAGCAGATCGACGAATTCGGTCCGCGCTAGCTTTTCGAACTGAGGGACGAGCATCGGATAGGACTTAATCGCGCCCGGTTCGTACTTCAGAGTACGGGTCCAGACAGGCTCTCCGAGGTCTGGCTGCTGGGATTTTGCGAAGGAACCACGATAGATATCGATCCGACAATCGCCCTTGATTCCCGCATCGACAGTTACCAGCAGTGCAATGGACTCGCCATCGACGGTCTCGGACTCGCGTAGACTCTGATCTCGGGTCTTGAGGCCAAGTTCGTCGCGGGCGGCGATCAGCAACGCCTGCCGGGCTAGCTCGCGCGGCAACAATCCAGCGAGTTGTTCCTGGAATATCTTGTCGTAGCCAATTCGAAGCTTGGTTCCGAGCACCAAGGTTGTGGATGCTGCGTTGGCGAAAGTGGCTGTGACTCCCATTGCCAACAGCGCGAGCAACAATAGACGTAGACTCGGTCGACTGTTCATCCGGTCACCATATCATCATCTGTTAAGTAGGTCGCGCACGCGATGCGGTGCGATATCGGACTGGCGTTTCGCCCTAAGCACCAATTATCGGGTCACAACGCGGCCGATTGCAAGCAATCTGGTCAGAATACGGCTGCGAAGCGCCTCAGTCGCAGCTGGTTGAGCTTCGCGGCAACTCGGCAGGTTGCGCCCGTTGACCCCTTTGACCACGCAGCGCTATACTCCACGATAGTGATAGTCGATCTTTTCCGGCCGCCTGTAGACGAGTTGATATGAAAATTCATGAATACCAGGCGAAGCAGCTGCTTCGCGACGCGAATATCGCTGTTCCTGAGAGCATCGTGGCTCGATCGCCCGACGAGGCTGCTGCCGCGTATAAGGAACTCGGCGGCTCGATCGCCGTGGTGAAGGCACAGATTCACGCCGGTGGACGAGGCAAAGGCACGATCAAGATGAATCCCGAGCAAAAGGGCGTGCAGCTGGTAAAGTCCGCGGAAGAGGCGGCGAGCGTGGCCGAGAATCTTCTTGGAAATGAACTCGTCACGATCCAAACTGGCCCCGAAGGCAAAGCAGTTCAGCAAGTACTGGTCGAAGCAGGTTGTGACATCGCTCGCGAATTGTACCTGGGCATCGTCGTCGATCGAGCGGAAGGCCTGCCGGTGCTGATGGTCTCCAGCGAGGGCGGCGTGAACATCGAAGAGGTGGCCGCCGAGACTCCGGAACTGATATTCAAGGAGCACTTCCACCCCGATACCGGGCTGCAGAAATCGCAAGTCGAATCGCTCTGTGAGAAGCTCGGCATCACCGGCGACAGCGTGAAGTCTGCGGAAGAGTTCATGACGGCACTGTGCAAGCTCTTCGTCGACTTGGATTGCTCGATCGCGGAGATCAACCCGCTGGTGGTCACCGGCTCTGGCGAGATCATCGCGCTGGACGCGAAAATCAACTTTGACGACAACGCCCTCTTCCGTCACAAGGAACTTGAAGAGCTACGGGACCTCAGCGAAGAGGATCCCGCCGAAGTCCGCGCTGGTCAGGCGGGCCTGAGCTACGTGGCGCTTGACGGCAACATCGGTTGCCTGGTCAACGGTGCCGGTCTGGCAATGAGTACAATGGACCTGATCAAGCTACACGGCGGCGAGCCTGCGAACTTCCTCGACGTTGGCGGAAGTGCGAATGTCGAGAGCGTGACCGAGGCCTTCCGCATCATCCTCGGCGACGAGGCAGTCAAGGCGGTCCTGGTGAACATCTTCGGCGGCATCATGCAGTGCACGACGATCGCGAACGCGATCCTCGAAGCGTACAAGCAAGTCGGCTTCAATGTGCCACTAGTGGTTCGTCTCGAGGGTACCGAAGTGGAAGAGGGCCGAAAGCTCCTGGCCGAAAGTGACGTGGATATCATCTCGGCGAGCGACTTGACGGATGCGGCAAACAAAGTCGTGGCGGCGATCGCATAAGAGCTGTTAGCTGTCAGCATTCAGCGGTCAGCTTTGCACTGGAACATCGAAGGGTGAAAGACTTTAACGACTTAGTCGTCTGGAAGAAAGCACATCAAGCCACCTTGGAAGTTTATCAATACACGAGAGGATTCCCCGTCGAGGAGCGATTTGGCTTGACGAGCCAGTTGCGGTCGGGAATCGGACGGAGAATTTGCACGATTCTTGCAAATTGCGACGGGATCAGTGTCGGAAACAGAGTATCAATTGTGACTTGCCAAAGACCTAGGCTTCCTAAGTAACGAGACTGCGGCACTCCTAACCAATCACATCCACGAAATAAAGCGCATGTTGGCATCACTAATCAAAAAGCTGAGTGCTGACCGCTGATAGCTGAGAGCTTTTTCCATGAGTATTTTAGTCAACAAAGATACTAAAGTCGTCTGCCAAGGCATCACCGGCCGCGCTGGCGAATTTCACAGTAAGAACTGCATCGAGTACGGCACGCAACTGGTATGCGGGGTGACGCCGGGTAAAGGTGGGCAGGAAGTGCTTGGCGTGCCGGTGTACGACACGGTTGCCGAAGCGGTCGAGAAACAGGGCGTGGATGCGAGCATGATTTTTGTGCCGCCCGCGTTCACCTCCGGCGCAATCTTGGAAGCGGTCGACGCGGGGATTAAGACGATCGTCGCGATCACCGAAGGCGTGCCGGTCCTCGATATGGCCCGCGTGTACGACAAGATCAAAGGCCGCGACGACGTAACCCTGATTGGCCCCAACTGCCCGGGCGTTATTACGTCCGATGAATGCAAAATCGGCATCATGCCGGGCTATATCCACAAGAAAGGGACCGTCGGCGTGATGAGCCGCAGCGGCACACTCACCTACGAAGCCGTCTGGCAATTGTCGAATGTCGGCCTCGGCCAAACAACCTGCGTCGGGCTCGGCGGCGATCCAATCGTCGGCACCTCGTTTATCGACTTACTGAAGATGTACCAGGAAGACGACGCCACGGAAGCGATCATCATGATCGGCGAAATCGGCGGCACCGCCGAGGAAGAGGCGGCCGCCTTCGTCAAGGAGAACGTCACCAAGCCGGTCGCCGCGTTTATCGCCGGCCGCACGGCTCCTCCGGGCAAGCGAATGGGCCACGCCGGGGCGATCATCTCGGGGGGCAAAGGCACGGCCGAAGAGAAAATTGCTGCCCTGGAAGACGCCGGCATCGAAGTCGCCCAAAGCCCAGCCGACATGGGTGCTGCCATCCAACGCGCAATGGCGAAGTGATAACCTCAGTTCGTACAGGTCCTGGCGAATGGCAGTTCCTATAGAAGGTTTCGCAGTAGTCGCTCAAAAAGAGCGGATCAGAGCACTTCTAGATGAGAACGCTGTCTCGGCACCGAATTCGACAGCACTCTCTGATGATGATCTGTGGTGTTGCTCCTTCATGGCACATGCAGACGCGCAAGAGTTTCTTCAGGTGCTACAGGAACTGGAACTGAATGTATCGCAAGGACCAGATTCTGATGTCGTACTGGTCAATGAGTTTGATCGAAGTGTTGAGCCGTACTGTGAATGGCTGAGTCTCGCAGAATGGGAGAAGTCAGTCATTGCCTGGAAGACAGGTACAGAACCGAAATCTATTGTTGCCAGAGACGGGTGGGACCCTGCTAAAGGATCGGGACTAGCTTTTCACAATCCAGCGGAATCTGACTCTATTGAGTTCTTGCGACTAGAAGACAATGTGGAAGTCTACCTGAATAAGGAAACCGGAAAAGAAGTATATATTGGACGGACGTCCGTTCCGATCGAGACTACATTCAAGGTTGCAGCTGACGTCATCACACAGCACTTCGTATCCGCGGGCCAGCCAAAGCTGAGCGGAGAAGCACACCAAGAAGTTTCGACAGCCGTTGCACAGCTTGATGAAGTGCTCGCAAAAGAGCCAGATTTCTGGAACGCACATTGGTTTCTCGGAAAAGGCCATCTTGCACTTGGCGACAACGAACTTGCCTACAAGTCTTTTCTGAGGGCATTCGAAATTGAGAGTACGGTCGAGGCGATCCCACGAGAGCTGTGCGGAGTATGTCTGGAATTGGGTCGATTTGAGGAAGCCGTCAATGTAGCCGAGAAGGCGGTTTCACTGGTGCCAGACAGCGCGGAACTACTCGGAAATCTGGCACTCGCCTACCTCCTGTCTGGAAGCGTAGCTGAGGCGAAGAAAACGATTACTGCAGCGCTGAAGATGGATTCGAATGATTCGATTAACATCTACTTGGAAACAGTGATTAATGAAGTGGCTGGCGGTGTTCGAGACCAACCAAAATCTCTAGCGGATTTGCAAGGGAACAGCAGAAAACGCAAGAAAAAATTCTGGGAGTTCTGGAAAAGCTGAGTCTTACGCAACAACTCGAATTGAATGTGGAGTCAGTGCTTGACTATAGCGCTGCTCGCCAAGCAACCAGCTCGAATCTAGAGGATTCATCCATTACCACCTGTGTTTCATCCGTGGCTAGTAGCTCAGCCCAGCGCGCAGGAACAGTGAATCATCCAATCGGAAGTCGGGAGTGGCGCTGGAGAACTCCAGCTCACGACCGAACACGTATCCGAATTCCAGCCGATGATTGATCGCCCCGAGCGGTGCCTTCTTTTCGATGCCCACGAGCAAGCGAAAGTCGTTATACGTCAGCAGGTCTTGACCCACCGTCGCCGAGCGGTCGATCGACCAGATGCCGCCGCCGAATTCGCCACCGACGTAGGCCCAGCGTTCGGCCCTCGTGCCTAAGAAACCGTCTGGCAAACGCCACGACACTCGTGGGCGCGGCATGATCGCATCGAACTTGATGTCGGGATACGGTTCGTAAATGAAGCCAACCGCAGGGATGACCGACAGGCCTCGGCGGTTGAGATAGACAACGCCCATCACCCATTTGGTTGCCGGCGACGACTCATACACAGCGAACGCCTGGCCCGTCACGCGAAACGCGTCGGCATCGCTGGCCTCGAAATCGCTGTAGTGGCCCAAAGTTACGGCAGCATTCATGGCCCACGGCCCGTCGCCGAACTTTCGCAGATGGCGGAACGATACCTCCGCGTCATACACTTCGCTCGGCAAGTCCAACCCGGCAGGTCGATCGAGATAGTGCACCGCAAACCGCGGCGTAATCAGCAGCGGTGCCGAGACGCGAAAGAACGGGATACCCAGCACGACACCGGCTTCCAGGTCTCCGAAGCCAAGGCTATCTGACTCAAACTGCGGAATGTACGTGCCCGAGGCAAACGCCTTCTGAAACAGGCTCTTGCGCCGCTCAGGCATCGACCTGGAACGTGCCGGTGGCGAGACAATCACGTGCGCCGTCGAGCCCTCCATCGCATACGGATCAGCGATCGGATGCGTAGGGCACTGATCGAGCAATATCGGCGCGGTCGGCGAGCATTGGTACTCGATCGCCGGCTGGTACGGCACGAACTCATGTACCAATGTTTCCCCGGGCATTGGCTGGGGCTGCAGGTACGCGGGTTGCGCCAGTGCTTTCGCACTAACGCAGACAACTAGCAAGCAACCGATACATCGAAAGGCAGTTTGCCTGGTGGTCCGTCGTCCGCTGTCCGAAGTCCGCATCCCTAAAAATCAACCCCGGCGCGAATCATGAACGAATCATCGAGGCCGAGGGTGGGAGTGGTCGAATCAGCATAGATGATCTCACGATTGAAAAGGTATCCAATTTCTACGTGCCCGTGAGCCTGAGTTTGCGTTTCCCATTCCAGGCCAAAGATAAAGCGAATGTCGTTGATGTCGATATCGTCCCCCGAGCCGTCTTGTCGCTCAACGGTCCATCGCCCACCGCCGTATTCACCAGCGACATACATCCACCACTGGCTGCTACCAACGTTAATCGAGCGCCGGCGAATTCTTGGATTTGGAAAGACCAAGTAAAAGTCCCACAAATTGCTGGGACGCCAGTGCAGGCCTCCCGCCGGAAGTAGCTTCACTTCGTTGCGATCGAGGTACCAAACGCCAGCGATCACGTCGAACTGGGGCGAAAATGCCAGTACACCGAGTCCACGACCCAAGATCCGCACTGAATCGTCAGTCACTTCCTCGAAGTCCGTCCAAACTCCGGTGCGCAGCCCCAGATCGGCGTGCAGCCAGTCGGTCAAGCGCGGATGCCACGCCGCATCGATGTACGCGTCGTACACACGTGGCGGCAAATCTGGGTTTTGCGGCGGTGGTGGCTCTCCCATCATCGGTGGTTCTTCCTCGGGGAGAATGGACCCTTGAGCCAGTTGAACGCGAAGCCAGGTGTGATCAACAGCGGCGTGTCGGGATTGTAGAAAATCGGAAATCCGAAGGTCGCTGCGAGTTCCGTACGATTGATGGACAAATCGTCGGCGCCGCCTTCGCCATAGATCCACGTGTGTTCAAAGCTGATTTGCTGCAAGAGTCGTTGCAAGCGGGCAAACTGTCCATCGGAGTTTTGATATTGATAGGTGCCCGACTCCCACTGAAACGGTAAGCCATTTGGATACAGCGAACCACCACTCTGAGGCACATTCGGCCCGACGATGCCCACACTCTGCGGTGCGGCCTGTTGTCCCAAGGGCGGAACCACAGGTTGTCCAAACTGCTGAGCAGGTTGACCAAACGTCGACGTGGGCGGCGAGATCGACTGCGACACCGGCGGGCCAACCGTGTACGGAATGTCTGCTGGTGGCGTCCCCAACAATGGATTTCCGTAAGGGTCAAAACTCGGCACGACGTTCGGCGGATTCGCGGGGTTGAACGCAGGCGCCGCCGATGGGAACTGCACGCGCTGGGCGAACATCCCAGTGGTTAAAATCAACCAATAGGAAGCCAGCAAGACCAACGTTTTACATCGTCGGAACACGGGTCGCCTTGCGCAGGGTGCGCTATGGTGTCGGGTTTGGATCACGGGAGCGGGGATTCGGGACGTGTGTAATTACTGAGGGTGCCACATGCCGTCAAGTTCGATTAGGTGCTGGTTACTCGGCTTCGTCCCCCGGTTGGGGAGGAGGACTACTCGAAAAATTTGGACCGGCCAGCTTGCTACCATGCGTGCTATCGCGGCGGAGGATGCGGCGGCCGCTCCGTTTGACGCGGCGTTGGCCACGACTTCGCAATGCCACCAAACACACTTCCTGCCGATTGAATGCTAGCTGCCGTGTGCGGACGTCGCGATAGCCCCAGCCGCGCACCCGGTCGACGAGTTTCGGAAGCTCACTCGCAAGTTTCCAATCTGCCAGCTTTAGGGTGAGGATCATTCCACGCACGTTCGCCAATTCGTTGCCGACGATCTCTTCCACCGCGTCGAGCGTGTAGTTGGGCGCGACGTTCATATCCGCTGCCAACCACTGCACCCCTCGCAATTGCTTGCGCCGCACCTCCGTGCTGCGGCGGCGAATGTGAGTAAACTGCTCCTCTGCCAGCACCAGAGGGTCAACCTCCGCGGGATCGACGCCCAACACGCGCAGACCGTGCTCCATGAGTGATTGCGACGCGCCCCCCGGCGCGCAGCCAAGCTCGACGCAGAGTTCGCCACGTGCGATGGGCAGCGCCGACCACTGCAAGGCTTCTTGCATTTTGAGATACGCCCGACTAACGGCATGGTCCGGCAACTCCAACGGCAACACGCCGCCCGGATAGCAGTCGAGTCGCCGCGTCGTATGGTGGCAACCGACCCACCACTCGCCCGGCTCGACCAACACGACATCTAGCACCCAGCGATTCCGGCGACTCGGCGGGCGAGGGACCGTTGGCATCGTGCGTAGTGGTTCGACGGGCGAGTGCTCGCGTAGTACTTGTTCGACCGTGACTGACAACTCCGTCGGACCTGGCTCGAAGCCGCGTACTCCAGGCACGGCAGTGTCGCGTTGCCAGACGTGCAAGTCGACGATTGGCTGCTCCGCCAAAAATGCCTCGACACCGGGAAGCTGCCAGCTCAGCTTGGCCAAGTCGTTGGCCGTGTCGCCAGACACTTTGCCCAACGAAAATCCGCTCGTGCGCGCGAACGTCGACGGTAGCTGAAATTGCTCCGGCTCGGCGAGTTCTTCCTGCAGTTTGAACGTGACAAAACCCGGTCGCGAAAACGCGAGCGAGGCGTCAATCGGCCCCGCCGCAATTTCGTGCTTCAACGCCTGCTCCGCCCCGCATTGACAGACGGCGAACAGGAATTGGGGTGGCCAGGTAATGCGCATCGTTGAAACGAACTCGACATTTAGGGGCTTTGGTGGTTTTGCAAGGATTCAAGTTTTGAAAGGAAATCACTTTCTGTTTTCAAAACCACGGCCGCCTGTTTCTGCCCGCGAACTCCTAATCCGCTGTCCTACTTGAGGTTACGAAGATTGACGCCACGATTCAGGGCGGCAGTTTTGAAAGGTCGGCCGTTTGCAACCTTTCAAAACCCTCTCTCACCTCAGCGCGTTGGTTGGCGGGCATAGCTTGCAGCCAGGATGAGTCTACTCGATTCGCGGTGGTGATTCAGCAACGATTTTTGGCCAGTAGACGCTTAGTCGTCGGCGTTGTCGACGTCTCGCCACGCGACGAGTTGGTCACCAAACTCGACGGGTGCCTCTACGGCGACTTGCAAGCGCTGTAAGTACTCGTCCCGCGGAATATCGATCACTCCCAAACGACTCGTGTGTGGAGTCCATTGTTGGACGTCAAGCAGTTGAAAGCCTTGCGTGCGCAAATGATGCACCAGGTGGGCGAGCGCCACTTTCGACGCGTCGCGCACGCGGTAGAACATGCTCTCGGCGGCGAATAGTCCACCAATCGCGATGCCGTACGTGCCACCGGCGACTCGACCCTCGTGCCACACCTCCACGCTATGGGCGTGGCCCAGGCGATGCATCTGCAGGTACGCGTCGATCATCTGCTCCGTAAGCCATGTACCGCCTTCGCGTCCTGGGCCAAGTGCGCAGCCAGCGATCACCTCGGCGAAGGCCTGATCGCAGGTGACCTGAAACTTACCGGAGCGAAGTGTCCGCCGCAGACGGCGAGAAATATACATGGCATCGAGTGGCAAAATGGCCCTCGGATCAGGTGACCACCACAGCATCATCTCTTCGTCGGAAACGGGCCAGGGGAATATTCCGTGCCGATAAGCGTCCAGCAGTCGGGGTGGCGCGAGATCGCCTCCCACCGCAACCAGCCCATCTGGGGTCGACTCGGTTGCTGGCGGAAAGTACTTGGGCGGCATCTGTCAAGCAGTCCCTGTGAGAGTTTTTCTCGATTCCAGTAGGTCCTAAGGCCCAAAAAAATGTGAATCATGGTTCACTGCAGAAAAACTGGAAGCCTAGTATAATCATAAGCAGCGAAAACAGCATTAGGTTTCGACTTGGGGTCAAATGTATGCATCAAGAACCGGACTCACCTTACGAAGCGTCAGCACCTTCGGCCGTTCCGCCGAGCACTACTCCGCCGCCGGAACCTGCCGCGACGCCGGAAGCCGAGAATGCGCCGCAGTATTCTGCAAGCGATCCTAATGCTCCGGCGACACAGCAGGATCTGAATCGCCTGCGTCGTTTGTTGTGGGTGTTTGGGTTGTTGCTGGCTGTGCTGATTACTCCTTCGATTGTCGGTCGCATTCAGTATGCGATCACCGCTGCCAAGGAGCGTGCCATGTACGACGTGGCGGGTGAACTGAAGGGAGAGTATTCGCTCAACAGCATCTCCAATGCCTCCCGCCTATTGGCGAACTACGTCGGCCCCAGCGTTGTGAATCTCCACTCCCACGGCACCCTCCAGGGTGAGGGTTCGGGAGTGATCGTTGACGCTGAGGGATACATCATCACCAACTTCCACGTGGTCAAGCGCGTCCGCTCCGTGGAAGTCTTACTCAGCGACGAACGCCGCGGCACGGCGACCGTCGTGGGGGCCGATCCGCTGGTCGATCTCGCGGTCCTGAAAACCGAAATGGACGACCTCACCGCCGCCGAGTGGGGCGATAGCGATGCCCTCGACGTCGGCGAGATGGTGTGGGCGCTGGGCAGTCCGTTCGGATTTGAAAAGTCGATCACCTTCGGAATCGTCAGTGCAAAGGATAGACGAGGAATTCCCGATAGCAGTGGACGGCGCCGAATCCATCAGGAGTTTCTGCAGACGGACGCCGCGGTGAACCCGGGCAACAGCGGCGGCCCGTTGGTCAATGCCGATGGCGAAGTCGTCGGCATCAACACGGCAATCATTGGGCCCTCGTACCGAGGGATTAGTTTCTCGATCCCCAGCTCGATCGCTCGCAAGAGTTACGAGCAGATTCGTGAGCAAGGCTGGGTCGAGCGCGCCTACCTCGGTGTGCAGCCGGTGAAGGTGCCCGACGAAGTCGCCCAACTGTTGGATTTGGGTCGCGACGAAGGCGTGTATCTGGTCGAGGTCCGCGCCGACACTCCTGCAGACGACGCGGGCTTACGCGTCCACGACGTGATCCTTAGCTGGGACGGCATCCCGTTTTCCGATCCCACGTTGCTCAGCCGCGCAATTGCCGGCACCCCGATCGGCGCGGAAGTGCCTGTGGAGATCGCCCGCTTCCTTCGTGGCCAGCCAATGCGTAAAACGCTCACCGTAAAAGTCGCAACCAGACCGCCTGATATGGTGCCGCGGAACTAGGAATAGTCGCCGGCGGCACGGGCAACCAACGTTGTTGCATTCCCCATTCCGAAATCCGAGTTCCGCAATCGCACTGTGTCTCTCTCCGACCTGCAGGAAGCAAAAGAGCAGATTCGCCAGGCGATCGACATCGTCGATCTGATTGGGAGCTACTTCCCGCTGCGCCGCGAAGGGCGGAACTACGCGGCGATTTGCCCTTGGCATGACGACTCGAAGCCAAGCCTTAAGGTCAATCCACAGCGGCAATCGTTTAAGTGTTGGCCTTGCAACATCGGTGGCGACATCTTCACGTTCGTGATGAAGATGGATGGTGTCGATTTTCGCGAAGCGCTTGAGATGTTGGCCGATCGCGCGGGTGTCGAACTCACACCGCGCAAGCAGTACACAGACGGCGAGCATCAATACGATCGACGAAATCTCTACAGGGCAATGGCCTGGGCGGAGGACAAGTTTCACGAGTGCTTGCTCCGTTCACCAGAAGCAGAACCAGCCCGGAAGTATCTGGCCGATCGTGGCATTAGTCAGGAATCCATCACGAACTTCAACATCGGCTTTGCTCCGAACCAGTGGGATTGGCTGCTTGGGTTAGCCCGACATGCGAATGCTTCTCCGGCGGTGCTGGAACGAGTTGGGCTAGTTGGAAAACGCCAACAAGGCGAGGGTTACTATGATCGCTTCCGCGGCCGCTTGATGTTTTCGATCCGCGACACGCGCTCGCGACCGATTGCCTTCGGCGGGCGCATACTGCCTGGCTTGGGCGAGCAGAATTCCACTCGTCCGGAGGCCAAGTACATCAACAGCCCCGAGACACCGCT
The DNA here is from genome assembly GCA_965228965.1 of Bythopirellula sp. GTDB lineage: Bacteria > Planctomycetota > Planctomycetia > Pirellulales > Lacipirellulaceae > Bythopirellula. The sequence goes on from OZ245849.1 coordinate 6,064,221, forward strand.
GTTCAGCAAGAGCGCGCAGCTGTACGCCCTCGATTTGGCGAAAGATGCTATCAGCAACGATTCCGGCATCGTCGTGATGGAGGGCTATACCGACGTGATCATGGCGCACCAGCACGGAATCACCAATGCGGTCGCGGTGCTGGGTACAGCGCTGGGTGAACGGCATGTGCCGCTCGTGCGTCGTTTCACGGATCGGATCACGCTCGTGCTCGATGGCGACGAAGCAGGGCAGAATCGCACCATGCAGATCCTGGACGAGCTGCTAGCACTGTTCGTGAAACAAAAAATTGATTTACAAATTCTGACCTTGCCAAGCGGGGCCGATCCATGTGATGTTATTGCATCGCAAGGACGCGAGGCTTTTGCAAAACTTCTGTCGACGGCAGTCGGCGCACTCGAGCATAAGATTGCTGCTGTGACCAACGGATTGGCTTCACAACCGAGCACTCACGCCGCCTCTCAAGCGGTGGAAGAAATTCTCAACACGATCGCACGTGCGTTCCCAGCGGGAGGCAGCGCGTCGTCGGTGGCGTTGGTTCGCGAGCAACAGGTGCTGGCCAAGATCTCTCGCCACTTCGGCATTAACGACGAGACGATTCGCACCCGACTGACGGCCAAACGTCGGGAGCAAGCCTCACGCAATCAGACCCATTACGTGGACCAACAGCAGCAGGCGGCACAGCCAATGCCGCGCGCACAGCGATTGAACCTATCATCTTGGGAGAGAGAACTCCTAGAGTTGCTTTTGCACCAGCCACAAGCCTTACAGCAGATTTCGCAAACGCTGCAACCGGAAGACATCCCCAACCTGTTTTGCCGCCAAATGTACACGCGTGCGTTGCAGCTGACGGTCGCCGGGCAAACCCCGTCGTTCCAGACACTAAGTGCCGTCACCGACGACAACGACGAAAAGAACTTGCTGGTCGAATGCGACATACTGGGCGAACAAAAATCCAACAGCGACACCGAGCAGCGCGTTAACGACCTGCTCGCGTTGATCGCCGATCAGAAACAACAAGCTTGGCAGAACTCGCAAGTTGCGGAGCTAAAGCAAAACCAGCTTGATCCCGAACACGAACAGGAGGTACTCGCCGAACTGTTTGACGCACTGAAACAAAAACATGAATAGATACGCTCAAGCGCTGTCTCATTCCCGATCATTGCGATTATCGTTTTAGTGCGAAGAAGAGAGAAACGCCGCCAAACAGTTTTTTTTGCCCACGGATGGGTAAGAAGTTTGGATGGTGTCCCGCTGCCAGAATTCGGACGCGCCAGGTGGACCAGACATCCGGCGCGAAATTGAATCCTGGTGAAGCTTTTCCAGTTGCACAGGAAGTGCAGGAGGAGTTTTTTGATGACCGACCAACCCACCCTCGATACGTTTCCCGCCGTCGCCGCCCCGCAGAAGATTTCTTTCCAAGAGATCGCCGAACTTGCCCAGACTCAGGGTTTTCTAACCTACGAGCAAGCCAACGACTTCCTGCCCGACGAAGTCGCAGACTCCGACGCGGTCGATCAGCTACTCGACCTGGTCGATTCGCTAGACATCGACTTCGTCGAGGGCGACCATACGCCACAACATCCCGAGGTGCTGGAAGCAGCCGACGCCGCCGACAGCGAACGCCTCTTCGCCGACGAACTCCCGAAGCTGACCGACGATCCGATTCGGATGTATCTGGCTCAGATGTGCCGCATTCCGCTGCTCACGCGGGAAGAAGAAATCACGATGGCGAAAAAGATCGAGCTGTCGCGGAAGCGGTTCCGTCGCAACTTGCTGCGATCGTTTGCTGCGCTGCAAGCAACCGTCGAAACACTCGACAAGGTGCATTCCGGGGAGTTGCCCTTCGACCGCACGATCAAGGTCTCGCTCACCGAGCGGCTGACGAAGGAACAAATCTCCGCCCGCATGCCCATCAACCTTCCGACGTTGCACCACCTCATGCGGGAGCAGCAGCGCGACTTTGCTCTGCTGATACGCAAGAGCGCTCCGTCGGAGGAGAAGCAGCAAGCGCGGCGGCGGTATCTGACGCGTCGACGCAAGATGTTGCAACTGGTCGAAGAGCTCAGTCTCCGCACACGACGCGTGCAGCCGCTGATGCGAAAGCTGGAAGAAATCTCACGCCGAATGGACTTCCTGCAGAACCAGCTCACCCAGCTGCGCAGCGAGAACGCTCACCCAACCCGCATCGAGCCGGTTCGTCGTGAGCTGGAAAAACTGATGACGCAAACGCTCGAGTCACCACGTAGCCTGCGTGAGCGTTGCCGCAAACTGCGTGTGCAGCTCACCGAGTTCGATCGCGTAAAGCGCGAGCTTTCCAGCGGCAACCTCCGCCTGGTAGTTTCCATCGCGAAGAAGTACCGCAATCGAGGCATGAGCTTTTTGGATCTCATCCAGGAAGGTAACACGGGCCTGATGCGAGCGGTGGATAAGTACGAATACCGCCGTGGCTTCAAGTTCTCGACCTACGCCACCTGGTGGATTCGTCAGGCGATCACTCGCGCGATCGCCGATCAGGCGCGAACGATTCGCATTCCGGTGCACATGATCGACGTGCTGAGCAAGCTGCAGCAGACGGCCAAGCGGTTGCAGCACGAACTGGGTCGACTGCCCACCCAGGAAGAAACCGCTAGGGCCGCTGGCATCGATCTGGAAGAAAGTCTGCACGTGATGGATATCGGTCGTACGCCGGTGAGCCTGGATCGGCCGATCGGCGAGAGCGAAGATTGCAGTTTCGGCGAGCTGGTTGAAGACTCGGCAACCGACAACCCGCTGAAGCTGGCGAACAACGGCTTCTTGCGAGAGAAGATTGATGAGTTGCTGAAGACGCTCACCTACCGCGAGCGCGAAATCGTTCGCCTCCGTTACGGCTTGGCAGACGGCTATTGCTACACGCTGGAGGAAGTAGGTCGCATCTTTAAAGTGACGCGCGAACGTGTGAGACAGATCGAGGCCAAGGCCGTGGCGAAGTTGCAACATCCGGTGCGGAGTGCCGAGTTGTCCGAGTACGTCGCCGACAGCCCCGTACCTGCCGAAGAAGAAGTCTGGGGGCTCCCACCAGCCGAAGAGAACCTCCAAGAAGACATTGTGGAGACGATCGAACGCAATATCGATGAGATCGAGGTCGAACGCATGGCCGCCGCGTAGGTGCGACCGACATTGACAATAACTTCAGCCCCCGTCTGCCTGCAGGCGGGGGCTTTCGTTTTTGTTGGCATAATTCGACGCCTCCCGTGATTGGAAATCGACGTTACAATGGGCGTATCTCAGCTTACAGGCAACCAGGAGGCAGAATATGGCCGTATCGACGGCGGTGCTACGGGAATTGCATCGGATCCACGTACAACTGAGCGATTTACGGGATCGGTTGGCGCGCGGCCCGCGTCAGGTTCAGGTGCACACCAACAATGTCGCTCAGCAGCAAGCAAAGCTTGAAACGGCCCAAGAAACCGTCAAACAGACCAAGATCGCGGCCGATCAAAAACAGCTCGACTTGAAGACGAGCGAGAACAAGATCGAAGACCTCAAGTCGAAGCTCAACACTTGTAGCAGCAATAAAGAGTATCAAAGCTTGCTTGAGCAAATCGCCGCGACAGAGATGGCCAACAGCGTCCTCGCTGACGAAATCTTGGAGACGATGGAAAAAGGCGATCAACTAGAAATCGCGGTTGGCGAGGTGAAGTCAGAGGTTGAAGCGGCTCAGGCCGAACTGACCAAGTGCCAGAACAAAGTCACCGGCGAGTCGGACGCGATCCGTGCCGACATCGAGCGATTGGAAGGAGAACTGATCGAAGCAGAAAAGTCGCTGCCCGCCGACCTCAAGCCCGACTACCAGCGTGTAATCAAGAACAAGGGCGCCGACGGTATGGCGGAAGTCGAGAATCAGGTCTGTCTGGGCTGCGGCAAACAAATCACCCTGAACATGCAGAATGAACTGATGCTGTCGAAACCGGTCTTCTGCAAATCATGCGGCAGTCTGCTGTACATGTGCGAACCTTGAGCAAATTCCCGATGCCCGACCTTTACACGGTTTGCCGCAACGGACAAAATAAGCATGAGTACTGGGTCTCTCGCAAGAGAGGCCCGTTTTATTTGGTCGATGAGCGATAGACCACCAAAAGCGATTCGCGGCTTGCGATCGCAACAAAGCTGAACCGAGGTGTCCGATGTCTGAACGTGTTCCCATGACCCGTCAGGGTTTCGACAAGCTCAAGGCTGAGCTGGACGACATGGAAAACGAACAAATGCCCAAGATCGAAAAGCGCATCGCTACCGCACGCGCCGAAGGCGATCTCAGCGAAAACGCTGAGTATCACGGGGCTCGCGAAAGCCAAGGCATGCTGCAGGCGAAGATCAACATGCTGAAGGACAAACTCGGCCGGGCCGAGATCATCGATGTGGCAACGTTACCCAAAGACCAAGTCGTGTTTAGCTCGACGGTCAAAGTCAAGGATCTCGACTTTGGCGATACCGAGGAGTTCACCCTCGTTGGTGCCGGCGATGAAGACTACGATGCCGGACGGATCCTGATCACCAGCCCGCTTGGGCAAGGGCTGCTTGCCAAGAAGGTCGGAGACATCGCCGAGATCGAAGTGCCAGCCGGTACGAATCGCTTCGAGATCCTCGAAATCCGCTTCGATGACGAGTAGGCTGCGACAAGTCCACTTACAGCAGCAACAGGAATTTCACCCTAATCGGTGCGAAACTTGTAAACGCATACGTGCCTATACGTTTCGCTGGGTCGCAGCACCGTCGACGGGAATCCAGGTTGGTTCGGCGCATCGGGGAAGTGCTGCGTCTCAAGGCAAAGAGCCGATCGGCGGGCGTATTTTTTGCCCCCCTTCCCTGTCTGGCCCTCGAGAAAGTTGGCCGTATAAAACTGCACGCCAGGTTGGTCGGTCGCGACTTCCATGATCCGTCGCGACTGCGGATCGAAGACTTCCGCAATCTTTCGAACCTGGCCTGCCTTGCCATTCAATACGTAGTTGTGATCGTAGCCCAACGCCGGCGTGTCGATCAGTTGATCGATGCGGTCGCCAATCCGCCTTCGCTGTCGGAAATCAAACGGCGTTCCGGTCACGTCACTCAACTCGCCGGTGGGAATCGCCAACTCGTCGGTCGGCGTGTAACAATCGGCATCGATCATCACTTCGTGGTCGAGGATTGATTCGCCTCCATGTCCCGACAGGTTGAAGTAACTGTGATTCGTCAAGTTCACGATCGTCGGCTTGTCGGTCGTCGCAGTGAAGTCAATGCGTAGCGCGTTTTCCTCGTCGAGCACATACACCACTTCGACGTCGAGTTTCCCCGGGTAGTTCTCTTCACCATCGGGGCTGCTGTACCGGAAGCGGACGCCCTGCTCGATCGGCTCGGCGTCCCAGATCACCTTGTCCAAGGAACGCTCCAGTCCTCCGTGCAGATGACTGGAACCTTGGTTCACCGCGAGTTGGTAGTCTTCGCCGTCCAACGAGAACTGCCCGTTGGCCAGGCGGTTCGCGTGGCGGCCGATCGTGGCGCCGAACACCTGATTGTCAGCGGACGCATAGCCTACCTCATCGTCAAATCCTAGCACGACATCGGCCAGTTCGCCCCTGGCATCGCGGACGTGCAGCTCCGTCAGGGTGGCCCCGCGAGCGATCCATTTCGCCACGGAGCCGTGACCATTCGACGCGATGATTTCCATGTGGTTCCGAACTGGGATTGACGAATCCAAACTATCTGACGAGGCCTTTAGGGGCGTGGCGTTTGTCTGTAAGCTAGTATGACGCTGCTGGACGTGGAAAACAAATCTCCAGCTTACCGCCTACGACCCACGACCGACAGCCCTAGGACGGCCGCACCGTGACACTCGATACTCTTCCTCAGCTCAACATCGACGGCCGCGACGTCTGCATTCGTATCGGCGTCGACTTAGGAGGCAGCGACATCAAGTTCGGTGCGACCAACCTCGACGCCGACCTCCTGTTGCTCTCCGACTTGGTGAAACTGCCGAGTCTCACGCAGGAAGGCCCCCAAAAGACCACCCGCCAGATCCTCGCCGGCATCACTGCGGTCCTGTCCGAACTCGGTGCCCAGTGGTCGCAGATCGCTGACATCTCGGTTACCGTGCCCTGTCCTTGCTCAGCCGATGGCGTAATTCTGGAAGTGACGAATCTGGGGACACCCGAAAACAAACACCTGTGGAAAATGCCGTTCGGCGACCTGCTCGCCGAGGCAGTTCAAGGCGTAGCTGGTTGCGCGATCCCCGTGTTTGCTTGCAACGATGCCAATGCTGCCGGACAGGACGACGACTTCCTGCGCTTCGGCCACGAGCCCGAGTCGCGTACCAGTGTGTTCATTACCACTGGCACGGGTCTGGGCGGTTGCGTCCTCATTGACGGCACCGTCTTCTACGGTCTCGGGCAAGCAGGCGAGTTGGGCCACCTGAAACTCTCCGTGCCTGAAATGTACGCGAATCGTTACTCCGCTGATCCAAATCCCCCCTGTGGTTGCGGTGGTCATCAATGCGTTGAAACGCGTGCGTCTCTCACGGGACTAATTCGGCGGGTCACATGGGCGCTGACCGACGAAGGCATTGCCCTGATCCGCAACGAATTGAAATCCGAAGGACGTGAGTTCAACCCCGACACGGTCGCGAAGTTGCATGAACTGCACGACGTCGCGCCCAAACGCGCCGCCTACGAAGTCCGCACGTTCGCCGATCAACAGCAGGACGCCTTCTGCCGTTGGTTGCTGGAAGACTGGGCGATCATGATCGGCGCGCTGTTCGCCAGTCTCTCACCGGTGTTGCATCCCAACCTGTTCATTATCGGCGGCGGACTGACCGAAATGTCTGATCCCTCGCGCGATTGGTTCCTGGGCGTGGTGAAACAATCGTACGACAACATCAATACCCAACAATCGTTCCAGTCCAAACCCGGCAACTGCGAAATCACCTGGAGCAAAAGCGCCGACCAAGGCTGGCGCGGAGCGATTCTCATGGGCATGCGAGCCAGCCAAGGCTAACGCACTCGTGTTATTCTCAACAAGGCTGCTCACGCACCTGCAGCACTGAGCGTTGCTAGTAAATTAGCACCGTGCACAGCAGGGGCATTCATGCAACCGATCTTGATTCGTTGCGACTTTTGCGCCTCACTGTCCGCGAACATCGCGAGGCTGCAGCGAAAAACTCTACAAAAACCGTTATGAAACGTTTTGCTGGGAGCGAAGTTTTCCAAGACACGATTCAATACCGCAAAAGTCTGGAGTTTTGCATCGCACCTATCGCGGCAACCACTTGTCACAAGGTGCTTACCGACTTCACACCAAGCAAAAATCGCCGACTTCTGCATTTGCCAATTCCATAACAGGTCAGATAGCCCAGCTGTCCATCTATCGTAATTCCTGTGCTTCTATCGACTTAGGTCACGGAAGCGCCACGACTTTTGCGCGCAATGCAAACGATCGCCGCACGCCGTACACCACCTCGGATCGTCACCAACCACACGTCGATTGCTCAGCGCTAGCTGAGGTGATCGCTGCTTCGTCATTCAACATATCAAAGATCAAGCGGCGAGTTTGCCCAAGAGGACCAATTCTACCCGACAGAGTGGCCCATTTTCAGCAACAAAATTTGGCCAGTCGGGGGCGGAATAGCTCGATAGAATCCACGAAGCTGAACGAGATTTGCAATCAATAGTTTCCACCAGCGACGAGTCCCACCGCCTGTGGAATCGGGTTGAATCCGTGCCTGAGAAGAGAACAATATTGCTGCAGTTGACTTTGATATCAGTTCTGTGCTTGATCCCGAACGATCTCATTCTCTTCATTGTCTCGAGTCCATGTGAATCTCGCGTTGTTCTCTTCAACCGTAAGCGTCAGAGACTCCTTTGATAGCTCGACAATTCTGTAGGCATCGCCGTTACTGTCCCCCACCAGACGCTCAATAAATTCTTCCGCACTATGCAGTAGATTCTTTCCTTTTTGAACTCGCTCAAACAAAATCAATTCATCATCAAGACTCCATGTGTAACGTCTCGCGGACGCATCGCCTGGCTGTCCCTCGATAGCCGTCCCATCAGCATGGATGGTCACTAGGGAACCCGATTGCACCTTCCAAGTGCCATGCAACTGATTTGCAATTGGGTTGCTCGATTTATCACGAAACACTGCCAGTGAGGCGAGCAATAGAGCAAATAGAATCAGAGCTGCTAGGAGATACGGGAGCCTAGGTTCCCTTTTGCTCCGCTTGGCTGTCGTTTGCTGAATACGCATCACATGTGCCGAGATATTTCCCAGTTGACCGGAACAGAGTACTAGGATTCTAACGTATTCTGTCATGGAATCGAGTAAGTACGATTGCTCATCTCGACGCCAGCATGCACGCACTTGCAGGGGTTTGTGCAGTAATGGAACAGAAACTTTCGGCAACCATTCGCACGAAAATGGGCCATTTCAGTCGAGCAGCAATACGGCGATAACCCAATCGGCGAGTCCCTCCGATTGTGGAATCGTAAAGAACCAGATTCTGGGCGACGGCTGCACTGCCTCATTATTGGGCAGAAAACAGTATGTTTGGAAGCGTTTGTTGCGCTGCGGAGAATGCAATCAATCAGATTCCCTGACCACACTTAGCATCATAGGGTTCGAACCGGCGGTGGACATCGATCGACAGCTCAAGCTGCGTGGTTTTGCTACAATGATGGAAAGCATCTATACCTATAAAGCTGCTCTCAGCAACTGGGCACAGTTCGTTTAATGGAGGTGGTAGTCGTGCATTGTCAGTACTTGGGTTCTTTCTGCTTACTTACTGCCGCACTTTGCGGTGGATGTAACCATCAAACGAGTAGAACTGAAATTAACCAACCAACAGGCAAGCATCAAATGGGATCTAGTCCAGATATTGCCAAACTATTCGAGAAACTTCCGCTCGTCGCAGTTTGGACAGAACCTACACGAGCCTTTCGGGAACAATCGCTCCGTATTGCAATATGGGACGACGGATGGATTGTCTTTGGAGCCAACGATGAAGATTCGAATGCTACCATGCGTTTTGGACGCCTTTCTCTCAGTGAATTGGAAGAGCTTAATCAGGAGATTCGAGGCACAGGAATATTCGACTTGAAAGGCCACTGTTATCTAGTTCCTGACGCACGAGTAATGTGTCTCCTCAGTGTGCTAGATGGAAAGAAACAGCTACTCTACTGGGACGAAGTTGAACAACCGAACTACGGCATTAACAGCAACCCTAAACCACACCACCTTCAATTTATGAAGGTTTGGAAATTAACAAACCACTTGGCATTAGCCGCTATTCCAGCGAAATCAGTTCCCTTAGAAAGCAAACTGTTCATACCAGACTCTTGGTATGTAAAAAGGGCCATTCAATCGGAGTGATTTTGATCGTGCTAACTGTCGGGGGTGGTCATCGACCTCCAGCCCGAATGGCAATTCCTTTTGTCCCGTTGGTGAAAATGCCCAGCCGTAAACCGGGTCTGCGTAATATACGTAGCTGTCGTCAAATTTTGTACTTTTCGTAACTAAGGCCCCTTCGTTTTGCACTAGATTTAAGCAGGTTGCGAACGTAATCTATCTACAAGCGGTGTAAACCTTCTCTGGTAGAATCTGCTCTCGACGATTCCAAATGAGAAGAGTCCCGCCGCTGGTGGAATCTTACTGGGTCTATGCTTCGGAGACAAACCGATATTAGCCGAGACCTGACACAGCCAAGAATGGGTCACCCTATTCATAGCTAATCTCCAGACTGTGCCTTTCGGTTAAGCTCGCCAGCCAGAAATTTGACCACTTCCGAATGGCCATTGCCTTCCGCATAATACAAGGCCGAATAGCCGCTGTCTGTGAGCAACGTCAGGTCTGCACCTTGGGCAAAAAGATACTCGACGACTTTAAGATGCCCAGCGGCTGCTGCGTACATTAACGGTGTCATACCATGTTGAAGACGTTCGTTAATTGGTGCCCCAGCCTCCACGAGAACTTTCGTAGCTGCTAGGTGCCCGTTTAGGCACGAGAACATTAATGGCGTTTGTCCGAATTTGTCTAGCTTCGGAACGGCTGTCCCAGTGGCCAACAACTCCTGGATAGTGTTCGCATCGCCCGATTCAGCAGCGAGAAAGATTTTGCGTGGTTTGTGAACGTAGTTAAGATAAACGTAAGATATTGTACCCAGAGTGCATGAAAGGACCGCCACAGCTATCAGTACTGCTTTCAACGTAAACTGTACCCTAGGTCGGCCCAAACCCATTTCCGGCTCACTATTGGCGTGACTATTTAGGTTATAAAGAGTGCAATTTTACGAATGTCCTTGGCAGGTAGACACCTAGACTCCAACTGTTGCGCAATAATGCATTCTCCTACTGGCCAGTATCGCAGTTCATGTCGCTTGGTCCACCCAATGCGGTAACGTGTGGACTTTATTGCTTGTCTGCTCTGAGACTCGCATGAAAGCTGCCACAAGTATACGCCTATTCACCAAGTTGGCGAAATGGTTTGCGCGCGTAGAAGTGAACCTTTTCTGTTGGAATCAGCTCGACTACTCCAGCGGCCGCGAGTCCCACCGCTTTCGGAAACTGGACTCCGAAAAACTACGCAAGCCGAGGTATCTGAGGCATTCTGCGTTCTTGCATAGGCAGTTGCCACAGCTTAGAACGGGTGTTGCCGACGTCCACTTTGGAAAGTATGGCGACTGGCTTATTCTCCCCGGTCTTAAACGTAGGTGAAGTGCGAGATGGCAGACTCAGAACATGCCCCTTGGGGGACCGTCGAAACGGTGTTTCTTCCGATCCATTCTGCCGCTCGGATGCGAGACGTGACGACCGTTCTCAAAGAACTCGAATCAGGTGTGGATGTCGATTGTGTTACTGAACGTGCCAACAATGGCGATGGCGGCAATACGGCATTGTGGTTCGCAGCCCAAGGCCCTCGGCCTAACGGTATTGAAGTGGCCAAGCTATTGATAGAGGCTGGTGCCGAAGTCAACAGGCAGTGCGAACACGGTCGAACGGCATTGCATATAGCAGCGGCTTGGGGCCATTTAGACGTGGTGAAGTATTTACTGGAGAACGCAGCCGACGCGTCCATTCGTGACGACGAGGGCATGACGCCTGCAATGGTGGCCCATAACGGCTATGCCTCCAATCGTGTTACCAATGATGAACGGAGGAATGTTAGTACCTACTTCAGAACGCTTGGCCTTGAGTAGTTCGCTGACAGAAATCTTTGCACAGGGCGTCGGCCACGAATACTTTGCCGCTGCTGACGAGCGGCATAACATGCGATCGGGGTGAACCTGCTACCTTGGGAAATGCTGCCAGGTTCCAAATGAGAGGGTCCCATCGCTGATGGAATCGGCTGTCAAGAAACTACCTGGAAGCGACGTGTTACCGGCCCCCTCTCCCAAGAAGCACGATTCGAGTATGCTTAATCGGACCCGTCGGATGTCTCGGGTGACTTGGGAGAGGGTTGGGGTGAGGGGACTACAAGTTCATGGGTTCACAACAGACTCCAAACACCACCGAGAGAGCGCGAAAGCTGCGAGCCACGCAGACAAGTGCCGAGTCTTTGCTATGGCAGCGACTTCGAGGACGGAAGCTTGGCGGTCTAAAATTTCGACGCCAGCATCCTCTCAATCCTTTCATTGTTGATTTCGCTTGCATCGAAAAACGCTTTATTGTGGAGCTCGATGGCGAGTACCACGAACACATCTACGAGCGTGACCAGAGGCGGCAGCAGCAGTTGGAAGCTGACGGCTGGCAAGTCGTTCGCTTTAGTAACGCAGATGTTCTTGGCGATGTCGAGTCGGTGGCAATTTCCATCGCACGGCTTCTGCAAATTGAAAGTGACTCCAGCGGCTCATAGATTTCCCTCACCCCAACCCTCTCCCAAGTTGGGTGGAGGGCTTCGGTTCAGCCAGTAGCAACGACCACCGCGCTTCTGGGAGAGGGGGCCAACAGCGCTGCGCTTCACAGGATATTCAGGTCTGAGTTGCGTGCGGCGAAGTGAGCCTTCTACCTTGGAATGTGCCAACCGTTTCCAAGCTCGGAGAGCTCCTCCGTTCATGACGTCTGCTTCCATCCGAGTCTCGGAAGAGACCGATGTCAGCTTACCGTCGCGCGGCGACATGCACGGCTGAACATGTCGGGTCCTCATTCGGCTATCAAATCGAGATAGTAGCTTCCGAACGGGCCTCGGTAGCCTTCATTCACCTCGACAGCAGCACTCTCGAACTCACAATTGGGAAGGTGAGACTGCAACACCTTGCGTCCAGCTGCCGTGATTCTTGTGCCTGCAAGACCAATGTACTCAACTTGACGGAGTGACTTTAGTGCTTCGATCGAATCATCGGTGACGAGAGTATCGTCCAAATGCAGGCGCCGTAGATCTGGCAGTGCTGCGACAATCTCCATCAAATCCTGGTCCGTGACGGAAGTCCTGATGACATCGATTTGGTCTCCGCTAGGAGAAATGTACCAGCCGCCAAGTTGGATGCTTTCGACATTGCCAAACATGCGGGGAATTCCAGGAGACGGTTTCCCTGTGAGTTCGTACTCGTAGGTTACCTTTCCACCTAGTGCCTCAATGTGGCGAATTGCGCTGTACTGCTGGAACGAACGACTCTTAGTCCACGCTAGGACAGCGGACACGACAAAAAACGCCGCCAACAGGGTCCGCAGGCGGAATCGGATTCGCGTAGTCCTAGTCATAACTTGATGGGGGATATGTGGCGAATTCTGATCAACCAAGCGTTGGGGTAAAGCCGACGCGAATCGATGGGGCTCCACTTCACTTTGGACCATCCTGTTGTGGTTAGACCATCCTACAGACTGAGAGCCGTCTGACCAAGCAACCATTGCCGCGGGCGGCGGACGGTTGCGAGCAGCGAATGGATCCGACGACAGTCCGGAGTCTCTGAAAACCCATGGGTGAGGGGCCGGATTTTTCCCAGTTTTCTGTCCGGCAGCGGCAGCCTCGCGTGGTACAATCGCCTCAGTCCGTCACCCACCATAACTCTTCAGGTCATCACCGAAGCCCGCCGCCTCATCGCGGATGTCTCGGTTCGTCCGGCACAGATTCGTTCACGGCCGCCGGCGGGTTCGCTCAACACCGAGAGGATCGGATTAAACACTAAGTCTCAAGGGTGCAACGCCGCACTCAGCATCGCCCTCCATGTTCGTCTGGATCGCCTTATGAGTAACCATATCGCCATTCGTCAAACGCTCCACAGTCTCGCCTCATTCTCAATTCTCGCTCTGCTGTGTACCTCTGCCCAGGCTCAGTTCACGTGGACTGGTCTCGGCGGCAACAACGACTGGGGGAACGCGGGAAACTGGAATTCGCCGCTAGCGCCCCCGCCCGGTTCGTCGGTCACGTTCGTGGGGCCCGTCAACAACGTCGTCGACCTTGGTAGCAATCGCACGGTCGGGGAGTTGACGTTCAACGCCACGATACCGTTCACACTGCTCAACAATAGCCTTTTGATCAATAGTGGTGTGACCACGAGTGGCTCAATCGCTGGTGCGCATGACCTGTTCAGCGACGTGAGCATCACGAGTCTCATCAATTGGAACATTGGCGAGGACGCGCCTTTGGAAGTGATCGGCGATGTGTCCGGCGCCGGGGGAATTGTGAAGCAGGGCGGTGGCGACCTGTTTCTCACTGGTGCCAACAGCTACACCGGTGGCACGGTCTTCGAGCAGGGCATTGTATCGGTTGAAGACGACGCCAACCTCGGCGCGACGACCGGGAGCCTTACGTTCGACGGCGGCGACTTGCGCTGGGACGCCCAGTTCGACCTCGACCCAAGCCGCGCGATCACGCTCAACGCCGGCAGCGGCACGCTCCGCACGCGGACGTTCAACACCACCATTTCCCAGGCCATCACCGGCGTGGGTGGCCTCACGAAGGCTGGCAGTGGAACTCTCACACTCGATGGGGTGAACACCTACACAGGTGACACGAACATCGACAACGGCTCCGTGGTCCTCGGGGTATTCGATGCGCTGAAAACGAGCGTCGTGAACATCAATGTCGACGACGGTTTAGACATCAACGGGCTTGACGCCGAGATCAAGGGATTGGCTGGGGCGGGCGACCTTGATCTCGGCTCCCAGGAATTGCAGGTCGGTTTCGGTGGCGCCACCAGCGACTATTCGGGCGTGATCACCGGGGGAGCGGGCTCAAGGCTTCGCAAGCGCGGCTCCGGCACGCTCACGCTCACCGGCGGCACGGTCGGTGTGCCCATGGCGTTCGACAGCCTCCGCGCCGACGCAGGCACGATTGTGTTAGACGGCGTCCATCTCGAACTCAACAGCAATCAAGACTATATCAATGGCCCGCTAACTACCTTTGGCGGCGACATTGTGATCCAGAACGGTTCTGACGTACACGTGACAAACACGGGAAGTCTCTCCTCGATCGAAGACGGCTCCCTCACCGTCACGGGTAACGGCACGCAGCTACAAGTGGACCAATCGATTCGCGTGGGCGATGTAGAAACTCTACCTGGCAGCGTTCTCGTCGACGATGGGGCGACGTTCAACCTCGCTGGCAATTTCGTTGTGGGCGACGACGACCAGGGCGACCTGACCGTACAGGGTGGCGGCAACGTCTCGGCCCCCGCGGTGGCCTTTGGACGTGACGACACCGGTGCCAGCGACAGCCTGATCACCGGCGCGGGGAGTTCGCTAATGACCGGCCAACTCGGCCTCGGCGGACTGCAAGACACCGGCCAAGGTTTCGGCGGCACGGGCGCGCTCACGGTAACCGACAGCGCTGCCGCCGTGGTCGACGGCGCGACCACCTTCTGGACATCATCCTCTTCGCTCACCGTCGATGGGGGCACGTACTCCACCGACACACTAGCCGAACACACTGGCGTCGCCGGCACGATCAGCCTGAGCGATCCGGTAGACGACGTCGCGTTCACCGTCGGCGCGGGCGATGGCGACTCCACGTTCGCCGGCTTGATCCAAGACGCCGGAGGTGGACCCGGATCGCTCAAGAAAGTGGGCGCGGGCACGCTCACGCTGGATGGCGCCAACACCTATACCGGCGACACGATCATTGACGGCGGCTCGATCATTTTGGGCGATACCAACGCCCTGCAAGACTCGACCGTTCAGATCAACGTCGACAATGGTCTCAACGTCAACGGCCTCGACGCCCAACTTGGAGCACTAAGCGGCGACGGAGATCTCAACATCGGATCGCAAGATATTCAAGTCGGCTTTAACGACGCCAGCACCACTTACTCCGGCGTGATCACCGGGACGATCGACTCTCTCTTGCTGCGTCAAGGCGATGGCACGCTCACGCTCACCGGCGGCACGGAGACCACCCCCTCGGTCTTCGGCACGCTCCGATCACAACAGAACGGGGGGGCGATTGATGTTGACGGGGCCCATATCGAATTGACCGCGGTCGATGGGGGCGTTAACAATGGCGCCCTGAGAGCGGCAAGCGGCGATATCCGTCTGCTGAACGGCGCGAAAGTCAGCCTCGATGTTGCCGATGGAGACGCTCTGGCACGCAACGCGTTGTTGCAAATCAGCGGCGCCGGAACGACGCTTACAGCCCACCGTCTGGATATCGACTCCGGGGGCGCCGTGCTGGTCGAGGATGGAGCGCTGCTCGATGTCCAATTCTACAACGTTGCTTGGCTCGGCAACGGAGAGTTGGTAGTTCAGTCGGGCGCCAACGTCGACGTGGACAGCGACTTGGCTATTGGAGTTACAAGCGGCGATCTTGGCGATGTTGTCGTGTCCGGCGACGGAAGTCTGCTTTCCGCCGATTCGCTGCGTCTCGGTGGCCGAACGAACGGTACCAACGGTGGAGTTGGCGAGTTGACCGTCGAGCAGGGCGGCAGTGTTCAAGTCGCGTCGCATACTACCTTCTACACGTCGGCAAGCACTATCGTCATCGACGGAGGTAAGATGTCGACGGATACCTTGGTCGAATTTACTGGCGTCACTGGTACGATCAGCTTGAGCGACTCCGTAGACGACGTTGCGCTCACCATCGGTACGGGCGATGGCGACTCTAGCTTCAGCGGCCTGATCCAAGACGCCGGAGGTGGACCCGGCTCGCTCAAGAAAGTGGGCGCGGGCACGCTCACGCTGGATGGCGCCAACACCTATACCGGCGACACGATTATTGACGGCGGCTCGATCATTTTGGGCGATACCAACGCCCTGCAAGACTCGACCGTTCAGATCAACGTCGACAATGGTCTCAACGTCAACGGCCTCGACGCCCAACTTGGAGCACTAAGCGGCGACGGAGATCTCAACATCGGATCGCAAGATATTCAAGTCGGCTTTAACGACGCCAGCACCACTTACTCCGGCGTGATCACCGGGACGATCGACTCTCTCTTGCTGCGTCAAGGCGATGGCACGCTCACGCTCACCGGCGGCACGGAGACCACCCCCTCGGTCTTCGGCACGCTCCGATCACAACAGAACGGGGGGGCGATTGATGTTGACGGGGCCCATATCGAATTGACCGCGGTCGATGGGGGCGTTAACAATGGCGCCCTGAGAGCGGCAAGCGGCGATATCCGTCTGCTGAACGGCGCGAAAGTCAGCCTCGATGTTGCCGATGGAGACGCTCTGGCACGCAACGCGTTGTTGCAAATCAGCGGCGCCGGAACGACGCTTACAGCCCACCGTCTGGATATCGACTCCGGGGGCGCCGTGCTGGTCGAGGATGGAGCGCTGCTCGATGTCCAATTCTACAACGTTGCTTGGCTCGGCAACGGAGAGTTGGTAGTTCAGTCGGGCGCCAACGTCGACGTGGACAGCGACTTGGCTATTGGAGTTACAAGCGGCGATCTTGGCGATGTTGTCGTGTCCGGCGACGGAAGTCTGCTTTCCGCCGATTCGCTGCGTCTCGGTGGCCGAACGAACGGTACCAACGGTGGAGTTGGCGAGTTGACCGTCGAGCAGGGCGGCAGTGTTCAAGTCGCGTCGCATACTACCTTCTACACGTCGGCAAGCACTATCGTCATCGACGGAGGTAAGATGTCGACGGATACCTTGGTCGAATTTACTGGCGTCACCGGCACGATCAGCCTAAGCGACCCGGTAGACGACGTCGCGTTCACCGTCGGCACAGACGATGGCGACTCCACGTTCGCCGGCTTGATCCAAGACGCCGGAGGTGGACCCGGATCGCTCAAGAAAGTCGGCACGGGAACGCTCACGCTCGCCGGCGCTAACACGTATACCGGCGACACGATCGTCGAGGGCGGTGTGCTGAGCCTCGCCCAGGACTACCTCGCCGACGCGGCCAACGTGGTTTTGGACGCGACCGCCACGCTCGATCTCACACACGCTGCGACCGACACGATCGACCAACTTATCCTTGGCGGCTTCTCTCGAGGAATGGGGACGCACGGGGCCATCGGCTCGGGCGCTGATTTTGAATGGGCTCAGATCACGGGCACAGGATTGCTGATGGTGTCCTCGACTGAAGGAGTCTTAGGCGACTTCGATTTCGACGGAGACGTTGACGGGACCGACCTGCTGGTTTGGCAGCGCGAAGACGGGACCGCACAGGGCTTAGCCGACTGGAAGGCGAACTACGGTTTTCCGTCGCCCCCCGTCCTGACGGCGGTGCCAGAGCCGAGCGCGGCCGTCCTGACGCTCATCGGCATTGCTCTACCATGTCGAATACGCCGCCGCTAACTCGCGACGCGCACGTCGACCGACGCGGGCTGAGCGGTTCGCACTACCACAGGGGACGGACCAACGGCCGTCATTCCGGCACCGATGTAACTGCGTTTGGTGAATCCAGTCGATGGTACTTTCCGCAACTCGACTCCCAGCCCCTCCCCCGTTTCGCGGGGGAGAGGACAAGTGGAGAGTTGCGAATCAACCCGGCGTTGGATTAATGCGACTCGAATCGATGGGCTGTCACCAGATTGATCTGATGGATCGCGAACATAACGAGATCTTCTCGACTCACCGTAGAATTCGTGGGCCCAGTCACTATTGCTATTGAAATATTGGCCCAAACCATCTTCGCCACGCGAATTTCGAAAGGTCGCCACGTCAGCCACTCTTTGAGCAATTTCGACGAGACGCATTCTATTCGCGGATGGCTGAATACTGGCGAGGTCGGCGGCAAAGGCAAGGTCACGGTTTACTAGTTTCGAGTATTTTGAATCGGATACTCTCAGGTCCTGTTCTTCCTGAGCGATTGCGGTTGTATCGAGCATAGATCTCGACGCGGCCACTGGTGTGTTGGTTGCACCGTAGGGACTGCTCCAGAAAGCAAGGTCGCCTCGGTCGATGGTTGGTCCAACTGACAGACCGAAGTTGCGTTGCCAAATCAAGAAGTCGTTGCCATCTACGTTGCCGTCTTTGTCAAAGTCACCATTCGCAGGAGCACCCGGTGGTACGCCGCTTCGCTTTTGTCCATCCTACGGACTGACCTGGGTCTGATCGTGGTTCAATTAGAGGTATCAAACCAAGCTAATTCGAACTGCAGATCGCGGTCTACCAGAGTTGGCTCGTGCCGAAATCTACACGAGCTACCGCTGGATGGTGACTGAAACTCAAGAGACCCCTAACGGTTGCTGCATGCAGATCTCGGAGGTCGAGTTTTTAGGGACGGCAGCGGAACTTCCACCCGGCGACGGCAATCTCGATGGCGTCGTCGATGGGCTCGACTATTTGGTCTGGGCAAGCTACTTCGGAGACGATCCAGCGCATGTCGAAAAAGAAGTATTGTGCTTTGAATCGATCATCGCCGGGAAAGATCTCCGTCCAGGACGGAATGGAGGTTAGTGAAGGCGATTCGATTGGCGTCCAGGTAACACCATCGTTGCTTCCTTCGAGCGTCACGCTTTTCGGATCCCTCTCCGATGCGTCGTTGGCCGACGTTATCGAAATCCCTTGAAGGACCGTCGGTCCTAGAGAAGGCGTAACTGTGAAGCCGGCCGGCGAGAATCCGTCAGGTTCTCCATCGCGACCGGCATCGAAATTCAAATACTTGGTGAGCTGGTTGTCGATGGCGTTCGGAGCCATCTCCGAACTCGGCGAGTTGTCTGACGATGCAACAATCGGATCGCCCGGCGCTGTGACGTCACCAGGAACGGCCGCCCCCAGAAACTCCACTTCTGCGATTTGCATACAACATAAGCTAGAGCCTTGCGTCTCGGTCACTGTCAAACGGTAGCTGAGAAATGGAGAACTGATGGAGAAGTGGAATTCGCGCCTTTCGAGACGACTCTCCCAAGGCGATATGGACTCCAAAGAGGGCGCCGAAATTGGAAGCCAATTGCTGCCGTCGAGGCTTCCCTCAAGTGTTACGCGCTTTGGGTCTCTGTCCGGAGAGTCATTAGCGGACGTGAGGGAGATGCCGCCGAGCCTCGTCAATCCTAAAGATGGCGTCACGTCAAAACCAGAATTACCATCATCGGCTCCATCGAAATTGAGGTACTTGGTGAACGGATCATTGTCGATCGCGAGTGCGACGCCCTCAAATGGCGGCGAGTTGTCTGACGATGCGACTATCAGATCACCCGGCACTGTCACGTCTGCGAGTGCGGTCAAAAGGTGGCGAGATTCCAATGGTTCCGCGCGAAGCCGACAAGATGGGACGCAGCCGGTCCTGCGGTGTGTCGGATGGGTGGCGACCCGTAAGGCGCCCGCGGCTTTCGCCACGCTTAAACGGTGTGTGTGCAGCAAAGAGAGAACTCTCGATCGGTAGGCTCTGGAAACGCTCGCTACGAGCGTCAGTAACGCGTTGGCTTTCATCATCTGTCGATTCCCGATTTGGCGGTTCCGGTTCTTCGGCCAGTGAGCGCGAGGCCGTGTCGGCTATGCGTCTTTGTGACCCAAGCAGCTCCACGCTAGCCTGAAGCGCCATGACCTGCCCGCCCAGCTCCGGTACGTTCGGCGAGAGGGCTCCCGATTCAAACGACAATCCCATGCCCAAGTCTTCCGGCGTGGAGCCATCGAGAAAAGTGATCGCGGCGAGCTCTAACGTGCGATCAAACTAAAAGTAAACGCTGTCAACCTGGGTTTCCCATTCGGGTCTCGAATGGCCGTCTCGGCTACGCCGCCAAGCCGAAACGTCGCCCATTCTGACTATCCTCCGAGTCAATCGCAAGCAGCCTCCCCAGAATTCATGGTCGGAAACGACTCTTGATCCACCAGCGAGCAGCTTCTACCCACAAGGCGCCGGCGCAGGGCACAACCCGTTCGCAATTGGCCCCGCAAAAATCTCGAGATCATGCACGTTTATTCGGCTCATGGCTTTTTCGGAGGACGGTCCACCGGACGCCTGATTAGATGGACGGTTTCTCGCTTCAGCACGTCATTGGCCGGGATACGGATGGCGTACGGGTAGTCTTCTTGATCGAGCAGTCGGTACCATGCCGGCTTCACGAAGGCCGCGTCACCCCGAATCTGCTTCGGACATAACGACATCGGGCAGAAACGAACACATTAGATCGTGTCGCCAGCGCGTGGGTCTAAACGACACTCAGCAGAAACTGTGCGAAGCGCTGTCAGCCTCAAGAGGCTTGGGCGGCGACCGCGACAGTGCGTGAGGATTCACCGACTCACGCAGTTTCGGCCTACGCCTTAAGGCACATCGAATACATCGGTTTGCGCAGCATGCGGCATTAGTTTAAGCTCGATTCGTAGTTCTTCAATTGCCACCGGGGGATACAACCGACTGACCGCGCAGCAGCTCGATTCCAAAATAGGAATGGACCTTCTAGCTTGGAGTCTGCTCGACATTCCTGCAACTCCCTCCCAGCCTCTCCCCCGTGGCGCGGGGGAGAGGACAAATGGAGAGTCGCGATCAACCTGTTACGACCTTCCTAGAACACAACGTCCAGGTCGGGGTCGATTTCCAGTTCGTCACCGGGGCCGTCGATGATGAAGTCGACTTCGCCGTCGCGGGCGTCGATTTTGTCGGCGCCGAGGCCGCCGATCAGCAGGTCGTTACCTGCGCCGCCGTGCAGACTGTCGTCGCCGGCTTCGCCGAGCAAGATGTCGTTGCCAGCACCACCGCCGAGCGAGTCGTTGCCAACGCCGCCTTGGATGATGTCGCGACCGCGACCGCCTAGCAGCCGATCGTTGCCGGCGTTGCCATTGATCCAATCGTGGCCGGCGGCTCCGACGATCGTGTCGTTCCCGCGTCCGCCAGCAAGGAAGTCGTTACCGGTGCCACCATGAATGGCATCGGCACCGCGACCGCCAAGGATGCGATCGTTGCCCATCATCCCGAGCAAGATGTCATCACCCAGGCCGCCAAAGATGGCGTCGTTGCCGCGAGCAAGTGCTTCATCGACGTTCTCTGCGGACAAGCTGTCGGTATTGGCGTCGGCGAGCGCATCATCACGATCGATCCCACGGAAGATCGCATCGGCATCCCCGATCTCCTCGCTTTCGATGACGCCTTCCACCGCCGGTTCCTCGTTTGGATCACCCGGGGTCGTCTGGGACGCTTCGGTCGGATCGCCGATAATCAGGTCGTTACCGGCGCCGCCGTCGAGTTTGTCGTTGCCAAGTCCGCCGAGAATCGCGTCACGCCCGGCACCGCCTCGGACACCATCGTTGCCTCGACCGGCCAAGATGATGTCGTTGTCGGCACCGCCGTGGACGATGTCGTTGCCGTTGCCGGACAGGATGATGTCGTTGCCGGCACCACCTGAGACCTTGTCGTTGCCTCGGTTGGTGTTGCCATAGCGAATGGCATAGTCAACCAGTCCAGCGTAGTCGTCGGGCACACCATTAGTACCGTCGCCGAACAGCCAGTCATTGCCGCCGCCGCCGGTAACATTGTCGTTGCCGCTGCCGCCTGCGATCGCGTCGGCGCCAAGACCGCCGCTGAGGTTGTCGTCACCAGTGCCGCCGACGATCGCATCATGGCCCAAGCCGCCAGCAATGGTGTCGTTGTTGGCACCGCCTTCCAGCAGATCGTTACCGGCACCGCCGCGAATGCGATCCATCCCGAGCCCGCCGGTGATGTGATCGTTGCCGGAACCACCTTGAATGCCGTCGTTGCCGGCACCACCAAGGATGCGGGTCCACTGCGAGACGCTCGCGTCGATCCGCACCAGGTCGTTGCCGTCTTTGGCAAGGACGTAGATGCCGTCGATGTCGTCGGCATTGAACGTGCGGACGTCGCCGTTGACGTTGACGTGCAGCATGTTGTCGTCGTCGACGAAGGCGCTG
This sequence comes from Bythopirellula sp., assembly GCA_965228965.1. Lineage (GTDB taxonomy): Bacteria > Planctomycetota > Planctomycetia > Pirellulales > Lacipirellulaceae > Bythopirellula. The sequence continues at coordinate 6,086,409 of OZ245849.1, forward strand.
ATACGATCGGCCTCGTCGGTGCCCTCGGCAATCACAACCGCCGTGGGCGGATTGTCGAGATCGATCTCGTCCACCGGCAACTGCGTTGTCAGCGCTGTGTCCGCAGCAAGCAGGACTCTGTTTTCGAGAGATTCAAACCTTCCAATGCGGCGACCACCGGTGTCCGCCGACGTCTTGCATTTCAGTTGTTGACGCAGTTTCTTACGCGTTTTTCTTGACATCTTTCTTATTCTCCGCTCAAGAAATGAGCCCCCAGCCCCAGATCTGACGCTGACCCAAAACACTGGCGCCGCGGAAACGATTGACTCAGCGCGCACGGGGAGCGCAAAAAGTCGCTGGGACTTTTTTCGCAAGGGCGCATCGCTAGCGCAAGAAATACGAGTGGAAAAAGAAAAGGCTGTTCCAAGCGAACTGTTCAGCGCGCAGCAACATGCGTCTGGCACCGAAACTGTCTGTTGCTATTCGATGTGCCGATCCTGCAATGAAGTCAATCGCCCCTGACTGACCCTGTTTCGGCTTCACCAAACATTACGCTGACGCGTATGGGAAGGTTACAGCCGCAACAGCAATAGTCGCCTCAGCCTGTATTGCTAAGCCAATGGCCCAGCTAAGCCAAGTCCGCAGACCTGGCGACTCGTCCTCAGCTTGCTGACCTTTGCTGAGGTTTCGTCCGGCATCAGATTCGCTGAATCAGGCCGGAAAGCCCGCATCCCCCGATAACAGGCTTAAGAGTAGAAACCCCGGGATAGTGCCGAAGTTTCCTTCATTCTAAAGCGTATTTTTTGCGAAGTCAAGATAACTGGAGGCAATCCCAGGAGAACTGCAAAGTCTCTTTATTGAACCGCCAAGAGCGCCAAGGGCGCCAAGATAGATCTTGTGAAAGTCTCAATAGCAGGCCGGCTTGCTCGCTGGCTGCTTGGCGCACTTGGCGTCCTTGGCGGTTTTTTTCTGACTTTGCAGTTGTCCTGGACGCAATCCGCAAGCGCAGCGCTGGTTATGGACACCGCCGACTTTAAGTGCCTTGCCTCAACCCAAGAAGTCACGATGAAGCTTTCACGCGCGCCGCTTGCGTGATTTTCTCGCCGATCATGGTGAGCTTCTGATCGCGAAGCCGTTTTTCGTTGAGCCAGTACGGACTGGTGATCTCTTTGAACGCGTAGATTGCCGCTTGGATGCCTTCGGCCCACGCGACGGTGATGAGTTTGATGTCGCCGTGGACGTCGCCGATGGCGAAGATGCCTCGGCGGCTGGTTTCGAAGTACGGATCGACGGCGATGCTGCCATCTTCGTTGAGGCGCACATCGAGTCGCAGGAAGGTCTCTTTGGCGGACAGGAAACCGATCTGCACAACCACATAGTCAGCGGTCAGCTGCGTGCCGTCGGTGAGCGTTAGCGCGATCGCCCCGCCTTGATACTCGGCGCTGGCGACCTCCCTCGCGAGATGGATCGTGCCGCCCGATTGCCGGACGCGGTCCACGCTGTCGGCCTTGCCAACGGGCACATCTTCGCGGACGACGACGTCTACCTTAGCGCGCCGCTCGAGCGCCATCACCGCCGCATCGAGCGCCGAGTCGCCGCCGCCGACCACGACGACTTGCTGCTGGTCGTAGTCGCCGATCTTGGGCACTTTGTAGAACACACTCTTCGACTCAAGGGCGTCCAGTACCGGCAGCTTGCGCGGAAAGTGCAACAGCCCACAGGCGATCAGCACCTTACGGCAGAGGTATTCGCCGTCCCTAGTGACGACCCGTTTTAGCTGTTCGCCCTTCTCTTGCTGGTCGGTATCTTCGATCGCTACCAATTCGTCGTTGAAGCGAAACTGCACCAACGCGTCGACCGCCTGCCGGTAGGTGCGTTCCGAGAGCTCCTCGCCGCTGATGCCGTCGGGGAATCCGGGAATGTCGACGATCTTTTTGTCGGCGTACAAAAACTGAGGCTGCCCGCCTGGCTTGTCTTTGGCCTCGATCACCAGCGTCGTCAAACCGCGATGCGCCGTGGTCAGGCTGGCGGCAAGGCCGGCGGGGCCGGCCCCGATGATGACGACGTCCCAATACGCCAGGCTGTCGAAGTCGAGGTCCTCGTCGAGCTCAGTAACCTTAAAGTCCGCCATCTCGTCAATCCTCTCGGTGGAGTCCGTGAAACGGTTGGATGGAATCGCTTAAACCGCGTTCTAGCGCGCTGCTGGCAGCCTCGCAAGGGGCCATATAGCTAGTGACGCAACTTTCGAAGGCTTGGTTCTCGGCTAGCAGCAGAATTCCGTTCGCGATCCGGAGTTGATGGGCTATAATTGGGCTGAAGGTGTTCCGACTCACCCGGCGACGCAGGAGTTTTTCTCATGACCACCCAAGTTGCTCGATCACTCACCCTGGCAACAGGCACCCTAGCAGCGGTCTTCGTGTTGCTCGAAGCGCATCACGTGCAGGCACAGCAGAGTCGTGGGACTACGGGTCTTTCTCAGCAAGGTTTGCAGGGCGGTTTTGGCACGATTGGTCAAGGCACCTCCGGCATCGGTCAATCGACGATCGGACAGTCAGCGTTTGGTCAGACGGGGATTGGCGGCGCGCAGACAGGAATCGGCGGCCAGCGATTCGGTGGGCAGGTGGGTGGTAACCTGAATCAGCAACAGGTTGGCGGCCAGGACGGCTTTGTGGGTAGTGACGCTGACCAGGTTCGCAACCAATTTAGCAGTCAACGTCAGCAGCGCCGGGCGATGTTCGATTTCGCCATCGAGAGCCTCAACGAAATGCGCGAATCGCGGCGGCAGCGAGAACAGAACAACCGCACCTCGCCGGTACGCGTGAAGGTTCGACCGGCGTTTAGCGTCCGTCCGACTGCTGCGCCCGTGCTAGCCAACCGCGTCCGCGAAAACCTCAACCGCGCGATGCCCGACGGAATCGCGGCGACGCGGGTGTCGGTTAACGGCTCAACGGCCATCCTCGAAGGCAGTGTCGCGGGTGACTACGAGAGAAAGTTGGCTGCCAAGATGGTCTCACTCACGCCGGGAATCTACAACGTCGAGAACCGGTTGACTACTCAGGCGACTTCTGAGCTGGTGATTCCTGCGACGGAGTAACGGTGTCGGCTTCGGATTCAGACGCTGACTGGCTGCGTGCGGCAGCTAATCGTTGCTTCCAGGTCTCTCGTGAGATAGCAATCGACGTCACCCTGCGCTTCGCTGCAGGCGGTGGACTGAGTTGGGATGTCTCGGTGTACTCCGTCAACTGAATCTCATCAACGGGCGCGGCGGGTGGGGCCGACTCACCGTTGGCCAACGACGTCTTGCCGGGCAACATGTGACGAGTCTGATCTCCGACAACTAACGCACCACCTCGGGGCTCGAAGCGGGCAATGAGGCTGATATTCTTGCGCTCGCCACCGGCTTCATCCCACGGTAACCACACGCTGTAGGACGGCCCAAGCTGGCATTCGCTCTCGTGTCGCACGAACTGTTGGGCTGGGAACACGTAACGACGCGTTGGATGCGTCTCATGGGGCTCGCGGCCCTGTTCGTCATAGGCATAGACGACTAGTTGCCCATCAACGCGAATCGGATCTTCTGACTCAGCATTGAAGAATAGGATCCGCCCACCAAAGCCGCGTTGTGGCGCGCTGCCCATTCGCGTGAGCACTGTGTCTTCCCAGGTGCTCACTAACCGACGTGGAACCTGCGGAGGTTCAGGTTCCTCGGGCTTCTGACTAAAAGCGCGGCGGACGTCCAATGACTTAGCGAACCGCCAGCCGTCGCCGCCGCCAGACATGCAGCCATTGACGAGGCAAAGCACCGTCAGACTAAAGGCCGCAACAATATTCTTATAGGGTCGTCGCATGGATAGATACTGTTTTCAGGGTACGTTGAGCATGGGCGATGGCTGCGGACCGAGTACCTGCTGCGGCACTGGTTCCGGCGCCACGATCGCCCCTGGCGGCAATTGTTCGGGGAAGATGGTTTCCGACTCGGCGGCTCCGACGCGGTCGGCTTGGCTGCGTAGACCTGCTGGGCCATGCAGATTCACTACGTCCGACAGGCACCAATTCATGCGTGCCGACTCGACTTGCTTGATCATCTCCGACTCGTAGCGACTTGCCACGACGTGCGGGGTCATGACGATCAGCAGTTCGCGCCGCGTGGTCGATACACTGTCGAAGCGGAATAGGTCGCCCAACAGTGGAATGTCTGCCAAAATCGGCACCCGCCGATGCAGTTCATTGTCTTCTTTCGTAATCAGACCACTGAGCACCACGGTCTGCCCACTCATCGCGCTGACCACCGTGCGCGCAATGATCGCATCTTGGATCGGCTGCAGAATCGGATCGCCATTCGGGGAGATCGCCACCGGCACGCCTTCGTTCAGCGGACGCAAGCGCCGGTTTTCAGCGGTGATATCGAGCACGACCAATCCATCCGGGCTAATTCGCGGAGTCACCAACAAACCCAATCCAACTTCGACGGGTTCAACACTATTGTTTGGCAGGCCAGTAACCGCGTTTGGTTGGCTTTCGGTGATAAAGGGAACAATCTGCCCGACAAACGCACTACCGACTTGATTGTTCATCGCCATGATCTGCGGACGACTGAGCACTTCGAGGCGGCGGGATTCTTGAAGTGCCCGCAGCAACATGCTCACGCTCTGACTGCTGGCCGATAGGACCAGACCACCAAAGCCAGCATCAGAACTAACGCGGTTGACGCCAAAACTCGACAGGGCTTGGCCAGCGACATCCGCCGCTGTAGCAATTGAAGTCGTGCTGCCCGCATTTGGCAATCCCTGAGCAGGATTGCCAAAATTGAATCCAGGCGTCAAGGTTGCTGTGTCAATGACTTGCTGTTCGAAGACTGTACTGTTTCCTCCCTGGTTCACCGTCGTGATGTTGGTGGAGCGATCGATGTTCTCGAGCAAACTGCGGTCAAACAGCACCGAATCCTGCAATCCCAACTCCACGCCAAACTCATCGGTGTCACCGAGTTCGATCTCGGCGATTAGCACTTGGATCATCACCATATCGTCACGGACGTCGAGTTCGCTGATCAGGCGATCCATTTTCTCGAAGTAGCGGGGGGTCGCGCTAACCAGCAAACTATTGCCGGAAATTTCGGGGACCACCAGGACCTCGCGATCGATTTGTTCGAACGCACCGACCGTGCCCGGCGCGGTGCTCTGTACTTCGCGTTCGGCTTCCAAAAGATCATTGAGCGCCAGAGCAAGGTCCTCGGCGCGCTTGTGCCGTAGACGATAGACGCGGTTTTCGCGGTCCCGACCCTCGGTTGTATCCAAAGTACGGAGAATCGCTTCGACCGTGACCAGGTCTTCCAAGGTGCCCGCCGCGAGGATGCTGTTGGTTCTTTCGTCGACCTGCACGCGCAAACGCGTGATCTCGGACCCCGCGTCATCGCCCGCATCTTCGCCCGTGCTAAACAGGTCGCTGAGCGTATCGACCAATGAGACGGCATCGCCGTTTTCGAGCGGGAAGATCTTCAGTTCTACCGCCGCGTCGGGCGCCTGATCGAGTTGCCTGATGAATTTCTCGAGCAGCGGCATGCTCTGGGCGGGTGCGGTCACAACCAATGCATTGGCACCGTCAAAGGCAACCACTCTGGCACCAGCCAGTACCCCAGATTCGAGCTGTTTGCGGCCCTGCTCGTCGATCGTCACCAGCCGCAGCAATCGAGAAAGCTGGCTCTCGTCGTCGTCCAGTTCGCCGGTGAAGGCTTCCCACAGCACGTCCTCTAGATCTTCCGCGACAGTGTTGCGCAGTTGAAAAATGCGTAGTTCGTTGACTGACTGGCTGCCGATCTGATCGATTTGTTTGACCAACTCGCGAATCTCGCCGAGATCGCGCGGACTAGCGCGCACAATCAGTGAGTTGGTTCGCGTATCGGCAATCACCTGAGCCTGAGGTGCCAGCGTACTCGCACCTTCTTCTTCCGTTTGTGGCACACTAAAGAGGTTCTCGACGATCTCGCGCGCCTCTTCCGCTTTGGCGTGTTCCAGCGGAAAGGTCTCAAACTCAGTGGCTTCTTTACCCGGTCGGTCCAGTTTCTTGAGCGTCTCGATCGCACGCTCCATCGTCGTTGGCAGGGCAATCAGCAAGATCGAGTTGGGACGCGACAGCGGATACACGCCGACGGTGCCGTAGCCGTACTGTTCGCTGTTGAGCGACTGGGTGAAGATCTGTGTCAGCAGCGCCGCCAACGCGTCGGATTCGACATGCTCCAGCTCAACGATCTCGATTTCTGGCTCGCCAGCGGCGGACATGCGCTCGATTTCTTCAATCACATCCAGCACGCGTTGCACATCGCGGGGATTACCGCGGAGTAGCAATATGTCCGTGCCTTCGATCGATTCGATTTGCACAGGCCCCAAGAGACCAACGTCGACCGAGTCACTGTCGCCGGTATTGATCGCGCCGGTCGCCTGCTCGGAATCTGCCTCCGCGTCGCGTCCCGGAGTGCTATTTTGAGCGAGCAGGTACTTGGTCTGGATCGCTCGCACAGCCTTACGGATACGCTCCTCAGAGCCGGGCTTAGTTGCGACAAACTCAGTAACGTTGGATCCCTCGTTGGGCGTATCCAGGCCGGTGATGACTCTCTGCCAAGATTCAACTAGTTGCTGCGGCCCCGTAAGTTGCGCCATCCGCTCGCCGGTACTGACCCAGATGGTCACTGGGTCACCCTCGACCTGGTCGATGTTGAAGCCCAGCCAAGTACCAGTGGGATCTTGGTTCGTCGGAAGCTGACGCTGCAAGACGGTTTGCAACCGCGCGTGCAGCGCGTCTGCGGTCAGGCTGCGCAGCGGAACGTTGGCTTTCCCTGCCGGCTGCGCGGCTACGTTCTCTGGTCGCGCGCCGACTTGATTGGGTTGAGCCGGCGCATCTAACTCTGCCAGCAATTGAGATACGAACTTTTGCACATTCGCGGGCGCGACGACAACGAGCTGCTTGGTCGCCACATCTGCGCTGATCTGTGCCTGATCGGCCGAGTCGCCCAGAGCAGCAGCAATTCGCTGCTTGGTCGTTTCCGCCTGTAGGTGAGTGAGCGGATAAGCCCTAGTTTCGACATTCGCCGATTGGGCGGTCGCAATGCTGGAAAGCGCCGTCCCCACGACGAGCAATGCCGCCAACGTATACACCGGCCGCAAACGGTCTAGTCTGGAACTTATTTTCGATTTGAATTGCGACATCTTGGCACACTGTTCGTGGTTGGGTCGTTGGAGATGCCACACGAGGGCGATTCGTACAATCGATATAATCGGCAGAGTTTCGCACGAACGCCAATAAATCCCCCTCCAGGCGGATGAATCGAGCACATGAGAAGAGCAAGTGCTAGCACAAAAGACTGGTATGATCGCTTCAGTGCAGGACCGGCAAAGAATTCACGAGGTGCTAACCCCGTCGGCCCCGCATGGGAATGGCTTCAGCCAGCGTTTTGCCAAAGAAGATCTGCATGCGTCGGCGGCCGGTGGAAACCACCGCGCGACGGCGATCGCCGTCGAGTTCTTCGACGGTGCCGCGAAACTGGCCGATGCTGATTTCATCGCCTTCGCGGAAGTAGTAGAGCTTGCCTGATTCCTTCATCCGCACGAGCATCAGCCAGCCATCTTCGCCATAGTGTATTCCAGAGAACGTCGCCTTGGTGGCTTCGTCGCTTCCGGGGGGTCGCGGCGGCCCAGCGGGTGCGGAACTCTTACGCTCATACTTCGCGAATACGTTTCGCTCGCCTATGACTTCCTTGTATTCATCAAGCGACTGCATCAGCGTCTCAAGCGTGCCTTCCGCTAGCTGCTCCGCGCGGTCGGCGTCGGGCAGCGCGAGCGCATCGACGGTCAGTGCGATGGTTAGCGAGTCTCCGTCATCGCTGGGGGTCAGAGTGGTTTGCGAGATGCGATGCAGGTGTTTCGACTGATAGAAGTCGTAGAGGAAATCGGTCAACTGTGCTAGCTTACCCGTCGCGCTGACATTGAATGCAAACTCTTGATAGCTGTCCGAGCGCGACTGCGGCGTGGTCACGCCAAGTGACTTGACGCTGAGCCCCGCTTTGGTCAGCTGCGCGCGTAGCCAGTCCTGATACAGCGATGTGGCGAAGTCGTGGTCGGTCGGCAGCGACTGCTTGCTCCACTTGCGTAGCTTGCTCTGCGCGCGTCGGCCGCGCAGGGTAGCGGTCTTCGCGTCGCTCAATTCTTGGGCGGCGGCAAATTGCTCGTTCTCGTTTCGCTGCAGTGCCGTCTGATACTCGCCCCAGCCGACATTGGCCCCCCATAGGAGCACGGCTGCGCCGACAAGCAAAGCGAGTTTTTTCTCACGATCGCTCACGATGGCGTCTCCTCGCTGGGGCCGGTTTCCTCGGTCGCTTGGGTGGCTTGTGTTGGCGGCGGTTCGGTTTCTTCCGTTGTGGGTTCAGCTGCGGCTAGCTCGCTAGCTGCCTCGTCGCTAGCGTCGTCGATCTCGATGATGGACTGGAACTTCCACGGATAGTCGTCCTTCTTGCTCGGGCCGCTCTTGCCGCGCTCGGGGGAGTACTTCGCCCGCCGCAGTCGCATTTCCAGCGGCTGAACCGCGCGGTCATTCCGCGCCAATGCGTCGATGACCAGTCGCCGCTTATCGAGGTTGAATTTCTCTACTACCAAGTCGCGCTCGAACGAGAAATCGTCCGCATCCAGTTCCGAGGGGCGCACCGACCGGCTCAGATGCTGCAGGTGGGCGAGCAGGTTCGGCGATTCATCAAGCCACTTACGCACCGCAGTCGCCTTGCGCTCGTACTCGGCGAGCTCTTCGCGGGAGTCCTCTAACAGGTCGAGCGCCGCGCGGTCCTGAGCCGCCATCTCCAGCGGAGCGTTGAGATTGCGATAGCCTCCCCAGCCCAGCATGCCAAGTAGCAACGTCGCGGCGATCCCCGCCAGTGCGTAGGTACGATAGTTGACGGCTGCCTTGGGCCGGCGACGTGGATTGAGCAGGTCCACGGGCGGCGAGTGGCCCGCCGCTTCGTCAAAAGCGAGTCCCGCCAATGCGAACAACTGTGGCGTCGCGTTTGCCATGCCCGCCAAACTCTTGAGTTGCGTGTCGATGTCGACCGCCTGCACGGTTGGCTCCACTTGTGAGTCCAATAGCTGAGCCAATTCGCCCGCTGGCGACGCCTGACTGCCAATGATCGTCACTCTCGGGTTGCCAAAGCCGTCATGCTGCGAAAGCGACAACAACGACCGGCGCAGCTCGTTGCCGATAGCACCAGCTTGTGCACCGTGCTCATCGGCGTGCGGATACTGAAATTGGCGAAACAGAACCGCGTTGTGCGCGTGAGTCGCCCATAACGTCGCTTCGTTGGCCAGCGGTGCTACGAAGACTTGCGATTCACTTCTGTGAATGAGCCCGGCCTGCGAAGCTAGGGCGGGCCAGCCGGCGGCGAGCGGAACAATCCGATCGACGGTAAGGTTCGCTTCGCGGCACACCTGGCGAATCCTCTCGATCTGCGCCGTAGGGATGGCGACGGTCAGAACCTGGTAGGCCGTGTGCTCATCGCCAGACAAGGGGAGATAGTCAAAACCGACGTCGTCGTCTCCGCTGGCGGTGAGTTCTCGATCCGACTGCAGTCTAACCAAATCGGGTAGCTCACCAGCTGGACAGGGAGGCAGCGCTAGATGTTGCCACTCCAGTGAGTTTCGCGCTAAGGCCACGATCGTCTTGACGCGTCCAGAAACCTGGTGGCTGAGTTCCTCGGCGAGTTTCTTGCCGATCGCGACGGGCCCCGACCCTTCGGCCAGTGCGACGGTCGAATACGTCTCGACGCGGCCGCCTTTCGCTACGACATATTGTAGCGAATTGGAATTCCAGTGGATTGCGACAACAGTTGACATACTGGGTGGTTCTCAGTGAATCGATCTAAGGCTCAGCCTCTATTCTACGCTGCACGTTCGCTAAGTGCGAATCTACTCAGGCTCCTGAATCACGGCGCTCAGTGTGCTGCGGGCAAAGCCGGGGCCCAACCTGCTGAGGTCCTGCCAGGAGAGCAGTGTGGTGGTTTCGCTCGTGCGATCGAGTATGACGTGGGCGCGCGCTCGCGCGGTGCCTGCGTCAAAAAATCCGACGACCTGACAGCTGTACACGTCGCCGCCCGTGGTGATGAGCGGGAACATTGGCTTCAGTTCCTCCAGTTCCATCACCCCGTCGGCAACGAGCCAGGTTGGATGCCGTTGGTCGCCGGCGACGCGATCGATCTCCGGCGTGCGCCGCGCGACGATCTGATTGGCAATTACGTCCGTCATCCCCGGGACCGTCATCAGCACGGGCAGCGATGCTTGGTTGACGTTAATTCGGCCCGTCGTGCGTGCCTCGGTGTCGGTCGTCGCCGCGTCCATCAAATCGGCCAGCGCCACCTGAAACGTCCCCGGATCATCCGTCCAAGGCGATTCAATTACCTGCGCCGGTTGGCCTTGCTCTCCCTCAACGCTTACCCGCGCTGCAACCAGGTCGAGTAGCGAACTGATTTCGTTCTGCGCTTCTTTTTCAAAGTCGATCTCGATAGCATCGGCACCGGCTGTATCGCCACTGGCGTTCTCGTCAGCAGCGCCGAATTGGCGAAATGCCACGATGAAGTTCGCCTCGGCGGGGCCAAGGGCAGTCGATAATTCTCCGTGCAACGTTTGCAGATCGGCACCATTGATGTCGATCTTCGCTTCCCCGTCGGCATCGAGATTCGATTCCGCGCTGTGCACGGTCAGGAACGCTGACCAGCCGCGATTGAGTTGGCCAACCGTGTTGTCCGCCGGGACAGCAAGCGCGGCGTACGCCTGTTCGTCGGGGTCGACCAGGTAGTTGCGATTCGTGTCGAGACCATACAACAGCTCGGGAGTAACGCCCCGGACCATCAGCAACTCGTCCAGATTCGTCATCGGTCCGTTGGCGGGTGAGTACGGCGTCGCCAAGCTTTGGTAGTAATCCGCCTCGGCACCGTAGATGCGCGTGTCGTCGTCCTCGTCGAGCCAGTCGAGTATCGCGTCGGCGACTTCTTCGTTCATGCCCGGGATCATCATCAGTCGGTCACGCGGTGGCATCAGATTCGCCGCCGACTGGCTGCCGCTCTGTCCACCTCCGGAGCCGCCACTTTGCCCACCACCGGGGCCTCCCCCACCGCTTTGTCCGCCGCCTGGCCCTCCACCCCCGCCTGGTCCACCTCCCGCTCCACCACCCCCCCCTGCTCCACCGCCGGTCCCGCCACCCTGCCCGCCAAATAGCCCCGAGCCGGAAGAGCCCTGGCTGGCGATCAGTGTGTTGAGGTTGAGCTTGGCCGATTCGTTCTCCAGTCCGTAACGAACGTTTTGGTAGTTGCCTTGAACTTGATCGGGGGCGATCACCGTGAAACGTCCGCGATAAGAAGCCAACCCGTCATCGACGACGAGCACGTCTTGAAAGTTCTGTGGATTGCTGATCAGGCCGCCCTGCAGCTGAATGTCCGTCTGCGTTTGGGTCAGGAAAACGCTAAGAAAATCGACACCCGATTGCGTGAGCAGATCGGCTTGAAGATGGTTGCCGCCGTAGCGAGCCGCCATGTGTTCGTTGCGCATTAGCAGCAGATACGAAGAGGTCGTCAGCGTCATGATGATGATGGCCATCAGTACCAACAGCAACACGCTCGCGCGCCGGCATCTGCAACTGCGACTTCCGCGACAGACGTGCGTCATCGGCCACCTGCTCCTTCCTCCGCGTCCCCTGCCTGCGAGCTACCGGCATCGTCGAGTGATTCCGTGCGGGTAAGCAACACGAATCGGCGAAACTCGACCAAGTTTTCCTTACGGCTACGGAGATCGTTGAGGCTGCTGATTTCTGCTGCGTCGTCCTGTGCCCAAGGTTCCTTCAGCAAGGTCAACCGTATTTCGATCGCTTTGGGCAAGCCTTCCGTCAGCTCAGAGTCCCATTCGGTCAGCAAGTCCACGCCATCGAAGTAGTAGAACTCAATCGCGACGACCTCGGGGGCAATCAACTCCATCTCTGCCGCCACCGAAGCTGTGCCCGCGGGACCAATCGTGCTGTTCTGCTCGATCCAGGCCGCCGTAGGGAGTTGCTGACGATAGAGGCCTGCATAGCCATCGGCGATCGGCTGATCGCTGACGCCTTGCCCTGCGAAATCCGCCGTGAGTAATTCGCGACCGTCACCCAGCAGATATTGGACGGTCTGCGGCATATCTTCGGGACGCGCGCCAAGCGGCGCCTCCACATCAGCCGTTTCTATATTACTCTGGCGGGCGAGCTGCTCCCATTGCAGCACCGCGGATCGATCCACACGCAATTCGATCGACGTTCCAAAGACTCCGCGGACTGCGGACGTAGATAGGGTTGTGCTGTCTGAATCAGAATCACTGCTTCCACTGCTACTCGAATCCGCTGCGCCATAACGGGCCGCACGAATGTCGTCGGCTATCAGGTTGAGCAACGTACGCGCAAGCTGGGCGGTCTCGACCTGAGAGCGGCTGCTGTCCACTCGCACGAGATACAGGTCGATGGCTGTGGTCAGCAAGGCGATAACCGCGCCCGATAGACCAATGGCGAGGACAATCTCCAGCAAGGTGAATCCGCGATTAGGCATCGGAGTCCTCCTCGGTGGAATCTTCCTCGCTGTCGTCGATCAGCGAATCTTCGGAAACCCAACGGACGAGCCGGTACTTGACCGGGCGAAACTGTTTCTCCAAGTCCTGCTCCACGACCACCTCGACTGCAGACAGGCCCACAAAGGCTGTGTCGGTCAGCGTGACCGAGTAGACCCATGGAATCGCCGAGTCCGAGTCCAGTGGGGAGCGACTCTGCTGGGTCATGGGAACCAGCCCCGCGAGCATCTCATCCATCACTGAGCTGGCGAGCATCTGGGCCTTCGATTCCGCCTGCGCGTCGGACGCGCTGCGACCGGCGATGCTCATCACCTCACCAAGGATCGCGACCGCACCCGCCAAGATCGCCAACGCTAGAATCACCTCGAGCAAGGTGAAAGCGGATCGCTGTTCGCGTTTTCGACGTGGATTGTGCATGGAGAAGACTACCGAGATCCCAACGAGTTGACTTCGTCGCGGCCCAAAATCTCACTCGCTCGGCCAACACCGGTCAAGGACCGCAGAGTGGCGCGGCAATACACCTCTTTGTTGTTCTTGAGCAACAAACTTGCGGCGGCAGTCCGACCGTCGGGGTAGAACAAGATCGGCTCCGACCATTCGGTGGTGGTCGCCTGATCCAGTCGCGTCACTTGGCGTTGCCCGGTCTCGTCTTTGGAGACACCCTCTGCTGAGCTGAATGAGATTTGCTCGGGCAAAGTCGCTTCGAGTGTCCAACCAGCGAGTTCAGCCTCTTCGGTCGAAACGCCCGTCTGCTCCGCAACGGCTTCGGCGTCCTCCGTTTCTAAGGCAGAGGAATCTTCGAGTAACGGATCCTCGTCCAACCCACCGGTCCAGCGCTCGACGCGAAATTTATTGCCCTCTGGCTGAAAGCGAAACTGGTAGATCAGCCCGGCTTCGATCGAACGAGTGCGCGCCTCCGACCAGGCGGCGAGCACTTGGTCGGTCCCCCGTCGCAATCGGACGGTAGCGAAACTGCCTTCAAAAAGTGGGGCCGAGAGGCTGCCCACGAGCACCAGCAAAACGAGCACCAGTAGCAGTTCGACGAGCGTCATCCCGCGCCGGCGACCCTTTGGGTCCCGGCGACGCAACGGATCTACGCCAAGTCGATGCTGCTCTGTTGCCGCCCGCATCTAGTTTTCCCAATTGCCGATATCATCGTCGGTGCCACTCTGGCCATCGGGGCCGCTGGACCAAAAATCAAACTTGCCGGAGTTCTTCTTGCCCTCGGCCAGATACTGATACTCGTTGCCCCAGGGATCCTGCTTGAGCTTCTCGACATACGGCCCGGCATACTTTTCAGACAGCGACGAGTCGGAGGGTTCTTCCCACAAGTCATCCAGCTTGCTGGGAAACTTGTTCATGTCCATGCGGTAACGGTTCATCGGTTCAGAAATCAGGCCAATCTGCGCTTTCGCCGCATTGATATTCGCTCTGTCTTGGGTGCCAATAAACACGTTGGTGGCCAGCGATCCCAGAATCACCAGGATGACCAGCACCAAAAGCACTTCGATCAAAGTGAACGCCGCAGGAGCCTTGCGCTGGGTCGCTCGGGAACGCTGGTTAGTGGAGGGAATTCTTGCCGGACACATGATTCTTGCCTGTTGCATAGTGGGGAGTTTCCTTTCCGCGGGTGGATTGGGGGGAGGGAGGCGGTCGGTGGGGAGGATTTGGGGGCCTCGGTGGGAAAATCAATTATACCGTGACTCGGTTTAGTTGTTCAAATGCGCTTTGTTTTACCTAGAACTCCTGTTTTATAGGGCCATGGCAGACTTCAGCATGGGCAGCAGCAGGGCGACCACAATCACCAGGACTGCGGAAGCCATGACCAACAGCATCACCGGTTCCAACAGGCGAACGAGCAGATCGAGCTTTCGCCATGTCTGCTTTTCCAACGAATCCGCGATGTTGGTCAGCACCGTTTCGAGCGTGTTGGATTGTTCGGCCACGCCAATCATTTCCACCACGTCGGGCGGGAAATGACCGCTCGCCTTCAATGGGCTCGACAGCGATTCACCCGACGTGATGTTCTCCGAAGCGTCGTTGATCGCCTTGGAGAGCACGCGGTTGCCCGCCGAGTCGGAGCTGATTCGCAGGGCTTTCACGATGGGCACGCCGCCATTCAGCAGGGTGCCGAGTACCCGGCAAAACCGCGACACAGCTAGGTTGCGATAGATGGTTCCTGCCTGCGGAATCTTCAACCGCCAGCGGTCCAGAAACCACCGGCCTGCATCGGTCGCCAGACGGGCCTTCAGCAGCAAGACGAGCAATATGACCGCCAGCGCGATCAATAGGCCATAGTCGTTGATCGAGTTGCTCAGCCACAACAGCCAGTCGGTCAGAAATGGTAACTCGCCGCGATCACGCAACCGGCTGAACAGGGCTTCGAACTTCGGCACAAAGAAAATGACGAGCACGCAAACGATACCTACGCTGAACACGGCCAAGAAGATGGGGTAGGCCAGCGCACCAGCGACGCGACTCTTCAGCTCCGCCTGCTGGTCGGTAAATTTGGCAACGCGTTCCAGTGCCTCCTCAAGGAATCCACCTTCACCGCCGGCGCGAACGATGCTGGTGGCGAGCTCGCTGAAGGCCTTGGGGTGCCGAGCCATAGCCTCGGCGAGCGACTGCCCATCGGTAACGCGATTGTGCAGATCGTCGATCACATGCGCCAGCGCTGGGTTGGTCGTCTGTTGACCCAACACGTCGAGCGAACGCAACAGAGGCACGCCGCTTCTCAGTAGTGCCGCCAGTTGCATGTAAAACTGCGACATCGCCTGAGGACGCACACGTTGCGACCCGGCTCGTTCGGCCTGCTTACTGGCCGCCTTCACCTCGATCGGAAACAGCTGCTTGCCGGTCAACATCGTGACGGCTTCGCGATGCGTACCGGCAGAGAGTACGCCCTCGACCTTCTGGCCTCCAGCGTTTCGCGCGGTATAAGCAAAGTCAGCCATTGTGTTGCGGACGGGGGATGTCGGATTGCGGTGCGGGAATTTTAACTACGTCTAACCGTAGTCATTGTCGCTTCGCACGACGAAATCTCGCGGAAAACTTCAAATGCGGTCGCTTTTGGTGACGCGCAGCACTTCCTCCACGGTCGTGGTGCCGTCTATTACTTTTAACCACGCATCTTGCCGTAGGGTTCGCATTCCGTCAGAAAGTGCCGCCTGGCGGATTTCCCAGCTACTGGCACGGTCGTGGGCTAGTTGGCGGACGGAGTCGGTCGTTGGGCACAGTTCGAAGATGCCCTGTCTACCTGCAAAGCCCAAATTACGACAACTGCGGCAGCTACCGTGGTGGTAAATGGGCTGCCCGGCAGCCTGATACTCTTCCCAGGGGAAATCTTTGGGCAGATCTTCGTGTCGAGGTTCGTAGGGGACTCGGCAATTCGGGCAGAGCCGCCGTACCAGCCGCTGTGCCATGACCGCTTCGATCGTACTAGCGACCAAAAACGGTTCGATTCCCATGTCGACCAGACGCGTGTAGGCGCTGGGGGCATCGTTGGTGTGCAGTGTGCTGAACACCAAGTGGCCGGTGAGGGCCGCTTGGATGGCGTTCTCGGCCGTCTCGTGGTCGCGGATCTCGCCCACCAGCACCACGTCGGGATCGTGACGTAAGATTGCCCGCAGCGAAGCCGCAAAGGTCAACCCGATCTTACCATGCACCTGAATCTGGTTGATGCCTTCGAGTTGGTACTCGACCGGATCCTCCGTCGTGATGATCTTTGTGTCTTCGCTCTTGATATCGAGCAGCGCGCTATAGAGTGAAGTCGTCTTACCGGAACCGGTCGGACCTGTGACCAGCACAATTCCGTGCGGCAGGCGAATCAGATCATCGAACCTGGTGCGGAGATCGGGGTTCATGCCGAGCTTTTCCAGCGAGAACTCCATGCTCCCCTTGTCGAGCAAACGCATGACGATGCCTTCGCCGTGCAACATCGGGATCACCGACACACGTACGTCGACCTCGCGGCCATGCACTTTCAGCTTGATACGTCCGTCTTGCGGCAGGCGCTTTTCAGCAATATTCAGTCGCGCCATGATTTTCAGCCGGCTGATGATCGCCGCTTGGAAACGATTGATTTCTTGGGGCGTCGGTTGCTGATGCAGCATGCCATCGATGCGGTAGCGGATCTTCACGCCCGACGGTTGCGACTCGATGTGCACGTCACTCGCGCGCAGGTCGACCGCTTCGATCAAAATCTCGTTGACCAACCGCACAACGGACGCTTCTTGTGCTTCTTCGGAAATCTCCGACCCGTCGGTGACGATCTCATCGAGGAGTTCGATCTCCTCTTCTTCGCGCTGGGCGAGCAAGCCCTCGATCGTCTCGCTACCAACGCCTAGGTGGAGCTTGACGCGTTTGGCAATCGCGTCACTGGGAGCGAGTACGGGTTCGATCGTCAGTCCCAGCGCAGCGCCGGCTTCGTCGAGCGGATAGAGGTTGAGCGGATCAGACGTCGCGACCACCACGGAACCATTGCGACGCTCCACTGGGAAGAGGCCGTGGCGGTGGATCAGCTTGTGCGGAAACTCGGACAGCAGCGAGAGATCCACCTCGGCCGATTCCAAATCGACCAGGTCCATACCGACCTCGGCTCCCCACGCCCGCAGGGCGTCGGCCTCCGACACGAGCCCCAACTCGACAGCCGTCTGGTCGAGACGCGTGCCGTTGGTCTGGGCCTCGGACGCCTTGGCCAGACTGGCATCGTCCAGCACCCCATGTTTCAGCAGAATCTGGCCCGCATCCATCACTGTTCCCGCAACCCGGCGAAGTTTGTTTTCATTGCCCCAGCCCTTTGATTATGAGCTAGGCCGGTTCTCGTAGCAAATGGCAGGCACGGGATCTCGTCCAAACGGACCACCAGACGCGATCTCACCTAGCCCGAAAATCCCCGATTCTGGTAGGCTAGCAGTCCCGCGGGACGGTCCTCAAGGCCATCGGAAACGCCTGATCGCCGCACGCGAAGGGCCCGGCAGGCCGTCACGCACATCTCGACCCGTCGAGCCGGAAGGAACTCACGTGCACCAATGATCGACCCAACCGAACTGATGCAGATGGCAATCGACACCTGCCGCGAGGGCTTGGCGGCGGGTCAAAGCCCGTTCGGATGTGCAATCGCCATTGATGATCAAGTAATCGCCCGGGCCCACAACACGGTCGTGCTGACGATCGATATCACGGCTCACGCGGAAGTGAATGCCATCCGTGCAGGCTGCCTGGAAACGGACAACATCTTCCTCACCGACGCGATCGTCGCGACCACTTGCGAACCCTGTCCGATGTGCATGGCAGCGCTGCACTGGGCGCGCGTCGGAACGGTCTACTACGGAGCGACGATTGCGGACGCGGACACAGCGGGTTTCAACGAACTGCAATTCCCCGCCGCCGAATTGCTGAAGCAAGGTGGCAGCGACGTCACTCTGATCGGTGACACACTGTCTGACGAGTGCGTAAAATTGTTTGCGGAGTGGCAAGCGAACCCGAACAAAACCTCATACTAATTCCGCAGTCCCAATCTACTCTTTGACACCGATGGTCACAAAGCTCGATCTCGCGCAGGATTGGTTACCTCGATATACCGGCATGCCGGTCGAGGAATTCGGCAATTACGTGCTCCTGACGAACTTTCACACCTATGCGCGGCGGTTCGCTGCGATGTTCAAATCCAAGCTGTATGGAGAAGATCGGCCCATGCAGGCCGCGACCAATGCCGATGGGCTCACGATCATCAACTTTGGAATCGGTTCACCCAACGCCGCTACGGTCATGGATTTGCTGACGGCCTACCATCCCGAAGCCGTATTGTTCCTGGGGAAATGCGGTGGGCTGAAGAGTTCGACCGAAATCGGTAACTTCATCTTGCCGATCGGGGCGATTCGAGGTGAAGGAACTTCCGACGACTACCTCCCGCCGCTTGTGCCTGCGCTACCCTCATTCAAGCTGCATAAATTCGTATCTGAGAAGCTCGTGGACCGCGGCTTCGACTACCGCACGGGTGTGATCTACACGACCAATCGCCGCGTCTGGGAGCACGACGATGACTTCAAGTCGCGCCTGCGTGACTATACCCCCATCGCGATCGACATGGAAACGGCCACGATCTTCGCCGTCGGCCACAAGAATGAAATCGCCCGTGGGGCGCTTCTGCTGGTCTCGGATCTGCCGATGACTCAGGCTGGCATCAAAACGCAGGCCAGCGATGCCCAAGTGAGTCAGAAATGGTCAGAGACCCATCTGGAAATCGGCATCGAATCTCTGGCCGAAATTGGCGAAAAGGGTGAAAAGATTAAGCATTTTCGCTACTAGAGTGGTGTAAACAACCTCATTTCGCGATTCACGAAAAGCGGTTATCATTGGCGTCGACGGCACCTCGAATCTGTCTTTTTCCGCGGTAGGTGACTCGATGCACAACCCTAGGAAGACCGCATTTACTCTCGTCGAACTGCTGGTGGTGATCGCGATCATCGGTGTGTTAATCGCGTTGTTGCTGCCCGCGGTGCAATCGGCGCGAGAGGCTTCGCGTCAGACGCAGTGCGCGAATAATCTGAAAAACCTGACACTGGCGGCTTTGAACTTCCAAACCAGCAACGGTCATTTCGCGCCTGCGGCACAAACGCGCGACGGCGATCCCTCTGACGCGCCGTCGACTCCACCACCGTTGGCGCGACATAATGGGATCACGTTCTTGCTCCCCTACTTTGAGCAAGGTAATCGCTTCGCGTTGATTAAACGAGAGTGGGACTGGCAGGCAAAGAATGCTTACAGAAGTGAGCCAAACACTAAGGAGAACGAACGGAGCACCAAGCAAGATCTTGGCGGCATACTGATCTGTCCGTCGGGTCCCATCGTGCAAGAAGACCGTCACGCCACCGACTACATTACGGCAGTGCGAGTGGTGATTGATGGCCACGGCAAGAGCCTCAAAGCCCTCATCCGAAACGGCCTCATCAGTTCCAAGCCGGGAGCCCCAAACGGTCATCGAAAATGGGACGGCATCTTGCAGGATGATCACCTCGACGTGAATCCCAACGGAAACACAGATCGCAGGAGAACGAAGCCGGGCCACGTTGCCGATGGACTCTCCAATACGTGGATGTACTACGAGGTCGTCGGCAAGCCATTCGTCTTCGGAGTGTATACCGATTCCAAGAACGTGACGGCGCATTACAACGGGGAGTACAATCCACAGAGAAACAGTCTGTTCCGCTGGGCGAGCCAAAGCACGTGGATGTCGATCAACGACTACTGCAATGGCGCACAGCTGATCAATTGCAACAACGTAAACAAGCCCTTCGGCTTTCACCCGGGCGGCATCTACATCTCCTCAGCTGACGGACACGTTAAGTTCTACGAGCAGGGCATGGACCCAAACGTCTTCGTATCGCACGTGACGATGGCTGGGAAGGAACTCTAAGCCCGTGGCGTTCGTCTCCGCCATCCGCTAGGATACTCTCCGACAGTCGGAATACTGCCGCTGCGGGAGAGAGTTTCATGCTGCTGATCTATCGGCGTCTTGCGCTGACGTTTTGTTTCTGCGGGTTCGCTGGATTTGCGCAGGCAGAGCTGCCGGTGCGCATTGCCACCTTCAACGCAGAAATTCTCACCGCTCCTGGAAGTTGGGAAGGCAACCTACGCAAATTCCGCTGGGACGTCGCACGCGAGGCACAATTCGAGCGCGTTGCTGCCGTGATCGAGGCCATTAATCCCGACGTGCTGAACCTTATCGAAGTCACCTCCAAGGACAGCGTTGACCTGCTGATCCAGATCCTGCACGAAAAGGGGCTCACAGAGTATCAGGGCTATCACGTCGAGAGCAACGATTCGTTCACCAGCATGGACGTTGCGCTAATCACGAAGATCCCGCCCGACGAAGTCGACGGCAAGTTCATCCGCACGATGTGGTCGGAGGAAGACGATCCCACGTGGCGGCAATCGTACCAGGTGATTGGCCGCAGCGGCCGCGCGTCGAACCGAAACGGCAGCATTTCTAGGAATGCGATCTACTACATCACGATCAACGGCCACAAACTGGGGTTTCTCGGCTTGCACCTCAAGTCCAACCCAAGTAACGACGCGGCAAATGCCCAGCGCTCAGCGCAAGCCAAAATCGTGCAACGCATCATCCATCAGGAGATCGTCGGGCGCGACTACCTGCCGATCGTGTGGGGCGACATCAACGACTACGATCCTGACGTGCCGGACCGCGACGAAACGCGCGACACCTCGACGACCGTGGTGCGCGACATCAAAGATTTCGATCGCGATCAGGACGGCGATGAGTTGGTCAATGTGGCCAAACTGATTCCCCGTCAGGCGGATCGTTACACTTCGTTTTGGGACCGGAACGAAAACGGTGCTCGTGACCCGTACGACGTGTTCACCATGATCGACCACATCTTCCTGCCCAAGCAGCTCATGCCGCATGTGAAGCGCGCATTCATCTTTCACAGCATTGACCTAAAGACGTCGGATCACCGCGCGGTCGTCGTCGATCTGGTGCTTCCGGACAAGGAGTAGCGCGAGATGCCTGAGTCACTGGTCGCGATGATCGATCACGCAGTGCTGCATCCTACGCAGACCGACGAACATTTGCGCCACGCGATTCAGATGTGCGCGGAATTGGGCGTTGCCAGCGTCTGCGTGAAGCCTTCGATGCTGCCCATGGCAACGGAGTTGCTCGCCGGCAGTGCGCCGGTTCCCAGCACCGTGATTGGCTTTCCTCACGGTGGATCGACGACCGACATCAAGGTTCGCGAGACGGAGGTCGCCTGTGCCGCTGGCGCGAAGGAGGTCGACATGGTCGTGAACATCGGACGAGTGCTGGCGCACGATTGGCAGTACGTTGCCAACGACATCAAGGCGGTCGTCGACGCGGCAAATGCAGGTGGAGCCATCACCAAAGTTATTTTCGAGACCGGCATGTTGCCCGACGACCAGTTCAAGATTCGCCTGTGCGAGATCTGCGAACAGGCTGGCGCTGCATTCGTAAAGACGTCGACCGGGTTCGGATTCGTCAAGGATGCCGATGGCAACTTGAAATCCACAGGTGCGACCGAACACGACATCAGGCTGATGCGCGAGCATTGTAGCAGTGCGGTACAAGTGAAAGCTTCCGGCGGGATACGTTCCTATGCCGACGCGCAGAAATTCGTCGAATTGGGCGCGACTCGGCTGGGAACCAGCGGGACCGAAGCGATCGCGGCGGGGGCACGTGGTGATGCCGCAGCAAGCGGCCACAGTTACTAACTTCAGGAAGAGAAGATGCTGGAACTATTTGATCAAATTGAAGCCTCTGTCGGTGCGATTCGCGCGCAGTGGAGCGAGAAGCCAAAGGTTGGAGTGATTCTAGGCACGGGTTTAGGCGGATTCGCCGAACAAGTGGAGGACGTCGTCGCGATTGACTATGAGGACATTCCAAGTTTTCCTCGGTCAACAGCCGTTAGCCACCGCGGCCGACTTGTGTGCGGCAAAGTTGAAGGCGTGCCGATCGTGGCGATGGAAGGACGGATTCATCAGTACGAAGGATGTCCGCTCCAGCAGATTACTCTGCCGGTGCGCGTGATGAAGGCACTGGGGGCCGAAACACTGATCGTGACGCATGCGGTTGGCGGCATGAACCCGTTGTACCAGGCCGGCGACGTCATGATCATCGACGATCACATCAACCTAATGGGTGACAATCCGTTGGTCGGCATCAACGACGATCGCTTAGGCGTGCGTTTTCCCGACATGAGCGCACCGTACACGCCAGAACTAATCGAAGTCGGCCAAGAAATCGCTCGACGCGAGAACTTCGTGGCGCATCGAGGAGTGATGGTTGCCGTCACGGGACCGTGTTTGGAAACTCGCGCCGAGTATCGGTTTCTGCGCATGATCGGTGCCGACGTCGTCGGCATGTCGACGGTGCCTGAAGTGATTGTCGCGGTGCATAGCCAGCTACGCGTGTTCGGACTGTCAGTGATTACTGACATGTGCCTGCCGGATTCTCTGGAACCAGCCGTTGTCGAAGAGATCATCGCGGTGGCCAACAGTGCCGAACCCAAGCTTCGCGCGATGGTGCAAGGCGTGATTGCACACGAGGCAAGTCGATAGCCGCATGTTGGAACTGGCCGAGATGATGGCGGCTTCCGCAGCCGTGGTTAGACGACAATGGGCAAAAACGCCCCGCGTTGGGATTATCCTCGGATCGGGGCTCGGCGGACTGGTTGAAGAGATCGACACGCACGCGACGCTCGATTACGCCGACATTCCCAACTTTCCTCGTACCTCAGCCATCGGGCACAAAGGCCGATTAGTCTGCGGCATGCTGGAGGGAACTGCCGTCGTGGCGTTTGAAGGGCGATTTCACCTCTATGAGGGCAACTCCGCGAAAGAGGCGAGCTTGCCCGTAAGGCTGATGAAGCAACTGGGCGCTAACACACTCGTCGTTACAAATGCGGCTGGCGGAGTGAATCCCGCTTTCGAGGTCGGCCACGTGATGCTGATCGAAGACCAGATCAACTTGATGTATGCCAATCCGCTGGTCGGGATCAACGACGACAAGCTCGGTCCACGCTTTCCCGACATGTCGTCACCCTATGACCCAGCGATGATGCAAGCGGCTGCCTCAATCGCGCGTCGCAACGATTTTGTTTTACATCAAGGCGTGTACCTCGCGATGCTGGGACCAAACTATGAAACGCGAGCGGAGTACCGGATGGCTCGTCGGATAGGTGCCGACGTCGTCGGCATGTCGACGATGCCCGAAGTCGTCGCCGCTCGGCACGCCGACATGCAAGTCCTGGGCTTGTCCACGATCACTAACGTCGGCTCGCCAGATGCTCCAAGCAAAACCACCGGACACGCAGTGATCGATGTCGCCAGAACCGCATCGCCAAAAATATCCGCAATCATCCGCGGCGTCATCCAATCCCTCACCTCTCATCCCTGACCCTTTACCCTTCCCACATGAACCCCGTCTGGATCATCGCCAAAAAGCGCGACGGCGAACCACTTAGTGACGCCGAGATCGGCCATTTCATCGCGGGCTATGCCGACGGTTCCATTCCCGATTATCAGATGTCGGCCCTGGCGATGGCGATCTACTTGCAGGGGATGACGACCGACGAAACGGCTTCGCTGACTGATCACATGCTGGCGTCTGGCGCGCGGTTCGAGTGGCCGGACAGTCCCACACCGAAGGTCGACAAGCATTCAACAGGCGGTATCGGCGATAAGGTTTCATTGCTGCTCGCGCCGATGCTTGCCTGCTACGACTTGCATGTGCCGATGATCTCGGGACGCGGCCTCGGCGCCACAGGCGGCACACTCGACAAGCTTGATGCGATCCCCGGCTTTCGCACTGATCTCTCGATGGAAGAAATGCAGTCCGTCACCAAATCGGTCGGTTGTGTCATCAGCGGTGCGACCGAAGGTCTGGTGCCCGCCGATCGCAAGCTCTATGCGTTGCGCGACGTCACGGCGACGGTCCCTTCGATTCCGCTGATCACCGGCAGCATCATGAGTAAGAAGTTGGCCGAAGGTCTCGACGCGCTCGTGCTCGACGTGAAATTCGGCAGTGGTGCGTTCATGAAGACGGCGGCGCTCGCCTGCGAACTAGCAGAGTCGCTAGTCAAAACCGGCAAACGAATGGGCGTGGCCACAACGGCGCTGATCACTGATATGAACCAACCGCTGGGCCGCATGGTCGGCAACGCAGTTGAAGTCGATGAGACGGTAGCCGCGTTGCAAGGCGAAGGACCCGATGACCTAATTGAATGCACGTTGGCGTTGTGTGCGGAGTTGCTCGTGGCAACTGGCCGTGCGGATTCGCTGGACGGTGCGCGAGTGCAACTGCAGCAGAAAATCGACTCGGGGGCGGCGCTGGAAAAGCTGGCGGAGATGGTCGCCGCTCAGGGAGGTGATCTCACGGCAAAACGAGAAGTCGCACCTGCATCGGATGTTGTTGCTCCGAATGCGGGTTATGTTTCATCGATGGATGCTGAGCGGCTTGGTGAGACGGTGATCGCGATGCGTGGAGGTCGACAACAAATGGGCGACCCCCTCGATTATTCGACCGGGTTTGAGATGTTGGCGCGCTTGGGCGACCGAGTCGACGCTGGGCAACCGTTGGCGAGGTTGTTTGCTTCGGATGATCTCGCCCAAGCGGGTCGTGAAAAACTGCTGGCTGCCATTGCCCTCTCCGACCAGCAGCCATTGGTGGGGCCGCTAATCGTGGATCGGATAGAATAGTGCGATGTTGAATCCCGATGTGCAACAACGACTCATCGACGCAGCGCTGGCCGCACGAATGCACGCGTACGCGCCATACTCGAAATTCCTCGTCGGTGCCGCCGTGCTGGCCGACGACGGGACGATCACCTCGGGTGCCAACGTCGAAAACGCGTCGTACGGGCTGACCGTCTGCGCGGAACGCGTGGCCACGACGGCGGCTGTGTCGAAAGGCGCTCGCAAACTGCGGGCCGTGGCGATTGCGACCAGCGGCGCGGCTTCCCCCTGTGGAGCGTGTCGACAGGTGTTAGCAGAGTTTGGCGCTTCGATGGACGTCTTGCTGGTTGATGCTGACGATCCTGCGGTCGTGCGAACAACAACTTTGGATCAACTGCTGCCAGATCAGTTTGAGTTTGGCGAGTGAACTATTCCTGCAAATCGTCGTCTGGACTTTGACGCGCCTTTACTGATTCACCGCCTCGCATCCACTCGTGCATCGCGACTGCACAACCACCGCAGATGCATGCCGCGATCCAGACCGGCACTTGTACGGCAAGCATCGCATACCCCAAGTGAGTCCACACGCCTTGAATGGTTAGGAAGATCGTATCTGCCGTGGCCGACGCGCTTCGTGAATTCCACCATCCAATTTCTTCGGCAACGAAAATTGCTGGTGAATTGATGAGGTAGCAAATGACTGAGTTCGGCAAAACAGGGATCAGTGCGCCCAGGCAGAAAGCGCGCATCCTACCGGAACCGAAATAGACACCGCTAGAAAGGACTGCGGGAACGGCACCAAGCAGGACAAAAGTTGCTGCCCCCGCCCAGAATGAGGGCAACGCAAACAGCAGAGCGAACAGTATCGCTACGCCGGTACTAAGCAGCAATAGGAAACGGAGATTGAAACGCATCGTCGATCACCTGAGTGCAAAACGAGCGAGCTAAGCCTGACTCTTTTGCCCTACCAAATCGGCATGTTTCTTTAGATCGGAATCTTCAAGCACAGCTAAGTACGGCAAATTGCGATACATGTCTTCGTAATCCAGTCCGTAGCCGACGACGAATTCGTTGGGAATGTGAAACGCCGTGTAGTCCGGTGTGTACTCAACCTCCTGTCGTTCCCGTTTGTGCAGCAACACGGCAGATTTCACCGATGTCGGTCCCAACTCTTCGAGCTTCTCGATGACGCGCGTGATCGTGTGCCCTGTGTCGAAGATGTCATCCACCAGCAGCACGTCGCGGCCTTCGATGTCGATCAACAATTCGGCGTTGATGGTCAGCTCACCCCGTTCAGTCGTTGCGCCCCGATAACTGCTCGCTTCAATCACGCCGACGCGCGTAGGCAATTGTATAAGTCGAATAAGATCAGCCATCAGCACGATGCTACCGGTGAGAATGCCCACGATCGTCAGCTGACGCCCGGCGTAAGCGTCTTCGATCTGGGCAGCCATCTTGCTGATGCCCTCCCTTAGGTCATTCTCGGTAAGCAACGTTTTCATGCCGGTCTTTCCGCAGTGAGGAGTATTGAATCGGTAGTTACACTGTATCGGCTGGTCAAGTCTGCCGCCAGGACGTCGACGAAATAGTCGCGTCGAGTCAAATCACGATTCCCGCCACGCAAGCGGTCATGAAAGCTGCTAAGGTGCCACCGAGCATCGCGCGAAATCCAAGCTGCGCGAGATCCGCGCGTCGATCTGGGGCGATTCCGCCGATTCCACCAAGCTGAATGCCAATTGAGCTGAAGTTGGCAAATCCACACAAAGCATAAGTCAGTATCGTCACGGAACGCGGACTCAAACTGCCGTCCGCGGCGGCGTCGCTGAGTTGGTAGTACGCCAACACCTCGTTGACTACCATTTTTGTACCGAGCAAGCTCCCGGCAGCTTCGCATTCGGCCCACGGAATTCCCATGATCCAAGCGAACGGTGCGAACAACGTTCCAAATATTTTGTTTAGCGTCCAGGCACCCTCGCCTTCGTACCCAAACAATCCACCAAGCCAGCCGATGCCCAGGTCCACCAGTGCTACCAATGCCACAAAAGCGATGAGCATCGCTGCTACATTGATCGCCAATTGCATCCCCGTAGAGGCACCCTCAGCAGCGGCCTCCAGGACGTTAACAGATTTTGATTCGACGGCGATCCTCACTTGACCCGCCGTCTTTGAGGTTTCCACTTCCGGCTGCATCACCTTGGCAATCAAAAGCGCAGCGGGCGCTGAGATGACCGATGCCGCGACCAGGTGGGCAGGATCGATACCGATGCGGATGAAGATCGCCAGCACTCCGCCTGCAATCGTCGCGAACCCGCCGACCATGACGACGTTCAATTCAGATCGCGTCATTTCATTCACGTAAGGCCGCACGACAAGCGGCGCTTCGGTCTGACCGACGAAGATGTTAGCTGCGACTGAGAGTGTCTCCGCACCAGACGTGCCGAGCGTCTTCTGCATGATGATCGCCAGCAGCCCGACGATCTTTTGCATGACACCCCAATGATACAGAATACCCATGAATGACGAGAATAGGATGATGGTCGGCAACACGCCAAAAGCGAACGACCGCCACAACGTCTGTTGCATGGGCAGTTTTACCTCGTCGTCGGGCCGCGGATAGATGTCAAACATGAACGCTGATCCAGCGTCCGTGCAATCGATGATGGCCTGGAAAAAGTATCCCAAGTATTGGAATGCGAGCTGACCTGGGGATGTCTTGAGAATCAGAAGTGCACAGACAAACTGAAGTCCCAAGCCGCCGAAGATGACTCGCCAAGGTACTCTGCGCTTGTGCGAACTCATCAGCCATGCCAGCGCGATCATCGTGACAAGACCGAAGAAGCTGGTCAATCGAGGAGGCATAGGCTTGTGGGTAAATAGGACATTAGGACAATGGGACCATGGATTGTCGAAAAGGCGAGACCTCGTATCAACTTCGATCCCGCTCGACGGCTTTGATTAGTCCATGTAGAGCGGCAAAGGTCGAGTTGATGTCCTCGGTCAGTTTCTCGTGAACGTTGGGCTCTAAGTAGCCGAGCTCGCGGGCGAGCAGGAAAAAGTACTTAGTTTCTCTTAATGATCCGAACGCCATGGGTAAGAACCTGAGATAGTCCTTCTGAGTATTCCGCCCCGAACCCTCGGCAATATTCGCAGGCACGCTGTACGCTGCTCTTCTAAGTTGGCTCGTCAGCCCGAATCTCTCATCGTCGGGAAAGTACTTCGTGTGTTGATAAACCTGAAGCGTTAGGTCATGAGATCTTTGCCAAGCGATGATCTTCTTATAGTCCCGCATCTTTGGTCATCTGATTGGCCCATCAGCCCATTGTCCCATCAGCTCACATTCACTGTGGATCGACCGTATTGAAAATCCGATCCCCGGCGTCACCTAATCCGGGGACGATGAACTTCTGATCGTTGAGTACCGGGTCGACCGTGGCGACGAAGAGCTGCGCTTCGGGGAATTGCGCTTCGACGGTCTCGACGCCTTCGCGCGAGGCGATCAACGCGACGACTTTCACTTGTTTGACGCCCCACTCACGTAAGGTCATCAGCGCGGCCATCGCCGAGCCACCGGTCGCCAGCATGGGGTCGAGGATGATCGCCACGTCCACGGGACGCTTGGGCGGCAGCTTATCGTAGTAGCGGACTGGCTTCGCCGTTGCTTCGTCGCGATAGAGGCCGAGGTGCCAGACTTCTGCGCTGGGCAATAGGTCAAGCACAGGATCCACCATCCCAAGCCCCGCGCGGAGGATCGGAATCAAACCAATTCGCTCGGCCAGTGTGACTCCACCGGTTTCGGCGAGCGGTGTTTCCACACTGGTCTCACTCACGACGAGGTCTTTCGTGGATTCGTAGGCCAGCAACGTCGCCAGTCGTCGGACCGATTGTCGGAACAGCGCGGGCTCGGTCGTCTTATCACGCAACCGTGTGAGATGAAGCTGAATCAACGGATGGGAAACTTCGACAACACCGCCTTTGTGTGAAGCATCTGTACGTTGGTTCGATGAATTGGTCACAGTCGGACTAGGCATTGCAAGAAAATCGTGGTCAGAGAAACCTGATCGTGGGCGCGCACGGAAGAGCGCAGCGTTGCGGTCGCCACCTACTATTCTAGACGCGGCGGGCTACGATGAGAAGCAGTCGCAGTAGTTTCGGCGGCGATCAGCGCCGCCACGATCGTTGCGACCGTCGCGAGTGGCACAGATTACCGATCGGCGATCGGCGTAAAGTCGGCCGAAGACCAATATCGCGAGATGGTGTTTCCCGCAGGTTGCGCTAGGCCTTCAGTTGCTCACTGAAAAACTCGATCGTGCGTTTCCAAGCGAGTTCGGCGGCGTCCTTGTCATAGCGCGGGGTGGTGTCGTTATGAAATCCATGGTTGGCCTGCTGGTACATGTGCGCTGTGTACTTGATGTTGTTGGCTTTGAGTGCTTCCTCGTAAGCCGGCCAACCTTCGTTCACGCGACGGTCGAGTTCCGCATAGTGCAGCAGCAACGCGGCCTTGATCTTGGGCACATCGGCGGTTGCCGGTTGGCGGCCATAGAACGGCACCGCCGCGACGATCACATCGGGGATGCGCACGGCCAGTGCGTTGGCCATGCCGCCACCGAAGCAGAATCCAACGACGCCAACTTTGCCGTTGGACATCGTATGCGTCTTCAGCATCTGGGCCGCCGCGATAAAATCCTCGGCCATCTCTGCGCGATCGCGTTTGCGTTGCATCGTGCGCCCTTCGTCGTCGTTGCCCGGGTAGCCGCCCAGCGGCGCGAGAGCATCGGGAGCGAAGGCGAGAAAGCCTTTCACGGCCAACCGGCGCGTCACATCTTCGATGTACGGATTCAGACCGCGATTCTCGTGAACCACCAGCACGGCGGGCAGTTTTCCGGAGGCGTCCGCGGGACGCGTGAGATACCCGCGCATGTCGCCCGCGCCTTTGGGTGATTTGTAGTCGACGTATTCGGTCTTGATCGTGGGATCGTCCTTGGCTACCTGATCCGCCCAAGCATAATTCGGACTGAGACTGGCAAGTACCGCTTCGGCCGTCATGCCTGCCGCCGCAAACTTAGCCGCATTCTGCAAAAAGTCGCGCCGCTCGATCCGCCCGTGAGCGTAATCGTCGTACAGGTCGAGAAGTTCCTGGTCGAAGTCGGTGGCTTGTTTGCGGTCCATGAGTTTAGGCTCCGATTGGTGTGGGGCGAGCGAATGTACCAAGTGACTGACCTAAGTTGTAGCACAACTCGTCGCGGATTCAGACCGGCTAGTCTGGTTTCTCAATCCCGAGCGAACGTGATGAGTCGCCATTCTTGACCGCACTCGGATTCCTGCGCCTCCACCAGAGAATCAGCGATTCCCACGGCATCGCTGGAATTTTCGCGCAGGCGTACAGCGAGCGAATAGTGATTCTGTCTGATTCTGAATCGGAAGGCTGGAAGGGAGTCGCGGCAGGGAACGCGCTCACGACCATCACCTCGGGAAACGCGATATTTCGATAGTAAACGTCAGTCCAAGCACCGTTGCCATCCCAGAAATCCGAGAGCAGCGACTGATTTAACTCATCATCGCTCGTCAACGGTGTCAGCTTGTAGCTATCCCAGAACATCTCCTCCCAGCGATAATCAGTTAACTTGGCTAGTCGAACTGAATTACGTTCAATAAACCAACCAGAATTCCTTCCACACGATTCAAGTAGATGGAGGCGACGTTTGTACCAGCGCAACATAGACGTCACCTACATAGCGAGGGGACCACTACCCACCCACCCGACAATGATCCAGCATCTTCTCGGCATCACACACGTAGCTGACCAGAAACGGTCCGAACTCGGCGTAGCGGGCGCTCGCTTCGTCGAAGCGCATTTGGTAAACGATGTCTTTGAGCCATTCGGGATTGGTGGCCCAGAGCGTGACGCCCCATTCCCAGTCGTCGACGCCCAGACCGACACTGATTAGCTGGCTCACCTTGCCGGCGAAAGCGATGCCGCTGCGCGCGTGCTCACTCATCATGCGGTTACGCTCCTGCTTGTCGAGAAGGAACCAGTTCTCGCCAACTTTCCGCTTCTTATTCATCGGATAGAAGCACGTGTTGGGGTACTCAGGAAACGTTGGCGTAAGCCGCTGCTTGTTCATGCCTCCCAGGCGCGCGGCATAGCCTTCGACTTTCTTTGCATAAGTCGGACTGTCTTCGGTCTCGCCTTCTGCGATCAGCCGTTGGCCGAACTCTTCGACACTGGGAACGTATTCGCTAATCTCGGTCATCGAGACGAACGAATAACCGGGCGTCAGCGCTGTCCCCAATCCGCCCGACATAAGCCGTTGATGCACGCGGTCGACCTTCAGCGGATCGGGATCCATCAGCATCAGGCCGAAGTCGGCCTTGTGTCCGCTAACGATGGAGGTTTGCAATCGCGTGGGCGCGTCGTCGCAGTTAGGGTCGAGTGCCGAGATCACGTCGGCTCGGCCGACGGCCAGTCGTTCCGCCGACAGCGTGGCGAGCACGCCGCGGTTCCACGAGTAATAGAGATGGCTGCAATGCCAACCGCCCTCGGCGGGCTCCAGAGAGATTTCCGTGGGCTGGACTGCATGTGCGGGACGATTCATGGCGGTTTTTGAGTAGTTCCAAAAGGCGAAGTAAAGCACCAAAATCAGTCCGCATCGTAGCAAATCTCCTTTTCAGGGGTCAGGGGTGAGAGATCTGGGAAGTCCTCTACAATCAAGAAACCGCCAAGATCGCCAGGTTCGCCAAGAAAGTAGAAGCCCTACCGCTTCACTTTCATCATCACTTGGCGAACTTGGCGTTCTTGGCGGTTTTGCAATTCTCATTACGCGTCAGTTACCTCGTCTACCGTGGTATTGAAATCGTCAACCAGGCGGCCGAGCACTTCGTGGGTTAGGTTCGCCGCCACGCGTTGGCGGATCGAGCCAGGTTGTTTTTCGTAGCGGTACATCGTGACCGCGCCGCCGCGGCGGAGCATCAGTTCGTAGTAAAAGCGGCCGTTCTCATGCTGTTGCGGCGGTGAGCTACGCATCTGGACGATACAACTGTCCGCGTCGGTTTCGATCGGCGAGATCGGCTCGAGTAGGTACGTCACGCGCTGGCACAACGATTCGCTCGCGCGTTGCAGGGTGGCAACTTTGATATTCGCCAACTCGCTGGTCTCGAGCACTAACTCGTACACAGCAACGGCCAATTGATCGCATTGGTCGACCTCGCAGCGCACGGTTCGTGGTCCCTCGAGGGCGACAACGCGTTGATGCTGTTTGCCGATCGTGTTAGGCAGCTGGCTGAGGATGTTCTCGCGAAGCGTCATGCGGCGTCCTCGCTATCGTCAGCTAAATCGTAGAGCCCACCGTGCTCCAATTCGTGCTCAGAGCCATCAAACGACAGGACGATCTTCGCATCCTCGAGCATGGTCTCCAGATGCACCGGGCGGTTCCACAGCCGATAGAGGTTTTCCAGCGTGTCGCGGGCGTAGTCGATCTGCAATTCAACACCCGAGAAAGTATGCTCAAGGTAGAGCTCGCCTCGATTCTTGTGATTACCGTCGACCACGCTGATGATGGGCTGGCCACGGTTGGTCAGCGAGTTGAGCAGCTGTTGCTTAACCTTGGGAAACTCCCGACTTTCGATTTCGTAGACTTCGCTATGCTGGTTGTAGCCGAAGCGAAAGAACTTGTGTTCACGCACGAAATCGAGCGTGAGGAATTCATCGATGAACGTCAGATCGTTGTGAATCCGGCGGACTTCGAAGATCTTCTCGCGTCCTAGCCCAACGCCGGTATCCCAGATTTTGCGTTTGTGATGGTCGTCGCATTCGTCGTACTCGCGCCCGAAAGCACCGCGATTCCAGCGATCCTCGATGTCGCGGAACAGCTCGATCCCAACCTTGTACGGATTTAGCTGTGTGGGCGAACTGGCCATCGTGCCGCTATGGTGATCACAGTAGTTGACGATGTCGGCGCCGGTCAGGCCCTGATTGATCATGATGGTCGAGTGCCAGTAGCTGGCCCAGCCCTCGTTCATGATCTTCGTCTGTGCCTGCGGTGCGAAGTAATAGGCTTCGTTACGGATGATTGAGAGCACATCCGCCTGCCAACCACTGAGCGGGGCATGCTCCAGAAGGAACAGCATTACATCACGTTCGGGGTGCTCTGGAACTCTACGTTGCGGCGGTTCTTTTTCCGACTCGTCATCGGTATCGCTGGCGGTTTCACGCGGGTTGATGAACCGATCCATGTAATTCTTCGCCGGCAGGCGATCAGACTTGGATTTGTTCTTTTCGCCGTCCTTGTCAGCAAAGTCGTACTTGCTCTTGGTGTCGCGTCGCTTGATAAATTGCGAATGGACGTCGATCAAGTCTTCGATGCTCAAGCACGCGTCGATAAAATCCTCGACCTCAGCGACCCCCACCTCATCCATGTAGCGTCGGATGCGACTGCCGTGGTTGGCCATCTCGTCCATCATCTTGCGACTGGTCTTGGAAAACCATTGGTTGCACTTGAAAAAGTCGCAATGACCGTAGACATGGGCCATCACCATCTTTTGGTCGATCAGCCCATTGCAGCGCATCAGGTACGCGTAACAGGGATCATTATTGATGACCATCTCGTAGATCTTTTGTAGACCGTAGTGATAGCCCTTGCTCAGCGATTCGTACTCCATGCCGAAGCGCCAATGCGGATAGCGCGTGGGGAAGCCGCCGCGCGCCGCGATTGCGTTGAGCTGATCCGCATCGATCAACTCAAAGATTGTGGGAAAGAAATCAAGCCCATAGTCACGCGCGTACTGCTCGACTTCCACCTGAATGGCGGCCAATTCGGGAGTCAGGTTGCCAAGTTCGAGGGTCATGATCGGCTGCTCGGAAGTCGAATGAACCAAGACGGCACGAGGATCTTTTCATCGTGTTCGTCGCGTCGCAGTGGTTTGATCCGCTGTAGTCAGGTGTTACTTGCCTTTTCCTAGAAACTTCTTGATCGATTTGTAGATTCCGTCTTTGTCGGGAATCTCAGACGTCACCAGCTTCTCATTTTCACCGTACTCTTGGTGCAGGGCGTCGATGAAGTCGCCGCTGCCGTAGGGGCTCTCTACTTGGCCATAGCAGAAGATGTTCGACGCAGGGAGTAGCTTTTCGCCGAGCAACTCGAAAGCTTGCCGATTGTCGTCGCCCCAGTTGTCGCCGTCGGAGAATTGAAAGATGTAGATATTCCAGTCAGCGACGGGGAACGATTTCTCAATCAGGTCGGCGCAGACTTGGTACGCGGAACTGATGCGCGTGCCGCCGCTTTCGCGTGTGTGATAGAACGTATGCTCGTCGACTTCCTTAGCCACCGCGTCGTGGATGATGTAACGTTTCTCGACGCCCTTGTATTGGCTGGCCAACCAGGTGTCGATCCAAAACGCCTCGGTGCGGACGATTTCCTTTTGGTCGTCGGTCATCGACCCGGAGACGTCCATCAGGTAGATCACCGTCGCATTGACCTGCGGTTTAGGGATATCGTTCCAACTGCGGTACTTTTTGTCGCGCTTGATGGGCACGATCTTCGGATCGTCTGGTCGGTAGTTGCCGGTGGAAATCTGCCGACGCAAGGCACTCAAGTACGTCCGTTTGAAATGCTTGAGAGACTCGGGGCCCGTCTGGCGCACGCTGTTGTACTTGGACTTTTCCGCGACCACGTTCGCGGTCCCCTTGGGTTCGATGCGGGGAAGTTCCAACTCGTCGCCCAGCATCGCTGCTAGTTCCTCCAGTGAAACCTCCACCTCCATCAGGTGGCCGCTGCCCGGCTCGCTACCGGCTCCGCCGCTCCCGGCAGGACCATCACCTGGTTTGCCGACCGCGTCGCCTTCGTCGCCATCGCCCTGGCCGACACCACCGGAGCCGTTCTTGCCGAATCGAAACCTGGGCACATCGAGCTTGGGTACGGGGATACTTACGGCCTCTTTGCCTTTACGGCCAATCATCTCGCCATGCGTGATGTACTTGCGCAGATTCTCTCGAATCCGCCCCCGGACGATTTGCTTAAAGCGGCGTTGGTCGCGTTCGATTTCCATTGTTCGTAGATGTCAGCTCGGCGTTGCGTTGGTGCCACGAATGGTGTAGAGGATCTCCGCTAATTGTTGTCTTTGGTATCACCTCGTGCGAAGATGCTGGCCACGAAATTGAGCACGTCAGTGGCGCTTTCGTCGTCGTAACCGTAGTTGCGGATGAGTCGTCCCTTGACGACGTCGATCTTCTGTTGCGTTTCCGCGTCGATCACGTTGGAGACCAAGCTGGTGAGCTTAATCGTGTCCTTCTGGTCCTCGAACAACTTGAGTTCCAGCGCCTTGTTGAGGCGCTCGTTGGTCCGGTAGTCGAACTTCTTGCCATCGATGGCCAGGGCACCAATGTAGTTCATGATCTCGCGGCGGAAATCGTCCTTTCTGCTGTCGGGGATGTCGATCTTTTCCTCGATCGAACGCATTAGTCGCTCGTCCGGTTCGTCGTATTGCCCCGTGAACGGATTCTTGACCTTTTCCTTCTGCGTGTAGGCCTTGACGTTGTCGATGTAGTTGCCGCAGAGGCGCACCAGCGCGTCCTCGTCGGCGGCAATCGCGCGTTGGACCTCGAGCTTAACGATGTTCTCGTACTCTTCCTTAACCACACCAAGCAAGTCGCGGTACTCCTGTTTCAACTCTTCATTGTTGATCAGGCTGTGATGCTTGAGTCCACCTTCTAATTCGTTCATCACCATGAATGGATTGACCGAACTGGCTTCGGGATGCGCTACCAGCGCGTTGGAAATCTTGTCCTGCACGTAGCGAGGTGAAATGCCGATCAACCCTTCGTTAACGGCCTGATCGCGCAACTCCGCGATATTTTCGTCGGTGAAGCCGGCAGGCTTTTGCCGTTGTAGAGTT
Organism: Bythopirellula sp.; assembly: GCA_965228965.1. GTDB lineage: Bacteria > Planctomycetota > Planctomycetia > Pirellulales > Lacipirellulaceae > Bythopirellula. The sequence continues at coordinate 6,122,096 of OZ245849.1, forward strand.
TCAGTTTCTGCAGGCGCGAAAGTCCAGCGTGCTTCGGCTCTTCCAAGCGAGTGAGAATCGCCCACATCGCGGCCATTTCGATTGTGTGCGGTGCGATGTGTTTGCCGATCACTGATTTGCTGTTGTAGTCCTTCTCATAGATGTTGATTTCGTGCTCCAGCGTCGTGACGTACGGGATATCGATCTTCACCGTGCGGTCGCGCAAGGCCTCCATGAATTCGTTGCTCTGCAGACGACGATACTCGGGTTCATTGGTGTGCCCAATGATTACCTCGTCGATGTCGGTCTGCGCGAACTTCTTGGGCTTGATGCAGTGTTCTTGGCTGGCACCCAGCAAGTCGTACAGAAACGCGACGTCGAGTTTCAGCACTTCGACGAACTCGATGATCCCTCGGTTGGCGACATTGAATTCACCATCGAAGTTGAATGCTCGCGGATCGCTATCCGAGCCGTACTCCGCTATCTTGCGATAGTTAATGTCGCCCGTGAGTTCGGTGGCGTCCTGGTTCTTTTCGTCTTTAGGCTGGAACGTGCCGATGCCGACGCGGTCTTTTTCGCTAAGGATTACGCGTTTCACACGCACATCCTGCACAACGCGAGTCCAATCGCCATCGTATTTCTTGAGCCTTTCCTGATACATGAATCGGCAGAAGGGATCGAGTTCTCCGCGAATGCGGACCTTGAAATCATCCTCACCGCAGTTTTCATTCAGCCGAGCGGTCACATCTTCGCGAAAACGCTCAGGGATCAGGTGCAGCGGCTCCTCATTCATGGGACACCAATGGACGTGGTCGGAATTCTCCTCGTCGACCCAACCCAGCGTGTAGAGCGCGCCTTCATCCTTCGCCGAATAACTGGCAAGACCCTGCTTCAGCAGGCGGGCGATCGTGCTTTTGCTGCTACCGACCGGCCCATGGAGCAGCAGCACGCGCTTCTCGATGCCGTACTCGCATGCCGCGCTCTTAAGCGCGTTGACCAAATTGTGCAGTGGTCCCCGCAGGCCGAACACCGCGTCGCGACCGTCGTTGTCGGGATCGTCAAAGAAGTGATAGTGGTGTTCCTTCTCGCGTCCCTTGGTGATCACATCCTCCCCGTAGCTGAGGATCATGTCGTAGAGACGTTGGTAGGCCGTACGCGTTACCTTCGGGTTCTCGCGAACGATGTCGAGATACTCTTCAAAGGTGCCTACCCAGTTCTTGCGGCGAAACTGAGCGCGGTCTTGCCGATTGGATACCAACGAAATAATTTCGTTACCTGTGCCCATTGCCTATTCTCCTGATGGAATACGTATATTGGATGACTCTAGATCAATTAGGTTCACTTAACTTTCTTCATTCTATTTCAAAGCGCATTGTGAGCTACTTTGCGGTAGCATCTTCTCACGCACAAATCCAAACTGAACAGCGCGTCCGTGCGCCTTCGTCAGGTGTTCACACGCAATCAATGACTGGCGGGAGTGCTTTCCTGGGGAGGGAGTAAGCAGGCCTCGTCGACAAGCAGTACCTTGCTGAGTCGAAAGGAGGCGAAGCTCTTTCAGACGGGTGTGTCCTGGGGGATGCCGTCTGAGAAAGAAAGCGACACACGATGCGATGACGACTCGCCACGATTGTGGGCGTTGTCGCCAAGCATGCCAATGTGCGAACACCTAAGCGAAAGTTGGCAAAGAGCGCTGAGGTTTAGATTGGCTTCGCGAATTCAGGACATGCGACCCGCCTTCGCTGGTCAACCTGAACTGGTCGGCACCAACGCTCCCCAGTTCGCTTCTATTTCTAGTATCAGCACAAATATCCAAGCTGGCAATATTGAGTTTGAAGAATCGCACGGCCGCCCAGGACACGTTGCCAAACTGCTACGAAGCCGCTGTAAGTACTTGAACATCGGCCTTTTCTGCTTTTTTGGAACGTGTGATCGGATCATTCCAAGGTGTAGCTTGGCGTTTTTGCGAGCCCACGAGCAGTTCCACAAGATGGACAATTTGCGGGAATTGCTTGGAAACGAAAATCCCCTCGATTGCGCATTCGCCCAACTGTGAATGCAATGCGATCAGTACCGAAGTAGTGCATTGGAGGATTTTGCGGGTAAATCCGATTTTCGCGAAAGTTGGGATTGGGCTGCTACCGATACCGACTGTACGTGCTTTTTCTCGGGGGGGCTCCCGAGATGCAGATCGACAAATAGAGATCGAACTGCATCGATGACCAAGGCAGTACCGGGCATTCGCCCAGCTGCTAGGGGTCGAACGATGATTAGCTCCTCAAGATTCAAGCAACTCGTCGTGCTGACGAGCACAGTAGTAATTCTGCAAGCGGGATTCGCTTTCTCCGCAATCGCCCAAAGTTCGAGCGTCCGATTTCAGCGGCCGGGAACTGAAAGCTCGCAAAACGAGCGACTCAAGAGACAGTTTCGCCGGCCCAGTGCCGCGCGAGACAGCCAAGCTCAGCCTACGAAGGCGACGGTCGCACCACAGCCTGAGCCGAAAGTAGAATCCGAACCAAGAACCGCGAAGCGGGCTCCCGCAAGTCGGCAACCTGTTTTCACTCGCTCAGCTAGCAAGAACGAGACTCAACCAGTCAAGGCGAAGCCACTCCCTAAGTCGAAGACAACTCCAGCTGCAACCAAGTCGGTAAAAGTCGCGAAGCGCGTGCAGCCCGTACAAGTAGTCAGCGATGGTCCCAAACTCTACCAGCCTAGCATGGAAGCCGCACTGGAGCTTAGCTCCTACGGCTGCGACGTGTGCGACGGGCCGTGTACTTGCGAAGCGGCTTGTGGTTGCCCGGAACCAACCTGTGGCTGTGCCGAACCAAGCTGTGGAATCTGTGAGCCAAGCTGTGGAATCTATGAACCGGGCTGCGGACTCGCGGAGCCGAGCTGTGGCTGCGGTGATGTCGGGTGTGGTAGCTGCTGTGCTTTGCCCGGTCCCGACTACTTCTGTTTCCCAGTTTGTTTGCCGCGATTCAAGGATTTGTCGGTGTGGGCCGGCGTGCAGAGTTGGGGAAATCCGTCGAGCTTCTTGGAGAACGGCTTCGGCTTCAACCAGGGTATCAGCCTGAGCGGTCGAGCGCCATTGGTCGGATTGCTGTTTCCACAACTTAGCTACCAGCTGGGTTATCAGGCCGTCCAATCTCGTTTGGAAGGCAATACGGCAGTCTTCGGGGGAGGCGCAACTTCTGACCGCTCGCAGCAGTTCGTCACCGCTGGACTTTTTCGCCGTGTGCCCACGGGTGTGCAATTCGGTGTTGTATGGGATTTTCTGGAGGACGACGACCTGGGTAGCAACATCCTTGGCCCACCTGGGGCCAACGTGAATTTAGAGCAGGTGCGAACCGAAATCAGCCTGAAGAGTCCTCGAGGACGTGAGTTTGGATTCATGTCGGCATTCAGCTCTGACAAGGTCACGCTCCCAGGGCCTGGTGGATTCGTCTTCGAGGCGGTCGACCAATACGCTTTGTTTTACCGTTGGCACTTCAGCAACGGTTACGAAAGCCGGCTGTGGGGTGGTGCGACTAACGATGGAGACGGATTGTTTGGCGGTGAATTTGTGGCACCGTTCAACGATCGTTGGGCGTTGCAGGCGGGCTTCAACTACCTGGCTCCCGAGGATTTGCCAACGGCAAACATGGCGGGGATCGACGCCGAAGAGTCGTGGAATGTCGGTATCAACATCGTTTGGCACCTGGGTAGGACAGCTAAACGGGGCGGCCGAAGCCCCCACAGACCGCTATTCCGCGTTGCCGACAATGGGTCATTCATGATCGACGCGGAATAGCGCGAATTTCGCAGTTAGGCCCAGGCGGGCACCTGATTGCCTGATTGATCGGCAAAAAACTCCTTTTTGACCCAGTCGCCCCATTTTTACAACATTCTGGGCTTTGATGTGCCGATCTATGCGTTACAATGGAGCGTTTACCAAGAGCTTAGCGGACCCCGCTGAGCGCGAACCATTCTGACTTTGGGAGAAGTGCGATGCATAAGATCGAAACAAATTGGGAGGACGAAGAGAACAATCGCAAGGTGGCCGTTGCGGTGGAGTATACCCGCAACAGCGACAGCCTTGAAATCCGATCGCTTACTCCCAAGCAGGTGACTTTCCTTTGCCCCGAATCCAACAACCCGCTGCGTAGTGTTGGCGTCTGGACCGAAAAGGGCCGCGAACTACTCGCCAAACAGCTGCACGCGGCGGGCTACTTGCCACAACTGGAGAAGGAACTCGAAACCTCTCTGGCTGTGTAGGCTGTACGCTTAACCGCTGGTCGCACAAAGTGCCCTGCTTCAATCTTGGAGCAGGGTTTTTTTGTTGCGCTCAAATACCGAGTGAGTTCCAACCTCGCTATTTTTCCTTGGCTGGCACAACCTTGATGGGTAGCTGTTGGGGAACGACGCGCTGGTTATTCTGAATAATGCGGATCGGGGGTGGTGTTATCTGAGTGCGAAGCCCACGGCCCGGCTGCATCATCTCGCTGTCAGCCATGTCGTCGAACGTGACTTTCACCTCAAACGTTTCTTCTCCGCGAAGTACGGTCAAGTTGGCAGAATCACCGGCCTCATATTCGCCGATCTTCTGGGTCAGGGCGTGAAAACTATCTACGTTTTCTCCGTTGAATTTGGTGATGATGTCATCGGGCTGAATCCCGGCTTTATCTGCGGCCGAGCCCTCCACCACCTTCGTGACGACTCCTTGACCCTGCTGTAAGCCGACGATCCCTAACATGGCTCCACGTCGATGGTCGACAACGCGTTGAAACTTCTTTTCGAACTCGTCGGCAGCCGCAGTTGAGACATTCGCCGTCTTGTAGAGTTCGATCCGCTGCACGTTGGGCAGTTTGGACAACTGCTCGAATATTGAATCGTCAACCGGTGCCGCGAGCACTTTGATTGACGTCGCCCTGGGAACGTCGGCGAGGTGCTTCAGGCCCTCGGAACCTCCCTTCCAGTTCTTTTCGAGGACGACCTGCAGGTTGTCGAATCCAGGGACACGTGGCTCACGCTCAAACTTAGCTCCAAGCTTCGTCAGACTGTCCAAGGCCGCTTTCTCGCGAGCACTGGCCAATAGGCGGGCAGCCATCGCTGCTTCTCGCGGCCGATTCGGCAGATTGGCCATGCGCTGCAAGACCTCCATCCGTAGCGTTTTGTCCTCGCCTTCGGTCCAGTTCAACAAGATTTCTACCGCCCTGGTCACACTCTCCAACGAGCCCGACGCGGCTGCCGATGCCACCGCATCCAATGCGTCATCGCCCAATTTCTCGAGGTGCTGCTGGGCTCGCTGGCGCTGGTCGTAGCGATCGTCATCGAGTTGGCGGACCCATCGTTTGATCTGCTCAGCGTCAATCTGCTCAGCGTCAATTTGCGTGTCGGAACCGATGGCCTCCTGCGCTAGCGCCGCGCAAGGCGCCAGCCCGAGTGCCGCAGCAATGGCTGCCGCCAGGCAAGCCTGACCGAGATTTCTTCGTTGGAACTTCATACTCGTGGAATCCGTCCGTTGGTCGGCGGTTGGAATACTATGGATATTGTAACATTTTGTCGGAATTGCTCAGCCCGAATTTTGGCCAGATGGCTACCAATCTGGCTGTGAAATCGCGCGAGTTGTGGTCAGGATAGGGTTCGATTAGGCTCTGACAGATGAGATTCGCATTGCTTGGGGCAGATTCTGAGAGCACCGCACTCGCCCGTGCAGCGGTTGAAGCTGGTCACAGTTTGGTCTGGTGTGGCGATGTGGACGGGCAGGTTGATGGGCCTGCAGAGTGGCTACCCGAGGACCAGGGCGACCGCTGGGAAGCCTTGCTAGACAGCACGCAATCGGAAGGCGTGCTGGTAGGCCGCGGCAAAGTGGCTCCCGAGGTGCGCAGCGAACAGGTCTTACAGCTGGTCAAAAGTGGCGTGCCTGTGCTGACAAGTTTCCCGCTCGTCGATGCGGTGCTCACCTACTACGAAATCGACATGGCGCGAAGCGAGACCGATGTAGTGCTGCAGCACTACAACCCCCTGTCAGAACAACATGAGATCATTGCCAAATGCGCATACTGGATCGCACATGGCCATGATGATCTTGGTGCCATCGAACAAGTTGTTTGGGAACGACCGCTGGCGGAGCGGACGCAATCGCGTGTGCTGTGGCACTTCGCGCGCGATGTGGAACTCCTCTGTTTGGTTGCGGGGAAGCTCAATCGATTGGGGGCCTTAGGCTCACCTGACCAAGCGACAACCTACGCGGGACTCAGCGTTCAGTTGCTCGGCAAGAGCGACGTACCGGTGCGTTGGCAAGTCGGACCGATCGAAGAGTCGACCGATTCACAGCTGACACTCGTCGCGCAGCATGGCAAGCTCACCGTGGAATTCGACGAGTTGGGCTCCGCATTTCAGTATTCGGTCAGCAAACAAGGGCAATCAAGCACGACGCAGCTCATGGCGCCCGACTCAGCAGCGATGGCAATCCAGCGTTTCGCAAACGCGGTGAATGCTAAACAAGGGCGAGAAAGCACTTGGTCGAACGCCTTAGCGGCGATGGAACTGACCGACACAATCGAAATCTCGCTCCGGCGTGGAAGGATGATCGAGGTCCACCAGCAGCAGTTGACCGAACAGCTAGCGTTTAAAGGCACGATGTCGGCACTTGGCTGCGGTGTGCTCTTGGTCGTGCCTCCACTACTTCTCTTTCTTGGCTGGATCGCGGACCTGGTCGGCCTGCCAGTGGCAAAGTACTGGCCGCATGTGCTACTTGGCCTGCTGGCACTTTTCTTGGCTGTGCAACTGATTCCGAAGCTGCTATTCGCCGACAACCGGGACGGCGAGCGAACTGAGCACACTTAGCCGCGAGCCAATAGCTCGATGGAATGCAAGTTTTGGCACCGTCGAGGTGCGGGCTCCGCTCCCAACGCAGCAGGGCGGAAACGCATGTCAAAGTTTGCCGATTAGGCAAAAGATCGGGAATGCAGCGCGTCGATAATTGCTGAGAAGCGATCGTCTCAGGGTATGTCCTGGCAAACGTGATAGCACCTTACTTCTGCGGAATTTCACTTGTTGGGCAAGATAAAGAAATTCGACGTCCGTGGGCTGCTGTTGCCACTCCTCCTGGGTTGCTCGGGGTGCTGCTGCGACCATTGGTGCCATTTGCCAGACGACTGTGTGAATGCCGCGGGATGCACCCAACTGGGATGGGAATTGCGTGACGTCTGCTGTTCGATGGACCTGTGTTGTTCCAGTGGGTGCATCGACGGCTGCTGTTCTGAGGTCTGCCATGAGCAACGACGCTGTCGCCCCTGTCGGCGGCACTGCATCGAGCCCGGTCCTCCGCCCGTCCGCCATAAGCCTCCTATGCCACCTAAATTCTTGCCGGTGCCAGCACGTTCGGTCTTCACCGGAGTGAATCTCGAAGCACCCACCACGCGAGGGCCGTTCGAGATCGGCAACGGACCGCAGATCGTCTTCCCCTCAGGCGACTGATTGAGCTTGCAAGCATCGATTCTGCTGAGCTTCTAGCTCTGCTGACAAGCTAGGTCGACTGTACCGGCTACGCGCTGTGAGGCTTAAGCCGATCGTAGCGACAGTCCGATCTGTTCTGTACTTCCCGGTCCGTCGTGTACCCGCACGCGAAGCGGCTGGGCCAGGCACTACTCGTACCCGCCTCGGTGCGCTGTTTAACTCTGAAAGACCCACGATGCTGAATCTGCGCACTGGCGATAGTTGTTTCCCTCGAAGTCCATGGCAACTATCGGTAGTGGCGGTGGCGATCACGCTGAGCGCCGTCCAAGCGTATTCACTGCAAGCCAGCGAGCGAATGACGCCCATCGTACGTGCCGTACGTGATTGCAGCCCTGCGGTGGTCAACATTCAGGGGCAGAAGTCGATCACCGAGACCGCTGAAGGCACTCCCACCGCGCCGCGCCAGGTCAATGGCATGGGCACGGGGATCGTCATCGATCCGCGTGGCTACATCATGACCAATCACCACGTCGTCGACGGCGTGCGACGAATCAACGTCACACTGAGCGGCGGACAGACGTACATCGCGTCGATCATCTCCCGCGACAAACAGACAGACCTGGCGATCATTCGCATTCGCACTCCCAAGCCGCTCCCCGTGGTGCCAATCGGCACCTCGCGCGACTTGATGGCCGGCGAGACGGTGATCGCTGTTGGCAACGCGTTTGGCTACGAGCACACAGTCACCACTGGCATCATCAGTGCCCTGCATCGCAACGTGCAGGTGAATGACACTCAGCAGTACCTCGATCTGATCCAGACCGATGCGAGTATCAATCCCGGCAATTCTGGTGGGCCGCTCCTGAATATCGACGGTGAGATGATCGGTGTGAACGTCGCCGTGCGGGCTGGAGCTCAGGGGATTGGGTTTGCGATTCCGGTCGACAAGGCCATGGAGATCGCTGCTCGCATGATGAGCATCGAAAAGCTCGACAATCATTGGCACGGTATGACGGCACTATCATTGGAAGGTCCGGACGGCCCGGTCACCGTCGCGCGGGTCGATAATCAAAGCCCAGCCCAGTCGGGCGGACTACGTCGCGGCGATCGCATCGAACGGATCGCCGACACCAAAATCCAGCGGCCACTCGACATCGAACGGGCTCTGCTCGGACGCCGCGTCGGCGAACGTGTGTCGGTCGAGGTGCGGCGCAACGGCAAACAACTCGACCTCGACCTGGCGGTGGTCTCGCGTGGCACCCGAGTCCGCACACGCACGACGGCTGCAAAGCCAACCACCAAGCAGCCATCCAATTCGTTGCAAACGGCGACTTGGGAGACGTTAGGCATGAAGCTAACCCCCGAGCCCTCCGCGTCGCTGCGGCGGCTGGGAGTTCCCTACGAAGGCGGCATGCGAGTCGTCTCAGTCAAGGCGGACAGTTCGGCTTTCGAGCAAGGCGTCCAGGCAGGCGACATTCTCGTGAAGATGCACCGCTGGACAACCGCCTCGTCACGCGACCTGCAGTTCATCGTCAACCACGCCAACAAGTTGGCCAACAGCGAACCGGTGAAGTTCTACATTGTACGCGGCGAGGACACCTTCTTCGGCCACATGCAAGTGGCGCGTCGGAAGGGCTCGTCCGTCCGCTAGACGGCACAATAACCGCGCGCAGCGGCGTTCGCGGTTCGCGTCTGTCAGCCTAACTCAGCGCGACGGTGACCGTCTTATTCTCGGTGTAGGCATCCAAACCGGCTGCCCCCAGTTCGCGACCGATGCCACTTTCCTTGTAGCCACCAAACGGTGCGGCCGAGTCAAACACGTCGTAGCAGTTCACCCAGACAGTGCCGGCACGGACCTGCTTCGCGAAGCGGTGCGCTTTGCCGATATCGCGAGTCCACACGGCGGCGGCGAGGCCGAAGTTCGTGTTGTTGGCCCGCGCGACCATTTCATCGATGTCGGAGAACTTCATTACGCTCAGCACAGGGCCGAAGATCTCATCCTGAGCGATTCGCATATCATCGGTCACGTCGGTGAACAACGTCGGCTCAACGAAGTAGCCTTGATCGCCAAATCGCTCGCCGCCAGACACGCACTTGGCTCCGTCCTCTTTGCCGTACTCGACGTACTGCATGATCTTGTCGAACTGTGCCTGGTCGACTTGTGGCCCCTGCTCCGTCTCGGGATCGAACGGATCGCCCAGTTTGCGTTGGTGGTTCATGTCGGTCAGTCGATCGACCATTTCGTCGTGGATCCGATCCTCCACAAACAACCGACTGCCGGCACAGCAACACTGGCCTTGATTGAAGTACAGTGCTGTGTGGGCACCCGCTGCCGCAGCCTCGAGATCCGCGTCGGCGAAGATCACATTCGGGCTCTTACCACCTAGCTCGAAGGTGAGCCGCTTCATGGTGTCGGTCGCGGCCCGTTGAATGATCTTGGCGGTGGCTAGTTCGCCGGTGAAAGCGATCTTGTCAACGCCCGGGTGTTTGACGAGCGCGGCACCGGCGGTCGGACCGTAGCCGGGCACCACGTTGATCACTCCGTCGGGGATGCCGGCGTGCTGGGCCAGCCGCGCCATCCGCAGGCACGTCAGCGGTGTTTGCTCAGCGGGCTTCATCACGACCGTGCAGCCGGTCGCCAGCGCTGGTCCCCACTTCCAAGCGGCCATCAGCGCGGGGAAGTTCCACGGAATGATCTGCCCGACGACTCCCACGGGTTCGCGACGCGTATAGCAGAAGAACTCGCCGTCGATGGGAATCGTATCGCCTTGGATCTTGTCGGCCCAACCGGCGTAGTAGCGGATGCATTGGATCACCAGCGGGATATCGCCGGCACGCGCGTCGTTGATGGGCTTACCGTTATCGAGCGTTTCCAACGCGGCCAACTCGTCGGCATGCTCTTCCAGCAGGTCGGCGAACTTGAGCATCAAGTTGCCGCGCTCGCGGGCGCTGAGCTTCGACCACTCGCCGCCATCGAACTGGGCGCGAGCCGCGTCGACCGCCAGATCAATGTCGGCAGCGTCGCCTTCGGCCACTTGAGCGATGACTTCCTCGGTCGCAGGATGCAGCGTGTCAAATGTCTTGCCGCTGGCAGACGGAATCCATTTGCCACCGATGAAGCACTGGGTTTGACGAATTTCAGGACGAGCGACCTTTTCCGCGATCGTGGCCATCGTGTTAGACCTCCAGCAAGAGAAGTTGAGATACGAGAGCGGCTGTGAGAGCCGAGGTGTTCTGTTCGCTTGCACTAATTGTAGCGTGATGTCGTGGCCGTCGTATAGCGGAAATTTGGCCGACGGATGGCGGTTCGCCTATGAGCTCGCTTAAGTGTGGACGCGTAGAACATCCAAAGCGGATGGCGCTAGGACATGTTGGCGGAGATCACCGTCGACTCCGCGCTGCCGTTCATTGGCGTCGCTTCCTTGCGAAAGACCAGCCCGTAATCGACTTCCACAAAGCCGAGCTGCTCGTAGAACGCCAATGCTGCTTCATTGGTGGACATCGTCTGTGCTTCCACGGTGCCGACGCCGCGTCGGCGGAGCAATCGAAACGCCTCGCCGACCAAGTACGATGCGCACCCTTTTCGTCGCCACTCGGGGTCGACGTACAGATCGCACATGCCGGCGGTACAGACTCCCCAACAGGCCGACAGTGGCTGGACGTCCCAGAACGAAGTCGTCGCGACGATGCGCTGGCTCGATTTCTCGGTCAGTTGGAAGTGATCGCGAAGCTGGCTCCCCCACACGCAGGCATCCCACCAATTCTCAGCGGGAGGGTCGAGCGTTTCGCCCACCGTCATCCCGCGCCGCAGCTGCCTGACCTTACGCGACACCGACGGGCGAAAGCGAACCAGATCGCACTGCAGAATCGATACCTGCGCCGATTGGCTGTAGCCGGCCCGGATGCATGCTTCGCACAACAGCGTGTTCGATTGCAGCACACCCGGAATCTCGCTACCACCGTACAGACCGAGGTAGAACGAGTTCAGCGGTTTGATGCCACCAGCGTAGATGACTGTCGCTCCGCGCCCCCGCAGGTACTCTTCGCTGGCAGCGAGCAGGTCGTCGGCGAGCGCAAGGTCTTCGTGTCCGGAACGCAGCATCAGCATGTACGTCGTACCGAGGCTCGTGTCGAGGGCCTGACCGTCGTCGTTGGGACCAAACCCGGCATGCACGAAGCCAACAGGCACATCGTCGCGCGTGGCCACGATCAACCCTTGCCGATCGAAGTGCATCTTGGAGAACACGGCGTGCTCGAGCAATGGTGCCGACACCGGTTGGAGAATCCCGCGTTGCGGAGGTTGGCTTCGCCAAATCTCAGCTATCTGAGGCGGGTCGGTGTTGCGGAAGGGCCGGAAGCGAAACACGTCGATCTTTGCGGCAGGGGGATGGTGGGCAGCCTTTCTATTATGGCAGAGCTGCCTAATCTAGCAAGCACACGCAGCAGACGCGGCGAGGGACGTTAGGCGAAGTGCAAACTGCACCGAGGGTGCTGGCCTTGCTGTGGCACGAACGTCGGACCGCGTGGCGGTCCGGCTATCACTGTAACCCATCGCGGTTATGCGGCCTGCTTCCGCTTGGCCTCGCGGAGCTGCTTGCGACTCCGCGGCTCGCCCTTCCAGCGGCGATGCACCCACCAATACTGATCAGGTGCCTGTCGGATCAGATCTTCCAGGTGCCGCGTATACCACTGCGTGAGCAACGGAATCGTGCCCAGTTGGAAGTCGGCGTCCTCCGGATCGACCACATCCGCGACGACCATGTCAAACACCAGTGGTGCCCCGTTTCGCCGCATCGCCACCGAGACTGCAGTCGGCGCGAGGCTTCCCAGCGTGAACACGGACACCGCCTTGTGTGTGGATGCCGGCTTGCCGAAGAAATCGACCCAGCAGGCACCGCGCCCCGTGTGCTGATCGCCCAATAGCGCCAGGGTGCCACCGTTGTTGAGCACTTCGGTGATCTGCTCACCGCTACCCTGCTTGGGCAACATGTATTGCCCAGTGCTACTGCGGAACTTGTTAACGAACCGATCAAGATACACGTTGTCGAGTGGCCGCGCGACGGTGTGCGTGGGGAAGCCATGCAGCGCCAGCAGGAAGCCACCCATCTCGAAGTTGCCCAGATGACCGGAAATAATGACGGTCGGGCGCTCGTCGATCTGGTGGATGAGCATCTCCTTCATGTTGGGAGTCGAGGAGTGTCGCTTCCACGTCGTCCGTTTGACCTTCCGGGGTGCATGGGCAATTTCCATGACCATCAGCAACAGATGATCCCACATCGCGCGGGCGATCGCGTCGCGCTGCTCTGCGGACTTGTCGGGAAAGGCGATGGCCAGATTCTCACGGGTCACCTTCCGCCGCAACTTGAGCACGTGCCAACAGAACCAACCGAGACTCGTTGACATCCGCTGGCAAGTCTCGAGCGACAACGACTGCACGAAGCACAGCAGCACTCGCACGAGGAGATAGACGGAATAATCGGCAACGTGTTTCACTCGCACTCGAAGGGCTCCTTCCCTGGTGATCTTGGCTTGCCAATTGTCGCTGAATTTCACGACCAGGTGAACGGCGGATTTTTGCGCCTCCGAGCATTTCATATTCAGTGCTGGCATCGCCGTTGAGGCTGGAAAACTAGGGACGTCGAGTTGTGCGCTCCGCCGAGTTTCGGAAAACACGATTCAATACCGCAAAAGTCTTCGTTCCACGCGGGACGCGATTCCGTAAGTCGTTGTCAATCAACGCGTTGCGAAGTCTGGCCCGCGCGTCGCCGCGGCACTTTTGCAATTCTCGCCTGTAGACGCGTTACAAAGTCAATCAGGGCTCGTTTGTGTAATGCGTTACGACCAAAAGATTTACGCCCGCAACCCGATGGCAGTTTTGCGCTGCCTTGTTTTGACTCCGTCAGCAGAGCCTGTGGAATCGTCGATCACGCTCCAAGCGCAGCCCGACCACGGTTGCTCGCTTGCGGCAACTTGCATGGCGGTCTCAAATGTCAAAGAGCAAACGGCTCTTCAGCCGCCTAGTCATTCTACCGGATGCGGTGGCCCAATTTCATCAACAAAGTTCGGACCGGCTCTAGCGTGATGGAAGGTGCCTCGGCCGATGAATCCCGTGCGTCGAAGTAAATCGCCGAATCTCTAGCGGACTGTTGCAACTGTGCAGCTTAGAGGGTTGGTGTTCAGCCAACGTTTGGTCCAGCTTCAGCGACTTGCGCGGAGCTCAGTCAGTGCGACGTGATGTTCAATGCCAGCAGTTTGGGCTAAAATATCGACCGCGCCGGCCGATGCGGCTGTGGCGAGTTCACGTGCACACCTGCCCTTCCATGAAATCAACACGTCTATGCGATTCTCTCCGCACGACTGTGTCGTGCTGGTACAGCTATAGAGTTTGCATCTCACCTGGATCCAACCCCCTGGTTTCTTCATGTCGTTTACCACAACTCTTCGTCGACTAGCCCTTTCCACATTGATGGTATCGCTTACTTTGGACTCACCTTGTGCCGAAGCTCGCGGTATCCCTGGACTTGCGTTCATCGGCGAGTTTCAGATTCCGCCGCTGCAAAACCTTCCGTCCGTAGGCGATCCGCCTTTTGGTGGTATTTCGGGAATCGATTACGATCCAAGCACCGGAACCTACATCGCAATTAGCGATTCTCAAACAGAACCACGATTCTATAAGCTGACAATCGACTTCGACACATCTGGAATTAGCAGTGTAACTATTGAAGACGTATGGACCATTCCAGACTCAGACGGTGGGGGCTTTTCTGCTGAACCCGACCCTGAATCGATTCGATTCACGCCAAGCGGAAGTCTCGTCTGGGCGAGCGAGGGCGGTGTGTCATCCGGAATTGATCCGTTCGTGCGTGAAATGGGGCCTAATGGTCAGCCGATTCGCGAACTGACGCTTCCTGATAAGTTCTTGCCATTTAGAGGAAGAAGAGGTGTTGCCAACAACCGGGCGTTTGAGAGCCTTGCTATTTCAAGCGACGGCAAACGGATCATTGCGGGGACGGAGAATGCCCTGGTGCAAGACGGCTCGGTGGCAACCACTCTCAGCGGCTCCCCATCGCGAATCCTCGAATTTGACTTCGACACGGGGCTTCCAATGAACGAGTTTGTCTATCAGGTAGAGCCGGTGCCGACAGACTCCATGCCCCCCGGTGGCTTAATCGCGAATGGGTTGGTCGAACTACTCGCGATCGATGACAACAATTTTCTTGCGATGGAGCGGAGTTTCGCTACGGGCGTTGGCTGGGGCTTACGCGTCTACAATGCGAGCACTGCCGACGCCACCGATGTTTCAAGCTTTGAATCGCTACCAGATGACTACGTTCCGCTTAGTAAGACATTGTTACTTGATTTTGATTCGCTTGGAATCACCCTAGACAATCTGGAGGGCGTCACTTACGGCCCTGTTATTCATGGTCGTCAGACCATTGTTTTTGTCTCAGATGACAATTTCGGAGAACTTGGACCGGCATATACACAATTCTTGGTGTTTCAGGTGGTTCCAGAGCCGGCTGGGGCCTCGCTGGCAATAGCAGCGGTCGTGCAGGCACTATGTGGTGCGCGCCGGGTGCCACTGCTGACTTGTTCAGCAGTGCGAACCCTGCTTCCGTGAGCCACTGATTGCCAATCACCGATCAAAGTGCCGGATCCGACCGACGCCTTGCACTGACGGACAAGTCGGACAGTGGCACCTTCAGCACAGTAGTTAGCTTATGGCATTATGCAACGTAATTTCAGATGTCAAAGAGTTCCTGGCACGTAAGCCGCCTAGTCATTCTACGGGATGCAATGGCCCAATTTCATCAATAAAGCTTGGGCGGATTTCGTGTGCTGGAAGGTGCGAAAGACGATGAGGCTGAGGCAGGTAAGGGAGTGACCCTGGTCAATAGTCGACGAAGCTCGTCATAGATTGAAAGTGTTCATCCCGTTCCGACATCGACCGAGCCATAGCGATCCGCAGAAAATCGTAATCATAACAAGACAGCTAGGTTCAGGAACTTCATCTGTCGCATAGAGAACCGTTGGCGGTGGAAAGCTCTGCGACGAAGGATTGAAGTCGCTACCAACCACTGATAATCTCACCTCAGCAGAGGACAATTCGTCAATCTGCGCCGCGATTTGCTGAGCAATTACATCGTAGGGAATTGCATTGATGTCAGTATTCAGATGGACGGTGTATCCAAACGTTGCATCGCCTGTCAGAATGGGGCCTTGGTAATCCCCAATTGATGCTCCTGCAAAGCGTATTGCTAGGCCATTCTGGGACGTCCAACCGATGGCAGAAACAAAGTCAATAGTAGCCTCCAGAGTGTCGTCTTGAAAAAACTCAATTGAGTCTGTCATTGGCCTCCTCCCGCGAGGACCGGCTTCGACCACCGTAGCTACGCACAGTGATAACAAGACGAGAGTGATGCACAGCGAGCCGTTTGTGATGTATCGATCGATGTCGCTACACAGCGTCGGGATGCAGGGCATCGAAACCTCCATTCATTCAGACGTCGATACGCACTCTTGATTTCTGCTGGGAATGCGTTCTTCATTCTCGATTTCTTTTGACCTGCAACACTACAGCAAAGACGGCGACTGCGTAAATGCCGGAATAACTACGGTTCATTCCATCTATAGGCTGGGTATTGGTGTGCTAGCAATCGCTGCTCTGGTTGTGTTCGATTTGCAACTCATGTGCGTTACCGACTTTGTCCTGGGTGCCACTGCTGACTGGTTCAGCAGTGCGAACCCTGCTTCCGTGAGCCACTGTTTGCCAAACACCGATCAAAGTGACGGATTTGATCGACGGCTCGCACTGCCGGACAAGCCGGACAGTGGCACCCGGTGGGATTGAAGGTTCCGGAAACGGCGAGGCTGAAACGGTTCGGGTTGCCGAAAATCCGCCGTTCTGTTGCACCATCTTAGATGTGCGGCCTTCAGACTTCGCGATCGCTCAGTGCTATGCGTAACCTAATCGTGTTCTTCTGGGGTGGTGTCTTGCACAACGATTGCATATGCGTCACAATTGCAAAACACTTCCCACCCCATCTTCCCCACCAACAGACCAGGAGTTGCTTCTAATGAGATTCATGACGACGATTTGCGCCCTCGCGGTGGCTTCCGCCCCGACGCTCGGTTTTGCCGCGGTCCTGTATTCCACGAGTTTCGAAGCGCCGGAATTTTCCGCAGGCCCGCTTGGTTCCCAGGGCGGTTGGGCTCCCAGCTTCGGCACCGATCCAACCGTTACCGCCGCGTTCTCGCGAACTGGCGACCAGTCGTTGGTGGTCAGCGGCGCGGACGCTGAATTCGGTCAGTCCGAGCTCGCAGGGCCCTTCTCAACCACAGCGCCCCAGATCTCGATCAAGTACTCGGTATACCTCGACCAGAATTCGAATTGGTCGAACACGTTTATCACCTGGGGTTTTAGTGCACCGGGCACTTTTCTCGGCCAGATCCCCATCCGAGATGGTAGCAACGCCGTGCTTCGCCCTGCTGACGAGGACCTGTTTCCGACGGCAATCGATCTTGGCACTTGGATCGATCTCGAACTCGTCTTTGACTTCCCTTCGCAGACCCAGGAAGGCTTCGTGAACGGCGAGTCCATCGGGTCCACGGCATTCCCCATGCCGGCCACAGAACTGACTGTGGGTCAACTCTTCTTTACCAACTTCGACGGAAATGACATCACCTTCTATGTGGATGACATGAGCATCACCGGCGTGCCCGAACCCTCCACCGGTATCCTGCTTGCTGGCTTGGTCGCACTCGGTGTGGTCGTTCGTCGTCGGTGATTTATTCCCAGTCGCAATCTATCGCGAACAAGCCGCGGGGCACTACCTCGCGGCTTGTCTTGTTTGAAGACATCATGCAGCGGACGTCGGCATAATTCTGCCATTCCGCCGAGTGCCACTGCTGACTTGCTCAGCAGTGCGAACCCTGCTTGCGTGAGCCACTGTTTGCCAATCACCGATGAAAGTGCCGGATCTGACCTACGCCTGCACTGCCGGACGAGCCGGACAGTGGCACCCGGCATTTATTTGCCTGAGGGAGTTTTCCAATCGCCGTAATCGAACCAACTCTCATCACACCAGTCATCTGGATGGGTTTCGTGCGAAATATTTGCGATCTTCTCATTGATGTTGTCGATGACCCAAACTTCCTGCCTATCGTTGTCGCAGCCAAAAGGAAAGTAGCGGCTCAATAGCACCGAAGGATCGTCGAAAAGGTCACGATACAACTCAGCAATAGACTCTGGATGGTATATCTCCTTCGACGTGTTCCATTTGACGTCTGGCTCTTGTCCGAACAATCCGTAGCCTTTCTGAGCGAGAAGGTCCCGATAGAGGCTGGGCAGACGCACTTGTAATCGTGACTCAATCGCATCAATTTCAGCACTTGTCAGGACAGTTAGTTCTTGCATGTCAGGATTGCATCTTCTGCCTAAGGGCATAGAACAAGTAACAACTACTTTCGAGCAAAATGATGGCAGGTGCGGTGAACCCGGTAATTGCCCTGGACGTAATCAAAGATACAATTTTCAGATACGCATAGGGCTTTGACTTGGAACTGTTTATACCAAATGATATCGATTCGGAGGGCTCGAAAGATTTTTTTTGACTGCGCTGAACTCACTCTGCCGCTAGACAGCCTCTACACGCTGGATCCAACACTAATTGCCCACCGGTTACGCGAGGAAATCAAGTACACCGTGGTATGCCTGGGCGATTATGCACAACTCCCTATTGATTTCTTTCACGAAATGGACGGCGCAGAACGTGCTGTACTTGTTGCAGAAGCCGACGCTCGTCGTCGAGGTCCGATTTGGACTTTTAGAATCTATGTTGACGGCATTGCGGTCGTGGGTGCAGTGGAACGGCGTAGACTCTGGATTCATCGTGATGGCCATGAGATACCTGTTCCCTTAAAGCAACCGTTCATGGACTTTCTCGAATCTCTCGACATTCCCGGCTGTACAATTGGCTCATACCGACTCGAAGGCAACAGTCGAACCGCTACTTAGAGTCACTGCACAAGCATGCAACCCCCGGAAAAGTCGCCCACACTTCGCCGGGTGCAACTGCTGACTTGTTCAGCAGTGCGAACCCTGCTTCCGTGAGCCAATGTTTGCCAATCACCCATCAAAGTGCCGGGTCCGACCGACGCCTGCACTGCCGGACGAGCCGGGCAGTGGCACCCGGCGTGAAACTCACATGCAGCGGACGGGGCTACGAGATTGACTGGACGTGACGATGAATCCGCAATCGTTGCCGGCGACGCAACCAAATTGGAACTAGTAAAATTATGCTCCCTGAAGAGTTCGAACGTGGCGTGCTCGACCGCCTTGAAACGCTACCTGTTTTTCGCTCTGCAATCACCGAGTCACGAAAAGAAGATACGGCGATTCGCGTTACACTACCGGAGACTGCAATGCATGCGGTAGGTTCACGCTATGACACACAAGTTCGCAATAAAATAGATGCTTTGCTTTCGCTACTTGAGCTACTCCAAACCGAAGCTGAATAGACACGTGCACGGTCAGTTACGCCAGTCACCAGCAGTTCGCTACTGACCAAGAAAAACTGAAAACACGCAGCTTCCTTGGCCATCGTCTGAATCCGGGTATCATGGTGGACACGGCCGCCCGGCGGTTAGGGCGCTCCGCACCATCAATTCTCTCGCAGGCTTATTCTCATGCGACTTACTGTTTCTTGTATTCTGGTTCTGGCGTTGAGTATCCCAGCGCGGCTTGTCACTGCCGATCAGGTCGCATCGCACGACGTGGTTGTTTACGGGCTCACCAGCGCGGGAGTCATGGCTGCGGTGCAAGCCAAACGGCTGGGCAAGACGGCCATTCTCGTTGGCCCTGACAAGCATCTGGGGGGACTGTCGAGCGGTGGTCTGGGGGCGACCGACATCGGCAACAAGAAGGCCATCGGCGGGCTCTCGCGCGAGTTCTACCGCCGCCTAGGGAAGCACTATGGCAAAAGCGAGGCATGGGTGTTCGAACCGCATGTCGCGGAGAAGACGTTCGAGGACTTCTTGCAGGAACACGAGATCGAAGTGCATCGCGACGAGTGGCTCGACCGTTCGGACCAGGGCGTGTCGAAAGAGGGCGAGAGAATCGTGTCGATCGCGATGCTCTCGGGCAAGTCCTACCCGGGAAAGATGTTCATTGATGCGACCTACGAGGGCGACTTGATGGCGGCGGCCGGCGTGTCGTACACCTACGGCCGGGAGGCGAACAGCCAATACGACGAGACGCTCAACGGCGTGCAGACAAAGAAAGCGATTTACCACCAGTTCGCCAAACTCGTGGACCCGTACGTCCGACCGGGAGAGCCGAGCAGCGGGTTATTGCCTGGCGTCGCCACCGGAGGACCGGGCGACGAAGGAGCGGCCGACAAGCGAATTCAGGCGTACTGTTTCCGCATGTGTTTGACCGATGTGCCCGACAATCGAGTCCCCTTCCCCAAGCCTCACAACTACGACCCGGCGCGGTATGAGTTGCTGTTGCGGACACTGCTCGCAGACGCGAACAAGCACCCGGCTGGTTACTTCACTAAGACTCGCATGCCCCATGGGAAGACCGACACGAACAACTCGGGTCCAATTTCCACCGATCATATCGGTATGAACTACGACTATCCCGAGGCCAGCTATGCGGAACGACGCAAAATCATCACTGACCATGAGGAGTATCAGCAGGGATTCATGTGGTTTCTGGCCAACGACGAGCGCGTGCCGAAGAACGTCCACGACGCGATGAGCAAATGGGGCCTGGCCAAGGACGAATTCGTCGACAACGGCCATTGGCCGCATCAGCTGTATGTCCGCGAGGCGCGACGGATGGTCGGTTCCTACGTCATGACGCAACTGAATTGCCAAGGCACGACGGTCACACCCAATTCGATTGGCATGGGGGCCTACACGATGGATTCGCACCATGTGCAGCGGTACGTCGATGAGAACGGCTCCGTCCGCAACGAAGGTGACGTACAGGTCGGTGGATTCGGTCCGTACCCGATTGCGTACGGATCGATCGTTCCAAAGCGTGGCGAGTGCCAGAATCTGTTGGTGCCCGTTTGCCTGTCGGCATCGCACATCGCGTTCGGTTCCATTCGGATGGAACCGGTGTTCATGGTCCTGGGACAAAGTGCCGCCACCGCGGCTGCGCAGGCGATTGACGACAACGTCGACGTGCAAGAAGTCGACTATGCGAAGCTGCGCACCCAGTTGCTGGAGGACCAACAAGTCCTGAAGTGATCCAGCATGAGCGTGTGTGGTCGAATTCGAACGGGCAAGACACTGCGCAGGCATCGGAATTGAGTGTTCTAATCATCTAAACTGCTGCACCAACATCCGCAGCATTTCGGTAAGCGAAGCCGCCAACACGGCGACGAGCATCGTCAGCAGCAGGTCCACCGGGCCGAAAGTGCCGAAGCCCATCAACCCAAGCAGATACCCGAAGCACACGCTCCATAGGTACGCCCGTATCC
This sequence comes from Bythopirellula sp., assembly GCA_965228965.1. GTDB lineage: Bacteria > Planctomycetota > Planctomycetia > Pirellulales > Lacipirellulaceae > Bythopirellula. The sequence continues at coordinate 6,143,005 of OZ245849.1, forward strand.
AACGATTCTTCTCCGGGCGATTGAGCCATACGCCGTAGAGCGTTCCGCCCATCGCACCAGCCAAGTGAACCAGTAAGTAGACCACCCAACTGATGGTAAGCACTTCCAGCCTGCGCAAACCAACGAACATCGTCATCACGAAGGACAACCAAGCGGTCACGATCAGCATTCCGCGTAGGCTGAGTCGCAGTCGTGTTGGTTGTGGCTCGTCGGACATCGGTCGACATTCTTAGCCCAAGCGCGGATCGCTCTTGAGTGGCAGTTTCACGGTCTTACCCGATTGGGCGGCTTTGTAGATGGCCAGGATGATTTCAACCGGCTTGCGGCCTTCGTGGCCATCGACGGCCGGGGTGCCGTCGGTCTTGATCGCCTTGACGAAGTCTTTGAACTGCATCGTGTGGCCATGATGGCCAATGGCGGCGGGGTCGGCCGCGCCTCCGCCGGTGCTCTTGCTTTGTTGCATGGCCTTGTGAATCGCCTTGTCAGCGGGCTTCTGCTTGGCAAAGTCCCAGGCCTTGATGTCTTCTTCCTCCAGGACGGCGCTGCCTTCGCTGCCGTGCAATTCGATCCGTTTGAGGTAGCCTGGATACGCGGCAGTCGTCGCTTCGATCACGCCGAGCGCGCCGCTGGCAAACTTGAGCGTGGCGGTGGCGACGTCTTCGACTTCGATGCGTTTGTGAGCCAGCGTGGCCGTTTGCGCTTGAATCTCTTCGACGGGGCCCATCAGCCAACTCAGCAAGTCAACGGTGTGGACGGCTTGATTCATTAGTGCGCCGCCACCATCGAGCTTCCACGTGCCCCGCCAGGCGCCGCTGTCGTAGTACTCTTGGGTGCGATACCATTTGACGTAGGCGTCGCCGAGCGTCAGTCGGCCGAAGCGACCTTGGTCGATCGCCTTTCGCATCAGGATCGACGAGTCGTGGAATCGTGAGGGAAAAATTGTGCCGAGTTTGACCCCCGCCTGCTCGCACGCGTCGATGATCTTGTCGCAGCGGCGCAGCGTGATCTCCAGCGGCTTTTCGACGATGACGTGCTTGCCGGCTTTGGCAGCAGCGACCGCCGGTTCCATGTGTGCGCCGCTGGGGGTGGCGATGCTGACTACATCGACCGCACCGTCGGCAAGCATCGCTTTCATGTTGTCGTAGGGTGTGCAGCCAACTTCGTCGGCGAATTGCTGCGCGCGACCAGGAGCCGTGTCGCAACACGCGACGAGCTTCGCTCCGCGCACGTCCGCAATCGCGCGGGCGTGAAAACGACTGATCATTCCGGTTCCAACGATGGCAAATCCAAGTGGCATGAAAACTCCCCAGGAAGATTAGGTTTCAAATCTCAAAGTGCAGATTGTAAGCTGTAGTGTCGCAATTCGCCATGAGCACGACGATTTCGAGAACACCAACCGGTTATTCCAAGTAGCATGTCAGCCAAGTACTCTCCTCGTTTGCACATCGTGCTCTATCAACCGGAGATCCCCTACAACACCGGCAGTGTAGGGCGGACGTGCGTGGCGGTAGGGGCGAAACTGTGGTTGGTGCGACCGCTGGGATTTCGCGTGGATGACTATCACTTGCGACGCGCGGGGATGGATTATTGGCAACATCTGGAGTGGGAAGTCGTCGAAGATTGGTCACAACTGTGCGAGCAGTTGCCGATCCAGCGGCACTGGTACTTCACCAAAAAGGCAACGCGATCATACCTTGATCCGCAGCTCACGGAGGGTGATGTCCTGGTGTTTGGACGCGAGTCGCTGGGGCTGCCCGACGAAATCCTCGACGCTCAGCCGGACCGCTGCCTGCGGTTGCCGACCCGGCCCGAGGTGCGGAGTCTGAACCTCTCGAACACCGTGGCGGTCGCGTGCTACGAAGCCCTCAGGCAATGGGACGCTAGCTGACGGGGGCAGCTTGAGCAAAATTGTTCGGGCTGCATCGAATTGTAGGGCCTTTTTTCTTCGCGGTGTGGCACGATCGGAGTCCTACAAGTGTGCTTGAGACTTGTGGATGCAATACCCGATCAATTATTCTAGGTAGATAGCGGTGATTCTGGCTATTATGGCAAGATAGCCAGAGCAGGCATCTCGGTTTGACGCCCACACGCTAGCGGTTACTATTGAGTGCCTGCTCTAATGAGCCGACTTGCGGCCAGGCGAAACCGGCAGGAAGTCCGGTCGGAGGCCGCTCCAGTGCTTTCAGAACTTAAGTTTGAAGCACCCGGAGTTAGGCTCAACTTGCTTAGGTAAGGTTGATGTTGCGATGACACTGGTAAGTGGCTTTGAGAAAATCGTCCGAGAGCAGGAGCCGCTAGCGGAACGAACTTGGCTGAAGCTCGGCGGAATTGCCGCTTTCTACGCTGAGCCCAATTCCGTCGACGAGTTGGCGGCCTTGGTACGCCGGTGCTGCGACGAAGAAGTACCGATCCGCGTGCTGGGAGGCGGATCGAATGTGCTGATCCGCGACGAAGGCGTATCCGGCATGGTGATCAGCCTGTCGAGTCCAGTGTTCTCTGACATTCAGATCGCTAAGGGCCGCCTGACGGCCGGTGGTGGTGCTCAGCTGGCCCACGCGATTAGCGAGACGGTCCGCGCCGGGCTGGCGGGCTTGGAGCCGCTGGTGGGCATCCCAGGCACCATTGGTGGCGCGCTGCATGGGAACTCTGGCAGTCGAGGCGGAGATATCGGCCAATGGGCTTGTCGGGCCACGGTCATGACCCGCTCGGGCGAGATTCTGCAACGCGATCGCCAAGATCTAGTGTTCGCCTACCGCCAAAGTAGCTTGGACGAGCTGGTGATTCTCAATGCCGAGTTCCAGCTGGAAGAGGACAATCCTGAGCAATTGACTCGACGCATGCAAAAGCAGTGGATCGTCAAAAAGGCGGCCCAACCGTTGTCCCACCAACACGTGGCGACCGTGTTCAAGAATCCGCGTGGCATGAGCGCCGGCATGCTGATCGACCAGGCGGGACTGAAGGGAACACGAGTTGGCGCGGTCGAAGTCAGCCAACGCCATGCGAACTTCATCATCGCCGGTGAGGAAGCTACGAGCCAGGATGTGTTGCGACTGATCGATATGATCCGCAGCCGAGTCGCAGAGCGTTTGGGAGTCGAACTCGAGACGGAACTCGAAATCTGGTGAGCAGGCTCTGAGCCAAGAATCCTTTCGCAACGCAGGAGGTGTTGCTGTGGTTCGCATCAAGACCAATCAGAAGGTCAACAAGAAGAACGCGGAATCGCCACCCGTGGGGATTGCCGGCCGATTGTTCGCCCAGCGGGCGAAAGTCCTCGTGGTGCTGACGGTCGTCATGCTGCTCGGTTGGGGAATGCGCGGCTTATGGGAACACTTCGCGCCGCAAATCATCCAGCGGGAGGAGTATCTGCTTACTGACCAGCGCATCACGGTTACTGAGCTGCCGGAATGGATCGTCGGTGACGTGCGCACGCAAGCCGTTCGGAATGCCGGATTGGAGGGTCGGTTGTCCATCCTCGACGACGCGTTCGCCCAGGTGATTGAAGACGCCTTCCTGCTGCATCCTTGGGTCGAGTCGGTCGATCGCATCACAAAGCGTCATCCGGCTGGCGTGCACGTGGAAGTGACCTATCGGCGACCCGTGGCGGTTGTCGAACTGGTTAATCAGAACGTCGTGCAGTTGGTGCCTATCGATCGACATGGCGTGCACCTACCGTCGCTGGAGGTACCCAACATCCGCAAGCGGTACCTACCGCGTATCGGTGGCATTGTCGAGCGACCGCTCGTCGGACAGCCATGGATCGATCCGCGTGTACGCGGGGCTGCCGAGATCGCAGTGCAGCTCTCCGAGGTCTGGGATACATTCCACCTGGTGGACATCCTGCCTTCCGCGCGGCCTGAAATTCACGGACAGAGTCGCTACTTTGTCTATGATCTGATCACGCGCGGTGGCACGCGGATCGTCTGGGGAGCCGCTCCCAACGCGGCTCCCGCCGAAGAGGACCAATCGTCGGCCAAGCTCGCACGTCTGCGCGGCTGCGCGGCAAAATTTGGGCCACTGGACTCGGTAAGCGGCCCGGCAGTCGTCGACATTCGCACCCAGGAGTTGGCAATTACTCCGCGGACGGTCAAGAAACCGGAAGCCGAAGGAGAAAGCGAAGAGGCAATCCTAAAGCGCGCCCAGCGCACAATTCAGCCACAGACGTCGAAGCAATAAACCAGAACGACCGAATCGCCAGCATTCAGCTGTCGACGTCCGTCTGTGCTTGTGCAGCTTCGAGCGCCACAAGTTCTTCTTGCCGCAATTGCTCGGCAAGTTCTTCCCGCACAATGGCCAGTTCGGGAGGAGCTTCGACGCCGATGCGAACACCACCGTTGCCAATTTTGACAACGGTCACGGCAATCTTGTCACCGATCAAGATTCGTTCGCCGATTTTTCGAGAGACTACTAGCACGCGCTGAACTCCATCTCAGACCCGAGGGTTACGAGCGTCGGCAAAGTGGCTCCTAATCGCTCACCAGAGAAACTGGCGATTGAAAAAGGCATCACCAAGTATTGAGATATTGCTAAACTTAGTGCTGGCAGTGCGTAATTGCAAGCAACTGACAAGTTTTCTACCGCCATTAGACTGGACAGACCGCCGCACAAGATGGCTACCTAGGGCAAATGCGGGACTTAGAGGGCATTGCAGGCCACCTTCATGCACTTCGATAGGGTTTGAGAAAACGGCACTAGAGGCCTCCGGGAGCTTCTGTAGGTTCAGATGAGTTTGGAAAGTCAGCTAATCACCTGGATTCAGCAGAACTTGCCCGCCAGCGCTCAGATGGCCGTGGGATTGGGTGACGATGCAGCTGTGTTGAAGCCGACGGGCGCGCCAGTAGTCACTACGGACTTGCTGACAGATCGGGTCGATTTTCTCATTGAGGAAGTCAGTCCACAGCAGATCGGACACAAGGCTCTGGGCGTCAACCTTAGCGATTTGGCAGCAATGGCGGCGCGGCCAGTCGCAGGTTTCGTATCGCTGGTGCTGCCCGACTCTGGGACGGCGACGCTCTCGGCACTCGATTTGGCGATTGGCCTGTACCGCGGGATGTTACCACTGGCGGAAGAGCACGGGTTAACGATTGCCGGCGGAGACACCAACAGCTGGGACGGCCCCTTGGCGATTAGCATCACCGCGGTTGGCGAAACGACGTCTCGCGGCCCGCTAAGGCGAAGTGGCGGACAGCCTGGCGACCGCCTGGTTGTGACGGGTCGACTTGGTGGCAGCATCCTTGGACGGCATTTGCAAGTTGAACCACGGGTGAGCGAAGCGTTAACTCTCCACGAGAACTTCGAATTGCACGCTTGCATCGACATCTCCGACGGGTTGGCCCTCGACGCGTCACGTTTGGCAGAGGCGAGTGGCCTGGGAGCGATTCTGGATTTGGACGACGTTCCGACGAGCGAGGCGGCGCACACACTAAGCGAATCATCAGGGCGATCCGCACTCGAACACGCGTTGTCAGACGGTGAGGACTTCGAACTGCTCCTAGCGGTTCCGCCTGCTGAGGCGCAACGTATGATTCACGACCAACCACTCACGGTTCCGATCACGCAGATCGGAGAACTCACCGAGCGGAGCGGACTCTGGCAACGCGACGATAGCGGTGAGCTGTCGGCTCTGGCGGCGAAGGGCTTCGAGCACGGAGCGGCAAATTGACCCGGCAGCGACTGCAGATTCACGCCGCAGACCTGAAGTCGACCGATCGGTTTGGTACAGCGCTGGCGAACACGCTTCCTCCGGGCACGGTCGTCGCCCTGGTTGGCACGTTGGGTGCCGGCAAGACGCGTCTCGTGCAGGCGTTTGCAACGGCGGTGGGCGTGCCCGCCGATGACGTGACTAGCCCGACCTTCGTGCTTGTGAACGAATATGTGACTGGGCGGGTGCCGATCTACCATTTCGACACGTATCGCTTGCGTGATGACGACGAATTTTTGGAACTCGGCCCGGAAGAGTACTTCGACGGCAGCGGCATTACCTTCGTCGAGTGGGCCGACCGTGTGATCGATTGCTTACCGCTTGACTACCTGCGCATCGAAATCAAGGTTGTCACCGAAACCGCGCGTGACTTTGTTGTGTCCGCGAGTTCCGCCGCGATGGACCCATTGCTAAAGAGTATCAACGAGGAGCTGTGAAAGTTGACCCAACGATTTTCCGCCGAGCGACGTGTCGAATTCTCCGACACCGATATGGCCGGCTTCGTCCATTTCACGAACTACTTGCGCTACATGGAGGAAACCGAATACGAGTTCCTCCGCTCGCTAGGATTGGGCGTCGTGATGAAGGATGAAAACGGCACGTATGGTTTCCCCCGCCGGCAGGCGCATTGCGAGTACCTGTTTCCTGCCCGCCACCATCAGCTAATTCGCATTGATCTAGAAGTCACCAGCAACGACGGTAAGCTGCTGCGCTACGACTTTGAGATTCGCCACGAAGACACCCTGCTCGCTACCGGCTACTTGCAAGCGACCTGCGTGCGATTCCCCGACGACAAGCCGCCGTTTGCGATCTTGCTACCGGATGAGATCTTGGAAAAAATTCCACTTTGCTAAACGCGCGGAGTCCAGTAACCGCGATCCAATGGATCGCCGGCAGCAGCGGGTCCCCAACGCCTAGTTTTACGCGACAGCATCGTTTAGATTTGAGTTGGTTCGCTAACTTAAGAATCTTGATCTGTGCTTACGGAGTGTATCGAAGATGGCCAAGAAGACGATTGCCGACGTGGACGTTGCCGGAAAGAAAGTGCTCATGCGGGTCGACTTCAACGTGCCGCTAGACGATGCGGGCAGCGTCACCGACGATCGACGGGTGCGTATGGCGGTTCCAACGATCCAGGACGTACTCGACCGTGGCGGCAGCGTCATACTCATGAGCCATCTCGGTCGGCCCAGCGGGGCACCCGACCCAAAATTTAGTCTCCAACCAGCCGCTGATGCGCTCGGGAAGCTCGTCGACGCGCCCGTGAGCCTGGCGGCGGATACCGCCGGCGAGTCCGCCGAGGCGGCAGTCGCGGCGCTCGCGCCGGGACACGTAATCGTGCTTGAGAACGTGCGGTTTAACGCGGGCGAAAAGAAAGGCGACGACGCCGACTACATCGCGAAACTCGCCAGCTTCGGCGATGTCTATTGCAACAATGCTTTTGGCACTTGCCACCGCGAGCAGGCCTCGATGTACGCAGTGCCTAAGGCGATGAAAGAAGCTGGTAAGCCGGCAGTCGTCGGCTTCTTGGTCGAGAAAGAAATCAAATACCTGTCCGACACGTTGGCCAACCCCGAACGTCCGTTCGTCGCGATCCTCGGAGGCGCAAAGGTCAGCGACAAAATCAACGTGATCGACAATCTACTGGGCATCTGCGACAAGGTGCTTATCGGTGGCGCGATGGCGTACACTTTCTCGCTCGCCAGCGGCGGCAAAGTTGGAAATTCGCTCGTCGAAAAGGACAAGGTTGATCTGGCCAAGCAACTACTCGAAAAGGGTGGCGAGAAGCTGGTGCTACCCATCGACAATCATTGTGGTGATGCCTTCAGCAGTGATTGCAACAAGCAGATCGTCGGCGCGGGGGAGATCCCCGACGGGTTCGAAGGGCTCGATATTGGCCCAGAGACAGCCAAACTCTACGCCGAAATCGTCAGCACCGCGAAGACCGTCGTCTGGAATGGACCGATGGGCGTCTTCGAGATGGAGCCGTTCGACGCGGGGACCAAAGCCGTTGCGCAGGCAATTGCCGACGGCGCGAACACCAGCATCATCGGTGGGGGCGACTCGGCCGCTGCGATCGAACAACTCGGCTTTTCCGACCAAGTCAGTCACGTCTCGACGGGCGGCGGTGCCAGCCTTGAGATGCTAGAAGGCAAGTCATTCGCCAGCGTCGAGTTGCTCGACGACAAGTAATCGAAAACCGTAACCGCAAACAAAAAGAGCCGTCGAGGTTTTCCTCGACGGCTCGATGTAACACTGGTGTCGACGAATCGATTATTTTCTTCGCGTCGCCGCAAGCAACAGTACCCCGCTCAATGCCAACGTCAGCATTCCCGGCTCAGGAACCCCAACGGCACAGCGTGCAAGTTGCACGTCGTTGAAGTTCAGATGGTCGCCGACCCATTGTCCGCAGCCCTGGACGTTGTCCATGTTGATTTGGCCACCGTCTTCCGAGAGATCCCAAAACGATATCCCGTTGACAATCACCTTGCTGAAGTCGAAGTTGCTGCCGTTGCCACCGTCCAGCATGGCGAACAAGACGTCGTCCGTCCCGATGCCGCCATTGCCAATCGTGATTGAAGCATTGGAAAACAAGAAGTCGTTCTCCTGGTCTTCCAAGACAAAGATCACGCTCGAATCCGCCGGTCCATCGATTACTAGACCAGCGTTGTTGATCTTCATGTCATTGCTGCCGGTGTCGATGACGATCACATTCAGACCGCTGGCAAGCGTGATTGTGGTGTTGTTGTCCACGCCATCCGAGTTGAGTTCCCAGTGGCCAGTGGTGCCGTTCTTGTTGCCTTCACCGCTCAAAGTCCAGCCAGTCGTGCCAGAAAGTCCGCTGATCGTTGCGTGGGCCGCATCGAGTTCGGCCTCGATGGCCGCCATCCCAGTGGGATCGTTGGCAAACGTTCCGGTGTGGAGTGTCGAGTTGCTAAAGCTCTCCTGACAGCGACCCGTGACTCCATTTTCACAGCGAATCCCGATGTTCGACCAAACTCCAATGTCGGCCAGATCGTAGTTCCCGCTAGGATTCGTGACGGCAATGTTGCCGTCATTGGAGATCCCAGAGACCGGAGGGGTTCCGCCAGCCGGCAACGGCCACGGCGGATTATCGTCGACGTCGGGATCGCTGGAGGACGGTACCGTAAAGATGCGGCCAAGCGAGTTGCTACTGCTCACCTTCACACCAACGGCCGTACTCGACGTGCCGCGTCCGATGAGCAGATAGTCCGACGCATTAGGAGCAACGATCGGTGTCGCTTGCGCCAGTGGAGCGGCGCAAAGAACCAAAGAAAGTACAACGGCGGTCGCCGCAAAGGCGACCCTATAGGTCGAATTCATTAGTCTTACCCCATGTATAATCGCGAATGAGAAAACAGCATGGCAAAGCTATTGTGGTCTACCTGTACAGCAGATTCGCCCAACAAAAAAAGCCGCTATCGCCCTGCACTGTTCGCGCAGACCGGTAGTGGCCTTTTCAGAAGTTTGAAATTGCTGGTGTCCACATTAGCGCCCCGAATCGTGTAGTCCCTACAAACTAACACGGATTGCCGCAATTGGCGACTGTTTTTTGGCCAGATGTGACGAAATTCGAGAGTTTTTTAGTCCGACAGAGGGGATCTGCAGTACCCCCATCTGTCTGACGGTGTGGCATTCACACATCCAGCCCCAGTAGCCGCATCAGCGATAGGGCATTGCTCTTGGGGACAACGCCCTCACGCATGTGGTAATCGAAGGTCATTTCGCCGGCGACCCATTCGTCGCGGAAATGGACGTTTTTCGCCGGGGCGTCGAGCTGCTCGACGATCTCTGCGAGTGCCAGATCGTGTGTGGTGACCAGCCCAATCGCACCAGACTCCAGCAGGCTCTCGATCACACCGCGTGCTCCCACGAGCCGGTCGTGCGAATTAGTGCCATGCAGGATCTCGTCCAACAGGAACAGCACCTTGGCTGTTGCGTCGCGTTGTGCCAGCTCGACGACGAGCTTGATGCGTTTCAACTCCGCAAAGAAATGCGAGGTTCCCGCTTGCAGCGAATCTTGGACTCGCATCGCCGCCGCGACTTGTAAGCGAGAGAGCGTCAGTGTCTGGGCACACACGGGTGCCCCCGCCCAGGCCAGTGCCGTGTTGATTCCGACGGAGCGCAGCAACGTGCTCTTGCCCGACATGTTCGAGCCCGAGACCAGCAGCATCTGACAGTTGTCGTCGAGTTCAACCTTGTTGGCAATCGCCTCGTCCGGCGGCAACAGGGGATGCGCAATCTGCTTCGCCACAAACAGATGCGTGTCTTCGGATAACTCGGGGAAACAATATTCGGGGTTCTCGTAGTGGAGCTGCGAGAACGCTAACAGTGCCTCAAGCTGGCCGATCGCGCTGAACCACCCACGTACGTGAGAACCATGTTTGGTTCGCCAGTGGTCGATGCGGCACGCGAACACGAGGGTCGCCATCGACAAGAACGCAAGTGGGGCGAAAAACAAATTGTGCCGCATGTTCTCGAACTGGCTGACGATGCGCTCGAGCTTTTCAATGGTAGCCGACGCGGGCAATCCGTCGTGGATCAGTTCTGCCTTCAGTCGCTCGAGCTCCGCCGTGTTGGCGCTGAGTGGCTCCAGCGCTTCAAGAACTCGCAAGATTCGACGTAACTCGAACACGGCGTGCTCGCTGTATTTACTGATCGTATCGAGGTGCGCGCGCAGTAGCTGAATAAACGCGACCTGTACGAGCACAACGAGAATCAACGGTGACATCGACTGGGTCGCGCCCCAATGGACCAAAGCCGTCAAGCCGAGAATCCCCAATGGAATCGCAGTGAAAATGATCCAACGCGCCGTCAAGCCACCGGGTTGGCTGAGCCAGATTTTCAGTTGCTCGGCATCTTGTTGCGATTGTTTCGTCGGTCCGATGACGGCAAGTTGTTCTCGTAAGTCGATGTTGTCCCGAAGCGATCCGACCGCGTCTTGGCGCGCGGCCACGACTGCATGTGCGGGAACACAATCTTGAGGGTCGGGAGCCAGCCAGGTTGCCAGCGTCTTGGCACCGCTGGGTGTCACCGGTGAGTTGAGTAGCTGAAACAGCGAGCCTTCGCCAAAGATATCAAGATCGCCGGCGTAGGGATGCAGCGGATCGAGGAACTCGTCACCGGAGGGACCAACTCCAGACCACGCCCCATCGAGGCGTTGCAGGCAGCGCTGGTAGTAGTCGATTGACCGCTGCGCGGCGACCTGCTTGCGCTTGACGATTTCGTGGTAGATCAGCCCAGCGACGAACAGGCCGATCGGGACCAAGAGCAGTTGCCAGGCAACGCCCCAGCTGAGGACGACCCACAGGGCGATCATTCCGGCACACGCCATCGCGGTGCGGAAGCTGACCGCGTGATCGTCCTGCCGGCGCAGCTGTTGAAAGATCTGCTCACGCGACTTCAGACGAGCTTCGTATTCGCTTCGGACGCCCATTTTGCTAGGAATTCAGGGAAAGGGTTGGCTCACGCGTCAGGGCGTCTACAATATGAGCTATTCGATAGGCGGTCAACGCGTCAGCAATCGACTGCCCTCACTCCACACGGTTCACAGCTACTGTCAGATTCTAAGCGCTACTTGGCCCACTCTTTGGGCTGTTATTCCGTGGCCTAAGTTTGTCGACAGGTGCGCGCTGTCGAGTTTGCTAGATTCGCATTGCGTTGGGGTGAGATTCTGAAGGAAAGTTAGATGAAAGCTGCAGTACATTGCACTTTGACTGTGTTGTTGTTCGCAGGACTTCACGGTTCCAGTTTTGGTCAAGCTACCTATCGGGTAGATTTTGACGTTACGTGGAGCGCAGGGACCCATCCGGGGGCCTACCCCTCGAGCGCGCATTTTTCGCCGTTGATCGGAATCACCCATGATTCCTCGGTGAACTTCTGGGAACCTGGTGGGATTGCGAGCCCAGGGATCGAGCAGATGGCCGAAACCGGCGCCACTTCGATCTTGCGGAATGAAATCACCGCCGCGACTGGTCGCACGAATTATCTCTCGTCGACGACGATTTTCGGAACTGGCCGCAGATCGGTCAATTTTGACGTCGAGAAAGACGAGTCGCTGCTCACGCTGGTGACGATGGTCGCGCCCAGCCCCGACTGGTTTGTCGGAGTCAACAGCCTCGACCTCTATGCTGGTGGCGCGTGGGCTGACGGACTGGTGGTCGATCTATTCGCCTGGGATGCCGGCACCGACAGCGGCGTAAACTTTTCCTCAGGAGATCAAGACACGAATCCACAAACGCCGATTACGCGACTCGGCAACCCGCTGCCCGACACACTGCCAGCGCTGGGGACATTCACGTTTACGCTACTCGCCGTGCCGGAGCCGAGCAGCATGTTGCTGGCAATGACTGGAGTAATCGCTACGCTCTCTAGCCGTCGGACATTGCGGCGTTAGCACACTGCTTGAATCTCGACCGAGGCCGGACGGGTATAGCTCAAGCCCGATGCTTGGGGCGTGTCACTCGGCTGTCCTCCACGGCTGCTCCCAAATAGCCGCCGATGGCACTCGAGATCGCGATCTAATAATTGGCGACGGTCAGCTCGTCACCTCATCAATACTCTTCGCGGAGGTCACCTCACAGAATAAACTTGCTCAAGTCTTCATCCTGCGCCACCGCGTCCAGCCGGTCGCGGACGTAGGCGGCGTTGATGTCGACTTGGCCCATTTTCATGTCGGGGGCTTCGAAACTTAGCTCTTCCAGCAGCCGCTCCATGATCGTGTGCAGCCGGCGAGCGCCGATGTTCTGCGTGGATTGATTCACTTGGAAGGCGTAGGTGGCGAGGGCGTCGATCGCGTCGTCGGCGAACTTGATGTCGACGCCTTCGGTCTTCATCAGTGCGACATATTGCTTGGTGAGCGAGTTGCGCGGCTCCGACAGAATCCGAATGAAATCGTCTTTGGTCAGATCATTCAGTTCCACGCGGATGGGGAACCGTCCCTGTAATTCCGGCATCAGATCGCTGGGCTGCGTGGTGTGGAATGCGCCGGCACCGACGAACAGAATGTGATCGGTGCGAACATAGCCATAGCGTGTCTGTACCGTCGTGCCTTCGACGATCGGCAGCAGATCGCGCTGCACGCCTTGCCGTGACACGTCGGCGCCGCGACCACCCTCGCTCGCGACGACCTTATCGATTTCGTCAATGAAGATGATGCCGGTGTCTTCGGCCAACTCAACAGCCAGCGCATTCACTTTTTCTTGGTTGATCAGTGCTTCGCATTCTTGGTCGAACAACACCTTCCGCGCTTCCGCGACGGTCATCTCGCGACGCGACACGTTCTTGGGCAGGATCTTCTCCAGCATCCCCTGCATGTCGAATTCCATGCCGCTGTCCATCCCCGGCCCGCCCATGCCGGGGACCATCATCGCCTGCACTTTTTGCTCGACAGTAATCTCGACATTGCGGTTCTCCAGCTCACCGCCCACGAGCATCGCCCGCATTTTTTCTCGGGTGCGCTCGTATCGCTCCGGCGAGTCATCGCTGTCGACACCCACGTCGAATGACTGCGGAGCGGGGGCGAGCAGATCGAGAAGTCGCTCCGTCACGCGTTTCTTCGCTTCTTCTTCGACATTGGCCAGCTCGCGCTCGCGGACCAGCCCGATGGCGTTTTCGACCAGTTCGCGGATCATGCTCTCCACGTCGCGACCGTAATAGCCGACTTCGGTGTATTTGCTCGCCTCGACCTTGATGAACGGCGCGCCGGTCAGCGTGGCCAGGCGCCGGGCAATCTCGGTCTTACCAACTCCGGTGGGGCCGATCATGAGGATGTTCTTCGGGTTCACCTCTTTCCGCAGCTCTTCATCAAGCTGCTGGCGGCGCCAGCGATTGCGGATCGCGATCGCAACCGATTTCTTGGCGTCGGATTGGCCAACAATGTGGCGGTCGAGTTCGGTAACAATTTCTCGGGGAGTCAAGTTGTTCACGGTGAATCCAGTATTTGCTGATTTACCACGGAGTCACGGAGGACACGGAGTTCGGAACGACGGGCAGCTGCCGCGATCACGGTCAACATGAATTCGTCTCACGAAAAACTTTCTGTGCTCTCGGTGTCTCCGTGGTGAATTCTAAAGTTCTTCAATGGTGAGATTCTGATTGGTGTACACGCAAATGTCGCCGGCGATTTTGAGCGACTCGCGGACGATGTCGGCGGCGCTGAGGTCGCTGTGCGCGGAGAGCGCCCGGGCGGCGGCGAGGGCGTAGTGCCCACCGGAGCCGATGCCCAGGATGCCGTCGGAGGGTTGGATCACATCGCCGGTCCCCGAGACCAGCAGAGTATGTTCGGTGTTGACGACCGCGACCATCGCTTCCAGTCGGCGCAAGGCGCGGTCAGTTCGCCATTCCTTGGCGAGTTCGGTAGCCGCGCGAACGAGGTTGGCGGGGTAGTCTTTCAGTTTCGCTTCGAGGCGTTCCATCAGTGCGAACGCGTCGGCGGCCGCACCCGCGAAGCCGACCAGCACGCGGTCGTCCATCAGGCGGCGAATCTTGGTGGCATCAGCCTTCACGACCGTCTGGCCGAGCGAGACCTGCCCGTCGCCTCCCATCGCGACCTTGCCCTGGTGCCGCACTGTGAGAATCGTAGTGGAACGGGTTTTCATGGTGGGAGTATTCGAGGGTCCAAAACAGCCTATTGTCGCGTTCTCGGGCCGCAGGCGGAAGGGGGAGGGAATTTCGAATATCGAGCGTGGAATGTCGATTTTCGAAGGGAGACGTGCGAGGGTCCCTGCTGCCGGCGGAATTCGTCCCGCGAAACTCGCTATTCAATCACTGCTGGCGGTCAGCTTCTTCGCCTTGCAGAGCCATTTCTTGGCATTGGCGGCGCGGCCGCATTTGGGGCAGACGTACTTTGGGTGAGCGACGATTGATTCCAGCAGTTCGAAGTGGTCGCGTAGCTGCGCTTTCGACCAGTCACACAGTTCCTTGGTCGGTGGTTTCGTATTCGCGGTTTTCATTGAATCCGCCGTAGAACTTGAACCACTACGGCGCAACGGCCACGACTTGAAGATCAGCGGACTTCGTCGTGGTCTCTTCGTGTCGTCGTGATTATCTCTGAATTGTGTGGAGGAAGCGGCACTGGGCTTCGACTCAGATGTCGCGTATTCTAGTTTAGCTCGAATTGTGTCCCCAAGTACGGGAAATCAAGTACGGGAAATACTGATGCCTGCTGACGACGTTAACGACGCGATCCCGACTGTGCCGCGCAGTCCGGAATTGATGAACCCCGACGACACGGGGCTACTGGTGGTCGACGTGCAAGAGAAGCTGATCGCCGTGCAACCCGAAGGTGAGCGCATCGTCTGGAACGCGCGCCGGTTACTCGACGGCGCGAAGCTTCTCGACGTGCAATCGGCAGCGACGGAGCAGTACCCCGAGAAACTCGGCCCAACGGTCCCGCACCTCGCGACGCGATTGTCGGTGCCGCCAGCCAGCAAACTTGCGTTCAGCTGCCGCACCTGTGACGAGATCTTTTCCGCCTGGCGGGCGTCGGGAATTCACCGCATTCTCGTCTGCGGAATCGAAACCCACGTCTGCGTGCAGCAAACGGTTCTCGATCTGCTGTCCGCAGGCTTTCAAGTGAACGTCGCCGTGGACGCGGTCAGCTCGCGCTTCACAATCGACCATGACACGGCGCTACGCCGAATGGAAGCGTCCGGCGCGCTGCTGACCACGACCGAGGCGGCGCTGTTTGAATGGTGCAACGAAGCGGGGACGGAGGCTTTTCGGGGGATTAGTCGGTTGGCGAAGGAAACACGGTGACCGATACCAGCGATGCTCAACATAGCAGGATCGATCTCATCAGCGGGTTGGGGCCGCTGATTGTAGGTGGTTGGTAGCGCGCGATGCAACGCTGTGAATTCTCACCGAGCCCACGGTGCGGTGCAATTCCGCGTTGCTGCAATGCAACCTGCGTCTATAATGGCGAAATAGTCTAAACGTGAACGAGACCATGATCGAATCAAATCCTCAAATCTTGATGGGTAAGCCGTGCATCGCTGGTACCCGCATATCAGTGGAACTGATTCTAGAAAAGTTAGCCGCTGGCGAATCGATTGATCAGTTGTTGCAAGCACATCCGAAACTGTCGAGAGAAGGCATTTTGGCAGCACTGGAATTTGCGGCTCAAGCGATCAGAGCTGACGTCGTTTATCCGGTAGCCGGGCAGTCAGCATGAACCTGCTGGCTGACGAGAGCGTCGACTTTCCAATTGTTCGTCGACTGCGCTCAGATGGCTTTACCGTCGACGCAATCGCTGAGTCAAATTCAGGCATCCCTGATGATGAGGTTCTTGATCTTGCCAACGCGAACGATGCACTGTTGCTGACGGCAGACAAGGATTTCGGAGAGCTTGTTTTCCGCCTTGGCCGGATTCACAATGGAGTCGTGTTGCTGCGGCTGGAAGGGCTTGCCGCCATTGAGAAGGCAGAGTTGGTCTCGGACGTTTTCGCAAACCACTCCGATGAACTGACCGGAGCATTTGCAGTTGTTTCGCGATCAAACGTTCGTATCAGACGTGGATTTTAGCTTTTCCACCCCGCCGCTTCCTCGCCGTCCAAGCGCAACGTGAGGCACTTCGCACTGCCGCCTGCTTTGACGAATTCACTCAGCGGCGTTTCGATCGGTTCATACCCGGCCGCGCGCAGGTGGTCGTGTAGCTGAGGGCAGCCGGTGTTCGTCACGACCGTCCTGCCAACCACCACGGCGTTGCACGCAAAGCTGCGGGCTTCGTCTTCGGCGACTTCGATGAGCTTCTCAATGTGTTCTCGGAGTACCTTCCGGCCGTACTCATCGAACGCGCCGGGGAAGTAGATTGCCTGGTCGGGGGCCAGCGGGCAGAAGCAGGTGTCGATGTGGTAGTAGTAGGGATCGATCAGTTCCAGCGGCAACACGCGCACGCCTAGCAGTTCGCCGATCTGTTGGAGTCCGCTGGCATCGCTCCGCAGGCGGTAGCCGGCAAACAGGGTGTCGCCACAGAAGAGGGCGTCGCCGGCGCCCTCGAACGAAAGGTCATTGGGTGACGGCAGCACCTCCCAGCCGTGATCGGACAGCCAGCGCTCGAAGTAGGGTTCCTCGCCTTGACGTTGCTCGTGCTTGAAGCGCGCGAGCACCGCCTGCTGCCGATAGATCAGGGCCGCGTTGGCGGTGAACACCAGATCGGGCAGCCCATCGACGGGCGAGACCTCGGAAATCCTCGCTCCCGCGTCAACCAGCTTTTGACGCAAGCCTCGCCACTGCTGACCGGCGAGCGCGTGGTCGGCCTGCCGCTCGGTGCTCATCCAAGGGTTGATTTCGTACTCAATCCCGTAGTGGTCGGGCGGGCACATGAGCAGATGCGGTTGTGCGAATGACATAGCGCAAACTTAACGCAATCTGCACCGAATCGCGACCACCACGGAGTGGGTCTCGGCGGCAAGAAAGGTCGTTTGCTCGATATCGTTGCGGCGCGGCCGCTGGTGGGTTCTCTCGAACTTCGCTCATCTCGCCGAAATCCCTGCGAATTTGGGCAGATTATTCAATTTTGGTATCCCCCGATTTGCCGGTGCCGCTTCACTTTGAAATGCCCCCACGTTAAACCTGCAGGAAGAGAGGTGAGGGCTCTTCCATCGGCAAGTTCATCGGCCAGGGGTCTCCAGGCTAGGGGTAGTCTTCCAAATCAAGGTAGGGAACAAGAAACATGCGTATCAAAAGATCTGCTCAGAAAGCTCGTCATCGTCGTCAACGCAGCCGACGACTTGCCGCGGCGGCTCGCCGTACTTTTCGCTGTGAGGCCCTGGAGTCACGCGTGATGCTCGATGGCACTGGGCTGAACGATGGTGGCACAACGGATCCCTTGCCGCCCGACCCGCTGCCACCGCTGGAGCCAGCTGTGATCAGTGGCCGGGTATGGAATGATGCCGATGGCAATCGCGCGTACGACGGCGCCGAAGTGGGCCTTGGCGGCGTGGTTGTTTACTCTGATTACAACCTCAACGGTTTCCTGGATTTCAACGAGCCGGCAACAATCACTGCATACGATGATCCCGTGACCGACTTCGACGAGGGCGGTCTGTACACACTCGACAATCTGCAGCCAGGTTGGCACAACGTGCGGCAAGTGATTCCCGATGGGTTCGAGCAAACGTATCCGTCGCTGCTTCCCGGCTACTTGCCGCCGCCTTGGGGTGATCCTAGCGTCCACGTAACGTTTGTCGACGCGGGGCAGGCGGTCGACGGAATCGACTTCGGCAACCGAGCGTTCGAGCCGGGAGCGGTCTCAGGCCTCAAGTGGGAAGACGTCAATGGCAACGGCGTGCGTGATGAAGGCGAACTCGGTCTGCCGGGTGTCGTCATCTATTCCGATCGCAATGCCAATGGGGTGCTCGACCCCGATGAGCCGAGTACTGTCACGTCCGAAGATGATCCCTACACCGATTTCGACGAGTCGGGATTCTACGTCCTGGCAGGACTGGAACCGGGCATCCATTGGATTAAGGAGGTCGTCCCCGACGGCTTTCAGCAGACGTTTCCTAACTTCTGGTGGCTAGCTAATCCTGATGGGGACGCGCCCTCGACGCATCCTGATTTCGCACCCATCCCGATTCCCGGTGGCGGCTGGCATGACGTCGTGATTGAGCCGGGCCAGGCGGTCGATGGGATCGACTTTGGGAACCAACGGATCACGACCGGATCGATCAGTGGCGTGAAGTGGAACGACATCAATGGCAACGGTGTGCGCGACAACAACGAACCCGGTTTGCCGGGAGTGACGATCTACTTAGATTTGAACTTCAACACGCAACTCGACGACAACGAGCCGATCGTTGTCACATCGGCCGACGATCCATTTACAGACTTCGATGAAGGTGGGCAGTATGCGTTCACCGTCGATCCTGGTTTGTATGCCGTGCGTGAAGTGGTGCCCGATGGCTTCCGTCAGACCTTCCCCAACTTCGATCATCCGACGCCGTTCCCAAGTCCGTTGCTCCGCCCAAGCTACCCCGGTGAGGAACTAACTCACTTCGTGCCTGTCAGCGCAGGAGAGTCGGTCGATGGGGTCGACTTCGGCAACCAGCGTATCGAGCCCGCCACTGGCGTGGTCTCGGGACGCAAATGGTTAGACGCTGATGGCAACCGGGAACAGGGGCCCAACGAACCCGGTCTCGCGGGAGTGACCATCTATGCCGATCTCAATCAGAACGGCGTGCTCGATACCGACGAGCCTTCGACCGTGACGATGGCAGACATTCCCGAAACCGACTTCGATGAAGCCGGCTTGTATCACATGGAGCTTCCTGCGGGCGAGCACTGGATCGCCGAAGTCGTCCCCGACGGCTTCACGCAGACGTTCCCTGCACACCCGGTGATTGCGATCTTTCCGCCCCCACCGGGCGGAGGCGTTCACTTCGTGACGGTCCTACCGGGACAGTCGATCGACGGGCTGGATTTTGGCAACCGTCCCACTGAGAACGGCTCGGTCAGCGGAACCAAGTGGCACGACCTGAACGGCAACGGCGAACGTGATCCGAATGAGCCTGGGCTAGCGGGTGTGACGATCTACGCCGATTACAACTTCAACGGCCAGTTGGACGTCGGTGAGCCTTCAACGGAAACTTTCTACGATCCTCGTGAGATCTTCCCCAACGATACCGGTACGTATGAGTTGGAGGTCCGTCCCGGCTTCATGGCGATTCGCGAAATTGTGCCTGACGGGTACTTCCAAACGTTTCCGATCTCCGACGCTGCCTCGCCACTTGAGCGGGGTGCGCACTTTGTGAGTGTTGAGCCGGGCGCGAACGTGCCTGACCTCGACTTTGGCAATCAGGCGCTCGACAACTTCCCTGCTGGCGTGAGTGGACGCAAATGGGAAGACAGCAATGCCAACGGACTGTGGGATGCCGACGAAAGTGGATTGGGTGGGGTGACGATCTATGTCGACACAAACTTCAATGGTGTGTTCGACGCAAACGAGCCCAGTGCCGTGACGATGTACGACATTCCGGAGACCGACTTCGATGAAGGCGGCTTGTACTCGATCGGCAATCTCCAGGCTGGCTTGCACGTAGTCCGTGAAGTCGTGCCCAACGGATTCGTACAGACGTTCCCAATTTCGATTGCTGCTTCACCGTTGGAATCGGGCGCCCATGTGGTCTCCCTCGCGCCAGGCGAGCATGTCGACGGATTGAACTTTGGCAACCTCCGCTTTGGGATTCCGCTGCCGGGCGACTTCAACGGCGATGGTACGGTCGACAGTGCTGATCTTGAGTTGTGGGAGCAAAGCTATGGGTCGGGAGCATCGCAAGCCGCCGCGGACGTTGCAGAGCCGACGAGCGGGCGAGACTTTCTGGTGTGGCAACAGAATCACGGGCGGACCCAAGTCGCTCCACCTGCGAGCGAGGGAGTGACCGCAGCTAGCGATGATGATGTCACGTCTGAAACACTGCCGACTGGATTGCTGCGGGAAGCCTACCGGCCTCCGAGCCGCGAAGAATCAGCCGCGTTCGACGTGGCTTTCGCCGAGGCGACCATTCGCACCGGAACGTCCGCATTCGCCGCGCCAACGTCCGCTACAGCCGACGATCCGGCACCAACAAACCCGACACGCGGCGCAAGTGCGTCCCCAGCGGATTTCGCTGCCTTGGCAGCAGCGATCGACGCGGCTCTGGAGGATGAGTTCGAAACCTGAAGTTTGTCTTCTTGTTGAACCAACCAGAGCGTCGACCACTTTTGAGGCCTTCTTCAAGCTGTGATCGCCTAGACCAAGATACGGCAACAAAAAACCCGTCGCGCCACATTTGGCGCGACGGGCTTTTGACTTTGTTGACTTCGGAGAAACTTACGCGTCGTGCGTTTGCTCTGATCGCCGCCGTTTGGTGGCGACGAGGCAGCCAACCATGGTCATGCAGAGGAAAGATCCCGCCTCGGGCACCGAGTAGAAGCCGGACGCGAACGAGAAGGCGGTGTGACCACCCGGACCAGGAACTCCTCCAGGCCCATTCAGCGGCACAACGCCGATGGAATTCGGGGACATATCAACCGTCACTTCCCAATTCAGTGTGAAGTCAAGTCCTGCCGAGTTGTCGGCAACGGCACCGACGTCCGCTGGTAGTCCGAGTGAGGTTGCATCAACCCACGGGCTGGGACCAAGGCCAGTTACGGTTAGGGTGAGTGTGATCGGATAGCTCCCGTCAGGCGGATCTCCGCTGCCGCCGGCACTCGTGTAGGGGGCGTCCACCCGCCACGTTGCCGTGGTTCCAGAAGCTCCAATATACGCCATCGGGTTCAAGGTACCATCAATACCGGCCGCCAGCGGCCCATAGTTGACCTGATCAACGCCGTAATACAGTTCGGTGAACGCACTAGGCGTGAAGCCCGAAAAGTCCCAGGTTGCGAGCGTTTCGGTACCGCTGACCCCGCCGGTGTTGGTGAACGTAGAGCCCCCCGGAGCCGGACCTGGCCCAACTAGGACTGCAGAGGCAGATGGCGCACTGCAGATCAGCAGTGCTGCTGAGAGCGCGAACAACGCTAAGGAGTTTGCTAATGACTTCATGGTGTCTTTTCCCGAACAAGTACAATTAACCGAGTAGTCGAATGAAAATGCAATCGCGTGCCTGCTGCCTCTCCGACTCTGCTCCGGAATCGACGTGGTGTATGTCGCTTTGGATGGCTCCCTTCGCTTAAGCTCACAGATTCGCACAAATGTGCTGCTAGCCGCACCGTAAACAACGGCTAATGCGGCCTGACCGATGATATATTCGGCTTTTTGCGATAGCAAGCAATTTTTTACGGTGACATTAACGTTTGGGCGGCCAAGGGGAAGCGCTAACGCGGTCTTATTGTCGTGGCGAGCTTCGGTGAACCTTGGGTTGCTGGAGAGACAATTGCAGACATAAGCATTATGGTGGAAACGACTTACGGCGTATCCGAATAACCTGCCGAGCCTCAAGAGGGCCAAAATCCAATGTTCGGACAATGCCTTGAACAATCGCGATCAAAAAACATCGCTCGATTTGGTGCTCGGCGTCCAATCCCGTAGGTTCCCACAACGTCACGCGAGAATATGATCGAGCTACGATGGGAACCCTCAGTAGTTCATCATTGCGAGGCTTCCAATCGTCGCACCTCCGCGACGAGCGAGCGCAGGAACGGTTCGACGTCGGTGACCAATCCGATCGTTTGAAAACTGCCGCGATCGCTCAGTTTGATGACCGTCGAGGGGTTGATGTCGACGCACACGACCTTGACCGAGGCGGGCAGCAAATTGCCAACGGCTATCGAATGCAGTGTGGTCGCAATCATCAGGCAGAACGTCACGTCGGTGATGCTCGCACGCATCTGTCGCTGGTTCTCGAGGGCATCGGTCTCGACATCAGGCAGCGGACCATCGTCGCGGATGCTACCGGCGAGTTGAAACTCAACGTTGTGCTTGACGCATTCGTACATAATGCCTGACGTAATCACCCCTTGCTCGACAGCGCTGGCAATCGAACCGGCGCGTCGGATGCGATTGATCGTCCGCAAGTGATGTTCATGCCCTGCGTCTGCTAAGCTCCCATGGTGGACGTTCACGCCCAGGCTCGTGCCGTAGAGCGCCTGTTCGATATCGTGCGTAGCCAGCGCATTACCCGCGAACAGTTTGTGGATGTAGCCATCGCGAATCAGTTCGCACACCAAGTCGCCGCTGCCTGTGTGGACGATTGCCGGCCCTCCAACCAACAGCGACTTCTGGCCCGCTTGTTTGTTGTCGAACAGCTGTCGGGCGATTTGCCGGATGACGACGCCCTTGGGCTTTTCGGTCGAGACGGCGCTGTTCATGAACGCGAAGGAATGGTCCTGTTCGATGCGCTCCAGCGGGAACACGCGCACGCCCATATGTCCGACGACGATCGGCATGTCCTGTTTTACGTCCGACATCGGAATACAGCGCGCTGCTCCCGTGTCCACCGTGATGCCGCAGTCCATCTCTTGCTGCTCGACGGGCAGCCATTTCTCGTCGATTCGAATCTCGGTGCGCTGGTTGGTCGTACTGTAGAAGCCTTCGGGAAACGCCCCGTCCATATCGGCTTCGACCAGCTGACAATCTCCTCCTGCGGTAGGAACCGCGCCGTGATCGCCGATCTGAGCCAGAATCGATTCGAGTTGCTCAGCTGTGTCGGCTTGGACCTCGATCACGGCAAAGCTCGGATCGGTCCGTTGCTGACCGATCGCAATGTTCTTGATCTGAAATGACCCGCCCGCCGTGGTGATGCAATCGAGGACTTTGGGGAGGATCAGGCTATCGATCACGTGACCGCGGACCTCCACCTCCTCAACATGCGATCCAGTAGCAGGTTTCTTAGCTTCGCTCATGCCCGTAGTATGTCAGGCATTTCAGCGGTACCGCAAGCCGAAGGCCCGGCCGTGCGAAATCGTGTCTTTGCGGGTCCAGCGACTGCCCGTATATTAAGAATTCGGCCAATTGGCCTGATCAGCATTCATTTGCGCGCTGCGGACTACCGCCATTGGCGATGCCGGCCCGCTGACCTGCGCACCACTTCACGAACACACAATGGACGAAAACGACAAGAGCAACTCCTGGGACGATTTGATTCAGGACCTGGGAGCTCAGCCCGACGAATCTGCCTTTGAGCGAAAGCAGCCGCAGGCGCAGGAAATCCCACCGACCATCGATTGGGAAGAGGCCGAGCAACTGGATGAGCCCGAGGCGAAGCCTAGCGATTGGGGCGGCCTCGCGGCTTCCTTGGGCATCGAAGTCGAGGACGACCCTCCGCCGGAAGTCGAGGCTCCGGTCGCGGAAACACCATCCGAAGACGAGCCAACGCTCGAAGCGGCTGGCCCGGACGGCAACGAGAGCGAGGAACTCGCTGTTGAGTCCGAGGAGAATGAGCCTGCACACGAGTCGGTAGCGGAAGAAGAGCTCGAAGCTTCCACCGACGAGGATTCGGCTGCAACAGAGCCCTTCGGTGGTTTTCTGGCCGCAGAGGAGGATGCAGTCGAAGACGAGCAAGTGGAGGGTGATACAGCTGACGAGGATCTGGCAGGCGTTGACGACGTGGCGAGCGTCGACTTCGAGGAGGACGACGCCGAACAGGAAGAACTCCCCCACCTCCCCAGCAAGATGGAGGAGGCGCTCAGCGACAACGCGTGGGAGGTGGACGCCGGCGAACCGAGTGCCGATGACGACGACGATGGTCAAGGGATCTCCGGCGAGGCGGCCCGCAGCGCGTTTGACGCGTTGTTTTCCGACGGCGCGTCCGCCTGGGGCAGTGCGTTCCTCGACAAACCGAAGCGGGACCAGACGCCAGCGTCCGGTGAGAGCCGATTCGGCGATGACCCTGGGCTCACGAACCGTGCGGATGAGTTGGACGCGACATCAAGCGGCGCAGCAGACGAAGACGAGGAAGAGGATCGCCCCAAGCGAAAGCGTTCGCGTCGCCGTCGCAGGGGTGGCAGAGGACGCAAGTCCGCCGAGGCTGATGCGACCGACGAGGTTGCAAGTGAGACGGGCGACGAGGCTAGTGAGGAAGCTACGGAAGAGAGCGAAATCTCCCGGCCCAAACGACGCCGTCGACGCCGATCGCGGACTACCGGAGAAGGTAGCGACAATCAAAATGCAGCCGAAGACCAAACCGAAGAAGCGGTGATCAGCAACGATGGAGAAGATAGCGAGAATCCAAAACGCGGTCGCCAGCGGCATCGCAATATTCCGACTTGGTCGGAAGCAATCGGCATGATCGTCGATTCCAACCTCGAGGAGCGGGCCAAATCTCCCAGCAAGCCGCAAAGCTCGCGCGGCGGCCGCGGTCGAGGGGGTCGCCGTCGTGGCGGCAAGAAGTCGGAAGGCAAGTGAGCGAGCCCTGCTTCACTGGTCGTTGGCCGTACCTGACGCCGGCGGAGGATCATGAATGAGTACTTCGCACGTTGCTGGGCAATTGGTCGACATCGTTGGGCGGCGAACCTACCCCGCCGAAGTCAGCATTTCCGACGGTCGGATCGCAAAGATCGAACCACAGGACGCCGCTCCTGAGCGGTTCTTGCTGCCCGGTTTCATCGACGCGCATATCCACATCGAAAGTTCGATGCTCGTGCCCACGGAGTTTGCGCGCGCCGCAGTGCTTCACGGCACGGTAGCAACGGTGAGCGATCCGCACGAGATCGGCAACGTGCTCGGTGTGGCCGGCGTTGAGTACATGCTGGAGAACGCAGCTCAGTCTCCGATGAAATTCAACTTCGGTGCGCCCTCGTGCGTGCCCGCGACAACCTTCGAGACCGCCGGCGCGACGATCACCGTCGAACAAGTCGAGCAGCTACTTGCCGATCCGCGGATTCGTTATTTGAGCGAGATGATGAATTTCCCGGGCATTCTGTACGGGGACGCCGATTGCCTGGCCAAGGTTGCCGCAGCACACAAGCTGAACAAGCCGGTCGATGGTCACGCTCCCGGACTGCGCGGCGAGGAGGCGGCCAAGTACATTGCCGCCGGCATCACGACTGACCATGAGTGCTTCACGAAGGAGGAAGCGCTCGACAAGCTGGCGGCTGGCTGCAAGATCGCGATTCGCGAAGGGTCGGCCGCGCGCAACTTCGACGCGCTCGTTTCGCTGTTAGGCGAGTTCCCCCGGCAGACGATGCTGTGCAGCGACGATAAACATCCTGACGAGTTGCTCACAGGGCACATCAACGTGCTCGTGGGGCGGGCCGTGGCCGCGGGGATCGACGTCTTCGACGCCTTGCAGGCCGCCTGTCTCAACCCCATCGATCACTACAAGCTGGATGTCGGTCAGGTGCGTGTCGGCGATCCGGCCGACTTCATCGAGGTCGACTCGCTGACCGAGTTCAACGTAACTCGCACCTGGATCGACGGCCAACTCGTTGCCGAAAACGGCCAGACAACGATCCCGCGCAGCGAACCAACGGTCGTCAACCGGTTTGTCGCGACCAAGGTGGAACCAAGGCAACTTGCCGTCGAGGCGCAACCCGGAAAACTGCAGGTAATCGAGGCGCTCGATGGCCAGCTGATCACAAATCGTATCGAGGTCGCCCCCAAAGTCGTCGATCAGCAGATCGTCAGCAACGTGGATCACGACGTGTTGAAGCTGGCCGTGGTGAACCGCTATCGCAGCGAATCGCCAGCGATTGCCTTCATCAAGAACTTCGGCATCACGCGCGGCGCGTTGGCCTCGAGCGTCGCGCACGACTCGCACAACGTGATTGCCGTGGGCGTGTCCGACGATGATCTGGCGGCCGCCATAAACGCTGTCATGGAAGTCGGCGGCGGCCTGAGTGCCGTGAGCCACGCCGACGACCTCGCGCTTGTGCAACCATTGCCTGTCGCTGGACTTATGGCAACTGGCACCTGTGAGGAAGTCGGCACCGCCTATCAGGAACTCGACGCGGCGGTGAAAAGTTGGGGCTCAGCGCTGAGAGCACCGTACATGACGCTGTCGTTCATGGGGCTGCTGGTGATTCCAGAGCTGAAACTGAGCGACTTGGGCTTGTTCGATGGCGGCAAGTTCGAATTCACTGATTTGATCGCATAACGGTGGAACGAGCCAGACATGTCTGATCCATTCCTGCAGGCAGCGATCGACGAGGCCCGCACAGGGCTGGCGGAAGGCGGCATCCCCATCGGATCGGTGCTGGTCATCGACGGCGAGATCGTGGGCCGCGGACACAATCGCCGCGTCCAGCGCGGTAGCGCAATACTGCACGCCGAAATGGATTGCCTCGAAAACGCTGGCCGTCTGAAGGCCTCAGAGTACCGAAAGGCGATCTTGTATTCCACACTTTCGCCATGCGACATGTGCAGCGGCACGGCGTTACTCTATGAAATCCCGCGCATCGTGATCGGCGAGAATCGCACCTTCCAAGGGCCGGAGGATTACGTCCGTTCACGCGGTGTCCAACTCGAGATCGTCGACAGCGAGGAGTGCTACGCACTGATGCAGCAGTTCATTGCCGATCGTCCCGCCTTGTGGAATGAAGACATCGGGGAATGTTAGCAGTAAGATGTCAGAGGGATGATGTCGAAATGCCTTCACACCTTCAATCATCGATCAAACGTCTAACTTCATGTTCGCTCCTCGCATACGCCTCAAACCACTCGCTGCCCTTTGCCATCGGCTGTCGATAGCGACCAACGCTGGCATCAAAGACTTCAAGATCTGGCAAAGTGAGGCGGAGCGCGGATCCCGACAGCAGCAACGGCAGATCGAACAAGTCCTGAGCGAACTGAACGCCGGAAACACATTGCCAAGTTCGCTCGCCTCCACAGGCAACTACTTTCCCAAGTTGTTCTTGCAGATGGTGGAGGTCGGTGACCAGGCGGGCCAGATGGACCGCACTTACAAGCGGCTGGCAGAACACTACGATCGCACCTTGGCAGCCAAGCGGGCGTTTCTCAGCAAGCTGTCGTGGCCGGCGTTTCAGTTGGGCATTGCTTTGCTAGTCGTAGCGATTCTTATCTACATCATGGGAATCATCCCGGGGAACCGCGATGGCGAGGCCTTCGATATGCTCGGGCTCGGACTGATCGGCACTACGGGACTCATCAAGTACGGTAGTTTTCTGCTGGTCTGTGCGATCGTCCTCTTGCTGTTGATCGAAGCGTTTCGTCGCGGGGCCGCATGGGTGAAGCCTCTGCAGCGAGCGATCGTCACCTTGCCAGTCGTTGGTGATGCCTTTCAGACGCTTGCCATCGCGCGCTTTACCTGGGCGTTCCAACTCGTGCTCGGCACATCCATGGACCTGCGCAAGGCAATGCCATTGGTACTGGAAGCGACCGGCAATGACTTCTATGCGCGCCACGGTCAAGAGGTCGCGACGCTCATTGAGAACGGCCAAGACATCCACCAGTCACTGGCTGCTACGGAAGTCTTCCCAAAGGAGGTGCTCGACAGCATTGCGGTCGGCGAAGAGAGTGGCCAGCTGGCCGAAGTCATGGGCCGGCTATCGAAGGAATATCAAGAACGCGCGGGCTCGGCGATTTCGGTCCTCGCTCAGGCCGCCGGTTACGTGATCTGGCTAATGGTCGCCGCGATGATCATCGTACTTATCTTCAAGCTGTTTTCCTCCTATGTCGGAGTGCTTCAAGAAGCGGCGAAACCGATCTAGCCGGATTAGTTGCTTTTTCTCCGATCAGCTATAATTGGCAAGTTAGAACTGTTGATCGAGTGCGGACTCCACGATGAAACTAACGCCAACGATATTGACAGAGCAACTGCAACTGGCGGATGCTCTGCTGATTGGAAGACAGCGAATGTTGGAACCTCAAGACCTGCCTGGACGCTACGGTCGCGTTGTCGAGGCATTGGATCGTGTGCTTTCTGCGTGTCAGTGCGAGGCCGTCGTCGGTGGCGGTTGGGCAGTCTGGCGCCATGGTTATCTGGGTCGAGTGACCCAAGATATCGACATAGCTCTCCCTCAAGACAGAATCGAAGATTTCCTACAGACTGCGGAAGTGAGTGGTTTTGAGGTGCTGCATCAACCGGCAGGGCGTTGGCCCAAACTGACGCATACCGAAACGAACATCGACGTCGACGTTTTACCCGAAGGAGGCCGCCCTGGGACTGCCTCGCAACTGGCGCCGACCACGATTCCTCATCCGCGGGAGATGGGCGGCCAGGTTGGCAAGCTTAGCTACGCAACCCTCCCCTCACTCGTCGAACTCAAATTGGCGGCCGGACGTTTGCGAGATCAGGCGGATGTCGTTGAGTTGCTACGTGAGAATCTTGATTGCGTCGACGAGTTGAAATCACATCTTCAGACAGTGCATCCCAACTACGTTGAACAACTGAACACTCTCATGGACACTCTGGACGAATGTTGAAGTCATGGTTCCACGAGCGCACTCACCGCAGCGCTTGAAGGTGCTCGACTAAGGCTACGTCGAGCGTGTTCAAACGCCCGGGAAGATGCTCGCTCAGCGACGAAGTTGCGCCTTGTTGCAAGTCGGCGAGATAGTTGGTCAGTAGGTTGGTCTTGTCCGCGTCGGAATCGAGGAGAAAGTGCACCCATGCCCATGACTCGGCATAGTCCAGTTGCGTCATGTCGGCGGCGTTGGTCAGTAGTTCGAGTCGTGGCAGGTTGGGACGGAACTCGATATGGTTCAGCAGATGATTGAGGTGCGGCGAGTTGAGTCCGCCATAGCCAACAGCAACTTCAAAGTACTCGGCAATCCCTTCGTCGAGCCACAAGGGAAGATAGGGTAGTGCCGCATGCAGATAGCCGTGGGTAACTTCGTGACGTAGGTCTTCGGCAGTATGTTCGCCCCAGTGCGCGTAGACCGCGAGCTGGGCGTCGGTTTCAACGAAGATCGCTCGGCGAGGCGGAAAACCCGGGAATCGGAGATCTAGGAAATCGTAATACGAGTGGTCGTCGGCAAACAGATAGACGTGAATTGGTTCGTCTGTCAACGGCAGCGACAAGCGGGCTGCCAAACGCTCGCGCTGAGCACAAAGCTCCTCGACGAGGCGTTCGTGCTGTGGTAGAGGAAAGTCGCTATGCAAGACGATCTGCCCACGTTCTACCTGGTGTGGAAACAGGCTCGGCTTGGCTGCGTGGCGAAGTGAATGGCAGCCGAGGACGCAGCAGTGCGCAAGCACAAGCGCCATAACAAGACAGCAATTCCGGCGATTCTTGCAGGGCTGCATTAATCGCATTTGAATCACTGCCTTTCGATCGACGCGAGACGTTTGAGTTCGCTCGCCAAAGCGACGCATTCTAGCGAGCTGGCAGTTCGCGTCGAAGGTCACTTTGGTGGCCTAAATCCCGCAAGTTTTGCCTGGAAAACCCACCGCCAGCAACAATGTAAATGGTAGGATAGTGAAACTGGCAATTCGGGTAACTCTGCCACACGGCCATCTGAGAAGAGACTTTCATGGTGCGACACGCTACAGGTACGTTGGTTTTCTGCTGCCTACTCAACCTACAAGTCTGTTGGGCTCAATTCCCCGGCTGGCAAGGATTGCGCGTGATCGAACAAAAGGGGCGTCCCAGCCTGATGCGGGCGGCGGACCTCGACGGCGATGGCAGCGAGGAGTTGATCGTGGTCAATAGCCGTTCCTCGCGCCTGGACATCTATACCCAGCGAGAGGTGGATGCGGCGGCCGCAAATTCAAGCATCGACGAGCTGAATCCCAACGAATTGCCCCTCGCACCCGACTTCGAGCACCAGGAACTGCAACTGGAGAACGTACCGCAGGACGCGGTCGCGTTAGATCTCGACGGCGACGACCGTCCGGAGTTGGTTGTCTTGGTCTCCTCGCCGAATCAGGTGCTCGTCTACAAGCTGGGCGAGGAGAAGTGGGCGAAGCAGTACAAGATCGATCTGCTGGAGGGGGACATTCCTAGGCGGCGCGAGACGCTGCTCGTGCGATCGCTCGATGAAGGCCAATTCGAGTTACTGGTAAGTATGGACAACGGCATTCAACAGCTCGATCTCAAGCCCGGCGGACAAGCGAGGTGGTTCACTCCGCGCGAAAAACGGGGACGGCTCGCCTGGTGGTTGGCCGATTTGGACGGTGATGGGCATCAGGACCTCATCGAGCAGACGCGCGAGTCGAACGAATCGGTGCGGTGGTATCAAGCCACGAAGTCCGGTGCGCTACTACCAGCTGCGGTGCTTCACGACCGAGCTACGAAAGATATCGAAGTCTTGCGAGCAGGTACGACCACACAATTGGCAATGATCGATGGCAACGTCAGCGGCATCCTCCGTCGCTACGAATTAGCCGACGGCGAGGCGAGCCCGTTTGGTCGTCAACTTCCATTAGCCCTAGAAGACGGCGCGAAAGCAGTTTGGTGCGGCATGCGACAGGGCGACAGCAATGCACTTGTGGTGGCCGACAGCGAAGCCCCCCGTCTGCTCAGCTACGGACTCGACGTGAGCGGTTGGCAGACGGAGCAGGCGTTTCCGGCACTAACCGATATTCAAGCCATGCAGCCCCTCGCGTCGCAGCCGGGCACGTTGCTGCTGTGGACGAAAGACGCCGCCGATCTGCGGATGAGTCGTTGGGAAGCCGGAAGACTCAGCTATCCGGAGCCTTGGTCCCAGTCCGAGGAAATCGACGATCGCAAGATTCTGGCGCTTGATTCGGTCGGTGAATTCACCTGGTGGGTGCAGAAAGTCGGAAAGGACCTTGATCTCTATCTGTCTCAACCCGACGCAAAAGAACCCAAGAAGACTCGCTTCCCCGGCATCGGCAGCAAAGCGGATCAGGTGCTGTGGATTGGCAACGATCGTTTGCTCGTCAAGGAGACGCACGGGCGCGCACTCAAGTTAGTGAACCTCGACGGCAAGAAGGCCAAAGCCAGTTCCCCGACCCACCTGAAGAAGGCGACCTTGTCGGAGTTCAAGCTCTTCGTGGTTGGCGAGCAGGTGCGACTCGCACGCATGACCGATGGCGTCCTACAGTGGTTGGGCGACGATCTTCGCTCGCAGGAGCAAATCATGTTGCCGCAAGGCCAAAAGTTGAGCGACTACGTCGTCGTAGATGAGACCAGCGGTTGGGCGCTGCAACACGACAGCCCATACGTTCATCGTATTGAAATCAATGACGCACGCCTCAGCCGCTCCGTCGAGCGAATCAAAGTAGTGAAGGGCGTGAAGCTACGGAGTGATCCCGTGTTGGGCATGCTGCTCATCGGCAGCGACCGCGTCACGCAGCTGGATGAAGGCAAACCGAGTGAACTGAAACTAGTTGATCTGATCGACGAACGCGTTGCCCAATCAGGGGGCGTCAAGAAGACTCGATTCCACCGTCTGAGCACAACGGATATCGATCGCGATGGCTACGACGATTTGCTGCTGGTCGACGAATTGGAGCATCGAATCACCGTTCTCGGTGAGGAAGCTGCGAAAGCCGACGGGAAGCTACAGCCGAAGATCTCGTGGCCCGTGTTCGACGATAAGGTCTATCCCTACACCGACCAATCCGACAACCTCGTCAAGGAACCCCGCGCCGTCGTCGCTGCCGACTTCGACGGCGACGACTTGCAAGATCTGGCGATCCTATGTCACGACCGCCTGCTCGTGTACCTAGGGATTGACTGAGCCCTCCACAACCAACCAGCTATTGGCAGACAGACATGAAATATTGCAGTTATGCAGCACTCCTGCTGCTCTCGACCTATGCCAGCCGTGCCGCATGCGAAGAGATTGTTACCGTCAAGCTCTCCGGTGGCGCGCAGCTCACTGCAACGTTGCTACAGGAGACCGACGATCGCGTCGTGCTCGATTTGGGTGACGAAGTGGTCACGATCGACAAGAAACGCGTCCTCGGCGAGGTCAGTCGTGGCGAGCAAGCGAAAGGTCAGACTTCCCAACGCGAGTTCTACACGCTGGGCCGCCTCGACGAAATGCCGGTGCCTCAGTTGGTGCGCCGCTTCGGCGACGCGGTAGTCACGGTCTCAACTCCCAGCGGCTTGGGCAGTGGCTTCATCATCAGTGACGAAGGGCACCTCATCACCAACTACCACGTGGTGGAGAAAGAACTCAAGGTGATCGTCACGGTGTTTCAGAAGAAGCGTCAAGGTTACGAGAAACGCCAATTGAAGAAGGTCAAGATTCTCGCACTCAACCCGCTCCGCGATCTGGCACTGCTCCAACTCGACATGGAAGAGCTAGGCGACATTCAGCTGAAACACGTCGTGATTGCTGAGAAGCCGACCGTCCGAGTTGGCGATTTGATGTTCGCAATCGGCAATCCGCTCGGTTTGGAACGCACCGTCACGCAAGGCATCGTCAGTTCGACGACGCGTACGCTTGGGCACTTGCGCTTCATTCAGACCGATGCCTCGATCAATCCTGGCAACAGCGGCGGGCCGATGTTCAACGCCCGCGGCGAGGTCGTGGGCGTCGTCTGTGCAGGGTACAGTTTCTTCAGCGGACTAGCATTCGGCATTCCGGCAACCGACTTAATCGATTTCCTGCGAAATCGTGACGCGTACTTGTTCGATCCGACGCAACCTCAGAACGGCGTGAAGTACTTTCAGCCGCCGTTTCGTCAGTCTGATAGTGTCTTGGTTCCGGGAGCCAGCGTTTCGGTGGAAACTGATTCCGCAACTCCGGCCGCACAAGAATAGCTTGAAGGAGCACCACAGGATGGTAAGCCACCACCTCGGCCGTCGTCTTTCCAGGGTGACGTTCGCCCTTTGCCTCTGCATTTCGCCCACTTGCGTCGCGCAAGACAACACGCCTATCTGGCAATGCCTGCCAGAGGAAACGTTCGCGGCGCTGCGGATTCCCAACGGGACGGAAGTGCTCGATGCGTTGCGTGCGACGAAGTTTGGCAAAGTGATGTTCACCGACGAGCGTAAGCAAGCCATCGTCGAAGCTTGCGAAACACACGGCGGCGACCAATGGGCCGAGTACCTCGATGTCTTGGAGCAGTACGACCTTGCTACCGAGGACTTCTTCCGTCTGCTCTCCGGCGAGACAGGCTACGCCGTCGCGCTCACCAAAGACGCCAACGACGAATCGATGTTCCTGGGACTTGGGTGGATGCAACCGGGCGAGGAACTGGCCGCCAAGTTCTTTGAGATCATCGGCAAGGCGATCGACGAGCAGGATACCGAGACCCCGATTACGCGCTTCGACTTGGATCTGGCCGGCCAGAGTGTGATGCAACTGCATTTCCCCGAGTCGCGCACAGAGTACCTCGATGAGTTTCAACTCCCCGAGGATTACGAAGAGATGACCGACGACGAGCAGCGTGAAGCCTACCAAGATGCCCGCGAGGCCTTCCAAGAAAGTCTCGTTGAGACCAACGTCAACGTAACCGTACTGCTGTGCCAACTCGGTGATCGGCTGCTGGTCGCTCATCAGTTTGCGGCGTCCGCTGAGGATGAAATCGAGGACATCGATCAACGACTCAGCACGCTCTTCGCTCGCGTCATAGCGGCGCACTCGTCCGGAGGCTCCGACGGATTCGCACCACGACTTGCTAGCGACCCGAGTGTCGCGCGCGCGATGTCGGGCGAAGGCCTGCCGGTCATGGAGTTGCTCGCCGACGTCCGACCGATCTTCCAAGCCGCACGTTCCGAGGTCGACGATCCAGATCAATTCGAAAAGTGGTTTCGGCTGTTTGGGCTGGAGGAATTGGGCCCGTTCGCCCTGCGGCAAACGGCTGATGGCCCCAATTGGCAGACGCTAGTTGCCATGTCGCTGCCGGCGCCGCGGGCAGGCTTGATGCAACTGTTCGACCAGCAGATGCACCAGATCGACGCGCCGCAGTGGGTGCCCGCTAGTGCCGTTCGCTACTTCCAATTCAGCTTCGACTTGGGGCAGGCGTATGAAACCATCAAAGCGGAAGTCATGCGTGAGTTTGCCGAGGAAACCGCTGGCGGCTTTCAGATGGCTGAGCTGCAAGTTAAGAACTTCGCCCAAGTCGAACTGCCCGAGTTGCTCAGCTCGCTAGGCAATCGCCATACGATCATGACGTTTGGTGTGCAATCGATCGACCTGGGAGTCACCGACGAGGACGATGTCGATGAGGATCTCGACACCAGCGTGCTCGACCGCATGGCAGTCGTCTGGCAGCTGACCGACGAAGTGGTCTGGTCGAAGTTGCTCAAGGTGATCGCCCCCTTCGCCGGTATGGCTCCGGGAACCGAAGCGGCCGAAGAGCAAGGCTTCAGCGGGTATCGTATGAAGGGCGCCCAGATGGAAGGTGGCTTATTTCTGGGCAAAGGCTACCTCGTTCTGGGTATCGGTGAGGGCGTCATCGAGACAACCCTTTCCGCGCTGAACAATCCCCCCAGCGGCAGCAACGCCCTGCGTGGCAGCGACCTGTTTGCCACTGCCGGTGATCTCATCTCGTTGCAACCAGCGATGCTCGGCGAAGTCACTGACAACGACCGCTATTTGCGGATGGTATTCCGCCAGCTGAAAGAACAGTTTGACCAGATGGAACGCATGTTCAGCGGCTTCGACGATGAGAACGAAGACGGCATGTTTGTCTTCGACCTGATGCGTGCTATCCTGCCCGCAGACGACGAACTGGACGGACTCATGGGCGTGAGCGTGAGCCGCATGGAGGTCACTGACGATGGCGTGTTCATGGACGCGGTGCAAGAGATGCCGCTTCCGTAGGTGTGAATGCACCGACGACGTGTTCATGCACCGACGACACGGTTCGCCCGCCTAGACCCGCGCGGCGATTAGCGCATCCAATTCGTTCTTGAGTTTGGGAAGAATCTCGTCATAGGTGTATTGCCCTATTGCTTCTTCGCCGCGTTTGAGATTCACGTAACTAGGCCCACACCACAAACCTAGATCGGCGTCGTCGGTCTCGCCCGGACCATTCACGCGGCAGCCCATCACGGCGATCGTAATCGCGTGGTCGGCAGCATAGCGAGTCATCTCCTTGACCTGTTCGGCCAGGTCGATGAAGGCCTCGTTCTCGACACGCGAACAGCTGGGGCAGCTGATGATATTGAGCGTATCGAGCCCATAGTCGACAACCGAACGCACCCGTCCGGCGGCGATGTCGGCCAAAATCTGTCGCCCCGCTGCGATTTCCTCCGGCTTGCGTGGATTGGATACCGTCAGCGAGACGCGAATCGTATCGCCGATGCCACGGCTGATCAGTTGCTCGAAAGCAATTCGTGTTTTGATCACGCCGTCGGGCGGCATGCCGGCCTCCGTCACGCCTAGGTGCAAGGGCACGTCGGGGCGCTCGTCGGCGAAGCGGCGGTTGACTTCGATGACCTTCTGCGGATCAGAGTCCTTCAGCGAAACACAAAACCGCGTAAAGCCGAGTTCGTCCAAGTGGGCACAATGCTCCCAGGCGCTGTCGAGCATCGGGCTGATCGAATCGGCCGCGTCGTACTGCGCTTTCTTGTCGGGGTCGACACTGCCGCAGTTCACTCCCACGCGCATCGCGCAATCGTTGTCGCCCGCCACTTGGGCCAGATATCGAACCTTCTCCTGCCACGGCTTTTCGCGCTCGTGGTGATAGAGGTGGCCGGGGTTGTAGCGTAGCTTGTCGACGTGCGGGGCGACGACTTCGGCCAGGCGATAGTTTTCCTGCAGATCGATCGCCAGGTTGGCCTCGGTCTGTCGGCGAATCTCCGACAGCGCGGCCGCGTCGGCCTTGCTGTCCACCGCAATTCGCACCACGTCGGCGCCCGCGTCGTGCAAGGCGTTGACCTGTTCGACGGTCGCGTCGATGTCTTGGGTGTGCGTAGCGGTCATGCTTTGCACGGCTATCGGATGGTCCGCGCCGATGGCGGTCGTGCCGATGCGAACTTCGCGGGTTGGGTTACGCTGGATGTCCAAGTTTCGGGTCGCTCCTACGACTAATTGTGATCCTGGGTGTCTGAAATTGGCCACGGATGAACACGGATAGACACAGATGACGAATATCAGCGTTTATCGGTGTTCATCGGCGGCCCTTTTTGTCGCCTTAGTAATGGTGCCTTGTTTACCAACCGCAGCCTATCGCCAGCGAACACGAATTGTGCCGCGACGGGTGACTGTGCGGTCTATTTGGTTCTCTTCTGCGGGGCAGTTTTGAAAGGTTATCCGTTTTCATTTACAAAACCTCGCCCTCCCGGCCTGGGCGACTTCGCCGTTAGTCCTTTAGCGGCAACGGTTTATGGTTATTATCGGTCGCCCGGGATGCTGAGATTTTGAAAGGTTCGCCCTGCTCGACGTTTCAAAACCCCCTGCCCTGCTGCCCACTGAGTCCGCCGAGCGGACTGCTGAGCATCCTCATTGTATCGCGAAGGGTGGCCAATTTCAGCACGAAGTTTTGGCCGTAGCTATTTGACATACTCGATGAGAGCAGCAACGAACGATTCGACGTTAGGTTCTGGTCCATCCCCGTAATTGGAATGCGCTGAGGAGTTCCATTCTGCAAGAACCGTGCGAGGATCGTTACTCATTGAAAGCCCCTTCTCCAGAGTAAAAAAGCGTGCCGAGACTTCTTCCATGTCGGGTGCGTTTTCACTCGTGCTGTCAATCATCACAACCAGGGCAACCATAAACGCCTCTGCAATCTCCTGTGGTTCAGGAAGTTCTATTACAGCGCACGGGAATTCACTTACGCGAACCTTGTGTATTCTGATAGCGGACGCACTGAAGGTTGCGTCACGACCACATTGTTCACCAACATCTTTTAGGATCGCATCAATAAACTCCTCCGCGTCCGGTAACGCTAGAATCGCAAGAACCCGCATCGGATCGGAGAGGGCGATCTGTCGCAGCGCGTAGTGCGCAAACACATAATCGGGAGAAGGGCCGGTCGCTGGCGGTGGTGGCTCAGATTTCCTCTTCCAAAAGTCGAAAATACCCAAAGGATTGTCCTTCGATTTCAGATCATGATAAGATTTCTGACACGATCAGCGTAACGCAACTTGAGTGACTCGGCAACGTTATGTATTTTCGCCCCAACTCGTCTAGCGATTAACCCAACCGCAATCATGCCTCCAGACATTGATGGAATTGACCCAGGCGTCGATTTTGGTCGCTCGAGCACGTCGGAACTGGGCTGTGGAAGCCATCTGGTGTTGATCGGCCTGTTGGTGCTGCTGCTGATTGGGTTGATGAAGTGGTTGGGTTGATGCCTCCACGACATTCAAGTTCACCCCCCTCCAGCCGCGACCGTAAGGGAGTCGGATAAACTCACTCCCACCAAAGCCACAGCGATCCCATCCGATCGCATTCCAGCGCGATGCTTGGTTCTACTCGGGCGGCTTGAGCTGCAACCACAGCAGCACCATCGAGTATCCGTTGAACAACATATGGGCGGCGATGCACGGCAACAGGCGATGAGTACGTTGATAGACGTAGCCCAGCACGACACCAAACAAAATCAGGGAAATCGGCGCGACGCCGTGCCCAACGTGCGCGAGTCCAAAGGCCACTCCACTGATGAGGACCGGCGTCCAGCCGTGTGGCAGCGCTGGGATCCAGCCCGTCGGCGGGGGAATTTGTCCGTCGGTGGAGGTGCAGTCGTCGATTTCGGCGACTTGGAACGCAGCGATCTCGGCATTAAGCGCATTTTCCGCTGGCGGCGCCTCTGAATCTTCCAAATCACTCAAACCGTCTTCGCTCAACTCATCCACTGGCGGCGTTCGATTAGTCGCCGTAAAGCCGGTCGCCTGATCTTCGCATTTTTCGAGCCAGCCTTGGAACAGGCAGCGGAAGGTGAATTCCTCGAACAGCGGAGCAGCGATCACAGCCATTGCGACCGCCAACACCATCATCGAGTTCGACTGGTCGTTTTCCACCTGTTCGACCAGCGGGTGCTTCGTCTTGATGTCCAGCGCGAATATCAACGTGAGCTGAACTACGTAGATCGGTACGAACGAGGCAAGCGTGGCCAAGCAGCCAATCCCGACGTCGTGGAGCGCCTCCGGCAGACTTGATGGCAAGCCGAAATCGTACTGATCGGCCCGAAACAGCGCGGCAATCCAGGCCCCCACACCGATGACAAACAGCATCATGAAGGCAAAGTTGCCCCAGCCAGCCGCCAGCTGCGATTCGGTCGAGACGGGTTCCACATCCGCCGGGGCGCTCGAGAGGGAAATCAGAAAGATCACCAAGCCAAACAACGGCATAGCAATCGCGAGCAGGGCGACGCCCGCCCCCCACGGTACGCGTCGCCTGGGCTGGTAGGCGAGCAGTGGCCGTCCGTCGATGTGCTTTTGGAACAAATAGAACAGCGTGGCGAGGCTCAGCAGGCTGGTGGTGCCCATGAGCACGACGACCGAGTTGGGGGCTTCTTCCGCCATACGCTCAATGTTGGGTGCAGAGAATCATCCAGAGGTCCGCAGCAGCGCAATCGCCGCGCGGACGTAGGTATAGCCCGAATAGACGGTGATCGCTACCGTTGCCCAGGCGACAACGGTCAGGCCGTTGGTCATCCACGCGGGGGGCGTGGTCTGCCAGGCGGCGCCGTCGGCCGTCAGATACGACAAGTGCACGATACTCCAACCAGCAGCCACGCACTGCAGCACCATCTTCCACTTGCCGATCCACTTGGCTGAAAAGTCGCCGCCACTTTGCTCGACGAATGTGCGCAGCGTGGTGACCAACAGCTCGCGCCCGACGATGACCACGGCCATCCAGGCGGCAATCCCCGACGGATGCGTCCCGTCCGGCAGGCGGTCGGTGGCCGCCAAGAAAATGAATGTCCCGCAGATAAACAGTTTGTCGGCGAAGGGATCGAGCACGCGACCCAGCTGCGTGATTTGCCCGTACTTGCGGGCCCAATAGCCATCGAACCAGTCGGTGACGGCCGTGATCACAAATAGCGCCAGACTCGACTGATACCAGCCGATCGACAAGAAAACAAACAGCACCACCGACAGCACGATACGGACGATCGTGGCAA
Organism: Bythopirellula sp.; assembly: GCA_965228965.1. GTDB lineage: Bacteria > Planctomycetota > Planctomycetia > Pirellulales > Lacipirellulaceae > Bythopirellula. Next base: position 6,182,041 of record OZ245849.1, read on the forward strand.
TGTTCGGCACGTTGAGCACCGAGGTCGACTTGGGGAGGGCTGCTTCGCTCATACGTATCAGATTTTAGCACGGAGGCACGGAGAGCACAGAGCAGAACGACCGCCGTCAGGAATGCCCTGTTGGGCTTTCTCAGTGCCCGCTGTTCCTCCGTGGTAGATAATCTGCGGATTTACCGAGGGCTGCCCACTGCCACCGCGATGAGATCGTAGTCCTTGCTCGCAACGACCTCGCTCTTGACCAGTGAACCGACCGAGAGGCCTTCGCCCGTGACGTAGGTAACGCTGTCCACGTCGGGCGCGTCGGCGTACGAGCGTCCGATCCAGGCATTCGACTCGCCAGGGACTTGCGCATCGATGAGGATATCGACCTGCTTGCCGATCTGGGCTTCGTTCCAAGCGAACGCGATCTGCTGCTGCTCTGCCATCAGGCGGCCGCGACGTTCTTCCTTAACGTCTTCGGATACGTGATCGGGAAGCTTGGCCGCGGGCGTGTCTGGTTCGAGCGAGTACGTGAACACCCCCGCGCGCTCGAACTTCTGCCGTCGGACGAACTGGATCAAATCTTCAAAGTGCTCGTCGGTCTCGCCAGGGAATCCGGTGATGAAGGTCGTTCGCATCACGAGATTCGGGATGTGGCTACGAAGCTGATCGAGCAGCACTTCGGTGTCGGCGTTGTTCACCCGGCGTTGCATGCGACGGAGCATCGTGTCGTTGGCGTGCTGCAACGGCATATCGAGATATGGAACAATGCGTTTGCTATTGGCGATGGTTTCGATCAACGCGTCGTCGATGTACATCGGATAGAAGTACATCAGCCGGATCCAGTCGATCCCTTCGACCTGATCAAGCTGGCGCAGCAGCTCGGTGAGCCGCGTTTCGCCGTAGAGATCCAGACCATAGTAAGTCGTATCCTGGGCAACGATGACGAGCTCTCGCACGCCGTCGGCCGCCAGCTCTTGTGCTTCGGCAATCACTTCTTCGATTGGCTTGGTAGCGTGTTTGCCCCGCATCTTGGGGATCGCGCAGAAGGTGCACAGCCGATCGCAACCTTCAGAGATCTTCAGAAACGCGAAGTGTTTGGGCGTGATCCGCAGCCGCGAAGTGTCGGGCAGCGGATGTGTCGGCGCGGGCTGGAAGACGGAGCGCTGCTCGTCGAGGCCGCCGATCAGCCGATCGGCGACCTTGGTCACTTCTTCACGACCGAACACCCCGACGAGATGATCGATCTGCGGTCGATCGGTCAGCAGGTCCTCTTTTTGCCGTTCTGCCAGGCAACCCGAAACGATCACCCCGCGCAGGTCACCGCGTTGTTTGAGCGCGAGCATCTCGTCGATCGCGGCGAACGACTCCTCACGGGCTTGTTCGATGAACCCGCACGTGTTGACGACTGCAAAGTCGGCCCCCTGCGGATCGTCGACCAGTTCGTAGCCATCGAGCTGCAGCATCCCCAGCATCCGCTCGCTATCGACGAGATTCTTGGGGCAGCCGAGGCTCACGAAGGCATAACGACCCTTCGCGTCGGCACGTGTTTCGTCGGTGGCATAAGAGTCGGGCAATTTGCGGCACTCGGGTGGTAAGGCAAGCCGTGGTGTCCCACGCACGGCGAAGACGTCGCATGGAAACCTTCAATCTTATCTCAATAGCTTGGTGGTGACGACGGGTCGCGACGGAAGATTGGTCTCGTGAGATTTTTTGTCGATCACGAAGATTTTGCTTGAAAGTCTGGTCAGCCTGGATATAGTGTACACATGAACACATTCCTGCCGTCGATAGGGAGCAGACACTCATGCTCACTGAAATCCCCGCTGAACAGTTCAGTACGACCGTCGAGGAAGTCGCCCGCGCGGTCCTCACTGAGGTCGATTGGTACCGCCCACCGGTCAATTTGCTGGAAGTAGCCGACCGTCTGAGCTTGGTGGTTGCCCGCGACAGCACCATGGGCGTGCGTGGACGATTCGTGAATCTTGGCACTGAAGGCAGTTCTGCACAGGGGACGATCCTCATCGCAGACGATCCTCGGCCCGAACGAACGCAGTGGTCTGTGGCACACGAAGTGGGCGAATCGATTGCTCATCGCGTTTTTGTGCGCCTGGGAGTTTCGCTGTCGGACATTCCGCCGGCGGTTCGCGAGCGGGTGGCCAACCAGTTGGCGAGTTGCCTGCTGCTGCCGCGCGAGTGGTTTGCCGACGACGGCGAGTCGGTCGGCTGGGACCTGCTTGCGTTGAAGCGTATCTATTCGACCGCCAGCCACGAACTCATTGCCCGACGCATGCTGGCAATGTCGCCAACGGTCATCGTCACGATGTTCGATCAAGGTGCCCAGCAATGGCGGCAAAGTAACACCGCTGTGCGACCGCCAAAGCTATCGGCTGCTGAATCAGACGTTTGGCGTGCGGCGTTCGAAACGGGCCATGCGAGCGCGTGCGACGATCGCGATCTCCCCGATGGCGTCCGTCAAATCCGCTCGTGGCCGGTACACGAACCCGGCTGGCGGAGGGAGTTCGTGCGGACGGAATTGGTCGCGTGGTAATGGCGAGTTGATGATCGGATTTCGATCGAGTCCGCGCAATAAAAAACGCCCTCGCCGAAAAATTCGACGAGGGCGTCGGAGCAGTTCGTTTCTTTAGCGAAGCGCCTTAGCGATTTCGCGGCACAGACGACCAGCCTTGTGCATCGATCTCCGCCTGCGTGAGCGCGCGACGCTTGGGCTGACTAACGCCTTGATGGTGGCCCTGGTTGCGATACACGGCCGTACGGACTTCTACCGTCGGCTTGCGCGACTTGTAGCTGCGTAGTGCCGTGTTGTTTCGCGGACCGAGCAGTTGTGGGGCATTGCGATACCAGGTGCTCGAGTCGGTTTCGGTATCCGTCGGACTCGGGTCGTCGCCGTTTATCGGATCGACGCGATTCAGCGGGTCGACGTCGTCGACTGGTGAGTCAGCGGGCTGACCGTTTTGAATGGGACGTCCGCGATACTGCGATTGGCCCTCTGGAATAGGAGCAAGTTCTGGTTGAGTCGTCGCAGGGCCAATATTCTGCAGACCTGAACTGCTTGGCATAACGTCAATCGTCGTACCACCGGCAGCGCAACTCGAGCAGCCAGAAGACACGTCGCTATAGATCGCCTGGCTGACACCCGCGGAGCAGGTATCACAACTGCCGCAGCCGCCGCAGTCGCATGGCGAACTGTAGCTGCATGTGTCACAAGCCGATGCGACTACGGGCCGCATCAAAACCGGACGAGCAACCGTTTGAGTGCAAGTCGGGCAACCGGTCGCAGCGGCCGACGACAGCGGCGCGAACGATGTGACATACGGCCGATAGGCCGCAGTGTACGTCGGCGCGTAGGAAGCCGTGTAAGTCGCTGGTGCGTAGGAAGCAGTGTACGAGTAGGACGGCGCGTACGCAGCGGTATAGGTCGGCGCGTAAGCAGTGGTGTAAACCGCGGAAGTCGTACCTACGCCCGCGCGACGCAAGCGCCAGCGGTCGAGCAGCTTGCCAGGGTACCAACCCGTGTACGGTCGATACGCCACCGTTGGTTGCGCGACGACAGGCTGTGGCTGCGCGACGACAGGTTGATAGGCGACGGTCGGTTGCGCGCACGTGTTGCATTGCGCCGAGGCGTTGCCAATAAGCATCGCGACCAACAACATGCCGGCCAATCCGCTACGCAAGAGAGTACTCATAATCGGTGTCCTGAAAAATCGAAACGGAACAGAAGACCTCGCGGTCCCCTAACCTTCTGGTTTAATCTCCCACCATCTCTCTTGGCAATGATATTTCGCCGAGAATTGGTGAATTGGTTGTGAATACAATTTGGGGAGACTTTACTAACTGCGATATTTACGACCCTGCAGCCGGGCGGAGGAGTACGTCAGTTACGCTGCCACTAGCATCATCGCATGCAAGCCGTCATCGCAACTGTTGCTGAATTATAACCCACGTTCTGGCATCATGCCGATCGCGTTGTCAGAAAGAAACGATTGACTGCCAGCATGTTGCAAAAAAGCAACAATTGGCGTGTCAGCTGTTTCTACGTACGCGAGAAGACGTTGGTTCTACTCCTTCAACGGAGATCGTACGCGCGTCTGCCATGCCAGGCAACAAAAAAGGCCGCGCGATTGCGCGGCCTGAGTAAAGCTTGCATAACCGGAAAAGTTGAACGCGATTCAGCGGGGCGAATTCGGTCGGCGAAAACCAAATTGCTCCAACGCCGCGTAGACTTCTTCCAGCGTCTTCTCACCGAAGTTCGAAATGCTGAGCAGATCTTCACGCGTGCAATGCAACAGATCGTTGACGGTGAATATTCCGCGCTCTTCCAGACAGTTCGTCGTGCGGACGGCCAACCCAATCTCGGCGGTGCTCATTTCGAGCCGCTCTTTCATTCCCTGATTGGTGAGTTCCGCTTGGTTGAGAGGTACGCGCGTGCGGGGCATGCCGGGCTCCTTCCCTACGTAGGTAAACAGTTTTGTATCGCTGGCGAACAGGCCCTACCTAGCCGAGTTTGCCAACACTGACTGATCGGGAGTATACCAACTGCTTCGCAAGAAATGCCAGCAATTTCGGCAAGAACTGCTGAATTTTGCTGTTAGCGAAGCTCCGCTAGCATTGGCGATCGCGCAAGATCCACGTACCATAAATACTGAATAACAGTACACCCGTGAATGACCAATGACCAATGACCAATGACCAATGACCAATGACCAATGACCAATGACCAATGACCAATGACCAAGGTAATCAAACGTATTGGTCATTGGGGCTTGGTCATTGGTCATTCTAATCCCTGGCTTGTGTTTGAATCTTGCAAGCTTCTCCCGTTGGCCAGGGTACCTTCCCCGAAAGGACTCTTGTGGACCCGCTTCTCGAAAATCTCAACCCCGCCCAGTGCGAGGCGGTGCTGCACGTCGATGGACCGATGCAGGTGCTGGCAGGGCCGGGCAGCGGCAAAACACGCGTGGTCACGCATCGCATCGCCCACCTGCTGCGTGAAGGTATCCCCGCTTCACAGATTCTCGCGCTCACCTTCACGAACAAAGCCGCCGAAGAGATGAAGGCTCGCGTCGAAAAGCTCGCGCCGGGACAACGGGTGTGGGTGAGCACCTTCCACCGTTTCGGCGCCCGCTTGCTCCGCCACTACGCCGACTACGTCGGACTGCAGCCGAACTACACGATCTACGACACGGCCGATGCCAAACAGACACTCGCCCGCGTGATCGAGACCGGCGACTTCAAAACCATGCACTACACGCCCGACCGCATCGGCCATGCGATCAGTGCTGCAAAAAACAAATTGATTACCGCCGACAAGTATGAAGCCCGCGTCGGCAGTCCGCTGAGCCACATCGTCGCCGAAGTCTATCCGGCTTATCAGCAACGCCTGCTGGCGAACTCGGCCGTCGACTTCGATGATCTGTTGCTGCACATTGCCCAGTTGCTTTACACCAACCCAGAGATTCGCGCCACGCTTGACGAGCGGTACCGATACATTCTGGTCGACGAGTACCAGGACACCAATCACGTGCAGTATGTCATGCTGCGTGCCCTGTCGGTCGATCATCCAAACTTGGCCGTCACCGGCGATCCCGACCAATCGATTTACGGCTGGCGTGGGGCCGACATCAAGAACATTCTGCAGTTCGAGTCCGACTACCCGAAGGTGAAAGTCGTGCGACTGGAGCAGAACTACCGCAGCACGAAAAAGATCCTTCGCGTTGCCGACCAGTTGATCAGCCACAATGTGCGGCGCAAGAAGAAAGAGCTATTCACCGACAATGACGAAGGTAAAGCCGTGCGACTCGTCGAATACGGCAATCAGGACGACGAGGCCCAGAGCATTGCCGTGCAAATTGCCACCGCCGTCGCGGCCGGTCAACGCAAGGCGAGCGACTTCGCCATCTTCTATCGAGTCAACGCCCTCTCGCGCGGACTGGAACGCGCCCTGCGCGAGGTCGGCGTGCCTTACCAGATGATTCGTGGTCAGGAGTTCTATCAACGCAAGGAAATCAAAGACGTCCTGGCCTACTGCCAACTGATGAACAACCCTCGTGACGATCAGGCCGTGATGCGGACAATCAACACACCCGCACGCGGCATCGGTCGCAAGACGGTCGAACGACTAACCGAGCACGCTTATCGGCATGGGTTAACACTGCTCGACGCGGCGCGCGAAGCGGTGCAAGTGGAAGGCATCGTCGCCCGCTCCGCGAAGAAGGTTGCCGTCTTCGTCGAACTCGCCGATCGCTTGAGCGACCTTTCCGACAGCGACATGGAAGAGATCCTCGGTACAGTTCTCGACGAGTCGGGCTACCGCGACCATCTGCTGGAGAGCGACAGCGAAGAAGACCTCAACCGCTTGGCCAACATCGAGGAACTGCTGACCGACGCCCGCCAGTTTGACGAAGCCAACCCAGGCGGCGGCCACCTGGAGACTTACCTAGAGAACGCTTGGCTCGTCAACGAAACGGATGGCTGGGACGACGACCACGAAAAAGTCACGCTGATGACGCTGCACGCCGCCAAGGGTTTGGAATTCCCGTGCGTGTACCTCGTCGCCGTAGAGCACGGACTGCTGCCCCACGAGCGCAGCACCGGCGACGAGGCTGAACTCGAAGAAGAACGTCGGCTCGCGTTCGTGGGCATCACACGTGCGGAGGAAGAACTCCAACTGAGCTACTCCGTCCATCGCGATTTCCGCGGCCAGCGGCGGCGGACCGTGCCCAGTTCGTTCCTGATGGAAATGCCGCGCGAGGAGATCGAACTCACCCAGGCCCCCATGCCCGAAAGCCGGTGGGTCGATCCCACCTGGGAGGCAGACGAATACACCGACGAGCAAGACTTCGACGACGACAGCTTCGATATCGACTCGCTAGAAAATTCCCCAGCCCCCAGCCCCCAGTCCCCAACTTCCAAATGGCAAGTCGCCGCCGCCCAGGTTACGACCGCCGCTGAGCTAGCCGGCAACACGCAAAGCAACTCACTCCCGCGCGTCTCGCCCGACGATTTCGCCCAAGGCATGACTGTCATGCACCCCGAGCACGGCCCAGGCAAAATCGTTGCCCTGTCAGGAGCCGGCAAAAAACGCCGCGCAACGGTGAGGTTCCCCACGGCAGGCGAGAAGCGATTCGTGCTGGCGCATAGTCCACTGCGGCCGGCCGGGAGATGATATCGGCCGATACAAGGAGCAGCGCGGTTCCGGCCTTCACTTCTTGTAAACAACTCTCCGGGCTTCAGCCAAGATTTCTTTGCTGACCCCCGTTGTCGGAACAGATAGTAATGTATTTGCAGCTGAGAACTGTAGGTTCGGACTTCGCGTATTCTGGAAGAGTCCAACCAATGGCTCACAGTCAAACTCGTCCTGGGCCATGATGAGCGCCCGAAGTAACATGTCCAGAACCGTCTCGTGTTCGGTGTCTGGAATGGATTCGAGGAGCACTGAGACAATGTCCGAATGCAACGGTGAGTAGCTCTCTATCAACTCAGAGACCGATTCACACTCGACGCCAACTTCAAGCAATCGCTGTCGTATCGGTTCGAACGCTCTACGTCGCTCTGCAGAACGGGCCTTAGCACGCTTGAGACGCTGAGCTGGGGAGTTTAAGTCCGAAGGGCCCTGCCCATGAGCATTATTCGGAATACCAGTCATACTAAAAAAACGGCAATTTGTGCGCGGCGCGCACTCTAAATAGAATTAGACTACTCCGGCACATCATCCGCCGCTGCAAACAATGCGGTCACGTCGATACGAAATCCCTCAAGGAGCGCCGACGACGCCTGCTGATCGCTCGAGTAAGTCCCCGCAGCGACGTACTTGTCTTCGACGAGTTGATTCACGATCACCGACTTCTTTTCATAGTCAATAATCCAGTACTCAGAAACGCCGCCTTCGGCGTAGTCGGCGATCTTGTCTTCGTAGTCACGTTTGCGATCTTTTGGATCACCACTGACAACTTCCATGACTACGTCGGCACCGTCCCAGACCTGATTGTGCAGGGCGTGATAGTGGTCTTTATGCAAGAAGATGATATCTGGCTCGCGAACTTTCCCCTCGCGGATGCGCAGTCGGATTCCGCTGTAGTGCACTTGGCCGAGATTACTCTTCTCGGCGTGCTGAAAGAGTGCGACAAACAGATACCGGCTGAGCAACTGATGGATCAGCGTCGGCACGGGAAGAAACTCCAAATGGCCGTCAGTGAATTCGATTCGACGTTTCGAATCGTCAGTGAAATCCAAATAGGCCTGCTCAGACCACTGCCCTTGCAAAGGAAAGAGCGTCGCCAATTCCCATGCGTAATCAGGATCGGATGAAGTGGACATAAATCTGCTCACGGTTGATGGGCGACCTCTCAAGCCGAATCAGCCGATGGATCCGTAGAACCACGAATGCTATGAGACCATCCTACCAGAGTCGCTCTGAACGCCAAAGACACTTCTCAATTTCGCGTGGTGCGCACAAGCAGAAAGCTGCCATTCCTTGCGATCACCGTCGTCTGGTAGCGCCGACCCCAAACAACAAGGACAGCGTCACCAGCATCGCCGACGAAGGTTCGGGCACGGCGAACTCAAGGATGTCGTAGACCTCGTAGGTGTGAAAACCTGAAGTGATTCCCGCGTTGGGTGCATCCGGGTCGCCGAGCGTCAGCATCATCAGTTCTGCCTGAGGGCTGGGAGGCTGGTTGTAGTAGTCGTAACGAGCGACGGTGAAACGCCACTCCGAGCCCACATCGATCGAAGACAACTCGAAGTCGGCCAGTGGGATGACTGATTCCACGGTCCATCCAGTATCCGTATCCGACGGATCGTCGGCCGTCCCTTGCACTTGGACGGCCGAATTCATACCCGACTCCCAGCCGGTCCCAGGCGATCCGAAACGCACGCGGTCGAAGCGAGCATCAAACTCCTCACCGAGCGGACTCCACTCAAACTCGTGGTACGTGGGCGAACTGGTCGACTCACGCACGAACAGCTCAATCACATCCCCTTGGAACAAATTCGCGTCCTTTCCGCACTGCCCTTGTAGCCCGCAGGAAGACCGAATGTCTGCGTCCCTCATCTCGAAGGCGAGGTACAGGTTGTCATCGTCCCAGAGGATCCGGGCAGTGGTCTCCGCCGCAGGAGGATCGCCGCCAGACTGGTAGGCGTAGAACTCATCCATCAGTTGGGCTTGGCCCCAGACCGGGTCGCTGAGATCACCATCAATCGTCGGCGGCGTTGTCACTTTCAGTGCTTCGAAACGGATCGGGTTGAAGACGGCTTGCACCGTCTCGCCCATGAAACCAATCATCAGCACCGAGCACACGAGCCGACACGAATACTTGGCAAGATTCATATCGCGGCTCCTGAAGCGGTATCCGGTGTTTCAACCCGTCGTCTTCGACGCGCTGCCAAGCACAACAAGCCCATGCCGACGTAGCTCAGCGTGGCGGGTTCGGGGATCACGCGCTGGATTTGGTAGATCACGCCCGTGTCGACTTGCCCGCTACCCAAACCTCCGGGAGGTGAAATGTCAGCGATGAACAGGGAGTCGTGCGTCGTGAGCAGCCCATCCAAGTGACCAACGTCCGGCTCGTCATTGTCGATGAAGTAGAAATACTCACCGTTATCCAGATTGGAGAATACCAACGGATTCTCTTCGTTGCTCAGGCCTCCACTGCTGAATTGGCCGTGCATACCGACGAAGATGCCGTTCCGTACCGCGGCGGGGAACGTCGCAGGGGCGAAGGCAATATCATTGGGACCTTCCCCCTCCGAACCATCAGCTGGATTAGGCAGCGGCAAGTAAGCAAACTCCGGCAGGATTCCGGTATTGCCAATTTGGTTTCCGGTTCGGTACTCGATGTAAGTGCTCGGAAAACCGAAGTCTTCGACCGCACCACCGATGTCGGCGGCGGGGATCACGTTCAGTTCATCGGCGCTGGTTGGCTCGATGGCGGGTTGGGGTGAGATGCCATCGATGCCATTGTCTTCCAACCAAAGGTCGCCCGTAACAGGATGGAACGCATGCCCCGCAGCATTACGCAAGCCGGTCGCGATCTGAGTGAGATCGGAGCCCGACACGCTGGTGCCGTTATCGGTGATCGTCACCATGTACAACGCATCACCATTCAATGTGCCGCTAACGCCGATGCTGCTGGTCAGCTGAAGCGTGTCCGTCGTCAGATCGGCATTGGTCTTTGACCCAAGCTGAAACACCAAGTCGTAACTGCCAGGCTCGCCAGGAGTGTCGCGGACACTAAGGGCAGAGTGAGGATGAAGCCAACCACCACCAGGATAGTTCAGAGTCAACGATCCCACCTCCGTGAGCGGGTCTGAGGGCGTTGCCCCCAAGCGGAAAATCGTAATCGGCTTGCCGCGGCCTTGCCCTGTCGTAAACACCAGATCGCCGCCACGACGTAGGGCCGAAAGGCCGCCAAAGCTGGTATTCGCCAAGGTAGATTGGCTGTCGGACACACCGTCCTGGTCGGAGTCGACGTAGCGAACCAGCCGCCCACGGCTGCTGCCGAAGAATCCACCATCGCTTTCGGCGACAAGGATCGAGCCATCGTCAAGTTCAACCATGCCCACCGGGAAGTTCGCCCCGGTCGCAAACGTGGTCATACGAAAGTCGTCTGGATTGACGCCCGGCCCTTGAATTGTGAAAGGCACCGTTGCCTGGGCGCCGATGCAGCTCGTCAGTACCAGCAGCGCGGCCATTGCGAAGTGCTTTCCACTTCGCACGATTGAATTGTCCAAAGTAAAGTCCCTCATGGTGATTGCCTCATTGAAGAGTGATTTCATGAATGATCCGCCTCGCCCGACCGCAGGAACGTTAACTGTCCCGACGACTCGAGGCGAAGCTCGCCTAGATGTGTCGATCGCCGATGAATTGGGAATGCAAGTTCAGCGAGGAACCTACACTTCGGCGAGTTGCCCTAGAAGCCTGCGAGAGATCACTCCCCGCGTTGAGGAGGTCGATGGTTTCCCATCTAGCAGGTTTTGAGCGGATGGCAGCTTAAGCCACTGAGGCAAGCCGCCGGCATTAGCGATCCAAGATCCTTGGGTCATAAATAATGGTGCCCGGGGTTGTTACCCGAGATCACCTTGCTATTCCAGCCTAACCGCTCGTTACGACGGGTTCAACTGGATTTTTAAAGTATTTCAACGCTGTTTCGCGGCGTTTAACCATAGTCTTGGTCAAACCACCAACGGCCGCAGCACGTTGTAGCTGATCTGCAGCGACTTGACGCGACGCGCGACGGGGCCCTCGAAGGCCTCGTCTTCGACCTCGACGCACACGGGACCGTCGTAGCCGGCGTCGGTCAGTGCGCCGATCCATTTGCCCCAGTCGATGTCGCCCAGACCGGGGATCTTCGCCGTGCTACGTTCCATCGGCGGCACGAGCGAACCGTGGTCATTCAAGCGATCCATGTCCACACGCATGTCTTTGGCGTGCGCGTGGAAGATCTTGGGGCCAAACTCCTTGATCGGCTCAATCGGGTCCATCAATTGCATCCGTAGGTGCGACGGATCGTAGTTCAGTCCAAAGTGTTCGGAAGGAATCGTCTCGAACATGCGTCGCCAAATCGCAGGTGAGCGCGCGAGATTCAATCCGAACGGCCACGTATCGGCAAACAACATGGGACAGTTCTCAATACCGATGCGGATGTTCTTTGCCTCCGCATGACGGATAAAGTTGGGCCACACCTCGGCGAACTTGCGCATGTTGTCGTCCAGCGACAGGGTGTGGTTAGCACCGATGAACGAGTTGACCGTCGAGAGTCCCAGCAATGCGGCCGCATCGATGACTTTCGGCAGATGCTCGCACGCCGCCTGGGCTTGGTCCGCTTCGGCCGAGAGCGGGATCGAGTAATAGCCTAGTGCCGAGATGCCGACACCGTACTTTTCGCACAAGGCGCTCGTATCGTCGGCCTGAGCCTGCGTGAACTCGGTCACGTCCAGGTGCATCACGCCCCCGTACTTGCGGTCCGGCCCGCCGGGCGGCCAGCACATGACCTCCACGCAGTCGTAGCCGATATCGGCGGCGTGTTGGAGAACTTCTTCGAAACTAAGGTCGCCGAAGATGGCGGAGACGAAACCGAGTTGCATGGGTGGGGTTGGGGGTTAGGGGCTGGGATTTGGGGGCTGGGGATCTGGAACTTGTGTCGGTTCACCATTGAGCCGACGGCGCTAGCTGCGGGCGGATCTGCCAATGCACGTCGCACGCGCTACCCGCGGCTAGCGCCGACGGCTCAAGCTGGCGCGGTTGGGTTTTGAAAGGTTTTGTGTTTCTGTTTACATTACTTTGCTCGCCGGGAATTCGCTCGGATTCCTAAGTCGATGCGCTGCATCGGCTTACGCAAAGCTATGCAATGCAAACCGTGCGGGTTTTGAAAGGTTGGCGGTGGTCGACCTTTCAAAACTCGATTCACCGGACTGCGTAGGACGCCAAGCCTTCGTATGAACAATCGCTCGAGGAACCTGTCCGCGTTCCTGGCTGTTCATCTTACCAAATCGCGCGGCCAATAATTAGTCTTGATTCTTGACCAGGGTCAGCAGAGCCGCCGCTCATTGATCACCTAGTTTTTGATCTGCTTGCCGTACTCATTCGTGGGGTCACGATACATCGTGTGCAGGTGATTGAGAGGATTGCCACCCAGATCCTGGCAAGAGTATTCGATAATCAGCGAAGGGCCTTGAATGGTGTACGAAATGTCGCTCATCAGTTTGGTGGGACCATTCCAGGCGAAGTACATTTGATCAATCTCACCCTCGAGTTGACCGAGTCGGTTCTCGGCTTGCTCTGGCGGCAAGTTATTGACCCACTCCGATACCAGACCGAGCAAGAGTGCTCGTTGCGAATCGTCGAACTCACTGCATGGCACACCTGCTGGAGTTGGGACTTTGCCATCGTTGCCCGGGCCGGTTTTGATTCTGCCCCGTTTTTCACTCACGATCGCCTGCTTGCGTTGCGCTTCGCTGAGGCTATTGATCAGCTGGAAAGCGCCGTCAATCTCTCCAGCCAACGGCCGGATCTGCTTGTCTGCCAGATGGTAGGCTTCGGGCTGGGTGCCGATGAAGCTGGGTGACATGGTTACCGCACTGCCTTCCATAGCGAGATTGAGGCCCAGATGGTGGCCATCTAACTGGAACGCCCAAGGTCCGTCTGACGATGGTTTGCCGAAAACCACGACGGAGAAATCCTCCGTGCCGAATCCTCGTCGCGGCCTCCCACCTTCGAGTAATTGATCATCGGCGAGCATGATGTTGCACATTTTGGCATAACCTTGCTCGCTAAACAGCGTGCCCATCAAATCACAAAACGCCTCGACTTGCGTGCCGCTCAGCTCACCAAGTCGTATCCCGCCCGCGCCTGGACGAGCTGGAAGGTTGGTCCACTCACGCCGTTCCCCATGATCGAGGGCCAGCGCAGCTCGCTGTCGTTGACCGTCATCCAACGAGTCGAGAAACACCTGCGCAGCGTTAGCCATGGCTTGAGGTGTGTGTTCGCGTGACGTTGGCTGGTGAGTGCCTACGATGCGACTTGCCTCAGAGACAAATTCCGCCTCCTTCGTTGATTGCGCGACAGTCGCTTGTGTGGAAACAAGAATGATACCTGCAATGAGAGCCAAGCGTTTCATGTTTTATTCTCCAATTCAGTCTTGATGGGTTGTACTCTTAGAAAGGTTGCTGCAGCGTGTTGAATTCGGTGCCGGAAAGTGCTTAGTTGTTTCCTTATGTGCTAGTAACTTACTAAGTCTAAGACGGCGCAAGGTGCCGCTGGCTTGCCCAGCAGTGGGCAGCGTACACTCTTCGTACTGCTAGACGAGCTAGCAGTGGCACCCGGCGCTCTGGGTAGCGTGGTTATACCAAGATGGCAGACTATGGATAGCTATTTGGCGTCTTTTGTGTCGTCTTTCGGCGGGCTAGACGTTGGATCTCCTCCATAGAGCTTTCGGAAAACCTCGCTTTGCTGCCAATTTGGCGGCAGCTGTTCGCTGTTCGCCGTTGGCTTCTTCATCGGTTTCTGCTCCGGCTGACAACCCGTTTCTCGAAGGAACGCGATGGACAGGCCGAGGACAACGCATATCGGAATGAGCCATTTGGGAACACTTTTCTCGTTCGTCGACGGGGTCGATCCAATGGCAGATTTTCGATGAGAATCGATTGAGGAATGGTCCGCTACTCGGGAAGTCTTAGCATCCGAGAGTTCAAAATCTTCGACTTCCACCGGCTGGGATCTCAAGCTGCCGGCAGGGCTGTAATACAGAGCATTCGCCCAATTAGAGACACCGAGCGAAAGTAGGATGCGGCTGGCAGCTTCGTCATCCTGGCGGCTTTGAGCATCGACGAGTTCCTGTCGTTTGGCGTCAGCAACCGACTCCAGACTGGACACATAGTCTAACAACTCTTCGATAGGATCATCTTTGTCCCACTCGTCGAATGCGAAGATCTCCATGGGTTCTAGCAAAAAGTATGCATTCTTGTTTTCATCGCGTGTTAGAAACGATTTGGCGTAGTCCCTGACGCGATCGATCTCAGGATGCTGGAGACGATCCAAGAACTCGATTAGGCATCGTACACCCAGGTCATAATCACCTGCGATTGCTTCCGCCTCCGGCGAAGCCCAAATTGTTGATGGGCACCGCCGTGGATTGCCGGACACAAGCAGTTGAAAGGCGAGCGGAATTTCGTAACTAAACTCAGCGATGCCTACGATTCGCAACGGGTCTGCGGAATCGCCTGTTGTTGGCAATCGGCTTACGGAATAGAGATAAGCTCGGTTCGCCATTAGTATTGTCAGTGGAACAGGAAGTGGCAACGACAACGACCTGAGTAGACTATACGAAACGAAGCGCGTAACACCAACCGCCAAGCGCGCACGGCTTGGCCATCGTACGGACCCGACCGGCACGGCGGCCGGTGTCGCGTGCGACGGACGGCAAGCTGCTTCGCCACTTGGGCCAAGCCCACCGACAACCATTCAATGCGAATCAGCTCGCTGGTCGTGTCAGGTCCTTCCCAGTCGCAGCCACCAGCGATGCTCTGATCTTGATGCGCAAGTCAGCATCATGCCAATCAATAATCCACACAGCACGCTAAGCCGAGGTGGAAAACACCCTCTGTTCCGCTAGGTCAGTGATGATCGATGTATTGGCGGTACTCTCACCTCGAATCAAGATTATCAGATTGGGTGCCACGGATCACTAATAAGCAATATCGCTCCAAACGCACGGATCAGTAAATCCGAGGTAACCGCAATGAACACGCGTCAGACGCTTGAAAATGCTCATGCGCCATCAATCCAGTTTTCCAGGCCGTCCAGCGTGCTAGGTTTGTACAGGCGGCCAACGGACTTATTCCGTCCCCCGACCTCGATACGGCAACGCGACCTTGCAAACTGTAACGACACACGAATCGCATCGCGGCGGTTTTACGCTCGTGGAACTGGTGGTGGTGGTGTTAGTGATTGGAATCCTCGCGGGAATCGCCGCCCCACAGTTGTTCGGCATTTCTTATCAGGCCGAAGCTGCTGCGATCGTCTCATCGGTGGACATCATCTTCGATGCGGTCGAAAGATATGCCGCTGATAATGGAAAGCTCCCTGATGACACGTCCTACGGCGCGACACCCACCGACCTGGAGCCTTACATGTCTACCAGAATATTCGCACAGGAGACAGCGCTGGGTGGTTACTACGATTGGAATGGCGTTACCACTGGTGCGCCCGTGATCGGCGTGGGGATTCGTGTCAGCAGCTGGTCAGATTCCTCTGTGCGGAATCTCTACTCAGCAATCGAGGATTTTGCCGACGATGGCGACCCCAATAGCGGATGGATCACCACCAACGCCCTTGGAGTTTTCTTCGAGCTGCATGACAAATAAGTTGTAGCTTACGCTAGCCCGGAACCTGGCGGTAGGCTACGCAATCCATTGATTGACCATGTTTGTCCGCCACAGCACAGGATTTGGCGAGGGCACAGCGCAGCACTTGCATTGGGCCTGCAAGCCACCCGATCTTGCTGAGTGGAACTCGGTGAACGCCTGGTCTAAATCTGCTTCCAGATCTTCGTATGCTTCCAACCCGGCCTGAGAGGCGCGCAGGGCGCTGCAACCGACAGACGCGAAACGCACAGCTGTTGGTGCCATCGTGGTTAGCTTCGTGATTCCGCGACTAACCTAGCAACTAACGCCAGTTCGGGTCGCGTCGGATCGAGATGAACAGCAATGCTCCCGTCACGAGTACGGCGGCGGTTGTTGGCTCGGGCACGAATGCCAAGCCGCGGATCTCTCCCAACGGTCCTAGTGAGCCGATCAGCGTCGCGTTGCCGAGCGCGTCGATCGTCTTCAGGTTCACGCTCGCCGCGTAAAGCGTGCCGTCGTCGCCGAATTCCAGGGCTTGCCCGTCGGGAGTGATTCCGCTGCCGCCAATGATCGTAGCGGCTGCGGTCGTGGCATCGATGCTGACCAAATCGCCAGCGACCGTCACACCGAACAGGTTGTCGGAGTTGTCGAAGGCCAGCCCTTGGAGATTGGTCAGACCCGTCTCCCCGTCGGTTCCGACTAGCGCCACGTCGCCCGTGGTGGTGTCGATCGTCGCCAACACATCGATCGCTAGCGTGTCGGCTTGACTGAGCACCGCATAGAGTTCGTCGGACGAATTGAACGCGATGCCTCGAATGCCAAATCCGCCGGGACGTCCCACGAGATCCAGGAACACAGAACCAGCCCCGGTCGCTTGATTGATGAGCACGAGCTTGTTGGCATCCTCAGAACTACCGCCGGCTGTGAACATCCGATTCGTGGAATCCGATGCTGCCGCAGCGGCGCTAAAGCCGCTATCACCCACTAGCGTTGCCGCACCGGTTGTCGTATCGATTTCGACAATTGAGCCTGTGCCGGTTACCCCCAGCAACGTTGTCTCGCCCCTCGCCTCCGTACCCCAATGCGTGACCACGCCTATCAAACTTGCCACTGCCAACTTTGCTGCCAATCTCATTGCTGGGTCCTTTCTGCTGACTGGAATACCGAGGAGGGTCTACGAATTAGCTGCCTCTAAAGAATGAGTTTTGCTGACAAGACGCAACGCGACCGTTGCTGGATGTTCATGATACCCGACCCGGACGGACATGCAAGTAACCGAGACAGGGACTGAGAACCGCGCGAGCGGGTTGGCATCTTTCTGTCTGCGTGCGAGCGGCTCGTCGACTGTCGCACGATAACTCGTTGAGACGGTTGCCTGGCGAGGGCTAGCCACGTCACTCAAATCATGGCGACTTCAGCGCAACAACGGTAATCTTCAGGCATGACAATAGGAACAGTATTGCCACCTCGGGACCCACGACAACTAACGTCGCAAGAGATACAGACACCACAGCCATCAGCTTGAGCAACGAACCGATCGTCCAACGTCGCGGGATGTCTTCCCGAGTAATGCTAAGGACGCTTGGGGCACTAAGAACCCAGTACACGAAGGCACCAAGTACGACCACAAAGATGACGAACACGGGATCGTCCACAATTAGGCCTTGTGTCAGCGGGAGGCTGGACTAAACCGAGCGGCGAAATCTTGCCGTGGGATGCGGAACAAATCCACTATACAGCCCAAGCCGGGTTATGCCACAGGCTACCCCAGCCTACAAACTAGACTTGATTCGTGGCCAAATCCGACAGAGATCGCAACGAGCAACGAGGAGAGTTTCATTTGCTCGGGGCGGAGGTGCCTCGGCGTTTCACGCTTGGGCAGGATATCCAGTAAGTCCAAGTGTCTAAGGTGGGGCACTCCTTGGGCACTTACGAAATCTACCTCAGCCGAGGTAGCAGAGGCAGATTCAGAGCAACTGATTTGTCGCCCACGCCTCACTTAAGATGTAGTTATGTGCTCTGTTGGCGAATCGCAGTGATTGATTTTTTTGATGTACGCCACTGCTGTGCAAAGTATCCTGCAATCGCGAGCAAGAGTATGCCACCGACCCAAAATATCACGCGGATACCTGTGAGACCGAAAGCACTATAGAGAAGACCGAAAATCCATGGTGCTTTGGCCGATGTTCCAGTTTCCTCTGCTAGATGAAAATGGGATTCAAGCACTAGCGGCAGTGCCAGCATTGGAATCGAGAAAAGAAACAAGGCGATAGCGTAATCGCGAGATTTCTTCGGCTGAGTCGCACACCGCCTGCACAACCCGCCGTATCGATGCAAGGTGGATGGTAGTACTGATTTAGAGCAAAGTGGACAAGGAGTGCGTTCGGTCACGTGAATCAGTTAATCGTACGGCAACCTTTAAAATGTACTGAGTCAAAGCACGCAAAAAAAACCCTAGAAAGCCAGCTGTGCATTCTAGCAGAATACCGAAGTCTGCTTCAATGTTCGGCAGCGAGTATCGCTGCTTCTAGCAGCTCAGGTGGCATCGACCTTACGCTCGAAAGGCCATTTGCTCAACTGCGTTCAGCTTCATCGACCGAGGTAACTTGAGTGGCAGCCCGCTTAGCCTGTAACCGCCGCAAACGCCTGCTCTAAATCTGCTTGCAGATCTTCGTACGCTTCCAGCCCGATGGAGAGGCGGATCATGCCGTCGGTGATGCCGTGTTTGGCGCGGTCGGCGGGGTCGTAGCTGGCGTGGGACATTGAGGCGGGCTGCTCGATGAGGGACTCGACGGCACCCAGGCTCACGGCAAGCTGGAACAGGTGCGTCGACTCAACGAACTTTTTCGTCGCATCGAAATCGCCGTTCAGTTCGAACGTGAGCATCGCCCCAAAGCCGCCGTCCATCTGTTTGGCCGCCACGTCGTGGCCGGGGTGGTCGGAGAGGCCCGGGTAGAGGACTTTGTCGACCTGATCGTGCGCGGCTAGCCAAGCGGCGAGCTTCGCAGCGGTGCGGCATTGCTCGCGGACGCGGAGTTCCAGCGTCTTCAGTCCGCGAGAACACAGGAAGGCTTCCATCGGGCCCATGATCGCGCCGGTGGCGTTTTGCACGAAGTACAAGTCGTCGAACAGCTGCTCGTCGCGGACGACCAGCGCGCCGCCCATCAGATCGCTGTGACCGCCAATGTACTTGGTGGCCGAGTGCATGACGATGTCGGCCCCCAGTTCCAACGGCCGAGTGAGTACCGGAGTGGCGAACGTACTGTCGACGCCCAGCAGCGCGCCGTGCTCGTGGGCGATCTCCGCGCAGGCGGCGATGTCGGTGATCGTCATCCGGGGGTTGCCTGGACTTTCGATCCAAACGAGTCGGGTGTTTGACGTGATCGCCGCCTGAAGGTTTGTGGGATCCCTCGTGTCGCACAGTTTGACGTCGATACCAGCGCGATTGGTCACCTTGTGCAGCAAGCGATAGGTGCCGCCGTAGATGTCGGTACCGGCGATGACTTGATCGCCCGAGTTTAGCATCGACACCGCGCAGTGCGTCGCCGCCATACCGGTGGCGAATGCCAGCCCGCCACAGCCGCCCTCTAGCGAGGCGAGCGTCGTTTCGAACGCTTTTCGCGTGGGGTTACCGCTACGCGAGTAGTCGAATTCTCCCCAATCGCCGGCGCCCGGTTGCACAAACGTCGAGGCAAAATGCAACGGACGCACAACGGCCCCAGTTTCGGGGCATTTTTCGTTGCCAACGTGGATAGCGCGGGTTCGGAATTGCATAATTGTCAGAGAATTGCGTTAAGGAAAACTTGTCACCGAGCCGCGCCCGTCAGGAAGCGACCAAGAAGTTCGCTGTTCTATGGACGCTTCTCGGTTGTATTCGCAACAAGGCCAGTTATTGCTGCTTAGTTGAACGTTGGTACACGATGCAGCTCATAATCGCAACCGACAGCATCAGAAGTGCGCCCAACAGCAAAGAGCGATTACCTCTGAACCACCACTGCCAGACCCCAAGACTTGCCACGTACAGCGGGATGCCGATGGCAAGAATGAACAGAGTGTTTTTGGCCATGGGATTTGCCAACCAGTTTGGAACAAGTTGATCTCAGCTCAGTTGTGCCCGTCAGGAAGCGACCAAGTAACTCGCTATTCGACGGACGCTTCCTCACGGGCGCGGCTCGGTTGTTCGCCTTGCGACTACGCCTCAAGCGCTTGTGCCAGATCCGCGATGAGATCGTCGGGGTTTTCGATACCGCAGGACATGCGGATCATGTTGTCGTAGATGCCGAACTCGGCGCGTTCTTCGGGAGTACACTCGTAGTAGCTCATGACCAGCGGCTGCTCGATCAGCGACTCGACGCCGCCTAGGCTCGGCGCAATGCGGGGAATCCTTGCCGCGTCGACGATATCGGCCGTGGCTCGCCAGTCGGCATCTTTCACGTTGAACGTGACCAGTCCGCCGTAGCCGCGCATCGTGCGGCGGGCGACTTCGTGATGCGGGTGCGATTCGAGCCCCGGATAGTAAACCTGCTCCACGCGCGAATGACCTTCCAGGAATTCCGCGATTCGCTGGCCGTTCTCGTTGTGACGCTGCATGCGCAGTTCGAACGTCTTCAGACCACGCGACAGCAGGTACACGTTCTGCGGTCCGTTGACCGCGCCCATGATGCCGCGCAGGTTGCGAACCGATTCCAGATTTTCCTCGGTACCGATCACGACACCGGCGAGCAGATCGTTGTGCCCGCCGAGGTACTTGGTCGCGGAGTGCAGCACGTAGTCGACGCCGGCTTCGATTGGACGCAGGTTGTACGGTGTGGCGAGCGTCGCGTCGATCAGCGTATCAATGCCGTGTCGGCGGCCGATGTCGGCGAACCGTTCCAGGTCGACGCAGCTGAGGTGCGGGTTGGTGGGCGACTCGCTCACCAGCATCTTCGTGTGCGGCGTGATAGCGGCTTCCATCGCCTCGTAATCGCAGGTGCGCACCTGGCGAGTGACAACGCCAAAACGCGACATGTGCTTGGTACAAAACTCTCGGCTACGGCGGTAACATTCATCGAAGAAGATCACTTCGTCGCAGGCGCTGAGCTTCGACATCAGTACGCCCACCAATGCGGCCATGCCGCTGGAATAGAGTACCGCGTCCTCGCCACCTTCCAACGCGGCCAGCTTGCGCTCGACAACGCGTTCGCCCGGATTGCCGTACCGACCGTACTCCTCGCGCTTTTGCTTCTGCTCGATGAAATCGATCACCGCTTGCGTGTTTTCGAACGAGTACGTCGCCGCCTGGAACACCGGATCGGTCAGCGAGCCCTCATGCTTGTTTCGCACCTCGCCGGCATGGACCGCTTCGGTCGACATGCTGTCGGGGAAGTCTTGCGCGCGCGTCGTGGCGTTTTCGTTCGGCTTGGGCATTCCTACTGTGCTCATGACTTGCTGGTCCATCGTCTGAGGGTCGCGGTCGGATTGGGTTGCCTCCGACCAATAAAAAAACCGCATCTACTCTGGGCAAATGCGGCTTATTGCAAGCATGTCGAATTGTTGTAGAGCGAACCTTTTCGGAACGCCCCAACGTTTGGCTTTTTAGCAGTTTCGGCTGCAAGCGGCCACAAATCCCGAGTTGCTATAAGTTTACGTGGCGGGAAGCGAAGATGCAAGCACGAATGGTGGGAAAAAGAAGGAATGACTCAATGACCAATGACCGAATGACCAATCATGCACGCGCGGTTCGGCTACTTCGGCTATTGGTGCCTGGTCATTGGTCATTGGGGCTTGGTCATTGGTCATTCGTTGCGAGCAGCTAGCAGATGCCTAGCTAATACTTGGGACCTCGATAGCCGATCGAAGTAGAGGTCGCCCGCCGTCCGCTCTTGACCCTGCAGCGGCGAATTGAGACTATTCCCGCCCCCGCCACCTCTCGATGTGTTGGCTTGCCTACGTGTCATAATCCCTAGATCGTCACACGGTTTGGAGTCGCCATGATTGGCCCATCTCGAAGTTACTCGCTGCGCGCTTCCGCTTGTTTTGCTTTGCTCACGACCCTTGGCGTCGCCGGATGTCAGTCGCCGTACTACGCCGATCGCGGTGCGGGCTTGGGCGCACTGGCAGGAGCTGGCGCAGGCGCGATCATCGGCGATGCGACCGGTGGGAACGCAGGTAGCGGTGCGCTGATCGGCGCAGGGTTGGGTGCGCTCACGGGTGCGGCGGTCGGCACCGAGATGGACACGTTGGCAGCGCAGAATCGGGCGGAGATTTCCGCACAGTTGGGTCGTCAGGTACAGGCCGGAGCCGCGAACATTCAAGAAGTCGTGGCGATGACCCAAGCAGGTGTCAGCCCACAGCTGATTCAAAACTACGTGCGCACGTCGGGCGTAGTCGCGCCGCTGTCAGCCAACGAAGTGATCTATCTGCACCAACAAGGTGTGTCGACCGACGTCATCCAGGCGATGCAGAATCCGCCTGTCGTCGCAAGTGCCCCGGTGGTTGCCAGTCGGCCGCCTGTGATTGTGGAAGAGCACTACTACGGCCCACCTGCCTACGTCCATCCTCACTTCGGCTACCACTACGGCTGCCGTCGACCTCGCCGCGGCCCGCGCACGAGCTTTGGGTTCTCGATTACCAAGTGACAGCAAAGGGACGAAGGATGAAGGGGGATGGGGGAAACATGATCTGCTTTCGCTCGGCGCTGCATTCTCCGCCTTCCGCCTTCCGCCCTCATCCTTTAAGCTCGCTTAAATGCGAGCAGAAGTCATAGCGATCGGCGACGAGCTAACCACCGGCCAGCGGCTGGACACCAATACCCAGTGGCTGAGCCAGCGTTTGACCGAAATGGGCGTGCAGGTGGCGTTTCATACGACGGTCGCCGACGAGTTGGATGACAACATTGCGGTGTTTCGCGCCGCGATCGAACGAGTTGACGTGGTTGTGTGCACGGGCGGGTTGGGTCCAACGGCCGATGATCTGACGCGCGATGCGATTGCTGCCGCCACGGGCACCGAGCTAGTGCGCGACGAGGCGTCACTCGCACACATCGAGAAGTTGTTCGCCACTCGTGGGCGTGACATGCCTGAGCGCAATGCCGTGCAGGCGGATTTTCCGGCCGGTTCGACGCCCATCTTCAATCCCAACGGCACCGCCCCCGGCATCGATTTGTCATTCGAGGGGGAAGGCGGCAAGCGATGCACGATCTTCGCGCTGCCAGGAGTGCCGGCGGAGATGCACGAAATGTGGGAGGCGACGGTGGCGCCGCGAATCCTCGAGTTGCAACCCGAACCGCGCGTGATTCGCCATCGCCGCATCAAGTGCTTCGGCGTCGGAGAGAGTAAGCTCGAGTCGATGCTGCCCGACCTGATTGCCCGCGACCGCGAGCCGCGCGTCGGCATTACCGCCAGTCACGCGACGATCACGCTTCGCATCACAGCCACCGCAGCGGACGAGGCGACGTGTCTGGCGTCGATGGAGCCGACCGTCGAGACAATCTACGACTCGTTGGGCACGCTTATTTTCGGCGAACAAGACGACGAGTTGCAGCACGCAGTTACGCGTTTGCTCACCGAGCACGACAAGACCCTGGCCGTTGCCGAGTGGGCGACCGAAGGCCTGGTCACCGAGTGGATGGGAGAATTGTCGCCAACTGGAAAGCCCTTCGTGGCCGGGCGCACACTCAGCCCGGCAGATGCGCGCGGCGATGAGGTCCCCCATGACGTCGCGTTCGCGGCCAAACTCGCTGAATCAATCCGACGAGAAAACGGTGTCGACATTGGGCTAGCAATCGGTGCCTTTCCACCCGCAGCCGGCGCGCCCGATTCACACGTCAGCGCGGCGCTGGCCCTGCCGAACGAGACACGCAAATTCCGCATGCCCTGTGCCGCGCATCCCGACATCGTCCGTAGTCGGACCGCCAAGCAGGCGCTCAACGCACTACGACTGGCATTGCTGTAACGCTAGAATGCAGCAATGACCAAACTCCGCCTCGCTGCCGCCGGCGTCAACCAGACGCCAATGGCTTGGAACACCAATCTCATTCACCTCATGGAAGCCCTCAACGCCGCGCGTGAGGCCGAGGCCCGCGTCGTTTGTCTGCCCGAACTCTGCATCACCGGCTACGGCTGCGAGGACGCGTTCTTCGCCACCGGCGTGCAACAGACGGCATTGGAGCTGCTATTGGAGCTGGTGCCCAAGACGACCGAGCTGGTAACGACGTTTGGATTGCCGCTCGTCGTCGATGGCGTGCTTTATAACTCGATGGCGCTGTGCTGCGATGGTGCGCTACTTGGCTTTGTCAACAAGCAGTTTCTCGCCGACGACGGGATCCACTACGAACCACGCTGGTTCAAGCCCTGGCCACGCGGCGAGGCGGGTGAGATTTCGGTGGACGGCACATCTTACCCCGTGGGCGACTTGCTGTTCGACTGCGGTGGCGTGAAGATCGGCATGGAAATCTGCCGCGATGCGTGGGTGGAGGACCGCCCGATCGCCAGTCTGGCTGCTCGCGGTGCCGACGTTATTCTCAACCCCAGTGCCAGCCACTTTGCCTTCGGCAAGCAAGAGGTTCGGCGCGAGTTTGTCACGCGCGGTTCGCGTGATTTTCACGTGAGCTACGCGTATTGCAACCTGCTGGGAAACGAGTCGGGGCGAGCGATTTTTGACGGTGGTACACTGATCGCGACCAAAGGCGAAATCGTGGCGGCTGGGCCTCGCCTTTCGTTTGCAAATACCGTGATGGCAACGGCGGACATTGACGTTGAGGCGACCCGCAGGGCGCGCGAAACGACCAATGACCGTGGATCCCGCGATGATCGGGCGGGTGGTGGTTGCGTGGCGTGCGAGTTTGAGTTTCCTACGCTGACTTCCGACCGGGCACCAACTCAGCCGTTAGCGTGGGATACCTCGCCGGCGCCGAAGGCGGAAGAGTTTTCGCGAGCCGTGCCACTGGCGCTCTATGACTATCTGCGCAAAAGTCGCTCTGGCGGCATGGTGGTGTCGCTCAGCGGTGGCGCCGATTCGTCTGCGGTGGTGACGATGGCTTGGCTGATGGTGGAACTCGGTGTGGCCGAGTTGGGACGTCTCGCGTTTGTGCAGAAAGCTGCAGTCGGCGACGGCCCCTGGGACGATGCCGACAATCGTTCGCTCGTTGAAGGCCTACTGACGTGCGTGTATCAGTCGACGCGCAACAGCGGCGAGGTGACGCGCAACGCGGCGGCTACACTCGCGGATGCGGTGGGTGCGAAATTCCTTGAATGGAGTGTCGACGAGTTGGTCGAGGGCTATGTCGATACCGTCTCCGCAGCGGTCGAACGAAAACTGACATGGGAGCTCGACGACATCGCCTTGCAGAACATTCAAGCCCGCGCGCGTGGCCCCGGCGTATGGCTGTTGGCAAACTTGAACGGCTCGTTGCTGCTGTCCACAAGCAATCGCAGCGAGGCGGCCGTCGGCTACGCCACGATGGACGGCGACACTTGCGGCGGACTAGCGCCCATCGCGGGAATCGACAAGGCATACTTGCTCGAATGGCTGCAGTGGATGGAGACGACGGGACCGCAAGGTATCGGGCCACTGTCTGCGCTCTCCGTGGTGAACTCTCAACAGCCGACCGCCGAACTCCGTCCGCCGGCGCAAAAACAGACCGACGAAGCCGACCTGATGCCTTATCAGGTGCTCGACGCAATTGAGCGGGCGGCCATCCGCGACAAGCAGATGCCGATGGAGGTGTGGGAGACGATCCAGCCTATGTTCCCACACCATGCGCCATCGCAGTTGGGTGAGTGGATCGTTCGGTTCTTCCAACTGTGGTGCCGCAATCAATGGAAACGCGAACGCTATGCACCGTCGTTCCACTTGGACGATGAGAATCTGGATCCGAAGACGTGGTGTCGATTCCCGATTCTATCAGGCGGCTTCGCGCGGGAGTTAACCGATTTGCGGGAAAGAATACGAATAGCACACGGATGACGCGGATTGGGCGGATGTCCGCGGATTGTCTGCTGATTCATTGGTCCGCGCGGATCCGTCAGATCCGCGACATCCGCATATTATTTTTGAACATGAATCCGCCAGCAGCGGTGTATTCGCTGATTGCGGAAATCTTCCGGAACGGTCTGTCTGCTGATCTCGCGGATCGTGACCCCGTTGAGCGCCGCTTCGTCGAATTTGAATCGTCGGGAGTTGGTCGAAAAGAAGATGACGCCGCCCGAAGTCACACGGTCGATCACCAGTTGCAGTAGCGCGGCATGATCGCGCTGGATGTCCCAATCCTCCTCGAGCCGCTTGCTGTTGGAAAACGTGGGTGGATCGACAACCGCCAGGTCGAACTTCTCATCACCTAGCGAGGACAAGAATGTGCTCGCATCTTCGCGCACAAATCGATGCTCAGGGCCCTCAAATCCATTCAGCCGCAAATTCGCCTCGGCCCAATCGAGATAGGTCTGCGACAGGTCGACCGACGTCGTCTTTGCTGCTCCACCCGCAGCCGCATAGGCAGTGAACGAACCGGTGTAGGCAAACAGATTTAGGAAGTTCTTGCCGTCGGCCAGGTCTCGCACCATCGCCCGAGTCTGACGGTGGTCGAGGAACAACCCCGTGTCGAGGTAGTCGGACAGGTTCACTTGGAACTTGAGATCGCCTTCGTTAACGATTCGCACTGCCTGGCAATCGTCGACGCGTTCGTACTGGGCGGCACCACGCTGGCGAGCGCGGTGTTTCACAAACACCAACTCACGCGGCACCTCCAGTGTCTCGGCGGCCGTCTTCACCATGAAGTCGAGCCAGTCGGCATGCTGTGCAGCCGTGCGATTGTGGGGACGCTCGAACTCCGCGATGTGCAACGCGTCCTCGTATCGATCGACCACTAGCGGAATCTCGGGAATGTCGCGTTCATAGATCCGGTAGCACGTAATGCCTCGCTTTGTTGGCCAGCGCCGCAAGTGACGAGCCAGTTTACGCAATCGATTGGCAAACTCTTCGGCTTGGCGCCTGGCCTCTTCTCTAAGTCCGCCGAAAGCAGGTGCCAACTGCCGTGCTGGCATCGCAGCGGACTGTTCTTCGCGTGCAGCCTGACGCGTTGCCGCTTGCGGATCATTCGTTTTGTCCTTCGGTGGCTTTGGACCATAGAACTGGTAGTACGTACACTCGATTTGAGCATTGAACAGCTTCCGCCTTCGATCCGCCCGTTGGCCGACGAGTTCCTCCAATTCGGGATGGGCAGTGAGGATGTAGTGCGACCAGGTTGGCAGTCGGCGCAACACCTCAGGCAATGTGCGATACAACTCGGCTATCTCGCGCTCCTCGCCCAACCGCAGACCGTAGGGCGGGTTCATGATTGTGCAGCCATACTTGCGTTGCGAACGCAACTCGGCAAACGGTCGTTGTTGGAAGTGCAGATCTTCCGCGACGCCAGCCTGCTCGGCGTGGTAGCGGGCGAGCTTCAGCGACTCGGCGTCGAGGTCAGTGCCAATCGGTCGTTCAGGCAAAGCGGACAACTGCAAGTCGTCCGCCTCTTCACGCGCGTGTTGCCACGGCTCAGCGGCGATGCTGGGCCAAGCCTCAGCGGCGAAGGCTCGCAGCCGGCCAGGTGCGATGCGTCGACCGATTAGTGCGGCCTCGATGAGAATGGTACCGGTGCCGCAAAAAGGATCGATGAGCGGTCGTTCCGGTTTCCAGAAACTCAACTGCACGAGCGCGGCGGCTAGCGTCTCGCGGATTTGTGCAGGTCCGGTAAGCGTCCGGTAACCGCGCTTGGCGAGCCCATCGCCCGAGGTGTCGAGCGACAGCGTCGCCTCGTCGTCGAGCAAGGCCACTTCGACCGGCACAGGCGGACCGGTTTCAGGTAACGCGTGGACGTTATGCTTTGCGAGCAATCGCTCAACGATCGCCTTCTTCACCGTCCGTTGACAAGCGGGCACGCTCGTGAGCTGCGACTTGTGCGACCGTCCGCGGACGGGAATCGCGGCGGCTGGGGCGATCCATGCCTCCCATGGCAAGTCTCGGGTTGTCTCGAAGAGCGCATCAAAGTCGGTGGCGGAGAACCGTCCCAACTCCAGCAACACCCGATCGGCGGAGCGCAGCCACAAATTTGTACGCGCGATCGCCGACAGATCACCGGGAAACTCGATCCGCCCGGGACGCGTGATCTTGGGCTCGTAACCGAGCTGCTTTAGCTCGCGCACAACCACGGCTTCGAGACCGAAAGCGGCGGTAGCAACGAGGGTTTGCAAGGCGGAAGGGGGAAGGATGAAGGCGGAAAGGGGAACTTACGGCGTCGTCATGCAACGCTTGGTCGCCATCATCCCGCGCGGGCTTCGATTCCGCTAGAGGCGGCAGGGCGGGTGGCCGGTGCAGAATCGTTTGTAGCGAGTGATTCCGCCGCCGCGACTGACGCGGAGTTCGACCAGTGCGCCGCACTTTTCGCAGAACTCGGGCTCGTCTGGCTCCTCGCCGCGGTCCGCGACATCTTGGCACGCGACACAGCGCCGCGCGTCGGGAAAAACCTCGACGCGCTCGGGGGGAATCGGCTTACGGCAGACTTCGCACACAACGGCTTGCTGCCAATCACCGGAATCTTCGTCGTCGACAGAATCGACGGCAACCAGGCCGACCGTCTGGCACTGATCGCACGGCAACTCGCCGACGTGCGCGGCCAGCAACTCGCTAAGCAGTTCTTCCGGCGGATTGGGGGCCCGCTTCAGCAACCCCAGCGTCCGCAACCGCCGCGCGACTTCTGCTTCGCCGCAAATTGTCCGCCATCCGCAGTGGGGGCAAGTTAAGTTAGCTGTGAACATTGCCCCTCGCGGTGATCAAGCCTGACTACGGCGTCGGTGCCAAGATCGGTGGTGCAATAGTGATAATCGGATCCGGCCCCGTGTCAACGACCGTGCCGACGTTGTTGTCACCGGCAATCGTATCGGCGGCATCAACCAGGTTGAAGGAACCACCATCGTTGGTGAGTGAGTACTCAATCGTACCACCAAGAGCCGTGTTGTCTCGCAGGTCGAGATTGAGTGTACCATCGTTTACGGTCACGCGAAGTGGATCGCCATCCACCGAGCTATTGGTAAAGCGATTGCTGTCTCCCAGCGGAGCCGGAGGAACGTTCTCGTTATTAATCAGGTTGCCAATCCGAGCACTAAACAACATGCCGCTAGTTAGCTCAAGCTGGAGAGCGGCACTATCGGTGCCGGCTGTACCGCTGTTGTTGGAGATGATGTTATCATCGATCACGAATCGTACGTCCGCCGTATTCGAATCGTTGAGTGTCGCGGCAAACGCACTGGCATCTCCTGCAGTGATATTGCTATTGGTCAAAGTCAGGTCCACACGATCGGCATTGGCACCGGTATCAAACGCGATGGCTTCCGAATCGACTCCGGTAATCATCACGTTATCCAT
Organism: Bythopirellula sp.; assembly: GCA_965228965.1. Taxonomy (GTDB): domain Bacteria; phylum Planctomycetota; class Planctomycetia; order Pirellulales; family Lacipirellulaceae; genus Bythopirellula. Next base: position 6,211,258 of record OZ245849.1, read on the forward strand.
CGTGATATCAAGTTCGCCTGCGCCATCGGCCGAGATATTCATGCCCTGAGTACCGTCGTTGACGATCAACCCGCTGAAGAACACGTCGGAAGCCGTGGCGGCAGTGTGACTCACGTTGACTGCATTCGCGCCATTTGCGTCGACCGTGACGTTGGCAATGATCGCGCTTTCGGCATTGGTCGCGCTGATCCCAACCCCAGTTGTGGTCGTGATCGTGTTGGTCCCGGTCGTCGTAACGTTGCCCGTACCGTCGATGTTCAAACCATCGCCGGAGCCAGTCGTGACGTCAAAGTTGCTCAGATTAACATTGGCATTCCCGTTGTTGACAACTCGGAATCCATCTCCCAAGTCCGTCGTGACCGTGGCCGTCGCGACATTGATCGTTCCGGCGGTGTTGTCTTCGATATCCACTGCGTGGGGACCACCGGCCGAAGTATCGGCCGTCAGGTCGCTAAACGTGGTCGTTCCGCCACTATTGTTGTTGATCCGGACAGCTTGTTGAGCTTCGGTCATCAGAACCAATCCATCAAACGTTCGCGTCCCACCAGTATTGTTTCTCACTTCGATACCACCGCCAGTATTGAGAACATTCGAGTTGTCGACGGTGATGTTGTTCATCGCCAAACTGGCTACGTTATCCACAAGGATTGCGGAGCTATCTAGTCCGCCGATGGTATCCTGGGACATGAGCGTGCCACCATCTCCAGGATTCGTTCCCGAACCAACAGTTACTTGCGAACCAGTAACGTTCGTAAGCTCAACAGCTGGCCCTTCGACGACTCCGGTGGAATTGACCGTATCGAAATTCGAGGCCGCCGTGATGTTCTGACCGACGATTTCCAGCACTTTGCCCGTGTTGGTATCGACGCTTGTCGCGCCCGTGACGGCCAAGTTACCCGTGCCCGTTGCGCTGAAACCGGCACCGGTGCCCGTCGCAGCGGCGGTCATCCCGTTGATGGTCACGGTAGCAGCGGCGTTGTTGTTCAAGACCACAGCCCCGCCAGCGCCCGTTGTGCTGGCGTCGAGATCGGTGAAGTCGATCGTGCCATCGACGTTGCCGCTGACGTTCACTGCATCGCCATCACCCGCGGTAGCTACGAGTGCGTCGAAGTTTGCATCGGAACCAGTATCTTGGTTGGTGACGCTCAGGCCACCACCCGTTCCCGTGTTGGCAAGGTTAATGTTCGTGACGGTCAAGTCTTCTACATTGTCAATCGACATCGCGTTGCCTCCTACGGCGACGTTCGTTGTGATCGTGCCACCGTCGCCTGGATTTGTGCCAGAGCCAAGCGTTACGGCCCCTCCAGAGACGTTTGTCAGCGCCACGCCAGTATCAGTACCGCCGGTCACGTTGACCGTGTCGACCGTGAACCCACCCACACCAATTTCTGTGTCGGTCAAGCTAAGTGCTTGGCCCTCGTTAGTACTGATGTCGTTTGTGGTTGGGGCAGTCCGTGTCGCGACCAGAGTCCCGGTTCCTGACGCAGCGAAGCCATCCCCTGTACCGGTTGCCGTAATGCTCATATTGTTGAAGGACGTTGTGGCGTTGTTGTTGTCGGCAACTGAGACCACGGTTCCGGCCCCATTGGTCATCGCGTCCAGGTCGCTAAAGATGACGGTGCCATCTTGATTCATGCTGACATCCACGCCAGTGTTGTCTTCCCCGCGAACCGTCAGCGTGTCAAAAGTGGCCGTCGAACCGGTAGCCTGATTGGTCACAAACACACCCTGGCCATTGTTCGGAGCCGCATCGTTGTCGACAAGCATATTGTTGATCGCAACGCTGTCGACGTTGTCCACGACAATCGCGGTGCCGGTCGTCGCCAGTGTACCTCCATCGCCTGCCGTCGTACCCGAGCCGATCGTCACCTGCGCCCCTTCGACATTAGTCAAGCTGACACCGTTGGTGCCACCCGCTACGTCGACCGTATCGAACGTCACACCACCGACAACCGTCTGATCTGCGATCACGACGCCCGATCCACCGGTGGTGTCGACGCTACTGGTGCCCAGAACGCTCAAATTACCCGAAGTCGTGGCGGTGAAGCCGGTCCCCCCGCCTGTTGCCGTAGCGGTCACGTCGTTGAAGACCACCGTAGCGTCTTGATTGTTGTCCATTCGCACGGCATCGCCGGTGCCGGTGCTCGATGCGACCAAGGTGTTAAACGTAACGATGCCATCGACGTTGTTCTCAACGTTCACGGCGTGAGCCAGTGGCCCGGAAGTCGCGGCCTCTAGATTGTCAATCGTCAGAATCGAGCCGGCCATCTGATTGGTGACAAGCAGCCCCGCGCCTGTGTTTGCGGGCAAGCTGTTGTCAATCATGAGATTCGTTAGCGTCACGTTGGGCGCGTTATCGACAGTGATTGCCTGCCCGGTGGTCAACAGCGTTCCGCCGTCCCCGGAATCCGTACCGCCACCGATGAGAACTTGGCCAGTTCCGTCCAGATCTCGAAGCACGATCCCTTCGGCTCCGCCATCGGAGTTGACCAAGTCGAACGTGACATTCGCCGGATCGATCGTCATGCCATCAAGCGTCAGCGCGACGCCTGTACCAACGACGTCGATGTTGTTGGTGGCGTTGAGGCTCGTCACAATCAGATTGCCGCCACCTGTGGCTGTGAATCCATTACCACTGGTCGTGTCGATGTCGAGATCCGTGAAGCTGATCGTCGCCATCGTCATGGCACCGGCATTCTCGTTGTTTAGGAGCGTGACGGCATCTCCTGTTCCCGTGTTGAGCGTAAGGGTATTGCTAAACAAGATCGTGCCCGCCTCGTTGTCCTGAACCAGCAGACCGCCGGACATACCGTCCATGACATCGATGGTACCAGCAAAGGTGACGTCGCCTTCCAAGCGATTCTGTACTTGAACTGCCAGTCCGCCGCCAGAGTTCAGAATATTCGAGTTGACAGTTACGGCTGCATTCAGATCGGCGTTTCCTAGGTCACCCTCATTGAACAAGGCAACACCGGTACCCGTATTGGCAATTCTGCGATCGGGATCGGTAGAGGTGTCCGAGGAAATCGTGACTGTACCGCCATTGCGTACGTCCACCGTATTTCCGTCTTGGGCAGTAGCATTCAAATCGGCGAACGTCACACTAGAACCCGTATCGGTATTCGACACAACCAGGCCATTCGCATCTCCGCTGCCCGTGATATCGATCATTCCGGAGGCGTTCACGGTCGTGGTGGCGTTGTTGGTAATCTCAATACCAGTGTCGGTGCCGGCAACATGAATGTCGCTGACGTTGGTCATGTTGACCGTCGTATCCGTATTGTTATTGATCAGCACACCCTGGCTTTCAGTAACGACCATATCGCCATCGATGTCGGCCTGATCTTCGATCGTGCCAGTGAAGTCAATTGTGCCACCTAGTCGATTTTCGATCACTAAAGATCGTCCTAAACTGTCGTTGATGGTTGCCGCTAACGACATGCCATCCGTGCCTTGATCCACCTGCAGACCGGCGGTTGTCGCACGGTTGATCTGTACCGTATTTTCAACAATCGCCGTACCGGTGATGTCGCGTAAAGTGACGCCCGTTGCGGCATCGTTGATCTGTAAGTTCTGCAGCGTTGGCGTGGCGACCGTGTCGGCTAGGATGACCGTCTCTGCTCCCGTGCCATTGATCGTGAAGTTGTTGATCGTGTTATTGTCAGCAAGTGTAAACGGCGTCAGACCGGCAGCTGCAATCGTGGGGCGATCTAACATCTGAGCGCCGGCTGCAGTCTCCGGTAGATTGATATCCCCAAGTTCGTTGGTTGCTACCACATGCGGGATGGCGTTCATGTCCTGATCGACGCCTTCGCCAAGGACGACTTGATCCGCCTGCAAAGTGGCCTGACCGTCCGCACCGGCAAAGGTTGACCCGCCGTGGACAAGAATGATATCGCCTTCCATGCTGTTGGCGACGAGCCCGGCATCGACGTCGGAAATCTGGTCGAACGGATTCTCAAACGTACCATCACCACCAGCAGCGGCGCCGCTATCGATGTGCACCACGCGAATCGCCTCGTCGTCGTCCGGCGAGGTGAGTGCGTCGCCCGACTGACGATCGACGCGGCTGGTCTCCATCGCGATGAAGTCGTTACGAATCACCGGCTCGCGGAAGCGATCGAGCAGATTACCGCATGGCGCATTGCCCTTGTGCGTACGGCCGATGAACCAAGTGATGCCGAACAGGAAATTTGTGTCGTAGATGTCATCGTCCGTGATCGACGCGGAAACGGCCAGGTCGGGCAGTGCGTAGCCACGCATACCAGCGCGGTAGCCTGCCGTATCGTTTGCACCACCGCCCACGTAGTAGGCTCCGGCGAATGCCCACGCTTCCAAATCGGCGACGCGCACGGCACCTTCCAGATCGAGCACATCGAGTGCGGTGTCGACACCAAACGACTCGGTGGCACCGAAGATGTTGTTTCCTGAATAGAATGGAGTACCTGAACCCGTCAGAGCGACATCGCCCGTCTTGGTGCGATCCAGCGGAAAGTAGCCACTAAAACGGATATCGTAGGCATCGCCTAAAGATTCAAGGCTGAAGCCAAGCTGTGTAAAGAAGTTGTCATTCGCGCTGCTTTGCCCGTCGGTCCAAAAGCTGGCACCCATGATTCGTTGCGGATCGAAATCGAGCCCCAACGTGGTCAGCTGACGATAACCGGCACCCAGGTTAAAACCGCCGCCGAAGTCGTCGCTGAGCGTACCTTGGCCGTCGATGAACGCCGTAGCGCCGTCCAAGTTGAAGACCTTCATACCACCGAGCGAGAACACGTCGTCCTGCGTTCCGTATCCTCGCGTGTGGTAGTTGAACCGCAGCGCCGTTCCCAGTTGGCGGTTGAAAAAGCTGCCCGACTGAGAACTGGCCGGCAATACGCCGTCCTGGGCGAAGGCAGCTTCAGGCTGACCAGCCGCGAGCGCAAGGCCAAACGCGAGGGTGAAAATCACTTTCGGTAGGAGGCAAGTTGACTTCCTCATCCGATGCATCTCCTGTCTATTGTCCCTATTCGCTTCCGCCCGGGCGCAATGCGAGCGCTCGACCGCACGTGGCATGTCCCGCGACATAACCAGCGATCCCGCGACGCGAACGTGCCCATGCAACGATCACTCATCGGAACAAGACTGCTGAAAAGATTGGTAGAAGAGTGCCCCGAAAATTCCGAGGCGGCGGGATAGTAGGAAGAGCCTACCAGGCTGACAAGAGCAGTTTCTCGGTTTTCAGAATTTTCTTTTGGATTGCATCCCCGCAGGAAAAAAACCCAAGAAAAAAAGCCCGGCACTCAATGAGGCCGGGCTCTGGGAACTTTTAGTGTCAGATGGCTGTCACAACCGCTAGCTGTTAGTTTCTGCTTGGTTTCATGATGTAGATCATCATCAACGCTCCCACTGCCAGCACCAACGCCGGTGGTTCGGGCACCGCGATCGCTTGGACTGTGAATGGTGCTGCCACCGCGTCGCCACCACTGATAGCTGCGAGCGCCTCGACGTCGTCCATGATCATTTCGTCCATCATACCGCCCATCATCGCGTCGTCTGCGGCACGCTTAGCGGCAGCTTGATCGGCGAGGGATTCGATCACGAATGCCCGCTCAATGAATACCGAAACGTTGTTATTCAACGTCGGCACATCGTCGCCAGCCAAGCTACCACCGGCGTAGTCCGTCTGTGGCAGGCTCATGATCAGATCAACGGTTGCCATGTTGGTTATGTTGGCAAACGCGACAAAGTTCTGTGCGTCGAGCGCTCCCGTGTTATCGCCCACGTTTACAAAGAAACTGCTGTTGCCAGAATTCGCATCGCCGGCGCTCAACGCTAGCGAGACGGTGCCACGTTCGTTGCCGAGGCCTGTCACATCGAAGTCGACGGTACCATCGTTATCCGCATCGACGATCACATTCGCGAAGGACTCGACGTCATTGAAGTCATCGAACGTCGCAGGGAGCGTCAGCGTATCCAGCTGAAAGCCACCCATCTGCATGACAAAACCCTCGTCAGCACGGTTGATGACCGTCCGTTCGTACCGACCACTGTCGATGTAGGCCATGAGATTGTCGACATGCCCTTGCAGGTTGGGATTGCCCGTAGGATTCAGTTCCATGTCGAACGTTCCCACATTCGTATCAAATCGAATCGTCTGAGCTGTCGAAGATGCAACGAGCAGTGATGTGAGTACAATCGCCGCGCAAAGTCGTGAAATCATTGAGAGTCCCACAGAAAGGTGGAAAGATGGCTGGCCTGTTCCGTTAACTCCACCCTATTCAGGGGCTACGGAAAGGTCAAGAAAATGGCGGGAGACGCACCGCACAACTGCGACAGGCGGCAAAATCGGGCGTCACTTCGTCGCTACCACCCGATTGAAGTGCAACTGCACTTCGCCGGCAACCACGCGACGGACCCCCTCGGTCAGGCACTTGGGCTCGTTTTCTTCCTGACCGATGCGAACGACCTCCTCCAGCGAGGTGCCCGGTGGGACGCTGAAAGTCGACTGGTTGATGGTCTGATTCCCTGCGTCGAGTTCGGGAACGATGAAATGGCATGTCGCGCCGAAGGTTAACATCCGGACGGCGTACGCATCGTGATAGGGCCGAATTCCAGGAAAGCTCGGTAGCAGCCCGTGATGCAGATTGATGATGCGGCCGCCTGCGTATTTCCACACGCTCGAGGGGGGCAAGATGCGCATGTAGCGCGCCAGCACGACGTAGTCGATCTGTTGTTGGTCGCAGATGTCGATCATCCGCTGGTCGTCGGCATTGCCCGCGTCATCGCCGATCTCAAACCAGGGGACATCGAACTCGTCGGCCAGTGCTCGGCAGGCCTTGCGATTGCTGATCATCGCGGCCACCTCGGCGTCGATCGAACCTGACTGCACCGCTTCGAGCACCGCCCGCGGCGTCTCGCGGCGGTAAGTCGCACACAGCGCAATCCGCGGTCGCCGGTTGCCTGCGGGATGACTCCACGTGCGGATCGACAGCCCAGTGCGTTTGCTGATTTCCTGGACCGCGGTCTCCAATTCCTCCTCGCGTGCCGGGTCCATCTCGACACGGGTCAGCATGGAAAAAACCGATTCCTGGTCGTGGTCGAACATCTGGATTTCCCCGATATTCGCTCCCAATTCGGTCACGCAGTGGACAATCGGATCGGCCAGTCCTCGGTTATCTGGCCCGACGGCCGTGATTACAAATTGCATCGGTGAGAAGGTCTGCTGTGGGCTATGGGCTGTGGGCGTCAGCGTGTAGATTATCCCCAGCTACGTTGCCTGGCAACGTGGGTGTTTGTCAGCTCATGTCCGACGGCTCACCGCTCACAGCTTCCCATGACGAATCTCGACCAGTTTGAAAGCGAATTTCGAGCAGCGACCCGCACGCCATTCGAATATGCGCCAGTCAGCATAACGCACGGCTTGCTAATCACTGACCTACCGGCAGTCGATCCGAATCTTCTGGAGCATCTGACACGATTCCTTGGCGTGGGTAGCGACGGCAAGGCAATCGAGTTGGAGCACGTCTCGATCGATGCGACCTGCAACGTTCGCGAACTGCTAGCTATCGTCGACGAGAAACAGGCTGAATTGCTGGTCACCTACCGGAACCTCCACTCCGACGCCTGGAGTTGGCCCCACAGCTTGGGCGACGCGGTGGACGTACTGACACAAATTACCGATGTGCCTGTCCTGCTGATCCCCAATCCAAAAGAAGACAAAGACTACGGCGACCAGCTGCAAAACCTGGACGTCGTGATGGCGATCACAGACCATCTGGCAGGTGACCATCGATTGGTGAACTATGCCGTTGCGTTGACCCAACCCGGTGGGAAGGTCATCCTCTCACACGTCGAAGACGACCAGGCCTTGCAACGGACGATCGAAGCCATTTCGAAGATCCCCGCCATCGACACTGACACGGTCGAAGAAGAGTTGCCTAAGCAATTGCTGAAAGATCCCCTCGATTACGCCGAGTCGTGCAAGAAAGTGTTGCTCGATGCGAAGATCGACGTCTCGGTCGAACACTCGGTCTCACTGGGGCATCAGATGCGCGAGCATCTGCAACTTATTGAACAACACAACGTCGACTTACTTGTGCTCAACACTAAAGACGACGACCAGCTGGCGATGCACGGGCTCGCCTACCCGCTCGCGGTCGAACTCCGCAAAACGCCGCTGTTGATGTTGTGAGAGGCTATGACCCGCTGGCTGAATGCTGTCTGCCATGAGCAGTAGGAGCGAGAAAGACGAACCGTATGATGTTGCCGCTACTTGCTGAGTCCTCTGCTAGCGCCGGTGCGACGGTGCTCTTCGCTTTTCTATTGCTCGGCCTGATCCTCAGCCTCGCATTTGAGGAAAAACTCCACGCCAAGAAGTCGGTGATCGCCGGAGTCTTCGCGGTCGTGTGCCTGCTGCTGGGAGCGGCATTCCATCTGCTGCCAGTTGAGGAAGTGGTGGTAGGCAGTCACTTGGTCGAGGAAGAAGCGGCGGTCGAGGCCCTCGAGATGGACGAGCTTGCCGAGGAAGAAGATGCGGAAGTTCACGTGGGCGGTCACGAGATCGACATGCCGCTTTACATACCGGCAATCGATTGGAGTGTGATTGTCATTTTGCTAGGGTCCAGCGTGTTTGTGGACGTCATCTCGCGATCGGGCTTGTTTAAGTGGTTGGCGATCAAGGTGACGAAGTTGTCGCGCGGTGATCCGCTGTTGCTGCTATCATACTACGGCGTGATGACGGTTGTGTTCTCGGCCGTGCTCAACAACGTCACCGCGATGGTCATCGTCGGTTCGCTGACTGCCGTGTCACTCGACAAACTACAGCGAAAAGACAAGTTACTGGGTTTTCTGTTGACGGAGGGCCTGCTAACGAACATCGGTGGCCTGCTGACCCTGATCAGCAGTGTACCGAACATTATCGTGGGCACTGCCGCGGGAATAAGCTTCGTCGACTTCCTGATTTACAGCTCTCCCTACGTAGTGCTCGCGACCGGGGCCACGCTGTTGATGGCGGCCAAGGTCTTCAAAATCGAGCGAATTAAGGATCCAACTGAGCGACAATCAGCGGCCGCAATGGTCGATAGCTTTGATGAAAACGATGGCATAGTAAGCCGCGGCTTCTTCTGGTTCGGCGCAGTGATGACGGTGCTCTTCATCCTGACCATTGCTACGACCAGCGTGCTCCCCTGGGTGAGCGACTTAGGCATGGGCTTCGTGGCTATGGCTTTCGCCGTGATTGCGCTGATTCGATACAAGTCCGAGGCCGACCAGATCTACCGGATCGTCGACTGGGACCTGCTCGGTTTCTTCGCCGGCTTGTTCGTCGTGATTTACGTGATGGAATACGCCGGCGTGCTGGAAGCGCTAGGCGGTGTGCTGGCGTTGCTGGTCGATTTGGGTGACAAGCTCGGCAGCGCGGCGCTGTTGGTCGCAGCGGCCGTTTGCAGCAGCGTAACCGACAATATTCCACTCGCGGCGATGCTCGCCAAAATTCTCGGCGGCATGCCAGATGTCAGCGCAGACTCGCCTTTGTGGTGGTCCGTCATTCTCGGGGCAAACCTGGGCGGCAATATCACTCCCATCGGCTCCGCCTCGACACTGGTCGCGGTCACGGTGATGCACAAACACGACGTCCCGATCTCGTTCCTTGGCTTCGTCAAGGTGGCCGTGCCATTTGCCGTAATGCAGATCGCTCTCGCGGTCGTCTATTTGCTGCTGACGAAGTAAGCGGCCCTCCGCTCCCGCACAATCGGCACGATCGCGACAACTGCCGCTCGCTTGTTTGCTCGGTTGCAACCTGAAACCTACTCTTGCACAACGGTTTCCTCCGTCTTCAGAGGCGGTGCGCCCCAATTCACTTGCAGCGAAACTTGCTCACCATGTCCTCAGAAAGCTTCTCTCCACCAGCACAGCCAACATCCAGCGACAACAACGCGGATCTGGACTCGCTGCTGAGCCGCATCAACAAACTCGCACAAGGCGAAGAAGTCTCCGAGCCCGTGGGAGCGGCAATTCCACAGCCGCCCCCGTCGCTAAGTCAGCCCGCGCCGAAACCCGCGGGGCCCAGCGTTCATCCCGCGCTCAAGAACAAGGAATTAGCGAACGTTGCGGAAGAAGATCAACCGTGGGAACCATGCGAGCCCGAGACACTTGCCCAGGCAGGCATTAGCGAGGGCCAGCTCGAACATTTGGCACTCAGATGTCTGGCGGCGGTTGGGGATATGTCGGGGCACCAACTGGCCGATCAGCACGCGGTGCCGTTTCGACTGATTGAACCGGTACTAGCCGGGCTGAAGCAAGCACAGCTGGTTGCCTATCGTGGCGCCGCGGCGATGAACGACTACGTCTATCAGCTCACTGACATGGGTCGGGAGACGGCCAAGAAACTCACTGAATTGTGCAGTTACTTCGGGGCTGCTCCAGTGCCCCTCAACGCGTATATCAACAGCGTAACTGAGCAGACGCTGACCAAGGTTCACCCGACGGTGACCGATTTGCAACACGCGTTCTCTGATTTGCTGGTGAATCAGAAGATGCTGCGCCGGCTTGGCCCAGCGGTCAATTCAGGCCGTGGGTTGTTCCTGTTTGGCGCGCCGGGTAACGGTAAGACGAGTATCGCCGAACGTGTCACCAAGGCCTTCGGCGACACGGTTTGGATTCCCCGTGCGATTGGCATCGACGGCGAGATTATGCGAGTGTTCGACCCGGGACTTCATGAAGAAGTGCCGTTGGAGGAGTCCGGCGGCCCGCTGCAAACGACAGCCATCGATCGCCGTTGGGTCCGTATTCGTCGCCCCACCATCGTTGTGGGTGGCGAACTGACGATGGATGGCCTCGAAGTGATGCCTAGCTCAGGTAACAACGTCAGCGAAGCGCCGCTGCAGATGAAAAGTAACTGCGGTACGCTGGTGATCGATGACTTCGGACGGCAGCGGATGACGACCGACGAGCTTCTCAACCGCTGGATTGTGCCTCTGGAAAAACGCTATGACTTTTTGAAACTGGTCAACGGAAAGAAGATTCAGGTGCCGTTCGATCAGCTCATCGTATTCTCAACCAACCTCGAACCGAAAGACCTCGTCGACGACGCGTTTCTACGTCGTATTCCCTACAAAATCGAGGTTCCCGACCCAAGCGAAGAAGAGTTCCGCAAATTGTTCGGCATCATGGCACCGATCGTCGGCATCGAATTCGATCAAGAAGCACTCGACTACCTGATCGACACGCACTACAAACCGGTCAAGCGTCCGTACCGTTGTTGCCAGCCGCGCGACCTGCTTCTGCAGATTCGCAACTATTGCCACTATCTCGACGTGCCGCCGCTGATGTGCAAAGAGTATTTCGATTATGCCGTCGAGAACTACTTCGCAATCATGTAAACGGCGTTAGCTGTGCGACCGCTCTAAGCCGAAATCTAGTGGCAACTGCGGGTCGTTTTGGCGCTCGGGATCGAGTTCCTCAAACAGCAAGCTCGGTTGGATATCGCGGTTGTGCTGGTACTTGCTGTCGTATTCGTCTACTTGGCCGGTGAGCTCGTGATAGAAGATCTGGCAGATTTCCGTGTGCGGATAGATTCGCACCGGCTGGACCGCAAACATCTCCAGCGTCCAGTAGCCGGCGAAGCCAACGTCGCCGAAACCGGCCGTCACGTGCACAAACAGGCCTAGCCGTCCAATCGACGAGCGGCCCTCGATCTGAGGAACCAGGTTGTGAGTGACTGTACGTTCCGCGGTTCTGGCCAGGTAAAGCTGGTTCGGGCTGAGCACAATCCCTTCCGCAGGAATCGTAATGCGACGCACCCGATTGGCCTTGGCCATGTCAAGCACCACTTCCTCGTAGACCATCAATTCGTTGTACAGCGTGAGGTTGTAACTGTTGGGATTGACCCGACCAGGATCGAACGGATCAATCTCGATGTCCGAGCCCATGCGTTTGATAATCTCATTTCCGGAGAGAATCATAGGTTTCGAATCCTCTGCTGATGGTCTTATGGATGTATGAGCTGACAAGCTTCGATTGCAAATGCCTACACGCCAATCTGCGGACAGAACTTGTTCATGGAACACTCGTCGCACGAGGGCTTCCGCCGCGCTGAGCAAATCGCGCGACCGTGATAGATCATGCGATGGGAGTACATGATCCATTCTTTTTGCGGCAGCAGCTCCATCAGATCTCGCTCAACCTTCACGGCGTCTTTGGACTCGGTGAGCCCCAGCCGGCGGCTGATGCGCCCGACGTGCGTGTCGACCACCACTCCGGTCGCCAGCCCAAAGGCGGTGCCGAGCACGACGTTCGCCGTCTTACGGCCGACCCCAGCCAGCGCCACAAGCGATTCGAGGTCTTCAGGCACCTTGCCATTGTACTTCTCCATCAATTCCGTGCTGCAAGCCTTGATGCTCTTCGCCTTGTTGCGGAAGAAGCCGGTGCTCTTGACCGCGTTCTCCAGTTCCTTGATGGGAGCTGCGGCAAAGTCGGCGGGCTTCTTGTACTTGCGAAACAGATCTTTCGTCACCAGATTGACTCGCTCGTCTGTACACTGTGCCGACAGGATAGTGGCGATCAGCAGCTGAAAAGGTGTCTTGTGGTTTAGCGCACAGGGGGCCTCGGGATAATCGGCTTTCAGGCGCCGGACCACTTTGGCGGCGTGACGCTTAGTCGCGAATTCACTCTCGGTTGGGGCCACGGACGGGTTCTCGCTCAGGCTGCAAGAATGTCGAGCGGGCGGATTCGCTCGACATCAGGCGTCATTGTGGCGCTCAGTTTTTTGATGTCAAGACGCGGCCAAATGCCACAAATCGCGATGTATCAACCTGAAAATCGGATTCACGACGGTTCGCTGGCCTCGTCGCGACCAGATGCCTATAATCTGCTGGAGCTTTGATTATGCCGAGCCACCCTCCACCGCCCCGCCGATGTCCGACGAACCCGCCTCCTACGATCCGCTCTACTTAAAAGGGATCGAGTATTTTAACGAGTGCGATTTCTTCGAGGCCCACGAAACTTGGGAAGAACTATGGACCGAATACCGAGGCGATGCCCGTAGATTCTACCAAGGCATGATCCAGGTTGCCGTGGCGCTGCACCACTTCGGAAACGGAAACACTCGCGGAGCGAAAAAAGTTTACAACACCAGCTGCAACTACTTGCGTGAGTATCCAGACTTCTATCAAGGCCTTGATCTGAAGGCATTTCTCCAACAATACGAAAAGTGCTTCCAGGCGGTTTTGGAAAGCGAAGAGGAAATCCCGCATATCGACATCGATCCCGAACTGATTCCCGAAGTTCATTTGATGGATGAACCTGCGTAACCGGATCTCCTTGCCGATGATTCGTTCGGATCACGGTGCTTTAGTTGACGACCACACCTTCCACAATCCTACCAACCCACAGCCCACCATGAATTTGCCTTGGAACGCAGAAGATTTGACGATGGACGAACAGCGATTCAAAGGGACCGTTCGTTTGTTCCCTCTCCCCGATCTGGTGATGTTCCCGCACGTGATGCAGCCGCTACATGTATTCGAGCCTCGATATGTCGAAATGCTGAACTCGGCGCTCGATAGCGATGGTTTGATTGCGATGAGCATGTTAGCGCCAGGCTGGGAATCTGATTACGAAGGGCGGCCGCCGCTCTATTCGCACGCCTGCCTGGGGAAGGTCGTCACCCATCAACGGCAAGATGATGGGCACTACAATTTACTGCTGCTCGGGTTGCGTCGGGTACTCATCGAACATGAGTTGCCCGCCGATAACCTCTACCGCGAGGCAAAAGTCACCTTATTGGACGACTTCTATTATTCCGAAAACGACGATGCCCGCGCGGCGTTGCAGACGGAACTCACCGAAAAATTTCAGGATGCACTTCCCCAAGGCCGACCTACTAGCTCAAACGTGGAAGAACTCCTGTCAGCGGAAATTCCGCTGGGAGTCCTAACCGATTTGGTCAGCTTCGCCCTGCCGTTGGACTTGAAAACCAAGTGCGGGTTGCTAGGTGAAAGCGATGTCGATGTTCGCGCTCAGATGTTGCTCGAGGCAATGCAGCAATTCGACGACAACAGAGCACGAAAGTTCCGTGATGGCGGCTACCTGCCGCCTTTCAGTACCAATTAGCGATGACTTGGGTGGCCGCGGGCGAGAGGCGATTGCTCGCTTTGTTTCGGTTGACGACGGAGACAGCGCGAGCGTAGGATCGGCAGTTTGGGAATCCCGCTCCCGTCTAAGAACAAGGCATGACCAACGAAAACAGCGCTTCCGCATCCGTAGATCGCGGCTCCCTCTCCGGTGAATGCGACGAGTCGAGCAGTCACCAGGCCTCCCCAGAAGTCGATTTGCCTCGCATCGAACGAGCCGTTCGTGAGATCTTGGCTGCAGTCGGCGAAGACCCCGACCGCGAAGGCTTGCTGGAAACGCCCGCCCGCGTTGCGCGGATGTACGCCGAGATGTTCAGCGGCCTGCACTCCGATCCGAGCACGCACCTGAAGAAGTTCTTCACCGAAGAATACGACGAAATGGTGCTAGTTCGTGACATCACTTTCAACAGCATGTGCGAGCACCACATGCTCCCATTCTATGGCAAGGCGCACATCGGTTATGTTCCTAACGGCAAGGTCGTTGGGCTGAGCAAACTGGCACGGGTGGTCGAGGAGTACTCGCGTCGGCCACAGGTCCAAGAACGCATGACCGAGCAGATCGCCAACTTGCTGATCCAAGAACTCGACGTCAAAGGAGTGGCCGTCGTGATCGAGGCGGCGCACTCGTGCATGTCCATCCGTGGTATTCGCAAACCGGGCAGCTTGTGTGTGACTTCAGCGATGAAGGGCTTGTTCCGATCGAACCTGTCCAGTCGGTCGGAGGTCATGACGCTGATCTACGGAAAGCAAAATTAGCCTGTTAGACGGCCCAGCACGGAAAGTGACAGAGGGACCTAAGGCACGAATCAACGACTCTTTATGATTGCACTGTTCTCTCCGCTTCCCCATACGCAATGTCGCTTCTTGTCCAGTTTCTGCTCCGATTGACGTTCGGTCTGGCGTTGGGCATGTTTTTTACTTCGCCCAAGTTGGTGACAAGCGGCTACTTTCGCAACCATCTGTACGTCACGCTCGGTCTCGCCGCGTTGGCGGCATTACTTGGCTTCACGGCCGCGCCAGAAATCCTGTGGTACGCAATGGTGGCGGCGGTCTGTAGTTATCTGGGGGCGATCTATTGGTTATTTGAAAAACCAGGACCGGGCAAGCTCATGTTGCTTCTTGTGACGGCCTCAGCGCTCACGGGAGCCCTCGCGCAGGTCGATCAAGTAACCAATGACGGCAGCTCGCAGGCCGCCGTCACGGAACCGCAGCCTGCAAACGCGAGTCTCGTCGCCCCCATCGAGGAAATCGGAGTCCAACGTTCATCAGTTGGTGAGTTCCTGTTTCACGCGACCACCGTGACCTCTGGCCTGCTGCTGGGCATCACGATGGCGGCAATGTTGCTAGGTCATTGGTACTTGAATACGCCCACCATGGATCTGGTGCCTTTGCAGCGTTTGCTGATCGCTATGGCATTGGCCGTGGCATTGCAGATCGTGTTATCAGCGATCGGCCTCTGGAGCGAGGTCGCGGTGACCGCAGCAATCACCCAACAGTGGATGCTATTTGTCGCATTGCGTTGGACGTTTGGACTCGTCGGTGTTGCAGTGATGACCTGGATGGCATGGCAGACGTTGAAAATCCCCAATACGCAAAGTGCTACGGGCATCCTTTACGTTGCGGTGATTGGCACTTTTGTGGGCGAAACGATGGCACTGCTACTGTCTACCGAGTCACAGTTCCCGCTATAATCGAGTTAGCTTCCGGCGTTGCGTAGCAACGCGGCTAACCATAGCTTTCGTCGTCCGCCGATCAACTGTGAACGTAACTTACGCCTGTCCCTCCTGCGAAGAAGGCGTGCGAATCTTCTTCGACGCCGACACGCCTTCGCTTGACTGCCCACATTGCCAGGGCAAGATCACAATTCCCGAAGATGCGATCGAAGGGAATCGAGTAAAACGCTGTCTGGTGTGCCCAAGCACGGATTTGTTCGTACGCAAGGATTTTCCTCAGCGGCTAGGTGTGGGGCTCGTCTTGGTGGGGATCGTCGGTAGCTCGATTGCCTGGCATCACGCCGACGTTATCTGGACGTTTGGCATTCTATTTGCAACCGCACTCATTGACGTACTGCTCTACATGCTGGTTGGCGATGCCCTGATGTGCTACCGCTGCCAGGCACAGTATCGAGGCGTGGAGGAGATGGACAGCCACGGCCAGTTCGACCTAGAAACGCATGAGCGCTATCGGCAATTGGCAGCAAGAATGGAAAGTGTGCAGAAATGACGAGTGACAGAACTGCGAATGACGAAAGGACTGATCGGCATGTGTGCTCAAGTTAGTGCGAGCTGCCCCGTCGGTGAGATCAGATTCTTGGCATTCGAAATTCGACATTCGGCATTAAACCGAGACCTTCGCAATGGACGTTGAACAACAGCGCATAGAAGAGGATCTTCGCGGGCAGCTTGCTGGCGAAGTCCGGTGCGATGATCTGTTTGTTCAGCTGTATTCGTCCGATGCAAGCATCTATGAAATAAAGCCGTTGGGCGTTGTCCGACCTCGCACGGTCGAGGACGTGCTCGCAACGGTTCGCTACGCTGCTTCCAACGAGATTCCCTTGCACCCGCGCGGAAGCGGGTCGGGCCTGGCGGGCGAGTCGATTGGTCGCGGGCTGATTGTCGACTTTTCACGCTACATGCGGCGCGTGATTGAAATCAACGAACAGACCGTCCACGTGCAAGCGGGCGTCGTGCTCGACGACTTGAACCGCCAACTCGAGCCACTGGGCCGGAAATTCGGTCCCGACCCCGCGACGAGCCACGTCTCCACGGTTGGTGGCGTCATCTCCTTGGACGGCTCTGGAAGCCATTGGCCCGTTTACGGATCAGCCCGGCAACACGTCGAGTCGCTCGAAGTAGTGCTCGCCAGCGGCGAACTGGTCACGCTCTCGAAGCACGATATCTCGACGTATAACTTGCACCGAAACGCTGCTCCGCTACCGCACCTGCTCAACGGCTTGCAGGTGATCCTCGATCGCTACGCCGAGTTCATCCCTACATGTCAGCCGCGCACACTGGTCAATCGTTGCGGCTATCGCATCGACGACATAAGCCACGGCGATCACCTGAATCTCGCGCGGCTACTCACGGGGGGCGAAGGGACTCTAGGCCTGATCACCGCCGCAACGCTAACTACCTCCCCCCTGCCCTCGCACGTCGGTAGCGTGTTGTTGTTCTTCGATTCGCTAGAACGGGCAGCCCGCGGTTCCCTTGAGCTGGCACACTTACGCCCGAGCGCCTGCGATATGATGGACCGTCGACATCTGAGTCTGGCACGAGAGAGCGATCCACGCTACGAGTTGCTCATCCCGCAAGCTGCCGAGGCGGTCCTGCTCGTCGAGCATCAAGCGGATTCCCCGGCGGATCTGTCCGTCAAACTGGCAGACACCGCCGCCAAGCTTCAGGATGCGCAGCTGGCATCCGGTTCGTACATCGCTGACGATCACTACGATCACCAGATGCTCTGGCAGTTAGCACGACACTACGTACCGATTCTCTACCGGCTGAAAGGCAGTTCGCGCCCTATACCTGTCATTGAGGATATCGCCGTTCCTCCCGCGGAACTCCCCGACTTCTTGCTCGGCGTCCAGCAAACACTTAAGAAGGAGCAAGTGACGGCCTCGTTCTTCGGCCATGCTGGCCACGGGCAGCTTCACATCCGACCTTTCCTGGATCTCTCCAATCGCGAGGACATCCAGAAAATGGCCATCCTGGCAGATCGAATCTACCAAGACGTTTGGAGCGTGGGCGGGACGATTAGCGGAGAGCACGGCGATGGTCTCAGCCGCACGACCTACGTCGCCGAGCAATACGGACCGTTGGCAGACGCCTTCAGCGAGATCAAGGAACTGTTCGATCCGCAAGAGATTCTGAATCCCGGGAAGATCGTTCCGCTCGATTTTCGCGAAATCACGGACGACCTACGCCGTGTGAGCGCGCCGCAATCGCAAAACGGGATGCAGAAAACCAGCGCTGATTCAAAGCACAGCGAGTCGCTGCCGGAAGTGATCCAGCCTCAACTCGATTGGCAACCTGCGGAGATCTTGCACTCGGCGCGAAGTTGCAACGGATGCGCAGCCTGTCGAACACAGAATGACCAGCTGCGGATGTGTCCGATTTTTCGTTTTGCCCCGCGGGAAGAGGCCTCCCCTCGTGCCAAGGCGAATCTAGTCCGTGGGGTGATTACGGGGGCCTTACCAGCAGACGTCTGCATGACTGAGGCCAGCAAGGAAATCGCGGATCTCTGCGTTCATTGCCACATGTGTCGACTCGAGTGTCCGGCGAACGTGGATATTCCCAAACTCATGCTGGAAGCGAAAGCGACTTTCGTATCGACCAATGGCGAGCGACTCCAAGAGTGGCTATTAACTCGCGTCGACTTGCTATGTGCCACCGCCTCGCGTTTCCACCGCATCGCCAATTGGTCAGTAGGTAATCGCATCGCACGTTGGGTCATCGAAAAAACGCTGGGCATTGCCCAAGGCCGTAAGTTGCCTCAGTTCACATCACGGCCATTCTTGCAGCGGGCCGCAGATCGCCGCTTGAACCGGCCTCAGCGCAGTGCCACCGACAAAGTGTTGTACTTTGTCGACACTTACGCAAACTACTGCGACACGCAGCTCGCTGACGCATTCGTCGCTGTGCTTGGTCACAACGGGATCGCCGCATACGTGCCCGAGTCGCAGCTTCACGCGGCAATGCCGCAGATCACACGTGGTGTCCTGGATCCGGCGCGGAACACGATCGAGCACAATGTCGCATTGCTCGCCGAAGCGGTGCGGCAGGGCTACACCATCGTAGCGACGGAGCCATCTGCCGTGCTTGCTCTAACGCACGAGTACCCGATCCTCGTCCCGGGCGACCACGACGCAAAACTGGTGGCCGAGAATACCTTCGAGGCCTGTCACTACCTATGGAAGTGTCACCAACGAGGGAAATTGGAACTCGATTTCTCGCCTCTGCAAATGACGCTGGGTTACCATACGCCCTGCCACGTCAAGGCACTTGCCGTCGGTTCGCCCACCGAAAGCTTGCTCCAGCTGATCCCAGGACTGCGGATCGAAAAGCTTGAGAAGGGCTGCAGTGGTATCGCGGGCATGTACGGCTTCTCGCGCGAGAACTATCGAAACAGCCTGCGCGCCGGGCTGCCCCTACTAACGGCAGTACGTACCGGCCGATTTAAGGTAGCTACCACCAACTGCAGCACGTGCAAAGTTCAAATGGAGCAGGGCACGTCAAAACCGACGGTACATCCAATCAAGCTCCTCGCACTCGCCTACGGGTTGATGCCCGAGTTGCGCGATTTGCTCGATAGCCCAGGCCAAGAGCTGGTGGTAACATGAAAGTGGTCGTTCAGTTGTTTGCCGGCGCGCGGGAACTCGTGGGATCGGAACAGGTCGAGGTTGAGCTCGCTGAGGGCTCGGCAGTCGCCGACTTGCGTCGGGCTTTGCTAGTCCGCTACCCGACACTGGCTCCATTGGTGCCCCACACACTGTTTGCCATCAACGCAGGCTACGCGACCGACGAAACAGAAATTCCCGACAATGCCGAGGTCGCATTGATCCCTCCCGTCAGCGGTGGCTAGGCGATGCAAGTCGTTCAGCCAGTTGCCGCGCAAACTCCACGATGATCGAACTAACTCGCGATGTGATTGATAGCAATGAGCTTGTCTTGCGAGCCCAGTCGCCGCAAGCAGGTGCGGTATTGCTATTTCTGGGTGTCACGCGCCAACACACGGCTGGCCGAGAAACGGTCGAGTTACAATACGACGCGTACGAACAGATGGCGATGAAAGAACTTCAGTCACTTGAAGATGAATCGCGTGGACGTTGGAAACTGGTCGACTGCCACATTGTGCACCGATTAGGTCGAGTGCCGCTGGGCGAAGCCTCGGTCGCGATTGTCACGTCGAGCGCGCATCGCCGAGAGGCGTTTGAAGCGGGACAATGGCTGATCGATACCCTTAAGGAACGCGTGCCAATTTGGAAACAAGAGCATTGGTCTGACGGAACTACCGAGTGGGTCCATCCCGTACAGCAATGACGAATGACGAGTTCCCTGATGCCTAGTAGCGCCGCAAACGGGCTGATCGATTCGTTTGGTCGCAAACATTCGAATTTGCGACTTAGCGTCACAGATCGCTGCAATATTCGTTGTTTCTACTGCATGCCGGCTGAGAACGTCGTGTTTCGTCCGCGAGAGGAGCTGCTCACTTTCGAGGAAATCGAACGGTTCGTTCGCGTCGCGGCGCAGCTGGGCGTAAACAAGCTCCGCCTCACCGGCGGAGAACCATTGGTGCGCAACGACCTACATTTGCTCGTTCGACAACTCGTCGGCGTGCCTGGAATTGACGATGTTGCGCTCACCACCAACGGCATCTTGCTCGCGGAGCAAGCGGAGGAGTTGCACGCCGCTGGATTGCACCGACTCAATATCAGCCTCGATTCGTTGACCGAGGCAACCTTCCAACGGATTTCACGACGCCCAGGTTTGCAGAAAGTGCTCGATGGTATCTTTGCTGCCAAGCGCACGGGCTTCCACACGATCCGTCTCAATGCTATCGCCATCCGTGGACTAACGGAGAACGAGATCGTCCCACTCGCGGAATTCGCGCGGAAGCACGAGTTTGAGTTGCGGTTTATCGAATTCATGCCGCTCGATGCGGACGGAAACTGGACTGATGAGGAAGTCCTCACCGGCCAACAGATCCGACGGACACTCGAAGCCGAGTTCTGTCCTTTGGAACCGTTGCAACGGAATGATGCCAGCCAACCAGCCGTGGACTTTCAATTCGCCGATGGCGTTGGAAGAATCGGATTTATCAACCCTGTCAGCCAGCCATTTTGCGGCGACTGCAATCGGTTGCGTCTAACGGCTGAAGGGCAGATTCGCAACTGTCTGTTCTCGACAACCGAGTGGGACGCACGCAATGTCATGCGCAATGGTGGGAGCGACGCACAACTTGAAGCGCTACTGCGCGATTGTGTGGCGGCGAAGAAGCAGGCGCACGGCATCGGTGAGGTAGATTTTGAGAAACCTGCTCGCGCGATGTACCAGATTGGTGGCTAGCTCCCATGGACCGTATCTATCTGGACAATGCTGCTACGAGTTGGCCTAAGCCCGAGGTTGTCTATACGGCCATCGATCGATTCCAGCGCGAGAATGGAGCAGCCGCTGGGCGAGGTGCTTACCAATCGGGACAGCAGTCGCAACGAATCGTCTCCGCGACTCGCTCTGCCTGCGCGAGACTATTAGGCATTGCTGACCCCAGTCAACTGGTATTCACGGCCAACGGCACCGCGTCGCTCAACCTGGCCATTCATGGGATTCTCAATCCCGGAGACCACGTTGTCACGACGGTGATCGAACACAACTCGGTGCTGCGTCCGTTGCAATACCAGGCTCAGCACTTCGCCGTCGAACCTACCCACGTACCGTGTGATAGCTGCGGTTACGTAGATCCCGACGAAGTCGCAGCCGCAATCCGACCGAACACCAGGCTGGTCGCGATTTCCCATGCATCAAACGTTACTGGGGCGCTGCAACCGCTCAAGCGAATCACGCAGTTCGCGCACGAACACGATGCACTTGTGCTGGTGGACGCAGCGCAGACAGCGGGATGTGTACCCATCAATGTCGGCGACCTGGAAGTCGATCTACTCGCCTGCGGGGGACACAAGGGCCTGCTTGGCCCATTGGGCACTGGTTTACTCTATGTGCGGCCAGGTCTTGAGTCCCAGCTTCGAGAACTTATCCAAGGCGGAACCGGCATCAACAGTGCAGCTACGACGCAGCCGGACCAACTGCCAGAGAAACTCGAATCTGGCAACCTGAACGTGCCGGCGCTGGCAGGGCTGGGGGCCTCCGTCGATTACTTATTACAACGGTCGACGCCGGAAATCCAAATACACCATCGAGAGTTGATCGGGCAATTGATCGACGGCCTATCGCAACTACCGAATGTCAAGCTATACGGGCCGCCTATCACCGAACGTCGCGTAGGAGTTGTGAGCTGTTCCGTTGAGGGTTATGATCCTCAAGAGTTGGCCGCCGCGCTGGATGCCTCGTGTCAAATCGAATGCCGCGCTGGGCTGCACTGCGCGCCGCGCATTCACGAGGCGCTCGGCACCGACAAATTAGGCGGCTTGATTCGCTTCAGCCCCGGTTGGGCAACAAAGCCGGCGGAGATCGAAACCGCGCTGCAAGCAGTTGCCGCACTATCAAGCCCATCGCATAGCTAGTCCACACATCATTTCATGAGCAACTCAACGGACGGCAAAGATAAGCAGCCCTGGTACGCGGACGGGCTGCGTTTCAAATGCACCGGCTGTGGAGACTGCTGCACTGGCGCTCCGGGCTACATCTGGGTCAACCAAGCCGAGATCGACGCCCTCGCGGCACACATGGACATGTCCGCGGAAGCCTTCGAAAGCAAATACGTCCGCAAGATCGGCATCCGCCGCAGCCTACACGAGTTGCCCGGCAGCTACGATTGCGTCCTCTTCGATGCCAAAACTCGCAAGTGCACTGTTTATGAGGCCCGACCACGGCAGTGCCGCACCTGGCCGTTCTGGCAGTCGAACGTGCGTACCGCAGCAACTTGGGAAGAAACCTGTGAAGTCTGCCCAGGAAGCGGCAAGGGTAAGCTCTATCAGCTAGAGCAGATCGAGGAGCAGGTTAAAACCGTCCGAGTATGAAGCTCGCGAAAAGTCTGAGGGCACTTCTTCGCCCAAGTGCGTCCCTTCCTGACCCATGCCGATCCAACGCCTCGGCCAGCGTTAAGGTGACGAGGTCCAGATCGACCGTTGGAAATCTGTAACGATTAGTTCAAGTTTGCGGCTGGGGTCAGACGATGCTAGGTCCAGTGGAACGTAGTGCGCCGAATGGGCGAAGACTACCCTCCCGCCCCAAACGCTGTATTTTGAAGCGTTGAGGGCACTGCTCTTTGACAACTTGGACTCACAAAAAACGACCTTTTTGGGGCGTTTTAGCGCCCCGGTGTCGAGAGACTTACGTCATCTGGCTGGGTTGCTTTTCTTGACACTAATGCTTGCGCCAGTTACACTTGGAGCGAGAACGGTGCCTCGCCGAAACGCCCTACTTCGACATTCAAGCATGCGATTTTCAGGGCTCTCCACACCAGTGGCGGCAGCACGCCGATCCTTCTGAAAGGGGACCTCGTCGTGACTAAGAAAGAAATCGTAAAGACCATTTCAGAAGAAATCGGTCTCACTCAGCTCAAGACGAAGGAAATCGTTCAGAAGACTTTCGACGCAATTGTCGAAACCCTTGTCGAGGACAAACGGATCGAACTCCGGAATTTTGGCGTTTTCGAAGTCAAACAGCGGGCCGCACGTAAGGCTCGAAATCCACGGACAGGCGAGAAGGTATTCGTTCCCGAGAAGTTCGTCGTCACGTTCAAGCCGGGCAAAGAGATGGAAGAACGGGTCCGCGAACTGGAACGACGGGCCAACGAAGCCGCCGCGCGAGAGCACGAGGCCAATATCAACGGCACCGGCAGTATGTCAGCCGCGCCACCCCAGAGCGGTGAAACCTTCACTCCGCCAGCAGCTTACGACGCAAATACGAACTCGGAAACGTGAGCTGAGATTCAGATCCTTCGATCCGTAGCTGAACGAACCTGCCGACCCAAGCAATCCCTTGCTGGCAGCTAGCAATTCAGATGGGCTAGACACTAGTCTTTCTTCGTTCACGAAACTACCGCCGAACTAATCCGATTCTGCACTCGACGCAGCCGGGTTGGCTCGCTAAGCTTCGTCACCTTTTCTACCAAAGCAGGACCGATCGCTGACGCATGGGAGCGTCGCTCGTACCGCTGAAAGGTCTTTTCGATTCGTGGGACTGGTGTGAGTACTGACGCGCGGGCGTTTGTATTGGCACCTAAACTGAAGCCGATATCCGTCAACTACCCGGAGATTGGCTTCGATGCTCAAGGAGGAGCTACGCCGATGCGTAAATGGCTCTTAGCTACCGTTACGGTCTGTTCGTTGGTAAGCAGCACGGGCTGCCTACTGCCGATTTATTCCGCTGATCCGGGTCGTCGTGCCCAACAGTTGATCTACACGTCGGAGAATCTGCGCGCGATCCTCGACACGTGGGAGCGTATTTGGTTCCTCGATCAACCATCGCATTTGACGCCGCATAGCACTCACGGCGGCATCATTTAGCGGGCAATCATAGACGCTTCCGCTCGACGGGCAAGCTGCGCATCCGGTGTGCGCCAGCTTCGGCCCCTTTGTGTCTTCACAGTGAGACGTGTAAAATTGGGCAAAACTCCTTTCATGTTCCACTGCTCAGCCGGCAAACCAATTGACATCAACATCCGCGGACATCGCAGTCGATCTTTCCGTCCAGCTCGGCCGGCTGACGCTCAAGAATCCGATTCTGGTCGCATCGGGGACATTCGGTTATGCCCGCGAAATGGAGTCGCTGGTCGATCTCTCGCGATTGGGCGGCATCGTCCCCAAGACGATCACCAAGGAGCTGCGCAAGGGCAACGCGCCTTGGCGAACGATCGAGACGCCCGCCGGGATGCTCAACTCGATCGGGCTCGACAATGATGGGATCGACGCTTTTGTAGCGCATCATCTGCCCTACTTGGCCAAGCAGCAAACCTCAATCGTGGTTAGCATCGCGGGAAGCACGCACGACGAGTTCGTCGAGATGGCGTCGCAGCTTTCGTCGGAGCCAGCGGTAGATGCCGTTGAACTCAACATCTCATGCCCCAACGTTAGCGGCGGGGTCGACTTCGGCACTGACCCGCACATGTGCCGAGATCTAGTGGCAGCTTGCCGCGACGCCTGCAGACACCCGATCGTGGCCAAGCTAACGCCCAACGTCACTAGCATTGCCGACATGGCCAGAGCGGCCAGTGATGGTGGTGCCGATGCGATTTCGCTGATCAACACCTGCCAGGGCATGGCAATCGACTGGCGCCGCCAGCGCCCTTTGCTAGGCAACGTGATCGGCGGGCTCAGCGGCCCCGCAATTAAGCCAATTGCCTTGCGTGCCGTCTATCAGGCGTCCCAAGTCGTTGACACCCCGATCGTGGGGATCGGAGGCATCGCCACGCTGGACGACGTGATGGAATTCCTCGTGGCGGGAGCCTCAGCGGTTCAATTGGGCACGGTCAACTTCTACAATCCAACAGCCTCGACGACCATCTTGGATGCTTTGCCCGAGGCGCTCGTTGAACTTAATGTTCAGCAGGTTAACGATGTCGTCGGGACCTTGAAGACTTGAATTCAGCTTCCTGAATGATCCGGCTATGTACTGCCGCGGTTAGAATCCCAACCACTCAGACGTACAAAGAGCAATGAAAGTACTTAGCGGCATCCAGCCCACCGGGCGTTTTCACTGGGGCAACTACTTCGGTGCAATTAGTCAGTACATCGCGTTGCAAGATAACGAACAGGCGTTCTACTTCATCGCGAATCTCCACGCGTTGACCACGGTGCGTGATAAGGACCTCTTGGCTCAATACACACTGGATTCTGCCATCGACTTGCTGTCGCTTGGGCTCGATCCGGAGCAGGCAGTACTGTTCGTCCAGTCAGACGTTCCCGAGGTGAGCGAACTGTGTTGGCTGCTGCTCACTGGTACGCCAATGGGCTTGTTGGAGCGTTGTGTGGCCTACAAGGACAAGAAAGCGAAGGGCCTGCCAGCAGATGCGGGACTCTTTACCTATCCCGTGCTGCAAGCCGCTGACATATTGGCGTTCGACTCCGATACGGTTCCCGTCGGCGAAGATCAGGTCCAGCACATCGAGGTCTGTCGCGACATTGCCGGGAGCTTCAACCATCAGTTTGGTGACGTCTTTGTCCTGCCGAAAGCCAAGGTCCTGGATAGCTCAGCCCGTGTGCCTGGAACCGATGGCGAAAAGATGTCGAAGAGCTACGACAACACACTGGCTGTCTTTGATGATGTGAAGGCCCAGAGAAAGCAAATCATGCGGATCTCGACCGATTCGCGGCCGATGGAAGATCCCAAAGAACCCGATGACGACGTGCTCTATCAACTTTATTGCCTGGTTGCTTCCGAAAGCGAGCGTGACGAGATGGCCGCTATGTACCGCCGAGGTGGATTTGGCTACGGCGACGTCAAGAAAGCTCTCGCTAGTGCTGCCGAGACCTTTTTTGCCGAGGCACGGGCCCAGCGGGATGATTGGGCGTCACGGCCCGATGATGTTCGCGATGTGCTCAAGACTGGAGCTGCTTGGGCACGCAAGAAGGCGGTTGAAGTCTTGCAAAGGGCGCAGGACGCTTGTGGCGTGCGAGGCTATTGAGAGAGCAGCTTATGAACATCATTGGCATCGGCACAGACATTATTGAATGCTTGCGGATCGCACAGATGATCGAGCGGCACGGAGAATTGTTTATCCGCCGCGTTTATACCGAGCACGAGATTGCCTACTGCTCGACCAAGAAGGCGTCGACGCAACACTACGCGGGCCGCTGGGCGGCGAAAGAGGCCGTTCTCAAAGTGCTCGGCACCGGCTGGAAAAAGGGCATCAGCTGGCGCGACATCGAAGTTCGCAATAAAAAAAGCGGTGCCCCGACAATCACTCTCTACGCCGGCGCACGCGACGTCGCGGAACAACTCGGAATTACGAACCTACACATCAGCATTTCGCACTGCCGAAGCCACGCCACGGCATATTCGATCGCCGAGGGAAATGCACATGAGGTGTAACAGCACGCGTCGACACAATCTCGCGTAGAGCGCACATCGCGTGACGCTGGCTCAACGCTCGCCGATCGCTGTCACGACGATGCGACGATGCCGCGGCTTGATATCGCACTCGAGGTGAAAAATCTGTTGCCAGGTGCCCAATATGAGGTTCCCGTCCGCGAATGGAACCGACAACGACGGCCCCAGCCAAGTGGCCTGCAAATGCGAATGGCCATTCCCATCGTGCCATGCTTGTTCGTGACCGTACTGGGGACTAGGAGGAATCAAGCGGTCGAGCAATTCGGGCAAATCACGTTGCAGACCAGGCTCGAACTCAATGGTTCCGAGACTCGCGGTACTGCCGACGTTGAACAAATGGATCACGCCTGAGGTCAGTTCGCTCTCGTTCAGTTCTCTCGCAACCAGCTCGGTAATATCTTGCAGATCACGATGGCCGTTTGTCTGCAGTTTAATTTCTGACTGATAGATCATGGGACTGATAGATCATGGGATGGTCAGGTCCGTGTCAGATAGTCGCGCCAAGGCACCCAGTAGTACTTCCCCCAGCCCTCTTTGACACCGGCAACGTCGTGATCGGGAACGTCGAGGTGCACCAAGTCGATGCGCCCCGCGTCTCCCTCGGTACTGAACATGAGAATCAGAGTCGAATCGGGATCTTGGTCGCGAAACTGCGTCGAACGCCACGACTGCACGATCAGTCGCGGTACGACCACCTGCAATATTTGGCCGCTCAGTTGGCCTTCGAACCCCTCAAAATGCGCGCCTTGCTCGGCGTCAATCTGGATCGGGCTTCCAGTGAATGCTGAGTGCTCTCGTGGATCGAGATACATGGCAAACAGACGTTCCGCCGGTGCGGGCAAGACCACCGAGTCTGTGATGACGTTTCGCATCAGCTCTTTTTCTTGGTCGTTTTCTTCGTTGAAGATTTCTTCTTGGCAGCTTTCTTTTTCGGCGCCGCTTTCTTCTTGGTCGCTGACTTTTTCTTCGCGGCTTTCTTCTTGGCGGCCTTTTTCTTCTTGGGCGGTCCTTGCGCCGCTTTCTCCTCCAACAGCTGCAGTGCTTCGTCGTAAGTGATTTCCTCGACGACCATACCTTTGCGGACCGAGATATTCGTGGTGCCGTCTGTGATGTACGGGCCAAAACGGCCATCGAGGATTTGCACCGGCTTCTCGGTCACGGGGGAAGGCTTCTCGAAGACCTTCAGCGGTTCCTTTTTGGCTCCCCGTCCACGGCGTTTGGGCTCCGCCAGCAACGCGACTGCCTTCTCGAAAGTGACGTCCAGTGGTGATATGTCGTCTGGCAACGATCGGGTTTCCGTCCCGCATTTGACGTACGGACCGTAACGTCCGTTGAACGCCTGGATTTCCTGCTCGCTGCGCGGATCGGGCTTTTCTTCTCCCGCCTTGTTTTTCACGGGAGGCATTGGGGCATGCACCCCAAGTGTCCGCGGTAGCGACAGTAACTTCAAAGCCGTCTCGAAGTCAACTTGCTCGGGTTCCATGCCTTTCAGCAACCCGGCATTCTGCGGCTTCTCTTCGTCGTCGGTATTACCGCGTTGGATGTAAGGGCCGAAGCGGCCGGTCTTGAGGTAGACGGGCTTCTGCGTGTCGGGGCAAATGCCCAGCGGTTCGTCGGCGAGTGCGGCCTGTTCCAGCAGCTTGAGCGCTGCCTCGAGTGTCACTTCGTCGGGCGGCGTTTCGTCTTTCAGCGATGCGGTTCGATCGCCCTGCTCGACGTATGGCGAATATCGACCGACCCTGACGAAGACTTCCTCGCCGTCGTCTGGTTTGCCGATGTAGATGCGGCTGATCTTGGCGGGATCAATCTCGTCGAGCTTGTTCTCGAGTTGTTTCTTAAGACCTGGCTTGCCATTGCCAAAATAGAAGTTGTCGAGGTATTCGATGTAGCCCGTTTCGCCGCGGCTAATCGCGTCCAGATCGTCCTCCATTTGGGCGGTGAACGCGTAATCGACCAATGTGCCGAGGTTCTCCTCCAGCAGCTTGACGACTGAAAACGCGACCCAGGTCGGAACCAGAGCGCTCGCTTTCTTGAACACATACTGGCGGGCCAAGATGGTATCAATAATCGAGGCATACGTACTGGGACGACCGATGCCGCGTTCTTCGAGTGCCTTCGTCAGCGATGCCTCGCTAAAGCGTCCGGGTGGCTGCGTGCTGTGTTCTTTGGCTTCGAGAGCCGTGCACGTCAGCAGTTCGCCGACCTCAAGATTCGGCAACGCCTTCTCCTGGTCAGCAAGCTCGGCATTGGGATCGTCGGACCCTTCGACGTACGCGCGCAAGTAGCCGGGAAAATCGATCGTTTTGCCGCTGATTTGGAAGATGCAGTCTTCCCCCTCAATCGTGACGACGATTCTGCGTCCGCGAGAATCTGCCATTTGACTGGCAATCGTTCGCTTCCATATCAGATCAAACAGACGAAACTCGTCGCTGTTGAGCGTCGTCTTCATTGCCTCCGGCAACTCAAACGGATGGCCCGCTGGACGGATGGCTTCGTGCGCTTCCTGGGCGTTCTTGACTTTGGACTTGTAGGTACGCGGCTCGGCCGGGAGGTAGTCGGAGCCGTAGTTCGAATCTACCAGTTTCCGAGCGTCTTCGACCGCCACTTTGGCAAGGTTGGTCGAGTCGGTACGCATGTAGGTGATGTGGCCGTTTTCGTACAAGCTCTGTGCGACTTGCATTGTACGCCGCGCGGTAAAACCGAGCTTGCGGTTGCTCTCTTGCTGCAACGTACTGGTAGTGAACGGCGGATAGGGCTTGGTGGTATATGGCTTTTCTTCGACGCTCGCGACGCGAAACTCACCGCTCTGGATCCGCGCGGCTAGGTCGCGCGCCGCCTGCTCATCCAGATGCATCAACTCATCGGGATTTTTGAGCTTGCCGTTGGTCGAGTCGAAATCCTTACCGGTCGGAATCTTCTTGCCGCTCACCGACATCAGCGGCGCTTCGAGTTGTTGTCCGCTATCTTTGGCGAACGTGCCGACCAGGTCCCACCAACTGCCCGTCACAAATGCCATCCGTTCGCGTTCACGTTCGACGATCAAACGTACCGCGACACTTTGCACCCTGCCTGCCGACAGCCGTGGTCGGACTTTGCGCCATAGCAGCGGGGACACCTCGTACCCAAACAAGCGGTCCAGAATCCGACGTGTTTCCTGCGCACGGACCAGCCCTTCGTCCACATCACGCGGACCGTCCATGGCCGCCTGGATCGCGTCTTTGGTGATTTCATGGAACACCAGACGATGCACAGGGACCTTCGGCTTGAGTAGCTCCAACAGATGCCAACTAATCGCCTCTCCTTCGCGGTCTTCGTCGGTCGCGAGATAGAGTGAGTCGGACTTCTTGAGTTCGTCCTTCAGCATCTTGATATGCTTGGTTTTTCCGGGCGGCACGACGTAGATCGGCTTGAAGTCATCGTCGACGTTTACGCCGAGATTCGACCAGGGCTCGCCTTTGTACTTCGCCGGTATCTGCTTGGCGCCTTGTGGCAGGTCGCGAACATGGCCGATGCTCGCCTCCACACGGAAACCTTTGCCTAGATACTTGCCAATGGTCTTCGCCTTGGCCGGTGATTCGACGATCACCAAGGACTGGCCACTGCCAGTCGAGCTGCTTGATTTCTTTTTCGCCATTCAATTCTCCGCCATGTTGACGGTGCTAGTCGTTTTTCTTGTGCGCAAGGGTTTCGATGCGAGAACGAGCAACCAAAGTCGTCGGCTGTCACCCGCCCTCAGTTCAAACCGCTGGCGTCGGGAGTGGTTCCGCGCTAGTTATCGAACTCGACCTCAGGCCCGGCTGGGCAACAACGAGGCCATTGAGAATGCCGGAGGATGGGCGATTCTGACGGTCCTTGACGGGTTCCTCAATCGACGATACTACTGATTGGGATTGCATTTACGTCGATTTGCCATAAAATCGCGTGCCAACTTTCCACCGTTCTCAATAAATCACTTCGTCAATCATTACTGCCGCACCGCCCCGGCTGTCAAGTGGCACCCGGCGAGGTTGGCCGACTCAGGAAGCTTCGATGGCTAGCCCATTTTACCTATTTCGCAAATATCAACGGGCGTTTATTGCCATCGCTGCGGTGGTTGCCATGTTCATTTTCGTGGTTGCCGATCCGCTGATGTCGTGGCTGCAGTCGTCGGGAGGTGGCGGGCAGCGTAGCGGAAAAATGGTCGTGGCGAGCTGGGACGGCGGCGAAGTCAATCTGGCACAGCTTGAACGGCTCACGCAGCGCCGTTATCGAATCAGCCAATTTCTCCGCGTCATGGTCGAACGTGCGGCCCGACAGATTCAGGACGAGGGTGGTACTCTGCTGCCCCCAAATTTGCCTGATTTCAGAATCCGGAACAACGATCCCTCAGTAGTTCAGCAAGACTGCGTCCTCACGCAGGTATTTGCCGATTTGGCGAAAGACTCCGGCATCAGCGTGAGTGATGCCTTTATCAATCACTACCTGAAGGAGTGGGGTCTGGGCAAGACCAGCGACGCTGAAATCGTGGACCTACTTGGGCAGGTGGGCATCACGGATCAGGTTCTCTTTGCGGGCTTGCGTGAGTTATTAATGAGGCACTTTTACACCAGCAGTCTCGCGGTAGCGACCGCAGGTGCGTTGCCTGAAGAGCGTTGGCAGGACTGGAAACGCATCAACGAGCGAATCGTCGTCGAAGCGGCCGTATTGCCGGTGGAGAATTTCGTTTCGGAGGTGCCCGAGCCGACAGAAACTGAGCTGAAGCAATTCTACGAGCAATACAAGGATCAGATCGGCGGATCCTTCGAACTCGTGATGCAAGTACCCCTGCCTCGGCCGACACCAGGATTTCGCGAACCTCGCCAGGTCAAGATCCAGTATTTGGTTGCCAACGTCGATGACCGAGCCCAGGACTTGCTCGACAGCGTAACCGACGAGGAGATTGCCGACTACTACGAGCGAAACAAACGGACCATGTTCGTTAACACGTCATCTAGCAGCTCGACGACAACCTCAGCAGAGGGGCTATTTGACGACGAAATGCAGGACGACGAAATGCAGGAGGACGATGAATCTCCAGCGGACGAAGAATCCACGACTGGCGGTGAATCTGAGGCCACCGAGTCTGAAGCCGATCCGGAGGATGGATCAGAGGAAACAGCCGACGGATTAGGCGAAGCAGAGGACGCAGTCGAGACGTCACCTGAAGAGTCATCGGAAGGGCCGACCGAGAATCCCTCGGACCAAGACTCGGGAAGCTTGACCACCAAGAAGAGCCCTTTCCGACTCGTGGCGATTCAGAACGAAACGGAGGAGGCGACTGAGGAATCCAGCGCCGAAGCTGAAGAAACCCAAACTGAATCAGATGCCGCCGAGACCACGGACGAAGCACCATCGACGAACGATGGCGGCGATGCGGAGCCATCCACCAACGAGGACGAAGAAGAAACGGTGGAGTTCGCACCGCTGGAAGAGGTCGAAGATCAGATCCGACGATCACTGGCGGTGGATAAAGCCGTTGTCGAACTGCAGGAAACCGTCGATCAAACCTTCAGGAAACTACAGACGGCGTACAATCGGTACGGTTCTGACGTGGTGGACGCGGAAACCGACGAGCGCGAGATTCCGGAACCGCCCGCAGAGTTGTCCGACTTCAAAGCAATCGCCGCCGATACGGGACTCGCCAGCGAAGAGACCGTGCTACTGTCGCAAAAAGAGCTTTCAGAGACGTTCGTCGGCCGCGCCGTTGATGCTCAGACTCGCACAAGGCTCGTTCACCAGATTATGTTCGGCGATCTGGAACCCTACGAGCCCCTCAGAGCAATCGATCTGACAGGCAATTCGTACATCGTTTGTAAGACCGAAGATGTTGCCAGTCGCGTCCCAGAATTCGAAGAGGTCCAAGATGCGGTAACAACGGCATGGAAAAAAGCTGAGGCAGCTAAGCTCGCGATGGCGAAGGCAGAAGATTTGGCAAAAGCCGCAGAGGAAAGCGGCGACACGGTCGCTGTCGTGGCAGGGCAGGAAGGCTTCGAAGTCGTTACGACGGATGCTTTCAGTTGGCTCACGTTCGGCACGACGCAAGCGGAGATGCAGCGTGGTCCGCGACTGGGCGAGGCTCCTCCCTTGGAATCCGTTGGCATTGATTTCATGACCAAAGCATTCGAGCTTCAGCCAAACGAAAAATCTGCCGTCATGAACCACGACGAATCAGCCGCTTACGTCATCCGACTCGACCAGCGAGAGCGAACCGAAGAGGAATTGCAGCAGCAGTTCCTCTCCGACTCGGTCAACGGCTGGTTTGGTGGCCAAATGATGGAATTCGTTCGCAGAGAGGTTTCGCAGCGGCAGTTCCAAGCCAAGTTGAGCGACGAAATCAACTTGAACATCGACAACCTGCGAGAGCTGCTCTCCAACAACGCTCAGTAGTCGTGCTAGTCCCGCGTAGGCTTAAGTACGATGGTCGCCAGCGGCGGTAGCGTGATCTCTGCGGAAAACGGCCGGCTATGGCTTTCGAGATCCTCTGCCGCCACGCCGGGGAAATTACCGACATTGCTGCCAGCGTAGTATTCTGAGTCGGTGTTGAAGATTTCCGAATAGAAGCCTGCTGCGGGGAGACCGATGCGGTACTTCTTCCGCACCACCGGCGTGAAGTTGCACACGATGACCAGAAAATCCTCAGGGTCCGCTGCTCGTCGTACGTAGGCGAGCACACTGTCGTTGTGGTTGTGACTGTCGATCCACTCGAAGCCCTGGTATTCGAAATCAACCTCATGTAGCGCCGGCTCGCGACGGTACATCGCGTTCAAGTCCGCGACCATCTTCTGCATGCCGCTGTGAGAATCCCACTGGAGCAAGTCCCATTGCAATTCCGAGTTGCAATCCCACTCGTTCCACTGGGCAATCTCGCCGCCCATGAATTGCAACTTCTTCCCCGGGTGCGTCCACTGGTAACCGTAGAGCAATCGGAGATTCGCGAACCGTTGCCACAAGTCGCCGGGCATTTGGTCGAGCATCGATCCCTTGCCATGAACGACCTCGTCATGCGAGAACGGCAAGGCGAAGTTCTCGGTAAACGCATAGATCAGTGAGAACGTAAGGTCGTCATGATGATAGCCACGATGGATTGGCTCGTGCCGCATGTATCGCAGCGTGTCGTTCATCCATCCCATGTTCCATTTAAGGCTAAAGCCGAGTCCGCCCAGATACGTTGGACGCGAGACGCCGCCCCAAGCAGTGGATTCCTCGGCCACCGTGAGCGTTCCCGGATACTGCAGGTGGCATTGTTCATTGAATTCCTTCAGGAACGAAATCGCCGCCAGATTCTCGCGTCCGCCATACTCATTCGGGATCCAATCCCCTTCCTCACGGCTGTAGTCGAGGTAAAGCATCGAGGCGACCGCGTCCACCCGCAGACCATCGATATGATACTTGTCGAGCCAGAACAGGGCATTTGACGTCAGGAAGTTCCGCACTTCGTTGCGACCGTAATTGAACACTTTGGTGCCCCAGTCGGGGTGTTCGCCCTGACGTGGGTCGGCATGCTCGTAGAGCGCGGTGCCGTCAAAGTTCTCCAAACCGTGGCTATCTTTGGGGAAATGGGCCGGCACCCAGTCGATCAGCACTCCGATGCCGTTTTGATGGCAATGATCGACGAAGTACTTGAAGTCGTCGGGAGAGCCGTACCGACTCGTCGCGGCGTAGTATCCAACCGTTTGATAGCCCCAACTGCCAGTGAACGGATGCTCGCTGACGGGCATCAGTTCCAGATGCGTGTAGCCAAGCTCCTTGCAGTATTCAACCAACTCGTCCGCGAGTTCGCGGTAGTTCTTCCACTCACTGTCACCGCTGTGATTCTTTTTCCAACTACCGAGATGAACTTCGTAGATGGACATCGGCGCGTCGAGAGCGTTGTGACGCTCGCGACTGGTCATCCAGTCTTCGTCGCCCCATTCGTAGCTGTCCAGATCGGTCACGATGTTGGCAGTACGCGGCGGCACTTCGGCAGCGAAGCCGTAGGGATCGCATTTTTCGACGACATACCCGCCGCGAGCCTTGACGGAAAACTTGTAGAGCGTACCCAACGCCAATTCGGGAATAAACAACTCCCAAATACCACTGGGAATATGTTTGCGCATCGCGTGGGTGCGACGATCCCAATTGTTGAAATCTCCGACAATGCTCACGCCTTCGGCGTTAGGTGCCCAAACTGCGAAGTTGATACCACGCACGCCATCGATTTCTCGTACATGCGCGCCGAGACAATCGTAACTACTCCAGTGGCGTCCTTCTCCAAGGAGGTGTAAGTCGTAGTCGGTCAGGAGTGGAGGAAACGCATAGTGGTCGTGCATAGTTCTTTCTTCGCCCGCTTGAGTGACCGCCCGGAACTTGTAGGACGGCATCGCTGACTTCTGCTTTCTGATCTCAGGATTGCATATGGCTTCGAAGAGGCCTGCCGGATGGATCCTGCGCATCGGATGCGAATGACCAAGCTGCTGGTCTACGACCCATACCTGCTGGAACTCTGGCAGATAGGCGCGCACTGCAACGGCGCGCCGACCGCTTTCCTCTATTTCGTGCGGCCCCAAAACCTCGAACGGGTTTTCGTGATAGCCATGAATGACGGGGGCAATTTGCTGGACATCAACCTGAGATCGCACGGTCGCAGTTCCTTTTATAGCTCTGTTTTAATTGAAATGGGGATTGATATCGTCCCCGATGGGAAATTTCGGTGGCTAAATGCGGTTTTTTGAGGGTAAATCTCTGTTTCAAGGCCCCGGTGGCTAGCCGACGTCACGCCCATCGGCACATCGAGAAGCCAGTCTTTAAGGTCTCCGCGAATGTATCTAACCTGCAGCTCCTACCGTCTCGGGCACAGAACTGGTTATCGAGCGGATCGCTTCCGACCAGCCAGCTGCCTTGCGGCGCGCTCGGCGCTTCAACCGATCTACTGGGGTAATTACGCGAGGGCCGCGTGTGGTGTGCGGTGGGTCGACTCGACGGCGGGTGCGCCGCGAGACGATGGGCACTGGGTGGGAGTCACTCTCCGGCTCAACTTCGACGGTCTCGAACCGCCAAGCTTGGCAAGTGACTTCGTGGAATTGTAACGCTCGATCGACGCGTTGCCAGAGGTCGCTGTCGCGAACCGGAACAATTCTGCCAAATCGCTCCCATTTCCAGCCGTTGGCCCGCCACTCCGCCAGGCCTTGCTTGATACCGCGGCTCACGTAACGGCTCTTGGTGACGAGGGTTACTCGGGCCGGGCCGTCCAAGGCTTCCAGACCTCGGACGACCGCCAGCAGCTCCAGCCGTTCGCCGCATTCGCAGGGCTCCGAGTCAGACGCCGAGAAGCGTGACTGACTCTCTACGTTTTGCAGCACAAATCGCCAGGTGGGGAGGGAACACCGGTCTTGGCTTGCTTCGCTAAAAAGCAAGTAGTGCGGGCTGTTGGACGTCATGGATACCACAGCAGCCAGTCGGGGCCAGACTGGCTGATTCCTTCTGAGGGGCCGAATTGGGCGTGGCTCAATCGCTCAACTCGCAGTCGGCAGGGAATCGACACGCGTCCATTGCGAGCCGGACCAGAACACCCGTTCTGTCCAGATTCAGCTATCGGCAGACACAACGCAAACACTCCAGTTTAACAATGGAGAATTCTGCAAGTCTTTGAATAAGCGACTAACCCGATGCGGAAGACGGATGAATTCGCTCTGGATTATAGGGCATCTAAGACACTGCAGACCCCATGGTCCGGCTTGGAACTGACCTCTCGACGCAGCACAAGCACGGCACGCCGTGACCGATAACTCGCACGTTTTCAGCGTTCTGTGTGCTGTGCGCTAACCAGATCGGCGAGGCGGCGGCGCTGTTCGGGGGTGGCTGATCCGTCCAACACGATCCATGTCAGCCGAGTGATCTCAGCCTCTTGCCGTCGGCGTAATTCAGAGGCGACCGTGTCGTCTTGGTTTCCTGGCCCTAGGATGGTTTCGTCCGGAAGTGGGCCAGCTTTGCTCGTTGGGGTGGCCTGATTCTGTTGGCTGATCATCTTGACCAACTCCCAAATTCGGTGGTGAAGAGACATCTGTACTATCCGTACGTCGGTAGAACTGGGCATATCACGTGCCGTTCGTACGCTGACTTTCATGAACTAGGTAATAAATCGTTGCAAATTAATGACTTACGAAGACCGCCGCCGATTCAAAATCACGGCTGACTGAGGCGATTTGCGTCCCTCACTGCTCAGACACCAAACACTTGTGCTGAAGTTCGCGGCAAAATCTGCAGCACTTTTCGCGAAGGCGATGCTTGAGCGATCACTCGTATTTCGCCGGTTGTGCCGTGATCTTGCAATATCGCCGCCATATCGTGCGAGAAACAACTTCGCCGAATCGAGGCGGCAAGCGTGTTGGCTATGGCCTGACAAGAGACTGTAGGATGAGCAAAAAAATTGACCACGTTAGCAATTCGCAGCTTGCGCAACCAGCTCGCTTAAGTTTTCGAGCTTCGACAGTTCGCGACTGATTCGCGGATGTGCCAATATCCGTACGCGCTTGACGTAGTCGTCAAATTGCCGCTGCGCCAGCGTCTCGACGACCGGGGAGATCTCGCCTAACCGACGGTAGCGATCCTCCTTCGCAAAGTACACATCGATCTCGAACTGCACCTCCAGCTTCACCGGTGGTGCGTCAAACAGCACCTCCTGGGGCGCGATGGATTGACCCGTCGCGTCGCTCGCCAACTGGGCGAAGTCCTCGGCACAGTCGACCAGCCATCGGTACGGTCGGCGCGCAAGTAGCTCATACAGCTGCGGCGATTGGTACAGGCTGTACTGCGCCACGCGTTTGTACAGCTGTCTGGTAGGTCCGAACAAGCCGTCCAGCAAATCTCTCGCGGGCCCATTCCCGGCGGTTTCTAGAAGTCGCTCAATCATCTGTGGTTCGGTCAGCGTGAACGCAGCGTCGTAGTCCAGATCCTCGCGTATCATCACAAACGCACGTTGCAACATGGCCGTCGCGGCACGAACGGTATGGTGCCAGTAGACCTCGCTGAACATCACATAGCGCGCGAAGACCATCATCTCTGCTGCGGTCTTGCCCTTATCGGTGATCGCCAGCCCATCGCCCTCAGCGTTGAGGCAGAGGCTCTGGATGAGTCGCGATTGGTCGAAGTTTCGACCGTAGGGCACTCCTGCGTGCAGACTATCCCGCGTGAGGTAATCCATCTTGTCGACGTCGATCGGCCCCGAAAGCAGGCTCTGGAGCAGTTGATCGGTCCTATTGACCGGGCTGCCAGTCAGCAAGGACAAAATCGAGTCAGCCTCCAGCCCCCAGTCCTCTCGCAATGCAGAAGCGAGTTCTGGCTCACGCAGGAAACGGCCCGCAAACTGTTCATGCGATGGCACATCGTCGATTGCGACGTCCTCGATCGGGTGGCAGAACGGCCAATGCCCGACATCATGCAGTAGCGCCGCCACGAGGAATCGCTGTGCATCTTCTTCCGAGACCGTCGCTATAAACCGCTGATCGTCCGTCAGCCGGTCAAGAAACAGCAGCGCCATGCGATACACGCCAAGTGAGTGTTCAAAACGCGTATGGTTGGCGGCTGGATATACCAGCCCCACCAAACCGAGCTGACTGATGCCCGCCAGACGACGGAACTGCGGACTATCGATCAGCCGACGCACGCGCGGCGTGATCGGTACATCAAGCTCCGGAGGAATCCGTACCACGCCCCTGCTGCTGCGCAGGGCGGCGAGTTCCGGCAGGTCACGCATGCGAATTCCCAGCAAAAAGAAG
The DNA here is from genome assembly GCA_965228965.1 of Bythopirellula sp. Classification (GTDB taxonomy): domain Bacteria; phylum Planctomycetota; class Planctomycetia; order Pirellulales; family Lacipirellulaceae; genus Bythopirellula. Next base: position 6,249,862 of record OZ245849.1, read on the forward strand.
CCTCTTAGTGCCGAATAACGAGAAAAACTCAGGGAACGTACCAGTTCGCGTGTCAGACCTCGCGGCTCCTCGCTCCAGAAGCGTCGCTACTCTCCGAACAACAATCCCGGAATGAATGGCAAACCCATCACCGCACGCAACAAGATTGTGACGAGCAAATACAGCATGTAGTGAAAGAAGCCGGTAATCGGTTCAAAATCGAAACTGACAAACGCCGCGAACGTGCCAATCCCCATTGCAACGACGCCCAGCCCGACGACCTGGACCATTTCGAGCCCCTGCTCAAACGACTCATCGCCGAAGATCTGGGAGCCCAGAAAAATGTACACTCCCCATAAAAGTGCATAGACCAGCCCGCAGGCAGCCGACCGCACGATCGCGCTGTTGGTATCAAAGACTCCTAACTCATCATCGCGCAGAAACGTGTATCCCGCGTATGCCAATAACGGGCCCAACAGAATAGCCCCACCAGCAAGCACCCAAATTTGATTGTCTCCCAGGTCACTCCGGCCCAAAACCCAAGCAATGCCAATACTGAGAATCACAATTCCCACTGTGACAAGCGTGATGTTGAGACTGAATTTGGTCTCTTTTCGTTTAATGGGTTTGAGAACGTTCTTGCCGGTTGCGTCCTTGGCGCCCGCTTCCAACTCGGGCGCGTGAATGACAACCTCGTCGCCCTTTTCAGGAATCTTGATCGGATTCTTGCACTTAGGGCACGGACCCGTCTTGCCGGCGTGCTGATCGCCGACCTGGAAGCGTGTGTGACAGCTGGGACAGGTAACTGGTATGGGCATTGGGAAAACAGACTACGGAAGGCAAATCAAAGTGGCGGGGAGCAGCAGTTAATCGCACTGTTTTAGGTCATCTTCATTGATGGCCGTGAAACCTTTGCTGGCAAGCGTATCGAGTGCAATTTCGATGTTGTCGACCATCAGCGCGACGGCCGGGCAACCCCGCGGTCGGGAGAGCAGCGGATAGACCTGCGAGATGTTGATCTCGGCTTGCAGTAAGGCGGTGCAGACCTGCAGCATCGGCTGAGGGCTGTCCGGTAGTTCCACACCGATGAGATCTGATTCCACGATGGCCAGGCCCGCTCGTTCCAACACTTCGCGCCCCGCCTCAGGGTCACTCAGCAGGAAGCGCACAACAGCGCATTCAGCAGAGTCCGAAATCGTGAGCGCGACAATGCGGACATTGCTTCCTTCGAACCGACGCACCACTTCCAGGAGTTGACCGACGCGGTTTTCGAGAAAGACGGTAAATTGGCGAATCGAGGGGTAATCGCGACCGCGCATCGTCGCGAAGTCGACACCCGAACCTTCACCGGTGAAATCGACGCCGTCTGGACCTTGGTCATCTTGCATTTTGACTGATTCCTTGCACCGGGCTCCTGCACGTCTTCCCCACGGACAGCGTCCACTGTATTCATCGACGTAAAGCGAGTGCTAGTATAGACTTCTCGCTATCTGAATGCAACGTAATGGCCTACCACCTGGGCTGTTGGACAGCAATTGGCTACGATGCTCGGTTCGAGCCACTCGCTATCCATAGGCCTGTCCTGCCGAAGCCCCAAGATGCAACACGAAACAGAGATTGAAGTCCGCTACCACGAAACCGACGGTCAAGCGATCGTCCATCACTCGATCTACTTCCAGTATTTCGAATTGGCGCGCGTAGAGATGCTGAAGTCGATCGGTCACGACTACGCCGACCTGGAACGGGATGGCATCCACCTTGTCGTGCATAGTATCAGCTGCCGATACCACCTGCCGGCCAAGTTTGGCGACGTCCTCACAATCGCGACCACCGTCGAACGAGCAACCACGGCGCGCATCGACCATAGCTATCGCGTGCTTCGTGAAGATGCTCTAGTGGCCGAAGGAAACAGCACCATCGCGTGCGTGAACTCTGAGGGGATTGTGCAGCGAATTCCCGACTTTTTACAAAGCAAGCCGTAATTGGAGACCGTTGCTATGGCCTCAAAGCTCGTACTCATGCTGGTCGGCGACTTTGTCGAAGACTACGAAGCGATGGTACCGCTACAAATCTTGTCGATGGTCGGCCACGATGTCGATGTCGCGTGCCCTGGCAAACGTGCCGGCGATACTGTGGCGACAGCCATCCACGATTTTGATGGGTTTCAGACCTACAGCGAGAAGCGAGGGCACAATTTCCCGGTAAATGTCAACTGGGACAACGTCAAAGCTGAACACTACGATGCCCTCGTCATCCCCGGGGGACGCTCACCGGAGTATCTGCAACTCGACGATCGTGTGCTGTCGATCGTGCGTCATTTCGCTTCGACCGAGAAGCCATTGGCCGCAACCTGCCACGGCCTGTATTTGCTAACTGCGGCCGATGTCGTCAACGGGAGACGGTGCCAAGCATATCCAAGCTTGCGACCAGAGCTTCAGCGAGCCGGTGCCATCTGGGACGAACCCAGCGAGAAACTCGACAGCGCTTGCGTCGACGGCAATTTCGTCACTGCCCCCGCGTGGCCGGCAAACCCGGCGTGGATGCGCGAGTTGTTGAAGATGCTCTAAGGCCGGTAACGGCTTAATCGACCAGCCCAGCGTACGTTCAAATCTAACTTGAGTTTCCGCGCAGAAAAACGGGCTCAGCGACGGCCTCCGATTCCGTCGCCGAGCCCAGGGTCTCGCGCTCGCATCCGTCGAGCGGCCTCCACTCGGTCGCCCATCCGTGTTGGGAATGGGTTGCGGGATGACCAAGTGCTGCCTCTGTTCCGCAGTAGGCAGGCTCGAGAGACGCGAAACTAGGCCACCAATCGCATGGCGCCGTGGTATTCGGTCACACCAGCGAGGAACTCTTCGAAAATCCGAATGTCCAGTGCCGATGCGGTTTCTGTTTCAGGATGGAATTGGGTGCCGATCGCAAACCAATCACTCATGGTGCATTCGATCGCCTCGACTACACCATCGGGACAACGCGCCGTGACCTCGAAGCCGGGGGCAACTTCGTCGACAGCCATATGGTGCATGCTGTTGACTCGAAGTTCCCCGTCGCCGTAAACACGATCCATCAGTGAACCGGCGGTAAGTTCCAGTGTGTGCCGATGTGCCGGATCCAGAGGATCCTTGTGCGGCAGTGCCGTCGGCATGTCCTCAGGAATGTGCAGGAATAGATTCCCACCTTGCGAGACGTTCAGCAGCTGCATGCCAGCGCCGATGCCGAAGACAGGCATCCGGCGCTCAGCGACTTTACGAGCCAAACACCGGTCGAATGATTCTCTGCGTGGGTCCTGGCAGCGCACGGTCGGATGAAGCATCCATCCGTCACGTCGGGGATCGAGGTCAGCCCCACCAACTAGGAGCACGCCATCTAGGCGTTCTAGAACTGCATCGATGTCTTCCTCTGTCTGGTAAGGCGGAAGCAATACTGGGACACCGCCAACTTGCAGGATCGAGTCGTAGTACCCCGAAGCGACATACGAAAAGGCTGGTGATTCCCCTTGGGCTGGTCGAAAGTCTGCGTTTACGCCGATCAGTGGCTTAGTCAACATCTAAATGCACTCCCTTTCCGACGCGCTAGTCGCGCCGAGCATTGACAACCAAAGAAACAGTTTGGCCTGTAGAAATAGGAATCGTCTGAGACTCACATTGTCGGGACGTGAACCAAATCCTAAGGTTCCTCTTGTCATCCCGTATTTGTTGGCCGCATCAAATTCGTGGAATCCGAGCGATGAAGAATTGCCGCTACCGAAGGGTAACACCCTGACGGCTAACAGCTCACACCCTCCATGGCATGCTCGTGACTAATTGATTTGAGGCGAATCCGACACATTCCCCTACTCTCTCCGAGTTCCTCACACTTAGCGGCTGGAATAACCAGCGGCTAAGCCAAAGGAACTGGGCCGGATCGATTTCCCTATCTCATAAACCCGGTTCTAGTTGCCGGGGTTGGCCTCAAAGACTCCTCTGGCAAGTGGTCGAGTCGCCCGACCAAGTTGGAATTGCAAGTCTTAGACAGAACTTACTCAAGTCCCAATCGCAGGCAAGCGTTTTGCTTATTTTGCGTAAAGAACCCCTCTGCTAGCACAACATGGTGCGATTTACGCTCTATCCCAGAGCCGGGCATCAGCCACCAAACGCGGGCTTAGCGATGTCGTATCCGATCAGGAAAATTGCCGCGTCGATGAACAAGTGCCCGATCCACGGCCCGACGAGGCTGCCGCTGCGGTGATAGAGCCAGGCCCAAAACACCCCGCCAATTGCCACAGCCAGCGAAAGCAGCCAAGTCATCGGGCTCGACATGCCAAAGAAAGTTCCGATCACCAACACATGATGCGCGGTGAAGCCCAGGGCAGAAACGACGATCGCCGGCCACAGCGGGATCAATCGTTTGAGCTGAGCAAACACGAACCAACGCCAGTAGTATTCCTCGAGAAACGAGTGGCATAGGCTGTAGAAGATGCCTAGCGCGCCAAACTTCCACGCCGAGGAAACCCCCAACTCCGAGACCTTCTCCTGAATAGGCACAATCCCACTGGTGAAGAACTCCGCAGACTTCAGCCAGCCGTGATATAGCCCCATAGCCGCCGCCAACACCGCCACTCCAAACGCTATGCCCAGACCGATGCCGCGCCCGCTCGGCGGCCAAATGTGCAGTCGTTGCTTTTGCACGAGCCACACCCAACACACGGGAAACACGAACTGAAGCACTTTTGAGCTCGAGTAGATCGCTTGTCGGATACCCGGAAGGAGCCCCTCCGACCAGACGAAGTAGGCCAAGGTCACGAACGTTGGAAGCGCAATCGCGAACAGGACGGCCGCCCAGTCACGTCGTTTGTGCTGCGTAGCGAGATCTGCTTCAGGCATAAGGGTAGTCGGCTGCGGCTGAGGCGACGAATCGAAGTACTTTTCCTCTCGGTTATTCGCCCGTTTACGGGCAATCCTTGGACATGTATTCTGAGAAGTTTCCGAATTCTGTCTACGTCGGACTCGGCGCCAATCGCCTGTCGAAGGATTACGCCGCGGGGCGAGCTTCATGAAATATCAGCGTGTCTTCGTCGAATCGCTGGGTTATACACTCCCGCCCGAAATCGTGACCACCGATAAACTTGAGCGTCGCCTTGCGCCGGTCTACCAGCGGCTTCGCTTGCCTGAGGGTCGTTTAGAGCTGATGACAGGCATTCGCGAGCGGCGTTTCTTTCCGCCAGGCATGCTCCCCAGCGAGGCGAGCATTGCAAGTGGGCAGCGAGCGATTCACGCGGGTGGAGTCGATCGCGCCGAGATCGGCGCTCTGGTTCACGGTTCGGTCTGTAGAGACTTCATCGAGCCCGCCACGGCCTGCGGCGTGCACCACGGGTTGAAACTGCCCTCCGGCTGCACTATCTACGACACGTCAAATGCCTGCTTGGGAATGCTGACGGGGATGATCCAAGTGGCCAACATGATCGAGCTCGGCCAGATTCGAGCCGGTTTGGTCGTGGGCACCGAAACAGGTCGCGATCTGGTCGAGAACACCACGAAGAGGCTCAACGAAGATGAAAGTCTAACTCGTAAAGACATCAAGTCGTTGGTCGCCTCACTCACGATTGGCTCGGGCAGTGTGGCCGTCCTGCTTTGCGACGAGCAACTGAGCCAATCGGGGAGCCGCCTGACAGTGGCAAGCGTGCTCGCACGATCGGAACATCACCAGCTCTGCCAAAGTACAGGCTTGGAAAACTTCATGCAGACCGACAGCGAGGAGCTCATGAAGCGTGGAGTCGCGACCGGCGACGAGACGTTTGATCAGTTCCTCGCAGAGACCGGCTGGCATCGTCACGACATCGATAAGACCATCTGTCATCAGGTGGGAGTTGCTCACCGCAAGCTGCTCTTCGAGACCCTCGACTTGGATCCCTCGCTTGACTTCGCCACTCTCGAAACTTTGGGCAACACTGGTGCGGTCGCACTGCCTTTGACCCTGGCTCTCGCTTCGGAAGCTAGTCATGTCCGCGCGGACGATCGCGTGGCCTTGCTTGGCATCGGATCAGGAATCAACTGTCAGATGCTCGGCTTAGAGTGGCAACGCACAAGCGTGTCGGGCAACAGCTAATGCTCAGAAAACCAGAGTAACGGGGCACGCTCAGCGGGCGCGAATCAACCGCCAGTGAACACCATTATGATAATGGCAAAGAACAGAATCACTCCAACTGTCCCTGCGACGTAGGCCCAGGTTGGCGTGCCAGTCTTGGGGCCTTTGAACCCTGGCGGACGGAGGGGGTCGATGGCACCCGGCTCTTTCTGAAACCGCTTTTGCACCACGACTTCCGCCTCTTGCTTCTCAAACGCCTCTTCGATCAACGACTTATGCGGCAGATCTGCCAACGTGTCGTTCACTGAGGCAGCAACGTCGTCGGTGCTGCTCTCGGCGTTGCTGACGGTGCTTTCTTCTTCGTCGAGCACCTCTTCGTCGAGCGGAGCCAGTTCCAGCTCCGTGCTATCGTATTTTGGTCGCTCCTTCTGTTTGGCGATCGTCGACGAGTCGAGCACATCGCGGCGGACGGCGCTGCCAGAATCGCCCGAGCCCCGACTAATCGAGTCTGCGAACCGCCGGAACACACCACTGCCAACTCCGCCAGACCCAGAATCGCTCCGTTTGAAGCTATCGCCAACGTCCTGGCCCTGTTCGGCTAGCCACTCCGTCAGCCTCTCCGCCACGTCACCCGCCGACTGATAGCGATCCTCCGGCTTCTTGCTCATCATTTTTTCGCAGATGTGCAATAGGATCGACGGCACATCGGGGCGATCCTTCAAGATGCTCGGGGGCGATTCGACCTGGTGCTTCATCAATCGCTCCGAGATCGACCCTTCTGGGAAAGGTGGATGCCCAGTCAGCAGGAAGTACAGCGTACAGCCGAGGCTGTAGATGTCGGCTCGTGCGTCCGCCTTATGGCTGTTGAGGGCTTGCTCGGGAGCAAGGTAGTCGGCCGTACCAAGGACGTTCTCGTTATTGTCGATGGTGAGCGATGCGGTGTCGTCGACGATGCGGGCAAGGCCCATGTCGAGCAGCTTGACGACTCCGTTTTGGTCGAGCAAACAGTTGGCCGGCTTGATATCGCGGTGCACCAAACCCATCTCGTGGGCATGATCGAGTCCTCGCGCCACCTGAGCAATATAGTCGGCGGCAGTCTCAAACCTCAGGAAGCCCTTCTGCTTGACGAGCTGATGAAGGTCTTGCCCTTCGACGTACTCCATCACGATATAGTGGGTCTCACCCTCGTGATCGATGTCGTAGGCACGGACGATGTTGGGGTCGTCCAGCTTGGCAGCTGCTCGTGCTTCAAGCTCAAACCGATCGAGATAGGTCTTGTCCTTCACTCGATCCTTTGGCAGCACCTTGATCGCGCGACGGGCTCGCATCAGGATGTGCTCCGCCAGGTAGACGGTGCTCATCCCACCCTTGCCAAGCTGACCCAAGAGCTTGTATTTACCGAGCACGAAGCCGCGGTGTTTTCCCGCCAACAGCTTCTCGGCCTGCCACTCGGTGAGCAAGCCAGCTTCGACGAATGCCGCCGCAAGCTTCTCCTGTTTCTCAGGCAAGCCGCCATGTTCCGCGCGGTACTTGCCGATGAACTCCTGCAATTGGTCTTCTTCGACCAATGTGCTTCGCTTCACCAAGTCAAGAAAGCTCTGAGCTTTACTCATGCGGTTAGCACTACGAGACGGACAAGCAGTAGGTTGACACTAAACGAACGGACTCACATGACCGTGCTGCGCGGATCGACGCTCAGGTCAGTGAATTCTACGATTGCCGAAATGTGCAGGCACGGGTTGCCGGCCCGCGCCATTAGGATCGATGAATATCCAAGAGGAGTACTCTAAGCTGTTCCGAGTCATCCCTAACGGCTGCCGATCGATCCCTCGTCAACTCCGACAACGCAGTTTTGCCTTCTACTCTAGAATATCATCTAGCTGGCTAAGCTACCACTATTCTCGGGAAAGAACAGGGAAAAAGCGGCTTGAAACGCGGGGATTCCTCGATTCCCTAGTACTAGCCGCATTGGACTCTTCCGATTATTCGCCAGACTCGTTAGCCGTCGCCTCCCGTCTTCAGGTAGCCCTCGATCAGCCGCTGATCGAAGTAATTCACTTCCATCCCCGCGTCCACGACAATTCGTTGGGTGTTAACGCCGCTGGAGCGTGGACTCACCAAATACGCCGTCGCGTCGGCCACCTCCTGCGTTTGTACGGCACGCCCCCGCAGAGTGGCCCGCTCGGCGTACAGGTACGAATCTACGTAACCTGGGATGCCGGCCGAGGCCGAAGTCTTCAGCAACCCAGGGGCCACCGCATTGAACCGCACCTCCGAGAACTTACTGAACGACTTCGCCAAGAACGCCAAGCTCGAGTCCAACGCCGCCTTCACCGGGGCCATGAACCCATAATTCTCGCTGGCCATGCGGGTTGTCGAAATCGAGATCGTCACGACCGAGGCGTCTGGAGTGAGCAGGTCTTTTAGGGCATTCGAGATCGCAACCAACGAAAAACACGAAATGTCAAAGGCCCGCAACAGTTGCTCTTTGCTCGTTTCGTGGAATGGCTTCGGACCTTCCGAATAGTCGCCAAATGCGATGGAATGGACGATACCGTGGATTGATTCGTATTTCTGACCGAGTTGGGCGGCCAGGTGGTCAATTTGCGTTTGGTGCTCGACGTCGCATACGAATACCGACGCGTCGCCCAGTAGCTTTGCGGTCGACTCACGTCGCGCTGGCGAGCGCACTACGTAGATCACCTCGGCACCCGCCTCAGCCAGGGTTTTGCCGACGTGGTAGGCGACACTCTTGCGGTTGGCAACACCGAACACGACGATGCGGCGACCCTCAAGTTGTAGGAAATCTGGCATAACGATGATCGATAAGCGATGAGCGCTGAATAGGCGGAATAACCGCTCAGAGCCCAATGTTCATCGTCTTCCTCCCTCTGGGGCTGCGACCGTGCAAGCAAACTCCAATCTCGCCGCCAGTTTGCCCGCGGACGCGTTGGTGACTTTGGCCTTCATGAAATACGCATTGGAGAGCCGCTCGACCAGATCGACCTCGATGGTGATCTCCTCGCCCGGATGGACCATCGCGCGAAACTGCACGTTGTTCATCCGCGTCGCCACCGGCACGCCACCAGCGGTGCCCTGCCCTTCCTGGGCCTCGACGGTGATCTTCGAGAGCAGCACCGCTCCTGCCTGCATCGCAGCCTCACACAGCAGCACACCAGGCGTCAGCGGGTAATCGGGATAGTGCCCCTGATACCAGAACTCGTCGCCGGTGAAGCACTTCCGGCATACGATCCGCTCGTCCGACTGCTCGACGATTTCGTCAATCAGCAGGAACGGTGGGCGGTGGGGGATGGCTTGTTGGATGGCTTCTTGGGTCATTTGGCACTTAGGCTAAGTTCGAGATTGGTTCAGGGTGTTCCGGCGAGGCGGTTGCCTCGCGGTTATTGGAGTTCTGGTTTGGCACCCCTCTCATGGGGATTCTGCCGTTTTGAAAGCTAAGCGTTTTTGTTTTCATAACTGCCGCCCGCGACAGCGGCACTTGTTTCGTTTACTTGTTTGCGTGTAAGGGTTTACGGCAACGGGCCTGTGACAACTTGGGGCGAGTTATGAAAGGTTGGGGTTGGAAAGTGTTGCAAAAACCTGCCTGTACCACAGCGTAACACCTTGTAGTCATTGGGCTTACGGCTGAATCTCACTAGTATCTCGTGTCGCAAAAACACAATCTCAGCGAATCGCGAACTCTGTGCAACAGGAGGCAGGATGGCAACTATCTCACCGAGCTAGCCGAACCGAGGACCCGACCAACGTGAACGACTACCGCCGAGCCACGCCATTTTAGCGTATCTGGTGGCCCGATTCCTCTGCCATTCTTGGCCACCTAAGGTATCGCAGATTTGGCGTCGTCCGAGTAGTGCGCGCATGGCATCCTTCGCATTTGCAAGCGGCGCAGACGAGGCTGCCTAAGGGTCCTCCGTTGACGTCTACTTCCTGGAATTGACGCGGATGTCAGCTGGCCGCCACATCTTCAGCAACGGCCTGCTCCGCGTCCGCCGTTGAGCGCGAACTATTGTTCATCAGCTGGTTATCGACTTCGTTGGCGACGATCACACCGTAGTTCATCGCGCCCAGCCAGCCACTCATGATGATGCCGACACTGCCGGCGTGGTAAAGGCCTGTCACTTGCTGCGGCAGGGCTCGGCTGACGGCCAGGCCTTCAAACTTCGTCCCAAAGCTTGCGCCGGCAGGATGGGCCGTGTAGTGCTTAAAGCTACGCGGCGTCGACGCTTCCACGTGCACAACACGCTCGCGAATGTTGGGGACGTACTTGTCGAGGGCGTCGAGCGTCGTTTCGCACAGATCCTGTTTGCTGGCGGCGTAATCGTCTTCCGGCAAGTCAGCCCAATCGTGGTAATGGGCATTGGTGCTGCTTACGATTAGACAGCGCGGATCGGCGTGCGGACGGGTCTTCGGATAGTAGAACGAATAAGTGCGGCTAGTGATGTCGCGTGATAAGAGCGCGTCGGTCTCAAATTTTGGAGCCGTGCTACTGAACAGCAAGTCGCCCAATTCATGGACGTCGAGTTGATCATCAGGCTGCAGGGCCATGTAGACCTGCGTGCTGCTGTTGTTTAGTCGAACGGCCTTGGCATCGTCGATAAACGTGCGATCGAATTTGTCTTCGCCGACCAGTCGAAAAATCGTCTGACGAATGTTGGCGTTGGACACCACTGCGTCGCACGCGATCGTGTGCTTCGCACCCTTGGCATCGACTTCAACCGATTTGACCTTGCCGCCTTCCAGGTTGATCTTCTGTACGTCGCAATTGATTGCGATGTCCACGCCACTCTTCTTGAGCTCGGCTTCCATCTGGTGGATCAACTTATCGGTGCCCCCCTGAAACGTGAACACTCCCTTGGACATAAAGTTGCTGAACACAATGCCGTAGCTGATCGCCGGATCTTCTAAGGTGCTGCCGTTGGCGTAGGTGATCGGCTCCATCAGCAAACGGATCACGTCTTCGCGACCGGGGAAGAACTCGTCGAAGAGCTCTCGAGCCGTGGTCGTTTGATCATCATAAAAGTTCATGCCGCGCGCTTTGTCGAAGAACGCGACGACACTTGATTCTTCGACGCCAAACTGCTCGATCAGCTGCTTGGTGAAGTCTTCGCGCGTGAAACTCGTCCGCAGCGAAAACATCGGGTTGTCGAACCGCACGCCGTCGAGTTGCACGATCGAATCGGCGATCTCTTTCGACCAATACCGCCGACACGACTTGACCATGCCATACGGGAAACCGTGCAGCGAGATATCGAAGATATGTCCTCCCGGCCGTTTGAACCAGGTGGCCATGCCCCCCAGCTTGTAATGCTGTTCGAGCAAGAGCACGCTACGCCCCTGCCGCGCGAGGATATTCGCCGCCGTGAGTCCAGCAAGACCCGAGCCGATGACAACGACGTCGTAGCGGTTTTTGGCGTGTTTGAGAAAGTCTTTGGGCATCAAAAGAGTTTGACATAACCCATGCCGTGCGTCGAGGGTGCGACGCTGTTTCAGCGCGACGACCTTCAGTTGCCAGCTGCGGTGGCGTTGGGGATCACCGACGCGATATTCATCAGCGACACGACAACGATGCGTTTTCGTCCATCATCGTTGGCCAACACAGCAGCATTGTACGGGCTAACAACGATGAACTCTGGCTTCTCCACAACAACTTCACGTCCGTCATTCATGCGGATAAGCAACGGACACTCTTTGAGCAAGTCTTGTAGATCTTGTTCTTCCATCACGGGCTCCCTTTTCGTGCCAACGGCTCGCGGTACTAAGATTATACACCATGACCGAATCGACGCGTACCGAGGAGCAAGCCGCAGTGGAGAATCTACAAGAGATAGCTATTCGAGCGACTCCATCAATCGTGAGACAAGCAGACGCAAGATCCGCATTCCATCCCCTAGGTTCCTTCGATCCAAATCACCAAGCTGTCTGTCGATCCGACGGGCTCCTCGACCCGCCAGTCTCCCTTCCACTCGGTAATGATTCCTCGCCGGATGTGCAGCAATACGACCGGTTCGCCAGTCGCAAAGCTCTTTGGCTTGTGAATACCCACATCACCGTACTGCTCGAATTTCGCAAGGTCCTTCAACCAGCCGTCAGCCGGCTTAAACTGGAACGTCTTTTTGATCTCGTTGAGGAATCCGTAGCGGCAAAACCAGCTGCCATCATATTCTTCGAGCGATACATCCATTGCGTACTGACCCGTCATCAGTTCTCCCTCGAATCCCCGCGCTTGATCGCGAATAGCCTTAAGCCACGCAGCTTTTCCATCGGCCGGCTCGTCGGGCACATTGCCTTCGTAAATGTAGAGCTTGTAGTTGGCAGCAGACGGCAAATACAGCAGCCAGCGGAATGCCTGGGAGTAAACTCCCGTCGCTCGTTTGGCGTAGATCTGCCTAGGATCTTCCACCTTGAAGTGCCCCAACTGCTGACGGTAGATTTTGGCTTGAGCGCGCAGCGGCACGACCTCGTTGCCGGTGTGCCACAGACCGACGCCCATCGCGAAGATGGTCAGGATCAACACCGCGTTGAGCAGAGAGATTCTTAGTCGCGGTGCTTTCATGGCGATCCCGACGGTTTGGTTGTTCTGACTCCTGACAAATCTGCCCTAGTCGCGCAGGCAATGCATGTTCGCCATGCTAATGCCGCTGACGATGCTGCCGACAATGCCGACGAAGCCTTGATCCGTTCCACAGACGAAGAGGTTATCCAGATGCGTGCGGCCGTCGATTTGCTTGTCAGGCGTGCCGTAGATCGCCCCTCCGTCGTGACCGGTAAAGCGGACGACCGTTGTAGGGGTAAACATGTCCGTGTCGAGCACGCGATGGCGATAGTCGGGCACGAAACGCACTGCCGAATCGGTGATGCGATCGTACCAGCGCAGCTTTTCCATGTAGTATTCGTGCTCGTCGAGGGTATTCCAATAATCGAAATTGGCGAGCGCCGTGATCCGCATCGTCCCTTCGTCGAGCAGCGATTCGCCATAGTCGAAGTTGTTGGGGCTGCAGATCACGCCGCTCCGCACGTCGACGGGCTCGTCAGGCTTGGTCCAATGGAACGCTTCACTGTCATTGAAAAATGTGATCGTGCTGCGGTGCCCTAAGTCTTGCGGCTGCACGTCGAGCGTGGCGATCGTTTCGCAAAAGCTCAGCCGACCGGGACTACGCGACGTGACCGGATCGCCATCGTCGCACATACGCATAGTTTCGGGCCAACCCGCTGAGGACAGGATTCGCCGGCCCTGAATCTCTTCGCCGTTTTCCAGTACCACGCCGCACACGTGCCCGTTATCGACCGCCAATCGGTCGACCCCGGTGCGAAGCTTCAGTTCGCCCCCCAAACCGCGGAATTTGCGCACCAGGTGTTTGAGGATGAGCCGCACGCCCGCGTACGGACGTCCCAGGCCTTCCATAAAAATGCTGCGGAACATAATCGAAAACTGCCCCCAGTCCATGTCGTGTTCTCGCGCGGAGCCGTAGAACATTAGCGGGCAAAAGAACATCTCGATCAACAGCGGTTCGCTAATCAACTGGTTGAGTTTTTCCCGAGCCGAGATCGCTTGATGGCTTTCGTCGAGATCGTCGTATTCAACGATCTCGCTTACTACACGCTCGAAGTTGTCGATCTGGTCGGGGAACTCGCGAGCGATCTCGGAGCGTAGCAACTCAAAGTCGTTGTTGAACCGCAGGCGGACACCGGGGAAGACGATGTCGGAGCCTAGTTGCGGAGAGATCTGCAGATCGTCGCGCGAGATACGCAGCTGCTTAAGTAGCCGGGCCAGTGGACCGCGTTTGGTGCCCTTGGGCGTGATGTTGGTGAGCGCGTGCAGCCCGACATCGTAGTCGCGGCCGCGCATGCGGTAGAAGGAATTCAACCCACCGATGGTGGTGTGCTTCTCCAAGATGCACACGCGTTGATCGAAGTAGGCCAGCCGAATACCGGCTGCTAACCCCGACATGCCAGCGCCGATGATGATGGTATCGTACATACGAAGGTGGAAGGCGTAAGTTCGAAGGCGGAGGGACTGCTCAGCCTTCCTCCTTCCACCTTCCGCCTTTCCACTCAGGCTTTGACGATGTCCTTCATCAATGGTTCGAGGTACGTGACCGTGCTGTTCATGCTGGCGAGTTCGACGTAGTCGTCCTCTGGGATCTGCACGCGGTGGCGCTTGCGTAGTTCCATGACGATGTCGAGAAAGTCCATGCTGTCCAGTTCCAGCTGATCGCGGAAGTTCACCGCGTCATCCAGGGTCGAGAGATCTTCGTCCGGCGCGATCGATTCGAGAATGTCGAGGATTTCTTCTCTGATTTCGTCGGTTTGCATGTTCGCTGCTTGCTCCTGCTATCGTGTAGATCGCCGTGGGCGGAGACGCCTTGGCTCGCTTATGGTTTCTTGATGATGACCGCCGAGTTAATGCCCAGCATGCCAAAGGAATTGTTGAGGATGTAATCGACCGATTTTTTCTCGCGCGGCTCGTTGAGGACCAACCCAGCAAGCTCGCAGTCTGGGTCGAGATTCTCCACGTTGATCGTCGGATGACAGACGCCGTCGTCAAACGCTGGCAGATTTCCAGCTAACTCCAATGAACCGGCGGCACCCATCGCGTGACCGATGAAGCTCTTGGTGTTGTTGACCAGCGTTTCTTTTGAGTCGCCAAATACCCGCCGAATCGCCTCGCACTCTTGGATGTCGCCGCTGGTGGTAGCGGTCGCGTGGGTGCTTACCAGATCGATCTGATCGGCGTTGATCCCCGCACGATCGAGCGCCATCGTCATGCAGCGTGCCTGCTGCTCGGGATTGGGCAGCACGAAATCGCTGGCGTCGGAGTTCATGGCGTAGCCGGCCAGTTCCCCATAGATCTTCGCGCCTCGCGCGGCCGCATCGGCATAACGCTCCAGAATGTACAGGCAGCCACCTTCGGAGACCACAATCCCATTGCGATCGCGATCGAAGGGACGGCTGGCACTGGTTGGATCATCATTCTCAGCCAGTGCCCCCTGACTCGCGAAGCCGGCGAAGATGCCAAACGTGTGAATGCTCTCAGAAACGCCGCCTGCGATCGCCAGGTCGCACTCGCCGAGCATCAGCATCTGGGCACCCTGAATCATGCCCGCGTTGCCCGCGGCACAGGCGGCGCCGATCGTATAGTGCGGGCCGGTGATGCCCATGTTCAGCGTGATTTCGCCGGCCGGGTTGTTGGCCACAGTCCGTGGATTGTGATGGTGCGACCAGACCTTGGTGTCGTAGTCGAACGCCTTGATCTCGTTGATTTCGTTTTCGGTCTCGACGTTGCCGTGCTCGGTCACGCCGATGTAAACGCCCACGCGCGTCGGATCGACGTTCGGAAAATCAATCCCCGAGTCGGTGATCGCTTCGTTCGCACAGTAGATTGCCACACTGCCAGCGCGGGTCCCGCGTCGGAGTTCCTTCCGCTTTTGGTACTTCAGCTCATCGAAGTGGCACTGCCCAGCGAGCGTATCACCGACATAGCGAATGTTGTAGCGGTCGACGCCGCTCTTGCCGCTCAACAGCGCCGCGCGGTAATCGGAAAGCGTGTCGCCGTTGGGAGCGGTCAGACCGACTCCGGTGATCACGATGCGCTGATCATCCTGGGCACTACAGATCATGGCGAATTATCAAGACGGCCAGCTTCCGAGAAGCTGCGGATTACGTAGGCGAAGTGGGGGATTTGCGAATCTTTGAAGCTAACGACTACGCCCAATTTTGACAACCCGCTGGTCATACCTGCGAGGGGGCCAAACACGGGCAAACACGCCCTAATCGGCAGATTCGCCCAGCCCCAGGTGCCTGCGGTACGCCGCCCGCTGACGGTCCCTGCCTAGTCGATCGGTAATCTCGTTCCACTGGTCGGCTACTTTGCCCAGGACCGTATCAGCGGCTTGATCCTCATCGGCAGCCGCTCGAAGTGCCGCTTCGAGCGTTTCGAGATACTCGTCGATGCTCGGAATCCTGGGCACGAGGAACGCGTCTGCCGAGGAAAGTTGCGCCGTGACCGTGGCCGCTGTCACCTCCGCACCGTTCGCCGGTAACCACTGACTTGCTATTCTCTCCTGCGACTTGCGGAACCACAGCGTCGCACTGCTGCGCGGGCTCAGCTGGCTCGCAATGCTGTCACTCACTAGCCACCGCATCAATTTGGATGCCGAGGCGGAGTTTCTAGTCGCACGCGTGACGCTTACGCTTCTTCCCGCCAGCGGAAAAACTGTGATGGGTCGGTCGAGATCGTTGTCTTCCCAAGAACCGCGCAGCGGACGAAACACTTTGTCTGCGATGGGCAAGGTAATAAACACACCACTATCGCCCGCATTCGCGTGCGGCCAACCAAACATCGCATAATCCTGCGTCGGCTGATCGGCTTTCTGACGAGCGATCATGTCGCTCAGCGCTTTCACAAATGGCGGTGCGGCGAGCCGTGGCTCCATCGAATCCACGTCAAAACACTTGATCATTCCACTACGCCCTTGCGAGTAAGCGACGCTACGAGCCAGGAACGCGATAGCAAGCGGATACTGAAGCTGCGAGTTATCGGCCAACTTGGGGTTGGGAACTTCCGACCAACTGAGCTTCGTATCGTCGGCCGCGTCGCTGCCCATCCGCAGCATCAGCGGCGGCTCGCCAAGCGTGAGTGCATAGACCTGATTGTCGTAGCGCAGCACCTGATCGCGAATGAGTGGGAACATGTCCTTCAATGCCACATCATCGCTCTCCAACACGGAGCGACGGACCGTACGCACCCATTCGCGATCCACCAGGGTGCCAATGTACCGTGAAGGATAGATCACCAAGTCGGCGGTCAGTTCTTCAGCCGCCAGCAACTGCTCCGTCGTGCACTCCTCAATGACGAGCTCCCCATCTGAGCGTTCCAACCATTCGCCGCGCAGCAGCTTCAGTCCGGCCGCAATCCCCGGGTCGTCAACCACCAAGGCCGTCAACTTCGAGGCCGTTAGCTTCTGCGTCGGCGCGGCAGACTGCGGCGGAGGCCCCCCACAGCCCAGCATTGGGGTAAATAAGCCGACTAGTAGAAACGCGATCCCGTGCCGCATGGGTTCCCCGACCGTGGTAGTCGGAATTTAAGAGTTGCAGATCGTGGAAAAATCACGATTATAGTTGAGGACGCACTGCGCTGTCAGCGGGCAGGCCGTGCGATCTTTCTTGAGAGACGTTGGCCGTTGCCAACGGCATTGCTGCAGCGGCACATCTCTCGATTCTTCCCGACCCATCCTTCAGATCACACTTCCTAGGCGAATATGAGCATCTCGATTGGTATCGACGTTGGCACCTCCGGCACCAAGGCCCTCGCTATCAACCCTGCGGGCGAAATCCTCGCCGAGTCGTCCGCCGGCTACCCTTGTCATCATCCGAAACCGCTGTGGAGCGAGCAAGATCCCGAAGACTGGTGGCAAGCCACGATTAAAGTCGTTCGCGCGGTCGTTAAGAAGGCGAAGCTGAAACCGGCGGACGTCGCGGCGATCGGCTTGTCTGGCCAGATGCACGGCTCGGTCTTCCTGGACAAGAACAACAAAGTCATCCGCCCTGCCCTGCTCTGGAACGATCAACGCACCGAAGCCGAGTGCGAAGAGATCGAACAGCGTGCCGGCGGACGGAAGCGATTGATCAAGATGGTGGCCAACCCGGCGCTGACCGGATTCACGGCACCGAAGATTCTCTGGCTGCGAAACAAGGAGCCGCGCAATTTCGCCAAGCTGGCCAACGTGTTACTACCCAAAGACGAAATTCGCAGACGGCTGACGGGTGAGTTCGCCACCGAAGTCAGCGACGCGAGCGGCACCCTGTTGCTCGACGTGGTGAAGCGGAGGTGGTCGAAGACGTTGCTCAACAAGTTGGAACTCGACGCCGACCTACTGCCCACCTGCTACGAATCTGAAGCCGTCACTGGTACGTTGACGAACGAGGTCGCCAACAAGCTGGGCCTCTCGACCGATTGCGTCGTCGTGGGCGGTGCGGGCGATTGCGCCGCAGGCGCCGTCGGCAACGGCATCGTTAAGAAGGGCCTGCTCTCGACATCGCTGGGCACGTCGGGCGTGGTCTTCGCCCATAGCGACGAGCCGCAATTCGACCCCCAGGGCCGACTGCACACGTTTTGCCACGCGGTCAACGGCAAGTGGCACACGATGGGCGTCACGCTTACCGCCGCGGGTGCGCTGCAGTGGTTCCACAACGAGTTGGTGACCGCCGGCGAAAAAGGGAAGTCGCAATACCGACAGATTACCGAAGAAGCTGCGAAGGTTCCCGCTGGTAGCGAAGGCCTCCAGTTTCTGCCCTACCTCGCCGGCGAACGCACACCGCATCTGGATCCCAACGCGCGCGGCGCGATGGTCGGCATTACGCTAACGCACACGCGTGGCCACGTCACGCGGGCGATCATGGAAGGCGTCACGATGGCGCTGCGCGACAGCTATGCGATCATGCAGGAACTGGGCATCCCCGTCCGGGAGATTCGCGCCGGCGGCGGCGGTTCGAAGAACCCCTTCTGGCGGCAGATGCAAGCCGACGTGTTCGGCAAGCCAGTCACCGCAATGGTCGCCGACGAGGGAGCCGCCTACGGAGTCGCCCTACTCGCGTCGGTCGGCGCGGGCAACTTCAAGAACATCGAGGAAGCCTGCAAGACGACCGTGAAAACCGCCGACACGATCAAGCCCGACGCCAAGGCCAAGAAAGTCTACAACCAAGCGTTCCCAGTATTCCAGAGCCTGTATGTGTCACTGAAGGATGAATTCGCGAAACTGGGTTCCTAATCAGCGATCTGATCTGCCGCCGCAAACAACCCACCGACGTCGACCGAGAAACCGTCAAGCAAGACTGAGCTTGCGTGATCACCGTCGGTGAAACGGCCGTGCTCGGTATATTCGTTTGCACCGCTGGCGAGTTTGTTGACGATGACCACTCGTTCCTGATAGTCCACAATCCAGTACTCGGCGATGCCGGCTTGGGCATATTCGGCGAGTTTTTCTTCGTAGTCGCGTTGGCGATCCTTTGGGTCGTCGCTCACGATTTCCATCGCTAGGTCAATTCCGTCCCACAGGCGGTTGTGCCGTTTGTCGAAGTTCTCCTGTCCCAAATACAGGATGTCGGGCATCCGCACTTTACCAGGGATCGTTCGCACTCTCATCCCGTTGGATCGGACCTTGCCCAGTCCTCGCGCTTTGACAAAAGCTCGGAGCACATCAAACAGAAACTCCAACAACTCCTCGTGAATCTCTGTAGGCATGTCTTGAAACTCCAAGCGACCATCGACAAACTCGACTCGCATCTTGTCGCCATCGGTCAGCGACAAGTACTCCTGGTCCGTCCACGTCCCTTGCGGTGGATAGAGGCGCGCTAACTCCCACACGTATTCCACGCCGTCGGTATCGAGTTGAGGAGGCCCAGACGCCATTTGATGATTCTCGAAGCAAAGGATAGTTCTGATTCACATTGTATTCGACTTCGCAAATCAGTTCAATTTCTACCGCACTGGACAGAGTTTCTGCGGCTGCGTAGGCTGCGGTCACGATGGAACTCACAGACACGCAACAAGCATCAGCGAGCCGCCGGTGGCTGGAGATTGCGCTGATCCTCGCCGTCTTCTTTGCTGCGGGCGGGGCGCCAGTTCCGCATGTAAATGAAACACACTATTTGGCCAAGGCGAAACAATACTGGCAACCCGATTGGTGCGAAGGCGATCTGTTTCTCGAATCGGGCAAAGCCCACGTGACGTTCTATTGGACGGTCGGGCTGCTCACCAAGTGGCTTGAGTTGCCCACCGTCGCGTGGATCGGCCGCATTGCCGCTTGGCTGGCGCTCGCGATCGCCTGGGAGCGGCTCAGCCGCACGATCACCGGAGCGCCGTTTCACGCGGTCATCACGGCGATGCTCCTGGTCGCGTTGATCGATTGGACTAACTTCGCCGGAGAATGGGTCATCGGCGGCGTTGAAGGTAAGTGTTTCGCGTACGCGTTGGTGTTCTGGGCGCTTGCCGAGGCTGCTGGGAATCGCTGGCAACGTGTGTGGCCGCTGCTGGGCGTGGCATCAGCGTTTCACGTGTTGGTGGGCGGTTGGTCGGTCATTGCCGCAGCGATGGTTTGGCTTTGCCAGCCGCAACGCGAGCGAGTGTTGTTCACGCAAATGTTGCCCTCTCTGATTCTAGGTGGCGCATTAGCGCTCTTCGGCGTCGTCCCAGCCGCGCAACTTACGCTTGCCGTTTCGTCTGCGGAGGTCACCGAAGCCAACCAGGTCTACGTCTTCGACCGGCTGCCACATCACTTGGCCCCGCTGACTCTAAAAACCGGCGAACTTGGCAAGAAGGCACTTCGCTTCAGTTTGCTGCTGCTCGGGTTTGCCTGGCTTCGCTACTTCTGCACTCAGCAAACCGCCGACAGCGATGATCGAACTTGCAACGCACTGGACCTGGTGATGCGATTTGCCCTCGCTTCGCTGATCATCAGCGTGATTGGGTTAGCTTGGGAGCTGGTGACCTGGAGCTACCCGGCGATCTCAGCGAAGCTGCTGAAGTACTACTTCTTCCGGCTGGCCGACATTGCAATTCCCATGGCGGTCGCGTTGGGAGTCGTATGGCTTGCCGAACGGCTGTTGCGCCGGCAGTCGAAGTGGGGCGTCTGCCTGCTCTCGCTCGCGATTTTTTTGCCAGCGCTGCATCTACTTGATCTGAGCCGAACACGCTACGAAACCAGAGTCGCCCCCGCCGATCGACGGCTGCGCGATCCGGCGGCTTTCCGCGAAGCGTGTGACTGGGTGAGAGAAAATACGGCACCCGATGCACTGTTTCTCGTTCCGCGTAACGCCCAATCGTTCAAATGGTACGCAGGCCGCTCTGACCTTGTGACTTGGAAGGACGTGCCTCAAAATGCGAAGGACTTGATCGTTTGGCGTGACCGTCTGGAAGACGTCTATCAGCTGGTCGACGAGCAAGGAAATCGGGTCCGCGTCGGTTCACTCGCCAGTCTGGGCACCAAACGGATGCGGGAGCTGGCCGAAACCTATGAGCTTAACTACGTCCTGACGCGCGAATATCCGCCGTTGCTGCTGCCGGTGGCATACTCCAACGACGCCTACACAATTTACAAAACCTCAAGTACTCCAACCAACAAGCCATGACGCGTTCTCAGTCGCCGCTGCAAGCCGTCGTATTCGATCTCGACGGGCTGATGTTTAACACCGAAGACCTGTACCAGCAAGTTGGCTCGGAAGTCCTGCGTCGACGCGGCAAGGAATTCACCGACGATCTGATCAATCAGATGATGGGCCGCAAGTCGGACCAAGCCCTGCAGTTGATGATCGACTGGCACCAGCTCGACGACACGCCCGCGGGCCTGGCAGCCGAGTCGATGGAAATCATGTTCGGCCTGCTACCCGATCAGCTGCAGCCCATGCCGGGGCTGATCGACCTGCTGGATAGCTTGGAGTCCGCCGGCATCTCCAAAGCGATCGCCACCAGCAGCAGTCGCGTCTTCGTGACGCGGGTACTGGATCAGTTTCAGCTGCAGCCGAGATTCAAGTTCGTGCTGACTGCCGAAGATATCACGCGCGGCAAGCCGGCTCCCGATGTCTACGAACTGGCTGCCGACATGCACGGCGTGGAACCCTCTGCGATGTTAGTGTTGGAAGACAGCCAAATCGGCTGCCAGGCGGCCGTCGCGGCGGGCGCGTATGCGGTGGCGGTTCCGAGCGGGCAGAGCGAGCAACACAAGTTCGACGGCGTGAAGCTGATCGCCGATTCGCTCGCTGACGAAAAGATCTACGCGGCATTGGGGGTGGCCAAGGCGTAAACGGCAGCAGTGCTAGCGATCGCCATTGAATTTTCCTGATTCATCGTCCCACGATTTGACGATACTGCCTCTGGAAGGAATCGACTGCGCGCTCTCTGCGCAGTGGTGGAGAATTCAACAGGGAAGTTCCAAAATGAATCGAACCATCAGCGCCGCCGTGCTCTTGTTCGCCGCCTGCTGCGGCTGTTGTGCCTGCGACAGCAGTTGCGACTACCTGCCACCGGTGCTGGATGGTCCCTACAGCGCGGCCGGCATGCGGTCTGGCGGTGCGACCGCCGCGGAATACGCCGCGCCGACCATCATGGAAGGGGAACCTTACACGCCGTCGATTCAAAGCGAACCGATCACTCCGTCGATGCAGAGCGAGCCGATCACTCCGTCGCCGGAAGTGGTAGTGGAATAGGCGTCGGATCGCTTGGCGCCAACACGTGCGGCACTGAGGATTCCGACACTGTCGTTGCTTGGACGGTCGGAACTGGTGGTGTCGGCGGCTGAACGGGTGCGTAGCGGTTGTTGAAGGCACCGGGATCGAATGGGTCTTTTGGCTGATAACTTGCCGTACGAACGCCAACGGGCGGCGTCTTCGCGGCCAACTGCGGGGCGTTTAACTCCAGGGTCGATGTGATCTCTACGACCTCGGGCGTCACCTCGACGGTGGCAACGATTGGCAATTTCTGCAATTGCAATTCCTGTTGATGTGCTTCTGCGAGTTGATCGACCCAGCTCTGCAATACGCGAAGCTTATGCGGTGGGAGCGGCTGCGAAGCTTTCTCACCGCCGTGAGCTTTGCGAGCCCGCGCGAGTAGCGAGCTCTCGTCACTCGCATCCCAATTGATTTGCTCCAGCGTGGCAGCCAGGTTCCGCAGCGTCACGCCAGGGTGGCCAACCCCATCGATTGCCAGACGGCTCAGCTGAAAGGTGGATTCCTCGCCAGTCTGATGGCATCCGCCGGTGGCACAGGAGTGAACCATCAGCGGCTGAATCTGCCGGACGAACAGCGCCCGCGCCCACCGGGGAGCTTTGTCGAGCGTCGTCGGGTCGAGTGGCTTGGGTTCTGCGCGAGTTTTGGCCTGCTTCAGTTCGTGTTGCTGCTGGTGTTCGGCCATTCTCCTCGACTGCTTGAGTTGCCGACGGAGCATCGGCAGCCGAGGGTGCAGGTCGTCGAGCGTTGCCGCGGTGTTGAGTTCGGCTTCGGCGTGGTCATATAACTCGTGCCGCAGACACCAACCGGCCAGGTCGAGGTGCGAATCAGCGGACGAACCGGCAAACTTCTCAACGCGGTACTGGAATGCGGCTTCAACATCCTGACAGACGGTCTCGACTTGCTGCTCGGGAATTCGCAGCTTGCCATTGGGAAGATAAACGTGATAGTGCTGACCCTGTTGCTGGATTTTTCCGCGGATGATGTTGCTGTTCTTCAGCATCAAAACGCCTTCGACCGGTTGGGAGGCGAGCGACCAAGCATGGCCGTCGGCCGCGCAGGGGAATCCGGCGAGAGCTACCGCGAGGGTCGAGATGAGGAATTTTCGGGAGGCTGGGCTATTCATTGCGGCCGGAGAGTAGGAAACCGCCCTCAACCGGTCAAGAGAGACCTGCGTCGATGCCTAGATCGAAGGCCGATTTCTCGGTATATTGCGGCTCAGCTAGCATGTTTTCTCGGCTTTCACGTTCGAAACGGTCAGACGATGGAGCGACGGCAGGTGACCTACTCCGGCCATGTCCAGGGAGTCGGTTTTCGCTACACGACCCACAGGATCGCCGAGGGATTCGCCGTCACCGGCTACGTCCGCAACCTGCCTGACGGACGCGTAGAATTGATCGCCGAAGGCACGGAGGCAGAGCTGGAAGAGTTTTTGAAAGAATTGGCCGAACAACTGTCTGGTCATATTCGTAGCGTCGATTGTGATCGACGGCCCGCCCTGGTCGAGTTTGCGGACTTCACCATCCGCTATTAACATTGTCAAATGATGATCTAATTTTCGTCTTGTAGCTTTCGATCTGCGGCGCTCACCCGAAAAGGCCCGCAGACCCACCCGTTTTCCTGCCAATTTCTATGTCTAATCTCGCTGTTTGGCTCACGCCGATCTGGTTGCTCTCGGTGGGAGCGACGCTAGGAACTCTTATTTTGCTGGCCGCTTGGGGCCTGTGTTGGATTGTCAACCGCAAGGCAGCCCTGGCGATCTACGACACGGTAAGCGAAGGCATACTCTTGCCGATCAGCTACACCCTGATCGCCTTGGCCGCACTCTTTCTGATCGCGACGCCCATGATGCCTTACGAGCGAATGCTCGCATCGCTGCAGCGTGTGGGAGCGGTTGGCGACAAGAGTTTTGAAGTCACCGTAGAACCGCGCACGTCGGACCAGGCGGTGGAACTTGAGTTTCGACTGGACGAGCTGCAGCGATTCTCGATCAGTAGCGAGCAAGAAATCGCCATCACGACGGAGGAAGGCAAGGGGTACGCCGATCCCGTGCTGATGGTGGACGATACCGAGTACGCCTGGGAGCCCGGCAGCAACACACCTCGTGCCTTCGAGGAAGATGTCTCGACCATCTATATCACCAACGAGAGTGATCTGCCCACCACGGTCGTGGGGAACTTCTTCACGGACGTGGAGATGCCGGAAGTGCATCATTTGCCTATCGTCACGGCCAGCGTCGTCGGACTGTTTGTGGTGTACTTGCTGATCCGCTGGCTCGCACCTCGCGTGTCAGTAATCGCCACCGCCACGGCGAAGGAGGCGGTTTCGCAACCCGTGTTCCTGCTGCTGACATTCGTTGGCATCGTGGCTTTGATCGCGTTCATCTACGTGCCCTACAACACCTTCGGCGAAGACGTCAAGATGCTTAAGACGTCGGGCATGACGTTGATCAAGGTGCTGGCGATCATCGTCGCCCTATGGACGGCGAGTGTGTCGGTGGCCGACGAGATCGAAGGCCGCACTGCGCTGACGGTGCTGTCAAAACCCGTGGGACGTCGCCAGTTCATCTTTGGCAAGTTCCTCGGCATCATGTGGCCAATTTTGCTGATGTTCGTGATCCTGGGCATCGTGTTCTTGATCACTGTGTCCTTTAAGGTCGTTTACGACGCGCGCGAATCCGCCAAGACGACGCCCGAATGGCAGGAGTGCTTCACCGAAGTTGTCCGTATCGTTCCGGGCCTGGTCCTGGCGTTCTTTGAAGCAGTCGTGATGGCAGCGATCAGCGTGGCGATTTCGACGCGGCTACCGATGCTGCCCAACTTGGTGATTTGCGGCTCGATCTACGTGCTCGGCCACCTTGGTCCGCTGATCGTTAGATCGTCCGTGGGCGAAATCGTCTTCGTGAAATTCATCGGCCGGCTGATCACCGTGATCTTACCGGTGCTGGACCACTACGAGATCGAGGGCGCGATCGCGGGCGCGAGAACCGTTCCCCCCGACTACTTGTGGACTGCGCTGCTCTACAGCTCAATGTACTGCGTGGCGGCGATGCTGCTGGCGCTGATCTTCTTTGAAGATCGCGATTTGGCGTAGCAATCTTAACCGGCCTTGCGGCGGATGATGACCGTGTCGTCCGTCGCCCAGTCGTCGCTTTCGAGACTGATTGTGGCTGGTGTTATTGGGAGTGCGAAAGCACCTTGCCGTGTGCTGTTAGCACCGTCCCACTGGTGGGCGGCGACCTGCTCCAGCACTTGCTCAGCCACGGCGACGGCCTCTCGTCCCGCGTGACCTGTCACCTGGGGGTTGGTGCCAGTACGAATCGCGGCTGCAAAGTCGAGCAGTTCTTGCTCGATCGCATTGGTCTCCAGCGCCGGCAACTCGCGGCGAGTGAGCAGATCGTCGAACAAATGCTCGCGCAAATGAGATTTCTGGGTCTCGTCAATCGAGCTGGCATCGAACTCGCGAGAGAGCACTTCCCTGCCGGGCTCGATGAGAGTTGATCGGCGGGCTGCGAAATCGATCGTCGCGGCAGAGGTGGGTGTTATGACCTGCATCGCACGCTGAGGCGTATAGCTCACGCGCGACGCGGTCAGATTTGCGACGCACCCCGATGCGAAGTGAAGCCGCGCGTTGACGATGTCTTCGTGATCGCCCAGAACCGAGATGCCGAGGGCTTCGACCCGAGTTACCGGCGACTGTACCAGACTCAGCACGACGTCGATATCGTGAATCATCAGGTCAAGCACGACGCCAATGTCGGTCGATCGGAACGTATATCCGCTACAACGGCGGGCCTCGATGAATTTTGGATCGTCCAACTTGCCAATTACCGACGTCAGTGCCGGATTGAATCGTTCGACGTGACCCACTTGCAACGTGAGTTGCTGACGTTTGGCTAATGTGACGAGGTGGTCCGCCTCGGCCACGGTTGGCGTCAGTGGTTTTTCGATCAACAGATGCAGCCCACCTTGCAACAGGTGTTTCGCCACGTCGGTGTGAGTCGTCGTGGGCGTGGCCACTACCGCGGCATTGGCCAGGCCAAACAACTCGTGAATCGACTCAAACGCGGGGACGCCGGTCTCCGCGGCAACCTGCTCTCGGTTTTCCAACACAGGATCGACGACCCCGACCAGTTCTATTTCGTCGAGGCCGCTGGCAAGTCGGGCATGAATCCGCCCCAAATGGCCGGTACCGACCACCGCTAATCGCAGTTTTGTCACGCCGCTCTCCTTAGCTCGCGTCGACGTCCATGCTTACCTTCTTGCTGACCTTCAACGAAGTTCAACAGATTCTCAACTTCAGGGGTCATCTGTCCCTTCGACACGAGAATCTCCCGAGCATGAACGACACCAACTTTAGTCCGATAGAGCAGTCGATGGGCAATCGCAAGGCAATCGATGGCTTCAGGGGAAAAGTTGTTTCGCTTCAGGGCCACGATGTTGATGCACCGCGGCTTGGCGGCGATGCCTTCCACCAACATGTAAGGCGACACGTCGTGCAGCGCGCGACTCAGCCCTGCCAGAAAACTGTAACTGCCGATCGTCACGTAGTGATGAACCGCGCATCCGCCGGAAATCGAGGCGTGATCTTGCACGTGCACGTGTCCGGCCAGCAGCGAACCGTTGGCGATGATGATGTGGTTGCCCAGTTTGCAGTCGTGCGCGACATGGGCGTTGCCCATCAAAAAGTTGTGATCACCTAGCCGCGTCACGCCGTCTTCTTTTTCGCTGCCCCGATTGACGGTCACACCCTCGCGTAGAGTGTTGTGGTCGCCGATTTCCACGCACGTGTCACTACCTTGATAACTCAGATCCTGTGGCTCGGCACCGACCACGACATTGGGATAGAGAACGTTGTTTCGCCCGAGCGTAACGTTGCCCATGAGCGTGACATTGTTGAGCAGACGTGTCCCGCGACCAATTTTCGCGCCAGCTCCGACGGTGCAGAACGGTCCGATCTCGACGTCTTGATCAATTTCGGCCCGAGGGTCGATCCACGCGTTCGCTGCGATGCTTGTTGTCATTTCAATTTCTCTTGGTCACGAGTACTGTGGACCAATGCTCCGCCTGGTGCTCAGGCACTCGCTTTCAGGGGAATCACATCGGCGAAACGAGTGACGAGTTCGCTAGCCAATGCGGCGTTAAGTTGGTGGCTACTCCGATACGCTCTGATCTGCCCAACCACTTCACAGCCGGTCAGTGCCAAGTCGCCGACCAAATCGAGTGCCTTGTGCCGAGCACATTCATTCTCGAAACGCAGTCGATTGTCGACAGGACCGTACTTGCCAAACAGCAGCAAGTCTTTGGGAGTCACGTGTGTGCCAAGTCCCTGTTTGATCATCGCGTCTGCTTCTCGCTCGAGGACGAACGTTCGGCAGGACGCGAGTTCACTTCGAAAAGTCTCCGGTGTGACGCTGAGTGTCGCCGTCTGATGGCCGATGATCGGATCGTTGGGATAGTCGAGTTGAAACTCGACGTGAAACCGGTCATCGTCAGCCGGCTGCGCTTCAATCCAGCTCTCGCCACTGCGAATCCGCACCGCTTCGGTCACACGGAGCGGCACAGCCTCCTGGCCTTGCTGCTCCAGTCCCACGGAGTCTAGCGCCTGGACGAATGCGCTGGAGGACCCATCGCAACCTGGCATCTCAGCCGCAGTCACGGCAATTTCGCAATTGTCGACCTGCAACCCCGCCAACGCAGCTAGGACATGCTCGACCATCTCGACCTGCACTCCGTCGCACTCCAGATTCGTGCGGCGCGGCACATCGAGACGGTGCTCTGCCCTTGCTGGCACGCGAGCTGTCGGCCCCAGATCTTCCCGCACGAAGCAAATTCCGCTGCCGACAGGTGCCGGCCGGAATTCGACTTCCACACGATCACCGCTCCAGAAGCCGTACCCACAAACGGCGACAGGATGAGCGATCGTATTTTGCAGACGGAAATGGGGCATTGTGGAAAACTCACAGAAGGCGGACTGTTCGCCGTAACCTGGGAAGCCAACTGGCTGCACCAGCCAACGCGACGACTAGCGTCGCGGTTGACCTGCTCGACTTGCGGCCGGAGCCACACCAGCTGGAGATCCACCACCACCGTTCAGCAATGCCAAGATATCGGGCGTGATGTCGATATTGTTCTGGCTGACGACCAGTTGATTGATCCCGCTAAGAACCGCTTTCGGGTTGTTCGGGTTGATCTGATCGCCGTTGAAACGCAGTACCAGGCCAATGTTGTTCTGCTGGGCATAGTACTGCACCATATTGCGAACCTGCATGTAGGTTTCGTAGTAGACCTTCGCTTCGCGTTCTTGGAAGTCCTTACGAATGCGGCCCATCTTGATCGACAGATCAGCTTTTTTGCGCGCTACTTCCTCATCGATCTTCTTGAACTCGGCGGAACTTGGCTGATACGCTTTGGCCTTCTCTGCCAGAGCTTCAAGAGATTGGCCTTCGGTCTTCAGCTTAGCTTCCGCGGACTGGATGTCCGTCTTCATGGACTCCATCTGATTCTTGAATTGCGCGTAGTTCTTGAAGATGTAGCTCACATCGACCACGGCGATGCCGAAGCGGCTGGCATTCGCGCTTGGTGAAGCTTGTTGGGCGACGGCGCTAGTCGCAAGAGTCGAAAACGAAACCAAGCCAATGGCCGCCGAAATCGTTGACAAACGAAGCAAAGTTCTCACGTCAGCACTCCTTGCTGAAAAGGGTCATCCTTGACCGAACGGGTTGAACCGGCCCAACGAGCAAAGCACGCCCCCGAAAACGTATGCGGGGAGGGGCGGTGGGTAAATTGCGTGGCGTATTGTGCCGAGAACCTCGACAGGCGTAAAGAGCATTTTTGGCAGGGCTTGTGAGCAGCAGCTAGCAAGACGATTTCTTCACTTAGCCGGAGGCACACCTGCCTCCGACGATGCTTAACCGTTCGGAGGCAGGTGTGCCTCCGGCTATTCCGATGAAATCAGTATCTGGGCAATGAGGTGAGCGAACTTTCCGGTTTGACACTCACGATCACACTCCGTATCCTCCGCCGCATTACTGGCAATGAGGAAACAGATTTGCCCCACAAAGCCCCACGTGTCCTGATCGTCGATGCCTCACGCGAATCGCGCGAAATCCTGCGCACGCTCCTTGATCGCCAAGGTACCGAAACGCTTGAAACCAGCCAGATTCAGGCAGCCGCAGCAATCACTGACCGCGAGCTGCCCGACTTGATCGTTTGCGATTCGGACAGCGACCGGTCGCCGGGCAGCCGCATCACTCGCGAATTGGCCCAACAGGCCTCCCGCAGTGACATCCCAATCGTTGTACTCGGCACTATTCGGCACGATTTTCAGGCGATATCTGAGGGCGACCATGTCCCCAAACCCTACCATTACGGTCCCTTGATCCGTAGAATCGAAGAGATGTTGGGGTTGCGGGATTAGTTGTCCGCGGGACGTCTGCCGCTTGCTCGAGCGACCGTCTTCGGTCCCGTCCTTTTCACAACACGCTCGGAGCGGTTTATTCGCCGCCCTCGAAGTCGTGCGGAGTTGGTAGTTCAGTGGCATCGTTGTTCGTCATTCGCGGACGTGACCAGGGCACTCGGTTTCCCTTGGAAGAGGCAGTTCATTCGGTCGGCCGCACGCAGGACAACTCGATTCGCCTGCACGACACCGAGGTTTCGCGTTCTCATGCTGAGTTGGTCCGCCGTGGAGACATCTATGTCCTCCGCGACCTGTCCAGTTCCAACGGCACGTTCGTCAATGGTCAGCCAGCCACCGAGCGCGAGTTGGTCAGCGGCGATCAAATCCAGTTTGGTCGTTCACTGGTGCTGTATACCGGCTTCCTGGACAACTCCGAGGAAGACCTCGCCGACAAGATCGACATCGTTCCGCACAGCGGCTTCGATGACGACGCCTCCCGAATTGTCGCATCGCTGAGCCACTCCGAAGGAAGTGAGTGGATGCTTCCCGACGCGGGCAGTTCTTCCAGTCCCTGGATTGCTCGCGCACGAAGCAACCTGCAGATCATGTATCGCACGGCGCTGGCGGTCAGCCACACGATGGACATCGATCAGCTCCTGGCCCGAATCATGGACATGATTTTCGAGTGGGTCGATGCCGATCGCGGCTGCATCATGCTCAAAGACGTCGAAACCGACAAGCTGGTGCCCAAAGTGCGTCGCCATCGTCGGGGAGTGCGAACCGACGAGAAAATCTCGATTAGCAAGACGATCCTCGACTATGTGGTCGAGCACAACGAAGGCGTCATGACCAGCGACGCGCGCGACGACAAACGCTGGGATCCCGCCGGCAGCATCGTCAAACTGGGCGTGCGCGAAGCGATCTGCGTGCCGATGCAAGGACGGTACAACGTCGTCGGCGTAATCTACATCGACACTTCGATCACGCCGCAACGGATGATGATGAACGACGGTAAAGCCGATCAGTTCACCGAAGAGCATCTGCGTCTGATGATTGCGATCGCGCACCAGGCGGCGCTTGCCGTCGAGGACACATCGTACTACACGGCAATGGTGCAAGCCGAACGCCTGGCCGCGGTCGGGCAAACGATTGCTTCGCTTTCTCACCACATCAAGAATATTCTGCAGGGCGTGCGCGGCGGCAGCTACCTGATTGAGATGGGACTGGGCGATCACGAAAAGGCGACCACCGAGGGCGAAGTCGACCGCGAGAAGGCCAATAAATCGGTCGGCATGATTCGCAAGGGCTGGAAAATCGTCGAGCGCAACCAAGAGCGAATCTCCTCGTTGGCGATGGACATGCTCTCTTTCAGCAAGCATCGCGAACCCGAGCCCGAGCCGTCGGACTGGAATGCCGTGGCCGCCGATGTCGTCGAGCTGATGCAATCGCGCAGCGAAGACTTAGGCGTGTCGCTCGAATGGCATCCCGCTGAGGAAGTGCCCACGCTAATGTTCGACCCCGACGCGATTCACAGTGCGATGCTCAACGTCGTGAGCAATGCGATCGACGCGTGCGAGAACGTTGACGGAGGCAAGGTCATTGTTCGCGCCGAGTATTCGTCCGCGACGAAACGGGCGAGCCTCACCGTCCAGGACAACGGTCCCGGTATTGCCCCCGACGACTTGGAGGCGATCTTCAACGTGTTCGTCTCGCGGAAAGGCGGACGCGGCACGGGCCTCGGCTTACCGGTGAGCCGCAAAATCATGGAAGAACACGGCGGCCGCATCTTCGTCGACAGCCAACCTGGCCACGGTGCCCGCTTCACGCTGGAACTTCCCGGCAGCAACACCTCCGGTGAACACCAGCCCGTGCCCAAGGTCGTCAAGGAACGCTCAAAGTCATCTGAGAGCGTCTTGTCCGACTCGTCGGTGGGTTAGTCGTACCGCCGGAACCGTGCGACCGCTCGTTCCAGCCTCGGCAATGCAAGTGGTTTTGAAAGGTTTTCCGTTTTCGTTTACATAACCCAAACCTCCTGGCACTCGGTGAGAATTCGTAAGGTGTTGCCAGCTTTGCCGTTGTGTCACCTCCTCGCGTGAATTTGGACCCAGGTTTTGAAAGGTCGAGGATTTCCAACCTTTCAAAACCCCCCTCCGCCCCCGCCAGCCGTTTTCACCCTTCACTCTTCAAACTTCACCCTTCCGCGCAGCGACCACCAATCCGCGACGCAGCCGCTGCCACTCCGGTCGGTATCGTTCACAGACCCAAGCATAGCGAACTGCGTGGCCCAAATTCAACAAAAAACCGCGCACCAAATCCCAACCGAGCCGCGCCCGTCAGGAAGCGGCACCGCTCGCCAGTTCCTGGAGTTTTACCCCAACGGACACAGAGAGCACGGATAAGAAGGAACCGCAGAATATCGAGTAAGGAATTACGAACCGCAGAAGTACTGGGAACTGCTTCGTGCTTCGACATTCCGTGTGCGCGTTTCGAGATCCGCTTATTCGATCCCTGCGCCGTTCGCGGTGAGTCATCCAAACCACCCAACGGAGCCGAGCATGTCGTGTGCTCTGCAGTGGCCGGCGCGTCGAGATTCGTTGCCGAAACAGCGGTACTGCTTGTTCCGGCCTATGGACGCACCATTAATGATAGAAGAAAACGATGTCCAACTTCTGCTCGTCTGCCGTCTCCAGCCAGGCGATGTATTCATCGAGCAGTCCGTCGGCTTCGCCGTCAGTGCTGTTTTGTAGCCGCTTGTTGGCGGCTTGCAAGTAAGCTCCGACCTGCTCGCGATTGATGTGGCCGATGGCGGGGAAGTCGCCATCTTCGAGTGGAATGGGTACCGGCGAGCCCGTTTTGGTGAGTAACTCCTCCAGTCCACAGACTTCGACCGCGCCCCAACCGACGCCACCCCAGATGTCGACCTCCGGCATCTCGCCAAGGTAATCGCAGAGTTCTTGGAGGGCGTACCCGTACTGAAACGCGTTATCGGGGTCAATCTCATCACCCATCACCAGGCCGCGGAGGGCTTCGCTCAGCACCGGTTCATCGTCGTCCGCATACTCTTCCTCATCCTCAAACGCCTCAGGCGCGTTGGCTTTCACTGCGTCGACGATCGATGCATCGCCCGAGCCCACGACTGACCGCAGCTTGGCAAGATCGATGATGCAACCACTAAGTACATAGCTCATGTCAATGCTCTCGGGTGTCTAGTTATCGCCTAGTCCGAGAGTTTCGCGGGTCATGATCAGCGCGGTTTGTTTTTCGCTAAGGCCCGTGGGGGTGATGCCTTGTCGTGCAGCGATGAGGCAGAGAATCGAGGCTTCTATACTGAAATAGGTCCTAATTTCATCTCGAAAGTCGCTCTTGAGATAGTCGGTGGTAAACGCTGATAAACACTTGGAAAAAGACTTGGAATTGTCCGCAACTAGAGCGTCCAACGATTGCAAAAGCAGCTTCGGGCGCTTGTTGCAACAACCTTCGATCTCTTTGATCAAGTTTTGGGTCTTGAGCTTTCGAAACTTAAGGTACTCGGCTAGTAGCTTGTGGTAGTGATTCTCGTACTCGGTCACCAAATAGGAACTCTCGTCGAACGGCAACCAGGGCTCGATCCACTGGATAAGCTTCTTTTCAGCCTCACAATTCAGTGTGATTAGCGATAAGAACAATCCATTCCGGTAAGCTTCAAACCATGAAAGCCCAACATTGCCAGGTGCTCTTTCCTGATTTCTAGCCCAAAGTTGATCTTGCAGATAGCTTCCAAAGAAATAGTCAACCGCAATCTCTGTTCCTTCGTTCAAGTATTTAACTACTGATCCTAAGTGGCTTACGTCGAAACCTAGGTGCTTAAATAGTGCTACGTAAATGCACATCTTAATGTCAGTTAGTCGAATTCCGGTCTGGTTTACGGAAGCAGGGTAGTTATTAGGTCCCTTGTACCGCTTTGCATACCTTTCCGTAGTAGATAGCTTTCCAATTCGCCCCTCGTCGATACCGAGAATACGCCTCATAGTGTCAACTCCCAGCTCTCTATCTAAAATCCAGTCCATGGGTATTTGAAGTCTTTCCGATCATTTGGTTCAAATAGCTGAATTGCTACCTTTAGTCGTCCGCGGTTGTTTCGGCCGTTCCTACGTCCGAGGTTCAAGTTAACGACTGAAGCGAGCATGGCATCACCGTTGTCTAGTGCTGACTCCAAATCATCTGCAGCGTCTACACCTACCCGAACCGACTAGCTTCGCGCTGCTGCTAGTAACACTCGGAATTGTAGCCAATTGTCGGTGTTCGAGAGGTCAACGTCTGGCATCTCGCTGACGACTGTCCGCAGTGTGCCGCGAGCGACGAAGGGTCTTAACACCTACCTTCCCACCCCGACAAACGGATTACTCGCCTTCTCTCGCCCCACCGTCGTGGGCGGGCCGTGGCCGGGGAGGACGATGGTGTCGTCGGGCAGCGTGAAGAGTTTCTCGTCGATGGATTTCTTCAACACTTCGAAAGAGCAGCCGGGGAAGTCGGTGCGGCCGATGCTGCCAGCGAACAGCACATCGCCGCCGAAGACTTGCACCGGAGTGATTCCTTCGGTAATGAACACCACGTGACCGGTGGAGTGGCCCGGCGTCTCGGCCACGCGCAGCTTGAACCCGGCCAGGTCCAACAGATCGCCTTCGACCACAGTTTGGTCCGCTTCGGGGCTGATCAGGTCGACACCGAAGCCGGCGGACAGATTGCCGACCGGGTCGGTCAGCTTGTCGGCGTCGCCCGCGCCGATGATCAACGGACAGTCGGGCCAGCGGTCTTTCATCGCGCCGTTGCCAGCAATGTGATCAACGTGTCCATGGGTGAGCAGGATCGCCGAGGGGGTCAGTTCGCGGTCGTCCACCGCCGCGAAGATCTTGTTTGGCTCCATGCCCGGATCGACGATGAGGCAGTCTGTTCGACCTTCGAAATACGCGACCAGCGAGTTCTCCTCGAAGGGCACCGAGACGATTGATAGTACCGTGGGCGACGACTGGACCATCAGCTTGAGCTCCTCTTTTCCGATTTTCACCTGAGAGCTAGTATGAACTGCGAAAGCTGCACAGCCGTAGGAAGATACTCCGGTTACGTAATCACGGCGTGCTGCAGCGATGATTGTAATTGTTTCTATCGTGACCGGCGATAGTTACCTAAGGCCGACCTCCCTTGATCCACAGCGATCGCTCCGCACCCGCGGGAATCGCCTGCACCACAGTCTGACGACAAGTTCGTCGGTTTGGTGGAACGCGATTTGCACCCCAACAATTTGAACACACCCATGTGCTAGCAATCATCGTTGGCCGTGGTGATTCGCCAGGTCGCTGGCGCTCATTTGCTAGCGAATACCTGACGACTCGCGACACCCACAAGGAAGCAAGTTCGGAACCTACCGTACCCAGGCCCAAGCACTTCGGCACTCGCAGGAGAAGAGTCATTATGCGTCGCAGTCACTCACTAATACCATCCGCCTCATTAGCTCGCACCATCGGTGTGGGCCACTTCGCCTTACTGCTTGTCGCCGCCGTCGGGGTTTCCTCAGCCAGCGCGCAGCAAGCGGGCCAATTCGTCGAACCGATCGTCCGCATTCAGCACCAGCAGCCTGCGAATCAGCCGGCGCAGGTGGCTTCGCGGATCGCTGTAACCAAGTCCTCTCAGCCGTTCGACCTCACCAAGTTGCAAGGCGAACACCCGCTGATGCCCGCGCTGCGAGTTGCTCAAAAGTCGATGGAAACAATCGATACACGCATCCGCGATTACAACGCGGTGATGATGAAGCAAGAGCGGATCAACGGCGAGCTTGCTCCCAAGGAAGTGGCGTTCATCAAAGTTCGCCATCAACCGTTCGGCGTGTACATGTACTTCCTCGGCGACAAGAAGGGCCGCGAGTGCATCTACAATGACAAGCCCGGCGGCCAAAAGGGAGACCTCGTCGCGCGCGATTGCGGATTCCGAGGCAAGCTCGGTAAGTTCACACTCGATCCGGAAGGCGCGCTGGCGATGAAGGGCCAGAAGTACCCGATCATGAAGCTGGGCATTCGTGAATTGACTAAGGAGTTGATCACCGTTGCCGATCAAGACAGTAAATTTGGCGAGTGCGATGTCACCCACGGCCAAGGCACGATGGACGGACGCTCCGTCACTTGGTTGAAAGTTGTGCATCCCGTGCCACGCCCGAACTTCCGCTTCAACATCGCACAGATCTTCATCGACAACGAACTACAGATTCCTGTTCGCTATAACGCCTACATCTGGCCGAAGGCACCAGGCGAAGCGCCACAGCTGGAAGAGTCGTACACCTACGTCAATCTGAAGGTCAACAACGGCTACACCGACCTGGACTTCGATCCGGAGAATCCGGCGTACTTCAAGTGATCAAAGAGTAATCCCAAATGACCAACGGAGGTTCAGGCCTTCGTTGGTCATTTTTTGACACTTGGTCGGTTACTCAAGGCCGCCCGATAACTTCGCCACCAGCACGCGTGATCAGCGCGCGCAGTTTCTCTATCGGTGTCGAAAGTGGCATGATTTGCACGCTACCGTCGCAATAGCCTGCGGTGATCCAATCGCGGTCGTGGCGTTTGAGCATCTCGTAGCGGACTGCTGAGGGAGTCCAATCGCGCGGACGAGTCCAAATGGGTGCCGCGCTTGGCTTGACCTCGATGAGCAAAATCGTATTGCTTGTCCCATCCGTGACTTCTTTGATCGGCGTGCCTTCCATACCTTCAAACACCGTCCCTAGGCCGGTTGGTACCACGAACGTGGTTCGCCCTTGAGCATTGCGGTCCGCTAGAGCGGGATCGGGGTCGGCGTAGACTTCGGGCATTAGCGGGATGAGTTGCTTGTTGTGCTCGCTGTCCCACGGTTCGTCGAGGTGGAATCGATCGTAGAGTTCGCTTTGCTCCAAATAGGGCAAAATATGTACACGCCAACTCAACAGCGGCCTTCCATCCTCGGAAACACTGCAGCGCGCAGGGTAGGACTTGTTTGCACTCTCGTAGTTAAGCATCGCGAGGGTAATTTGCTTGAACTTGTTCATGCGACTGCGCTGCTGGGTATCCTGGAGGGTTTTTCGAATAGGCGGTGCCAATATACGCGCAATCCTGTCGCTATCTGCGAAAACGTCTTTCATCGAAACGACGACTTGGTTGTCGGCCACCACCGGTTCCAGAGCGGCCGTAAGCGCTGCGAGGTCTTCACCGCCTAGGCTCTTTCGAGCAAGCGGCATATTCTCGAGCACTGCGAGACCAGTGCTCAAGGCATCGCGTAATTGCACGGCGCTCCCTGCTACATCGGTCTGCGCCAAGAACTGAAAACTCGGCTGTGGTGGCAACTCCGCGACCGCCCCGAACCAAGCAATTCGATCGGCCACGAACCGCCCGTCAATCACGTCCAGTGGCACCGGCAATCGGGGAAAGACTTCGCGCACCACGCGACGAGAATTCTTGTCGCCGAACACAACCAGTCCGCAGTGACCGGATCCAAGGCTGTTCCACGCGGCCGCGAGATCGCGGGGTCTGGTCGGACGTGAGTTCTTGAGCATTTCGAACTGCTCGGGCGAGTTCGCACCCAAGACGGCACCTTCGACCACTTCGCAATGGTCCGGCAAGAAACCGGGCCGCATGTCGTGCTCAACATCGAAGCGATCGGGACGGCCGCTGAGAATTAAGCCCATCACCGCGCGCGGATCTCCCTCAGATTCAATCGGCATCACCCACGTTGGACCTTTGTGCATCACGTCCGACACGCGGAACAACGCGTAGACATACCTCGCCCCATACTCCGCATATTGGTCGAGTAGCCCCTGGACCTGCAGCAAGCTCCGCGTAGCCTGTCCACGTTGCTCCTTTGAGGGGCCAAGCCCGAACTTCTCCGCCCACTGCAAGGCTGCAAGCGTGTCGATCTGAGAGAGATCCAGGTAGGCGACGGCTGCGACATCGTCGGTGAGATAGTCCTGGAGCGCGGCTTGGTGGTCTTGGGCCCACGCGACATTTGTCACAAGCAATAGAGACGATGTGAGTACGAATTTCATGGTGGCTCCGGCGAGCCGTCGGCCCGCGGTTAATGCGAACGGGTACGGCAACTTGGTTACTTGGTCGCCAGTTTCAGTTCAAAGCGCCAGGCGGCACCGGGCATTCCGTCGCTGAACGGGAGTTCCAGCACGGCGGTTTCATCTTCCAAACGATACTGGTACTGCTGGCCGGTGATCGGGTTCTTGGGCACCGGCACAACGTAGATTTGTTCAAGCGTTTTTGGGAAACTACCGACCTCCGCGGCGTGCATCCGCACGGCTTCGATGGTCCGTAGTGCATCGATTTGCCATTGCATACGCATCTGAGCTGTTCTCGCGGCAGTTACCGCAGGCAACAGGACCTGGGCCAACAATTTACCAAACCCATCGGTTACTTGGGCCGAACGTAAGTCGGGGTGCCGCATGTCGCGATAGGGCACGAAGGTCCATTTTTCGAAGTCGTCGGCGATTCTCTGAAACTCTCTGGCCGCATCGAGCAGCAAGACTTGAGCAACAGCCATTGCTTCGACTTCTTCAGGTGACTTTCCCGAATCGATCAAACGCTGTTTCGCACCTGGATAGACAAGCAACGACAGCCCCATCGCACCGAGTTGCGTCAGCGTGTCTTGCTTGGGCATGCGGGCAATTCCAAGGACCTCGAAACTCTCGTCCAAGTTCTGAATCGTCTCGACAAATAGCCTCGACCACTCTTCAGGTGTATGGTTTCGTTCTTCGACATCGAGGAGCACCGGGAACATTCGCAGGCCCAGTGACATTTCCAGATTCATCGCTTCTCGCATGTCGATTATCGGACGTGGCAGCTCGGAAAGTGCCCAATACAGGTTTGGTGAATCCGGGGAACCAATCAGTTCAATCACCGACTTGTTCGCCATGCCAACTTCGGCCATGCCGATCAATGCACACACCAGGAAACGTTGTTTGGCGATATCTTGTCCGACTTGGTAGTTCATGCGGATATAGTCGAGTGCGTCTTCGTGGCGAGACTCGATCGTCGCGAATCGCGCGAGGGCGGCCAGTCCGCGGGATGTCGAACGTGATTCCTGAGCGTCAGGCAGCAAATAGGCGATCGTCTCAGGACCGCGCAGGTCCATTTCTTCCAGTCCCCAGTCACAACGGCGACATTGAGTCGCGTCGCGAATGAAGTTGTCCACGTAGTTGCCGAACGCTCTGGTAACCTGACGAAATTCCTTCATGGGAATCTCATTCACAGGGAACGCATAGTCATACCACTCGTAGATTTCGTCACCGTGCTGCTCATTGAGCCTGCGCCAAAGATACCCTGGCCCATTGGACTCACCTAGCGAACGCAAATAGTGCGTCGCCGCGTTCCCTGGCTTGAGCTGGTGGAGGGGCACACGAAACCGATGCTTTAGCGCAGGCACGGGCTCAGCAGCGGGAGTCACCGTCATGCGATGCACGGTCAGGCCCTGCTGACCGTCAGCGTCTTCGACGACTTCGATTGCAGCACGAGCCTGGGAAACCAGCGACAATACTGCCAAGAACGGTAGTGCCGCACGACGGCCGAAAACCATCTGGATCATGAAGATTCTCCCAGGTTCGAGCGAAGAAAACTCTGCCAGGCGTTGACCGAAGTGCCCGTCCGCGGCAATAGTTCGTCAATTAGCGTTTGGTTGGTCGTCAGCGTCGGAGCCGCACTAACACTCGAACCCGAACGGATCGGCAACTCACTGAAATCCTGATTCAGAGCGCGGGCTCGCATCACGAGCAACGGTGCCGTCGAACGGATGGACGCCGAGTACGGAACAACTTTGACCGGGCCTTTAGGTTCATCTGTCGAAACCTGCGGCTCGGTGTTCGCAGTCACTTCTGCAATGGGCACGGAACTGACGGCGGCTGATTCGTCCGGCACCAGCTGAGTGAGCGCTATCAACAACGATGCCGCGAGCACGCCAGTCGCTGCTTGCCAAAGTCGTAGACTCGGTCGAGGGGCATCGACGCGAGCGCGAGCGGCTGCCCACCCAGCCTGATACATCAATTCATCACGGTTCAATTGACTTGCCCCGGGAGCGAGCAGATGCATACGCGCTTCGATGGCGGCCAGGTCGTCCGAAAGTAGCAGGTCGGGATTTAGGGGGATTCGGTCAGACATGAGGATTCCAGTTGCTGTCGTAGCCTTGTCAATGCCGCGACGTACCGCCGCTGAGCACTGCTCGAAGACGTTTCAGTAACGTCGGCAAGTTCTTGCCAGGTGAGTTCGCTCCAGATTCGCAGTACAACGATTTCACGCAAGTCGGGTGGCAACGTGTCGAGAGCCTCCAACAGTGGCAGATTGTCGGCACCATGAGGATGATGACCCTGCTTGCCCTCGACGAGACGCGCCGCGATCCGCTCGTAGTGGTCGCGACGCCGTTGGGCGCGGGCAGCGTTTAATGCGTGATTTCGAACGACACGATACAACCAGGCAGTTGGATTCGCGGGAAGCGCACCCAGCTGCTCAATTTGTACGGCCAGCTGAATAAAGGCTTCTTGCACACAGTCAGCCGGAGCGACCGTCCATTGGGCGGCGTAAAGCTCGAGCGAAGCACCATGCGTGTCGAGTAGCTCGGCGATCTGTCGAGAGCCCGTCGGCGATTCCACAGGGTGCTCCTGGCTGCTGGTTCCGGAAGAGAAAACACCGCCCAGCGTCCAGCTTCCCAGAAAACCGAGGAGAAATCCAAAAAATCTCTGATCACTCGCCGATGCGGTACAGATGCGTGTCCGTGCGCAGCAGAAGATCGTCGTCGACCACGACGGGTGAGGCCATCAATCGGCCATCGAGTTGGTTCTCAGCGAGCTGCTGATACTCGTCACCAGCGGCGATCACGGTCGTCCGTCCGTCGTGGCTGCACAAGTAAATGCGGCGCTCCGCCATCAGCGGCGACGCGGAGTACTTACCGCCAACGCGTTTCGTCCAGACGCGCTCGCC
Organism: Bythopirellula sp.; assembly: GCA_965228965.1. GTDB lineage: Bacteria > Planctomycetota > Planctomycetia > Pirellulales > Lacipirellulaceae > Bythopirellula. Next base: position 6,290,505 of record OZ245849.1, read on the forward strand.
ATCGGATACCTCGCCATCGGAAACGTTGAAACACTGGGCGATGCCCGCGTCGTTGATCGTGTAAAGCCGCTCGCCGAACACCACCGGCGAAGGCATCGTCGGCATTTGCTTGCTGATCTTCCAATCCACGTGCGACTTGGTCACGTCACCGCGGCCGTCAACACGCACAGCCCACAGTTCGGTGGTCATGAAGCCCGTGCAAAGGTAGACGCGCTGGCCGTCGTAGACGGGACGCGGCACGTTGGAAAAACCGCCGCCGTGATCAACTCGCCAGATTTCTTTGCCGGTGCGTGGCTCGTAGGCGATGAACCACTGGGCTCCTGGGATGATCAATTGGTCCTCGCCATGCACGTTGATTAGCAGCGGTGTGCAAAATGCTTTGCGGTATTCGGGTTCGTCGGTCCGGAGCGGCGGTCGATCCGTGCGCCAGGCGATCGAGCCATCAGAGGTATTCAGCGCCGTGACGAACTGCGTGTGCAGACCATCGCACGTAAGGATCAGCAGATCGTCGTACAACAGCGGAGAACTTCCCGGACCGACCGCGTGTTCCAAATTGATCCGCTGCTGCCACAGCGGCGTTCCGGTCGAAGCGTCCAGACAGAACGTGCCATAGTCGCCGAAGTGGCAATACAAGCGTCCGTCGGCCAATACCGGTGTGGGCGAGGCGTAGCTATTGAGCGAGTGAATCGGTTGCGGCTCCTCGACGTCGGCGAGCTTGATTTGCCGAATTTGCTTGCCCGTCTCGAGATCGAGCTGCACGGCCCAGAGCGTAATCGTCTGCGCAACGTCGAGTCTCTTGCCGGTCATCGTACCGGCAATCTTCGCTTGCCGCACTTCTTCGCTGGCCGCAACGATGGTCGCCGACGTGACCCACACATCACCATTCGCGTACACCGGCGACGACCAGCCCTCGCCGACGATCGGAGTCTTCCAGACGACGTTGGTCGCTTCATCCCAATGCAACGGCAGTCCAACCGCGTCAGAGATGCCTTGACCACTAGGACCTCGGAACTGATGCCATTCGACATCCGCATGCAACCGCCCACATACCAACAAACAACAAACAGCAGCCAAGGACCACTTGGTAAGCATCGACACTCTCCAGAATTCACCGCTGGTACACGAATACGTTGGCGTCAGTATACCGCAGTGCAGAGCGTCAGGCTATCACGTTTGTGTGCGCCGGCGATCCATTGGATCGCGGTTGTGGGCTACGCCGCGTCTAAGTGGAAATGACTCATAGCCCACGGCTCATGGCCCAGAGCCTGCTCAATACGCATTCTCTTGCTTCAAAACCACGAATGCCGTCTGAAAGAGAATTTTGATATCCATCCACAGCGTCCACTCGCGGATATAGCGGTGATCGAATTCGACGCGTTTTTCCATCTTTTCGAGCGTCTCGGTCTCGCCGCGCCAGCCGTTCACCTGCGCAAGACCGGTGATGCCTGGCTTCACTTTATGCCGCAGCATGTAACCGTCGATCAGACTGCGGTACTCTTCGTTGTGGGCGGTCGCGTGAGGGCGCGGTCCCACGAGCGACATACTTCCATCGAGCACGTTAAACAGCTGTGGCAACTCGTCCAGCGATGTGCGGCGCAGAATTCGGCCGATCGGCGTAATGCGGTCGTCATCTTTGGTCGCCTGCTTGACGACGGCGCCGTTGTCACCGGCAGCACCTGCGGAGGTCACGCGCATGGAACGAAACTTCCACACACCGATCTCCTCACCTTGTAGTCCATAACGTTTCTGACGAAAGAACACCGGCCCGGGTGACGATCGCTTGATCAAGATTGCGATCACCATCATCGGCAATGCCAGCAAGACAAGTGTGAGCGAGGCAACTATTAGATCGAAGCCCCGCTTCAGCACGCCGTCGATCCCAGTGATCGGCGTTTCAAATACGCTGACGATCGGCAAGCCGTTGATCTGATTCCAGCGTGCGTGCAGCATTTGAAATACAAAGAAATCGGGCACAATGTAGACCGACGCAGTGGTGTCGCCTAATTTGTCGAGGTAGTCCTTGATCCGTTTTTCGGCACGCATCGGAAATGTGATGAACACCATGTCGATCTCACCGCGTTTGGCAAGCCCGACCAACTTGTTCAGCGTGCCCGCGCGTGGACACTTTTCTTCGTCGATGTCCTTGTTACGCGTGGACGGTCGATCGTCGAAGAAGCCCGCGAGTTCCAAACCGAGTTCTGGCGATGATTGAATGTTGTTGGCCAGTTGCAGACCCAATTGATTCACACCGCAGATGGCGAACTTGCGGGTGTTGAAGCCACGACGACGTAAGTACTTCAGAATCATGCGCAACACGACGCGACCGCTGCCCATCACCAGCGGCGTGGCGAGCAACCAGACGATTTTCGTCTGATAGCTGAATTCGCCGTTGAAGCGGGTCAGTAGGCCGATGCCTAGCACCGCCGGTGCGGTGTAAATCCAGTTGAGCAGCACGCACCATAACTCCATCGACAGGCGAGAACCGCGCCAGTTGCGGTACAGTCCGCTCACTTCGATAGCGACCAAATGCACCAGCAGTGTCGTCGAGCCGACGACGAGCAAGTTCTCCAGATGTTCGTTGTCGGTGTACCGCGTGGCAAACAACGTGGAGGCGAAGATGGCCGCCACGTCGAGCAGCCGGTAAGCGACGTCCACCAGCGAACGGTGCGGGCGGACTTGGTAATCGAGAGAATCGGGAGAATCGGTCACACCAGTCACCAGGAGTTCGTAGACGTTGCGAAGGCGAAAATCTGCAAGCAACTCTACGTCTTCGTTGGTCAGAAAGCGGCGATTTCCGCAAGGGAAAAATCGTTCGCGAAACCGTCTCCAGTGGGTCGTAGCGACGATACGGCGGAAACCTGCGTCGTCGTGGCCCAACATGTTGCGAAAACGCGACATCGCTGAGTCTGGGGAACTTTCGGCACACTTGTCACGTCTCATGCTTCAAGCAGGGCTGCCTGCGGGGCACTAGGGTGGACCCCAGGCGTCCCGCTCGCGTAGAACATGGCTAGAGAAGAGGCACTGGCCAACGAACTGCCAGTTTAGAACTTCGTGAGGCAACAATGATGCGATTATGGGCGAAATGGCTACTAGGTATGGGGATTCTCAGCAGCTTGGCCACTTGGCCCACTGAGTCGCAATCTGCTCAAGAGCTAAGGCCCGAGCGCATGGCCACACAACTATTCCAAGACGGCAACTATCGCGAGGCACTAGCCGCGTTCTCGCGCGTGCTGGACGATGGCGATTCTGACGACGATGCGAGAGTGCTGGCCATCGGTCGCATCTGTTCCAGCTATCAAAAGCTTGACGAAGTAAGCAAGTCGGACGAGTTCCTCACGCGCACAGCAGCGAAGCATGCAGACAACTGGCGGGTGCTGTCGGCGCTTGCGCAGCAATACTTGCAACTGCCCGACTACGGCTATCAGATCGATGGGGAATTTCGCCGCGGCAACCATCGCGGCGGCGGCAAGGTGATGAACTCCGCGGAACGCGACCGCGCGCAGGCGCTGCAGCTTTTTTGGCAGGCACTGCAACTTGCAAAGCAAACTCTCGGACAAGACGCTGTCGGATCGGGAAACGCCAGAGTTGCCAAACTGGCCGAACAGATGAGCGAAGCGGTCATGCACGATCGCAACTACCGCCAGTCGTGGCGGCTGCAGGTTGCAACTGATTTGACCGAACTTCCGGAGTACGAAGAAGGTTGGCAAGGCAGAGGCGGACAAGCCCAAGGCGCTCCCGTCGACGCAGAAGGGAATCCCGTCCTTTACGATTTGCCCAGCGATTGGGAAACTGCCGCTAACGATGGCCAGCGTTGGCGCTGGCTGCTGGCGGAGGTTGTTCGGCTGAATCCACAACGCGAAGCCGAAATGCTGAAGCGACGCGCCGAATTCCTGCAATCACAATTTGGCGTGCAGACGCTGGCTGAATACCGATGGTGGTTCGGCCGTCAGGCAGAAACAGAGACGTCGCAAGAAACGGGCACGTTCGCGCTGCAAACGCTCGGCGATCACGAAACAATCGCCCGCCTCGCCACCGGCATCAAACGCTTCGATCTGCCGGAGGAACACAACCATGTCAAAGTTCTCCAACGCATCGTAGCTGCTAGTACGGAGGATACGACGCCCCAGTGGGATGAGGCAATCGAAAACCTCGCCAGCATCTACGAAAACCGCAAGCTGTACCCGCGCGCTGCTGAGTTATGGCAGCAAGCAATTGCCAAGAATCGCCGCACACAACACGCACAGAAGCAGTTCGATCAAATCACGGGAAACTGGGGCCGCTTTGAATCATCAATGACTCAGCCCGCCGGACAGGGAGCGACCGTAGACTTTCGCTTCCGCAACGGCAAACGCGTTGAGTTCACCGCTCGTCGGATAGCAGTGCCAAAGCTGTTGGCAGACGTAAAGGCCTATCTGAAATCCAATCCACGGCAACTCGATTGGAAACAGCTGCAAATCGAGAACGTCGGTCATCGCCTGGTGACGGAAGGTGAGGACAAATACTTGGGCGAAGAAGTGGCGCGATGGAGTCTCGACTTGCAGCCACGCGAAAACCACTTCGACAAGCGGATCACGGTCACCACACCGCTGCAAGAGCCTGGCGCGTACCTGCTGACCTCGAAAATGGCGGACGGCAACTCGACAAGTATCGTCATGTGGCTCAACGACACGGCGATCGTCAAGAAGCCGCTCAGCAACAAAGCACTCTACTACGTCGCCGATGCGGTCACCGGCAAGCCGATCCCGCAATGCAACGTGGAATTCTTCGGCTACGGGCGCCAGCAACTCGACGGCAACAAATACCGCTTTCAAACCAAGAACTTTGCGGAACTGTCCGACGACAACGGCTTCGTCGAACTGGACGTCGACGACGACTCCCGACGCCTGCAGTGGCTAGCCATCGCGACCAACCAACAAGGTCGGTTCGCCTTTCTCGGTTTTCAAGGCATCTGGTCCGGCGAGTATCGAGAGCAGCAGTATCGTCAGGTAAAGGTCTTCACCATCACTGATCGCCCTGTCTACCGACCCAACCAAAAAGTGCAGTTCAAGTTTTGGGTGCGGCACGCCCAATACGATCTTAAAGACGAGTCACAATATGCGACCCAGTCTTTCAAGGTCGAAATTCATGATCCGAAGAACGAAAAAGTCTTCACCACCCAGTTGGTCTCCGATGCCTACGGCGGGCTGGAGGGAGAATGGGAAATACCGACCGGCTCGACACTGGGTCAGTATCGCGTTCACGTGGTGAATCACGGCGGCGGCACGTTCCGGGTGGAGGAATACAAGAAGCCCGAGTTCGAAGTCACGATCGATGCCCCCGAGAAGCCTGTGCAACTCGGCGAAAAGATCACCGCCAAGATCTCCGCCAAGTACTACTTCGGTTCGCCGGTCACCAGCGGCAAAGTCAGATACAAGATCCTACGGACGAACTACGACCAACAGTGGTATCCACCCATGCCCTGGGACTGGCTCTACGGCCCCGGATATTGGTGGTACGCCCAAGAGTACACATGGTATCCGGGCTGGTCCCGCTGGGGATGCTGGGGACCATCGCCGTGGTGGTTCTGGCGCGCGCCGACACCACCGGAGGTTGTCGCGGAGCAGGAAGTTGCGCTCGACGAGGACGGCACGATCGAAGTCGAGATCGATACGGCCGTCGCCAAACAATTCCATCCCGATCACGACCACAGTTATCAGATTCAGGCCGAAGTTGTCGACGAGTCGCGACGCACCATCGTCGGCAACGGACGGGTGCTGGTCGCGCGGGAGCCGTTCAAGGTGCACATGTGGCTCGATCGGGGCTACTACCGCGCCGGCGACACAATCGCGATCGGCGCTGCCGCACGCACGCTCGATGGCAAGCCGGTTGCTGGCACAGGGAAGTTACGGCTGCTGAAAGTCCAGTACGAAGACGCACAGCCGGTGGAAACCGAAGTCGCTGCCTGGGCCCTCGATATAGCCGAGGGGGCATCGGACTCGCGCGGTCAGGCGGAGATGCAAATCAAAGCCTCCGAGCCAGGACAATATCGCTTGTCGTATGAGTTGACCGACGAGGCGGGCCACACCAGCGAAGTCGGCCAGATGCTCACAATTGCGGGCACCAGATTCGACGGCGCGGAGTTCCGCTTCAACGATCTTGAGCTTGTGCCCGATCGACGTGAGTACCAGGACGGAGAGAAGGTCGCTCTGCAGATCAACACCAATCGCGTTGGCGCTGCAGTGCTCCTGTTTGTGCGCCCTTCCGATGGCGTGTACCCCGAACCGCAACTGGTGCGTCTAAAGGGCAAAAGCACGATCGTCGAACTCGACGTGACAACCGGTGACATGCCCAACTTCTTCGTCGAGGCCGTCACGGTGCACGGTGGCAAATCGCATGTCGTGACGCGTGAGATCTTCGTCCCACCCGCGAAGCGAATCCTGAATGTCGAGGTTGCACCATCGGCGGAAGCCTACCTCCCCGGACAATCCGCCAAAGTGCTCCTGAAACTTACGGACGAAAACGGCGAGCCCTATGTCGGATCGCTGGCACTGTCCATTTACGATAAAGCGGTCGAGTATATCAGCGGCGGCAGCAATGTCGCGGACATCCGCGAGTTCTTCTGGAAGTGGCGACGCAATCACCGTCCGCAAAACGTGACGAATCTTGAGAGGCGTAGTGCCACGCTCGTCGCCCGCAATGCACTCACAATGCAAAACCTCGGTGTGTTCGGCCAGGAGCTGGTTCCTGTGTTTTCGAGCATTACAGGTGGGGGAATTGGCGGTGCCGCCCGAGGAGCACGTGCCCTCACAAAAGACGCTCCAGCACCGATGGCTGCGGCACAAGTTTCCGAAGGAATGCTTGAAGCTGAGGCGGCTGTCGATTTATTAGTTGCCGACCAGGATGAGGCGGCACCGCCAACGGACGAATTGGTGCAGCCCACAGTGCGCGAGAACTTCGCCGACACCGCCCTTTGGATCGGTGCGATTGAGACGAACGCCGAGGGCATCGCCGAAGTGGAACTCGACATGCCGGAGAATCTCACGACCTGGAAAGTCCGGGTGTGGGGCATGGGTCATGGCACGCGTGTGGGCGAAGGCACGGCCGAAGTCGTCACGCGCAAGAATCTCATCGTCCGCTTGCAAGCGCCGCGATTCTTCCTGGAAACCGACGAAGTTGTGCTGTCGGCGAACGTGCACAACTATCTGGCCGAGAGCAAGCAAGTTCGGGTCCAGCTGAATCTGGAGGGCGACACGCTCGTCGGTCCCGATCAACTCGAACGAGTTGTCGAGATCGCAGCGGGTGGCGAAGCGCGCGTTGATTGGCGAGTACGGGTTGCGCGCGAGGGTACTGCCACGATCCGCATGAGCGCGCTGACCGACGAAGAATCGGACGCGATGCAAATGAGCTTCCCGGTCTACGTGCATGGCATGCTCAAGACCGAGTCGTACACCGGCGTGATCAAACGTGACGCAACCGAAGGGCAGTTTGAAATCGAAGTACCTGCTGAGCGTCGACCCGAGCAGACGCGCCTGGAAGTTCGCTACACCCCGACGCTCGCCGGCGCGATGGTCGACGCCCTGCCCTACCTGATCGATTATCCCTATGGTTGCACCGAACAGACGCTCAATCGCTTCTTGCCCGCAGTCATCACACAGCAGACGCTCCGCAAGATGGGCGTCGACCTCGCGTCAATCCAGGAAAAGCGCACTAATCTGAATTCCCAGGAAATCGGCGACGACGTCAAGCGCAGCCAAGACTGGAAGCGATTCGACACCAATCCGGTCTTCGATGAAGCGGAACTCGACCAGGTCGTGAAGGCGGGCGTTAACCGACTCACTGAGATGCAGCTTTCCGACGGCGGCTGGGGATGGTTTAGTGGCTGGGGCGAACGCAGTGCAGCGCACACCACCGCCGTCGTGATGCATGGTCTGATCGTCGCCCGCGACAACGACGTCGCGATTGTTCCCAGCGTCATGGAACATGGGATCAGCTGGCTAGAAAACTATCAGTCTGGCCAGCTCCGTTTGCTCGACAATTGGGACCAGGAAGATGACGGAGAAAACCGCCTGCGGCGGAAGCAATTTGCCGACAACTTGGACGCGCTGGTCTACATGGTCCTGGCCGAGGCGGGGAAAGGCGATGGTGCGATGCGTGATTATCTGTACCGCGACCGCACCAAGCTGGCCGTCTATAGCTTGGCGACCTTCGGTCTGGCGCTGCACAAGCAAGGCGACGAAGAGAAGCTTGCGATGGTCATGCGCAACCTCGGTCAGTACGTCCGCCTCGACGAGGAAAATCAAACTGCCTGGCTAGAGCTACCGACTAGTAGCTGGTGGCATTGGTACGGCAGCGAGTACGAGGCGCATGCCTACTACTTGAAGCTCCTCGCGGCAACCCAACCTGAAAGTGAAGTCGCCCCGCAGCTGGTGAAGTACCTGTTGAACAATCGCAAACATGCGACCTACTGGAACAGCACCCGCGATACGGCGCTAGTTGTCGAGGCGTTTGCCGACTATCTGGCGGCAAGTGGCGAAGACACGCCTGAGGTGACCGTCGAACTACGCGTGGATGGCAAGCTGCTCAAGGAAATCAGCATTACACCTGACAACCTATTCACGTTCGACAACAAGCTGGTACTGACCGGCGATGAACTATCGTCGGGACGGCACACCGTCGAGATTCGCAAGCGCGGTACCTCGCCCATTTACTTCAACGGCTACCTCACGAACTTTACGCTGGACGGCGACATCAGCGCCGCGGGACTAGAACTCAAAGTCGAGCGCAAGTACTACAAGCTGATTGAAGCCGATCAGAACACGGCCGTCGCCGGTGGGCGCGGACAGGTCGTGGATCAACGCGTCGACCGCTACGAGCGTCAACCGCTGGTCAATCTGGCAGAACTCACCAGCGGCGATCTCGTCGAGGTCGAGCTGACCGTCTACAGCAAGAACGATTACGAATACATCTTGCTGGAAGACATGAAGGCCGCCGGGTTCGAGCCTGTGGAAATCCGCAGCGGCTACGGCAACAACGGACTGAACGCCTACACGGAACTGCGCGACGACCGCGTCAGTCTGTTCCTGAGCCGGCTTGCGCGTGGCAAGCACAGCGTGTCGTACCGCCTTCGCGCCGAGATCCCCGGTAAGTTCAGCGCACTGCCGACGCGCGTCTCGGCGATGTACGCGCCGGAGCTGAAGGCCAACTCAGACGAGCTGAAGCTGCGGATTGTGGATTGATCTATCAATTTGATTCGACCAGGCATTTTACTTGCTTTCGCAAAGCTCCACATCTATACTCGGCGTCAAACAGCAGCTTTAAGCTGACTGGACACCTCACTCGAACTTGGCCCATGCTGGTTCCTCGTCCATGTGGTGTTCGATGATCCGCTACCTTCATCCTTGCGGAGACGATCTCCGACATGCGGCGATTCCTGCTTCTGATCACGGCTCTATTGTTCTCAAGCTGTCCTGGCCAAACGCACGCCAATATCGTAGTGGACGAAGACCAGCTGCTGATCGGATCTGAGGTAACCGCGCCTCGCGTCGAAAACCATGGCGTGATCCGCAGTGCCGGTGCCGATCGGTTTGTGTTTGGTCCACAGACCCTCGTTACGGGCAGCGGATACTTTGAAAACACACTGAGCCTTGGAGTTTTCGCACCAGGTAATAGTCCAGGCATCACTACGGGCAAGAACCAAGCGTACGCCGGCACGGTGGAAATCGAACTCGGGGGCACCACACCCGGCTTCGGCAGCGGACGGCACGACCAGATCAACGACGACGGCACCATCACGCTCGACGCGGGCACTTCGGTGCTGTCAGTTTTGTCCTTCGAGAGCTACGTCCCCAGTCCGGGAGACGAGTTCACCATCCTGACCTGGACCGACGGCCTCGACGGCAGCTTCAGCGACATGATCGTCGACCCTGAGTTTACCAGCAATTACATCTCTTTTGTCCAAATCATCACGGGTGCCGGAGGTGCCGGGAACCTCACCTTACGCGCAATAGCGATACCCGAAGCGCAAGCCGCTGTTGTATGGTTGATGCTTTCGACCATCGCAGTTCTGCGACGCAATAAACCTCTTCATTCTTGAGCAACTTTTAGGGTCAACATGTATACTGCTCGATTCGCGCTGCTGGCAATGTTAATCATCTTGAGTTTCGCATCGAGCCGCGTAATGGCAGTTGATAAGTACTGGAACAACGCTGCCGGCGGCGACTATTTAGGCGCTAATTGGGAAGATGTCGGCGCGATGCCGGTAGCTCCGCCAACTAGTGCCGACAATGCGATCTTTGGGCTCTCCAATGCCTCGCCCTACACAGTTACTTTTGCAGCAAATGGCATTAGCGACTTGTTAACCATTCTTGACGACAAGGTGATTCTCGACACGGGGTCGTTCGACTACTTCATCGGCAATCGAGCGGAGTTCGGGAACTCGAGCGGCGAAAACGCTGAACTTACCCTTAACAATGGACAGGTGGACGTCTACAGATATACCTACATTGCAAATGGTAGCGGCAGTACCGCAAAACTGAGCATCGACGGTCCAAATTCGAGTTGGCAGACTGGGTTGTCCTCCGATATTAGCTATGTCGGCCTGAGTGGTGACGGCACTCTGGAAGTTACCTCGGGAGGGCAATTCAACTCTCCGGGTCGACTTTTTCTAGGGAGTTCCTCGAGCGCATCGGGGATGGTGCTGGCCTCCGGCGTCAGCGGCAGTGATCGTTCGACGCTCTCGGTAGATCAGTTGGCTGTTGGAATCGCCGGCTCAGGACTCCTAGAAGTGGAGAACGGTGCGTTCGTAGAAAGCACCAGCTTCACGACCTTAGGTAGCAGTGCCTTTGCGACCGATATCCATGTCCACGGACAAAGCGGTGGGTTCAATGCCACCTTCACGACTTCTACACTCAGCGTCCGTGCTGGTTCTTCGCCCGGAACGAGTACGGTGACCGTTGGTGACGGAGGGTCCATCGAAGTTAGCGGAACAGCCAGCTTCGGTAATTCCACCTCTGGTGCAGCCACTCTGGTTGTTGACGGAGGTAGTTTTTCTGCGGGAACGCTCAGTTTCGAGTCTTCCGGCCAATTTGATTTCCGAGATGGTACAGTCACGATCGATGGCGGCACTCTAGGGCTCCAGCCCTCCGATTTAGAACTTCAGGGCAATGGCGTTACCGACCACGTCGAGTTGGAGTTGGTCAATGGCGCTACTGAAAGCCTTTCGAATCTCTATGTGGGTGGCAGTTCCTCCGCTGCAGGCAACATGGGAACAGTACGCGTACAGAGTGGCTCAACGCTATTGGCGACTAACCTCAAACTTTGGGGCCCCGGCACCCTCGATCTTGATGGTGGAACCATTAGCACGACGAACTTTGATGATGCCGCCGGAACCTTCAACTGGCTTGCAGGTGTTATGCGGATAGACAATGTGACCATTGGTGCGACTGGCCCCTTTGGCGCGACTCCCACGCTCACTGATGGACAGATCATTGATGGAGTGACCGCGGTCAACATCGACGCAGGTGCGTCGCTGACACTTTCCGGTGGAGGGATTCTTGCCCAGACCGTTAACAATTCTGGCACGCTGAATTTTGACACCGGCTCGATCGAATTGACGAACAGCGGTCTGACGGTCGGCGTCGGCGGCCTGCTCGGCAGTGCCGTATCACTTGTCAACGATCAGAGTGTGATCGTTTCGGATGTCACTACGATTGATCCAGGAAGCTCACTTACGATCAACGGCGGCAGTTTGGAAACAGATTCCATCACCAACAACGGGACGTTTGTCTACACTAGCGGTGGGTTGAGACTCAACAACAGTAATCTAACGCTCGACTCGGGCGAGCTACTAGGTTCTACGGTCACACTCAGTGGCGACGACTCGCTCTACGTGTCCGGCACGACGACGCTCCAGCCTGGCGCGACACTGACCTTGGACGGAGGTGACTTCAGCACAGCCGCTCTAAATCAGGTGGGAGGCAGCGGCACTCTAGTGTGGAACTCTGGGGACCTAGAAATTCGCAATAGTACGATTCGCATCGCCGATTCAATGCTACCGTTTGGCGACACTTTGGATATCGATGGAACCAAGAGCTTGAGTGTCGGCAGATTGGAGGTCGGCGACAACGTTTCTGAGGGCACGGTCAACGTATCTGGCGGTGGCTCGCTGACAACCACTAACCACATCTACCTAGGTGGGTTGTCCGATGATGGCACACTAAGTGTGGACGGTGCAGGTTCGTCGGTCGGCATTGGAGGCACACTAATAGTTGGCGGGGGTATTAATACCGGCGGTGGTGAAGGAACCCTGAGCATCTCCAATGGGGCAGCCGTGATTAGCTCGTTCGGCTATCTCAGCTTTTTCCGTGGCAACCAGGCAACAGCGACCATTAGCGGAGCTGGTTCTTCTTGGACGATGAGCAATGACCTCTATGTTGGTGGTTTAAACACTTCTGGGAGTGGGCTTGGGACCGCTGAAATGGTTGTTTCAGGCGGTGCCACAGTATCCAATAACAACGCATACTTGAGCAACGTCTCCTTCGCGTTCACCAGCGACGTTACCGTCTCTGGCGCAGGCTCGCAGTGGCTCAACTCTGGCGAGGTGCGGATCGGCGCTTCGGGAGTTGCCAACGTAACGATCGGACCCGGCGCGACCATGGAGAGCGGGTCAACCACGTCCGTCTTCTCCAACGGGACACTGAATCTGGTCGGCGGCACCTTGCGGGCGAATCGACTGACCAACTCCAACGGCCAGATCAATTGGATCGCAGGAGATTTGGATATTACCGGGACGAGTATATTCTATGTTGGCACGGGCATTACTGATGGCCCCTTAGGAAACAACGTCGACGTCGGAGCCGGTAAGAATCTAACCGTGCCGAGACTTATCGTCAGGGATCAGATTAGTACAGGCACAGCCTCTCTGGACATCAACTCGGGAGGAACGACTCACAGTCAAGGTGATATCTATTTGAACGATGTAAATACAAGCTACTACGGTGAAATTCTGGTCGAGGGAGAAAGTTCGTCGCTCTCGACAAACACGTCGATCTACATCGGTGGGCAAAGCTCTAGTCCGCGTGGACCAGCCCTACTGTCGGTTGGAGACGGTGCAACTGTGAGCGCAGATAATCTTGTTAAAGTGTGGGCACAAGGGGATGTCGAAATGGATGGTGGCACCATCAATGCTCAAACCTTCGAGCTTGCTGGTGGAGATTTGAGTGGCTTTGGCACCGTCAACGCGACAACGATGGGCGGGTCCAGCATCACTGCACAGGGCGGTGCCCTCACCATTGGCAATGCGGCCAGCGTTGCTGGCTTTGCGTACACGGGGACTTCACAGGTTCAAGCCGACAGCATGCTGCGGCTGCTAGATGCGAATGCAGCGGAACTAGGACCAGTCACGTCCGTGCAGGGAGGTGTACTTGCAGCCAACAATGGCATTCAGATTGACGATTCCGACGTCATTTTTGGATATGGAATCGTGGTCGGCTCCGTAAGTGGATCAAACGCTCCAGACGGTCTGCTCATTTCCACGCCAACGGGGACGGTCGACTACAACGGCTTGCTCGACGTGGGTAATGCCTCGGCGGTTGTCTACTCACAGGCACAAGCCAATCTGGGCCCGCTGACCACAATCGACGGCGGTTCACTTGAATCGAACAACGGCCTGCGACTTGCTGACCAAGACACCATTCGTGGCAATGGAACAATCAATGCGAACGTCCAATTAGTTGATGGAGTGCTTCACAGCGAAGGAGGCAGTCTCAACGTTTCGGGCAATGTCTCGGGTTATGGCCTGCTGGTTAATTCGGTCGTCGCGAGCAGCATTGGCTCACCCACGGGAACCGTTCTTCGAAGCGCTCCACTGGACGTCGGCACTGACAACTACACAGTGCTCTCAAGTGGCATCGCTAGTCTCGGCCCCGCGACGTCGATTGCTGGTGGTTCGATCACGGCCACTAATGGTCTTTATGTAGGTGGAGCAACCCAATTGTCGGGTACGGGCGTAGTCACTGCTCCCCTCGCCGCCGACTTTGGTTCGACCATCACGGCCGCTGGAAACCTTACATTAGGCGACCCCACTTCAGTCGCAGGTTTCTTCAGCGACGGGTTCCTCCAGACTGGAGTACATACCGTCACCATCAATGATGCCAACGAGGCGGTTCTCGGATCGCTGACGACTTTGGGGACCGGCAGCGACGGCGGCCGGTTGGTCGCCGGCACGGCAACGCCTGACCTCACGGGGTACAACGCCGGTTTGCCGGACGATTTCCTGCTGGAAGACGGCAAGAATGTCATCGGTCGCGGCGGCATCGCTGGCAACTTCCGTAACATGGGCAGCGTTATTGGTGATGGCACCATGTTGAGCGAGCGCATCGAATTCGAAAACGGTTTCACCGTTACCGGCATCGGCTACGCCGAAAACGTGCTCTACAGCGGCAACCATTCGCCAGGGCTTAGTCCCGCCGTAGTCACCGGAAAAAACCAGGCCTTCGCAGGCACCGTCGAACTGGAGTTGGGGGGCACGACGCCGGGAAGCGGCTCCAACAGCCACGACCAAATCGTCGACCTCGGTGCCGTCGAACTCGTCGAGGGCGTCGATCTGGCCATTCGTCCGTGGAACGGTTTTGAGCCTGCTATCGGCGATGAATTCGAAGTGCTCACCTGGAGCGACGACTTGGCGGGCACCTTCGACGAGGTGATCGTCGACTCGTACTTTGCCGCGCTGGGTATCGACTTCGAAATCTCCTACGGCGACGACTCGATCATCTTGTCGGCCGTCCAAGCCGGAATCGCGGGCGATTTCGACGGCGACGGCAACGTCGACGGCGGTGACTTCCTGGCTTGGCAACGCGACCCCGGTGTTGGCGATCTCGCCGATTGGCAAATCAACTATGGGACAAGTGCCGCGTTGTCCGCCAGCTCCAGCCCAGTACCCGAGCCAGCAACGCTCCTCCAATTACTCACGGCAGGAGCAATGATCGGTCTGGCCCGCTGGAAACGCGATTAGCTTCTCTCGGTGCGAACTTGATTCGAGCAGACTAGCGCTAGCGGTGGCGATCCCGACGGCGAAGCGATATAATCGCGCGGTATTCTCCGCAAAAGAAAGGATTCACCATGTCGACCGTTGCCAAACCCGAGGTTTCTGAGGAACGTGTGCTCGTCGTTCCCACGAGCGAGTTTCATGCGTTGGGGCACTTTCAGGGATTTTCAAAAGACATCGATACGTACCTGCCCGCGATTCTGGAGAGCGACAACCTCAGCTACCGCCCGCGTGGCGAAATGGAACAGGACCCCAGCTTCAAGCAGCTGATCCCCTACGTGCTCTTCCGCTATGTCGATTCGAACGGCACGGCGCGACTGTTTCAATACAAGCGTGGCGGCGGGCAAGGCGAGCAGCGGTTGCACGCCAAGCGCAGTGTCGGCGTCGGCGGACATATCTCGACGCTCGATGCGCAGGCGGGCACGGCTCACGAAGTCTACCGCGAAGGCATGCAACGCGAATTGGACGAAGAAGTCGTCATCGAAGCCGGGTTCACTGACCAGCTGGTGGGCTTGATCAACGACGATGAAACCCCCGTCGGGCAGGTGCACCTGGGAGTCGTCCATCTTTACGAGGTCGACAGCCCCAATGTGCATCCGCGGGAAGATGACATCCTCGATGCGGGTTTCAAACCGATCGACGAGCTCCTCCAAGAGCTCGACCAGTTCGAAAGCTGGTCGGAAATCGTCGTGAAGGCTCTATTTGGCTGAGGCAGACGCTAGACGCGCGCTCTTAAGCGGTAGAGACTGGAAGCAGTGCCCAGCCTCCACGAACGAGCGCCTAACAACTAGCGCCTAGCAACTAGCGCCTCCCATGATCTACCTCGACAATCATGCGACCACCCGCGTCGATCCGCGCGTCGTCGACGCTATGCTGCCCTACTTTACGGAGCGTTACGGCAATCCGGGCAGTGTCGTCCATGAGGTCGGCGAAACGGCCAACGACGCGGTCGAGGCGGCGCGGCAATCGATTGCCCAAGGGATCAACGCTGAGCCAACTGAAATCGTCTTCACCAGCGGCGCCACCGAGAGCAACAACTTGGCGATCCGCGGTGTCGCGGAACGGCCGCGCAGGCGAGGGAATCACCTCGTCAGCGTCCAAACGGAACATCACGCAGTACTCGGCCCCCTACAGAAACTGTCCAAACGCGACTACGACGTCTCGCTGCTGCCGGTGGAACCTCATCCAAGCGAATTCGCGGGACGACTCGATCCGCAACAAGTTGCCGATGCCCTTCGCGATGACACCGCGTTGGTAAGCGTCATGCTGGCGAACAACGAAATCGGCGTGATTCAACCGCTTGCCGAAATTGGCGAGTTGTGCCGAGCACACGGCGTGTTGTTGCATTGCGACGCCACGCAGGCAGTCGGCAAGATCCCCGTCGACGTCGACCAGCTCAACCTCGACCTGATGAGTTTTTCGGCGCACAAGATGTACGGCCCGAAGGGCGTTGGCGCGCTGTTCGTACGACGGCGCAATCCGACGGCGCGGCTCGATGCGCAAATCCTTGGTGGCGGCCAGGAGGCCGGCCGTCGCAGTGGGACGCTCAACACTCCGGGCATCGTTGGATTTGCGAAGGCCTTTGAGCTGTGCCTCGCGGAGCTGCCCACAGAATCCGAGCGGCAAGCCACGCTCCGTAATCAGTTGTGGGCCGGACTCAACGAATCGCTTTCCGATCTTCAACTGTGCGGGCCGAAGCTCGCTGAGGTCGTCCGCCTGCCAGGCAACCTGAACGTCTCGTTTGGCAACGTTGATGGTGAGGCTTTGCTGTTGAATATGAAGCAGTTAGCGGTCAGTTCAGGGGCCACCTGCGCATCGACGGATCCGGGCCCGAGCCACGTCCTGCTGGCCTTGGGGATGTCCGAAGACGAGGCCCGCAGCAGCTTGCGGTTTGGCCTAGGAAGATTCAATACGACCGAGGAAATCGATCAGGCGATCGAAATTGTCGCCCGGACGGTCGAAAACCTGCGGCATCTCTCCTAGAAAATCGCCGCAGAATCGACCGGTAATCGCAGAGTTCGGCTTTTCCCACCGGTTTGTTTGCTATAATCTAGTTAGCCAAGACAAGTGTACAGAGCCAGTGGCGACCGTTCGCCACCGGCGCGGTACGTCACGAGAACACGCAATTTTATTTCCAAGAGTCGAGGAATGTGATTATGAGCGTTGTCGTCACCGAAAAAGCAGCCAGCGAAGTCAAGCGGATTATTGAGGACCAAAAGCTCGATGAGGGCACCGTCCTGCGAATTCGTATCACCGCCGGAGGCTGCAGCGGATTCAGCTACTCCCTCGGGTTCGACAATAACTACGACGCGAACACGGACTCGAAATACGAACAGCACGGCATTCCGGTAGTCGTCGACAAGAAGAGTGCCCTGTATCTGGACGGCACCACGGTTGATTTCCACGCTGGCGTCGACAAGCGTGGCTTCACGTTCAACAACCCCACCGCAGTCAAGACCTGCGGCTGCGGAAGCTCGTTCCAAGCATAAGCGGCAGCACCCGCCACAGACAGCAACTCGACCCACGGCCCGTCCGTGGGTTTTTTTATTGCGCATCACGGAGTACGGCAGAATTTTACGCGCGCTAGGCGTATAACTGCTACATCCGTAATCAACGGATTTCTTCGGGTTCGGGAGTAGAATATTTCCCGACCGTCCGAGAAATCAGATCTCGCACGTGCCAATTCCGACCTATGCTTGAGGTGAATGCAGGACCGATCTCAAGCGTCTCACCAAGGAATCTTATCGGAATGGAACGGTGCCATGAAGGAATTTATCTATCGCTTGGCTGTTGAGGAAGACGGACCAACCGCTGTGGAATACGCGGTCATCCTCGGTTTACTCGTCGCCAGCTGCATCGGCGCGGTCAACCTACTCGCTAACGAAACGGCCGCCAGCTTCGACAATTCAGCAAGTGCCATCAACACGGCATTCGGCTCGTAACTTGATCGACTGAT
This sequence comes from Bythopirellula sp., assembly GCA_965228965.1. Classification (GTDB taxonomy): domain Bacteria; phylum Planctomycetota; class Planctomycetia; order Pirellulales; family Lacipirellulaceae; genus Bythopirellula. The sequence continues at coordinate 6,308,483 of OZ245849.1, forward strand.
ACCCTGCGGTACGGACAGAAGTCTTTGGCTTCCGTTCGTCACATGAAACGCTTTGCGACGAGCGTGCGTTGCCAACTTCGGTTTGCCGCATGCCTCAGTCAGAGCACGGATACGCTGTTCCGGTAGTCTGAAGACGCCAACCTTGTGTTCCGATGGACTTTCATAAAGTGCACCGGAACCGTGGCCGATCAATACGCAATAGTGATCGAAACAATCATGGGCTCTCGCGCGAGGTGACCGCTGCCCTGGTTACCTTATCGGGGGAGCCCAAGCTACTGCGTTTACATGTGCGATCACACGATCAGCATCGCGTCGCCGTAGCTGTAGAACCGGTACTCCTCGCGAATCGCTTCCTCGTAGGCGGTTCGAATTAGCTCGGTCCCACCTAAGGCTTGCACCAGCAGCAATAGCGTCGTCCGTGGGAAGTGGAAGTTCGTTAGCAACGCGTCCACAGCTCCGAATTGATACGGTGGGCGAATGAACAGATCGGTCTCACCTCGCCAGGCTTCTAGTGTCGAGCCCTCTGAGGAGGCCGCCGCCGCTTCCAGCACGCGCGTGACGGTGGTCCCCACGGCGATCACGCGTTGATTCGCCTCTCGGCTGGAATTGATTTCTCGCGCCGCGACATCGGTTAATTCGCCCCATTCCGAATGCATCGGATGCTCTTCGACATCCTCCACGTCGATGGGCCGGAATGTCCCGCGCCCTACGTGGAGTGTCACCGCCGAGAAATTCACGCCCGATTGCTCCATCGCGCGCAATAAATCTTCGGTAAAGTGTAATCCAGCTGTTGGCGCGGCCACCGCTCCCGGCGTGCGGGCGAACACGGTCTGATAGTTCTGCACATCACTATCAACCATCTGACCGCCCCGAATATACGGCGGCAGCGGCACGCGTCCAAGCTTGTCTAGCAGTTCCAGCGCTGGAAGTTCCGATTCTGGACGGGCTAGCCATTCGCCGTCGCCAATCTGATCGAGCAGCCAAAGCGTCACGGCCGGTTTGCCATCGCGATCTTGCAGGGTGATCTTTTCCATCGGCTGCAACCGACCGCGCGTCTTGCACACCAGCGACCAATCGCCCGCGTCGTTCGTCCCGAGGAACAACCCTTGCCACCGTCCGCCCGTCTTGGCGCGTTCGCCACGAAGTTGAGCCGGGATCACTTTCGTATCGTTGAGCACCATGCGATCCCCCGGCTGCAGCAGTCGGGGCAAGTCGCGAATATGATGATGGTTCAGCTCGCCGCGCTGGCGATCGACGATCATCAGACGAGCATCGGTGCGGTTGTTCAGCGGCTCCTGAGCAACCAGCTCGGGCGGCAACGTATATTCAATCCAGGGTTCCATCCGCTCAACGGTACCAAAGATTCGGCGGAAGCGTAATGCTCGTCAAGCTCACGCCTCAAGCGAAATCTTCCAAGGCTCGCGGGCTGGCCGCGAGAAGAGTTCCGTCGCCGCCGGACTGTCGGCGAACGTCTCGTCGGCGTTGATCTTCAACCGTTCGCCGTGCAAGCGATAGCTGATATTGGCGTAGTGCACCAGCAGCGCACTGCGATGGCCGTCCTCAATATCGGCACTTGGCCGCTGCCGCGACCGCAACGATTGCACGAAGTTCTCCTTGTGCTCGGGATCAGGAAAACGACCATAGCGTGACGTCTTAACCACCGGTTTGCGATCGTGCGGACGGGCATAGACTTCCCACCCACCGCCGTGACGGCCGACGTACATCACGCCTTCGGTGCCGTAAATCTCGATTCGCGTGGCGTTTTGTTGCCAGAACGGAAACATATCGTTGTTGCGAATGCCGGCGTCGGTCTTGAGCATGTAGGGCGTAAACAGTGTCAGCTCCGAGGTCATCACCAAGTCTTCGAAGTCGTAGGTTGCGATCTGCGTGTCGGGAGTCTCGGCATCGCCCTCCCCTGCGAACCTACCCCCTGTGCAATGCACCGATTTGGGCACGTCGACGCCCACCAGCCATCGCGCCAAATCGAGTTGATGAACACCGTCGTTCGCCAGATCGCCGCCCGAGTAATCCCAAAAATGGTGCCAACCTTGATTGTGTAGCTGGCGGTTGTACGACCGCACCGGCGCAGGGCCATTCCACATCTCCCAATCAAGATTCGCTGGGGTGGCACTGTCGGCGGGCAACTTAAAGTTTGGTTGGGACTTCATGTTGAACACCCGACACAGGTGCACGCGTCCCAATTTGCCGTCGTCGATATACTTCTTGGCGGCTTGGTTGTACGGCGCACTGCGATTCTGCGTGCCCACCTGGACAATACGCTCATGCTTGCGTGCCGCCGCGATCATCTGTTGCCCTTCGTGCGGCGTGATGCTTGGCGGCTTCTCGACATACACGTCCTTGCCAGCTTGGCAGGCCCACACGGTCGCGGTCGCGTGCCAGTGATCGGGGGTGGCATTCACGACCGCGTCGACGGAGGGGTCCTCAAGCATCTCGCGAAAGTCCTGCACATACTTCGGCTGCATTCCACCTTGTCGCTTGGCGTACTCCGCAGCTCGCATCTGCCCTGCGTTGCGGTCGACATCACAGACGTAAGTAATCTGGCAATCGTCGCGATCAAGGAAGCCTTGCGCTAGATGATTCCCACGGCCCCCCACTCCGATCATCGCCAGCGAAATGCGATCGTTTGCCGGAGCGGCAATGGCCGATTTGCTGTTCGCCAGGACCGTGATCCCCGCGCCGATCCCCATCGTGCTCTTGCTCGCCGTTGTCAGAAACTCTCGCCGCTGAAGTTTGCTGGCCGTCATGTCAGGCTCCCGGGGACATTCGTGTCGAAGTTTTGCACTTAGCAAACTATACCACCGGTCGGTTCATTTTTCGACATGCTCCTCCGCAAGACGCTTGATTGATCTACAATTGGAGCTGTTCACGAGAGCGAACCGAAGAGAATGATCGCGTGCCGGACCCGACTTGCCACATCCCAGTCATGCTCGACGAAGTCCTGGAGTGGCTCGCGCCGGCACCTGGAAAAGTCCTGGTGGATGGTACCTTCGGTGGCGGTGGTCACACGGCCGCACTGGCGAAGCAGGTTCAACCCGATGGCCGCATTCTCGCAATGGATCTCGATGACGAGGCCATCGAGCGCAGCCAAGACGTGGTGGAGTCGTTGCCCGTCGATTTGGCAATTGGCAGCTACGCCAAGATCCCAGAGATGCTCCGCTCGTTTGATGTCGACCAAGTCGATGGCATCCTGCTCGACATCGGGCTCTCCAGCGATCAGCTCGACGATGAGCAGCGGGGCTTTAGCTTCCAAAGTACCGGCCCACTCGATTTACGTTTCGATCGCTCACGCGGCGAAGCCGCCTGGCAACTGATCGAGCGACTCGATGAGCGCAGCCTGGCCGACATCATCTACCAATTCGGAGAAGAACGCCTAAGCCGTCGCATCGCCCGCAAGATCGTCGCCCAGCGTCGCGACACCCCGATTCGCACGGCCGACCAACTTGCCGAACTCGTTCGCGCGTGCGTCCCACGCAGCAAGGGACACAACATCGACCCCGCCACGCGGACGTTTCAAGCGCTGCGAATCGCTGTCAACCAAGAGCTGACTACATTGGAGCAAGCGCTCAGAAGGCTCCCCGACTGCCTTAAGGCCGGCGGCCGGTTGGCGATCATCAGCTTCCATTCGCTGGAAGATCGGCTCGTGAAACACGCATTCCGCGAAGACGAACGCCTGGAAGTGCTCACCAAACGCCCCGTCCGACCCAGCGACGACGAAGTCGGTCGAAACCCACGGTCGCGTAGTGCGAAGCTTCGCGTTGCCGAGCGACGGAACTGACGTATGGTTGAGACGCCTTACCGTACCGGAGCCGCCAAGCTCGGTGCATAACCCACAGGCCGATTAGCCGTCTCTGCCGGAACCGTTTTGAATTCCGGCGAAACCGCCAGATTCCCGATCGTCGGATACGGGGTTGTTGGTGGAGTGGGCAACACGTGTTGGTTGGTCGTTGGCGCCGCGGACTGTGCGAATTGTGGTGCGGCGCTGGTCAGCTGCGCCATGAGCGTTTGGGCAGCCGTCAGCGTAGGATCGGCTTGCGTGGCAGCGGCCAGATAACTTACCGCCTCTTGGTCGCGACCACGTTGGTGGAGCAACACGCCCATGTTGTATTGAGCAACCGCGGGCGGATGGACGGCCGACAAGTTTTGCAACGCACCATCGAGTTGGTTCAGTTCGATCAACACCTTAGCAATGTTGTTACGATACAACTGCTTACCTGGCTCCAGGCGAATCGCTTGCTCCAGCGGCGGCAGCGCCTCGGCCACCTGATTGCGGCGAGCGAAGCACAAGGCGAGGTCGTTCAGCGCCTTGGGACTCTGCGGATGGTAGTGCACCGCTTGCTTGTAATAGTGCAATGCGGCATCCAGCTGGCCTTCGCGATCTTCCAGTCGTGCCAGCGCGAGCATGCCGTCCAAATGATCCGGCTGCATCGTCAGTGCGCGATGATACATGCTACGGGCGTGTGCCGAGTTACCACCGTGATCGCTCATCTTGGCCATCGAGATATACAGATCTGCATTGGGCGGCCCGGAAGCGAAGCCGAGTGCAATAGGATCGAGCTGCGGATTGCCAGATTGCGGCGTAGGGGGCGCGGGCTTGGCACCCGTACCCTTGAAGACGTTGGTCACCTTTTGCGTCCAACTTTGTTGAGGTGGCTGCATGCCTCCATGTTGCATTGCCGCCAACTGTTGGGCGTTAGGTTGGCCAGCCAGCTGATTGCCGGTGCCCGGAAAGCCCCCGGTCGCGCATCCGACCACCGAAGCCGACAACAAACAACTCAATATCCAATGCTTACGCACGTGACCACCCTCCCTGGCATTTGCGTTGAAGCGGAATCCTTTCCACTTCGTTGTTCTTTAGATGAGAAAACCCTCTGATCTCACGAAATCGTTACGGGGTGCTTCCGGTACCACCGCCACCAGTTCCTGTAGAGGCGGGCAGCACGGGCGGAAGACGATTGTTTTCGTACCCAACAAATACGCTGTCGACTGAAGCTGCCGGATGGCCCTCAGCAACGATGTGCGTATCGTTGACATCGATTTCTCCAACACTTGGACTCATCTTCCCCGCGTAGTCGTGGACTGCCGCGATGCGTGCCGTCGTGCTGACTTCTTCGCCGGCACGTTGCACAAATACGTTGCGACGTTGCATCGGCGCTTGCGAGAGAATCCAATTGACCTTCAGTTTTCCGGCATTGGTCAGCTCGTGCGTCTCTTTGTTGAAGTGGTAATCACCCAACAAGTTCTGCCGACGCCAGCCGTTGTTGACCATGGCGTTGTAGGTTTGGCAAACCGCACTACGAGCAGGCGGGATGTAAATCTTCGGCCAATGCACGTTGGCATGGTAGCCAGCGTGAAACTTCTCCGACGGCGAAGGATGATCGCCACAACGCTGGTGTCGGCAACCATGCTGTCCGTTGGAACTGGAACATGCTGAGATCAGCACCACCAAGGCACCGGCAAAGAGCTTCACATTTTTCATTGAACTGGATCCTAACGTGACGCAGTCTGGTGGGCGTCGTTCGGTGCGGGTACCAAGCGACGACCGCTGGCGGGTTCGCGCGTGCTCTCATTGCAGAGAGCCGTCGCGCCTGTCACGAGGTATCGTCAGAAAATCAGAGCGGGCTACGTTACTTTTGGTGGGACTGCAATTCTTTGCGCAGTTTACCCAGTTTGCACGTCGCCGCGAGTTGCTAGCTTTCGCCCTGCATCGTCGGGAACAGCTCGTTGATCATCGTGATCGCGGCAGGCCCCACCAGAACGATGAAGATCGCGGGGAAAATGAACAGCACCAGCGGGAAAATCAGCTTCACCGCCGTTTTGGCCGCCTTCTCCTCGGCAAGCTGACGTCGACGCGTCCGCATCGAGTCGCTCTGCACACGCAAGGCCTGAGCCACACTCGAGCCGAACTTATCCGCTTGAATCAGGATCGCCGCCAGGGCTTTCAAATCATCAACGCCTGTGCGTGCACCCAAGTCATGGAGCACATCGTTGCGGGCACGGCCCATCTGCAGCTGCAGATTGCACAGTGCGAATTCCTCGGCAATGACGTGGTAGGTCTTTTTCATCTCCTCGGAGACCTTGCGCATCGCCTGGTCAAGCCCGAGCCCGGCTTCGACGCACACCACCATCAGGTCCAATGCATCGGGCAAGCCGTAGAAGATGTTGTCCTGTCGTCCCTTCGTAATGAGCCGGACGATGATCGACGGTAGGAACATACTGATGCACGCGATTCCACCCGCCCAAATCAGCGAATCCATGTCGAACCCGCGTGTCAAAATAACTGTGCCCCCGCCGATGAAGAAGCCGCCGAACAGCCCCAGCATCCTCATCGCGTTATAAACCTGCACGGCGTTTTCGTTACGGAAGCCGGCTTGATTGAGTTTCGCCTTGGCGTTGTTGATTTCGTCTTCGTTTTCCGACTGCATAGGCTTGGAAAGCGCGGGAGTGGCTTTCTCAAGCATCTTGGACATCGCGCCGCCCTTTTTGCCGTCGCGCATCAGGTCCGTCTTGCGACTGTTGGGCTCGCGAAACTCGTCAAGACGCTGCTCGGCTCGTCCTTTTTTGCTGGACATCAAATCCAGCAACCACCACGCGCCCGCGGCGGCGGCGCCAAAGATGGCGAACTGCATAACCAGCGGCGAAGAGGTCAAATCGCCGAGCAATAGGTTATCGGCAGCAAGCATAGGTATTCCAGCAGAATGGACCATGTCAGACTCGGATGTTGATGATCTTGCGAATAACCAAAGCACCGACGAGCTGGCTCACGATCCCAGCGATCAGCATCTTCTTGCCCAAGTCGTCGGTGAATAGTAGTTGGATGTAGTCAGGGTTCATGCGGTACACGGTGATGAACAACAGCGGCGGCAGCGCCAACAGCACGATACCCGACAGCCGGCCTTCGCCCGTGAGCGCCTGCACTTGTCCCCAAATCTTGAACCGCTCGCGAATCAGATGCCCAATCTTGTCGAGGATTTCGGCCAGATCGCCACCAGTTTGACGTTGCAGAATCACCGCCGTAACGAAGAACTTGAGGTCCAAGTTCGGCACGCGGTCGGTGAGGTTCTCCAGCGCTTCTTCAAACGGGATTCCCAAGTTCTGCTCTTCGAACACGCGGCCGAATTCCTCGGAAATCGGGTCCGACATTTCTTGCGAGACCAAGTGGAAACCGGCAGCCAAACTATGACCGGCACGCAACGCCCGCGCGACCAGTTCCAACGCTTCAGGCAACTGAGCGGCAAATTGATTTAAGCGTCGCTTGCGGCGAAAAATTAGCCATAAGAACGGCAGCACGCTGAACATCAAGCCGATAAACGGCGCGATCACATAGCTGACGCCGGCGAAACCACTCAGGATTGCTCCCATGAATCCCAGTCCAACGCAGATTCCCAGGAACGTCACGACCGACATCTCGACCTTGGCTTGTTCGAACGTCAGCGACAGGTTCAGGTACTTCGAGATAAACTCATCCAGCGTGCCCTTGGCATCCATGTCTTTCGCAACTTGGTGCGAAAGCTCCGACAAGCTCGACATGTCGTTCTTGCCTTTGCCGGTAATCGTGTTGAGCCGCCCTTCGATCTGCGACACTTCCTTGTCGCGCATCGCCATGGCTACAAACAGAATCAGCGCGACTACGCCCAGAAAAACGGCGCCGATGATCAATACGCTGGCTGACATGGATAACTCTCTCGATGGTGTCGGAGTGTTGGCTTATGGGGCGATGGGATTGTCGGACCTTAGGACTCCGGTTTTTCGTCGCCTGCTAGCCCGAGCGCCCTATCGACGCCCTGTTGTGTTGGTGCCCATCGAGGCCCCCTCTGGCCCTCGACAGGCGATGGTCGGTTAGTCGCGTAGCATCACTCGTTCGCGGAAGGCACTAGCGGGCAAGCGTACGCCGTGAGACTCCAGTCGTGGAATGAAGCTGGGCCGAATGCCGGTCGAAACAAACTGTCCAACGGCTCGACCGCCTTCGTCGACGCCTTCTTGCTGATAACAAAAAACGTCCTGCATGACGATCGTGTCTTGTTCCATGCCCATAATCTCGGTGATCGCCGTGACCTTACGTGGGCCACCCGATAGACGGTTGACCTGCACGATCAGATCGACTGCACTAGCGATTTGTGTCCGCATCGCGCGGGCGGGCATCTCGAAGCCACCCATCATGATCATCGTCTCAAGACGCGCGATCGCGTCGCGTGGTGTATTGGCATGGCACGTGGTCAGCGAACCATCGTGACCGGTGTTCATCGCTTGCAACATGTCGAGTGTCTCTGCACCACGACATTCGCCGATGATGATTCGGTCGGGACGCATACGCAACGTATTGCGGACCAGGTCGGTGGCGGAGATGCGACCCTTGCCTTCGATATTTGGCGGACGGGTCTCCAATCGTACGACGTGACTTTGTTGCAACTGCAGTTCGGCCGCGTCTTCGATCGTCACGATACGATCGTCATTGGAGATGAAGCTCGACAGCGTGTTAAGCAGCGTCGTCTTACCAGAACCAGTACCTCCGGAAATGATGATGTTCAGCCGCGCTTTCATCGCACCTTCCAGCAGCATCACCATCTCGGGCGTCATACTCTTGTAGTTCAGCAAGTCTTCCAGCTTGAGTGGGTTGGAGCCAAAACGACGAATCGTTACGCTTGGCCCGTCCAAAGCCAGCGGCGGAATGATCGCGTTCACACGCGAGCCATCCGGCAGGCGGGCGTCGACCATCGGACAGACTTCGTCCACGCGTCGACCGACCTTCGACACAATGCGGTCGATGATCTGCATCAGGTGCTTGTCGTCGCGGAACTTGACATCGCTGAGTTCGAGGTTGCCGCTGTTTTCAACGTAGACGTTTTTGGGGCCGTTGATCATGATTTCGCTGATCGCCGGTTCCTTCAGCAGCATTTCCAGCGGACCAAGGCCAAACGTCTCATCCAATACCTCATCGACCAGCTTCTCGCGCTCGGTGCGATTGAGGAACGTGTCTTCGGTATCGCAAAGATGCTCGACGACCAGGCGAATCTCGCGACGCAGCACGTCGCCTTCCAACTCGCCAACGTGCGACAGGTCGAGCTTGTCGACCAGCTTGGAGTGGATGTTTTGCTTAAGCTTATCGAACTCCGCCGCGCGGTCATTACCCACCATAGGCGGCATCGTGGTGTTGATCTTGGTCATCGCAGCACCTGAGGTGTAGTAGCCTGTAGACAGTCGTCAGAAGCCAGTCCCAATGAACTAAAGTCCGCTCTAACAGCTGACTACTTATCACTGGCCACTGACCACTATTTCTCACGTCATGCAAACATAGCTCACACGTCTTGCGGATGAGGCAAGATCGCCCGACCCAATGCTGCAAACACACAGCACAAGAAAGATCTACGGGTTGTGCCGGTTGTGCGGGAGCGAGTAAGCACTTCGTGCTAGCCGGCAGGGGAAGCCGCAGCAGAGGCCTCTAAAAAGGTGAAATTGGAGCCAACCGGTCTGGCCCGGCGAGCATCGGTCTATTCCAGCACGGTATCAGCCTCTCAGCACGTCAGTGCTGACAAGATTCAGACAAGCTTCGTCCGCCTCTATCGCCGTGATGTTGCTCAGCGTGGTTGCAGCGATGTTCTGCAGAGCATTTTGCGTGAAGAAAGCTTGATGTCCCGTAATGATGACATTGGGGAATGTCATTAGGCGAGCGAACACATCATCCTGGATCACACGGCCCGACAGGTCCTCAAAAAAGAGATCGGCCTCTTCCTCGTACACGTCTAAGCCAACGGAGCCTATCCGTGCCGATTTTAGACCGTCAATCAAAGCGCGCGCATCGATGAGGGCGCCACGGCTGGTATTGATCAGCATTACGCCTTCCTTCAATTGCGCGATGGCAGACGCGTCAATCAGATGATGCGTTTCTGGAGTCAACGGACAATGCAGACTCACGATGTCGGAGGCACGAAAAAGTTCCGGCAGGTCGACGTAAGCGATGCCTGCATCTTCAACCGCGGGATTGCGTATCGGGTCAAATGCGAGGACCCGGCAGCCAAACCCCGTCATGATCCCGGCGAAGATCTCACCGATACGTCCGGTGCCCACAACCCCGACCGTCTTGCCATGCAGGTCGAACCCCAGCAGTCCCTCCAGTGAAAAATTGCCCTCGCGAATTCGATTGTGCGCACGGTGTGTTTTTCGATTCAACGTCAGCAACAGCGCGACCGCATGCTCAGCTACCGCGTGAGGCGAATAAGCCGGCACGCGCACGACCCGAATGCCAAGGCGCGATGCCGCGTGCAGATCAACGTTGTTGAACCCGGCACAGCGCAACGCAATCACGCGCGTGCCGCCTTGCGCGAGGATCTCAAGCGTCTGCGCATCCAGTTGATCGTTTACGAACACGCACACGGCGGCGAACCCATCCGCCAATCGAGCAGTGTCCGCAGTCAGTTGGGGCTCGAAGTAGACGATCTCATGTCGTTGCTGATCGTTTTCCGCATCGAGAAATTGGCGGTCGTATGCCTTGGTGCTGAATACGGCAATGTTCATCGTGCTTAATGGCTCCGTCCTAATGCAAGTTTCACGATTGCTCCTGCTCCGCTAAATCTATCGACGAAGGGTGGAACAGTTCTTCGATTTGGAGTCGCCTGCTCGCTAGACCCTGGTGGTGGGAATAATGACAGAGCGTGTCCAATGTTTTTCGGTTCGCCTTAATTCCATACGGCCAGAAGTGCTTCCCCATCAGGGAACGTGTTTCTTCAATCTCTTTAGCCAGCCAAGGCAAAGAGATGTTGGCCCAGCCAAGCGTTGTGAGTTCACGCATGGATGTTGCCTTGGATTGTGAGTACGCCTGGAAGATGGCCGACGACAGCCAAGGGTGGGTGTCTATGAGTTCCTTTCGAATCGCAATGGCATGCATGATCGGAAAGATACCCGTCTTGTTGAAATAAGATCGCTCCACGGCGCGAAAGTCTTCAAACAGTCGCCTCACCTGCGGATGTCCTTCGACGTAGCACTTCGGTTCCATGGCGTGAAACACCGCGTCGACATCGCCGTCGGCAAGCAGCTCTGATTCGTCCTTGCCGGTTGGAGCCTGGTTCAGCTTAAGGTCCTCGGGCAAGACGTTCTCAAATCTGGAAGGTCCGCCAGTGTTTTTCACGGAAGAATCCGCCGCTGAGACATACCACTGCACGTCCGTGGGTTTGACGCCATACTCGTCCTCCAAGGTGCCTCGGATCCAAGTTAGCGACGTGGAAGAATACCCCGGTACGGCGATCTTTTTGCCGACAAGATCTTCTGGCCCGTCGATGCCCCTGTCCGTGCGGATGAAGATGCTCTTGTGGCGAAACACACGCAGCGGGAATATCGGCAGCAAGGTGTAGTCTCGAAACCCACCATTGGCGTAGGCCAAGATAAAGGGGTGCAGTCCCACTTCGGACACATCACGCTTCCGTGGGCCAGCGAAGACATGGGTATTCATATTCCCAATGCTGTCCTTGGTGAACTTCACCTCGCAGCCGGCAACCGTCACACGGCCGTCCGCGAGCGCTGCGACACGATCGTATCGATAGCCGGCCACGTTCAATGTCATCGCACGCCCGGACGAGGGCGCGACTTCCTCCGCCGAGGCAGATTGCCTCTCAGAATTGGTCAGGCATGCCATCCCGGCTGGTGCCACGAGCAGATTGCGGAGAGCCGTTCTTCTTGTGACGCGCACCGTCATTTTGGATTACCAAGAGGCGTGAGCTGGATGGCCATCAAACTCCAGAACATTCTACAAATGCAAATTCCTGTGCGTCAAACTTCTCTCTGACTCATTTGGTCAGTACTCGGATCGATCGTCAATCGACATGGCACAAAAAACGTTGCTGAAATTGGCTTCCAACCTCGCTACACTGGAATGACCTCGGAACTCCAAGTTCGGGCGCGCGACCCTACGTCGACTCGCCGAGTCGCGCCGCGATCACGTGCCCCTAACTGGAACTGCGACGCGCCGTTAGCTTAGCGCCGGTAGAGCGTCAGCGAATTTTAAGACACGCGTGGCAAAAAAGAACGCTGCAGTAAGCGGCTGTACAAACTGGGCTTAGAGCAACGACGGCCGAGACTTTTTAAGACACTTTTCGGTCCCGAATTCCGAAAAATCTCGCCGTATGTGCTCATGCCGTTGACGTAACTGCTTATCATGTAAGGACTAGAGACGACGAGCCGGTCGATCGAGCTCCTATTATTCGGACACGACCAACGAAAAGTTGAGCATTTCGTGCGTCAAGAAGCTCCAATCGGGGGGCACGCAGCGCAGAGTCGACGGGCGGAAATAGCAACCGACGTTTGCTCGGTCGCAGGCTTCCTGGCCAGCATTGTGTTCGATGAGATAAGATTGAATCGTTACTAGTAGCAATATTCCTCTCCTCGTTGGGAAGAGGCTAGGTGACGGGCATGACGGGCAAGTTTACCGAGGAATTAACCCTCCCCTAACCCCTCCCTGCAAGGGAGGGGAATGTAAGAAGCTGCTTCTAGACAACCACTCACTTTGGGTTTCCCGCAGGCGGAAAGAAACTCGCAGGCAACCTCAGACTTAGAAAGAACGATAGTGCATAAACTCCTGACCTTGGTGACGATTGTATTGGGTACGGCGAGCGCCTTCTCCCCACGCGCGTTGGCACAGCTTGAGCAAGTGAGCAACGTGGTGCCCGCCTCGGCCAATGCGGTGATGATCGTTGACGTCGAATCCGCGTATGCCAGTCCGTTGGCCAGTGACCAGGGATGGGCCCAATCGATGCCCGAAGCGTATCGGTCAGGGATGATTGGATTGCCGCAGAGCGCAAAGCTGTTTCTCATGGCCGCTGAAATGGATTTTGAATTCCTGCAGCCGGTGTGGGAGATTTCCGCAGCGTACATCACCAAGCCGCCCACAATGGCGACCATCGCTTCTCGTAGCGGCACAGAGGTTGAGCGAATCGCGGGCACTGAGGTCGTCGAGCGGCCCAACGACAGCGCGGTCGCCAAGCTCGGCCCGCGCGTGCTGGGAGCGAGGGCACCTGCCAACCGGCAACAGCTAACGCGTTGGATTCGCAATTCGCGCCGGCGCCAAGCGCCCCAGTTTTCTGAGTATTTGCAGCAGTCCGTCAGCCGCATCAACAACAGCGAGAATCAGATCGTGCTGGCACTGGATGTTGCTGGGTTGACGAGTGCAGGAAAGGTCGCCAACTTTCTCAACACGGCAGCAGATTCGCCTGTTGAGAAGGGGCAGGTAGACGAGGTTTCAAAGTTGGTTGCCAGCCTACAGGGTTTGTGTTTGGAAGTTCAGCTCGCGGCTTCCCCCAGCGGCCGATTGACGCTCACCTTTGAAAGTCCCATCGAAGTGCAGGAGCAACTGGCGCGCGATGTATTGCTGTTTATCCTCGCCCACAAAGGCGGTCAGGTCGAAGATCTTCGGCAATGGAAACCGCGCGTATCCGGCAATGATCTCATTCTAGAGGGAATGCTCTCCCAGTATGGATTGCGTCGCGTTCTGAGTCTCCTCTCCAGCCCGGTCGGGCCCCTAAGCGCATCGGCTTCCACCAGCACGTCGGAAGCGGACGCCGTGGCCGACGCGACGCAGAAGTACTACGTTGCGGTAACCAGCTATCTCAACGATTTGTTTTACTCAGGCCGCCAACCCGACAGCATGTATCAGGCGAAGCTGTGGCTGCAGCGTTACGCGCGGAAGATCAGTGATTTAGAGACCTACAACGTCGACGACGAAGTACTCGCATTCGCCCAAGAGGCGCTCGACGCGCTGTACGAAGTCGAGGCGATCATCGATCGCACACAACGGAGAACCGATCTCCAAGACGCAAATCTGTACAACTCAGGGCGGCGCCGCTACGGACGATACGGCGCGTACGGCTATTTTGAGAAATCCTACGCGGCGCGCGATCGGCAGGCCGTCGAATTGGATAACGCGGGTCGCGGCTTGCAGGAAATCCAACGAGTTGTTAACCAACTGCAAGTTCGGTCGGCACAGACCAGCCAAAGCATGAGCCAACGGTATGATCGGAAGTTCTAGATAGACGCATTCCACCGACACGCAGATATTCAAACGACGTAAGAGGAACTTACTTCGCCGGCCAGAGTTTGAGCCAGCTGCGAGTCTTGGATTCGGCGTCGGCCTCCGCGTCGGTGTCACCCTGTTTGCCGCACAGAGCGGCTGCGAGCTGATTGATCGAGTTGGTGATGCCCGCCTTGGGGGCATGTTCGATCAGTGGAACGCCGTTGTTACGAACCTCAACCATCACGCGATAATCGTTGGGCACTTGCCAGTAGATATCGCGGTTGATCGTCTCTTGCGCCTTCTTGAGGCTGATCTGTCCGCTATCCTGGCCGCCACGATTGACCACGATTCGGACTTTGTCGCGGAGGTCGGCATCGTCGTCGAAGGTCATCATCAACCGCACCACGTTCCGCAGACAGGGCAAGTCGAGTTGCGTAACCATCAACACATCATCCGCCAGACGAATCGCCTCCATGTCGAGCGGACCGAAACTCTTGGACATGTCGAACACGATGTGCGAGAACGACGTTTTCAGCAATCCGATCACTCGTTGCAGACTATCAGGCGTGATCAGCTGCGCGTCTTCCAGCTGCACTGGGCGCGGCAACAGGTGCACGCCCGAGGTATGTCGGGTGAGGGATTTCTTGAGCAACGTCAGGTCGAGTCGCGAGATATTCTGGGCAACGTCGGCCAGCGTGTATTCAGGAATCGTATCCAAGAACACGTCCGCATCACCAAGCGCCAAATCGAGATCGATCAACACCACCGAATGGCCGTCGTCGGCTGCCAGTGCACAAGCCAGGTTGACGGCGATGCTGGAGGTCCCGACGCCGCCTGTTGCACCACCGACGGCGATCACCTTGCAGCCCCCGGAAGACTGCTGGGCGGCACCCACTTGCTGGCGCTTGACGCGTTGCAGGGCGGTTGCCAGATCTTCTTCCTTAAGCGGTTCGGTCAGGAACTCCTTAGCACCTGCCCGCATCGACTCCAGAATCAAGCGTCCGTCGGTGGAGCCGCTCGAGACCAGCAACGAGCACTCAGGCGTCTGCGCCGACACTTCGGCGACCAACGCAATTGCCTTCGCCGAGTCAGCGTCCATCGCGACCAGCCCAATGTCGGGCTTGGTCTGTTCCACCACGTCGGCAAAAAACTCGTACCGCGAGCACTCCGCCTCCAACCACACCGTATCCAGCCCCAAGAGCACATTCTTGAGGGTCTCTCTGGATGCGTCGTTCGGGTCGACGATTGCAATTCTAAGGACGTTTGCCATGGCGGTGTCGTACTCGGGAGTTCCTCACAACGTGTGCGTAATCGCCGCAAATGCGGATCCACGCTTACTCGAACGGTTGTTAGGACCTCAGCTAGGTCTGTTCTACTCTCAGCGAGCGACTCTCAAGCCGATCGCTCTTGCTCTCCACGCTCATGGTTCACTACTGGACGTCGTATCCGATGGGTCCCATCAAACCGGGTGTGCTTGTCCCAACTCTCGGGCGCTGGGCCGTCGATGGTGGCTGCGCTCCTTGAGGACTGTAGGGATTCTGTATCACTCCCTGGGTCTTGACGTTCGACCAGGGTGAACTCGGTTGGTAAGCGGTCGGGTCCGGCAGTGGACCAATGCCCGGGGCAGGTTGAGTGGCAGGAATCTCTGGCACGGTCTGCGGCCCCATTTCCAAATTGGGAGTCGGCGTTTGCAGCGGCTCCGTCATCGGTTCGAGATAACTGGGCTGCGGTCCGACTTCCATGGGTACTTGCTGCACACCTGCCGACGGCGTCATTCCATCGCTGATGTAAGCAGCTTCGCTAGTCGAGTAGCTCGCGCCAAAGTCGCCGGTTTGGCAACCGTTAGCACCCGCGCCACAAGCTCCCTCGCCACCGGGTCCACACGGTCCACAGGCGGGAACTTCCAGATGGCCACCCCAGTACAACTGGCAGTTGCTCGGGGATACACTCTCCATACCGGGTCCACATTGAGGCACTTCGTGCGGATCCATCCCTGCGGCAAACTCTGGCGTCACGAGGATCAGCAATTCGATTTCATTAACTTCTTCTTCAACACTGCGGAAGGCGGCACCAAGCACGGGGAGATCGCTGACCCAGGGCAGTCCGCGTTCTTGTGCTTCGATGCGAGTCTGCACCAAACCAGCAAGCGCCAAGGTTTGCCCCGCCTTCATCTCAACACCAGTATCAACTTGCCGCACTTTGAGAGCCGGCACCGTGAAGCCGTTAACGCTCACGCTACGAGTGTCGTCGATTTCGCTCACTCTTGGGCGTACCTCCAGGCGAATGTTGCCGTTGCCCAAAACAATGGGAACGAAGTCGACCTGAGTTCCGAATTCCTTGTATTCGATGGTCGTTTGGCCGAGACCCGACGGAACGAGAATCGGCAACTCACCGCCAACGTTGAAGTGCGCGGGCCGACCACTTACCGCCGTGATCGTCGGATCGGCGAGGATCTTGGCAACGTTGTTCTGCTGCAGAGCATCAAGAATCGTGAAGAAATCTCCGCCGCCTACGAACGCCTGAAACGTGCCGCCAACGGTCGTAGGTGGTCCCGTGCCCGTTACGCTCGAAATCAGCTGCGAGACGTTGGACGCCACAAAGTTCGTGCCATCATGAATCGACCAATCCATCGACAGGCGGCGCAACTTCGTCCGCGAGACCTCCATCACCTTGACCTTCAGCAACACCTGCTGAACGCCACCCACGGTGATGTTGTTGACGATCTTCGGAGCGTAATCTTCCGCCAAGCGGACGATGGGACTCACAGCTTCGGGACGCTCGACGAAACCTTCCAGCACAAGGCTGTTAGTCAAACGCAGGACATTAACCGACGACTCGGGAAACAACCGCTTCAGTGCATCCTGCAATTCACGAACGTCGCCGTAGATGGTCAGGTCTACCGTGTAAACCTGATCCTCTTCGTCCCACAGGTTGATCTGCGTGACACCCGGCTTCTTCGCGGCGATCTGCACCTGATTCGCGCTAATCGGAGTGACGCTAACCAACTCGGGGTTGTTGACCACCATCTTGGGTACACGTTTGTCCAACGTGAGAATCCGACTGGTGTTGACCGTCAGTTCCAAGCGCTGTGTGGCTTGCGTGATGTTGCGAATCACCTGCGGCTGGGCACACGCAGGAGCGGCAAGGCCGAACAGCAATCCAGTGAATCCGAATGCGACGATCAGTCTCGCCGGCAGCGCAAAAAGCGCGGGGCGCGGAGTTTGTTTGACGTACATCCTTGTACTTCCTTCGCGTTGAAGTCAGCCGGTCGCACAATGCGGGGCGACCGAATAATCAGGTTCGAGACGTCCCTGCCTCGAAGGCCTAGTAATTCAAGTTTCGTTTTTATCGTTTCAGGTCAATCGGAAAGTCGGAATCGATCTCAATATCGTCGAGGTCAACCGAGTCTGGATCGACAGCTCCGCCAATGGCATCCCCGGCGACACCAACGTTTGGTGTGTCGTCCGAGCTGCCGACGGAACTGTAGCTGCCCGAGGCACCCTCATAAATCGGCTCGCCAGTCTCTCCGTTGAATTCGCGGATCGATACTTCGTTGGGGAAGATGATCTTCATTTGCCAGTGCGGTATCATGTTGACAACTTGCGATTCATCGAAGCCGTCCACACCGTCGTCAGTGTCTTGAGTGAGTCTGCCTTGCTCTTTCTTACGGCTGTTCCCTTCGCTTGGTCCCAGCAAGAAGTCGGCATCCTGTTCCGAATCATCGACGATTTGGTCGTCGTCGGGGTGTCGCGGAATCAGGCTGATTTCGCCCAGATTCTCGGCGGTCGTGATGCGATTGGCTTGTGGCGGCGTGACGACCAACGAAACCGTCTTAGCTACCGTACGAGCTTCCGTGCCATCCGCCGAACGCTGCACCGTCTGGTCCACAGCGAAGACGCGAATGTTCTGCAAGATGATCTTCGTGAATGGGCGAGGAATCTTCTCTCGTTCGTTGCGATGAACGAAGATTTGCACATCGACACGATCGCCGGGGCTCAACAGGCCGGCGGCACTCTTGCGTGCATCGACCGATACGGTTTTCAGCCGCATACCCTCGGGAATCGAGGAGATTGGATCCTGCGTTTGGCCTCGTTCCAGGAACTTGCCGTCGAGCAGAGGCTCGCCCGCAAAGATAGCCGTGCGCGGACGACGATCTTCAATGTCTTCCCAGGAGGTGATGGCGCCGGTTGGGACTTTGTCCTTGGGCCATTCCTGCAGTGAAACCATCGAATCGTCGACGGGATCGCCGAGATTGATGTTTTGCAGCGCGACGTAAATCGGCGTTGTCTCGACCGCAACTTGGTTCTTGCTGTTGCTGTCGATGACCTGACTAATGGCAATCGATGCCACTAGGCCGCAGCCTAGCGCAATCGCCAACAGAACTAATGACTTCGGACTCATCATACCCCCCTGGCATGAGGTCAAGTTTTATGTAACGCAGCGATCAGTGGCCACAAGAGCCAATTTCGCTGACACGAGGCAAACTATTCGGCCCCTGGTTGTTTGTGTGGTTATGCTTCTAGTGCGAGGCCACCGTTTGCACGAACTATTCGTGCTTAGTGAAAACCGCAGCCTACGCACCTTGTCGTTCTTTTCGGCACGCTCGGCACAAACCGTCCAGGTTAATCCATTGAATTCATTACATCACAGAGCTAGCACTCCGACTGCTAGCGCCAACTACAGCTGCATTCCGTGCCAAGCAAAGTAACCAATGGTGCCTACGGCCATGGGAATGCCGTAAGGCAGCAGGAACATGCGAGGCTTTCGTTCCGCGGCGATCTCGGCGAGCTTCTCAGGATCTTTGATCGTGATAATCTCATTAATGATCCCCCAGAACTGAGCTTTGTGCTTATCCCAAGATTTCGTCCACACAACCATGCAGACAGCCATCACCGCACCGACAATGGTCGTCACGGCGAAAGCATAAAATGTCACAGTTCCCCACATCCAGGCACCCACGCCGGCCATCAACTTTACATCCCCGGCGCCCATGCCTCCAATCGCGTAGGCTGGCAGCAAGACGGCAAGGCCCACGACCGTACCGATCAGGCTAAACCAAAGCCCTTCCCATCCCGGGTAGGGCGAGAGAAATGCACTGTACAACCAGCCCGTGATGATCATCGGATACGTGATCCAGTTGGGCACTTTCAGTTGGATTCCATCGATCACCGCGGCGACGACCAGCGTGACGGTCACGACCCAGACGTGCCAGGTATCAGCTAACCAGCTGACAAGTTCGTTGTAGTCAGACATATTCTCGATCCGTTACGTAAGAATTGGTTCTCAAAGATGAACGAACTCTCGAAGCGGTAACCTCACGCCCTCGGGACAAACAAACACGTCACGATGGCTGTGAAAGCAACGAAGCAACAACATGCAAGCTGGCACGCTGCGGCGAACATTTCCTCAGGTATCAGGCTCCACATGATGATTACTCCTTCCTCGAAAGTGGTCGCTTGTCACGAACAGACCCGCAACGCCCGACTATCGAACCATAGCTCACGAAAACTACGCAACAAAAAGAGTTTCCGGAGATTTCCGACGACTTGGTAAGCTCTGGCAACCCTTGCAACTGGCATCAATGAAAAAAACCTCTCGGGACACCCTTGTCCCGAGAGGCGATAAATCACACGTATTGATCTTCCTTGAGAGGGTGTGTCCCAACAGCGATTAACTACCGCCACCGAGTTGACCAGCGACGGACGTGAACGTTGCGTTGGCATTAGTACCAACTGAGCGGATCGCCGTTAGACATACGATCACGATCAGAGCAAGCATCACTGCATACTCAACCGCGGTCGGACCATCTTCCGAGACGAGGAAACGTTGCACCTTCTTAGCAAACTTCTTCATAGCATCCTCCGATTCTCGGTGCCGAACCCGCAAGGGACGACACCCATAACAAGGTTGTCAGGAGCCTTTATCGCTCCCGTTGTAAGGTACCTATTCGCTGCCGAACCCTCCTGGCTCAGGAGCCTGCGATTTGCGACTTCAGTACCTAAACAAAATGTGTGTGCGAAATCATCTCGTACGGCCTCTCATTAGGCCTGGCCCCGCTGCGTCGCGAAACCTGCATCCTTTCGGCAGCCGAGCAAAACGTCGACATCGAGTGTCGCCGCCCCGCGGCTTTGCGCCCTAACCTTTCAGTCAGTTTGCCTTTATCGAGGATGATGACGCAGCAGGCTCAATGCAAAGCCACTCTCACCTAAGACTTCCGTGAGAAACCAGATTCTGGTCAAGGAGAAGAGAAGCAAAGCTGGCAGACGCCTGCGGCACCCACCCTTGTGATCAAGAAAACAACCTGTCATCCCGACCACACTTGAAACCTATGTCACGTCGCTCCTAAGTCAAACGAACGAGGCTGGAAATCTCAGAAATTCCTTGGAGTCTTCGAACCAGCCAGCATAGAACCGCCACGGGAGTCGGATTGTTGTAGAAAATTCGCAGGAAACTCCCAGCACGTTGTCAATTTGCAACCTAATGTTGCGATGGGACGCCACTCCTTTTGTGATTAGGAACACGATGTCAACGCGAGCAGCGCTCGATGCTCAGCGTAATTCAACCCAAGGCCAGTCGTGGAAAGCAAAGCACTCAGCCTGCTGCGAAAATTCGCCGTCAACGGCAACTGGCGATACAATGCCTCGGGCCCCAAAGCGTCCGAGCCAGCGGCTCTTGCGTGCCTTGCGCTCAATGCGACCGGCTTCGCCCGTGAAGCAAGTGTCCTTGGTGATTGGCTCACGCAACTGCAAACAGACGAAGGCTCGGTGGGAGTCACCGAATCTGACGCGAAGCCCGCCTGGCCAACAAGTCTGGCACTGCTGTCTTGGCTGGCGATGGAACGAGCGGGTAACTCTCGGTTTCAATCCCAGGCCGACCTGGCGCTGAAGTGGATTATCAATAACAAGGGGAAACGACTCCCTCGACGGAGGCAAATTGGACACGATACGACCATTGATGCTTGGTCGTGGGCCGAGAATACCCACTCCTGGCTCGAGCCGACTTGCTTCCACGTGCTCGCACTCAAGGCAGCCGGCCAATCACCACACCCACGAACTCGCAGCGGTGTCGCGATGATTGTCGATCGGCTCCATGAAACGGGTGGTTGCAACTACGGCAATACGATCGTACTTGGGCAACCCACATTGCCCCATGTACAACCGACAGGCCTGGCCATGCTGGCGATCGCAGACGAACCCAACGACGATCCGCGCATCGCTCGGTCACTCGAATACCTCCAGGACGCGTTGAACAAAGAAACGGCCACCGCGTCGCTTTGTTTCGCCCTACTGGGGCTTACCGCACATGGACTACGTCCAACCGATGCTGATGAGCGTCTCGAACACGCACTGCAACGCGATACCAATTATCAAACTATCAGTTGTTACAAATCATCTCTGCTCACTTTGGCCGGACTATCCGATCTGTCGTGGCTTCCGCAGATTACGGCAGAGCGACAAGTCAGCACATTGACTAGCTAGAATCGCAAACAGCCCACACTCATGGATAGCAACCAACCAAAACGCGTCCCTTGTGATCCCAGCTTCGAGGAATTGCAACAGCCCAATCGCCGAGCTGTACTAGCAATGGGGGGTGCGGCGATAGCCTGCGCGGGAGGGACGAAGGCATTTCAGTGGGCAACTGCGCCGCGTGCGGAAGTATTCGTCGCAAGAAATCAGCGCTATGATCAAGAACTAGCGACGACCATTAGCGATGGCCTGCAGAGTTGCGGCTTTCTGCCTAGTCAATTCAAAGGGAAGCAGGTGCTGCTGAAGCCGAACCTCGTCGAACCGAGACGGGATCGACCGCATATGACAACTCACCCGGCTGTCATCGTTGCGGCGAGCGAAGTGTTTCGCCGCTGGGGAGCTGCGGTACGCGTAGGCGAGGCTCCAGGACACGTTCGCGATACGGAAATGGCGCTCGTGGAGTCGGGTATCGGCGAAGCGTTGCGGGATGCCGAAATTTCTTTTGCAGATCTGAACTACGAACAGGTCGACCTGCGACGCAATCGTGGCCGATTTAGTCCACTGAAGGGAATCTACTTCCCCAGCAGTGTGTTGGAAGCGGACTATGTTGTGTCTATGCCGAAGCTAAAGACCCACCATTGGGTGGGTCTCACCTGCAGTATGAAAAACCTCTATGGTACTTTGCCAGGAATAAAGTACGGCTGGCCAAAGAACGTCCTCCACCACAACGGTATTCCAGAAACGGTCGCTGATATAAATGCGACAATTTCGCACTCGTTAGCGATCGTAGATGGAATAGACTGTATGGAGGGTGATGGACCTATACTAGGTAGTTCCAAGCACATGGGACTTCTACTAGTCGGCGGCAATCTTCCAGCTCTGGATGCGACTGCCGCTCGAATCATAGGTTTGCTGCCCGAACGAATTAGCTACTTGCGGCTCGTTGCTGATCAGCTGGGGCCGATTGCTGAAAACAGAATCGCTCAGCAAGGCGAACTCATCGAAGACGTCTCATCTGCGTTTCAAATTCTCGACGAAGCGCATCTAAGGCATCTGCGCGCCACACCTGATGGCCCATTGGTGAGTTAGCGCGCTGTCGACGAACTTGTCCGTTTACTTTTTCTATGTTTGTTTAGATTTGTGGAAAAAAGTACTTCCACAATCGCGGCTGTCTGCCTAACTTAGAGTTTTTCCTTCAAACCCCAGGATGATAGAAAAGTGCCACAACATGATTTGACGCCCAGGCAATGTGAAGTCGTGAGACTGATCAGCCTCGGGTGCACGACCGAAGAAGCTGCTGACATTCTTGGACTAGCGCCCTCTACCGTTGACAACCACAAGTCGAGAGCGATGATGCTCTTGGGCACCGACAAAGCTGCGTTGTTGACGAGATTGGCCATGAAGTTTCGCATTTCGTCGATGAAAGACCAGCTTTCTTCGGCGGAAAAGCGAAAGAGCGGTCGCAAGAACGACGGCTGGAATTAGCGGCGACCAGAGTTCAATCTATCCCGGTGTCAAAGTCTGGAGTTCTACGACTTAAGCTGGGAGAACTTTGGTTCCTCGTTATGCTGAACTGGAGGTACTGTGCCCGTGCTACGCACCTCGCGTGGCACGGGCCAACCTGCCTCTAATGTGCGGCGAAATCCGAACGGCAACTCATCTAGGACGTTGCGATCTCTAATCGCGACCCGGCACACCGGCTCCACAACCGGCGAGAAGCCGCGCGCAACTAGGCTTCTGCCCTTCTGATCCTTGATCAACCTCTGTTTGAACGTCAGAGCATCGAAGTGAATCCACTGCTGCGGTCATCCATTGCCGCAATGTACCTGCAGCGCTGGGTAGGGTTGGATTGTTTGCACCCAACGAAACCCATTTCTGGAAACCAAGCCGCCGCTGGCTCGGCAGCGACAGCAATCTACTGCTTTCGTGCCGCTGCTCACTAGGTGACCGAGAACTGATTCAGCAGACGGCAGGGTCTGGCTCCGTACGCCTCGTGAAGGTAACCTTACACCTAGTGTCACGTCGGAGGCTTAGGGCTGCGCCGGCTCCGCGCGGCACTGCAAAGTTGCCTCGGAGTAGTAATCCAGTCGGTGCTTGAACTGCACAACAGGTGACAAGTCCCTGTTGCCATTACGATTGGCAAGAATATGCTTCGCACGATTTTAGTATTTGTTTGCGTCACTCCCGTCGGCCAACTGCATGGCCAGTCAGCGGTCGAGTTCAATCAGGACATACGGCCGTTGCTGTCCAACAATTGCTTTCATTGTCACGGTCCCGCCGAAGAAGATCGGCAAGCCGACCTGCGACTCGACGTGCGCGGTGAAGTCGATTTTGAGGAGCTCGTCGCGCGGATTAGCTCGACCGATCCCGATGTCGTGATGCCGCCGCCGGAGTCGCACAAGAAACTGAAGCCTGCCCAGGTCGCGCTGCTCAAGCGGTGGGTCGCTGAGGGCGCACCTTACGAAGAGCACTGGTCATTCGTGCCGCTTCAGCCGGTAACGATTCCGCAGGTACCCAACGACGACTGGAGTCCGCTCGCCATCGATCGCTTCGTGCTC
This sequence comes from Bythopirellula sp., assembly GCA_965228965.1. GTDB lineage: Bacteria > Planctomycetota > Planctomycetia > Pirellulales > Lacipirellulaceae > Bythopirellula. The sequence continues at coordinate 6,332,521 of OZ245849.1, forward strand.
TCGCATCTCGAATCACGAGGGATGCGACCCAGTGAGCGAGCGGACCGACGCACGCTCATCCGGCGTGTCACGTTTGATCTCACCGGTTTGCCTCCAACGACTGAAGAAATCGAAGGCTACGTCAACGACACCACCGCAGATGCCTACGACCGTCTCGTCGATCGTTTGCTGGCGAGCCCTCACTACGGCGAACACATGGCTCGGTACTGGCTCGACCTGGTTCGCTTCGCCGACACCAATGGGCTACATCATGATCACTACCGCGAGATGACCCCTTATCGCGATTGGGTGATTCGCGCGTTCAACGACAATCTGCCGTTCGACCAGTTTATTACCGATCAAATCGCGGGCGACTTGCACAATAATCCGACCATCGACCAGCAGATCGCATCCGGCTTCAATCGACTTCATCTAATCATCGACCGCGGGACTGCGTTGCCGGAGGAGAGCTTCGTCCGCAACGTTGTCGACCGGGTGACTGCCGTCGGCACGGCGTTTCTTGGTCTGACAGTGCAGTGTGCGGTCTGCCATGAGCACAAGTACGACCCGATCTCGCAGAAGGAGTTTTATCAGCTGTATGCCTTCTTCAATAATTTTGACGGAGAGCCAGAGACCGGTGGCCGTAGCGGTTCGGACTTTCGTCGTGGACTCCAACCTCCCTACCTAGAGTTGCCATCACCTGAGCAAGAAGCTGAACTCGCCGGTTTGGAAAAGCGAATTGAAGAGCTCGCTGGCGAAATCAAGGAGCTAGAGCCCCAGCAAGAGAAAGCTGCGGAAACCACGCAACGGAGTATTGAAGGCGCAGAGATTGATCCCACGGTTCGCCTCGGGGCAGCGAAACAGGAATTGAAGACCGCGCAAGCAGCACGCACCAAACTCTTGCTCGCGATTCCCGCTACTTTGGTCATGAAGGAGCGAGAGGATTTACGACCGGCGCATATATTGATTCGCGGCGTCTACGATCAGCATGGCGAACAGGTAGAACGAGACACGCCCGCTTTCTTGCCGCCGATGAAACAAAAGAACGGCCGAAAGACGCGGCTCGATTTGGCGGAGTGGCTGACCGACGCGTCCCATCCGCTGACGGCGCGCGTTGCCGTCAATCGCTTCTGGCAGCAGTTCTTTGGCATCGGCCTGGTGCGGACGTCGGAAGATTTTGGTGCCCAGGGCGAACCGCCCAGCCACCCGCAGCTACTCGATTACTTGGCGCGAAGCTTCATGGACTCTGGTTGGGACGTCAAGGCACTCGTGCGCTCGATCGTACTGTCGGAAACCTACAGACTATCGTCGAGTGCTCCCCGTGAGCTATTTGTCGAGGACCCCGACAACCGCCTGCTTGCCCGAGGCTCGCGATTCCGCTTAGATGCGGAGGTGATCCGCGATCAGATTCTCGCCGTCACCGGTTTACTGAATACACAGCAGTTTGGCACGAGCGTCAAACCACCGCAGCCTCCCGGCCTGTGGAAGACCGTCGTGATGCCAAGCTCGTATCCGCGTGAGTATGAGCCCGACTCAGGTGAGAAGATCTACCGCCGCAGCATTTACACCTTCTGGCGCCGCAGCCTTCCTCCACCTCAAATGACGATTCTCGACGCGCCCACGCGCGAAAGCTGTATCGCACGCCGCGAGCGGACAAATACACCGTTGCAAGCGCTGTTATTGATGAACGAGCAACAATACTTTCAGGCTGCTCGGCACTTCGCGCGATCAATTCTTCGCTCGTCTGAGATGACTGATGAGGAGCGGGTGCAGGCGACCTACGAGCAAATTACCTCTCAATTGCCGAATGAAGCAACTTTGAGCCTACTTACCGACTCGTTGAACCAATTCCGCCGCATCTACGAAGACAACACGGACGACGCGGTAAGAATCGTCGCGGACGCAGAATCTCCTCCGACGGAGTCCGCAGAGAGCCACGCAGAATTGGCGTCATGGACGATGCTTGTTCATTCGCTGCTGAACCTCGATATCACAAAAACGCATCAGTAGATTCGCGTCTTTTTCCTATCTCGGGTCGCTAACACTGAGTGCCGCCATGAATCCTAATCAACTCGCACAACAGCAACAATGCCGACGTCAATTCCTACGCGGTTCCGCGATGGGCCTAGGCGCTGCTGCGCTCAACACACTGTTGTCGGATGTTGGCCAGGCCACTGCTGCAGCCGTCCCTGGAACCGGTGCACCACATCATGTTGCGAAAGCCAAGCGGGTCATCTTCTTATTCATGGCTGGTGCACCGAGCCAGATGGACTTGTTCGACTACAAGCCCGACTTGCACAAGCAGTTCAAAGAGCCGCTGCCGCCCAGTGTCAGCATGGGGCAACGCGTCACGGCAATGACGCGGGGCAAAGAGCAACTGATCGCTCCCTCGATGTTCAAGTTCAGACGACGCGGGCAAAGCGGCATCTATATGAGCGAACTGCTGCCGCATCTGTCCTCGGTCGTCGATGATGTTTGCATCATCAAGTCGATGCACACAGACGCGATCAACCACGATCCGGGCAAGACACTGATTTGTACTGGTTCAGAGATCCCCGGTAAGGCGAGTCTCGGCGCCTGGCTCAGCTACGGACTGGGTCGCATGAATCAGAACCTGCCGGATTTCATCGTGTTGAGTTCGGCGTTTTGGAGCGGAGATCGCCAGAATGTCCAAGCGCTCTACAGCAGGCTGTGGGGCTCTGGTTTCTTACCCTCAAAGCACCAAGGCGTGGCGTTTCAACCGGCGGGTGATCCCGTGCTGTTTCTGTCGAACCCGACGGGCGTCAGCCGGCAGAGTCGCCGCACGATGCTCGATTTGACGTCCAGCTTGAATCGACAACACATGAACGAAATTGGTGATCCGGAGATTCAAACCACGATCGCGCAACAGGAAATGGCGTTCCGCATGCAGGCCTCCGTTCCTGAGCTAACCGACTTATCGCAAGAACCTGCGCATATCCTCGAAATGTACGGCCCCGAGGTGAACAAGAGTGGCTCATTCGCTCGCAATTGCTTGCTCGCCCGTCGGATGATCGAGCGCGACGTGCGGTTCGTGCAACTGTTCCATCGCGGTTGGGATCATCACGTCGGCCTGCCAAGAAAACTGCCGCTGCAAGCCTACGATGTCGATCAGCCGTCGGCAGCATTGCTGGCCGACTTGAAGCAACGCGGCCTGCTGGAAGATACGCTCGTCGTATTTGGTGGAGAGTTTGGGCGCACCACGTACTGCCAGGGCAGACTCACGAAAACCGACTACGGACGCGACCATCATCCCCGCTGTTTTACGGCCTGGATGGCGGGCGGTGGCATTAAGGGCGGCATCACTTACGGCGAGACCGATGATTTTAGCTACAACGTCGTCGCTGACCCCGTGCATGTACGCGATCTGAACGCAACAATTCTGCATCAGCTTGGAATCGATCACGAGCGGCTGACCTTCCCGTACCTGGGTCTCGACCAACGAGTCACTGGCGTCGAGGAGGCTCACGTCGTCCGCGAGATTCTGGCGTAATCTCCGGGCACGTGAATCCCTGCGGATTCAGCAAAATTGCCGCTTCTCAACGTAGTTCAAGGCGATGTTTGAATCGGAGAACATAAGGCTTGAAAGTCGCCGTCTGGCTGTTCAGTTCCGATCACTTGCCATTGATCGCTCCAGTAGCGGCAGCAGCTCGTCTTTCATCGCCGGTTCCAAGCGAATTGCCTCATCCAAATCTCTTTTTGCGAGTGAGATCTCCGACGCGTCTAGATACGCGAGTCCTCGGGTGCGATACGCGGTTGCATTTTGGGGGTCAAGCATAATCGCTTTGGTGGCATAGCGTGAAACAAGCCGACCTTCCCCCATTTCATCGTAGGCCTGTGCCATCAGGCAATACAGTTCGGAACTCTTCATTCCTTTCACCAATGCTTCATTGAAGAAAGCGAGCGCGGTGTTTGGAAATCCTCGCTTCAAATATGCGATCCCATTCTTGAGGTACGCTTCTTCCCGGTCGGGATCTACCTGAATTGACCGATTGAATGCCGTGATCGCTTCGGTCAATTCTCCATTCTCAAATAGTCGCACCCCCTCCTGGTAGTGTGTATTGAACAACTCCACAGTAATTGGCTTTGCCACCATGTACCTATCGGCAGAATCTTCATCCTGATTCGACGTGTCCGGAGTACTTGCCATTGCCGCGATGACTCGACGAGCCTCTAAATAAATCGCTTCCGCTTTCGGCTTGTCGCCGTTGTCACTCAAACGATCGTACCAGCATTGGTAAGCTTGGCCGATGTGTTGCTTCGCTTCCTCGGCAAACGCCGGTGCTAGTCGCACGGCCTCACGCAAATCGGCGATGGCCAATTCCGGCTTCTGCCAGTTCATGTAAGCCCAGCCACGATAGTAGTAGGCCGTCCCACTGGTCGGGTTAAGACGAATCGCCTGGGTACAGTCTTTCACTGCGTCATACAATTCAGAGAGTTCCGCGTACGCGCGTCCTCGTTGTTCGTAGGCCCTCGCATCCTGCTTATCGACAGCTAGCACCTCATCAAAGTCCTCGACCGCGGTATTCGGAAAGCCCTTTTCGAGGAAGGCCACGCCGCGGTAGTAGTACGCCTCCTTCTGGAGGGAAGCGAACTCTTCCTCGCGAATCTTGCGTTGTGAAATGACTTCTTGTGTGAGCAAACGAGCACCGAGATCCGCGGACTCGTCGAACTCCCAATTTGGATCGTGACTTAGCACCCGACTAAAGCGATCGATGGCTTCGTCAAATTCTTTCTTTTCGATGTGCGAAATCCCGCGAGTCAGTTCCTCTTCAACAGGTACGAGAACACTGGATGTTTGCTGCGCGCTCGACTCCGAGTCCGTCGCTGCGGTCTTGGCACCGGACGTAGTCTCGATTGGGTTCTGGTTGCTATCTGGAACGGCAGAAGTACAACCCAACGCACCAAGAAGAAGAATTCCGAAATGTGGTAGACGGAATTGAGACTCCACAAAATGCCATGCGGACGTGAGCACTTCAATCACCATTTGAATCGGGTCGAGGAGAATCGAGAAGAGTTCAGTATATTTGCCGCTTCGATCATTATCAATTACGTCGGCGTAACTCGACATCGCGATCGACCACTTCGACGTCCAATTAGGTAAATGACGTCGACGTTCACGATTGGCAATCTCATTGCCCCTGACTCGTGGTCGTTCATTTGGAGTTTGAAACGACGAGTGTTGGGTGATCACCTAGACCACGCCAAGGAGGTTGGATGAGCTAGATGGATTTTGGACTCAGCGGCCAGCATGCACGTCTGCGCCGAAGTTACCTCGCTTGCAGTAACAGAAGACCCGGCTTGCCGATGAGAAGCCAAGGATGATGCGGGACCGTCGCAGAGCCAAAACAGAATATACCGTATTGGCTCTCGTCGAACGCCAGTTTGCCAACCGGCGGCAATAAGAAACAACCCTGTGTTTCGGGCTGTTTGCAGAAAGTGGAGGATAGCGGGCTCGAACCGCTGACCTTTTGGCTGCCAGCCAAACGCTCTCCCAACTGAGCTAATCCCCCGTGGATTGTGCATCCCGTAAAGCGGCTGCATCTAACCCATCTGGCCAGCCGCTCAATAAGCTGTCACACTACCACCCCGGTTTTTCGTTGTCAACGCCGCATGTCCCGCCTCGCTCATGCACTCACTATCGCCGCCTTTGAAGAAGTTGCTTACCGTCGTGAAAGTCGCGGTGGCGGTCATTATTCTGACAGTTCTGTATCGACGCATCGAGTCTTCCGACGGGTTTCAGCGCCTGCTGAACGACCAGAAGCATTGGTCTTACTTGGTGGTGGCCCAAGCACTGGTGGTCGGTGCGTTCTGCTTTAGTTTCGTGCGCTGGTTCTTGCTCGTCCGGGGGCTGGGGCTTGAGTTTCGGCTGCGCGATGCGTTTCGCTTGGGTTCCCTCGGCTTCATGCTCAATCAGTTCTTTCCCGGTAGTGTCGGTGGCGATTTGTTCAAGGCGGTGTTCATCGCGCGCGAACAACCGGAGCAGAAAACAGAAGCGGTCGCGACGGTGTTTATTGACCGTGTGATCGGCCTCTACGCCATGTTGCTAGTCGCCAGTCTTGGATTGGCCTACGGCGGAAAGCACGTCGAGTCCGACAAGGTGTTCACATCTTTACAGACCGTAGTTTGGACGGCTGCCGTGGTGGGAACGCTCGGTTTCGCATTTGTGATGAGTCCACTGGCAACCGGCGAGCGAATGCGTCGGGCGGTCGACAACGTGCCACTGGTGGGCCACACACTGACGCGACTAATCGATGCCGTGGAAGTCTATCGAAGGCGTCGGCAATATCTGTTCGCTGCGTTCGGCTTCGCACTAGCCACGCACTGTCTGTTGATCTCCGCGTTCTGGCTGATTGGCATGGGTCTGCCGGTCAGCAAGCTGACCTTTCTTCAGAATGCATCGGTGGTGCCAGCCGGTATGGTCGCAGGTGCATTGCCTTCCACTCCTGGAGGTTTAGGAGTGCTGGAGGGTGGAATGGACTATCTGTACTCGATGTTGGGTGCAGCCAACGGCGATGGTGGCATTGTCGCGTTGACGTATCGAGCAATGACCTACTCATTCGCAGGCATTGGTGCCGTGTTCTACTTCAGTTCCCGTAAGAAAGTAGACGAACTTATGCAGGAAGCAGAGGCCCTTGCCGAAGAAGTCTAGCGCAGGGAACTACTTGTAATCAATCGGATGACCCGGCCAATTGTGGTTCATCCACGGACGAGGCGGACGCGTTGTTGCTTGACGGGGAACTATCAGTCTCACCGGTGTTCGGTTCGAGGTCGGAGTAGCTCTGATTGATGCGGATGAATTCTTGTTCGCGCGCGACGAACGCTTCCACCACGACGGGATCGAAATGGCTGGCGTATCGACTGGCAATCCACTCTCGCGTTTCCGCATGCGATTTGGGCTCCTTGTAGGGGCGTGCGCTGGTCAGTGCATCGTAAACATCAGCCAGTGCAACGATTCTCGCCGCCAACGGAATGTTCTTGCCCTGCAGCCCATGAGGGTAGCCACTGCCATCCCACTGTTCGTGATGCGACGCGGCGATCTGCTGCGCGAGCTCCAAGAAGTCGTCTTCTTCGAGCTGCTGTCGAATCGCCGCTAAGCACTCGCTGCCCAACATCGTGTGCATCTCCATTGCCTGTCGTTCACTGTCCGACAGGCCTCCTGGCTTCAGCAGCACCGCGTCGGGGATGCCCACCTTGCCGATATCGTGCAGCGATGACGCGACGGCCAAATCGGCCACATACTGATGATCGATCTCCGGATTGGTCTTGGCTAGTTCCGAAGCCAGAATTGTCACGTAAGAACGAATTCGCTCCAGATGCTGACCTGTATCGGAATCGCGCGACTCAGCGAGCTTCGCCAGGCCGAAGATAACCGCGTTGCGGGTGCGGACGAGCGAACGAGTCCGTTCTTCAACTTTCTTCTCCAGCTTCTGATTCGCTGCCAGAAGTCCCGCTTCGTAGCGATTGATGAGGAACACCGTGATGATCCCCGTAGCACCAACAATGAATGCCGTTAGCGCGTAACCCACTTGCATCACCGGGCGAATGGTGGAGGCGATGAACTGCTCAATCGCGATGTCCGATTGATAGACGGCCAAGACTGCGTTGAGACCTGGCAGCCGGAAGCCGGTGAAGGCGTGCAATTCCCCGTCGAGTTCCACTTTGCCGACGACGACGTGCGACTCGGCGTCGGAGGCCTGGTTCACTAGCGAAGTGATCGGAGCAGCTCCCTCTTCGGTCATCAGCAAGCAGCGTCCAGGGAAAAGACGCAGCAATCCAGGGTCCTGCTCGAGATCGGGATGACAGACCATCGCACCACTATCGGGTCGCATGATGCACACAAAACCATCGTGTGGGATGATCACCGATTGCACCAAGTCTTGCAGACGCTCCCAATCGGATGTGCCGGGTTCAACGGTCTTTAGTTTCAGTTCGGCCGTTTTCAACGCCAATTCGTGCGCAAGCGCCTGCCCCTTGGCAGACACGTGCTCATGGACTACGGCTTCGAACCTTGTCCAAAGCCAACCGGTCGCCCAAATCACGCCAAAGCCCAGACAGGCGGCCTGACTGGCGACTAACAATGCGACAAGGAAAAATCGACTCTTGATTTGCATCTCGAGAACCCCCTACGTTGCCCCGGGCGGCGATGCGTGTAGCTGCTGCATTCTGTTCGCGAGCATTCGCATTCATTGAAAGACTTGGAACGCAACCGCTATGAGAAAAAGTAGCTCGTAGCGATCAACGCGCAGCAGCCAATTGCATTGGAATGGCGAGTTGACCCATATGTTGAGCGACGCAGCAGCATATTCGATACAATCGGCTTGACCACATTTACCTGGGGCAGAGAATGGGGGTGAACCTCACTGCGGGAGAGTCCCATGTCGTTACTGATCAAGAACGGACGCATTGTCACCGCGACGGATGACTACGTGGCGGATATCTGGTGCGAAGGCGAGGTCATCCGCCAGATCGCCCCTCACATTGAGGCGCGCGCCGAAGTGGAAGTTATCGATGCCGCCGGCAAATACGTCTTTCCCGGATTCATCGATCCACACGTGCACATCTATTTGCCGTTCATGGGCACTTACGCGAAAGACACGTACGACTCGGCGAGTCGTGCCGCGATTGCTGGGGGCACCACATCGCTCATTGAAATGTGTTGTCCCAGCCGAACAGAAGAGCCGCTGGAGGCGTTTGAATTGTGGAAGTCGAAGGCCGAAATCTCTGCGTGCGACTATACCTTCCACATGGGCGTTTCACGCTTCGACGACTCGGCGGCTGGGCAGTTGCGCGAGATCGTGAATCGTGGCGTCGCGTCGTTCAAGGTCTTTTTGGCCTACAAGGGCGCATTCGGCATCGACGATCAAGAGCTGTTCGATACACTGACCTTGGCGAAAGAACTGGGTGTGATCGTCACGGCCCACTGCGAGAACGAAACGCTAGTTGCCGCGTTGCAGGCGAAGCTTCTCGCTGAAGGCAAAACGGGGCCCCAGTGGCACGAGCCTTCGCGGCCTGCGCGCGTCGAGGCTGAAGGCGTGAATCATTTGATGACGTTCGCGGAACTCACCGGTGCGCACGTCTATTGTGTGCACACGTCCTGTCGCGAGGCGCTCGAAGCCGTTCAGTCTGCACACCTCCGCGGTGTGAACGCTTGGGTAGAAACTGTGATTCCCTACCTTACGCTGGACAAGACGTATGCTGAACAATCTGATTTCGAAGGTGCGAAGTACGTGATGTCTCCGCCGTTACGTGATGTGGCCCATCGCGACGCGCTGTGGGCGGGCCTGAGGTCTGGCCTCATCAGTACTGTCGCGACCGATCATGCGCCATTCGATTTCCATGGCCAGAAAGAAATGGGTCGCGACAACTTCACACTGATCCCCAACGGCATCCCCTCAGTCGAAGACCGCGTCAATTTGCTGTACACGCATGGTGTCTGCCAAGGGAACATCAATCTGAACACGTTCGTCGACGTGGCGAGCACGCAGGCGGCGCGACGGTTCGGTCTCTACCCCCGGAAAGGAGCAATCCAGGTGGGCAGCGACGCCGATCTCGTGATCTACGACCCGGACTATCGCGGGACGATATCCGCGTCCAAACAGCTGATGGACGTCGACTATAGCGCTTTCGAAGGCTGGGAAATCCTCGGACGACCTAGTGTCGTGACCGTGCGCGGTGAAGTACAGGCGCGCGATGGCGAGTTCGTCGGAACCCTGGGACGAGGACAATTCTTGAGTCGGGAACCGACCGCTTTTTGAGTAGTTCGAGGTCAATAAGATTCACGCATTGCCCGACGATGAGACAGCCCTAAAACGAGGAGGCTACGATGAACGTCACGTACCGAACTTGGAGTCTGCCGCCGGCGCGGTGCCTGACACTCGGATTGTTGCTGGCGACCGCACCGAGCAGCGCCCAAGAATCGAAGACTCCGGCAGAAGATGTGCTAACAGCCAAGCAGTGGCAGCAAGTTGATCAATCGGTTGAACGCGCCTTTGAATGGCTGGCCAGTGAACAGCAGGACAATGGTTCGTTCCCGACAGCGCCTTATGGACAACCAGGCGTGACGGGGTTGATCGTCATGGCGTTTGCCGCACATGGTCACATCCCGGGTGAAGGTCGCTACGGTGAAGTCCTTCACAAGGCGGTTCGCTACATTAGCTCATGTCAGAGACCCAATGGCCTGGTCGCCGTGGTGGCGCCAAGGGGGATCAAGATCAGTCGCAACGTGTCACGAATCATGGGAGGCACGGCGACCTACAATCACGGTATTTCGTCGCTCGCGCTCAGCGAAGTCTATGCTTCCAGCAGCGGCACTTCAGAACTTGAAATCCGCGAAATCATCGAGAACTCAATTAAAGCGACGTTGGAAATGCAGCGCTGGCCCAAAGCCCGCAAAGTCGACCAAGGCGGCTGGCGTTACCTCGATTTGCTGCCTCGCGACGGCGAACCGGTCGATTCGAATCTTTCGAACACCGTTTGGCAGATGTTGTTCCTGCGGTCTGCGAAGAACGCCGGCTTCGACGTCCCCCAGGAATCGGTCGACGGCGCAGTCCAGTTCGTTCGCAATTGCTTCAACCCAAAGTACGACACCTTCGTGCTGATGCCCTCGTATCGAGATCATCGCACCCGAGGCATGTCCGGCGCAGGCGTAATCGCGCTGGCGCTGGCGGGACTGCACGATTCCAAAGAAGCCCAAACGGCCGGTGACTGGATCCTGCGAAACACGTTCCTGGAGTACAACAAGGTCGAACCCTTCGGCCAGCGAGGTTTTCTGGACGACCGCTACCATCACGGCGTGTTCTTCTGCACGCAAGCCACTTATCAACTAGGTGGCCGGCACTGGCGCGAGTTTTTCCCGCCGATGGTCCAAGTGATTCTGGACAACCAGAACCGCGACGGCTCATGGGACCGTGAAAGCCATTCCAGCGACGCCGCCTTCGGAAATCGCTATACGACAGCGCTGATGGTGCTTTCGCTGGGGGCACCCAATCAGTTGCTACCTGTCCTGCAGCGATGATCCGGATAGAATAACTATTGATACGTTGCTCAGCCAAGCAACCCAAAGAAAACTCGATTTCTCATCTCGCGGCATTTCAGGTTGCATCATGACCTTGAACGACCAAGCTTGGGTGTTTGTGTGGCTCCTCGCCATATCGTTCAATTCAGTTGCAGCTACCGCTCAAACCCCAACGACTTCGGCGACTAACCTCGATGAATCTGACCTCCCCGTAGTGCTGAAGCACATGCCGATGAATAGCGACTTGCGCTGTGTGGGGATCTCCTCGGTTGCCGAAGCGCTCCTGGAAGGCCGCACGTTGAGGAACGAGAGTAGCGAGATTAGCCTAGATCAACTCGCCAAATCGATCTTCGACGGTCTCTCGACGGACGAAGCGATCAACTATCCCGCGCAACTGAAAGTTAGGGACCAACTGCGGAGCATCACGGACACAGAAGTACTGAACAAGATCAGCAGTCGCGTGGCGGAGCTGTACAAGGCTGAGACCACACGCATTGCAGACAGCCCAGCCGGCCTTGGGAAGATCAAGACAGCTCAGGCGGCGGTCCTCCGTTCGGAGGAGGAACTCCACGGAGCCCTCGACGCGGATCGTGACCAGACGGAACTGTTCTGCTGTTTTGGTTACCGAGAGTTTCCAGATGGTACCTACAAACAAACGCTGCATGCCGTCGTGATGCGTAAGTCTGATCAAGGCAAGATCTTCGTTTTCGATTCGAATGATCCGGGCGAACCGATCGCGTGCAGCTTTCACACTTTTCAGGGTGAGTTGATCGCCGAGTGGTCATGCGGTTTCCGGAACCATGGATATGAAACGACGCAGCGGTATCGACTTGTGCCCAAGAGCGTCTACTTCAAGATCGCTCGCAACTGATCGGTTCGTATCGCTGCGAGATCCGTCGAATCTTCAATAACCATACCCACCGAGCCCGTAATTGAAACCATTCATGGACCGAGCCCCCTCACTTGCCACTCTCACCGAGCAAACGAAGATCGCCTTCGAACAACGCTTTGGCCGCCCAGCGAGTATCGTCGTGGCAGCTCCCGGTCGCGTGAATCTCATCGGCGAACACACCGACTACAACGACGGCTTCGTGCTGCCGATGGCCATCGATCGCTACACTGTATTGGCAGCCGATCAGACCGAAGGCGATACGGCGCGTGTGTACAGCAGCCTTGTTGAGGAGCAGCAAGACGTGCCATTGTCGGCTGGAGAGGTCGCTTCGCTACCGCAGTGGACTCGCTACATTCGCGGTGTGTTTGATGCGTATCGCGACGAAGCGGGAATTCAAACGCCCGCGTTCGATGCCGTGGTGAATTCGTCGGTCCCCCTAGGCAGTGGACTCTCCAGTAGCGCTGCGCTCGAAGTGGCAACGGCAACGCTCGTCGAGGCGCTCACCGGCAAAGCGGTCTCGCCTGTCCGCAAGGGCCTGCTCTGCCAGATGGCTGAACACCGTGGTGCAGGTGTGCCTTGCGGCATCATGGACCAGTTCAGCTCGGTGCTGTGCAAGGCTGGCCATCTTATGCTGCTGGATTGTCGGAGCCACGATACCAAGATGGTGCCGATGAGCGACCCTGAGATTCAAGTATTGATCATCAATACCAATGTCAAGCACGAACTCACTGGCGGAGAATACGGCGAGCGGCGAAGCCAATGCGAGGCAGCCGCCAAGATACTGGGAGTCTCATCGTTGCGCGACGCTTCCGCAGCTCTACTGGAGGAAAAGAAGTCCTTGCTGGATGACGTGCTTTACCGTCGCGCTCGGCACGTGATCGGTGAAATCACACGGACCGTCACGACAGCCGGAGCCATTGAACGAGCCGAGTGGGACTTAGTTGGCACGTTGATGTACGCCAGTCACAAGTCGTTGCGCGACGATTATGAAGTAAGCTGTCCAGAACTAGACATTTTGGTCCAAGCCGCGATTGAGCTAGGGAGTGAGCGCGGGGTCATCGGCTCGCGCATGACCGGCGGAGGTTTCGGTGGTTGCACGGTCAGCTTAGTGAGGACCGACTCGGTCGAATCAAATGCCGAGGCGATTTGCGATCGCTACCGCGAACAAACCGGCATCGAAGCGACCGCGTTTGCCACAACGCCCGCCCAAGGCGCCATGGTGATCTCGTCGACCTAGAACCCGTCGCCCTTGGTGGTCAGTCGAATCCGCGCGAGGTACATGTCCGACGTCAAATAGAGCGTCTGACCGTCATCGCCAAATCCGCAATTGGCGGTTAGTTCGCCTGGCGAAATGGTGCCCAAGTGCTTGCCTGCGGGCGTGATCACCAGCACACCTCCCGGACCGGTGGCAAACAAATTGCCCGACTGATCGACTTTCAGACCGTCCGGCATGCCCTTGTCTTTCTTCGCCAGGTCCGTGGCATCGAAAAAGATCCGTTCGTTGGCAATACCGCCGTCGGATTGCACGTCGTACGCGTAGATATGCGGCGCCTTCCCGTCCGACTGGGCGACGTAGAGAGTTTTCTCATCGGGTGAAAAAGCAATGCCATTAGGAGCCGACCGCTTATCGGTCAGTAAAGTGAGTTTGCCATCGGGGTCAATCCGATACACGCCCAGGTAATCGGTCTCTCGATTGGGGTCTTTGAAATTCCGAATAAGGCCGTATGGCGGATCGGTGAAGTAGATCGCGCCGCTGGAATGTACGACCAAGTCATTGGGACTGTTGAGTCGTTTGCCGTCATGGCGATCGGCCAATGTCACATAATTCGCGGCGGGAGCATCCCACGGAGCGTCCATCCGCGCGACCCGTCGGTCACCGTGCTGGCACAGCAGTAGCCGTCCCTCATTGTCGAGCGTTAATCCGTTCGACCCACTTTCGCCACCTCGCGACGTCGGACCGGTGTAGCCAGACGGTTTGAGCCACTCCTGCAATCCGGTCTTGTCCGACCATCGATGAACGACGTTGTTGGGAATGTCTGAAAACAGCAGAAATCCACCGTCCTCTTTCACCCAGACGGGTCCTTCGCTCCACTCGAATCCGTCGGCCAGTAGTTCGATTTTCGCGTCAGGTGGCACCAAAGCGTCGATTGCCGGGTCGAGGCGGCGGACTTCGCCGAGGTACTTTGTTTCCTCTGCCATGGAGTTAGCGCTAAATACGAGTAGTAGCGTTGTGGTTAAGATATGGAGTTTCACGAAGGCCGCCTTTCGATAACCGAGACGTTTGCGTTTAGTTGAGTTTCACTTCTTGATCGGTTTCGCTGGACTCGTAAATCGCGTCGATGATCGACTGGACGAAATAGCCCTGCTCGCCGGTGGATCGAGGGGTTTCCCGCGTCTTGACGCAGTGGGCAAAGGCTTTCGCCTGCTCGACAAATTGGTCGGTCTTTGTAAGCAGAATCTGCGTGTCGATGTTGCGTCCGTATTGCTCGGTCGCCACGTCGACATGCTCCCCAAACAGACTAAACGTCAGCCCGCCTTTGTCGCCGAAGATGCCGATCGTCTCGGCACTCTCCATGTTGGGCGTCGGCATGTTGATCGCCCACGAAACCTGCAAATCGAGCGAGCATCCGCCCTCGAAGTTTACCATCGCGTGTGCGGAGTCTTCGACATCGCAAACACCCTCCAATTTCGGTGGGCCCGCCCACATGTCTTCGTACACGTAGTCCTTCATCCGACTACCAAAGTGCGAATAGACTTTCCCACTCACGCGTTGCGGTGTCGGAAATCCAATCAGCCAGCTGGTGATGTCGATAATATGAACGCCCAAGTCGATCAACGGTCCACCACCGGAAAGCTCCTTGGTCGTAAACCAGCCACCCAGTCCAGGCACACCACGCCGCCGATATAGATGGGCTTTTGCATGGTAGATCGTTCCCAGCCCGCCGCTTTCGATTACATCCTTCGCCGCCGTCCCGGCTGCCGAATAGCGATAGACCATCCCGACCTGCAGCACGCGTTTGGTTTCCCCCGCCACGGCGTTGATCTCTTCGCATTCCGACTTATTCAGCCCCATCGGTTTTTCCAACAGCACATCCTTGCCGGCGCGCATCGCTGCGATTGCTAACTCTTTGTGCCAACGGTTGGGCACACACACAGCCACCGCGTCGATGTCTTCATCGGCCAATACGTCTTTGGGGTCGTCCGAGGCGATGCAGCCATCGTACTTGTCGGCCAGTTCCTTCGCTTTCGGAAAATCCAGGTCGGCAATCCGCGCGACAGTGGTCCCAGCCTCGTTGGCTGCTTTCGCGTGAACTTTGCCAATCGAACCGGCGCCGATAATTCCTAGTCGTATCGTCATTTCTCTTTTGGTATTGATTTGTGAACTGTCAAATTGTCCTGCGTGGAGTGCGAGAATCCAGCAATGATACCCGCTTGGCAGCCCCAACGCGACGGGCTTTTTCCCGCAGATCGTGTGTTCATCGTGACCTCCCCAGGCTACACTGACAGTTGGAACAGACGTATTAGCCGGACTCCGGCTTTCTTCGCAGAGGAGCAGGCAATTGACCGAGAAGCCTCGCGCGCCGCTTGATGTCAGCACCATCAGCAAGCGAATCATGGCCAATGTCGAACAAGTCGTCGTTGGCAAACGGCAGCAGATCGTCAAGGTACTGGTGGCTTGGTATTCCGCGGGCCATGTGCTGCTGGAAGATGTGCCAGGCGTCGCGAAGACGATTCTCGCACGGGCGTTCTCTCGCAGCGTAGGCTGCAGCTTCAAACGCATCCAATGCACGCCCGACTTGCTGCCCAATGACGTCACTGGTGGCTCGATCTTCAACCAGAAAACCAGCGAGTTTGAATTCCGCGCGGGACCAATTTTCGCGCAGCTGGTCCTGACCGACGAAATCAACCGCGCGACGCCGCGCACGCAAGCGGCATTGCTGGAAGCGATGGCCGAGTCAGCAGTCACGATCGACGGCCAGACGCACAATTTGGAACCACCGTTCCTGCTGATCGCCACGCAAAACCCCGTCGACCACGAAGGCACGTTCCCGCTTCCCGAAGCACAGCTCGATCGATTCCTGATGAAGCTGAGTCTGGGCTATCCAAGTCAGCAAGAAGAATCGAACATGCTCGAGCTGCTCAAGACCGAACACCCGATCACCAAAATCAAACCGGTCGTGACGGTTGAGCAACTACTCGCCTGTCAACGAGCAGTGCGCACAGTGCATGTTGATGAAAAAGTGCGGGGTTACATCACCAAGATCGTAGCCGCGACGCGAGCGCACGAAGATATCGCACTGGGCGGAAGCCCACGGGCGTCGATCGCGCTGTATCGCGCTGCCCAGTCGGTCGCAGCGATCCGCGGGCGCAACTTCGTCGAGCCCGACGACGTCAAGAACATCCTCTCGTCGGTCCTCGAGCACCGCCTGATTCTCAAGCCCGAATCTCGCCTGCGGAATGCGAGCGTATCGGAGATCCTCGTCGAGATCATGGACGAAATACCGGTACCGGCGCTCGAAGCGCGACCAGCAGCACGCGCGGCAACTTAGCGAGGTCCCTCGATGCGATGGCTGATCGGCGCAATCCTGATGCTGCTGTTCGCACTCGCGCTGGATTTTGGACTGTTGGCTTACGCGATGTACGCGCTGTTGGGCGTGATCGTGCTGAGCCGCTGGTTTGCTGACAGCTGGTCAGCAAACCTGATGGCCACGCGCGAGACAAATCGCGATCGCGTCGAAGTCGGCGAGTCGGTGGCAGTCGTGATTCGGCTCGCCAACCGTGGCTGGCTGCCGATTCCGTGGCTGCTGCTGGAAGATCTGCTCCCGCGCGCGGCCATGGTCTTCAATCCGCCGAACCTGCAAACGCTGGGTCGACGGTTGCAACTTGTGTCGTTCCGTGGCAAGGGACACAAGACGCTCTTGTATCAGCTGCAATGTCATCGTCGTGGCTACTATCAGATTGGTCCGCTGGTCGCTGAGACCGGCGATGTGTTCGGACTGTATCGTCGCTACCGCATTCTGAGTGAACCCAGTTATTTACTCGCGCTGCCGAAGGTCATTCCGCTGGAAGGATTCGATATCGCCTCGCGCCGCCCGATTGGCGAGGTGCGGATGTCGCATCGGCTGTACGAAGACCCTACGCGGATCGCGGGCGTGCGGGCCTACCAAGCGGGCGATTCGCTGAACCGCATTCACTGGGGTGCCACGGCGAGTACCGGGCAGTTACACAGCAAAGTCTACGAGGCATCGACGATCGCCGGCGCGACGTTGCTGCTCGACTTTCACGAGTCGTCCTTCAACCCGAAACATGAGCCCGTGCGATCCGAGCTGGCGGTGACCACGGTTGCTTCGATCGCCGGCGCCGTTTGCGAGATGGGGCAGCAGGTTGGTCTAATTACCAATGCTCGCGACGCGGCCGAGCGGGTCAAGCAGCTGGGCTGGAGTCACGAGCAACTGAGCCAGAAGCTAATCGCCACTCGCCAGTTCGCGCGCACGTCCGCCGCGATGCTCGACGAGAACGACCGCTTGCGTCCGCAGATCATTCCCACGCAGCGCGGCATCCTGCAGCTCCGTCAAATCCTAGAGACACTGGCCCGTGCCGAGAAGACCGACGGACTGACCTTCGCGCAGCTTGTCCAAGAAACAACCAGCCGCATGCCCGCCAGCGCCACCGTCATCGCCGTGCTCACGGCCGTCACGGCCGAGACGGCAATCGCCTTGGGGAACCTCTGCCGACGAGGTTTCGCAGTGACGGCGATCATCAATACCTACGACCCGTATGAGTTCGCCGCCATGTCGGGACCACTCATCGCGCAGCGCGTCGAGACGCGGCAACTGGTCGACGAAGCGTCGATCGCGACGATCTGCTCCAACTTCGTACTGCGATGAAGGCTGCTAGGAAAGCATGTCAAAGAAAAAACCCAAATTGCGAATGACCAACGCCGACTACGTGGCGATCGCGGTCAGTCCCGCGCTGATCATGGCGTTGGTAGGCAGCCTGGTGTTTTTCCTGATCGAAGTACTTTATGTCGGACAGTATCAGGCTCGGTTGATCTATGTCTTTTCCTTGTTTGTTTTCGCCGCCGTGCTCATCGGTCGGATTTCGATCGAAATGGGTTCCGATCGCGCTGCACTATTCGCCTTGCCATTGGGCGTCGCCATGTTCCTGGTGCTGGCCAGATTTGTGGAACACGCCAGTCCGTACTCGCACCTGATCAATCTGTCGTTGCTGGGCCTCATCTGGTGGAGTGCGCACAAGCTGACCTGGGACTGCACGCTGATCGACGATAGCGAGGACGCATCAGGCGAAGGCTTGATGCAGCGCGTGGGCGTCGACGAAGTTGCCGACGAGCACTATGGCCAATCGCCAGCACCCGAAAACGAATTGCTTGGCGACCAGCGCACGAAAAAGAAACGGGCGCATGCGCCCGGTGTGTGGGTGCTCTATTTCTCTCTAGCCGCCCTGCCCTTGTTTGGCATCGGACAAAAGTGGATCCCGGCCGCCGACGTTGGTCGCCGACAATACGCGTTCGGACTGTTGGCGGTCTACGTCGCGGCGGGGCTTACGCTGCTCGTGACCACCAGCTTTCTCGGGCTGCGCCGCTACCTCCGGCAGCGCCGGGTCGAAATGCCGACGCCGATGGCGGCAACCTGGGTGGTCACCGGAGCAGCGCTGATCGGCGTGGTCATGCTGCTGGCCGCACTCATTCCACGGCCTCAAGCGGAATACGCAATCTCGCAAGTGCCTTGGCAGTTCGGGTCATCGGCAGATCTAGACTCCTCACGCACCAGCATTGGCAACGACGGCACTGAGGATGGCGAAGTCGAAGAGGGATCACGACAAGTCGTCGGCGACGAGACCGACCCAGACTCGGCCGCCCAGCGCGAAGGCGAAGACCCCACGTCCTCGTCTAAACAGGGCGATCAGCAATCGTCGGGCGGCGATGGCGAATCATCCGCAGGCAGCGACGCAGAGTCCGCCGCCGGAAACGAATCGGACTCAGGCGATGTATCCGATAGCAGTACCGAGCCATCCGAAGGGTCCGACGGAGAGAGTGATTCATCTGAACAGCAAAGTGGTACTTCAGACTCCAACACCTCTGATGCCGAAGCTGGCTCGCCTGCCGAAACTGCAAGCGGCGAGTCAGATGAAGGCGAGGAGAATCCCGACGAGCCGCAGGACGGTGCAAGCGAATCCACTTCGACGACGAACAACAATCTTGCGCCGCCAACCGAGACCACACCGCCTCCGGCTGCCCCGAACCTCGTGCCAGCGCTCGGCGGCTTGGTTGGTCTCGTCAAGCTCATCGTATACGCCCTACTCACACTGCTGTTGCTGTGGTTGGCATGGCGAAACCGTCAACAAATTGCCAAAGCGATCGCCGACATTGTTCGGCAAATTCGCGAGTTTTTCGCGACGCTGTTTGGTGGCAAGAGTAAGAGTCTGGATGGCAAAGGCGAAGGTGGGCCAGAGCGCATTGCGGCGCCACCACCGCGTCCGTTCGCTTCGTACTCCGACCCCTTCTCTAGCGGACGAGCACGCACGCTACCTCCCAACGAGTTGGTTCGATACACGTATGAGGCGTTCGAAGCCTGGGCGCGCGAGCAAGGCATGCCCCGTAAACCCGACATGACTCCCGCGGAACTCGTTCACCAAGCAGTGCCGCGCGACTCGCCCATGCGTGCCGAAGCGGCCCGACTTGCCCGGCTCTACAACGAAGCCGCATTCGCACCACAGGCAGTTGATTCGGCGGCCGTCGCAAAGCTCGCCAACCTGTGGGCATTGATGCGGACCATCGCGGAAACTCCCGTTGAGCCTGTGTCGTAATTGATCGATAATGGGCACTCGAACAATGACTGGACCATTGGATTAACAGGAGGAAACAGAGGAAGCAGAGGGAGATTAATACACCCTGCAGGTGACCGTCTATGTTCTCTCCGTTTCCTCCTGTTAAGTTCCAACATCGTGTTACCTATGTCATATCCAGGACTCCTCTTGTGACCGCAGCAGCAACACTCACTCAGCAACTCGACAGAGACTCGCTAACGGCTCAGATCTCCGCCGCTGAGACGCTTGCCGGCATGGCGGAAGCAGCGCAACCCGCGATTGTCGCGCTCGTCCGTCATTGCGGTTCCGACGACGAAGACCTCTGCAACTGGTGCGCCGCCGCGCTAGAAGCAGTCGGCCCACCGACCGCTGAGCAGGTCGACGACCTCGCTCTGTTAACGACCTCCGCCAACACGAACGTCGCCTTCTGGGCGGTAACGCTGCTGGGTCGCGCCGGTTCACTTGCCGAGCCGGCGACAGCGGTGCTGACAAAGCGATCGGAGGATGCGTCCGCACCGGAAGTGCAGAAGCGAGCCGCTTGGGCATTAGAGAAGATCCAAGCCGACTGACGAAATTCAGCGGTTCGACGTCTCGTTGCGTCTGCGCGCAGAGCAAAGGTACAATGGAGGTATCTGATCCTTCATCGTCTTTGGCGACCAATATGCGAATCAGTGCCATTCCGCAAATCTATCGCAACGTCAATCGTTGGGGCGAGATCCTCTCGATTCTCAGCAAGTATGGCTTGGCCGACTGGCTGAGCCGATTTGAATTCGCTTTTGGCAAGTCATGGCTCAAGAACCGCAACGGACAGATTCTTACCGAAGAGAGTCGTGAAACGCGAATTCGGCTGGCGATCGAAGAACTTGGGCCCACGTTCATCAAGCTCGGGCAAATCATGAGCACTCGCCCCGACATCGTCGGCCGCGATTTGGCCGATGAGTTGCAGGGCTTGCAGGCACACGTCCAGGCGGACGACCCAGAGCTGGTGGCCAACACGATCCAAACCGAACTCGGCCAGCCCATTGACGACATCTTCGTCGATTTTTCCGACGCCCCAGTTGCGTCGGCGTCGATTGGCCAGGTCCACCGTGCGCGTCTCAAGACGGGAGAGGAAGTAGCCGTCAAGGTTCAGCACGACGGCATCCAGCAGGTCGTGCATGTCGACCTCGATATTCTCAGTGGCCTCGCGCAGCTCGCGGCGAGAATCCCGGAGTTGCGACCCTACCGTCCACAGGCAACGGTCGCCGAGTTTCAGCGTGCGTTGCGACGCGAGCTCGAGTTCACGCGCGAGCGTCGACACCTCGAACAGTTCGGAACCGCCTTCGAAGACAACGATCGTGTCATCATTCCGCGCACCTTCCCTCAGTTCTGCACCGAGCGCGTGCTCGTGATGGAGTGGCTCGATGGCACTCCTCTGACCGAGTCGGAATCGATTCGCGAAATGCCTCTGAATCTCGCCGAAGTCACGAGGACTGGTGCAGAGATCTATCTGGAAATGATCTTCAAGCTTGGACTCTACCACGCCGATCCGCACCCGGGCAACTTGGTCGTCACCCCCGATGGCGCCATTGGGCTGCTCGACTTTGGCATGGTTGCACGCATCGAAGAATCGCTACGCGAGGATTTCGAAGACATGCTGCTCGCCATTGTTGAGCAAGATCCGCAGCGGCTCACCTCGATCGTGATGCGTGTGGGCGCGGTCCCCACGAGCCTCGACGAAACGAGTTTACAGCTCGACCTGTCCGATTACGTCGCGCACTACGCCCACCAGTCGGTTGATCAATTCGATTTGGCCGCCGCACTCACCGAAATGTTCGACCTGATGCGGCGTTACGAAATTGTGCTGCCGTCGGCGATCGCCTTGCTGCTGAAAGTCCTGGTCATGCTGGAAGGCACCGCACAGACATTGCAGCCTGACTTCAGCTTGATGGAGGTGCTGGAGCCGTTCCGCAAACAGCTCGTCGCGCTGCGCCTATCGCCGACGAGGCAATTCAAGAAGGCACGAAATCTGGCGTACGAGTTTCAGCAGCTGGCCGAAGTTGTGCCCCGACGCGTCCGCGACATTCTACAGCAGGTGCAGAGCGGACGGTTTGACGTGCATCTCGATCACCGAGGGTTGGAACCGTCGGTCAATCGTCTGGTATTGGGAATGCTCACCAGTTCGCTGTTCATCGGCTCGGTGCTGATGATCAACAACAATGTGTGGCCGCTGCGCGACGTGTCGGTTCCCGGGACGCTAGGAATGATCTTGAGCGCCGTCATGGGCCTGCGGCTTTTGCGTGCGATTAGCAAATCTGGAAGTTTGGATCGACGAAAGTGATGGACGACCAGCAGAGAATTCAACTCGTTCTCGGCGACATCACCGCATTAGAGGTACAGGCAATCGTCACGGCTGCGAACGCAGCGCTCTGTGGCGGCGGCGGTGTCGATGGAGCAGTCCACAGCGCGGCTGGACCTGAATTAGTGGAAGCCTCAATGGCCTTGGCCCCCTGCCCTGCCGGCTCGGCACGGATCACTTCCGGATTCAACCTGAAGTCCCGCTACGTCGTCCACGCCGTTGGTCCAGTTTTCGAGAATCTTGAATCCGACAGCGAGGTGCTGGAGTCCGCGTACACGGCCTCACTAGCGCTGGCGACCCAACACGAGGTAAGCTCCATCGCATTCCCATGCATCTCAACCGGTGCGTTCGGCTTTCCGCACAGAGAAGCCTGCGAAATCGCCGTCGACTCGATTGTAAGTTGGCTTCAAGAGTCTGACCGGCCCGAGTCGGTCATCTTCTGTTGCTACGAACATCGCGATTTCGTCGAGTACAAATCGCGTCTGGAAGAGCTAGGTATCCTCCCGTAGCATGCTTGCCTCCGCCTCAGTCGACGCAGATTCGTTCCAGCGTTTAGCGAGAATCATGCTTTCTCTGGTAAACGGCTGTCATTCGTCAGGTTGGTTTACCGACGGATGCAGCAAGTTCTGCAGTGTTTGTTCTAGGCGTGAATCTAGCGCGTCTAGCTCCTCTAGCAACTGCACGTGGCGGGATTCGAGTTGCTGGAGTCGGTCTTCCGAGGAAATCTCGTTCATCGCTGTCTTGGCAAGGTCTTCAAACTGACGGGAGGTTGAGCATGGCCCCATATCGGGCACAATTCTCCCATCGGCGGACCGCCGATTGCCGGTCGACCCGACGGCCCGCCAATTCGCTTCGACAATCTTCGCAAAGGGACGGTTGTGCCGATTGTAGCGGCCATGCTCGGTGAGGCCCCCTAACGCCGATTCCGCGTGTGGCAGGCGATTCAATCCGGGATTCCCGCTGCAGATCTCCAGCTACCGCGGCAGAAACTGCGTATTTTGACAATCAGCCCCGACCTAGACGGTGTTCACCGCCGATGGTATGTTGAGAGTTTCGCTTATGCCCAGCGGGGCAAGCCTATTTCGCACCACGATCGAGTTCTTCAGGGAGTCTGAGTTGGTCAAATTAACTTTGCGGGACAAGGAAACGGCACAAGAGGCGGTCCGTCGTTTTCGTAAGCTGGTCGAGCGCAGCGGTATCAAGAAGGAAATCCGCATTCGCGAGTTCTACGAAAAGCCCAGCGAAACCAAGCGTCGCGCCCGTCTGCGAGCTGCGCGTCGCGCTCGTCGCGAACGCCTGATGGGCCGCATGTAATCCCGCGCAAGTAAGCTTGCTGCCTTAGCTGGCAAGCTCCTCAGGCAGCTGTTCCACGAATCCGCGAATCTCATCGCGGACCCGGCGGTAGCAATTCAGCGCGTCTTCCTCCGTCGCCGCATCTCGCGCCAGCCGTGGCGGATCGTCGAAAGGCACGTGCATTTTCCGGCAATCAATCGGCAACACCGGGCAATTCTCGTCCGCGTGACCGCAGACGGTGATCACCACGTCGAAATCAACGTCGGCTAGTTCCTCCATGCGTTGCGACTGCTGCCCCGAGATGTCCACACCCGCTTCTTGCATCACTTGCACGGCGTGCGGGTTGAGTCCGTGGGCTTCGATGCCCGCCGAATAGATCGCGTACTCTTCGCCGTGCAACTGCTTGGCCCAACCTTCCGCCATCTGACTACGACAAGAATTCCCTGTGCAGAGGAAAAGAATGCTCTGTTTGACTGCGCTGCTCATGACGGGTCACCAAAGTGAATGAAAGTGAATGCTGAAACTCGGCTAGAGCATAACAAAAAAAGCCAGCCTCGGTTACGAGGCTGGCTTGTAATTCACACAGCTTTCACAATCCGCAACTAGTAGGCGATTTCAGCACGAGCGAAGAAACCATCGAAGCCAAGGATGTTGGCATCATCGTAGTGCGAAAGTTGAGAAGACAAGGCACCACCAAAGTCGTAGGTGTCACGCATTCCCAAGTCATGCCAGGCAGCGATGAAGTAGCCACCGCTCAAAGTGATATGGTTGCCCACGTGCGCGGAGCCGCCTGCTTCGATCTCGGTCACTGGAATCACACGGCGGCCCGAGTTTTGATGAGACAGAACCGGCGCTGCGGTGTCGGTGGTGTCACCATCCGTCGTGGTCGAGATATCAACATCGCCGACCAGCAAGGAGATATCCCCTCTGGCGTAGATACTCGCCCACCCACGACGACCGATAAAACGCCGTCCCATCAGACCGATTCGTGCTCCTGCTCCTTCAAAATCGAGCCTGGTGAAAGATGCTTCGTTCTGCCCGATTGCCGTACCAGTGTAGATGTTCTCCTGGCTACGACTCCAACCTAAGTCCGCATACCGAAATCCCGCCATCCATGTGATGCCCCACACCGGACACCAGCAACCGCCACAAGCGTCGCCACAGCAAGGATCGTCGCAACACGTGTCACCGCAGTCACAGCAACCACCACACAGGCAGCCGCCTAACGGGATCGTGCGCGAGATTCCTAAACCATAGGAACTGAGATCAACATCAGCATTGCTGATGATTGTATCGTTGTTGACGCCGGGATTACCGACTTCGTACGGAGGAATGAGTTCTTCGCCAACGCCCTCGGTCACGGTCATGCCGGCCTCGCTTCGATAACGGGCATAGTCGAAGGTTATCGCACCCAAGCAGTCACTGAATTGGTAGCCACCGTAGAACCGGTAAGATGAATTGTAGTCGAAGTCGTATTCGATGAACTCATCAGCGGCTGTCGCGTTCGCGCGTCTTACAAATGCGAATGCTTCACTGAAACTCGCGCGGGCATAGATGTATTCTGCGCCGGCGAAAAGTTGCCCGGGACGGCCGAAGACGTTGGTTCCCGGCGAAGAGCCAGCGCCGCCAAACCCGACGCCACCGCCGATGCCTACTCCGCCACCCACACCAAAACCACCCCCCACAAACTGGGTCGGTTCAATGCCGTCGGTATCCTCTTCCGAATGCTGATACTCCGCGGTATCGACCGCGTCGAAGCTACCATAAGACGTGAGTGCCGATTCCGCTTCTTTCGCGGCATCACTAGCAAGCTGGTATTCCCGTTGACGTTGAGCGAACGACGTGTTGCCAATCAGTAAGGACAGGCAACCGACGAGCGCAACCGTCCGCCATGTAGAAGATCTCATCCGTAATTCCCCCCTCAAGGAATGATCTAGCAGTGCGCGGCTATCAGGCACCATGCCTGATTCTATTGTGCGAGTCTTCAGAGATCCGCTCCAATGGAGCAAGATCCGCCGCGCCGTGTATGTCGTGTAATGTGTTTGATCGGTTTCCAGACGATCGCTACTTTCGATTTCTTCCGGATTATCCGAGGAAACCTCACAAGCGGCACAATGACTACGATCGTAAATTATCGTCAACGGGGAATTAGTGCATTTCCATCGCTGTCAGCAGCTAACTCGCTGAAAATGCTGGCATGTCTGCCGCACCTCCAAATCGCGCAAAAAAAACCGGGCTATCTGGCGATAGCCCGGCTTTCGTAAATTGATTAAGCGGTATTGCTAGCGGTCAACGCCGGCGACGGACCACGGTAAGACCCGTCAAACCAGATAGCAACAGCAACAGTGATGTCGGTTCCGGGATCATGCCTGCCGGAGTCACCGTGACCATCGTCTGGTTGTGATAGCCTTCCGTGATTCCTGACGTTGAGAGAGCGCCGGCACGCGGAAATATCTGCACAGTTGAGTCCGCTACGCTAAAGTTCGTGGTAAGCAAGGCCAAACTTCCTGGCCCACTGCCGGTATCAGCTCCCAACAGTGCTTCGCGATAGTCTGGGAACATCATCGTCCCGCCTGGCTCATCAATGTCGATCTGGAAAATCGCAGCTGATCCCGCGGCTAGGCCAGAAAAATTCAGCTCGAGCACGGAGCTGTCTGAACCGTAGGTAGCCGAGTTGAGGGACACCCCATCGTCGGAACGCCCTGATAGCATCGACAAAAAGCCCTCAAAACCGTCCCCACTGTAATCTCCATTTCCGAACTCGAAGCCGGGCTCAGTAAGATCGATTTCTACCGAGGTAATTTCGTCATCATTGGCCGAAGTGTTCCAGACCATCATCCAGGGCCGATTTCGACTTTGCAGTCTTTCGGCTGGATTCTTGCATGACTCGGCCATGAGAAGCTGATCAAAATCGCTTTGCTGAATCTCACCACGCTGCAGCATTAGCGAGGCCTCTAACAGTAGAGCAGTCTCGGCAATTTCGAATTGAGAAGCCGATTGGGCGGTTGCTGTACTCGCCACACTCGCGAAAGCGAGTACGAATGTGCAAATGATTTTTACTGAGTGTCTTGTCTGCCGGTACATTCGATGTGAGCTGTTCATGATGTGTTTCTCCCCATCCAACCGCTTTGCCATGGTTGCCTTCTTGGCAGCCCAGACGTGGCCAATTTGCCAGACGCAATGCGTCTAACTGACGTCCGGCTGATGCATCTGCTGGTCACGGCAAGTAACCCGCGGTGGAAGTTGTCTCCTTAGGTAGTGCCTGAGTGTGCACTTCACAAAGACAGGCCACGAATCACGCGGCCACATTCGAAGGGCGAATCATCAATAACCAAGCGACAACCCGAGAACCCTAAAGGATTCTCGCAATAATCGCGCATTTTGAGCGCGTCGAACTGACCAACTGTCCTGATGACTCACGGCTAAGCTGGCTCCGCGCGCGGCGAAAACCTACCGAAAAAATGTGAGTCGATACGCAGACGAAACGATTCGATGGTGTCGTAACGACACGAGCGAAAGCTAACCTGGCGAGGTGCCATCTCAAGAATCGCCAGCCAAAGATGCTCGCTAATTGGGAGCCGGCTTAGCAAATCAGATGGTGTCGTGAACCCAGGCTATCCCCTGTAACGTTAGGGGCAGTTGCGCCTGCTCGGACAGCGTAAGAGTCAACCCGACCCTTCGCCGATCGAATGTTCATGAAGTCCACAACCCAATCAAAATGAAATGAAATGAATAGTAACGCATCAGGCACATAGACCTGCCTGTAGTTCCCATCCTATTGGCTGGTGCTGGCACTGTCAAGTAATTTGGGAAGAAACTTTTGATTTGGCGGTTTGCGTAACTAGTGACAACTAACGAACCGACATGCCGCAGGCGGGCAATTCGCAGAATCGCTACGACCCGTACCTCCAGCGCATGAAAAAGACGCAGCGGGTCCCCCTCTCGCTCCCAGCGTGTCCCGCCACGTCAAAGATTGGACGTCCCCTCCCCGAAGACGTCGAATCTTCTCAACCATAGGTTGGAAGACCTGACTGTCAAACAGACCGGCCACAACTTAGCCAGAAACCCAATCCAAGCCAATATCCAGGCATACGGCCGAGTGGGTCAAAGCCCCCACGCTGATGCGCTCGACGCCCGTCTCAGCGATTTCACGCACTGTGTGGAGGTTTACGCCGCCCGAAGCCTCCAATTCTACGCTTGGAGCCGTTTCATTCCGCATTTTCACGGCTTCCCGCAGCGACGCCGGCGACATGTTGTCCAGCAGCACGATATCCGGCCCGGCCGGCAAAACGGCCGACAGCTGCTCGAGCGTGTCGACCTCGATCTGAACCACCAAATCGCTCATCGACTGTTCGCTCTGCAAAAAAGCCCGTGCATCGCGCACCGCGCCAGCGGCGTCACTCGCCAACGCGCCACGCTGGGCGAGATGATTGTCTTTGATCAAAACCGCGTCGAACAACCCAATGCGGTGATTCGCCGCCCCGCCGCACTGGACGGCATACTTCTCTAGCCGGCGCCAACCGGGAGTCGTCTTGCGCGTGTCGTAGACCTTCGCCCCGGTGCCTTGCACCTGGGTTACAAACTTCCGGCCCAGCGTCGCGATGCCCATCAGCCGCGACAGCAGATTCAGCAGCGTGCGCTCCAGGGTAAGCAGATCGCGCACGTCTCCGGTCAAGCCGAGCAATGTGGTGCCTGCCTCGACAAAGTCGCCATCGGCGACTGCAGTGTCAGCGGTCAGACGGGCTGACATTTCTTCGATCACTATCGCGACTGCCGACATCCCCGCGACAACACCGGCCTCGCGAGTCACGACGTTGGCTGCGCCCTCCCGATCAGCTGGGACCAACGCGACCGTCGTCCAATCTTGCTGACCACCCAAGTCCTCGGCGATTGCCAGTTGCACGATCGCACGACAATCGTCCTCGACTTGTTGATTCCACTCAAACTGTTGAAATTCTCGCGGATCGCTCATGATGATGAAAATGGTCTCTAAAGGCGGTAAGCTAGAGCAATGGCGTTGGGCTTTGCGCTATGGGCTATGGGCTTTGAGTTGAACCACGCGGCGCTTATAGCCAAAACTCATATCCCACGGCCAAGACCGTAGCTTATCGCCCACGGCTCACTGCTCATAGCCCATAGCCTCTACCCCATGCCCACCGATAAACGACAACGCCAGCAATCATCCGAGCGTCCGTGGATTCACCCACGTGACCTGAAGGGATTGTACGCGCTGGTCGCGAGCGCGCTGGTGCTGTCGATCAGCTACTGGTTTTACCTCGGCGGACATCAAGGTCAGTTAATCGAAATCGACCGCGCGTCGCCGCTGGAGGCACGCTTCGTCGTCGACGTGAATCAAGCCGACTGGCCCGAGATTATCCAATTGCCCGCGTTGGGAGAAATCCTCGCCCAGCGAATCATCGCCGATCGTGAGCAAAACGGACCATTTCGCAACCTCGACGACCTCACCCGCGTCAACGGCATCGGACCAAAGACGCTCGAGAAGATACGCCCCTACTTAATGCCGATCCCTCAAGACACCGACTGGGCGGCGGTCGAAGACGGCGAACTGTTGCCGGTGCAATGACGGATCTCGCTGAACAGGAGGGAACGGAGTTGGGCTGCTTGAGGATCTACCGTGCAACACCGGCAAATTGTCACTCGGGCGAGGAATGATGTACCTGTGAAGTCTTGCGTAGTCTTGCGTTTGCCGTGCCCTCCAAGCTGTGAAGTGCTGCAATATGCAGGATCTATGGTCGGAAGGTCTTTCGTCCGCTAGGGGTAGCGCGCGGACTCGCGGCCTGATTCATGAATTCGTTGCGTTCGACAAGCGGCAGCCTAAGTTCGCGATGTCAGTCAATGCCCAGTTATCCGGCACACTGCCAGATCTTCAACGCAAACGGTTTGCCGGATGCTGGCTTATTGCTACGATGTGCGAAACCTAGCCGCTTCTCCATCCTTTCTTCTCCAACCCGCTGAGGTGGTCGACATGCGTCGGTATTTTGCGTCTTACACACTAATCACCCTAGGTATGTTGATGCTTACTGGGTGCGATGGCTGCGGATCCGTGGTGAGACATGCCCGCGAATGTGATTTTCGCTGGCAGGGCTCTGTTACGTTGTCGAAAGGCCGCGAGACGACCCGTATAACCGGCGAGGGTGTCGAGAGAGTATACGCTCCGCCGAATGCTTGGTCAGGTGCTCCACTCGGACAGGGTCAGGCAGCTGCTCTTCAATCTCTGTTATCGCTGCCGCAAGTCCAGAACGCTCGCAAGGAAGGCTGGAAAGTAGTGGGGCAATCAATTATTGACTGGGACATGCAATGTCGTCGAGCCGAGGAGCCGAAGGATCGACGAGTCGAACGACAACGCAAGACTCCAGATCGAGGGCGGCCCAGCGCGGACACTGATCAGTCTCCATTAGACCGGCGCCGACAATCTCCGGCACCCTTTTCTTTGGACTTCTACACACAGGCGTTACAATCTATTGATAAGGTCGCGGGGCAAGGCGAAGCTGAGCTCGTTCCCGGTGTGTTCGACACGGTCATTGATGGGGTGCCGGTGAAATGGCGATTCGCGAATGGACAGTCTGCAGAGTTTAACTTCACCTGCCAAAACGGAAGCCTTCAAGAAGGTAGGCTGGCATTCCGGCAGGGCGGCCGTTCTTCAAGCACGGTAGGAATCCTCGTCGGCAACCCGCCACTTTTCGAGGGTGAGATCAGCGAAATTCAACTTGGTGCCAACAGCATCGCGTTTGGCGGCGAGTTGCGGCCGAGCGAACAGAATCGCAATGGGCCTCGTTCCATCCCAAGCCGCGCCGGTGGCTCCCAAGACTCCGTTCAACTTCTCGGTGAGCGTTGGCCGGTCAAAAGCGTCGTCTTTCGCTCGCGTAATGGGCAGTCGCCACTGACGATTCGGTTCAAGAGCCCGTTCGGTCTACCCAACGGTGCGATCAATGTGTCCAACGGTACGACCATTCAGCTCGATCAGGCTGCATACGAGTTTGCGTCTGGCGAAATGAGCCTTGCATGGCTTCCTTTCAATTTGATGCAGAATGGCCGCGCAACATCGGTCCAGCGCGGAGAAACTAGCATGCAGTTGCGGTCCGGCATTCGGCAAAATATGGCAATCACCGGCAGATAGCGAGCCAGCGTGCGTACCTAGCCCGGCGGACCGTTCAGTTTCATGGCAAATCAATTGTCCATTAACGTATAACTGCGCGACTCGTTTCGCCTCTACGCTCAGACTCGGTGACTGCTGGCTCTGAAAGTGATGCAGCTTGTTATCTACTCACGGACAAGCGGAAAAAACTATCTTGCAATTTACTGGCGTTATCCGCGCTGGCGCGCTATGCTCCGGTTGAGCGCCTTGGCTACGACATCGAGGGGGAGGACATCTTGTGGCCTAGGCCAAGGCGCTCACTTTTCTTGATGTGACTTCGAGATTGTCATCAGGGGGACGGCTTCGTCACTGCGATCCATTTCCGCGGGCTAGCTCTGCGGTGACGAAGGCGTCGCCCCGCTGGAAAGCGAGTTCCTGTAGTTCCGGCTGTGACGTTTGTGCGCGTCCTAGCTTGCGTCAGCGGAAAACTGCACCGGCCCGGCCCGCGTCGACGATGCCATGTGCATGCATTGTCCTGCTTGCAAATCTCACAGCGTACAGCGGAGCGAGAGTGGAACGCGTCGGATTCCGCTGCTCCTGCGGCCCTTACTCCTCTCGCTGCGGTGTTACACCTGCCAACGACGGTTCTCGGTCCTGCGCCCCCTCTGCTGGCTGGGTCTGGCGTAGTCCATTCGAACCACACTTATCACTCGCTGACACGTAGAGCGGCTCAACTGGGTGTTTGTCACCAGCGCAGTGCGGTATGTCACACGCATTTTCTTCGCTACTTCGCTTGGCAGACTCTCTTTCGTTTTGTAGGGTGAAAGTAGAGCGTCCCGGCCCCGACAGCGTGATTCTATCATCCGCCTTTTTGGTACTATCATCTAGGGCACCACCAGGCTTAGGCCGCGACGCTCGTTTTCTTTTTCTCGCTTGCAGAAGCATAGCTGCGTCACCACCGCTAGCGGGGTGGCCAATAATCGCGCGAGCCTCTCTCGCACACGGTCGGTAAAATAGCTTTCGCTGACGGGAGATCCGCCGTCAGTAGCAATCTCAACCCACCCAAACACTCAATCCGACGTTGCCCGCATTGGACATGGCACGACTTGTTCGGATGATTGCATACCTGGGAGATAACTCGATCGCGACGGCAACAGTGACAGGCGGAGAGCGGACCGGCATGAAAACGAAAATGGCAATAATGATGGAGTTTTGCGGGCGCCGAATTCGGCAAACACCATCAATGAAGGCAGACGTGAAAGCTCACCCGCGCAAAACTGAGGACTTTTGCGTTAAAAAACGCGTCTTTGAAAACCGAGCGAAAAATCCAATCGGGGGGGTGTCCTCGCAAGATTCGGCAGCCTGTTTAGTTGCCAGTGCCAATCAAGCACAACGGCAGCACGGCCACGACCTGCGGTTGCGGTAACACGCCGCATGTGTTCGTGGTGCCGTTGTGGTTCACCGTCGTGTAGTATCCCGAGTACGCAGTCGTCACCAGGTCGCCAGTTTGTTCTAATACAAGATCGGCACAAGCCGAGCGATGCGCAGTGTGCCTTCCGCAATCCGAAATCCGCATTCGATCGATCCATGGAATTTAAAATCGAAGCCCCGTTTAAGCCCGCCGGCGATCAACCGGCGGCCATTGAGACGCTGGTAAAAGGCCTGAGCGAGGGACAAAAAGAGCAGGTCCTGATGGGCGTGACCGGCAGCGGCAAAACGTTCACGATGGCCAATGTCATCCAGCAAGTGCAGCGGCCGACGTTAGTGCTGTCGCACAACAAGACGCTCGCAGCGCAACTGTATTCGGAGTTCAAGGAGTTCTTTCCGCACAACGCCGTCAGCTACTTCGTCAGCTACTACGACTACTACCAGCCCGAGGCCTACATTCCGCAGCGGGACATCTACATCGAAAAAGACGCCTCGATCAACGAAGAGATCGACCGCATGCGGCT
This sequence comes from Bythopirellula sp., assembly GCA_965228965.1. GTDB lineage: Bacteria > Planctomycetota > Planctomycetia > Pirellulales > Lacipirellulaceae > Bythopirellula. Next base: position 6,364,933 of record OZ245849.1, read on the forward strand.
GGCGACGACCAGCTCGCTGGTTACGCGTCGCGACGTGATCGTGGTGGCAAGTGTCTCGTGCATCTATGGCTTGGGTTCGCCGGAAGACTACAAGCAAATGATGGTCGGCTTGCGGGTGGGAGCGAACCTCGACCGCGACGATGTGCTCGCACGACTGATTGATATTCAATACGAACGCAACGACACCGACCCGTCGCGTGGCAAGTTTCGGGTGCGGGGCGATTGCGTGGAAATCTGGCCATCGTACGAGGAGTTTTCCTTCCGCGTCGAATTCTGGGGCGACGAAATCGAACGGCTGGCCATCATCGATCCCGTCTCGGGCGAAACGATCGACAGCCTGGAAGAAATCTACATCTACCCGGCCAAGCACTTCGTCCTTCCCGAAGAACGTATCGAGCGGGCGGTCGACGAAATCCGCAAGGAGCTTTCCGGCCGCCTGGAAACGTTCCGCGGCGACGGACGATTACTCGAAGCACAACGGATCAATGCCCGCACGCGATTCGACATTGAGATGATGCTGGAGGTCGGCTATTGCCCCGGCATCGAAAACTACAGCCGCATCCTGGCCGGCCGCGGTGCGGGGGAACCGCCGAGCACGCTGCTTGATTTCTTCCCCGAAGACTACTTACTGTTCGTCGACGAGTCGCACGCCACCGTTTCCCAGGTGCGGGCGATGTACGCCGGCGATCGAAGCCGCAAGGAAACGCTTGTCGAGCACGGTTTTCGGCTGCCCAGCGCACTCGACAATCGGCCGCTGAAGTTTGAGGAGTTCCAAGAGCGGATGAAGCAGGCAGTCTACGTCTCAGCGACGCCCGCCGACTACGAACTCGAGCGCACCGGTGGCGAAGTCGTCGAGATGATCGTGCGTCCGACCGGGCTGCTCGACCCGGTGATCGAAGTCGTACCTGCGCGGGGCCAGGTGCCGCATCTCCTCGAACAGATCAAAGAGCGGTCTTCGATCGGCGAGCGCGTGCTGGTCACCACGCTCACCAAACGACTGGCCGAGGATTTGGCCACGTACTTCACTGAACAGGGCATTCTCTGCAAGTGGCTCCACAGCGAGCTCGACGCGTTCGAGCGGGTCGAGCTGCTGCGCGACCTGCGCGAGGGCAAGTTCGAAGCACTGGTTGGGATCAATCTGCTGCGTGAAGGGCTTGACCTGCCGGAAGTCTCGCTGGTCGCGATCCTCGACGCCGATAAAGAGGGGTTTCTGCGCAGCGAAACCTCGCTGATGCAGACGATCGGCCGCGCGGCTCGAAACGTCAACTCGAAGGTCATCCTCTACGGCGACAAGGTGACCGACTCGATGCAAAAGGCGATCACCGAAACCGAGCGCCGCCGCCAACTGCAGCAGGCTTACAACGAGAAGCACGGCATCACGCCCGAGACGATCAAGAAGGCGATTCATCGCGGCATCGAGGCGGAAGCTTCCGCTCACGCCCAGGCCAATGCCGCGGTGGGTCGCACCGACGAAACGCAGTACATCACGGACGAGTATATTGCAGAACTCGAACGAGAGATGCACGAGGCGGCCGACAATATGGAATTCGAGCGCGCCGCAGCGATCCGCGACCGCATTGAGCAAATGCGTGACTCAGTGGGCCAGCCCGTCGATTCGGTGAAAGAGAAATCGAAAGGCAAAGGCCGGCGCCGCCGCGGAAAAAAAGGTGGCCTCGAGGCGCGTGTCCCACGACCCAAGCGCAACGTGTGAGAATCGCAGCTGCCTACAAGAGACGTTCCCTGAACGAAAAAAGCCTGACGCTCTCGTGAGCGCCAGGCCTGGAAAGTTTGTGCAATTTACGGAGTTTTCACTCGCTTGCAGCGTCGTCTGACTCCTCAGCGCTGTCGCCGCCTTCCGCCGTGCCGCTGCCCGCATCACCGCCGTCATCAGTCGACGGAGCTGAGTCACCACCACCGGACGTATCGGCCGCTCCGCCGCCACATCCGACCACAGGAAAACACAAGCATAATGCCAACAGTAAAAAACCAAGACGCCTCATGAGAGAGACCCTCCTTCTAAGTGTGATTCCAATTCTAGGCAAGAGCGGTCACACGTGAACATGAGCCACTCCAAAGCCTCACCATAGTCGTGTGGCAGTCCGCTGGCAATGAACTAAATCCAGTAAATTAGTCAGGATCACAGATTCGCCAGCCTACCGGCCTACGATCGCGACCCCCAACCCAATCGTTACCGTCCAGACACAAGTCCGGGCCACAAAGTCTACGCATATTCACTGACCTGATCGCCGCGATGCAAATGCCATACAACCAAGCCGATCGGGCTCATTCTCGATCGACCCGTGAGCCGAAAGTTGCATTAGGCGATGCCGCCTGAGTGGCAGACTTTGCATCAACACCCTTGCGATGGGGACAATTTCCATGAAACGTTTTGCATTCCTAACGGTAGCTCTGGCACTGGTTTCCGCACAGTCAGCCCAGTCGCAAGATCTTCCTGCGGAAGCGAAACCTGCTGCCGCCGCCGGCGAAAACGACTGGTACTATGGCCCCAGCGGCGCTCAACCTGAGCAGAAGTCGCTGGGTCGCCAGAAGGCGGAGTTGCGTGCCAAGCAACGCCTCAGTCGTTTGTCGTCGATGCGTTGGTATGGCTTCTCCGCCAGCCGACCGACAGCAGCCGCATTGCCATTCACCACGGCCTACAGCCCTCATTGGACCCGCCCCGGCGGCCGCCCATTCGGCTGGTACGTCAGTCAACGCCCCGTCGTGGTGGTTTCGCCATATTACCCAAGCTACTACCGCTAGTCGGAAGTAGCTTCATCGCAGGGCAGTGGATCCGCCTGTCGGCGCGATACCAGACTCGATTGAGTGCCTGGTAGAGCCGCCTAAGTGGTCCAGCGCTGATTCTTTCTGACAGATCGGCACGCGGTGATAAGATCATGCAGGTGCAGGGAGCGAGTCTCCCCAGCGGAGGCACCCGTTAGTTCGTTCAGAACCTTTTTCGCCTCCCGAACGACGTCTTCGCCGAGTACATCTGGCCCGAGGGTGGCCAGTTGGCGAGTCACCTTTTCCACTCCGGCCCAGTCCTCAGCCACGACAGCGGCAAACAGCTGCTCGATACTGTCCAGCTGAGAATCGATGACCTCCTCCACACGTCGGCTGTTCGCCGCTAATTGCGCATGGAGTTGGTTGAGCTTAGGCAATGACGGGTATTGACTAGTATCCATCGGTCTCCGTCGGAAATTCCGTAGGAAGGTCAGTTAAGCGGCAAGACGCAACGGGCTCGCGGCGTTAGGTACGCCAACGCCGGTCTTGCGCAGAACGAGTGGAACGAGCAGTTCGGTCGCCATTCGAGCAACAGCCTCCGCCCCCATCGGACGCATACTGGCATCTTGTGCTACGACGAGTCGCGTCTGTTTGCGAACAATCCCGGCTGCGCGCGCTCGCACGTAGCCTCTCGCTTCCGACAACGACATCGATTCGACTTTCCCTCCCACAGCCGCACAGACATCCTCCACGCTCATTTCGGCAACCTGACGCGACATTGCAGCAACACGTCGTGATGAAGCTGCGCTCAGCAGCTGGGCAATGGATTTGATCATGGGAATTCCTTGGTAGCTGTAGGGCAGCCGACAGCAGCGCAATAGTAAACGCAGAGTACGCTGTCGGCAAAGATCGAAACCTACCTGTTAAATCGAGCCAATACACTCGCCCACTCCAACGGCTCGGCCAATAGGGTCTGCATCGACTTATCCGTAAATCTATGGATATCTTGCCAAGCAGCTTCAATCAGCAAACTAGTCTGCACTTGACCAAAGCTCGCTAATTGCTTAACTTTCCAAGAGACGTGAATTCCGCTGGTTCTCTCAGGTTTCAACCGTGACGAGCCGAATAAACGTCTTAGTTTCGCATCGGTTCAATGCAGCAAGCGGCCGGTGCAGCATCTCGGCGCCGTGGCCAAGTGGCTAAGGCATCGGATTGCAAATCCGACATCGGCGGTTCGAATCCGCCCGGCGCCTCTTCTTTACACCACGACGGAAAGCCTGTGGTGCTAGCAGTCGTGATGCAGCGGCCGACTATTCAGGCCAAGATCTCCTGAATCACGTGCCCGTGCACGTCGGTGAGTCGACGGTCGATCCCGTCGTGTCGAATCGTTAGCCGGGTGTGATCGATTCCCAGCAGATGCAGCACCGTGGCGTGAACGTCATACACTTGGGTCGCCTTGTCGCGCTGCAGCGGTTTGTATCCCCACTGGTCTGACGCACCGTGGGAAATGCCTCCTCGCACGCCACCGCCAGCCAACCAATTTGTAAAGACAAACGGATTGTGGTCACGCCCGATGCTGCCTTGCGTCGAAGGCATGCGGCCGAACTCGGTAGTCAGTAGGATTATCGTGTCTTCTAACATGCCGCGCTGCTTGAGATCTTGAATCAGCGCGGCCGCACCAACACTCATGCCCCAGGCCAAAGGGCCGTGGTCGCGCCGGATATCTTCGTGAGAGTCCCAATTGCGACGCGGGAAGTCGTTCTGCTGACCTGACCAGATCTGGACAAATCGCACGCCGCGTTCCAACAGTCGCCGGGCGATGAGGCACTTTCTCCCAAAGTAATCTTGTTCTTCAATCGGATTGATATCTTTCGGCCAACTCGTCTTCCCGTGATCGAGTCCGTACAGCTTGAGAACATGTTTCGGCTCTTTTGACATATCCAGTGCCTCCGGTGCCGCCAACTGCATCTTGGCCGCCAGTTCGTACGCCTTGATCCGCGCATCCAACCTGGAGTCTCCGCCACGCGATGCAAGGTGAGTCTGATTGAGGCGGTTGATCAGCGAGTGAGCGGACGAATCATTGGCTGCATTGACGAAGCTGCCGGCTGGCGGATTGAGATCGGCTATCGGGTTCGCTGTGCCTGGGCGAAGAATTGTGCCTTGGTGCTCAGCGGGCAGGAACGCTGCATGCCAGTTTTTGGTACCGCCCGACGCAAAGCCTCGATGATCGGGCAGCACGACGAAAGTGGGCAGATTGTCGTTCAAAGTGCCCATGCCGTAGCTGATCCAGCATCCCATCCCAGGAAAACCCGGTCGCTGGAACCCGGTGGCCTGCAAATAGGTTGCCTGGCTGTGAACGCCTGTCTTGCCCACCATGTTGTGAATGAAGGCGATCTCATCGACCACATCGCCCAGTCGCGGCACCGCGTCGCTGAGCATCTTGCCACACTCTCCGTACTGCCTGAATTTGAAGGGCGATTTCATCCACGGCCCCAGGCCATCTTGAAACGCTTCGACCTTTTCTCCGAAGTCCGATTCTTGGCCATGCAGCTTGTCGAGTGTCGGTTTGTGGTCCCATAGGTCGATGTGACTGCAGCCGCCAGCCAAAAACAGCTGCACCACGCGTTTGGCTTTCGGCGCGTGATGTGGTAGATCGGCGGCGAAGGCATTTTCATTGCCCAACATCGCAGCGAGGGCGACTCCACCCAGCCCGCCCCCAGATTGCCATAAAAACTCGCGTCGAGATGTTTGCATGGTTTTAGTCTACAAAGACGAACTCGTTCAGATTCAATATCACACGACACGCACTCGACAGGCCGTACTCTTCCGCATGGGCGATCAACGATTGCTGCTCCCGCTCACTCGGCAAGCGACTCAAAGTCAGCTGAAAAGCTGTGTCGATTTGATTCGCAGCACTCTCGTGCATGTTGGCCAGGCGTGAAGCCATTTGCTGTGCCATGTAGAGCATCAATTGGTTGTTGAGCATGGCCAGAGCCGACATGGCCGTCACCGTTTCGTCACGTTTGGCAACTTGCTGCGAAGGATCGGCGCAATCGAGCGTCTGCATGAACGGCTGCGGCTGCGAGCGAGGTAGGAAACGGTAGATGCTGCGGCGATGCGTTGAAGCATCTGCCGGATCGTATTTTTCGTAAATGAACTGCGGCGAGTGTGAGGTTTGCTCCAACGCGAAGTCCTGAAAGCCAGGGCCGTACATCGCGAAGTCGAGCTTGCCAGCCGCGAACAGCGTCGCGTCGCGAATCGATTCCGCCTCCAGTCGGCGGCGATTGGCGCGCCAATAGAACTGATTGCTGCCATCGATCTTCGCATGCGCTTCATTATGGGCCGAAGACTGGCGATAAACTCTGCTGGTCACGATCAGCTTGTGCAACTGTTTCAGCGATTGAGGAACAGTGATCCACTCACCACCATCACGAAACTCGACGGCCAGCCAGTCGAGCAACTCCGGATGCGTCGGCACTTGCCCCATGCGGCCGAAGTCGTTGGGAGAATTCACAATTCCGCGTCCGAAGTGATACAACCAGACGCGATTGACGATTGATCGCCACGTCAGCGGGTTCCTCGCATCGGCGATCCACTCGGCCAGCGCAACGCGACGCTCGCCTTCGGTATGCTCTTGTCGCAAGTCGAAGCGAGCCACCAAATCGCCAGGCAGCTGCAGCGTGCCGGGACCGACCTGTTTGACGAGCTGATCGATCATGCCGCGATTCAGCACGAAAATATCGGCGGGCGTGCCGTTAGACGGCACGTGGTTTCCTTCCGGGGCAAAATGGGTCGCGGCGGCGTAGACGTGCGGTTGCGATTCCAGGAGTTTTTTCCGTTTTTCGGCCAGTTCACTGAGCTGTTCACTAACCGCTTTGATCGCGGCGGTCAGGGCCTCGATCTCCGCCGAATCGGTAGTACTGTCGCGTCGTGTTTCCTCCAACTGACGTTTCCGTTCGGCCAGTTTGTCCCGCTTCTCCGCGATCGATTGCAATTCTACTGCAACGTTCACATCAGTCACGATCGGACGGTCATTACGACCAATGGCCGCAAACACCGCTTGCAAGCTGTAGTAGTCCTCTTGCGAAATCGGGTCGAATTTGTGGTTGTGACAGCGCGCACACTGGACCGTCATACTCGTAAAAGTTTGAATGGTGTTGGTCACCATGTCGTCGCGATCGAGATTACGCGCAATGCGGCCGTCCATCTTGGCAGCCGAGACCTCGACATGGCCAATGAAATCCCAAGGCCCTGCCACAAGAAACCCGGTAGCTGCGATCAGTTCCGGCTGCTCGGGATACAAGACATCGCCGGCGATTTGCTCCTTGATGAATCGGGCGAACGGCCGATCATCGTTGAAGGCTCGAATCACATAGTCACGATAGGGCCAGGCATTCGGGCGGAGTTTGTCTTTGTCGTAGCCGTGGGTGTCACCGTAATGTGCCACGTCGAGCCAGTGCCGCGCCCACCGTTCTCCATACCGTGGCGAGGCAAGCAGATCATCGACGAGAGCGCCCCAGGCGCGATCGTCGACTCCCGCCGGAGACTCCGAAGAAGAAAGTCGGGGTACCCACGTGTCCAACTCCTCCGGTGTCGGCGGCAATCCGATCAGATCGTAGAACACTCTACGCACGAGCGTGCTCGCATCCGCCTCGTCAGACAGAGTGAGCCCCTTTTCACGCAGCTTGTCGATCACAAATGCATCAATCGGCGTTGCGACACGCGCACTCGCAGGCACATCCACGTCGGGAACTTCACCCCTCACGATTGGGTTTAATGACCACCAATCGGTGTCCGTCACCTGGTCTGATTGCAGCTGAAAATCACTGGGCCAGTCAGCGCCGCTAGCGATCCACTGCCGCACGATCGCGATCTCCTCCTCACGGAGCGGGTCCGCCTCCTTTGGCATTTCCGCTGCTCCGCTGACAGGAGTGATCAACTCCAAGAGATAGCTCGCGTCCGGGTCGCCCGGCTCAATTGCGGCGCCACTGTCGCCGCCGGTGAGCGCCGCGTCTGCTGACTGGAGCGAGAATCCGCCGCTCGGCTCCGCGGCATTGTGACAACTGTAGCAGCGGCGCTGCAGGATCGGTACGACCTGCTCGACGAATAGCGAGTCCTCAGCCGCAAAAACATACTCCGGGCCAAGCAATAACAAGACAGCGAATATTGTTAGGTTTCGGATCATTCTTGGCGTCGTGACTCCCGCGAAAGCAACTTGCTGTTAACGCAATGATTGAACATTGGATTGCTTGGTCGCCTGCTCTGCCGTGCGGGGAATCTCCAGCCCTGCAGCCCAGTAGATTGCGTTGGCAAGCATGCGGTTCATCTGCGGCAACTCAAAGTCGCCAGGATGTCCCAGTGAAGTATAAAACGCGCGCCCGCCATTAGGCGTTGCAAACGTCCACGCGACGGGTTCTTCGGGCCCGGCGTCTCCAACTCGGCCCATCATCAGTAGCTTAGCGTCGCTTTCCAGCGGCGACATTTTGTACAGCCACGAGGGCACCGTGAACTCACCAGGCTGCAGGTGGCTGACGACCGGATGGGACACGGAACTCTCTGGGATCCAAACTTCGGATGCCGCATCGCCTTTGTCAGCATGGTTGCCATGGTGTCCCTGGTAATTCCCACCCAAGACAACACGATCGAAATCGGGCCAAGCTGCGCGGCCGGTCGGAATCGTACCATCACGCTGCGCGAAGGCATGACTTGTCGTTCGCACGGCCACGATCGGCTTGCCAGACTCGACGAACTGGCGAATCGTATCAAGTTGATCTGGCCTTAGCGATCGACGCCAGATGGAGATCAGCGCCAGATCGGCGTTGGCGAGCACATTCTCCAAGCCTGGCAAATCGTGGTTCTCACGGTCGTCGTTGATGACATAGTCGACCTTAAAGTCCTTGCCGAGATTCTCCGCTGCGAATTTCGGAAGCGTCTTGTACGTTTCATACTCGAACTCACTCACGATTACTGCCAGCCTTGGTCGAGTATCGCTTTGGAAACGAAACTCATCTCCGCCAAGGATGTCGGTACTGAGCACGGTCGGACAGACGAACTTCTCGATGTGCTCAATAATGAGATCCGTGCCGGTGTGATGGTTAACGTAGGGCCACATCGCCGGATTGTACATCGTGTCGGTCATGTCACGCACAAGAACTACGTTCTTGCCGTTCTTGGCCAGCTGCCGCAACCCAAACGGACGTCCTAGGACGCACATATTGGTGTGAACACCGACGAGCATGACATTCTTGATCCCGCGTGATTCAAGCAAGTTCCAGGTTTCGACACCGCTGTCGGTGATCGCATCGTCGTCGGAGATCTCGAGGACGTCGTACTGACGCGTCCAAGGAGCATCGGGATTTCGCCCCATGCCGCGCAGCTTCTCATGCCATTGCTCATGCACAACAGGATCATCATCCTCACCACCGTCTGACTGGTCGATCGGATAGGTTCCTTGCTCCTCGGCGGGGATCTTGTGACACCACTCGCCAATATCGGCCGGAAGGTTCACTGCTGTTGGCGCTGCGCTTGCGCGTAGCCGAGCTGGATGTCCTTCGTAGGGTGCGAGACAGCTACTCGGGGAATGAATGACGAAGACTCCGGCCGCTCGTGCTTTCTTGATAACTTCGTTCATCCGAGGAGCTATGTCTTTGACGCGTTGGACGGCGTTGTAGCAGTGATGAGCATCCCACATATCACAGATGATCAGCGCTGTCTCGCCAGTTTTCCACCGTTCGGTCCGCCACTGGGGTGCAAAGATGCCACTCGCAGGGCGAGTTTCTTTGCGCGTACGTAATTCCAACTCAATCGACTCGGCCAAGGTGGTCACGCTCCCAAGGTTCATGATTGTCGCTAACAGTACGAACCGAACGATTGAGTGCATGGTTTGTCTTTCTCTTCTGCAAGGTACTTTCGTACGATAAGCTTCACGCCAGGATATCATGGATTAACTCTCCGTGTACGTCGGTAATTCGACGGTTTAGTCCGTTGTGATAGTAAGTCACGCGCTGGTGGTCGAGGCCGACCAGATGCAGGACGGTCGCATAGAAATCCCAGACGGTCGTGGGCGTGCCGATCGCGCGACGGCCAAACTCGTCAGTCGCTCCATGCACGGCCCCGCCTTGGATGCCTGCCCCCATCATCCAGCACGTAAACCCATCGGGATTGTGATCGCGCCCGGCCGTACCCTGCTGGTGCGTGGGCATGCGGCCAAACTCGGTCGTCCACAGCACGAGCGTATCGTCCAGCAACCCTCGCTGCTTTAGGTCGGTCAATAACGCCGCGGTGGGCTGGTCGAAGATCGGACAATGCCGCTCATAGTCGGCCTTCAAGGTCTTATGCGCATCCCAATTGAGTTTGCCGTCGACTCCAGAAGCGCGTGCAGCGCAATACAAATTGACATAACGAACACCTCGCTCCAACAACCGGCGAGCAAGCAAACAGTTGTTGGCATAACCCGCAAGATACTTGTTCGTGCTGTCAGTCCCATAGGCTCGATGAGTCGCTTGCGATTCAGCGCTCAGATCAGACACTTCAGGAGCCGAAAGCTGCATGCGCGCGGCCAGTTCATAAGCGGCAATGCGCGCGTGCAAATCGGTGTTACCTGGATTCGCGTTGGCATGGCGTTCGTTGAGTTCTCGCAAAAAATCTCGCGTCGCGTCATCTTCAGCGTTTTGAACACCGGAAGGCGTATTCAGATTACGTATCGCTTGCTGAGCGCTCAGCATCACGCCTTGGTGGCGCGCAGGCAGAAAGCCGTTGCTCCAGTTCGCCTTGCCATTGGGCGGTTCGCCACGCAAGTCTGGAATCGCCACGTACGCGGGTAGATTCTCGTTCTCACTGCCCAAAGCATAGCTGAGCCAGGCTCCCGCACTCGGGAAACCTTCGGTCGCGTGGCCCGTGTTCATGAAGATGCAGCCCGGTCCATGGGTGTTCGATTTCGATGTCATCGAGTGAATGAAGGCGATGTCGTCCACGTGTTGCGCCATGTGCGGCAACATACTCGAAATCTGCTTGCCACTCTCACCGCAGGAAACAAACGGCCACGGACTGCGCATCAGGTTTCCGTTCTTGCCTTGAAAACTCGAGAAGTTACCTTCTCCGGGCAACGGCTGGCCGTGACGCTTGGTCAGTTCTGGTTTGTATTCCCACAGATCCATGTGCGAGGCGGCGCCAGGGCAGAAGATTTGCAGGACCCGTTGTGCCTTTGGAAAGTGATGCGGTTTTTGGGCATCATACGCCTGGAAGGTGCCTCCTTGCGCTTCCAAGGCTTGTAGATGACTCAGCCCGATTGCCGCTAAACCGCTGTAGACGCTTCCCAGCATCGCTCGGCGCGTGAGTTGATCGCTCTGAGACACAGCTTTCGATTGCGTGTTCATGCTCACCGCTCGCTTCGGGACTCGGTCAGTTGAGATAAATCAATTCGTTAGCATTCAGCAAAGCACGACACAAGGCGCGCAGTCCGTGTTGTTCGACGAGCCGGGCAGCCGCGCGACTCTCATTCTCGTCGGGTGAACGCGAAAATGCGAACCGGAAAGCCATTTCGATCGGTTCCGTTCCGTGCTCCTCCACGTGACGTTGCACCCGCTCGGCGAGGAATCCGGCCATATCGATCGTGAACTGGTGATTCAGCAGCGACAGCGCCTGCAACGGCGTGGTCGTCGCGGCACGTCGGGGCGCGGAGAAGGCGCAATCTGGCGCATCGAAGTCGGTCATCAGGTCGACGTGCATCGCTCGCGCATTGTGATGATACACTGCCCGACGATAGGTTTCCGGCCCATGCGTTTCCAACGGATAGTAGGTCGCCACGTTGTCTTGAACATAGCGAAACAGGCGGAAGCCCGATCCGCCCTGTCGTGTGTCAAGCTTGCCGGCGATGGAGAGCATCGAATCCCGAATTTCCTCGGCTGACAATCGACGGGGCGGGAATCTCCATAACAGTCGGCTGTCACCATCGATCCGGGCGGCATCAGCTTGGTACGTGCTCGCTTGCCGGTACGTTTGCGAGAGCATGATCAACCTGTGCATCGGTTTGAGCCGCCAATTCTGCCGCTGAAGTTCCAGGGCGAGCCAGTCCAACAGCTGCGGATGGGAGGGCCGCCCGCCCATAAATCCAAAATCGCTGGGCGTATTCACGATCCCTTTGCCGAAGTGGTAATGCCACAACCGGTTTGCCAACACGCGAGGCGTGATCGGTTGATCGGTGGAAGTCATCCATTTCGCCAGCGCCAGTCTGCGCTGCGGCTCCGGAGCTTTACTACCCAACCGAAACTCCGCTTTGGGAGCGTTCACCATCTGCAAACTGGCCGGCTGGACCAAATCGCCTTTGCGTTGGGTGCTTCCGCCCAAGAACACATGATAGGGTCCATCGTTTTGGTTGAATTGTCCCACCCACCAGCGCGGCGGTGCTGTCTGTTGCCGCAGTTCCGCGAGGTCACGTGCGAGCTCCGTACGCGATTCGAGCAGGCCAACGACGCTTGGATTCTGCTGGGCCTCACGGCTCACTGCGAGAGGGTGCTCATCGGAACTTGACTCGCCTTCGTACGGAATTCGATCGACAGAGGAAGCCACCGCTTGCCACGCACGTCCGTCGGTTGAAACTTCGATAGAATACTCAGTCGCCAAGCGATCGTTGTATTGCCCCTCACGGTCGCGCCCCCACACAATCTGCTCAATGGTGAATTCCTGAGGGAATTCCAGCTGCACCCAGCCGCCCCCCGATTCATCGGAAATCCAGCTCCGGCTGTTGCCGTGTACGCCATCATTCACGTGCTTGAGCTGATGCTTGGGATTGCCTTGGTAATCGCCTGACGACGACAACTTTGTGCCCGGTGTGGTTGCGATATTTCGCGACGGCCTGTCCGCCGTCTCGATGGTGAACACTTCTAATTCATCAATGCACGGTTCTCCGGAGTTTGTCGCGCTGACCGTAAATCGCAAGTAGCGAGCTGGCGTTGGTTTGATCCGCTCTGAATTGCGTCGCGCGTTGACCGGAGGTCGTTCGCGTTGCACAGCAGTCTCGCGGCTGTTCGGCTCGACCGTCGAGGCGATCGATTCGAATCGGAACAGCTGCCGATCGATCGCAGCCAGCTTCGATACGATCGTGTTGATCCTCTGTGCGACATCCGGATCTGGTTTGATTGGTAACTCCCGGTCCCCGTGCTGAACGCCCGAGAAGGTTGCGTAGAGTCGGTAATAATCGCGTTGCGAGATCGGATCGAATTTGTGATCGTGGCAACGACTGCAGCCGACGGTGAAACCGAGAAACGCTGAAGTAGTGGCGCGAATCATCTCGTCGATCGTATCCGCGCGGATTTGCGCCGCCTGCACGGGATCTTGATTGCCAACGTTATCGTAAGGTCCGCACACCAGAAACGTCGTCCCCACAGCAACGTCGGAATCTTCTGGTGCGATCACGTCACCTGCCAGATGCTCTTTGATGAATTGATCGAATGGCTTGTCTTCGTTGAATGAGCGGATCACGTAATCGCGAAACGGCCAAGCATTCGTGATGATCACGTTGCGCTCGAAACCGTTACTCTCGCCGAATCGAACGACATCGAGCCAGTGGCGTCCCCAGTGTTCGCCGTAGTGCTGCGAAGCCAGCAGTCGGTCGATAAGCAGTTCGTAGGTGCGCCGTCCGACGGTGTTGGGCGTGTTCGTTTCCTGCTCGCAATCGTCAACGAACTTCTCGACTTCCGCGGGAGCGGGCGGAAGTCCCGTAAGGTCATAAGTTGCACGCCGAATCAGCACATGCGGTGTCGCCGGTGACGAAGGGGACAGCCCTTCGGACTGAAGCTTGGCAAAGATGAAGCGGTCGATCGAGTTCTGTTGCCATTCGACGGGCATCGAAGCATCGTCTGGAGGTGACACTTCTTGCAATGGCTGCAGTGACCACCAATCGTATCCTGCCCGCCGATCGGTCGTGACGGCAAACGGGTTGAGCGGCTCTTCCGGAAAATGAGCTCCGGCTTCGATCCACTGTTTCAGTGTAGCGATCTGCGCTTGGCTGAGGGGATTCTCCGGTGGCATCTCCAAGGAGCTGACACGTTCCAGCAGCAGGCTGTCGTCTGGGCTGCTGGCCACGATTGCACGACCGCTTTCGCCTCCCTTGATCGCGCTAGCACGGGTCCGCAGATCGAGGCCGCCCTTCGGGTCGCTGCCGTGGCATTCCAAACAAGCGCTCGCCAGAATCAGCGAAGCGTCGCGCGTGAGTTGCGCGGCTGCTGGAGATTCGACTTGCGTGGCTGTAGACTCAGCCGCGAGCGTTTCGAGGCAGGTGCCGCCAAACAACGTCGCAAGAGTGAAGGCGAATATCAGTAGGTTCTGCGCCCGCATGACATTCTTCGCTGTGGCTGAAACAAGTAAGCTTTGACCGAGATCCTTACTCTCGGCAGCCCTTATGATACACGACTTGCAGAGCGTTGCCACAACGAGAAGATTAGCACGGATAAATGAAGTGCAAAAACTTGCACTGAAGGTATAAACAGACGGTTCACCGGCACACGAGACCCGCCGATTCGCCACAAATCGTGCTGTACGCCCAGATTACGCAATCACTGGGTGCACGATTTCGCCGTGCACGTCGGTGAGGCGAAAATCCCTACCGGAATAGTGATACGTGAGACGTTCGTGATCGAGTCCCAGCAGGTGGAGCATCGTGGCGTGCAAGTCGTGAATGTGCACACGACCTTCGACTCCCTTGGCGCCTAATTCGTCCGTTGCACCGTGAGCAAAGCCTCCACGCGTACCGCCGCCGGCCATCCACACGGTGAAGGCTTGGGCGTTGTGCTGTCGTCCCGCTTTGTGCCAACTTCCTTCGGCCACCGGCGTGCGACCGAACTCACCACACGAGACGACCAACGTGTCATCCAGCATGCCGCGTTCATCCAAGTCGGCCAACAGCGCTGCGATCGGCTGGTCGATGCGCTCGCAGCTGGCGGCAATCCCTCGGTCAATGTTGCTGTGATGATCCCAACCTGCGTGATTTACCTGAATGTAGCGCACCCCAGCCTCCGCAAATCGCCGCGCTAGGATGCACATCCGCGCCATGTCGTCGGTCTGACCGCCGTTCACGCCGTAGAAATCGAGCAGATGTTGCGGTTCGTCGGCAAGATTGAAGATTTGGCTCGCCTCAGTCTGCATCCGAAAGGCGCGTTCGTATGTCTGAATCAATCCGTCGATTTCCGCGACCGGACCAACCTGCGCTCGATGCTGCTGATTGAGTGATTTCGAAAGCTCCATCAGTTTGCGCTGCTGCGAGGCGTTCCAGTGCTTGTTCTTCAGGTTCGATACGCTGATATCCTTCGCGCCAATGCCGTCGTGCCCTAACGCCACACCCTGACACAACGCGGGCAGGAACGCGTTGGAGTACATTCGAGACCCGTGGCTGCTGGTTGGACGGATTGAAATGAAGCCGGGCAGCGAATTGCTCTCCACGCCCAAACCATAGACGACCCAGCTGCCAATTGACGGACGCACAAAATTCTGCACGCCGGTATGAAAGGCCAGCATCGCGTTGGAGTGGTTCGCCGAATCGGTGTGCATCGAACGAATCATGCACAGGTCATCCGCGCGGAGCCCCAAATGTGGCAGCGTGCGGCTTAACTCCAATCCACTTTCGCCGCAGCGGTCGAACGTGAACGGCGAGCCCTTGTATTTGGCACCGCCCGGCTGCTTCTTGTTGACAGGCTCTCCATCGCGTTGCCGCAACACAGGCTTGGGGTCGAACAGATCCATCTGGCTCTGTCCGCCCTGCATGAACAGAAAGATCACACGCTTGGCACGCGCCGGAAAGTGCGTCAGCTTGGGCTCGAGCACACTTGATCGGACCTGGTCAGCCAGCATCCCAGAGAATGCGAGTGAACCAAATCCTAAGCCCATGTCGCGCAACCACTGCCGACGTGAGAAACTGCAGTTTTCGTTGTCCATATTCAAGAACAAAGCCGTCCGCCTCGTGACACTAACGCAGAAACAAGAACTCGTTGCAAGTGATCAAAACCTGGCACAAACCGGTCCAACCAGCGTCAGGCCGGTCGCTCTCAGCATGATTTAATTCTTGCACCAGTGCAAGACATTCCTGCAACTCAACCGTACTGGGAGAGCGGGAAAGCACCCGTCTAAACGCCGACTGGACTCGGTCTTCTGGCTCTTCGATTGATTGCAGAGAAATTGCCAAATGATTGGCGTTTTCGAACACAAATTCGCTATTCATCAGGAATAGCGCCTGTTGAGGACGGGTCGATCGATCGCGTCTACCGCATACAAGATTGGGACTGGCGCGATCGAACGCTGCGACCATGGACGTTGTTTCATCGATGTCGCTACTGATCCCGACAGCGTCACGAATGGAAGGCAGATAGACCGTACGCCTAGCGTACGGCGAAGGGGAATCCAGATCGATCATGTCGGAACTGATCGTGATCAACCCCAAATGCTGTAGCGTTTTACCGCCACGCACGAATTCCAATCGTCCTGATATCGCAAGCTGTGCGTCGCGCAACGCTTCTGCGTCGAGACGTCGCGGGGTGTGACGCCAGTAGTACTGGTTGGAAGGATCAACCTGCTGAGCCGTTTCTGAGCCTTGTGAACTTAGCTGATAAGCTTGGCTCGACACGATTTCACGAATCAAGCTCTTGACCGACCAGCCCTCGTCGATAAATCGTGAGGCCAAATAATCGAGCAGCGCTGGATGAGACGGCTCCGCGCCGCTAAGACCAAAATTATCCACGGTCCTCACCAGTGGCTGCCCCATCAGCTGTTGCCAGACGCGATTCGCCGTCACACGGGCCAGCAACTCCCCGGCTCCGTCTTGCGAATCAACCAGCCATTGGGCCAATTGCAAGCGACCAGACTGATCGGCAGGTACCGCGTATTTTTTACTTAACGCGCGCCCAGGTAACTCCCAAATGCGACGAGCAGGCGCGGTATCCTTCTCCGTCGGATCGCCGCCAATTCGAACGGGTTCGTCGCGCGGTTCATCGAGTTCAGAAACCGCCATTGCCACAGGAATCGGGCTGACGACCGGCAGTACTTTCGCCAGGCGGCGCGCGTTGCGGTGAGCGAACTTTGCTTTCGCATACCGATCTTCAAGCTCTGCAAGTTTGGCGGGATCTACCTGCTCTTGGGCTTTCAACTCGTCCAGTGCTTCCTTGGCCTGATTCAATTCTGCATCGGCTTGTTCGGAAAGCTTACCGGCACGCGCATCTTCCAGACGTTGCTTGTGCGCTGCTTGCAGCGTTTCAGTCGCCTCTGCGTCAAGCACGGGAAGCGGCTCGCGATTCCAAGTCTTTCCAGACCGCCAGCCCGCTTCGCGCTTAAGGCTCCGCGTGCTGCCAAAAATCCCCGCCAGGGCGTAGTAGTCTTCCGTTAAAAACGGTTCTTCTTTGTGGTCGTGGCAGCGTGCGCAGCCGAAAGTCATTCCCAAGAAGGCCTTGCCGATTGTGTCGATTTGATCATCAACGGTGTCGAGACGCAGTTGATCGAAACTTCCCGTGCCGAACGCTTTGGGTCCAAAGAGCAGAAAACCCGTCGCGATGAGATTCTCTGACCGCTCGGTCGTGGTGACCCAAGGCAGCAGGTCGCCAGCGATCTGCTGAATGACAAACTCGTCGAAGGGCTTGTCCGTGTTGAGCGAGGCAATCACGTAATCGCGATACCGCCATGCATTGTCGTAAGTGTTATTGGCCTCGATGCTACAACCGTTGGAGTCAGCATATCGCGCCACGTCGAGCCAGTGGCGTCCCCAGCGTTCGCCAAACTCTAGTCGGCCGAGCAAATCGTCGACCAGCCTGTCGACTGCCTGCGGCGAATCATCGCTGCTAAACGCCTCGACTTCGTCGATCGTTGGCGGCAGTCCGGTAAGATCGAAAAACAATCGACGGGCCAGAGCTACGCGATCGGCAACTGGATTCGCCGAGAGGTCTGCTTCCGCACGCTTTGCGTCTAACAACTGGTCGATAGCCGACTGTTCTGCACTGGAACTCAACTCGGGACGTCGAAGTTGCGCGAACGCCCAATGGGTATCAGCAAGCGCACCGTTGCCACAGGAATGCAGAATTGCGAGAGCGAGAATTGGCCACAGAGGCAATCGCCATTGTCGATTGTTTCTGAATCGGTGCTCACTCATGATTGACCTTGCGAGTATCGCAACGGAATACAATACGTCATGTTACTCAAACTGGCGAGTTGGGCAAGTTTTGACGGCCAAAAACAGTGAATCCGGGAACGATCCGCGTCGAGAATGGGATATCAACCTTGACAGATTTCTCTACTTATCATTCGCCTAGCTCTACGCCGATCATGGCCTCTTGATTCTCACAGCTTTTGTAGAGTGTTCTTACATTTGGCTGCCCCGGGAACTATACTGATGCCCAACTGCTTGCAGTCGGGTCAGCTATGGCGGCAAAGATTCTTGGCTCGTCGCGACCTCATTTGTCGACTGCGCTCGCGAAGATTGCTTATCGACACAACAAGTCTCCTGGAGGTCTTAGATGGATAGTTCCAGCGCCCGTGGCAAACTCATGTGGGCCAGTTTCCTCACACTCGTCGCCTCCGGCGTCGGCTTCGCGACGCGCGCGGCAGCCGCTGGCGTTTGGGAGCGCGAATTCGGTATTGGGGGAGTCGGCTTTGGCGCGATCATGGGAGCTGGCTTTCTTGGTTTCGGCATGATGATTTTTTTCGGCGGGATCTTGGTCGAGAAGTTTGGCTACAAGAAGCTCTTGTTCCTCGCCTTCGTTTTACACCTAGTTAGTGCCGGGATGCTCTTCTTAGTTGATCCAATGTTTAAGGGCCTTGTGGAATCCGATCCCGAGGCAGCAACCGAGAGAGCATTGTATATTCTCTGGCTGAGCGCGTTCATTTTTTCGATTTGCCAAGGGCTATATGAAGCAGTAATCAATCCTCTCGTAGCACAACTTTATCCAGAGAATCAGACACACTACCTCAACATTCTTCACGCGGGATGGCCGGGTGGAATGATCATTGGGGGCCTGTTTGCCGCGGGTTTTATTGGCCAAGGCTGTTGGTTTACCGAACTACCATGGGCGATATCACTGTCGACATTCGCGTTGGTCGTAGTCGCATATGGTGTATTAGCGTTTCCAAATCCGTTCCCCAACACAGTCGGTGAAGACGCGGGGAACTTCGCCACAGTTTTCTCGTGCTTTGCCTCACTGCCATTTCTGATACTGATAATATTGCACGCATTGATTGGCTACATGGAGTTAGGGGTCGATTTGTGGATTACTAAACTCATGGAAAACTTGCTACCAAGATCGGTTATTATCCTCGTCTACACCTCGACGTTGATGTTCGTCTTGCGATTCTTTGCTGGACCGATCGTCCATAAGATCAACCCCATTGGCCTCTTGTTCGCCAGCTCGATCATCGCATGTCTTGGTTTGATCTGGCTCTCTTGGCCAATCGAAAGTGTTGCGATCATCTTCCTAGCGGCAACTTTTTATAGCCTTGGAAAGGCGTTTCTCTGGCCAACGATGCTGGGAGTCGCTGGTGAACGGTATCCACAGTGTGGATCGGTCGCGATGGGCGCGCTAGGTGCCGCAGGCATGCTGACGGTGGGTCTGGTCGCCGGGGAACGTATCGGCGCTCAACAGGGTTACTCGATGTCCGAGGATCTCAAGGCGACCGCCCCCGAAACGTTCGAGCGTTATGCGAGCGACGAAAGCACGAATGCTTGGGGCTATGAGTTCCTGCCAATCGTTCCGGAACGCCTCAACGCAGCGAACTCGATCGAAGTCACAGCCGATGGCTCGCTCGGTGATACTGCCCCGATCTCCGACTCAGAGCTCATTCAAGACGAAGACAAGGAAGTTCTGTTGGCCAACGCCGCAACAGATGTACCAGCCGTGAAAGCGTCCAATCTGAACGGGAGTCGAAGGGCCCTTAAGCTCACTGCCTACGTACCGGCGGCGATGGCGGTTGGATTCTTGATCCTGCTGTTATACTTCAAAGCAACAGGCGGCTACCGAGTCATTAGTCTGGAGGAAGCTTTGGCCAAGCCAACCGCTGAGTTGTAGCTCAAGATTCGTGCGGCGAATGAATGACTACTGCGCCAAGAACAGCGGTAGCTCGGAATTCCGGATTACGTGTAGTGCGGTTTCCCCGAGCAAGCGGCGGATGAGCATGCGCTTGACACTGTTGCCCATGACAATCAGATCTGCTCCCCACACCTCGGCGTAGGGAAGCACCGAGGACTTCGGTGTTTCCACGATATGCGCGGTTTCGACTTGGAATCCGTGAGATTTGCAGTAATCGGCCGCGTCGCTCAGGAGCTGTTCCGGATTGAGCTTACGGGTCCCGAAGGTGACGATTTTAAGCTGGGCATCGGGCCACATGCGGAGTTGAACATACCGCCGGATCGTCTTGGCCGACGCGATGGAGCCGCTGTAGCAAATTAGCACTTTCTCAATCGGTTGATCCTTTTCGGTGACCGCCAACATAGGTCGCACACCCTCGCGCACCAACATCGCAAGCGCGTCAGGCGGCTCGTCGACCACGCCGTGCTCGAAGAGGCTTTGCAGCCCGCAAATCACTAGATCGTGATATCGAGTCAACGCGACCAGCGACGACAGCGGATCGCCTTCTTCTCTACGCATTTGGTAACGCACGCCGGCTCTGTCGCACGCCATCGCAAAATGGACTTCGGCGGCAGCAATCACGCCGCTCACATCGTCCAATCGGCTTTCTTTCAGTTCCTTGGCGAGGTGCCCTGCGCCGATCGGGACCACGCCGACCTGGTCCAGCCGTCCGGTATCGAACAGCGTGACTCCCGTTAACTCGGCATTATGGGCCTTAGCAAGCTGGATGGCCTTGGCAGTCGCGGAATGCGCATACACAAGACTGCCGAGTCCAACAAGAATTCGCTTGATCATGTGAGCCGTACTCCCAGCTTGGCATCCTTCGCTCGATGAGAACATCGTCCATGATAACTAGGCTGAAAAGGCGAGACAAACCGAAATGCTCGCGAATCAATCTGGGCAAGCGGCCAACTTTGTTCCGATTTTCACAATCGTGGCAAAGTCATTCCACCATCGACCTTTAGCACATTGCCGGTTGCGTAAGAAAGTTCGCCACTCACCAGCAGCGACACCGCCCGACCGAGTTCTGCCGGGTCGCCCCAACGTGACTCGAGTGTTAGACCTTCGCTCAGTAGCCGCTCGTAGTCTTCCTTGACCGAGGCAGTCATGTCGGTCTGAAATATTCCTGGCCTCACTTCGAAGACCTGTATTCCGTATTCCGCCAATCGCAGTGCCCAAAGCTTTGTCGCCATCGACACGCCGGCCTTGCTGATGCAATACTCACCGCGATTGACCGAGGCCAACTCGGCGCTCACAGACGAAACGTTCACGATCGTAGCGGCAAACGATTCGCTCGCCTGCCGCTGCTCAATCATCCACTTGGCGATCGACTGCGTGAGAAAGTACGGACCCTTCAGATTCGTGCCGAGCACGCGGTCAAAGCTCTCTTCGGAAGCGTCCAGCAAGTCCGTTCGCTCGGTGGGAGCGACTCCCGCGTTGTTCACCAGCACGTTGAGTTGACCGAACCTTGAGCGAAGCTCGTCGACCATCAACGTCCGACTCTCTGCATCGGACACGTCCCCCCTCAAGTATTCGACTTCGCCGCCTCGGGCGCGCAAGCTCTCAATGACTTCGGCGACATCTTCAATCGGACGCCGACCGTTGATCGCTAGATTAAATCCATCCGCGGCAAGTTGCTGAGCGATGCCGAGCCCCAGTCCACGGCTTCCACCAGTGATCAGCGCGACACGTTCATTGGAATCTGGCATGATGTGCTCCAGCGATCCGTTGGGTCGCGGCTATTTCGGATTATTGTTGGGTAAGCTAGGGCCAAAGAACGTGTAGTATGGTTTGCCTTCCGCCTGCCGCCCGACGTAGAGAGCAAGTTCACGGATGTGGTAGTCGCCCCACATGCTCGCTTCGCCACAGGGAATCGTCTGTCCGCTGGGGACGTGGTCCCACCCGTTGGGCCGATGATAGAGCGAGTGCAGTAGTAGGCCTTGATGGGCGGAGTCGGTCGAAAGATAGGGTTCCTGCAGAAGTGTCCTCAGCACCGTCAGGCCTGCTTGGCGATATCGTTTAGCGAGTTGCGCGTCGTCCCGCTTTTCGATGATCTTCCCCAGGCGGAGCAGCCCCTGCGCCGCGATTGCAGCCGCCGAGCTGTCGACCGGCTCGTGGGCGTTACACGGATCCGCGGGACGATCAAGGTAGTCCCCTAATTTCGCCAATCCTGGCGCTCCAGTGTCCCAGTACGGAATTCCGCAGATCGGCGTCTGGTCGACGTAGAAATCGCAGGTCGCTTCTGCTGCCTTCAGGAATATCGCTTCGATCGATTCGCGTCCACCGCAAGCCTCTAGCTCGTCATCGAGGCGTGTTTCCAACCACTCAAGTTGCTCTGCATATCCCAACATCGCCCACGCCAGTCCGCGCGTCCACGTACTGAACGGGGAATAGCCCTGCTGAGTCGACGGGCAGCGGTACAAACCGGAGGCAGCCGCATTGAAAATCGTCTCGTGGGCGGTTCTTCCGCGCACGTCGTACACATCGCGATCTTCCCCGTACCATATATTGTAGCGCGC
Source organism: Bythopirellula sp. (assembly GCA_965228965.1). Lineage (GTDB taxonomy): Bacteria > Planctomycetota > Planctomycetia > Pirellulales > Lacipirellulaceae > Bythopirellula. The sequence goes on from OZ245849.1 coordinate 6,387,266, forward strand.
CGTGTTGACGGCATGTTCAATCAGGCACTCGAGCAAATTGATGTTGATGTCTTGCTCGCCCATTAACGTGTGCCCCAGCTGATGAGCGAGTGACAATGCTCGGCAGGATCGAATCGTATCGATAAACAACGACTGCGGGCCATTGAACGAATAGATGTAACCAGTCCCGTCGCGGGTGAGTGCCCATCGCGAAGCCTGGACAGCACCGGTCACCTTCAACGCCAGCTCGCAGAAGTTTCGCTGCCAACGATCCTCCGCAATCCGTCCCTCGTTCATGAGTCGCCACAGATTGCCATAAGTGCTGACATTGTTGAACCCGTGGTCATGCACGCCGACATGGGTCAGATGCGAGGCCATCGAATCGACCGTCCGCTGGCAGCCCAATTCCAGAAACCGCAAGTCATCGGTGGCATCAAACTGCAGCAGTAGCGATCCGTATTGAAAGCCCTGCGTCCATTCCGTCCATCCCTGGGCCTTATATCGCCCTTCGACCGTGAGAACAGGCGTATCTGAATCAGGCGGAAAGCTGGCCTCGATCGAATCGAGACACTCTGCCGATCGCTGCCAAAGCCGCTCCAGCTTCGGGAGCAAATCCTCCGGCTGCAGGTTGAAATCGATATCGATCATCGAGGTTGGCTGCCACGCTAGGGAAGCTTCGCCTCCGCTGGGATCGGCTTCACGGCTTCGCCGAAGAGTTTGATGTCGTCGAAGTTGCCGTGATCGTCGAAGGTGCCCACACCGACGCGACCCCAACGAAAAGTCGTGTCCTCAGCGGTCAGCACCGGCGAACTCATGTCGTCGAAGAAGACCTCGACTCGTCCGCTGCCGGAATTCCTGGTGATCTTCACTTCGTGCCATCCGTCTCCCCAGGGAATTCCTGGCGACTCGTTTGACGTAATCATCGTCCGTGGTGCATCGTTGACGATGAAGATCTGACTCGAATGCGGATCAGGCTTCGCACCGAGATGGACATAGTAAAAATGAGCCGGGTCTTGGTAACCCCAAAAGAAGCACAAGTCGCGATGAGCACCAGCGTCGACGTTCGTATTCTGAATCTTGGCAGTCAGTTCAAACTCGTCCACGACGACGTCCTTGATCAGCGCGATACTATGTGGGCTCCGATGCGGTGGCTTGTACTTGCTTTTGCCACTTACTCGCAGTACCTTCCCGCCATTTTCCCGATCGGCCGACTTCACTTCCCAAACCGAATCGTCCGATCGCGAGTCCGAAGCGACCCAACTTTGCATTCCGTTGTCGAAATCATCTTCGAACAGCAGCGGCAGTGCACTTTGTTTCCCCGGCTCAGCCGCAAATTCTCGATACGCCTCGGCAACCTCTCCTTCTTCAGTCGTGCCACGATGTAAGAACACGCGATAGCGGAGCGCCAACGAATCGCCAGCGGGGATCGTGTAGCTCGTCTGTTGAATATCAGCTTTGGGAAACTGCCGTTCACCAAACGGATTGGCGCAGAGCAAACCATAGTTGCGTACGTGCCACCGCGTTGGGTGCCGGAAGTTCGACGGATGGCTGAACATGGCCAAGCCGACGGTTTCTCCCTTCAGGGGCCCGTAGTTGTCAATCCACTCGGCCGGCATGCCCCACGCATCGGTGTTTTTCTGGCCGAGGTTATTGACGAGCGTTCCGCCAGAGTTGACCTTCATCGACCCGGCCACACGCGTGGAAAACGTGCCATCCTTGATATCCCCAAACGTGACTGGGCCGTTGGTCGCCATGATCTTGATTGAAAAATCAATCCAGCGCGAATCATCATCGGCCGCGAACACCAGAGTTCGCTCGTCTTCGCAAATCAGATTGCCTTGGCCCGCGAGCCAATGATTGTGCGAAACGATCGTCGCGCGGTCGCCTTGGCTCTCGAGTTTACTGAACTTCTGGTGCTTGATTACCTTTGCCTGCTCGCGAGGCACGTCCGACTTGGGCTCCAGCCAAAAGTTATGACCGTTGACGTCCTCGTGCGCGAACCACAACGAGTGATGATGCGGATGGTCGTCTCGCTCGCTCTCGAGCAACGGCCCCAGGGGGTAGGACCGTGTGATGGGCTCCCCCGTCGGCCCAATAATCGGCCACACCGCCGGTTGGTGCCGGGCGTGCGTCAAGTACTCGGCGAACAACTCACCGTCGACCTTGACGACGGCTCCACCATCGCTGGGCTCAACCGTGATTTCGGCGGCAACGAGAGAATTGAGGGTTAGCAGAGAGGATAGTAGTAGCGTCAAAACCGTCGAAGACTGCATCGCATTTTCCGGTACGGACAAGCTGGGCATTAAAAAGCAGGGCATTGTACAGGTAGCGCCCTATCCGAAGCCATTGGTTGCCTGTCGCACTGAAGCGGCATGGCCGCAGTGATTCCAAGGCAAAGGCTCTGTGAGCGTCACCGTGATAGTAACAATACTCTGTTTGACCCGAGAAGCAAGTCAGCCTACCGTCACCGACCCGTCCTCCGCGATCTCAATTGGATCTCCGCGACAAAAACATCCACTCATAGTCCCGGCAAAGTCAACAGGCGGCGACCGCTCGCCCACTGGGAAGCATCCGCATCGAGCCTGGACCATCCGGCAGGACGGGGACAGTCGCTGATGCCCAAGTCTCCGGCTGCATTTCGATATCGGCGGCGGTGGGCGTATGCGATAACTTCGCGACGGACTGAAAACTACGTCGGCTGGATTCTCCGACCGACGTTAGGAGGTGGAGGTTTCCGGCATCGGCGATTCCGACCTCCGCTGCATCAACAGTGGCCCAGTTTGGGCGACTAAACGATAAACTTACCCACAACTCGCAAATGCGGTTCATGAAGAAGGAGGTAGTAATCAGCGGCTCAGTTGCATGGTAGCTTTGCCCGAGTTGTGCATTGCGCGTACAATCTCCCGAAAGAACGCATTGGATCGAAAGCAATAATACGCGACATTTCATTATGACGCTGGCGACATTCTGTAGCGTGGAGCCACGGCAGCCAAGCTCTCATGAACATACAAGTTGGTGACCGATTTGAAATTCTCAAGTTCACCGCGATTGCCGAGTATGTTGCGGAGAATTCGGTGTTCTTTGAGCTTGCTCACGTCTCGCAGAGCGGTTTCACCCGCTCAGGTTTTGGTCATGCCGCAGTGATGTTGGCCTGTAAGGGGCAGCACGAAAATGTTTTGTTGCTCTCGCTACCCGAAGACTTGCACGGCAATGATACTTTAGTGGCAATTCAAAAGCGATTGTTTGATATTCTCTCGTTGACCGATGAGCACAGTTTCTATTTGCAACTGTCACCTCCTCCGCTGCTGGAGGCTCACGGGCCGGACGCCGGCGGGTACGTCTCATTCTGAGTTGGTTATCCACACGAGAAGGGAACCTTCTATGCTGGAAAGTGTGCGCCGATTCCAGCGTCGGCGCGTCCCTCCGCTTGCGGAATCTTAGTGAACCAATTTCTGGGTGAAAGCTGCACCGCCTCGTTACTGGGCAGAAAACAGCATGTTTGGAAAGCGTTTGATTTGCTGTGGAAAATGCCGTCGGTTGGATTCATCGAACGACGCCAGACGGTGGAAGTTTCCAGTGGAGCAGGCTCCCTCTGTACTCTCTCGATTTACGCAAGCAACCAGGGAAAGTTGGTTTCGCAGCACGGACGTTCGCACTGATGTTTTTCAGCACCAGTGAGTCAATGAGATACTAGCTCAGCGTATTTCGAACCGCCTCGACTACCCTTAATGGCGCTGGACAGGGATTCTGTCCGCCATCGAGGAATCAATCCACAGCACATCGAAAGCAGCAGTATGACTGTAGAAGGCTCTGGCACAAGTGTAACCGTCAGAAGCGCGCCGACATCAAGATAGTCAATCCTCCCTGAGCGGTCAGTACTGTTTAGTAGGAAGCTGAACTCCGAGCCATCGGCGAGTGTGCCTGATAGAGTCTCGCCACCACGATCCTCGATGGCGAATTCCTTTCCATAAATCAGCGAGTCTAGCCGTTCGCCGTCAAGCATAAACTCGTTGCCGAGAAGGTGGACCTCACTGCCACGGTCGGCAGTCAGGCCGCCCACCACGCCTCCGCTGATTTTCACATGACTGCCATTTCTGACCCCCAGGCCGCCGACCGTCCCTCCACTGATGCTCACGTCACTGTCAAAGTTAACGCTCAAGCCTCCTGTCGCGCCTCCGCTAATGTCCACCTGGCTGTCGCGTTCCACTCGTACGTTTCCAATGCTCCCTCCCGTCATATTCACCACGCTGCCAAAGTCTGCATGGAGGAGGCTAAGAATTCCGCCGCCACTGATGTCTAAGTAGCTGCTCAACAGGTCAACGCGATTGCTCACTTCGCCGCCGGAGATGTTCACCGAGCTTCCAGCTGTGGCGAGAAAATAATTAACGCGGCCACTACTGATGTTTAGTTTGGCCCCGGAAATCCTCGTTGCAAAAAAACCTACAGTGCCTCCGCTTACATTCACCTCGCTGCCCAGGGAAGCCGAGAAACTGCCGCTCACTGAACCACCCGCAAACTTCACCTCGCTACCTGTGGCCCAGAAAATTCCATCAACGACTCCGTCTGTAAAATTCAGTACGCTACCAGGTCCGAACCGCACTGGGCTGCTGAACATGCCGCCACGAATGTTGACGACACTGCCAGAGTTAGCCTCGAATCCGCTAAGAAGGTTGCCCCCACTAATGTTTACTTCGCTACCTGCGTTGGCCTCGAAGTCAGATCGTACGAGACTCCCACCTGCCACGTTGAGCTGAACTCTTGGCTGGGGGTCGCCATTACTGTTCCCGATGCTGCCACTAATTTCAGCTTGGTCGGCAGGTAGGTTGATGATCGTGTCAAAGCCGCTGGGGTCGGACGGACCGATGTCGTCTGTTTGGGCAGTCGCTGCTGCGTGTGCGAGAGCATTTATGATCACCGCAACAATCAGTGAACGCGTCATGATCCAGTTACCTCACATTTGCATGGAAGAACGCGAGAGGATGAACTAACCTGTAAAGATAGTTCGTTTGATAGGCCATTGAAATCTATGCACTGTGGAAATTCGGCCCATTTTGCACGATAGTATAGCGCAGTAGTAATACCGCAAGGCTTGATCCTAGCCCCTCATTGGCTTTCATCTCAAGCTTCTCGCTGGGCGGTCTCTCCCAAGAAATGTCCACAAAGTGGGTAAATCGGTGAAGCTCTTGATCTCACGTCTTTGGAGAGATGTTCCAAACGGAATCCGTGCCGTGCCTTAGAAGTTCTCTAGAGCACCTGTAATTCTTCTGTGCACTGCGCAATCGCCAGTAGTCCGAGAAATCCCGCAGTGCAGACGGTGAGAATGCACGACCGCAATCCTGTGCTTTACGTAGCCAATGCCCCACGTTGTGCACAACATTTAAACAGATTACGAACCTAGTCCATCCACAAGCAGTGTGAAACTTCTCGCACCACAAACGGCTCCAATCCGCCGCAAGGCAACCAGCCGTCATCTGGCAGGTACGAGCCTCAACCGCACCTACGGCCGAATGCAGTACAGTTTCTCGACACCGCGTAGTAGTAGCGTCTCGTCGGCGATGGTGGGCGTCGACCAGAAGAGATCGTCGAGCTTGTTGGTGCCCAGCACGGCGAAGTCTGGGCCTGCTTGAATGATGTGCGTCGTGCCCTTCTCGTCGAGCAAGAATACACGCTGCTCGTCTGCCCACAACGAAGCGACCACCGTGCTCATGCCCTCGACGCGCTCCCGATAGTGACGTTCGCCGGTCGTCGTATCGTAGCAATTCAAAATGCCACCGCGCCCTGGAATGTACAGATAGCCGGCCGCAACCACCGGTGATGCCATACCAGGACCCGATTTGAGCCGCGACCAGGCAATTTCGTCAGCCTTGAACTGGCCATCCAGTGCGACTTCGCCTGCTGTGCCGGCGCGTACCGCGACCAACGGCCCAGCGCTCATCGGACCGCTGTTGCCGAAGTAAATCTGCTTGGCGTCGATTGCCGGCGAGCCGGAAAAAGCCGACTGCATCCCCGTCAACCGCCACACGACTTTGCCATCGCTCGGATTGTACGACGTGACGACGCCGGCGCCGCAGGTCACCAGCTCCGTCTGCTGGGCATGACTCCAGATTAGCGGCGTGCTCCAACTCGTTTTGGTCGGCCGATCGTCGCGCCACTGCTGCTGGCCCGTCTGCGTGTCGAACGCCGCGACGAACGACTGTTGGTCGTTGTCTAGTTGCACGAACACGTGCCCATCGAATACTGCCAACGAACTGCCCGTGCCAAATCCGTTGCCGGCCGGGAAGCTGCCGAGTTCTTTCTTCCACAACTCGTTGCCTTCCAGATCCCAAGCGACGAGTGTGCCGGTGGTCGCGAAGAACGTAAACACTCGCTCGCCATCGGTGGCTGGCGATTCGGTGGCGTACGTGTTCGATGGATGAATCACTGCCGGCGTGCTCTCACCAACTGCCTGTTTCCACAGTTCCGAACCGTCCGCCAGGCTCAGGCACGAGACGACATATCGATACTGTTTTGGTTTGGCGCTGCGATAGGTGGCCATGCTGGCAACTCCGGCCATCATGCCCTTCGGCTTCCCAGCATCATCCGACTCGGCCGAGGTCAGAAAAATCCGCTCGCCCACCACCACCGGCGACGACCATCCGCTGCCCGTCAGCGGAACCGCCCAAGCCAGGTTCGTATCGGCCGACCACTGTGCCGGGTGACGAATCTCGGTCAGCTTGCCGGCAGCAGCGCCGCGAAACTGATTCCAAGGTTCAGCGTACGTCTCGCGAGCGATCGCAAAGCACGAGACGAGACTGACCAAGACAGCAAGACGATAGACAACAAGGCGAATTACTCGCATCGGACGAACTCCTTTCAGGAATAGCTTTTCCACACTGTAGACGTGCGAAACGATCTAGACAGTGGGGCAAACCCGCAAAGCTCCCAGATTCGTCATACGATGGTGCATCGGCCCCCGTTTGCGCGGAAAAGGAGTGCAGTGGGAATTCCGCTCGTCCGTTAGGAAGAGAAAGACCCGCGATCTTGGCTCTGGGGCAACTCATCCCTAGTGGCAACATACGCACCCACTGAAGTGGCCGATTATTGTTGCTGAAATTGGGCCAGCACTTCGAGTACACTAGGCTCCGCAGCATGTTCTGCGAGACGCTCTTTGAAAACTGGAAAGATACATTTTAGAGACTTGTTGGACCCGGTCATTCCGTGCGTAACTTGTTCGTATGCAGTAGTTTAGGCATGCGTGGGCCGCGAATTTTAGGACACATTTGGGGTTGGTTTTCTCAAAATTCCAACATGCTGGAGGCTCGGCGTTTGCGCAGATCCTTACGCTGACAGGACTAAGCGAAACGCGCGGCCGTGGAAAGTGCCGAATATTCGGACACGAAGGCGTGTTCACGTGCAGTTTGGGTAGGGGCTAGCTGCACAAAGGCGCATCGCCCGGCCAAACTTTGGACAACCTTGCGGCGTCGAAGCGGCTATCAGTTCCCCATACATGATGACTATTGTAAGCAAGGACGCGCAGCTGCGGTTGACCAAATGGTCCGCTGGCGGCTGTGGTGGCGCGAAGGTTGGGTAAGCTGACAATTGAGAAGAGCGTTCTCATAGCACCGTCTACTGACTAAGCCGAGCGACAGGAATGAAACCAATGGACGTTTCCATCCAAGAGCCACAACTGCATCCACCACCTCCTTCAGGAGAAAGCAACATGCCTCCTGCTGGAATCGAACTCAACCAGCAATCCGGACGCAGGCGAATCCATTGGGAATACTGATTGTCCGTGGATGACCACATGGCGAAGCGATGGCCGGGGTCGCCTCGGTAGAACAGGGCATAATCGGTGCACGCGTACGTACCACATTTGCCCTCGGGAATGCGCTCGTCCCGAATTTCTCCTGTCGTCAGATCAATCACCGAGGGACGGACAAACAGCCGATTTCCCACAATTGCCGGTCGAGACATGTGCGAGCCGTGGTCGGCTTTGCCATCCCGCCCCCAAGGAACGGCCACGTTCCAAAGCGGTGAGCCACTGTTATCTTTGATTGCATAGACGTGAAACTCTCCGGCCGTCGACGAAACAATGACTAGTGTCTCGGCACTGTGTGCCATGAAGAATACGACCGTTCCATCGACGGTATCCAGCGGCACTTCCCAATCGACTTGGCCTGTCTCAATATCGATGGCCACAAGATACTGCTCAGTCCACAAGTTGGGCGAATTGAGACGTCGACTATCTTCCGAGAGCAAGCTCTTATTTCTGCCCTCGACGAAGAACAGCCGCTGGTCACTCATTGTGATGGTGGAATTGATAATCAACCCTTGGGAATGCTGCCAACGGCGTTTCCCCGTTTGCTTATCGAATCCAAATATCGCATCACTGCAGATTTTGAATGTTTCCGGTCCCGTCTCCGCATCGTACCAGCCTGGGCCGCCCCAGAAATCCGTGTAGAAATTACCGCGTTTCACCGCGGAGCCAATCAACAGCTCTCCTACCGAGGCGACATAGCCCCAGTCGAATTCTCCCTTCCCGCGCTCCGCTTCGGGCAGCGCGTACATTTGAGTGATTTGGCCATCTGTCGTGTCGATCCGCCAGCAGCGGTCCCGAACTGCGGCAAACAGTGAGTCCCCCTCGCCACACCAGTTGGCCGTATCTCGTGGTATGTTAAACCGCTCGAAATGTGGAATCTCCAACGACCAAAGGACGGTGCCGTTGTAGCTGTCGAGGGCAACGATGCGGTGCAGTCCCTCGAGAAACAGGCGGCCTCCAAAGGAAATCGGGGGCGTTTTTCTTCCGCTACGGTCGGCTTGGTAGCGGGGACCAGGGCGACCCAACCATTGAACTTCCAGGTCTTCAGACGTCTTGGCACCGCCCAACGACTCGCCGCCGTAAGCTGAGTTATGCGCACCACCATAGATATAGGGCCACTCACCCGCACCAGCGAATGGTTTCCCGCTGATTGTCACCCATTGCCCCAAGGAATCTTCGGCGAGTTCTTGGGCAACGTTTTCTTCGTCGACCCAAGCATTCAGCGGCGATGATTTGCCGGTTGGCTGTTCGCCTGCAACAATCGCTCCAAAAATCGCTTTGCCGGTGGGCGCAAGCACTTGACGAACTTGCGGGAGCGTCACGGGGGGCGTTCCCTCGATCAACGTGCCTCCGGAAACCATCAGGTTTGCCCAGTGCGGTGTGAGTTTGAGGTCGTCGAGATTTGCGGCGTGGCGAACGACGATTCGGTTGCCGTACCAACCAGCTGAGCGGAATCGGAGTCGCGCAGCCTCCGCCAGTGCCTTGTCTCGGCACACACAGAGCACTCTGAGGTTACTCTGCCGGATCAGCTCTTCCGCTAGCCGGCAAGAACCGGAATCCCAATCCAGGCACATACCATGATCGAGCTCGGCTTGCTTCAAGATGGCGCTAGCCGCTTGGCGATATTGTATGTTGGTAGGATCGTCTCGCTCGTGTCCCCCAGACGAATTCTCAACTGGGGAAATGGTGTAATTGAAAAAAGTATCGCATTCGTACTCAGGAGTGTTTACTGTTTTTTCATCACGCGTGAATGCAATCGCATAGTGATAAAGGCGGTTTCGCTCCAATCCTGACAACCGCACCTCATGCTCAGTTTTCTTCTTCGCGTCATGAATCAGTTCTGTCTGATCATCGAGGCGGTAGGTGAGCTTTGTGTCCGTTGGCGTGTTTGTTTTCCACCGAATGACTGCCACGCCCGGCTCGGTGAACTGCAGCCACGGTCCTACGGCAACGTCAAAAGTCTTAGGCTTCTGCACCGGTGGAAGCGGCGGGGGAAACTGTTTGGCCTTTTGCCGGTAGTGCTTGCGAAGCTCTCGTGCAGTCAGGGCTCGCTCGTAGACACGCACCTCGTGGATCATACCGGTTAGCGGGAAGTATTCGTCTTTATCTCGGTAGGCACCAATTACGTAGGGCCCCTCGTCCGCATATCGGATCGCCCCTTTTTGCTCGCTGCTCGACGCTGCTAGTTTGCCATCAACGAACAATTGCAAAGTGCCGCCATCGTAGGTTGCCGCGACATGGTGCCATGCGCCGACCGTAAACTCGCTGTTCGCTGTCAGATAGGTAATTCGCCCCTGACCTTCGGCGCTAGCCAGAGCGATACAAAACTTGGAATCGCGATAACCTAGCAGCCAGCCTCTTTCGTAGTCGCCGTTGTCTTGCAATGCTCCAACGATACCACCCCAGGACTGAGGTTTATCGATACGGACCCAACCTGAGGCAGTCATTTCCCGTTGGGGCAGTTTCGCGCCTGCTAAGTCTTCGCTAATTGTCACTGAGTTATCACCATCCGACATCGCGAGGGCGGCATATCTTCCGACTTGTGTGGGCCTTAAGAATCCGTCTATTGAAGCAGGCAAACCGCCGGCAAGATTCTTGAGCGATAATCCATCCAGCAGCGACGGATGAAAGACCCATCGTCCTAGGAGGTTGGGCCCCACGTCACGCCCGACCGGGGCCAGTTGTGATTCGTCGAGTTTTGGCGAATTATTCCCTGTGTCGGTTTCTGGCTGACTGAGGGCCGTTTGTGCGGTCGGAGAAAACGCGGAGATTACGCCCAGGTCCGTGCTGACCAACAGCTTGCTCTGGGCGAAGCTGAGCCCAAACGCTTTGCCTTCGACGTCCGCCTGCCACATGAGCTGCCCATCTTCGGTTTTGTATGCCTCCACTCGATCTGGTTTGCCAACAAACAGAGTGTTGCCGACACCGATCAGCGCCAGACCTTCGGTACAAGGGACACGCCAAACTTCCTGCTTGGTTTCGCTGTCGACGGCTCCTAATGACGTCTTAGTCAAAATGTAAGTGCGATGATTGTCGAGCGCGAGAGCTCTGGCGCTATTATGAGTTGCCAGTTTTTCACGCGAATCGGCATTGCTAAAGTTGACCCAACCAGCCTTGTTGCCAGGGCCATGTGCGACTTCCCGATTGGGAAGCACGACGACAAAGCTGCCACCTCCTCCGTCTAGCGCACCATGAGACTTACCCGTCCGGCGTGAAAAAAGCACCGGTGGCACTCGCCCCTGAGGTGCGATGACGAGGCGAGGTGAAACTGCCAGAGGCCCCTCGAATGTCATGTTCTCCAGCGCTCGAACATAGCAGCCATCTCCCTCAGAGCGACCCGATTCGGCATCGACAGCACAAAGATACGACTTCTCCCACGGCAATAGAGAGGCAGCAAAATAGGCCACTCCCTCGTCGACAACGACACCACTACGTACAGGCAACTGTGGAATGAATCGCCCGTTGTTGATTACCAACCGATCTGGTTCAAGGGGACGGAATTTCCAAACTTGCTCGCCACTGTCCGCGTTCACGCAATAAGCGTAGCCGTCATCTGAACCAAAATACAATTTGCCAGAGTGGAAAGTCGGAGCAATGCGAACAGGACCGTCCGTGAAGAACGTCCACTTTTCCAGGCCGCTGGAGGCGTCTAGACAAGTCACCGTATCATCGACGGACGATCCAAAATAGATGTGGCTTCCAACTCCGATCACATGGAAGACTTCGTCGTAACTTCGCATCGAATGCATACGAACGTCTCCATACGCATCCCACTTCGCAGGGCCGTGCCAAGCTGGGCGAGGCGGGTTGCTTGACCGATAGACCCATGTCTTCTCAAGTTGCGACGCCTGGACTTGCTGGTTGCTGAAAGCATTGCGTTGGGGATTCAACCTGGCGGTTGGCCAATCGCCTTCCATCGCCTGGCCTGTGACTGCCATCTGTAGGAAAAAGAACGTACAGATCTTGTCGCGTGTTAAGTTGTAAAACCTACCACCGATACTGCAATTCTGCCGCGGCATTTCCATGCTTCTCCGTTTTTTAACCATTCTCAACTTCATCCTGTGTTTGGTTTTAGGAGACGTTACTGGACCGAACAACTACACCGCGTCGACGCCCACGACTAGCAAAATGCTTCGTTTAGACTACCTAAGAAGGAAGCCTGCGACAATTCAACTCGTCTGCAAGTTCTGGAAACGACGCTAAGGGGCTGACGAATCGCGAGGAACTGTGCGCGGAAGGCTTGGGTTCCAGCGCAAATTGTCGGTTTCCCTGCTGGAGACCAAAAACTCGTGAGCAGCCGGCTGATGATTGCGGCATTCTCGGCGCCGCCAAGTTTGGGAATTCCGATTTTGATCGATTCTAGTTACACTTGTGGCGAAATTGCGCTCGCCCATGTCCGCAATGAATAGCTGCATGTGATCTTGCCCTGTTTGCGCCAGAAGGCAACATGAAAATAGTAGCGTCCTTGATTTGGAAAGAACTCTGTGGCCGCAAAGCCAATTTTCTACTCACGTTGGTTGCGATGACCTGCGCGGTAGCGCTGTGTGTGATGTTAGCGCTGACTGAAGTCGCCAATCAGCGCGAAACTAGACGATTGATGCGAGATTTGGGATTCAATCTACGTGTTATTCCTCAAAACACAGACATGAGTCATTTCTATCTGACAGGCTTCTCTGACCAGGCAATGCCTGAAGATTCTCTGGACAAGCTAGCGAGGATCAGAAACGTTTCCTACAACCACCTCGTGGCAATTCTTCATGGCACAATTGAGATCGCAGGTGATAATATTCTCCTGCTAGGTATCTCAGCGGAAAAGGCGCCACCCGGAAGGAAGAAGCCACCGATGGCGAAGGCAGTTACGCAAGGGCATGTAGAAATCGGACATGAAGTCGCTAAACGCCTAGAACTTAAGAAAGGCGATGAACTAGAACTCAACGGACACCGTTTCAAAGTTGCCAGAAAAATGCCAGAGATGGGTACCATAGACGACATGCGTATCGTCGGCGCGTTAAGCGATGTCCAGACGGTGTTAGACCTAGAAGGCAAAATTAACGAAATCAAAGCCATCGATTGTCTCTGCTTGACGCCGGCTGAGAATCCGCAGGGGATTTTGCAGGCGGAGATTGAGAACGCACTACCCGAATCCCGGGTCGTGATGCTGAGCAACATCGCCGAAGCGCGGGCACGACAGCGACAGACAAGCGAGCGCAACGCGTCGTTCGTCGTGACCGCAGTGCTGCTAGTCGCCGCCGCATGGGTAGGATTGCTGACCGTGGCCAACGTCCGACAGCGCGCTAGCGAAATAGGTCTCTTAAAAGCGTTAGGATACGGCTCATCTATGGTGGCGTCACTCATCTTGGGCCGAGCACTCTTGATCGGTCTGATGGCAGCGTTGCTTGGAACGGCACTGGGAACATGGACAGCGGTCACATTTGGACCGGGAATTTTTCACGTAACTGCGCGTGCGATCCAACCCCAAATGTCCTTGTATGGGTACGCGCTACTGGTAACGCCCATGTTGGCTGCAGCAGTCAGCCTTGTTTCTGCCGCATTGGCCGTGGCACAGGATCCTGCCCAGGTGCTCAGGAAGTAGTCGCCCATGATTCAACTTCGAGATGTAAGCAAACAATACTCTATGGGTAGTGGAACCGTCGTCGGTCTGAAGCATGTGTCTCTCGGTTTGAACGCGGGAGACTTCGCGTGTTTGCGCGGCGTGAGCGGCTCGGGAAAGACAACCCTGTTGCTGACGGCCGGCGGGATGCAACGACCTACTTCAGGGTCCGTTGCTGTGGCGGACGCTGAAGACATCTATGCCCTCAAGGAGGCAGATCGAGTGCGAATAAGAGCGCAGCACATCGGCTTTGTATTTCAGCTCTTTCACCTCGTCCCGTATCTGAATGTTTCTGACAACATCAAATTGGGCGCGCAGGCCAGACCTCAACTCAACGATGACGTAGATGCATCCATCACTCGGCTCGGCTTGCAGCACCGAAGTCAGCACAAACCATCTCAACTCAGCGCGGGCGAATGCCAGCGCGTGGCAGTCGCGAGGGCGCTGATTTCTGATCCCAAAGTAGTTTTGGCCGACGAGCCAACGGGCAATCTGGATGAAGAGAACGCGAACCTAGTAATGTCGACCCTTCACGAGTTTTGCCAGGATGGGGGGATCGTTCTCTTGGCAACTCACAGCGACTTAGCAATTGAATGGGTAAATCGCAGGTTTGAGATCAACTCCGGCTCCATTGTGGAACATCAATTGGGAGACAGACCCTAAATGCGGCCGTCACTCTGGTGTGACGTAGGCGGCCCGAATACCGCCGTCAACGACAAGCTCGGTGCCAGTGACGAACGATGATTCATCCGAAGCTAGAAAGAGCGCAGCAGCGGCAATTTCCTTGGCTTCGCCGAACCGGCCCATCGGAATATGGACAAGTCGACGCTGTTTTTTTTGCTCCGTGTCGAGGAACTTCATCAGTAGTTCCGTCCGCAGCGGCCCCGGACAGATGGCATTAGCGCGAATATTCTCCCTCGCATGCAATACAGCCAGTTCCCGAGTCATTGCCAGTACACCGCCTTTCGACGCGGTGTAGGCAATCTGCGGCGTTGCAGCCCCCATCAAAGCGACGAACGATGCGGTATTGATCAAAGATCCGCCGCCCGCGCGTTGCAAAGCGGGAATACCGTACTTACAACCGAGAAACACGCCCTTCAGATTGACGTCGATAGTTTTGTCCCAGATCGCATCGTCTGTGCCGACCGCGTCGCCATCTTCAGATAGCATGATGCCTGCGTTATTGAACATTACGTGGAGAGCACCGAACTTCTCTTCGGCATGAGCAACCATGTGCTGGCAGTCTCGGGGCTGAGAGACATCCGCTGTTACGAATACTGCGTTCGCTCCAGTATCGTTGATCATTTGAGCCGTCTCAGAAACGGCCGACTCGTTGACGTCGACGGCGACGACATAGGCTCCCTCCTTGGCAAACAATAGAGCCGTTTCTCGCCCAATGCCGCTACCGGCACCGGTGATTAGGCAAACACGTTCCCGAAGTCTCATTACTTCATCCTCATTTATTCCGACGTAAATGAATTGCTTTTCTACGAGTCATTTGATGAAAACCATATCGCGATAACGTGGAACCGAAGCCACTCTCTTTCCAGCCAGTCCAGGGGAGTGCGGGATCAATGTAGTCGGCTCGGTTCTGAAAGACGGTTCCCGCTTCGATGCGCCCAGCTGCCCATTCCGCTCGCTGTAGATCAGTTGTCCAAATCGAAGCAGTCAGTCCGTAACGACTGCTGTTCATTTTCATTATCGCTTCTTCGTCGTCGGCTACAGATGCAACGGGAAGCAGCGGGCCGAAACTTTCATCCTGCATCACTGCGGTTTCTTGCGGAACATCGGTCAATAGAGTGGGTGCGTAGAAATTGCCCGCCAATTCCGCTGGCTGCACTCCTCCCGCCATCAATCTAGCGCCACTGCTCACCGCCTGGTCGACTTGAGCCTGCAACTCTTGAGGAGCCGCACCGCTTGCCAAGGGGCCCATGGTCGTCATTTCGTCAAACGGGTCTCCTAGTCGATATTCTTGAATCAATGGCAGGGCGCGTTCTAGGAATTCATCGTACCTATCGCGATGGACGTAGACCCGTTCAATAGCACAACAAGATTGGCCAGCATTGTAGCAGGCACCCTCGACAATATTGGCGGTCGCAAACTCTAGATCGGCGTCTGCCGCTACGTAGGCGGGATCATTGCCGCCAAGTTCCAGACCAACATCCAGTAGCCGCTTACCAGCCGCTTGATGAATCGCGCGGCCACCCGCGACGCTGCCGGTGAATGCCACATAATCGACCCGCGGGTCGGCAACCACTCGCGCCACATCGTCCCGGGTGAGCACCAAGTCGGTGACGAGGCCCTCGTACTCTAAGTTACCAAAGGCATTGGCGAGCGCTCGACCAGTAAGGGGTGTGCGCGCGCTGTGTTTCAGTAGCACTACGTTGCCAGCAAGTAAAGCTGGGACAATGACATTCACTGGGATCAGCAGCGGATAATTCCAAGCCGCCAGATTGAATACGACGCCTAGTGGCTCATGCTCGATTCGTCGGCTGAACTCTATGGTCGATTCGATAATTTCGGAAGCAAGGGCTGAGTGCGCATCGCCAATCGCATGTTTGGCGCGTGCAAAAAATGTGTTCAGCTCGCCCTGTGCTTCAGCAAGCGGTTTGCCCATCTGTCGTGAGATATCACGGGCAATCGAATCACTAGCCGAACGGACCTTCTCCAACCCAGCTTGGACGATCCGGCAGCGATCATCCAATGGCACCTTTCGCCACTGAAGTTGTGCGTCTCGCGCGAACTGGATCTTGGATTCGATTTCGCTTGAGCTATCCAGCGGAATCTCGTCGACGATAGTCCCGTCAAAGGGGTTGACCACACTTAGAGACATCAGATGAGCCAAATCTCGCGAGGATTGTAGAATCTGGCGACAACAACCTTGAAGTTGGACTATCGGCGGCACTATCGCGAGGAAGATCGTACCAGTTTCTAGTACATTAACAAGATGGCTCAGAGAAAACGGGCACTATTGCAGCGAGAATCAATCGACGAATAGCTCCAGGGGAGCTACCGATCCTGGATCGCTGTCTCAACCGGTACCCGGTATCATGCCAGAGTCGTGTTGTTTCTCGTTGGTGCTAGTTCCGCAGGTAGGAGCCTGCCCGTCGGCAAGGAATAGAACGATCTCGACTGCGCCACCCAAAGTGATTGCGATGAATTATCAAACTGCTATGAGCCACTAGGAACGGAAGCTAAACAGTCCGGTAGCATCCGTGAGGAAGCGCCGAGTAACGGTGCTGGTGTGGGCCTTGCTGGTTGGTATCTGGATTAGCGTCGCACCAGCCGAAGGCACCCAAGTCGGTACGTGGTCGACTTACCGAGGCGGCAACACACGGGGCAATTATCTCGTCGCCAACATACCGACCGACTTGCGTTTGCCACTACAAACATTAATGGCATTTCAGCCTGTGCCAGCGAGCGAAGAAGTGGCACCGTAACGCTAATGCCCCAGGCAGTAATACGTTTCATAGTAGTGCTGCGCCTGCTGACGCGCCGATGCCCAATCCCATGGCTGCTCGGTGAAACGATCAGGGCTGAGACTTTCGACGTAGGGCGAAGGATTGGGCTCGAGCATCGACTCCACTAGATGGCGCCCAATTCCAGCCGATCCAGAAACTCCGTGGGCGTTACATCCGCCCGCCATGTAGAATCCCTTGACGCGAGAACTTTCGCCGATGATGAACCGACCGTCTGGTGTGAAAGTCGGCCAACCTTTGAATACGCTACGGACTCCTAGCTGCGACACTTGCGGCATCTCCGGCGATAACTGCTCGGCAAACGTGGCCAGCACATCCCAATCAGCAGCAATCGACGGCGGATCAACCTCGAGGGGAAAAGTGGTTGGATCGACGGACATTCCGTGTGGCTCCCACCCGCCACACAAGAGTGCATTGACTTCCGCACGCAGGTAGAGCGTTGAATCGGGTATGCGCACAACGGGTAAGCTCGGCTTGAGGCCATTGGCTTCGACCGTCACGAAATACTCGTGGCGGACAGGCATGATGGGAAGCTCTAGACCCACGCTTTTGGCAATGTGATATGCATGTGCACCAGCAGCGTTGATTACCATGTTGCATTCAATCTGGTTCTCGTCAGTCTCCACAGCACGGACGCGACCGTCCAGGACATCGACATTCGTAGCTGCTGAATTGGTTAGAAACTGCACACCGAGTTGCCGTGCCTGCCGCACGTAGGACATCGTTAAGTCAGAAGGCTGCAGGTAGCCGTCACTAGGGCACCACAAGATCGCCTTGGCCCGGTCAAAATTGAGCATTGGCCATTTCTCTTTGGCGACGTCATTCTCGATAAACTCAACTTCGAGTCCCGCCTCATCGGCAACGGATTTCATGTGCCGAAACTCGTCAACTCGCTCCTGGCAGAGCGCGATGCGCAGTGAACCGACCTGTCGCCATCCAGGGTTGGCCTGACCGTCCTGTTGCAGCTGCGAGAAGGTTGCGACCGACCACATCGCAAGTTTGGTACGCTCCACGGTGTTACGAACCTGGCCTACCAACCCGGCTGCTTGAGGAGTCGTAGCAGCTGCTAAATGCGCCTCCTTTTCCAAGAGTATTACGTCGGTCTTGCCCGCCTTGGCGAGACTATAGGCGACCGCGCAGCCGACCGCTCCACCACCGATGACGACGATTTCAGTCCGCTGTTTCACGTTGCTCCGATCGATACTCGCTTGTCATTTGATTCAAATACCACTGCAAGAATCCTGCTACGTTATATTCTTTGTACGTTGACAATGGCCCAGGCACATAACGCGACGAACTCACCCCTCGTTGGGCCTGTTCGCAGAGCGCCCAGTCCTGCTCGGAGGTGAGCTGCCAGAACGGCATAATGTGCTCCAGTTGATAATCTCGGCCCTCGACTGCCGCGGCGTCGACCAACCAAGTTACACGTACCCGGGTCCGCTTCGGTCCGGCTGGAAGCAAGCGAGTACTCACGGCATGGTCGCAACTGGAGTGGTTCCACAGATTGGGTACCGTACGCATGCGCAAGGTTCCCACGCCCGGATCAGTATAGTCTCCCATCAGCGGGGCAACCTGCCGGCCGTCCATCGATTCACTTACAAATCCTTCGACAAGCGGCGTGCGATTTGCGGAGAACCAACCATTACGCTGAGCGTTTGGAAAAACCGTCATTCCTGATTCGCGGTGACTAATCGCCAGCCCAGCCGCCGCACATTTTTCTTCACTTCGCGCCACCGCTGCATCAATTTGTGCCTGCACACGCGGGCTCGTGTCGTCGGTGTTGTAGTGGTCAAAATTCGCTTTGATGTATTGGGGGTGGTTGACATTACAGTGGTAACACTCGCGATTGTTTTCCCAGACTAGTTTCCAGTTGGCCGCGACCTCGTAGTCAACCGCTTTAGCGACCTTTGCTTGTTCAAGACCTTGTGGTCGGGCCATGGTTTCGATGAGTTCATCTGCCTGCTGGAAGTCTAAGGGCTCTTCCGCCAGCGATACAAAAATCAGACCGGCTGTCGTGCGCACCTGCGCGAACAATAAACCCAATTCGCCCTTGTCTATATCCTCTTGCATGCCACGACACGACAATAATGAACCGTCGCGACCATAGGTCCATTGATGGTAGGGGCATACAATTCGCCCGAGGTGACCTGAGCCCTGGTCACATAACTCCGTGCCCCGATGTCGGCAGACATTCCAGAATGCGTTAATGCGGTTGTCATCATCGCGGAGGATGATCAACGAATCCCCGTCGACGTTCAATGTGAAATAGTCACCAGGTCCAGGGATTTCACAGCTATGGCCGGCAAACAACCAGCCCTTACGCCAGATGCGCTGCATCTCCGCGCGATAGAGGAGTTCATCGGAGTAGAACTCGCCCGGTAAACTGAACCCCTGCTTGTAGGAGGAGATGAGATTGGCGACATGCTGGCTTTGCGTATCCGTAGACATGCTCAAGTTACACTCCCAACTCGACGGTTCCTGTCCTGGCTGTGAAAGTCTCTTCCGACGTTGAATCTACTGTGATTGTGACTACGCAAATGGAGGCAGAAGGTCATTATGACTAGTCCGAGTTGCATTTCGGTACCCACTTTAGACGCAATTCATTCGAATCAAAAGCGAGAGGACGAAACGAGCAAATGAGGTGTAGTCAAACCAATAATCAGAGCAAAATCACAATTAGGATTGCCGCATCCCAGGAAGCACTAGATTACGGACCCAGTTACGCACCTCGGTCAAACGCACATCTTCGTTCATCACGTCGGCATCAATTCCTAGTAGCCAGGCGATATCTTTCCGAGAAGGATCTTTGTGCAGGTCTTCCAGCAAGTCGACGTACTCATGGGCCGCCTGCTCCGACTTAAAGAAGCCATATCTGATCAGCTTCTCAATTCGACAGTAGGTTAGTCGGGCCAGCTCGTGCAGATCATACTCCGGATGGTACTGCAGTCCCCAAAACTGGGTTCCAAGGTGGGTCACGCAGACTGCCTGGATCGAGGTCCAAGCATTACTGGCCAAGCACTCGGCACCCGGGGGCAGATGGGTAATTTCGTCATCGTGGCTTATAAACGCATCAAAGA
Source organism: Bythopirellula sp. (assembly GCA_965228965.1). Classification (GTDB taxonomy): domain Bacteria; phylum Planctomycetota; class Planctomycetia; order Pirellulales; family Lacipirellulaceae; genus Bythopirellula. Next base: position 6,407,210 of record OZ245849.1, read on the forward strand.
CCGATGGCTTGCCTTCAAATAGAGGATGGCTGCGCCCAGTGGGAGTAAGCTGAATCTTTCGAGCGATTCCCATTTCTCTGCCGTGCGGATTAGCCTGCACGCGTCCGCCGGCCGCGACGACAGCGATTTGGGCGGCCCAGCAACTGCCGAATCCAGGAACGCCTGCGGCAAACGCCGCGCGAGCGAATTCCACCTGTCGGCGGACTTCAACCGATTCGTCATTCAGACAGAGGCTACAGCCCGTCCACGCGATCCCATCATAGGAACCGAGTTCGCGACCGCTGGGTAATTCAACGTCTGGATCTGATGGGAATACAATCTCACAGGTCGTTCCTTGTGGCGAACATTTCTTGAGCATCGTCACATATAGATCAGCAGCGACCGATGCCCCACCAGATTGGAGCTGGTCGCGAGCCGCTTTGGTGTATCCGTCGACGATCAGAAAATGTGGAGGTTTCAATCTCTTGGCTCCGCTAGACGTTGAATGATCCTAGGCAATTGGTCGTACGATTCACAGAATGCATCTGCCTCGCTGCCCTCTCTGTCCACGTCGCGCGTTGCGGTGAATAGAACGGCCTTCATCCCGAGTGCGTGCGCACCTCGAATATCGTTATGCTCTCGATCACCAATGTGCACGATCTCGTCGAGTCTCACTCCAAGTCGTTCAGCAGCCGATTGGAACATCGCACGATGAGGCTTGCTATAGCCGACTTCATCAGAAAACGCAAAATCTGTGAAGTACTTCTTGACGCCGTGGTTTTCCAAAAGATTGCGAAGCTGTCGCCCTGGGGTCACGATTGCATCAGACACAATGGCCAACGGATACCGCGAAGACAATTCGGCCAGAGCACGATCGCACCCTTCAATCAGCTTCGGTGGTATGTCAACTTCCATGACCTCAAGTTCGCCGATCAACTGTTCAAGGGCTGGTGATGGCATGGTGCGCTTGAGGCCCTTGAGGATGACCTCGATCCGCTGGCTAACCGTCCAGGTCACGTGCTGATCATGCCAGACAAAGTTGAATGCAGCATCTGCGACGTCGAAGGCAAGATCAACGACCGCTGTCTCGATTGGCTCAACGGCATTCAGTGCTTCGTGCAGGAGGTGGCGACGTTGGGCAAACTTCGTGCGCAAACCGCTTTCGGCTCGCTCGATTTCGTCCGAGTCGTCCGCGACAATCGTGTCCCAAAGATCAAACGTAATTGCTTTCACGGCACTCATGGTCGCATCGTAGCATAGAGTATCACCTGGATTCAATTACCAGCGCAATCGGCGCAGGTTTATAGATACCGTGTTTGGCAACGGCCTAAACAAACGACGAAAAGATGTGATGGCAAGGGATGTCCGCGATTGCGAGCGCAGAGTATAGTGCGAGCATGAAAGATCGACGCTACGAACGCTGGCGCTGGACGACTTTTGGAGTGACCTGGCTCATTTATGCCAGTCTTTACTTAACACGCAAGTCTTTCTCGGTCGCTAAGATTGCTTTCGACGACGATTCCGAAGTCACCTTGACCAGGGATGACTACGGCGACATCGATTCCTTTTATCTCACCACTTACATGGTCGGCCAGTTTGTATTTGGCCCGCTCGGAGACCGCTTCGGACCGCGGCGCGTCCTCCTCTTTGGTCTGTCGCTGAGTGTTGTGGCTGCGGTCGCCTACGGCTTTTCTACCAGTTTTTTTGTCATGGCCTTGCTGGCAGTAGCCCAAGGCGTCGCACAGTCAACCGGTTGGAGTAACACGACGAAAGTGATGAGTTCGTGGTTTTCACGACGCGAGCGAGGCAGAATTATCGGTTGGTGGTGTACCCACTACACGGTGGGTGCTGCCGTGGCACTGCCGCTTGCCGGCTATCTGATGACTAGGTTTGGGAGCCCCACACCTGCGGACGAAGCAGGATCCGCCATCATGCCCTACTGGCCCGCCGCGTTTTGGGGCGCAGCTGCGATAGTATTCATCGTGCTAGTCATTGCTCTGTTTTTCCTACGCGAGCGCCCCGAGGACTTGGATCTGCCTTCCATCGAAGAGTATCACCAAGATCAGGAGTCCGTGATACTCGAAGGAGACAGCTCGACGGATGAACCAGAAAGGTCTTGGAAGGTAATCGGAGAAGTCTTACGAGTGCCGGCTATATGGATTCTCGGCTTGGCGTATTTCTCAATCAAATTGACCCGCTACGCGTTTTATTTTTGGGGTCCGAAGTACATCGTCGAAAGTTTAGGTGCCGACGCGCAGGTAAGCACGATCATCGCGGCTGCAATGCCCATCGGAGGAGTCCTAGGAGTCATCGCGACCGGTTACATTAGTGACTACTGCTTTCAATCTCGTCGTGTGCCAGTCACCATCCTATCACTGCTCATGACAGCGGGTATCTTGCTGCTTGGATTCAGCAATATTGCGAACTACTGGGTGATGGCGGGATTTTTCTTTGCCATCGGAATGTTTCTGCTTGGCCCAGACACGCTTATCTCAGCAACAGCCGCGATGGATTTTGGAACAAAAAAGGGAGCAGGAACCGCTGCTGGCCTCATCAATGGCGTGGGATCTTTGGGGGCGATTCTGGGAGGGTGGCTACCTGGCTACATTACCACCGAGGACGATTGGTCCAAACTGTTTTATGTTTTCTTTGTCGGCATTTTGGTCTCGGCAGTCGTACTCGTCCCCTTGTGGAATGCCAGACCTCATTCCGTGGAGCGTGATTGATGAGTACTTCGAACTCTGACCGCGACAATCGTGGAGACCGCATTCAAACTCATCGAAGCACGATGAGCGTAGCACTGTCACGTTGCAACGCTCTCGTAGCGCGAAGTTGCTTCTCCTCCATGATCATCGTTGGCGCTGCGTTGAGTCTTGTTGCCGTACCTGCAATTGCGGGGGAATCAGCCTCACCAACGGACATCGTGCCGCCTGCTCAGATTTCGGCGGACGAACCGCTGGCAGATGAGTTTTCCCTCCGGCGGGCTGTCGACTATCTCGACAATGCGGCTCTCGACTGGCAACATCGGATGCGCTGCGTGACGTGCCATACAAATGGTTTGTTTTTGGCATGTCGTGCGGAAGTTGCGCCTAACAGTCAGGCTAACCAATTAGCTCGGGAGTTTACTCGCAACTACTTGAAACGCTATGTGATTGACAAAGAGTCACCACGTGGTGCGCGTGGGGCGATTGAAGGCATTGTTTCGGCGACTGCTCTGTTGGCTATCAGCGACGCCAAGACCACTGGAAAGTTGGATCCAATTACTCGTCAAGCTCTTGACTACATTTGGACACAGCAAAGCGAGCAAGGATGCTGGGAAGAATGGCTGAAATGCAATTGGCCTCCGTTCGAAGTCGACGACCACTTTGGGGTCACACTGGTAGCGATGGCTGTAGGCGCAGCACCCGATGAATATGCGCAGACCCCCGCTGCTCAAGTAGGCTTGAGAAAGTTGCGCAAGTATCTGCAGAATCATCCGCCGGAAAACTTGCACCAGCGTGCGATGTTGCTGTTAGCCTCCACCACCTGCGAAGACGTCCTTGAGCCTAACAAGCAGCGAGAGACGATTGCGGAATTGCTCTCGCGGCAGCAAGGCGACGGTGGATGGAACCTATTTGCGTTAGGTGACTGGCAGCGCTCCGACGGACAGGAGCAAGACCGCACGTCGAGCGACGGGTACGCAACTGGGTTTGTGACGTACGTCCTCTTGCGAGCTGGCGTCGCTGCCAGTGACCCTCACATTCAGGACGCTGTCGGCTGGCTGAAGACCAATCAACGCGCCAGTGGCCGGTGGTATGCTCGTTCGCCAAGGCGCGACGGCAAGCACTACATTAGCCATGCTGGAACGGCCTACGCGGTAATGGCGTTGGCAGCCAGTGGTGAAAGGCTGCAGCCATCAACTCGTTAACTGGCTGATTGTACGGACTGTTAACTGGAGTTAGAGACGAAATCTGGATGATAAGCGCATGAACTTTGACAGTTTGCGAAAAAGAAATGAAATATTGGTTAATAGTCGTGAGGCATGTCCTCCCAACAATGGCGTGAGACTGGCAGCCGAGCTTATACTGCCGGAGGAATCTGAGAGAGGGAGTTTTGGTCGGCCATTGACCAATCATGGTGTACGGTGCGCGGCAGAGATAGTTTCGTCCAGGTTGGATTGCTTTTCGCAGACTATCTCCTGAATTCTGTGCGATGTGAGTCATGTTTGCGACTTGGCCGGGACGCGTATCCTTGCCTATTTCTTCTTTGGAGATTGACTCATGAATTCGACTGTTGAAAGGTTGCTTTGCGCAATCGTTGTTCTGACGCTTCTCTCAGGGTTTGCGACAACAGGTATCGCAAGCACACTTCCTGCGGTTACCAGCGGCACGTTGGTTGCCCAGTTCGATCCGGATCCGGCTTACCTTTCGCTCGATGGTAGCGGGACGGACGTGGCGAGTTGGACTGCGGCAAACGACAATTCCATAGTCTTGTCTCGCACCGGTACCGCGGTAAGCAACTCCAATATCTCGTTCGATGCCAGCGAACTTGGCGGCAACGGTGCGGTGGTCGTGAATGATTTTTCGGGCGATAACCTCGTCTTGCAGGGTGCGGTTCCAGGTACGCGGACCGCGTCGACCGCGTTCTTCTTGGGATACTTTTCACCGGGACGCGACGGTAGCCTGGGTGACGGATCCGGCCAGTACGTTTACTCATATGGAACCGACGGAGATGATGGAACCCAACTCGATTTCCAGATCGATGATGGTAACGCCGAGTTGTTCGGTGGCTCAGGGACGCAGGGGGTGGGCGACATCAGCGGCAACAACGGCGAGTACACGGTCTATCGAGTTGAGTCGGGCAGTGGTGGCGGTGCCGACTGGGCTGTGTACGCTGATGGCGGACTGGTCGGTAGCGGTACGAACGGCGCAAACTACAGTGTCAGCGGCGACTTGATTCTGTTTGGCTATCAGAATAGCAGTGGCGTGAGCGGCGGGTTTAACTTCGTCGGCAACGTCGGCCAGCTACTGATCTACGACGGCGTCCTCGACAGCACTGACACTGCCGCAGTAGAAAGATACTTGGCTGCCAAGATCCCCGAACCATCGGCAATCGCGATGGTAGCTGTCGGATTGATCAGCTGTGGCGGCTTCCGTCGCAGGTGGTAACGATCAGCGGTGCGGTGTCGAGCTAGGCATCGCACCGCTTAGTAAGCTTCGTAATGTCAATTGGTAAAATGGAGAAGTCCGTTGACGGGTCGAGCGAAAGACGCCTTGGCGAATCCAACCAGTGTTGAGACAGTGCGGTCGGATAGTTTCCGGCCGCACGTCCCCCGTCTAGGTGGACGGAACGGAAAGTGTGCGTACATGGGATGCAATCATTGCGAACCCAGATCGTGCTTCAATCGGCGACAGTTCGCCGCTGTCCAAGCCGTCGCTATGCTTTTTTGCATTTGGATCGTCACGCCGCTCGAGGCCGTTGTGTTTGAGAGACACGTCACCCTGACCGGCCAGCCCGCGCTCGGCGAACCCGGATGGGTCGCCAACGGCGATCCTCAACTCACTGGCACGGCCGTTCTGACGTTCGACACAGTCGCAGGGACACTCGACTTTGACATCCAGCTGGAAAACGATCGTTATGTCGTAACTCAAGCGCACATCTATGAGGTCGGCACCGACGCCCAAGGCGATTCCGACTACTGCTGGGGCGGACGTTGGTCCAGTCACACGGACTATCTCCAAGGCACTGGCTTCGGCGTCTCCGGGGCTCGCATAAATGGCGCAAGAACCAATCCCGAGAATTGGTTTCTCATGATCCACACAGAAGGCGGACATTTCGCCAACGATGGCAACGGACTAATTCCCTACAACTCCTCGGTACACGAAACACAGCCCTACTCGGGTGTTACCGAATCAGGAGCACGATTCAATAATCGAGTCGGCCGCAGACTCGACGACTTACTCCTTCGCGAAGTCAATCCGGTATCGGGTTCGTATCCAAACTCGGTATATCCTGATCCCGACCACTTTCTACGCGAGAACGACCAACCGTTTCCCGATGCGCTGGGCAACGCATGGCTCGAATCCGATGGCAGCGGCGGTTGGAAGCTAACCCCGCTTGCCATTGCACTTGGTTACGACCTCGATACGGAATATCTTTTTTATCGGTATGATGACCAGGGCCCAAGTTGGGACTTTGGCGGACCAGAAGGAGCCGCGGGAGGGTTCCTCACCAATCCGTTCGAAGTCATCGGAGACCTTAATCTGGACGGCAATGTCGACGCGGCCGACTGGCCACTCTTGGTCAACCGTTATGGTTCCGATTTATCTGGGTTGACTGAAGAGCAAAGGCTACTTGCGGGCGATCTGAATCTCGATGGACAACACTCGCTGGCTGACATCACGGAGTTTCGCAACGTTTTCGTCGCGGGTGGCGGTCAGCTGTCGGACCTGGCGTCCGTTACCGTTCCAGAACCTGCCACATTATCCATGCTGATAGTCGGGCTCTGGGTCGCTCCGTGGCGGCACGTGTCAAAGCGGAGATTGTTTAACTAAGCATCATCTACACGGGCTTACTTCGATCAAATTCAATAGCGAGACAATCCTATGAACCAAGCAGTAAATTCTTTGACGATACCTTCGGCATGCTTGGCTTTGCTAATTGTCTCTTCGGCCCAAGGGCAGACCTTGCCGTCGATCTCCGACTTGCAGCTGCGCCTTACCGCGGATTCTGGTACCAGTACCACGGTAGATGGGGCAGGCGTCTTGGATTGGTTCGACACAGAGCACGGCCATTTCTTCTTCAATGCCAACGATACCTTGCCTACTTACGTGGCTGATTCAGGCGGAGGGGTCCCCGCTATCGACTTTGAGAGGAGCAGTGGTTTCTTAGGGGACTTCAGTAGTAGTGCGGGGAGTACGATCGGCGATGCGACCATTTTTGTCGTTTCTAGATTCGATGGATACACGCATAGTCCTGGCAGCTCTTCCTACTTTTTTTCGATTGATAACTTTGCTGATCCTGGCATCCCCGATACTAGCGAACATACGCTCGGGCGAGATGAAAACTCTCTCGGGCCAGACCAGCTCTATCACTGGCGGGCGCAGCCCGACCCGGCCGCCGCTTATGGCACCAATATCGTCGAAGATCAGCCTGGAACGCCTTTTGGAGACTTTAACTATTACACGGCCATCTATCGTGGCACTGACGATGGTGGCGGGTCGGTCAATGAAATGGAGGCCTGGATTAACGGGTCCTCCGGAGGCACACTGACACCAGACATCACGCACAACGGCAGCGGCTACCTCGGCCTGGCCTCAGAAACGCGCATCGGTCTGTGGACTTCCAACGGCAGTGGCTTGGATGGAATGATGCGCGAAGTACTCATCTACGATCGTGTACTCAACTCGCAGGAAATTACCGACGTTGAGAATTATCTAGCGCAGCGTGCCAATTCTCCGGTGGCACCCACGATGCTACTACAGGTAGATCGCGATACTCGAAACATTTCCATCAAGAACGTTTCGGGAGGCAATCTGAATATCAGCGACTATCTCGTCAATTCTACCAGCGGCGCGCTGGACCGGACGCTGTGGACCTCTATTGCTAACAACTACGATCAGAACAACGATCAATCTGTCGATCCCAACAACATTTGGCAGGAACTGGGCGCGGCCGCAGATAACACGCTGGAGGAAGCCGCAAACAGTGGCTCAGCAATTCTGGCGCCGAACCAAGAGGTGAATTTGGGCATGTCTTGGACGCCGTATTTCCAAGAGGACTTGACCTTCCAATATGACAGCGGCACTCAGGCGCCCGTACAATTTAGCGGCAATGGAGGCAACGCGTTTCCGTTCGGAGACCTGAGTTTCAACGGAACGGTCGGCGTAGAAGACTGGACTGTCTTGATCGCTGGCTACGGCCAAGATCTCAGTGGTATGTCTCTCGCTGCGTCCTACGGCTTGGGCGATTTGGACGGGGACGGAAATCATTCGCTGGCCGATATTCAGAGTTTTCGAAACGCTTTCGTAGCCGCCGGAGGAAACTTGGCGGAATTGATAGGTGCCCCTGTGCCGGAGCCTTCGTCTGGGGCATTGTTGCTACTGGCGGCGTCGCTGCATGCCGCTCTCAACAGAAAGCGATTCCGACGTCCGCTTTCGAGTGGAGGAATAATGATGCGTCTTCCTGTTGAAAGGATGTCTGGTGTAGCAGCCGTCCTTTGCGCCCTCTTCTTGTTTGCCTCCCACAGCGCAATGGCGGCACCTCCCTCTGTTACCAGCGGCACGCTAGTCGCTCACTTCGATGCGGATGAGTCTTTCCTTTCGCTCGACGGTAGCGGGACGGACGTGGCGAGTTGGACTGCGGCAAACGACAATTCCATCGTCTTGTCGCGCACCGGTACGGCCACCAGTAATGCCAACATCTCGTTTGATTCCAGCGAGCTTGGTGGCAACGGTGCGGTCGTTGTGAATGACTTTACGGGCGATAACCTCGTCTTGCAGGGTGCGGTTCCAGGTACGCGGACCGCGTCGACCGCGTTCTTCTTGGGATACTTTTCACCGGGACGCGACGGTAGCCTGGGTGACGGATCCGGCCAGTACGTTTACTCATATGGAACCGACGGAGATGATGGAACCCAACTCGATTTCCAGATCGATGATGGTAACGCCGAGTTGTTCGGTGGCTCAGGGACGCAAGGGGTGGGCGACATCAGCGGCAACAACGGCGAGTACACGGTCTATCGAGTTGAGTCGGGCAGTGGTGGCGGTGCCGACTGGGCTGTGTACGCTGATGGTGGACTGGTCGGTAGCGGTACGAACGGCGCGAACTACAGTGTCAGCGGCGACTTGATTCTGTTTGGCTATCAGAATAGCAGTGGCGTGAGCGGCGGGTTTAACTTCGTCGGCAACGTCGGCCAGCTACTATTCTATGATGGCAACCTCAACAGCACCGACGTTGCCGCCGTTGAGGGCTATCTCACATCCTTCAAGCCAACGACCCTTAGTCTGACGGTGAATACCATATCAGGTGAAATCACGATCAACGGAGGCGACATAGCACGCGACATCAATGCCTACGAAATCCGCAGCGCACTGGGATCGCTCGATTCGGCGGACTGGCTCACGTCTAATTTTGACAGTCAGAGCCTCGATTCCATTGGCGCAGGTGTCGGTGAATCGTGGGATGGTTTTTCCGGATCAGATAGCCAACTAACCGAGGCGTTTTTACTTGGCAGCTCTCTGTTCGACGGCAACCGGACCGAGTCACTTGGCCAGGCATACAACACCTCATTGGATGCTCGTGATCTAATCTTCGAATACACCGACACCTTGGGCGACACACGGACCGGGCGGATCGAATACGTCGAGACGCTTCCCGATGGCGATTTTGATAATGACGGCGACATCGACGGTGCTGACTTCCTCAGGTGGCAACGCGATCTGGGAGATGCCCAGAGTTTGGCGGATTGGCAGGCGAGTTACGGCTCTGGTGATCTAGCGGCTAGCTCTGCAACAAACGCTGTCCCCGAGCCGGGTACCGTGATTTTGTTCCTCATTGGACTCCTAAGTTTATCCCAGGTCAGGCGGCAGGATGCTTGAACTCATTTCAGACTCCTAACCGCAGATACAAACTCAAGGTAGGCAGGAAAGGTCTTGAGAAGACTAATAATGTTGTGCAAACGGCCACAACAGATCGGAGCGAGCGTTGGTGCGCTGATACTCGTTGCGACTGTCGTTGGTTGTGGAGCGCCCAATACGTCGGGCCTGATACCGATTTCGGGATCGGTCACTTATCAGGGAAACCCACTGGCGGAAGGCGAGTTGCGATATATCCCTCAAGACTCGTCGGGCGGACGAATGGCGCGGGGGAAGATCAAGAACGGTAGTTTTTCACTGACTACGGCTCGCCGCGATGACGGGGTAAAACCCGGCGAATACAAGGTGATTGTAGTTGCGTATGGTCGCGATCGCGAGCCTGATCGAGACGCGAACGGATATGTTATCAAGGCCTACGAGCGACCGCTGCTAGTTCCCAAGAAGTATGCCAAGCCAGAGACAACACCTCTGACCGACAACGTCGATGAGAACCATAGCGGCGAAGTGCAGTTTGAGTTGACCGATTAGCAATTCACTTCTTGAACATTGATGATTCCTTATACTTTGTCATTAAACAGGACTGAACCATCATGTCAGCAATCATGCCGAAACGATCCAGCAAGTCGGGCGTCGATATTCATGGTTTCACATTGGTCGAGTTATTGGTCGTGATTGCCATAATTGGAGTACTCGTGGCACTGCTGCTTCCTGCTGTACAAGCTGCCCGCGAAGCAGCCCGCCGGGCAACGTGCGTGAATAATCTCAAGCAGATCGGTCTGGCAATGCAAAACCATGAGTCGGCCCACCAGGTCTTTCCGTATGGAGCCTGGGACGCCGATGGTGAACAGAACCCGAAAGGATCACCTTGGCCTCGCTACGGCGGGAGTTGGCGGACGAAAATCTTGCCCTATATGGAACAGCAGGGGCTAGCCGACCAGCTCTCACAGATCGACAACGAGTCCTACACTCAATATGACACGAGATCACCTTGGGTTAACGCCCCTCAACACCAGCTCGTCCTGCCGTCGTTCATTTGCCCTTCACAGCCTCAGCCCTGGATCCGCGATGGCATGGATACTTTCGCGATTGCACCAGCCACTGCTGGTATATCAACGTATATGGGTAGCGCTGGCCCGATCGCCGTCACCCCACCATCGTCTTACGGCGCAACGAGCGCCTGCGGTCTGTGCAGTGACGGATCATCACTGAATGCATTCTGTGATTGCTTTACTGGAAATATGGGGCGCTATCGACGTGGCTTTTATCACGGTCATAGTGAGGACGGCCCCGGCATGCTCGACATGTTTCCCAATGAAATCACAGTGGCTAAGGTCACCGACGGTACATCCAATACCCTGCACGTCGGTGAGTCACATGGTGTCGACGGAGGCTTGGACGGGTGTGAAGATCGGATGCATTGGATGGGCACCTGGGCGATGTCGTCAACGGTTTACGGTATCAACGCGGTCGACGTGGGAACTACATGGCGCGGCGGCGGGTGCAACTTCCGCAGTTACCACCCAGGAGGTGCACACTTTGTCTTTGTCGACTCGTCCGTTCACTTCCTCCAAGAAGACATCGATCTGTGGATGTTTGGGTACTTGGGAAATCGCTACGACGGCCAAACTATAGACGTCGGCCTCTAAGCCATGCCTAGCAACGTTTAACGAGAAGAAGCATTTTGAAGCCGCTCCTAGAGTGTGAGATCTCGGGATCCCCAGATTCGGGTGATGATCAAAACGACGATCGCTGCTGCGATCATGACAAATGAAACGGCAACAGCGCCGTTCAGATTCCCAATACTCAGTTCGAGAAAGACGCTGGTAGAAAGTACTTCGGTCTTGCCTCGGGTGGCACCTGCAAAGACCAATAGTGGACCAAACTCTCCCAGTGAGCGGGCCCATGCAAGCGTCGCAGCTGTCAGCAGCCCAGGACGGAGTTCGGGCAGGATCACCCAACCGAACGCTTGGAAACGATTGCAGCCCAGCGTTAGCGCCACCTGTTCGTGGCGGGAATCAATCTGGTCAAACGTGGCGCGCATCGTTCGGATCGCAAAGGCGCTCGCGACGACGAACTGCCCTAATACAACGGCAGGAACCTGGTAAACAACACTTTCGCGGACGTACTCCGGCATGTACTGAAACAGGATGAGCAGACTCAATCCGACGACCAGCGGTGGCAGCACGATCGGAATATCCAAGATCGCATCCAATAAATTGCGGCCGAAGAAATCGTGACGAGACAGCAGATAACCAAGCGGCACGGAAACCCAGAGCGACAATATCGTACTAATCGTGCAGGAGACTAAACTCAGGTAGATAGCATACTGAATGTTCGAATCTGCCAAGGCGGCACCAACGGGATTGTCAATCACTCTGGCCCACCACGGATTGGCCTGCGACCACTCTTCACTGATCGTCGGCTCACCGGCACCCGAAGCAAGGAAAGCGGCGTTGGCCATGAGCATCGACACCAATAGAAGCAGGTACGTGCAACTGATGACAATCAAAGTCGCGTAGAAGGGCGTGTCTGACCCAATCCGATGTGTTTTGGTTTCCGAAGATGGCACGGTACTATCGGCCCTACACTATTCGACTGGTTTCAATCGCCACCGGAATCCAGCTTTCTCGAAAGCTCCCTGCGCCCTCGATACTTCTTCGAACAAGAGGCGAGCTAACTGTTTCTGCTTACTCGAAGTTGCAATGCCCAACGGCTGAATTGCCTTCGCCAGCGGCGAGTCGATCGTGACGACATCCACTTTGTCACTTTCAGCTCGTGCATCCGTAAGATATACAATTGCAGCATCTGCCGAACCGGTCGCGACACTCGGGATCAACAAGGCTGAGGTCGCCGTCTGAGTGACTACGTTGTTTTCGAGGAGCGAATCGTAGATATCTTCAGATTCGAGCAGACGACGGGTAAGCACGCCAATCGTGCATTGCTCTGGCTGACCGACCGCTACGCGCACTCCGGGTTGATTCAGGTCAGTAAGTGTCTCAATTCCTTTAGGATTTCCCGCCTGAACAGCAACGACAATTGGCGTGTCGGACACATTCACCTTGTCATGAAACAGCTTGGCGACGGTGTCCATATAGTAGGTATCACAGGCCATGTAAACGTCTGGAAACCCACCAAGAGAATCTTGTTCAATAGCCCACATTTGCGCCGTGAGAATACCACAACCGTTATACACGGTTGAGACTTCCACTCCATGGCGATGCTGAAATGCCTCGACAACCGGCTCTAACGCATGACGATTGACTGCGCCTGCAAAAAATGTGAGCTGTGGACGATTCGACCATTCGGCACCCTCAACGGACTCGTAGCCGTGCTCCTGAAAGACGTCCAGTCCGCGATTCTGGGCCGTGAGGAATCGGGCAAAATGCAATGCCCTTTTCGCGTTCTTTGATGCCTCCAAGAGACCAATGCTCACTAAGACTTGGTTATTCGCGAGTTCAGCAGAACGCACCACCTCTAGCTGTTCATGTTGAGTGGCGACGGCATCCCACACAATGCCAGCATCCACAGCACCCAAGAGTACATCATTAGCAACCTCACTGACGGTCGGCTTGAAAACACCTCGTGAGCGCACAGCAGCCACGAGTGCATCCCATCGACCAGATGGCAACAGGCTTTCTCGCACTAGTTTCCCGACAGCAGCCTGATCTGGATCGGCTAAAGAGACCCGCAAGTCGGCACGCACCAGATCTTGCACATCCTGGACCTGCTTGGGATTTCCTGATGGCACGACGATCACTGGGCGCATCTGGGCGATGGGAAAGCTTTCCGCCACCAGCCCTTTTCGCTTCGCTATCTGGAGATAGCTGTTGTCGCCTGCCAGGTACAGATCACCGACGTTTGCAACTTCTATCTGGCTGAGCAGTGAGTTGGAGCCGCCGTACTGAAGACGAATCGGGACTTGAAATTCTTCCCGATATCGCGTCGCAATGTTCTCCACGGGCACCCGCATGCCAGCCGCGCAATAGACGAATAGTTCCGACTCCCCGTCTTGTTCTTCTAATCCAGAATTCGGCTTCTGCATGAGTAGCAGCAGTAAAACAGCCAGCACAATCAATGACGCGCCGGCAGTCATGTAGACCGGATTAACGGAGGCCGCACGATGGATCGGGCTAACTGTCACTTTGTGTAGTCTAACGGGATCGTTTGGAAATACTTCTGCTGTACTGTATGCGCGACATCTCAAGCCATATGTCCACACACCTGACAATCCCGATTTCGCATCAACGAGATGGTTCGAAATTGCATCTGGCGAAGGTCACAAAACAAGAGTCTTCCGGTGAGAGTCTCACCGATTCCGGAGATCAATTTGATCGCTTCCATCGCCCCTAGGCAACCAACAGTGCCAGAGACCGCGCCAAACACAGGGAATTGTCTCCGCCAATTCTTTGGGTGCTCTGGATGCAGGCAGTGCAAACAAGGCGTCTCCCCTGGAATAATCGTGGTGATTTGTGCCTCCAAATCGTACATAGCGCATTCGACCAGGGGTTTGTTCTGGGAAATGGCTGCCCGGTTAAGGAGAAATCGTTCCTCAAACAGGGGGGCACAGTCAACGACGACATCCACTTGTTCTACTAAGCGTGTCACATTCTCTGCATTTACGTTTTCAGGGACTGCCTCGATGTTGAGGCGTGGATTGAGCTCAAGCAGACGTCGCTGGGCGGAATCGATTCGCGGTGTGCCCAGTGAGCTGTGAGTCATCAGCAGTTGCCGATTCAAGTCGGATGGTTTGACGTTGCCTCCATGGGCAATCACCAGTTTGCCGACACCTGCTGCAGCGAGTTCATACGCGACGACGCTACCGAGTCCTCCGCATCTTGTGACCAAGACGGAAGCGTGCTTCAGGCGAGTTTGCCCGGGTTCACCGAACTCGGGGGACCACATCTGCCATTCGTAGACTTCGCGCTCTTCCTGAGTAAGTTCTTGCATAGAAGTGGTCATCCTCCGCTCACGGGAGACAACAAAGTAACTTCGTCTCCTGTTTGGAGCTCGACCGCAAAGTTCTGTCCGATGCACTGGTCTCCGATGCAAACCAAGAGTGAAGGATGCAACTGTCCGTCATCGGCCTTCGCCAAGTTATCGAATGGTTCTCCATGTAACTGACTGATGCTGTCGAACAGATCGCCTACAGTCGCCGGCGACGGTAGTTCAAGCTCGTCGCCCGCTCGGTTTAGCGCGGTTCTCAGCTGTGCTGTATAGTTGACTCTTACATTCACTAGGTTGGCACCTCCGCACCTTGGCAAGCTTCCTGCGGCTGGTCAGGGCGTTTACCGGTCACAATCTGACCGTTTTGCAGCTGGAACGAAACATCACCCAAGTATTCCGCCTCGTCAGTATTATGCGTGACGTGAAGAGTCGTGACACCTGATTGTGTTTGCGCTGTCTTCAACAAATCGTACATGGTGCGTCGCGTCATCTCATCTAATGCTGATAACGGCTCATCGAGCAGGAGAAGTTGCGGTTGAAACGACAGTGCACGGCCGAGCGCTACTCGCTGTTGTTCCCCCCCACTCAGACTGGCAGGAAACCGATCCAACAACGGAGCAATGCCCAACTGCTTGGCAAGTTTAGACGTCGTCTTCTCGATCTGTGGCTTTTGCCACTTCCGAATAATCAGAGGGAAAGCCATGTTCTCGCGCACTTTCATTCTTGGGAACAGCGCACCATCTTGCGGGACGTAACCAATCCCTCGTTCGCCTGGTCGCAATCCTGAGACATCTCTACCAGCCAAAGTTATGCGGCCGTTCTCTATTGGCCTCAACCCGCACAGCGACTCAAGGAGCGTCGTTTTGCCGCTGCCTGTTTTCCCCATGAGCACACCATACTCACCACGTGACAATTCAAGAGAGAGAGGCCCAAGTCGAAAGCTGCCTGCGCGAATTTTGAGATTCTCAATGCGAATCATGGCTCGAGACGTCGGCTGTAAAATACGACAATGGCTCCTCCTGCGAGACCCACGACAACAATGCCGAGTACCGTGGAGCCAACGGTCTTCGCCAATGATCCACTACTGGTTGTATTACTCGACCCAGATCTGGACTGCACAACCTGCGCTGGAATCGAGTCTTTCAGGTTGTTGGTTTCCTTTAGCGAATTATCCACATGATGAGATTTGGAGCTGGGGGTTGGCTGCTTTTCCGCGAACGCGTTTGAGTCGTTGGGTTCCTCCACTGCTACTGGAGATGGGCTGGCCTGCTCATCGTCAAAATTAAGGTCGATGATTTGCAGGCCGGGCAATAGTGCATCGGGGCTGTTCCTCGTGCCAAGATCGCTTGATGATGGCCCGCGACTGAGGATCCGACTCATTTCTACCTTGACCAACGGGTGCCCCGGATCGAATCCCAGCGACCTGGCGGCTTGCGATTCATGAGCCTCTGTCCAAACATGCGGGAACATGGGTGACTGCATCCAACTTCGATCCAGCTCACATTCACAGTCGAGACCTGCAACCGCAAGCGCGTGCAATAACTCTTTCTCTGCGTTTTCGCTGAGTTCAATGACCCGTCCGAGATTTCGACCACGTCCGAAAACCAAGGCCATCTGCGGCACGTCGCTAGCAGTGACGTCCACGCCCAGGCTCCATAAGAGTATCGCTTCCCGTTGCGCCTCTTCCTTATCAACAGCCCACACCTGCGGTGGAACCTCAATTGGTTTCGGTAGATCAGGCAGAGCTGCCTCTACACGCTCGATCGCAAGCTCGACCATCGCCAGCGCTCGTTCGTTTAGTTTTGGATTGTCGCTTTCGATAATGAGCACGGCACTGTGTAAATCGACAAGCTTCTCCAGCAGCGATTCCCTCAACGCGGAGCTGACGAGAGACTGAATTGTGTTGCGCAGCGCTACCGACTGTTCACTCTTGAGGTCCGGAAGAGAGATCTGCCTGCTGCGGCCGTCAGGCGAGACCAGCACCGCGGCTGGAAAACGATCGATCTCGTGCGACCGCAGGAGAGCAAGCTGTGTTTGAGTGGCGTTGTTGTCAATATCCACCATTTCAAATTGGACATTGCTCTCCGCCAATCCCTGGATAGCGGTCGTTCTGATGACCTCCGCTATATCCTTGGGCGTTTCGCCGTCGAGCAAAAGCACGAGTTCATACCAGGATCCGTCCATATCGACGAACGCGACATCACGCACGGTGTACTTACACGCCGAAGTCGAATCACAAAACAGCGCTGCCAAGACGAATCCTAACCAAGCCGATCGAGATCCGAGCGCGTACAGATGTCTTAATGCGTTGTGGTCGGCTACGGAGCTTGCAAACTTCAATGTCTGGCTCCTAGAACCGGAATTTGCAGTAATGCAGTACGTACTGATGTGACCATCATGATAACAGGTGCTGGCTTGATTTTCCATTGAATAGCCTGTCCAGTGGATCAGAACAGCGAGCGACCACCGATGGCAGAAGTAGGTCACAATTCCGTGGTCCCAAATCTTGTCGGTCCTTTGTCGCAGGATCCACTGTTGCTTGATAAGTCGCCCTCTGATCCTCGATGTGCATTCTGCGCAGTCTCTATGGTGCACTAACACTCCGCAGTTGCAGATCGGTCAATGCTTCCTTACGATTCGCTAATGCCGTCGATGGAGCCTCGGCCATCAATGAACCGTTGGCCCAGCAGATTCCAGTCGTACTCTGGCACACCGAATGTTCATTAGGACTTCCGCAATATCGTCTGACATGCCTCGTGATAGGCGTTGAGATTCTCGCTGGCATACTTCTCATAGTCGAATTCTAGATCCGATTTCTTAGTCTGGATGTACGACCAGAGTGCTTCGCGGAGTAACGATATGGTTTTCAGAATCCTCAAGTCTCGCAGATCGCTATCGACACATTCGCCCCGGTACGCAGTTAGGAAAATCTGCTCTTGCTCCTCGGTGAACTCGCTGTTTCCGCTTGCATTTGCCAAATCGAACAGCGGATTCCCGATTCCAGCGTATTCCCAATCGACCAACCACAATCGGTCTCCCGCGTCGAGGATATTTCCAACGAGCAGATCATTGTGACAGAGCGCTGGCGTGAAAGGCGACACTCTGTGCATCAGTCGGGCCGCCTGATCGATCGCCTCGTCGACGTCTTCTGGAAGCAACGCACCTAGCCGTCGCGCCGTTGCTGCGTAGGTTCGCACTGTCTGGAGTGGAGAAAAGTAAATCAGTTCGCCCTCAATTTGGTCCCACGCGTCGTGAAGGCGCCGCAAAGTCTTCGCCAATCTCACGAGGAGTGAGGAATCTCGGATGGCGTCAGCTGTAAGCGTCTCGGATTGGACGAAATCGCTAACGAGAATCGAATCCTCGAAGTAGAGGATCGCTGGGGCGATGCCCAATCCTGCCGCCAGTCGCTGGCAGGCCACTTCATTGGACCGATGGATCCCGAGGTGGGGAAGTGGGCTGCACTGTCGAGCTACGTATCGGCGCTCGCCATCGTCGACAACGTAGTTGCGGTTCGTAATTCCACCCCTCAATTCTTCGAGGGTCACTGCTCCATTCCAACAGGGAAGCGCAACGATCTGTTGTTCAGCCATCATGTATTCCTGGGCAAGTATTGCTCAACGTGGTGAAGGTATTTGCGTCTTCGCCATCTGTCTGTAGCTGCGTACCCGGGGTCTGCGTTCTCACCTTCGCCACAGTCCGCCCGGCAACAGTGACGACAAACTTCTGTTTGATGATGGAAATGCCATGGCCGCGGTCATTTCTGCTGCCACAATCGACAGCGCTGTTGACTCTACGACTCTCACCTGACTAGTCTAGCACTGATCGAGTCATGCCGCGCATTCCATCAGTAGGCCTGCGCGAATGCGCATGGCCGTCGACAAAATCGCGTGTTAATATCAAGGGAAAGCTGCTTTCCGGTGGGAGCGTTTAGAAGGGCCTCGTTGTATTAGCAAATCCGCTAGCTGAGGAGTCTGCGTGAGTTCATCAACTGAAACCTATGATGTAATTGTCATTGGCGGTGGTGTTGCAGGTCTGAGTACAGCCATGCAACTAGCTTTGCGAGGTGCAAAAGTGGTCGTGCTAGAGCGCGAGCGCATCGGTAACGGATCCACCGGCCGAGCAGCGGGGCTACTCGGACAACTCCGTGGTAACTCGGAACACACAAGAATGCTGATGGACGGCGTTGAAATCGTTAAGGAGTTAGAAGAGAAAGCAGACGTTGAGATTTTCGTACAAACTGGCTCGATGCGAATTGCAGAAACAGACGATCGAGCCGAGGAAATTGCCGCGCTCGTGCGAATGGGCAAATCTATTGGATTCGCGATCGATCATCTGCCTGCCGATGAAGTTAAGAACTTGCTTCCCTACATGCGCACTGACGATCTGACCGATGCGTGTTATTGTGCGACTGACGGACATCTTCAACCCGCCGAGTTAGTCAGTGCTTACGTCAAGGTAGGAAAAGACCACGGTGTCACGTATAAATCAAACTCCCCAGTGACAGAAATGCTGATGGCGGGCAGCACCGCCTACGGGGTCAAGACGAGAGATGCGGAGTACCATGCAGCCGTGGTCGTTAACGCCGGTGGCCCATGGTCTTACCTGAATGCCGAGATGTCTGAGACCACGCTCCCAACGGCTGCGATTGGCCACTACTATTTGACGACCCGCCCCGATTCGCAACACCCGATCGATCGACTAAGCCCTGCCATTCGGAATCGTGAATTGCGAATCTACTCTCGCCCAGAAAGCGGTGGCTTGATTGTGGGAATGTATGCAGCCGAGCCCGAAGTCTATGACATGAAAAGGCTGCCGGTCGACTTTGACATGTCAGCCATGAAGGCTTCTCAAGCGTCGATCGATGTTGCACTCTTGCTTGATGCTGCCCAACGGCGATTCCCGTGGATTACACCGCAGACACCAATGAACATCACGACGGGCATTATGACTTTCACGCCGGATGGGCGCCCCTTCTGTGGTAAGATGCCAAGTATCGAAGGAGTTTACCACTGTGCTGGTTTTTCAGGTCACGGCATTGTGCAAAGCCCAACGATCGGAGTCATCATGTCCGAGTTGATTCTGGACGACAATTCTAGCTACGATCTAACGTCGATTAGTGCGGATCGCTACTTCGATGTCCCCGAACTCAAGGCTCGACAGGACATCGATAAGAAATGTTGCGAAATGGCCGGAAACTATTATGGAAAAGTCGAGCGACCATCTGCGCCTGCCGTCTCATAAGTGCAAGCTAGCAAAATCATGAAGATTCTTGTCCCTGCAAAACGCGTCCCAGACACGGACCAGAAAATCGAGGTTTGCGAAGACCATTCGGGGATAGAAACCGGCCACCTACCATTTGTCGTAAACCCATTCGATGCAATCGCGCTTGAAGAGGCGATTCGCATCAGAGAAGACGGGGTAGATTCGGAGATCGTGGCAGTCAGCGTTGGTGATTCTGAATACGAAGAGCAACTGCGTACAGCTCTGGCGATGGGCGCGGATCGTGCGATTAGGGTCGATTGCATCGAATCGTTGGACCCTTGGAACACCGCCTGTGTCCTCAAGGCCCTCGTTGAGCAAGAGTCCCCTGATCTGGTCTTGATGGGAAAGCAGGCGGTGGATGGTGACTGCAATCAGACAGGGCAGTTTCTTGCCGCGATGCTGGATTGGCCGCAGGCTACGTTTGCTTCACGCATCAAGTGCGTGGACGACAAGCTCCTTGTCGATCGCGAGACGGACGCCGGTATCGAGACCGTCGAACTCCCATTCCCGGCAGTGATTACGGTGGACCTGCGACTCAACGAGCCTCGCTACGCATCGTTGCCAGGGATCATGAAGGCAAAGAAAAAAGAGATCGCAGAGATCAGCATGGGCGACTTGGGGGTCCAGAAGGCGGAAAAAATGTACACGGTCTCTGTGAGATCGGCAAAAACTGCCCGCAAGCGTGTTATGGTCAGTAGTAGCGGCGAGCTCGCGGAAAAACTACGCGAATCGCTAAAGAGCACGTAACGGATTCCTGAAAATATTGCAGACAAATGAACATCTTAGTTTACTTGGAGCACGATGGAAGCGAAGTCAAGAAGGCAAGTCTGTCGGCCCTGTCGTTTTCTCAGGTTTTAGCTCAAGGACCGGACAACTCGGTCCAGTTTCTTCTGATCGGCGACAACTTGGATCACGTGGCCAGCCAGGCTGCGAAGTATGCTCCGACTCTCGTCTTGGAGGCCATGGAGCTTGCCCACCCCATTGCGGAACGGTATGCACCCGTGATCGCTGACGCCGTTGAATCGCAGCAAGCGGACATGCTTGTTGCGGCATCAACTTCGCAGGCTAAGGATATCATCAGTCGATCGGCCGCATTGCTAGGAGGAGCAATGGCAAGCGACGTGGTTGCTCACGCTCGAGTCGGTGAGGAACTGCAACTAGACCGGCCAATCTATGCAGGAGCGGTAATAGCGACGGTGGTACTCAAGGGTAACCCGCAGATCATCACAGTGCAGGCATCTGCTTACGAAGCAGCACTTCCAAGTGATTCGCCTTTCGCTGTGACTCCTCTCTCGCCTAATCTCGGCAAGGTTCCTCAGCGTGTTCAGATAATAGATGTCGAAACGAAGCGCAGCTCGCGTCCCGACGTAACGGAAGCAGACGTCGTCGTTTCTGGGGGACGAGCTCTAAAAACCAGCGAAGACTTTGAACAGCTCGTCGGCGGCTTAGCTGACGCACTCCAAGGAGCAACGGGCAGTTCACGAGCACTGGTAGATGGTGGGATCACTCCCAATGAACTGCAGGTCGGTCAAACTGGAAAGATTATCGCGCCCGAAGTGTACGTTGCTCTGGGCATATCCGGCGCAGTCCAACACTTGGCGGGGATGAAGAATTCCAAGACAGTTATCGCAATCAACAATGACTCTGAGGCGCCGATTTTTGAAGAGGCGGACTATGGACTGGTAGGAGATGTCTACGCAATTGTTCCGGACTTGATCGAACAACTGAATTCAGGTTGAAAGGGCTATGGAAAGGGGACTCCTTTCAGCAGCGCAAGTCGATCCCGTCCTTACTCGCGAGGTGTTCGGCAATGTTTCAAAGACTTCGCAGCTAATCTTCTATCTCTTGGCAGCTGCGGCAGTCCTGTGCTTTGCTTTTGGCGTCTATCGTCGCGTCCGCCTCTGGCAGCTCGGCGTAAATTCTGCTGGCAAATCCGCTTCTTGCAAGGCGCTGGGTCGTAAGCTGAGGGATATCATCTTCCAGCGTCGCATGATCAGCAGATCTAAAATCAATCTGGCGCATCGATTGCTTTTTGTCGGGTTTGGAATCCTCTTCATTGGTACCGTTCTGATAGCAATAGAGCACGTGTTGGCTGACCTTTTGGGCCGGGAGCCGACAGACCCGCTATTTCACAAAGGGCTCTACTTCGCACTCTATGAAGTGACCCTCGATCTGTTCGGCCTCGCCATGATCGTCGGATGCTGCATGTTTATGGCGCGGCGCTGGAAGGCCAACTCCAGTATCGATCGGCATCCTGCCGATTGGATCGTGCTTTGGGCCTTTCTTCTCATTGGACTCACCGGCTATCTGACCGAGGGATTGCGGATCATCCAGGCCCAAACTCCAATGCCAGGTTGGTCTGTTGTTGGTTACGGGATTGCGTCACTCCTCCAAGCACTGGACATTTCGCAATCTGTCGCTACAGGGGTCCATATCGCGACCTGGTGGGTTCATGCTGTGTTAGCTCTGGCTTTCATTGCAGCGTTTCCGTACACACGACTTATGCACTCCATAGCCGGTGTGCTGAATCTGTTGCACGATGCAGAGAACCTTGGTGAAATGCATCTGGTTACGTTGGAGGAACTTGAGGAAACAGGGCGAATCGGTGTCAGTGCAATAGATCATTTTGATCGATCTCGGCTTATCCAATTAGACGCCTGTGTCTCTTGTGGACGCTGCGAGGATGCGTGCCCTGCGTTTGAGGCGGGTAAGCCGCTTTCTCCACGAACTGTCGTACAAGACCTTCGCACCCATCTCGACGTCGTCGGCCCCGGAATCTTGGCAGCGACTAAAGATGCGAAGGTTTCGAGCAACGGAGACACTGCAGATATTCATGGCGATACAATTTCCGCCGAGACACTTTGGTCATGTACTACGTGCGGCGCTTGCGCTGATATCTGCCCACTTGGAGTAAGTCCACTCGGCATGATAACCGATATGCGTCGACATCTTGTGGGCGAAGGCCAACTGCGCGGAGCTCCCGCAACGAGCTTGCAAAAGACGCAACGCTCGGGAAACCCTTGGGGCTTGCCTGCCAAGGATCGTTTTGCCTGGGCGGCCGATATCGAAGTGCCAACTGTCAAAGACAACCCAGAGTTTGAGTACTTGTATTGGGTAGGCTGCGCCGCCGCCTACGACCGCCGCATTCAAAACGTTGCTCGTAGCGTAGTCAAGCTCTTGAGATATGCCGACGTGAGCTTTGCGGTCCTTGGCTCTGAGGAAAAGTGCACCGGCGAGTCTGCGCGTCGCATGGGCGACGAGTTCTTGTTTCAAGAATTAGCGGCGGTCAATATCACAACCTTCAAAAAGTACGAAGTACGTAAAGTCGTGGCGCACTGTCCGCATTGTGTAAACAGCTTCTTGCAGGACTATCCACAGCTGGGCGGCAACTATGAGGTACTACATCACAGCCAGCTGCTCAATCTCTTGGTAGAAACCGGACGGCTACCTGTCTCCTCTGCTGATCAGCAAGGCAAAGTGGTGTACCACGATCCCTGTTATCTAGCCCGAGTCAATGAAGTCACCGAGGCACCTCGCCGTGTTATTGCCGCAGCACGTTTTGGGAAGGATGAGAGCCGCTTGACCGAGTTGCCAAGGAATCGACGCCTCACCTCCTGTTGTGGTGGAGGTGGCGGTCGCATGTGGTTTGATGACTCACCGGGCAACCGGAGTGGCAATGGCCGAATTGATGAAATACTAAACAGCTGTGCTGATACCGTTGCTGTCTCGTGTCCATTCTGCATGGTCATGGTATCCGACGGCGTAGCCGCTTCGACATCGCAGGAATCTATTCAAGTCCGCGACGTGGCAGAAATACTGGTCGATTCGATCGACCTTGATTCTCCGCCGGGATCAAGTCCCTCGTAGTCAACTAAGCCTAGCTCGGATCAAATCCAGGATCGATGTCAATAAGCTCACTCGCATTTGAATCAATGGTTGTATCGCAGCGCAATGAGTTAATCACGAGTTGCCAGACAGAAGTTGCGAGGAGATGGCATGGCTTCGCGAGAAATTGGTTCAATGCCGCTTGGCACGACGCGATAATTCTACAATCGCCATCGCTTGGAATTGGTCTTCGCTCAACGGACAATTCACGAGATGAATGAGAAGTGTGTTGCATTGTTAATTGAGACTTCGACTTCCTGGGGAGCGAATATCGTCAAGGGCATAGCCGATTATGCGTTGACTCATGAAGACTGGACCTTCTACCTTGAGCCTCGCGGAAGACATGAGCGTCAATTGGTTCCGACCGAGTGGGACGGTGATGGCATCATTGCACGAGTCACCCATGAAGACCTTGCGATTCAGCTTGACGAATTGAATAAGCCAGCTGTCGATGTGTCTTGGTACTCGTTTGCGTCCAGTAAAGTTGTTTCATGTACTGCGGATGAACTCCTCGGCGGTCAGATGATCGCAGATCACTTTCTGGATCGTGGTTTCAGGAACTATGCCTATTGTGGTCCTGTGAATCGTCCGGGATACTCTGACAAGTTCGGCGCAGCATTTGTTCAAGCCATTGAAGCCTCTGGTCATATCTGTTCTTGCTTTGAAGACAAAGGAGAACGCCATGATTGGTATTCGCGGCTGGCGCAGTTGGAAGAATGGATCATGACGCTGCCTAAACCGATTGCGCTGCTTGCGTTCAATGAGTATGGCGGACGTCAGATTGCGGAAGCATGCCGTATACGGGGAGTGCATGTCCCGGACCAAGTCGCGTTGATGGGCGGAGAACACGATGAGCTGACTAGTCAGATCACACGACCGCCGTTATCAACCATCGATTTTTCACCAGCAAGAATCGGCTGGGAGGCTGCATCTCTACTAGCTAGGCTCTTTAAGGGTGAAGCTCCACCCAGAGAGCCCGTGAAGATTCCTCCCGCAAGGATCATCGCCAGACAATCGACGGACTCCTTAGCAATTGATGACACGATGTTGGTGAAGGCACTCGAATATCTCCGCGAGAACGCGTCGACTGCCATTTCGGTGGCGGACGTACTGGACTCGGTTCCAATATCGCGCCGCGTGCTAGAACAGCGGTTTCAAAAGTTCTTGGGCCGGTCACCGGCCGCGGAGATTCGCCGAGTTCGTGTTGAAAAGGCCAAGCGATTGCTCGCTGACTCGGATCGTCCAATGACTGAAATCGCTGCCGCGTGTGGGTTCGAACACCCAGAGGTTCTCGCACGAGTGTTTCGTCGACAGGAGGGCATTACGCCATCCGCTTTCCGCAAACGCGTTCGCGGTTTGGAATAACGGAACGACGAACGCAAGGACTCACGTTGTACTTGCCAAAACCGAAAATCGCATCTCTCGTTTTTCTGTTTCGCCTAACAGTGTTGACGATCTAGGAAGGCAGGGCTACGGACGTGTCGATTATTGACAGGAACCCTGAGCTAAACACTTTTCGACTGGAACCCCGTCCCCCGAGAAATTGTGCTTTGTTAAGTGTGCGGAGCGTACAATGAGTCTCGCGATCAAGATGCGAAATTCTAGGGCGCAGCGGTGATCGCCGCGAATGGCACTTAGGTTTCTTTAACTCCTTTGATCATTTGGAGTTTCAGTTCTTGCCTTGGTTTTTTCATGAAGTTGTAGGATCGGATGTGTCGTTTTACTTTTCGCGGTTCGAAGCGGCCTGGTCGGTTACCAACTCGGTGGTTGGCAATGCACTCTAACAGACAGTCGTACAGTTTCGGCGAAGTTGTGAGTTCCCGCTGCCTTGCCATTCAATAACGGGCTGAATCGAGGCCGGTTTTTTTCCAGCGAACAATGTGATCGTCTTTGCCAAGTCGCTCACCCTTGCGGAAGTCTGCACGACGATGCGCCTTGTTGAGTCTGAGTCGACTCACCAACTCCAGGCGACGCTCACGGAGCATGACGAGGTTGGTCCAATTGGAAACCAACCGATCGCCCAGCAAGATATCACCGGGTGAAAGCACGCCCACAGCCGGCGTAGCAAACTGACTTCGCCCTCTCCTTTT
This sequence comes from Bythopirellula sp., assembly GCA_965228965.1. Classification (GTDB taxonomy): domain Bacteria; phylum Planctomycetota; class Planctomycetia; order Pirellulales; family Lacipirellulaceae; genus Bythopirellula. Next base: position 6,432,945 of record OZ245849.1, read on the forward strand.
CCTGCATAACGACTGAAGCCGAGTTTGATGATGGTTCCACAAGAGAGGGACATGATCGCGCCGATTCTGGCGATCGGAGCCCCTAAACCAGCACGCTGTATCGGAATTTGCGGATAGGCTGCTTGGTTGGCGGGTGTGTCCGGCATCGTGACGGTCGTGCCGTCGAACATATACACTCTTCGGCCATTCCAAAGCCAATCGGAATCGACTTGAGAGTCCAACGATCGCCCGACCTTGCAGGCAACCTCTGAGAACAACTTCTCCGGCAATCGCTTTCTAGCCTGGCAATAGGCGCCTGTGTCGCAGGAGCATTCTTCTTCGTCGCGATGCAACTTCGTAACTTCGAGAATCGGCTAAGTGACGGCGGTGGCCAGCCCGCCGCTCCGCGTATCTGCAGTTTCCGCCGGAACTGCCAAGTCTCTGTCCAATGTATCATATCTGGGATTCACGACGACAAATTCCCTGCTCGACTCGCGCATTCCGTTTGATCAAATCGTCAGGTGAATCAAACCACTCCGGGCTCAACCTGATGTTTGCGATTCTCGAATCCACGGCTGATGTGTCCAGAACTCCATCCAAAACAAGCACCACTGGTTCTGGGCTTCGCCGCGGATCAAAACGACTATTAGTCGGCCTCGTAGACGAGCTTACCGCCAACCATGGTGAATCTTACATTGGCCTTGGGCAACACGGTTGAGGGCACTTCCAGTAGATCCGCATCCAAAATTACCAAGTCCGCCAACTTGCCAACTTCTAATGATCCGACTTCGATCTCCATGAATCCTGCGAATGCAGCATCGATAGTATATGCCTTCAAGGCTTCATCAACGGTAATCTTCTGTCGTGGTATCCAACCTGAAGGGTTCTTGCCATCGAGCGTCCTACGCGTAACGGAAGCATCAAGGCCCAACAGTGGCGTCGGGGGAGCCACGAACCAATCGCTTCCGAACGCCAAATGTGCCTTAGAATCCAAGAGCGAGCGAAAGGCATATGTCGTTTCACATCGCTTAAGTCCGATTATCGGCTCCGCCCAACGACCGTCGTCAATCGCGTGGTACGGCTGCATGCTTGCAATCACGCCTAATTGAGCGAACCTGGGAATGTCTGCTGGGTGGATATGTTGGGCATGCTCAACTCTGAAACGCCGATCGCGGTCGCCCTGCTCAACGGCGACTTGCTCAAAAACATCTAGTATCAAGCGTATCGCGCGATCCCCAATTGCGTGCACTGCTACTTGCAAGCCTGCCTGATCGGCTCCGGCGATCCATTGGTGAAGATCCTCACGTCTATTGACCAGCAGCCCTCTTTGTTGGGGCGTATCACTGTAGGGCTCCAGAAACGCAGCTGTGTGTGAACCAAGCGACCCATCAACAAATCCCTTTAATCCACCGAGGCTCAACAACGGATTACCTCGCCCGCGCTGCCCGATTTCTTCGGCGAGTCTTTGCCATTGTGACAGTGGCGTGCATGCGTACACGCGGACGTTCAACAGATTCCTGGCTGCCGCCAAGCGCAATGCTTCGACCTCATCCCAATCGCCCATATGGTGAACACACGTCACGCCACGAGCCAGCACGTAGTCACATGCGATTTGAATCGATTCAAGCCTATCCTCAATCGTCGGTGGAGGCACAGCATGTCCTATGAGAGACATGGCATTGTCTTTAAAAATCCCAGTGGGTCTTCCCTTCGAGTCGCGTACGATCTCGCCACCTGAGACGTCTCGGCTGTCCGAATCCTTTAGTCCGGCCGCCCGCATAGCGGCGGTATTTGCCAAGCCCATGTGGCCATCCAAACGCTGAATCCAAACCGGGTTTACAGGTGTCTTCGAATCAATCCACTGTCGATCGGGTAGCTGCCCACCCCAAAGCGTGTGGTCCCAATCGCCTCCGGTGATCCAACGCCCCGCAGGTAGTTGTTTGGCGAAGTCAGCAATCCGCTTGGTAAACTCTTCTGGCGTAGCCGCGTCGCGCAGTTGGACAGATTTGAGATTTGCTCCCCCGGTTACAAAGTGGATATGCGAGTCGATGAAGCCGGGAAGCACAAGACCGCTGCTGATGTTCAAGACCTTCGTGTCTGAGGCGATGAGCGGCTTAACCTCTGTTAGGCTACCCACCGCGACAATTCTCTCACCTTCAATCGCAATTGCCTCTGCCAGCGGCATTTCTTTGTTGGCCGTCCAAATCTTTCCAGTCACGACATAGTCGGGATTGGCGGCAAGTGTTGCGTTACAAACAGACGAGATCATGACACAGAAAACGACGATCCAAGACAGAAGCGGGACACTGCGCGCACACCACAAGCGATCTTGGCTCGAGCACGTAGCGAACCTGCGGATTCGGCGAATCAATGCAAGCCTTGAGAGGTTAGGTCTAGGCAATGTCATTCTTAGGTTAATCTCTTGGAAGTATCGAGGTTGGATGAAAAAGGACTCTCACATGTGGTGAAAGAGAACATTTGGCTCTCGCCGCTAGACACGTAAATCGCTCATGTTTGCGCGGCATTTGCCGTTGGATCTACCGCTAGCGACGCTGCTTGGCCTTGCACTATTGTCGCGAAGCGACGCTGTTAAGTCAGCAGCGCACTTCCCAATCTCACGAAGTTTTGCGACAAGCGTTCCTCGCATGCCGGCGAAGATACTCAACGTGATCTGGGAAGCCAGTAATCTCACAATCTACTAGGGTCAATCTCGAAAGTCACCAAACGTCTCGACATGCGAAAATCGTTCGAGACCTTGTGCGACCCTTAGCCACCTTAGAGAATACAAACGCACGCAATGTCGTTTCCGCCAGGAAGCGTTGAGGCCCGTGTACTTAGGCGTTAGTATGAATTTGCAGCGGCTGGACCAGTTTCAGTGAGTTAGGCCGGCAGCCAACTCGCAGCGGTCTCCCTCCCGCGGAGACACCTCAGTGAGTTCGATGAGGTCGCCGACTGCACAAGTCGATGCATCCGCGGCGACCAATACACGGAGTTGTGGAAGTACTTTGAAGGCCGCGGAACGGCCGGTTACGCGGAACGCAATCGATAGGGACGCTTCAGGCTGAATCTCAAGGCCGGCGATCTTCCGAGGCAACTCCAAACCTGGAGGAGGATCGCAAGGAAACCAGAAACTTCTACAATGTGCAGATGGTAGAAGAGCTGGGGCGGAAGCTCGAGGTGATCAGGAACGCGGCCACTCCGGCGTATCCAATTGCGAGAAAAGATGAACAAGATCAAGCTACTCGCCATCATCACCTTGTTGGTGCCGTCCATGGGAGCGGCTACAGAAGTGAACACCGTCTTTGAGACCTCATTCGAGTCCTCGACGGATTACGAAAATCCCTTCATCGGGCTCGAAGTCGATGTCCTCTTCAGCAAGGGCGACCAGGAGTGGAAGGTTCCCGCCTTCTGGGATGGCGGCAGGACGTGGAAGGTCCGCTTCGCCGCTCCGGAGAAGGGCGATTACATCTATCGGGCGCTCGCCACAGACAGGGCGAACGCGGGCCTGAACACCGGAGATCAGGCGCTGACGGTCACGGAATACACTGGCGATAATCCGCTCTACAAACACGGCAAACTGCAGGTCGCCAAGAATAAGCGCTACTTCGAGTTTGCCGACGGCACCCCCTTTTTCTGGTTGGGCGACACTTGGTGGAAGGGGCTGTGCAAGCGTCTGACTTGGGATGGCTTTCAGGTACTCACTGCCGACCGAAAGAAGAAGGGCTTCACGGTGGTTCAAATCGTCTGCGGCACCTACCCTGATGAACTCGGCCTGCTCAAGCCGAGCTGGGAGAATGAAGGCGGGATGCCCTACCTGAAGAAGGACTTCAGCGTGGTGAACCCGGAGTACTTCAAGTTCGCTGACCGCCGCTTCCAGCATCTGATTGATTCTGGGATAACGCCGGCGATCGTCGGCGGCTGGGGGCGTGCCGTCACTCTTAACGCCGTCGGGCTTTCGGGGTACAAGCGACACTACCGGAATCTCGTCGCCCGCTATGGTGCCTACCCCGTGGTTTGGATCCTGGGCGGCGAAACGCAGAAGAATCAGGGTGCCTGGTATGAGGCGGCCGAGTATCTCAACGCCACTGATCCCTTTGACCGGCTCCTAACCAACCACAGTTCGCACTTGCGTGGCGCCTTCGATGATTTCGCAGTCTTCGACTTCGATATGGATGCTACTGGACACCGGCGCTGGGAAACCGCCAGCTCTGCCATTGCCAAGGCAATCAAGACCGTTGCGATGTCACCCGCGAAGCCGTACGTGAGCGGGGAGTCGTGCTATGAGCAGCACATGCAGGGGAACTTTGCGGATCTGCAACGCCAGCAGTTCTGGGGCCTCATGCTCTCCGGCGCGGCGGGACACACTTACGGCGCGGCGGGAATCTGGCACATGGGCACGCCGGAGGAGCACGGAAACTGGGGCGGCTGGGATTTCCAGCCCTACGATTTCACTACCAGGCGCGAGGGGATGCACTTTATCGGTTCAACTCAACTCGGGCGATCCAAAGCCTTGCTCGAGGAATACCCGTGGCAGCGATTTGAGCCGCACCCTGAGTGGCTTGGGAAAGACAATTCAAAGAATCGTCTCGAGAAGAACGTCGAATTCGTCGGGCATGGTCGGTTCGCGGCCGGGATTCCGGGCGAGGTAATCTTCATTTATCAGCCGAACCGCAGGAATTACACTTGGGATGGCATCCAGGTGAAGGACATTGAGGCCGGAGACTACTCCGTTTTCTATTTCGACCCAGTGTCCGGCCGTCGATTCGATCACGGAGTCGTTACCATTTCCGGTACCTGGACCTCTCCGAATGTGCCGTCGCCCCAGGACTGGGTGCTGGTACTGGAGAAGCAGGAGGCAGGAGAAAGTACCCGTTCGGTTGACGAGTGACGATCAACAATTTGTGATTCTTGAATTGGGCTCCGCAATCTTCCGGTCTCTACGAAGTGCGGGCCGCCAGCAACTGAGCGAGCGCAGGAAGTAGATTCCACATCGCATCAGTCCACTCTACCGCCCGCACTTTGCTTCAGGGCCAAGTCGCTCAGGTTGGACCAACCGCCCTCAAAACACCCAATCGCTAACCTGCTGAGGTGAAGCAGACCGACGCAAATTTATCGATTTGCTAAAGCGCTCAGGATTCATCGTCGTCGCAGCTTCAATCGCTGCTTGATTTTCGATGCGAAGCTCGCTTCCAACCTAGCAACGGCCCCTAGCGGATTCGTCCGGCTCGGCGTGAAGTCCGCTTCTTGAGGTTTAATGCCGTAATCGGGGCAGCGGGTCTCATTCATTTGATGAACTCCGCTGCAGGGTCAGAACCACCATCGGGTGCGAAAGTGAGTTTCTCACGGTCCTTGGGCGTCAGGCCGGTTTCATAATGAGGTCCGCGCAGCAGCAGCGTTAGACCACCCGAATATCGTGTCCGTCTTCTCCGTCGGTGAAGAACGAGGCGTTCACTACTATGCGATGCAGCTGATACGTGGCCACACCTGGGCAGCAGTGATCGAACGGCTCCAACTCCTCCGCAGTAAAGCCACAAATATCACGGCAGAGTCACTCAGCGCGATTGCTTCAAATGCCGACCAATCCCTACCTACATCACGTGACGACGAGACAACGCTACTTCGCAGTAGGGGCTCGCGTAACCTAGCCGAATCAACATACGTTGAATTGCAAGCGAATGTCCAGACGCTAGCATCCAGCGGCACGGATCGACACTACTTCTCATCTGTCGCTCGGCTAGGCATTCAGGCAGCCGACGCTCTACAACATGCTCATGACAACGGAGTGCTCCATCGTGACATCAAGCCGAGCAACCTGATGCTGGATGCGACACCAACGTCTACGAATCGGACTTTGGCCTAGCGCGTATAGAGTCCGATGCCGGAATGACGATGACGGGCGACCTGGTCGGCACACTACGGTACATGAGTCCCGAACAAACGCTCGCCAAACGCGTCGTCGTCGACCAACGTAGCGATATCTACTCGCTTGGCGCAACGATCTACGAGATGATTGCTCTACGACCAGTCCTTGAGGGCGCAAACCGACAGGAACTGCTGAAGCAGATTGCGTTCGATGAACCTACCAAGTTGCGATCACTCGACCGCTCCGTGCCGAGCGAGTTGGCAATAATCATCCATCAAGCCCTCGCCAAGAACCCCGAAGAACGATACGCAACCGCCGGCGAGATGGCAGATGACCTCCGCGCCTTCTGTCAAAATAGATCTATCAAAGCAAAGCCGCCTTCGCAGCTGCAAAGAGGCAGCAAGTGGGCACGAAGCCATCAGAGCATCGTTGCCGCCGCCATGGTGGTTCTAATCGTAATCACGGTGGCACTCGCCGCTTCAACTTGGATCATCTCGCAGGATCAGGCACAAACTGCCGAGGCATTGGACCGGGCGGAAACAAACCTAGAGGAAGCAGAGCGACAGCGGGAGCGCGCGGACGCAAATTTCCGGCGTGCTCGCGAGACGGTCGACACGTTCCTGACCGACGTAGCTGAAAGTAAGCTGCTAGATCTTCCAGGATAGCAGCCTCTTCGCAAAGACCTAATACAGATGGCAATGAATTACTACGAAGAATTCGCTGCCGAGCATGCGGGCGATTCGGCGTTACAGAGCGAGGTTGCGGACGCTTGGTTTCGACTGGGCGAGATCGAGGTCTTGCTCGGCGACCAAGCGTCGGCTAAGAATGCTCACGATAAAGCGCTCGAGTTACGAAAGGCACTCGCCCGCGACGATCCGCGGGACGTAGACAAACAGCCCGCGCTCGCGAGAAGCCATGTCACAATTGCGGCGTACCTAGGTCCTCGTGCGGCCATCGCGGAATTGGAGAAGGCGATCGCGATAACCAGGAATAAGAGCCTACGGCGCTATCGAGGCACCTTAGGTGAAGCCTATCTCGCACTAGGGGTCTACAAGGCGTGATACTACTCGAACGAGAAGAGGGAAGAGCCGCGGGTCGCATTAGAGAATGCGGTGGATATCTTGAGCGACGTGAGCTCCAAGACGTCTGACAGTCGTTGGCAAAGATTGCTGTCACATGCCCTTGCACCCTGGGGACTTGGTGGTGATGGATAACCTCTCCAGCCACAAAGCAGCATCGGCAGTCGAAGCCATCGAGGCAGTAGGAGCCGAGGTCGTTTACCTGCCTCCCTGCTCGCCTGATCTCAACCCGATTGAAAATATCTTCTCCAAGGATGACCTGATCGCTACCTACTTGCACTGCGGATACACTCTAATGAACCTGACCACAGAGGATCAACCTCCCCTCGGGCGGCAACTGCGCCGGTAGTGTCCGTCAAGATGCGCACATTGATTTGGGAGCCCTGCTTGGCAGGGCTGCCGCTGGAATCCGCTCACCGCGCCACTGCAAGAGGTGTTCACGCACTCTGTAGGAAATGGACGTTCGCCTGTGCGTGAATAGCTAATCGAATTCCGCAAACTTAACGAGCACATCCCTCGTGTGGTAGGCTGAGGCGGATTTGGAATCCGTAGTTTGCACGCGCAGTGCTAATTGCGGTTGGTGAATGCAACTCCGTTGCACAAGTTCGCAGATTCGGGCGTCGTGAGTAGATTGGTCGCTCGTCCGGGCACCACGGAAATGGCAACTCCAAATAGAGCTTGGATCAAATCACCGCAAAAACGAGATCAAGGGCCTCTTGCTCCTCAGATTCTTGCGACGTCCTGAGGCCGTCAGCCTCAATCTCAAGTTCCGACGTCTCGAGTTCTTGGATCGCTTCCTCTATCAGCCAAAGGCCTACGGGTTGCAAATCGCTGAATTCTTGGAAGAGCCGATCTCTTTCAACAAGCGATTCTCGACGAAGTGGTGAAAATCCTTTCTGCCAATTCAGCTGCTGTACTCCCAAAAGTGACTGAAGATTTAGCTCGAGATCGTTGTCAGACGAGCTACTCGCACCCAACGATGCCACCAAAGTATCTGTTAGAGTATCGCCGACTCCGGTAAATACCCAGTCGTCGATGCCATTACTGTTTGCTGCTGCATCGAATATAAGTTCGTCGGTATCGGCATCATCAAACACCGTCGTTGCGTCCAGAACGAAAGGTCCGCCGTCGGCTGTTGTGCCAACTCCAGTCGAGATTAGCAGTTCTCTTAGGGTTCGGTTGCGGCTGGCCGATCCCCAGATCTCTCGAATCGCATGCCAAGCGGCACGATCGGCAGGATCAGTGTCGATCTCATCAAACGCTGTCGTGCCACCGATGAGGATATCTTCCTGATCGTCATTAACGTCGATACGATCCTGTCCGAATCCTCCCACTAGAATGTCGCGTCCTGGTCCTCCAGTAAATAATCGAGCATTACCAAGGTGCAATCCGGTCCCGTCGTCCCCTAAACCACCAATGAGGATGTCGTCGCCAGTGCCTCCTTCAATCCAGTCCGCCCCCTGCAAACCGACCAGAGAGTCGTCTCCCCCACCGCCCGAAAGCTTATCTGCAAGACTACCACCCACGAGCAAATTATTCTTGTCGTTTCCTATCAGCTCATTGAAGCGACTGAGGCTGCCAATCACATTCTCGAAATTTGGATCAGTTCTGAGATCAAGAAAAATATCGAAGGCACTTATACTTGAAAGGTCAAGCGTATCTACGCCACCAGAGCTTGCTTGGCCAGCGTCAGCCTTACCACGCAACTCGATCGCCGCAAACCCTTGGAAGGCTGGATCGACAATGTAGAGATCATCGCCGTTGCCGCCGTAGCTCTTATCGTCTCCCGGGCCGGCTAGCAGGGTATCGTTCCCTCGCAAGCCATGGAGCTCGTCATCTCCCCCTAGCGCCGACAGCCGGTTGTTAGCATCGCTGCCGACTATTACGTCGTTAAGATTGGTGCCAACTACGTTTTCAAAGCCGTCGACCTGACCAACTCCAGTTGCAAATCGTGCCACAGTAAATGGCGTCTGATGATCTTGATCAGAAAGGTTGACCAGTACGCCTGTGCTGTAGTTGGTATAGTCGAGCGTATCGGTCCCTTCACCCCCATTGACGAGACTTCCAGCTGGCAAAGTCGCATTCGCGAAGAAAAGCACCTCGTCATTACCTTCGCCTGATCGGATCTCTTCCAAAGTGTTGGTACTGCTCAAATGATCGCCATTTGCGAGGAAATCCACAGTTAATTGTGTTGATTGCACATTCACACGCAAATTCGAGGTTACGTGGCTCAACTCAAGGACATCGACGTCAGTCGCCGGTCCCGAATCGGCCAAGTTGTCGTTGTCGTCACCCTCGAGCACAACGTAAACGTCGCTGCCTGCGCGGCCATCTAGAGGGTCGTCACCGCCGCGGCCGATGAGAATATTCGGATTCGCGTCACCGAAGATCGTGTCATTCGCCGCACCACCGGCAACATTTTCGACATTGAGTACTTGTGATGTCCCAGCTGCTGTGCCAGCGCCGAGGTCGACGTTTGCTGCGACTGTTGTGTATCCGATGTAGTCGAGCCAATCGCTGCCTGCGTGGCCATCGATGGTGCCACCTACAGGCAAACTGCTGCCGTCAATGACGAAACGGAAGGTATCGTCGGCCAAACCACCGACTAAGTGTTCGACATCGCTGAGTGGGCTGTTTACGGTGTTTCCGCCGGTGCTGACCATCAAGGTCTCAATCTCAAACAACAAGTCGGTGGTTACTGACGAAAAATCAACCGTATCTGATCCACCGCCGCCAAGAAGCTGAGTGACCCTTCCCCAGTTATCTGCGAAAACAAAAACATCATCGTCGGCACCGCCGTCAGCAACATCCGCATTACCCGTACCCAAGTCGATAAGATCGTTACCTGCGCCGCCCGCGACCGAATCTGAGCCCGCCAGCGCAAAGATCGTGTTCGCGGCGGTATTGCCCGCGAGAGCGTCCGCTTGATTTGTACCGACGATGTTTTCGAAATTCGCTTCCTGGCCGGCAGCCATCACTTCGACTACCCGCACCAGGGCCGGCTGCTGGGCAATGCGATTGCCGGTCAATCCACCCGCGAGATTCACGGTGATCGACGTATCCAGGCCGCTGAAATCGAGTGTATCGTTTCCCTCCCCAGCCAGTTCCACGACAGTGTCGGTCTCGGCGCCGCCGGTGATCGGTGTGAACAAGTAGCGATCGTCTCCGGCGTTGCCCATGAGGGTGTCTCCGCCTGCTCCTCCGTCGAGCTCGTCATCGTTGGCGCCGCCCAGTAGCGTATCGACGCCACCCTCGCCGAACAGTCGAACGGGGCCTGAGAAGGCTGTGGCATCAATCGCATTAGGTCCATCTTCACCGATGAGCTTTCCACGCTCGATGCTGATCAATTGGTCGTTCCCTTGACCTGTCAGCGTACTGTTGGTGAGAGTCTGATTTAGTTTCACACGTTGGCGGACCTCGTCGACGCCTAGACCACCGTCAATAATGTCATCATCACCTGAAACGACCGTTTCCATCATGCTATCAGCACCCCAAAGGATGTCGTCTTCTTCCTGGCCGAACAGATGGTCGTTGCCAGCCTGGCCAAAGATCGTGTCGCGGCGTGAGCCAACACTGACGATGAGCGGATTGGATACGAGGTTGTCGCCGTAGACTTCCACGTCATCTCCCGCGGAAGCGTAAATCGTGTCGTCGCCATCAGGCAATGGCATTGGTGGCATATCGCGTTGGTTCCCGAAGTTCACTTCAAAGTACTGCTCAAGCGGATCAAGATCGAATATCCATTCGGTCATTCCGGACGTAAGGGTCAACGATCCATTGACCCCGGTTCCACCTGAGGAAGTTTGCATCCATCCCGGTTGCATCACTTCCCTGACGGTATATGAAGCTGCAAGCAAGTCTGAGAACCAGTATTCACCCATTGCGTTGGTGACAGTGGTTAGGCGATCGCTGGCATCGGACATACCGTCGCCATTCAGGTCTCCGCCTATAATCTCGATAACCCAATCGGCTATTGGTAACTCTCCGGGATCCCAAACGCCATTACCGTCGATGTCTTCAAACTTATGACCATGGATGGAACCAACTTGTTTCTGATTACCGAAGCTGACATCGTAGTAGTCCTGATGGCCAGAAACATCGAGCGTCCATTCGGATGCCAACATGTTCGGTGTCAGTACACCCATACTTCCCGTGCCGCCGTCGCTGGTCTGCAGCCAATTGACTTGCTGTATCTCGCTGACTACCGCTGTAATTCCGCTGATGTTCGAAAAGCTGTATTCACCTTGCGCATTGGTAGTAGTAATCTGCGGCAGGCCACCATCAACCTGAATCTGAATCGGCCACTGGTCCAAGGGCTGTTCGCCATCTGCGGGTTCCCAATCGCCATCGCCATCTAGATCATGAAACTTAAACCCTTGGATCGTGGTGGTTGCAGGAGTTAAACCATAGCAGTCTTGTGGGTTGCCGAAGTGATCTGCAAATAGCCCTCCGTCCAATTCGTAGTTCCATACCGCAGCCTTGTCAATCAATCCTGCGAACTCCTCACCACCGAATTGTAGGCGGTCATCCTGATCGAAGCGAATCGATTCACCCGGCATCGACAAAGCCCCCGCCGCAATGCCGTTAACGAATAACTGCAGGTTTTCTCCACCGTCTCCGACGATTGCAACGTGTGACCACTGGGTAGGATCTACCAAGGCAAATCCGAAAGTCTGTGAAGACGTGCCAGCCCTCACGGTCACTTCCACCGATCCGTCGATGGCTTGGCCGGATGGAGGTAGGTATCTAACGTCAATAACATCCCCCGTCGAGGGATGCATCGGGTCAAATACCTTGAATATCGTGCCTTCGAGCGATTGGCTAATTATTCCGGTCGGCTTGAAGAACGATTCAATAGTGAAACCAGCGAAATCAAAATCGCCAGTTGTATGTGTTGCAGCTGTGGTCACACCTCCCAACCCTTCAAGCGCTAAAGCATAGGTCCCCACAAGTCCTGAGATGAAGTTAGGCAATCCGGAAAGAGAATCATTTGCTACGCCAACATTCTCATCGTAAGCTGAGGCTGTATCGATTAGCGTTTGCTCGAAGTCCCACAGCGCCACTAATCCAGGAGGTGACGAGCCGGCGGCCACCAATGGTCCACCGGTAAATCCTGTCTGCCAGTTCAAGAAATCGGCACCACTCGACACCCCATCGCCATCAAAATTACCCGACGAAGGATTCGCAAATTCGTCGCCGTAGCCTTCCAGCCAGAGCAGAAGGTCTTCTCCATCGACGAAGCCATCGTTGTTTCCGTCGCCGCCAGTAGGATCGGGTAGCAACCAGTTACCAAAGTCGACACCGTCAATGCGCTCGTTGTGCCCAAGGTTAATCGCGTGGAAGCCACTCGATGCATAAACCTGCTCAGCACCTTCAGGAACGACCTCGCGGACTACGTAATTGCCTCGCTCCAAGCCGGTAAACCAATAGTTGCCGGTTTCATCCACTTCAGTGGTGAGCGGATCGTCCACAGCCGTGGTGGTCAGCGGTTCGCCCGCATCAAGTTGCCCGTTGTTGTTGAAGTCCAGATAGATTTCGACATTGGCGATACCAGATTCAGCAGGAGCGCGAATACCATCCGCCACGTAATCTTCCCACTTGTGACCGTGAATCGAACCAAAGGCACCCTCGAGTGCGCGATTGCCGAAATCGATTTCGGTGATCAGTTGGCCCGGTGCTATCACCAAAGAGTGGTCTTGCTCGATGGGGAAAGTCTGTTCGAATCCCAGTGGCACGATCTCGCGGATCGTCATCTCGCCAGGCGGCACTTCAAGCCAGTATTCTCCCTCTTCATGAGCCAGCGTGCCCCCGAAGTTTAGCTGCAAAAGAAGGAAGTCTGCCCCACTTGCCACCCCGTCTTGATTGAAGTCGCCTGTGCTTCCTGGGAGACCCACGGCACCGTAGCTCGCACGCCATCTCGAAAGTTCGAGTCCTTGATCACCATCGAAGTCCTGTTGCCATTGGAGAAAGTCAGACCCGTCGACCGAACCACTCTGATCGAAATCGCCCGCATTCGGTGGCAGCAAGGGCATCCCGTAGCTAGATTGCCATTGAAGAATATCCTGCGAGTTGACTTGTAAATCGTCATTAGCATCTGCTAGCAGCGTTGCTGGCGACTGGCCCATAGACATTGTGGATGGCTCATCATCGTCGAGTTGCCCGTTGTTGTTCAGATCGGCGTAAATAATGAATCCTCTAAGCCCAGATTCGCCCTCGTCGCGCAAGCCATTACCGTTCTCATCGAGCCACTTCGTGCCATGCACAGAAGCCGGCGGCGCGTTGCCGAAGTCGATCTCCGACACTTCCTGGCCAGACACAAGCATCACCTCGTGGCCGCCAGCGAGTGCCCCAGCAGGGTCGGGAAAGGTTTGCTGATGGTTGTTAGGAACCTCCTCACGGATGACGTGCGCACCTGGTGGGATAGGTCCTAAAGTGTAGCGTCCTGTTTCATCTTCCGGAGTATCGGGGTCGTCAAACTCGGTAATCGTTTTCGGCTCCCCTCGATCAAGTCGTTCGTTATCATTCAAGTCGACATAAATCGTCACACCGGCGAGGCCAGGCTCTGATTCGCCGGCCGGTTCGTCAATGTCGCGAACGCCGTTCGCATTGCTGTCGAGGAATTTCGTTCCCGTGACCGTGCCGACTTTGTAATTTCCGAAGTCTTGGGTCACTGTGGCTCCCGCTTGCACTTCGTGCTCAACCACGACGGTAGGTCTGGCGCCGTAAAGGTTGGCCATTCCGCCAACCACATTGGTGCCGTTGATATTGAGAGACCAGCCCTCGAGTCGGCCACCTTCTCCTTCGAATCCATCGTAGAGCTCCAGTGTCCACAATCCCGCCACCGTTTCGCCGGCGAGTTGCTGCAACGACTGCTCTGGTCGGAAGACCGTCGCCATTGGATGGTCCGAGATGTCAGCGATACTGGGGGTCAGGAAGTCGTCTTCGTCCAATGTGATCGAAGTAAAATTCTGCACGCTGCCACCCACATTGGTAAACAGCCGCACGCGAGTGCCCTCGGGACTGACCAAAGTTGCTTCAATGTCGCCACGTCGCGGATGCTCGATATCCAGCGTAACCTTGACGCTGCTCACGCTGGAGATCGTGCCGACCACCGGGCTGTTGGCGTCGGAACGCGTCGTCGAGAATCCGTCGTCGGCCAGGTACACTAGTGCATTAGAGTCGGCGAGTTGCGGCGTACGCTGTACCCAATCGTTGAGCAATACTTCGCGCACTCCATAGATTCCGGAGTTCAGATCAGTAAACTCATAAAGACCGCGTTCACTGGGATCATCACCAGCGGTACCGCTGCCATCGAGGTCGACGGCGTTCGTGATCGTGGCGTCGATCACATTACCGTCGCTGTCGAGCAACTCGATTCGCCAGTTGTTCAAACCGGCTTCGCCTGCGTCAATCTCTCCGTCGGCATCCAGGTCGTGCCACTTCTGCCCAGCGATCGTGCCGCCATTAAATCGATTACCAAAATCGAACTCGACCAGATTCTCGCCATCGCCCAGTGTGATTGTGTAGTCGCCCGTCGTTTGCACCCAGTCCGTTTGCTGCGCCTCGGTGAGACCGTAGTCGCCAGCAGGTAGAGTGGCGAAGGTATAGGCACCGTCCGCATCGGTGGTCACTGAGTCGATGATTTCGCCGTCGGGATCCAGCAAATGAATCGTCCAATCAGCGAGCAACGGTTCGAACTCGCCCCGGATACCATCGCCGTCCAGGTCGTTGAACTTCACGCCGGAAATACTCGACTCAGTCGGCGGCAGATTGACTGTAACCGCTGTTGCTAGGCAGGATGCAAGCGCAAAACCTCCTGAACTGGGCGTGGTCGGAGTACTGGCCAACACATTAGACAAGCCCGCATCGGCAGTACCGCCATAGATTTCATCCGCCGAGTACGTCGCGCAAATGAAATCGTCATCAGGCCCACCTTCGATATACTCATCGGCGTCAGTACTGCTGTCGTCGCCTACCCGATAGCCGACTATGACATCATTACCCCAACCGCCAAACAATGAGTCGCCGCCAGCGTCACCAATCAACAAGTCGTTGTCTTCCTCGCCCCAAATCGTGTCACCACTGTCGCTGGAGCCATAGTCCAGCATTTCCAGCTCGACCAGGTCTGAAATCGGCAGGAGCATCGTACTATCAAGCACCATCGCGATTGCGTCTCGGAGTGGAGCGCCTTGATTCGGCAGCGTCTCTTCAGTAGCGAGCCCACCGGCGAGGATGTCATTGCCACGCCCACCAAACAGTTCGTCAGCGCCTAATCCGCCTACGATCACATCGAGACCCGAATCGCCGTACAGGTTATCATTGTCGCCCATGCCCATCACGATATCGGCGCCGGTTCCGCCGCGAATGAAGTCCATGCCGGCCTCGCCGAAGAGCAGATCGTTGCCCGCCTCTCCCAGAATCGTATCGTCAAAGTCGCCCGTGAAGACGAGATCGTCTCCAGCACCTGCCATCACCGTGTCACTACCTTGCGTCGCCGCTGGCGTGTTCGCCTCGCTCAGATCGGCATAGATCACATCGTTTCCGCCCTCGCCGTACACGGTGTCGCCGCCGTCCGCGGCATAGACCAAGTCGTTGCCGGTTCCGGCATAGATGATATCGCCAGCCCCTACGCCCCACAGCGTGGAGTTGGTGTTCCCTGGCTCGAGATCGCCGTAGATCTCGTCGTTGTGCCCGCCTCCGAACACGAAGTCGGCATCGCCGCGTGCCCAAATCTCATCATCGCCCGTTCCACCGTCGAGGAAATCGATGTTCTTCGTTCCCTCCAAGTGATCGTCGTTCGCACCACCAAATGCGACGACGCGATCGTCGACATTGATCAATTCGAGTCGGTCCTGACCAATTCCGCCATGAAAGTAAATCCGCTCGACACCGCTGTAGCGACTTTCCAGACCGAGCGCTCGTACCTCGTAAACTCCCGGTGCCAGCTTCTCGACCTCAAACGCCTCGTCGGTATCACTCGATGCGCCAGGACCGCGCAGATTGGCGAACGGCCCAGCGTGAAGCACCAGAGTGCCGGCCTGATTAAATTCACTGAAAGAGCTATCAAAACCACTGGCAACGTCGATGCCCGGCAGTGTTTCTCCCTCGCTAACGTGGCCTGTCTCAAACTTAGGACAGGCGTGCGTGAAGGAGGCGATCTGTTCGTTGATAAACTCTTTGCTGCCGGTCTTGCCGGCAATCGTAAACTCCCAGATTGCGCGAACAATGGCGCGAACTTCACCACTGGCATCGAACAGACATTCAATACCGTCGTTTCGAATGATTGAAGTGATTTCGTCAACATGCAACTTGCCGTCGTCGTCGGGATCGTTCCAGTTGGCTACCACATTGCCAACGATCTCTCCCTCGATGCCTGCTTTCACGACCAGTAGATCGAGCAGCGCCGCCAGGCGGACGCTTAAGCTAAACCCAAACTCGTCGATATCCGCGCCGGCGAACACCTCTTCACGATCACCAAAATAGATACCATGGAAGAAATTACCTGTTTCAATACCATGGCTATCATAGCCTACAGATAGCTGCGCGAAAACTTCTGCGTCAAGACCGACGCGGACATTTATCTTAGGTAAGGGGATTACGGGAAACTCTTTTTCGAAGCTGAACGGCAACTCAATCTCAGGCAATTTCCATGAGACAACGTCGAACGGCTTTCCCGTGAGCAAATTGACGATATTCTTCGAATCCTCGAGCAGATGTATTCTGACGCCAATCTCATTGAGTTGGTCAAGCAGTCCGCCGAGTTTACCTCCGACGTTTTTGACTCCGTTGACAACACCGCCCGCACTAATTGCAGCTAAACCGCCGCCATCGTCGTCATCATTGCCCAATGGAACCTCGACTTCGTCATCGAGGATAAGGAAGAGGTTGTCTGAAGGATCGATGCCAGCAAGTGTATCTATCACATTGATGATTGCCGCGACTGTCTCCACGAACTTCCGTGCTCTTTGGCCACCGTCGGGATTGTCAAGGAAAGCTAGATCGAGAAAGTAAACAGGTCCATCCCCGGCTGCTTTGGAGAGTTCAGACACTCCTGGTACTTCTCTAGTGAGTAGTTCAACAACCGGTTTAATTGGCTCGATATACTTATCAACACTGCGCACGACGGGACCAAGATGCTCGCTCAGGAAGTCACCTAGATTGATCCCTAGGTCGAAGAATCTGACGGTCACGCCGCTCTGCTCGAAGACATATTTACCATCCGAATTCTTTGTCAAGCTAGCGGTCCAAGGGCCGCCCGACGAAGCTCCGACAAACAGATCGGTCTCAACACTCGGTATGTTGTCGTTGACGCCAGCCGCCAGCGCGAGATTGACCTGAGCATTGGCGTTCAACGTCGCGTCGAAGACGTCAGAAAATGGCCGCGATGTCAACTCGTTGAGTAGTATGCGCCCGTCCGTATTTGCGTCCATCACGTCGATTACCAGATGTCCACTGATTCCCGTCCCCGTCTCTGAACCATCAAGAATGTCGGTCGCCGAGATTTCAAGTCCAAACAGATCTAGTGTCAAGCTGGTGGGGATCGGGTTGCTCGGATCACTGTCGTCAACTGCCAGTCCTGCGTCGATCATCAGCGAAACTTCAGGAATCAATTCTTCAACGTCGCCATCCATGTCGATGTCGAATTCGTCGCGCTGATCGATGAAGTAGAACTTTTCGGTGCGCGAAATACCAACTCCCAACTCCACCTGGTATTCGTAGCCAAACTCGAGACCACCTTCTCCGCTCAACGGAAAGTCTGGTCCGAAGTTGAAATCGAGTTGAAAGTCGTCACGACCAGAGAGTTGGATATCGATTTCAAAGCGATCTTCAGTTAGGGTTACTTGTACATCGCTCTCTCGGTTTAACTGCGGATTGTTTGGATCGACGAATCCGAGATCGACGATTCCCTCCCCGGTTTGATCACCCAAGATGTTTAATCCGGCTGGAATGCCAGATTTAAGAGGGTCATCAATGGCAGATAAACCGGGTCCGAGCTTCTCGAAGATGAACCGTTCAATCTCGACTTCAAGATCTTCTAACAGATCGCCGTCGGTGTTGCACAGTAGATCGAGCAGAGGCTGAGTAAAGTTCTTTCGCAATTTGCCGATAAAGGTCTCTTCCATGTCGAAACCGTCGCCAGCCAAAGGCATTTCGGAGATAATTTCATCTCGCAAACCTTCCTCAAGCTCTCTCAGAAAAGCATCAATACCCGCGACGATCGTTTTCAGGTCAAAATCTAGCTTAAACAGATCGCCGAGTGCGCTGGGATCGAACGTTACTTGAGGATCACTCAGCTGATCAAGGCTCGCCGCGACTACGAGAATGTTATCGACATCGTTGCCAAGTAACTCACCATCCACGGAGCCCAACACCATTCCGTGAACATCGGTATTAATATCGACGTCGTTGTCCAATCTGCTAAACGGTACGGCGCTAGTAAAACTGACTGGAATTTTGACGGACCAACTGGGAGAGCTTGGCAGTTCTCTAAGAAAGGCATTTGTCGCAGGTCTTCCCGTTCCCGGCTCGTCACCAGAAATCTGCCAGTAGCTGCCAGGATTCAAAGTGCGAACGCGCGGATTGATAAGCGGCATTCCTTGATCAGAAAATTCTTCAAGGATCGGCACAGGTACGATTCCCGAGTCGAGCATCCCAGGTATCGCGAGGCATACGTCGGGGAACGCAGGGTCACACGATACGGTAAATGCCGTCGTCAGACTGGAGTCCTTCGGCACAAGATCTATCGATGCGTTCGCGGAGTGATTGCTGGACCGGGACAAGTCCGTCCCGGTGTTGTCGACACGTGTGCCGGGTGTGTCCTGTCTTGCTGTGTCGCTATGATCGGAGGTAGTTTGGTAGTCGATAATGATCGCAGTCGCGTCGTTAGCAAGATCGATGGCCGAATAAACGATTTCGAGCGTCGGCGGCGAACTGGTGTTGAGCAGACGGTATTCGCCGTCGCTGAAGGAGAGCACGTCCTTTGCGTCGTTGTTTTCGTTGTTCACCGTCACGATCATACTTCTGCCATCATCGGGGTAGGCGACATCTTCTCGATAGAACACGGGAGTGCCATCCAGGGGAATCATCGCAGCGGGGGCTGCGATCTGGCGTACGGAATCGAGGATCGTAAATTCGACATCAGCCTCGATTAGGCCAAGTGAACCAAAGCTCACTTTTCCTGACGTTTGTGAATCGATTCCTACATTGAGATCAATGTGTGTCCGAACCAGATCATCATCGTCAGAGATCGGTGGGCTGACGATCAAGTAGAATCGTTCGTCGTCAATCGTTCCCCGCGGATCAACGGCCATCCCAATAGCAATTGTGCCCCCAACGACCACTTCCAAGTCGGTATCCAACGATAAGTTGACCGGGCCAAGTTCAGCCGTTATCGGCATCTCGGGATCAAGCTTCTTGCGTAGTAACTCTGGCGCTGACAACTCGATACCCAAGGTCAGAAGACGGTCTTTGCGATCTTCTGCTGTAGTTGTGATGCCGTCGTAGTCGGCGAAACCGATCGTGACGTCCACAGTCAGTGGTGAGCCGGCTGGAGTTCTCAGTGCGTCGTTAATTGCATCTTCAATCGCATCGGCGATCCGCTCCTCAAGCGAATTCAATGCAGGAACGTGTTTGAGCAATCCTTTGTAAGCGCTGATCAAGTCTTCGTACCCAGTCGTTGTGTCGAAAACATGCCGGTTTATCAGCTTGCCAAGTTGAGCAGTGGCGCTTAGTACACGAGCGGGCAAACGATCGAAGTAGTCTGTCGGCTGACCATCAGAATCTACTAGTTGGTCTTGATCGGGCTTCGTCGCTACGCGCCGTAGCACGTCGAGCTGTCGAAACAGTGTTGCCCTTGATTCGAGTGACATTCCCAGGTTACTTATTGCTTGCTCAAGCTTGATGCGAGCCGCCTCAATGTCGTCTAGGTCGCTCAGGCTAATTCCGAAGACAAGCTGGTTGGCTGCATCCAGTAAACTGTCCGCAAAATCGATCACGTCGCTGAGTGAACCATCGATAATGGGGATTTCTTTGTTAAGAAAACCCAAATCAGGATTTGATTTTAATTCGTCGACCAGGCGACCGAGCACTGCAACAAGGTCTTCGATGCCAAACTTGCCAAAGCTTTCGCTCAGAGTCTCAAAGTTGGCAGTTGGAGTGAATTGGAAGGTGCCAGCGCTGGAATCGAAACTAAACGAAAGGGTCACCGTCGGTTCCGTTTCGCCAAACAGCGCTGTCAGATCGAGCCGATCGGTCTCGTCGAACACGTTGATCGCCAGCTCGAACGTGCCGCTTCCTTCCGCGGAGAACTCGGGGATGCCGACGATCGGCAGGAGATTCAAAGTAGTAAACTCACTCAGGAAAAGCTTGCCATCGCCGCTTGGATCTGTTAGATGGACGTCCGCAGCAACGGAGATCGAAAGCGGGTCGCTAGCAGAGGTGACCAGATCCAGCGCCATCTCACCTAACGCTCCGGTCACGTCGACGTCCGACTCCACCGTCGCTGTGATCTTCAGATGCTTGTGGTCGGCTGCCTGACCAGTAGCTTGTTCGAAGATGTAAACTCGATCAGCCGTTGTCAGTCCGTGCAGTGGTCGACCTTCGATCTTGCCATCATCGTCCGATGCGTCGAGGGCGTTGTCGCCGTTGATGTCGCCATCTCTTTCGGTACCCAATACACCCAGCCCCAATCCGGCTCGCGAAGTGGTCGACCGGATAACGTCGTAGACCAGCGGATTCGTGCTTTGCTGCTGCTCACGATCGACTGTGGCGGCCGGTATGATTGTAAACTGATGCGTTCCTGAACTAAGATCTACAACATCAATTACGTCGCTGGTGGTGTTGATCGTAACCATAACAGTGGGCGAAGACCCGACAATTGACGCAGCTTCGATCAATTGCTTTATGTCGCCCAGATGATCAGCACCGTCGAGATTGACTCCGAAAATATGCCCATTGCTCAAGGCAATCGTCAGATCGTCGTAGTGGCTATCTGCCACTCCGGTGAACCCTAAGATGTTAGCATTCGTGAGGCGGAGTTTGCGTACGTCGGGATCAATGGCTCGCACTGTAAGCTTCTCGGTCACATTGCCAAACTGATCGACCGACTCGACAATCCCCGCCTGCAGAAAGTCAGACAGATTTCGTCCCAGGGATAGAGGATGCAATGTGGTTGTTTGCGAGAACAGGTGATTGAGATCGTCGACCAGCATCGACGGAGATGAATTGTCACTCGTGTGGGGTTTGCGATCTTCCAACGCTTTCGACAAGTCTGCCGGATCGGAGTCCTTCGCGAGCGTCACATTAACGCTGTTGGTGATGTTTCCTTCGCGGTGAATATCAATTGAGAAACTAACATCCGCCCCGGGCTGTCCGTTTGTTGGCAAGCCAGTATTGGCGGTCATGCCTACTAGCAAATCAACTCCATCACCGCCGTTCAGATCCGATAGCAACGTCGTGGAGTCGATATCGAAGTCACTACCAAGTTCGCCGTAGTGAATACCCATTCGGAAATCCAAGTCGGCAACGAGCGTCAACTTCGCATCAGCCAGAGCGGCGATTTCCACAGTTCCCAGATCGATGCCCCCAAGATCCAAGTCAATGCCCTGGAATAGATCGAGTTCCAGACTCGTTTCGAAAGGATGTATAACACGAACATCGAATTCGATGATTTCATCCGCTTCATTGATGACGAGATTTGCATCCACGTCGACCGAATCAAGGTCGCTATTGCTTAGCGTGGCATAGGCAGTTTCTAAAGCGTCTTCTAATGAATCGAGCGTGTTGAATAGCTTGTCCGCAACCACCGACTCGGCAACAAATCCCAATGCTGAAGCAGGTGCACCCAAATTCGGGAATGTTTCGTGTACATCTGCACCGTTGGCGAAACCAAGCTCCGCAAGGCTGCCGGTTTGTGAGCCAGTCTGCACGATTTGCAGACCCGTGATCGTGCTATCTTTAGGATATAGTTGAATACGCCCGCTTGAAGTCACTCTTGCGCCAACATTCAATGCAATCATCGCGTCGGCTAAATCAGATGCCAGATCGTTTGAATCTATGTTGTCTGAGGTATTTGATTTTGGCAGCTGCAGATTGGTACTGTGGATTGAACCGTTTTGGGTTACGTTGATCGTGAATTGAAGGTTGCCAGTTAGCTGCCCAAAGGCGACCGGAGCTGATGGGCCTGTTAGCGAAAGAGTCGTCACCGTAAGGGAGGGCGGACTGGCTGACGGAGTTGACGAAAGCGAGAGTTTGCCATCCACTATGTCTGCGAAGAGGATCTCTTCTAGACCAGCATCTTGAATTGCGTTGTTGATATCGCTCGCGAGATCAAGGATATTGTTGTTGTCCACGGTCGAAGCTGCCTGCACTTCAACGATAGTTCCGTGAAGTCCATCGACGTTTACGTAGAGACTTTCGTCGTTGCTAAGGACTGCACTGTTAGGTGCAGTCGGGGCACTAATTATTGGCCTTTCATACAACAGCGCAGATATTTGATCCATCAACCCAGGCAGATCCAACGCTTGCGATATGTCATCCACAAATGGAATGGCGGGCACATTTGGGGTTGCTATCAGGCTTGCCAAGCGCGCCCCCGGGCCATCAATGATTTGTGAAAGGCCACCAGACTTTGTGTCTTTAAGCGTCTTCTTTCCTGAGTCTTGGAGCGACTTCCCTGGCTCTTTGATCTTCTCAAGGAGTTCTTGAGCTTGTTTCTCCTTTAGTCCCGAGGTGAATCCCACTTCGAAGTTTGGTGCCTGGCCACCAGAAGCCGTCGTCACTGAGAAAATTGCCGTGCGTTGCTGACCGCTTAGCAAGTCTGGATTGAGAGGGCCGAAGTTGATTTTCCTCCCGGTAGTTGCGAATTGAAGGTAGTAGTCGTTAGCGCTGTTCAGACCGCCGACGACGAATCTACCATCACTGTCTGCATTGATTATCTCCCTGAAGGTTGGGTCAGATTCCTTACGGACTTCGATTGAGACACCGTCGATACCCGACTCTGAGAAAGGATTCCAAGCCCCATCCATGTTTTCGTCTTCAAATACTCGGCCCCTAACTTGCTCTTGCTTATCGAAAACTGCAATGCCATCAAAAACAAACCCGATGCCACTATCGCCATAGTTTTGAAATTTTATCAAAACATTTGATCCTAACGTCAAGTTGATTCCATACGTGCTCAGGCTAGAAATAAACTGGTGTAAATCATGTGAATGGGTCTTAAATCCAGCACTCGAATTATCACCAATTAAATTTTCAAGGCGAAACCACCTTACCCCGTCAACGCTCAGAGCGACCCCGTCACTTTTATGGTGTCCATGAAATGTCGCTGGCATTGGAGAATCTGAATCTCCACTCTCCTTTTGCATGTACTGCAAAACGGCATTATTCATTCCAGTGAGATCGAGATGAAGAATCATCTCAGCAAGCCCATTGGAGCCATCAACTAGTGTCATCATTTTTGCGACATTGGTATCTTCTCCGGAACTGTCAACAGAGATTCGACCAGCCCCAAACGTATTCACCTCCCAGTGGCTCCCCAATCTTCCTGCATCACTTCCGGTATCAAAATCCTCTACGAATCTCCTCCCAGCTTCATCGCTTACCTTTATGCTAGTCGGGACGGGGTATACTGCCCGATAGGCGTCGACGAGTCCATAACCCGATACGTTGTCCCAACCATCTGCAGCCTCACCAGGCATTTCGATATTTTGCGCTGTATCCTTCAGTCGCTGATAAAGCTGAGTAGTTGAAAGAGCAGGTTCAGCTTGCCACAAAAGTGCTGCTACCGCTCCCACGTGAGGAGCCGCAGCCGAAGTTCCGTTGAAGCGGCTAAACCCGGGTATGGAAGTACTCACTGAGTCTATACCTAATAGGTCTGGCTTCGTTCGTACCTGCGCCGCTGCAGGCGTAATCGGATTTCCATCAACGTCGAATAAAACTGTTGACGGTCCTCGGGAGAAACTTGTGTGAGGCGTTCTTTGGTCCGAAAAAGGCGCGGCCGCGATCGCCATTACATTAGGACTAGTGACATGTCCCATTATGGTCGCAGTATTGTTTCCACTGCTGTTGGCTGCATCGACTACTTGTACGTTTTGGTTTGAGACCCACTTAAACGCTGTTGGCGCGGGCCCTGCAATATGTCTGATAGAAACGTTGGCATTCCGCGCGGGCATGCCTCTGTTGTTGATGACTACTATCTCAAATGGCAACTGGTCTACGACATTCTGAAATCTCCCTTGATAAAGAAAGCTTCCATCTGGATTAGTAGTAACAGGGTTGAGTACTGTGCCAATAGGAGAATTATCTAGCAACAACAGATCTAGATCGGTAGTGACGCCTGAATTACGCGGCTGATTCCACGCTAACGTAAACGTAACGATCGTATTCGCGGGAATACGAATCAACTGGCGAAAGTCGGGGGCTCCGCCATTCGAACTGAAGTCATGGAAGTTGCCTGAAATGGAAGCTCCAGACAATCTTACGACACCCGTGGTCAACTTCAACGGCACACGACCACCTAACGCATCTAGGTTTTCCCATGCAGTCGCTCGATTGCCTGCGGCTGCAAAGTAAGCGATGCCTTCATCGGCCACAAGGGTCTCAATCTCATCTTCCCAGTCCATTACTTGAAAAGTATTTTCAGAAACCAATCGTACGTCATCGATTACTATTACTTTGTTCGCGCTCCAGCGATGCTGTGCTCTAACTACAAGCTCTCTAAGTCTCTGCGCATTGACCACCGGATCGATATCACCTGGAGTAAAGGCTATTTTCGCTCCCGGCGCAAGATCGTGAACAATCTCGGCCATTGCACGGCCTTCGTCTGCATCGGTGGCTCTGAGGGGAACAGGTTTTCCGCTGCTATCGTTCGGAGTCACGATGAGTACATCGCTAGGTAGATTTGCACCACTACCGCAGTTGGTAGACACACCTTCGCAAAGTGCATTAAAGCTGTCAGAAATGATCGCTACTGTGACACCTGTACCATCTATTGAGTTACCATTATCGTCCAGAAACTTCCTTAGTCGATCGGCATGGTGGACATAGTCCCCCTGGCTGTGGGGCGAGCCTGTTGCAGTGGACGCCTCCAAATGAACATCGACTTCACTGCTATCGCTTTGAAAGAACGGATAGTCGGTATCGGTCCCCGACAGCAGAAGCCGCGCTTCGAGTTGTTCAATCGCTAGATGGGTTCGCGGTATCTTCGCACCTCGTCTAGTACCCTTATCTGCACGTGTTTGCTTGCGTATCCTGCGATTTGCTCTTCGGCCCATGTCCTTGATTCCATGTGAGTTCAACGAGGAATTGTAGTTTTGGAAATGACGAGCGCAAATCTGCAACTAAGACTAGATCCAAGAGTGGCAGGCCGACAGATTGAGTCTGATGAAACTCGCGGAAGATGAACCTGAAAAAACTCAGGCGGAGTCTCTATTCGACAGAGATTCGCGGTGGATACATGCGTGCCCCGCTTCGACATCGTCGAGCCCCCATGAATTCGGTGCCGCCACACACGAAGTGAGCGGTGGAAGGATGATTTGCTGAGAAAAGTGCGGCTGAAAAAGACTGGAACACGCGCCCTTCCGTTCCGAATCAATGCTCATCGTACCCACATGAAGGGGGGTGGGTCAAGAAATGCGACGATCAGCGCGAAATAGGATCTCAGCTTTCATAGTGCACACAATATATATGTGCTTTTAAGTTGTTAGAAAGCACTGGCGCAGTCCAGCTTCGTGAATTAGCGAATCCCATAAACGCAATCGTTGCGGATAAGAGTATCCTCTTACATTTCGGGCCGACGCCGGTCACCGTCAGAGCACCCGCTTATCCAGCAAAAAATCCGAGCGGAGCCTCATCACCGACCGTGAGTGAACTGCCGCCTGAGACTGTCAGATTGCCCTTGTTGGTGTCACCGACCTTCCGGTCGTTTGTAAGCGACGCGGATGTCCCGTTGGTGATGACCAGTGTCGGCATGGCCGTGGCGTTGTTGCCAAGATGCGAGTCACGTTCTGCATGCACCTCAGTTGGAGGACGCTGGAGCGGATTCGAGTCGTCTAATTCTAGAGTCGGTGAAATTCACATGAAATTCACCGCTTGTGCAATTGCCCTACAACGTAGCGAACTTCTTGCGGAGGATGGCCCGTGCCGGGGGAGATCGACCATCGTCGCTCACCACAATCCGCAAGAAGCTAGTGAGGACTGGGGCCAAAGGGGCTCGGCATTCGAAGCACGTCGCTTTCCAGTTGGTTGAGTTCGCCGTGCCACGGCGGTTGTTCGTGGCGATCCTCTACCGTATCACACGGTTGGCGATGCCGCCGCCGGGAGTCGCGATGACGTGTGTTGAAATAACTTGCCCGCTGTAAGTCACCATTTCAGCGGAAGTTTCGCGTTGAAGTGTGATTCGAGGCCCAAATAGGAGCGTTGAAGCCCTTCTCGCCTCTCAGGGACGAGAAAAGATCGCCACGGGGGGGCGGTTACATTGAACGGAAATCGTTCTGGGAGCGGTATCCAGCTGAACAATCTGGGGAATCCCGGATTGAAGTAGGCTCATACGTCAGCCGATCGATGGTGGCAATACACATTTCTTGCGTGAATTAGTTGCAACATAGTATGCCCCTGAGCTAGAATCGCCCCTACAGTGGGGGAGCTACTCCTTGCTTTAATGTCTCGTCATTCGGGAGGGTGACGGCCAGACTCGGTTGGGGTGTGTGCAAGTTCAGGTGAATCTCGGCTTACGTGTTGATAGGTCCGTATCGACCTCGTAATTGGACGCGAGAGCACTTTCTGCGCGGCCCGACGGCAGTTCTTGCCGGCTATTCTTTCCGCAAACACGGTTTTCCGTGATTGGATTCACACTTCTTATGGTCAACAGGACCGGGACCGATCAAGTTCTCCGCCTTCAGGTAACCACCATGAAACCGTCCTCACATTGCTCGTACCGTTTCTTCCGTTCACTCTCTCTAGTCTTGCTGCTGTCACTCACCCTCAGTGATCGGGAGTCCCGCGCCGACGATCTGATCAACAACAACTCCGGCGGTGCGTGGAGCGACAACTCCAACTGGCAGGACGGCTCAGCGCCCGTGTCCAGCACGGACAAAGACATTGTCATCACTGGCGCGGCGACCGCGTCGAACCAGGACATCGCCACGCCGTTTATTCTGGAGTCGCTCTCGCTCTTGGGAGGTAACAACCATACGCTCAGTGGCAACCAGTTGCAGTTTCAGAACCTGGGGTCCGCGCCATCGCTCGTGGTCAATCCGAACTCCGCAAATCGGTTACTGCAGATCGATGCCGACATGGACCTGGCGAATGACTTGGACATTTCCATTTTTGATGGCGACTTGACGCTTAACAATGTGATCAGCGGCGCAAATGGTTTAAATCTTGAATTTCAAACAACCAACTCGTCCTATATTGCGGTGTTCGATGGCAGTTTAGACAACACGTACACTGGTGCGACCACAATTGCTGGCCTATCCACTTTCGCCAACATAGTGCACCTAGCTAAGGACAACAACATCGTCGCAATTGGAGGGGACTTGATTGTGGATCGAGCGTGGGTCCGCACGTTTGCCGATAACCAAATCGACTCGTCTGCAGTCGCGACTGTAAAAAACAATGGATACCTCGAATTGAATCACTTTCAAACGCTAGCTGGAGTCGACTTCGATTCCGGTGGAACGGTCTTCATTTCGAATTCCGAAGCCTTCACTCTGCTGGGTAACGTTAACGCCTCCGGCGGTTTCTCCTCATTTGATAATTCTAGTGGCAGCATAGACCTCGGAACTGGAAACAGAACATTCAACGTAGAACCTGGCACCACGTTGGAAGTTAACCCGCAACTCCTCAATGGCGACCTCACCAAATCCAACGATGGGCTGCTTAATATCCGAAATTCCACTGCCTTCACTGGGAACATCACACTTAGCGGCGGCACACTGCGAATGGCAGCCGGCTTTACTAACAACCAAAACTTTGTCGCTCCCGTAGGGACAACTATCGAACTGAACAATGGTAGTTATTCCGGCGTCGTCAGCGGGGCGGGGAATTTCGGCGTCGCTGGCGGGGGAACGCTCAACCTCTCGACCGCGCAAACCTACACCGGCGACACGAACATTACCAGCAGTGCGCTGACTCTCAACAACAGCGAGCTGCTCCCCGACGGGACAGACTTCACGCTTAGCAATGGCACACTCAACGTCGATTCCTTTGACGAGACCGTCGGCACTGTCACGCTACAAAATGGCGGCAGCATTAATGGCGGTTCAGGAAGCTTGTCCGCAAGTGCGTTCGATTTGCAGAGCGGCAGTGTCTCCGCAGAATTGACGGGAACTGCTAACGTGACCAAGACCACTGGCAACACGGTCACTCTCAGTGGTTCCAGCAGCTATACTGGCACGACGACGATTGACGGAGGTCGTTTCGACTTGAACGGAGCCGAAAGGCTGCCGGATACCACCGATGTCACGATAAATAACTTTGCCGATCTGCGGCTGAACGATACCGAAACGGTTGACGAAGTCGTGATCACCGGTGGCGACATCGTAAACATCGGTGGTACACCAAAGCTGATCGCTTCATCCTATGTCATTAACGGTGGTTCGACCAACGTCGAACTCAGTGGAGCGGGTGGGCTGACGAAAAACGGTACGAGTCAATTTACCATTAGCGCACCCCTCACCTACCTGGGTAATACCACCATCAATCAGGGTACTTTGAGAATCACCAGCGCGGGTGATCTCCCGGCCACCACAGTTTCGATCGATGGCAATGGGAACCTTCGTCAGGAAAACGGCGTTACGACTACGATTGACACCCTCTCACTGATCGACGGCTTCGTTTCGCCCGGTTCTGGCACAGGAACGGCAACACTCAGCGCAGCCACGGATTTCGATGTGCGTAAGGGATCGATCAACGCGATATTGGCAGGAGCGGCTACCCTAAGTAAGACCACTGCGGATACCGTCACGCTCAACGCCGCCAACACCTATACCGGAACGACCACCATTAGCGACGGCATCCTCCAGCTGAGTCGACCGGACGCCGTGCCGGGAAATGTCGCCAACAGCGGGATCCTCCGCTTTCAGGGCAGCGATGGCACGTTTGCTGGAGCAGTTTCGGGTACTGGCGATGTCGAAGTGAGCGGCGGCAATGTTACCTTCAGCGGACTCAGCACACACAGCGGTAAGACTATCGTTATCAATTCCCGCACCATCGACATCTCCGCCAACGAAAGGCTTTCCGACAACACCGATCTTGAGATTGGCAATTCGAGTTTCTCGTCTGGCACTCTAGACCTGACGACCTTCAACGACACCGTCAACTCGGTCACCTTGTTCCGCGGCAATATCAACGGCACGGGGACACTCAACGCGTCGGCCTTCGATCTGCAAAACGGCACGGTGAACGCAACTTTGGCGGGAGGAAGTTTCAACAAGAATACGGGTAACACGGTCACGATCAATTCCGCCAGTGCGTTTGGAGCCGTCACGCATGAAGATGGATCCCTCAGCGGGTCGGGCTCGATCTCCGGTTCGTCCTACGACGTACGTGAAGGCACAACCAATGTGCCTCTCAACGGCGCGGGAGCGCTGACGAAGACCACGACGTCGACTTACAACATAAACTCTGCTTCGGGTTACTCCGGTGCGACGAATGTCAATGACGGCACGCTGCGGATTAATTCAAGTGGTTCGCTCACAGCGACCTCCGCCGCCAACATTAATGGCGGCTCGCTACAGCTGCAAGGCAACGAACAGCTGCCCAACGCCGCGCCTGTGGACATCCTGGGTGGTGGGTCACTTACAACACAAACCGAAACCATCGGATCCCTGACACTCACCGACGGCAGCTCTGGGGGCGCACAGTTGACCGCCACGGCGGCGAACTACGATGTTCGCAAGGGCAGCATCTCCAACAGCCTCGCCGGCACTGTCGGCTTGGTGAAAACTACCGCCGACACGGTGACACTATCCGGCGTGAATTCCTATTCGGGCGGCACGACCATTTCCGCTGGCGTGCTCGAAGGTTCAGGGCCCGCAATTCAAGGCAACGTCGTCAACAACACGGTGCTACGCTATGTGGGCTCTGGCGGCACGTCGCCAGCCGACATCTCCGGACCAGGCTCGGTCGAGGTCAACGCCGGCATCACGCTCACGGGCACCAACAGCTACACGGGCGGCACGACCGTCAACAGCTCTCTGAATGGCGATACCGACAGCATCCAGGGCAACATTGTCAACAACGGCAATGTCCAGTTTAGCAACACCGCCAATGGAACATACGCAGGTGATATCAGCGGTTCGGGCGGGCTTGGAATATTTGGCACCGCCGAAGTTTTGCTGACGGGTAACAATACCTACACAAACGCGACTTCTGTACTCGGCCAGGTTGCCTTAGGAAGCAATTCAGCATTCGGGCCGGGCAACATTCAATTCGCCAATGCCACGATTCGTGCGGAAGGTGCGGCGCGAACACTCGCGAACAATTTCGATATTGTATTTGGCTTCGTGACTTTTGGCGGCAGCGAGGATTTGGCCTTCACGCAGACTGATCTGCTCAATGTCGCCGCGACCACCACGCTCGCCTCGACCAACACCGCCAAGACGACAATCAACCGTGAGATCAACGCAGCGTTTGGCTCGACAATTCACGCAGCAGGTGGGGAGTTCGCCATCGGCAATCCCAACAGCTTCACTGGGTTCAAAACACTCGGCGATCTGGTGATCGATCCCGGCGCGACGCTCACCCTGCAGTCGCTCGGCTTCATTGACCTACCGGGCGTGACCGTCATGACCAACGGCACGTTGGGCGCGTCCAACGGCTTTTCACTGGGGGCCAGTGAGAACATCCTTGGCGCGGGCACGGTTGCTGGCGACATTGCGGCCCAGATTGGCTCGATCATCGCCGCTACAACCGGCGATCTGACCGTGGGCAACGGTGTGTCGGTCTCCGGGTACTTCAGCGACGGCTTGCTGATCACCAACGAGAACACTGTCACGATCAACGATAAGAACAATGCCGTGCTGGGCGCACTCACCAAGCTTGGTACGGCCACGCAAACTGGAACACTTGTCGCGGGCGCCGCCGTTACTACCGATACCTTCTCCCACTTCCTGCTGGAACAGGGCAAGGATCTCACCGGTCGCGGCAATATCTCGGGCAACTTCAAGAACCATGGCGCAGTGACCGGCGATGGCACCGGCGCGGGCGAACGAATTGTGTTTGATGCACCTTGGACCGTTACCGGCAAAGGCACCTTCGTGAACACGACTGTACTGGGCACGTTTTCGCCCGGCGAAAGCCCGGGCATGGTTGATGGCGAGAATTTCCTGTTAGGCGGCGACGTAATCATCGAACTTGGCGGAGAGACTCCGGGCTCTGGGCCAGAGAATCATGATCAGATCATCGATGACGGTCTGCTCGCGCTGGGGTCCGCTGCCGAGTTGGTCCTCACGTCCTGGAATCAGTTTCTGCCGGAGATTGGCGACGAATTCGTCGTCATGACCTGGGCGGACGGGATCGACGGATCTTTCGCAGGCATCACTGTTGATTCGTGGTTTGCCGAGAACGGAATTGGCTTCGAACTCGACTACCGCGATCCCGATAACGCTGGGTCACTTATCGCGAGGGCGGTCGAAACGGCCGACTTCAACCTTGATGGACGCGTCAACGGCCAAGACTTGGCGGCATGGCGCAAGGACTATGGTAGCGGCCTTGATGGCGGAAATCTACTCGCATGGCAGCGTCAGTTCGTGGGCTCACCAGATCATAGTGTCCAAGCTGCGGCGGTCCCCGAACCGGCATCCTGGCAATTGTGTGGTTTGCTCGGAGTTGGACTCTCGAATTGGTTCCTTCGCAGACGTTCGTAAGGTTTCATGGACGACCTTCTCAGATCCTCGACTCGTTTTGAAAGGCTCACTCTGATGTCCATTCGCGAAACACGGCTCGGCCTGTTTCCGCTGATGTGCGGGCTGATCGCCATTGTAGTCGCGCGGCCAACCCGAGCAGATCTCGTGATCGCTGCGGGTGAAGAAGTTCGAGGCAACTACGAAATCAGCGCCAACGTAGTCAATCAAGGCCTGCTGGCTGGATTAGACCCAACACAACGCGTGACTGTCGCGGAAGGCTTCACGATCAGTGGCGTAGGCTCGCTGGAAAATACTACCATCCTTGGCACGTACGCGCCTGGCAATAGTGCTGCAATCATCCACGGTACGAATCAGCAGATCGGCGGGGTAGTCGAAATCGAGCTGGGCGGCATCGCACCAGGCTTCGGAGCCAACAACCATGATCAGGTCAATGACTCGGTCACGTTGGAATTCCTTCCTACGTCGACGCTCAGTATACTCCCCTTAAATAGTTTCGTTCCTGCCGAGGGTGATTCGTTCACCGTCTTTACTTGGCAAACACAATTGCTCGGTAGCCCGGGAACCGTCACGGTCGATCCCTTTTTCGCGAACAACGGCGTGACTTTCAAGATCGATATCATCAATCCGACTGGACCGGGCAGCTTAGTGCTGATCGCTGTCCCCGAAGCAGGTCAACTTGTTTGCGGGACTCTCGTCTGTACACTGCTCGGCTTGCGTCGCTCGCGCAGAGGCCAGTAGATTCGCTCAATCAATCTCGCTTTGCGAAATCGCCCTGCGAGGATCCTTGGTTGCTGATTGGCGAATCGTTTGACGTCAGACGCGACTTAAGTCAGCACGTAAGTCGCACACTCTGTCCCCGCACGGCGTTCCACCGATCGTAAGTGTAGCGTTGGCTCGTCTCGACGCCTGTGCGAAATGCTGCTCGAAGGTGTAGTCCCCCACGCCCATGTCGATCACGCGATCGCCGTGTCCGAAGCTGGCCACTAACTCGCAGAGGTTTCGATCCTGCACGGACACCGCTGCCAGTTCGCGGAGCCGCTATCTTCGGGCGGACGACGCAACTTCGGTGACTTAGAGAATCGACTAAGTGACAGCGGTGGCCAGACCGCTGCTCCGCTTATCCGCAGTTTCCGCTCGCGGGCGTTTAGACCTCTGTACTTAGCGACGAAGCCAAAATGCCCTGATGGACGTTGCGACTATCAGTGCAACTCGACACTCAGCGTCTTAGACACGTACACTTTTTCTGACCACATGGCTCGACTTAAACTGTTTCATTAAGTAACGGTTGAAATGTCCTGATTAGGCGAAACGCGTAGGAAGAGCGCATCGCGCCCCAATTCCGTAATTTCTGTCTGCGCGTCGATGTTTTCGAACTGAGTCTACTTGCCGTACGACGAGGCTATCAGTAGCCTACGAGCTTGTATCGCATCGTGTACTTACATTCTTAAATCAGTTTCGGATTTCCAAACATGCAGGACATCATTTTGGTCTCAGGTTTACCCCGATCTGGTACGTCATTGATGATGCAGATGCTCAAGCGTGGTGGCATCGAGGTACTGTCCGTGGCGGCGCATTGCTGTCTGGCATACTCTCAGACGGCTCCGCATTTGACTTTACGTTAAACGACGTGCTTGTGGATGAGCCCTTTGCTTCGCGAACTGAGGACTACTTTTCTCAGTCGGCCACACTGAAACTTACGTTGGTACCAGAGCCGACCGCTGCGGTGCTAATGCTCTGCTCATAAGAGTCGCTCGACGGCGACGGCTTGATCCGCACGGCCAGATAGTCGTGCATCACTGATAATCGCGACGTTCTTGCTCGCCAGTGGCTGCAAGCCGAATTTGGTGGTCAGGCTACCCAAAGTCGGCGCGGCAAGGTTCGTCTTGCCAATTAGCTCGCCCAGTACCCGCGCAATTGTCCCTTTGCCGCTACGCTTCGGACCGATGATCATCAGCATCTTCTGCTCGCGAGTATCAGCGGTCAGCAAGTACCCGAACCACTCCTGTAGCGATTGAATGCTCTGCTGATCGTCGCCCCACAACGTATCGAGGAACTTGATCCAATTCGCCGGCGGCGGCGCGTCGAGATCGAATTCGAAATTGCACGCGTTGGTGGTGAAGAAGGAAGGAGTCGCCTGGCAGCTGTAGACCGGCTTCTGCGCCGCAATCGACGGTAGGTGAACGATTTGGTTCTTGACTGCGATACACTCCTCTGCCTTGAAGCTTTGTGGGGGCTGGCACCGCCAAGTGGGTGGCTCGACGTGGCTCGGCAACATGACCTTCGCTCGAATCTGTTCGACAACATCACTCACGATGCGTGACTTCACACCCATCCAGCGGTGGTTCATCGAATTGACGACCACGCTGCGTGTTTCTTCGCTACCAAGCTCCCGCCAGCAACCTCTGCTCCATCGCACCAACTGCCACGCCAGTAACACAACGTCACAGCGCCGCTTTGGACGCTGGCCTTCAAAATATGATCTGCCTCAATGGCCGGGTCGCAGTATTTGGCGTTTTGCTTCTGTTCCCCAGCTTCGGGCGGGTCGGGATCCTCCGCTTGGTCGATCAACTGCTCGAATGCGCCAGGGCCATTGGCTACGAGAAAATCGTCCAATCCCACCTTATCGTCGCCGCTAGCAGACAGCCGAACAATCTTGAGCTGGGCACCACGTGACTGCAGTGCCGCGGCCAGTTGTCTCTCAGCTCGCAACACGTTGGGGTTATCGACGACATCGGAATCAAACGCAACGTAGACTTCGCGGTTGCTCCAATCGATCCGCTCCAGCTCCGGTAGCATCTCGAACGACTGCTTGCGATGCCACGCATCTACGCCGGTCGC
Source organism: Bythopirellula sp. (assembly GCA_965228965.1). Taxonomy (GTDB): domain Bacteria; phylum Planctomycetota; class Planctomycetia; order Pirellulales; family Lacipirellulaceae; genus Bythopirellula. Next base: position 6,467,570 of record OZ245849.1, read on the forward strand.
ACCAATACACGCAAACCCATGCTGTGTTGCCGAGAGTGCTTTCTTCTCGCCTTCAGTGATAATCAGTCGATCGCCCAGGTCATTGATAGCCCGCCATGCTTCGCGTGGAATGTAAGCGTGGTTTGGTTCGCCCTTGGGCGTGAGGTACTTACGGGACTTGCCGTCTCGTTTGGGCGGACTGGAGGACTTTAATCGACGGGTAACGATCTCGCCATGCTCATCGTAGAACGGAAAGACCAGCGCCGGACCATAGTTCGTTGACCAACTCTTGTAATTGGCGTAGCGAGCAAGGGTCCCGTGATCGGTTTCGGTGTAGATGCCAGACTGTTCGATCGTCTCGTCAGTGAGTCCGCTGCCGTAGAGTTCCTGGCGGTGCCGTTCATGAAGGATGCGATGTGCAACTCCGTTGGTAGTCGTTGTTGTCATCGCGGGCGCCCCCGCGAAAGTGGTGAGTGACACTCGGCTTGCAGCGCATCAGGCAGGGCATTCATCAGATACCCTCCCGGCCGAGTTCACGCTCGGCACGCTTGATCGCAGCTTGTCGCTGCCGACAGGTTGGCCTCAGTGATTGCCTGGGATCGTCTGCAGCAGCGGTCACGCGGTCGACGAACCGCAGTACCGCCTCGACAGAGGTCTTGCGGCGACCGCCAACCAGAAAGGTTTCCAGGCGCTGCCCTTTCACGCCCTTAAGTCGCCACCGGTGCAGAGTAGCCGCCAGGCAATCCTCTTGATGAGCCAGGGCTTTTTGCCGGCCTTCGTCTGCTCACCGAACACTTCGGCAGAGCGCGTACGCAATTCGCGGACGGTCATCCGCCCGAGGCAGTGACCTCCTTGGCGATATTCAGCGCCATGTGTAGCTCCTGGTGTAGAGTCTCGGAAACCTCAAGGCGTTGAGAAGTAAGTTCCGGAGACTTTTCCGGCGCGCCTGCCAGCGATAGCGCCGCCCGCGCATGGAGACGGAGGCCGCCAGCGGCCAGGATGCTGGCCACTTCTTCACGGCGCTCGTCGGCGGTGAGAGGAGTTGGGTCGTCGACGGGTCGCATCGGTAGCTCCTAAATTGGAGTTGCCCACAACGACCTACGCTTGGCGACTGGCGCGATGTCTGGCGAGAACAGAATGGTTAACAGCAGCTATCTGTTAACCTACCCGTCGCAGCGGTAGGATGACGAACGGAAAGGTTTGCCCACCAGTGCCCACCACCATGTGAAGCCATCCATCGAACGCCTTCGACGCCCATGGACACACACGCCAACGATCCCGTCACTCGTCTGCTTGAAATGCACGCGGCCGACAAACTTCGGTCCTACAGCGGGAATCTGACTGCTGTTGCTCACGCAGTAGAAAACAAATGGGTACCTTCCAATGACGATCCAGGCGTGTCCGAATTCGTGGAATCATTGCAACGATATTCGGCGGACTCCGGATATTCCGAGGATGACAGTTTCCTGCTCCGCTACGGGTTGATCGTCCCAGGAAGGCAGCGCGGCATCGTTCCGCCAATGATGGTTCTCGAAGAAAACCGAGGCGGATTTTCTGCGCGCCGGATGCGCGAGGCCGAAGGCCAAATTAGCAGACTGCGGGAAGCCTTGGCGGTTGGCCGGTTCTTCTTCTCGGGCTTGGATGGCGATACTCAAGATGCGATTCTCAGTCTAGCGGACCTGTGCAATCGTCTTCCAAGGGCAAGCGACGAGGAATTGCTGCTTCAGTTCCGTCAACTCGGTGAGGTGCAAGCAGAGCGACTTGGAACTGAGGCAATGCGGTGCGTAGATTCCGAGGACAAGTCACTTGGGGAGGTTGGAACCCGAATTCTCCAACGTCTGTCTTGCTATCGCGAAGATGGCCTGAGCGGGGCAATCTGCAATAGCCTGATTGTGAGAAACGTATTCTGGCCTTCGAGCTTGTACCGTGACGCAAGTGAATCAGTGGCCAGTCGTTTGGTGGATCTGATCGAACAAGGGCCCGACCAATTGGCGCTCAATCATCTTCTCTTGGCACTTGCCTGGACACGGTCAGAGACCGCCACTGAGGCATTCCGAACTTGGTCGCACGATCCACCGCGATGGGCCGCATCTCTGCACGTGCCACCCGAGGAGTATCTACCGTCGGCTGGGTGGTGCCTTGACGAGGCTGGCAGTCGTTGCGACTTGGTCTCCTTGGAATGCTATCGACTGGCTGCTCCAACTGATGCGGCGACTGCGAATGTCACCTGCCCAACAACGCTTGGCGCCAGTTGTCCTTCGTGCGGTGGCCCCCAAGGCTTGTTGTTCGACTTCGCGAAAGCAGATGAAGGCCGCTTTGCGGGCGCGTTGGCTGAGGCCCCGAGACGAGTTTTGTGCTGCCTGCACTGTTCCTGCTACGGAACGGTGTTCACTCGATATTTCCCCGACAACAGCTTTGAATGGCTTTCACCAGTCGAGCAAAGTGAGTTCGCCTACGCAGATGGAGACAGCCCCGAACCTTGCTACCGCGCTCTCGAAACGTCACTCCTTCCACCGTTCGCCTACGCGGAACCGTATGATTTCAGTGATGCATCGACGCTGGGTGGAATTCCCATGTGGCTCCAGGACGCCGAGTTCCCGCGATGCATCGATTGCGGACGTTACATGACGTTTCTGGCTCAACACGACAATGGGCCGCTCTCAGAGGAAGGAGTCTACTACGCGTTCTTCTGCGCGGGGTGCCGCATCGCGGCCGTGACGTACCAGCAAACCTGACACGATTCTGATGATTTCGTCGCGTTGCTTTCGCACACCGAAAGCAACCAGCGTGTTAACTTTCGGGGTCAGTTAATCAGGGATTCCGAGATTTTCGGCCATATATCTTGGGGTGCGGTTGCAACCTTGAGGGTTCCTTTCGCACCCCGAATGCTCTCTCTGGAAACAGAGAGCGCGGTGCCACACAGCCGATCGCCCAAAAAACCCGACAGACATGGGCGCCGGGCGTTAACTGGTGTGCTGGTCGGTTTCGTAGAAACCAGAAAAGCTCCCCAAAAGGGACACTCTTCGTGAAAATGCTCTCTTTATCCTGAGACGCAAGTCAAGTTGGCCGCTGGGTTTGCGGGTTCGACGTTCGTAAGGGCCGCATGCCGCGAAAAAAACACCCCATGGCAGCCTGGGCAAAGTTAAGGCCGGGTAGTTTCGCGGAAGCTTTGCAAGCCACTTCAAGGTGCTTGAGTATGGCAGCTCAATGGGCAGTTTCGACCCAGTATCGTTTAGACTTCTGACCGTAGCACCTTCGGACAGTGATGACTGCTAAATCTCAGGGCCGTTAGTCGAGGAGACCTCCAAGAATCGCTGTATCAAGATGATTGCAGCTACATGAATGGCTGTCCGACTATTCGCACGTCAACACCAGCGAATGCTGGACGATTGGCGATCGAGTAGCATAGTGTAATTCACCGAGGGAGGTGCAGATTAGGACGATACTCTTATCGTCGCCCCTGATTTGGGTTGGGTCGTGTGCCCGTCTGTGGGGACTACTAGTAATAAGAGCCTAGCTCCCAGCATCGAGCTGCTTGCAAGGTTGCTCTTGTAGATCTCATCACCTGACCAGCTACCCCATCATGATGCGTTAGCGATAGACACGATACGCGTTGGCCAACTAGTTTGATAACGACTGCCAATCACGGTGCGTAGCGCAATTCAAATCGACCGTCTTCGTGGCCACCCTCAGAAACTAGAAATCTCCCGTCGGGACTCCAAGAGACGACGCCGACCGCTGTCTCCTGATCGAAGTGCAAGACCTTGCGGAGATTGCTTGCGTTCCACAGGATGACCTGCGCGTCGATACCCCCGGTCGCGATTCGTTCACCGTCGGGACTCCAAGCGACACACCATACGGGGCCCGTGTGGCCACTAGCCACGATCAGTTGTTCACATACTTTCTTATCGATACTCCAAATGGCTAATCGACCTAGACCATCGACAGTCGCAAGTTGGTTTTTGTTTGGATGCCACGCTAACGGAAGCTGTCCGAATCCTCCGCTCTCGATTGAGTGCACGTGCGTGTTGAGTACCTCTTTGCTATAACGACCGACTTCCCAAACTTTGAGGCGATGGGAATCACACATGGTGGCAATAAACTGGCCCGTGTGACTCCAACAGATTCCGGCGATCCACTCATCGGTGCCGAGCGAAAACCTCTCTTCCGCTCCCTCAGCCTCAAATGAGCGAATAACTACGTCAGACTCGTCGGCGAACGCGAAAAGACCGCCCGTAGGATCTGTGGCGACACAATACGGACTCTTTGCCGACAACACTTCCTCAACCTTTCCGTCGTCACGTCGCCAACGGATAATTCTCCCATCGACGATCGCCCCCAGGATATAGCTATCTTGCCGTTGCCAAGCCAACGAACTGATCCAACCGTAAGGGATAGGTTCAAGTTTTTGCACGACCTCGCCAGAAAATGCGTCGAAAAGATGCACGCGTGTCTCGCCGTCGTTTCCCGTCGATCTGGCAGTTGCTGCGAAGAGCTTCGAATCGGGCGACCAGGCAATCCGGCCGAATCCTTGGACGATCGTACTGTCGGTGATGCTTCGAGGGTCGGTACACCTTACTACCCCGGTGGCGTCTGCGGAAATGATTTGGCGTCGATGCGGATCCCATACGACTTTCTCAATTGACCCCTGATGGAGTTGCCATTTCTGCTCGCCTGAGTCTAGATCGAATGTCGTGCTGCGTATGAATCCATCCGCACCACCAAAAGCCACTCCCATTTCGCCGGACCCCCAATCTACTTCTGTCCAGTCGTTGCTTGCCGAGGAGATCCTGCGAAACTCGCCGCTTGAAAAATCGCAGACACCGAGGCGTCCTTTGAGGCCAGGAAAGTCCGCAATTCCTACGACGACCTTGTCCTCGCTGTCGGTCCAGTCAAGCGACATCGTACGGCCGGGGATCTGCACTCGGCGGGTCTCACCAGTCTCAATATTCTTCTCTACGACGAATGATTCCTCGGCCGGAACCTCCAGCAACCCACCAACCGCCAAACGGTCTCCGCTTGGGCTCCATGCCGCGTCTGTTGCATCTGGGCAATCGAAATCGACGTCGGAAATTCGCTCACAGTTTTCGCCAGAGAATATGGTTACCCTAGTATTCGAGGGAACGGCAAATCGATCTCCTTGAGGATGCCAGGCAATTCGGCGATAGCTGAGGAACACCTCGTGAGTTGAAGGATCCATCGGAAATCGTTTCACTCGGAGTTCGTTCTCGGCGATCAGAGCGCCTGTGTCAGCCTTCCAGAGTTTGATAAGCTCGTCTCGGCCGGCGCTGGAAATAATCTGCGCGTCCGGGCGCCAGGCGACATCAAGTACCTCGCCCGGATGGGCCTGCCATTCCTTTTCCATCCGCCAGTTTGGCTCCCGCTGCCAAATCGTTATCGTGCCATCAAGGTGCCCCAGGCACATTCGGTTCGTTTCCGAATGATAGTCCATGCCGGTGATTTGTTTGCCCACATCCAACGTGTCTGGCAGGTCACGCACTAGATGTTGGAAATAGCGATTCTCCCATGCAGAGTTTGATTTTCCTGCGATTCCAAAATCATCATTCAAGGTTTCTTCGAGCTTGAGAAACTCGCCACGCTCCCACTGTCGAATCGCTAGTTGCAATTTCCAACGTGAGGCCGCTTCCTCCGCACGCAGGTTTGCCGCACTGGCGTTCATCCAGCCGAGGGTCGCGATAGTTGAACCTGCTATCAGCGCTAACAGCGCAACACCACATGCCGCAGTGGCGACGTAGTGTCGACTCATCAATCGCTTGGTCGTATAGAGCAGGGTGTTCTTCCGTGCTCGAACCGGCTCACCGTTTCGATAACGACGAATATCATCTCGCAACTCGGATGCGGACGCATAACGCCGTTCCGGTTCCTTACGCAATGCCATCAATATGATATTGTCGAGATCGCCTGAGAGATGCCTCTGCAACCTGCGCCTATCCGTCTTTCGACGTTGGCTGATTTCGTGAGGATCTATAACGTCGTTCGTGGGCACTTCCGCCGTTGGTTCCGGAAACTGGCTCAGCGCAGTACTCGGCGGAGTCGGCTGACGATCACAAATAGCTTTGCGGACCTCCTCGGCGGAGGTACTGGTAATCGCGTGTGGATTTTTTCCGCTTACGATCTCGTATAGCATGACACCCAACGAATATACGTCTGTCGCGGTAGAAACCCGCTCCGATCGAACCTGTTCTGGACTCGCGTAGAGAGGGGTCATGGGCGTGACGCCCGCTGTCTGCGTGATCGAGAGCATCCGTTTCTGCAGGATGGGGTCGAACAATTTGGCGATACCAAAATCGAGTAGCTTCGGAACTCCGGAAGTGCTGACGAGAATATTGCTCGGTTTCAGGTCGCGATGAATGACGCCGTACTGGTGGGCGTGGGTCACCGCTGCACAAACCTTGTCAAACAATTCGAGCCGCTGGTCGATCGTAAGTCGGTTGTTGTCGCAGTATTCGGTGATCGGCTCACCTTCCACGTACTCCATCACGAAATACGGATCGCCGGCGGGTGTCTCTCCGCCGGAAATCAAGTGGGCGATGTACTCGTGCTCTAGATCCGCGAGCAGTTGCCGTTCAAGTTCAAAGCGCCGCAGTAACTGCTCACGATCGTGTTGCTCAGAGCGGAGAATCTTCACCGCCACTTTTTGCTGAAAATCTGCTTCGCGAACCGCCAGATAGATGATACCGAAGCCGCCCGTTGCGATGTGCTTCTTCAGCCGATAGGGTCCAAGTGTCTGACCGAGGTAGGGATCGTTGAACACAGCGTCAAAGCCGCGGGCCAACGACGAACTTGGCAGTAGGGGGTTCTTGAAATCGCTCGTGGGTGCATCGCGATACGCGCTCAATAGCCGTTCGACTTCCTGGCGGATCGACTCTTCCCCGCTAACGCACTGGTCGTCAAGGAAACGCAGTTGGTCGTCTTGTCCCAAGACTCGAGCCTGGCCGAAGAGCTCGTTGATCCGAGAGTCGCGCCGATCGCTCGTCATGGTTCTCTCGACGTGACGGCCAACTGAAGTTCGGCGAGAGCACGGTCTCGGTCGAGTTGGTATTGTGACCTGCTGATCCCTAACTCTTCCGCCGCTGAAGCGTAGGTCATCCCCCCGAAGAAATGCAGGTCGATGAGTTGATGTCGTCGCCGCATCCTCGGACACTCTGACGCAAGGAACTCACCAAGGGCGTCGTACATCGCCTCATATTCCCAAGCGGTCGACTCACGGAAATCCTTGAGAAAGCAATCCAAGCTCTCATCCCAAGGGCCAGGGCGGCGTTTCTTAATGCGATCAAGCAAGATGTTTCGCATCCTTGACGCGACGGACTTGAAGAAGTATCGCCTATTGCGTAAGTCGAGATTCTGCTTGTGTTTGATCCGCTCAAACAGATAGACGTAGGCATCGTTTACCAGCGATGTGGCTCGAGCATAGCGACCATCGCTCGTCATGCGGCCCGCGATACTACGTAGTTCTTCATCGATTAGTTCGAAGAGTTGAGCTTCGGCCGAATCGTCACCCTGCTGCGCACTTTGCAGAAGCTGAGTAAATGCAAATTCGTCGAACTCAACCATGGCTACTCCGGACGGGCTTAGTTGTACGAGCCATTTTCTTTGAATTGCCGTCGTGTGCAAGCGCAGTGTGTAAGTCTAGGATTGGACAAGAGTTACAGTTTTAACGAGAAAAGTCTGACATTTTTCCACGGCAACTCGGTTGTAACAACAGAGTCCGATGTTTCCCCTCAAGCGGGGCCGTTGCGCCCCGCGACTGAGGAGGACACCCGGGTAAGCTTCCCCATGCCGACATATCCGCGTCGGGCCACTTAACTTGCGCGGACATCGAGACAGGTTTCTAAGCAAGCAACACCAAATGGACGAAGGAACTGTCTGACGCTTCCATTTTTCTTGCTTCGACGACGTGCCCCCGGTACATTCGCTTCAGTGCCAATACATGTTGCTGCATAATCGTTCAGTCGTCTCAGCCGAGAAAGCTAGGAAACTGCTAATGAGTCTTCCGAAATCACTTGTGCTTCTAGTCGTGTTCATCTCCGCACAAGAATCCAACGGCCGGTTCACGACCGTGATCAACGTCCCCCCCGATGTGGCGCCCGAGTCGATTGGTTCGGGCACGCAGCTCAACCTGATGGATGGTGGGGTGCTTCCAGGCCTCGTTCAGGCCGGATCGCCCGATGGTACAAGCCAGAATGTCGAACTGAACATCTCGGGTGGTGACGCGGGCTTACTTGATGTTTACGCTGGCGCTACGCTAAATATGTCGGGGGGCACTATAGGAGATTTTATCGCTTACGAAGGAGCCACGGTGAACATTTCGGGAGGTACAATCTCCCAAGCTGGAGGCACCGCGCAGCCGGGAAGTACCGTTAATATTTCCGGGGGGATATTTCCGGGACCGTTTGCCTTTCAGGAAGCGACCAACGTGACACTCTCTGGAGGAGCCTTCGGGCAAGTAGCGACTAGTGACAACGTGCTCACGCTCATCGGCAACGACTTTCTTCTGGACGGGACGCCTCCCGTTGAGTCATCGCTCTTCACGGCCGGCACGATAACGGGCGTCTTCGATGATGGGCTCCCATTCATTGTGCGGCACTCCGGTGCCGTCGAATTTCAGTATGTGCCGGTGCCTCCCATTGATACGAATTCAATCTTCGTCGATACCGATGCGGCCCCTCATGGGGTCCGGTCGGGACAGCAGATCACCGTTGTCGAGGGTGGCAAACTCCCTGGCCCATTCACGGCCGTGGGTGCGACCGTAAGTTTGCTCGGCGGCGAGGCAGTGTCGATCGGCGCCGCAGACAGTGAGCTCAACATTTCGGGAGGATCGATTGAAGATTTGTCCGCTTCCTCTGAAAGCCAGATCGATATTGCAGGGGGCTCGATCGATCTATTGACGACGTTCGATAGTCGGATTGTCATGAAGAGCGGCGAGGTCGGAACTGTTCAACTCTTTGGTAGAAGCAGTATGTTACTCTCCGGCGGCCGGGTGGGTAATTCCGGCCGTGCAGATTTCAATATTTCTGGTCGTAGTGAGCTCGAGGTAGTTGGGACGCATTTCTTACTTGACGGATTGCCGATTCCCGGGCTCGACAGCCCTGGCGACACTGTAATCCTGGAATCGCGTGGCGGTGCTGGACTTACGGGATCCCTCGCCGATGACACTGATTTCCGATTGCGACTAAGGCAAGAGTTCATTGATCCGAATGCGACCCTGCGTATTACACTAATCCCGGAGCCCAGCAGCGTTTCGTTGGCATCGGCGGCACTGGTCGCAGCTATGGTCAGGCGAAATCTCGTACAGCCCTGGTCGACGCGTACTGACTCGGTTGCGATTTTCGATTGACTCGGCAACTCGTTCGAGGGTAGGTAAGCGTCGGAATTCTGCTGATAGGTAAAGATAAAAGACATAGTTTCATAAGATCTCAGAATGCCGATTCTTCGCGAAGAGAACTATTGGTCTAACGAATCGCCATGCCGGGATATGCCAGCTAACCATGATGTCACAAACACGAGTTATCGAGGAAGGTGCCAATGCATGCGCTCAAATCAATTTTGATTCTAGTCGCGGTTTTCTCCGCACAAGAATCCAACGGCCAGTTCACGACCGTGATCAACGTGCCGCCCGAGGTCGCGCCCGAGTCGATTGATTCGGATACACAGCTCAACTTGATGGATGGTGGAGTGCTTACAGGTGACTCCGCCTCGGTCTTTCAGGTGGGATCGCCCGATGGCACAAGCCAGAACGTCGAACTGAACATCTTCGGTGGTGAGGCACCATTTCTCGACGTTTATGCGGGAGCCGTGTTGAATATGAGCGGTGGTTTGGCAGATGATTTCCTGGCATTCGAAGGATCCACCGTGAACTTCAGCGACGGGAACTTGCTGGGTGGGTTTAGCAGTCGCGCGGACAGCATCTTGAACATCTCGGGAGGCATCTTTTCTAGAACTTCAAGCATTAGCGGCGACGCAAATATCTCTGCGGGACTATTTCCAGAGGGGAGCCTTCTGGAGGCTCAGGCAGGCAGCGATGTTCACATCAATGGCGGTTCTTTCATGGGGCTACGCGATGAGGATCTCGACGAGGGCGTCGGCCGTCGTGACGCCTCCGTCGCGGCGCAACGAGGCAGCCGAGTCGTTGTGAACGGCGGTTTGCTGTCATCTTTAGGTGTGTTTGGGGCGGATGCGACAATTACGGGAGGGACTTTAAGTTTGCTTTATGCGACTGGCGCTACCTCGAGGGTCTCCGGCGGTACGTTTTCTAATGGTGTGATCAGCTTTACTGGCAATTTCATCGCATCCGGAGGCGAATTCGACGGCTATTTCTACGCGAACCAAGGGGCGAACATCGAGCTTGTCGGCACAGAATTCCTTATCGATGGTGAGGCCATTGATGGACTTCTTGAGCCTGGCGACAGCGTCGTCGTCAACGACCGGGGAGGCGCATTGCTGTCTGGCATACTCTCAGACGGCTCCGCATTTGACTTTATGTTGAACGAAGTGCTTGTGGATGAGCCCTTTGCTTCGCGAACTGAGGACTACTTTTCTCAGTCGGCCACACTGAAACTTACGTTGGTACCAGAGCCGACCACTGCGGTGCTAATGCTTTGCTCACTCGCAATCGGAATGACCCAAGGTCGTCGCTGAATGCGTTAGAAGTGAAGGTAAGATAGTTGCTGCCCATAGGTCAACTGTAGCAATTCTCGGAGAATCAAACTTATGTCACGCATTCCATTCTGCATGGTCGTTCTTACAGCCTTGTTGACACAGCTACCAACTGCATCCGCAAGCTTTCTCATCATCGACAACTTCGAGGACGGGGATATTTTCGATGGGGACCCACTGGAATGGCGCGTGATTAACCCAGCTGGCCAGAGTCGAGAATTAGACTCCCGCGATGGCAGTCTGTACATGGAGCAGACCGGCGGCGAGCTAGTTCAGGGCTTCCGTGTCGCGGCATTTGGTGCTCCCTTCGCAGTCGACGATGTTCTCTCCGCGCGAACGAGAGTCCGATTGCTCTCGCCGGGAAGGATTGGCGTTCAAGTTGGCCGAGGCGGCCTGGACGCGCTTGCGGGTATTTCCGATACCGGACGCATTAACGGTGGCAACGACGTTACTCTCGGACAGACACCATATCGTCCGTTGGAAGAAGACGTTCTGATTCAGGTGGATTTGATTGAAGACACCGCCGAGTTCAGATTCTGGAGCCCTTCCGAGGCTAAACCTGCCGAGCCGTTGGTCACTATCGATAATCTCGGTAGGGCGAGAGGAACTTTGCCGCGATTTATTACAGTCATTGGTGCCGACGAATTTACGACGATGGCTGGTATCTACCGGTACGTGGTCTTATCGGACTCGGTCATCCCGGCAGATTTCGTTATCCCTGAGCCGACGACTCTGATGATCGCTGCGACAGCCGTCGTGTGCCTGTTACCATTTCGACGGGGACAATGGAGCACGACCTCATTATGTTGTGACTAGCATCAGACTGGGCCTCCATTCCAGCGGCTCTTCATCCACAGAATGAAACACACCTAGGAATATTTGCGTTATGTTTCAGACTCCCTTGCGACTCGTCGTCTTCACAGTACTTCTGATACCGCTACAAGATGCATCCGCAAGCTTCCTCATCATCGACAACTTCGAGGACGGCGATATTTTCGATGGGAGGCCGCTCGAATGGAGTGTGTTCAGTGCAGGTGGCCAAAGTCGAGTCCTAGACAGTCGTGATGGCAGTCTGTATCTAGAGCAAACCGGCGGTAATATAGTTGGCGGATTTCGTGTCCAAGCAATTGGTGCTCCTTTCGCGCCCGGTGATGTACTCTCCGCTCGCACGAGAGTCCGACTGCTCTCACCGGGTCGGATTGGCGTTCAGGTTAGCCGAGGCGGTGTTCCCGCGCTGGTAGGTATATCCGATACCGGCCGCCTCAACGGCAGTCTGGACATCACTCTCGGACAGACCTCCCTTCGACCATTGGAGGAGGATATTCTATTGCAAGTGGATTTAGTTAATGACACTGCGGAGTTTAGATTCTGGAGCCCTTCCCAGCCTCAACCTGTAGAGCCATCGCTTACACTAGACAACCTGGGTGCAGCTCGGGGATTTGCGCCGCAATTCAACACAGTCATCGCCGCCGACGAGTTTACGACGATGGCTGGTATCTACCGGTACGTGGTCTTATCGGACTCGGTCATCCCGGCAGACTTCGTTATCCCTGAGCCGACGACTCTGATGATCGCTGCGACATCCGTCGTGTGCCTGTTGCCATTTCGACAGGGACGTTGGAATACAACCTCATTGTGTTGTGACTAGCATCAGACTGGGCCTCCATTCCAACGGCTCTTCATCCACAGAATAGAACACTCCTAGGAAAATTATCGCTATGTTTCAGACTTCCTTGCGACTGGTTATCTTCACGGCGATTCTGATACCGCTACAAGGTGCATCTGCAAGCTTTCTCATCATCGACGACTTCGAGGACGGGGATATTTTTGATGGGAGGCCGTTCGAATGGAGTGTGGTCAGTCCCTCTGGCCAGAGTCGAGTCTTAGACATTCGCGATGGCAATCTGTACATGGAGCAAACCGGTGGTGAATTAGTCGCGGGCTTTCGCGTTAATCCGGTAGGTTTGCCGACCGTACCCGGCGATAACTTATCTGTCCGTGCGAAGTTCCGGTTGCTTTCTCCTGGACGCATCGGTCTCGATCCTACCCCTGCAGGAAGTCTTCGGGGCGTCAACGAAGTAGGACGTATTAACGGCCCCACTGACTCTTTCATCAGGGAGTCGTCACTAAGGCCGCTAGAGGAAGACATCCTGTTACAGGCTGACTATCTTCAGAATACTGTTGAGTACAGATTTTGGAGGCCGGGGGAGCCGAAACCGGCCGATCCAAGCAGCGTAGTAGATCTAGTCCGTCCGCGAGGCACTGCTCCGACGTTCAGGCTAATCATTGCAGCGGACCCGTTTCAAACGATGGCCGGCGTTTATCGCTACGTGGTGGTATCGGACTCGGTCATCCCGGCAGACTTCGTTATCCCTGAGCCGACGACGGCGGTGCTGGTAGCCGTAGGAGTCGCATGCCTATCGGGTTTTCGACGCGTCGGCAGACCGTGAAATCGTAGTGCACCAACCGCCAAAGGAGTGAAACTCAGCATGCAGTTACGCCGCAGCTCGGGAGTTTCCGTTCGTACCGTAGGTGAGAATACCCGACCTCGTTTTTCTGCACCTCGATTCCACCAGCAAAGGTACTTACCGAGCTTGGAATCGTCGAGTGTGTATCTGCGTCAGGCTTCATCGTCCTCTGCGAGTTGCGCATGACACAACGATTGGCAAAGAACCGGTATGACAGGGCCGTTCTGGCCACGAAGCGACACCTACCCCACCGCCACAGTAGCGGGTTGAGAGTGGTCCGCCGACGAAGTTGCAGCCAACTCATAGCCGCCGTTTCCCACGGCAGGCCGTTACCCAAACAGACTCCCCACGCCTTCTTCCTCGACCGCCACGTGCAGGTAGCCGCTGGTGATGCTGACGTTGGAGTGGCCGGCGGCGTCGCGGACTTCGGCCAAGGTGCGCCCACCGGCTAGCGCATGACTAATATACGTGTGCCGACCATGATGAATGGTCAAGGATTTGAGGCGATCGGGACCAAGCACGCGACACGCAGTGCGATAGCGCTTGCGCAGCGTGTGACGCGAGAACACGATCTCCTCGCGGCCCACCTGCCAAGAACAGACCAGCGGTGAATCGGACTGTGCTCCGCGCCGCAGACGATCCGCGCGCCAGGCAGTGAGATCCGCCAGCGTCCCACCACAGGGGAACCGTCCGCGGTTTGCCGCCCTTGGCAGCGCTGGCCCGAATTTTCAGATGGGGCCGTGGCAGCTCGACAAACAGGTCCTCCATCCGCAACTGGGCAATTTCACTGGCCCGCAGGCCGCAACAGATGGCCAGTCGAAACACCACCAGGTTGAGCCAAGTATTCTTCGAACGCGGCGCCTTGCGCCGTAACTCGGCCAACACGTGGCCCAGTTCGCGACGGGTGAGGATCTTGGTGGCATCGGCCTGAGGTCGTGCATACGTGGGCATTTCCAGACTTACCTCGCAGGGAAGTTGGGCCAGGTCGGCTTGAAGGTCTCCAGGCACAGTGAGTTACCTCGACGGGTGCGGGATTACAAGCGAGTTCGGACCCATTTCGCGCATGTTGGGTCCAATCAGATGCAAGTGGGCGAACTGGTTAGACTGGGACGACCACCTCATCGGATCGTGGCTGGAAGCGGTCGTGGAGTAATTGACCAGCCAGGCGCGTGGCCATCTCCAGCGCGTCGGGTCCATCGTCATGGTCGCCGTTGGGGAAGTCGCGCAGCTGTTCCACCAGTAGCCTGGCTCCCCGCGAGCCGCCCTTAAAACGCAGCCGCCCCTGACTCAACAGCGGTGTCAGTCGGCGAATGCGCACCAGCTTGTTGACCCGATTATTGATCGCAACCAGGGGCAACGGGACGCGCAGCTCGGTACTACGTCGACGAAGATCACCGGCCAACAGTTCCTGGAACTGATTGACTTCCACGCCGAACCAGTCGGGTTGAAAACGGCGCTGAATCTCTAGCGCCGTATCGGTGATGATCGTGGTGTTGCGAATCGCCAGATCGGCGTCGACGTAGACAATGCCAGCCGAGACAAGGAGCATCACGAAGGCGGAATAATCGCCGAACTTTGCATCGGTTCCCTTGCTGGGGTCCAGCGCCACGATTTTGCAGTCCCAGTGGGTGGGCCATTCGTTGAACCAGATGTCAGGTGTAAAGAACGAGTCGGGCCACTCAGCGCTGCCTTCGGCGTGAGGATTCTGTTGATACATGGCCGACCAGTAGTAGTGCGTGTGCGAGTCGCGCACTTGCTCGAGCCGCTCCCGGGTAAACACTTCCGGCCACAGAGCCTCGCCCGGTTGCCTGCCCAGAACATCGTGCTCTTCGGCCAGCGCTGGGAATTTGACGACTCGCCAGCGATGGCCTTTGTCCTGGGCCTGCTCCAGAATTCTGCCGGTGAGATCGTCGCGGTGCCAGCGGGTTTGAATCACGACGATCAGCGCGCCGGGGCGCAAGCGCGTGGTGGCCACCGACTGCCACCACTCCCACTGTCGCTGCCGAAAGGTCGCGCTGCGGGCCTCCACGTCGTTCTTGATCGGATCGTCGACAATCAGCAGATGCGCGCCTTTCCCGGTAATCGGTCCCCCCACACCCGCGGCGGTCATGCCGCCTTCCCGTCCCTCGATATCCCAGCGGTTGGCGGCGCTGGACTGGTGACTGACTTGCACGCCGAATAGCGAGCCATACGACTCCAACACGTCCCGCGCTTTGCGTCCCCAGCTGGCGGCGAAGTCTGCTTCGTAGCTGGTGAGAATCACGCGATGATCGGGGTGGGTGCCCAGATACCAGGCGGGCAGATAGTGACTGCAGAGCATGCTCTTGCCATGCTGGGGTGGCATCGAGACCACCAGTCCCTCGAGCTTGCCGGCGCGGGCTTCCTCAATCGAGCTGAGGATCTGCTGGTCCAGGTAATTGAGGTGGCGGGCCGGTTGCCACCGTCCCTGACTCGCCAGTTGTGCGAAGCTGCCCGGGCTCAGCGCCGCCAGATCCTGTTCCAACATCTGCAACTGCTCGGCGGTCGCATAGGGCAGCAACGATGGTAGTGATGCGATCACGTCGCTGGTCGAGTGGAATGCCATCGGTTTTAATCTCCGTGCGGGTGGGCGCGTCGAGACCCAACAGGGCGCGACGACTGGCGATGCACTTGTGCACGACTTCCAGGTAACGGGGGTCGCCGTTCTGATTCTTCATGACTCGTTTGGAGTGACGCTGGTGGGCGTCATCGGAAGTGACCGCCGTTTGGGCCGGTTTCTGAGAACGTTCCCAGGCTGCCCAGGCTTCACGTTCCACACGATCAATGCGCTTGAGTTCCGTCTCGCGCGCCAAGTCAAAGTCCCGCACCGCCGACTCGCGCCAGTGCTCTTGCACCCGTTTCAAGTCGTTGGAAACGGTCGACTATTGAATTCCCAGCGCCTCGGCGATCTGCACTTGGGTGTTCCCTTGCAAGTACAACTCGGCGATTTTTTCGCGACGCTGGACGAGTTGAATCTTTCTGGTGCGGGAGAGGGACATATCAGGCTCCTCTAGTATCAGCGGCTGAAGCTAATTGAGCGGCGGAAGTACGTGAGGCCTTTTTGGCCGTAAACTGCTCCCAGCGCTGGACAACGACATCGCAGTAGTGCGCGTCGATTTCCATCAGGAACGCTTGACGGTCGGTCTGCTCACAGGCGATCAGCGTGCTGCCGCTCCCCCCAAACAGATCCAGAACGTGCTCTCCTGGGCGGGAAGAATACTGAATTGCGCGCACCGCCAGTTCGACCGGTTTCTCGGTGAGGTGGACCATGGCCTGCGGGTTGATCTTCTTGACGTGCCACAGGTCCGTGGCGTTATGGGGTCCAAAAAACTGGTGCGCCGCTCCTTCGCGCCAGCCATAAAAGCACCACTCATGCGCGCCCATAAAGTCTTTGCGGGTCAGCACCGGATGCTGCTTGTCCCAGATGATCGACTGCGAGAAGTACAGCCCGGCGGCTTCCAACGCCGGCGGGTAGTTCCCACAGTTGGCGTAGCCACCCCAGATGTAGAAGGCGTGGCCCGGCTCGAGCACCCGCGCGATCTGTCCGAACCAAGCTTCCAGCAAGAGATCGAACTCGACGTCGCTCAAGAAATCGTTGTGCAGGGGGCGATCTTTGGGCCGGAGTTTTGTCTGGGTCGGTTGGGATTTTGCGGAGTGACGCTTCAGGTCGAAGTTCTGGTGATGGTGGTGGGTGAAACTGGAGTTGCCGGCGGCGATGGCGTTGTTGCTCCGTGGTTCAACCTTCACGTTGTAAGGGGGGTCGGTATTGACCAGCTGGATGGTTGCACCATCCAGCAGGCGGTCGACATCGGCTTGGACGCTGCTGTCACCGCACAGGAGGCGATGATTGCCAAGCAGCCACAGATCACCGCGTTGAGTGGTGGCTTTGTCGGGAGGTTCGGGGACTTCGTTCGGGTCGGCAAGACCATCACTTACCGAGTCGCCCATGAACTTCGTCAGTTCCTCCTCGCTAAATCCCAGCAGGCTCATGTCGAAGTCGGCGTCTTTCAGTTCGGACAGCTCGGCAGGGAGTAGTTCCAAGTCCCAGTCGGCCAAGGATGCGGTTTGATTATCCGCCAGTCGGTACGCACGCGCTTGCTCTGGGGTCAGGTCTTCTGCCACGTGCACGGGAATGGTCTCCAGCCCCAACCGTTGGGCCGCCTTCCAGCGGGTGTGGCCCACGACAATCACTCCCGCGCCGTCGACAACCACCGGTTGGCGGAACCCGAACTCGGTGATGCTCTTGGCCACCGCCTCAACGGCGCTGTCGTTGACGCGCGGGTTGTTCCGATACGTCGTGACGTCCGACGGGGACCGCTGTTCGATCTTCATGGCGAATAACTCCTTGGCGAAATGGAAAAAATGAGGAGAGGATGCAAACAATGACTACGAACCAGGCGAGCCTCCAAAAAAAGGCCTCCAGCCCTTTGGCAGTCGGTACGACGACATCCAGCCAGAAATGCACGGACTCCCGGCGTGGTGGCTTACATTCAGACATAGATTTCTCCTGGTGGTAACTTCGGACACACACAACAAAACCTATTGCAGAGTGCGGCTATTCCCGCAGACGCCTCCTTTCACGGTTCCCAGGCAAGTGACAATCCGCCCCAGCCATCTTGGCAAACGCGACGTCGCACGCCGTGTGGCCCCGTGTCGCGTGTTGGATCGGGGATCCGGTGTTTGGCCCAATGTGTGAAAACTGACCGACACGCGCCAACGTGGGCGAATGGGCGGCCAGTCGCTGGCAACGGGCAAGACTTCTTTCCTCTTTCACCCCCCCTCTTACACACCAGCGCTCTCGCGCGGGCGCGGGAGCGTATACGTGGGGGTGGGTGAAAGAAGAAAGAAGTAGTAAAAATGATCTATTCCGCGCGACGGGGTGAAAGAAGAAAGAAGTGCCGGAGCCTACCAATGCCGCTGTCTCCGTTGGGCTTGGTTCACTTCTTTCACCGGTGGACTGACCGACATCTTCGACTACTTGTTTCACCGCTTGTTCTCCAGTTCTTGTCATCTTTCACCCACCTCGTTGGTCTCTGGCGGTCAACTTCTTTCACCCTTCGACGCTGGTTTCACCCGCCAGGCGGTAATACCGCTGCGGACGGCCGGCGGTTGCTTGGGAGATCGTAACGATGTCTCCCTGCTGCTCGAGCGTGGTCACTAGTTCCTGGAACGTTTTGGCATCCACCTTCATACGTTTGAGCAGCACGCTGTGTGGCAACTGCCGCTCGGGCGCCTCACGCAGTTTTCGAAGCAGGTTGAGACAGTCGGCATGGAACGGGTTGTCCGCCACATGGCCGGCCGCCATGAACAGCATCCTCCGTGTCTGATGGAGCACTAGCTGCATGGCCCATTGCACCGCTTCGACGGTGATCCGGGGCGATTTATGACTGACGCTCACCGCGTAGATCAGCACAAGCTTGCGAACCTGCTCTGGGACGCGTCCCCAGACGGTTGTGCCCACCGGATCACCGCGTGCTTCCGCGCTCGCGTATTCGGCTTCGGCCGTACGGCGAGCCTCAGCGAGCTGCCAGAGAGCCTCCTCGTCCGCTTCGACGATGCGAGGCTGCGGGTGCCAGTCGTCGAGATTGCCAGTCCCGGGATTGAACTCTGCCCACCAGCGGGCGACTTCCATGACGCTGGCTGGCGGGTCAATAATCCCAGGCTCTTGGCCCACGCTGCGCGGCCCGCTCTCGACGATCAGCATCCGAGCAAAAAAACCGTTGGTGAGCATCCGCTCGGAAAGCGCTTCGTAATAATGCGTGGGGATCGCCGTCCCGTAGACCACCAGGCAGGGCTGATCGATGACTCCGGGTGCCTCCTTGCCCGCCTTGCGGCGCATTGGGTAGACGCTGTTCGCCGCCGAATACATCGTGAGCAGGGTGCCCATGATGTTCTCGTGCCGGGAATCGCGAGCTTTGTTGATCGACTGTAAGAGGCCATCGATCTCATCGGTCTGAAACAATAGGGCCGGCGTCAGGAACAGCGCGTCCTGGATGCCCTCGCCCGAAGCGAACTTCTCGCCCAGCGCATGGACCAGCCCGACGCGGTGGAGGATGTGGGTGTTGACCTTGCGGGGCCAATCCTTGCCAACCGAGGAAAAGGCAAGTGCCAGCAGATAGAGGTTCGTGCGGTTGTCGGCCTGATCCCTGACCTTGCGTCCCGCCAGCACAGCCTGCAATGCGACCGCGCCGCAGAACGCGAGCGCCTCGTTGGGGTACGGTGCCGTCGCGAGGCAATGGTCCATCACATCAGAGATGAATCCTGGCACGCGGAGCAGTTCCGCTGGCACGGGCCCCGGGTCTGCAGCTCCTGGAACGCAACGCGCTGCTGGCGTGGTGCCATTGCAAACGAGCCGCGACAGATCGACCTCCTGGTCTTCGCCCCCATATCCGGCCGCGCGTAGCGCCGCGGCCGCCGCTGCGAAGTCGCCGTCGTGCTCAAGCAGCGCATAGACAGAGAACAGCTTGTAACCTCGATCTGGTTCGAATGGCGGTGCGTTGGATGAAAACACATAGAGCACGCGGTCACGCAGGGTCGCGCTCCAGCCCCGCTCCTTACCCGGCCGTCGCCAATATTCGTTATCACCTGTTCGGACCAGCTGCCAACCATGGCGGCACAGAAGGTCACGCACATCGCCCCTCTCGTTGAAGTCATCGCCAGGGCGGCCCGTTCCCAGCAACTGCGTCGGTGCCTGCGTTACTGGCGGCAGCGTTTCACTGAGCGCACAGGCCGCTTCCATAAGAACGGTCCGTTCCGACTCGGTGAGTGCCGACAGTTCGTTCAACGCTCCCTGCATGGTTTCGTATCCGGGCGTGGGATCGCACAGAAAGAGCCCGCCTTCGCCACGGGTCTCGATGAGCGTGCAGGTCACTTCGTAGCGCCCGGCCACCCGCCGAGGCACGTAACGCTTGCCGGTAATCACGACGGGCTCGGCGCTATCGACCGCAACCGTGCGCTGAGCAAGCTTGCGATTGCCTGGGATTGGCGTTTGGCAACGGTAGGCCACGTGGCGACCGCCCGACTGGGAACGCTCGATGACCAGTCGCTCAACCAGACCAGGGGATTCTGCCTCCACCAGCACACGCCAGCGCTGAAACAGCTCGCCCTCGTGATCGAAATCGATCATCTCCAGATTGCCCGACACGGCGCCCGTCAACAGGCATAGCGCGGTCGATTCGCTGAACCAGGTGCGCACCTGCTGCTCAGTCGGCAGCCGGCGCTGGTACTGTTTCCAGCCATTGAGCGCAGGCCGCTTCTGGTCGGCGATTGCCGGCAGCGGGCACAGGCCAAAGCGGAGGTAATCGAGCGCAGCGTGGACCATTGTCAAAATGGAATCTCAGCGGGGTCGTAGTGGTCGGAAAAGCTAACTGGTAGCGGCTCGGGACGCGGGCCCAGCTGATGGCCGACGATCCGGTCGTACTTCTCACCGGCAACGGGCCGCACGGTGATCTGGCGCGTGTCGGCCAGTCCACCGCTCTCGGCGATCTCGACTGCCCGCTCGATCGAGTCAGGCACCGGGTCGGGCGAGCGCTGTCGCCACCAGGCGATTGCCTTTTGCCTCGCGTAGCCATCGTGTTCCAGGCAAACCCATTCGGACTGATAATGGTCGAGGCCCAGCCGATAATCGACGCGGAGCGTCTTGGGCGCGTCATCGTCGGCGCCCCGCTTGGTATGAACGTGGTAGGTGACGTCGCGCACTTCGTACTTGGTGTCGGTCACCTGACCTGAGAGGATGCCGGCTTCGCTGGCTTTGGCTTCGTGCTTGCGGCGTTCGGGCGGCGGGAACTGGAATCCGCACTGCGGACAGGTCGCGAACCCCGCTGCAGTCACCGCCTGGCACTCGGGGCACTCCTTCGCCGGCGCCTCCCCGTTGCCGCGGACCATCGTCGTGATCTGGATATCGTCCACCGGCCCATGGCGAACCACGTTCTCCCCGAAATCAAGGACGAGGCAGTTTTCCTTGCTGGGGTGCAGGCGAAAGCCGCGACCGACCATCTGGTAGTACAGCCCCGGCGACATCGTCGGACGCACGAGCGCTACGCAGTCGATGTGCGGCGCGTCGAAGCCGGTGGTGAGCACGTTGACATTGCAGAGGTAAGCCAGTTCCCCGCTGCGGAAGCGCTGCAGCGTCGCGTCGCGCTCAGCGGTCGGCGTCGCTCCGCAGACGAACCCGCACTCGATGCCATGCTCGCGCTCGAGAACATCGACGATATGCTCACCATGCTGGACGCCGAAAGCAAAGATCAGCGTCGCATTCCGCTGCTTTGAGTATTCGACGATCTCGGCGCACGCCGCGCCGACCAGTTCGTCCTGGTCCATGAGGTCTTCGACCTCGTCGTCCACGAACTCGCCGCCACGGACATGCAAGCCGGCCGTATCCGCCTTGGCCTTCCCAGCTTTCGTCACCAGCGGGCAGAGGAAGCCATCGCGGATCAGCTCGCGCACGCCGACCTCGTAGCAGACGTGGTTGAGAAAACCGTCGGGTGTAAAGATCGGTCCCGTCTTGAGCCGGAAGGGGGTCGCGGTGAATCCCACGATCCGCAAGTTCGGGTTGACCACCTTGGCGTCCGCCAGGAACTGGCGGTACATCCCATCACCTTCGAGCGGGATCAGGTGGGCTTCGTCGACCATCACCAGGTCGAAGGCGTCCAGCTCGCAGGCCCGTCTGTAAACGCTCTGGATACCGGCAATGATCACTGGATGGGTGGTGTCGCGGCGTTTGAGGCCAGCCGAGTAGATGCCGAAGTTGACTTCGGGGCAGACGAGCTGAAGTTTGTCGGCCGTCTGCTCGAGAAGCTCTTTGACGTGCGCGAGGATCAGCACGCGACCATTCCATCGCGAAACGGCATCCTCACAGATCGACGCCATGATGGGTGTCTTACCGCCCGCCGTGGGTACGACGGCGCAAGGATTGTCCTCCCGCGTGCGCAGATGTTCGTACACCGCGTGCTTAACATCTTGTTGGTACGGTCTGAGGGTAAGCATTTACAACACAGCCTTTTTGATCCTGACGATGGTCTTGCCGCCCTCCACGGGCGGACCCTTCTCGATCGCCAGTCGGACAATCTGGCTGTCGTCGGCGTACGCCCCGCCGTGCTGCAGAGCATCGAGCAACGCCTTCTGCACGTTGTCGACGTCGCGTCGACGGCGATCGGGCGGGTAGACCGTGATGGTCACTTCCAGCGGGCCGGCGATCGGCTTACACTTCTTGGCCGCGAGGATGTAGCACACCGAGTGACGGAATGCGCGACCCCCGCGGCTGATGAGCGTCCGCGCGCCAACGCGTCGCCAGTAATGGTTCACGCTGGGCGGGTAGGGCAGTTCAAACCGGAGCATCACGACCGCTTCCAGGGCGGCGTCGCGTCGGTGGCCGGCGCTGCGGCCGGGGTAGGCTGGGCTTTTTCCTTCTTGGCGTAGCCCTTGATCTCATTCACCAACTCGCCCGTGTCGGCCCGCTTCTTGACCCGCACGTGAATCACCAGCGGCAGGTTGTGTAGCTCAACCGAATCCTGCGGCGCGAGTACTCCCACCGCCCGACAGATTGCGGAGAGGTCCGCACGAGCGATCTGCACGGCAGTCGCGTTCGGGTGGTCGAGGTTGAGTCGCGCCCACAGCAGGCGGTTTGCGTACTCGCCTTCCGTGATCTGAAAGGTCAGCTGAAGCAGGCTGCCGGTGCCCGCCTTGTTGGCCTTCATCTGGCTGTCAGTAATGACCGCGACATACTGGCCAGCAGGAATCGGATCAAAGCTACTGGTCGGTTCGACCTCGTTGGCGTCAAAGCCATTCAAATCAGCCATCTTGTTTGGCTCCTGGTTGGTTAGTGGACACTGCCTGAACGAATGCCGCCCACTCAAGCGGCAGCTCTTCAGTGATCGCGTAACGGTTCTTGGCGACGCAGGAAGGACCGCCGACGCAGCGCAAGATGCGGTCGCCGCCGCCCTTGCCTAAGGCGTGTGCGATGGTCCGTTTGCGATTGAACCCAGCGTCTTCGCTGTGGGTGCGAATCTTGCGAGTGGCAAACAGCAAGGCATCACACCATTCGCCCACCAAGGCGGCAGCGTGTTTGTGGAGGCGGGGCGAGTAGCGGTCGTAGGACGAGGACTCGGGGTCCTCGAACCGTTCGACCTTGGAGTGCGCTATGAGCAGCACCACCATGCCGCGCTGGTTTCGCAGCGCGTTGAGATGGTCGATGATCTCCCGCCACAACGTGAGTGCCAGCGTGTAGCCCTTGCTGTAACCGCCCGCGACCTGCTCGATCGAGGTGGCGTTATGCTCAACGCACAGCTTGTCCCACACCAGCCGCTCCAGCCAATCGAGCGAATCGATGACGACCGTCTCGTATTCGTGTTCTTCTCGTCGCAGGTCCCCCAGCGCCGCGGTGACCTCGTCGTAACTGGTCGCCAATGGAAACTTGTCGGTGTCGATTTCGTCCAGTCCGTCTTCGGTCTGGATGAAGATTGGATTGGGGGCCTGCGCGCCGAACGTGGACTTGCCAATTCCCTCGACGCCATAGCAAACCACGCGGGGTGGCTTGGCTGCCCGCCCGCGCTGGACCTTCTCGAGCATGCTCATGCGGCTGCCTCCTGCGTTCGGGGCACAGGTTCAGCGACGCGCTCGACCTGGAATGCGTCCGGACCAAACTCGCGGCCAATGAACCCTGTGAATAACCGGTTCAGATCGCGACCGACCAGGGACTCAGCGTCAATCACGCCGCTACGGTTCGAGAAATCGAAGTAGTGTGCGCCGTCTAGCCGTACCTGGCATTCCCCGTGCAGGCTTTCGGTGGCCAAGACGGCGAGTAGTAGCGATACCTCGATCTCTTCCGGCGGTACTGCCTCGGTGAATGTGTAGCGATAAATGTTCCGTGTCATGATCTCGCCTCCCACGTCGGTAGCCGGGTCCCTATCCGTAGACCTACCCGGCGCCGACGCGAGATGACGAAGATGCAACTACAAATAATCGCGCAACCCGGCGTCCTCACACCGCTGACGGATGCGGCGTATCCAGTAGTTCAGCGTGGTCCGCGGCACGCCCATTGCATCAGCCGCCTGCTGCAACGTCTGCGACTGACGCAGTTCCAGCAGCGTCTGCCAATTTTCCGGCAAGCTCGCGATAAAGTCCGCGAGGTCTAGAGCCAGGTCTGAAAGCTCTTCGTCTCTTAGACGCGAGCGTCCGAGTCGAGCGTCGAGTTCGCGGTCGCTGATCGTGTCAGCCAACTCGATTGGCCCCTCCTCGGTGACCTCGATGGTGACATTGAGCGAACAGATCCGCCGGTGGTCGCGCTTGTCAGCCTGCTTGTTGCGCAGGATGTTCGCCACGTACCGTTCGACGACGGTGGTGATGAACTTGTTGCGATGCGCCTTATCCGGGTCGAACTTCGGCAAACTTCGCAGGACTTTGACGAGGAGTTCCTGTTCAAGGTCCTCGCCATCTTGGCGGGTGAACCCGGCACAGCCAGTCAGCTGCCTGACCTTGCGTCGGATGATGCCATGGGTAAAACGATCGTCACTGGGATTGAAATCGGCTTTCGCCATTTGAGTACTCCTCGCCGGTGAGGAGCGGACCGCATGGGCGGGCACGAATGGCGATGGGTATGCAGGCCAATGAAAAAGCGGAGGCGATGCGAGGGATGCCATGATCGGCGTCGCCCACAATCACCTCCGCTTCGCGGCCGGCAAATTGTCTGGTGAACAAAAAATGAAATACGAGATGTCACGAAGCGGGTGCCTAACCCAGTGCTCAGGCAGCCTCCTCCGTGACGGTCATGCGAAACGGCAATCCGTTCTTGATCTCAAGCACATCGATCACGCCGTTCCGCAACTCGTCGAAGAACGCAAACAGCTCGACGACTTGCTGCTTGAGGCAAAAGTCATCTGCAGCGAGTTCCGCACGCGGGTCATTCTCGCCGCCGAATTTAAGTTCGCGGGTTACGGTGGGATTAGGATCCAGTTGGGGCTGTCCGGCTTGGATCGTGAGTCCCTCAATCCGCCCGAAGTTCAGCTGTTGCATCTCTCGCAACAATGCTCGCCTTTCTGGTGGGACAGACGAGAATGAATTCAAACACATGTTCATATCCTCTCTACGCAGTGCGCAAAAAATGCCCCTTGGGAAGCAGGCTCGGCGGAGTGAACCTTCTCAAGGGGCAGATTCAGCCCGAAAGTCGGGAGGGTTTCTCAGGTTAGAGGTCCCGCCGAACCTGTGTGCCTGAAAGAAACACCCGATGTAGATGCTTATGCAGAAAGGACTTGCGCTAGAATCGATCTGCGCAGATGGGGTTAGACAGCTGGTTCGTCAGCTTGGTCGAGTTCCCTGTCATCAAGGTTATTCAGCTTGGCAACTTGAAGCTGGATTCTGTGGCCTGAGGATGCCGAAACGTTGAGCGACGGCAGAATATCCCGATTCAAACCAGCTCTCGCAAGTTTCATCCTGCGTATGTCCGAGACCAACGACCGCAGTTTGCGGAGAGTCTCGGCAAACTTACTTGCGTCGTGACGAAAACTGGCGACATCCTCTGGGTAGACCTGCTCGATGAGTTCCGCCAGCGTTGCGGAATTCGGCCACTTGTGGCACAGACACATCATTAGCTGTATCTGCAGAGTCAATTGCCCCGGTACCGTTGGGGCGAATGTGACTTGACCGTCTTGGACACCATTTGTGGTCGTGCTAAAGCACAACGTGCCGTCTTTTTTTGTCCAGACTGTAGCAACGGTATTTTCTGAGGGATCGGCTTCGACTCGCTCGTGTTTACCGTGAGCATTGTCGTCATGCGTCATTGGAGACGCGGGCGCCTCAAAGTATTTCCTGAGGCGACGTTTTGTGAAGTAGAGAAAACTATATTCATTCCATTCCAATATCTTCATCGTGTCCCCAGATAAGGGAACAAAGTTCCTAACCAGAACCTTACGTTTTCCTGGCATTGCGACTCTCAATTCGCCAAGCTCGTCGATCAGGGCGTCGGCGACAGCAAGAGGTACTCCACGTTGACGAAGTTGGTCAACCAAGGCATCACTTCGGATCCTCATCATTTCGTTGGGGATTTCAGAGTCCTGAATGAAAGACCTGAATTTATCACGCGCGTGTTGAAGATCACCCGCTGAGACCTCAACTATTTTGTCGTTCTGGTCGTTCATTGTTGGTACGGTTTTCTGAAATCGTCTTCGTCGATCTAACTTCTGGTTGAACAAATGGTACGACGGACAAGATCTAAGATAGATTGAACAGCGTGTGTTCCTGATTACTGAAGAGCAGTTCAAGTATGCATGAGCAGGATTCCGCCAATCATTGTAAACCATTCACCGGCGCATCAGGACGATGGTGGCAAACCAGTCCGGCTGCTGATTGGCAGACTTGTGACGTAGCCGTTTCCGGAGCACGAGTTCGGGTTTGTGGTGCTCGAACTCGGACAACCATTAATGTGCCGGATTCGGCGACAAGATATTAGCGATACAGCCGTTCATTGGCGGGCTCGTGGACTAAAAGGGTTCACAAGGGCACCTTTGCTAGGCGCGATGCCGGCGATCGATAAGTGACTTCCCTGTAAGCAGTTGCGTCCACATCCGCCGCTGCTTTCGCCAATCCGGCACCAGGGCGATCGCCTGCAGATCGCGGATCAGGAGCCTGTCACGGCCGCTTTCGATCCGGGGCAGGAAGAGGAGCGACTCCTGGATGTCGGGCGCCAAGAGCCGCAGATTCATAATCTGGGTGATGCGGGCGCGAGAGACATGGGCGAGCCGGGCGAGTTCGGCGTAGCCGTCGATCTGGCCGCTCTGGATTAGGTTTTCGAAACGGATCGCCAGCGCCATCAAGCGAGCTACGCGGGGTACTCGACCAGCAGGCACCGGCAGCGGCTCTGGATCCGTCGTGATTGTTTTGCGGCTACCGCGCCCACAACGCTCGAAGCGAATGTTGCATTCGATGGTGATCGGCTGGGTCATGCTGCGTCTCCCGAGTCGACGTCGGCCCATTCAACGGCCAGGGTCTTGATACCGCTGGGGTGGAAGGTGATCGATACGTTGCCCGTGGAGCCGTCGTAGTCGACGCGCTCGATTAGCAGTTGAAGCACGCGCACCTGCTCTTTTGGCGTCAACGCATCCCATACAGGATCGAAGACGGTCAAGGCCTGCGCGACCTCCTGCTCGTCCACGATGTCGCGACGGAGCCCCGTGATTTCGTCACGAACCTGAGTATTCCGCCGCTCAGCGTTGCGGATTCGCTCTTGCAGGTTCGCCAGTTGGGCGGCCGACGGCGTGTTGCTTTCGTCGGGCGCCAGCTGCGCGACCAACTCCCGTACTTCGGCATTCCAACGTGACAGTTCCCGCTCCAGTCCGCGGCGCTCCGTCTCAAGCGACTCGACTTGCAATTGCCCTTGGCGACGCGCCTGGGCGACGACTTCACTGAGCAAGGTGGGGTCTCGCCCGATCGCCTTGATCTGGTCCACGACCAGCTTCTCAATTTCGCCAGCTGGGAGCGATTTCGACGGACAGGTGTGCCAGCCGCGCTTTTGAGCATAAGTACATACGTAATAGCGGTAGCGCTTTTTTCCGTTTGGCATCGAATGGGTCGCCGTCATGGCGCATCCGCAAGGTACACAGCGCAACAGCCCCTTTAGCAAAGCGCCGTACTTATTGCGCACGGCTGCGCCGCCAGTGCGTCCATTGCGTTTTAGCA
This sequence comes from Bythopirellula sp., assembly GCA_965228965.1. Lineage (GTDB taxonomy): Bacteria > Planctomycetota > Planctomycetia > Pirellulales > Lacipirellulaceae > Bythopirellula. The sequence continues at coordinate 6,495,379 of OZ245849.1, forward strand.
GGGCCTGCACGCGCTGCCACAGGTCCACATCAACGATCGCGTCGTGCTCGCCCTCGTGGACTTCTTCCTTGTAGCGAATCTTGCCAAGGTAGGTGACGTTGGTTAGTAGATTATGAACGGTGCACCGATCGAAGGCTCTGCCACCGCGTTGCTTGCCCTTTTTGGTGGTCCAGAGTTTATTGGTCCAGCCGCGGTCCCGAAGTTCTTCAGTGACCCCCAGCAGCGATTGGCGTTCGAGGTACAGCTTGAAGATGGTGCGGACGCGATGCGCTTCGTCCTCGTTGACGACTAATCGAGAACCTTCGGCGGCGATGTCGTAGCCAAGCAGTGGCATGCCGCCCAGCCATTTGCCCTTGCGGCGCGAGGCGGCGATCTTATCCCGGGTACGCTCAGAGATGATTTCTCGCTCGAATTGGGCGAATGACAGCAGGACGTTCAGTACCAGTCGTCCCATGGAGGTGGAGGTATTAAACTGCTGGGTAACGGAAACGAACGAGACTCCGTGCCGTTCGAAGGTTTCCATCATCTTGGCGAAGTCCAGTAGCGATCGGCTGAGGCGGTCGACCTTATAGACGATTACACAATCAACCTTGCCCGCTTCGATGTCATTCATCAGTCGCTTCAGAGCGGGACGATTCAAGTTACCTCCGGTGAAGCCGCCATCGTCGTAGCATTCGGGCAGGCACAGCCAGCCTTCCTGCTGTTGGCTCTTGATGTAGGCTTCTGCGGACTCGCGCTGCGCGTCCAGCGTATTGAATTCCTGGTCGAGCCCCTCGTCAGTCGACTTGCGGGTGTAGATCGCACAACGAACGGCGCCCACTGCGGCTACTTTGCGATTCGAGGTTTTGGTCATCGTGAGGTCTCCTTGCCAAGGCGAAAGAAGTGGTAGCCGTTGCAGTGCCGGCCTGTGATGGCCTTCGCCACGGCGCTGAGCGATTTGTAGACCTCCCCCTCGAACTCGAATCCCTTCGGCAACACCTTCACGTGAAGCGATTGCTTCTTGTAGATACGCGTGATGAGGGTCCCGGGCGGCGGGAGGCGATCGTCTCCGGTGTCAGCTATTCTCGCCGTCTTTGTTTGCGACGCTGGTGCCGGCGCAGCCTGCTTGGGCCTAGGCGGTGATAGCCTAACGTCGGCGTCGTTGGCCAGTTCCGCAGCGCGCTCGCGAGCGCGTTTGGAGATGTCGCCTTCGGCTTGTGATTGCAGCCGCCATGCAATCCTCTTGATGAGCCAGGGCTTGTTGCCGGCCTTCGTCTGCTCGCCGAATACATTGGCGTAGCGAATCCGCAATTCGCGGACGGTCATCCGCTCGAGGGCGGCGACCTCCTTGGCGATGTTCAGGGACATGCGTTGCTCCTGTGAGTTTGAGTCTCGGAAACCGTTAACCGTTGTGGACACTGAGCACGGTTTTGTCGGAAACCTCAAGGCGTTGAGAAGTAAGTTCCGGAGACTTTTGCGGCGAGCCTGCCGGCGATAGCGCCGCCCGCGCATGTAGGCGAAGCACGCCAGCCGCCAGGATGCTGGCCACTTCTTCGCGTCGTTGGTCGGGGGTAAGAAGCGTCGGGTCATCGATGGGTCGCACGGGTAGCTCCTAATCTGGAGTTGCCCACAACGACCTTCGCTGAGCGACCGGCGCGATGTCTGGCGAAAACAGAATGGTTAACAGCCTCTATCTGGTAACCTACCCGGTAATCGGGGAACATGACCAAAGAGTGATATCTGCGGCGGCTGGACCATTCTCAGCGGCTTAGCCCGTCGGCCAAGTTGCAGCGGTCTTGTTTTGAGGAATGACACCTCAGCGCCTTGGCAGAATTGCTTCCAGCGGTCGGCCGATGCAACCTATCGCAGATAGATTTGAGTCACATTGCAGACGGTGTCTCCACCTCTGCGGGTCAATCTGCCCACTTAGACCAGATCCACGGGTGTCCCAACGTGATGTTAGAGACGCATGCCCGATCAGTTTCAAGAAGCGGGAGATTATGTTTCCGTTGAAACGCAAGCAGTGCCTTATCTTCTTTTTTCGCCGACGTCAGCTAGATCGATGAGTTACGGAAGGAAGTTCGCCGAAAGTACGCTTGTAACGTCTAGCGAAGCGGCTTAGTTCCCATACACCGTGTGCGGTGAGAATACTACTGACTGTAGTGATATTGGGGTCTGCAGACTTAAGTGTGCGGCGGATGGCGTTCAATTGCTGTAGCTGTAGATAGCTTACCGGTCCAATCCCATAGTACTCATTGAATGCTGCCCGCAACGTCCGTTCCGATACGCCGACTGCGGCAGCTAGTTCATTGATTCGAGGGAAGTTGCCGTTGACGTTCTCCAGTTGCTGCTTCGATCTTAGAATGATCTCTTCTCTTGAATACCTGGGTCGGCCCTCACGAGCTTGATTACCGACTTGTCGTGGGAAGATAATGGCAGAAACCAAACTCATTAAAACGTCAGATACGTTTTCAGCACCAGATGTAGACTCGAACTCGGAAGAGCACTGGATGGTGGAGAGGACTTGCTGAGAAACTGACAGAATCTGCCTCGCTTCATTCACATTGGCATCGGCAACCCACAGTTTTCCCTTTTGGCAAGTCAGGACTTCGTCAGAACCATCGTTTGTATTGTCAAAGAAACTGGTGGGCACGAAAACAGCAACCCAATCGTGTGGGACCTTTGTGCAAATTGAGAATTCACAGCCTGGGGCCATGACTGCCAGAGAATTCAATCTCACAGGACACCCATTTGCCGAGTACTCCACATTGGGAGTGAGCGGAACATAAAACATGTAACCATCATTTCGCAATTGGCCTTCAGCGATATTGCCACTGCCTAGCATTCCATGCTGAAACTCGATGCCTGAAAGTGCGATTGACTTCAAGCTCCACCGACTGCGATTCGAATTGCGGAGCAACATTTTGCTCTCCACGCCTTTCACGGAGGTGGCGAACGCATCGAAATCTTCAAATACTTCATGCTTCACGAAGTCGCCCTTTAGACTGAGATGCGTTAGTACTGAGTTTTTGCCGAAAGTGCCTAGATCCTGATCGCTGCGATATACATATTAACTTGTTTAGCGGTAGACAGTTACACCATTTCTGTGTTCGCATAAAGAAGTATGGCATTCTCTAAAGTTGTGGAGAAATGATCTCATCTCATCGGCAAAAGATAAAGAATCAATAGGGCCACTTTCGATCGAGGATCTTCGTTTTGTGTTGTTTTGAAGGATGTTTTTTCTATGCTAAGGATAGGTAACGCAAGCAAACGTCACCAAGACGCCTCATCAATCCTTCTCCTCTGTTGTTGCTCTATATGTGAAGTCACTTATCTCGCGAGCTATACATGATCGACTATGTTGCTTTGGCCGTGATTTTCTTGATCATTATTTTGATCGCAGCTGTGATCGTGTTTCTTGGGTCGATTCCTGGGAAGATCGCCAAACGTCGAGGTCATCCTTGGCCCGATGCCGTTAACGCGGCGAGTTGGATAGGGCTGGCTACAGGTGTGTTGTGGCCGTTCGCGTTTGTCTGGGCTTTCTTCCCTTTCCCCGAGAGGACTCGGAATGCTTCAGCAGACTCGAACATCTCTGGCAGCGACTCAGCAAACCTTCACGAACGATTAGCAGCCCTAGAGACAACGATCGAGAGAATGCAATCGGAGGCGAACACGGAATCGTCATGATTATCCTGCTCACGCTCATTTATCTCGGCTGCGTCGTCCTGGCTTTCAAAGTGATCAAGATCAAGCCAACTTCTATCTCGATCGCTGTGGCAGTGCTGGGGGGAGTATTCCTGCTCGGAGGTATCGTAGTCATCTGGAAGCAAGCAGCGCCAATGACTCAAAAACTTGTAGTGCGGAGACCCGTGTTGCAGGTTGCTCCGGATGTGCGAGAGTTTGTTTCCAAAGTCCATGTGAAGCCTAATGCCCTTGTGAAAAAGGGAGATCCACTTTTTGACATTAAGTCGGATCGCTTTCAGGATGCTGTCGATCAGGCCACGGCACAACTGGCTGCCGCGAAGTCGACCGTGTCACAGCAAGAAGCGGCTCTTGAAGCCGCCCAGGCAGCGGTGGAGAAGTCGAAGGCTGATACAGCTGCGGCGAAGGCACAGCTAGATACCGCGTTAGACCTACAGGCAGCAGAAGCTGCCGCCGTAGCCAAACTGAAAGTGGAAGAAGCCCAGCAGGGATATCGCGCCGCTGAAGCCGACGACAGATTGAAGGAAGCCTCTCTCAAGCAGGTCAAATTTGGTTTGGCGTCAGCAAAACACTCGGTCACAGTGGCTGAGGCAGCGCTTAGCTTGGCCAATTTTAACCTAGAGCGATGCACCTACACTTCACCGATTGATGGCCAAGTAGTGAATTGGCAGATAAGAGAACAGATTCCGGTGGCCAGGTGGCGATTCACCGCCAATGGAACCGTACAAGACTTTTCTGATACCGCAGTCATCGCAGTCTTCCCTCAGAATCTACTAAAGAACGTTCAGGCGAATGATCAAGTGGAACTTGCTTTCAAAAGGCGGCCGGGAGAGATCCTTTCTGGCAAAGTCGAGCGAGTCATCAAGTATACGGGCGAAGGACAGTTCATGCCGTCACTCCAACTACCTTCAGCTGCCAGCGTTGGCTCAAAAGGGATGTTGGCGGTAAGGATAAAGCTGGACGATGAAGACCTCGCTAGAGAATTGCCGCTGGGGGCCGCTGGCGCTGCGGCCATCTATACCGAATTTGGAAGACCTTTTCACATTATCACCAAGATTACCGTTCGCATAAAAGGCTGGATGTACTACTTGCCCATCTAAGTAGAAGAGCCCAATAACGACCCCGTTTTCTCCAGTCTGAGCCGATGGTTGATTCGTCATGATTATCGCGATTACAGCCTGCTACATCGCTTGTGTCTTGATGGCATTCAAAGTCATCAAAATCAAAGTGAATCCCGTGACGATTGCAGTAGCTGCAGTGGTTGGAATCATGTTGCTCAGCTTGGTAATCATTGGCTGGCAGATCTCGTCGCCGATGAGCGGTCAGATGACAGTGCACCGCAAAGTTGTGCCTTTACTTGCTGGACAGAATTCAAAAGAGCTCATTACGAAGGTCCATGTTCCCAGCGACCAGCTGGTCAAAAAGGGAGACGTGCTGTTCGAAGTCGATCCGACTCCTAACCAGAACTCTGTCGACCGACTCACTGCCCAGATCGAAGCGACGCGCGAGCAAATCTCTGAGCTGGAATCGGCCGTCGAGGTTGCAGCGGCTGCCATCGAAGCGGCAAAGGCTGGCCAAGATTATGCTGCTGCAGTGCTTGCTACTGAAGAAGGGATCCAGAAAGACAACCCTGCTGCGATCGCCGAGTTGAAGGTGACCGTGCAACGCAACAAATTCGCCTCAGCGCAGGCTGCCGTCGATCAAGCTTTGGCACAAAAGAAGGAAGCTGAGTATGCCCTCGCTACTGCACGAGAAGCAATCAAAGCCACTGAGGCTGAGCTGGAGACGGCGAAGCTCAATCTCGAACAGTGCATTACGCGTGCACCCGCTGACGGGTACATCATGAACTGGCAAGCCGTTGAAGGCACGATGACGACCACCGTGATTACCTCGGCATCGGGAACGTTCATGGACATGTCCAGTACGTATGTTGGAGCCGTATTCCCACAGAACTTGCTCAAGAATGTAGCTTCTGGGGACTCGGTAGAAATCGCTTTCAAGAGTCATCCAGGAGAGATAGCAACTGGCAAGGTCGATCAGATACTGGAATATACCGGCGAAGGGCAACTCCAGCCCTCAGGGATTCTCCCGGAGGCAGCTCAGATTGGCGCGAAGGGATTCCTGGTCGTGCGGATTCTAATCGATGATGAAGAGCTGACCAAAGAGCTACCGTTGGGAGGCGCTGGTAACATCGCGATCTATACAAAGCGAGGGAAACCATTTCACGTCATTAGTAAGATTGCTCTGCGAATGAAGGCTTGGATGTATTTCGCACCAATTTAGGTCCAGCAAAATTGGAATTTGATAAGTTGATCGTCAGGAGATCGCAACCCGCAATTCGACCTTGCCCACACGCTCGCAAGTTATGCAGTTTACCACAGCAAACAGTCACCATGTCTCACTGGAGACACTATCATGATTTTCCGCCGTCGGTTGCAAGTCCTTCATATCGGCCTCAGCTCGCTCACCATCTGTTTTTCGTTGGTCACCTTGCAAAGTGCCGCCAAGAAACCGTGGGAGCGTCAGGTCTACTTCGGTGAGCAGCATCTCCACACGTCCGCTTCTCCCGATGCGTTTGTGATCGGTGTACGAGGAACCTGGGAAGATGCCTACAACTGGGCGATGGGCAATGAAATCACTCTCTCCACCACCGGGGCGAAGATCAAGAAGTCGACCCCTTACGACTTCGTCGCGATTACTGATCACGCCGAATACTTCGGCGTTATGCCGCGTCTGATCAGCAAGAACGATCCACTTTCCAAAAGCGAGTTTGCTAAGAAACTCCAAGATCCTAACGCCGATGTCAGTGCGCCTGATTCGGCGATCAACATGATTCTGGGCTCGCTAATCACTAGCACGCCGATGGAGGAATACGTAACTCCGGAAATGCTTAAGGAGAACTGGATACGCTACGTAGATACAGCCAACAAGTTCAACCAACCTGGCAAGTTTACTACATTAATCGGTTGGGAATGGACATCCATTCCAAATGGCCGAAATATGCACCGCAACGTCTTTTTCCGCGGCTCAGGCCCAGCGGCCCCATTTTCCGCATTCGATTCTATCTATCCGCAAGATCTCTGGACATTTCTTGAAACTCAACGCAATGAAGGCCGCGACTGTATTGCCATTCCTCACAACGGAAATGTTTCAGACGGTTGGATGTTTTCGCCAGATACTTTTCTGGGCGGCCCCATGGACGCCCGGCACGCGAAACGCCAACAGGCGAACGAGCCACTGACCGAGATCATTCAGACTAAGGGACAATCGGATACGCATCCGTTGATGTCACCGAATGACGAGTTTGCAAACTTCGAACTATTTGAAAACATGATCAACGTTGGCCAGCCCAGTCAGATTCAATATGGCTACATCCGTCAAGGCTTGGTCACGGGCATGATCTTGGAGGATTCACTGGGATCGAATCCATTCAAGTACGGAATCGTTTCGGGCGCCGACAGTCACAGTGCCTATTCCAACAACGAAGAGTTCAACTTTCATGGCTCACACGGATTGGCTGACGACACCCCCAAAAAGCGACTTGACCCTCGTCCGAACGCATCGGGCGATATTGGCGCCGTTGTCGGCTCAGCTGGAGCTACCGGTGTTTGGGCAGATGAGAATACGCGTGCTGGCATTTTCGATGGTATGAAGCGAAAAGAAACCTACGGTACTTCAGGTCCTCTGATACGAGTAAGATTCTTTGGAGGCTGGAATTATTCGGAAGGTCTCGTCGACCAGGCCGATTGGGTCAAGCGCGCCTACCAGGGCGGCGTACCGATGGGGAGTGACCTGCCGGATGCGAAAGGCAAGAATGCGCCAACGTTTGCGGTTTGGGCAATGAAGGATCCCGAATGCGGCAACCTCGATCGTGTGCAGATCATTAAGTGCTTCGTCAACAAATGGAATCGACCTGGCGAGAAAATCTACGACGTAGTCTGGTCGGGTACTCGTGAGCACGACCCCGCCACCGGAAAGCTGCCACCGGTCGGTAACACAGTCGACGTCGCTAAGGCAACTTACACTAATGATATTGGAAACACACAATTGTCAGGTGTCTGGCCGGATCCTGATTTCGATCCACTCCAGCGAGCTTGTTACTACGTTCGTGTGCTTGCCATTCCGACACCACGCTGGAGCACTTACGATGCAGTCAAATTAGGAGTCGATCCTCCAGAACAAGTCCCTGCTTCAATCCAGGAACGGGCGTGGAGTTCCCCGATCTGGTACACTCCTCCGAAGGAACTGCTGATCCAAGCTAAGCTCAAAAAGCTCACCGGCCAGACTTGGGGAGCAAAAACTTACCACGACAAATAACAATCTTTCCTTGCCATATGTGCTCGCAGTCTGAATGGAAAAATAGCACCATGAATCCTATTCGCATCATCGCCGTTGCATTGCTCTTGTTCAACTTCAACTCTTGCTGGGCTGACTCGCCCGGTGAGCCTGGTCGTGATGCTGGGGGAAAAAACCCTCTCAAGAACGTCTACTTCGGCGAACAGCATATTCACACCGCGGACTCGGCTGATTCCTTCGCCATGGGCAATCGTAATTCCCAGGAGGATGTCTACCGATTTGCCAAAGGACAGCCCATCAAGAAGTCGACAACGGGCGAAACAGTGCAAAAGCAAACCCCCTACGATTGGGTGGCGGTTACCGATCATGCCTATCTGCTTGGTCTGTTGCCGTTGACGCTTGACCCTAGCAGTTCGCTCTCGAAAACAGAGGTTGGCCGGCTGATCCAGACGGGCAAACCCGAGGATTCGGATCGGGCGTTCGGCATTATGATGGGGTCTATTCAGAAGGGCGAGGCCCCAGAGGGTTTCGACGACATGGCAGTTCAGCTTTCTGCGTGGGAGAAGCAGAAGAAGATTGCCGAGAAGTTCTATGAGCCGGGAGAATTTACCACGCTAATTGCCTTCGAATGGACTTCACTGCCAAATGGCGCAAATATGCACCGTAACGTATTCTTTCGTGATGAAGGACCGGACGTTATCTATACAGCCGTTGATTCTGATCGCCCCGAGGACCTCTGGACCTACCTAGATGTTCAACGAAAACTGGGCCACGAATGTTTTGCGATCCCACACAACGCCAACGTCAGCAATGGAATGATGTACGCGCCAGTCATGTCGGATGGTTCTCCTATCAATAAGGAGAAGGCTCTTCGGCGCATCAAGAACGAGCCAGCCACCGAAATCATGCAGACTAAGGGACAGTCGGATACCCACCCGGCACTTTCACCGAGCGATGAGTTCGCTGATTTTGAAATGTTCACCCATTTGTTGGGGACCGGCGGCGTAGTTGGGAAAGTCGACTACAGCTACGTCCGTCAGGCGCTCGCGCACGGTGTCGGCCTGCAGGAGATGATTGGCGCCAATCCATTCAAATATGGCATAGTCGCTGGCGCAGATTCGCATGACGCGATGTCCGACAACGAGGAGTTCAACTACAACGGAGTCCATGGTTTGACTGATGACACGCCGAAGCGTCGCCTCGCCGGGGGAGCTTCTACCGCGGGAGAGCCGCCGCTGCTCTTTGGCACTCCCTGTACGACTGCGGTATGGGCGCCGGAGAACACGCGCGAAGCCATCTTTGACGGGATCCGGCGCAAGGAAACCTACGGGACTTCTGGCACGCTGATTCGGCTGCGATTCTTCGGCGGTTGGGACTACGCAGACGATCTCGTTGACCGCGACGATTTCGTGCAGAAAGCGTACGGCTCAGGCGTGCCGATGGGCGGGGACTTGCCCGCGATGCCGAAGAACGCGAAAGCGCCAACTTTTGCCATCTGGGCGTTGAAAGACCCTAATAGCGGAAACCTTGATCGTTTGCAGATCATTAAGCTCTACTACAAGGGCGGTCATCCATGGGAGAAGATCTATGACGTCGCTTGGTCTGACAACAGGCGGAAAGATCCGGCGACCGGAAGAGTTCGGGCCGTTGGCAATAGTGTTGACGTCAATACAGCTACCTATTCGAACGACAGCATTGGGATCAACCAGCTAAGCACGGTTTGGACCGATCCAGACTTCGACCCGAGCCTGCACGCAGTCTATTACGTCCGTGTGCTCGAAATCCCAACTCCACGATGGTCGACATATGACGCTGTGAAGTTGGGCGTGCCCGCACCAGATGGTGTTCCTGCGACCATCCAAGAACGTGCCTGGTCGTCGCCGATCTGGTACACCCCTGATCCGAGACTCGTTAAGAAAGCTCCCTTCTACCCAGGACTGCAGTCAGGCATCAACAACTAGTTCATACAGGTGCACGCACACGGCATGGTTAGAATTCTGAGGTGATGGCACAGCCGTTTGTATCGTTTGTGCAGTTAGGTTGGGAGTCTATGATCGGGGATAAGTCGTAGGGTGCTGAATACTTAACTGTCGCTACCAGGCGGTGCTCCGCAGCGGGAAGTCGATGCTCGGGCGAGCTTAGACACATAAGTTCTAAAACCCTATTTCTAATTCGCCGCTTGTAAGGCAGTTGGTTTCTCACTATGTCCAATCAGAATTCTTTGAAACGATTCATCCGTGAGCCGCTCGTTCAGTTTCTATTCATCGGCAGTTGCATCTACGGACTTTTCTTTTTGTTTGGTCAAGGGGAAGAAGAACCAGGTGACAACGTATTGCGGGTGGATATGGCCATGATCGACGGGTTGATTGGTCAGTGGGAGAACCGCTGGGGTCGCGCGCCGACCCGCGATGAAATCCATGGCCTGATCGACAACTACGTGCGTGAGGAAGTTCTTTATCGCCAGGCAGTCGCAATGGGATTGAACAAGGATGATCCTATCACGCGCCGCCGCATGGCCCAGAAACTGGAATTCCTTTCGAGCGACCTCGCCTCGGCACAAGAACCGGCTGAGGGAGAACTCGAACAATTTTTCGCGGACAATGAAGCAGACTATCGGAGCGGCGTGCACGTGACTTTCCTCCAGGTCTTCTTCAATCCGGACAGTCGCAAGAACGCGACGATCGACGACGCTGAGGCGGAACTAAGAAAGCTCGAAGAAATGGGAACGCCTGATCCGGCGACACTCCAAGCTGGCGATCGCTCCTTAGTCGGATCTCATTTCACCAATGTCGATGAAACCACCATCGCCCGGCAGTTGGGCGGTGGATTCGCCGAGTCCGTTATGCGATTGGAACCCGGACAATGGCACGGCCCGGTACTGTCTGGTTTTGGCGTCCACCTCGTGTATATTTTCGAGTTGGAGCCAGGACATACACCTGAATTCGAGACCGTTAAAGACCAAGTTCGTGAGGACTGGCTGGAGGCGCGACGTCAAGAATTCAATGCCGAGTTTCTGGAAAACCTCAAGAGTCGCCACAACATCGTTATCGATGAGATTCCTGAGGATCGAGTGTTGCCTGTTTCGCGAGCTCCAACGGAAAGTGACGGAAACCGCAAACCGGGAGCCGCATCATGAGCGTCGCCCTCCTTAAGTCCACCCTCCACATCTTCGCCCGCGCCGTCGTATGCCTGATACCGGCCTGTCCGTTGGTTGGATGGGCGGATGAGTTTCGTCCAGCGTTGCTCGAATTGACCGAACGCGAGAATGGCTGGGTCGAGGTAACTTGGAAGGTGCCCGCGAAGGCCGACCGCGCTCTCGGGCTCTATCCGGTCCTGCCCGATTTCATGGAGCGGATCGGAGCTGGGAATGGACAAAAGGTCACCGGGGCATGGCTGGAGAAGTCGACCTACGGCACAGGTGGTAGGTCACTCCACGGTGAGGCAATTCGCGTTGATGGCCTCGACCGGGTTCCAACTGATGTAATGTTGCGGGTCAAGCTGGCCGACGGCAGCGAGCACGCTACCATCCTGCGGGGGGCCAACGACTCATTTACTGTTCCGGCGGAGGCGACCAAATGGGAGGTTGCCAAATCCTATATCGCAATGGGCACGGTGCATATCCTCGAAGGCTATGATCATTTGCTGTTCCTCGCGGCGCTGACGCTGATCGTTAGCGGTTTCTGGAAACTCATCAAGACCATCACTTCATTTACTTTGGCTCACAGCATTACACTCGCATTGGCAACGCTGGGCGTAGTGAATTTACCTTCCGCACCGACTGAGGCGGTTATCGCACTCAGTATTCTCTTTTTGGCTGTGGAAGTCCTTCGTATGCAAGATGGGGAGGTGCCATTGACGGCAAGGTATCCTTGGATCGTCGCCTTCTCGTTCGGCCTATTTCACGGCCTTGGATTTGCGGGGGCACTTTCGGAGATCGGAGTGCCGCGTAACGAAGTGCCACTGGCGTTGCTGATGTTCAACTTGGGCGTAGAGCTGGGACAAGTCTGCTTTGTCACTACGGTGGCAAGTCTTCTTGCCGTGGCGGCTTCGATACAGCAAAGATTTGGTTTGTCGGTTCCGGAATGGAGCGAAAAGCTAGTGCCTTACGCCATCGGCATCACCGCCGCATTCTGGACCATCGATCGAACTATTGCGTTCTTGGTGTAAACTTGCAGTATAGGCCGGTTCGGTTTTTCTCTCATGTTTGGCTCGCGGTAACGTCAAAATGTCATCGATCCAAAACTCTTCAGTCACCGGTTCAAGATTTCTGATGAGCACGTACCCTCTCTTTTTCGCCTTGATGGTCCCATCGACAGTAGACCAAACGTTTGCATGTGGTGGATGTTATCGACTACCTTACCGCACATTGCTGGAAAAGGTCGAAATGAGTGAACGCGTGGTAGTCGCACACGCCGTCACCGGTACCAGAACAAAATGGAAAATCGACCAGGTGTTGAAGGGGAACGACAAAATTGGAGTGGATATTGAATTCAGTCCGTCGGTTGCTTCGAGTTTGCCCCAAGTACTTCTGTGGAACGTCGACTCATGGCGGATAGTAACGGCAGCAGATCCGCAATTGGTACGATTTCTGCGTGGATCGTTGATTCTCTCGAAATCTATGCCAGCAGCTCCAACGATTCGACAATTTACGCAACAACTACGCTATTTTCTACCGTACCTTGAGCACGAAGATAACAATATTGCGGATTCGGCACACGGCAAGTTAGTCGCCGCTCCCTACTCCGCGCTGCGAGATATCGCCGATGAACTTGATCGCAAGCGAATTCTGTCTTGGATTGATCTCCAGTCCTCTACCAATAGTGAGCGGATTGCTCGATCAATTGTTCTTCTAGGGATCTGTGGAGACATACAAGACTCACATCGAATCGAGCGATGGCTGCAAGATAGTGTAGGCATCGACAATGTCGGATACCTGACCGCACTGTTGACCGCGAACATTGAACTCAATCGCGAAGCAGCTGTTAACTCGATCGAGCAGTCTTTTATCCGAAATCCAGAGCGCAAGCTCGCGGAACTGATTGCGGCAGTTGATGCGTTGCGCACTCACGGACAGGCTCAGACTTCGGTCGGGCGAGATCGCGTCACATCTTCATATCGGCTGCTTCTACGCTATCGACCGGCATTGGCAGAACTCGTGATCGACGATTTTGTACGCTGGGAGGAATGGAGTATGACTCCAAAGCTGATAGAGTTCTATACCTCGGGCGACCAACCTTGGAACAATGCATTAATCCTCCGGTACATGAAGGCTTGTCCATTGCCCCAGGCAAGAAAATTCTTGGAGCAGCAAACCGACATCGATCAACAGATGATAATCTCGGCGAAGTGAGCCTAAGCTCCGCCTAGAGGTTGATATGCAGTCGGCTGCCAAGTATGATCGCCACGTCGTCATCGGCATTCAGCGTATCGACTACTTGCATGTCGAATGTCAAGCGTGTGGAGGGCGTAAGCGTGAAGTTGTAATAGAATTCACCACCGTGTATGTTTTGCACGTCTTGCGTTGGCAGCGTGCTCACTAGATCTTTGAATTCCGAGCTCAGCTGATTGTAGAAATAGGCAATTCCTGCACGGTCCTGGGGACGGGTGGGCAGTGCCCCGAAGCACTCGATTGACGCGAAACCTCCCCATCGACCGAAACTGGGATTACCATCGCTGATTGACCAGCCTGACCAGAATTGGGCACGCCGCTCGGGATCGCGGCGGTCTTGCCAGAAGACCTGTTCGAAATAGTAGGCCGCGGTCCAGGGATTGTCAGCTTCTCCAGGGACCAAACCGTCACCAGGTATTATCTCCCAGTCGAGCGGATCGAGTGACGTGTAGGTGCGACTAGACCAGCCCCCGGCGAACAGGTGCGAACCAGGCTTGCCGCCAAAGTTCGTAAAGAAACGCCACACGCCCAAAAGTCCAGCGCCGTCGTTGAACAGCTGACTGACGCCTGAGGTCGTGGTGCTGTTATTGAGGTCAAACACCATGAAGCCACCCCGAATCTGCTTCTTGTCATTCATCATCAGAATGCCACCAGCGTTTTCGGAGAGATTCACGTAGCGCAGCCAGGGTAAGCCCGCCGAAAGTACGTTCAAACTCATGAAGCCTTCCACCCCGCGTCCTACCTGAGGGTAGACCATCGTCCAGAAATCAAGCGAGTTCAGTTTGCCGGCCGACATTACGATGCGTTCGCTCAACGGAAGGTTTACCAGCAATCCAGTGATCGAAGTCACATGTTTGTCAGGTAGCGGATACAACATATTCGTATTGGCGAATGTAAAGGCTCCGACTTCCTGCGGGCCGATCGCATCGCCAAATCGGGTTTCGGCGTGCAGCACGATCAGCCCTTTGGCGATCGTGAAGAAGTAATCCATCTTGCCACCGTAGAGGAACGTCTGCTCTCCACCACCACTTGAAACGCCTTGATAGAACTGAGTGAGTTGCAAGTCGGGTTCAATCAGGTGTTCAGTTAGCCATGTCCGCGCTCCTAGCCAATCACCCAAGAGATGGGGGCTAGTCAGGCAAGTGTCGCCCTGCACAGCAGATCCACAGCAAACACCACTTCCGCAGTGGCATGAATCCAGACAATCGCAACCTATTGGCAGGAAATACTCGTCTGAGAGAAAACTGTCTGTTGCAGGGGGCTTTTCCTCGCGAATTGCTCCGCCGATTTCTCCTGAGGTAGTCACTTGGCTTGCAGGTTTCCTGCCAAGGTATTCTACAGACAGATAGTCCTCGGCCGACGCAACTTGCACCACGCTTAACAAAAGTCCCGCGACAAGCAACAGTTTCGTGCTATTTGACATTACTTTCTTACTCGACGTGTTTGCGTGACTTGCGTCTTCTTGGAATCTGTGGTGGCAATCCTAGGAGTAACGGAATCATTATGCTTCGCGTTTCCAGATGAGCTCATTGCCACTCCATCTCCACAGGATACTTGGTTTTGATAATAGCCCTTCGGAGACTTGTAGCAACTCCACCACTTCTTTGGCCCGCATCCACAACTCAAGTTGGGGGGGAGCGGTCCACAAGGGCATGGCAACGGCTTCTTGCAGTAGTCAGGACAGCAGTACTTGCAGACACAATCCGGAACCTCGTTGTGGCAGATCAACCCACGCCATCCTTCATGCATTACGAGTTGCTTCGTAGTTGCCGCTGTGGCAGATAGACAACTGATAGACAGTAATGCTACGGCTAGCATCAACGAGACGTATCTTGCCATGAGTAAACTCTCCCGATCGTCGGCACTAGAGTCGAATAGTTCCGGACTCGTTGCTCTTTATAAACACGTAATCTTTGGCAAACAGACACAAATCTGCTTGTCGTTGGCATTCACTATTTGATCTACTCGCTATTCGGTTGCGTCCCCTTATCGTTACTGAACTCTGGTGGGTCAGGTAATCTTGGTGGCGGCGACTCTTCCCCGCCTTCCTCCGCTACTTCAGGTTCGATGGGTGGAAGGACTTCCGGGTCGACACCTGCATAGCTCCCGGCTCCTAGGCGAATCTCCCAGCCACCACCGAGAGCCTTGTAAAGAGCGATCAGATTCAGTGCGATGTTTCCTTGTGAGGCCGCGTAAGCGTCCTGTTGCGCGACTCTCGATTGCAGGAGTGTGAAGACTCTGTTGAAGTCAACTGCACCAGCGCGATATTGTTGGACTGTCAGATCTAACGACCTTTCTGCGGCTTCGACGCTGTCGCGAAGTATGAGAGTCTCATCTTGAGCGCGTAGGAAACCAGTCACGCTGTCTTCAACCTCTCGATTAGCGCTCAGCACAGTATCTTGATACTCGATAGCCAACGATTGAAAAGCAGCT
The DNA here is from genome assembly GCA_965228965.1 of Bythopirellula sp. Taxonomy (GTDB): domain Bacteria; phylum Planctomycetota; class Planctomycetia; order Pirellulales; family Lacipirellulaceae; genus Bythopirellula. The sequence continues at coordinate 6,511,178 of OZ245849.1, forward strand.
TCTTGCGCGTGAATGTTGTTCTTGAGGCGACCATAGTTGAGTAGATCCCAACTAAACCCTGGTGCAATGAATCCCGTGTTGCTGGCAGGTACAAACAACCGACTAAGACTCCGAGATTGATAACCAATTGAACCACTAAGCGAGAAGTGCGGATAAAGATCGGAGACCGCTACGCCAATCAGAGCACTCTGCGCGGCAACTGCACGTTCGGCCCGGCGCACATCGGGACGTCTGCGTAGCAGCTCGCACGGTATCCCAATTGCAACCTCAGGAGCGGCGGACGGAATACTCCGCTCTCCTAGTTCGGGCAGGAGATCTCGAGGCGGGATCCCTAGGAGTGTACACAGAAGATTGTTCTGTTGGCGTAGTGCGGCCTCCAACGGAGGAATTGTGGATTCGGTGGCCGTCAAGGCCAATTTCGCTTGATCAACGTCGACCTCAGAAACAGCGCCATTCGTGAAGTTAGCCTCGGCGATCTCTAAGCTGCCTTGTTGAATCTCAACGTTCTGTCGGGCGTACACGAGCCGCTGCTGGAGGGTACGGACATTCGTGTAGGTCGCCGCGACGTCTGCCACTAGGGCAACCAGAACGTCGTCGTAGTTCTCTACCGATGCATCCAGACTGGCATCGGCCGCCTCGACGGCACGACGGAAACGACCCCAGAAATCTACTTCCCAAAACACGTTTCCTGAAACCGCCCAGTTGTCGAATGACCTGATGATTGTCGGCGGGGTGTTGGCGGTGTTGATACTGGCTTGAGTACGCGAGTAGGAGCCGTCAACACTTTGTGCCTGCGGAAATAGATTACCAGCCGCGACACCGCGTTGTGCCCGGGCCTCCAGAACACGCATTCCTGCTTCTCGCAGCGTCAAATTCTGTGAGTAAGCAGTTTGTACCAAACTGTTGAGGACAGGATCATTGAAGGTGAGCCACCAATCGGCAGTCTGAGCGGGATTGCTACTCACCCGCTCGTCATCAGAGTCGATCCAATCTTCTGCAACGGGAGCAGCTGGCTTGCAATACTCTGGTCCAACTTTGAAGCCATTGCCCACCCAGTCTCGAAAGCTCCAGTATCCGGCGCAACCGCTGTTCACCACCAATAGTAGCGACAATGCCAGAAGTCGCAGCATGCCTTGTTCCCGTAATACGCTCGGCACGGTTCCACCTCAGACCAGAAAACGTCAACGTTCAGTGTCTCAATGAGCATTCTATGAAGGATTCGATCCTCAAAGAGCCTTCCAGATCGCATTGCAGACAACATTGTGACTATCGACAGGATACGGATGAAACGCGAAATCGCTGCAGCCCATACTGGCATCCGGTATAATCGTTAAGGTTTACCCGCTCAGATGGCAGCTGGCTACAGATCCTACGACAGTTAGGGGTACCTAGTTGAGAGATTGCCGATGGTGCGGTATTTACTGCTATTGCTGAGTTCAAGCTTCTGGTTTCTGTGCTCTCCTGTTCTCAGTGGGGCACAAGGAAGTACTCCTGGAATCGCACGTACTCGGCCTGGAGCTATTTATTTGGGAGGGCCAATTAGAGGTACGAGTGCACTGAGGGGGAGAGGTGTGAACCCAAACTTCAATCCGCCGGGGTCACAGTCGACTTTTCAACGGCTCAATCCACCAGGTTCGAATAGCCCAGCGCTGAATCTCAATCCTGAGGGCTCGGCTTTACGGCCCAGAACAGCTGCCGAATCTGGCAGTCCAAAAGATGTTAAAGGCCGAACCTTCCGCTATCGGGGACACCTTCCGCTTGCTGCAAGAGATGAAACAACAGTATACGAGGCAATACGGGACACAGCAACTAAACAGATTTCTTGGAATCTCTGGTTGCTAGAGCGAGAACTTGATCGTTATGAGAACGGTGCAAAGTGGACCGCAGCATTTAGGCTGGATGAGCTAAGAAGGATTCTGCGGAAAGGTGCTCCTGAAAGATTCACCGCTGATGAGCGTGAAACGTTGGCATCTATCTCTCATCGACTTCAGCTGATTATTTCTGATCCACGCTATGCTGAAGTAGGCCAGCTTCCAGGGTTTACTGCCCTCGAAGGAAGTTTGGCTGACTTATTGGCTGCTCAGTCCTCTGACGCTCCGGAAGGGATGGCTTCACCTTGAGAATGGGTCTATTCGCTAGTCTTGAGAGCAACTTGTCGGGCAAGAAGTGTTCCCAGACCTGTCTTCTACTTCTTATGGTTCTATACATTTGGCAATTCTTTACGTTGCGTCACCAAAGTGCGGTCACAAGGACCGCCTGCAATTCGTCTAAGATCTAACTGAAGGAAGTTGGACCAGTTTCCGCAGCGAAGCAAAGTTGCGAAGTCGCATCGGTCTAAACGACCGCTGTCACGAACGCAACTCAGCTAACTCCGTATACCCACAGCGAATTGCTGTCCCTTTCGCACACCGAAAGCAACCAGCGTGTTAACTTTCGGGGGTGTGTTAATCAGAGATTCCGAGACTTTTGGCCAGAGATTTCAGGGTGCGGTCGCAACCTTGAAGGTTGCTTTCGGACCCCGGAAGTTCTCTCTCGAAACAGAGAGCGCGGCGCCACACAGCCAATCGCCTACAAACCCTAAAGACATGGGCCCAAAATGCGAAACGCCCGGCAGCCGAATTCTCGACGCCGGGCGTTAACTGGTGTGCTGGTCGGTTTCGTAGAAACCAGAAAAGCTCCTCCGGTAGGACTCGAACCTACGACCCAGCGGTTAACAGCCGCTTGCTCTACCAACTGAGCTACAGAGGAATAGGAAATCGCCGTTAGCGACGATGAACTCGTATTTTATCGTCCAGAATGAGCTGCTTCAAGAGCCCGAATGCCACAGGCCGATCCAAATCGGAGGAACGACCGCATATGCGGAGTTTGACGCCGTAGCCGTTAGGCTTCGTCCTCTTGGCCGTCCTCATCGTCAAATTCGTCGTCGAGAATCTTCTCCATGGTCACGCAGCAACCGCACTCACTGTGCTGGACGGTGGTCATGTAGTAGCGGATCAGCTCTAAACCGCGGCCGCCAGGTCGCTCTAGATTCTCGGGGGAAGTGCAATCGGGCACTTCGTCTGGGTTGTAGCCGTCGCCTTCGTCGCACACTTCGACCCAGAATCGCGTGGGGCTCAGTTCGCATTTGACGCTCACCGACTTGTTCGCGTCCTCTTTGTTTCCATGTCGAATCGCGTTGCTGATGGACTCTTCCAGAGCCATGTGAATGCCAAACAACACCTTTTCGTCCCACCCAAGATCCTGCAGCCGCTCAAGCAAAGCCTGAACGAAATCGTGGTAAGCGCTAAGCGAGCTCGGAAGGACGCGCGAGAGTTTTTCTGGAAATTCTTTCGATGACATAGCGTGCCTCTACCCCGGGCTCTAAACGCACAGCACTCCAGACACCTTCGAATCGTTCCCTCCGGCCGACGCTAAAGGTCACAGGATAGCCAACGCGTCTGCCTCTGTGTCCTTGATCGTGAAGAGTTTGTCGAGGTTGGTGATGGCAAATACTTGAAAAATCTCAGGTGAGATATTCGACAAAACGAGTTGCGAATCGTTTCGTTTCGCCTTCTTCTCAAACGTAATCAGTTTGCCAAGAGCCGCGCTAGAGAGGAATTCCACGCTGCCAAAGTTCAAGACAATCTTCTTGCGGTCTTCTCGCTCAACCAAGTCGAACAACTCTTGGCCGAGTTCCTGAATGGACTCAGGGTCGATGATTTTTTGATCTAAGAATCGAACGACACTCACACTAGCCGAATCGCTGACCTCAATACGACGCTGGTTTCCCATATCTTTTATCTACCGAGTAATCGAATGTCCTCGTCCGAACATTGAGGACGAATGGAGGCTAAGGAAATCGGAATCTCGAGACCACCGGCTCGATGCTGACGTATCCTTCGGAACCCCTGATCATATCGGTGCTGGGCCTGATGTCAAGCTGGCACCCTTCCCCTTGGCGGCCACCTGACATGTGTTGACGCAACCTCTCGCCTAGTGTGACACTCGGTCGGGAACCGGTGGAGGCGTGGCTGACTTGTAGACGGCTCGGCTAATCAGGATGTAGTTTCGTCCCGAGAACTCGGTGACGGTGCCGGTCACGCTCCATCGAATGCTGCTTGGTTCGTCGGCATTCTTAAGCAACTTTACGACCCTTTCCAGATTGAGATTCTGAAGCGTGCCAAACTCCATGCCCGTGTCCGACATGAAACTCGCGGTATCTCCGTTCTCACTGAAATAACCGGCCTGGTCATTGATGATCGTTCCCTCTCGCAACCGACGGGTCGTGGATTTTCCAGACAGGGCGGAACGCGGCAGGCGGGTCCTGTCGGACTCCGCATTTGGCTTGGCGGCACGAGCAAGATCGCGTGTCGCGGAACCGTCGGGCGCTGCGGAAACCGCAACTAGCAATGCGGGGGACAGCAGCAATGCAAGAACCCCGAGGAGTCTGCAAGCGTTTGGAGCATTGACGTGTGAGATCATTGATTTCTGTTGAACAACGGGCGAAAAACTAACCTGGCCTAGGCATCGCTAAACTATGGAGCATCAATACCGCGCCAACCGAGATGAGACACCAACCTAACCACTCGGGTGGGCGAATCACTTTGTTCGGCATCAGCCCTGTATCACTGGTCAACGAAACCAATGCTTGTTCAGGGGCAGAAGCTGACGTGTGTGAGCGTTCTGCTAGGAACCGAGTCGCTTCCTCGGAAAGCACATACGCACTGACCATGCGCACCTGAAGGCCGAGGAGCAGGATTACCGCCCCCAGAAAAAAGTACTGATTTCGATTGAACTCCACAGTTTCACCTGCTGAACAAATCTAGTCGGTCTGGTGGTGTTCTGTAAGCAACGCGTCGCGCCACGACGACGCGTCCATAGGGAGTTATCGTACCGGTCAGATGGTTCTATTTACGTACGAGACAGCCTTAACAATCGTGACGGTCGTACGGCTGCCGACGCCCGCGACAGACTTGCGAAATCGCGAAAGAAGGGCTGACTCAATCTGTGGCGCGTCCGGCTAGCGATCGCTCTCGGGATCGAGCCATCGATCCAGACTATTCTGAAGTGCATCGGCTGGGGCGTTTTCGATCAGTTCGACTTGATTTGCGTTGGTCAGAGCTAACGCGATGTCCGTATTCCGCGTCCAGTCTGCGATCGTAAACTGGCGAATATCCACGTACGTCTTCGCGAGGGTCGCGCTGGTTTTGGGAACTAGATGGACGCCCTGTTTGGAGTGGATAATGTGGTACTGCAACGCCCCATAGAGCAACAATCCACCAACGACCATCCCCGTTCCAAACGTCACTAATCGGCGCATCGTGGTCCTCTTGGCTGAGCCGTGCAATAGGCACTTCTTACGTCATCGTACGCCGACACTCCAATGCGTGACAAGCCGTGCCGTTTGAGCATTGCGAATGGATCAAGAAGAGGTCGGACGTTCAGTACAATTAACGGATGGCCGTAATGCCGTCGCACAAGATTCCATCTTCAACGATTATTTCGATCGTAGGTGATCTCCGCACTCGCTTTTTCTTGACACTTGGTCAAAGCTTGCCCATTCTAGAAAACTAATGGTTCTATGCGTGCATTAGCCCACTTGCGCGGGTATCCTTACAAGTTCCAGTGATTGTGATTCGACTATGCAGCAGCTGAGACGAACTCCCATGCGCTCCCCAGCACTATCTCACAGCCGCTTCCTGGCCACCTGTGTGGTGTTGTTCTGTTGCAATTTTGCTGGCTGCGATAACAACTCTCCGAGAAGGTCTACGGCGGTTGGTACCTCACCAGTTAGACAGGTCTACGCACTCGGACGACTGGAACCGGCAGAGGGGATTATCTCGATCAGCGCAATCCCAGGCGAGCGTCTCAAGCAGCTCGACCCGGATGTGATCGAAAACCAGCTTGGCCCTGCCAACGGAATTTTGGGGGTTCTTGCCAGCTATGATATCGGTCGGACTCAGCTTGAAGCATTGATGAAGAAGGCGCAGCTCTCCGATCTGAAACGAGGGCATGAAATCCAAATGGCCAATGCTCAGCAGGCTCAAGCCGAAGCCGCCTTGGCCCAAGCTCAAGCGAAGCAGAAGGAGTTGGAACTCCAGAGTGGCAAACTCAGCGCACTGGGCGAAGCTAGCCAGCTGGCAATCAAGGAGTACGAATTACTCGTCGACCTGAGCAAGACAGACGCCGACCTCGTGACCGAACATCAACTGGCCAAACAAGCAAACGAGATGGCCATGGCGAATCAAGAATTTAAGATTGCCAGGGACAGCTACGCTTCCGCCAAAGACGCCGCAGACAAGGCCGTCGCCGCAGCCCAGGCAAACATCAAAGTGGCAGAGATGACGCTCCAGCAGCTTGCCGAAGGCTACGACAAGCAAGCTATCGAGCAGGAGATTTTAGTCGCCAAAGAAACGCTAAAGCGGTCCATCCTGCTCGCTCCCAACGTCAGTGCCGACTCCATAGAAAATGTGATGGACATTGAATGTGTAAAGGATTGCTCACCCGATCGACCGGGATCGCAGGGACCCTACACCGTCCTCAAAACGTTCCTGCGCCCAGGCGAGTTCATCACGCAGACACCGATCGTGCAACTTGGCGATCTCAGTGACATGGTCTGCATCGCCGAGGTCTACGAAGCAGACGTTAAGGAACTCGCCATCGGACAAGAAGTAACCCTCCGCAGTCCGGCATTCTCAGGCGACTTTGCTGACGGACCCGTCGACGCCTCTACCGGTAAGCGACCAGGTGGTATTAAGGGCAAGGTCGAACGAATCGGAAGCTTGATCGCCTCTCCTGGATTGGCAAATCGCAATCCCTTGGCCCCGGCGGATCGAAGTGTCGTTGAAGTACGCATCAAGATTGCGGATAAAGCAGCCATCCAACATGCCGCCAAGCGGGTCGGCCTCCAGGTGACGGTGGAGTTTGGTGAGAAACCGGCGGACGAAGAGGCTTCATAGCATTTGCATGGGCATGATGGCGATGCGAGAACATGAACACCCCACTTGCATGGAAGAATCTAACGCATAACCGAGTCCGCACCGCTATCGGTGTCGCGGGCGTCGGTTTCGCGGTAATTCTCATCTTCATGCAAATGGGATTCAAGGGTGCCATTCGTAAAACGGCAACCCAGATTTACGATGCTCTCGACTTCGACTTGATGCTGCGCTCTCCCGCGTACCTGCATCTGACCGAGCCGCGCTCTTTTCCTCGGTCTCGCATTCATCAGGCAGCTTCGCTGCCCGAAGTGACCCAGGTGCGCCCGTTTTATCTGGGCCTCAGCGAGTGGCAAGCGCCGGTACTACATGGATCCGCACAGGCCGAAGTCAGCGATGATGTGCTGCAGCGTGCCGGGCAGTGGCGTGGCATTATCACGATGGGAACCAATCCTAACGATCCAGCGTTTGTCCGCGAGGATATCCGCCAGGAGGCTCGAAAGTTGACGGACTCACGGTTCGTCATTGTCGACGACAAATCGAAAGCCGAGTACGGCCCGAACAACGGCACTCGCTTCAGTGAGGCCGACATCGGCGTGAAGACCTCTCTCGGTCCCCATCGCGTGCAGATAGTAGGACTGTTTCGATTAGGAACGGGTATGGCATCGAACGGAGCCTGTCTCACGAGCCCCGAGGGTTACGTCCGCGCTTGCCCCTGGCAGACGATTGACGAGATTAACTTCGGATTGTTAAAGCTGGAAAATCCAGATTCCGCCAACCAGGTGAAGGCGCAGCTACAGCAAATTTACGGCATCCCTGAGCGGCCCAAAGGCGAGGGCACCAACTTTCCGGCAGCCTCGCTCACGAACTCAGACGTAGAGATCCTCACGCGCGCTGAGGTCAAAGCAGTCGAAGAGTATCGCTGGGTCGTGGATACACCGCTAGGTCAGATCTTCACCATGGGAGTTTGGGTAGCGATGTTCGTTGGGGTAGCCATCGTCTACCAAGTCCTTTCCACGGACATTGCCAACATGATGGGTGAGTACGCGACGCTGAAGGCGATGGGTTACAGCAATCGCTATCTCACCAAGGTCGTGCTGCAACAATCGGTGATGCTAGCCATCGTGGGCTACATCCCTTCCATCGCAATTTCGCGATTCCTGTACTGGTTTGTCGAGAGAGAATCGGGGATGCCGATGTTCATGACGCCACGAATCGTCGTGACGGTGCTGTTATTGGCGATCGCCATCTGCGTCGTTTCGGGAATGGCAGCGTTGCGGAAGTTGTATCAGGCAGACCCAGCAGACTTGTTCTAAGCGACACCCATGAAACTGTTCGGCAAAACACCGCTCGCCTGGAAGAACCTGACGCACGATTGGCGGCGGTTGGCGGTGGCGATTGCCGGCATTGGATTCGCCGTACTGCTCATGTTCACACAGGTCGGTTTCCAGAACGCTCTGTTTGATAGCCAGGCCAAATTGATCGATGATTTGCAGGGCGATATTTTTATCGTTAGTAAAGCAAAGTTTACTCTTGCGGCCGAAAAACGATTCCCGATCAATCGCTTGATGCAAGCTCAATCGGTGCCGGGCGTCTCTGGGGCGTACCCTGTGTACTCGGAGCTGACGACGTCCGTCCTGCGAAAGATCGAGCGCGGCATTGGCAACCGTGGCTTCCCGATTCGTTCCATCGGTTTCGAGCCAGGGGACCCAATTTTTCAAGTCGACGCGATTAATGAACAAGTGCAACAGCTTCGCCAACCTGGAACGGCGTTGATTGACAAGAAGAGCAAGAAGAAGAAATTCGTCTTCCCTCGCGACGACGACATCAAGCTCGCCGAACAGAATTTGGAGTTGGCAGGCAAAAAACTCCTGCTAGTGGGCACATTTGAACTGGGCACCGACTTCGCCCATGACGGCAATCTCGTCATGAGTGCTGACAGTTTCGCAGACTTCTATCCACACCGAAAGCGATTCGGCGACCCGTTGAGTGTGATTGACATCGGGGTCGTGCATCTGACGGAAGGAGCGGAATTATACCGAACCAGGGATTTGCTGGAGCAAACCTTGACCAAGGACGTTGACGTGCTGACGCGAGCGGAGTTTCGCGCGGCGGAAGTCGGATTCTGGGACGAGAGCACTCCGATTGGAACCGTGTTCCTGTTCGGCAAGATCATCGGGTTCATCGTCGGTATGGTCATTTGTTACCAAGTGATTTACTCCGATATCGCCGACCACATGCCTGAATTCGCCACGTTGAAGGCCATGGGCTACCCCTCGCTATACTTTGTGAAGCTGATCGTCGTCGAAGCACTATTGCTGGCCGTGATCGGGTTCATTCCCGGCACTGCGGTCAGTCGGGCTCTCTATGGCTGGCTGGCGGGGCAAACGGGCCTGTTGATGAATATGACCGTTGATGGCGTATTATTTGTACTCGTCGCGACGATCGCGATGTGTATCGCATCGGGTATGCTCGCACTAAGGAAATTGCTAGCTGCCGATCCAGCGAGTTTGTTTTGAGGTGCTCCGGCGATCTGCAGCATCGCTGCGATTAGCCCATGGAACGTTCATAGGTACACAAGACCATGATGACTTCACAATCGACGATTCCGGCTACCAAGGGTTCTTTCGCCGACGGCATGCGGCTGCCCAGAACCGTCAAAGTACGAGGATTGAACCATTACTTCGGCGATGGTGAATTACGAAAGCAGGCATTGTTCAATAACCATTTGGACGTGCGGCGTGGCGAGATCGTCATTATGACAGGCCCTTCTGGCTCGGGAAAAACTACACTCCTCACTCTGATAGGTACGTTGCGTACGGTTCAAGAGGGCAGCCTGAATGTCTTGGGCAATGAATTATTGGGTGCCAGCACTGATCTGATCGTGCGTATTCGTCGTGAGATGGGGTTCATCTTTCAGGCACACAACTTGTTTGAGTCGCTGACCGCCTACCAGAACGTGAACATGGCCGCCGAGTTGCTGCGGATCGATCCAATGATCGCGGAGGGACGGATCAAGTCTCTGCTTACACGGCTTGGACTGGGTGAGCGGATCCATTACAAGCCGAAGTCGCTGTCTGGCGGGCAGAAACAGCGCGTGGCGATCGCCCGTGGCCTAGTGCACAAGCCGAAGCTAATACTTGCCGACGAGCCGACCGCCGCGCTTGATGAAAAATCAGGTCGCGAGGTCGTCACACTCTTCCAAGAGTTGGCCCGCGACGAAGGGTGTACGATCATCATGGTCACGCACGACAATCGCATTCTCGACGTGGCGGATCGCATTGTGAACATGGTCGACGGCTACATTACCTCAGATGTCGACGTCCAAGAGGCGTCGGTGATCTGTGAGTTCTTGATGGAGATTCCATTGTTCTCTGATCTGAACGCTGATTCGCTGTCCAAGATCGCCGATCAAATGATGGTCCATGAGGCGCCAGAGGGTGACCGTGTGATTCGACAAGGCGACCCCGGCGATCTATTCTACTTGATTCGCAGTGGTAGCGTTGATGTGATCGTTGATGACGGAGATCAGGGTAAGAAGGTCGCTGAACTACGACAAGGACAGTACTTCGGCGAAGCTGCACTCATCCACGACGAACCACGAAACGCGTCAATTGTCGCTCGGGAGGACGCTGTCTTCTATGCACTCGAGAAGGATGACTTCCGAGATGTGCTAGAAAAAAGCGCGACTTTCGAAGAGCAACTCCGTCAGGCGTTGTTCAATCGCCAATAGCGAGGTACTTACTCGTCGCACGGTTGCGTCGAATTGCACGAGGTGCGGTTTGCGACGCAGCCTCGGCCGTTGCATTGACCGCATCGTACGCAAGCACCGTCACAGCAGCCTTCGAGGCAGAGCGTGGGACAGAATCCGCATTCGACGGCGAGTTTGCCTTGGGCTTCACGTAGTGCAACCTGAGCCGTTTTCAATCCCACGACTTGCTCCAGTAATTTGGACTGTGCGGTGAAAATCCGCGCCTTGGTGTTGCTGATCTGGAAGATGCTGATGTCGTCGACGTCGCGAGTCTCTTCTAGACTGCGCAACTCGTCCTCTAACTGCTCGACGAGCGCCTGAGCACTTACGACGCGTTGCTGCTGCAACCCGATTTGGTAAGCGGCACCCTTGATCTCTGCGATAGCGGTTTGCTTCGTATCGGAATAGAAGAGCGCCAGTTGTCGGCAGCGAACGTGAACCTCGGTGTCGTTGCACGTGCGACAACGTAGCCAGTGGATCACGCCGTCTTGTGGTTCGACCGTGCCGATTGTTGATTCAGCAAATTTCAGAACACCGCGCGCGACCGGCAGGGTCCGTTTCTCCAATTGGCAGAGGACAAGGCTGAGGCCTCGCAGATCAGCTCGAGTCGCCAGGCCTTCTGAAAGTTCGCACTCTACGTCAACCGGCATCAAATCTGGCTGCCAGTCGATGTGCGGCCAAAAGAACGTGTACTCGTCGAGCGGACAACCGGTCAGTTTTTGTAGCTGACCGTTCAGCTGAATCCGCAAAAAATCAAGTTCCAGCTTCTTGTCTTCCAACTCAGCAATTTGGTCCAGAATCCCACTGCGGTCCACTTTCTCCGGCAATTCGATCCCCTTCGCTTCCAGGCGATCAATGCGATCAAGCGTGACTTTCGCTTCGTCGATTCCCATCTGCAGATAGTGCTTTTGGGTTTCCAGTCCCGCCAACTGGTAGAAACTGCGGAGTGCAGCACCGGCCGCTTCGTTACGGAGTCCCGTCGAACGGAGTGCTAGCAGATCGCGGTCTAGGCAGAGGTTTTCTCGCACATTCTTGGTATCACAGCTGATGACGATCTTCGCCCAGTAGCGTTCCAATTCGACGAGATTGGCTGCTGTCAGGTTTGTCGCGGCACGGCACTGACAGGTCATAGCATCGAGAAGCTCGTAGGTTTCCGTTGGTGCTGGCAACGGCACGATCGTCTCAGCGGAGACAAGTTCAATAAAACTCGGCAGTTCCTGCTCGGGAGTGGTCAGTTCATTGATGCATGGCGCACACGGGGTGCGGGGAACGCCGCAGCCTCCACGTGGGCAGGCACAGCCTGTCACGATCAGAATCAACGGTAGGAACGCGGCAAGTGCCAAAAAACGTACTAGCATGACAATCGATACAAGAGGTATGCGCGCGGGTAACTGCAGTACTTATCGAGTGCTAGATATGCCAGCCGAAGTAGTTGCCAGAGTAATTCCGCAGAAACCGGTAGCGTAAACTCTGACGATTACAACCATCGTACCGGTCGGCGAGGCAAGTCAGACGGCCGGTGGATTGAAGCAACTTGTCGAGGACAGTCAGTTCGGCTCAATGCCAAAGACTGCGAGCGGCTCGCCCTTGCCTTTCACTGGTTGAGGCGGCAGCGTAGTCACTTTGAATCTTGTGCCGAGCCTGCGTCGCGTCGCTTCTGTCACCAGTAGATGGTGTCCCAGGATCTTGGTCAGCGACTCGACACGAGAGGCGACGTTCACCGTATCGCCAATCGCCGTGTATTCCTGCCGCTTCGGCGACCCGATGCTGCCCACAATTGCCGGTCCAGTGTTGATGCCGATGCCGATTCTCAAATCGGGCCAACCCGCCTGTTCCAACTCGCTAGCAGTCTCTTCCAGACAGCACAACATGGCCTGCCCAGCTTCGACTGCCTGTTGGCAGTGATTCTCTTCGGGAGTCCCGATGCCGAACAAGGCCATGAACCCATCACCAAGAAACTTGTTGACCATGCCACCATGTGCTTCGACACGGTCGACCGCCTCGCGGAAGAAGATGTTCAGCACAGCCACGATTTCCTCAGGAGTATGACGCGACGAGTGCTCCGTAAAGTTCCGCACATCGACGAACATCACGGTCACCTCTTGCTCACTACCCACCAGGTCCTGATCCTGCTTGAGGATCTGCTCGGCCGCCTCGCGCCCAACGTGCCGGCCGAAGGTCTCTTGCAATTGCTCACGCTCGCGCAGTCCTTCAACCATCAGGTTGAAGCGTTCGATCAAGGGGCCGAAGTCGTCGGCCCTCAGCAGATTGACGCGTACGCTAAAGTCTTCGTCCGCCACTCGTCGTGCCGCGCGTCGCAGTAATCGCACCGGGACCTCAACAAGTCTGCCATACATCCAAATATTGACGAATCCGAAAGCGCACGCGACCACGGCCACGGCGATACCAAAACTCGTACTATCCGGTGACGCATCTGGATGGGGGACGATGAGCAAGAGCACCAGCGAAACGACCGGACTGACGACGGTCGAGACAAACAGCATGATGGCCCGCGTGCGTAGATTTAATGGCATGCCGCCCGGCACGAGCGCGGGATTGTCGCGTCGAAAGAAGACCGGAAAAAGCGCCTTCTGGCTTGCCATCTCGACAGAAAAGAACGTCTGCGTAACGGCGATCAACGATGCGATGACAAAAGATACCGTCAGATGAAATCCAACGTCGTCGTCCAGCGGCACTGGCAATGCCTTCAGTGCAGCCGGAAACACGGGAATGCAGATAAGCCAGCCGACAGCCGCTACGGCAAAAAACCACCACGGCAGGTTGACGACGTAGCGCTGCGCCCTCTTGAGTCGGTCAGCTTCAACTTCCTCACCCCGCAGCAGCTTGCGATGGACGGGCCGCAACCAGAGCAACGGCATGATGAAGCATGAAATCGCGATTGGATAAACAATAAGATTGAAGACCTGCCAGCAAGCCTCGAAACGTTCTAGCTGGACAGGACTGAGGTGCGGCTCGATCTGCTTGCCGTTATACATGATGTTGAAAACGCTACCGACGGCGTTTGCTAACACCGGTGACAACAAGACGAGCAATAGCCCGTGACGCTCTAAGAATGTCCATTGGCGCCGATTCTTTGGCCGGTCGGCGGCAATACTGAGGCCATCAATGGAGTCTGCTGCCGTCGCCAAACCAAAATGCCTCAACACGTCCTAGACGATTTCGACCGAGTCGCCGATCTGAACGACACCTGCGTTCGATTCAGAATCTAACCGCGTATTGGCGCCGAGTCGATAGTAGGTGTCGAAACGGTCTCGCGGCGCCCAATCAGGAAGCGTTTCCTCGCGACGTCGTACAAATTCCTTCGCGAAGACCGCCGTGACCGACCCATCCTGGCTATCGCGAGTGGGGACCACACACCGTCGGCAGATTCCCGAACCTTGCCAGACGAGATCGCCGATGCGAAAGCGGCGCAGCTGGCGAGTTTCCGGCACCAGACCGTCCTCCCAGAAGGCGGGAGTATTGGCGACCTCAAAATTGAAACGGAATCGCCGCCGCACTTCGTCGAGATCGAGGTCGTCGAACCACCCTCGGATCGCCTCCAAGGTCGCCGTGCTTACCAATGTCGGTCCTGGCGATTCGCTATCGTCTGGAAATCCGCCATCCTGGTTCTCAATCAGACGACACTTCTGTCCCAGGATTTCACCAAACCACAGCGCAAGTCCATCGGCATGTTCGGTGAGCGTAAACTGCTCCGACCGTCCATCGCAGCTCAAAGTGACTTGGGTCAAGTCGTCGCTAAAGATAGAACGAATGCGGTGAATGCGGGGACAGTTCTTGCCGTTGACATATTTTCCCCAAGAATCGACCAGAGCGTACCGACGATCGTTAGCCAGTGCTCCGTTCGCCAACACTTCCGATTTCGTCTGCTCGTGCCCGTCAAACGACTTGATCGGATACACGGTGATGCGATCGATCGTCGGCATGTGGCTACGTTTACCAATAAGGGGAAAGCTACGGACGGCGGCATTGCGCCGCCTCGACTTCGGCCAACAACTCCTCCACATCGGTCAGATCGGCAAGCACCAGATCCGGCCCGCAGGCCGCCAACTCCGCCATCGAACTGCTGCCCGTCGCAACCGCTACGACATAGGCTCCAATCGACCTGCCGCATTCGACGTCAGCCGGAGTATCGCCAATGACCATAGTGCCGCAGATTTCATTTTCCCCATCCGCGTCCCGGGCATATTGGCGCGCCGCATGCAAGGCGTCCGCTGCAATGTCGTTCCGATCCGTGCGGAGATCACCGTAGCCGCCGAAGGCAAAACGACCGCCAAGTCCGTAAGCACTGGTCTTCGCCATTGCGCCGAACTCGGTGTTGCCCGTCAACAGCCCGATTGCGGTATTCTCGTCCTGTTCTAGCGTTTCGATCAGGTCGATGACGCCAGGCAAGACCCTACCTTCAAGCTCGGTAAGCACCCGGTGCAGACGTTGACGGTAGTCCTCGAAGAACACCTGCCAATTCTCCCCCGTCGGCTCAATGCCGCTGTGCTGCATGATGTCTTGGCAAATGGCACGATCGCTGCGCCCGGCGAAGGAAATGCCCGTGGGAATCTCAGCAACGCCGAAGACTTCTCGAAACGTCTCGGTAAATGCCACATGCCCAGCGCCGCCAGTGAGCAGCAATGTTCCATCGATGTCAAACAAGACTGCGTACACGCCATCCCCTCTGTCCAAAGCAGTTGCCAGCTCAATCACCGATTATAGGGAGCTGACGCGTCGCTGACGAGGCGGCAACCAATTCGCTAGCGTAGTATGGGCTTACCGAGGCGTTGCCGCTCGCGATTGACTTTGGCCAACGCAGCGCGTTCCAGCTTGAGGAACTTGACAAGCTGCGAGGTGCTGACGCCCAACTGCTGAGCTGTTATCGATGTCGAATAGCCATTGGGCTCGAGTCGGTCCAAGACTTCCGCCAGCAGTGCGGGAAAGTCGTTGTGCGTCGCACTTACTGAAATCCGACGATTCGTGACTCGTCGACTCCACAGCAGGCTCGGTTCTTCGGTCGTCACTGCGCGAAACTGCACGGCAAGTTGCAATCGCAAGCGAAAAACCGCCATCTCATGGTTCTGCTTTTGACTTCGTCGTTCGCTGGCCTCTCCACGCACGCCCGTCGGTTGGTGTTCGATGACAATGGCTGTCTCGACTTTGTTGCGGTGCTGACCCCCGGGGCCAGATCCACGCGTGCGTTTGACCTTGCACTCAGTCAGTAGGTCTTCGACAGAAAGTTGTGCAGGGTGTGGCAATCGAGAGTCCACTATCGTTTGGGAGCGAGGTCACGGCAACGTGACGAACCACTAACGCCACAGATCGTCATCGGCGAATGGGTTACCGCCCGGACCTTTTGATTTAGGCAGCACTTTCAATATCTGCTCGGCAAGTTTGAGGTCGTCGCGCGTGGTGATCTTTATGTTGAGCGGCGAGCCCTGCACAATGGTCACAGGTTTGCCCAGGGCTTCCACCAACGCCGCATCGTCCGTCACTACCGTATCGGATTGGGCGGCGTAGGCTTCGATCAGCAATTCCCGACGAAACACCTGTGGCGTTTGGGCAGCCCAGAGACGCTCTCGGTCGACGGTTGCTTCGATGCGTTTGTCTTTGCCCGCTTTTTTGAGCGTCGATGAGACCGGTTCGGCCAGAATGGCAGCGCCGTCGCGCTCAGCGGCTTCGAACACCGCGTCGATCCATTTGTCGGCGATACAGGGTCGAGCCGCATCATGGACGGCCACTAGGTCGGCGCTGTCAGAAACCATCGCCAATGCATTCTTTACGGAATCCGTCCGCTGCGCGCCACCTCGACACACCTCGACGTCTAGGATTGCGATATTGGCTGCGAACTTTCGTTCGAATTCCTCTCGATCTTCGTCCGACACGACGACAATCAACTGTTTGACGTCCGCGCGATTTAGGAATTTCTCGGCGGAGTTGAGCCAGACCGCTTTGCCGCCCAGCGGCGCGAACGGTTTTTTGTAGTTCTTGTCATGAAACCGCTGGCTCGCCCCAGCGGCTGGCAAGATGACGGATACGGCGGCCATGACCTACCTCTTCCACGAATTCAGCAGCGGAGGGACGCAGATACTAAGTGCTTCTGGCACTGCCACAAACATAACGCAGGCAACCTATTCGTCCAAGGAGCGTCGAAATGCCGTTCGCCTGGGGCAGATCCCATCGATTATCGGGATTGTAACGCTTCTATCGAAAAAAATTCTGTGGGCGACCACAACTCGTGTTGTGAGGGTCGTGCGACTTCGAGTCAACATGATCATTTTTCTATTCTGATTGCACGGGATCTGTGTCTTTTAGTAGCACGCTTGTACTAGCTGTACGGACAAAGCCTGATTACCCACTGATGAGGGGTACGCCCTAGCGTCGCGATCCCTAGTTCGACGAGTGCCGAAACTCGAATTAGACAGGCTAACGGAAGGTCACGTCGTTTGGGTATGTCACGGAATACGTACCACCTCAAGGATCGAACCCCGAATCAGATCTTAGTAGTATTTGCCCACGGAGGCGGTAGGCATGATTTCTCCCACGCGACTCAACGTGTTCGTTCTTGGCACGGTTTCAATCGTTTTCTTTCAGGTGGCAGCTACGTCTGTCGCTCAGCAACTCTCCCAACCTGCGTCAGTTCTGCCCTGGCAGCCCGACCGACTAGGCAATGAGGCCCAGAACGCCTTCGAACTGCCAACCATAAGCCGCCAGAGCGATTCTCCCATGTGGCTACTCGACGTGCAGAATTCAATCAAACACAAGCGTACCGAAGAAAAGTCGGATTTGCCGAACGTCGAAACAGAGCATCACAGCGATTTGGGGCAGCTGGAAGCCGACCCAGCAACGTCGCGTCGCTACTCCGTGCACCGAAAGCGTGCCACCGGCACCAACTCAGGGCGTTCTTTCAGCTTGCTACGCGCCTTAGGAATACAAGCTTCGCGCGGCAACAATCGGCGATGACGACGGTAGCACCCAGCTCCGCATGTGACCAATTGGGGTTGGCGGGATAGAATAGGGCCAGACAACTCGACTTCCCTATGAATCCGTACCAGGACGCGTCTGATGCTGGAAAATGACCCTCGCCATAAAGAACTTCTGGAGTGGCTGAAATCGCAAGGGCACAACGACGAGCAGATTGCTCGCATCATGGCCAAAGTTGCTGAATACGACCAGCGCACCACACGCGAGTCGCTTTTCGACTCGATCGACAGTGGGGGCTTCGACATTCAAAGCTTGATAGACGAAGCGTTAGCTGACGAACCGACCGACTAGGCAAGCCGGTCTTACCGACCAACGGCGACATCTACTGCTCCGAATTGTATCAGTAAGAAATCGACTTGTCGCGCCGTAGCGATTCTACTGAAAGCGCAGCAGGGCATACTTTTTCTTGCCGCTGCGCAGCACTAAGACGGATTCGCTAGCCAAGTGCTGCCGATCCAGTATCTTGTCATGGGCCTCGATCCGACGATTATTCACGTACGCACCGCCCTGCCCCACTGTCCGACGCGCTTCGCCTTTGCTCTTGGCGAGCCCCGCTTCGACCAGCGCGTCGACGATCGTGAGCGTGCCATCACTCAGTCGAGAGCCGCTGAGTTCCTTGCTAGGTACGTCGGCGAAGATTTGCACGAGTTGATCGTCGTTGAGCTCACTGATCTCGGCGCCGAAAAAAATTTCAGTCGCTTTCTGAGCAACGGCCAAGCCCTCAGCACCGTGAACGAGTTTCGTCAATTCTTCCGCCAACCGTCGCTGACTGTCGCGTTTGCCGGCATCGCTTATGCGAGCAGCATCTAAGGCCTCGATTTCTTCTTGATCGAGTTCTGTCAGCATCAGTAGGCCATCTCCCGCGTCGGCGTCCTCAACATTGATCCAGTACTGGTAGAACTGATAAGGGCTCGTTAGCTCGGCGGAAAGCCAGACCGTCCCGCTTTCAGTCTTGCCCCACTTCGTGCCGTCGCTCTTGGTTAGCAGTGGCCACGTCACTCCATACAGCTGAGGGCGACCCATTCGTCGTGCGAGATCGATCCCGGCGGTGATGTTTCCCCACTGGTCGCTCCCACCAGCTTGCAGCTCGCACCCAAACTGGTCGTGCAGATGGACGAAATCGTACGCCTGGAGCAGCATGTAGCTGAATTCGGTGTAGCTCATGCCCCCGCTCCCGCCGTCATCGTCGCGACCAAGCCGGCTCTTGACCGAGTCTTTGGCCAACATCACATTGACCGGGAAGTTCTTGCCGATATCACGCAGAAACTCCAGATAGCTCCAATCGCCGGTCCAATCAAAGTTATTCACCAACTCCGCCGAGTAGCTGCCGGCATCAAAGTCGAGAAACCGACGCATCTGCTCGCCTATCGCGACGACATTCCGCTCCAGGTGTTCCTTCGACAACAGATTGCGCTCGTCGCTCTTGCCGCTGGGATCGCCGATCATGCCAGTCGCGCCGCCCACCACGGCAATCGGCTTGTGCCCTGCCTTCTGGAAACGTCGCAACACGATTAGGCCCAACAAGCTCCCTACATGGAGACTATCAGCCGTCGGGTCGAAGCCAGCGTAAACCGTGCGCGGTTGCGCTTCCAGCCAGGCATCCATACCGTCGTCGTTTGTCGTTTGATGAACCAGTCCGCGCCAGCGGAGATCGGCAAGGAGGGACATGTGCGAAAGCTAATCCAGGTTTGAAATGAGGAAAGGGTAACTATGGGGGACCAACAACGAAAGATTCCTGCGGCACTATTATTCAGAAGTCACGGCAGATTCGCGAGGTGCGGTGGACGGGCACTCGGCATAGGTGGTTTGCAAAGCGATTCCTTGAAAGCAGTGTATCAGATCCAGAATAGGAGATAAGAGGGCGTTCGATGGCACCGTTGGTAAGCACTTCAGCGTGGCGCTGCGAAGGCGAGTGAACGTAGAGGGCCATTCCCTTGTGATATTCACCTGTGAGCTCAGTCTAAAAAGCCTGTCGCCAGCGTTCTGGAAAGGCGTCCAGCTGCATCAGTGCGTGAAGAAGAAATCCGACGCCATCGTTCGCTTGATAGAAATTCTTGGCGGGATGGCCGCGAAAGATCCCGTTCACGTATAGCTTGTCGACGGCCTCGTGGGCCAGCGTGTTTGCCTGCTGCAAATGAGCGTCGTCCCCGGTGACATGGTAGAGACCAACAAAGAACGAGATTGCCCGTCCGTAATTCTCGGCGTAGGTGCCACCGGTTGACTTCACATCGGGCAATGCCTCTTCCACTTCCGCTTTCCATCGGCGACCGGTTGTCGGAGGCGATTCGCGCGCGATAACTTTCGCCCATCGCAACGCGGCGCACAGCAAGTCCTCCCGTTCCTGTTCGTCCTGAGTAAGTTCGAGAGCATACACGGTGCTCTGCGCGGCGATGAGCGGGAACTCGTAGGAGTACATCACCGTACGCCAAACGTCGACGTGTCCGGTCGGTTGCCACCGATCGTAACCCGCTCCCCGATCCGCTTCTGAGATGGGAGTCCCGTCCAGCTTGAGCATGCCATGATAGCGCTGCGCCTCCGCATCCCAGCCGTAGCGGTCGTATGCCCGAATGTAGGAAATGGCATAGTCCCGAAACTCGCGATCTCCGGTCAATTCGTAGCATCGTAGCAGTTGGCTCGCGTGCGGCCCGGGGACGGTTGTAAAGCAATGCAGCGCGTCGTAGCGACTGCCAGTGCTTGGACTATCGGGAACCAGTCCGGTCTGCGCGTGGCGGTGCTTCCAGTGCCAGTTGGCAACGAGCTTGGCCTTCTCGAGATAGTGCGGTCGTTTCGTTACCGAATAGAGGAACGCAAAGGCAATCGCAAATGACCCGCCCGAGAACGCGAAATCGCAACCCTGCCGTCCGTCGTCGTGCCGATTGTGAAGGCCACTCTGCTTGTCGACGATGTGCCATTTCCAAATGCCGTCGATCTCTTTGCGGACCGCCGCGGGGTCGATGCGATAAAGTGAGCCCCAGTCAGGGTGCTTGATGAGAATCTCGTGCGGACCCCGCCCGTCGCCGTCGCCCCCCGGTCGATCTACGAATGCGTTGTAGTATATATGTGATCCCCAGGCGAACATGCCGTTAGATTTCACGGCGCGCTTCAAGAACGCCTTGAGATACGCGTCAGCGGCGGCGGCGTACTTCGATTTACCTGTCACTTCCGAAACCCGGTAGAGGACACGGATGGTCGCCATGTCGTGCCAGAGATTTGATCCTGCCGGGCTGCGACGACCGTGGTCAGGGCGGCCCTCGGTGCGCACGTTCGCGTCGAGCAGTGGCGGGTGCCGCGGAGACTCGTGCGTGTGGACATCAAGTATGGCCATGAACATCGGTGTCTCGACCGGCCCGTATCGATCGGTGCCGTGTTCGATAAGCGTGTCCAGGCAGCTTGTGACATAGCTACGCCAGGGCTTCGCACCGCTAGCTCGATCCCGTGAGTGGCACCACCGCGGCAGTACCGAACAGGCTGTGACGCCACCTAAGCTGCGGAGAAAATCACGGCGACTCATTTCCAGCTCCCTTCTCGGCGTCACTCAGCTTTGGACTGACACAACTCTACCCCACTCAATAGGTTATCAGACCAACACAACTCACGCACTTTAGCTGCCTGCGATCGGTTCAAATCGGGGGTAGTCAATGCCTGTCTTAATTCCGTTCGCTTTGGTAAGGTTCGCGTCTTGGAGCAACTGCGCCAAGCGTAGAAGGACGCGAATCGACAAGATGGGGATAAGGTTCAAGATTTGCGCCGGTTAATTCAGCTTGATCCAATGGGAACGTCCGGGCGTGACCAGCAGGGAGCCCCGGAAATTGGCACTCTCCGAGTGCCTCCCCATCGAAACCAGAGTTCGCTAGAATGCTGCTTGGTCGCAGAGCAACGTGCCGAGCGCTGTGACGCCTTTTCGATATCGGTATCAAAAGAGACGGTTATACATCAAGTGAATTTCACTCTCTCAACCGATTCAATCGTCTGGCTGGCAGTTCGGAAGTCGGGGCGAGTCTGAAGGAAGGCCATTCGATATCGATAGGAAGGTATTTCAAGGAAGAGTAAACTCATCCCAGTCACCAGACGCCGCTGGCAGAGAACTGCCTCGGTTTAGGCTGGCAAAGCCCACGGAGAGACGAGAAGAGAGCCGATGGAAAAGATCAAACGACTCCTAGCCGCGAATCGCGGAGAGATCGCGATTCGCATCTTTCGCAGCGCGCATGAATTGGGCATCCGCACCGTAGCGATCTATTCCCATGAGGATCGCTATGCATTGCACCGTTTCAAAGCCGACGAAGCCTATTTGACGGGGACGCCGGGCGAGCCGATTCAAGCCTATCTGGACATCGAGTCGATTATCGCCTTGGCCAAGCGGCAGCACATCGACGCGATTCATCCAGGCTACGGATTCCTGTCGGAGAACGCACAGTTTGCCCAGGCGTGCGTCGACGCCGGGATTACATTTGTTGGACCGCGAGTCGAAACCCTGAAACAGCTGGGCGACAAGATCTCGGCCCGCAAGATTGCCGAGCGCGCCGGTGTGCCTGTGCTGGGCGGAAGCAGCACGGCGATTCGCGACGCGAAGCAGGGCAGAGAACTCGCGAAGACCGCGGGCTTTCCGGTCATCTTGAAAGCGGCACACGGTGGCGGTGGTCGCGGCATGCGAGTCGTGCGAGAGGAATCCGAGTTTGAAGCGGCTTATGAGCAAGCGCGCCGAGAATCGCTGGCGGCTTTTGGAAGTCCCGACATCTTCGTCGAAAAATTCATCGAACGAGCGCGGCACATCGAAGTTCAGTTACTCGGCGATCGGCACGGCTCGCTGGTTCACTTGTACGAGCGTGATTGTTCCGTGCAGCGGCGGCATCAGAAGGTCGTCGAGATTGCGCCGGCCCCGCAACTCGATCCGGAGGTTCGTCAAGCGCTGTGTGACGCAGCGATCGCCATCGGGCGAACGGTCCAATACGCCGCAGCGGGCACAGTCGAATTCCTGGTCGACGCCGACACGCAGAAGTTCTACTTCATCGAAGTGAATCCCCGCATTCAAGTCGAACACACCGTGACGGAGCAAGTGACCGGCGTCGACTTGATCAAAGCGCAGTTGCTGGTTTCGCAAGGCGTGGCGTTAGCCGATCCAGCGATCGACCTGCCATCACAAGACGTAATAGCGACACATGGTTATGCGCTCCAATGCCGAGTCACGACCGAAGACCCTGCCAATCGGTTCATGCCCGACTACGGTCGGATGACGCATTATCGTTCGGCCAGCGGCATGGGAATCCGTCTGGATGCGGGAACGGCTTTCTCCGGGGCGATCGTTCAGCCGTTCTACGATTCGCTGCTGGTCAAGGTTACCGCTTGGGCTCGGCACTTCAAGGACGCCACACACCGCATGGAACGTTGCTTACAAGAGTTCCGGGTGCGCGGCGTAAAAACCAACATCCCGTTCCTAATTAAGCTCGTGATGCATCCCGCCTTGGCGGAAGGCGCCTGCACGACGAGTTTCATCGAGGACACGCCGGAGTTGTTCGATCTCCCGATGCGTCGCGATCGTGCTACGAAGCTATTGACCTATCTGGCGGAGACCATCGTCAACGGCAATCCGCTGGTCAAAGATCGACCGGCTCCTGCGCGCCGCAGTCCGGCGCCTGTTCCAGCCTTCGACTCGACCGCCGCCCCGCCAGCCGGCATGCGGCAAAAGCTACAAGAGCTCGGCCCAGACAAGTTTGCACAGTGGATCCGTCGGCAGAAACCTCTGCTGATGACCGACACAACATTCCGAGACGCGCATCAATCCTTGCTGGCAACACGCTTGCGTACCTACGACTTGTTGCAAATCGCGGAGGCTTACTCACAGCTCTGCCCAAACCTGTTCTCAATCGAGATGTGGGGCGGCGCTACCTTCGACACTTCCATGCGTTTCTTGAGCGAGTGCCCGTGGCGCCGCCTCACCGATCTGCGCGAACGGATCCCCAACATCTTGTTTCAGATGTTGTTGCGAGCATCCAACGCCGTTGGCTACACAAATTATCCCGATAATGTGGTGAAGACCTTCGTTGCAGAGGCCGCGGACGCAGGGATCGACGTGTTTCGTGTCTTCGATGCGCTCAACAGCACGACAAACATGCGAGTCGCGATGGACGCCGTCATCCGCAGCGGTGCGATTTGCGAGGCGACGATCTGCTACACAGGCGACATTACCAATCCAAACCGCACCAAGTACGACCTCGCCTACTACGTCAAGATGGCCCAAGAGCTCGAGAAGATGGGAGCTCACATTTTGGCGATAAAAGACATGGCGGGGCTGTGCAAGCCGCAGGCTGCCGAGCTGCTCGTCAAGACGCTCCGCAAAGAGATCGGCATCCCGATTCATTTCCACACGCACGATACAGCAGGCATACAAGCCGCGTCGATTCTAATGGCATCCAAAGTCGGCCTCGATATCGCCGACGCGGCGATGGCGCCGCTCTCGGGCGGCACTTCTCAACCGAACATCAACACGGTTGTCGAAGCGTTGCGATTCGGCCCACGCGCCACGGGCTTGTCGGCGGAACACCTCGACGCGATCGCCGAATACTGGCGAGGGGTTCGCGAGTTTTACGCGCCGTTTGAGAGCCCGGTGCTGCCGGCTGGTTCCGACCTGTATCAACACGAGATGCCAGGTGGCCAATACACGAACCTCTTTCAGCAAGCCCGCGCATTGGGGCTGGCTGATCGCTGGAGCGAGGTCTGCAGAGTCTATGCCGACGTCAATCAAATGCTCGGAGACATCGTAAAGGTGACGCCAACTTCGAAGGCGGTCGGCGACCTGGCGCTGTTCCTGATCGCCAACGAGATGTCGACCGAAGACGTGCTGACCTCCGAACGCGAATTGGCGTTTCCTCAATCGGTAATCGACCTCGTGCGCGGGAGCATGGGGCAAGCGGTTGGCGGTTTTCCACGCCGCGTGCGGGAGAAGATCTTGCGAGGTGAGAAGCCACTGCGCGGCCGCCCTGGTGCCAGCTTGCCCGCCGCCGATCTTGAGAAGACGACCGGCGAGGTCAGAACGCTGCTCAATCGTGAGCCTTTGCGCCGGGAAGTCGTTTCGCATCTACTCTACCCGCAGGTCTTCGCCGATTTTGCTCAGCACCAGCAGAAGTACATGGACACCAGCGGACTGCCCACGCCCGCCTTCCTTTACGGCCTTGAGCCCAATGAAGAGATCGCCGTTGAAATCGAACCGGGCAAGACGTTGATCATCTGCTTCCTTACCGTAAGCGAGCCACACGAAGACGGGCGCCGTACAGTTTTCTTCGAGATGAACGGCCAGCCGCGCGAAGTCACGGTCATCGATCTGGCCCTCGAACCAGCAGCGCCTAAGCACCCCAAGGCCGATCCGAACAATCCGGCTCATGTCGCCGCCAGCATGCCGGGCATGGTCTTCAATGTCGCGGTGAAACCGGACGATTCGGTCGCCCCCGGCCAGAAGCTCCTCACGCTCGAAGCGATGAAAATGCAAACCGCAATCACAGCCGAGATTGCTGGCAGCGTCGCCGAAGTCTATGTCCACGCCGGCACTCAGGTCGAGACCGGCGATCTGCTGATGACGATCGAAGCATAGATCGCTTGACAGCAGGCTGGACGGAGGCGTTTCTGTGGGTGAGCGAATACGTGGAGAAACTCAACAGCCGCTTCCGTGAAGAACTCTCGGCACGTGAGCTGTTCGTCGGCCTGGGAGACCCCGCTGCGTTGTCGACCAATGGCGACTCGATTACAAGCATCAGAGGCCACACAGCTCATTGGGCAACCCAGACAGGCCTAAATCGCATTTTGGTTCCACTGCAGGCAACACTCGCCGTCCTCGGTGAATTGCCGCGGGCGTCTTTTGTTGCGGGCTTGGATCGTCTTCTTGTGGACGGTAAGAGCTCTGTGGCTGTATAGGCTCTCGGCTTCAAAGATGATTAAACCACAGATCGCGATTGTTGTACGCTGCGATGACTGCGACGACCCCCGCCACCGCCATTCCGTAACAGGGCATGACGGTGAAAAAAGAGATCATATCTATGTGTTGTTTGTACCCTTTGACCTCTCGAACAAGATACGGTAGCCCGACTCCTGCTGCTAACACGACGGTCGAAAAGACAAATGCAAATGCTGCCAAGGGTGATGTCCTCCCCAACGAAAGGTGATGCAAGTACACAACCACCATCAGTCCCCCTGCACCTGCGGCAAAGTGAGGGTAGTCAACCAGGGAAAGAACGACTGCAATCCATATGCTCATGAGAAACACATGCCAAAGGCGAAAGCGAAGAATTGGATCACCGCGTCGATTCTTCATGGCGTTCTACTTCGAGCTTTCTGCTCCCAATCCTATACAGTCGGCGAGAGTGAGTGAGGAGCTATTGTAGTCCAAGTGGAAATTGCCTCAAGAAGCGATGAACAGCAATCGATCATCAGCGACATCCTCAATAGCTGGTGTAAGCACACCTACGTTTTCGACCTGACCAGTATAACGCAGTTGAGGAGGTGGTAGAACTTGTCTATCGTCACATAGTATCATTTAGCTAATGTGCGAATTTGCGTAAAACTTAGCGATTACCGACCACTTTGGCCATCGCAAACCAATCACCATCAGAGGCCTGCACTGAACTGCCACCATCGCTGGTAGATCGACATATAATCATACCAGCCGCCTTGACGCAACGTGCCACGTACTAGGGTGTCGCGGGACGACTTGGCCGGTTACTCGTCACGGTACCTTAGTACTTTGTAATAGGGCGTTTGATACTGGTCACTTTCCATCGAAAGAATTCGGCAACCTTCTCGTAGTTACTATCGTGGTAAGAGCTGCACGGTCAGAATTCTGCGTGTCGACTCCGTTCGCGGCAGGTGTGCGTCCGCCAACGACGTGCATCGTTCGTTCGGCGTCCGCTGGTCCCACCGCATCATGCCAGTCGAGCCGAAAGAACTATTGCGGCACGCGCCGAGTGAGACAACGATGACGTACTACGTCGGCTGCAACCGCTAAATCGCTATGGTCCGCCGTAGGTAACACTTTAGGTGGCGCAAGGCTTGCTGCGGCAGAAGCGACTGATCTCGAAAACGAAAAAACCCCTGCAAACCAGGGGCTTCGTGAGTGAGCCCGGGGCGACTCGAACGCCCGACCCACGGATTAAAAGTCCGTTGCTCTACCGACTGAGCTACGGGCTCAAGAGAAAAATGAGTGCAGCAATCGCTTTCGCATTGCTAAAGAAGTTGCACAATAGGGAGAACTGAATTCCCGACCAGCCCTTAACTGAAACGCGGTTCCAGTATCAACGACAGGACTAGATACGCTCAAGTTCGCCCGGATTTGTGGCAATCCTATTGCAGCCGCAGATTCTACTTGAATTTGGGGTCGCGTCCAACCCTGTCGGCCTAGAGAGCTGGGATCTCAAGGTTTATCGCCGGCAACGGTTCTGGCGGCGGCGTCTCAAGGGCCTCCTCGGCTTCTCCAGAATCTTCGCTTCCATCGGTCTCTTCGACAGGTGGCATTTCGAGGATTGGATCGCACAGGAACGGGGACGGCCAGCCTCCACCGAGGGCGCGATAGATGGCGATGTAGTTCTGTGCCACATCACCGCGGGCAAGTGCGGCGGATTCTTCCTGTTGGGTCTTGAAGTTTTGGACGTTAAACACGCGGTTGAAGTCCGCGCTGGCATCGCCTTCGGCGAACAAACTGTTCACCAAGTCGTTAGTATTGGCAGCCGCTTCTGCAGCTTCGAGTTGCCACTCCAAGCGTTCTTGCGAGTTGAGGAACTCGATGATTGCGTTCTCTGCTTCCAGATTGGCTAGCAGTACCGTCTGCCGGTAGCTGTGCAGCAACTGTTGGAAGCGCGCGTCTTGGATGTCGATGTTGGCCAACAATCGACCGTAGTTGAGAACGTTCCAGCGGAGCCCCGGACCGGTCGATCCAATCCGCACGCCTTTGCTAATGATATCGCTCGCAGCAGACCCAACGGTGCCCGACAGGGAGATGATGGGATACAACTCAGCTTCGGCGATACCAATACGGGCGGATTGCGCGGCAAGCAAACGCTCGGCGCGGCGGACGTCGGGGCGACGCATCAACAGACCGGCTGGAATTCCAACCGTAATCTCAGGTGCAACGTCGGGAATATCGCCGTCGCCAAGTCGTTCGGTGAGATCAGCCGGTGGGATACCCAGCAACACACAAAGTTGGTTTTGCGATTGTCGCAGCAACGTTTCCAGCTGGGGGACAAATCCCTCCGTTTGCGCGAGACTGGACTTCGCTTGCTGCACGTCGACATCGCTGGACTCACCAGCTTGCAGTCGGGTCTCAGTGAGGTCGTAGGTCTTACGCTGGTTGTCCACATTGCGTTTAACTAGCTCTAATCGTGTTTGCAATGTGCGAATGTCGACATAGGTGGCCGCCACGTCCGCAACGAGGGTTACGACGATATCGCCGTAGTCGAACACCGACGCGTCAAGATCGGCGTCCGCCGCCTCGATCGCCCGTCTAAATCTGCCCCAAAAGTCGGCTTCCCACGAGATATTGAACTGCCCGCTCCAAGAATTGATACCCGTGAGCAGGCTGTGCGTATAGTTGGCGGAAATGTCTTGCTGCTGCGGGAAGATGCTGCCGGCGGCCAACCTGCGCAGGGCGCGTGCTTCCAGGATTCGCGCGCCTGCTTCGCGGACCGTGAGGTTTTGTCGGTAGGCTTGCGAAACGAGTTGATTGAGTACGGGATCGTTGAGCGTGGCCCACCAGGCGGCGTGATCTACGGGGTCGCTTAGCACACGCCGATCATCGGCGTCAATCCAGTCGTCTGAGATCCTGACCGAGGGTTTGCAGTAGTTCGGACCGACCTTGAAGCCATTGGCGATCCATTGTTTAGGACTAGTACAGCCAGCCAGGATGACCACCGAGAAAACGAGTAAAAACCACGGATTTCCGGCGCCTCGGTGGCGAGAATGAGTCATATAGGCGCTTGAAAATAGCATTGATGCTGGCGTCAGTCCGAACGCCACCCTGGAGGACGATTAAGCTCGCCATATCCAGATTGTTCGTATTTCTCGGCACTAGCCGTGCAACCTGCATTCGACGACCGGAATAGCTTAACTTGTCAGCAGGCTTCCCCGCTTGGAGAGCAGGCATAATTGCCATAACCGTTAGATTTTCCTGATGAATTAGCTTAGAATGGGGCCTACCCGCTGACTGACCGGCCTTTCGGGCTTATGTCGCTGGCGAAATGCGGCTACGATCAGGCGGAAGCGCGGATCGTCCCCCCACCCAAAATCCCCGCTAAGCGGACCCACCTC
Source organism: Bythopirellula sp. (assembly GCA_965228965.1). Classification (GTDB taxonomy): domain Bacteria; phylum Planctomycetota; class Planctomycetia; order Pirellulales; family Lacipirellulaceae; genus Bythopirellula. Next base: position 6,540,113 of record OZ245849.1, read on the forward strand.
CTACGCAGGCAGCGTCTTTCCCGTGAAGTTATAATCAAGGCGGCCACGCTCCAGCGTGATCTTCCTCAGTCGCTTCCGGTTAAACAGGCAAACCTCTGTTTAAGTACTTTCATGGCATCAGAAAACCAAAAATCTCGACCCCACGGGGGACTGCTCCTCCGGTTGGCGATGCCAATGCTGATTCTGGGGCTGGGATGGTTCGGGTTTTCGAAGCTTTCGGTGGAAGTGGAAGAGGAGCCCCGACCTCCAGCGAAGAAACGCATCCCCAGGACTAGGGTGCAACAACTCACCGTCACCGACTATCCGATCAAGATACAGACCTATGGCATCGTGCAAGCCCACGATCCGGTGACGTTGGCAGCCGAGATTTCCGGCACTGTCACCAAGATTAGCCCCTCGTTCGAAGTTGGGGCGTACTTCACTGCCGGCGAAGTCTTGGTCGAGATCGACGACCGAAATTATGTGGCGGCTGTGTCCATGGCTGATTCGCGACTGTTGGCGGCTAAGTCGGCATTGAAGCTGGCCGAGTTGAATGAGGATCGCAAGCTGCGACTGATCGCATCGAACGCCGTCTCTCGCGCCGAAGTTGACGCCGCGTCTGCAACGCGTGAGCAAGCTGAAGCAGACGTCGAGTTGGCTGCCTCTGAACTGGAGCGAGCGAAGATCGATCTGCAGCGAACGAAGGTCGTGGCCCCGTTCGATGGTCGCATGCAAACCAAGGAAATCGGCCTTGGACAGATCGCTGGCCCCAACACGACATTGGGACAGATCTTCGCCATCGACTACGCGGAAGTTCGCCTGCCGATCTCGGCGAGCCAGCGCGAGTATCTCACGCTGCCTGAGTTCGCCGACGATGCTCCGGTCGAAGTGGAATTGCGAGACGCGATCAACAAGGCGTCTACCGCAGTCTGGAAAGCGAAGATCCTCCGCACCGAGGGCGTGCTCGACACAGATTCTCGAGACCTTTACGCCATCGCCCGCATCGACGATCCCTTCGGTCAGCATTCCGAACAACGGCCCCTCCGAATCGGCCAGCCGGTGGTCGCATCGATCGAAGGCATCACGCTGTACGACGTGATCGCCTTGCCGAGGAATGCCGTGCGTCAGTTGGACAAAGCGATCTTGGTCCATCCCGAGGAATTGACGCTCCTCCCGGTGAAAGTGACCGCCCTCTGGTCGAACTCTGAGCACGTGGTGGTTAATCACTCTGAAATCCCCGAAGGCATGTTGTTGGCGACCACGCCGATGGTGTTCACGCCCGAAGGTGCCACAGTTGAGATCATCCCCGATGCCATGACGACCGCCGCGGTGGCAGATTCCTCGACTGACTCCGAAAATTCCGCCACCCAGTAGTCTGTACCGACCATGATTCGCTGGTTTACTGAAAACGGAATCGCCGCGAACTTCCTGATGCTGGCAATCTTGATTGCCGGGGCCTACACACTCTTCTTTCGCATTCCGTTGGAAGTCTCCCCCGAGCGTGATTTCGAATCGGTCATGGTTCAGATGCAGTATCGAGGCGGCACGGCCAAAGATGTCGAGCGAGCAATCCTGATCCCGGTCGAAGAAGCCCTTCAATCGATCGAGGGTATCAGGACGCTCAATTCCAATGGAAGTCGCGGCAACGCCTGGTTCTGGCTGGAAGCGGAGCCTGGAACCGACTTGCGTGCGATGATGGACGACATCACAGCACAAATCAACACGATCACCACTTTTCCCGATGAAACCGAGCGGCCACGTATATACATCCCCGATAGTTCGAAGTGGTGGGAAGTGCTCAACATTGCGGTCACCGGCAAGCTCAGCCCACAGGAGCTGCGCGAGGTAGCTCGTCGTGTGGAGGAAGACGTGCTCGCTCTGCCAGGGGTGAGTCGCGCTCAAGTCACTGGAGATCGCCGCTATGAAATTTCCGTGGAAGTGAAGCCCGAAAAGCTGCTCTCCTACGGACTGAGTTTTCAAGATTTGGCGACTGCAATTCGCGACTTCTCGATCGACCTGCCAGCAGGGGCGATCGATAGCGAGAGCGGGACTTTCGTGATTCGCACCCGTGGCCAGGCCTACAACCAAGTCGACTTTGGGCAACTGCCGATTCGTGCTGCAAACGGAGCCGAACTCCTGTTGGGCGAAGTCGCGACCATTATCGATGGGTTTGAGGAAGGCGAAAAACGCGTCACCTTTAACGGAAAACCTGCTCTGTTTGTCGAAGTGCTGCGAGCCGGCCGGGAAAGTGCCATCGAGATTTCCAACCAGGTACGCGAGTATATCGAGAATTCGAAGTCCAGATTCCCTGAGGGAATCGAGCTGTTTGTATGGGACGACGAATCGATCGCAATCCGCGGACGGCTCAGTACGCTGATCCAATCGTTGCTGCAGGGTAGTGTGCTCGTGATTCTGCTGCTGGGTCTGTTCTTGAGACCAGCAATCGCGTTTTGGATCGTGATCGGCATTCCCGTCGGGTTTGCTGGCGGGTTGATTCTCATGCCATGGTTTGGGATTACCGCGAACCTGATGAGTTTGTTCGGCTTTATCATCGTAGTCGGTATCGTCGTCGACGATGCGATCGTCACGGGTGAAAATGTCTATCAGAAAATCAAGGAAGGTGTGCCGCCTCTGGAAGCTGCCGTCGAAGGCACCCACGAGGTAGCCACGCCCGTGACGTTCGGCGCGTTGACGACCGTCGTGGCGTTCATTCCTTTGCTGTTCTTCGACGGCTCTTGGGGCAATTACGCCAAGCAGGTGCCGCCCATTGTGGCGCCAGTGCTGCTGTTCTCGCTGATCGAGTCGAAACTCATTCTCCCCGCACACTTGAAGCACCTGCGACACGAACCGCGCAGAAACCTGTTTGCCAGAGTACAAACGAGGATCGCTGGCGGACTGGAGAATTTCATCCTGCGTGTCTATCAACCGGTGTTGGAATTCGCCATGCATCACCGAGCATCGGTGCTTGCCGCCTTCGTCGCCGCCGGTCTGCTGATGACGGGCTATTGTCTGAGCGGGAAGATGAAATTCATCCAGTTCCCCCAAGTCGACACGCAGCGGATCTCGTGCGATTTGGACATGCCCAACGATACGACGCTGGAAACAACCCAGGCGTACATGGATCGCATCGAAGCGGCGGTTGAGCAGATGAAAACAGAGTACGTCGATCCCGGCAATGGCGAGCCGATCGTACAAAACATCTCCAAACTGGTCGGTGCCTCTCGGCTTCATCGTGACTACGACAAATCGCGAGGTGCAATTCGCTTTGAAGTCCTCCAGCCCTCGCTGCGAACCGCGCCAGGGCCCAAAAATAGCGATCTGGTTGCCCGTTGGTCGGAAATCGTCGGACCGATTCCCGAAGCAACCGAATTCCGTGTTCGTGCAGACTCGAGCATTCGCCACGATCGAGACTATGACTCGGAGAATCTCAATCTCGAACTGCGCGGTCCGATGTCGCCCGAGAAGATCGAAGTCGCTCGCGCGATGAAAGAGATCCTGGACGAATATGATGGCTTCGCCAATACCTGGGCGAGCATCAATCAGGGGCAAGACGAGCTTGAGTTGTCGCTGAAACCACTGGCAGCCGAGTTGGGACTGACCCAGCAGCTGCTGGCGCAGCAGATCCGCCAGGCATTCTTCGGTGAGGAAGCACAACGCGTGCAGCGCGGTGTCGACGATATCCGAGTCATGGTGCGGCTGCCGCGTGAACACCGCGAGTCGTTGCATACGTTGGATCGCATGAGAATTCGTACGCCGCGTGGAGCCAACGTGCCGCTGTCGACGGTGGCGGAGATCTCGTTCAAGAAGGCTGCTTCGTATGTCCAACGCAAGGACGGAGCAGAGATTCTGCGCGTTGGTGCGCAACCGAAGGATCAAGCCGTCGACGTGATGCGTATCGCCAGGGAAATCGAGCCGCGATTTGACGAGTTGTGTGCCCCTCACAACCTGACGTATCAATACGTGGGCTACGTCGCTGAGGCGGAAGAAGCACGGAAGAACACCCTGATTGGTGCTGGGCTGTTGGCGTTCGCTCTCTATGGACTGATTTCCATCGCGCTGAAGTCCTTGGGCCAGCCCTTCTTCGTGATGATTGCTGTGCCGTTCGCGATCATCGGTGCCCTGTTGGGGCACATCATCATGGACATTACGCCTTCGTACCTGTCGATCTTCGGCATGTTGGCACTGGCGGGCGTCTCGGTGAATGACACGCTGGTGATGGTCGACTACGTGAACCGCCGTCGCAAACAGGGCATCTCGCTCTATCAGGCCGCGCTCGAAGCGGGCGGGCGCCGATTCAGGCCGATCATGCTCACCTCGGTCACAACTTTCGTCGGTCTGACGCCGCTGTTGATGGACGACTCGCTCCAGGCTCAGTTCTTGATTCCGATGGCCGTGTCGCTGTCGTTTGGCGTGATGTTCGCGACCATCGTCACGCTGTTCCTGGTGCCGTGCTCGATGGTGTTTGCCGACGACTGCCGGCGCGCGTTGATCACGATGCGCAACTGGTACTTCCGCCCATTCCGGGCACCTGTCAGCCAGCCCCAAAATACGTAGGGCAGAAAGCAACAAGGACTCGGGGCAGGTCACCCCAAGTCCTTGCAGAAAACTGCGAAGCCAGTCGTGCTGACATGAGTAGGGATGACAGGAGTCGAACCTGCACTCCCGAAGGAACTGGAACCTAAATCCAGCGCGTCTGCCAATTCCGCCACATCCCCGTGCGGCACCAGCCGTTGGGCGGGGCCTTACTCTTCGCGTTCCGTAGCAGTATAGTCGTCTTTTCCGCCTTGGACTAGTGAGAGATTTTGCCACACAAGGTGTGGTCGACATCACTCGTCCCACGGTTGTAGACACTTGCTTTCACATTGGGTTCAGCTCCGTAGGGGACCGATGGCCGACGTACCGACCGATATCCAGGCCCTCAGCAGCGAGCGGGTACTCGCCGTCACGTGGGCAGACCGCAAGGCCGACTTTCCATTCGTCTTCCTCCGCAGCCAGTGCACCTGCGCCCAGTGCGTGAACGAATGGACTGGCGAGCAAATCCTCGACCCCGCCTCGATCCCCGCGGACCTGTGCATCAACAACATGGAACTGGTCGGCAGCTACGCGATCCGCATCCATTGGTCCGACGGCCACAACTCGGGCCTGTTCACCTGGCAACGCCTCCGCGAACTCAGCCAAGGCGTCGACTGACCCGCAGAGTGAAAATCATGAGATCATTGTGCGCCCACCTTTTTGCCGATTTTTGCGTCATCGCTGTGTCAACGAAACGCATTTTTTAACGCAAAAGTCCTCAGTTTTGCGCTGCGTGAATCTGTCAGCCGCCTTTCAGCAAGGCGTCCAGGCGTTTCACACCATGCAAAAAGGTTCGACTTTTGCCATTTGCGGGTTTTCTCCTGAAGTTCCCCTCGCACGACCGGTGCAGGCCTGCTGAGTCCAATCATCGCGCAGCCGCCCCCAACGACCCAACGGCGATCAAGCTCGCCCACGGGCAGAAGCGCCGTTTAAGATGTCAAAGAGCAAGTGCCGTAGAAGGCCATCAAACCAATCCTACCCGAAGTGGTGGCCCAATTTCAGCAAGAAAAAATGATCGCTGTGAATTGCCTAACGCGGAGGCACGGAGGCCGATCGGCAGGGCAACGCTGCGCTCACCGCACCTTACTTGAGTAGCCATTGCAATCGGTCAATGCTCGTTTCGCGGCACTACTTCTTCTTACGGGCCTCTTTTTCGGCAGCCTTGAGCACCGCAAGGATCTCATCCCAAGGTTTATCGCTGTCGTACCCACGCTTCCCACAGCGCGCATAATACATTGCAGTGTATCCTGCTGAGCCACTGGGTTTACGCACCTCGGCGCCACTCTCAAGGAGCCAAGTCACTACTTCCAAGTGACCTCGATCTGCAGCAGCAATGAGTGGAGTATATCCCGTCACTTCGTTTTGTTGATTGACGTCAGCGCCGGCCTGGAACAACGCTTGCGCGACTTCTAGATGTCCCAACAGACACGCGCTCTCAAGTGGAGTCGAATAGTTGAGGTCAATGCCACTTGTTGAGAGCAGTTCCCGGACAGCGGCCAGATCCCCATCGAAGATGGCCTTGCTGAGTGCCACTTCCTTCAGACCATAGTCTGACGCACCTGCGTCCCTCAGTAATTTCACCAATTCATCATGATCACCGCCGAGAGCACACATGAGCGCCGTGTCTCCTTTCACGTTCTTGATCTCCAAGTCTGCGCCAGCTTCAACGAGTTTCGCGACGTGCTCAAGAGTGCTGAAATACTCTGAGTGGCTGCGGACAGCGTTGATGAGCGGAGTATTTCCGTCGTCGTCTTGGATGTTGGGATCCGCGCCGGCCGTTAAAAGCGCATCTACCACTTCGGAGGAGTTTTCGGAAAACGTTTCGCGAGCGGCAAGAGCCAACGGCGTCGAACCACTGCTCAGGCCATTGTGTTCGTCGATATCCCGAATGTTGACGTTAGCCCCCGATTCGATCAGCAGGCGTACCATGTCGGTCTTCCCGTAGTAGGCCGCGTAATGCAGGGCCGTTTCACCGTTGGAACCGATTCCGTTCACGTCCACGCCGTCTTCGATCGCCGCCTCAACCATTTCGATCGGCTTGAAAAGAACGGCATCGATGAATGCTTCCACGGTTGCGTCCTTGCTTCTTAAGCGTCGCAGTTCACCCGCCGCAAGTTCCTCTTCATCGCTCGACCCTTGAATCTCCTCCGAAGCCAGAGAATACAAGTACTCGTACACTTCTCTATGTCCGCCGGCAGCAGCGCGGCTCAGCACGGTATCGCCCTGTCCCCAGTGTTCCAATTCGGCACCATGCTCGACGAGCAGTTTGACGATATCCAAATTGCCAACGCACGCAGCGTGCATAAGCGGCGTGAATTCGCTCTCATCCTGCTGGTTGACGTCCACGCCTGCGGCGATCACCGTGGCGACGGCTTCCATGTTGCTCGTCTCAATGGCGGCCCTCAGTCGCTCGCCTAGGCTTGCATCGCTCGACGGGTCATACAGTGGGAACTCGGTCGAGCCGACGAGTCGCGGACTGGCTCCCGCGTCAATGAGCATCTTTGCCGCTTCCCGATTGCTGGCTACTTTCTCCAACGGATAGCCCACGCCGGGCTGCTCGACGTTAGGGTCGGCACCAGCGTCGAGTAGCAATGCTAGGCACTGTAGCTTTTCTTCCGTCGTCGGTCGCTCAGCCTCATTGCCTTGCAAATCGATGGTTAGTCGCCGGATGGAAAACTCAAATGCACATTGGGTCAGGGCAGTCCCAGTCTCATTGCCACCCTTTAGATTTACGTTGGCACCTTGCTCCAGCAGATATGCGACAACGCGAGGGTGACCGTGCTGGGCCGCAGCCATCAAAGGTGTCTTGCCTTCAAACGAAGTGCCATCAATGTTCAATCCCTCGCGCAACAACAATTTGACAACCTCCAGCGAATCGTGCTGAGCGGCGTGCTCCAGACAGTCCGTCAGACGTTGCTCTGCTGGTCGCTTGGCATTCTTGAGTAGATACTCCATGATCTCGGGACGATTGAACTCCGCAGCAATTGCCCAGCAGTCACGATATCCATCCTCTTCGGCCGAAAAGGCTTCCATTCCAGTGTGCTCGCGGGCATCGGGTGATGCGCCAGCTGCCAACAGTCGCTCCACCACCTCAAGTTGATTTTCGCAGACGGCCCACATCAATCCCGTTCGCCCTGGCGTCACCGACCAGGTTTCCTGATCAACTTTGAGCTTGCTCAGATGGTCGACCGGAAAGCCATCGGCTAACGCTTGCTCAATGGTCTTGAGATCGCCCTCCCGCGCTGCGGAGAAGAATTTTCGTTCGTACTTCATACTAGCCGACCCGAGTGCTGGAGCATCAACAGAAATGACACGTGCGATTGTACGACACGTTGGAACCGACTAGCAAGCTTCGGAGTGTGTAGTGCGAGTCCGGCTTCGGACAAGACTCGGCTGCCATGGGTAATCTCAACCCGTTCGCGATTCCGCGCTATCAATCGATCGATTGAAGCTTTGCGGAATTGAGAGCAAGGGCGTTGAAGTGCCACAGCGACAGGGGTAAGGACACCAATTTTGCCTCGTCGCGTCCGCGGCGAGCTCACGGAGCAAGTAGGATGGGTGCTCGCACCCATCTTTGACTGTCGCCTGGCGAGTTGCTCTGCTATTCGAAGTTCCGCCACTCATCGCCGTACCACTGGTCTGCTGAGCCCCAGTCTGGCAAGTATTCGCCCAACCGAACATAGCGGTGGAACGATGACCAAGGCCAATCGACGACTCGCTCCACTAGTTGATGTTTCAACGGATTAACATGTAGGTAATCGATGCATCGCTTCATGTCGTTCTCATCAACGTTGGCTAATCGAAGGTGGTAGCGAAACGTCTCAATCGCTCAGCAGGGAAATCAAGGGTGAACACGGAATCTGGCAGCGCCGTTTCTTTGAGCACACATGCGGTAAAAAAGTAGCTACCGCCCTTAACGTAGTTGCGGCGATAATTTGTCATTCAGATTGACTGGGGTCTGAGAAGATGGGTGCAAGCACACCATCGTACCCTTAGCCTGAGAAGATGGGTGCAAGCACACCATCCTACCATTCGGTTTGGGCGGTGGGAACTCGCCCCTTTTCCGGAATGTTCTCCACGCCGAGGGCTAACGTCCTCGGCGTTTTTTATTGGTGTGACGCCATTGCCATGCATCGTTTTCGGGAAAGTTCGATGCTTAGCGTATTATCCTGTTCCAATGGTCGTCACACCCCATCCTCGGAACGGTCAGGCCCCATTAGATTCCACCGAAATCCGCACCCAGAGCCATAGCCACACGGTTTCCTTACTCTCGTCGCTCCATTTTTCTAAAGATCGGCTTGCATTTGTAGACGGATCGTCTTAGATTGTGAAGACATGTTGTCTTCGAGTGGTTTTAGGGTCTGAGTTCATGCCAAGGAAAAAACACGCCGCCTCCGACGCCGAATTGGCGGTGTTAAGACTGCTGTGGAAGGAAGAATCGCTCACGGCCCGAGAGATTCGTGAAGTGCTCTACCCCAGCGGGACATCGTCCGACCACGGCACCGTGCAGAAGCTGCTGCAACGCCTGGAGAAGAAGGACCTGGTTTCGCGCGATAGCAGTTCCTTCGTCCACGTGTTCCGAGCCAAAGTCAGTCAGAGCGAAATGGCGGGCCAGCAGCTAGAGTCGCTGGCCGAGAAACTCACCGAAGGGTCGTTGGTTCCCTTCATCATGCACGCGGTAGGCAACAAGAAACTGACGCGACAAGAGCGACAAGAGATCCGCAAACTCCTCGACGGCAGAAAATAGAACCTCTTAGGAACACAAATCATGTTGGGTTTCCTGTTCGAGATTGGCATCACAAACGCCCTCTTGACCGCCGTACTCGCCTTCTCTGTGTTTGGCGTAACACGAGTTTGGAGGAATCCCCACCTCGCACATTTCCTGTGGCTGCTTGTCCTACTCAAGTTGGTCACGCCTCCGGTGCTCAGTCTGCCTCTGTCACTTGACTTCGGCTGGATAGAGGGTGAGGATGCCGAGCCCGCCCCAGCAGTAGCCAGCGAGTTACTTCCGAATCTACCGCCCGAGGCAACTCCGCATCAGCAGCAAACGACGGGGCAGCCGGCGCCCGCGCCAGTGCCCGACGCGACTCCATTGGGCATGACGAACGTTCGAAATGAACCTCGTCAGCAACCGACTAGCGAACGAACGACACTCGCATGGCGAAGCTACGTGATTGCCGCTTGGTTGTGCGGTTCGCTGGCTTGCGGACTGCTGGCCTGTGTGCGGATCGTGCAGTTCCATCGAGAGCTAAAGCAGACGGACCGTGCTGGAGAGCCCGTCCAACGTATTGGAAAATCGGTTGCCGGTCAGCTCGGTATCCGGTCCGATCCCGATTTACGAACGACCGACAGCAGGCTTAGCCCCATGGTCTGGCCCCTGGGTCGACCCGCGACGGTCGTGTTGCCAAGCGGTCTGGTGGAAGATCTCGACGAGCAACAGCTGAGAACGATTGTGGCTCATGAGTATGCGCATGTCGCTCGTCGAGATTGCTGGGTGCGTTGGCTGGAGGTCATGTGCACGGTGCTGTACTGGTGGCACCCCTGTGTGTGGCTGGCACGCAGAGAACTCAGGCAGGCGGAAGAGCTCTGCTGCGATGCGTTGGTAATGCGAACCTACTCGGGATACTCGCATCGCTTCGGCGAAGCTTTGCTGAAGGTTGATGAGTTCTTGGCTGACACTGCCTACAGCTCCCCAATCCTCGTCAGTGAGATGCGGGGCGCGGGCCAAATGAAAAGGAGAATCGAGATGATCGTCAATGAACAGCTACCCGCTCGGCTCCCTCGCACCGTGCAAATCGCATTATTGGTTTCGGCCCTGGCTATCTTGCCGCTATCTACCAGGGACTCAAGTGGCCAATCAAACAAAGTGAGCGGTAAGACGGCGTCTACTGCAGAGGAACTCGTGCGAAACCGAAATCGCATGAAAATGATTTCGCTGGCGATGTTGAACTATGAATCGGCACGCGGTCATTTGCCCGTTGGTGCCTACTACATGCAGGGCAAGCCGCTGTTGAGTTGGCGTGTCCACATCTTGCCGTTTCTCGAAGGCGAAGGAAGTCAGTCTCTGTACAAGCAATTTCATCTCGACGAGCCCTGGGATAGCCCACACAATCGAACGCTGATCAAGAAGATGCCCGACGCATTCGCCTCAGATCCGCAAAGTGTAGGCCAGGGAATGACCAGTTTCTTGGCCGTTTTCGGAGACGGTACGATCTTTCCACCCAAACGCCGGCTCCGACTGCATGAGATCACGGATGGAACGTCGAATACGATCAGTTTCGTCAAGGCAAGTCGAGCTGCGGCGACGGTTTGGACAAGGCCAGACGACCTCAACTTCTCCGACAAGAAGCTGCTGAGCAAAGTCATTGGAGGACAAACTGGAGGATTCCTTGCCGCTTTCGTCGATGGTCAGAATAGAGTGCTGTCCGGGAGGACCGACGATGAAACACTTCGCTCGCTGCTCAATCGCAACGATGGCGGCCTCGTTACCTATGAAGCCGGGTCCGACGATGGCTCGACGGTAGTGAAACTTCGTCAGCAGGAAACAGGCGGGTATTCAAACCAACCGGTTGTTCGCAATCGAGGAGCATTGCCTCCCGCAGGCGGTTATGGTGGAGAGTACGGTGGAGGATATGGCGGCTACAGCGGAGGATATGGCGGTTACAGCGCGGCCGGAGAATTTGTCGCAGTTCAGTCGCAGCATCAAGGCGCATTGAAACTCGACCTGACGAGTGAGGGAACGGTGCTTATTCTTGGCAGGCAGGTGCCGGTGAAGAAGATAGGCCCGATTCTTGCCGCCATCAAGGATACGGAAGGCGAAAGCTCCGCCGGTGCTGTATCGATCAAACTGCCCAAGAGCACCGACTTTCGTCATCTACGTGAACTCACCGATCTCTGTGAAAAGCACGGCTTCCAAGAAATTAGAATCGTATCCGATTCCACGAAGCAGCGGACTATCGATCCAGTCATAGAGCAGCAGCGAGCCATTACTGAACCTCTGCGTCAAGGAGACCCGTTGGCGCAGTGAAGTGAGACGGTCGTGCGTTGCAAGCCCAAAGCTGGTAGCGCTACAACGTCGCGTCGGAGACTGGCTCACTCGGAATGCCCAACTGAATCTCAACCTCGCGGATCGCTCCGCGGGATTCGATGAGGCAGGTGAGGCTCGTTTCGCCGGCGGCGAGCATCTCGCGGACGCGGTGGAGGAGTGAGTCAGGCGTGGAGATCGGCTGACCATCAAGTTCGTAGATGCGGTCGTGGAGTTGGATGCCGGCCGCCGCGGCGGGGGAGTGCTCGACGACGCGCGTCACGTACACGGCGTTGGGCTCGGCCGGGTCGGCACGCCAAGAGAGCCCCAGTCGCGTGGGACCGCCGATCAAGGGCACGCTTACACTTTGCGTCTGCTCAGCTCCGGGACGTTGTATTTCGAGACGCACATTCTGTTCGCTTTGCAAGGCGATCGCCGGCAGGGTTGATTCGCTGTCGATCGGTTGGTCGTTCACCGCGACAATCCGATCACCGGTCGAAATCCCCGCGTGTTTGGCATTTGAGTTCCAGGGAACGTGTTGCACAACGACCGACGCGGGGACGCTCGCCACATACTCCCAGGTGAAATCAAGCCGCGGAGCGATCTTGGGTAGCGGTTGCTCCGAACGGCGCTGCGTCGACGGCGTTTCGCGCGTCGCGTCGCTACGATACACGGGCAACGACTCGGTGTCGGCCAACTTCGAGAGCTGCTCGAGCAAGTAGCCGCTGACGAGGCGGATGCCCTCGATGTTTAGCTTCTCGACGTCGTCGGAAGGTCGATGATAGTCGTCGTGGACGCCCGTATGTACGTACAGCGAGGGGATGCCGGCTTCGTAAAAGGTCCAATGGTCGCTGTTGTTCTTGAATTCCCAATTGAAGTCGAGCCACAGGTCATCGCTCAACGTAGTGCTGCTCATCAACCGACGCGCGCCGATGGCCGAACGCGTGCCGCCGATTTCGATCCGTCCGTCGGTGAGCCGCCCGACCATGTCGAGGTTGATCGCCAAACGCACCGACGACAGTGGCACAGTGGGGTAGTTCTTCCAGTGCTTTGAGCCGAGTAGACCTTGTTCTTCGCCGTCCCAAAAGGCAAACAAGATCGATCGCCGCGGTTGATGACCAAGTTGGGTGAGCGCGTCGATCACTTCGAGCACGGCTGCCACACCGCTGGCGTTATCGTCGGCACCGTTGTGGATGTAACCCCAAGGGCCGTAGCTGTTGCGCCGCGAACCGTAACCAACGTGATCGTAATGGGCACCGACGACGATGTACTCGTCCTTCAGCTGCGGATCAGTGCCTGGCAAGACGGCAATCAGATTCTGATGGCTATGCAAAAATTGTTGTTTGAACGTGCCATTATCGCCGGCAGGTCGCAGCTCCGCTTCTTCCAGACGCTGCAGGATATACTTCGCCGCCGCCCGACCACCGCGTGAGCCACCTTCGCGACCCTCCATCACATCGTCGGCGAGAACGCTGACGTGGCCATGCAGCTCGCCATTGGTGATCGACAGCCGCGCCGCGTCGAGCCACAAGCTTTCGGACGCCTGACAATCGATGAGGGCCGCGCCGCCGTAGACAAGCACGAGCGCAGCGGCGATAGCAGGGAGGCGCGGAAGCATGCAGACGTCTCGGAGGGGGAGCGGGCAGAACTTGCTACGGACTTTATCCGACAGAAATGGTCGCTGTCGGCGGAAAAAACCCAGAATGCGCGAAGATTTGCTGGTGAGGCGATTCTCAACACGCAGAACCGTCAGGCGATGTCACTTTCCATTTTTTCTCAAGCTCCCAAGGACAACTCACTTGCCGATGCAGAACTGGCTGAATATGCGATCCAGAATATCGTCGGTGTAGACGGTACCCACGACTTGGCCGAGTGCGTGCAGCGCGTCACGAACCTCCGCGGCAATGAGCTCCTCGCCGCCATCTGATTCAACGAGTTCGAGTGCTCGCGCGAGCGATGTGCGTGCATTCGTCAGCGACTCGCTACAACGATTCGCCGTGAGTTGTAGTGACGTTGGCGACTCGGCCGCTGTGCTGGCGAGTTCCGCGCGGATGAGACTAGCGAGGTCAGCGAGACCATCGCCTGTCACGCTGCTGCAGGCGAGCGCCGAGGCGAAGCGTTGCGGCACCGAATCAGTCAGGTCGGACTTCGTTAGGACAAGCACTTCATCGGACGTGAGTGAGGGGCTCGCGTCAGGTTTGTCGGTGGCGTCAACACAATGCACGACGAGCGCCGCCTGCTGCCGCTGCGATTCGGTCATCTGCTGAGCAATCTGAACGATCGAGTTCCGCTGTGATGCAGTCTCCAACCCGGCTGTATCGACGAGCTGAAACGTGAGCTCATCAATGCGAACGGCGGCCGCGACAAAGTCTCGCGTGGTCCCGGATTGCTCGGAGACCAGCGCCCGCTGCCGGCCGTCGCTCAGTCCGTAGCGATTGACCAGGGCGTTGAACAGGCTGCTCTTGCCCGCGTTAGGCGCCCCGCTGAGGACGACGCGCGGCAGGTGAGTGGCACTTTCACGGTTGGAAAGTTGATCCGAGGCTTCCTCCACGAGTGCCAGTGCCGAGGCGAGTTGCGTGCGCATCTGCTGGTTGCTGATGAACTCGATGTCTTCTTCGACAAAGTCGAGGCCCGCTTCCAACTCGGCAAGCAGCCGGAGCAACTCTTCGCGCAACTGTTGCAGCGGTTGGGAAAGTCCGCCGGCCAGTTGCGAGAGAGAGTGTTCTAAATCGTCGGTCGACTGCGCGTCGATCACGCCCAACACCGCCTCGGCTTGCGTAAGATCGAGTCGGCCCGCCAAGAATGCGCGGAGCGTGAATTCTCCCGGTTCGGCCAGGCGTGCGCCGCATTCGCATAGCCGGGACAGAAGTTGTTGCAAGAGCGGTGGCGAACCGATGGTATGCACTTCCGCACTCGGCTGCCGCGTGTAGCTTCGCTGTGTCGGCCAAAGAAACAAATCGCATGGCAAACTGATGGCCGGGGTGACTGCGATTGCGCCGGCGCTCACGCTAGGCTCAGAGATTTCTGCCAGCTGAACGGCTGCATCACTCGGTTGGAAGCACTCTTCCAGGCAAGCGATCACTTGCGGTCCACTCAGCCGCACCATGCCGCGCACACTGCCCCCGGAAGCAGTACCAATTGCGACAATCGTATCGTCGGGATCGTAGACCATGGGCAGGCCGCTGCACGGACGCGTCGCGCTAGATCCTTAGCGTTTCTTCTTTTTCTTGTTCCGCTTGCGTGGGGCCGATTCGCGCTTGGAACTTCGCGCGGGCGACGTCGAGGGGCTGGGGCCCGAGTCCGTCGCCAGCGAAGTGCTGGGCGTCGGCTTGGGCAACATCTTCCGCTCGACGATGGCCCAGACGCTGGAGGCAATAAAGTAGATGCACAGACCGGCCGCCACTTTGAAAAACAACAGGCCCATGACCAGCATCATGTATTTCATGACTTTTTGCTGCATCGCCATCTGTTCGTTGGCCGGCTCGGTCATGAACATTTTTTGCTGCAGTAGAAATAGTCCGGCAGTGACCAGTGGCAGCACGTTGAGGTAAGGGCCCAGTCCGACCAGGAACGATTCGGCTCGGTTCACCCAGTCGGGCATGAACCATGACCAGTCGTACAACATGTCGGGAGCCGCCAGGTTGGAACACCAACGAATGGAGTCGCCCAAGAGTGGCGCCTGACGCAACTCAACGTCGACCATCAGCGCGCGATAGAGGCCCAGAAAGATGGGCATCTGAATGAACAGTGGCAGACAACCGGCGAGCGGATTGATTTCGTGTTTGCGATAAAGCTCTTGCTGCGCCTGCGATTGCTTCTGTAGGTCGTTCTTGTACTTTTCCTTGATCTTATCCATCTCGGGCCGCAGCTCTTGCATCTTGGCCATGCTTTGCGCCTGTTTGCGACTCAAAGGAAAGAGACAACCGCGTACCAAAACAGTCAGCATGATGATCGCGATGCCGTAGTTGCCCACCAGGCCGTAGAACACATGCAGAATCCAGAGCATCAACCGGGAGACCGAGCTGAACCAACCGTAGTACATCAGATCGCTCAGCCCATAACTTGTGCTTTCGCTGGCGTGGTAGTTTTCCAGCAGGTCGGGCCGCTTCGGCCCGGCAAAGATCTCGTAGGAATGCTCCAGCGACTCGCCCGGCGCTAGTTGTTGTGGCTGGCTAATCAACCGGCAGGTCACATTCGCGAACCGGCCGTCGTTGGAGCGTGCCTTGGGCTTGGGGCTCAGCGAGACACAGCGTAGTTCGTCGATCCAAAGATCCTCGACGCGAGGTTTCTTGGGCAACATCATCACCGAGAAGTATTGCGCGTCGATGCCCGCATAAGCGAGCGGGTTCCCTTGGATGACGTCCGTCTCACCTTCGGTGATGGTGCTCGCGCCGAACTGTTCCGGGACCGACTTGGAGACGTGGCGTGAAATCACATCGCGAATGCCAACGGTCCACTCACGCCCCACTTTGTGAGCGTACCACCACCCCTCCAGCGGCAGTCCATTAGGACCGTCGAGGCGGTAACGAAGGTTGACCTCCTGGTCGCCCAAATTTCGTACGACCGTGTCGAGCGTGAGATCGTAGCCGGGATAGTTGTGATTGTCTTGTTCCTGGTCGGGCACTGCTTGCAGACTGTATCGTTTTTCGACCTCAAGCCCGTACTTTGGCAGCCGTTTGACAAACGTCACACTGGTTTCGTCGCGCTGGGCGATTTCCCAGTTGTCGGTTGTCATACCGACGCCAGGGAGTTCCGCGGGGCCTGCGGCTGGTTCCTCGCCATCCTCCCGCGCTTGTTGAGCGCGGCGCTTGAGCTCTTCGGCACTTGGAAGTCGATCCGGTCCGAGTTGCTCGAACGTGAACAGAAATGACGGCGGGCTGTCGACCGGCTGCGGTAACTCGTCGGTCCGCATCAAAACGTTCTCAATCTCGGGGCGAATCACTTCCAGTGGGCGCCGCGCGAGTGTGATTTCTCGATCGACAGCGGCCTCTTCGCCGCGTGCCACCTGCAAAGTGACCGTCTGCTTGGGCTTAAGCTTGCTGGTGGCCTCGCTCAGTTGTTTGCCAGATTCCAACGTCGTTGGCTCGCCTCCGGCCGTGAAGGAGAGGATTCGGTCGCCGACTTCGATGCCCGCGAGCGCCGCAGGTGTACCCGCCACGACCGACTGCACACGCAAACCGCCCGCGTCGTCAGGTGTTAGCTCGAGGTGGCCAAAGTAGCCGGACCGATCGTGGACATCGCGAAAGCGCGGACTGCTCAGCTCCAGCCGCCGCAGCGCAGCGCCCTGGTTGGTTAGGGTTATCGCCATGCGATACGGTGAGTCAGGATCGACCGAACCGAGTGTGACAAACTCGAGGTCCACCTCGGTTTCAACAAGCGGAGCTGCTTCGACTTCCTCAGCGGGAGGCGTCTCTTTTGCTTGCGATTCTTCATCTGCGACGACAGCCTCGCCACCCTGATTGTCGTCGTCGCCCACGACCTGCTCTGCGGCATCCTTCGCGTCTGGGTTTTCGACCGGTTTGGGTTTTGGCCCAAACGCAATCAACAGCAAGAAGCACAGCGTCAGAAAAAGAAACAGACGGCGTTGATCCACGGGGGGAAATCCTTTTACGCAGCGAAGACGCTAGCTTGGTGGACAAAGTGAAGGGGAGGGAATTATCGAATCTAACGAATGACGGGCTGCCGCGAAGCGAAGGGGTGCTGGCTCCATATCGGCTCAATGCACCAGCGGCACAGATCAGTATTCGTCAATCAACGGCCTTCCTTGATACGATCGCCTAAGAAATTGTCCAAATCTGGTGTGTCGTAAATTTTGTTCGCCGTCACATTGAAATCATAATCCACGCGGTGGAAAGTGATTTGGTTGTCTTCCTGCACGATGTAGCAGGAGCGCGGGTCGCCGTCGCGCGGCTGGCCGACGGAGCCGACGTTGACCATGAATTTCTCTTCCTTAGGCTGAAAGAGATTGTTGGCTTGCTCGGGGGTAATGAATTCAAGGCTTTCCAGGAAGACTCCGGGCACATGCGTATGGCCTTGGAAGCAACCTTTGGTGATCAGCCCGAAGAGCTTTTCCATCTTCTTCTGGTTGTAGATATCTTCCGGAAAAACGTACTCGTTGACCGGATTGCGAGGCGAACCGTGGACGTAAAGCCAAGGATCGTCGCGATGCACGCGTGGCAGCGTGCCCAGAAAATCCCATCGCTTATCGATTTGCTGGCGACTACCGTTGGCACTTTCCAATTGGTCACGCGTCCAGAAGATGGCCCGCTCAGCTCCGCTATTGAATCCTTCCGGGTCGAACATCGCCCCCTGGTCGTGATTGCCAAGCAGGCAGAACTTGGACTGCTCCATCACCAGGTCGAGGCACTCACACGGATTTGGTCCGTAGCCAATGATGTCGCCCAGGCAGAAGATCTCATCAACCTGTTGATCAGCAATATGCGCAAGCACCGCCTGAAGGGCTTCGAAGTTGCCATGAATGTCGCTGATAATTGCGCGTTTCACCTGGTTGTTTGACCTATCGCTCGCAGGACAGTAAGGTTTTTAGGAACGGCTCGATTTGAAGGTTTTCGCACAAGCAGGTCGACAAATCGACGGTCCCCAACTGGCAGTTCGAAGCAGCGATTAAGGATCCAATCACCAGCGCGAACTGCTCGGCCGGAGGCACCAAACTGCTAGTCTAAGTCCCATGCTGAAAGGGGTCAAGGACGACCGAAGTGCATAGGCCATCAAGGTTTACCATCGCCACGGGCGGTTGACAGAGAATCCGCTGCGAACAGCGTGAGGGGAGTGCGAGTTCGGCGGCAATCAACGCCATTTGAGGATCGAGTTTGAAGATCTTGGCTCTGGAAACCAGCGAACGGATTGGCAGTTTGGCCGCCTTCGTTGCCGATGATCAGTCACCGCAGCTTGCCGCTGAAGCGACATTGCCCAGCGACCAGCGTGGCGCAAGATCCCTCATCCCAGCGATCGGTTCACTTCTCGACCAACTCGGTTGGAAACCAACGGAACTCGATCTGATTTGTGTAACGACGGGGCCGGGATCATTCACCGGCACGCGACTCGGAGTGACGACCGCCAAGACGTTGGCCTACGCGACGAATGCTCAGCTCGTGGGCGTGCATACGCTGGCCGCCATCGCGGCCGGAGTACCGACGTCATACGATCGGCTGTGGGCGATCTTGGACGCGCAGCGCAAGGAACTCTTCGTGTCGCAATTCAGTGCGGCCAAATCATCAGACTTTGGCGAGTCGCCCGACACGAAGATCCTGTCCACCGACGCGTGGCTTGCCCAACTCAAGCCGGGCGAACTTGTCTGCGGTCCGCCGCTGGAAAAACTGCGAGATCGGCTGCCGCAGGGCGTGCTATGCGCCGATCCAGCACAGTGGACTCCTCGTGCCGAGAACGTGGGACGGCTGGGCATCGCCGCGTTTCAAAGTGGCGCAACCGTCGATCCCATGCAACTTGTGCCGCAATACTATCGCAAGAGCGCGGCGGAAGAAAAGGCGGATGCGGCTGAGTCCGACTCCTGAGCAAGCTGCAAGTCCGACGGCTAAGCCGCTCGTAGTATCCCGGCGCGAAGTCGCTAGGCGATTTCTTTCATCACTTCCTCGGCTGCCGCAATCGTCTGGGTGATGTTCTCTTCGGTGTGAGCCGCCGAAACGAACCACGCTTCATACTGGCTGCATGGCAAGTAACACCCTCGGTCCATCATGCCCCAAAAAAACTGGGCATAACGTTTGGTGTCGCACTGAGCGGCGGTTTGCCAGTCGGGCACTTCGGTCTCGTGAAAGAAGATCGTGATCATGCTTCCAACGCGCGCCAAGCTATGTGGCAGTCCAGCGGCCTCGGCAGCTTGGCGCAGGCCGCGCTCAAGCTCAGCGCCAAGCGCTTCGAGTCTTTCGTAGGGCGGATCTTCTTTAAGCAGCTTTAGCGTGGCAGACCCCGCGGCGGTCGCGAGTGGATTGCCGCTCAGCGTCCCTGCTTGGAACACCGGTCCAGCGGGCAACACCCGGTCCATCACCTCCGCTCGCCCGCCGTACGCTCCCACCGGCAAGCCCCCACCGACGATCTTGCCCATTGTGGTCAGATCGGGATTGAGACCGAACAGTTGCTGGGCCCCACCGAGCGCAACTCGAAAGCCGCTCATCACTTCGTCGCATATCAGCAGCGCATCATGCTCTCGTGTGAGTTGCTGTAAGGCGGTGCAAAATTCTGCGCTAGGACGCACGACACCCATGTTGCCGACCACCGGCTCGAAGATCACGCCGGCAATCTCTGATCCGCGCTCGGCGAACGTAGCGGTCAGCGCGTCGACGTCGTTGTATTCCAGCACGATCGTGTCCTGCGTGGTGCCCTGCGTCACCCCCGGAGAGCTGGGCACACCTAGGGTCGCCGCGGCGCTCCCGGCCGACACCAGCAGGCTGTCCACGTGGCCATGATAGTTGCCAGCGAACTTCACCAGTACATCCCGTTCGGTGAATCCGCGGGCCAGCCGCACGGCGCTCATCGTCGCTTCGGTGCCAGAATTGACGAGGCGAACCTTCTCCACCGACGGCACTGCGTCGATGATCCGTTCGGCCAATTCGCTCTCCGCAGCGGTCGGCGCTCCGAAGCTGGTGCCTTGCTGCAGTGCATTCTCGAGTGCGTGAATGACCTTTGGATGGCGATGTCCAAGGATCATCGGACCCCACGAGCCGATGTAATCGAGATACTGATTGCCATCTAGATCAAACAAGTACGCCCCGTCGGCGCGATCGATGAAAATGGGCGTACCGCCGACAGCGCCGAAGGCGCGCGCCGGGCTGTTCACGCCACCGGGCATTAATTGCTGCGCGTGGTCAAAGGCCGCTTCGCTGCTGCTGCGGTTGGTGACAATGGACGGCATAGAGGGTCTCCCTACTCAGTAAGTTCTTGCTCGGCAATCGCCTGTCGCGCTTGTTCGACCGCTTCGGCCGCCCAAGGTTGGTCTGCGTAGAGCTGGACGATTGCCTGGTACATTCGCGTGGCCCGCTCTGGTTGTACTTGACGTAGTTTCGCCGCTTGGGCGAGTCGCTCACGCAACGCCGGGACCTGCGTCGATTGATCTTGTTGGGCGAGCTCGACCAGATTGTCGATACGCTGTCTGGCAAGGACAAGAAGTCGCGGATCGCCCAGTTTTTGAAACGGTTCACTCACAGCACGCGCCGCTTCCAAGTCCGTTATTTTGTTCAGGGGATCGTAGAGAGCGACCAGCGCTCGCAACTCGTTGAGCGCCTTGGCGGGATCGCTGTCGGCCAATGCGATGGCCTCGAAGTAGATTCGCTCAATCGGCTTTGTCCCCTCGCTACGCGAGAACCTCCGCCGCGTCCGCACTTGGCGTTCGTAGTCGAGAAATTCAAGTTGTTCGCGCACAGGCGCTAACTTTTCGGTTCTCGGATCATTGGCAAACCGATCGAAGAACGAATCTAGGTTAACCGCCAAGCTCTTGGAGGATTCACGCGAGAGGTTTTCGACACTCTCAGACTCCAGCGTATCGTTAATCGATGCAAACAACTGATCGGCTGTCGGAGGTTGCATCAGCCGCCAGCCGCCCCAAAGCACTCCTCCCAATGCCGCCAGGAGCACCGCCAATTGTCCGAACAAGACCAGACGACTGCCGCGACTCTGCTCGAGTTGACGACGGGCGTCTTCGTCGACGGTTGTGAAGTGTGTTGGCTTTTCAGGCGTGGTTGTGGTCGCGAGTGTCGGCCGTTGCTCAAGCTGAGAATTCGCGGCACTAGAGCGCACAGCTTCCGATGCCGTGGGCTGGTCGAGAGTTGGCGCGTCGTAAACGTTAGGATGGTCCGATTTGCTCGCGCTGGTATGGGGCAGGACCACCGGAGCGTCGAGCGCCCGAGTCGCTTGGTCGTCGATCGCTGCGGTCGCAAGCGGACTCGAAGGGGAGAAATCGGTCGTGGTTACTTCGCCATCGTGGTCTTCGTTTTTTGGAGGGCGAGAAAGTGCTTTGAGCATCGCTTCCATGTGTCGGCTCAAGACCAGCGCATTGGGGAAGCGATCGTTAGGATCCTTGGCCAACAGCTGCGAGATCAGACGATCGAGTTGGTCGGGCGTGTCGCTGGCGTATCTGCGCACTGGTTCAGGTTCCGCGAATCGCTGCAGTTGCAGCATCTCAGGCATCGTTTTCGCGAGAAATGGTGGGCGACCTGCGAGCAGCGCGTACATCACGCCGCCCAGGCTGTACTGATCACACTTGTCGGTGACCGCTTGTCCATCGGCCTGCTCGGGGGACATGTAGTCGGCAGTGCCCAGCACGCCGCCAGCGACCGTCAGTTGCGTGCCGCCGAACAGTCGCGCGATACCGAAGTCGGCGATCTTGATGCGATTGTTGGAGGCGAGCATCAGGTTGGCGGGCTTGATGTCGCGGTGCACGACGCCGTGGTCATGTGCGTGCTTGAGGGCACGGCAGATTTGGATGCCGATTTCCAACGTCTCGCGCCAGTCGAAGCGGCGACCTTCGTTGATTTCTTCCTCCAAACTCGGGCCATCGACCAGCTCCATCGAATAAAACAGCGTTCCGTCTTGCTCGCCGTAGCCAAACAGACGGACGATGCCGTCATGTTTTAGTTTTTTGAGCGACTCGATTTCGGCCTCGAACCGTTCGCGAAAGCCTTCTGCCATTGCTAGCTGCGGACTTAGCGCCTTGATAGCAACCCGCTTGGGCCCGCCCGTGCCGGCTTTCTCGCTGACACCTTCGTAGACGGCCCCCATCCCGCCCTTGCCAATCCGCTTGACGATTCGGTAAGGCCCAAGTTGTTCGAGTTTCATGGCTTGCCCAGAAGGCCTGATTTGCCTGGCCGTGGCACTGACGGACGTCGACGGGGAAGTTGCGTGGGAACTATTTCTATCCTAGCAAGCCTAGCTAGAGCCAGCTAGCAGACGCCCGGCGGCGAGGCAGCTATTGAGGCATTTCCGGCAGTTTTCTATAAGTCGATCGCCTGTTTGCATCTGACCACCGCGTCAGCCTGTGTGGCTGCGCCAACACGCTAAGCAAGAGAACGGTACCATGGACCGACTCGTCGAAGCTCACCAATTCTACTTATCACGAATCCATCGCCAGTTGCTATTGGGTCTGTTGGCTTGTTTGAGCAACATTCAGCCAAGCGCGGCCGAACCATTCCCTTACGTGGCGTATGTGCGAGTAGAGAACACCTACGTTCGCAGTGGACCGGGGCAGCGATATTATCCGACCAGCCAACTGCCGCAAGGATTCGCCGTGGAGGTCTATCGCCACGAAGCGGACGGCTGGTGTGCCATTCGTCCGCCGGAAGGCAGTTTCAGTTGGATTGGCAGTCATCAAGTGAGGCAGGTCGAAGCGCGCGTCGTAGAAATTGTCGATGACAACGTCGTCACGCGCGTGGGCAGCGTGTTGTCTCCGAATCGTTCCGCCGTGCAAGTCCTGTTGCCCAAAGGTGAGCGCGTCGAACTGCTGACCGTCGGTGAGGAGGACGATCCACGTTGGGTCCGAGTCGCTCCCCCGTCGGGCGAGTTTCGTTGGATCGCCACCAGCAACATATCACGTCAACCGCCGATGGAGGTCGAACCGCGCGTGGAACGCGCGGTTGATTCCGGAAACTCTGGCTGGTCGCGTCAGGCACCCGTAGCTCAGTCCACAGATCAGACGGGAGTGCCCAACTCACGGCTGGATCTGTCGCCTACTGCGAATGCATCGGGATTGCAATTCGGGACACCCGCGCTGCCCGACCAACAGCTGTTGTCGGCAACGAGTCCTGCCGAGCCACTAACTGCCGTGGACCCGAACGCCATGGAAATCGTCGCCGGCTCGCCCGCTGAATTGCAGTTGGCGCAGTTTCAAGCTCAGCAGTTGCAATCTCCACAGACGAGTCCCGCGCCCGGGAATAGTGGTGCAGTAGCTTTAGCTACTCCGTTGGCACCTACTCCCGCGGAAAGTGCGCTGCCGCGAGTCCGATTTCGCGGGTTGAGTTCTGCGACGACGACCACCGATGGTTCGATCGAAACGCTGGAACTTCGTCTTTCGCAGACGGTCGTGCTCCCGCCGGCGCAGTGGGAACTGGAACCTCTGAAGTCTACCGCCAAGAGCTTACTTGCGAGTACGAAGGCGCCCGCCTTGAAGGCTCAGCTTCGCGACTTTTTAACACGCATAGATCGTTTTCAGGCCATCAAAACTGGCTACACTAATCCTGGTCCAACGATCGTGCCAGAGCGTGATCCCTTCGAAGCGACAACTGACATAGTGTCTCGGGACGACGGACCGGCGCGAGACGTCACCGGCTTGTCGAGCGACGTGCGTGATCGCGTTCAGGAAGACCTGAACGGGAAGGCCCGCGCTGCTAGCCGAACCCGCCCGTCGTCGCCGGTTGCGTCTTCTGCAGTGACCAAGCCGCTGTACGACGCAACTGGAATGCTGAAGCCGGTTGTCTCACAACGCCACAAAGCGCCGCAGTACGCATTGGTGGACGAGCAGGGCAAAGTCGTGTCGTTCGTCACGCCGACGCCCGAGCTAGATCTCAAACCGTATCTTGGACGTCGCATCGGTGTGCACGGCCAACGCGGGTACATGCCAGAGTATCGGCGCGCTCACGTGACGGCGGGACGTGTGACCCCGATCGACGAGACCATCCGCAGATAGCTCTCACCGGATTCAGCGGATCAGTTGAGAGGCTAGATTCGCCACTCGCGGGTCTTCGTCACTGACGGCCAGGTCGCGGGCGATCTCAATCACTTCCGGGTGACGTGTGGTCGCCAGGGCGGTGAGTGCACGCAGGCGGACGTCGCCGCTCCGATCCTCAAGCAACCACCGCAGCGTTCGTCTGGCGGAGGCCGTGGGCAGCCGCGAAACCTCATCGATGTATCGCAGTCGGTCAGCTTCGGCCGGCGTTTCCAACTTTAGTCGCAACTCGATTTCCGCTTCCACGAACCCTCGCTCGACAAGTACCTTACGAATCGAGCCGGCTTGGAAGAACGAGGCCTCGCGCAGCTTGAGGAGCAACTCGTCGTTGGACAGCTCGCGCAACGCGTCCGCCTGCGCAGACATGGCAGCGGGGCTGGGGACGTCGATCACCTTGGGCTTTGGTCTCTTGAGTGGAGATTCCGACGTGGTGTTCGGCGTGATCTTCGTTAGTGAGTTCGCAGCAGGCCGTGGTGGCGTCTGCGTGCTCGACGTCGATCGTCGCAACCACTCAAGCGACGCGTCTTGAGGCTGCACGACTAATGTCGAGTTTGTTGCAGGAGCAGTTGCTGGCGGAACACTGGAAGCAGCCGAACCAGGTTGAATCCGAGCCAAGTACTCAAGCGATTTTTCGCTGGCCCGCGTGAGCGGTTCCAGTGGTGGGTCTGCGGACTCCAATTGACTCAGCAAGTCTTGCTGAGGTTGGCTGGGCTGCCTGGTTAGCGACCTTTGCTTTAGTCCCTGCGGCTGAACGGCGGTCAGCACGTGGGAACAGCTTTCCAGCAACACGTAGGTCTGATAGGCGGGAAGCTTGTCGGTGAGTTCGATCATGGCGAGGGCGACGCCCTCCCCCCACTGCTTGCCCGACGGTCCAAAATCGTGGATATGCGTTGCCAAAGCGATGGCGAGTGCTTCGACAGTCTCGATCGATTCGTCGTCAAGACGATCGGATTCCGAGAATTCGCGCGCGGCCGACAGGACTGCCAGCTTCTCCTCGACGATTTGGCGAGCGATCGTAGCGACCGACACGCGCGATGAGGCTGCGGCGACCATCAACGGATCAATGGCCACGTCCCCCAGGCTGTCAAGCTGTCGCAGCGGAATCTTTACGGCAGTATCGTCAGCGGCGGCGATCTGCGCTGCTAGTCGATTGGCGAACTGCCGATTGTTCCACCGCGTCAGCGTCGGCGCGATTATCAAGCCAACCAACGCGACGGCAACCGTCGCAACGGTCGTCTTCATCAGCCGTGATTTCCCGTCGTCCGCTGTCATAAGCCGTTTGTGTTTTCGAGGCAGAACAATCGAGCCGCGATTGTCTTGAAAGCCCCACAGTGGCACAAGACCGCCTGCTACGCTCCCCGCGTGCTAGCAAACTACTGACTGATTGCCAGAAAAAACTACGGACGGCCCTTCGATCTGGACGAATTACTTCTACAACCGGCACAGCTTCTCAGCGGATGCGGGTTTCACAAGAGGGGGGATGAATGCAACGCTGTCAAAGCTACGCGAGTAGCTTCGCGCAGAGGGTCTGTGACCAATGCGCGAGGACTCGCTTCCGATTATCGCCGATGCTGCGCGCCAAACTCTTGGTTGCGGCAGTTTGCGGGTTCTCCATACTCAGCCAGGCTGAGATGGCGGTGGCCCAGCGCAATGGCCTGGAGATGCAAGCGACGACGTCCGACGCGGCGCGGCGCGAGGCGATTCAGCATCTTCCACTGAAGAACATCCACAGCAAACATCGTCGCGCCGTGAAACGCGTGCTGGACGATACGAGTTTGTACCGTCGTATGCCCACCCAGATGGTCGACTGCGACCCGAAGATGTTCACCTTCTTGGCAGAGAATCCCGAAGTGCTGGTCGAAATGTGGCGGCACATGGGCATCAGCCGCGTGTCGCTCAGAAGAACTGGGAGCAACACGTTTTCACTCACCGACAACGCGGGGACCACTGGCAACCTGGTCATCGTCGAGCAGAAATGCGACGAGCAAGCGCAAAACCGAATCGTGATGTACTCCGAAGGTGCGTACGAAGGAAAACCGTTCAAGCGACCGATTCGCGCTCAGTGCGTTCTGTTACTGCGTAGCGGCTCGGTGAGAGAGACCAACGGCCGCGACTACGTGGCCTGCAGGCTCGACTCGTTCGTACGCATCGAGCGTGCCAGCATCGAGTTGTTCGCTAAGGCAATGCATCCGTGGGTCGGCAAAACCGCCGATGCCAACTTCGCGGATACGATCGGCTTCATTAGCAATCTGTCGCAGGCCGCCGAGCAGCGACCAGCCACCCTGGAGCGCCTCGTCGCCGGTTTGCCCCGCGTCACGACGCAACGACAGCGGGAATTTGCACAGATTGCTTACAATTGCTCCGAGAAGTACGACGCGTCGACCCAACGACTAGCCCGCAAGCCCGAGTAAGCCGTTCACGCGTCGGCCCCGCCAAAGTGCTGTTTTGCCACTTCGGCCAGTCCTTTCAGGTCTAGTTTGCCAGTGCCTAGCACGGGGATCTTGTCCACCTGCAGGAAACTATCGGGACTCGGCACATAAATGTTCGGCAGTCCTATCGCCTTGAGGTGATCGCAAATCTCCTGCGGTGTGTGGTCGAGCTGCGTGTGCAGGACGATCAAGCGCTCGCCCTTCTTCGCGTCGGGGACGGCCGTGACGGCCGCGCGGACTTCTTCGTCGTCTTCGCCTTGGACGAGTTCCTGAATTGCCTTCTCGATCTTCTCGTGCGGCACCATCTCGCCGCCGATTTTCGAAAACCGACTCAGTCGACCCGTAATCGTAATGAAACCCTGTTGGTCGACGACCGCAATGTCTCCGGTGACGTACCAGCCGTCTTTGATGACCTCACTCGTCTTCGATTCGTCGGACATGTAACCGCGCATGACGTTGGGGCCTTTGATGAGTAACATCCCGGCGGTACCGATCGGCAGGTCCTCGAAGGTATCCGGGTCCACCGTCTTAGCGGTCACACCGGGGATGGGACGGCCAACACTGCCCTCCAGCAAATCGGTTTCGCTGGTCTGGGAACGGCTTGGTGGCACGTTCACCGAGACCAGGGGCGATAGCTCCGTCGCCCCGTAACCTTCCACGGGACGGACGCCGAACTTCGTCTCGAACGCATCACAAAGCTCCTTGGGCAACTTCTCCGCTCCAGCGACCACGATGTCCAAGTTCGTGAAGTCTTCCGGCTCGCACCGCTTCAGATACAGCCGCAAGAACGTCGGCGTCGCCAGCACCACTGATACTCCGTACTTGCCTGCCAACTTGCTGATTTGCCGCGCCTCCTGGGGATTGGTGTGATAGACGCACCGCACATCCAAGCCCAGCACCGTCCACAGCGTGACCATGTATCCAAACGAATGGAAGAATGGCAAAATGCCCAGCAAGGTATCCTCGCTCGTGAGGTGCACGACCTGGTCGATCGCTTCGACGTTGGAGCCAATGTTGTGATTGGTGAGCACTACGCCCTTAGGAATCCCGGTCGAGCCGGACGTGAAAATAACCGTCAGCTCATCGCTACCGCTCATCTTGTGTACGCCCAGCATCCGTTCCAACAGCGCTAGCGGTGTTGCGTAAGCCATGGTCGCGCCGGCTAGCTTATCGCCGGTGGTGACCTTTTCTTTGAAGTCGTCGAGCAGCACGATCTCGGCGTCCAAGTCGAAATCGAACTTCTCAAGGACCTTCTTCGTCGTCAGCACGTGGCGAATCCCGGCCCGCTCGATGCAGGCGTTCATGATGTCGTTGCTGACCGTGTAGTTGAGATTCACCGAAACGCGCCCCGCGAGCGTGATTGCCGCGTTGGTCACTACTGCGCCGCAGGTGGGCGGAATCAAGATGCCGACGTACCGTTCATCCTCTTGCAGCACCTCGCGTAGGAGCAGCCGCCTTAGGATCAGCGTTCGCATCAGCAGCGAGCCACCGGTCAGTTCCGCTCCGGTCGTGTCGGCCATCTTGAACTTGAAGAGCGACTTGCGACACATTCGTAGCATTAATCGAGGGAGGACCATCGTGCGTTCCTTTCTGCCCGACACGGCGTCGGCGCCCAACTCCTGGACCGACTGTCGAAGTTCATGGATATCGTGCGGCTTGGCGATCTTCTCGCCAAACCATATCGAGACCTTACGCGACCATACTCGCGGCCGATTCGAGAAAAACCGCCCGCCGCGATAGGTAAAGATACTCCCCCACAGCTCGTCGAGGTAGACGGGTACGATCGGAGCCGAGGTTCCCTTCAGCACATCGAGCGTGCTAGAGCGGAATTGATGCAGCGAACCGGAATGAGAAATCTTGCCCTCCGGGAAGATGCAGACCAGTTCGCCATCGTTGAGCGCTTGTCGCGCGCTCTCGACCGCGATGCGGGCCTCTTTGGGATTGCGGCGGCTGATGGGGATCGCACCCATGATTCGTGCCAAGCCGCGTGCCCACCAATTGGTGACCAGATCGCTGGTGATGATCAACCGAATCGGCCGTGTGGAAATGGCAACCAACAACAGCCCGTCAATCCACGACACGTGGTTGGGCGTCAGCAACGCCGCACCCTCTTCCGGTAGGTTGTGCCGCTGATGCACTCGTATTTTGTACGCTGTGTGCGTAGCCAACCATGCCAGGAAGCGCAACGTCGCTTGAGGAATCACACAGATGATATAGACGAACACCGGAATCGTCATCACGCCACACAACAGAAAAATCTGTCGCGCTGTCAGCAACGGATGCCCCACAACCTCTCGGTAAGTGGCCCGCACGAGCGATTCGCGCTCGGGATGCTGCTCGACGAAATCGTCGACGTCGAGATCTTCAGTCGCTTCCATCTGCGCGTACAGTTGCTTGGCGAAATCGGGATCAGCGCTGGCCTCTGGGCTCAATTCGTACAGCTGTTCCAACGACCCGTCCGACATCGGTGCCCGCATCACTCCAAAGGCCACGGCCACGATTAGTACGCCCGAGAAGGTGAGAAAATTGCTAGCCGCCAGAATCGAACCACGTTTTTCCTTCGGGCTGTAATGCTGCATGTACGCCGCCAGCGGTACATCGAACAGGCCTCCAAAGAAACCGAGCAAAAACAGCAGCGCACTTGCGGCGACGTAGCTGGCAGTCCAATCGGTTCCTGGATCGACGAGCGTGCCTTCGACCGTGAATAGCAAAAACGCAGTGAACGCCAGACCGCCCGCACCTAACGGCAAAATCCCCAATTCCACACGCCCACCTGACCAAAAGCCGGCAAGCACGCTCCCCAAACCAACGCCAAACACCAAGGCAATCAGCAGTGGAATCACCTGCGTCTGTTTGGTCGTTCCACCCTCGGCGGCGAACTGATCGATATTCAGTTGCGCCAAGCCTGCCAAAGCCCAAAAGAACATGATGCCCAGCGCCACCCGAAAGATGTCTTTGAAGGCATAAAGCTCTTTCAAGTCTCGCCATGTCTGTTGTGGAGCGTCCCAAGGGAACTGACGATTGGCATTGGCCACTGGAAGCGGTGCAATCAACATACTGGCCAACCAACCCGCGACGGCGGTCCCCACGAGAACTGCCGCGGAAAGCCAGATGCCGGTTTGGCCTTGTTCAACCGTCATCGTGGCGAGCCAGTTGCCAACACCTGTGCCAACCGCCGCTGAAATGACGGTGGTCAAACCGACTAAACCGTTAGCGGCGGAGATGCGCGTTTCGTCGAGCATTTCGGGAATGCTGCCGAGTTTCGCGGGCCCAAACAATGCGCTCTGGGCCCCCATCAGCGCAACAACAACCAGCAGCAGCGCCACGCTTTCGAGCAGTATGGCGATGATCGCCAGCACCATGATCGCGATCTCGGCCACCTTGCACGCGACGATCACGCGTTGTTTGCTGAACCGATCGGCAAGGTAGCCCGCCGGCGCGGCGAGCAGCAGATACGGCAGCACGAACGACGCGGTGCCCGCCATCAGAATCCAGCCGACTTGGCTCTTGTCGACGTGGTTTTTGCCAACGCCGATTACCAGCCACCGCAAGATATTGTCGTTCGCGGCCCCCAGCAGCTGCGTAAACAGCAGCCCCTGAAAGCCCTTGGAACGCAGCGTGCGTTCGCGCGGAACGGCGGCAAGCTCGTCATCACCAGCCAGAGAATCGCTTGCCATCGTGGAGTTCTGTATCTTGGTACGGGTCCGCCTATGGGTTCTATCTTAACTCTAGGTCGAGACAAACTCCAAGCGCAGTTGCCGTTGGATGACGCGAGATTCGCCGTCTATTCCGATTGCACGAGTCGCTTAATGCGGATATTGCGATACCAGACGGGATCATTGTGATCCTGCAGCGCGATATGCCCTTTGCGGTTCTTGGCGAATTTCGGCCAGTCGGCAAATTTGCTCTTGGCGAGTCGCTCTTTCCAATCGTCGCTGCCAATTTCGCATTCGACGACCTTCTTGCCATTGAGCCAATGCTCGACGTGGTTGCCTCGTACGACGATTCGCGCTTTGTTCCACTCCCCGACCGGAACCGTCACCGGTTCGCTGCGTGCATAGAGGGCGTACAATGACGCCGCCGAGGTTAAAGCGTTCTTACCATCATGGTGTTTGTCGTCGTCGAGTACCTGGCACTCGATCCCGGTCACGTACGACGCGTTATCGCCAGTCGAGACGCGATAAATGATGCCGCTGTTGCCGCCCTCGGAAATCTTCCACTCTAGGCGCAAGTCGAAGTCCGCGAATTCGCCCACCGTCATGATGTCGTCGCCACCGCCGATGCGGGAGAGCACGCCGTCTTTCAATTCCCAACCACTGGGCCAGCTCTTGTCCTTGTAACCGCGCCACAAACGTTCTGCGTTCTTGCCCAAGAGCTCCTCGAAATCGACTTCCGAGTCTGCCGCTTCAAGATTCTGAGCAGCGGCTGCTTCGGCCGCGTGCGCTCGTTGAAGCTGGACCACAAGAACACTAACAACTGACAAAGCGGAGACCATCGCCACACTGCGAACGACGACCAACCGCAATTGCTGCTTACGAGGAGTTAATTGTGCAAACATATTTGGAATTTCCTTAAACCACAAAACACCGATAATGCCCAGGTACCAGCCGCCCATTGTAGGCGTCTGCGTGAACTTGCACAAACGGTCAGTATGGAGTTCCGATTGAGCGCCAACAGCCTCATTGACTTGATTACCGCCCTCTGGCTGGGGTTCGTGGGGGCCTGTATTGGCAGCTTCTTGAACGTGGTCGCTTATCGCATGCCGCTGGGCATGTCGGTCGTCTGGAAACCCTCACACTGCCCAAAATGCAGCCAAGCAATCCGCGCCTACGACAACGTGCCGGTGCTCGGCTGGCTGTGGCTGAAAGGCAAATGCCGCGACTGTGGCGAGCCAATCTCACCGCGTTACGCGATCGTCGAGTTCGTGATGGGCGCAGCGTTCTTTGTCTTGGCCTACGTGGAGCTGTTCACCGGAGGGGCGAATCTGCGCGGCGGCCCGATCACCGAATTCACCGGTGCGATGAATAACGTCTGGGTACCCCAGTGGCAGTTGATCGGCGTCTACGCCTATCACGGTCTGAGCCTGGCGTGGCTGATGAGCATGGTATTGATCGCCATTGACCGACAACGGATTCCGCTGAAGTTGGTTGCATTCGGCGC
This sequence comes from Bythopirellula sp., assembly GCA_965228965.1. Taxonomy (GTDB): domain Bacteria; phylum Planctomycetota; class Planctomycetia; order Pirellulales; family Lacipirellulaceae; genus Bythopirellula. The sequence goes on from OZ245849.1 coordinate 6,571,965, forward strand.
GGTGCTGATCTTGCTGCTCGAGTTGCTTGAACGGCCACACATTGAAGCGGCGGGGGTGTGCTTACTTGCGTTTGCCGCTTGCCTCAACAACTTTCGTATCGCGAAGTTCCAAGCGAATTCAAAGCGCTGAGCAGGAATTGCCGCAGCCACCAACTACTGCAGCCGGGTCGCCACTTCTCTCGCGAAGTAGGTGAGCACTCCATCGGCACCCGCACGCTTGAAAGCAAGCAGACTCTCGAGCATCACTTTGTCGCGATCGAGCCAACCTTTCTCCGCTGCGGCGGAGAGCATCGCAAATTCGCCACTAACCTGGTAAGCGAACGTGGGCACGCCAAAGCTCTCTTTCACACGCCTAACGATGTCGAGGTAGGGCATGCCGGGCTTGACCATTACGCTGTCGGCGCCTTCGGCGATGTCCAAGGCCACCTCGCGAATTGCTTCGTCGCCGTTAGCGGGGTCCATCTGATAGGTGCGTTTGTCACCGCTCCCCAGATTTGCGGACGAGCCCACCGCGTCGCGGAATGGGCCGTAGAATGCCGACGCGTACTTGGCCGCGTACGCCATGATCTGCACGTCGCGAAAATTCTCCGCGTCGAGTGCCTTGCGAATCGCGCCAACCCGGCCGTCCATCATGTCCGAGGGCGCGATGATGTCGCACCCGGCGGCCGACTGAACCAAGGCTTGTTGGCAGAGCATTTCGATGGTTTCGTCATTTACCACGTAGCCATCTCGAACCAAACCGTCTTGCCCGTGGCTGGAGTAGGGATCGAGTGCCACGTCGCAAATCACGCCAATCCGCTCGGCGTGTGCCGACTTCACCGCGCGCACAGCACGACAGACGAGGTTCTCCGGATTGATGGCCTCTTGGCACTCGGGAGTCTTCTTGTCGACCGGCGTGGCCGGAAACAGTGCCACGGCCGGAATCCCCAGAGCCGCTGCTTCGCCAACCGCTTCGACAATCAAATCGATCGATAACCGCTCGACGCCTGGCATCGAGGGGATTGGCTCTCGACGGTCTTCACCCTCGCACACAAACAGCGGCCAAATCAGGTCGTCGGGCGAGAGCTGGTTCTCGGAGACCAGTCGCCGCGACCATTCATGGCGGCGCAGCCGTCGCGGACGCGTGCTGGGATAGCAGCCCCAAGGGCCGGGAGCGGGTTCCGCCATAGTGCAAAATCGGTGCGTGAATTGAGGTGGCCAAGCTTTCGGACTTCCATTATCGGAAGCCCAGCCCGTAAAATCTACCGAGAATCTGACATCCAGATTGTCTGTATGCACACGTATTGCTCTTCAAGGGCGCACACTGAGATTCCTATGCCAACGCAAGAACCCAAAATGGCGCTGGGGCCGTTTCAGTTCCGTCCCGCCAACGTGAGCGTCCAAGGTCGCCCGTCGCTTTCCCAGTGGGAAGGACCCTTGCAGTTCGCGCTCTGGTGTCAGCGCGCCAGCCCCTGGTGGATCGGTGATATGATCAATCGCGGCGAGGACCTCTATGGCGAGGAATTCGGCGAGGTGTGCGGTTCCACGTTGTCCACGGAAATGGTGAGTCGTTATGCCTCGGTTGCCCGTCGCGTGCCGCCCCAGAATCGACGCCCTGCCCTGTCCTGGTCCGCACATGCGGCCGTCGCACGGTTGCCGCATGCTCAGCAAAAGAAGATCCTGCTGGAAGCAGAAAAACAAGGCTGGAACAGTGATGAGCTACGCAAGAAGGTGCGCGAGATCGTAAGTGGCACATGATCTACAGCTCCGAGCAGCTTCTCACCATCGCGTTGATTATGACCTTCGGCAGCATCGTCCAGGGGGCGGTCGGGTTTGCCTCCGGTTTGATCGGCGTTCCACTGTTGGTGCTATGCGATTTCTCACTTGGTGAAGCGGCCACCATCAATCTGTTCTCCACGAGTCTGCAGAACATTTCAGGCGCTTGGAAGCTGTGGCCATACCTCGAACCCCGCGAGGTCGCGCTCCCCGTGGTCGTCCGTTGGCTCGCGATTCCGGTTGGCACTTACGCCGCATTTCTGGCCGACCAGCGGCTTTCGCCTGTGCAGTCGAAGCAGCTAATCGGTATCTTTCTGCTGGTGGTGGTTTGCCTGCTGTGGGGCTTCCGGTTTCAGCCGCGAGACTACCTGAACGCTGGGTGGCAGGTGCTGGCGTTTTCCATGTCAGGGTTCTTGATGGGGTTTGCCGCCGTGGGTGGAGCGCCGATGGTCATCTACGTCAATTCATTGACATGGTCGGCGACCAAATCGCGGGCCTTCCTGTTCTTTTGCTCCGCATCCGCTCTGCCGGTGGCCTTGCTTACCTATTGGCTCAAACACGGCGAAAAGATCATGCCGGCGGCAATGTCGACCTTGGTGGCGATGCCGCTGATCATGTCCGGTCTGTGGCTGGGATTCATCGCGGGGCATCGACTGTCGAAGCCGCTGTTTCGCCGGATTACCTTCGGTTTGCTGATCATTATTGCAGTCAGCTCGATCTTGGCCCCGTTCTTTTCAAGCGAGCATTGGTAACGGTAGACTTGGCTGGACACCGCGATGGTAGTCGTTGCCATCGATTACCACCCATTGAGTCCCGCTCACTTTGGTATCACAGGTCCCAAACCACGAGGTCCACGCGTGTATCAGGCTGACAACAACCGCTACGACCAAATGACGTACAACCGCTGCGGACGGAGCGGACTAAAGTTACCGGCAGTCTCGCTTGGGTTGTGGCACAACTTCGGAGGAGTTGATTGCTACGAAACGGGCCGAGCGATCGCCTGTCGTGCATTTGATCTAGGAATCACACATTTCGACCTGGCGAACAACTACGGCCCTCCCCCGGGCTCGGCGGAGGAGAACTTTGGCAAGATGCTTCGCGATGATCTTGGTGCCTACCGCGACGAACTGATCATCTCCAGTAAGGCCGGATATCTGATGTGGGATGGTCCCTACGGCGAATGGGGATCGCGCAAGTACCTAATGGCCAGCCTCGATCAAAGCTTGCAAAGGATGGGACTCGACTACGTCGACATCTTCTATTCGCATCGGCCTGATCCCGACACGCCGCTGGAAGAGACCATGGGGGCGCTGGCCAGCGCCGTCCAACAGGGCAAGGCCCTATACGTGGGAATCTCCAACTACCCGGCCGAACTGACCCGCCAGGCATGTCAGCTGCTACGGGAAATGGGAACGCGCTGTCTGATCCATCAACCGCGCTACTCGCTGCTCGACCGCTGGGTGGAGGACAAACTGCTCGATGTGTTGGAAGATGAGGGTGTCGGCTGCATCCCCTTCTCGCCGTTGGCTCAAGGCCTACTGACGGATCGCTACTTGGGCGGAATGCCGGCTGACTCACGAATGGCAAAACCCCACGGATTCCTCAGGGCCGAGGAACTCGACGATCAGACTCGAGCACGGGTACAAGGACTTAACGAAATCGCCAAATCCCGCGGTCAAACGCTCGCGCAATTGGCTCTGGCTTGGGTGCTCAAAGACCGGCGCATCACCACGGTGCTGATCGGTGCCAGCTCAATCAGTCAGCTGGAGCAAAACCTGGGGTGCCTGGAGAATTCGAGATTCGAAGCGTCGGAACTAGCCGCCATCGAAGAGCTGATGGCTTAGAACCGCTGCTGACTCGTCTTGATTGACAGCCAGGACGCGCGCAAAAAAAGAGACCGCCACAATCGGACGGTCTCTTCGGGAGTATTATAGGTTTGCTTATCGCAAACTAGCTTACGCGTGAGCGACCAGCCAGCATTCCCAGGCCGAGGGCAAGCAACGCCAACGTGTTGGGCTCGGGAACGAATGGGCCTGGATCTTCACCAGGAGTGACTGCGAAGTCCTTCTTGGCGATGAAGGCGAGCGAGTCTTCTTCACTATTGGTAACAAGCTGATTGTTGACCACGACTTCTGCCTTGGTGACCAAGAAACCAGGATCCAGCAGAGGGCCGAAATCGAGGAACGCTACGTTGTTCCAGAATCCCGGTCCAACGCCTGCAGTTGCCTGATCGGTCGCGAACGTGCTGATCCCCTGGACAGACGTCGGCGAAGTTACTGGAACACCGTTGATTTCGAGGATATCCACCTCGACGATCAAGCTTGCGCGAACGGTGGTGCCGCTGCCGCCGGTACCTTCAAACGTGTAGTCACCACCCTCGGTGATTGCCAGCGACGAGATGCCCAGACCGGGAACTATCTCGACGCCGAAGTTCAGCTGACCATCGGTGATGTCCAGTGGACCGCCCGTGGTGCTAGAAACAAAAGCGCTCGTTTCGAAATCGAGCACATTGACAACCGCCGTCGGCTCGTTGTAAAGCGGCGGAGTGTCAGTGCCAGAATCCTCAGTGACGTCCAAATACATGACGGCACCAGGTGGGATGTCGCTGAAGTCGCCGTACATGATAGGTGCGGCGGATGCTACTTGGGTAGCCAGAAATACTACTGCCAGCGCAAGCGCAGAACGCGCTGGGGTGCTTCGCAAAGTTGTCTTCAACATTAGATCTATACTCCCGGATGAATTACCACTAGTTGCTTAGTGTAAGTGCCCCTGCAACGGATGAGGTGCTGCCCTAAGCTAGCACTAGTCTGTACTCACAGACCTCCTGCTAACAGGTCCGAGTCTAACGGTGGATGTGGGGACAAGCAATCGTTTTGTGAGATTTTTCTAGAAATTTTGGTTCTGCCGGCATCGAAACCATGATTCCCCCCTCTGTTGGCGGGTTCCATCCGCCATCGTAAGCCGCTTTACCGTAAGTATTTACGGCAATGATGAGTGACGCCGTCAAACTCATCCGAGGCCGCCCATTTTTTCAAGGTTTTTTTTTCGATGTGCATTAAGAAACTGTGAATACGTAAGCCCGCTGGTGGAAATTATCGGTCCTAGGGTGATCTCCACTGGAGGATCTTGGGGGATCTCCACCGGGCTATTCCGTTTCGTATTGCATCAAGATCTCGTCTGGATTTAGGTCCGCGATGCTGCTGAACTGGCCTTCGACAATCGCCTCACCAAGCTGCGTTACCTGCTTGAAATAGCGGTTTGAAGGTCGTTTTCCAGTAAGTTTCTGCATCAGTTCCTGGCACATGATGTCAGCCGACTCGCGCACAATCTCGTCTGACTGCTGCGCCCCGTACAGACTGGTGCATAGGATCGTAATCAAGTCTTGGCAGCGGCCAGAGAGCTCCGCCATGCGGCACTGGCGGTCGGCTAGTGCAAGCTGAAACTTGCTCATCGTCTGGCTGATTTCCAGCGCCATCCGCTGCAGTTGCGTGCAGGCAAACTCCGCGTGCTTTGCGAGGCTGGCAGGCATGTTGGGAAGTTGGCTATTGGCTGTGGGCAACAACCGTTGTGCGACCATCCATGTAGCATAGGGCAATGCGACGCCCATTAGGGTCCAGGCGTGCATGGGGTTCAGAGGATTCGGCTTCTTGATCCCAGCGGCGGCGAGTGCTTTGCCAATCGGCTCGAAGTACGTCTTTCCATGGTGTTTGACCAATGACTTGAAGAACGCCATGCCAAGCATTTCGCCTTCACCCTCGTAGATGCACGGAGCAAGATACTCGTGCACATTGTCGCCCAGTAGGTGGCCATGCAGGAACGACCTGCCGCCATGCGTTTTCATAAACAACTCGATGGCGGCATGCTTCTGCGCTTCGCTGCCGAAGATTTTGGCGATGATGCACTCCATTTCGCCCCGGTAACCGCGATCGATGAGACCCGCGCACCAGTGCGTCAGTGCATCGCAGGCGGTAATTAGGCCCGCCAATTGCCCGAGTCGCCGCTGTACGAGTTCACGATTGGCGATCGGTGCGCTGTAGGTCACGCGGAATTTGGCCCACGGAATCATACTCGCCATCATGATCCGCATGGTTCCTGCAGCATTGGCACATAGCGAAACGCGCCCAAGGTTGAGTCCGTGGTAGGCGATCGTCAGGCCGTTGCCCTTGGTGGGGACCAGTAGATTCTCCTTGGGGACTCGCAGATCCTTGAAGATGAGGCCCTGGTTATAGGTGTGCTTGAGCGCCCACAGACCGTACTTGCGCAGCTGGAAGTGCTCGTTCTCTTCGCGGGGCAAGTCGACGATCAGTACGGCCGGTTTGGACTCAACGATGCAAACCAGGCCGATCGTGCGGCCTGGAACGACGTTGGTAATGAATAGCTTCTCACCGTTGACGACATAGCTATCGCCGTCCAGCACGGCTTGAGTCCTTAGCTGGGTGAGATCGCTGCCGGCACAGGGCTCGGTCAGTGCGAAGGCGCTCAGACGCGAACCGTCGGCGAGCCCTGGCAGGAATCGCTGTTTTTGCTCCGTGTTGCCGAAGGTTCGCACTGGATCGACGGCGCCGATACAGCCGTGGACCGAGGCGAGCCCGGCGATCGTCGGATCCGCCATTGCCATGCGGGTCAGAAACGGCGCGAAAGCCGAGAATGGCGTCCCTAGTCCGCCATATTCTCTGTCGACCAGCAGTCCCCAGTACCCCACCTCCGCCAGATCCTGCATGACTTCGGGGGTGATCTTGCCGTTCTCGTCTAGCACAGAATTGGCCGATCGGTGCCGCTGCACGGTGGCGATCGACTGGTCCATGACCTGTTGGATGTCCGGCGGGGTCATCGTCTGCTGGACCTGAAACAGGTCGACGGGCACGCCGCGATTCCACACGGCCTGATGTGCGGGGCTGTTCACCGTCTGATACTGCGGCGCGAACAGTGCTTCGACCTGATCGTCGGCGGTATCGATCGCTCCGGTGCGACGCGCTTCGTCTTCGCTCTTGCCGCCAAGTTTGAGTGCGGTTTCGGCGAACGAGATTTCGTGGTCGGTGTCAGTCGGCGTGGGGGCGTCGGTACTCATCTATCGGCCTGGGTTTGAGTCATCGGCATCTGGATCGTTCCATATCAATTATACCCGATGCGGTCGCGGTAGCCGTTGTGAGAAGTGTCCAGTGGCTTTATCATTTTTGCGAAGATTCCAATTATGCGTGGCCCTCTGGCGCGCGGTTGCTACCAACCTCTATTTGCGAACATCATTGCACTGGTGTGAGGCACCGCTATGAACGATCCCCGTATTGAACAGCTTGCGAACCTGCTACTCGACCACAGCTGCAAGATCGCCAAGGACGAGAAAATCCTGATCGAGGCGTTCGATTTGCCCGAGCCGAATCTGGTGTGCGCGTTGGTTGAAGGCGCGGCCGCTCGTGGCGCAATTCCGCTGGTCTCGACCAAGAATAACGCAGTGCTGCGATCGCTGTATCAAACGGCAACCGAAGAGAGCATGAAAGCCGCCGCCGAGTTCGAAGGGGCGCGCATGCACTCGTGCCAAGCGTATGTGGGTATCCGCGGGGCGGCCAACAGTAGTCAGTTTGCCGATGTGCCCCACCCGCAGATGGACCTCTATCAAACCCATTGGTGGAAGCCGGTGCACGGTTCGATTCGGGTCCCCGAAACCAAGTGGGTCGTGCTGCGGTATCCGACCGACTCGTTTGCTCAGGCGGCGAATATGAGTACCGCCGCGTTTGAAGATTTCTTCTTCGACGTTTGTACGGCCGACTACGCCGCGATGGGCAAGGCGCAGGAGCCCTTGCTGGCGCGGATGCAGGCAGCAAATCGCGTCAAGATTATCGCACCTGGGACGGAACTGGAGTTCTCGATTAAGGACATCCCGGTCATCCCGTGCCACGGCGAGCGCAACATTCCCGATGGCGAAGTGTTCACCGCGCCGGTGCGCGACAGCATCAACGGCGTAATCCGCTTCAACACGCAATCTCGCTACCAGGGGACGGTGTTCGATAACATCGAGTTTGAGTTTAAGGATGGCCAGATCGTTCGCGCTGAGGCATCCGAAACGAAAAAGCTCAACGAGATTCTCGACAGTGACGAAGGCGCGCGCTATTGCGGTGAGTTTGCTATCGGTACCAACAATCGAGTCCGCCATCCGATGCTCGACACACTGTTTGATGAGAAGATCGGCGGCAGCTTTCATCTCACCCCAGGGCAGGCATACGAAGACGCGTACAACGGGAACGACAGCCGCATCCATTGGGACTTGGTACTGATCCAACGCGAAGATTACGGTGGCGGCGAAATCTGGTTCGATGGTGAACTGCTACGCAAAGACGGACTGTTTGTCCCCGACGATCTGCAAGCATTGAACGCGGGATTGTAGTGCGTCGGCTACGTGAAAATTTTCACGAATACGTAGGGCGTGCAGCTCGTCCATGTGTGAAAGTTTTCACAATTCATTTTTGGTTGATTTGCTATTCGGCAGTGGCGAATCAATGGTATGCTTGGGATATCGTCAGCGAAGGCGATGACCTTTCCGGCACGATTGCTTTTCTCACCGACTCACTTCCTCTGCCCGCCATCATTCAGTGTTGGGCACATGGGCATCAAAGTGAGTGACTACTGCGGAGCGCCTAAAATGAATCATCTCACCGCGCGCGATTTCATGACCAAGAAACTCGTCACGCTCAGTCCAGAGATGGACGTAATCGACGGGGTGCAACGATTACTCAAGAACAGAATCTCCGGCGCGCCGGTCGTCGACTCTGATGGCAAGTTCGTGGGTGTCTTCTCGGAGAAGTGCGCGATGCAAGTGTTGCTGGACTCGGCGTACGAGCAACTCCCCAGCAACGAAATCCGCCTGTTCATGGATACCGAGCCCCAGACCATCGAACCCGACACACAATTGCTCTCGATTGCTCAAGTCTTCTTGATCACCACTTATCGGCGGCTGCCGGTTCTTGAGGACGGTCAGTTGGTTGGGCAGGTGAGTCGCCGCGATGTGATGCGGGCAGCACTCGATCTGCTGAAACTCGCCCCGAATCGGACGGAAGGCCCCTCCCTGCTCTACCTAAGTGCCCTGGTCGAACGAAACGACGCTCCAGTTGGCTGATTGCACTTGCAATCGCAGCCCCAAAAAGCTTGACCAGTCGGATACGCCAGCTTAATATTCGGTAATGTTCCGACATTCTTGCCAGCTGCGTCGCACGCTCGCGTGCTTGGTGCTGATCGTCTACAGTGCGGTCGGCATCGTCGGATACGGTCTGCACGAATTGTCTCACGGGCATGCGCACGATGTCCATGCCGATGGCGGTCAGCTCAACGCAGCCTGCCATCACGCGTCGAGGACTTGCTGTCCTGGCCACCACCACACCGCGACACCAACACGCGCCCACACGGCCCATGACGGCGATCATGGAACCCATAAGCAGGGAACCACGTATCGTCAGGAGACTGGCCGTCAGGAGACTGGTGAGCAGTTCGCGACGTCTATCGTGGCCGAGCACGATTGCGCGATCTGCGCGTTCTTGGCTCAGGCTCAGTCGCCATTGTATGACCTCGTAGTCGTTGAGGCCGGGGCTTCGTTTGACGACGAAGTCGTCGTCTCTGAATCGATTGCTCCTCTCTACGTTCCCACGGATCATCTTGCCCGTGGCCCGCCTCTCGGTTAACCGCGTTGTGGTTTCCCGGTCGAGCTTGCTCTCGACGGTCTCTTGCATTCGAAACGGTCAATTTTTGGACCATTGTTTGCGCTCTTGTAAGAGAAGATCCAGTTAGCCGATATTTCGAGGTCTACCATGCGCAAGCGGCATGGGTTTACGTTAGTCGAATTACTCGTGGTGATCGCCATTATTGGCGTGCTAGTAGCATTGCTGCTTCCTGCCGTGCAGGCTGCTCGCGCAGCTGCAAGACGGATGGAATGCGGAAACAACATGCGTCAAATTGGCCTGGCGATCCTCCAGCACGTGGATACTCACGACGGGTCGTTCCCGCTGACCAGACACTACAGCCATCTCGATGTCAGCGAAACTTGGATCTACACCTTGTCTCCATGGTTGGAAAACGTAGACAAGATGCGATTCTGCCCGGAAGACCTCGAAGTCATCGACAAAGCGAAGACCCCCAATTATCCGGGAACGAGCTATGCGATGAACGGGTATTTAATCGAACCGCCGCCGCCGAGAACCACACTCAGCGGAGATGTGATCGAGAGCCGTCCAGGTTACACGGACAACTTCCATCATCTCGCAGAGACGCACAACACAATCATCACGTTCGAGGCGCTGCAGTTCGGTCTCGTCGGTCGACACGATCACGTGGATTCAGATCAGTGGTTTAATTCGACGAATGTCTTCGACAAGGACAACGAAGGACTCGTGTGGAAAGCCGTGCAAAGGGAAGTGGCAGTCACCCGTCATCGGGGTGTTGCCAACTACCTCTACGCGGATGGCCACGTAAAGGCAATTCCGGCTGACGACATTGCCACTTGGTGTGAGGAGGGAGATGAAGAATCCAATTTTGCTCAGGCGGTAGTTCGCTAGACTTGGCGTCCTTCGCAACGCGATGCCATTATGTAGCCACTCCCGCCGGTTGCAGTCTGAAGAGCACACGCCGGTGTGCTGAGTATTCGAAATTCTTACTGTGCAACGTTGCACGGAGTATTTTTTCCATCCTGTTTTTCAACTTTGGAGATTTGGACTAATGTATTTGACCCATCAACGAATCTTGACAATGGCAGTTTTCACTGCTGTAGCTGCCTGCTCGGCCAGCGCATTCGCCCACAGCGACGTGCTGTTTGGCAACGTAGGCGGTAAAGTAACGTTAGGTACTGCCGAGGATATCGGCGATCCCGTGAACGAATCGCTCGAATTGTTTCCCGCGGGAGCCAACGGCGCTTTTGAATCGATCATGATTGCAGGCTCTGGATTCAGCGACCCCGACTACGAGGCGGACGAACCCGGCTTCTACAGCGACGCCACCGAACTGGGTGCCAACGCTGTGCCTGCAGGCCTCAACGTCTTCGTCTCGACCACCTCGTTCTCTGTAGACGGCGTAAGTGGCGAACTATTTTATTGGGATGGTACCGGTGCCGTGGACTTCGATCCTGCCCCAGGCACGACCACTTTCGAGTTTGAACAAGACCCTGTTACGGGCATTGGAACAACGACGAACGGTATCTTCGATGACCATCCAGAGTTCATCCTGGAAGACTCGATCGCCGAACCAGCAGACGGTGTTTACTTGATTGCGTTCGCAGTCGATGTCGACACGCTTACCACTTCCGACAGTTCCTACGCCGTGTTGCTGGTCGACCAATTGATCACGACCGGTGAGTTAGCCGAAGAAGTAGAAGAGGCCGTCGAGGGGCTAGAAAATGGGGCACCAAACGCTGAAGTCGACTTCGGCGCTGGCGGCATCAAAGACTTCGCTTTCTACGAGGAAGCCGTCGAGTATGTCGAAGAGAACCTCGTCGTTCCCGAACCAGCGACCGGGTTGATTGCCATTATGGCATTGGGACTGGCAGCTGTTTCTAGAAAACGAACCGTTTAGTCCTCGTGATTTTGCTGGGCGGTCCTGGCCCGCGATGGCCAGGACCGCCGTTTAACTTATTGGTGTGTTGAATAGCAACATTAGGAACAGGTTGTTATGGAGAGATTACGATTTGACATTCTCGCTCTTGTCATCATGGCTGGCTTTCCCTCGATGGCCTTGGCCCAGCACTCAGACATCATGGTGCAGGACCTGTCCGATCGATTAACCCACGGGAATGCCGACTACGACAACAATCAGTGGACGCTAGGAAATCGTACCTACAGCCGAGATTTCGATAGCGACTTTCAGATCAACAATCCCGGCTGGACGATCCTGGGAGCTGGAAATCCAGACATGCCGGATGGTGCTGAAGCGCTGGTGCCCAATACCAATCTGGAATTCGACTTTCTGCCGATGAAAATCGACGGTTTCACTTCCAACTTCATGTATTGGGACGGCAATGACGACGTCGCGTTCGGACCGACACCCGGCGAGAACTATGCTTTTGGCTATCAATCGTTTGATATCGGATTTGTGATTATAGACGGATCACCAACACTACAAATCGGGGCAGGGGTTGAAAGCACCAATGGCCTTGGTGCAATCCATGAACACTACGACTGGGCAATGGACGACGACCTTTCGGTCTCCGGATTGAACGTTGCCGATGGCATCTACATGGTTGCGATGCGGAATCGCATGGAAGGTCTCGACCGATCCAAACCGTATTACATGATTTTCGGAACTCCAGGTTCCACGACCGCCGCCAGAGAAGCCGCCGAAGCCTGGGCTGATGAGCACTTGGATGACCTCTCTCCCGACTACAGCGCCGACTTCGATGGCGATCTCGATGTGGACGGCGATGATCTCGCGATTTGGCAAAACGGCTACGCAACTCTTGACGCTGCCGCGCTGCAGGTCGTAGGAGACGCGGATTTTGACAATGTGGTCGGTGGCTTGGACCTGTTGGAGTGGCAACGTCAGTTTGGCTCTGATGTCAGCACATTCGCCGGCACGACGCCCGCGCTAGCGGCCATTACTGCCCAAATCCCCGAGCCCACGAGTTTAGCCCTGTTGGGCTTGGCCGGACTGGCCCTGTCGACGCGCCGTGGCCCGAGGAGACGACTCGGTTGATCCCTCAATCCACCGTCATCTCACCCACGCGACTCGAGAACGCTTTCCAGCTTTCGCCCTGGAGGTACGACTTCTCGGCCGGCAGCCGTGGATTGAGCGTGGCCCGGTGCAACCCGGCTTTGATTTCAAGCAGGACATTGTTCAACGTGTTCAGCGGCGTGCCGGCGACGTATTGCTCGGCGATCCTGCCGACATAGACCGACTTGATGAAGACAATATCGTGCATGGTTTTGTCACCCACGCCACGAGTATTGAGCAAATCACAACGCGACGCGACTTCATCCCAGTTGATTTCCGCGCCGTTGGTTCCCATCAGTCCCAGTTGCGGATAGCCCGAGGTAGAATCGATACGAAGTAAGGCGGCATCGTCGAAGGCCTGGAGGAACGTCGCTGCGATGATCTTGAAGTGCTCTTCGGTCACCTGGTAGGCAGGAATCCACTGACAGTAGATCCCGCCCGGTCGCAGCGCTGCACGGACGTTGCGAAAATGCTCGATCGAGTAGAGGCGGCCTTCTCCCGATCCATACGGTCGGTAGAGATCGCCTGCGACGACGTCAAACTGATTCCGCACCGAGGCGATGTAGGTACGTGCGTCTTCGACCACGACCGACGCTCGCGGACTTGTGACAATACCGCGATTCTCCTCAGCAAAATAATCACCTGCCGCGATGACCACCGTGGGCGAGAGCTCAATCGCCGTCACGTGGCAATGCTCGTCATAGTCGAGTGCCGCTCCGGCGGACATGCCGGTCGCCAGGCCCAGACAGCACACCTGCGTGACGGCGTCGCCGTTGTCGACGTCAGGCACTCCGCCGTGCAGAAGCAGCGGGATCAAAACTTGACGTCGTTGTTCGTCGAACGACTTCGTGCTCCCCAAAATGTACTGATTGTTCTGCAGGATGCCGCGCCCGTGTCGCTCCGAATCGACAATCAGGCACACGCCGTCTTTGCCAAACAGCGTCTCCTCGACGGCGAAATTGAAGGTGCTCTGTGGCGTGACATAAGGGATCTCACGATTCCCAGGGATCAGCGCCAGGCAGACAGCACCCGAAATCAATCCAGGTGCCATCAACTTCCAGTCCTTGAGCGCGAGCGCAATTCCCACCGCGGTAACCGCCTGCACAACGCCCACGGCCAGCATCCCTCCATAGATGCCCAGTGACGGAATCACCAGGTATTCCGCCAAGGTCGCCCCGGTGAGGCCGCCGATTCCGTTGATCGCCAGCAAGATTGCCCAATGCCTGCCCGTGGAGGAGGTTTCTTCTGTTGTGACCGACGCCAGGAGGATGGGAAACACTAAACCCGCCAGCAGCAGCGAGGGACCAATGGAAACCAGCGCGACCGACAGCACTTCCAGTTGCAAATCCAACGCACTATCCAAATTCCTGCCGTCCAGCGCAACGAGATTCGAGACATCGATCAGCTGATCCGTCCGCTGATACAGCAAGCTCGGCGACAAGGCCGACCCGACCGCCGCCAGCGACAAGACCGTCAGCAACTGCCACCGCACGGACGGAATGATGCGCACCAGCAACGGCACAAACAGCGCCGCAATGCCCAGCATCAAAATGACACTCAGCAGGACCGAACTGGAAGCCTGAAACGAAGAGGCAACCACCAGCGAGAGCATGCGGATCGCCACGACTTCTAGCGCCAGCACGATGCATCCCGACAAGCCGGCCACCAACAAACGCAACTTTGGCGGCAGCAACACAGGCGGTTTTTTTACTTTTGGAATTCGTTTCACGCGCTGTGGCTTCGCTGATTCGGCAGTCGGTGACCGCAACGCCCAGGCTGCCGCGGCCACGGTCAGGTTCGTGACGACCGCAACCAGCATCGACCCGTAGACGCCGAAGGCGTCGAGCAGCCAGGCCGAGGTCACCAGCAATCCGAGTGCCCCGCCCAGCGTATTGAAGGCATAGACCAGCACATTAGCGCCCCGCTGGCTGGCGGCCGTCTTTTCGATCGCGACGATCAGGATCGGCAACGTCATTCCCATGGCCGTCGAGGGAGGGATCACGACCAAGCAACTAATGATCAGCTTGACCGCCATGCCGGCCCAAGAATTCAAGAGTTCGGGTCCCAACGCAGGCCAGATCCACTCGGTGACATGCGGCAGGAATAGGGACGGCAAGGCGAGCAGAGCGATGGCAATCTCGACCACAGCCAAACTGTTCCAGGCGTCCGTCATGCGGCCGACGAATCGAGAAGCGGCCGCCGATCCCAGCGAGAGCCCAAAAAAGAAGCAGCCCAACACCAGCGACGTGGCCTCACCGCTCGCCCCCAGAATGTCGACCAACCGCCGCGTCCACAGCAACTCGTGGGTCAGTGCCGCCGCACCGCTGGCCAGGGCGACAAGTAGGCAAACAAAAAAACGTTGGCTAGGCACGTCGACACTCCGGAGGTGGGCAAACTGCCCGGCGAGATTGCCGACTCTTGCTGAACGTTTCTCGGCCAGTTGACGCAATCCAGAACTGGTATTTTGCCACGCCAGATTGGCCCTGGCAACGTGCTGTCGCTAATGATTTCACAGTGGTCGAAACGGGTAACACCGACATTCGTGAGGAGTCGACATTGCCGGCGCGAGGAAACCGATCGAACGATTGTCGGTGGGCATCGCCCAAGAGGCGAATCCGTGTTGCCTCTTGTCGCAAGCGACACCGACAACCATGCGACTTCAACCAAACGATTAGCACAGCCGCCCGCGCATGGCTGTCGCTATCTCGAGCTGAGGTCGCCACCTCCACAGCGCACTTACTCGCTACCTCCCGGCTCCTGAATCGGCTGGACTCTTGTTGCTGCTTGACGGCTACGAAGTAAGCACAATGCCAAACTCTGCGTGTTAGTGACGCATCTTCTGACACAATGATGGACAGTGAACATTAGATCACCTTCCTGGGTTTGCATTTGCGGCGCGATAATAAGTGATTTTGTTGGGGAGACAATTAGCACAAGATTCACTCATTCGAGGATTTGCATTACACGGCCTCGTACCTTATACATCCGGTTACGCCGACCAAGAATCGGTGAGTTGCCAGTTAGTGGTGAATGCAATACCTCACAAGATGGACGGCAAGCAGCGATGAATGACGGAGCCAACAATGATCTTGGGCCACCCGCCATACTCGGGATCGAAGTCGAGAAACTTTTTGGACATTATTCGTATCATTTGTTTCCCAAGCGCCCCGAGACCCAACATCAACTACTGCTTCTATACGGCGACAATGGGTCAGGGAAGAGTACGCTTTCGCAATTAGTATTCCATGCACTCTCGCGCGAAGACGGCCGCGGGCACCGATCGTTCTTGGCAGAAACGCGATTTCGCTCGTTTTCGATTCACTTCAGCACTGGAGCCGTTCTCAAGGCTGAGCGACTCAAGGAGGAATTGGAGGGGCCCTATCGGCTAATCGCGACCGATGGAAAGGGAACCGAGAATCGAGTCGATGTGAGAACCAGCGAGGATGGCGCGGTACACGCTGATGACGTCTCGGAGGAAGATCTCCGTGCGGTGCTCAATACGTGTCTTCCAGCCTCCCAGTCAGTTTACTACCTATCGGACAATCGCGTTCTACAAAGCGACGATTTTGACGACGAGCCAACAGAGGAATGGATTAGTCGCCAAGGCCGCATCGTTACTCGGCATCTTGGCGACAGTGTACAGAGGATGCTAGTTCCATCTCGTCGGCGGGACCTTACAGTTGGCCCTTCCGTTTTACGGGCCGAGGGATGGTTGAGGCGGCAAGTAATTGATGCATCCACCGAAGGCGAACTTACGACGTCAAACATATATTCTGAGATCGTACGCCGCATCGCACAGGCACAAGCAGAGGCACCTGATCATTCTCTCAATCGCCTTGCAGCTGTGAAGGAAAGGCTTGCAAGTCTAGCCGAGCGCACAAAAGACTTCAGTTCTTTCGGGCTAGCACAACCCGTCGCCCTAGAACCGTTGACAACACATCTCGTTGACGCCGACAAAGACACACAGGAATTACTTGCAAGCGTACTCGAACCGTACGTCAACAGTATTCAGTCTCGATTGGATGCTTTCGCCACAGTACAAAAAAGATTGAGTGTTTTCGTGGAGATCATGAACAGTTTCTATCGTCGAAAGTATGTGCGAATTACAGCTTCCGATGGGATTCAAGTCTTTGACAGTAATGATGGCCCCCTCGATGTCAATCTTTTGTCATCCGGCGAGAAGCAACTAATGCTGCTTCTTTGCAACATTCTGTGCGCGACGACCCAGCCGAGTGTGTTCATTATCGACGAACCGGAACTCTCACTGAACGTTAAGTGGCAGAGAGACCTAGTTGACTCACTGCTTTCTCTCTGCGCAGGAAGCCACGTACAGTTTCTTATGGCAACGCATTCAATTGAGTTGCTGACACGTCACAAAGACGCGGTTCTGAAACTTGATGATATCGGCGCGGAGTAACGGTGGAAGTAGATCGTCGTAGTATCGAAGAACTTGGTACGCTCTACACACTTGAGCCAGAGCTGCGAGACATTTTCGTGGAGGGCTCAGACGACGGTGTGCTGTTGAAGTGGTATTTCAGGGGGCGCACACAAAAGCCAGTTTCTGTTCAGGAAATCGATTCAGTCAACGTCCCGGCAGAGCTTGTAATTCGGCACGCGTTTGACGTAGGGAATCGTGGGCGAGTCCTGACGCTGGCTACCGAACTGACGTCAATTCTTGATGACGACGCAAAGTTCTGTTGCACTGTCGTTTACGATGGCGACTTTGACACAATCCAGGGGATACAAGAACTCCCACCGAATGCGATTCGAACAGACTTTTCGTGCATTGAAATGTATCTGTTCAACGTTGACACAATAGAGAAATTCGCATCGCTGGTTATGATGAATCCAGAATTAGACGCGAGTCTCGCGATCAGTTCTCTTGCAACTGTGTTGGTTAGACTCTGGGTCATCAAAGCCGCCAACCACCTGCTGGGTTTCGGAATGACTTGGATCTCCTTCGATAGTCTATGCTCTCTTGAGGGAACATCGATTAAATTTGACGAAGGCCAGTTTATCCACCGCTACTTGATGAACAATGGGCGACTTTCCGACAAAGCACAGTTCTTGGAAAAAGTTGACGAGATAGGAAAAAATGTATCGGAGGACCCGCGAGACAATATGGACGGACATCATTTCTTTGCCTTGGCTCGGTGGTATTTTCTCCAGTTCGCTCGTGAGAACTCCGCGCTAAAGGACCGGCGTGGATTTGAACGAGCCATTACTGCGTGCGTGGAAACTGGGTTTCTCGAAAAGTTTCCACTGTTCGACAAACTACTCGAGCGCGTCGGCACGTAGAAGCACGCCGGGCGTTCCCGATCCTCGCGAGTAGCTGACGGTGGTAGTGGAATGAATTCGTCAAACGCCTGTATGTAGTTATCGGCGTTTGCCTGGGAGTAGACGCCAATGCTCCAGCCATCTGCCACATTGAGCTGGGTCGTCGGAACGGTGTCGTTAGATCTCGTGCTCCTGCTGATTTTTCATTCCGGCGTCCAGACGCTGCCAGGATCCGCACCGCGCCGGAGGCTCCTGCATCCACAGTCAGGCAGTGGGTGCCCAAACAGGAACGTGGGATACCAGATTCGCGTTCTATGTGCGCACATTTTTTTGTTGAAATTGGGCCAGCGAATCGGCTACGGTGAGTGATTGGACGCGTCACGTAGGCAGTGCGTATTGAACCGTGGCCAACGTCAGGCTGGCGGTTTCTGATCGGCCGCGATGCACCACCATTCTTTCACCAAAATCAGGAGAACACACCACATGAATAGCGAAGGACGGCCAAGGTTGTTGGCCGATGAGGAGAAGCGACGGACATTGTTGGCGATGATTTCGGTTGGCTCGGGACGCGAGGCGGCGGCGCGGCACGTGGGTTGTTCGGTGTGGACGATTGCTCGTGAAGCCGTTCGCGATCCGGAGTTTGATCGGCGGCTGCGCGACGCGGAGACGTCTGCCGCATTGTTGCCGCTGCGGAGACTGCGCGAGGCGTCGGGCACGCACTGGCGAGCGGCGGCGTGGCTGCTGGAACGGCTCAACCCCGAACAGTTCGTCCGCCGGCGGCCCGATACGCTGACGCCCACCGAGCTCAACGCGATGCTGGAGCAAGTGGTCGGCATCCTGGCTGAAGAGTTTGGCGATAAGGACCAACAGCAGCGAATCCTGCGGCGTCTGGAGGAAGTGCAGGAGGCATTTTGCGGGACGCGGACGGCTGAGGACCAGGAGGCGGCGTGATCTCGCTGGCGGCCGGAGTTTTGCTTGCGCTAACTCACCCAGCGCGTCGGATGCGAAGTTCGAAATTCGCGGGAAAACAAGGGGCGAACCAACGTTCGCAGCGGATCGTGAGGCGGAGTTTTGCTCGACGAATTACGTGCACGAGCCGTTGGCAGTACTCAATTGGCCCATCGCAGCGGCTGGACGGGTGAGCGAGGAGCTATTTCCGGCGTTCTCGGCCCTTTCGTTACGGGAACGCGAAAGAACCACCGCCTAGCCAGCGAAAGCCGGCTATGCTAAAAAATGCAGCTTGTAGTCGACCCGCACATCACAGCAAAAGCAGTAGAGAATCCATGGCTCAAGCCATTGCCGGGGTGGTCCCCGATACCGAAAAAGAAGTGACTGTCATGACCGTTTGGCCCTCGCTGGGGGCGACCGGCTATGGTTGCTGGTGGGGACGTCGCTTCGCTAGCGGCCCAAAGGTGTTCGGCGTGCCGGTGTTGGCGCTACTTGCGATTCCGGCGATCTTGCCTGTGTACTTCCACATGCTCGTGCCGAAGCTGCCGTTTGTGGTGTTCGGCTGGCCAAACCCGAGCAGCCGCCGTTATCGGCTGACCAATCGACGCGTGATCGTCGAGCAAGCGTTTGGCGGCGGCGAGCAGCAAAGCGTTTCGCTCGATCGGTTCGACACGATCGATATCGAGGTCGAGCCGGGCCAGGAGTGGTATCCGGCCGGTAATCTGGTCTTCAAGCTAGGCGACGTCGAGACCTTCCGACTGGCCGGGGTGCCGCATCCGAAAGCGTTCCGCCAGACCTGTCTAAAGGCGGGCCAAGGTTTCGTCGGGGTGCAGCAAGCCCGCGAAGACGGCGCAGCGGTCTAGGTTCCGTTACCGGAAAATTCTACGCAACGAGCGCTGAAGGCACCGGTTGCCAAACTTTAGCGTGCGGCGTTCCGTTACCGGTTGTAACGACCGCGTTCCGGCTTCGGGTCCGCACGATCCAGGAAGCAATACGGGTTCTCCCTGCGCACTAGCTTCTCGCTCCCGTGCTGGCGTGCTAGCGCCGATACCCTCTGAAGGCGCAATTTGGAGTGGAAGTACGCATTCAGGTGACGGGAGAACGGAACATGGATCGGTTCATTACAAGGCTGCTCTTTGCAGGCACGACCATCGCTGGGCTTGCCCACGCGCCTGTGCGTGGGGAAGACTCGGTAAAGTCGACTCCGAAGGAATGTGCCTCTGCGGATGAGCCAAAGACATCGGCCGACCAGGAAGCCGCAGTTGAGAAAAAAACTGCCGAGTCCAACGAAGTCGCCGCGGTCGCCAAACCGCGCCGGCTGTTTCAACATGCAACCTACCCCGCCGCTTGGAAGGCAGCTCAACAGAGCAATCGGCCGATCTTGGTTTTCGTTTCGATGCCTAACTGCCACTACTGCGTGAAGATGAAGGAGCAGGTGTACTGCTTGCCGCGCGTGAAGGATTTGGTTTCCAACTCGTTTGAGACGTTGAAGGCGGATCGCTTCGCTCACCCGAAACTTATCTCCAGCTTGAAGATACGGCTGTACCCGACCACGGTACTGGTGAGTCCGAACAACAAGATTGTGGACGTGATCGAAGGCTACTCTGACCCTGCCAAGTTCCAACAACGTCTGCAGACGGGCCTGGCATCGCTGAGCACGCCATCGGTTGAGAAAGTCGCTGCTCGTTGAGACTCCGAATCAACAAACGTCGCGTTGCTAGCTTGAATTGGCGGTTGCGAGCGTGCGTAGCGATTTTGATCGAATCTGTGACCTTGTTCACAAATGAATCACGCCCAGACGGTCGATGTAGGTGTTGTTAGGCAGCTTCCCTGTCCCCGAAAATCCTAAGCACTGAAGTTCCCATGCTGAAATCATCGCCCGCGATCGCATTACTGTTCGCACTCGTTAGTCACGCCGGCACAGACGTGCTAACGCTCGCACAAGCTCCGCCTGCGGCCCAACCGCAACAACCACGGGTGTTCACCGAAACCAGCATCGAGAAAGCCTGGAATCGATCGAAACAGCAGAAGCAACCGCTGCTGGTGATGTTCACGTCAGATAACTGCAAGTTCTGCAAGAAGATGCTAGCTGAGACTTTTGGCCACCCCGCCATTGAGCAGATGCTCGCCTCGAATACTCAGACGGTCCTCGCCCACAAAGATGACTACGAGGCGCTGGTGAAGAAGCTGGGCATCCGAGGTTATCCGTCCAGCGTATTGATCTCGCCGAAGGGCGACGTGCTGGAATTCGTGGAAGGGTTCTTGCCCCCGAAGGAATTCGCTGCTCGCGTCGTTCCCGTCTTGCAAAAGCAAGCCCGTGGCAATCAAGTAGCTCAGCAGGCAACCGTCCGCTAGGCTACCTTCAGACTCCGACCGAAGTTAAACGCCGACCGGTTGCCGTGCTTCGGTGTCTGTCAGCGACCGCACGCAATCGGGGGCGTCGAGATCGACTTCAAACGTGATCGGGTACTCGTACCCTTGCGGTGGTGCTGGAGTGATCGCTGGTATCCGTCGCGAGACACGCAGCGCGAGTTCCTTGAGGGAAGCTCGCCAGCCGGTGAGTTCCGTGGAAGTGAACTCACCGCCCAGCAACTGCCGGAAGTGTCGATTGGCCAGGAACACGTTGTTCCGACGTGCGCCACGTTTGGTCATATGCTCCGTCGACAGCGAAACATTCACGCCGCCAGTATTCACCACGCGATGCGGTGTGTGCTGCGGCCAGGTGACCATCTCGCCCGGTAGCAAGTCGTAGACGGTCGCTAACTCGTCCCACTCGGGGCGAAAGTCCAACTCTTCCGATTTCTCGCCACACAGCACGCTTTCGATCGTTTCATCGGAGACGATGCCCGACTCCAACGGATAGGCCCACACCCGCTTGGTACCTCGCAAGTGCCAGAGCATGTTGATCGGGCAGTCGACGTGGTAGTACACGATCGCGTCGGGCGACGAGATCAGCAGGTTCGCCGAACGATTGTACGTATGTAGCCCGGGGCAAACGCTCTCCATCTCCTCATACAACGTGTTGACGAGCTTGGCGTACTCAGTGTGATGATCCATGACCCGTCGCAGGTTCAGCCACACACGACCTCGCCGGCACGCCAGAAACAACTCCTCGGCATTCAAGTTGCCGGCGCGACCTTCCTGCCAGTCCTCACGACAGACCGGGTCAGTGCCCATCGTGTTGATGCCTAAGTCCTGCCGGGGGTGGCGGTCGAGCAACTCGATCAGTAACTCATCACTGAACAACTCCAATTCGTGCAGCCGATGTTGGGCCACGAAGATTGCGTTCTCCATGCGAGCAGATTGCTCGGGGGTCCAGTTTTCCAGCAAAGGTTGATCGAAGGGCATCTGTGGTGTCTCCCTGAAGGGCGCGGTACGGGTCGCCGCGAACCGATTGCAAGTCGAGTGCCAAGCGGCATTCCACAAGTCTAGGTCGCGATTCCACCGCGCAGGGGAGATCGATTGTGACGCGTTTATTCACCTCGCTTTCAGAAACGTTGTGTTTTGTAAACGTACTCCACGGCCGAGTCGCTAAGCCCCGACCGTGAGGGAGTGGGATAATCACTCTCATGTAAACAACCGCTTCCCCGCCGCCTTGCCTCTCGCTTTGATTGCCTCTTCGATAATTTGGTACTGCTCCGCGCTCAACTGGAAACTCGTCGCGGCAGCCGACTCTTCCAACTGCCAGGGGCGTTTGGCTCCGCACAACGCCGCCGTGATGCCCGGTTGGTTAATCGTCCAGTTGATCACCAACGACGCAACCGATTGGTCGCACTGGCTCGCCAGATCGCGCAGACGGTCGACGAACGTTTGATTCCGTTCCCATTCCTCGCCCTGATACATCGGATATCCACGTCGGTTATCGTTCTCGTCGAGATCGCTTTGTGTTCGCAGTTTGCCAGCCAGCAACCCCTTCATCAGTGCCCAGTACACGATCACCGCAATGTTGTTTTCGCGGCACCACGGGATCGTTCGTTGCTCGATGTCGCGTTGTAGCATGTTGTACGGTAGTTGCACCGCGACAATCGGACATACCTTGTGGAACTCATGAATCTGTTCCAACGGATGATTCGAGATACCCGCATAGCGCACTTTTCCGACTTCGACCAACTCGCGGATCGCGCCAGCGGACTCCGTGACAGGGACATTCGGGTCAGGCGAATGGAGGTAATAGAGTTCGACACGATCGGTGCCCAAGCGGCGGAGACTCTCGTCACACTCGCGAAAGATCTGCTCCGGCCGCGCGTCGTTGGTCTGATTGCCTTGCTCGTTGTAGTGAACACCGCATTTCGTGGCGATCACGAACTCGTCGCGACTCTCAGACAACGCTTGGCGGACGAGGTTTTCACTCTCGCCGTTGGGGCCATAGCAGTAGGCCGTATCGATAAAGTTAATACCCAACTCTGCACACGCCCGTAACGTCGCTAAGCTATCTTGGTCGGTCACACCCAGCGAAGTTACGCCTGCGATGGGCCATGTCCCGAACGAAACGGGCGAAACCTGTAGGTCGCTGTTGCCAAGTTGTCGTGTCTGCATGGTTTGTTCTCAGTTTCCTTCGCACCACGAAGCTGCTGGGAAACGAATGAATTGGCTATTCATCCTCTGTGCTCCTGCGCGTCTTCGTTGTTGGGTGGTTTGATCTCTCACTCTGGAGTTCTTGCAACACGCGATCGAAACGGGTTTCTGTGGCAAAACTCCTCACTTTATGCCGGCCTATCGGACCGTCAACGCAGCTATGGCGGGGCCTCGGCCCCGTGAGTTCTGCTTACAGGCATAATCATTACCGCATCGCAGCGCCCACGCGCAGCCACCATTGTGCAGATTGCACGTACGGATGCGAGCACGTTTTTTGGCCGGTTCTGCTTGAGGTCCCACGCGCCGCGTTGACTTGAGTTTGCCGATTGTTTGGCTACGCTACTGGCGCGACGGGTGCATGAAGCACTTATATTGCTTCAAGCAGGAATTGAGGATTCAGCGGTTTTCGGAACCAGCGATCGACGCCCTGCTTGCCGATCGTGAGATCGTTTTCTTCCGGAGTCGAGCCGCTAATTGCAAATACGCGGGTCTCGCCATGACGTCCGTCGGATCGCATGCGTCGAACCATCTCTCCGCCGCTGCATTTGGGTAGATTCATGTCGACGAGAACCACCATTGGATCCTCGTGCGTCTCAAGATACTCGAGCGCCTCATCGCCATCGCAAGTGGCGATCACGGTGAAACCTTGTAGTCGTAGAAAGCCAGCCAACATTTCTCGCTCGTTGTCATCGTCTTCGACGATCAAGACTGTGCCAGGCAACGAGACCGACTTGCTCTTCTCCGGGCGCTGCAAGACGTCGTTTTCGTCAAGCCTGCGAATGGCCTCCTGAATCTCCGAGAACGTTTCACTAGCTTCTTCTTCCACGCCGGCTTTGAGCTGTTCGCGGTAGAGGTGAATGCCGACACTGATGGCGTGCAGTTCGTTGCGAATCTCGTGGCGGACTTCGCGCGGCAAGTGCAACCACTGCTGCCTGAGCTGCGCAGCGGCGTTCGGGTCGTCGGCAATTTCATCGCGAACGATGACAATGTCGCGCGGGGCATCCACGCCGACTTTGGCCGATCCGCCCTGCACGCGGATGAAATGAACTGTGATTCCAACCTGCGGGAACGAGATACAATCAGAGCTGCGACGTGTGATCACCAACATGGCTCAATGAGTCCTTTCTCAAAAGCGCTGCTTGCCGCTTCACTCGCTTGCTACTACCGCTCCGATTACTGCCAATGCTACCAGTATTCTCAAGAGTTCGTCAAATAAGATTCGCCGCTTCTGCCGATGCGCGGAATTCGACCCAAAAGTTCTTGGACCGTTAGACGGTTAGCTAATCGCAAGGGAAACTGTGGGTGCACCAAGCAGGGCTGCGGGTCGCTGCATCAGAACGCCCAAGATAGGGGATTCCTGCCCGATCTGAGGGCGACCCACAAAGCTCGCGGTGGGCATCGATTTCTAACTTATGTAGCCGAAAACTTGGTGTTCGCGGGCGCCTCCTTTGTCGCGGTCGTCGTCGGACGTGGTGAGCACGAATACGATATACGATACCGTCGAGAAATTCGCTGCCATTCCTCCGTGGCATATTGAGGTCGAGCGGCATGAAGTGCGGACAATCCAGCCGCTCGACGACATGGGTGCCCCTCAATTTGTCCCGCACAGCGAGCGCGTCGGTCATGTTGACCATTGGGTGGCGATTTTTGCGCGTCGGAATGCCCGCTCGCTCGATTCGACATCGATCTAATCATCTTTCACGAGCAGCACTGCCTAGGTCGGACCAGCAGTGGTATGCGGGCGCATTACGCCAGTTTGGTAATGTGGGCCACCCAGTTCTACGGCACTTGAAAGGTTGGCGACAGATGCTGTGAAAAACTCAGCAGCTACCCAGCATGGGGGGATTCTGATAGATTGCGAGAACGTCAATTCGACGAAGGGATTCTTTTCGACTTTGCCGTGAGGAGAAGATCCGTGAGCACCGATGCGACATCCCTAGTCACTTCTGCACTAGAGGGAGACGGTCCGCGAGAGCACCCGTTTATCGTCGGTGTCGGCGCATCCGCCGGCGGGCTCGACGCGATTGAACGCTTCTTTGCGAACATGCCTGTCGACTCCGGCATGGCGTTTGTGATCGTGCAGCACTTGTCGCCCAATTATGAGAGCCTCATGGACGAGTTGTTGGCTCGTCATACCGACATGCCAATCCACCGCGCGACGGATGGCATGGAAATCGAGCGGAACGGGATCTATCTCATTCCGCCCAAGAAAAACATGATGTTCTCGCAGGGCAAGCTGTTGCTCACCGACCAGGATTCCGATGGTTCGTTGAATTTGCCCATCGATATTTTCTTCCGCTCTCTCGCTCAGGACGCGGGACAGCGGGCGATTGCGATCGTACTTTCCGGTACTGGCAGTGATGGTTCAAGAGGCGTTCGCGAGGTGCACGAAGCTGGCGGTCTGGTATTGGCGCAAGACTTAGACTCGGCCAGCTTTGACGGGATGCCCCGTAGTGCCGCCTCGACCGAACTGGTGGACGTGGTTTGTCCTCCAGAGTTGATGCCCAATCGGATTGTCGATTACGTAAGGAATCCTCTCGATTTCATCCGCGGCGAGCCACATTACCAGGAAGACGTATCGGAAACAGGTGACCATTTTGACATCTTCCGATTGTTTCGACAAAAGTTCGGCATCGATTTCTCGCTCTACAAGCCTGCCACCATCGATCGACGGATCGAGCGGCGCGTGCAGCTCACTCGCAGCGCCGATCTAAAGACCTACGTCAAGCGGTTGGACTCGGATTCTGAGGAACTGGATACGCTCTATCGAGATTTGCTCGTCGAGGTAACACAATTCTTCCGCGACCCCGAGGCTTTCGACGTCATCGAAACAGAAGTTCTTCCGCAGATTGTGGAAAACGCCAACGATGGCGACGAGCTCAGATTGTGGGTACCAGGATGCGCCACGGGAGAAGAAGCCTACTCACTGGCGATGTTGCTGCAAGAAGCGATTTCTAATTCCGAAAAGAGTTTGTCGTTTAAAGTCTTTGCGACCGACGTGCATCAGCGCTCGTTGGAAACGGCAAGTGCGGGCGTCTATTCTGCCACCTCGATTGAAAACGTGCCGGAAGATCTACGTGCGAAGTACTTCTCAGCAAACGGCGAGCTTTATCACATCTCAAGAGACCTGCGGCAAAGAGTAATCTTCGCCCCCAACGACATCACGCGCGATCCGCCCTTCACGAAAATTGACTTTATCAGCTGCCGCAACGTACTGATCTATCTGGAGCCCAAGGTTCAGAAGAAGGTACTTTCGCTGTTCCACTTCGGATTACAGACCGGTGGAGTGCTCTTTCTGGGACCAAGCGAGAGTCTGGGGGACCTTAATACCGAATTTCACACGATTGATCGGCATTGGCGAATTTATCGCAAGGAACGCGACGCTCGACTGCCGATGGCGACACGGCTGCCGATGAACTCTGCGATTTCTCGCGTAATACCACATCGCCAGGCCTTCGTGGCGAAGTCGCCGTTGCAAGCGGCAGACACAAACTTCAGCAGCGCGTTTCAGGGGCTGCTCTCGAAGTATTTGCCCCCAAGCTTGCTCGTAAATGAGTATTACGAACTGGTGCATTCATTCGGTGACGCGAGCCAGTTTCTCAAGCAACCAGAAGGTCGCTCAACGCTCGACGTCTTGAAGATGGTCACGGGCGATCTGCGCATGGCCATCAGCGCGGCTTTACATAAGGCAGACCAACAACGTTCGGCAGTGGTTTACAAGGGTGTCCGACTCGCCATCGACGATTGTGAGGCACAATTCAAGGTCACCGTTGAGCCAAGCATACGTGACGGCCAAAAGATGTTCCTGATCTGTCTGGAAGAAATCGAGTCGGCAACTCCTGCACCGGCTAGTGGAGTCCACTACGACGTCTGCGAGCAGTCTTCCGAACGTATCGAAGTGTTGGAACAAGAGTTGGCGTACATGCGTGAGTCGTTACAAACAACCGTGGAAGAGTTGGAGACCAGCAACGAGGAATTGCAAAGCACCAACGAGGAACTAATTGCCTCGAATGAAGAGTTGCAAAGCACCAATGAAGAACTTCACAGCGTCAACGAAGAACTCTGTACCGTCAACTTAGAGCACAAGCAGAAGATCGAAGAGCTGACGCAGCTGACCAACGACATGGACAACTTGCTCAGGAGTACCGACATCGGTACGGTGTTCTTGGACCGTGAACTGCGTATCCGTATGTTTACGCCAGCGATCTCCGCCGCGTTCAACATCCTCGAACAGGACGTGGGGCGACCGATCGACCACATCGCAATTCGCCTCGACCACCCGAACCTGATGACCGACATTCAAGACGTGGTGCGAAGCGGCGAATCGATCGAGCGCAAATGCAAAGATCCCGACGATAAGACCTACTTGTTTCGTGTCATGCCGTACCGCACGGCGGCCGACCGGATGGACGGCATCGCATTGACGTTGACCGACATCTCGGCTGTCAAGGAAGCGGAGCGAGCCCAGCTGAGAACTCAGGATCTCGCGCGAGCCAACAAAGACCTGCAGGACTTCGCGTATGCGGTCTCTCACGATCTGCAGAGGCCACTGCATCGCCTCAATGATGCGTGTCAGGAGCTAAAGTCGGCCATGCCGCCCGAGGTGCTCACGGAGTACGATCGCCTGATTTCGCGGGTGGATACTTGCTCGACAGACGCCAGCAAGATGATTCAAGGGTTGCTGACCTACTCGCGCGTTGCAACGAGAGGGAAGAACTTTGAACTCGTTGACTCGCAGATCATGTTCGACGACGCACTTGAGGAGCTCGCTGATCTGATCGCTACTTCGGGTGCGCACGTCACTTGCGATAGCTTGCCTACGATAAAGGCTGACGACCGACAATTGGGCCGCGTATTCTTGGAACTCCTCGAAAACGCTATCCACTACCGTCACGAACGCCGTCCCGAAGTCCATGTCAGCTGCCAGCGCAACAGCGGAGATTGGCTATTTTCCGTTAGAGACAATGGCGCGGGAATTGAAGAGCGGCACTATCATCGCGTGTTCGTGATTTTTCAGCGACTCGGCTTCAACCCAGAAGTCCGAGGTAACGGACTGGGGCTTGCTCTAGCGAAGCGAATCATAGAACGACATGCAGGCAAAATCTGGGTCGACTCGGTGCCGGGAGAGGGGTCGACGTTCTATTTCACTGTTCCAGCGTGACCGAATTTAGCTTGCTGTTTTGGAGTCGTCCAAAATGGATTTTGAGGAGAACACGAGCATGGAAGATGTACTTGGCACCCGTGATGATAGTCTATTCATCGTTGGTGTAGGCGCTTCGGCGGGCGGATTGGAAGCGCTGGAACATTTCTTCAGCAAAGCGTCCGACAGTACGGGGTTGGCGTACGTGGTAGTCCAGCATCTTTCGCCGGACTTCGAGAGTCTGATGGACCAGTTACTTGCTCGGGTAACGAAACTTCCCACAATCCTGATCGAGAATGAGCAAGAAGTCCTCCCAAACATGATCTACTTGCTGCCACCCAAGAAAGAGGTGATCCTCTCCGAGGGGCGGCTGCTGCTAACGGATCGCTCTAAATCACGCGAGCTAACATTCCCAATCGATAATTTCCTGCGGTCTCTTGCGCAAGATGCAGGCCACCACGCGATTGCTGCGATACTTTCGGGCAGTGGCACTGATGGCTCACGAGGGATTGTCGATGTTCACGAGGCAGGTGGATTTGTCCTTGCACAAAGCGAAACGTCAGCGGGCTTCGATGGCATGCCACGCAGCGCTTGCGATACGGGAATCGTTGATGCGATCCTACCACCCGACAAAATGATTGAAGCAATCGACTGCTACGTCGAGAGCCCGCTCGTGTTGGGGAGGGAAAATGGAGGGCAGAAGATCGAAAACACGAAAGGGCCAACCTACGCGATTCTCAGCATGCTGAAGAAGACCTTTGACATCGACTTCACGCACTACAAGACAAATACTATTTCTCGCCGCATCGAACGTCGGGTCATGCTGAGCGGTGCCGAAGACGTCAGCGACTACGCCAAGCGATTACGAAGAAACGCGAAAGAACTCGATTCGTTGTACCGCGATCTGCTGATTGGCGTGACCGGGTTTTTTCGCGATCGCGAAGTATTTGAGCGTCTCGAGCTGGACGTGATTCCCAGCCTGGTCCGTAGGATCGAAGACCAACAGGAATTTCGCGCCTGGGTCGTTGCAACAGCCACCGGGGAGGAAGCGTATTCGCTCGCCATACTGCTAAGCGAGGCGTATCAGGCGATCGGCGAAGCGCCGCGTGTAAAGATATTCGCCTCCGACGTGCACCAAGAGTCGCTTGAGTTCGCGAGTAAAGGAGTCTATCAAAAGGATGCCCTCACCGGATTGACGTCTGAACAACGCGACAATTACTTCGAGGAGAAACTCGACGGATACCATGCATCGCCTGAACTACGAAAAATGGTGGTCTTCGTACCGCACAACGTCATCACAAACGCTCCGTTCACCAACCTCGATCTGATTACGTGTCGTAACCTTTTCATTTACTTGACGGCCGCTACTCAGAAGAAGGTGTTGTCACTTTTTCACTTTGGACTGAAGACGGGCGGGTGCATTTGCCTGGGGTCAAGCGAATCTCCCGGTGAACTCTCTCACGAGTTCGAAGCGATTGACGAGAAATGTCGCATCTACCGCAAGCATCGAGATATCAGCCTACCCGCGAGCATGCGGATACCTTTCACCAATACCGTGGCGGCGATCGCACCGATCCCTGCGCCGATCCCGGAACAGCCGCCATTGGTGGTACGGAATTTGGTAGGTGCGTATGACATCTTGCTGGAAAAGTACATTCCACCTGCAGTTCTGATCTCGCGCGACCACGAACTGTTGCATACTTTTGGCGACGCTGCTCGATTCTTGCGAGTGCCTTCCGGGCGGTCGACGCGTAAAGTACTCGATCTGGTAATACCGCCGGTCAAATCATCAGTATCCGCGGCCATCCGACGAACCACACTCGAGTGCCCGGCGGTCAGTCATGCGACGATTCCGTCGGCCGACGGTCTTTCGCACGAGTACCTGCAGGTTATGGCGGAGATCCTGGGTGAGAACGACGATAGGATGCTGTTGACTTTCCGCCCTGAAGAAGCGCCTGAACGCGAGAAGCAACCGGTCGTCGACCTCGGTAAAGTTGACGTCACCAACGAAGAATACGAGGACCTCGAACGCGAGTTGCAGCGTACGCACGCCAGCCTGAAGGCGACCGTCGAAGACGCACAAACAACGAACGAAGAGTTGCAAGCGGCCAATGAACAGCTGACAGCGTCCAACGAGGAACTGCAAAGTACAAATGAGGAGCTACACAGCGTCAATGAGGAGCTGTACACGGTCAATGCGGAACATCAGCGAAAAATCGATGAGCTGATCGAACTCACCGACGACATGGATAATCTGCTCAATAGCACGAACATCCATACGATTTTTCTCGATCGGCAACTGAGAATACGACGGTTTACTCCCGGAATCCGGGAAACGTTCAATTTGCTCCCCCAAGACGTTGGTCGTCGCCTGGATTCGTTTACGCACAAGATCGTTCATGACAACCTAGCCAAGCTCGTTCAGAAGGTCATGGACGGCAAAGAATCGATCGAGCAAGAGGTCACGGACGAGAATGCCAATTGGTATCTCTTGCGCGTTTTTCCCTACCACGCGCGCGGTCAGGTAGACGGAGCGGTGCTGACTTTGGTCGACATCACCTCGCTCAAGCAAGC
Source organism: Bythopirellula sp. (assembly GCA_965228965.1). Taxonomy (GTDB): domain Bacteria; phylum Planctomycetota; class Planctomycetia; order Pirellulales; family Lacipirellulaceae; genus Bythopirellula. Next base: position 6,602,914 of record OZ245849.1, read on the forward strand.
GGAGTCCAAGCTCGCTGAACTCTCAGAAATCGTTCAGCATTCCGACGACGCGATCTTTCGACAAGACATGGATGGCACGATTCGTACCTGGAACCGCGGCGCCTCGCGTTTGTTCGCGATTAAGGCCCCCAAAGTGCTTGGTGGGCACGTGGAAATGTTGGGACTCGAGTTTCGCGATTTGGAGTTTGATCAGATTCTCAAAGTGGTCGCCGGCGGAGACTCGCTAGATCACATTGAGGCGAGGCACACGCGCAAGGACGGCACGATCATCGACATCGCCATTTCGGTGTCACCAATTCGGGATGCCAAGGACAAGGTCATTGGTGCATCCACGATCGCACGAGACGTAACCCGTCAGAAGCAGGCGGAAGCCGAGGTTCGCGAGGCTGTCGTCCGTAGAGACAATTTCTTGGCAATGCTCTCACACGAGTTGCGGAATCCGTTGGCAGCAGTACTCAACGCGACAAACCTCATGCAAGAGATCGGTGTGGAATCGCCTGGCGTGGAAGAGGCGAAGGAGGTGATTGAGCACAACGTACGACATGTTGCCCGCATACTCGATGACTTGTTGGATGTGTCACGGATTACCAACGACAAAATCAATTTGCATAAAGAGGTTGTTGAAATCTCTTCGCTGATGATCGACGTTGTTGAATGCGTCCAACATCGGATCGATGCCAAGCGACAAGAACTACATGTGCAGCAACCAGCAGGACCTTTATATGTCGACGGAGATGTCGGCCGTCTGCAGCAGATGCAGGTGAACTTGCTGGTCAATGCGTCGAAGTACACCGGCGAAAAAGGGAGAATCGACTACAGTATCGCCCAGGATGGCGACGACGCAGTGATCTCCATTGCTGACAACGGGGTCGGCATCCCCAGTGATCTGGTGAGCCGCATCTTTGAACCGTTTGTGCAGGCGGAACAAACACTCGATCGCGCGCAGGGAGGTATGGGCCTTGGTCTCACCCTTGTCAGCAAGGTAGCGGAAGCACACGGCGGCAGCGTGACAGTCGAAAGTCGCGGTCATAGCGAAGGCAGTACCTTTTCAATCACACTGCCGCTTACGCGCAAGAGGCCGCAGCAGCAGGTGCAAACGGAACTTGCGGAGATCGAGGGGTTGAAACTCGTCATCGTCGAAGACAATCCCGGTGTTCGGAGTATGCTTGCGCGAACACTGGAACTGAAGGGATTTGAGGTTGCCTCCGCATCGACGGGACGCGAGGGAATCGATTTGATCACTGAGTTTTCGCCGTCAGTCGCAGTGATTGACATCGGTCTGCCCGATCTGAACGGCTACGATGTAGCGACCGAGGTTCGAAAGCTCGAGGAGTATTCTGGAACACTGCTTGTTGCGCTAACGGGATACGGCCGAGCCCGCGATCATGAAAAGGCAATCAAGGCGGGTTTCGATATCCATCTTGTAAAACCGCTCGATCCTGACGAACTGTTACGCGCGGTCGCGGAAAAGTACATCACGGTGTCCAGCTATGAAAAAAGCGGTGGCGAGAAGCAAACGCTCTCACCACCGCCAAGTTGACTGAGTTCCATCCATGCGGTTCGTGGCTTCCGTGCCTCGCAGGTGCCAACTCTCTGCGTGTGAGTTGGCAGCCGGCCCACTCTAACCCAGTCAGTTCTCGATGGTTGCGCTCGCTAGTTTTAGTCTCGCAGGTTCTTCCGTCTCGAAAGCGAGGCGAAATACGAGTGCCTCTGGATCAAGCGGTTTAGGAAACCAGCCGTCGACACCTTCAGGACCAACGTCGATCCCGTAGTCAGCTGGGCTGCCACCGCTTACTGCGAAGACTTTGAGTTCCCGATGACGCTCCGTTGCCCGCACTCGCTTGATGGTGGCCGCACCATCCATCCGCGGCATCTGCATATCAAGCAACACCACGTCTGGTGATTGGTTCGCTTCTAAGTAGTCGAGGGCTTCCTGGCCGTCACCGGCGAGGGTCACCTCGAATTGCTTTGTCCTTAGATAACTCGCCAACAATCGAGATTCATTGAGATTATCGTCCACGAGCAGGGCTCGGCGCTTTGATGCGTTTTCGTCGACATCACTGGCGGGATCATGCCGCTTGATCGGGAACGCGGAAGCGAGTTGCTCGTCGATCGCTTTCAAATGATGAAACACAGCCAGGATGAGCTCTTCCGATTTTCGGTCTAGCTCCTTGCCGCTCAGATCGTACAAATCTGAGAGAGCTTGTGCAGCACCACGCAAGTGTCGGTCGTGGGTTGCGCGTGACTTTTGCCTTGAGCCGCCCTTTACGGCCTGCGAATCAGCAAGCTCGTGACGGAGGATTTTTACGTCCTTCGGTGCATCGACTCCTACGCGGACCTTGTTTCCTTCGACGCGTAAAATCTGGACGGAGATGCCAAGATTTGGAAAGAGAATTTTATCATCTTCTTTGCGAGACAAGACGAGCATTGCCGGCTTCCTTTCCGCGAACGGAGGCACTGACGAGACAAGTCTGGTCGAGAACCTCGCTCCTAAGGAGTTCAAAACATGGACGACGAATCACGTACAGCTCACCCAAGTTGGTGAGGTGATTCAGGTAAGGATGCGTCCATTCCTAGGAGCGGCTACAGAAAGGCAGAGCCACCGAATTCTTATTCGAGCACCACGCTCAGTTACCGAGCGTTAGTGATTTTGCCCAGTAGTTAAATTCTCGACAACAGCAGTTCCGAGAATCGGTGAGATTTTTTAATGGGACTCAGCTAGCAGAGCGGCCATATCGTGCTGGTGAAGATCGTTCGATACGGAACTAATTAGTCGCATCTGTTCTCAGACAGTACGCAGTTCATTCTCCGATAGACTACGGGAGACCGCTCGACGATCGCGATTGCGGGCTTCCCCATCGAGATGCAGGCAAATGTAAATGAGGGCGATTAGAGATCACACGAGCTCTTCGCCGCGCGGCACCGAACGAGGGTTGTGCAAAACCGAGCCCAGACGAATCGACATATTTGACAAGCACGCGTGTCGACCGCTTGGAATCGCCCATTGGCCCCGGACGCGCCGGGGGAGGGTCATCGTCGTGCTCGCTACGCTTGGTTGCCATTGATTCCGCAGTCGTGTCGGTCGAGTCTGGCACTCCTGAAGCGACAGAATTCGTCAAGCGGTGATTCATCCGGCGTCTCTAGGTGTTACAATATCACACAAGCTCATCTCCACGCCGAGCGTACTCTTCTCTCCTCGCGAGTTGCCCCATGAACGTCCATCACCAATGGCGAATTCATCCTAGAACTGACTTTGCCCGATCACGCAGTGGCTTTACGTTAGTCGAACTGTTGGTTGTGATCGCAATCATCGGAGTATTGGTTGCGTTGCTCCTGCCGGCAGTTCAATCCGCACGCAGCTCGGCCCGAGTGCTGGACTGCAAGAACAAAATCCGTCAGCTGGGCTTGGCGATTCACAACATGGAAACCGCCAACGGCGTGTTGCCACCGCTTACAGCGCAAAACCAAAACACGGAAATCACCGTCAGCGGACCATATCAGGGGAAAATTGGATTCACCGTATTTAACTTCATGCTCCCGTACATCGAGCAGCAGCGGCTGTACGATCTCTGTATTGAGCGCACGGAGGAGTTTAACGGTTTCAGCCTCTGCGGGGACGGAGAACCGAATGCGACGCCCGTCGCCGGATACCTCTGCCCGTCTGAGCCCAACCTGATCGGACAAGACGGCTGGGGTCGCGGACTCGAAGATGGGATTGGCGGGCCAACCTGTTGGGCCATTGGAAATTATGCCGCGAATTACTTCGTGTTTGGCGACGTCGAGTTCGTGGACGCGCGCGGAAGCTATGGCAATGTGGAGGGCAGCAACACATGGGCGTCGCTCACTGATGGCACGTCCAATACGGTCATGTTTGGGGAGCGGTACGCCAACTGCACGACACGAACGGGGCGTCCGCCGTACACAACACTTTGGAGCGATGCAACAAGTCAGTGGAGACCTGTGTTCTGCATGAACAATACACAACGAAGTCCCTTTGGCGAGGGCTTTCGCGCCGGAACGCCCGCCGACGGCTCTTATCCTCCGGGTCATCCGCCGTGTGCCGTGTTTCAAGTGCAGCCGATCTGGGACACCACCTGTGACACCTCGAAGGCACAATCGCCGCATTCAGGTGGTATGAACGTTTGTTTGGCCGACGCCAGCGTCCGATTTGTGAGCGGCGACATTGATGAAGACGTTTGGGCGCTAGCCTGCGATGCAACCGACGCACAGACGATCGGAACAGATTGGTAGTGAACACGCACATGGATAACCACGGCAACACGCTACCGACGGAGTTGCAGGTGGCCGCGAAGCATGCCGTAGGGAACCGTTACTGGTCTGCGCGCATTTGTATGTTTCTTTGCGCGATGCAAATCTTGTCGACTGGCTGCGGAGAAGCTCCCCCCGCGATTGAAACTCACGCAGTGACGGGCACCGTGATGTTTAGCAACGGCGATCCCGTCCAATCCGGAACAATCGACTTTCGATCGAAAAAGGACCAAAGACTATCAATGAACGGTGAGATACTCGAGGACGGCAGCTTCGAAATCTCGACCATCTACAAGAACTCCAACCTTGCCGGCGCGGTGGAAGGCCCTTGCAGTGTGATCGTTACGGTGATGCTGCCGGGGAACCCGATTCCCGTGATCGCCGACCTGCCTGAGACCTACGACGTCAAGCCGGGAGCCAACGATTTTCAGATCAAGCTCCCACTGCCTGCGCCGAGGTGAGCTTCTTTCCGCCCACGCGTGGTCGCGGTATATTGCCGCATATCTCCAGCGAGAACCGACCGATCATTGCGCGCCGTCGCAATCGCGCAGGTATTTTAGGCTTAGAAACGAACGCCGTACTTCTGAGAAGGGCAGGAAAGCAATGTACCGATTTCTCGCGACTTCGTTGTTGTTTTTTGTGATGACAACTTCCGTACGTGGGAGTGAGCCAATCACAGTCATGTCGTTCAACATTCGATACGACGGAAAGCCGGGCGTCGCGTCGGACCGTCAGAACGCTTGGCTCGCGAAATCAGGTAAGCACCGGCGAGACCTAGTTGTCCGCGCGATTAACGACGCCGATCCCGATATCCTCTGCGTCCAGGAGGCCCTCCAGAATCAAGTCGCCGATCTTAAGTCGCAGCTGGCAGACTACGAGTTTTATGGCGTCGGACGCGATGACGGTGTTCAGAAGGGAGAGCACTGCGGCATTTTTTATCGGCGCGACCGACTTGCAAAGCTTGACCAGGGAAACTTCTGGCTCAACGAAGATTCGGAAACCGCAGGCACCAAGTTCCCGGGAACGTGCTGCGCTCGTCTGGCAACGTGGGTCATGCTGAAAGATAAGGAGAATTCGGGACGCGAGTTCCTGCTGATCAATACGCATTGGGACCACCAAGTTCAGGCAGCGCGTGAGTTCTCGGCGCAGCTGATTCAACAGAAGCTGGTTGGTCTCGCTGACGGTCGGCCCGTGTTGCTTACTGGAGATCTCAACGCCAGACCCAAGAATCCCGCGTTCAAGATGCTGCATAGTTCAACATCGCAGGAGAAAACCCAACTCGTTGACTGCTACCGTGAAGCACACCCTGATGTGAATTCCGAGGAAGCCACGTTCAACGGGTTTCGAGGCAATACAACCGGCTCACGAATCGACTATGTACTGCGCAGCAGCGGGTTTCACACCCAGTCGGCCGAGATTCTGCGCACGCACGAGGGCGATCGCTATCCGTCAGATCACTATCCGGTAATCGTGACGCTCGTGCTGGATGCGAACTAGCAGGCTTCCAGTGCCCGTGGACTGGCGCTAGTCCATGTGCTTGACGACGGCGTCGCCGAATTCGCTGCATTTCAGTAGCGTTGCGCCGTCCATCAGGCGTTCGAAATCGTAGGTGACCGTTTTCGCGCTGATGGCACCATTGAGGCCCTTGATGATTAGGTCTGCGGCCTCGGTCCAACCGAGGTAGCGGAGCATCATCTCCCCCGACAGAATCACCGACCCAGGATTGACTTTGTCCTGATCGGCGTATTTTGGCGCCGTGCCGTGTGTGGCTTCAAAGATTGCGTGCCCGGTGTCGTAGTTGATGTTGCCGCCGGGCGCGATTCCGATGCCACCGACGCAAGCGGCAAGTGCATCGCTGATGTAGTCACCATTGAGGTTCAACGTCGCGATGACATCGTATTCGGCCGGGCGCGTCAGAATCTGCTGCAACATCGCGTCAGCAATCACGTCCTTGATGATGATCTGCTTGCCGTTGTTCGGCGAAGTGAAGTGGCACCACGGTCCGCCATCGAGCTCCTCGGCCCCGAAATGATCCTTCGCGCATTGGTAACCCCAATCACGGAAGGCCCCCTCGGTGAACTTCATGATGTTGCCCTTGTGTACCAGCGTCACTGAGTCGCGCTCATTGTCGATCGCGTACTGAATCGCCGCCTTGACCAAGCGCGTGGTGCCCTCTTTGCTAACCGGCTTGATGCCGATTCCCACCGAGTCGGGAAAGCGCACTTTCTGCCAACGTTCGGGGAAGGTTTCGCTGAACGCCTGTTTGAATTTCTCCAGATCGTCCGTTCCCGCCTCGAATTCAATGCCGGCGTAGATGTCTTCTGAGTTCTCGCGGAAGATGACCATGTCGGTCAGTTCGGGCTGTCGCACGGGCGAGGGGACGCCTTGGAAGTACTGCACCGGGCGCAAGCAGGTATAGAGGTCGAGAATCTGCCGCAACGCGACGTTCAGCGAGCGGATGCCACCGCCGACCGGCGTGGTCAGTGGACCTTTGATGCCGACCAGCATCGAGCGAAACGCATCGAGCGTTTCGTCGGGCAGCCAATTGCCAGTCTGATCAAAGGCCTTTTGACCGGCCAGCACTTCTTGCCAAGCGATCTTGCGTTCGCCACCGTACGCTTTTTCGACGGCCGCGTCGAACACTGTCTGGCTGGCCCGCCAAATATCAGGGCCCGTGCCGTCGCCTTCGATGAACGGAATGATCGGATGGCTGGGCACTTGGAGTGCTCCATCCTGCATAGTGATGGGTTGTCCGGCAGCGGCATCAGACATCGATAGTTCTCCTAGATCGGTATTGGATTCCTCTGAGACGCTCAGCGGGCGGCGCGGAGAGGAGCTGTTAGTTGCGCGCAAACCGAGATTCTCGGCAGACTGCGGGCCTTGGTCAATGGTCGAACGCGCAAGAAGAGCCCGCAGTTCGGCTGTTTACTGGGGCGTGGCAGACTATTTATACTCGTTGGGCAGTATAGTTGACTGCTGACCAAGCATTTGACCCCATATTTTGAGGCAGAAAACTCATGTCCCAGCCCTCTAATCGCCGAGCATTCATGGCCGCAGCTGCGGCAACCACGGCAGGAATCACTTTAGGCAGCTCCCCCATGACTTCATTTGCGCGAGAATCCGACGAACCGCTGTTCAAAATCTCCGTCGCGGAATACTCCTTACACCGCTTGATTGGGTCAGGGGAGCTCGATCCACTCGATTACGGGCCGTTTTGCAAGGAGAAATTCGACGTCGACGCGGTCGAGTACTGGATGGGGCCGTTCAACGACAAGGCCAAAGACACGGCCTACATGGACGAAATGCACAAGAAATCAGTCGATGCAGGCGTCAAAGAACTGCTGATCATGGTCGATATCCCCAATGGAAAGGGCAACCTGGGGCACCCGGACGCAGCCGCGCGAAAAGCGGCGGTCGAGGCCCATTACGAGTGGGTCGAGGCGGCCAAACGGATGGGTTGCCACTCGATTCGCGTCAACGCCCGCTCCGAAGGAAGTCGCGAAGAGCAGGCAAAGCTAGCATCCGACGGGCTGCGGCAGCTCTGCGAATTCGCGGAGCCCTACGATATCAACATTCTGGTCGAGAATCATGGCGGCCTGTCCTCGGACGGCCAATGGCTCTCCAATGTGATTCGGATGGTTTACCGCTCGAATTGCGGCACTTTGCCCGATTTCGGCAACTTCCGCGTCGGCACCAACGAAGACGGCACCGCCAAGTGGTACGACCGCTATCAGGGAACCAAGGAGTTGATGCAGTACGCTAAGGCGGTCAGTGCCAAGAGCAACGAATTCGACCAAGACGGCAACGAAACCAAGTCGGACTACCTCAAGCTGATGAAGATCGTGCTTGATGCGGGTTACCACGGCTATGTCGGCATCGAATGGGAAGGCGGCAAGCCGAGCGAAGTCGAAGGTGTGCTTCTGACCAAGAAGCTCCTCGAGCGCGTCCGCGACGAGCTCAGCGAAGCTTGAGCGATATCCAAAGAAAATCTGAGAATCCTCGCCGGCGGCCAATTGGGCCGCCTTTTTCTTTGCGCCACCCCTATTTTTGCAGGCTCAGATGGCGGCGCAGCGCCTTCGCCAACAAAGTGGACACCGCCGATTCTGGGAACAGATCGGCTGCCCAAGAATTAGGCAATCATGCGAAAGCACCACTTAGGCAGCGGCTGCACAGAAATAGGCAGCCGCTAGCAATTGACGTAAGTGCAAGCAATGCAAGGACCTGCGTGAATCACTTGCCTGCTAGTAAATACTGGACCAAACACGGAGGCCGTAGTGGTGCTTCGAGATGACCTCTCAAGCTAAAACGCGTAAGGAGACACGAATCGTGCTGACGCAATCCCCAGAGAAGTATCGGGAAATCCTGCAAGTCGCTGAAAACCTTTATCGCCAAGATCCAGATTGGGTCACATTCTTTCGAGAAGTCGTCGGAATCGACGGTGCCGTTCGCAAGAGTTTCCCATCTTTTGAGGAACTCACCGCGTTCGAGCAGAGCGAGGAGTTCGAAGCGATCCAGAAAATGCTGGTGAAGCTTCGCGAAAAGCGAGCCTCCGCCGATCCCGAAACCGAGCCCACGCGGGTGATCACCGTGCGTCTACCCAAGAGCATGCACGAGTACCTACGGACCGAGGCCCACGACCTGCGGACGAGCATGAACAAGCTCTGCATTTCGAAGCTGTTGCAGGTGATCGGCGAGGAGATGATCCCCAACGAACGTAGCGGCAACACCGGCAACTCGTCTGGCAGCCCTAAGCTGAACTCGACGCCCAAGCCAGCGGCCACTCCCGTGGGCGCAACGAGCCTCGGCCACAACCAGCCCCCGCTCCATCAACCCCCAGCCCAGCAGGCCCCGTCGCCTTTCAAGCCGACCCAACCGCGGTTCTAGGCCAGCCCCTGCTGATTAACGAAAGCGTCAGTAGCCGTCCTCCCAGTATTCAAAATACGGGGTGGACGGTTTTTTTGTGTTGTGGCAAAAGTGGTTGACATACTCTTTCGCGGCGTCATCAGTCGCGGCGGTATTAACTCAATCTTGGATAGCCCGACCTCACTCCAGTCCTGGAACTTGTTCCCGAATAGTGAGAATGCTCGACTTTCACGATGCTCATACATCCGCAGTTGGTGCTCAGTTGCTCGTCGAGAGATAGATTGTGACGCTCGTGCCATCAACTTCGTGAGCGATTTCCACGACGTCGCTTCCTACGTCCAGTTCACATCCACCACGCATACAAGTCGGAGTTAATCCCTCGCCTGGGATTTCCTCGCCGCATACGATGAAGAGTCGACGGCTTGGGCTATTCAATTGCCTAACGGTCTGACCTGTAGAATCGCATACCACTTTGACGCCGAATTTGCCGTCAACACCGGTGTCAATTAGATACAAGTTGTTTCCAGCGAGCTCTTCTTGTAGCTCATCAAATAGTTCACTGGTCCACCAATCTCCATCCTCGTCAACTCTGTGTTGCAACGCCGAAAGGTCAAAGACCGCGATCGTGGAGGTGTCTGTGACAATCTCAAAATCGCTCATGCTCGACCATTCCTCAGGAGATGTTCACCTCTGTACCACGGGCAATCAGCTCAGAAACGATATTGTCGTTGTCGCCTGAAGGTTTGATGTAAAACCAATCTGAACTGATGCTCCGGAGAGATGGGCAGTCTAGCAAGAGAGACAAATCCAGAGAACCCTCATGAGCAACTGAATTCACCCACAGCGTTGATAGATTTGGCAACAGCAGTACATCGTCAAAGCGGCGAATGAGTCGAACTGCTGGAGCTTCATCAAATCCGATGGTTCGCAGAGTCTCAAACAATGGAGACTCAAGAGCTGACTTTCGTTGAGACAAAGTCTTGTTGGTCGTGAAGTAGCGACCACGTTTTATGCGAACGAACTGCTTTCCGGTGGAAGTCTTGAACACCGTCGCATCTGCTACGATTTGCAGTTGCTCTAGTTGTTTAAGGGATCTAAGGACGTTGGCTTTCATTTTTCTGTGAGCAAGCGTTTCACCACAAGATGACGGGGGAGGGGAAGCAGGTGATGGACAAGCTTCGCTCGGAACTGTTTCAGAGCAATTCTCTCGACGTCGAGGGAGTCTTAACACCCAAACGAAAATCTGAGCCAACTCGGGTCAGTGAAATACTTACAGCAAAATAGATGCTTTCCTTGGCAATTTCCTTTGTTTTCAAGTACGTACTTTGTACAAGTACTTTGGGTAGCAGCAGCGGCGCATCCTTTGCACACGGAAAGTTGAATTGATTATGGGGAGTTATCGACTGATGTATCTATCGTTCAACCTTGAAAGGATCCCGGCACCGACACGCATTCTAAGCGACTACGTGTCCTAGCACCGACACGTGTGATCAGAGTTATCCACATCTCGTAGTCGTCATTTGGGTAGGTGGCTGAATTGGTTTCAGTGAGGCCGAATTGACACCACCCATTGGAGTTAGGAACTGATGCTCGACGTAACCAAACGAGGTTTTGATCACCGACGCTGGAATCGTAGCCTATAAAATTGCCGAAGTGAGCTGACTGCGTACTTCATATCCGGTTAATCACTTTAGAGTCTACTTTCAGCTCAGCGTTTTGCACTTTCGATGTAGCCTATACAGTCTTTACGTGAAAGTTTGTAAGATTGGATTGAGGTCACTGACAAGTGCGTCTTTTGCAAATCTCCAATATCGTGGCCAACATAATCAGCCCTATTGTGGCTGGTTCCGGAATTGCACTAGCACCGCTGACTTGCGCTAGTGGTGCTAAGCCACCGCCATAGTTGCTTTCCCAGATTGCAAGGTCGCTTGCACTCTTTGGATTCGGTGAAATGCCACGCTGCCAAGCCAGAAAGTCACTGCCATCAATGTCGCCATCGGAGTCAAAATCGCCTGACAGAGCATTTGCGACGAAGTTGCTAAGGACGATTTGATTCTCATCAAACGGACTTGCTTGTCCATAGTTCACTATGAATGAACCGCTACCATCTTGCGTCTCAATCCGGTCGCCATTGGCGACGTTTTCAAACCCACCAAACAACGATTCAGTCTCCAAAATCAAGAACTCGTCGCTCGGGTCTGGAATAAATCCGTCGACCAAATGAAGGAACAGATTGACTCCTAGACCAAATTCTGTGTCTCCTAGAACCTCAAGCTGATCAAAGTCGCTAGTATTCGGAGCGCCCCCAATGTCGAAGTAGAGAGCCCCGTTTTGGGCCTTGTAGTCGTCAGTGATGGTGGTGAGGCCATTTTCTTCGCCAACGTAGAAAATCCCGCCATTCTGGATTAGCTTTCCTTGAAACTCCGTTACCGACAGAGAACCACCCACAAAGTTGAGATCACCATCGTGGGTATTGTCGATTGTGGTTGCGTTGAGATGCCCGCTGACGATCTGTAGCAGGCCACCAGTCCCAATCGTGGTCGTCCCTGTCCCCGTATTCAATGTCCCGCCCGCCTCTAACAGTAGGGTCGCATTCGTGAAGTTGAAGGTGTCGTTTATCCGACCCAAAGCAAGCCGCGAATCTCCAGTTTGCGTCAAACTGGATCCCGCACCACTAATTCTGATATCGGAAGTGCCTTGCTCGGTTCCCGCATAAAAGTGACCCGTCGTCACTTGCGCGCCGCCAAGAATATTCCAGGTGCTTCTCGTCCCAGGATCATTGCCATGAGACAGCTGGACGGCTGCAAATTCTGCCTCCGAGTCGTCCGTAGCATTGAACAAGGCGTGTCCCCCGTCCGCACCGAAGATACTTATGCCATCTGACACGGTGAGAGTCGAACCTGCTCCACCTAAGAGCAAGGTGCCGTCGGTGCCATTCGTTGCGGCGCTCAGTCCACCAACGATACTAAAATTGGATCCACCCCTGACAATGAAAGTCGTGTCGTTCTTGATCACGTGACTGCCAAAGAACTCAACGGTGCTTTCGTCACGAATGTGAAGGGTCTTACCAGACGCCAAATCGAAGGTTGCATGATCAACTGTGAGGCGACCATCATCCACTCGCACATCACCGTTGGCATGAAGTGTCCCACCATTTGCAATGTTTAGCGTGCCCCCGTGTTTAACAAGAGTCGTGCCCAGGCCCGTAGTTAACTCGCCACCATCTCGAATGCTAAGAGACGCGGTGCTATCGTAATCGGCATCAATGTTCAAACTGGAGGTAATGCTCTGTGAAAGGGAAGATCCAGCCTGACTGACGGTGAGTTCAGCAGTCGCCCCGTCCGTGGGGGCAATCGAAATTGTGTCTGATGTGACTTGTGCACTTGCGTAGATGTTCCAGCTACTAGAGACTTCAGAGCCACTGCCGCCAAAATCGATAACATTGAGCTCACCCTGGGCTTGATTGGCAAAGTTGACTTGTGCAGGGCCATCCTGTTTTCCCCAGGAGCTTCGACCATTGACCGCTAGTTTCGTGCCGGGTTGATTGATCAGCAAGCTTCCCCCTGAACCAACGGGGCCAAGACTGCCGATTTCCAGGTAGGAATCAACAATCATCTCAGAGCCTGACTGTACGATATAGCTCTGATTTCCCTGAATCGTGTTTCTTGCAAACTCTGCGACTCCGCCGTTAGAAACGATAAACCCTTTGTTCTCAGCCAGTTTGAATTGGCCATCTGATTCTTGAACGAAACGGCCACCATTTACGTTCAGGCCGGAACTCTCTTCATAGATTCCTCCACTTTCGACTCTCAGGATTCCGGTGGCGTTGATCTCGGTCACTTCGTTGCTAGTTTTCAAGAGTGCTTGATCCGATACCACAAGTTGGCCGGCTCCGCTGAGATCGTGCCCCACAGTGATTGCATTGGCTTCTAGCTTTGATCCGGCCCCCGATAGATCGAGCGATGCTGAACCGAAGCCAGCTCCGATCGCGATGGTCTCGGCCGTTGCTTTGGCTCCACTTTCGATTTGCCAATCTGCTTGGGAGTTAACGTTGCTACCATTAGAAAGCAGGACTTGCCCCAAATCTGCGTCTGCCTGATCTCGGAATGTGATTTCCGCAACACCCCCACGGGATCCCCAAAAACTAAGCTCGCTGGTGGTGAGCGTGGACCCAACTCCTTCGACAAGTAACTTCCCAGTTGATCCATTTCCGATATCAAGATAAGTCCCGGTCGACAAGTCTGCACCAGACTGGACTCGTAAGTTCATGCCTGGAGCTAAGGAATAACTACTTCCAAAGTTCACCTGTGCACCATCTGATGCCGTAAACAGCTGGTCGTCAGCTACATTGAAGTTGGTACCGACATCTGTATTAAACGTTCCTCCTGAAATCCAAATAGAGCCGTTTGCATTGAAAGAAGCACCGGTCTTGACTTCAAGGAAGCCTGTTGAGCGAACGTTGGTCGATCCGTTTGCAATAACGGCAGCAGTGTCAGAGACCACCAGTTCCCCTTGCCCCAATGAACCCACAGAGAGGTTCGACATTGCCCACTCGCTGTTCAAGCCGCGTACATTGACTCGACCGATGGAACCACTTCCTTGTCCAATGCTACCGATACCCGACTCCACGACTCCTCCGTTTTCGATGGACATTTCTCCACGACCATCACGTCCTACGATGATTGCCGCATTGCCCGTGGTCCAAGCTCCGCCGTCCACATCGATGCTACCTACTGAGCCACTATTGAAACCAATAATCGCCGTACTAGTTGTCAATAAAGAGGGGACGCTATTGCTATCGACCTGGAGTGAGCCGTCTCCAGAGTATCCCATCGCGACGCCTACGCCAGGCAGAACTCCCGCACTTACGTCGATGGCATTACCAGACAGGTCAGTGATGTCGGTATCTCCGAGGCTATCAGGATCGACGATAATCGCTGCTTGCGCTACAGATAGGACAATACTTGAAACTATTGCCGCCACAAGAATGGCCAATAACTGCAATCGCTTTAGGACAGCACAAGGACTGCTGTAGGTGTTCATCGTAGTACTCACAATTTTTTTGGGGGGTCAGTGGACGAGCAGAAAGTTCTGCTTAAAAAGCTGTCAAACGAAGTACTTCTTGATTAATGAACCAAGCGAATCGAAGTACGTGTTGATTGACAGCTACAGTCGCTGGCGTTGCGATCAACGCAAAAAGCGACCGTACTTAGAGGGCTCCCCGGTCAGCGAAGATTACAGAAAATCAACAATTTCTTGCGCCAAATAGAATTCGACCCGTATAACAGCCAAAAAAGGCTTGCACACATTGAGATATAGAGAGAATCATGCGTTTTTTATGGTTTGCTGTAATCCAGAGCCAGCAGCATGTCCTTTCCCTGTCGAGTGGCCAACTCTCGCGAAGAAAAAGTCGCAGCTGGAGCACCTAGCTCAGGAAGGATTGATACTGAACGATGAACATCGACTACGACAGTGTGGCTGAACTTTACGACACCTATGTTTCGGCTACCTGCGACCACGACTTTTTTCTTGAGCAAGTAAAGGAAGATACAGGGCCAGTCTTGGAATTGATGGCAGGTACTGGTCGGCTCTCGCTGCCTCTGATGGAGGCTGGCACGGAGCTTACGTGCGTCGATTGTTGCTACGAAATGCTTTCAGTCCTTGAGCGGAAACTAACTGCTAAGAATCTGAACGCGAGTACAGAGTGTCAAGATCTCTGTAGATTGTCCCTTTCCCAAACCTATAACCTGGCAATTCTCCCGTTCCAATCTTTCATGGAGATTTTGGGAGAGGATCAGCAAAGCAGAGCGATTGAACGAGTTCACGCTGCATTGAAGCCAAACGGACGGTTTATTTGCACCATGCATAATCCGGCGATTCGGCGCAGCAGTGTGGATGGTCATGTGAGGCTGGTCGGCGAGTTTGCGTACCGTAATGGAAGACTCGTCGTATCAGGTGTTGAGACTGGCGGCGAACCGGTGGTTTCGCGTCTGCAGTTTTTTGAGTGTTTCGACGCGACCGACACCCTCGCCTGGAAACACGTACTGCCCATGCGATTTGAGCTGATTGAACATCGCAATTTCAAAAGAATGGCCGAGAAGGCTGGATTCCTGGTTGAGAAAGTCCTCGGCGATTATGCTGGAAACCCGTTCGACGAAGAGAAGAGCCCGGTGATGATTTGGATGTTGCGCAAACCGACAACGCGATGATAACTAGCCTGGGTGATGAGAGCCGAAGTCGCCTGAATGGTCACCTAGCCAGAAAAGGTCGCGGGCTATTCAAATGACATCCCTAGTGCTGCCATGCCGACGAATAGAGGCTGCGACATTTCCTCTGGCATATGCCACACTGCGAATTCTTCTTGCCAAGTGCTTGGAAAATCAGGATGACGCTGAAGCAACAAGCCGATTGCAGCTTGACCTTCATCAATCTGTCCGAGTAGCCCATAGCAGGCAGCCAGTATTACCAGCGCCCAAAACGGCTCAATTTGCGATAGAGGGATGGCGTGGCTAAGCGCCTTTTCGTACTCGCCTAGCCTGAGAGAATTCAATGCTGGCACTGTGTGATACCTAGGAGGCATGGCAGGCGACAACGCGATCGCCTTTTCCGTGAGTGCGACCCCACGTTCCCAATCACTGCAACAGCAGAGGCAGAGCGAGTAATCCATCAACATATCGGAATGATTGGGGTTGAGCTGAAACGCCCGCTTTGCAGACTCGTGAAATGCGTCGTACTCTTTGCGATGAAAGTGGATACAAAACATCACATGGTTCCCGAAGGTGGAGTTCGGGTCTATCTCGTTAGCGCGGCGGGCTGCGACAAGTGCGCGGTCGAGAGGCGGGGGATCAACGCGACGATTGTGATTGATCCTCAACTCGTCCAGATAGAGAAATGCCAATGCTGCCCAGGCGTCAGACAATTCGCAACCCTCTTTTGTGACGGTTTCGAATCGTTCGCGAAGGGTAGCGTGAAGCGATTCGTCTATCAGGCGCATGTACTCGTACCACTTCAATACCAACTCGTAGGCGACAAGGGTATTTGTGTCGCGTGACTGGATCGCCTGCCGATGACGGTGAAAAACACTCCCTGTTGGATGCCCCACAGCGGCAGCTACGTGTTGTGCAATCTCATCCTGCACATCGAATAGATCAGCGGTGCTGAGGCACCGGTCATATGACTCATTCCAGCAAACTGTCCGAGTCGCCGATTCGACAAGTTCGACCCGAACGCGTATACGCTCACCGGAGCGGCGGATGCTTCCTTCTAATACGTAATCTGCATCTAGCTCTTTGCCGACTAAATGAGAATCTGGGTGCTGGCCCTTATATTGAAACGTTGAATTAGCAGCAATGACGCGCAGCTCACGAAAGCGGGCTAACGACGAAATGATCTCCTCGGTGATACCGTCGCAGAAATACTCTTGTTCCGGATCGTTATCGCGGCTAGCCAATGGTAGCACCGCGATCGACGGGCCAGATGGGACTTGTACTAGTCGCTGGAATTGATCTGAATCAGATGTACCTTCCGATTTAGACAATTGCTGTAGAGCACAGGCAAGCTGTCCAACATTCGCGTATCGATGGTCCGGCCGCTTCGCCATCGCTCGCTGTACAATTGAGGCACACTGAGCAGGTAGTTCATCGGCCGTTTTTCGAGGATCAGGCACCTCTCCATGGCAATGACCGTACATAATCTGCATCGGGCCGCCAAGTTCTTGATAGGGTTGCACTCCGGTCAACAATGCGTAGTAGGTTGCCCCAATGGAGTAGATGTCAGTTCGACAATCGCTTTCGCGACCTTCACATTGCTCCGGACTCATGTAATGGGGCGAACCAAGGATGCCCACGGTCTTTGAGCGATCGTCATCATCATTTGCACTGGGCGTACTCAGTAATGCGAGTCCAAAGTCGGCCAACTTCGCTTCTCCCGCCGAACTGAGCAGCACGTTTTGCGGTTTAATATCCCGATGGATAATCCCAGCCTCATGAGCAGTCTGCAGTCCTTCGCATAGTTGAACCATTATTGTAGTTGCTTCCTTCCATGGTAACGGACCGGTTTGGCGAATTCTGTCCGCTAGGCTACCCCCGGTCATAAGTTCAGTGACTAAGAAGCAGCCATCATCTGAATCGCCTACATCGTAGATCGTTAAAACATTTGGATGACTGATAGCTCCGATTGCTCGGGCTTCTCGCAGATAGCGGTTGACCCCTGTTTCCCTTGAGTAGCGATTGGAGACGAGTTTAATGGCCACATCCCGCTCGATGATAGTGTCGTGCCCGCGATAAACGATCCCCATGCCACCTTGGCCCAACACAGCATCAATTCTATAACGTCCCGAAGTCGCCTGAGCTAATCGTTCTGTCACAATAGAAATTGGTTCAGGAGACTCTGGTCTAGCTGTTGGATCTACAACTACATCACGAAGACGCTCAAGTAGAGTATTTTCGTGAGGCAGATGATCCATGCGCAGACAACACTCGTCACACTCAAGCAAGTGTTGCTCGACACGGTTACATTCTTCCTCGCTTAATCTCGCTTGCAAGAATGCTCGTAAGGTCTGGTCGGGAAGATGACTCATCCCAAGATTGTAGCAAATACTGCCTTGCTGTATTACACACAAAACGACCGTCGCCAGCCTGAAAACACCTATGGTATTACTCTCAGATTGTACTGCATCATCGACAATGAGACTCATTAGAAGTTACGATTGACGGTCTCCCATTTCACGGAGAGACCTGATGAGCGAGAAGCGAAGACGTCGACACTGGAAGCCTGCGGAGAAGCTGCGGATCGTGCTAGCGGGAATGGAGCCGGACGTGAAAGTCTCGGAACTGTGCCGCCGCGAAGGGATCCAGCCGACGCAGTATCACACATGGAAGAGCCAACTGCTGGGCAGCGCGGAAGCCATCTTCGGCGATAGGAAGAAGAGCCAGGCCGAACAGCGCAAGGAAGCTCGCCACGCCGAGCAACTGCGTCAGAAGGACGCGGTGATCGCAGAGATCACGGCCGAGAACTTGCAATTTAAAAAAACACTCTCGGATTAGAGGACTACGGTCAGCTTCCCGCGGAGCTTCAAGAGCAAGTGGTGACGGCGGTGGACCAGGCGAAGACGCGCAGCGGCATGCCAATCGCTACAGTACTGCAGCATTTAGGCGTCAAGCGTTCCAGCTATTTCCGCTGGAAGCAAGCAGAGCGTTGGCAACAACCGCGAAGCGAACCAGTTCCACCGGTACAGGCATTCGAGGCATTGCCCGAGGAGAAGCAGGCAGTGGTCAACTACGCACTGAAGCATTCGGAGATTCGGCATCGAGAGTTGTCTTGGAGAATGATCGACGACGACGTGGCCTACCTGAGTCAGAGCACGGTCTATCGGATATTGAAGGGCGAAAGGCTAATGTGCGAGTGTCCTGGGCGCAAGAAGCGTTACCGCGACCAGATCGAGAAGGCGAGTCGGCCCGACGAGATTTGGGCGACCGATCTGATGTATCTCACGCTCGGTGAGTCGCAGTATTACCTGCTGAATTTCATCGACGAGTATTCGCGTTACCTGGTGCATTGGGAATTACTCACGAGCATGGACGGTCATTCGATCAGCGTCGCGGCGCAACGGGCCTTGGAGACATTCGCCACGAATGATCAAGGACAAGTCACCACCCAGCCGATCATCCGCAGCGACAATGGCAGTGGTTACATCAGCCGTGAGTTTGGCGGCTTGCTGGCGCACCACGGATTAATGCATCACCGGATCAAGCCGCACTGCCCTGAGGAGAATGGCGTGATGGAGCGCTGCAACCGCACGCTCCGCGAAGCGATTGAAGTCCATGAGCTCACGAGTCGATACGAAGCCGAGGAGGCGCTTGGCAAGATCATCGATCACTACAACACCGAGCGTTTGCACAGCGCTCTGGAATTCCAGACGCCCGCTACTTGGTATCGCGGCAACCCGGTAGAAGTGACGGCGGCCAGGCGATTGAAACTGTCCCAGGCCCGCCACCGCCGAAAGCAGATCAACCTAGGAATCAGGCAGAGAACCTTACCCTACCCATCACCCGAGATCGTCACTTGTACCTGAACCAAAAAGTCTCACTTGCCGGTGAAACATATCACAGATACGTCACTCCTTGCTTGCAGCAGTAACTATTCGGACCACGAAGGAAGTAGTTCCGGCGACAATGATGTCGCCATCGTAGACTTTGGACTCAATTATCCTCTTGCCGTTGACATAGGTGCCATTGGTGCTGAATAAGTCACAGACAAAGATATTCTCTCTGCGGCAGTCGATTAAGAAGTGCAAGTGTGAAACTCGCTTGTCACCGGTGATGTTCCAGTCGTTATGCCGACCGCGGCCTACCGTCTTGACTTGGCCTACAGACATCCGATGAGATGCGATTTGCTCAAGTGCTGTGTACACTTCGAGTATTACCGAGTCCACCACTAAATCGAGACTGATTCCATTCGGTTTCTTGGCGGGTTCAGCATTCGCCAGGATACTATGGTTTCGAGTCGGCTCGCTCATGTAGGTAAATACCTAGTCATTGCCATGCATGGTAGTTGCGTCACCATTCGGCGAAAGTCACTCCCCTCATAAGGCCTACTGGCTAGGTCTCAATTACAGCAATCTAGGCTTTAGGCTCGATTTCATGTCTATTGAGGACACGTAGAAAGGATATTTCGGTTTTCTATGAATTTCGTGTAATCTCAGTCTTCCACGGTATCCTTTTGTGATGGGGGTAACATCTTCCTCAGTCATGCAATGTTTCCGAACGACGAGCATGCGCGTGGCACCCACGTTTCTTCATACATCCGGACTCTTCCCAAATCGAATACAACGCTTCAAACGGCCAAGCACTCATGAGCTAAATATGTCAACGGAATTCACCTCGAT
Source organism: Bythopirellula sp. (assembly GCA_965228965.1). Lineage (GTDB taxonomy): Bacteria > Planctomycetota > Planctomycetia > Pirellulales > Lacipirellulaceae > Bythopirellula. The sequence continues at coordinate 6,622,931 of OZ245849.1, forward strand.
AAGCCTGCTTACACGACTGCGAGACAATTCGTCAGATGCTTGGAGTGACTTTGCAAGCGGGTATGAAATTGTGATTCGCCGTTGCCTATCAAGCTTCGGAGCTAACACGCAAGACGTCGATGATGTTATGCAGGAGGTGATGACGTTCGTATTTCACCGAATAGCTGATTTTGAGCACAACGGACGTACTGGAGCGTTTCGGAACTGGCTTCGTCAGGTGACTTCGAACCGACTACGTGAACACTGGCGCAAGCAGAAGCGTCATCGAGGAAACCTCGATCTCGGTGAGGTTGCCGAACAGTTGTCCGATCGGCACAGTGAGGTAAGCCGTGTTTGGAGCCAAGAGCACGATCGATTTGTACTCCAACACTTGCTGAAACGGGTAGCAGTTCAATTCCAGGAAAAGAGCATGATTGCTTTCCAAGAAGTCGCCTTAAAGCAGCGTCCTGCTAAGGAAGTCGCTGATGAGCTGGGAATGTCGTTGGGTGCCGTACGAGTTGCGCAGTCGCGCGTATTGAGATCATTAAAGGAACTTGGAGATGGCCTGCTAGACGAATAGCAATTCTCCACGCTACCCATATAGATGCTGCCTTGAACTAGTTTGCAAGTCCGCCGTGTAGCGTCGGTTTATTTCGCCGAGTTTGAAACGTGGCCGTTATCAAAATCGATTCGGCGCGAAACAACTCCGACCTGCGTTCGATCGAGGGGTTATTTTTCGGGACGATCCTATGGCACATGCTACTCAAGAACTGCCTGAGCTATAATTTCTTTGATTACTGTTTGAAAACACGACTTGGCTTCGCTTCAGAACTACCGTTCAGTCATTCACCGATGGTGCACGAGACGCCCTATGACCATCGATTTTATCAGCACTCTGGTCCAGAATTATGCGCAATCTTCAGGCGAGAAGAAGTTCGTCGGCTCACAATGGAAAAAGATACAGCACCTAACGCCACCAACACAACCGAAGACGGCTCAGGGACGGCTGGCAAGAATTCCAATGCAGTGACGCCTGAAAAGGTCGTTGGAGAGACGAAAGTGCCGTGCCCAGTCATAGTATTGATCGCTACCAGGTCATGACTGATGCCGTTGAGTCCAAAGAGTGCTCCAGTTCCCGTGTCGAATGCTAATCCACCAATTGCGGAGTCTCCAATTTGGCCAATAACATTACTTGCAGCTGTAAGGGGATCGATTTGGGCCAGAGAGTCGATAAACGTATCGACGGCGTACAATGTGCCATCCGCAGGATCGAAGTCGAGCGCACCGACCGTGTTTAGCCCGGTATTTCCGACAGGAGTTTTTTCGGCCGAAGCAGGATCGATGGAGTATAGCAGTCCATCGGAGCTATCGACGGCAAACAACAGCCCCGTGGTCTCTTGATAGGCCAGCGAGTGGAATCTTGGATCCTTTCCGATGTCGTTTACACCAAGCTCGCCTATGAGCGTATCCTCGCCAGTAGCTGGATTCACCGAGTACAGACTGTTAGTGAGCGCATTTACGGCGTAGAGGACACCCTCGCCGTCGTCGTAGGCAAGCCCCGTGGGGATGACTTGTCCAACATTCGGCCACTCAGTAGCTTCGCCTGAGGGGATATCGAAAGTAGCGTATCGTTCGATGATCAGATCGGCGCCGACAAGGTCATAATCGGAAATTGCTCCCGAAACCGGTGATGAAGTCGCCGCGAATAGCATCGCTAGCACTGTAGATAGTTTTCTCATTGGAGGGCCTTGCGTTTCAGTGTCGGTTTCGAGGGTCTACCTTGAGGCAAACGGTTAGATTTCTGAAGGTTGATCGCAAACGGAATTCAGAGGGGCTGGAATACTGGACGGCTGAGGGAGGCTGAGATCCACCCTCTATTGGTTAGGACGTAGCATCATCGAAGGTGTGACGTGAAATCTTGAGTACAGTACAATGGGCCTGTCGTGGCCGTTCCTCCGGCATCGCAGTCCGGCAGTGGGGGGGGCGCCAGCCCTCGTATGCGGTTTTTCTGTCACATGAAATCGCAGATAGCGTCTATATCCTATGAGTAGTCCCTCTCCCCGCGATCCTCTAGAAGGTCTGGACTTAGTCGACGAGGCTCTGAGCGATGCGTTCGAAGAACTGCATGGTTACCTGTCGCTGGTGGCGGGGCGTTCGCTTCCGGGGGCGATTCGCGGGAAAGTTGGTGTGTCGGACATCGTTCAGCAGGCAATGCTCAAAGCTCACCAGCAAGGTGATGGGTTTACGGGATCAACCAGCAATGAGCTTAAGGTGTGGCTAAGGACGATCGTTGAAAACACCGTGAAAGACGCCGTTCGCAAACATTTGCTCGCCGAAAAGCGAAGCGTCGAGCGCGAAGAAGCAGTTGATGGAGGGCAGCTCAACAACGTGAGGGGCGAAAGCAAGACCCCCAGCCGCTTGGTGGCGTTGCGGGAACAAGACAAGTTGCTCCTAAGCGCGATCGATCAGCTACCTGAACGTCAGCGGCTTGTTGTGCAACTTAGACACAGTTATCAAATGTCCTACGAGTCCATTGCTGAGCGCCTAGGGACGACTCCTGAAGCAGCACGAAAGATCTGGTCTCGCGCCATGAAGCAGCTCCGATCCAATCTGGAAGGAAACTATGAGCTCTGATGGCGACCTGCCGGACCATCTTTCTGAAGCGGCTCTTGGAAAGCGTCTCGATGAGTTATTGGCTTCTCTTTCACCGACACCCACACCAACAGCCGAGCAAATGGTTGGCAAGTTTCGCGTGGATCGCCTAGTCGGCTTCGGCGCCTTTGGAGTCGTCTACTCAGCCAGCGACACGGATCTTGATCGTCAAGTAGCGTTGAAGTTGCCCCGCATCGAAGTACTAGCGGACAGGGAGCGAAGGCGAAGGTTTAAAGACGAGGCGCATCTGGCGGCCACTCTCGACCATCCCAATATTGTCCCTGCGTACGAGGCGGTACTTGACGGCCCAGCGCCGTACATTGCTTCGATGTTCGTCGACGGGCCGAATCTAGCCGAGTTTATCTCCCAAAACCCCAGCGGCATTGATTGGAAGCACGCAGCAGAGCACATCGCGCAACTCGCAGATGGCGTAGCCTATGCCCATTCACGCGGCGTCTTCCACCGCGACCTTAAACCGAGTAACGTGCTCCTTCAACCGATCAGTGAGTTGCCTGACGCGTTGCCCGATTTTCGACCGCGCCTGACCGATTTTGGGTTGGCAAAAGCGGTTGGCATCGACCAACTCGACACTCGTACAAGCATGATGATTGGAACCCCACTCTATATGGCGCCTGAACAATTTGATTCCGATATCAATCCAGAGAATGGGATGAATATGGCGGCGGTTGATATCTACAGCTTGGGTGTCATGCTCTTTGAACTGCTCTCGGGGACTCCACCACGAGCCGATCACAGCTACAGGCAATTACTAGATCTGAGAGGCTCAGTGATTTCGATGCAGCCGCTCATGGCGAGCACCAATGTGCCGGCAGATCTACGGAAAATCTGTCGGACCTGCTTGGAAGTGAATCCTGTCGCACGCTACCAGTCGGCAGAGGAGTTAGCGGAGGTTCTAAGATCCTGCATCGCAGGCGGTTCTTGTAAGCATCGCTCGATAGGCTGGAGAGGACAGCTTGACTATTGGAGTCAACAGCCACAGCGAATCCGGGACGCCGGCAAGTTCCTATTGTGGAGTCACGTTCTAATGGCTGTGTGGGTGACCAGTGTCTCTGTTCTGGCTCCGCTCATTTATGGTGAGGTCCCAAGCTTTTACTTGAGAGGGCTTGGTGAGCTGGCAATCGTATTAGTTACAATGCATTGCCCAATGATCTGGCTTGCTATCCAAACGAGCCGAGGCAAACGGTGGGCGGTTCCCGTAGGCTTGCTGGCCACTGGTCTCGCTGGATTGCCAGTCTATCTCCCAATTTTCACCGAAGCGACTTTTTTCGCCGACCTGTATGACAGTGCGCCACCCTTCTTTAAATTCATGGTGCATATGATGCTATCGCTCTGTTTTCTTACAAGTTTCGGACTCTACCTGGCAGCCTACAGAGCATGGCGACGCTTGCGTATAGCGTAAGCGGTGACAGGGTTAAGTTGGCTACGCTTACGGCGACCATATACCTTGTGGTGCAGCGGACCCATTGCCGTCTACAGTTTCTGACCTCTGCAACAATACCACCAGTGAGCGGGATCAGTCTCCAGCATCTAGCACTAGCAATAACCCCTAGGATTAGAATCTCGTCGACTTTCGATGCGAATTGCTATTCGCTCCGAACCTGTGAGCAGAAGTTATGTGCCTCACAGCAGCGGTGGGGGATGCTATAGTGGATTAGCTTTCATTTCTTGCTTTGTACCCGCACACCTGTATGGATCCAAAGAATCTTACCGATCTGCTTCAGGCTGCCAATTCTGGGGATTCCTCTGCGCGGACCGAACTGGTCAGAACGGTATACGAAGATCTGCGAGCGTTGGCGGTCGGGCGGATGCGCAACCAGCGGCAGGATCATACGCTCACGGCGACAGCTTTAGTACATGAAGTCTCAATACGGTTGCTAGGTAGCGGCGCTACGCCGGAGAATCGAACCGAATTTTTTGCCTACGCGACGCGGGCGATGCGCAACTTGCTTGTGGATCACGCTCGTGAGCGAAGTAGCCAGAAGCGAGGAGGTGGCAGGGCGAAGATTTCTCTTGAGCCGGCAAATCTTGGATCGCAAGAACAAGACGATGAAGTTCTCGCCTTAAACGAAGTGCTAGAAAAACTGGCTGCTTTCGATGCGCGGAAGGCAGAGATCGTCGAAATGCGCTATTTTGGCGGCTTAACGAATCTCGAGATTGCCAATGTCTTGGAAGTTTCTGAAGGTACGGTCAAACGCGATTGGGACCTCGCTCGTGCCTGGCTAAAGCGTAGTTTACAATAGGCAGGACTGTGACGGGGACTTTCAACCTACGAGGATACGCGTGGAATGGATCGCGACTTGCGAGCAATGAAGTTGTTCGAACAAGCCTCGCAGCTTGAGCCGAATCAGCGCTCGTTGTTTCTGGAGCAGCATTGCGGCGAAGACGCTGAATTGCGTGACTATGTCGAATCGCTGATCGTTACTATGGCGGAGACGGATGGTTTTTTAGAGCAGGGACCGCTGCCCATTTCGGCCTCCCTTCTTGGCCAATTGGATCCTACCTCGTCTGATCCGTTGTTGTCGCAAGTTACGATTCAGCCGTCTGAGGTACTTTGCAATCGTTATCAGATTGTGGAACAGATCGGTCTCGGTGGAATGGGAAGCGTCTACCTGGCCAAGGACATGCGGCTAGATCGTGACGTAGCGATCAAAGCGCTCTACCAGCACATGCTCCTCGACGCGAAAATGCGTCAACGTTTCGAACGCGAAGTGAAAGCGGTGGCAGCGCTATCGCACCCGAATATCGTTACGCTTTTCGACTTTGTCAGCCACGAGGGCCTGCCGCTAGCCGTGATGGAATACGTCACTGGGCAAACGCTCCGTAAGCGTGCCGAGCAAGGGTTGAAGGTTAGCAGCGCCTTGCAACTCGTCAGTGACATCGCTGCAGGACTCGACGCGGCCCACCAGCGTGGTGTAATGCATCGCGACATCAAGCCAGAAAACATCATGGTCACTACCACGGGTTCGGCCAAGATTCTCGACTTTGGCTTAGCAAGACAAGATTCAGTGTCCGACAGCCTGTCGCTGACCGCGACGCATCAGGTGCCAGGAACACCACCCTACATGTCGCCAGAACAGGTGTTGTCCACTGAGGTAGGTTGCCCAACAGATATTTTTTCTCTGGGGACTGTGCTGTTCGAATTGCTGACCGGCGAGAACCCCTTCCGAGGAAGCTCGGCGTTGGAAACGATGCAACGAATTAGTCATCAGGCGGCTCCAGTGCTTTGCCACAGTTCGAACCTACCCGATGAACTGATGCAACTAGTGCACTCAATGTTAAGTCGTGATACGCACCAGCGGCCGACTGCGGGAATGGTTCGTGATACGCTTCGAAATCTGGTTTTGCAAGGCGACGCAGAGCAGATCCTCGGCAAGGCAGGGTTTGTCACGGAATCAACACACGCGCAGCATGCGTCGCTCACACCACCGATGGTAGAACCTCCTACCAATCTGCCACTCCGCAGCGCTGAGCTGACAGGGAGAACTGCTGAACTGTTCAACCTTTCGCAGCTACTTGCCGACAGTCGGGTGGTCACGGTGTTAGGAGCCGGCGGAGTCGGTAAGACTTCGCTAGCCTACGAAGCAGCTCGTCAGACCCGCGGATTATTTCCTGGCGGGGTGTGGCTATGTGAATTAGCTCCTCTCAGAAATAAGGATGGAGTGCTGGAAGTGTTGGCAGGCGCTCTTGAGGGTAACGCAGGTGCCATCAATAAATTCGAAGAGGTCGTCGCGCGCCTTGGAAGCGAGCCCACATTGGTGTTGTTCGACAACTGCGAACATGTAATCGACGCTGCGGCGGAACTCATCGATCGATTGTCGCAGCAACTGCCAAAGCTTACGATTCTCACCACCTCACGCGAGGCGCTGAAGATCGCCGGTGAATCGGTCTTGAGATTGGAAGGGTTGGATCGAACGGACGCGATGACCCTGTTCGTCACGCGAGCCGCCGAGCAAGCAGGATTCAAAGACGACTCCCAATTAGAAGATCTCGTGACCCAGATTGTGCAGCAGCTAGAAGGTTTGCCGCTGGCCATCGAACTAGCTGCACCCAAGCTTGGTGTGATGACTTTGAGCGAACTCTTGGACGCGCTAGATAACCAGTTGACTACGCTCAGCACAGGACGTCGGTCCCTCGATCGGCAGTCCGCGATTGATCAGACCATCGCCTGGTCATTCGATCTGCTAGAGCCCGAAGAACAAAAAACATTACTGGCGTTATCAGTATTCGCAGCCTGGTTCACATCCGAGGCGGCTGTCGAGGTAAGCGGCTTGGGGCCCGGGGCAAAGATGCACCTGCTGCGGTTGGCCGAACAGTCTGTTGTCGCCAGAAAAGAAGAGCAGGGGCGGTCGCGCTACCGTCTGTTGGAACCGATTCGCCAATTCTGTCAGGCTCGCATCGAACAGAACGCATTGGAGATCGCCCGTGAGCGGCACGCTCGATATTACGCCAATCGCGCAATTAAAACCCTTAGCCTTGGGATCAGTGGCTACGATGAACTCGATTGTTCGCACGCGGTGAATGTTGAATGGCCCGATCTTCGCGAAGCGATTGCTTGGGGTCGGCAACATCGGGTAGCGGAAGTGGCGATCGACCCCTGTGTGGCGATGGCTCGAACGGCAGTGTTTCAGTTGAGGCTTGAGCTGTTCGAGTGGCTAATTTCGGCCGAGGATTCAATGCCCGAAATGATCGCTAACAATCCGGGAGCATTGGCTGCCATTGCGTGGGGGTACTGGCTGATGGGGCGGCGGGAAAAAACCCAAGAGTATCTCCAGCATCTAGAGACTGCCGACTTGCGCGATTTTTCACTGTGGACAAAGGGCTACCTCGTTTTTTACCTTGGCGACTATAATACGGCGATAGAGCTGTGGACTCGCTATCGGCAAAATGCAACCCAAGATGTCCCCGATTGTGAGAAGCGTTGGGCGAGGTCGGCTGTTGAGGTCGCGGCGCACTTATTAGGAGGTAGTGAGGATCAACGTATTGACGAGTTGATGGAAATCGCCGCACAGCAAGGCGAAGGGACCGATTGGCCGACCGGAGAGTCTATTTATTGGTCCGTTATGGTCCTCATCATGATGGGTCGCGGGGACAATGCCGGCGCGCGCCGGGCAGCTTCTACGGCAGTTGAAAGGGCTCGTATCGCCGGCAACCGGTTTGTTGGGCTGGGCATTGCGGCGGTCTATTCTGGCTTAAGTGTAGCACCTGGGGCAGAGAAACCAGCGGAGTCATTGCGATCAGTACTCGACGCGTACCAAGATCTACTAGAAACGAATAACCCGGCGTTGCTCCCTATCACTGCTAGAGGGTTAGTGGTTGCGATGACTGCTTTTGGCGCAACCGAGGCGGCGAGCCGAGGCTCGGTCGTGGCTGAAAGACTAAGCGGCATTGGGGATCAGAGCGAATATACGCCCGAGTATTCGAACGCACTCAAGCAGCTTCGCAGCGAGCTCGGTGACAAACGCTATGAGCAGCTTCGCGAAGAAGGCCGCTCTCTTGATGCTTGGGAACTGCTAAAAATAGGTACCCAACTCCTGGACGCACAGGACGACCAGAGCGCGTGATTTGACATCCTTTGCTCGCCGTAAGGCGTTTCTGGGCAAGAGGTTTCGTTCTGCGATGCGTGCTACACTCAAGCTGTGAGGAAAAATCTCGCATTTCCTCAATTTTCCATTAGTCGTCAGACTCGGCAATTCCGTTTGGTGGGGTGATCGCGTTTTCAGGGCTACTCTGAGCTAGCCACACCTATCATTAGACCAACGGAGAATGTCATGCATTTAACTTCCCTCATGAGAGTTACAAGTTTATTTGTACTCTCATTCGTAGCACAACACTCAGCGTCGGCTGCAGTGACGTATCAGCAGATTGCCCTCTCGGGCGAACTGGCGGCTGGTGATCCCGGGTTCGCGGTTTACGACACCCTTCTTCGGCCGGTAATCAACGACGCCAGCGATGTCGCCTTCCTCTCCCATCTCGCCGACGGGCCTGGCCCTCCGGTGCCCAACGATAGCAATGTCGCTCTCTTTGGGCCTACTGCTGGCGCTGGGTCGTCGCTGGGAATCGTTGCACGCGAGAATCTGCCCGCTCCCGACACCAGCGACGATTCGTTTTACAGCGGGCTGTTCGCGCCGACGCTCAATAACTCAGGCGACTACGCCTTCCCAGCCACGCTCCGCACCGGGACGGGAATCGCGGTGACAAGCAACAATAACGATGTTTATTTCGGACCCACTGCGGGGGCCGGATCGCCCATGGGTGTGATCGCCCGCGAAGACGCCCCGGCCGGCACTGCCGACAACGCTGAGTTCGACGACTTTCTCTATCAAACTCTCAACAACAGCGGCGAATCGGCCTTCATGACGAGGCTTCGAACCAGCGTCGGCGGCGAGCCCGTCACGGCCGACAACAACGACGCGCTGGTTTTCGCCGCCAACGGACTTTTACTCTGGATGGCCCGCGAAAACGAACCGGCGCCGGGCGCTGAGGATGGTGCGTTGTTTGGGACGTTCTCAGGGCTCGCGCTCAACGACTCGGGCGACATCGCCAGCCGAGCCTGGCTGCGCAGCAGCACCGAAACGCCCTTGTCCAACGAAAACGACCAGGCGATCCTTGCTCCCGTCGCCGGCCCCGGTTCAAGCTTGGAACTGCTGTACCGCAAAGGCGCCACGGCGCCGGGCGATGTCGACGGCGCCGTGATCGACGAATTTTTCGGGGATGTCGCGCTCAACAATCATAGCGACTTGGCCTTCTCGGCGTTTCTAGAGACCGGCACAGGCGGCGCGGTGGCGGACGAAGAGGATGTGGTTCTCTATGGCCCCACCTCCGGCCCCGGATCGGAGCTGGGCGTGCGGTTGCGCGAAGGCGATCCGGTCCCCGGACTGCCCGGCATCTTGTTTAGCAACCCTAGCGATGGCCCCGTTTTCCACGATGTGGCGCTCAACGACCGCGGCGTCTTGGCCTTTGTCGCCCAACTCGCTGAGAGTGACGGATCGTTCTTGCCACTGGAGAGCGATTTGGGGTTGTTCGCGCAACTTGGCGATGTCGTGCTACCGGTGGTCATGGAGGGTGAGCAGTTTCCCGTCACGCTTCCTGATGGAATCACTGAAGAACTGCGCACGATCAACTCGATTGAGTTTCTCTCCGGAGGCTTGAACAATCAAGGCGTGCTCGCCTTCGGCTTGGAATTTACTGACGGTAGTCAAGGAATCTTCACCGCACACGTTGGCAACGCTATACCCGAGCCAGCGAGTATCGGCTTGTTCACAGTTGCGACCGTTTCCATTTTGATTTCTCGACGCAGGCGAAGCTGAGTAATTCAACCCACATCAGTTTCATCCCCGACGGCCTTTGCGGAAAGATTCCGCGAGGCCGTTTTTTTATGCAACGCCAACTCAGCGGCCGCAAAAAAAACATAGCCTTCTTGATTTTCTGTTGACTACCTCGTGCTTCGATTCCGTTTGGTGGATTGAACGCAACGAACCACGCCCAACTCGGGCGGCTTTGCCCTAACCCTACGGAGCGAACAATGTCCTATACTCTCCCAATTCGGACGGCAATCATCCTTGCTGCTCTTTCTGCGGCAACTCCGATGCTCGCCGCCAACCGGACTTTTATCAACAACAGCCACGGCGCGCTCTGGCACGAACCAGCGAACTGGATTGGCTTGGTGCCCGGCATCGGCGACACGGCGCTAATCGGTTCTTCAAACCTGGTGGAAAACTCGACCGTGCGGCTCGACCAGCCCGCATTCGCGTCGCAGATAGAATTGACCGATGGCATGACGCTGCGGAACGACAGCGTCGGCGGCGTTTCAATATCGCCGATCACCGTCTTCGGCAACACGCTCGTGAGCGGCGTCAACGGAACGCCTATGGGGCCGGAGAGTTCGACTCTACATCTAACTCGCGGCCCAGGCCTCTACGACTTCGGAGGCAATCGCCTCAGCATGCAAGCGGGCGGCGAGCTTCATCTCTACAACGACGCCATCGTGGCCGTCTCCGACGAACTCGTCGTAGCGTCCGTCGACTCGGCAATCCGTGGCCGCGGCGTCGTCAACCTGACTGGCGGGGGAATAACCTTTCATAATTCCGGCGTAGTCAATCCCACCGGCGAATCACTCGTCTTCAATCAGATCGGTGGCGGACTCTACGACCTCGATGGTTCTGATGACGCCGGCAGTCTGCGGGTCGACGGGGGCGTCGAAGCTATCGATGGCTTAGATCACCTCGAAATCAACGGCACCGCGCTGTCCGACGATTTCGGCGGTGAAATCTTGCTGCGTAGCGGCCGACGCCTCGACATGAATCTTTCGGAGGGTTGGACGCTCGATACCAATGGAGAGATCAACGTCCGTCCCGCCACGCCTAGTTTAGGTAGCGCTGAGATTACGGGCAGCGACCTCAACATGACCGGGGCGCTCCATCTCGAAGGCAATAGCGGCGCCTGGACTGCTCGACTTCAGATCGATGCGGACACAACCATTACGCCGACCGCAAACGTCCAACTCGGGCGGCAGGCCGAGCTGCTGTTCAATTCGACGACCATCAATGGAGGTCAGTTTACGCTCAGCGAAGAAGCCTCGCTCAGGATCGTGGGCGACACCATCGTCGCCGGCGGTGAGTTCTCCACCCACAGCACCGACCCCACCGAGGGCATCGTGCAGTTCTATGGTCAAACCGACTACCGCGACGACGTCACCTTCAACGGGATCGCCCGACAAGTAGGCGACGCTACGGTCAGCCAACCCACGGTCATCAATGCAGATCACTTCGCCATGCATGCCCATCCCGCCCATGTCTGGACAATCAACTCAGGCCTCACGATCAACGCCGAAAGCATCAGTGTCGGCGATCAGAGCTTTATTAGTAGCACCGTGAATGTCTCAGGCAACTTCCTTTCCCGGCTGAGCATCAACCTTACCGACCCCACTGATTCCTGGAGGCTCTCTGGCGAATTGAATCTCAACAACGACCTTCATTTGGCCGTCGATCGGCTCACCGGCTCCGACGTTGAACTCGAAGGTCATTTGAGTGTCGATGGTCCGAACATAGGCGTGGACGCCAGTGCGCTATTCGCTTCGGACCATACAACGACATTTGTAACCGCCGAATCAAGCCTATTCATGCGGCAGGTTACGCGCATCGAGGCGGGTGCTAGTTTCGTTGGCGATGGTTTACTCAGCAATTCGTCGACGGGCAACATGACACTCGAAGATGGTGTGAACACCGATAACGTTGGTTTGTTTAACGCGGGCTTCCTGCGCATCGAAGATCGGGCTGGGATCGTCACGGTCGATCGGTTTGAGAATCACACCGATGGCACGTTGGCGATCGACGTCGGTGGGCATCTGCTTGGCGATGAGTTCGATCACCTGCAAGTCGCTGGCGCAGCGGAGCTCGACGGCACGCTGGCGGTCAGTCTGTTGTTCGACGACTTCGAGAACCCGTTGTTCCTGCCTGAGATCGGCGACGAATTCATGATTCTCACCTCACTCGACGGCGTCAGCGGCCAGTTTACCGACGTGCTGCCAACCTACGCCGCCGGCAATGTTTACGGCTGGGAAGTGCTTTACCACCCCCATGACGTAACGATCCGCCTAGCAAGCGTCGGCGCCGCTGTTCCCGAACCGGCCAGCCTCGCACTGTTTGCGCTAGGTGGGCTCGGCTTCATCAGTCGACGTCGTTGAATTCAACCGCTATCCCGTTTCTACCTTTCCCTTTCGATTACAAGGAGCTACCGCTATGTTCACCTCGACTTTTACCAACCTGATTCGCTTCGCTACGATAGCCGCCTCCGTTTCCATGCTGCTATCGACCGGGGCGGCTAACGCCGCGACGGTAACTTATAGCAATATTCAGCAGAACCGCGATCCCGCCGGGCCAGCGAGCGTGCCCGACCTGTCACTCCCGTTCCAACTACAACTGCCAACGCCCCAGTACGAGGCGTTTGACGACGACGTGAGCGTCGTGGACGAAGGCAAGGCCGAATTCAACTTCACTTTCGACGTTGATATAGAACCCGGCGTCGTTGCCACCGGCGTGGCGCTTCGCCAGCACCTGACGATTGAGTTTGGAGCGCCTGCCGAGTTAAGCAACTTCGTCAATACGGAGACGGTGGGCATGATCTCCTACACCGAGGTCAACGGCGTCGCCGTCGACCCCAATGATCCAGCCAATCAGCAGGCTTTCGTGCTTGACCGGACCTTCTTCGGCAGCGACCTGCCCGGCCCCGGTAACATCGACCTGATCGTGCCGCTCGACGCACCGGCGACGGCGTTTCAAATAGCGCTCGACAACACGCTCACGGCGTTTTCAATCGACGATGTCGCGATCATCAACGGGAGCGATCTGCGATTCGCGACGATGACCGCAAATATGGTTCCTGAACCATCGGCATTGTGCCTCTTGGGATTCGGCGTCGCTTGCACAGCAGCTCTGCGACGAGTTCGCTCGCGTTAATCGCTAGTTTAAAAAACCTCATTCACATATTACAAGATAACTGGAGATGAATACCATGTACCAACGATCAAAGATACTCCGCCGCCCGTCCGGTTTTTTGCTGCTCCTCATCGCGATAAGCGTTACGTCCTGTGACGTCGCGTCAGCAGCAATCATGTATGGCGACTTTAGTGATGTACCTCCCGGAGCTGTCATGTTTGTCGACGTGAGCGAGTCATCTGATTCTTCAGGCGACGATCCGATCTTCGGCGCCCCGTCCATTACGGGTGATATTCTTGAATTCGAGTCACCGATAAACTTTGCTGCTGCGGCTTCGAACGGCCTAAGCGACAAGGTCGACGGCACATTAATGTTTGGACTAGGGGGAATCGGAGTGGCTATTGCTGACCTCGGCTTCGACTTGAGCGGTTACTATTCACTTGCTGGCGAAGTAGGAACACAATCACAGGTTGCGCTACTCAGCAGAATCGATGAAATCTCTGTCCACGAGATCGATGGTATATCGTTGGCCGCTCCCATTGTCTTGCCAGGAACTGACTTTTTGCTGACTTACTCACTCCCGGATAGTCACGGCAGCGACACGCCATGAGAATCACGAGTGAGCTATGACGTGGGCGAGGCTCTGGCGAACGCAGGTGTTCACCACTCCTATGGAGCGACCAAGGTCGAAGTCACGCTGATCAGTCAGATTACTTCGACCAGCGAGGGTGTTTCAAGCGTTGAAGCATCGATAGAAAGAGTCGTGATTTCGCCTAGGACGATTCAGATCCCTGAACCTTCGAGTGTTGGACTTGCAGCAGCGGCAATTGGGGCAAGTATCGTCACACGTCTCGCGAGGCGTGGTAACAGGCCTTCAGATTTTGGTGATCTCAATTGTCAACGATGAGATCAACCTGCACTAGAACGCTGATCTACCAAGTAAGATCGAATAGTTTTAGCGAACTCAACAGTTATTCGCAGACCCACTGATTCTGTACTCACACAAGGAAACCTGATTCCAATAGAGAGGAAGGAGTTACTGTATATCTGAGGGCCATTTTAGATGTGAGCGATACTCGACTCAGTTCCGATTAGTTACCAATCCTTGGTGTGTCTGCATCTCTTTCTAAATAGCGTATTCCAGGCTCGCAGGGATCACTGGCGCTGGAATCTGGAGTAATTGCCCGTCGAATCCTGGTTCATGCCTCTTATACCTACGGTGGTAATTGGCGGTCAGCAACAATCACGTTCGACTCACCAAGTGAACTGAGCAGCCCTTAATTGCCTTGTTCGTAGCAGTCGCGTAATTTCAACTCCTGACAGAAGCCCATCTTAAAAGTGAAATCATCCCTACAGTTTTCGCACTGCCTTTCTCGCATGGAAAATGCTGCCTATACTGGTCTGTGGACCGTCTTCTACCACATTAACTCCACGTCCACTACTTTCAACCAAGTGCGATGCAAGATCCTACGTCGATCAGTCTACTTCAGCGACTACAACATGACGTAGAAGCTACCTCTTGGGAGTTCTTCTCCGATTTCTATGGCAACTTTATTAGCCGATGGCTCCATCAGCAAGGTGTAGCGTTTGCTGACGCTGAGGATATTCAGCAGGAAGTCATGACGGTGGTTTTGCGGGAGTTGCCAAAGTTTGAGCACAGTGGTCGTTCAGGAGCTTTTCGGCGCTGGCTCCGTACCGTGACGGCAAATCGAGCGAAGGAATTCTGGCGGTCCCGAGACCGTCAGCGAGCAGACCTGGCTGGTTCACGAATAGAGTCTCTTGCTGAAGAGTTGGCGGATCCTATCAGCCCCATGAGTAAAGCCTGGGATCTGGAACACGACCGCCATGTCTTGCAGCAATTGCTCAAAGAGCTAGCTGATCACTTTTCTGCAAGCAGCATGTCAGCATTCCACCGAGTAGTGCTTCTACAGGAAGAGGCACATCAAGTAGCCGAAGATCTAGGCATTAGCGTTAATGCTGTGCGAATTGCCCAATCACGAGTACTTCGCTTGTTGCGTGTGAAGGCCGCAAAAGTACTCCATGAAGAATCAGTATGATCAGACTTCATGTTTAGATGGCATTTTGGCAATCCATAGATGAGGCGCAAAAGTAAATTGACTTCCACTCCCACGCCAATTCCAACAGATGGACAGTTGCGGGCATTTCTGTCTGGCCAGTTGAGTGAGTCAGATGCAAAGGCGGTGGAAAGCTACATCGAAACGAATGATGAAGCAGGCAGTCGGCTCGACGCGTTGACGATCGAAGAGGATGGTTTTATTCGCCGTTTACGAGAACTATCTGCAGGTGGCGCTGCTATCGAAGCAGAAAGTCCGCAGTTTGCTGCATGGGCCAGGCAACTGATAGGAACTTCACTTGGACCCTATCGTTTACTTTGTATCCTCGGATATGGCGCGATGGGAATCGTATACCGGGCTCATGACCCTTCGATTGATCGTGACGTTGCGGTCAAAGTGCTCTTCCCAACTTCCAATTCGAACGCCGAAGTCAAGAAACGCTTTGTTGTCGAAGCTAAGTCTGCTGGAAAACTGAATCATCCGAACATCATTACGATTTTCACATCAAGCGAACATAATCATCAACATTACATCGTTATGGAGTTGGCGGAAGGTGGGAGCGTTGCTGATGTTATTCAGCAGAAAGGCCCGCTGCCCTGGCGAGAAGCTACCCGCATAGCAATTGGAGCCTGTGAAGGATTATCTGTCGCGCATGCCAGAGGTTTTGTGCACCGAGATATCAAGCCAGGCAACCTATTGTTGTCGAAAGATCTACAGGTAAAGATCGGTGACTTTGGCTTGGTAAAGTCGTTAGGAGAAGCAGCGCTGACTGCTACAGGCCGATTTCTGGGGACACCGCATTTTACCAGTCCCGAACAGTTTAGTGGCATTGATGTGGACCGACGTAGCGATCTCTACTCGTTGGGAGCAACCTATTACGCCATGCTCGTAGGCAAGAAACCTTTTGCCGATCGATCAACTCCCTCTGAATTGATGTATGCTCATTTGCAGGCTGCCGCGCCTGACCCACGACATGACATTGAGAATATGCCGCAAGCATGCGCTGGAATCATTGCGAAAGCGATGGCGAAGAAACCTCATAACCGATATCCGGATGCTGAGGCAATGCTTAAAGATTTACGGCAATTGCTTGCAACAGATGGTCAGATATCCGTAAGCGTAGAAGAATCTTCACACAGTTGGCAACGTTTTACGAAACTTCCTGAAGGACCCTCGATCGCAGTTCTGCCATTCGATAATACCAGTGAGAATCAGGAAGATCGAGTTTTTGCTGATGGCCTGACGGAAGAGATTACTACCCAGCTTGCCAAATTCAAAGATCTGTTCGTGTTAGCTCGCCACACAGCAGCGAAGTACAGAGAAACAACCAAAGACGTAGTTGCGATTGGGAGTGAATTACAGGTCGACTATTTGCTTACAGGTAGTGTGCGCCGTTCAGCAGATCGATTAAAAATATCCGCTCAGCTCCTTGATACCTCTACGGAAATGCACCTCTGGGCCAAGAGCTTTGAAGGAAACCTCAGCACACAAGGCGTGTTTGAGATTGAAGATCAAATTGCTGAGCAGGTGGCGGTGTCATTGGGATTGCATGATGGTGTAATTGCTCGCACTCGACTTTCCAAATGGACAGGAGGCGACCAGCATCCCTCGGAGATTGATGCCTATGATTGCGTTACTCGCTTCTACGAGAATTGGCGTGCGCCAAATCCTTCGATCCTATATGCAGATATCCGCCGTGACTTAGAAGAGATTGTAAAGCGAGAGCCTTACTATTTTGCAGCCTCGGCTGCTTTGGCTTTTGTCTACCTTGACGCCTTCATCTGGGATTTAGCCGAGGATATGCCGACGACAATGCTGGCGAAAGCTGGAGATGCTGCGCGGCGTGCCGTGGAAGGGGCACCGCAGGACGCAAGAGCCTTGCAAGCCTTATTTCGCTTTCAATTTCACAATGGGCAGATCGATTCCTTTCTCGACACCTTGCAGCACGCGCTAGATGCAAACCCCAACGAGGCTAATATGCTTGCCGATGCAGCGATGTGCTTGGCGTGTTTGGGACGCTGGGATCGCTCATTGGCATTAACCCACAAAGCACTAGCCTTAAATCCTAGCCCACCTGACTGGTATCATGTGACCAAGTGTTGGCACGCACTTGCCACTAGTGATTATGCAACCGCTCTTGCCGAAGCGAATCGCATGGCCACAGTTGGCGTCTACTGGGGACCAGCCTTACGCGCTTGCGCACTTGGGCATCTAGGGCGGGTTGTGGCAGCTCAAGTGGAGTTGCAAATCCTCGCCGAGTTACAGCCAGATTTTGCAAGCCGGTTCTCCCAGGAAATGCAGGCGTGGAACGTGAATGACGAGCTGCGAAACGCCACGGTTGCCGGATTTGCCAAGGCTGGGCTAATTTCCTAAGAATGCAATCTCAGCCTCGTGGGATGAACAAAACAGCCTGATTCCCAAGAACTAATCTGAGAAAATCGCAGTTTTTTCTCAAATCGTGAAATCAAACGCTCCGTTTTGTCCTTTCTTTCTATTCCAGGGCTAAGCTTCCGCTCAGCCAGGGCCTCATTACGTTGAAAGAAAGGCAAAAAGTGATGAAATCAATGGCAGGTTCTATTTCTGCGGGTGCATTTTTGATACTTCTTCTGGCAGCAGAAAATGAGCCTGCTGCTGCACAGACGGGGCTTCCAACTGAACCACCGTTCATAGCAATTGACGTTAGTACCGAGACATCTGATCGATCTGGAGCAACTGAATCTGGCGGCGTCATAACTAGAGACTTGTGTGCCGTAGGACCAGATACTCCTGGTTCATCGACGACGAACGGCGCGTTTCTAGCCGCTGATTGCGAAAGTGGTAGCCGATCGGGTGATGGCTTTGGATTTGCCAGTGGTCTTCATAGTTCAGGCAACTTGAGTTCGACTTCCATTACGGATTCGTCGAACGATCAGGGGGCCGCTTCTGCTCAGTCCGAAGTTTTCTTCTTTGATACATTGACGTTTACCTCACCGACTATTCCCGATGGTGAGAACGTCATTGTTGCTTTTGACTTCACTTTGACAGGCCCAGGAATCAGCGTGATTGAAGAGGGTGCTGAAGCTACATTGGGAATTGTCTTTAATACGTCCACTATCGTTGACTCTTCTAGCCAAGAAGCCACCAGTTTTGCTCCAACTCTGTTTAGTGTTTTTGATCAGAGCAGCAATCAAGTATTGTTCCAGGGCCCAAATGCCCGCTATGTTCCAGAAACAGGTGGCACGCTAGGAATGGATCTACGAGAGATCGAGCTAGGGACGCCCCTGGAGATGTTTTTGATTTTGTCGACTTCTGCCAACTCGCCTGGAGATACCGGCCGAGCTTCGAGCGATTGGGAAATTCGCATAACCGATGTGCGTTTATTTGAAGACGAGTCGATGACGTCTGCCATCTCTGATGGGCAGGTTAATAGTGATCTCGACACCTCTTATCCTTCGTTGGTACTCACCGATTCCGTGCTTGTTCCAATGGGCGGACCAGGTCATGACGGGACAATTCTTGGAGGTTCGATGGTTGCTGGCGGCGTCGATTTCGAGTTTTTAGGTGAGGTAACTCAGACTGGCGATTTTAAGGGAATCCACGATTTGGTCGACACTTCGCTTGGATTCACTGACATCGATTTTTCAACCATCTCAGAGCCAATGCAAGTGTGGGATTTGCAATTCACAGGTGATTTCGAGGGGTTGGTTCAGCTTACATTCGGGTATGACGAAACGTTACTTGCACCGGACTTCAATGAGGCTGATTTGAAAATCGTGCATTATGACCCAGATGCCGTAATTCCTGCGCAAACGATTGATACCGATGCAAATACCATTACGGTGCTCGTCGATAGCTTTTCACCTTTCGTGCTTGGTAGCACAACAGTAGTTCCTGAACCATGTGCTATTGCGTTGATGGCCATTGGTGTTTTGGTCGGTGCTTGCTCTCGATCAACGAGGAGCACTGGAACCGGTGCAAGCAGTTGAGTATTTTCAGTCGAGCTTTTGAAAGAAGATTATAGGTTTCGTCGCGAAAGCCTCAAATGTCTTGAGAACCTCCTGTGGCCCGGCTACTAAAACCCTCAACAGTATAGTTTGGTAACTACTACCCGCTAGCGACTTAGTGCTGGTCGTTGTCCGCGGAATGTTCATGCCAAAATACAGAGGCCTTTGCTCCAGCTGAAACGACGCTCTGTGAACTTGTTGTAACTCCAGTCGCTGATTAGATCATACCCTTGAATGAACGAGGCGTTCTAAAAGTCACGAGTAGAAAAGATTGTCTGCTGCGCGCAGCGGTGAATTTCACCGCCTTTGCATACTGGAACGAAGGAACCACCGATAACGTCTTGGTATTTGCGCACATTGTTTGGGCAGTCTCTGCTTGGTAGGAATTGTTTTGCATAACATTTCCCCCACCAAGCATAGGAGACTGCCACGATGTGCTGCTAGAAGCATTCCCAAAACAACAAGTGTTAAGGCAGGGACTAATCTAATCATTTCACACTCCAATTCTCGGTGGCAATATCCATTTTCACAGGTCTCAGTATCTGCGTCCGGCGTTTCACGCTTGGGCAGGTCTGTGACGCGCTAGCTTTTGGATACGGACCATGATGTCCTACTAGCATCTAAACAACTTCTTCGCTTGCAAAAGTTCAGTCTTTTCGGTTTCTCACGCGACTAGCTTTGGCTTGTTCAAGCTGCTTTAGTGCCAACCCCTTCTGCTTCTTCTTGAGTTCTTTCTCAAAACGAGACAGCCACCGCTGAGTCCATTTCTTATCGTCGGAGTCATTGGGGTCAGCCAGCTTAGTTTCAAACTCTTCAATAATAGATTCCAACTTTGAAATGTCGAATGAACGAATGCTCTTTGCATTCAGATGGGGATAACCGTTGAACCGGTAGGTCTCTGTCTTCTTACGATTGTTAGATGACATCAATACTGAGCCTGTGACTGAAGGATACCTGCAAGTCTAGATTGTACTTGCTGATTGAGGTTCACAGAAAACTCTAATCAGCCTCGGCTTCATCGTCTTAGGCGGTTATCGAGGATAGCCTTGCTGCATAGGGAGTGACCCTCATTGGGCAGACAAAACTTGGCAGGGAAGATTGCCTGACTTCAGGAGGTACTCATCTATAAAAAATGCTGTAACCTGAAGTAGCTCGAATCATGCCATCGAAATGGCAATCGAATTTCACAAAACAAGGACCATTTGAGGACCATCTGTAACTGCGGTTTTTCTGCTGAAGAGGGGCAAATCGAGAATACCCCTTATTTTCTAGTAGCCGAGGCGGGACTCGAACCCGCACGGGGGTTACCCCCCACTGGATTTTAAGTCCAGAGCGTCTGCCAATTCCGCCACTCGGCCATGTCTGTGTTCAACGACTGGTTGTAAATCTCAACTTGGTGTTTAGGCATCGTACCTTACTGATTTAATCGCGCTGCCACAACCGCGTACGTTCTGTTTGCTAAACCGTGGGCTCGTGTTGACTTTGCTCGGCGGCGCCGATTTCGATGTGGTTGATCGCGTTGAGGAACGCGCGCGTGCCGGCCTCGACCGTGTCGGTCGAAACGCCCCGACCGCGGTAGGTTTTGCCGTTATACTCCACCTCAATAATCGATTCACCTTGTGCGTCTTTACCTCGCGTGGCACTCTGCACGCGAAAGTCGCGTACGACGACCGACCGACCGGTGATCTCTTCGATTGCACGGAACAACGCGTCCAGGGGGCCGTCGCCCGCGTCAATGTTCTTGCTTGCTTCCTCATCCCCACGTTCTAACGTGACGGTCACCGACGGTGCCTGACCGCTCGTGGCTTGCACTTGATACGAAACCAACTGCCATTGATCGACGATCTGGGACTTGCGTTGTTCGATGAGCGCGGCGATGTCGCCGTCGTAAACCTCTTTCTTCTTGTCGGCCAGCGCCTTGAAGTCTTCAAACACCGCGACCAGCTGGTCGTCACTCAGGTGGTAGCCCAATGCTTGCGCTCGGTCAGCTAAAGCAGCTCTACCGCTATGTTTTCCGAGTACGAGATCGGTTTGCGTGAAACCGACGTCCTCAGGGCGCATGATCTCGTAGGTCGTCCGCTCCTTGAGCATGCCGTCCTGATGAATCCCGGCTTCGTGCGCGAAGGCGTTTCGGCCAACGATCGCTTTGTTCCGCTGCACAACCATGCCCGTGATGTTCGAAACGAGTCGGCTCGTGGGAACCAGTCGCGGTGTGTTGATTCTTGTAGCCGCATGATAATAATCGCCACGGGTGCGAAGGGCCATGACGACTTCTTCCAATGAACAGTTGCCGGCGCGCTCGCCGAGACCGTTGATTGTGCATTCAATCTGGCCTGCGCCGTTCTCGACGGCGGCCAAACTGTTAGCCACCGCCAAACCCAAGTCGTTGTGGCAATGCACACTGATCACCGCCTGATCGATGTTGGGTACGCGATTCACCAGACTGGAAATCACGTTGGCGAAGTGCGCCGGTGTAGCATAGCCGACCGTGTCGGGGATGTTCACGGTCGTCGCTCCGGCCGTGATCGCCGCCTCGACGACCTGACACAAGAAATCGATTTCCGTGCGAGCCGCATCCTCGGGAGAAAATTCGATGTTGTCACAGTAGGCTTTCGCTCGCGTAACCCCTTCGACGGCGCGACGAATGATCTCCTCTTTGTCCATCTTGAGCTTGAACTCGCGATGAATCGCGCTGGTGGCAAGAAAAACGTGAATTCTTACATCTTCGCCGTCTCGCAACGCCTCCCAGGCGCGATCGATATCGCGTTCATGGCAGCGGGCCAATCCGCAAATGGTTGCTCCTGAGACCGTCCGAGAGATTTCGCGCACCGCCTCAAAGTCGCCAACTGAGGTGATAGGAAACCCGGCTTCGATGACATTCACGCCAAGGTCCGCCAGCGCTTGAGCAACTTCCAATTTCTCGTCGAGGTTCATGCTGCAACCGGGTGATTGCTCGCCGTCGCGCAAGGTCGTGTCGAAAATGGTGATTTGCCGTGGCTCGTCGGAGGACATGATTCTGTTGGTGGTTGGAAGGAGGTGAGTTGGCAGTTAGTGTCAGCAATTCGCTTCTGTTGCCGCAAACAATGGTTTTCTGATGATTTCTGTTGTGACTTTCGCTCCCCAGCGATTCGCTGGATTTGCGGTGATTGGTCGCCAAACAACGAAAAAAACCCCGAGGCTGGCGGGCCTCGGGGTTTTTTCAGTTGGTCTTTCGAGCGTCTGTAAAATCCCTAGGTCCCGCGTGAGGGGAGTAGTAGTAGCAGAAGCAGGGATAATAAAGAGGCAGCGATCATTTCGTTCTTTCTCCGTAGCTAGCACTAGCACCAGCGTGATTTCAACTGTATCTGAGGCAGCGTGCTCGGTCAAGGTTCGCGCGAGCTTTCCTATGCCGTTTATTGGTTCATGCGAGTCAATCTGTGACGGTCGCGTCGGCCAACCTGACGTAGGTTTAGTGACCAGGCCGAAATAGAATGGTGACTGTTGCCCGTCGAAGGAATCGATTATTCCGAAAAACACGGTGATTTCATGGCCGACAAGGGTACTCAACTCGATCTCTCTAGTGCTGCGCCTTCGCGTCAGGAGCCGTTGGGGCCTGGCAGCAACAAATTCCTCGGCGTGCACTTCGTCTGCTGCGATATCTACTCGCGCGTGTACGCCAATCGAGATCAGACCGCCTATGTTGGGCATTGCCCCAAGTGTGCCAAGCGGATCGAGTTCAAGATCGGCAGTGGTGGGACGAGCTCCCGGTTCTTTAAGGCATTTTGACGCCATTGCCTGCTCCGGCGATTCGTTGAATCACGGTTAGAGGTGATGTGAGTGCTAGCTTCGTAGCGGTTCCGTTGCTTCGCTTGCCAGGGCAAGGGGATTTTCCTACGATCTCGCCGCATTCGTCTGCGTGTCCAACTCTTTTCATTTGTCCAGCGTCACGGTTCATGCTGCTTGATTTCGAGGTCCGAGCTTGTACGCGCGTCTGTGCCGACACGAACAAGGCACTGCGTCCCGGCGAGGTTTACTTTTCGGTCCTTGAAGAGCAAGAAGCCGAAACGGTTCGTCGCGACTATGCCGCCGAAGCTTGGCAAGGTCCACCGGAAGATGCCTTGGGCTGGTGGCGAGCGCGAGTTCCGGCCAAGGATGAAACACCTCAGCTGGCACCCGCTGATGTAATGCTCAACTTGTTTGCCTCGCTGGGCGACAAACCGGCGGAGCAGCAATTTCGATATGTGCTTGGCCTGCTGCTAGTTCGTCGGAAAGTGCTGCGGCGCGAGGATTCGCGTCGCAACGACGACGGGCAGGAGGTGCTGACCGTCGTCGCGCCCAAGCGCGACGAACTGTTTGAACTCGTCGTTGACGAGCCCAACCAAGAGCAAGCGGAAAACATCCAACAACGCATGATTGATCTCCTTTACGGTGACGGGGAAGTCCAGTCATGTCCGTCAGCATCGGACGCCGCATGAACACGACGACAGCCAATACGAATCGCTTCGCTTGGTCACTGCAGTGTCTGATGCTGCTGCTCGTAGTCTTCTCCACTTCCGGTGCGACGTGTAGTCGTGGGCTTCGTAATCCCTTTGTGCAACTGGGGCCCCCTGCCCCAGAGGTTCTCATTGCTGGCTCAACGCTCGATCAGGTTGTGGGGGCCGTCAACCAAAATGCTGCTCGCATCGTCAGCTACCAAACCAACAACGCTTCGATCACCGTGCCCGGCATGCCGGGGATCCCACTGCTGCGCGGCAACATCGCCGCCCTGCAACCCGGCAAGGTGCGGTTGCGCGCGTCGACGTCGCTCACAGGCGATGAGGTCGACTTGGGATCGAATGACCAGTTGTTTTGGTTTTGGGTAAAACGCAACGAACCTCCTGCCTTGTACTTCGCTCGACACGATCAGTATGTGGGCAGTTCTGCCCAGCAGCTGATGCCGATCGAGCCTCAGTGGCTGCTCGACGCGTTGGGGATGATGCAGTTCTCGCCCAACGATCAGCACCAAGGACCGTTTCCGAAAGGGAACGACACCCTGGAAATCCAATCGGTCCTGCAAACACGTAGCGGCCAAATGACCAAGTCAACAATCCTCGACGCGCGGCGTGCGTGGGTGCTGGAACAACACGTCTACGACGCCGGTGGTAATTTGATCGCAAGCACGCGCGCCAAAAAGCACGTCTACTTCCCAGACATCCGTGTTTCGATTCCGCAGGAAATCGACTTGCGCGTGCCTGCCGCACAGCTCTCACTCTCCATCAACGTCGGCACCGTGCAGCTGAACAGTCTCGTCGACAATCCCGCATTGTGGAGTTTGCCAGCCATCGCGCCGCAGATCGATCTCGGCAGTGCCGCGCCCGGCACGGTCGCGCCGATTCAGGCGGCTGGTAGCCGCGATCTAAGCACTTTGGCCTCGCCCACGGCGTTTGGAATCGCTCCGCCTGCGCCGACGAGCACTCCGCTCGCGTACCCGCAGGCAGGTGCCAGCCCAACCACGTTGCCCACAGGACCTCCGGTTGCCCTTCCGGCCGTCGCGCCTGCTCCGACGTTTCAGCAACCTGTCGCGCAGCGTTTACAGCCGGGCGGCGTGGCGCTGCCGTCGAACGTGCGGTAGTTCTCCCGACGCGTGACTTTTGCTGCTTTTTGCAGCTCTGCGTGGATTTCGATAACGCGTTTTTTAACGCAAAAGTCACCAGTTTTGCGAGCGTCGATCCCGACAAACGCTTTCTCCTAAGGGCTTCACCGCGATCTTGTGTCGCAAAAACGGAGGACTTTTGCCATTTGCGGGTTCTTGCCGGCGTCATCTCCGCTACCCGTCGCTCATCCACCGCGCTACACGATTGCCTTCCTCAATTCCCATTCGATCTCTCCCACCAGAGCATCAAGAACTCCACGCCAAGGACGAGCCCAATTATCGACGTTCGAGGGGCGCGATGCGAGCATTGTTTTTGGCCACTAGCCGACCTTCGAGTCCGGCTGGCAACGACTCGTGAACCTAACGCACCACGCGTCCCGAAGTAGAACCGCCCATCAAGGCTTCGACTTCGCTGCGTGAGGAGTAGTTGAAGTCGCCGCGGATCGAGTGTTTTAGGCATGAGGCGGCTACGGCATAGTTCAGCGCGGTATGTAAATCGCTTAGCTCGGGAGTGAGGGTCGCGAAGATCAAACCGGCGGCGAACGAGTCTCCGCCACCGACGCGGTCGACGATGTTCTTGATTTCGTAGGATGTGTAGTTTCCCGCTGCATCGAGCGGTGCGAACAACGCTTGATCGGTCGCGGCATCATAGAGCATTGCTCCCCAGTTGTTGTGCGTGGCTGAAAGGCTTTGACGCAACGTGATCGCGACCCGGCCGACATTGGGAAACTGCTGGACGACTTGTCGCGCGACCTCGGGATAGCGCGCCGAGTTCAGTGATCCCTCGTCGACATTGGTGTCTTCTGCCTGAATGCCGAGTACTTCGTGACAATCTTCTTCGTTGGCGATGACTAAATCGATCGAAGGCAGGATCGTCCGCATGGTTTGTTCGGCGAGTTCGCGCGGAGGCATCAATTCGTCCCATTTCCATAGTTTCTTACGGAAGTTCAGATCGATCGAGACCTGGAGTCCGGCGGCTTTGGCTTTTTCGGCGGCGACTTGCGTTGCTTCGGCGGCGCATCTGGAAAGTGCTGGGGTAATGCCGGTCAGGTGGAGCCATTGCGCCCCGTCGAAGATGGCATCCCAGTCGTAGCTGGCGGCTGGGGTGATCGCGATTGCCGAATCCGCCCGATCGTAGATCACATTGCTGGGACGCTGATTGGCACCGGTTTCGAGGAAGTAGAGCCCGAGTCGCCCTTCATCCGTGCGGACGATGTAGCGAGTGTCGACGCCGACCGCGCGGATCGAGTCCATGGCCGCCTCCGCCAGATCGTGCTTCGGCAGTGCCGTCACGTAACGGGCTGCGCCGCCAAAATTACAGATCGAGGCAGCGACACTTGCTTCCGCGCCCGCGTAGCTGACCTCGAATTCTCTCGTTTGCCGCAACCGCAAATGTTGTGGAGCCGCCAGTCGGCCCATGATTTCACCAAAGGTCACAACGGGCTTCATGAAATTAGATTCCCTTGACTCAATACTTTCCACGATCGTCGAAGTGCAATTTGGTCGTTTAACGTTGCGACGCTGGAACTTCCAAATTAGTTTGCCACAGCCCGCGTTGTGCGGTTTGCGCGGCCAGTTGGGCCGCCCTTAATCGTTGCTTCATCGGCTGACTGAAGTCAAACGTCGTTTTCGCGCGGGCCAGCCCCTGTGTCACAAGTTCTTCGTTGAGCAGCCGTTGTTCGTGCCAGACAAATGCCAGGTGCCGTCCGTAGCGATCGACCGGTTCGCCATCGATCTCGATACGAATCTGCCAGTTTGCCGCTTGGAGAAACTGCTGTGTGTATTCCGTGGCTTCGCGGCCCCAGGCTTCCTCAGGTGTGTTGGGCTTGACGGTTTCTGGCGTGTCGATGCCCTGCAGTCTGACGCGTAGCTGATTCTGCTCAAGGATGAGCGTGTCGCCGTCGACAACGCGTTCGACGACATACTGACCTGGCGTGAGTTGGCCCAGCGGCCGCTGCCACCCTGGCTCGGCAAGAAACCTCGTTTCTACCCACCAACCGATGACAAACAGAGCCGCAACGAAGACGACGCCAACAACCTTTGGCGTGCGGCGACGTCGTAAACGACTCGGCATAGCGGTCTGTTGTTGGAACGCAGACCATGGACCAGCCTTTAACTGTTGGCCTTCCCAGTCGCGTCCCTAGTTGAGTGGATCAGTTTTGGCTGAAGTTGACTTGCGCGGTGAGCGGACGACCCAAGGGATCTTGCACGTACTGAGCGCGGCATTCGCTACACAAGTCGAACCGCTGTTGATGGTAGACCTCGCTGCAGGCCTCCGCTTCTTGCGGATCGTCGAGGCGTTCGAGGACCTCCTGGATTTCTTGGAGATGATCGCGATCGTCATCGGCTTCCTCCGAGGGATCGAGAGCCGCGTAGACTTCCAAGCGGACGATGTAACGCAGTTCGTCGGTTGCATCGATTCTCCGTTTGCAGCAATCGCACGTGTAGTGAATCATTGCACTAATTTCTCCTTGGTAAACGTCTCCAGAAAAGAGATCCTGTTTCATTCGTCCCGAAGAAAAGAACCAGCAAGAAGGAAGATGGATGTCTCACAAGTTTTTAGGGTAAGACAATCCAAATGCTGCCCATTGCCTCTCACCATCGTAGCGACAACTCGATACTCGTTTCAAGCGAAACTTGGATGTTCGACCTGCTGTCGGCATTGCAAGCCGCAGAGCGTCACTGGGCATAATCGCGTTAGCAAATCGTGTGCCCAGGTCGAATTTGCATTCTATCTGCACGTAAATCACGAGCGAACAACATGGCAAACATTTGTGTCATCACGCTAAGTGCAGGCTCCAATCCCATACTATGAGACCACGGGGCGATGTGAAGCGCGATGGGGTGTACAGGCTCCGATGGAGCGAGAACGCCTATTTTTCAGGCACGTCGGTCACCGCTTTGGATGCGAAAAACTCTGGTTTCACGTTTGGAAGTGGTCTAAAATGGAACAAGAAGCGATGGATGGCTTTGTCGCTCCAGCACACGGACGCGGCGCCTTCTTGGTTACTGAAACGCGGTTTTCAGGCGACAGAAGGCACGCCGACCTCACGCTTAATTGTGCAAGATCAGCATCCCCCCGATCCGGCTTGGTTGCCTGGCACACAACTTAAGTCGTTGGCACAGTACCTGATTCGTCGGGCTGAAGATTTAGACTCAGCCCGGACAACGGTGCGAAGCACTGACTGCGCCAAGGTTTTAATTTGGCTTGGAGCCTCGAAAGAAAGTGAAGCGTTTGAAATAGCTGCAGTTTGATTTTGCGATCCAAGATTGGAAAGCTGCATAGAAGACCGGAAGGAAAGACGGAATGTCCGCCTTTGAGGCAAGTGGTCTAAATTCAAGTGTATTGGTACTTAACCGCCAGTACATGGCCGTTCATGTGGTGGGAGTGCGAAGAGCGTTTGGTTTGCTGTTGAATGAGCTGGCGGAAGTCATCCATATCGAGGATGGCCAGTACTCCAACTACGACTTCGAATCATGGCGCGAGATCAGCGAACTCAAGGCGGAGTTCAAGCAGCCGGAAGAGGATTGGATTCGCAGCGTCAACTTTGAAGTCTGTGTGCCGCGCGTCCTGCGTTTGCTGTATTACGATCGTTTGCCCAAGCAGCGTGTGCGACTCAACCGTCGCAACATCTTCGCCCGCGACGCAAATCGTTGCCAGTATTGCGGCAAAAAGTTTCCCACCAGCGAACTGAGCCTCGACCACGTAATTCCGACCTGCCTCGGCGGCGATGCGAGTTGGGAAAATCTGGTCTGCGCCTGCGTGAAGTGCAACGTCCGCAAGGGCGGCCGTACTCCGAAGCAGGCGAATATGAAGCTGATCTGCAAGCCAGAAAAGCCGAAGCGCAGTCCGCTGCTCACCATCAAGCTTGGGAACCCCAAGTACGCGAGTTGGAAGACCTTTCTGGACGCTGCTTACTGGTCCGTCGACCTCAAGTAGTGGCCTCCAGATGGAATCTGCGGCAATTCCGCGAAGTCTTGAGCCGTAGTCGAGTCGGCAGCACGAAGGCACTCGGTCTGTAGTGCTCGGTTGCTGCGCGACTCGTACTAGCGGTTTCCGTTCCCGTTCCCGTTCCCGTTCCCGTTTCCGTTTCCGTTTCCGTTTCCGTTTCCGTTTCCGTTTCCGTTTCCGTTTCCGTGCGACTGTTCCGAATTCGGGTTTTCAACTGCTAGTTCTCGTTGCAGAGTTACATCATCGGTGCATTCGATACACCACACACACTCGCGCCGCGCATAGAAAACCTTCGCCTAGGAGTGCGGTCCCTCGGCGAAGGCGGGATATTAGCGCATGCCAATTAGCACATCAATCAGAGACGCGAGTCGTTTGGCTTAAGAATCTGCCAGCGGCTCTTTCTTCTCCGTGATCACTGGCAGCGTCGGAGCCATTTCGGCGTTGAGCTCAATGAAGGCGTTCCATTCTTCCGGGACGTTGTCCTCGTGGAAGATCGCTTCCACCGGGCACTCGGGCACGCAGGCTTCGCAGTCGATGCATTCGTCTGGGTGGATATAGAGGATTTGTTCGCCTTCGTAAAAACACTCGACAGGGCAAACAACAACGCAATCGGTGTACTTGCAAGCGAAACAGGGTTCGCAAACGACGTGAGTCATGTCTCTCAATCTCCTTCTTTCACGGCTAGCTGCGTGCAAAATCCGACCAGCGGAGTGGGGCTAGCTGAACCTACGGATTCACAACGAGTGCAGGCACCCCAACGCTTGTTTCTGTACGGAATGATAACTTTATCGGCAGAAGTAGGGCAAGTGATTACCTGACAAGGCGCAGGGCCGTCTTAACAGCCTAAAGTTCGGCAATCGCCCGCGCAGGGCCCAATCAGCGGGGCAGCGGGATCATTGCGGGCGTCTGCGTGCCTGAGCGGACTGTATTTCCGCAGCTGTCGTCCAACTTGCCTCGCCGCGAGACGCTATCTACAATGGGGACTCAGGGCAAGAGGGCTGTGTGGGCATGTGCAATTCCTCCGCAACTCGCACATTAGGGCCAGAAATCAGGCAGAGAATCGCTCTCCGTACCAGCGAATAGAAGATGACGGCGACTTGAGCGCTAACGTGCTGGCAGCGGATGCGATGTCGGGCTCAATTTTGGGCATTTGCCGAACTCACGGATTGGTCTGTCGTCAACAGCTGACAATTGATAGCCTTCCGCCCTCATTTCTAGTATCTGCAGGCGACACCCACCTTGGCATTATCCGACATCGACCGCAGTTTGCTTGAACGTTGCCTGGCCAATCAGCCGAGGTCCTGGGAGAACTTCGTCGATCGGTTCATGGGCCTAGTCATGCATGTGATCAACCACACGGCTCAATGTCGGTCAATTATGCTATCCGCCTCGGATCGCGAGGATTTGGCTGCTGAGGTAATGCTCACAATCGTGGACAACGATTACGCCGTCCTGCGGGCCTTTCGTGGCAAGAGCAGTCTGGCGACCTATCTGACGGTGATCGCACGCCGCGTGGTGGTCCGAAAAATGTTGGAAAACCAATCGCCCGTGCCGCTAGGGGCCGTCGCAGATCAAGCGATGGCGGACGAATCCAACGGCGTGGAAGAACGGATGACCAACCAGGAGGAAGTTGAGCGGCTGTTGGCCACGCTCGAAGGCCCCGAAGCCCACGTTGTGCGGATGTATCATCTTGAGGGCAAGACCTATCAAGAAATCAGCCGGATCACCGGCATGCCCACCAACAGTCTTGGCCCGATGTTGAGCCGTATTCGATCGCGGCTGCGTGGCCAGCCTCACGTCTAGGCATCAGTTCTAGTTCAGTGAATCTCAGTCGACTCGCCACAACCGCCTGATGCGCATCGGCACACACTAGTATCCCGGTCCCCGCAGATCGAGCTGCCCGTCGGGCCATTGTCCGCTGCACGGGTAACGCATGACGACTTTGTCCCAAAAGGGTGACACGTGCAGGTCTTCGCTAAAAGTATTGACAATCTCATTTTCTACAACGCACGCGCCTAGCTTGGCGTAGAAGGGACGAACTTCCGGCGATGTTTGAAACAGACTGAACGGAAAATCGCCCGCGTCGACTAGCGCGAACACCCGCTTTACGACCGCTTCGCCCAAGCCGCGACCACGATGCTCGGGCAACGCACATACCTGTGCTAACCCAGCAATCGTCATGTCCCCGCGGCTGGTCCCAATGGTGCGGGGCAATACCGCAGCATGGGCGATCAGACGACCACCCTCGCGGACTACAAACGATCGCGGTGTCTGCTCATCCGGTCCGTTATAGTTTTGACCAACTGCGAGCAACTGCTGACAACGGTACTCCGCCGATTTCGCCGGATTAGGCCAGACCTCGGCAAGCAACTCGCCAATCGCTTGAGCATCGGCCAGTGTGTACTTCCTAGCGTCGAGTGTTTCTACTTCCATCCGAGTGTGCCCAAGAGGTAGGTCGCAGGGAGAGCTAAATCATAGCACGAGATGCTCGGGGCATCACCGATCAAGCAAAATTGCGGTAGCTCGGGTAGCGACGCTTCGGCGGCCACGATGGGTCGTGTTGCCAAAAGTTTGACCCATCGGGACCAATCTGCCTTGCTTTCCTAAAGTTGGCGCAGCTAGGCCATTAGGATAACATGATTCGTAGACTTTTCGCCCAATCCGGGAATTCTCCATGATGACCGGCGCTTCTGTTTCACCCTCAGAGTGGCAGAAAAATGACTGACTCTAATCGAAGTGTAGGCAATGTTGCTGGGCGTTCCACGCGGACTCGGCGGGTGGGTTTTACGCTGGTGGAACTGCTGGTGGTGATCGCGATCATCGGTGTGTTGGTCTCGCTGCTATTGCCGGCCGTTCAGCAAGCGCGGGCCGCTGCCCGTCGCTCTAGCTGCCAGAACAATCTACGGCAGATTGGGTTGGCGATCCAAAACTACCATACAGCGCATGAAACACAGCCTAAATACCACAATGTCGTAGGCGATTACGCGTGGGGTAAGGCCGGTGCCACTTGGACAATGGCGATCCTCCCGTTTCTGGAACAGAACGCACTTTACGAGAGTTTCGATTTCACGAAGTTGATCAGATCACGCGAAAATGCGCTAGCGGTGCAGCAGGTTGTGCAAGTTTATGTGTGCCCAAGCGCGGAGAGCGCGAGCCAGCCTGTCTTCGAAGATCGCGCTGACGCAGGCGGCAACAATCCCAATCCCGCGCTAGGGCTCTACTACCCGGCTTCAATGGGACCTACCGATACAGACGGGTGTCCCTATTGTCCCGTACGGGGCCGGCCGGGTGACGACAATTATTGTTGCCAAGGCCGCAACTATGGTACTCGCGATGAGCGAGATCAACTTGCCGCAAGCTCTACCGGGATGTTTGGTCGGTTTAACGATGAGCGCAGGTTTGCGCAGGTAACCGATGGACTAAGCAACACGCTCATGGTTGGCGAATCGCTGCCTCGCCAGTGCGCCTATGGAGGAGCGTTCGCGCCAAACTTCTCGCTGGCGGGGACGACGATTCCGCTCAATACGTTTGAAACTTGCCCAAGACCGCCGGGCTGCCACAATCGCGGTTGTGGATTCAAGAGTGACCACTCGGGCGGTGGCCATTTCGCGATGGCTGATGCAAGCGTGCGTTACGTGATCGACACGATTGACTATCGCATTTACAACCACCTAGGCACGCGAGCTGCACAAGATCTGGCGACCCTGGAGAATTAGGCCATGCGAACGGCGCCGCCGGATCAAATTCGAAGCTCGTTGATCATTGCCATGTTGCTGTTGGCGGTGGCAGGCTGTGCAGACGACGGTCCAGAGATCATTCCGGTGGCGGGCAAGGTTACGTTCACAGGTCGTGACCAGCCGGAAGTCTGTCGACTGACGTTCGTGCCGCAAGATTCCACCGGACCAGTACGTCCTAGTGGCGGAGAGATGGCTCAAGACGGGACTTATCAGCCAGTCGCGTTTCGCGGCGTCAACGGCTTGTATCCCGGCACGTATTCGGTCCGAGTGTCGTACTTCGATTTGAAGCCCGGCGGCAATCGCAACGTTGAGGCCGATTGGATTGAGCACACCCACGAACCGACGGAAGCCCTGGTCGTCGAGTCTGGCTCAAGCGGCGCAACCTACGACATCACCGTCCCGGCCCAGTAGGACCGTCAAGCGGTAGCGGCTAGGCTCTTCGCGGTTCCAAGTGGTCGCGATGCACGCGTCCGGAATAGACCGCTGCGTCCGCCTCAGCTAGTTCTTCTTTCGCGTCGAAGATGTACGCTAGCGCGTTGTCGCCGCGAACAGGTTCCGCAGCGGGGATTTCCGGTGCGGGCTCAGGATCGGTCCAAGCGTACGTGGCTTCGACGATTGGTGCTGGTGTGGGCTCAGCCGGTGGTTGCTCAACGACGATCTCTTCGACGACTTCCTCGATTTTCTCGACGAATGGATAGTCGTAGACCAGCGGAGCTGGGGGCTGGGGACTGGGGGCTGGGGCTTCGACGAGGGCTGGCTTCGGCTTGCGTTTTCTCTTCGGCTTCGGTTTGGGGGCTGGCGGTTCGACGATTGTCTCGACCACGACTTCGGGCTCAACTTCGACGATCGGCTCGGGCTCAGGTTCAGGCAAGACCTGCCCATTCCGGTTGGGAAGTCGGCGGCAGTCCGTGTCCAGCGACTTGAACATCTGCCACATGTGCTCGTGGCAGGTGAACACAAGCAATTGGTGGCCACCAGCGGCGAAATCACTCAGCACTTCAGCGGCCCGCTGGGCACGCACCGCATCGAAGTTGACGAGGATGTCGTCGAGCACCATCGGCAGCTTAACGCCGCGGCTGGCGAAGTTAGCGACAAGCGCCAGTCGCACGCTGAGGAAAAGCTGCTCACGCGTGCCTCGACTGAGCAGGTCGACGGTCAGAGACTCGCCGGCCGCGTTATCAACATACAAGATGTCGTCTGCCAGCGGCGTCCAGATCCGCTGGTATTCGCCGCCGGTAAGCTGCTGCAGGTAACGCGATGCGACCGCCAGCGTCTCGGGCTGGCGG
This sequence comes from Bythopirellula sp., assembly GCA_965228965.1. Lineage (GTDB taxonomy): Bacteria > Planctomycetota > Planctomycetia > Pirellulales > Lacipirellulaceae > Bythopirellula. The sequence goes on from OZ245849.1 coordinate 6,656,660, forward strand.
TTCTGTTCGTACTCTGAGCGAATTCGCTCCAAGACGCGGTTGACCGTCGCGTGCTCACGCCACGTCTGGCTCGCGTCGGCCAATTGTTTTTCTACTTGGCCCAGTTCCAGTTGTCTTTCAGCGAGCGAGCGATCCTCGACGAGCGCTCGCTGTTCCTGTCGAACGGCACCACGCTGTCCGGCCAGGCCTTGCAGCTTGCGTTCCTCCACGTCTGCCTCACCCGACACCAGTTCCCAGTCGTCTTCGAGTCGCTCGATTCGCTTTGGGCTGAGCATCTCGGTGAACGTCTCTTCGGGGGCGTGCGTGCCGATCGCCGCCACGATTTCGCGCGAGATCGATTGTCGTTGTTTCTTGAGTCGAATCAGCTGTTGCTGATCCTCAGCCAGTCGGCGATAAGCGGGTTCGTCTTCGCAGTCGACGGCCTGGAATAGTGCCTCTCGCCGTCGCTTATGTCCCGCGGTGGCACGCCGATGCTTAGTTTCCTCGGCCTTCAGTTCCTTGGCTCGCTGGGAAAGTTCCTTGCGTCGTTGCACTTCGCTCAGCTGCCGCTGGCGCTGGCTGACGAGGTGTTCGAGTTGGTCGAGTGTGCTGACTTCGACTTCGTACTCCTCGCCCTCGTCGTCGACTTCGACCTCTTCGGAGACCAGCACGCAGTTGACCTGCTCAGCGAGATCCTTGATGCGGCGCGTGAGCGTGTCGTGCTCGCGTTGGCGGGCGCTGGCATCTTCGCGTCGCAGCTTGGCACGCTCTTCCAGGTCGTGCAGGGCTTCGTACCGCTCCGTCACGGTGAGGAATCGCTGCGGATCGAGTTTTTCGGAAAAGCCGAGGCTCACGAGTTTGCTGCGCCAAGTCTTCAGCACTTTCTCCAGATTCGATTTGGCTTCGGCGAGTCGCGACTCCGCGGTGGAAACTTGGTGGCCCGCCTGCTTTCGTTGCGCCTCCACAGGCAATACGTTTTCGAGCTCCGCCAAATGACGCTCAGCGGCCTGCAACCGGAGCAACACCGAGCCGTCGGTCATCGGCATACCGGCGTCGAGCTTTTGCTTCTCGCGTTCCGCTTCCTTGATTTGTTGAGCAACCACGTCCATTTGGCGTTGGCATGCATCGAGCTTGTCGGCGGCAGACTCCTCGATGAACCACTTAAACACGAAGCTGAAGCCAATCATCACGCACGAGATGAGTAGCAGGATACCTGAGGCATTCCCGAACGGATTATTCGGGTACCACCACCAGGTGCCGATCATCAAACCGCTGAGAACCACACCGGCAAGCATCCAGTTGAACGTCGTCAGTGGAATGACCTGGTCGTCGAGCAGATCGTGGCTTTGCTGTTCCAGATCCATCTCGTGGTTGCGTGCTTGCTCGATGCGCTGTTCGACTTTCAGCCGGCTGCGCAGGTTGGCGACCAGGTCGCTCGCTTCGCGAACGTCCATCGGCAGACCGTGACTTTCACCGCCGATAATGGCTGACTCGACTTTGACTTTCAGCGAGCGCTCGCTTTCGGCCAGCGCATCGACTTCCTGCTGGGCTTGCTCGACACGCTTTTGGGCGGCACTTAAGTCTTTGACGTGCGGCTGCAGGCTTTCGACGTCGGCTTTACTGACGACGTTGAGCTGCTCGCGGTCGGCGACGCCTAGTGCCCGTCCCAGTCGTTCTTGCTCGTGCTCCAGCCGCTGCTCGAATTCGCTGGCGTCGGTTTCCAGGTCGTCGATTTGCCGCTCCAACGATTGCAGCCAGTCGCGTTGCTCGCCGAGGGCATTGATGCGGCAGGCGTTCTTCACAAGCAGTCGGTTGATGTCGAGTCGGTCGGCATCTTCGCGTAGCTGCTGTCGCTGCCCCTTTAACACGTCGGCTTCGCGTTGATGTTCCTCGATCTTGCGATTGAGCTCATCGAGACGCTCGAGCCCATCGCTGGGAAACTGCACATGGCCTTCGTACTGCTTCAGTTGCGAGGTCACCTTGGCTCGCTTGCGCCAGTTTGGTTTCAGCCCAACGGCAATTTCGATGGTACGAGCCCGTTGCTGACAGTCGCGGACGATCACTTCCTGTTCGGCGATTTGGGTATCCAGTTCCTGCAGCCGCACCGACAGTTGCAACCATTGTCGATTGCGCTGCGAGAGTTGCTGGATCTCGCCGCGCAGAACTTCCCGCCGCGTGACGAGTTGGCTGATCTTTGACTTGTGATCGTTGCTACTCAGCAGTTCGTGGCGCGTGTGACGAAGTTTCTGGATTACGTCGTATAGGCTTACGCGATCGAGCCCCGAAGTAAGGCGATACAACCATTCGGCGGCCTGGCTGCCGTCGAGGGTGCCCAGCGTTTGGATTTCGCTGAGGCCGATCGCGAAGACGTTGTTGTAGGTGGGTTCGTCGATGTCGGAGAGCGCCTCGCGCAGCATCCGGTCGCCGGTGACCTCGCCGTCAGGCGTGCTGATGCGCACCAGCCCAACATCGTCGGGGCCGCGGTCGGCGATACGGCTGACGTTGAAGCGCTGCTGATCGTCGATCAACCCCAGCGAACCGCCAGGCACGCCGCCGTTGACCGGTGGCAAGTACCGGCGGCGACGCTCCGCCGACATGCCATACAGCACGCTGCGCGTAAACTGCATTAGCGTTGTCTTGCCGGCTTCGTTGGCACCGTAAAACGCCGTCAGTCGAGGCGACAGTCCGCCCAACTTCAGGTCGTGCCAAACACCAAATCCATCAATGCGAATGTCTGTGATTTTCATGATTTGAAGTCGTGTGTCGTAAGTCGTTAGTTTTTAGTCGGTCGTCACGCTACGGGTGATTCGCGCCTAAGTCCTTCCGCCTGTGATTTGTTCTTCACCGTCGAGTAAGTCAACGGCCATTTTGGAGGCGGACCAGAGCAGGTCGGCCCGGTCTTCTTCCGTGACGGCGGCGAGTTCTGCGCGGGGCGTGGAGAGGAGTTCTTCGGGTAGAAATTCTTCCAAGCGGAGTGGAATATCGACGTCGGCTTCCAAAGCTCGGAATTCTCGGAGCATGTCGCCCATGATGGTCTCTTCGTCGACCCATTCCTGCGGCACGTCGAGCGGCTCGTGGCACTCGATCGCGACCGTCCAGATTTCCGGCACCCCACGACCGTACTGCTCGCGAAGCAATTCCGCCATGTGGTCACTGATGCCGCCGTTACGAATATGGTTGAGCAGCGTGCCGCGGCCTTCGATGATCCAGGTGACTAGCAGGCGGCTGCCGCTGTGCTTGGTTTGCAGTTTGCTGACGCGACTTTGCATCTGTGTAATCAGCGCGTCTTCGTCCGTGCCGGCGGTGACTTCGATGGTTTCGGTGATCCAACGAATCGAATCGGTCGCGACGAAGCTCGTCTTCACGTTGCCGTCATCGTCGACCGTCACCAGGGTGCAGCCATGCGCTTCGGGCTCGTTGGGGCTGCGCCCCTGAGGCGATCCGCAGTAGTGAGCGATGCCCGGCGATTGATCGACCGTCTGGCGGAGATGCTGTCCGCCCAGCGCCATGTAATGCACTCGGTCGCCTTCGGTGCCGGGAGTGGCGCCAGTACCGTAGGACACTCCTACGGTGAACAGCCCGTGCGCGTCGCGATGGAAACCGCTCTCGTCGAGTGGGCGACCTTGGTTGCGGCTGATGCCTTGGAACTTGGCGACCACTTCGCCGTCTCGCTGAAGCTCGTACTCCGCTGCACGCCCGACGGGGAAGATTGTGACGTTTTCTGGCAGCGGCACGCTCGCCGGCCACGACTCCGCGGGATCGACATCGCCACCGGCCCAAAAAACGCGGATGTCGTGATCCGCCAAGCGCTGGAATCGCTCTTGCAGAAATACGATGGCACGCGGCCCCGCGAGATTGAAGTCGACCACATCGCCCGCCAGCACCAGGGCATCGGCACGCTCCGACAGTGTGGTCTCGAAGACCTGTGCGGCAGCTTCGTAGGGGGCTTCCAGGAACAAATCTCGCAGATGGTCTGGCACATCGGCAACGCCCCCCAATGGGCGCTCCAAATGCAGATCGCTGGCGTGAACAAACCGGAGCGGTGGCCGAGACATGGACGCCTCCTTGCGTACGGGTCGAATCAGACGGGCCTTCCGGCGGGGTGGAAGACCTGAATAAACGAGGTGAATTCGACGCGTAGTTTAACCGGCACGCGAAAATTGACCAACTTCAGCTTCGCGCACAGTCCGATAGTTGCGCACGATCGGTGTCGCCTAGCCTATTCGACCGGCGACCGTCGAGCGAGATTTGCCGTAATCTGCTTGACAACCCCCGTTGAACTGGGGCAGAATTCGCGCCTACAATATCGACGTAAGTCGTTTGCCTGCGACCAGATTCGGGGATGCTGGCCCTCAGTGCTAGCAGTGAGATACTCTTGTGGCTAGCGGCTAGACTTATCAGACGCTTTAGACTTGGACGGGGTGCAGATTGATGGCGATGGTAGCAACTTCTCTGGAAGATCTCGAAGCAAATCCTCCGGGGACCGGCTGTCCCGACGTGCTGGGCGACCCTGCGCGCGGCAGCGAGCTGACGCTCTCAGCGGGCGACGATCCGTTCGACGATTTCGAAGACGACGACTTCGACGATGATTTCGACGACGACTTCGAAGAGGATTGGGAGGACGATCTCACGCAAGATGATGAGTTCCCCGACACCTTCGGTGGTGCTGACGACGACGATGACGACGACGACGCTGGCGACTCGCCCTTCAGCGACGACCCCGACTTTGATGACGATTGATGGGGAATGACGAAGCACGAATGACGGAATGACGAATGAAGCCCGAATGAGTAAAATCCGAATTTCGTCTTTACACGATCCTAGCTACTGAAGTCCGTGTCTGCTCTGAAGCCCAACTAATTCGTCATTGGGTATTTCGTCATTCTGAATTCGTCATTTACCCAAAGGGTCCCCATGTTTCCTGCTGTGAAGAAGAACGAGAGCTTTGCCGAGCGCGAACTGGCCATCGGAGAGTTCTGGAAGCAGCAGGGTATCTACGAAAAGACGCTCGCCGCGCGCGACGGTGCCGACAACTTCGTCTTCTACGAAGGTCCACCCACCGCCAACGGCATGCCCCACCCTGGGCATTGCCTGACCCGCGCGATCAAGGACCTGTTCCCCCGCTACAAGACGATGCGCGGCTACCGCTGCGAGCGTAAGGCTGGCTGGGACACGCATGGCTTGCCCGTCGAAGTGGAAGTCTGCAAGGAATTGGGTATTCACTCCAAGGAAGAGATCGAAGCCTTCGGTGTCGAACCGTTCATCCAAAAGTGCCAACAAAGCGTTTGGCGGTACATGCAAGAATGGGAACGGCTGACCGAGCGTCTGGGCTTCTGGGTCAACCTGGAAGACGCCTACGTCACCTACCATCAAAGCTACGTCGAAAGTGTCTGGTGGTCGCTGAAGACGCTGTTCGACCGCGGCCAACTCTACCAAGGCCACAAAATCGTGTGGTGGTGGGCCCAGGGCGGCACCGCCCTGTCCGCGGGCGAAGTGGGGCAGGGTTATCGTGAGGTGGCGGACCCGAGTGTGTACGTGAAGATGCCGGTTGTGTCATTGACACATCCCTCACTTCTCTCAGAGGAAGACAGAAGTAAGCAGTTGAGCTTTCTCGTATGGACTACCACGCCTTGGACGCTGCCAAGCAACCAATTTGTAGCCGTTAATCCGGAAGTCAAGTATGCGATCGTATCTGATGAATCGGACGGCGCTGAGTACATTGTCGCTCTGGACGCCATCGAGACGATCGCGGCAAAACTCAAGACTACGCTCACCAAGACGAAGTCGTTGGATGGAAGCCAACTGGTTGGCTGGGCGTACGAGCCTCCTTTCGATTGCTTCCGCAACGGTGAAGGCAACGCGTTTGCAGACGTTGCCTGGAACGTCGTATCTGCCGACTTCGTTACGACGGAGAGTGGCACCGGGTTGGTCCACATCGCACCTGCATTCGGCGAGGATGACTACAACATCCTACAGCAGCAACGGGAATCTCACGGCGACAAAGCACCTTCACTCATCAACTGCGTCGCCCCCGACGGAAAGTTCAACGACGAAGCCCCCGAATTCCTTCGAGGTCGCTGGGTCAAGGACTGCGACAAAGACATCAATCGCAATTTGAAGGAACGTGGCCTGCTGTTCTATCAGGAGCAGTATCTGCACGATTATCCCTTCTGTTGGCGGGCCGAGGACGATCCGCTAATCCAGTATCCGCGCGAGAGTTGGTTCATTCGCACAACTGAAGCGAAGGACCGGATGCTGGCCAACAATGCCGAAATCAACTGGCTCCCCGAGCACATCAAGACGGGGCGATTCGGCAAGTTCCTGGAATCGAACGTCGATTGGGCGCTGTCGCGCGAACGCTACTGGGGCACGCCGTTGCCGGTGTGGCAATGTGAAGAGACCGGCAAGCAAGAAGCCGTCGGCAGTTACGAAGAACTACAGGCGAAGCCGCAGGCAAGCGGATTCGACGTCTGGGAGAAAGCGAAAGCCGACAACCCCGAGTTACCCGACGATCTGAGAGTGCACAAGCCGTACATCGATGAGGTCACCTACGCCTCGCCGTTCGCCGAGGGTGCCCGCATGCGACGTGTCACGGAAGTGATCGACTGCTGGTACGACAGCGGCGCGATGCCGTTTGCCCAGTGGGGCTATCGCGGACAGGAGAGCGGCCCCGAAAAAGATCGCTTCGAGAGCCAGTTTCCCGCCGACTTCATCAGCGAAGCCATCGACCAAACACGCGGCTGGTTCTACTCGCAGCTGGCGATCAGCACCATGTTGTTCGGCGACAAGACGAAGCTGCCACATCCATTCAAGAATTGCATTGTCTTGGGACTCATGCTGTCGGAATGGTGGGAAAACAAGAAAGATAACAAGCAGCTCTTTTTGACCGAAGAGGAAGCGAAAGCTGCCTGCGGGGCGAAAAATATTTCGCACCAGGTCGGCAAGATGTCGAAACAAAAACGCAACTATCGCGAGCCCCGTGAGATATTCGACAATTACGGTGCCGACGCTCTGCGTTGGTATTTCTTTGCCAACCAACCGCCGTGGACGTCGATTCGCTACAGCGAGCAAGCGATCAAGGACTCGATTCCCGAGTTCTTGCTGCGGCTGTGGAACGTCTACAGCTTCTTTACGATCTATGCCAACATCGATGAGTTCGATCCCAAGGCGGAAGGCGGAAGGCGGAAGGCGGAGAGTGAGCTGGATCGTTGGATCGTCAGCGAACTGAACTCGACTCTTGCCGTTGTGGTTGAGCGGATGGACGCCTACGACAACTACGGCGCGTGTCAGGCGATCATCGCTTTCGTCGACGCGCTGTCGAATTGGTACGTGCGACGTAGCCGCGATCGGTTTTGGGCTGCCGATAAGCAAGACCCCAACAAGCTGGACGCTTACTGGACGCTGTACGACTGTCTGCTCGCTACGACTAAGATGATCGCGCCGTTTGTGCCGTTTTTGGCCGAAAGCCTGTGGCAAAACCTCGCGGTGGCAGTGCTAGGCGACTCGGTGCCCGAGAGTGTCCACCTGTGCGACTTTCCCACCGGCGATGCCGACCTGGTCGATCAGGATCTGTCAGAGCGGATGACACTGGTGCGACATATTTCGTCGTTGGGACGCAACGCGCGCAACGACGCTCAGCTGAAGGTTCGTCAGCCGTTGGCCGAGGTGATCGTGGTATTGGCTGATCAGAAGCATCAACCGTGGTTGGAAGAACACGCGGCGGTAATCGCCGACGAACTGAACGTCAAACGCATGGTCTTCAGCGACGAGCCTGAGAAGTACGTCGATCACGAAGTGCTTCCCAATTTCAAGTTGCTCGGCCCTCGTCTCGGCAAACTGATGAGCAAAGTTAAACCCACTCTCGCTAAACAAAGTGGGTCGGAACTGCTCGCGAATATCCGTGACAACGGGAAGATCAATCTCACGATCGAAGACCAGGACATTGAGCTGACGGCCGACGATGTCGAGATTCGCCTACAAGCCAAGGAGGGTTGGGCCGCCGCCAATGCCCACGGAGTAGTCGCGATTCTCGCCACGGAACTCACCGACGAATTGATTGCCGAAGGCTGGATGCGCGACCTGGTGCGCGTAATCCAAGATCAACGCAAAGAGCTCGGCTGCGAGTTCACGAACCGGATTGAAGTGGGTATCGTCACGGATTCACCGGCGCTAAGAGATGCGGTGAAGGCGTTCCAGGACTACGTTGCCGAAGAGACGCTCGCTCTCTCGATTACCTTGGGGCCTCTGGAAGGCGTCGAACCTGTCTCAGCTAAGATCGGTGACGCCGAGGTGCAGTTGTACGTGCGGGTGATGTCGTGAGTCGTTCGCCGGTATCCGTGGCTGTTCTGATCTCCGGCTCCGGCCGCACACTCAAGAACTTCATCGACCGGATCGCCGAAGGGCAACTGCCGCTCGACATTCGCTTGGTGATCAGCAGTTCCGCGCAGGCGAGCGGCCTTCAGCACGCGGAAGCCGCTGGCATCGCAACGCAAGTCTGCAACCGACGCGAAGCTTCCAGCGACGAGGAGTACGGAGCCACGGTTTTCGCTGCCTGCCGCAACGCCGAAGTCGACTACGTACTGATGGCCGGTTTTCTCAAGCTCGTGCCGGTGCCCGACGATTTCGCAGGACGTGTGGTCAACATTCACCCGTCGCTGATCCCCGCGTTTTGCGGCCACGGCATGTACGGCAACCGGGTGCATCAAGCGGTCCTGGATTATGGGGCGAAACTGACCGGGTGCACGATTCACTTCGTCGACAACGAATACGACGCGGGGCCGATAATCTGGCAGCAACCCGTGCCCGTGTTTGACGACGACACGGCCGATTCGCTGGCCAAACGCGTCTTCGAAGCTGAAAAAGAGGCCTATCCGCACGTGCTGCGGCTATTGGCCGCGGGCAAGATCAAGCTTGACGGCCGCCGTGTGACGATCAAGTAGTGTGCGAATCATCACCGTCACGTGGCCGCTCACCTGCTAGACTACTCTCATGGCAATTTCAACCGGAACGACGTCGTTGTTATCGCTCCGAAACGCGCTATTGTTCGGGAGTTGGGTTCTCGCGCTTGGAGGCGCGCTCCACATCCACGAGTTGGAAGGAACCCTCGGCCATGCGATCTGTGGGCCGTGGGGATGCGGACCGCCTGTGGCGGCTTTGATTGGATACCATGCTTTCTGGTGCTTGCTCGTGTTACCGGCGGCGTTGATACTGAGCGTTCTTTGGTGTCCACGGGCTTGCCGACACTTGGGTGTTGGTCTGTTGATCGTTGGCATCGTAGGAACCGTCGCGTTGCTGCTCATTGACGGTTTCAATAACTCAGCAGCGGAGAACTACCCGCTGCGTTGGAGCTTGTTCCGCATCGTGACGTTTGTCGATTTTCCGCTGGTGCAGTTGGCTTTAGCCGGCGCGTGGCTACGATTCGGTAGGTCGCGGATGACCCATGGCGAGGAAGCTGAGAACTAGGTGATGTCCGCGATTAACGAATACCCACAGTTGGATGTCATCGCCGTCGGAGCGCATCCCGACGACGTCGAAATTGCCTGCGGCGGCACGCTTGCGCGTCTCGTCGAGCAAGGCTATCAGGTCGGCATCATCGACCTGACCGATGGCGAGCCGACGCCGGGCTCGTCTGGGCCGGAAGAACGGCTCGCAGAAGCGAAGCAAGCTGCCGAAACACTCGGCGTGCAGACGCGAGTCACGCTTGATTTACCGAATCGAAAGGTGTTTGACGGTTTCGAAGCACGCGTCAAGTTAGCCATCGAGTTCCGCAAGTTTCGTCCGCGCTTGGTGATTGGCTTCGGGGAAAAGACGCCGATGGCCTCGCCTGATCATTGGCAGGCGATGCAAATCACTGACGCGGCGATCTTCTATTCACGGCTGACGAAGTGGGACGATGACTTCGAGGGACTGGCTCCCCATACGATCGCAGCGCAACTTTACTACACGCTCGCGTTCTACACGAATAAGCCGCTCGAGGGAGCCGGCCATTTGGTCGTCGATATCAGCCGCACCTTGCAGAAGAAGATTGACTCAGTGCACTGCTACAAGACACAGTTTCCTCCCGAGAAGCAGCACATCTTCCCTCGTATCGAAGCCATCGCACGCCAAACAGGACAGACAGCCGGCTACGCTGCGGGCGAAATGCTGGTGAGTCCGCGCTCGTTGGGAACGCAAGACCTGATGTCGTCGGTCTTTGGAACGTAATCGACGTGCCGATTAGAATCCAGCCGCGGACCTAATCTGTCGGCTCGCTGTTGCTGAGTATCAGCAGCAGCCGTTGCATGTCCTCTGGCAATGGCGCTTCGAACGCGAGCTCCTGCCCGCTTGTCGGATGAGCGAACGTGAGTCGATGTGCGTGCAAGGCCTGGCGATCGAGCAATTGCTGCTCGTCGGGGAGGTTCTCCGCCAATGATTTGTCGCGGCAGAAAGTCCGCAATTCTCCCGCCGTCATCCGCGAACGGCCGCCATACAACTTGTCGCACATCACCGGACAGCGAATATGCGTCAAGTGCAAGCGAATTTGATGCGTGCGGCCAGTCTTTGGCATGGCGCGGATTAGCGAAATTCCTTTGAATCGCTCCGCAACTTCGTAGAACGTCTGGGCCTCGCGACTCGAGCTATGATCGGCACGGAGTGCTTTGCGTTCGCGCTGTGTCGGGTGGTCGCCAATGGGGAAATCAATCTGGTCGCGATCACGATCGGGACAGCCGCTGACGATGGCCAGGTATTCCTTGCGCACCGTGCGGTCCTGAAACTGATCCGCCAGGTTGGCGTGCGCCGCGTCGGTTTTGGCAACCACTAGAACGCCGCTCGTGTCACGATCGAGTCGATGCACGATGCCCGGACGCGACGGTCCGCCGTACTGGCTAAGCTCTTGGAAGTGGTGCACCAGGGCGCTGGCCAACGTACCCGACCAATGGCCTTTTGCCGGGTGAACAACCATGCCGGCCGGTTTGTTCACGACCGCGATCGAGTCGTCTTCGTACAGCACATCGAGGGCTATCGGCTCCGCCTGCGGTCCTTCGGCGGGCGGCGGCGGTAGTTGAAATTCGACGACTTGATCAGCACGTAACTTGTACGAGGGCTTCCTTGCAGTACCTTGGACTTTGGCCAAGCCGTCGGAGATACCTCGTTGAATCCTTACGCGGCTGGCATCGGGAAATCTGTCCGCGAGAAAGGAATCGAGTCGCCTGCTTGCATCTGCTTCCGTGACGACCCATCGATGAATCGGATCAGAATCTTCCTGCCCAGATTCACAATTCTCGATGGTCATTCTGAGTCTGCATCGGCTTCGCCATCTTCCGTGCCGGCGGGTTCCTCGCTGACCGATTCTTCCTCGGTGCTCGTTTCGTCGGCTGGTTCGCCGTCCGGTGCTGGTGACTCACCGGTTCCCTCGGTATTGAAGGCTTCATCCTTTTCGCCGTAACGGTTATCCTCGGCGGAATCACCCTCCAAGTCTTTGAGCAGTTCCTCAAGACTCTTTGCCGAAATGCTGTCCGAAGAAGTCGTTGCGGACGGCACTGTGGCATCGAAGTCGGGGCGCATTCCGGTCGCTCCCGTGCCACCAGTGAGGTCGCGCTTGGGCAGCGCGGTTGTCGCCAGCCAATCGCAGGCTTCTTGCACGGCCTTGGATTCCAAGTGCTCAGCACGTTCGCTGGCCTGCGGTTCAAGGCTACCACGAACTGTCATATACTGCTTGCGAGCCTCCTCGAGCTTGTTTTGCAACTCGTAAACGCGGGCCAGTCCGAATCGAGCCCGGTTCATTACGGCCGGATCACTCGCGTCGACGGCGAACTGCCCGTAGATGCCTTCGGCGGCGAGCAGGATGTCTTGGGTTTTCTCACGATCAAGAAAATAGAATCGCATCGCATTGAGCACTTGGCGATCGGCCCAACCGACGAAGGCCCACTCCGACATTTTTGTGCCGGCATATTCCTCGTTACCCGCGACCCGCTGCAGTTCATCCATTCCTGGATCGCTAGAATCCGTCGCGAATGCATAGGCTTCCCATGCCTGTTGCTCTGTCTTGGCCGCTCGCGCATTCCAAATCGACAGTCCTGCGTACAAGGCCAGCAGCAGCCCTACGCCTGTGAGAATCTGCCCGCTGATTGGCTTCAGCCGCTCAATCGACTTGGCCAAACCGGCCGATAGTTCATTGGTTTCTAGTTCGTGACGATGCTCGGATTTCATATCGCTTATGATCAGTTAAAAGGGGCTCTCAGCGGGAAGCCGCCCAGACTTCCGATCCCCGAAGTGTAAAGCTAGTCAAGGCTTAGCGTCAAGCCAAGCTTGCCGTCTCGGACCACCCGGGTCTCGGTCAGCCAGGCAGATTCGATGTTCTGCAAGATAGTCAAGTCCTGTTGCCAGGCCCGGCAGCCGACTACGATCCACTGCTTCTGAAGACGCTGAAAACTCCGCTGAAAACTCCGGCGCGAACGTTAGGTAGCCTCTGATGTCCGACAAGCTCAATCCCGCCCAACGCAGCGCAGTGAAGACCCTCAGCGGGCCATTGCTGGTACTGGCAGGCGCCGGCACTGGCAAAACCCGCGTTGTCACGCATCGGATCGCCGAACTAATCCGGCACGGCACCGCGCCGGAGCGCATCTTGGCGGTTACGTTCACTCGCAAGGCGGCCGGAGAGATGCTCGAGCGTGCCACGCGACTGCTGCCCAAGAGTCGAAGCAAGTCGAAACCTCAACCGCGTCCGTTGATTTCCACGTTTCATTCGCTCTGCGTCAAGATCTTGCGCAGACATATTCGTGAGTTGGGTTATCCACAGCGGTTCTCGATTTGCGATCGGGGTGAACAAGAAAGTGAGGCTCGCGCCGCGTTGCGCGAAATTCGCTGCCCCAACGAGTCGCTGCGGCCCGGCGATTTCTTGGCCATTGTCGGGCAGTGGAAGAATCGCTCCGTCGAGCCCTCGCGCGCCGCATCAATCGCGGAAACCGATAAGGAGCATTTGGCTGCCGCCGCGTATCGACGGTATCAAAACAACTTGAAGTCGAAGGGCATCGTCGACTTTGATGACCTGTTGCTCCTTACCCAAACTCTGTTTCAGACATCGCCGAAATTGCGGCGCGAGGAGGCCGGCCTCTTCGATCACGTATTGATCGACGAGTACCAGGACACCAATCAAAGTCAGTACCAGATCGTGAAGGGCCTGGCGATGGGGCATCGCAACTTGTGCGTGGTCGGAGACGACGACCAATCGATCTATGGGTGGCGAGGCGCCGAGGTCGAGCACATTCTCAGCTTCAAGAAAGATTGGCCGGACGCGAAAGTAGTTCGCCTCGAAGAGAACTATCGTTCGACGGCTGCGATTCTGGGATACGCCAATACTTTGATCGCCTTCAACCGCGTCCGTCACGAAAAAATCCTGCGTCCAGCGCGCGCAGGTGGTCAGCGACCGCGGGTCTTGCAGTTTAAGGACGAGCAAGCCGAGGCCAAGCAAGTCGTGGCTGACATCACTCATGTCTTGAGCCAACCAGGTGCACGTGCACGCGATTTCGCGATTCTGTGCCGCACCAACGAACAGCCGCGGAGCTTTGAAACCGAGTTGCGACGAGCGAATCTGCCTTACATTCTCGTCGGAGGAATGAGCTTCTTCGATCGCAAGGAGATACGCGACCTCCTCGCATACTTGAAGCTAATTGATAACACCCAAGACGAACTTTCGCTCCTGCGGATCTTAAACACGCCTGCGCGCGGAATCGGAAATTCAACTGTGAAAAGGCTGGTTGACGAGGCGACCTCCAAGGGCGGACATGTTTGGGATCTGTTGCCATCAATCGCCAGCGGATCGATGCTGTCTCCGACAGCAAGCCAGGCCGTTAGCAAGTTTCACTCGCTGATCTCACGATTGCAATCGTCTGCTGGAAACTTGCCACTTGCTGATTTGGTGGCGTTGGTGATCAAAGAGACAGAGTATCACCGCGAACTAGAGCGTGCGTTTCCCGACCCTAACGATCGGGAGGCGCGGATCAACTCGCTCGAAGAAATCGTCAACGCCGCTGCCAACTACGAAGCGAGCGCGAAGGCTCCCACCCTGTTGGGATTCCTCGACGAAATCGCGCTGGGGACTCGTGACAGTAGCGACGACAAGGAGAACCAGCTCAAGAACAATGCGATTGCCCTGATGACGATGCACTCGGCCAAGGGATTAGAATTCCCATACGTCTACATGGTCGGCATGGAAGAAGGAATTTTGCCTCATAAGCGCGCCGTGGAAGCCGAAGGTGACGCAATCGACGAAGAGCGGCGGCTCGCCTACGTCGGTGTGACACGCGCCCAAGAACAACTGACCCTGTCGTTCAGCCTCACTCGCCGCAAGTGGGGCAAGGCCCGCGACACAGTACCCAGCCGCTTCTTATACGAGATGACTGGGCAGGCGGAGAATGCGAAGCATGTTCAGGCAAAGACACCGCATGGCCGTGTGGGTCCTCGAAGGGCAAAACGGACTTAACAGGTTTCAAAGGAAAGCTGTCTCGCGGGCCATGAGAAGAACTTGCTAATCGTGCCGCAAGAGCGTGCGATTCTTGATTCATGCCGTATGCAAAAACTACGATTCCCGACCGCCCGCTGCGTTGGAAATCGTGCCCGACGGAGTGCCTATTCGCGCGAATGCGAAAAGAGCCAAGTGAACAGCTCGTCGTTAGCTTCGTAGGCTTTCGTCCACGAATCGTGTTCTGCTTCGGGGTAAATGGTGACCTTCATCTCAACACCCTTTTCCAGCTGTGCCGCCCGCATCGCGTGAAGCTCGCTTACTGGAATCACGGCATCCTTGGCGCCGTGAAAGGCCCAAATCGCCGCCGAGATCTCACCCAGATAGTCGACCGCCCACGTGTTGCCTCCACCGCAGATCGGCGCGATGGCTGCGAATCGGTTTGGTTCTCGCATGGCCAATGACCAGGTGCCATAGCCTCCCATGCTCAGGCCGGTCACATAGATGCGTTGCTTGTCGATCTTGTAGTTTGCTTCGATATGATCCAGCAGTGCACTCAGTTCCGCCGCATCCCACCATTGATTAGGTGGGCATTGTGGCGAGACGACCACGCAGGGGAAGCGCTTGCCGCGGGCGATCATCTTGGGAGGACCATGAATTTTGACGAGGTCCAGCTGATTGTCGCCCCGTTCTCCAGCGCCGTGCAGGAACAGCATCAACGGGTGTTTGGCTTTCTCGTAGTAGTCCTCAGGCAAGGACAGCAGATAGTTAAACTTGGCTTTGACTGTGACTTCGGCACTCATCTCTTCTTGCATCGCTGGCTTTCCTGGTGATTCGGATTCTCCGCCCACCGTAACCCCGGCGAACCGGATTGTCATTAGCAAGATTGCAACTAGAGTCAGCCGATTAAGACTGTGTGTTCGCATGCGTACTTCCTAGCTTGTCGTGTCTAATGTTGGATCAGTTTGCAGGATTGTCTTTATCATCTATTGAACATCGTAGCGGGTCTGCATCAGCTCCAAAACTGCCGATCTAGCATCCGATAGTTGATCGCCTCGCTGATGTGCTCGACTTCGATCGTCTCGGCACCATCGACGTCGGCGATCGTGCGAGCGACTCGCAGTACCTTGTCGTGGGCACGGGCGGAGAGGCCCAAGCGGTCGACACTTTGTTCCAACAGCTTACTGCAAGACTTGTCCAGCTTGCAGTGTTCACGCAGCTCGCGAGAGGACATTTGCGCATTCGTGCGAGAATGCGAACTGGTAAACCGCTTGTGCTGCCGCCGCCGTGCTGCGTTAACCTGTTCCTGCATCGAACGACTGTCCGTTCCCTCGGTGTTTGATGACAACTCGTTGAACGGCACGGCGGGTACTTCGATATGCAAATCGATACGATCGAGCAGTGGACCGCTGATCTTGCTCATGTACCGCTCAACTTGGGGAACGCTGCAGTGGCACTCTCGGCGCGGATCGTTGCGGAAGCCGCAGGGGCATGGGTTGAGCGAGGCGATCAGCATGAAGTCGGCAGGGAAATCCGTCGAGCGAAGCGCGCGGCAAATCGAGACGTGCCCGTCCTCGAGTGGTTGACGCAGCACCTCGAGCGTCTGACGATTAAACTCCGGCAACTCGTCTAAGAACAAGACTCCGTTGTGTGCCAAACTGATTTCACCCGGTGAGGGCACCGACCCTCCGCCGACCAGCCCTGCATTGCTAATCGTATGGTGCGGAGCGCGATGGGGCCGTCGCGCGAGCAAGGGCTTGCCATTGGGAAGCTTGCCCATCGCGCTGTAGATTCTCGAAGTCTCGATAGACTCTTCGGCGCACAGGCTTGGCAGGATCGTCGGCACCCGCTTGGCGAGCATCGTTTTCCCGGAACCCGGTGGCCCAATCATCAACAAGTTGTGCCCGCCGCTGGCGGCGAGCGTGATGGCTCGCTTGGCCATCTCTTGGCCACGCACGTCGGCGAAGTCGACGTCGTAACCGCCCAGTTCCTCGAACAACTCATCGAGCCGCGACGGGGTGGGTTCAATGTTCAGCTGGCCAGCAAAATACGCGGTCGCCTGCGTCAAGCTCTCCACCGCGATCACCTCCAACCCAGACACGACAGCTGCTTCGTGCGCGTTGGCTGCCGGCACGACGATACCCTTCGCGCCGCTTGCCGCGGCCGCCATAGCCATCGAAAGGGCCCCTTTGATCGGCCGCGCGCTGCCGTCCAGCGCAAGCTCGCCGACGGCGGCATACTGATCGAAGATGTCGGAATCGAGTTGACCGCTGGAAGCCAGCAATCCCAGTGCAATCGGCAAATCGAACGAAGCGGCCTGCTTCGGCAATTCCGCAGGGGCCAGATTTATCACCACCCGATTTTGGGGTCGGACGAAGCCGCTGTTGACCAGCGCCCGTTCGATGCGGTGAATGCTCTCTTTCACCGCGGCCTCAGGTAACCCGACGAGGATCACTTTGGGCATCGCCGCAGGGGAAACATCGACCTCCACTTCGACCGGCAGGGCGTCAATTCCCAGTAATGAAAAGGTATTTAGCTTAGCGAGCATAGTCACTCTCCTACATGGAATAGGTGACGGATGTTCACTATTATGCCGATCTCGGCGCCCGATGCAACCAGTTTGATGATTTGTACGCGATTCCCAGCATTCTAAGCCGTATCCCGGTAACTATTGGGGATGCGGAGCAAGCAACGATCGAAGCAAGGAGTGCGACCTCGTCTCTTAGCATTGAACTGACTGCCCCTCCATTCGGATGGTCCTCACCGATCGCAAGGAGGTTGGCGATCACCGACATGCGGTGAGAGTTCGTCAAGGCACGTGACGCGGCGCAGGCTTGGGTTGGTGTGTCCGTGCAATAGGATGCCTCGCTAATCAGATCCGCACATTAATGCAATCCAACTACTTCCTTTATCGACGCTCACTAACATACCTAACCGAAGTCGAAGCTAAACAGTTGCTTAACATTTAGGGTTTCCGTATCTATATGTCCAGCGTGGCAATTTGACGTCTATTTCGCACGGCTGGAATTTTGCAGTGCCTTCATTAAACCTTAGCGCATCTGCACTAACATCTCGCAAACTCGGTGACTGACTCAAGGCGGATGCAACTACCAAGAGTTGCTTCTCGAGTTGGTCGACTGAACAGGCGGAATTTACAGGACTATTTACTCGCGACGTAGGTACACAACCTTGCTGCGTTGAGTGTTTGCGAAGGCTGCACAGAGCCTGAAAAATTCACAAGTTGGGTTCCTGAGATTTCGCAAAGCCCATCACTTCGTGAAGCCCACACGACGAGACCCCACGTTACCAGCGTAATCCTTCGATGACCTAGTTGCTCCAGAACTTGCCGTCACTAGCATTCCATCCTTACATTTTTCAAAAGATGAGGATCCCAATCTATGGAGACAACGATGTTCCGCCGTTTGCGAAAACGGATTTTTGCCCCCACTAGCAGTAGTCATCGTGTTGGATTCACGCTCGTCGAACTACTCGTGGTAATCGCGATCATCGGTGTGCTAGTCGCTTTGTTGCTCCCAGCCGTGCAGGCGGCGCGCGAGGCAGCGCGACGCAACACATGTGTGAATAATTTGAAGCAGATTGCCTTGGCGGTGATGAACTTCGAATCCTCCAGCAGAAGGTTGCCGCCGGGCGCACCTACGTGCAACGAGTCTGAGAGAATATCACAGGCCTATGTTATCGCTGGCACGCAGGCTAGTGACCCTGGCAAGTGCTACGGACCCCACTGGTATGTGCAGATTCTGCCATTTATTGAGCAACAGGGCATCGCAGACATCGGCGAACGCGCACTTGAGGCCCAGGCAAATAACCTTGACGAATTCAACCCGTGGGACGATTGGGACGCAAAACGCGCCTCCACCACCGGACTCAGTCTCGGTGACAAGTTGGCCGATTTTATGCAGTGCCCCAGCACCGAAACCGGAAGCATCGAGGCCTACTACAACGACGATGACGAGGGTTCCAGGGGTACTGGTCTTGGCCATCTGCGTAAGGGCAACTACGCCGCGTGTTTCGGCGGCGGCAAGATGATCCATGCGACACCCCCAGAATCGGATACGTTCTCTTTTGCCTCCCGTCGCGAGGTCCAAAGACTGGCAAATAGGAACAATGTGATCAACGATGGACCGCCTGAAGTGTTGAACGGAATGTTCAGCTTGGTGACGATACGAAATAATCCAGCCAAACAACGGGTGGGTCGAGGGCTAAAGATTGCTCAGGTCTCTGACGGAATGTCAAACACGATGATGCTTGGCGAGGTACTGGCCTGGACGGAAGAGAACTCTGAAGGAACCAGCGACGCTGGATTCACCGGCAACGATGATTGGCGCGGTACGTGGATGATCCCTGGAATGGGCGCAAGCGCATTCAGCGGATTCACTAAACCCAATGCGGGTTTGCCCGATCTAATACCGGCTTGTGGCACTGGCATCGAGAACTCAGCTTACGGGGCTTCGATGCCTTGCCAGGATGTTGCCCAGAACGGCGGTAACACCTACGCGGCACTACGTTCCGATCATCCGGGCGGAGTGAATGCCGCTCGCGGCGACGCGTCCGTGAAGTTCTACAACAGCGAAATCTCCGACGAAGTATGGCAAGCGCTGTGCACGAGGGCCGGTGGTGAAGCAGCCGACGAGTGATGCTCTGACGCACGAACGCTCGTTGGCATAGATTTTCTATTGATTCCGTGGGCGCTCGCGCACGATGTTTGCCGCGCGCTGGTGTTCGCCCCATTCATGAACTCGCAAGCGCGCAGTCGCCGCGCATAGCCCCCGGTCCAAACGAACGGAATTGCCTTTCACAATTATTCAAACGTTCTAAAGCAAACCTTCATAATTGATTGTTAGATTTTGCCCACTCGTTCTTCGTTACGCAAGCCAAGCATTAGTGTATAGCAACTAACAAAACAATGTCCGCATCATGTTGGATCGGCTGCTCAGGGGGGACGACCACTCACAATCACTCGACACGAATTCTGGCGTGGGGTGACCAGGACCTCTTCTACGAAGCACGGCAAGCGTATCGAGCATCGAATCTCATCGTTGAGTCGAAACAAACTTCCGATTGATATTGGCACTCAAGACCGCATAGGGAATCATCAAAATGGCGAAGAAACACCGTTCGTTGTTCAGCCGTAAGCACTCAGGAAAATCCAAGTACCGAGCACGTAAGCGACGCGCCGCGGCCCAGCCAAACCTAGGCTTTGAGTCGTTGGAAACTCGTAAACTGCTTGCTGTCACGTCTTTTCAAAATGGTGTCGGCGGCTATGAGGGAACGGAAGATACCGTCCTTTACTCGATCAGCCCTGACAGTAACTTTGGCTCTGAAACCAGCATCAGTCCTGACCAGCAAGACGCCAACGGCGTGCGCCAGGGCCTGTTGCGGTTTAACGACATTATCGGTGATGGCAACGGCCAAGTTCCGCTCGGATCAACGATCGACTCCGCCACGTTGAGCGTCAGCGTGGTGAACTCTTCGGTGGCTCAGTTCCAAATGAGCCTCTACCGCATGCTCGACGACTGGAGCGAGAGCATTTCAACGTGGAACAGCTTCGGTGATATCGGCGGTGTTCAATCCTCGGAAGGCGAGGCGACCGATTTGCCACCCGATGGAATCCTGTTTGACCCGAACACCGGCCGTATGACCTTTGACATAACGCGCTCGCTAAGGAACTGGGCCGCTGGACAAGAGAACTTCGGTTGGTTGTTGGAGAGCACCGCAACCGACGGTTGGGACTGGGAGACCTCAGAAGCGGCCGTTGCTGACCGCCCGATTCTGACAGTGGACTTCACTGCCCCCTCGGGTGCTGGTGATATCGAGTTCATCGAGACCGAGTTGCGACAAGGCGAGGGTAACAGCGGCACCACGACCGCCTCGGTCACCGTCAGTCGACTCGGCGGTGTCTCGGGCGAGGTCAGCGCAACTTACACGATTGCCGCTGGAACTGCCCAGGGTACCGACTTTGTCGCCGACACGGGGACGGTGACGTTCGCCAATGGCGAGTCGCGTAAGACCATCGACGTGGTCTTCAACGGCGACACCGAACTTGAGGGCAACGAGACCCTGACGGTCACCCTCAGCAATGCGACCGGTGGCGCTACAATTGGCACCAACGACGTCGCGACTGTGACCATCGCCGACGACGATGCGTTGATCAACGAAGTACTGGCGAACATTTCTCCGCTGAGCAGCCAGAACATTCTGACGGATGAAACCGATCGTGAGTTCGTTGAATTGATCGGCACGCCGGGCGCTTCACTCGACGGTTACTATTTCGTGATTTTCGAAGGTCAGGAGGAAGAAACGGCTGGCACCACTGACGAGACCGGATCAGGGGTAGCTGACCTGGTCGTCGATCTAAGCGGCCAAACCTTCGGTAGCAACGGCTTGCTGGTGCTCACGCCGACCAACTGGGCGTACACTCCGGCTGACGGAACCAACACGCTGATCGTCGCTGACCTGGATGCAAATGCTGGTGGCATCGAAGACGACTCGCAGACGTACGCCTTGATCCGCAGCAGCGTGGCGATTGTCCAGGGCACAGACTACGACACCGTAGGTGACTTCGGGACCGATACGACCAGGGAGGCGGTTGATATTCCGCCTGGGAGTGTTGGTGTGCTGGACGTTGCTCCGTTCACCGACGGCACAGCTCAGATCGTCGATAGTGTCTCGGTCTTCAACGGCGGTAGCGACCGCGACCGCGCAGCTGTAACTCCAGACATCGGCTTGCCAGGTGTTCACGTTCACCAACCGACGGGGGCGGCCGACAGCGGTAACGTCGCGTCCGATGCCGTCTCGCGTCGTGAAGGCAATATCATTCCAAATACGATTGGTGCGTGGTTCAACGGAGATATCCTCGACACACGGGTTGTTGACGAGCAAGGTGCCAACCTGGACGTGATCGAGTATCTCAACGGTACGACCCGTATCAGCGTGGTCGCTCCAGAGGGCTCGGTGCTGACCCCAGGTGCACCGAATACACTGAACAATATCGCGGTTGCGTCGAATGTAGACAGCGTCGACGAGGCAGGTGGACCCACGGTGACGTTCACGGTCACTCGGACAGGCGACACCTCGTTGCTTGCCGACGTGGACTTCACCACCGTCGACGGTACGGCTTTGGCAGGTTCCGACTATATAGCACAGTCAGGAACGCTCTCCTTCGGCGACGGTGAGACGACCAAGGAAATTGTCGTTCAAGTCATCGACGACGGAGTTGCTGAAGGCTTCGAGACCTTTGGTGTGGCGCTAAGCAACGCCGACTCGCCGTTCTTGATCACCCAGGGCAATGCCTCGGTGACGATTAACGACGCTGATGTGCTTGTGGCCACGTTCCAAAACAATGATTCCAACAACTACTCAGGAACAGTTGACACGACGATTGACGCGGAGCAACCGTTCAACAACTTCGGTTTCGACTCGCGCGTGATCGTTGACGACGCGGCCGGCAACCCCGACTTTGGTGGTGCCGAAGGTGCTGATATCCGACCGCAACAAGGTTTGCTCCGCTTCGACGACCTGTTTGGCGCGGGCACGGGCCAAGTTTCCGAGGGTGCCCAGATCTTTGGCGGATTCCTGACGCTCAACGTCGTGAACTCGTCCTCGACTTCCGCCGAAGTTGAAGTCTACCGCGTGCTCCAAGCGTGGGAAGATGCCAACTCGAACTGGCTCGACCCACAGGGTTCTGCTGGCGGAACTGTGGCCAATGGCTTCACTCCCGATGGAGCAGAAGCAGCGGCTGAGCCCGACAGCGTGGTGCCATTCCCCGGGATTGGCGGCAAAGTCCAAGTCCCAGTCAGCCAGGAAACTCTGCAAGGCTGGGCCAACGGCACGCTAGACAACAACGGCTGGGTGTTCATTTCCGATTCCGATTCGAGTTGGGAATTCTCCTCCGCACAGCAGTTTAACGTCGATGGGATCAACCTCAGACCGGAATTGACGATTCTCTACACCGAGCCCGCTGGAGACGCGGCTGGAGAATTTGAATTCACGCTCGCTGAGGAAAGTGTCCGCGAAGGCGATACGGCTACGGTCACGGTGCAACGTGTTGGTGGATCGTTCGGGGCCGCATCCGTCGACTACACGGTGAGCTTTGACACGGCGGATGCCAGCGATATCAGCAGCTCCACGTCAGGCACACTCAACTTCGCAGATGGCGTGACCTCCCAAACGTTCCAAGTGCAGACTTCAAGCGACAGCGACTTGGAACTCGACGAGACCTTGAACTTGACCCTCACCGGCGACCTGCTGCCGGGCGGACGTGACAGTTCCGTGCTGACGATCCGCAACGACGATGTCAACCCGACTAGCCCGCCGGTCTTGGTGAACGAAATCGTTTACAACCAACCAGGTAATGACGGTGGTGCTGAAATGTTCGAGCTCGCCGGCACGCCAAACGCCCCACTCGGTGGTCTGTACGCGGTCGTGATTGCCGGTGACGTAGGACCCGATCAAGGTGCGACCGACTTGGTCGTCGACCTTGGGTCGTTCAACAACGGTGCCAGCGGCATCACGTTGATCGGTGCTCGTGATACCTTCGTCTGGGATGTCCCAGCCGACACGACTTACATCGGTCTCGAAGAGTTGAACGTCGAATTCTTGGGTGGTGCCGACAACGGCACCTCGACCTACGCCTTGATTTACAGTCCGTTGACCCCGCTTCACACTGGGCGGTTCGACTACGACTGGGACAATGACGGAAGCCTCGAGCTGCCGCTGGGTGCAACGATCATCGATTCGATCGCCATCCAAGACAACAGTACGGAGGATTCGACGTATGGACCGGGGTCGAATGCCCTGCAGACCAATCCGACATCTTCGTTCGATGCAGTGACGCGATTCCCTGGGAACACGTCGCGTAACACGGCGAGTGCCTGGTACGGGGCCGACCTGTTCGGTGCTAACGACGCTTTGGTGTACGATGCGGCTCAGTCGACGGGCAATATTCCGTCGGTTGGAGCTGCCGCGACTCCCGGCCGTACAAACACCGGCAACGATGCGGCCAATCCGATCGTCACTGTCGATTCGATCACCGAATCTGACGGCATTTTCACGATCAATTTCAGCGGCAGTGTCGAGCAAGTCCTGATCGGTGACGGTACGAGTTTCGACAGCCCGACTGAGGGCCCCGGAATCAGCGTGACCAACACCGCTGGCACCGTCATTCCTGGTGTCGACGCGGCGATCCGTGAGGACAACCTCACCGGCTTTGGTACCAGCTCGCTGGAAATCGCGTTTACGGGATCTGCCACCGTCGGTGGGCGATTGCCCGAAGGCACGTATAACATCAACTTCGTCGGTAACAGCGTTGTGGCCAACGGTCGCGCCCTGGATGCCGCCGGGTCAGGCTCGCCAAGCATTGCCTCCATTGAAATTACGGCACCTGCGCCGCCAACGACAGACGCCGACTTCGACAATGACGGCGACGTCGACGGTGCCGACTTCCTCGCGTGGCAGCGTGGCTTCGGGACTGGCACGACCAACGCCGAAGGCGACGCGGACGGAGATGGCGATGTCGATGCGGCAGATCTAGCCGAGTGGCGGGGTGAGTATGGCTCGCCTGCTCCGATCGCGGCACCTGCTCAGGCAGTAGCGGCTGCTCCACAGGTGGTAGTTGAACAGCCGGCGTTCGAGTCTTCCGAAGCGCTCGTGTTGCCGGCACGTGCTTGGATCCCTGCACCGCGAAGCACTTACGCGACTGCTGAAGAAGCCCCGGTCGACACGGAGCAGGCAATCGCTGTTTTGCTGGATTCGGCTTTCGCCTCAGCCGAAATCACGGCCTCCAGCGATGTCGTCTCCGACGACGTGTTAATTGAAGCGGAGAGCGGCGACGAAAGCGAAGACGCCGTAGACGACGCATTCGCCGAATTGGCGCTCGCTTAGTCTGCTGTATGAAACCATCCATCTCAGGGTGGGTAGCCTCCCGGTCACCCACCTCTGGATGGACTTACACCGAGGTGATCTTGGCTTTGGCAATCTGCCACAGTCTGGGGGCCTCGTCTTGAAACCGAGCCATCTGTGGGGCGATGGCTCGGTTTCTTGCTGTCGTCTATGGGCACCCGATTCACGACCCCAAGGATCTCTGGTTCCTCGGTTCTTGCTTGCGAGTGGACGGGAAGCTGGGACTGGTGCGAAGCCGCAATTCTGCTCAGCGCAGGAACTTGTTTTCGTCGAGCAAAAGGGTCCGCCGAAACCCGGCAACTACGACACGAATGATCGAAAGAACAATTGCTATCTCTTCCGTGCGATGGGATGCTTTCGACAGAACTAGCCAATAAGTGTCGCCGATCTCTACGGATCTAATTTTCGGGAGGAACAATCAGGTTCCGGGATACCTCGGTGCCTGCTCACAGCTACGCAACCTTCGCTGCAAGAAACTATGAGTAAGTGCTCCCAGTCCTGTTAATGCGCACAATAGGAAAGCTGAGCAGGTCTTTTAGGTACTGCCTGCCGACGGCCCCACCTCTTCTAGGAGAATCTCCTCGTTATCCTCATCATGGCCTAGCTTTAACTCTCGGTCCTGTTTGGAAATATAAGCAAGATATGCGACTAGAAATGGAAGATATAACAAGAAGAGTAGAAGCCACGCAGTAAGGAGTCCTCCACGAAGCTGCAAATACTCTTGCCGAATAGTGTCGTCAAAGCGTGGCTGTAAAACAAAATAAACAAATCGCAGGGTAGACAATATCCATAGTAATTGCATCCACCAATGGGTCCGATTTCGTGGAAGGGCTAAGAGGTTTGAAAAACTCCATTTCCCTCGAAATAGTATCGCACCGAGTAATATGGCCGTTACTACTAGTAAGGTAGAGTGAAGAGGTCTCATGAGAAATTCCTTAGAGTCCTAACATTGTATTTCACCCGGGAACTGGAAATTCGGCATCAATGGCACACAATTTGTCGCATATATCTATTTAAGCCTGAATTAGCGCAAGCAAAACTCACGGATCCGCGCGCGGCTTGGCATTACTGAGGGCCGTCGTTTCTTAGCCTCATCTCAACGCACCGCACCCGATGATCAAGTTCGTCACGGCCCCGCTCCACAACAATTCTTGGCCACCGCCGCGAAGCAGTGGCTGAGTAGCTTGGCGGTTGTTGTAGTTCATTCAGCTAAGCCTAGCGGATGCCATGGCCCAAATTCAATCAAGAAATTCCCGCAGGAAAAGATGGAGAGAAGTAGATTTCGCTGGGCATCTGAGAACTACCACCGCACTTGTTACTCAACTCATCTCGATCAGAGTGCTATGTGTCTAGGCAATAGCCCGGAGTTGCTTGAAGGAGGCATGCTAGAATACAGTGACGCGATCCAGCCCTAGTTTCGCCAAGAAAGCGAGCGAGACGAGTATGATGCTCGATGGCTCCGGAACGATTAGAAACACATAGGCTTTTCCAGCGGGGAGCGTGTGTGAATCTTGGTACGGAGCACCCACAACGAGAGTTTGTTGATCTATCGCGATGTCGAATCCAAACCGCATTTCGGGCTCAAGATCATCAGGCGCGACTTTAATGAAGTTTGATTCGAACATGTTTGGGTAGAGGTAAATCGCACCTGCGTTTCTTCCTTGCGCGTTGTCATCAGAATGGGCAGAGATTATTAAGACATTCTCACTGAATGCTACGGAGGAGCCGAATTGATCAAATCGGTCACCGTCCGGAGATACATACTTTTCTACGAGTGTCCGCTTCGAAACATCAATCAGGTATGCAGATCCGCGCTGCATATCATCACCACTAGCTCCTACAACTGCATAAGTATCACGTAGGGATAGCGCAACTCCAAACAACGCGCCGGCTGAGACGTCCGTGGGCAGGATCTGAGTCAACTGTGCATTGGTTTGCAAATCAAAGAGGAATGCTGAGCCAGATGATTGACCGCGATCGTCGTCCACCCAGGAGCCGATGAGCGCAGTTTGAGAATTGAGTCCCACCTCGAAAGCCCCGAAGTCGTCTCCCTCACCACCGCCGGTGGGTATTAGCTTTGCAAGTTGAGCTCCAGTTGTGAGGTCGAAGACGTATGCCGCGCCATGTTCATCTGCGCGAGGTGCCCCAATTAGTGCCAGATTCCCATGCATTGTCACCGAGGAGCCGAACCGATCAAAGGTGGCGCCATCATTGGCCGTGAATCGCCGGAGCTGGTCGCCTGTATCCAAGTTAAAGAGGTATGCAGCCCCTGTCCGGTTTTCCGAACCGTTCAATGATCCTACTAACGCGAGGTTGTCTTGGACTGCTACTGATATCCCGAAGAAATCGCCTGCTTTGGAATCGTCTGGCGTCAGGCGAACTAGTTCTGCGCCTGAATTCGTGTCAAATACATAGGCAGCACCGGCATCGAGCTCAAAGCTACTGTGCTGATTAGCTCCGATCACAATTCGATTCCCACCTACTGCGACCCGGGAGCCGAACCCGTCATTCGCGTGACCGTCGCTAGCTTGAAGGGTGTGTTGTCGAATAATGGTTGGCACATCCACTGCATACAGAGTTGTCGAAAATGACCCGCATGCAATGCAGAAACTAAGGAGGTAGCCCATCCAAGGATCCTAACTATTCGGCGTGACTTCGGTATCCAGCCTAGCAGCTGGCTATCCACCGAAAAGCACTGTCAGCACGTCGATCGCGCAACTTCTCCCACGGCACTGCCGATCAGGCCACGAAACAGTTAAAACAGGAGTCCACAGAATATGCCGACGACGTTGATGGATAATCCAAGGGAAAACACATCACTTAAGTCTTGAGTTCTGTCCGATTGGAAGCGTCATTCTCCCCTGTTTCTTATCCGCAAGGGGGACTGAAATGCCCTCAAGGCTGGTCAGTCAGCCAGAAAACTCGGTTATGTCTACGATTTCATCACAAAGGCTCAGAGTTCTTGGCTCAGGTCACTTCTCAGCCGCGGCAACGAAGTGCGGCCTCAGGTAGAAGGGCATGACAAACATCGGCTATGAGCCCATTTTGCCTCCGCATCAGGCGTATATGGCTTACAGTCAAACGATTCGTTCAACACGCTGTCCTGTCACGATGCCACAGACGACGGTGCGAGATACCGGCCAGGCCAAGCTTCCCTTACGTCCCGTGAGTCGCCCTGGAGCGGCCGCCCCGCTCCTTGTCGATCGAATCGTCGCAAACTATACTCAGCACTTTACTTGGGACGATTTCGCCGTCCCAGCCGTGGACTGAGTCTCTACGGGGTCAGGATTTTTCTGATCGCGCGCGAACCCTTCCGACTTGCCGGACGTAGGGCGATAACGCATTCATAGAGAAAAAATCGACCTTCGGCGGACTGGGTGAAGCCACAGTTTAGCCCGTGAGGCCTAATTTTTTAGCCATTTTTCATTCCGTATTTCTCCTCCCGAATCCAACATGAGCCAAGAAACAGTTGTTCAGACGCGGTCGCTGTCGAAGGTGTACCGCGATTTTTGGGGCCGTCAAAAGGTGCGTGCCCTCAAAGCTCTCGACCTGGAAGTGTACAAAGGTGAAGTTTTTGGCCTGCTGGGCCCAAATGGGTCGGGCAAGACAACCACCATCAAGCTGCTATTGGGGCTGTTGTTTCCGACATCTGGCGAGGCCTTGATTTTCGGCAAGAACTCGACCGATGTCGCCAAGAACGAAAGGCTCGGCTATCTGCCAGAAGAGTCTTACCTCTACCGATTTCTGAATGCGGAAGAGACACTCGACTTCTACGCTCGACTGTTCGACATGCCGCCGGAGACGCGGCAAGAGCGGGTCGACAGCCTGATCAAGCAAGTTGGTCTTGATAAGGCCCGCAAGCGACAGCTGCAGGAATACTCCAAGGGTATGACCCGTCGCATCGGTCTGGCCCAGGCGCTGATCAACAACCCTGAGCTGATTCTGCTTGACGAACCGACCAGTGGCCTGGATCCGATTGGTACTCGCGAAATGAAGGACATGATCCTTCGTCTCAAAGCGGACGGTAAGACGGTGATTATGTGTAGCCACTTGTTGGCGGACGTCCAAGACGTATGCGATCGGATTGCGATCTTGCATCAGGGAGAGTTGAAGGAGCTGGGCCGCGTCGACGAGTTGCTGACGGTGGCAGATGTAACCCAGATTCGCGCCAAGAGTCTCTCGGAAGATTGCAAAAACGAGCTGCGTGATGTGATCAGCCGTCACAACGGCGAAGTGCTCGAGATGGACAATCCGACGACAACGCTTGAGGAACTCTTCCTTTCGATTGTGCGCGACAGCGAGGCCAGGCCAGGGCGCCGCGCTCCGAGTGTGTCAGAATCGACTTCAGAACCGGCCGGCGATAGTTAGCGTAGGGTCGACGCCAGAGTTATCGGATTCCTCGCGCGTTGCTCATTGATTCAGAATCTCAGTTCTCTTGAATACCTAATCCCCTTCCTATGGTCCTCGAACAAGATATTCTGCCTTATTTGCAGTGGTTTCTAGGTGATTCAGAAACTCTGGGTGCGCTGCCAAGGTTTCTGTTGGTTGCACTAGGTATTGCAATTCTAGGCCTGCTGATCGGCTACTTGATTTCCGCCGTGCGGTACGGGCTTCTAAGCGGTGGCGATATGACCTATCGCACCGTCAGTGCTGGGTTCCGCGAGCTGTTTGAGATGTCTCCACGGCGCATCTGGGCGCTGGCCAAGTTGGCAATCAAGGAGGCCTGGCGTCGCCGGGTGTGGGTGGCGTTTGTGGTGTTCGTGGTAATCCTGATGTTTGCCGGATGGTTTTTGAAGACCGACCACCAGGATCCCGCAAAGCTCTATATTAGTTTCGTTCTGACCGCAACGACGTACCTGGTGTTGGGCATCGCGCTGCTGCTGAGTGCGTTCAGCCTGCCCGGCGACTTCAAGACGAAAACAATCTACACGATCGTCACCAAGCCGGTGCGGTCTGGCGAGATTATTTTGGGCCGGATTCTCGGCTTTACATTGCTAGGTACGGTCCTGCTGGCGACCATGGCGGTCTGTAGCTACATCTTCGTCACGCGTTCTCTCAATCACACGCATGTCGTGGAAGTCAGCAGCGTGAAACCATTGCCTGGCGACGAAGGTGGCTATGAAGGTCGAACTTCTCGCGAGGCGTACCACCGCCATGATGTGGAGACCGACAATGAGAGAAACGGCGAAGCGCTTTCCAACCATGGGCACTTCCATCGAGTGATTCCACGTGGTGAGGACCTAAGTGTAGGTGACGCCGAGAACTTCATTCGGGCCCGTGTACCCCGCTGGGGTACGCTGAAGTACCTCGATCGCCAAGGCGTCGAGAAGGAACGCGGCATCAGTGTTGGTAGCGAGTGGACGTATCGCAGCTTCATCGAAGGACGTAGCCAGGCGGCAGCGATTTGGACCTTTGAAGATATCGAGCCGCCGGCTTACATTGATGATCCGGACCTCACCGACAAGGAGAAGGGGCTGCCTATCGGATTGATCGTGCGAGTCTTCCGAACGCATAAAGGGATTATCGGGCGGCCGATTGGCGGCACGATTCAGGTGAAGAATCCAGACTCGGAGCTCCGTAGCCAGGTCGACTATTTTGGCGCACTTGACGCCAAGGTCGACGAACGAATTATCGCGCGCAAACTCGTGAGCCTCGAGGGCGAAGAGATCGATCTGTACGAAGATCTTGTCAGCGACGGCCGGCTGCAGATCATCGTCCAGTGCCAAGAGTCGGGCCAATACTTCGGTTTTGCCAAGCCGGATTGTTACGTTCGCCTGCCCGACGGTTCTCCGGTCGTCAACTTCGTGAAAGTATATCTGAGCATCTGGGTGCAGATGGTCATTGTGATTGCCGTGGGAGTTTCGGCGAGCGCGCTGTTGAGTGGTCCGGTGGCGATGTTGCTTACGGTCTCGTTCATCCTGCTGGGTTTCTTTCGAGAGTTTTTCGTTGGCGTCGCGACCGGCACGGAGTATGGCGGTGGGCCCGTAGAGTCATTGGTGCGCATGGTCACGCAGCAGAACGTCATGTCACCGCTGAAAGCCGGCGGTGGCGAACCCATCGTCAAAGGCATCGATTGGGTCTTGCAGAGAATTATGTTGAGTATTGCCCAAGTTTTGCCCGACTTCTCCGCGTTCAGCACGGTGAATTTCGCCGCCTATGGATACGACGTGCCGACCGAACGCGTCTTCCAAGACTTGACCACGTGCTTGGCGTATATCGTAGGTTTAGCGGTGGTTGGTTATTTCTTCCTGCGTACTCGTGAGGTGGCCCGATGACCGAGCATGGTTCCTTTTATCGCAAGATCACTTACTTGGTCTTGATCGCCGTGCTGTTGTTCCCGATCTCCTACTTGGGTGCCCCTGCCACGACGGAGGTCGATGGTGGTCGGTTGGCGCAACTTCGCGCCGAGCATGATCTAGGACAGGCGGATCTGGGAGATATTGACCCTGCGAGCGAGACGATTCGTCTGGCCACGCTTGGAATGCGCGGGGTTGCGGTTTCGATGCTGTGGACGAAAGCGAACGAGTACAAGAAGAAGGAAGACTGGACCAACTTTCGCGCGACCTTGACCCAGTTGTCCAAGCTGCAACCCTACTTCATCAAGTTTTGGCAGTACCAGGCGTGGAATCTAACGTACAACGTCTCGGTTGAACTGGATGATGTGCGCGACCGGTTTCACTACGTGAAGCGTGGGATTGAGTTCCTGAAAAAAGGCATCCGCTACAACCGCGATAGTCCGTATTTGCTGTCGGAGCTCGGCTGGTTTATCGGTAACAAGATCGGCAAAGCCGACGAGCAGAAAGAGTATCGTCGGATGTTTAAGCTCGAGCCCGATTTTCATCCCGAGGAGCGCCCGCTCGAGAAACGCGATAACTGGCTTGTCTCGCGGGAGTGGTACGAAAAATCACTAGAGGTCGTCGATAACGACTACTCGCGTATCGGCAAGAAGAACCCAGCCATCTTTTATTCCGATCCTGGCCGAGCGCAGATCAACTACGGTGACGCAATCGAGCAGGAAGGAGTCTTCGGCGAGAAAGCGCGATCCGCATGGGCTACCGCCGAGCAGATGTGGACTGAGTTTGGTAATCGTGAGATCATCTCCAGCATGGGCTTCAAGATTTCCCTGGGAAGATTCAAACAGCTTGAGGAGGAAACCGCAGACTTGATCAAGCAACTGGACGAGCTTGTCCCGGGGGCCAGAGAGCAAGCCTTCATGCAGCAGAGCGAATCCCTCACCGATGCGCAAAAGGCTCTGCTCGCAAAGCCTCAATCTGAATTGAGTGAGGATGAGACTCTCCAACGATAC
The DNA here is from genome assembly GCA_965228965.1 of Bythopirellula sp. Taxonomy (GTDB): domain Bacteria; phylum Planctomycetota; class Planctomycetia; order Pirellulales; family Lacipirellulaceae; genus Bythopirellula. The sequence goes on from OZ245849.1 coordinate 6,688,303, forward strand.
GACATCGTCGACAAACTTGATATTAGCCCGACCGAACTTGCCAGCTTCATTGCGAAGAACTCTCCTGAAAAAGCCGCGGAAGCTCGACGGTTGGGCAGTAGGATTGAAACCAACCAAGGAAAAATCCGTCTCACGCGAAGCAACAGCCAGGTAGTAAACTACGACTATTGGGCGATTCGCTGTAAGTTGGAGCAAACGCTTGAAGCGCTCAAGGCACGCGATCGGGCGTACGAAGGTCTGCGGGTGTTTAAGAACGATGCAGACCTGCTGACGGCCAAGAAGCTGTACGAGGAGAGCTTTGACGAGTGGGCCAAGGTGTTCAAGGCCTTCCCCGAATTGGAGCTTGATTCACCCACGGGCTCCGACATCATGGATGTCATTCAGAGCTATACAACGCTGCTCGAACAGCTCGACCTGAACCTTGCCGACGAGGAAGTTGGTAAGGACTTCCCCTTATGGGACGTTGTGCTGGCGAACGACAGCACGGGGCAGTATGGAAAAGCCGCCGAGATGTACGCTCAACAGCAGTCGGCCACCGACGAAGAATCCACGACCGACTCAAGCGCCGACGAGCCCGCCGACGAGAACTCCCCGCCAGGCGGTGACGAGCCCGCCGAAACAGAGGAAACGCCTGCCGAGCAACCCGAGGCTGCCTAGGTTGCCAATCCAAGCAGTGCCAGACTTGCTGTTTGCCGCAGCCCCAGTGGGCGTCACAGCTCCGCCTGCCGCGTAGATATGCCCTAGTTTTCCAGCGCTGTGGCCTTATTCCGCACTTCCGTGACAGCGGGTCCGCCCGTAAAATCGTCACCTTTGCCGACTTTCCCTCACAATGCCCAGCCGCGTGAAGCGAATGGGCTGTAACGAAGGCAAACCAAGCCTCGCTCGTTCTCCGACGACAATTCGTCCCGCAAGTCATTCCTCCCCACTGCTGATTCCCATGCGTATTGTTGTCCTTGGAGCTGGTACCGTCGGCGGGTCGATCGCCTCGCTGCTTTGTCTGAACCGACATAGCGTGACGGTCGTCGATTCCGATCCTGACAATGTCAAGCAAATCAACGAGACGCTCGACGTGCGGGGCATTACGGGATCGGCCTCGCAGTCGAGCATCCTGTTTCAAGCCGGCGTCGGCAGTGCCGACTTGTGCCTCGCTGTGACCGGCGATGACGAAGCCAACATCGTGTCCGCCAGCATGTCGAAGGCGATGGGCGCCAAGCGTGCAGTTGCGCGCGTGTACGCACCGGTGTTCCGTGACCTGAGTACCTTCGACTACCAACGGCACTTCGGCATCGATCGTCTGCTGAGCCTCGAACATCTGACTGCCTTGGAACTGGCTCGCAGCATTCGCCATCCCGGCTCGGTGGCGGTAGAAAACTTGGCTCGCGGCGACCTTGAGGTGCACGAGGTCCAAGTCAGCAAGCAGGAACGGGGAGTCGGCAAAGCACTGAAGTCGTTGGAACTGCCCACCGCCGTGCGTATCGGCTCGATCCATCGCGATGGTAAATCGTGGATTGCGGGAGCCGACGATGTGATCGAAGTGGGCGATCGCCTGACGATTATTGGCAAACGCAACGACATCGACGACGTGAAAGAGCTGTTCCACTCTGGCGGGCAATCGAAGCTGGGGGTGGTGATTGCCGGTGGAGGAGAAACCGGATACCACTTGGCGGCCGCGTTGGAAGGTCAGCGGTTTGGCGTAGTGCTGATGGAGCGCGATCGCGACCGGTGCGACCACTTGGCCAGCCACCTGAAACACACCGTCGTCGTTTGCCGAGATGCCACACGTCGCGCGAATCTGGAAGAAGAGCGAGTGGGCAGCGCCGACATTTTTGTCGCCTGCACCGGCGACGACGAGAACAACATCATGGCGTCGGTCGAGGCCCGCGACATCGGTGCGCAGACCATCATGGCCTTGGTCAGTCGGCCCGACTACGCGCATGTCGTGGGCAAACTGGGCATTGATCTGGCGGTCAGTCCGCGCGAGGTGGTCGCTAAGCAGGTGCTCGGATTTTTGACCAGCGGCCCGACGATCTCGCGTACGCCGTTGAGCGAGGGCAGCGGACTGAGCGTCCTGGAAATCGACGTCGAGCCCAATTCGCTCGCGACTGAACACGTACTGGCCAACTTGGGTCTTCCCTCCCAATGCCTGATTGCGGCGGTCATTCGCGAAGGATTTACCACGGTCCCGGGAGCAGACCACCATTTTCAGTCGGGCGATTCGGCAATCGTCTTGATCGCTGACGATGAGATCGAAGCAGTTGAGAGTTTCTTCGAGAGTTCCAGCTCCTGATCCCCAGTATGCGCCTCGCAAGATTTTCTCATGAATCTCAAACTCGTCTCTCACTTGCTGGGTATTGTGTCCTGGTTGATTGGCCTGACCATGGCATTCAGCTTGCCTGCTGCTTGGCCGAACATCGGCGGGCAAGAGAAGTTTGAAGTCAGCGGCTTCGGCGCGCTGGTCACTTCGATCGTCGTGAGTCTGTTCGTGGGGATTCTGCTGCGTCACTTCGGCCGCGGCGCACCCGAAACGCTCTATCGCAAAGAAGCCATGGCCATCGTGGGGCTGAGTTGGGTCCTCGCGACCATCCTGGGCGCCATGCCTTACAAGTTCGCCGGAGTGAAGTACACGCAAGACGCCAGCGGCCGCCCGGTTTCGATGGGCATTGCGGAAAGCCTGTTCGAAAGCCAATCGGGGTTTAGTACGACCGGCGCGACCGTGCTGACCGACATCGAGAACGAAGCCTGGGTCCCGCGCTGCATTCTGTTTTGGCGATCGAGCACCCACTTTCTCGGTGGATTGGGCATCATCGTGCTGTTCGTCGCGGTGCTGGGGCAAGGTTCCGCCGGTAAGGCGCTGATGCGCGCCGAGATGCCGGGGCCGAGCAAGGAAGGTTCGCACGAGCGGATGCAGCATACCGCATGGATCTTCGCGGCAATCTACTGCGGGCTGAACGTGATTTTGGCCGTGTTGTTGAAACTGGAAGGCATGACCTGGTTCGAGGCGATCTGCCATGCCTTTGGCACCATGGCGACCGGCGGATTCAGCACTCTCAACAGCAGCTTGGGCGGTTTCGAAAAATTGGGCGAATTCGAGTCGGCGCTGATCGAGTACACAGTCATTCTGTTCATGATCCTGGCCGGCACCAACTTTACGCTCATGTATCTGACGTTGCTCGGCAAACCGTTGGCGTTGCTGAAAGACCCCGAGTGGCGGGTGTATATCGGCATCATCGTGATTTGCACGCTGCTGGTGCTCATCTTTGGTACATGGGTCAACAACGAGCGCGACGCCGATAGCTTGTTGCCCCCAGGGGGCGACTACGAACATGCATTTCGTGATGGGCTGTTTCAAGTTGTTTCGATCCTCACGACGACCGGTTTCGGTACGGCCGACTTCGATCAGTGGCACAACTTCAGTCGTGCGTTGCTGCTGGTGTTGATGTTTGTGGGCGGGTGCGCTGGCAGCACCGGCGGTGGAATGAAGGTGATTCGGCATATTCTGTTCGTCAAGATTCTCCGTCTGGGGATTGAGCATTCGTATCACCCGTCGGTGGTGCGTCATATACGGTTGGGCGGCGAGTCGATTGTTGATTCTGACGTGGCGCGGAACATCTTGCTGTACTTTGGTTTGGTGGCGTTGATTTTCTCACTGAGCACGCAGCTCCTGGTTGGAATTGAACCTGATTCGACCTGGGCGAATTCCACTCCACCGCAGCCAGTGGCGAACAAACTCATTGATTCATCCAGCGCTGTGGCGGCCACGCTGCACAACATCGGCCCCGGTCTGGGCATCGTCGGCGCGACGCAAAACTACGCGGCGTTTTCGGCGCCATCCAAGCTGCTGTTCACGTTCCTGATGATGCTGGGACGCTTGGAGTTGTTCGCCGTGTTGGTTCTGGTGATCCCCGCCTTCTGGCGCGACCGCTGATCTTGCCGAACGCCCCCCCCGATTGGAGTTATGCAACGCGCGCGGACACCGCAACGCGCGCCCGAAAACTCCGCCGGATTCTCGACGTTGCAATTTACCTATCTCCCTACACCACGGGGCTTTACGTGCACCACATACACTCCAACCAGATGTCTTTTTAGGACTTTCCCTCCGCTTCGTGTTGGAAAAACAATCACCGGTCGAGTGCTAACTTCATGGCATCGCAGGGTTTAGGAAGAAAACTCCGCGCCTTCCTCGTGTCCGAAAATTCGCCATTCGGCCGAATTCCATTTCCCTGGATGTCTACCTGGCACCGCGACTCACGCGGAGGCTCCTTATGGTGCTTTCGACCCTGGAGCGCAAACCGCATTTTACTCGAACTCGTGGCCCAATTTCATCAGTTTTCTTCGAGCAATTTCTGCAGCGAGTCAGTGCCTCGCAGAAATTCCCACGGGCAGAGAGATGTGAAGTCGTTCCGCAGAACGCGGCCTGTGCGAGTCGAGCGTTTTATGGATTCGGCAAGTCCCACCGATTGTGGAATCGGCTGTCAAGAATTTACATGGAAACGACGCGTTACCGGCCCCCTCTCCCAAGAAACACGATTCGAGTATGCTTAATCGGACCCGTCGGATGTCTCGGGTGACTTGGGAGAGGGAGCCGGTCACGCTGCGCTTCACAGGATATTCAAGTCTGAGTTGCGTGCGGCGAAGCGAACCTGCTGTTGTCGAATCCGATAGAGCAGGTCCTAGCTCGGCGAATCCCTCCGCGTTTGGAACCTGCCGGATGTCGCGACTCGATGTTGAGGTTGATCGGTTGAGGATTTGGAACTGCCACAAAGTGCCTCAACTTTTGGGTCCTCCGCATAGTAAGATTCTTCGAGCCTAATACTCGATCTTGCAGTTCGGTAATTCTAACTGGAGTGATTCAATTGCGGCTTTTGAGATCTTGTTATCTTTGAGGTCAAGATAGGTCAGATTCTTGAGGTGACTTAAATGAACAAGTCCAGCGTCAGTAATTTGAGTCGCCTTTAGTTCAAGTGTCTTAAGATTCGTAAGTAAGCCAATCCGCTCCAGCCCTTGGTCGGTAATTGGCACATGACCAAAGAACAGTTCATTGAGTGCCGATAGCTCTTGTAACATCGTGATGTCGTTGTCGGTGACACGAGAACCAGCGTAATACGCGACCGCATTCAAGCGTGAAAACAATAGTACTCTTTGTCCGCCGTCAACCTCATCTCCATAGAAAGCATGGCCACCTTTCTCTTCTATGGACTCTGCAATCAGAGCCTCCGAACGGAGGGTGTGTATCCTGAGTCCAAGCCAACTCAAAATACCGATGACGAAGAGTGAGACGGTGACAGAACGCCAATTACGCCGCTGTCTAGGTTTGACATCGATTGAGTTGGAATCTGGTCGCGCCCTGCCAACGATTGCCTGTCCAATACAGCCAACTGTCGCTGACGTCCAGGCCAACGACAAACATAAGAGAATCTGTTCGAGCGACGGAAGCCTCACGTCCTTAGAAACGGTTGTCAATATCAGCACATACAACCCGCTAATCCATAGCCCGCTCACAACGAGGGTTGCAAGCAAAGACGCTGTCCAAAGGTTTGGCCAACGTCGATGAAATAGGAATCCAGCAAGGCCATTCAGGCCAACAAAGATCAACACAAGAACTAAGGGTTGAATGACTTGTTCCTCTTTGCCATCGGTTCGTTCATTTGGCTTGCTCGTCGGCTGCGGCTACCGTGCATCGGACGCTTCAACCCGGTCGGCCAGCTCTTTGCACTCGCGATACGAGAGATCAAAGTGGTATCTTAGCACGCGGAAGATGTTCTGCTGATTGTCCCGTTTGCCGTTAGCTTTGATTCGAACGTGCCGATAGAGCGATTCGGGCCCGTCCGATATCGCATTCTTCAGTCTGACGAGGTATTCACGATGAGCCTCAGAGAGCCCTTGGCTACCCAAGAGTTGGATCTGCGAAAGTCGAGAAATCTCGGCGAGCGATTCGCTGCCAAACTTTGGGCCTAAATCAATCACATCGTGCCACCAATTCGCTGTGCGCTCTTGCCGTTCGCGATGGGACTTCACCGAATTCGCGGATGGTCTTCCCAAAAGCATGCGTTGAAGGGAGTCAGGTGTATGTTGATCGGGCACAGCAACACATTGACCGGCGTTACCAAGCTGCACGAACTCTTCTGGTGTTGTGCAGTACGTAACGTTCTGAGAGCATGCATCACAGAATCGGACGCGAGGTGTGTCGGTTGGAGTCAGGTCAGACCACTGTTTTGGGCAGAGATTAGAGAATGCGTGTTCGCAGTTCCAAAGTTGGGTTCCCAAGTTATCTAGTTGGTCGGCCATAGCGTTCATAGTGCTTCTTGATACAGAACAGCTAGCGGGTGATGCACATCCAATAAAACACACCTGCTTTAGGCGAATTCAATATAGTTTCCTAGCACATGATGAGCTAGGCATTCCGCCCAAGTGACTGCCATGAGGATTTCAAGTGCTGATCGAGAAACGTAGCCAACTAGCGATTCGCACTGCCGGACAAGCCGGACAGTGGCACCCAGAATCGCGTCGCGCGGCTGGAAGGGAACGAACTAAGAGCGATTCGGTAGCTCTCGACTTTGGCCGACGGCCATTTTTCACCGTAGCCTATGGCAACGCCATAGGTAAGGTTGGCGCAGGGATGGTTGGCTGTAGGCCAAATTCACCCTGAGTAAGGTTCAATTCCAGGTTGGGCGCAAATGGGCAGGAACCATCCAGTGAACGCCTGTGTCAATCGCGCGGTTTGGAAACTCGAAGGGGCCCGCAGCGGACAGACATCGGCACAGTCTATGCTTGTTGACAGCACCCACAGGACATAACATGTAATGATAGGAAATAGAGAAAGTAGCTTGTCGAAACCTGAAGGTCTGCGTCGTGTCCGTGCCTCTGAACAAGCCGAATGACGAAAGGCCGCTGAGGGTCTGTGCTTACTTGCTCGTTGCAGTGGTCTTTTACTTCTCATCGCAAGGAATCGTCACATACAGCTACTGGCCTCGGCGCACGAGTTGCTCGTTCTCAATTTGGTCTCTAGACATTAACGACTATAACTTTGCCCCAATGGTGATCAGCCTACCGATTTTGCTGTCAGCCTGCATTTTCTTCGTCCCACGTATCGCTCAATTGTGGAAGCTACAAATAAAGACCGTGGTCTTGTATTGCATTCCTGTTCTCTACATCTTGCTTCTGTTCATCGGCGCATTTGGACAACCTAATGTTCGCTACGATTGAGCCGGTAGCCCAACAATTCACTCGGCTCTCGACTTGCGAGACGACCGATCCGACGGGTCCAGTCTGCGATGACCATCGATTCGCTGCGGCATGTGCTCGAAGAAAACTGATGAAATTGGGCCACTCTGTCGAGTAGAATGTGGCTGGCCAGCTCTGCGAGCGATGGCGAGAGTGCTCGCGACCCAGTGCAACTCCATGAGTTTTGCTTGCGCTAATTGGCGGTCAGAAGCGGAAAAACAAGCGGTGCGACGCACCCTTTTGCTCGACGAAAAAGAGTTTTCTTCGTTGTGCAATACGAAATCCGCCGCGTTGGACGTGTGCGTCGGCGGCTAAGGCGCAATCGCCGGAGTCGTGGTCGTTAGCATTTGGGTGCCTGGTCATTCGTCCATTGTCGATGAATCCGTCGCGCGACTGTCAGCAGGATGACCCGCGGCGAACGCAGGTCTAGACGCCAGACCAACTCCGCGCTATTCTTCACGTCTACGACGTCCAGCATCGTCTCAAGTCGGTTGAGATTAGCACTTTTCTTAGGGATTACTTTTGACTCGGTTTATTCAGAGCATCGGCGAGATCCTCGACACGTTCGACGTCGCGGTGCTCGACCAATGGGGAGTGCTGCACAACGGGTCAGTGCCGTATCCGCACGCTGCCGGGGCGATCACCATGCTCCAGGAACAAGGCAAGCACGTCGTGATCCTCTCCAATTCCGGCAAGCGAGCGGAACTCAACCGCCAACGCATCGCCGACTTTGGGCTGCCTACGGGGCACGTTTCCGACGTGGTCACGTCGGGCGAAGCACTCCGCGACGATCTGTTGGCCAGCCGTTTGATCATTAACGGCAAGACTCCACGCACGATCTTCCCCATCTGCGGCCGCAGCGGCGACGCCGAAGCCTGGCGCGGTGACGCGGAATCGATTCAGATCACTCACACCTGCGACGACCGTGTCGACTGCATCATGCTCATGGGACTGCCGGACGGATCTTCCCCCGATGTGCACGACGGCACGTTCCAACAGGCCATCGCTTGGAACATCCCGCTGGTCTGTTCCAACCCCGACAAAACGTCGCCTCGCGCAGGCGGTCTGGTCATCTCGCCCGGTGCGTTGGCCGATCGATTCGCAGCAATGGGTGGGCAAGTCATCTGGTATGGCAAGCCCTATCCGCCGGTCTACGAAGCGGTGATGCGTTGCTATGCAGACATAATGCCATCTCGCTATCTGATGGTTGGCGACAGCCTCGAACACGACATCGCCGGCGCTATGCGTGCCGGGTTTCGCGCCGCCTGGATTCGCGGCGGGATTCACGCCGATGCCTTTGACGGCTCGGAAGGCGTGAGCCAACTTACAGCGACCACGGAAGAACTTGTGAAACAGAAGGGCGTGGAGTCGCCCCATTACAGCCTTCCATTGTTCGCCTAACCGGAGCTCTTCATGCCATTACCACAGGCCTTTCTTGAACTGTCGCATCGGATCGGTGCTGACCCGTTGCTGGTGCAGGGCGCCGGCGGCAACACGTCCATCAAAACCGGCGACCAGGAAATGTGGATCAAAGCCTCCGGCACGGAGCTGGCTCAAACACTGGAGAAAGACATTTTCGTGGCGGTCGACCTCGACAAAGCCCGCCACGAAATCGACAACGGGCCGGGCGACTGCCGCGGCACGCTAATCGATCCGTCCTGTGGTTTACGGCCGTCCATCGAAACGACGTTCCACGCGTTGTTCGATGCCACCTACGTCTTCCACTTCCACTCTGTCGGAGTCATCTGCCACGCCATCGCGGCTCAGGGCAGAACGTTCTTGCAAGAGAAACTCCAAGGCCTCGATTGGGCTTGGGTGCCCTACTGCAAGCCCGGCGTACCTCTCACCCGCGCGATTCGTGAAGCAATCGCCGACCAGCCGGCTGATGTCATCGTGCTGGCCAACCATGGCGTAATTATCGTCGGCGATGATCTCGATGACATTGCGGCAATGATCAACGACGTCGAAACGCGCCTCGATTTGCCAATATTGCAGGAAGTTGCCGACGCGCCCTCCGAAGATTTTGACGCGACATGGCAGCGGCTTCCAAAGTTTCAGGCACTGGCCACCGATCCGGAACTGCTACGACGCGCATCGTCGGGCACGTACTATCCCGACCATGTCGTGTTTCTCGGCCCGGGTTTGCCTGCAGTCTCTCCCGAGTCATTCCCGGATGAGGTGAAAGAACTGCCAGTGCCCGCGGTGATCGTCAAAGGTCAGGGAGTTTACATGAAGCGCGACGCGACGCCGGCGCATCACGCGATGCTGCAATGCGTTTTCGACGTGCTCGGACGCGTGCCGGCAGACTGGGATCTTGTTCCGATCGGCCGTGAGGCGGAAGCCGAGTTGCTCAATTGGGACGCCGAGAAATACCGGCAGGCGTTGGCGGAGAACTGAACATGGCTCTCTACCTCGGGATCGACATTGGTACCTCCGGCGTACGCACTTCCGTCATCGACGCGACTGGCAATGAAGTCGCTGCCGCGTCGGTCAAGATGCCCGCGCCAGAGGTCGTCGACGGCCGTCCCCGCCAGGACGCCGCCATCTGGTGGAATGCGGTGACCGAGTGTCTTCACCAGCAACAGCAGTCGCTCGAAGCGCAGCGCCACGCGATGTCGGACATCAAAGCTCTGAGCGTGGACGGGACCTCGGGCACCATGCTGTTGACGGATGCGGACTTGAATCCGCTAACGCCTGGATACATGTACAACTCAGGTGGGTTCCATCATGAGAGTGAGATCATCGATCAGTTCGCGCCGACCACTTCCATTGCTCGCGGTTCGGGATCAGGCCTGGCGCGCTTGCTGTTTCTCCAACAGCAAGCCGACACATCGCAAGCGCGTTACGCCCTGCACCAAGCTGACTGGATCGCCGCGAAGCTGATGCAGCAAGGCGGCTGTTCGGATGAAACCAACGCCCTGAAAACCGGCTACGATGTCCACGCCCGTCGGTGGCCTGACTGGATCGAAAACACTGGGGCGCGAATGGATCTCCTGCCCGATGTGCGTCCGGTTGGCGAGGTGTTCGGCGAAGTCGATCCCGAGGTCGCCCGTGTGTTTGGTCTCTCAGGTGACACCAAAGTTGTCGCGGGAGTTACCGACAGCAACGCGGCATTTCTCGCTTCGGGGGCTGCGCGAGTGGGCGAGGGCATGACGTCACTCGGGACGACCCTAGCGGTCAAACTATTATCGGATCAGCCGATTTTCGACCCCGACCGTGGTGTCTACAGCCATCGCATCAAAGACATGTGGCTCCCCGGTGGCGCATCCAACAGCGGCGGCGGAGTGTTGCTTGATCACTTCTCCGCCGAGCAGATGGAGCAGATGACCCCAAAGCTTAAACCCGATCGGCCGACCAGCCTGTCGTACTATCCGCTGAAGACTCCCGGCGAAAGATTCCCCATCAACGACCCCAACCTTCCGCCAAGACTCACGCCACGGCCCGACGACGATGTTCGTTTTTTTCAAGCCATGCTCGAAGGCATCGCCGAGATCGAACACTTGGCCTATGAAACCTTACGGCAAGCCGGTGCACCGGCCGTTCGCACGGTCTACACCGCAGGGGGCGGTGCGAGCAACGAAGCATGGACGCAGATTCGGCAGAACAGACTAGGCATCGAGATCAGCCAAGCCCAGCACCGCGAAGCTTCAACCGGTGCCGCGCGCATCGCAGCCGGACTAGTGTGAGGTTTTGCAAGTGCTAATTCGCGATTCTGATCCGACGGGTTCCTACACCGCCGTGGAACCTCACTTCCGAGCCGCCAGACTCACTGAACCGTCACGTCGGGCAACGCCATGCTACAATCACTCGCATGTCCGACGTCACTCAAATCTTGTCACAGATCGAGCATGGGGACGTTCAAGCCTCTGAGCAACTTCTGCCGTTGGTCTATGACGAGTTGCGCAAGCTGGCTGCCGCCAAGATGGCACAGGAAAAGCCTGGGCAAACGCTGCAGGGGACCGCGCTGGTTCACGAAGCCTACTTGAGACTGGTGCATGTCGACGCGCAGCAGAACTGGAACAGCCGTGGGCATTTCTTTGCCGCGGCGGCGGAGGCCATGCGGCGGATTCTTGTTGAAAATGCAAGGAGACGCTCCACCGCTAAGCACGGAGGCAATCTGCAGCGGCGCGATATAACCGGTTCCCAGCTGCAGGGGCCCGAGGAAGACGAGAACTTGGTCGCGCTGGATGAAGCTCTCGACTTGCTGGCGGCCGAAGATGCCGAGGCTGCCGAACTGGTGAAACTCCGTTTCTTCGCAGGACTAACCAACAAGGAAGCGGCCGCTACGCTGGCGATTTCCCCCCGAAAAGCGGACTATATCTGGAAGTTTGCCAGGTCGTGGTTGCGACGGAAGATGGGCGAATTCTAGCGCCAACCTGAGGCTTCGTCCGTTTTTCTGGAATTTGTTGCGCAATCGATCGCCAGATTTCGCACTGTCTGTTGGAGTGAGCTTTTCAACGCGGCTCAAAGATCATGAAAGAACGAGAAATCTTCATCGAGGCCCTGCAACGGGAAGACCCACGAGACCGGGATGCGTACCTCCGGGAGGCGTGTGGCGGCGATGCGCAGTTACTGCAATCGGTGGAGGACCTGCTTACTGATCAAGCCGACGATGCAAGTTGCTTTCTCGATCGACCGATTGGCGGCGACGTGACGGTCGCCTATTCATCAGCCACGCTGCCCCTCGGCGCTCAGATCGGCCCCTACAAGTTGCGCGAGCAGATCGGCGAGGGCGGCATGGGCGTCGTCTACGTCGCGGAGCAGTCCGAACCGGTCAGGCGTAAAGTCGCCCTGAAGCTCATCAAGCCCGGTATGGCGAGCCGCGATGTCGTGGCACGCTTCGAGGCAGAACGTCAAGCCCTGGCGATGATGGACCACCCCAATATCGCCCGTGTGTTCGACGGTGGTGCAACGGAGACAGACCAACCCTACTTTGTAATGGAACTGGTGCAAGGTCTGCCGATCACAGACTACTGTGACAAGCATCAGCTCACGACTCGGCAGCGGCTCGAACTCTTTCAACTCGTCTGCCGAGCCGTGCAACATGCCCATCAGAAGGGTGTGATTCATCGGGATCTCAAACCATCAAATGTCCTGGTGCCGCGGATTGATGACGTTGCCGTACCGAAAGTAATCGACTTTGGCGTGGTTAAGGCGATCAGTCAAAAACTGACGGATGAGACCGTCTACACGCAGTTCTCTCAACTCGTCGGCACGCCGCTGTATATGAGCCCGGAGCAGGCAGAACTCGGCGTGGTCGATGTCGACACACGTAGCGACGTCTATTCACTTGGCGTGATTCTCTATGAGTTGTTGACCGGTTGCACCCCGTTCGACTCCAAGATGCTCAAGCGAGCGGGCTTCGACGAGATGCGTCGTATCATCCGTGAGGATGAACGCCCTCAGCCGAGCGCGAAGCTCGACACAATGGAAGTCGCTTTGCTCAGCACGGTTTCCGAGGAGCGCGCATCCGACAATCGTTCGCTGACCGCCTCGGTCCGGGGAGAGCTTGACTGGTTGACAATGAAGGCGCTTGAGATTGATCGCAACCGGCGCTACGAGTCAGCGAGCGCGCTGGCGGCAGACGTAGAGCGTCATCTTAAGGGTGATCCAGTAGAAGCTTGCCCGCCGTCGTGGGCCTATCGAACGAGAAAACTAATGCGGCGACACAAGGTCGCAATCTCCACAGCGGCTTGCGTGGCTCTGGCTCTGCTACTTGGCGTGGTTGGGACCGGCTGGCAGGCACTGCAGGTGGCCGCGGAACGCGATGCAAAGGCTGTAGCACTGCAAGAAGCCGAGAGGCTACGAAAACTCGCTGAAGAGCGTCAACGGCTCGCAGAGGACAAAGCGGAACAGGCTGCATCTACGGCATTCACTGGCCAAATCTTGATCGACTTTGTCATCAAATGGATGCGCGAGGTGGAAGCCAACAGCGACGAAAAGGCAAACTCGGGCAGCCGCGTGTTGGCAGCGTTTGCAGAAGAACTAATTAAGATAGGCCGATATGGTGACGCAGCGAGGGTCTTGCAAGATGTTTACCCGCGGTTGCGAAGCATCGAAGGTGAAGACCATCCAACTACGCTCTCTGCCCAGTTTCTGCTGGGGTCAACATTGTTCCATGCCGCTCAACTGCCCAACGTACGTGGGTTGGCTGATGACGTCCCTCGAGAGATCTACGACTCCATCGACATCCTTCGCGACGCGTATTCTAGCCACGCGCGAGTCTTCGGCGCAGATAGCACCAAAACGCTGAATTGCGAATGCGTGCTCGCAGAGGCATTGTCCAAAGTCGGAGCATCTTTCGAAGACCGCGAAATGCTGGAGGAGGCGAGAAATATGCAGCAGCAACTACTCGCGAAATACACTCAGCGACTTGGTGACAGCCATAAGGAGACGATACACCTCGCGGCCGAGCTGGGCGTTACTCTCCACCGCATGGAACCAGGAAGGGGCGATCAGTTACTTCTTGAAGCCGGAGAAACCGCTTACAAAGTCCACGATTGGGCCGGACTGAACCATGTGTCGTGGAGGGGGATCGGGCGGGTCACCGAAACAACCGATCGGGCGCGGATGTACTTCTGGCGCTGCATCGGAATTGCGAACGGTGGAGGTCCAATCGAATTCGCCGAAGTGGGCTATGAGAAGGGGGTCGCCCTCATGGGCGACCAATGCGAAGACCCCGATCTCCTCCGACTCGAGAAAAGGGCCGCCGCAGCGTTGGCGGCAAAACGACGTCGTAAGGCGGCTCAATCCGCTCCCTACAAGGCCGCTCTGCAGGCGGGTCCTTCGATGGAATCAGGCGACCTTCCGGAGCGCACGACAGACGATAGTGAAGAGCCTCAACAGGGGCAACATTCGCAATGAGATTGGCTCTTTTATTGGCACAGTATCAGCTGGCACCTTCACAACACGACATCCGGCAAGCTCGTAACGAAGAATAAATCCCTTGCCCCAGAGAGGACAAACCATGCGTAAGTATCACTCCTGTTTCCAGCCATTACTCGCCTCCGCCGCAGCTTTGTTGTTTCTTGGTTCGTCATGCCCACTATCCTTCGCGGCGGAATTCATCCCGCTAGGACTCTTGGGAAGCGACGGGTGCATTGGTCCGGTCGAGATTCTCGAACCTACCGCTGCGCTGTTGGCGATCGCGGCGATTCTGGTCGCCTTGGGCGGGGCTCGATTCACAAGGGCCGCGTTGTGGGCACCGATGATGGCGGCGAGACCATTTCTGGTGGCCCTGCTACTATCAGCGCCGGCGCTCGGACAACAGTTTCCACTGCTGCATAACTTCGATGATCCGTCACCGACAAGTAATGACTTCTTTGGGTCTGCCGTCGCCTTGTCGGAGGACTACGCGGTGGTTGGTGAATACGGCCACGATCTCGAGGACGGAGATGGATTAGCTCACCTATTTGATCCGAACTCAGGTGAACTGCTCCGCACGCTCAATGCGCCAGGTCCGTCGCCGCCTAGCCGTTTCGGTCAAGCAGTGGCGATTTACCAGGACTATCTGTTGGTCGGACATCCAACTAGCGGATTCAGACCCGGACAGGCTCACCTGTTCGACTCGGGCACTGGCGATTTGCTACACACATTCGACGATCCCACAACCTCGACCGGAACGATGTTCTTTGGTCGTGCGGTGGCGCTCTCGAACAAGTACGCTGTAGTGGGGGGAGACCGCGACAGCGGTCGTGACTTCGAGTTGGATGGGCAAGCCCATGTCTTTGATGTGATAACCGGTAATTACTTGCACTCGTTCGAAGATCCAACGCCGCAGAACGAGCCTGGGGGTGGAGATCGCTTCGGCGACTCTGTAGCGATTTCTGGCGACTATGCGCTAGTAGGCGACTATGTCAACGACGGTGACGGGGGTGGTCAAGCCCACCTATTTGATTTGGCAACCGGGAATTTCGTTCATACATTCGAGAGCCCGAAACCGTCTCCAGGTAATGCCTTTGGACAATCAGTAGCGCTATTGGGCGAATATGCCCTTGTCGGCGATCCCGGGCTGCTTGGTAGCGTGCTAGGCCGGGCGTACTTGTTCAACGTCACGACGGGCGAATTACTTCACGCTTTTGATGATCCGACAATGTTGACAGGTTCGCGTTTTGGGGAATCTGTCGCGCTTGCGAACGAACAACTATTGATCGGCGCGAGGAGAGCGCGTGTTAATGACTCTCCTTCTGGCGGCGCCTATCTCTACGATATTGAATCAGGTGGGTTGATGAATGCTTACGATGACCCGACCCCATCGAACGTCGTTGGTGGCGAGTTCTTCGGAGGAGCCGTCGCGCTTTCGAGTAGCAACGCGCTGATTGGTGCTGAGCGCGACAGTACACTGAACCACTGGGCAGGCCAGGCCCACCTGTTTTCGACAATCATCCCGGAGCCGCGGACCGCCACGCTCGTCCTTCTGGGCATGGCAGCGGTTGTGGTTCGCCGCTGGCGTGTTCTGGCGCCGCATGCGCCATCATCGCGACAGGGATCAATCCCGACGGTAACTACGAGGGATGGGTGGCGTACCTCGACCCACTCGTGATCCCGGAGCCGAGCGCCATCGCGATCGCTGCCATCGCGGCGTGCGTTCTGGCATCAAGAACCGGTAGGTCTCGGCGCTAGACAGTTGTTTAGACCTAATTCTTAGAAGAAATGAGCCGCCCGCGGAACTGCTGCGCACTCCGCGAGGACCATAGAACCCAATGTGCGCTTGATGTTCCGCAAACCCCGAAGCGGGTTCTTGCTGAACCTGCGGCTGGTCGACGTGCTCCCGTACCACCGTGACGACTGAGGCTTCGGCGACAGTCGAATGGAAGGCGGTTCGACCGACCAGTGTCATGCTGCCGTACTCTTAATTGTGGTCGTCGAATCCAACCGACTTCGCGACGTTTACGAGCGAAGGTCAAGCCGCGTTCATGGTGGTTACCTACGGCGTCCCAGAACCAAGCGCATTGACGACAATGGGTATCGGCCTATTCATGCTGGCTGGTGTAAGGAAGGGATTTCCGCATACGCCATAGAATTGCGTTTTTGTTCTTTATGTCTGCTGTTACAATCCGATGTGCAGAAACTCTTCGTGCGTGTACTCGCCAAAGAGGTGCCCGGCTTTTTGATGGCCTGTAGGTTGTTTTAGATTTTCTGCTGAATACCCACAGTCGCATTTCCAACCATAGTGAGATTAGAAAATGATCAACCGATACCTTGTTTGCCTCTGCTTTTTTCTATCTCTGCCAAACACCGCCTGTGCCGTTCTAGTTGTTGATCAATCTCCAGATCCTTTTGGCCAAAGTGGGCTCAATAGAATTCGCGCGAACGATTTTCAACTTCCATCAGCAGTTACGCTCCAAAACGCCTCGGTGTCAGTATGGCTAACCGACTTGGGAACTGACGATGGAGTTTTTGAGAACATGGCGACAGGGTTCAGTTGGGCCATCTTGGCGGATGCCGGTGGCGAACCTGCAAGCGGCGATGCGGCCGTGTTCGAAGTGGGCTTTGTGCCCACTGCCGTGGGTGTTGATGTAGGGATCGCTTTTGGTGGAGATATGTTCCGGTTCGACTTTTCCTTAAGTGGCGACCTACCCACAGCCCCGGGGACGTATTGGATTGCACTGATGGAGAACAGCTGGAAGAGCGCGGCAGATGGCACGCAGGTCAGCTGGGTCCACAGCGCCGATTCCGTCGGCGACGGTCAAGCCCAGGATCTTGATCCAACGAGTGTGGGTCCATGGTTTACGTCGAGCTTCGAAAACGCCATCCAAATCAATGCCATTCCCGAGCCGAATCTCTTTCTCGTGTATTGTGCAGCCACTCTTGCCATTACTAGCCAACGTCGAAGAGCATTGATCTCCTGATTACCGTGCCGTTGTCTCGTAAGTAACTCCGGACGGCGCGGTTATGCGGCGATCTGGCCTCAACAGTAGGATCGAGGGAAAGTTATCGGGATATGCGTAGCGAAGACACGTATACCCGACACCCGATACGCCAAGAAACAACCCCGGCACTTCCTCACCGTCAAGGAGCCCACTTGTCCAACCATCTCGGTTGACTATGTCTGGCAGGCACCTGAAGAAGTTTTCAACAATTGGCGAGACGTCCGCTTGCTCGTGTTCAATGGCAACCATCGCTGCATCCATGCTGCCTGAAACGCCGTGGCAGAGGGAAAGGTTCGAAGTTCCTCCCGACAAGAACTGTGAGACATGGTTCATAGTGGTACCTTGGGCAATCTTGGCTTCTTGCTGCCACCATTCTTCCTCGTGGATCCTCGACGCCCGCAGCCGCGAGAGCCAGATGCCTCCCGAACCGTTGCACCAGGAAGTGTTGCCCGCCGCGTGATCTTCTGGAACGAAGGGCCGCAAGTCGCGCCAATTCTGCGCATGCTGATCGAAGCAGCTTTCTTCAAACTTGCGGGCTTCGCATGCAGTGACTAAGAACTCATCGATGTTTGAAACACTGTATAGTTCCATTAAGGCGACCAAAATACCCGACGCGCCATGGCCGTATCCGGCAATGTGAGTATCAGAACCTGGTACCGTACTCCAGCTACACCCGGCATCTGATCTGATCGCTCTGCCCAATAGCTCTCGTCCGAATCGAACTGCAGTGTTTGCTAAATTCGGTAGCGCATAGTGTTCGGCAAGTAGGAGCAAGGCAGAGACGCCGCTTGCCATACCTGCAACAACGTCGCTTTGCTGTGTAGCTGGGTCAAGCTGTTCTACATCAGCAAGCAAGTCACCGATATCACGTCTGAGATGATTCGCAGAACAGAGCTCCGCGACGACCATGGCACTGAACGCAATTCCAATCTCACCCAGATAGAGACTACTCCGATTGTCGGCAAGCAGGGAGCGTTTCTGGCTGATTGCGTGCTGCACTGCTCCGATGGCAGTCATCCTGAATATCTCGTCGTCTATAACTGAATAGAGTGCGGCTAGAAAGAACCCAACCCCGGCTGTCCCATCATAGAGATCGGGACCAAGAGTTCTGTGGAGCTTTTTGGGCGTTGGCTCTCGGGGTTCATAGGTCGCACCGATCCAGTTACATCTGCCGTCATGCCAAATCGCATCGCGGCAAAGCTTGGCACCAGCTCGCTGGGCAACGTCTAGTAGATTATTCGGTGTGCCCATCAGGATCTCTCATGCTACCAACGGTGCCCATAAATCGGGTGAGCAACCGGGCATCAAGTAGGGGCGATTCAGATCTACGCCAAGGTGTTCAAGCTCCTCTAGTACTTCGTTTGGATCTGGAAGACTCTTATTCGCGCCAGCCCCGCCGATGAGTATCGCGGTAGCAAGAAGTTTACACCGGTTCCAGCCGAAGCTCTCGCCGTTCAAAGGGTCTTTGGCATACGCCAGACCAGTCTCAACACCAAGCGTGAACAACGGTATATCTGCATTCGTCTGAAAGCGCCCTCCGCCTAACTCGTTGACAAGCAGTCTACACACAAAAGAGGGAGATCCGTTGTCGAGATAGAGAACACAGTTGTCGCGTCGTTGCTCACCCATATCGTATGCAGCTGCTTTCAGCCGATACGGAACATGGTATGCGTCGCAAAGTGTGGCGATTGCTCTTCTCGCATCGTTGATCGGATTCTTGAGATTGATGTACACGCGGTCGGATGCAACAAACGTTGGGTCATGGGTACAGTCGCTCACGTAGTGATAAAAACCGTCCTTGTCGACACGAGCCTTACACACCAAGTAACGACCATCGCTGTGCTTCTCTTGCTTTACCAGCGCAGGGTGCGCTATTCGTTCAACTCGATTCTTTTCCAATCGCATGTAGCCGTTGTCGTCGTATCCAAGCAGAGTCCAGCCGTTACTCCATTCCTCAACTCGCTCTTCATTCGGGCGATTTGCCAACGGCCTTGACGCATCAGCCGAGCGCACCGAATCGGTGCTTGCATCGAATCTACGGCAGTACAGATTTGTATAGATGTAGCTTACAAGTACGGATGAGGGACCGGCGGTTGCCGACTGTGGTAGGCCCCGCTTCTCTTGATGACAAGAGTTGATCGTGTCTCTCAGCTCGGCACTTTGCAAGAACGCAATGAGCTGTTGATCGTTACGAAGATCTTGTGAATCATCCATGACCGATCCTGCTTCCAAGAGCGTGAGGGCTAGAAAGCAGCAACAGAGCAAAGTTTGCGACAGCCAATGTATGTGGGAGCAATTGCGAATAGTACCGAGTTTCCTCGAGGCAAGCCTGGATCAGCTTTGCACCGACATAGGCGACAAAGCGATCTTCCCATTGACGCTTAAGCGCATGCCGAGAACGAGCTTTGAACTGATCAAGCAGGACACGAATGAAGACTGAAGTCCAGGGCAGATTGGGAACTTCCGGAATCGCCCCACCTTGCTGAGTGCCATGCTTGCTGGCCACCTCGACGTGAATAATGGAATGAACGATAGACGCAAGGTCCCACGCAACATCTCCAATGCCAGCCAATTCCCAATCAACGACTAAGGGATCTTCTGGAGTTAAGTCGTCGGTAAACAGCACATTGGAAATCTTCAAGTCGCCGTGAATCAAACCATTGTAGCTCCAACCTTTCAGCAATTGCGAAAGGGCTTGAATGCTGGGGGCAGAACGCAGCACGCCTAGGACGTACCGGTCTGCCTGGTTCATCGGACGGTATGGGCAGATACTAGGATCGTGGAGCGTCAAGATCCACGGGCGCACCTCACGAAATTGATATGGCCACGAGCGATTCTCGACGGTCCGAGGGTCTTCAAGACCTGCCAACAACGTTGCAATTGCTCGAGCAAATGCCCGACATTTCTCAGCATCAGCTAGCACCGACAGGGTTGCCTGTGGTGCCGATTGCACGCCTTGAACAACGAGAGTTGCAGTCAAGGAGCTGAAGTGCAGCGGAGAGGGCGTAAACTTCGAAAGCTGACCGAAGTTCCCTGTGTGTAACCCCAGCCATAGGCAGAGCGCCTCTCGGTGAATTGTGTCAATGTTGAACACATCGGTCGTCGCAGGCGACTTGACAAACAGTGGCGGATTCTCCGGTATGCTGACCAGGTAGTTATGATTGCGCCCGTCAAGGCGCTCGACAGTTACGCCTCCATCTGTAATTAGTTCTCGAGATACCAGAGAATGCTCTGCCAGGAACGAAAAGATGGCTGCAGGGGTTGTCAGTAGCATGGCCATCAAGAATCGACCTTTTATCAGCAGCGTTTGGCCTCGCCTTGATCACATGCCAAACCAGTTTTGTTGTTGTGAATACGGACCACGTGCTTGTTCAGGTACCGGAGCCGGGCACGCTTGCGACGAACAGATGGGCGATGGGTACGGAGTTGGCGGGCAGGAGAGATTCACCGAAGGTACCGGACAGCCGCAACTAGTTAGAGTCGTCGTTGTCGTCGCTGGCTGACAGACCTGAGCAGAACAGATGGGCGATGGATAGGGTGTAGGCGGGCAAGGAAGATTTACCGAAGGTATCTGGCAGCCGCAACTGGTCAAAGTCGTCGTTGTCGTTGCTGGCTCACAGGCCTGAGCAGAACAGATGGGTGATGGGTAGGGAGTAGGCGGACAGGAAAGGTTTACCGAAGGTATCTGGCAGCCGCAACTGGTCAAAGTCGTCGTTGTTGTTGCTGGTTCACTGGCTCGAGTCGAACAGATGGGTGATGGATAGGGAGTCGGCGGGCAAGGAAGATTTACCGAAGGTACCGGGCAGCCGCAACTAGTTAGAGTCGTCGTTGTCGTCGCTGGCTGACAGACCTGAGCCGAACAGTAGGGGGATGGATAAGGAGTCGGAGGGCAGGGAAGATTTACGGAAGGAATCTGGCAGCCGCAGCTAGTCAAAGTCGTCGTTGTCGTCATGGCATATCCTTTGGTTGGGGGTGGATCGCACGGGCACAACTGAGGTTCCCAAGTACACCCCGGATAGAGTGTATCAGGGCACTGAGCTTGCGCGGGTGGGCAATGCGAATGGCTACCGCAACATTCTTCCCTAGCACATCCGCTGGAGCACTGGGAATCACCGCCGGGCTTGCATCCGCAGTGATCGTCGGCATCTTCGTCATACGGGTCGACAATTCCAGTGACCTGACAGTGACGAAGGCTAACATCGGCTGCGAACGTTCCCGGAACTAGACAAAATGCATCCTGCTTCTGTTCGAATCGGAATACGACAGTGACTAGATTCTCACTGCACTTGCAAACGGTGCCTCTCCAGTCGTAGCACTCGGCATCCAAGCGCTCGAACAGTTTTTCCAAAACATCGTCGTCCCGTAGCGCGATCGCTTGGGCCACCAAACACTTGTCTGACGAGCTGGCCGCCCGCTCGAGGAGTGTTGCGATTTCTTTCTCGACCTGTGCTCGTAGGTCAGCTTCGGCCATGATATCCTCCGTTCGATACAAGCAGGCAATTTGGCAAGCAAAGGTAGTCCGTCCTTCTTCAGCGCCGAATCTAATGCCGTGCTGCCGGTTGGCAAGTATTCTCCAGAGAATATTCATGTAAATCATGCAAATTCTGGATCTAATACCCCAGATGTGCAACGGAAGCGCAAGATCGCATTATCTGAGCTTTGCGGAGTGACGTTAGTCACCGCGATCTTGTGAACAGATTTCTGAATCTCTCCAACGCCAAGACACGTTCTTCCCCGTGTTACATGGTGGGGATGCACTCATATGTAGAAACGACGAGAATGGCGTGAGAGTGTCCACGTGCAGAGTGCCGCCTGTATTAGGCGGCGACAATGCGAGCATCTTCAGAATGACGCAACGACTAGCTCGTGGCCTTCAAAGCTGTTTCGGAAGGATACTCGCCAAACAGCCGCTTGTACTTGGCAGCGAATCGCCCGAAGTCCCAGAAGCCGCACTTCGCCGCGATCTCTTGCACAAGAGTCTCTGGATAGTCGCCGCGGCGGAGCAATGCTCGAGCTCGATTGAGCCTCATCGATTGAATAAACTGCCGAGGAGAGGTCCCAAGACGTGATCGAAACGCCGTCAAGAGTGTGCGTTCAGAAACCTGAAGCGCTCGCGCAATTCCCGCCACCGATTGCGAGTGGTCTAAGGAGTTCTCGATGAGATCGGCAGCCTTGGTAGCGATCCATTCGTGATGCGAATCTACCCTCTTGGAAGTGCTATGCGACTCGACTGAGTTGGCTGCCGACCGCACACACACCTGGCGAGCAATCGCTATGACCTGTTCTTGAAGCCGTTCATTGGCGAGAGTCGATTCGGCAAGTGACGGGGTACTGCAAAGGGCGCTCAAGTACTTGGGGACGATCGTCCGAAGCTGTCGCGCTAAGCCGGGCTTGGGTTGAACAACACTGACCGAGTCGAGTAATTCTGGAGCACCCTCACCATCAGTTTCAACAAGAGTTTCCATGGGAACTCTAATTGAGAACCAGCTGTTTGCGTGCGTGCAGGCGTTTCGAAACTCCGACCCCGGCGGAAAGAAGACAATAGCCTCGGGGTCTACAGACATGCCGTTAACCAGCATTGGCCGAGGGTCCAAGTGCATAAAGAAGCCAAAAGCGTTACGGTCGGTTACTCCTTCCGTTAGTTGCCCTGAACCCTCCTGTGCCCACTGCAGCCCCAGTTGTGCTACAGGCGCCTGGATTATCGAATACTGAGCCTTCTCCAATCCGAGCACGCGCATGCGCAAGTCCGCGTTTGCGATCATGTCGCAGTAGGGCTCAAAATCAGAAAACTGCATCGGAACCATTGAAGTACCTCGTGCCAAACCGTGCTCTGAGCGGCCCAGTATAGAGACTGCGCCGTTTTGCGGAAACTACGTAGGACCGCGATTTCTCGGTGCTATACTGTCTAGTCTGCAGCGATTCTATTCGAGGGCCAAGCGACGCATACCGCCCCATTGCGGACGAATTGGTCCGTGTTCATCCGCGGTAGTCGCTCGCTTCGAACGATTTTTGATGCGTACCTTATCAAGTGGTTTACTATGAAGCTATGCTTGGCGAGCTCGTGTGTTCTCATAGTGCAGCTCTCAATGGTCTTGCCTGCCCAATGTCAGGACGACCTTCCGACCGTTGTTCCTGGGACGCGAGAGTACTCGCCTTACCCGGAGCAAGATTTTCCCAATCAGGTGTTCTTTGGCGATACCCACCTGCACACCAGCTATTCGCCCGACGCCGGAATGTCGGGCACAACAATCGACCCCGACGGAGCGTATCGATTCGCCAAGGGCGAGAAGGTGACTTCCAACACGGGGATTCCCGTGCGGCTCGGTCGCCCTTACGACTTCCTAGTCGTGTCTGATCACTCTGAAAACCTCGGACTCCCGGTCGCCATCACGGAGCAAGATGAATCGCTGTTAGCGAATGAGTGGGGCCGGGAAATGGCCGCGCTGTTTGCGCAGGGCACGCAAGACAGCGCCCGCGCTGCAATAGATAAGTATCAAACTGTGCTCAATGCGTTACAGGATCCGCTGACAGACACCAACTTCGGTAAATCGAGCTGGGAGCGAGTTATCGCAGCTGCCGAGAAACACAACGTTCCCGGAGCGTTTACCGCCTTCATCGGCTTCGAATGGACTCCGGCACCGGGGGGGAGCAACTTGCACCGCGTGGTCATTTTTCGAGATGGTGCCGAGCGAGCTCGCCGAGTCTTCCCCATTACGGCATACGACACCACCGATCCCGAAAGACTTTGGGACTGGATGGAAGCGTACGAGACCTCGACCGCAGGTCGAATCCTGGCAATTCCACACAACGGCAACCTCTCGAACGGACTGATGTTTGACGACGTCACTCTGACTGACAAGAAGGCTTTGGATCAACGATACGCGCTGCGACGGATGAAATTCGAGCCGCTCTACGAGGTTACGCAGACAAAAGGCGACGGCGAAGCTCACCCGGCACTTTCGCCCACAGACGAGTTCGCTGATTTTGAAACTTGGGATGCAGGGAGCTTCGGACCCGCGCCGAAGACTCCGGACATGCTTCCTCGCGAGTACACGAGGGAGGCTTACAAAAGGGGGCTCGCCTATGACGCAAAGATCGGTGCCAACCCCTTCAAGTTCGGAATGGTCGGGTCGACCGATAGCCACACGGGCCTGTCCACGACGCAGGAGGATAACTTCTTTGGCAAAGTCGCTGCCCTCGAACCGACGGCCGATTCGATCCGCTTCGAAGAACCGGTGATCGGTAGATTGTCAGAAAGCGACAACAAGATTTACGCGCGCCAAGCCAACGCGGCTGGTTTGGCCGCTGTCTGGGCACGCGAAAACACTCGCGAAGCACTGTGGGATGCGATGGCTCGCAAAGAAGTCTATGCGACGACGGGCACCCGGCTCAAAGTGCGCGTGTTTGCTGGTTCCGAATTCGTCGAGAGTGACCTAAGTCGATCCGATTTCGCCAGATACGGCTACGAGCATGGTGTTCCGATGGGCGGCGATCTGAAGCACAGTGCTAATCCGCCTACGTTTCTAGTGCGAGCCATTCGAGACGCAGACGGTGCGAATCTCGATCGTGTGCAAATCATCAAGGGTTGGCTGGACACCGACGGCAAAACGCACGAGCGCATCTACGATATGGCCGTTTCAGGTGATCGGACGATCGGGGATGACGGTCGTTGCAGAACCGCTGTGGGTAACACCGTTAACGTAAGTGAAGCCACATACGCCAACTCGATTGGCGCTCCATTTCTGCAAGCCTATTGGAGTGATCCTGACTATGTTCCCCAAGAGAGAGCGTTCTATTACGTGCGAGTGTTGGAAATTCCGACTCCTCGTTGGACGACTTACGATGCTAAGGTGCTCGGTGTCAAGTTGCCAGAGGATGTACCCTCCAGCATTCAGGAACGTGCCTATACCTCGCCAATCTGGTACACGCCAAACTGACAAGCCAGTGACATTTTGATAGAGACAGACTATGAACCATCGATTGCCAATTCTGATTCACGGATTGCAGATCCCCTGGATGGCAGCAATCACCGAAGCTTTTCTGATCTCAACGCTATGCGTTTCGGGGTACGCCCAATATGAGGTGCCTGACTTCGTGCCAGGTGATCGAGAATACTCGCCCTACCCCGAGCAGGACTTTCCCAATCAGGTTTATTTCGGTGATTGCCACGTCCATACGTCTTTCTCGCCGGACGCTGGAATGATCGGGAACAAATTGGGACCCGATGATGCCTACCGGTTTGCCAAGGGTGAGACCCTTACCTCCAGCATGGGTTTGAAAGTGCGGTTGAATCGTCCCCTTGATTGGATGGCGGTCACCGACCACGCCGAAGGGCTGGGTTTCGCGCCGCTCATCGTCGAGTCCAGCCCGAAAGTCCTCGATACCGAGTTCGGTCGCAAACTTCACGCTCTCTTTCAGGAAGGCACTGCCGAAGCGGCCGGACAAGCCTGGAATCTGTGGGCTGGCTCGAAGTTCGAGCAGAAGAACCCCTACGCCGACAATCAGGAGTTTGCCAAGGAGCCATGGGAGCGAATCATTGACGCGGCCGAGGCGGCGACGGTCCCCGGAAGCTTTACTGCCCTGATTGGTTTCGAATGGTCCTCAACTCCGGGCGGGAAAAATCTGCACCGGGTTGTGCTTTATCGCGATGGCGCCGAGGTGGCCAAGCAACGCGTGCCGCTTACGAACTCCGACACCAAGTCGGATCCGGAGACGCTTTGGCAGTGGATGGATGGGCTAATGGAAGACACTGGCGGAAAGGTGCTCGCCATCCCTCACAACGGCAACCTGTCGAACGGCCTTATGTTTTCCGACGTTCGTTATACCAGCGGCGAGCCCATCGACGAAGCTTATGCCGCTCGTCGCCAGCGTCTGGAACCTCTGTACGAAGTAACCCAGATGAAGGGGGATGGAGAGGCCCACCCATTCCTATCGCCCGACGATGAGTTCGCCGACTTTGAGACCTGGGACAGCGCCAGCTTCGGCGCGGAGCCAAAAACGAAGGAGATGCTGCCTAACGAATACGCGCGCGAGGCCCTGAAACGGGGATTGGCTCACGAGGCCAAGCTAGGAACCAATCCCTTCAAGTTTGGGCTGGTCGGCTCGACGGACACGCATACCTCGCTGTCCACGACCACCGAGGACAATTTCTTTGGCAAAGTGACTCAACTGGAACCGACGGCGGATCCGGTCCGGTTCGAGGAAGTCATCGCCGGGCGTCTTGGAGACGAATCAATTCATATTCAGGCCCGCCGAACGTCGGCCTCCGGCCTCACCGGTGTGTGGGCGCGAACCAATACGCGCGAAGAGATCTTTGATGCCTTGGCCCGCAAAGAGGTATTTGCCACCACGGGAACGAGATTGAAGGTTCGTGTCTTTGCCGGTTTTGAATTCTTGGAGTCCGACCTCGATCGATCCGATTTCGCTGAGCACGGTTACGACCGGGGCGTACCCATGGGAGGTGACCTCGTGTCCGCTCCCAGTGGTAAGAAACCGACCTTGCTCATCCGCGCCATTCGGGACGCCGACGGCGCCAACCTCGACCGCGTCCAGGTCATCAAGGGCTGGCTCGATGCCGAAGGAAAGACGCATGAGAGAATTTACGACGTCGTCGTTTCCGACGGACGCGAGATCGGCGCAGACGGGCGGTGCAAGACCCCGGTCGGGAACACCGTCGACATCAAGGAGGCCACCTATACCAACGCCATTGGTGATCCCTTCCTGCAAACGTTCTGGGAGGACCCCAACTTCGATCCCGCGGAGCGCGCCTTCTACTACGTGCGAGTCCTCGAGATCCCGACTCCACGCTGGACAACCTACGACGCGAAGTTCTTCGGCGTGGAGATTCCGGAGGACGTCCCCGGCAGTATTCAGGAACGAGCTTATACAAGTCCCATCTGGTACGCACCCTGAGTTTTTTTGATGGCCGCACGCGCTAGGAATGCATCAATACTTGTGGCTGCTGCTGTTGCGCTGTTGGCCAGCGCCGCTGGCACAGCGCGGTCGTGCACGGTGTGTATCGGCTTTCCCGACAAGACCGATACGGACTACTTGATTGAAAGCCATTGTGTCGTGCTTGCTCGACAAGCTGAGGGCAATCCGTTTGCCTATGCTCCGCGGCAAGCGTTAAAAGGGGACTACGATGGCTCAGAAATCACACTGTTGGTCGATACGATGACGCGTCGAGTCCTCGCGACCGATCCAGAGCGACGTGTCATCTTGGTGCAAGAGAAGCGCGGCGGTCGGTGGCGCAGCCTTGGGCTTGCGAGTAAGAGGTACCTGTTTGTCATTCGCCGAATCGTCGCCTTCGGTGACGGCTGGAAGGGTCAAGAAGGCGCGGAGCAGCGATGGAAGTTCTTTTTTCCTTTGTTCGGGCACGAGGATCGCCGGATTCGCCAACTCGCCTACTTGGAGATCGCCCGTGCTCCCTACGCTGTCCTCAAGCAACTCGGGCGTATCGCACCGCGTGCTGCTTATTCGAGTTACCTTTCGGATCCCAAGTATATCGAGTGGCGGTCTCTCGCAATCTTGCTGTTGGCTCAAAGTAACGATCCTGTCGACCACCAGTTCATTCGTGACAACCTGAACTCGGTGACTCGTTTCGGCATTACAACGAATCTGGCTGCGTGGACAGCGGCCGCAATCGAAATAGATGGCATGTCGGCAATCGATTTGGTCGAAGAGGAATACTTTCTTGATACCGGTCGGACTATGGACGAGACCAAAGCCGTCGCCGAGGCCTTATCGATGCATGGTTCTGAGGGAGATGTTCAGCTGCAGGATCGAATTGTGGCGAGCTATGGCGTGTTATTGAGGACTTGTCCTGAAATCGCGCCGAGAATTGCAGAAGATCTCCAGCTTTGGAAACGAGCGGAGCTCGTCGATGACTTGTCGGCTGCTCTACACGCCGCTCCTGAATTGGATTTCGCAGAAAGACAATCGATCCGACGTTACCTTCGCACGGCAGCTGCACCAAAGGAACTAGCCCTTGCCAATGACTGACAACACGACATTAGAACGGGGAGCCGCCGGGTCCGGCCGATCTTCATCATCAACTTCGTTGCACGAATCATCATGGTTTGCGCGGTTGGTGCGCGAACCGCTACTGCACTTTCTATGCCTCGGTGCGGCTCTCTTCGGGCTCTATGGTTACTTGAACAGCGATGAGGAAGCCCCGTCGGGCGGCGAGCAGATCGTCGTGACGGAGGGCAAGGTCGGGCATCTCGCGGCGCTCTTTTCTCGTACTTGGCAGCGTCCGCCCACGCGAGAAGAGCTTGCAGGCCTAGTCGACGATTACATACGCGAAGAGGCTGCTTACCGAGAAGGTACCTCTATGGGGTTGGACAGTAACGATACGATCATTCGTCGACGCATTCGTCAGAAACTTGACTTTGTGGCTGACGATCTGGCAAGTCAGTTAGAACCGACGGACGAGGACCTGGAGGGGTACTTTAACGAGCACGCCGATGACTTCCGCATTGATTCCAGGTTTACATTTCAACATGTGTTCTTCGACCCGGGTAAGCACTCCAACGATTTGCCCCAGGTCGTTAACGATTTGGTTGTCAAGTTGCGAGAAGACCCGTCAGTCGACGCACGAGAGCTGGGCGATCGCACTCTCCTTGAGTACCGTTACACGGACGTCTCAGAGCGCGAATTGGCCAACCTTTTTGGAGTCCAGTTCGCAAAGGCTCTAGGGGGCGTCGAGACTGGAGCGTGGCAAGGCCCCATTGAGTCGTCCTACGGCGTTCACGCGGTACTTGTTGATAACTTGTCGCCTGGCAGTTTGCCCGAACTCGCCGATGTACGCGACCAGGTCCGTCGCGAATGGGAGCACGCCCGTCGACAAGAATTGACCGAACAGTATTACGAGGGATTGCTAGACAAGTACGACGTAATCATTCAGTGGCCCGATCGGGAGGCAGAGTGATGGTGGCTCGTCGGATACTTGTGTTTCTAATGATGTTAACGGGCGGCTGGTCGTCGACAGACGCACACGAAGTGCGTCCAGCTTACCTGGAACTGAAGCAAACTGGCCCCGATACTTTTGACGTCCTTTGGAAAGTCCCGGCGATGGGCGATAACCTTCGCTTGGGACTCTACGTCCGCTTCCCCGAATCTTGCGAGTTGGTTACGGAACCAGCAGGAGTATTCTCCAACAATGCGTATGTCGAGCGATCGAGCATTCGAGCGCCGGACGCATTGGTGGACTCCAAGCTATCCATCGACGGTCTGAGGACGACGCTCACCGATGTGCTCGTGCGTATCGAAAGGCTCGATGGAACCACGCAAGTTGCACGCTTGATGCCGGAGACCCCCTCGTTAATCGTCGAGGCCTCTCCAAGTCGCTGGCAAGTTGCTTGGACTTATCTTGTGCTTGGCGTGGAGCACATTCTACTGGGTATCGACCACCTGTTATTCGTGCTCGCTTTAGTTCTGCTGGTGAAGGGTTGGAAGAAGCTGGTTGGTACGATCACCTCTTTCACTGTCGCGCATAGCATCACGCTAGCTCTGGCGACTCTGGGATTCGTGAATGTTCCTGGTCCGCCCGTGGAGGCGTGTATAGCGCTAAGCATTGTGTTTGTCGCTGCCGAGATTGTGCGTTCTCGTAGTGGCCAGCCAGGATTGACGGAGCGGGCTCCCTGGCTCATCGCATTCACATTCGGTTTATTGCACGGGCTTGGATTTGCGGGCGCGCTAAGCGAAGTTGGGCTGCCGCAGCAGGCGATCCCACTGGCTCTCTTATTCTTCAATGTCGGGGTAGAACTAGGACAGCTTGCGTTCGTGGCAGTCGTGCTGATCGCCGTTGCCATCGCCCGCAACTTGCCAGTGAGCAGCCCTTCATGGTCCTGGCGGCTTGCGCCGTATGCAATTGGTTCGATCGCCATGTTTTGGGTTATCGAGAGGACCCTGGCATTTTGATAGGACCGATCGAATTCTTGCCGCCATCTCTAGAACAGCACTTGCAGGCGTACGCCTGGAATGATGGCTTTGTCGAAGGCTACCGTGCTCGGTCGAGCAATCTGCAAATCAGCCGTCAGTCGGCAAGCTGGCGAGAACGCGTAGTTGTAAAAGAACTCCACGCCGTACTCGTCTTGTTGTGGAAGAATGGGAAGACTCAAAGCCTTGAACTGATCACTCAATCCAATGTAGAAGTACCCAATCCCAAAGCGGTCGAGAGGACGCCCCCGAACCATGCTCCGTCCACCTACGCCGCAGACGACCGTGTACTTGATGGGATTCGGATCGCCATCCGATAAGCCGACGTGGCCGAACATCCCCCAGCGCCGAGTGTTGTCGTCGCGATCCATCCACCAGCTCTGGAAGAAATTCGTGTACACCGTCCACGCTTTGTTCTCGATTGGAAACGTACCGGTAATAGGAAACGACAGCCAAGCTGAGGGATCGATTGTCGTGTAGTCGGCCGTGCTGTAGGTTCCTCCAATGTTGTAGATGCCAGGCAGTCCGAACGGTTCAACCCGCAGGATCACCTCGGGCAATATTGTCACGCCACGCTCGTAGAGGTCCTCAAGCCCCTTGGTCGCGCGTTCTTCCGGATCGAACACGACGAAAGAGAACCAAGGCTGCCCTTCTGACAGAAACGCACAACCTACGCCTGCTGCCGAGTAGGGAACTGTTCGGGCGTTGATTGGATTGAATACAAGCGAGGTATTCATGAACCCGCCCAGCCCGGGTCCGCCGCTGTAGCGGAGGGCATATTCGTCGAGCGTATTGATTTTGCCTGCGAAGAGCGCGAAGGACTCACTGAGCGCTTGGGTTAGTTTGAGTCCCGTGATGGAAGTTACATGGCTGTTGGCTTCCGGGAAGTTCATCGCGATGTTGGCCGGAGTAAGCAGCCCGTCATCGTTGTTGATGCTGTCGCCGATGCGCGTTTCCGCGTGCATGTTGACGAAGAATCCTTCGTTCAGACCGGCCTTTCCGCCTTCGAGTCCTACAAAGTAGTCGAGCTTGCCACCGTAGTCCCACTTTTGCTCGCGGCCACCAGCAGCAACACCTTGGTAGAACTGCGTTGCGGACAGGTCGAAGGTGATCCCATGATCCGCCAACCAGTCACGATTGCCGCACCAATCGCCGGTGATGCCGTACTCGGCGACAGCTGGACGGGTGAGCGTCAGTAAGAACAGGATAAGCAGTGATACTCTTCGCACAGGCACCTCCGTGACGACGTACGATCAACTACACGAAGGAGGTATCGGCCGATGCCATCCAGCTGATTTGGGATCATCTTCTCAATCCGCTCGACCTGAAAAGTCTACCTAAACGGACCTGATCGGTACTTACCAATGAGGGCGCGAAACCTCGACTAGTAGAAGTACACCCGGCCGACGAATCGAGTGTGTAACCGACACGTAATTCCAAGGTCACAAGAACAAGAAGAGTCAGTGAGTCGTCGCGTGGCAAGGCTCGAGATAGGTTGCTCGCGAGGCATACTTGCAGTGATCTTCCCAGAAATCCAGCACACAAGGTGCGATACGGCTTCACCCAAGGTTTTAGCACTTTAAAAACGCCCTAGTTCAATCGTTCCAATAAGTCAGCAGTCGGGGTAAGATAGTCACTCCAATCCAGGCGTTCGGTTCTTGGTCCCAACGACCACCAGAACCGCAAGACTTATTATTTCACCTCCTAACCAAAATGCGGTCGCCATGTCGAATTTCAATCGCCGTCAGTTTGTTACCCACACTTCACTCGCCGGGGCGGCGACGGTCCTCGGTTTCCCGAACATCGTCCGTGGTCAGGGCCTGAACGAGCGGATGCAAGTTGGATTTGTCGCAGTCGGCGGGCGTGGTGGCGCGCATACGGGCGCGGCCCATCGCGCCGGACTGCAGTGCGTCGGCTTCGCCGAGACCGACAAGACCAGGTGGGGCGGCGTGCATGGCAAAGAAGGGTGGAAGGAAGCCGCCGGATACACCGATTGGCGAAAGCTGTTCGAGAGTCACGGCGAACAGCTCGACGTCGTTTTCGTGTCGACGCCCGACCATACGCACTACGCGCCGTCGATGACCGCTGTGTCGATGGGCATTCACTGCTACACCGAGAAGCCGCTCACCTGGAGTGTGAAGGAGGCCCAGTTGCTCACCGCCGCCTACGCAAAGAACCAGGGCGTAGTCACGCAGATGGGCAACGGCGGAAACGCAGGCGACGGCTGGCGCACGGCTTACGAGTACATCAAAGCTGGCGCGATCGGTGATGTGCGAGAGTTCCACACCTGGACCAACCGTCCGGTCTGGCCGCAAGGTGGTGATCGGCCCACCTACACGACTCCCGTCCCCAAGACGCTCGACTGGGAAGCATGGATTGGCCCTGCGCCAATGCGTCCCTTCGCCGGTAGATCGGAGGGTCAGAAAAAAGGTAGGGGCGCATACCACCCGTTCAACTGGCGTGGAGTGGTCGACTTCGGATCCGGAGCGCTGGGCGATATGGCCTGCCATACGACCAATGGTATCTACGCAATCATGGAGCCAGGCTACGCCCACACCGTCGAGCCGCTTGAGATGACCGGCCCAGTCACCGATCAGTACCCCAAAGGCATGGTCGTCAAGTCGACGTATCGGCCGAAGGCGGACCGTCCGGGTTTCGTCACCTACTGGTACGAAGGCTACGACAACGACGGCAAACCCTATATGCCCGAGACACCCGAAGAAATGTTGGTGGATCAACGCGAGCTGCCTAGGACGGGCAACTTAGTAATTGGTTCGGAGGGCAAGATGCTCGTCCGTGGCGACAACTGGGAGGAGGCATTCCTCCTACCGGCCAAGCGTCATAAGGAGTTCGGCAAGCCTGAGCAGCTACTCGAACGTTCGCCCGGGCACCACGAGGAGTTCTTCATGGCTTGCCGTGGCGAGAAGCCGCGCGAGTTCAGCCGCTCGAACTTCTCCTACTCTGGGCCGATGACGGCGAACATCCAGTTGGGCAACCTGGCCGCACGCGCAGGCAAGAAACTCGAGCTCAGCGAGGCGGGCGACGTAGTCGGCGATGCGGCCGTGGCGGCTCTGGCGTGGCGCGAGCCGCGTGACGGTTGGGGTCCAATGGCGATGAACGTCTGAGCGACAGGAACGCGCGGACCGAGAGCAAATAGTATGACAACCAACCATGACTGCGCCCGCCTTGGGCGAAGGGCATTCCTTAGAAGCGGCACGCTGTTGCTGACTGCGGGAGCTTTCACTTCTAGCACAGTGGTCGCCGAGGAGAGCGATTCCACTCTGCATGTAGGGCTGGTCACCGACCTCCACTACGCCGACAAGCCGCCCGCTGGTTCACGTCACTACCAAGAAACTCCCGACAAGCTGATGGAAGCTGCCGAGCACTTTGGGAAGCAGAAACCAGATTTCATCGTTGAACTCGGAGACTTCATTGATGCTGCTGACAGTGTGGATGTGGAACTTGGATACCTGAAGCGAATCAACCGGGACTTTTCGACCATCTGCAAGCGCCGCCACTACGTGCTCGGCAATCATTGCGTATACACACTCACTAAGCGGGAATTCCTCGATGGTGTTGGGCAGAAGGAATCCTACTACTCTTTCGATTCTGGGGAATTCCACTTCGTCGTATTGGATTCATGCTTTCGCAACGACGGCGCAGCGTATGGCCGAAAGAACTTTGAGTGGACTGACGCAAACATACCTGCGGGCGAGATCGAATGGCTCAGCGCCGATTTGAAGAGCACAACGAAGAAGACGATCGTGTTTGCCCATCAGCGTCTCGATGTGAGCAACCACTACGGCGTAAAAAACTGTGCTAGCGTGCGAAAGCTCCTGGAAGACTCGGGCAATGTGCTGGCCGTGTTTCAGGGGCACAGCCACAAGAACGACTACAAGAACATAGCCGGAATCCACTACTGCACGCTCGTTGCAATGATCGAGGGCTCAGGTGCCGAGAACAACGGGTATTCCCTGATGAGCATTTCCAACGACGGCACAATCAGCATCGAGGGATTCCGCAAGCAAGAGGATTACCTGTGGACACCGTAAGTCGTGATCAACCGATTGCAATCGAGGGATCTTCATAAGATGTTCTTTTCGTTATCAACAGTCGCCGTTGTTTGGACCAGTCTCGATGCGTCCCATGGCGCTTCAGTCGACACGTGATCTGGTTCGACGTTTCAGCTTTCGACTGATTGAGGCGACACTTTCTCATATCGCCGATAGCACTTGTTCGACGACCCCTAGATTCACCGATAAAGGCAAACGCCGAGGTTTGGATCATTTACGTGTACGATTCCGCCAACTGACCTCGCAATAGATGCGAACTTGCATGTGGCAATTGATTCACTAAGCTTATGGATCGAGCCACATCGGAATTGCTGATGTGGGCTTCTAACAATACGACGCTCTTCATCAACGGCACTCCATTGCAACAGACTTTAGAATTCAAGCGTGTAATCTCTGAGGCGAAAGATCTTGATGAGCTGTTTGCGCAGATCGTCCCTCAGCTCGAGAAGTTTGGGTTTTACGGCTTCACTATTTGTGTCGCACCAGTTCGCAAGGGAAAGGTAGATAGCAGCGGAGTTGCGTTCCATACGTCCCTACCGGAACCGATTGAAGCTGAATATCGCGAGAAGCAAATGGAAACTTTCGACTTGGTCTTCGACCTGATGTCGACTCGATACACTCCGTACACAAAGAGTTCGATCGAGCCAATGTTTGATGTATCACCGCAGCAACAGCAGGTAGTCGAATACGCGAATAAGCACAACTTGGGCGATGCGTTCATGGTGCCGCTTTCTACAGTCGACTATTGCCGTGGATTTGTCATGTTCACGACAGAAACGCCAGACAAGTTTCAGCAGCGCATCGAGGACGAAGGTCCCTTGCTGCGACATTTGGCAATGCTTGCGACGGCTCGTGCCGAGGAACTTGGTTTCGGCAAGTCGGATCCCCCCGATCAGCTGCTCACGCAACGAGAGATCGAATGTTTACAGGTCTGCGCGCAGGGTAAGACCAACGAAGAGATCGCCGCGGCTCTGGGAGTCACGGAGCGGACGGTTCGCTTCCATCTCAAGAACGCTTGCACCAAGCTCGGTAGCAGTCGGCGTTCGCAAGCGGTGACCCGTGCGATGCAGCTCGGCCTGATACGGACCTGAGTCCACGCTCGACTGCCCTGTCGTTTCCGACAGTTGTTGCCGTCCGCGGTCGGATTATTATGTGGCAATTGTATGCAGTAGACCGCTGCATTGGCTCGTGCAGATACGATGTGCAATTACGTTTACTCCAGTGACCGTTCGGTCAGATCACGGCTTACTGCGTTGTTATTTCGATTTCTCTCCTGCCTGACTGCAAGATTATCAGTCGTATCAGACATTAGCCGGTAGTTGAGTGCTCAGGTTCTCTCATTGCTTCGGATTATCGCCATGAATAGATGCACGTTTTTAGTACATTCCGCGCTTGTGGCAACGTTCTCGATCACTGCTGTTCACGCCCAGATCACGTTGGACAACGGGCAGACAACGATCATCGACACACCACAGGTCGACCGATTCGAAGTGCGCGACAGCGCGAGTTCAGATACGACAACCTTGCAGGTCGTCGATGGGGGCACCGTTGCCGCGTTGGGGTCGCTTTCGCAGGCAGGTGTGCGGCTGTTCGACAAGAGCATTCTCGAAGTCGACGGCGGAATTGTGTCGGCAAACGACGACGGATTTAGTCGCGCCGTGGTAGCCTTTGACGATACGACGGTGAACCTACGCGGTGGGGAGATTCGTGGCGGCACGGCGAACGACGCGGTGGGAATCGATACGTTCAGTAACGCGGTAGTGAACATTTTCGGTGGTTCAGTTGCTGGAGGCACGGAAGCCGGGGCAGCGCCGATTCAGGCAGAAGATCGCTCGGTGATCAATGTTTTTGGCGGAGTAATCCGCGGGAGTATCGCCGACGAAGGAGTCAATGGTGCTATCGAACTTCGCGAAGCGACCACCTTGAACCTGCACGGTGGCGAGATAATCGACGCGATCGGATTTGAAGATCAGGGCTTCGGACTGACGCTGACGATGGGCACCAGCGGTTTCGACATCCGTGAGGGGCCGGTTGCGAACCTCTTTGGTACCTCGTTCCTGCTCGATGGGCAGCCGGTCGGGTTCGGCGAGCTTGGTGTTAACGAAGGTGAGTTGACGGTAAACTATCCTGGCGGTGAGTCAACGACTTTTACTTATCGACAAAACCCTTTCGTTGGTGGCGGCACAATCAACCTGATCGAAGTGCCGGTGCCAGAACCGGCCTGTGCCTGCTTGGCAATCATCAACTGTTGTTACTTGATGATCTCTAGAAATACTCGCTGCTCCATCAAAGCTGCAAGTTCCACGACAATCAATGCTTAGAACATACGCAGAAACCCATGATGAATAGAACTCAATTTCTGGTGACGGCTATCGTCGTCTGCTACGCACTTTCTTCCTTAGAATCACGCGCCGACGAGAGTCCAGACGGGAGTTGTCCGGCGCGAATTACTGCTGGAGGGCTAGTCATCAGCGGCAATATCCCCAACGAAGATGTCGATACGATAGGTATCAGTACGAACGAAATCGTTAACTTGGCGAGAGAAACGATACTCTTCAACTTTGCCGAGCAAGTCGGGATCGACGGGGTTGAATTCTTGGACAAATTCAATTCGTTCCCCGTCGAGAGAAGGCAAGAGGTCTTCGCCCTGGTCGAGACGACAGCCGATGTCACGACACCGAGCGCAGAAATCAAGCAGAAGCTGCTGACCTTTGCCGATCCCTTCTACGCAGTTGAGCTCAACTATCGCAATACCACGGACGTGACCCAAACCGTTTCTTTTCAAGCACCCTATCGGCACGAGCCGGTGCCGTTCGACGATGCCGTCGCGACTGCGCGTCTCGAGCTTGACCTCTTTGATACTAGCGGTGATGGCACGGCGGAGTTGGGCTTGCAATTTGGCCGCAGCGGCATTTTGTCACCCGATATCTTCGCCGGCTCAGGAATTGCCAACCTTGTCGATCCCTCAGGAAACTTCTTCAGCGCGCTCGGTGAACCAATCACCGGACCAACGACCGAAACGCAAGTTTATGATATTGAACTCGCCACCCTACAGACCTTTTCGCCAATCAAGCGAGATGTCAGTGAAATCAGTCCTCGCATCGAATTCACTATCTCACCCGGCGACGAAGTCCATTTCCGCGCCGTCATTAGCGTGGCGGAATCTACCGAGCTGCTGATCGACCCCGAGCTGACTTTGCAGGTACTCGCTCAAGGGTTGCAGCTTCCAGTGCCGGAGCCGACGTCTGCCTCGCTAGCTACTCTGAGCGCACTGATACTCGCTCTCAATCGGAGAAAATAAGTGACTCGCCAATTAGCATTTTACCTCGTGCCAATGTTAATCGCATCCGTCGGGCAATTGCGAACCGTTCAGGCCCAGAACACCTGCGGAGAGTTTGTCTTTCAAAACTTCACGCAGACGGTGGGTTGTGCGGAGGGCTTCGGTACGTTCGAGTTCGAGGAGGATCCCAACGAGACGTTCTTGCTCTTCAACGGCGAAGTCGGGGAGATTGACGCAAGCTTCGACAGCTTGATCGATCTCCCAGCAGGGTTGCCGGACGGAATTGTCGAACCGGTCAGTTCCACGGTCGAACTAATCAAAGTTGGCACCAGCAACAAAGCTCGTGCAGTAATGCATCGTCACACCAGTCGCTTAGAACTGCAGCCTGATGGGACCGCGGGGTTGACGGCTGCCGATGTGTTTACAGGGTCCATCGGTGATTTGGTATTCACGCCAGTTCGCCCGGACGGGTTGACGGACGCGGTCAACTTTGACATCGAATTCACGCAGACTTTTCGAACTGTGAGTCCGCCCGCCAACGTCAGCCTCGGATTGTCTCGAGTGTTCGGCGGGTATTCGATCGGCGATCTGAACGCGCCCGGCGAACCCGTCACCGCATTCGCAGGCTTGACGAACAACGTCAGCAACGCAGGCCTTGATTTCAGTCCCGATCTGATCAATGAATCCAACATCGCAACTACCGACCTGGGCAACGGAGAGTTTGAGGTCTCCATCAGCCATCGACGGACTGTGGAGTTGGCAGCTGGAAATCCGTATCTGTTTGACACAGGGCATAGCCTGGCGATCGACGTCCAGGGCATCAACAACCAAGTGCTTCCGACGTGGCTGGCCGACAGTCAGACGACCACGCGTGTGTCGCTCACACCTCGCGATCCAAGGGTGACACTGTTCTTGAACGGTGTCGAAGACCCCATTCCGCCAACCGATCAGATCATTGCAGCCGTCGACGACGGCAAGCTGTACAGTATCGACACTTCCACACGGCAAGCAACCTTGATCGGACCGGGGCCGGGGCAAGATCTCGGCACCAGTATCAAGGGTCTCGCGTTTGGTAATGATGGGACGCTGTTCGCAATCGAGAATGCCCAAGAAGATAACACTCCCAACGGCAGGTTGCTTGAAATCGACTTGCAGACTGGCGAGGAAACGTCGCTTGGGTTTATCGATCGAATCATTGGCAACGCTTCTGGTTTGGCCGTCGACCCAGCCACCGATACCTTGATCACAAATGCCGATCGAAGTCTCAACAGTACGACGAAGGATCTGCTCGTTAAAGTGTTTCGCACTGATGGCGGACAAGCGCAGAATGACAATCAAGTGACTGAGGTCATCGGTGAACTGAATGTCGATGGCAAGAGTGTCGTCGGACTCGAATTTGACGGAGATGGCGTGTTGTTTGGAATCGATGGCTTCAACAACTTGCAAGGAACACAGAAAGAGGAAGAACTCGTACAGATCGATCATCTCGATCCTTCGAACGTCACCGTCATCGGCGATAGCGAACTGTTGCCATTCCCCAACATCGGCGATCTGACAATTGGACCTAGTGGGAAGTTCTGGGCGATTAACGAAGACGACCAGGGTTTTCCCGAGCTGATTGAAATCGATCGGACGACGGGAATAGGCACGAGCCTCGGTCGCATTACCGGAACGAACAACATCTCCTCCGATGCGTTTGCCGCGCTGCCGATCGATGCGTTGCTTGACGGGGATTTTACGGAAGACGGCATCGCCAATGGAGTAGACTTTCTCGCTTTGCAACGTGGATTTGGATCCGGCACAACACATACTCAGGGTGATGCGAATCTCGACGGGGTGGTCGATCACCGCGACGTGGACGTATGGCGGCTGAGCTTTGGCAATACTTTCTCGACGTTGCCATCGTTCGCGACGCAGGCTCCGCTGGCGGCGGTACCTGAACCCTCCGCAGCTATACTGATCGCCACGTCGGTTCTGATCTGCGGCTCGAGGTGTCGTCGCGTAGTCAGGGACGTGGCATGAGGGGTCTACGCCCGCGCGTGGACTTAGCACACGCTTCGATTCTTGCTGAATTGATGACATCGCTAGGTCTTCAGCCTCTCGATTATTGCGATGCAATGACCAGCGGCGCGAAACCGGTTTTCAGCGTGCCAGACCAATCACTCTTCAACGGCGCGAGCACCTCACCCTTTCCATTGCTTCGTTGGAAGCCTACGCCGAATTGCCCAGACAGCTGTATCCGATAGGTGCCATCAGGCACGACGATAATCCTGTTTGTGATATGCTCGATACTGACTGCTTGCTTACTGTCTGCGGCGATAGCAATGTTGCCGGCATTGAGCGCGATCGATTGTTGCGGCTGGAGGGTGAGACGCCCCATCAACCGCCATCCAGAGTACCAGCGACCTCCAACGTCAACCACTTCGTTCTGTTCACTCCAGACGTCCGCCTGAGTATCCGAAAGCCACAACGCCGTCGCCACGGTGATCGGTGTCTGGCTCACGTTTTGCAAATGAAGTTTCAAGTCGGGCTTTTCGCCGAAGGCATATTTCCGTTTGTGCGGCGAGAGTTCCATTGCTGCACGCAGTCCGTCAGTCTCTTCACCCCAAGAGACTTCCTTTGGCAAGTCGTTCGCGGGTGAGTCAAGCTCAAGTGCGGTGGGCCGAGAAGCAGCATCCCCCGACCAGCTACCGAGAGCTTTACTCTCTGGTCGATGCTCTCGAAGGTGTTCCGACGTCTCCGCCGGCAAACCATGATAACGAACGACCGCTTGGAACTTACCGGGCCCTAGCTGGGGCGTCATGATGCTGAGCCATTTCATAGGTCGCAGCAGGAATCGATGCCTGCCACCGGGTTCGATGGCCTTTACTAGCGTTCCGTCCACCGGTGAATCGCCGCCTATCAAGTGAATCGTCGGGTGCTGGATCTTCGCTCCATTCGTGTCGAAATACTCAATGGTAAACAGGAACTGCCCAAACCAGTCGGCCTTCGATTTTCCCTTAGCAGGGCCGTAGGAATCTCCGTACCGGGTGTCCAGTAGGCGGAGTGGTCGGTCACTCACGTTTTCCACTTCGACCGCGAAAGCAAGTTGTTCTGGCGACTCAAATCGGACCTCGCTCTGGCTGAGATCGACCGCCTCTTCGTTCATTGAGGACTGGACCGTCACCACACGACATCGCAGTCCATTCGAGGGAATACCCCATTCTGCCGTCACGACGTCGGCAATCGCCCGCGCTGGAAGTGCGGCAACCAAAAACATCGAGCTAGCCACCAGCCAAATAACGGCAAACGGCAACCTGCATGTTCCGATCAGACGGCGGTAAGGCGAGGAATACTTGGTTTCTGCCAACGTGTTCATATCGTATCTCCATTAGCACAAGTAGCTTCGGAAGTGAGAATTATAGTCGTTACCGCAGCGACGTCGAAAGCCGAGCTCGGTCCTTCGCGGGTTGGCAGATCGCGAATACTTAACCGAAAACAAGCTAGCGTCAGAGCAAAAGCCCTGAGGCATTGCCGCGCTGCCGGCTATCCCATCAAGCCAGATTCGCAGCGGTGTTGATTGGCGCAGAACGTGCTTGCTTGTACGTTGATGACCAGGCGTCGATATCGCTTGAGTTCGTGTTGCAGGAACTGATCTCACTCGGTTTACGTAATCCAAGGGTAAATTGGTCATATCATCGTGACGAAAAAGTTCGGATTCTGGACACTGACGTTCTTGGTGATCGCCAACATGATTGGGGCTGGCGTCTTCACCACATCGGGGTTCGCGCTCAATGATCTGGGCTCGCCACATGTTGTCGTGCTGGCTTGGTTCGTTGGAGGTTTGATCGCGCTGGCCGGTGCGTATAGCTATGGCCAACTCGTCCGCTTGTTTCCGGAGTCTGGCGGCGAGTACCTGTTTCTTTCGCGGGCAGCTCATCCGCTTCTGGGTTTCGTGGCCGGCTGGGTGTCACTAATTGCTGGTTTTTCAGGGGCAATCGCATTCGCCGCGACGACACTCGAAGAGTATGTCATCGCTGACCGCATGCGTCCGCCGTGGCTGCCTGCCGGTTGTATTGCAGCCACAACGATTGTCCTCGCGGGTGCGTTCCACGGACTGAATGCGCGGATCGGCACGCTCGCTCAAAACTTGATTGTCATTCTCAAACTCTGCCTGCTGGTCGCGCTGCTTGCGTTTGCCGCATCAACACTCCCCAGTGGCACTTGGGCGGGTAGATCAATTGATGGCACCACGCTATCCGGCTGGGCGCTTGCGAGTGCGTTCGCAACCAGCCTCATGTGGATCTCCTTAAGCTATTCTGGTTTTAATGCTGCCGTCTACGTTGCTGGTGAAGTCGAGCACGCCAAGCAGTTTGTTCCCCGCGCGCTGCTGACGGGAACTGCCGTGGTAGTTGTCTTGTATATGTTGCTCAACGCCGTGTTCGTCTATGTTCCGCCGTCTGAGAGCGTAGCCGGTGCGAAAGATGTCGCCGCAGTCGCTGCTCGCGCGCTTGGCGGGGCGGGGCTCGAGTTGTTTGTGCGTTGGACGATTGTTGCCTGTCTGTTGACCTCGGTGTTTAGCATGATGATGGCAGCGCCACGGGTCTATGCGAAAATGGCCGAGGACGGTCTGATGCCAACTCAACTCCAGTTCAAGGCCGAAACCCCGCTGGCGGCGATCTTCGTCCAGGTTCTTGTGGCGGTGCTGCTCGTGTTGGTATCCAGCTTGCAAGGATTGTTGTCGTACCTGGGGCTTACGTTGTCGCTGTCAGCCGCGATCTCGGTGTTCTGTCTGTTTCTGCCGTCGGTTCGTACGAAACCGTTGTTTCACATCCAACATTTCCTACCAGCAATGTACGTCGTCTGCACGCTCACAGCCGCGGCCATCATGACGACAATTCAACCCTGGCAACTGAAGGGAACCGTTGTTACATTTGCGGTAGGAGTTATCGCCTATTTTCTTGTTCGCGGTATTGGCAACACAAGAAAGCAACAATCCATTAAGTTGGACCCAAATGAACCAGGCGAGCCCCCTTCGTGAGCCAGTGTGTTCGACGTTGCCAACATGCGTAGAGATTTCAGCACTTCATCAGGAGACCAAACTCATGTCGATGCAAACGATCATGCGTGCAACTCTGGTCAGCTGTTTGGCCGCCACGGCAGTCGGGCCCTTGTTCGCTCAGCCTGGCGGAGGAGGGCGACTGCCCGGCGACGTCGCACTTGAGAAAGGCCCGTTGGCGGCGGACGATTTCGAGAAGAACGCCCTAGCGGTGCTGGCGGACATCGCGGCGAACGAGCGCTTTCGCAATGTGCCGCAACACGACGGTCGGCTGCTGCGTATCATGACTCAGTCCCTCAATGCCAAGCACGTCGTCGAACTGGGAACCTCCACTGGTTACTCGGGCATCTGGTTCGGCTTAGCCCTCAACGAGACCGGCGGCAAGCTCACGACGTACGAAATCGACGCCGAGCGCGCCGCGACCGCACGGGAGAACTTCGAGCAGGCGAAAATGGCTGACGTGATCACTCTCGTCGAGGGCGACGCCCACGAGGAAGTCAAGAAACTCACCGGCACGATCGATATCATCTTCCTCGATGCGGACAAGGACGGCTACGTCGACTACCTGAACAAGCTGTTGCCGCTGCTACGCCCGGGCGGGCTGATTCTCGCCCACAACATCAACCCCCGCATGGCCGATCCGAAGTACATGGAAGCCATCACGACCGACCCCAACCTGGAGACCGTCGTACGCGGCGGGATGGCGATCACGCTAAAGAAAAAATAGTGATCAGTGTTCAGTTCCACATGCAGAATCCAATTCGTTATTCCTCCCCCCGGCTGGGGTTTTTGCAACATCTTGTTCACAACGCCGTCCGTGTCCGAAAAGTCGGCCCTTTTCTCATCGGGTATCGTCTCGCAACTCCTTACTTCGCATCGACTTACGCATCGCTGCCTGGCGGAACTTGGGTCGACTTTTAGGAATCCGAGGGTTCCAAGTGTCCGAAAACGCTTTTCCAACATCACTTAAGCAGTACCGTTTCGGCCTGCAAAACAGGGCCTTTCGGACTTTTGGACACACGGTGTGTCAGTTGTCCGAAAAGTCCCCAATCCGCAACAATAGCGCGGGTTGCTGATCCAATATCACTTGCCAAAGAACGATCGACACGAAGAGTGCCACAAGAAAATCTACTCGATCGCAGCAACCAATTCAGCAACGATTTTTGGGCCATTTTCGAGAACCTTTGATTGGGTTCAGCACAGACTGCATTGGCTGTACCGTGGCCACGATTGGGCGTTGCGGCTGTAATTTGCTCGGCTGCTACTATGCTGGTGGTATACTACGGGCATTCGTCCACAAGAGATGAAGGACAACGGAATTCGAATCTAGCGCAGTTACCCGGCGCGTTGCGGTAAGCAACCGGTCAGCAATGCACTCGTCAGCAGAATCTCTTCGGACGGCAATCGATCAACCCGCAGTCTCCAAGAGACACTCGCGTCTGCTCACCCCAGATGGCGCGATGGTGGGACTGCTTGTGGTTATCGGAATGCTATTACTATCGGAGCAGTTCCAATGGTTCGCCGTGAACGGAAAGAAGAACTATACGCTGCTTATTGCTGTTGCGACGACAGCGGTCGCACTTGTGTTGTTCACGACGTGGTTTGTCGCACACGCTGTACTAGGAAAGCGACTTCAGTTCAGTTTGCGGTTTCTCTTGGTGTTGACCCTCGTGATTGCCGTGCTTTCCTGCTGGTTCGCCATCCAGTTGCGGCAGGCGGAACGGCAGCGTGCGGCGATTGCTTCAATCGCCGCATCCGGAGCACACACGCTTTATCACTGGGAAATCGGGGTGGCTAGAATTGAGGCGAACGCGCCAGGAACGCCGTGGCTACGCCAGCAGTTGGGAAGAGATTTCTTTTCGCACGTCTATTGCGTCCAACGTGGTGAATTTGGTCGGCTGTACGACTCTGCTACAGATCTTTCGGACATCGAAATGGCCGGTTTAAGTGAATTCACAAGACTCACATTCTTGCAAATTGAAGGCGCGGCAGTTACTGACAAAGGCTTGAAGAACCTGGAGGGGCTGAGCGATTTAGAGGTTCTTGGGCTCAGCGGAACGAAAATCACGGATGAAGGGATGCAGTTTCTGCAGAACTTAACTGAGCTGGAAGCTCTCGAGCTGACCGACACTCATGTCACGGATGCCGGCATTACCTATCTGAAGGGACTTCATAAGCTCAAGAGGCTCAGCCTTAGTGGAACCAAAGTGACTGCGAAAGGCGTCTTGCAATTGTCAACTTTACCAGTTCTCGAGTCGCTATCCTTGCCTCTGCCACTGTTCTTTGAATCGCATGTGATTCAAGACGAGCTCGAGCGCTGCACAATCTCGTATCGGTAGCTGCTGGAGCTGACAGTGACTTGAAGATTGATCTG
This sequence comes from Bythopirellula sp., assembly GCA_965228965.1. Taxonomy (GTDB): domain Bacteria; phylum Planctomycetota; class Planctomycetia; order Pirellulales; family Lacipirellulaceae; genus Bythopirellula. The sequence continues at coordinate 6,733,100 of OZ245849.1, forward strand.
TGTGGCGTATTCGTGCTACTGGATCGCTGGCATCACCTTACCCTACGTGCGTTCGAGCTGCGCGGCGAGTCGCGATCGTCCGACACGTGTTTACAGCGTAGCTGGCGAGCGCCCCTGTCACTGCCGTGGATTCGCGGTCAGCTGTGCGCTGATGGACCGCAGCACAAATCGACATGCGCTCTTCTGGAACGCTGCGACTCAGTTAGGCCTAGACATTCGACGAGTGATTGTTTTGCACGCCTCGACGAGTAACTGCTCGTGCGAAGATGCGGAAACGGCTGCTCATTTCAGCTCAACTGTCGGACCATGACATTGCATCTCTGAGTGTTTACAATAGCGGCGACTCAAAGCGGAGCAACGGCTGTGCCGTCAAGCTCGCTAGTCGTATTCGGTCAGTGTCATCCTACAAAACAAACCATCGCACCATGAGACATTCCCGGTTGATCGTCTGTTCGCTCGTTCTCCTAACCATTTCGTCTGCAGAGGCGGCCGACTGGGTCGCGAAGAAGGGCCCGTTGGCGACCCGCTGGACCAAGGACGTCACATCCGAGAGCGCATGGAATGAATACCCGCGGCCGCAGATGAGCAGGCCCGACTGGCACAATCTCAACGGTCTGTGGCAGTACCGTGTTCAAGATGCCAACGACGCGAAGCCGGATACTTGGGATGGAGAGATCTTGGTGCCGTTTTGCATTGAATCGGCCTTGTCCGGCGTGATGCAGCGCGTGGACCCCACTCAGGCGCTGTGGTACCAGCGCACGTTCACGGTTCCCGACGGCTGGCGAAACCAACGCGTGCTGCTGCATTTTGGCGCGGTCGATTGGAGTGCGGAGATCTGGGTCAACGACAAGTACGCCGGCGGTCATCGGGGCGGTTACGACCCGTTCACGATCGACATCACCGACTTGCTGAGCGAAGACTCCAACACGCTGGTCGTGAAGGTGGTGGACCCGACCGATCGTGGCTACCAAGCGCGTGGTAAGCAACTGCTTAAGCCCCACGGCATCTGGTACACGCCGGTCACCGGCATCTGGCAAACGGTGTGGATCGAAGCGGTTCCCAAGACCCACATCCAGTCGATTCAAGTGACGTCCGACCTCGATACGTCTTCCCTGCTAATCACCACCAACGCGTCGGAGGAGGCTGACGTTCGCGTGACCGTGTTGGATGGCAAGACGCGTGTCGCCGCGGCCGATGGGACCACGCGAGAACCGATCCGCGTCGGCATCAAGGACGTCACGCCTTGGTCGCCAGACAATCCTCACTTGTACGACCTGAAAATCGAGCTGCTGCGTGACGGGCAGCCGATCGACTCGGTGGGAACGTACGCAGGAATGCGGAAGATTGAGATGAAGCCCGATGCCAACGGAGTAAACCGGTTGTGGCTAAACGGGGAAGTGCTGTTTCAGTTTGGGCCCCTGGACCAAGGTTGGTGGCCAGACGGGCTGTACACGGCTCCCAGCGACGAGGCGCTCAAGTTTGATATCGAAGCCATGAAGAAGCTCGGCTTCAATATGGTGCGAAAGCACGTGAAAGTAGAGCCACAACGTTGGTACTACTGGTGTGACAAACTCGGCCTGCTCGTGTGGCAGGATTTGCCGAATGGCGATGCACTCGCCAAGTGGAATCGCAACGTCGATGAGCGCGCCCCGGGTATCCGTCGGACGGCAGAATCGGCTGAGCACCTACGCGAAGAACTCACGCAGCTGGTAACGGATTTCGTAAACCACCCGTCGATCGTGGTGTGGGTACCGTTCAACGAGGCATGGGGACAATCCGAGACGGCCCGGCACGTCGCGTTGATCCGTCGGCTCGACCCGACGCGGTTGATCAACAGCGCGAGTGGTGGCAATTTCCACGGCGTCGGCGACATCCTCGACATGCACAGCTACCCCAATCCCGTACTGCCGCGGCTCGATAAGTACCAGGCGGCCGTGTGCGGCGAGTACGGCGGTCTGGGACTACCCGTCAAAGGCCACACCTGGCTGGACGAAGGCAACTGGGGTTACCGGAGCTTCGATAACAAGGAAGCACTGCAAACGGCTTACCTGGAGAAGATCGCGATGCTGAAAGCGATGATCAAAGAAGGTCTGGCGGCAGCGATCTACACGCAGATTACCGATGTCGAGATCGAGGTGAACGGCATGTTCACCTACGATCGCCAGATTCTGAAGTTCGACGAAGCCACGATCCACGAAGCGAACAGCAGCTTGTACGAAGTGGAAAAGTAACTCGGCAGCTGCCGCCACGGTTCAGATTTTGCTTGCACTTAAGAATTCAATCGCCGAAGTCCGCGGACCGGTGTTGCCGTCACGACGACTGTGGTCAGGAACATCAGCGCGGCCGTCGAAGGTTCGGGGACAGAGTGCAATTCCGGTGCAGAGGTATCAGCAGCAAGGAACGCTGTACCATACTGTTCTTGCCAACAAAGAAAGTCGACGCCGTGCAAGTCCCGAGTGTAACTTATCCGCCAACTTTCCAAATCAAGACTATCGACGGACCCATCCCCGTTGAAGTCACAGCCTAATTCTGAGACCGCCGCCGCGACGTTGGTCGTCGAAATGGCCATCAAGAGGGCGAGAAGTCCTGCACGCACCGCGTATCTTCCGATCATGATTACTCCCGAGAATATCCGAAAGTGCCCATTAGAACCCTGCCGCCGTTTCGAGTCTAACGAGCTAACGGAGTGTGCGTCAATACTTTTTGCACCGATTCAGCACATCTGGGGAGCACCGGGGAATGACTTTCCCTCTACGTTCGCTTATGTAAGCCGCACGAACCACCGGATTGCACTTCGTCCGTCGGTTTCCTTCATCCAAGTATTGCGACCAGCGCGCGTCAAATAATTAGCGTGTTCACCGCGGCTACGCGAGGGAATCAGGTGCGAACGACCCCTATCATCGGGTAGCAGCAGTAGGTACGAGATGGCTTCACACCTATTGGTGAGCCGGTTTGTACCGGGGAGCGGTCATGAACTCGATTACAAACGCAAAGCTCACCTGTTGAACTTTCGGCGATTGTGAATCATCCTGTGATTCCCTGGAGTCGCTCTTAAAAACCGAATTAGCCGCCGCGACTTGCTCACAACAACGAAGTGGGAACTTAACGATGTCATCGAATCAGCGAATTACGAAGCGTGGTCTCGCGCCGCGCGGCAACGTTACACGGACGGCAGCCATACTGTCTTCTATGGTCATCGCCGCAGGATGGGCGTGGCCAGCGTGGGGGCAAGACGACTCTGTGAGGCAAACGCCACCTGCGCCCCGGACACTTCTTGAGCTGGTCCCGGGTAAACGACCGCCGCAGGCGACGGTGCTTTTCGATGGCACCGAGGATCACCTCATGTTGAGCATGGCGGGCGGTCCGATCGACTGGGAGATTGATGCTGGTGCGTTGGTCTCGAAAGCTAATGGCAAACGATCGAACCATCTCGTCTCGAAACTCCATTTTCGTGACGCTCTGATCCATGTCGAGTTTATGCTCCCCACCACGACTTCTGGCAACAGTGGCATCTATATCCACGGACTCTATGAACTTCAGATCTTGAACTCGTCGGACAAGCAAGAACTGTCGGACGCCGACGCTGGAGCGATCTACGGATTCGCTCCACCGCTGGTAAATGCATGCCTTGAGCCAGAGCGTTGGCAAATCTACGACATCGAGTACCGAGCTCCCGTCCGCGATGCCGAGGGAGCTATCGTGAAAGTCGGTTCGATTACCGCGAAGCTCAACGGCCAAATCGTCCAAGACAACACGCAAATAGGCGAGCCTCGCTCGCGCTACCACCCCTACCGTTACGGCACCACACCGTACCTTGAGGCCGTCGCCAAGAAAATGAGAACAACGATGACAGGCCCATTGGTGCTCCAAGACCACGATAGCCCCGTAAGATTTCGCAACGTCTGGATACTGCCATTGGACGACCAGGCATATTTGCACCAACCGAAGTAGTCCGACCGGAATACGCGGTTGTTACGCGTGGTCAGTCCGATTCAGGCGACAACGGCAGTTGGTGTACCTTACACCATTCGCGAACGACGTTGGCGGTTCGTTCATTCTCGAATTCGTGCAATCGATCCAGTAGGTCGTTAGAGACTAAGACCGATTTGAAGCGGGAATAGGCACCTTTATGTTGGAAGATCTCATCCACTTGCCGCGACAAACTCGGTGCCTCGGAGTTGATGAAATCTCGCACCAATTGATTCCCCAAATCGAGGTCGTTCTTGTGCGGGATGGGAAGGTACCTATTTGACTGTTCGAAGTCGTCGGGAAGCTCGTCTGAATCACCGTATCCCGAGAGAAGAAAGATCTCTCCCGTGTCCACCGATACCCACGCCTCATTCGTGCCATAGGGCTGCATGCTTACGAAATCAACTGCTGCTTCGATATCGGTGATAGTGATTGCCATACGTCACTCGTTTGGCGTGCGGTCGGAAGTATCAGTATCCCATCTCAGTGCAATCCCGTAACTTAGCAGTCCGGAATTCTGACAGCAAACCATCGTACTAAAGCCGTGAAAAGAGCTGTTCTAGCCGATCGTTGCGAGCTTTTCGCCGTTGGCGACCTGTTGCCCTTCTTCGACGCATACGTCGCGGACTGTGCCATTGCAGGGCGCGGCAACCGACACTTCCATTTTCATCGCTTCCAGCACCAACACTGTGTCGCCCGAGCTGACCTGGGTGCCCGGTGTGGCAACGACCTTGAGCACCACGCCGGGCATTTGCGCGTTGACGTCGGTGGCGGCACCGCCGGCAGAGGCCACGGGAGCGGATTGGTCCGAGTTCGAGCGGTTGCTGAGGGCGACCTGATACACATTACCGTCGACCGTGACGTTGTTGCCCTCGAATGCAAGGAAGTACTCCTTGCCGTTGACCGTGACGGAGTATTGGGCAGGTTTGCCGGATTGCGGCGCAGGCGCGCTTGCCGCTTGGGGATCAACTTTGCGGACGCCCAGTTCCGCTTTGCCGTTGAGGAAGGCGAGACCCTTTTCCTTGCACGCCGCGACGATAAAGATGTTCTCGTCTGTCTCGGGCAGATCATGTTCTTGCAACTGCTTGCGGGCGGCGTCAACGCCCTTGTTGGGGTCCTCGTCGTTGATCTCCAGCGGCGAACGGGTCGTTGGTTCCAGCTCTAATTGTTTGGACGCCAGTGCGACGATTTCGGGATCGGGCGGCACGGGCGTCTTGCCGAAGTAGCCCAACACCATCTTGCCGTAAGGCTCCGCAATCTTCTCCCACGGTCCAAACATCACATTATTGAACGCCTGTTGGAAGTAGAACTGCGAGACCGGTGTGACCGACGTTCCGTAGCCGCCGCGACGCACGACATCGCTCATCGCCTTTATCATGTCGGGGTAACGGTCCATGATGCCGTTGTCACGGAGCATCTGTGTGTTGGCAGTCAGCGCGCCGCCGGGCATTGGGCTCCAAGGGATCAACGGCTCGACGGCGGTTGCCTCGGGCGGCAGGAAGTAGTCGCTCATGCACTCTTTGAATACTTCCTCCGCCTCGCGAATCTTGTCGATATCGACGTCGAGCGTGTAATCACTGCCACGCAAGGCATGCCACATCACCAGCACGTCGGGCTGACAAGTTCCACCCGAGCACGGCGCGAGTGACAAGTCGATCGCATTTGCTCCTGCATCGAGCGCCGCCTGGTAAGCCAGCACGGCCACGCCGGCGGTCTCATGCGTATGGAAGTGAATGTAGGTGTCAGCGGGCAGAACTTTGCGTGCGTGCTTGATTGTCTCGTACACCTTCGAGGGCACGGCCGTGCCGGAGGCATCCTTAAAACAAACCGCGTCGTAGGGAATCTCCGCGTCGAGGATTTGCTGCAGGATCTTCCCATAGAACTCCGCGTCATGCGCGCCGCTGCAGCCGGGAGGCAGTTCCATCATGGTCACGACGACCTGGTGCTTCAGCCCGGCATCGACGATGCATTGCCCGCTATAGATGAGATTGTCGACGTCGTTGAGCGCGTCGAAGTTGCGGATGGTCGTCATGCCGTGCTTTTTGAACATCTCGGCATGCAGCTTGATGATATCGCGCGGTTGCGACTCCAAGCCAACAACGTTCACGCCACGCGCGAGTGTCTGCAAGTTCGCGTCCGGACCGGCGGTCTCACGGAACGCATCCATCATGTCAAAGGCATCTTCCTGGCAGTAGAAGTACAACGACTGAAACCGTGCGCCGCCGCCCGCCTCGAAGTAATTGATCCCTGCATCGCGTGCCGCTTCTAGTGCTGGCAAGAAGTCGGGAGTTTGCACCCGCGCGCCATAGACCGACTGAAAGCCATCGCGGAAGGCGGTGCACATGAAGTCAATTTTTTTCGTCACGCTAAATCCTCAATTCTTCGATTTGCTTTCTTAGGTCCCTCATGGGAGCCATCGAGCCAGCCAATAACTCTTGTGATTTCCCATTCCCTCCTGCTTGTTGCCAGATACCGTGTTGCACTCCGTATCTTCTCTCAGCAAACTCGTTCATGGCCCACGCACGGCCCGTCCCACAGACAGGCTGTTCCGCATCAACTCAAACCAGCTTTTCAATTCGACAAGACTGACCATAGCACTCCGGCGGCCACGGCCGAACCGATCACCCCAGCCACGTTGGGGGCCATTGCGTGCATCAGCAGAAAATTATGGGGATCTTCCTTCTGGCCCACCATCTGCACCACGCGCGCCGAGTCGGGCACCGCCGACACGCCTGCCGCTCCAACCAGCGGGTTAATCTTCTCGGACAGGAACCTATTCATTAGCTTCGCAAACAGTACGCCTGAGGCCGTCGCAATCGCAAACGACAGTGCCCCCAGTCCAAAGATCTGGAGTGACGCAGGCCGCAGGAACGTTTGAGCCTGCGTGCTGGCGCCCACGGAGAATCCCAGCAGGATCGTCACGATGTCGATCATCGCGGTGCGCGCCGTCTGAGCGAGTCGTTCGGTGACGAGGCTCTCTTTCATCAGGTTGCCGAAGAACAGCATGCCGATGAGTACCAACGAGCCGGGGGCGATCATCGTACAGATCAGGAAGGCGGCGATCGGGAAGATGATCTTCTCGTGGCGGCTCACTTTTCGCGGCGCCGGCATGCGGATGAGTCTTTCCTCGCGCGACGTGAGCAACATCATGATGGGGGGCTGAATCACCGGCACTAGAGCCATGTAGGAATAGGCGGCAATCGCGATCGCGCCAAGGAGTTCTGGCGCCAGGCGAGAAGCAAGAAAGATGGCCGTGGGCCCGTCGGCACCGCCGATGATGCCGATCGCTCCAGCTTCGGCTGGTGTGAACCCCAAGTACATCGCGCCCAGCAACGTCAAGAAGATGCCCATTTGCGCCGCAGCGCCCAGCATCACCAACTTCGGATTGGAGAGCATCGTGGAGAAGTCGGTCATCGCGCCGATCCCAAGGAAGATCAGCGGAGGGAACACTCCTTGGCTGACGCCGTAGTAGATGTAGCTCAGCACGCTACCGGGCTCGTAGCGGATGATTCCATCTTCCCCAAGCACCATCCCACCTTCGTCGTAAACGCTCAGCGCCATGCTGGCGATCGTGGGGATATTACCAACCAAGATGCCAAAACCGATGGGCAACAGCAGGAGCGGCTCATAGTCTTTGATGATCGCCAGGCCGATGAAGATCATCCCGATGACAATCATGATGGCGTTGCCCCACTCAAGTTGGGCGAAGCCGGTGGTCTCTAGAAATTTCTCGAAAATGTCCATAGCGGCTCTCTCGCTATGCAGATAAGATGAGGATCTGACACCGGCCGCCTTGGCGCGACGGTGGCAGATTCTGATGGAAGTGCTACTTTCTCTGGGTCGACTTCTCCATTTCCAGGTGCAAGACGTAGCCAATTGCCGCGATAATCTTCTCTTTGTCTGCGGGGAGCTGCTCGGCGGCGGTTGGCGGTTGCGTGTGCGACTCGAGCCGAGGCAGGATCGGCTCCAACTTCTCCAAGACGCTAGGCAGCAATCGCAAGAAAAGACTGATCAGCGAGAGCGCTACGAAGACGATCAGCATGCCGGTAATCGAGATGCTGATGCCATTTCCATCGGAAATGGCTTGAAACCCACCAGTTTGGGAGAGAAGAAACGATTCGGCTGACAACCCTACGGTCCTTTCGGCAATCGTTCGGTGGCACAAAAGCAGCGCAGCTACAATTTGAAACCTCACAGCTTGGCCATCGTACCTCACAACTCCGTTAGATAAAACCCGCGACCCAACGGGAAATGACTACGTTTTTGACGCGGCCGCACAAAAAAACCCCGCCATCGGTACGATGTCCGACGGCGAGGTTCCCATCCGGCCTCCAGTCTACCTACCTGCGCCGTCCTCCGCGCAATCGGCCCAGCACTTGATCGATAAACTCATCTTCAAGCTCCGCATCAGCAAGCGCCTGATCGACAGCTTCCACCGGAGCGGGATTTGGTCGACGTGGCTGCGGTTGGGCTATTTCACCCTCAACGAGCCCGCCCGGCCGAGGACCAGGCGCTAGGTTCTCTGGAGCGGTCCGCTGCTGTTGCTCATCGGCCTCATTGAGTTGCTCTTCCATTGCCGGCCGCAACCGCGGGCCATCTTGTCGTGGGCGACCATCCTCGACGATCCGAGGATCGATCGCACCGCGACGACCAGGACGCGGAGGTGTTTCGCGACCGGGCCGTCTGTCCGGCCGGTCGATTTCCGACCGATCAACCAGCACGTTGTCCGGCAACTCTTCGATGCCGGTGTTACGCGTGATTACGTCGGCGAGCGTCGTGTTTTCCACAGCGGCAATCTCTGATGCTGATAGGATGTTCTCATACCAGAACCGGTCGCCGTCGCGGATCCGCTCAAACTGATCGACGAGCACCGTGTGCATCAGTTCGCCAACACTCGAGCCACGCACGTGGTCTTCGGCCAAGCCACCAACCCAGGCGTCAATGTTGTTGACGTCGCCGTACAGCGCTTCCAACTGGGCGGCCAGCACTGGGTCGGACGTGATCTCCGCGAAACTGGTCACTGGTTCCAGACCCAAATCAATGCGAGCCTGGTTGTAGTCAGCGAGTCCGTGATCGCGTCCGCGCTGAATGTTGAGTGCAGCCAAATCGAAGCCACCCGCGCCCGGCTGTCCGAACAGGAAGTTCCGCACATCGTCGATGATCATGTTGTCGATCTCTTGCGCCTGTTGGTTTGCAGCCCCCAGGAGCAACGAATCGATGCCATGGTCGATCAGTTCTTGCGGTGCGAAGAACGCATTTTGCAGAGCCAGATTGCCTTCGTCGGCGGTGGTGCCATCGCTGTTGAGTCGCAACAGTTCGGACGGCAGCATGCTATGCCCCAGGCGGTACGCGGCCGTCGAGAACAAGTTGCTGATGCTTGGATCCACGTTGGGATCGTAGCCGGTGTACTCGCTAAGAGCATTCCCGCCCAGCAGTGCCGGCAAGAACTCGTTGTAGGTGATTACTTGTAGCTGAGCACGGACGATTGCGCGGGCACGCTGATAGATCTCCTCATCGGTGAGCGTGGAGTCCTCTGCCGCGATTTCCTCAGCAAGCCGATTGTGCTCACGCACCCACACGGTGTGCATCGCGGTGAGGGCGGCGTTTTCGTTGGCACGCACGTCGCCGGCCAGGAATAGGGTCTCGCTGGTTCCGCCAGCGTTTTCGAGCCCTTCCTCATTGAACGGCAGCAAATCGCCTTCTGAGGTCTTTAGCTTGCCGCCTTCGAAGGTTCGGAGCGCAGCGGCGCGCTCCTCGTCAGAACCGTACACCACCGATCCGTCGAGGAACGCCGTAATCTGATTGATCTGCTGGCGCGGGTCTCCGACTTCGTCGCCGGTTTCAGGGTCGTAGATTGATCGATTCAGGAAGATCTCGACTTCGCCAGTTCCGTCGGGATCGAACAGCGCATCGTCGGCGGGAACCGCAATGTTAAACGGCTCAGCAGGATCGGCACTTTCGGTGAGATCGAGATCGTGATCGATAAACTGGCCCCACAGCCAGACCAGGTCGGTGAGTCCGCGGTCGTTGAAGGTCAATTCTGATTGAGCGACAACCTCATTGCTGATCTCACGGGCACTTGGTCGATCTTCGCCAGCGGGCGTAGAAATGCCATCCGCGTATTCTACGGAAACTAAGCGCAACAACTGCTCGTCGGTCGAGCCAAGGTCGCTGTTGAGTAGATTATTGCCTGTGCCGTCTAGCGAGGCGACTTCGACGATCGCGTCTTGAAAGAGTTCTTCCAGATCGATGCGCGAACTGGCCGCCGCCCCCGTATCAGCCGACAGCATTTGGCGTGGCTCGAGTTGTTCATTGCGCAGCTTCCTCGTGTGCTTGGACATGATTTGCCTCTCCGTTCCAAGTTCATAGTTGTCCCGGCATACAGATTCCGGGTGCCAAGAAAGAAAGATTGTGGTCAACGAGTGCCTCTAAAACCCGTCGATCCAGTGCGAATTCAGGGGATCAAGAACCTGAACCGGCAGACGTGCTCAAGCACGCAACGACCGCTTCAATGCGACTGACGCAGCGAGATAGTGCTTAGAAGGGCGATGAGCATCGTCCGACTTACACTTCAGTGAGCAAGCAACCCCCTTGCTCTTCACCAAGCCCCCAACAAGCTTGCGTCTTGTGTAACAAGACTATCTGCATCGTAGAGGTGTCTAGCAGGCGGTCAAGAAAAGAAATCCTTGAAAAATGGTTGTGAACTGTTTCACTGCCCCGTATGTTTAAGACTCGGTATGCAAGCCGCTAGCGAACCCCCTTCGATACTCGAGGTTGAAGATGCCCCAGCCACAGTACTCCTCTTCACAGCAAACCAATCGCCGCGACTTCGTGCGTGCCTCAGCAGCCATCGCAGCCGTGGGCGGCACGGCCGTCGCGGGCACTGCACAAGCGGTTGAACACGCAGAACATCGGCACCTTATCCAGTCGGGCAATACGATCTTGTTTCAGGGCGATTCCATCACCGATGCCGGTCGTGACCGCAAGACGGCGGACAGGCCGAACGAGCAAAAGCCGCTGGGCCGCGGCTACGCCTGGCTGGCTTCGGCAGCGATGCTCGTTGGGCGGCAGGACGACGACTTGAAGATCTTCAATCGCGGGATCAGTGGACACAAAGTGTTTCAGCTTGCCGATCGCTGGCAACAGGACTGCCTCGATCTGAAGCCCGATGTGCTGAGCATCCTGATCGGCGTGAACGACATTTGGCACATGCTCAACGGAAAATACGACGGGACGGTCAAAGTCTACGAGAAGGATTACCACGCCCTGGTCGAGCGGACCAAACAAGCTCTGCCGTCCGTGAAACTCGTGATCTGCGAGCCCTTCGTGCTACGCTGCGGCGCGGTCAACGAAAAGTGGTTTCCGGCATTCGACGGCTACCGTGCGGCGGCAAAACGCGTGAGCGACGCGGCCGGCGCGGTCTTCGTGCCGTTTCAAGCAATGTTTGATCGCGCGGTCCAGTACGCACCTCCGGAGCATTGGGCAGGAGACGGAGTGCATCCGTCGCCAGCGGGCGCCGCGCTGATGGCAAACACTTGGCTGCGCGCGGTCGGAGTTTGAACGGCTGCCCAACGCGTCACCGTGTGCCCACGGCGCGCATCAACGCGCCGGCCCTACATCAGCGCTATGAGTAGCGCGGGCATGAATTGCGTGACTTCTAAGTCGATTCTCTTGATCATCAATGGCGTGTTCTTGGCCATTGCCGCACGCTTTGTGCGGCGGCACGCATGCTAATCAGGCAACGCCCCGGTGGAAAAGCACGCGAAATTCTCGTCTAATGGATCTCGCAATGACATTCAACTATTCGCTTATGAGGAAGCCCAAGATGCGACGATTCACGTTCACGCTTTTGACAGTCCTGCTCATGGTGTTGTCATCATCGTTTGCTTATGCGGAAGTCGATCAGCGTCCACTCGACGTGCAGGTCGTGCCGGCGTTTACGGCATTGGAGTGGCCGGACTCGGTTACCGGAGCTGACTCTGGAACTGCCAAACCGCTACTGCCAGTGGAACTAACCGGCGCAGACGACGGATCGAATCGTTTGTTCGTCACAACTCAATACGGCCGGATTTTCTGGTTCGACAACGCTCCCACAACCAAGCGAATCTCGACCTTTCTAGACATCAACGAACGCGTCCGCTTCGACCCCAACCAGAACGAGGAAGGTCTCCTCGGCCTGGCCTTCCATCCAAAGTTCAAAGACAATGGCCAGTTCTTTGTGTTCTACACGCCCACGCTGGCCGACGGCAGTGAGCGACGATCGGTGATTTCACGTTTTCGCGTCTCGGCAGAGGATCCGAATCAGGGCGACCCCGATAGCGAAGAAGTCTTGCTGGTGATTCCCCAACCGTATTGGAATCACAACGGTGGTACGATCGTCTTTGGTCCCGATGGTTACTTGTACGTTGGGCTCGGTGACGGAGGATTTGCCAACGATCCGCACATGAACGGACAGAACTTGCAGTCTCTGTTGGGCTCGATCTTGCGGATCGACGTCGATCGCACGACCCCACAAAAAAAGGGAGACGATCTGCCGTATGGGATTCCCAGCGACAACCCTTTCGTCGGGCACGGACGACTGGCCCGACCGGAGATTTGGGCGTACGGGTTACGTAACGTTTGGCGCATGAGTTTTGACGACGAAACCGGTACTTGCTGGGCGGCCGACGTCGGCCAAAACTTGTGGGAAGAAATCAACCTCATCGAGAGAGGCGGCAACTACGGCTGGAATCTACGCGAAGCAGGCCATGCCTTCGGTCCAGGCGGGTCGGAATCTCGTGAAGGACTCATTGAACCGATCTGGGAGTACGGTCGGGAGTTCGGTAAATCGATTACCGGAGGATTCGTTTATCGCGGCAAGAAAGTACCCGAACTGCAAGGTGCGTACCTATATGCTGACTACGTGAGCGGGCATATCTGGGCACTGTGGTACGATCACTCCACCAAGCAGGTGACCGCGAATCGGACGATACGCGAGAAGGGAAGCCCAGTGATGACGTTCGGCGAAGACGACCAAGGGGAGGTTTATTTTACCTCACCGCAGGGATCGATCGACACTTTCGCGTCGCCGGGATCGGCCAACTGAGTCTTACCTCGCAAGCCGTAGAATGTGCGCCAGCCACAGAGAATGTGCTGAATGCTTAGTATGGGGTCTCTGTATTCTCTGTGGCCAGCGCCTCGGGGATCGCGCTACTAATTCGCGGGGTTGAGCAAGGCAACAAAGACGCTGATGGCATTCGACCAAGTGGCCGTGTTGGCGGACACGAACGACGACTCACGCGTCTTAGGGGCCTTCGCAGCCTCACGTCGTCCCAGCCGGGTCGCCTCAGCGGCAGGCCGCAGGGTGTCGGCAAGCTGATCGAGCACAGGTTCTAGCAGCATCATATCGATCGCCAGTTGCTGGACCTTGTCGAGCGTTTGCTTCGCCTGCAGCATGCCGTCCTTCAGATCCCACATGCGATCCAAGGCCGCTTCGGCGTCAGGAATAGTTGACGACTCGTCGAGCACGACCTGCTTCAGTTCCACCAATTGGTTGAGTTGAAGCTGAGCCATCGAGATGTTTCTCGTCTCTTGAATCAAATCTTCACAGAGCTGTTCGATCTGAACCAACGCCTGCTCGGCTTGTGGAAGGTGAGAACTGCGTTGCTCCAAACGGGTCTCCAGAACCGTCAGTTGATCGCTCAACTGTGCGACACTGGTCGTCAAATCGGTTTGCATCTCGCTCATCGTGACTAGCGACACGCTGGTCTCGCGAGCAATATCACCCGAGGCGGCGATCGACTCGGAAATGTCGCCCATCTCGTCGAGTGCGATTGCGGCGGAGGACAGCGTCTCGCCGTAGTACTCGACGTCGTCGCGCACCTGATTCAGCTGTGTCAGAGCCGCCGTCGATCGTGAAAGCGAGTCGGCCTCTTCCACCAAACGCTCGTTGACGGCCAGAAAATTCTCCAAGGCACGCTCAGCATTAGCGAGCTTCTCGCTCTGTGCCTCGAGCAAGGAAATCAGATTCAAGCCTTGCTGAGCAGTTTCATCATTGCTCTGTAGCTTCTTCACGGCGACCACGAGCTTGTTGCACTGCCGCTCCAGCGCTTGCATATGCTGGTACGTGGGCCGCACGACGCCGAAGTAGGCCGCCGCGATAATTGCGACACTCATGAAAATTAGGGGAGAAGACGACTTCTGCTGTGGCAAATTGTGATGTGCCTGATCCTGCTGGGTCATGGCCGGGACCTCCTATGTCTCGATACGGGGGGGACACTCCTAGTGACGGTACGCAACGTCTGTCCGATCCGCCTAGTTTCCAGAATCGGCAGGGTCGAAGGCAGATTTTGCAGCAATCGTGAGGAGTCCTATCGTCTCGACCATATCGGAAAGTCCGATTGCATGGGCGATAAGGCCCGCTCACCTGCCCTTAACAGACGAACGTCACTGGTCCGTCGACTTTTTCTTGAGTTGGCTCAGGTAGGCCACGAGATCGGCCATCTCTTGAGGCGTAATCAACTTGTGAAGTCCGTCGGGCATGAGCGAAACCTGTTGTTTCTTGAAGTCTTCCAATTCGTCACGACGGAGTTCATGCACGGTCGCTTTTTCCGTTTTCAGAGTTACCGTGTCGTCCGTTTCGCTGAGGAGGACTCCCTTGATGGCGGTGCCCGCGTCGGTCATCGCAACGTAGGTTTCGTAGTTGTGACTGACTGCAGCACTCGGATAGAGAATCGCTTCGTAGAGCCCGGTGTGGCTGAGTTTACTGCCAATTTCCGTCAGTGCGGGCCCCACTTCTTTGCCCGCTTCGCCGACCTTGTGGCAGGTTGCACAGTTCGCTTTGCCGTTGAAAATGTCTTTCCCACGTTTGGCTTGGCCACGCATCTTCATCCACTGCGCCACGGGAAGTTGCTCTGATTGCTGCTCCACCAGTTCAGGATGCAAGTCATTCGCACGTTGACTCAATAATGTCCACGGGCTGACCCGCAAGGCGAACACGAGCGCCGATTGCAATTCTTGAGACAAATTGCCGGTCTCGTCTTGTCTCACCAGCCACTCAGCGCGCGACTTGTTGGTCGTCAGAGCACGGACTAACTCGCGTCTGGTTTCGATGTCGAATCCTGAATCCAAGACCAATGGTTGAAGCAGTTCGAGGGCAGATCGCTCCCCAGTCAGCGCCAGCATTCTCGCCAGCGTCGCCGCTTGCGGATCCGCGGCGGCGAGACGTTGCCGAATAGTGGCGAGATGGTCTTGCCGAACGAGGTACCGCAGCAGCCGAATTCCGTAGTCGTCGTCTGTCTTCGGGTCGACGGCGAGCGTGAGGAGTTCATCGTAGTGTGTCTGCTGACGGAATCGCATCACGAGGTCAGCAAAATTTTCGTCGCGTGGAATATCACGGAAGTGCTGCTGAAGTACGTCGTTCAGGCCAGCGGCATTCGACTCGTTCCAACTGATTTGCCGTAGGACTTCCGTGACGATGATCCGCTTCCGCTGCTGGGACATCGCGAGTGCGCTTTCGGCGACACCCAGCAGCAACTCCTGCTTGGCCTCGGCTGAGTTAAACTGCAGGGCACGAAGCAGCCGCGGAAGTTCCTGTTGGGACGTAACGGAGTCTGACAACAGCGAGGTCAACATTTCCAACGTCTTCGTCCCACGTGAACGCCAAATGAGCATGCGCCCGGCGGGCGATCGCCAGGCGTCGTCGCCGGCCAACTCGAACCATGCATCAAGACACCGATCCCAGCCGAACTCGGCGGCCAAACCGAGTGCTTCGAGAAACCAACGATCCTGGCCATCGTATTGCTGAGCAAGCCGAGCCCACAGCCGCGGTGCAAATTCCTGTTCGTGATACCGCCGCAGAGCGATCGCCACAGACCGACGGACTTGGGCGGACGGGTCGTCGATCAGTTTCGTCAGGATTGCCTGCGCCGTCGAAATGTCGACGTTCCGCGTCATGCGCGTTGCGGCCGCGCGAACCCTTGGGTCGGGGTCGTCACTAGCGCGCTGAAGGTGGCTCTCACCGGTCGTCGCAAGTCGAGTCAAGAGCCAGAAGGCTCGTGCACGTGCGCGAGGATCATCATTGCTTGAGAGTGCCGTCAGGGCGTCCTCGGCCTTTGTTCCCACTTCCGCAAGCGTCTGCCAAGCCGCATAGCGGACGGAGTTGTTGCCGCTGCACAGCAGCTGACATGCAGAGTCGACATCGTTGAAGGCGAGGGATTCGTTGCGATAGGTAGATGCCTTCGGTGCGACGCGATAAATCCGCCCACGCTGGATGTCTGCTTGTCGGTGGCCACCGACACCGGGGTCATACCAATCGGCGATCAACAACGAGCCGTCGGGCGCGGTCGCGACGTCGACGGGGCGGAACCACGGATCGCCCCGTCCATCAATCAGTTCGACGGTGTCAGCCGAGTATCCAGCGCCTTCGGCTCGTGGCAGATAGACCCGCACCACGTTGTGACCAGGCTCGCAATGGATGATGCCTCCGTAGATTCGGCTGGGAAGCAGCTTTGCCTCGTAGGCTTCGACACCCGAGGGTGACCCACTGCCGTTGTTCAGCACATTGGGGATCGATCCCGGATCGTTTTGGTGCCAATGACGAATCGGTATCTCAGTGCTACTGCCCAGTCGGTTGCTGCGCCAGCCGCGTCCGGTGAGTTCGTCGGTGTAGCCATAGTTCCCGCCGTTGAGCGTGAAGCAAAATCGCGTGCCGCGATTGCCATCGTCGTCGTTGTCGGTGAACCAGACGTCGCCGAATGCGTCGACCGTCAGCTCGTAGCTGTTTCGCAGGTTGTGAGCCAGCACCTCGAACTCGCTACCGTCCAGGCGCTGGCGAAACGCCATGCCGTGTCGGAACGGCTTGCCGTCCCTTCGCACCTCGCGACCAAATAGATCGCGCACGACATTCCCCTCGGCATCAAAGACCCCTTGATGCTCGTTGCCGACGTTCCAGTACAGGCAGCCATCGGGCCCGAACACAAAGGCGTGTGCCGAGTGATCATGCTGTCGCGTGCCCGTCTTGGTGTAGAGGATCTGTTTACGATCAGCGCGGCCATCGCCGTCTTCGTCGGTCAATACAAATACGTCCGGCGAACAGCTGACGATGACCTTCTCGCCCAGCACGCAAATGCCCAAAGCCGAATCGACGTCGTGCCCTTGATAGAACACCGTCGACTTGTCTGCTCGTCCGTCGCCGTCTTCGTCTTCGAGTATGAGTATCCGGTCACCTTCCGAGCGTTTGCCCTGGTTGCCGCGATAATTCACGACATCGCACACCCAGACACGTCCGCGCGCGTCGATCGCGATGTTCGTCGGGTTGGTGATCATCGGCTCAGCGGCGAACAACTTGGCTTCCAAGTCGCCGTAGACCTTCATGGCCGCGATGGTTTGGTCTGGCTCCTTCGGGCCGTCAGCACAGAGCGCTGCACTCGCTTGAGCGCAAGCGAGGAGCAGAATTGCGGCGATGGAAGATTTAGCCATCGAGTGCCTCGATCACCATCTGCCCAATCTCATCGGTGCCGTAGCCGGAACGATCGAGGTTTTTGCCGCTGAATTTGGGTGTGACTCGCTTGACGGCGGCCCCGATCTGATCGCCGCACTTCACGGCAGCGTCGTCAGATTTGATCCGACCGGTTTCGCGGAGCAACAACCCCAGCGAATCAATCGTTGCGATCGGATTGGCCAGATTCTGTCCGGCAATGTCAGGCGCTGAGCCGTGAACTGGCTCGAACATCGATGGGGCCACGCCATCGGGATTAAGGTTCCCGCTGGACGCGATGCCCATGCCGCCCGCGATTGCAGCGCCCAAGTCGGTGATGATATCGCCAAACATATTGGGCACAACGATCACGTCGTACACTTCCGGTTTGGCAACCATGAACATGCAACACGCATCGACATGGTGATAGCCAGTTTCGACGTCCGCATACTCCTCGGCGATCTCCTGGAAGGCGCGCAGCCAGGTATCGCCGGCAAAGTTCAGCACATTCGTCTTATGCACGAGCGTGAGGTGCTTACGCTCGCGTGTGCGAGCAAGCTCAAACGCGTAACGTACACAGCGTTCGACACCAAAACGGGTGGACACCATCGTCTGATTGCTGACTTCCTGCGGCGTGCCCTTACGGACGATGCCGCCCAATCCGCAGTAGAGGTCCTCGGTGTTCTCGCGCACGCAGATGAAATCGATATGCTCGCTGGTCTTGTCTTTCAGCGGTGTGTCGATGCCTGGGTAGAGCGACACGGGGCGCAGGTTGATGTACTGATCGAGATCGAACCGCAGCTTGAGCAAGATGCCTTTTTCGATCACGCCGCCGGCGAGTCGCGGGTCGTTGGGCAATCCGCCGACGGCACCGAGCATAATCGCATCGAAATTGCGCAGCTCCGTGATGTC
Source organism: Bythopirellula sp. (assembly GCA_965228965.1). Lineage (GTDB taxonomy): Bacteria > Planctomycetota > Planctomycetia > Pirellulales > Lacipirellulaceae > Bythopirellula. Next base: position 6,751,437 of record OZ245849.1, read on the forward strand.
CGCATCATCAAGGATATGTCCCGTCTCGAGGAAGTGGCTTGCCGAGAATGGGAACTCGCTTGAGTCAAAAGTGAATCCATGCTTCGGTGCGACGGCCTCCAGTACGCTCATCGCAACGCCCACGACCTCCGGACCGATACCGTCCCCGCCTATCACTGCCAGCTTCATGAGTTACTTCGCTCTATTGCAATCAGGTGAATGAGAAACAGGCATTGTACTCGGAAAGAATCGCCCACAAAACCGGCGGAATTGCCAAGCTTAGCTATGCATCCTGGCGAGCGGCTCGCCTGCGGCGATGATGGCAGCCTCCGCATCGTAGAGTTCTTCGAGCCGGCCGTTGACTTCGTCCTCAGGCGCGAAGTGTTTGGCCAAACGCGTGTAAGTGGTGTGATGCCGAGCTTCGGACTCAAATAAGCTGCGGTAGAACTCGGCAAGTTCTTGGTCGTCGACGTGCTGGGCCAACGCGTGGAAGCGTTCGCAACTACGAGCTTCGATCAGCCCAGCCACCAGCAACCGATCGACGGCGCGTTGTGGCTCTTGCTTGCGAATCAGTTCGTGTAGACGGTTGCCGTATTGGCTGGGTTTGAGGCGGCGAAACTTGATGCCGCGCCGTTCCAGCAGATCGAGCACCATGTGAAAATGCTCCAGTTCTTCGTTGACAATCTCGGTCATCTCCTGGCACAGTTCGCGGTTTTCGATGTAAGCGGACAGGAGGTTGAGCGCGGTCCCGGCAGCTTTCTTTTCGCAGTGCGCATGATCGATCAGCACCTCGTCGAGATGCGAGTCGACTTGTGCTAACCAGCGTGCGTCGGTAGGAGCTTTGAGATGCAGCACTGAGGGATGACCGAGCGAGGAAATGAACCGTACGACCAATATGCCGTATCGCTGGGATTCGTTCAATTAGTCGTTCGCTCGCCGTCGGTGACGGATTGAATCTTTTTGCGATATCGCCAACCGATGATGCGACCGAATCTTCCAGGTAAGAAACGCTTCAGTCGCCACATCCAGCGTGCTCGGCGGCCGAGGACCACGTAGAGCCGGCCGCGGCGGATCGCAGTCAGGGTCAAATCGACAATTTTCTCCGGCGTGATGTTGGAATTCTGCGTGTACTGCTCAGCGAGCGCTCGATCGGAGTCGGTCTCGAACGTCCCGCGCTGCACCAAATTGGAAGGAAAGAACCCCGGTGCGACGATCGTCATGCCAATGCCGTGAGGACGGAGTTCGCCGTAGAGCGTTTCCGAGAGTGCCACGACGGCCGCCTTCGAACAGTTGTAGGCGCTCATCCCAGGTGGCGCGATCAACCCGAAGATCGATGCAACGTTGACGATGTGGCCGCCCGGTGCCGTTTCTTGTAACCACGGAACCATCGTCTGACAGCCGTTAAGCGTCCCGCGAAAGTTGACGTCCATCATCGCTTCGAATGCGGGGAGCGTGTCACTGCCGACTTTACCCGTGCCGCAAATCCCCGCGTTGTTCACCAGCAGGTCGAGTTGCGGCCATGCTTGCTGCAGGCGTAGCGCTAGTGTTTGCCATGACTGGAGGTTCGTGACATCAAGCAGCTCAACCTGTGCGCTGCCACCACTGGAGGCGATCTCCGCGCTGGTCTTTTCGGCGGCTACCAAATCAATGTCGGTCACCGCAACACGCCACCCTTCGCGGGCGAGTCGCAAACAGAACTCTCGTCCCAGTCCGCTACCACCGCCTGTGACAAGGGCATAACGATGAGACTGGGAACTTGGTGGCACGTTGGACATCGGTGCTATGATAGCAAGGCATATCGAGTGGTTCGAACTGATTTTTCATGAGCAGCGTAATCGATTCCACAGACGGTGAGGTAAGAGATTCCGTAAGATATCGTCATACACGTACGAAACGTCGGAGATTCGGCAGGTCGAACCCACACCAGGAGCAGTTAGAATGCGGAAGATACCTTTCTTTGGAATTGCCTCGATGCTTGTCGCAATTCTTCCGGGACGTGCGTTGGCAGGGCCCAAGATAACTGTCGGAGCGACTGTGCCGACAGCGCGGCAAGTCTCGATCGACCGCATCGATCATCGGCTGTGGGATTCGCTTCTGAGGAAGTACTGTGATGATCGTGGCTTTGTGGACTACGGCGCGTGGAAGGCTTCGCCAGACGACGTTCAGCAGCTGGATCAATATCTTGTGCAGCTTTCCAATGCCAACCCAGCAATCAATGCGACGAAGGCGAACCAATTTGCCTATTGGATCAACGCTTACAACGCCGTCACGGTGAAGGGGATCCTTCGCGAGTATCCGACCACTAGCATCCGCAATCACACCGCCAGGGTCGTCGGTTACAACATCTGGCACGATCTGTTGTTGCCCGTCGGGGGCGAGAATTACTCACTCGACCAGATCGAACACAAAATCTTGCGACCAATGGGCGATCCGCGGATCCACTTTGCGATCGTCTGTGCGTCGATCGGATGCCCGCCCCTGCTGAACGAAGCATACACCGGCGAGAAACTCGATTCCCAGCTTAGTCACAGCGCCAAGCAGTTCTTCGCCGATCCGGACAAGTTCTCTGCCACGTCTGACGGCGTGCTACAGCTATCACAAATTCTACAGTGGTTCGCCAAAGATTTTGGACCGAATCAAGACGCTCAGCTCCGCACAATCGCTCCCTACCTGCCGACGCCAGCAGCACAATCGCTGGCGACCAGTGGACGGGCACGCGTGAGCTACTTGGAGTACGACTGGGGCTTGAACGATCAAGCCACGTTGCCTAAGTAGATGAAAGAAAAATTCTCAGAGTGATGCGTTTCACACTGACGGAGACCAAGGATGGTCGATCAAAACCAAGCGGTTCGTCATTTGCTGCTTGTTTCTTACTGGAAGGGATGTCTCGTCATGCTACGAAAAATGTGTTGCGCCGTTGTACTATTGTTCGGTCTGGTCACTTCAGGCTGCCAAACGCCCTACGGCGGAGGTTGTGCGGGAGGTTGCTGTGGAGGATCCTGTGCCGTCGCCCCGCAGAGCAATGCCGCCTACTACCCACCGCCGCAAAACGCCTATGCTCCTGCGCCACAACAGCAGATGTTGCCACCCGCAGTTGCCGACGGTAGCGGCTCTCGATAGCCGTGCTGCCTTGGCGGCGATGCCCAAGAGGAGTTGAGTTTGCCGGACAGCCTCCAGATCGGTAGGCTGTCGGCATGAATCTCGACCGCGTCACCGTGATTATCCCCGCCTACAACGAGCAAGAGTCGCTCCCCCAAGTGCTCAGCGATTTGCCATCGGTTGGGCGCGTGATCGTGGCGAACAATGCCTCAACCGACCGCACGGCCGAAGTTGCCGCCGCAGCGGGTGCCATCGTCGTCGACGAGCCCCGACGCGGCTATGGGTCGGCCTGTCTGGCGGGCCTGGCGAGGTTGCACGAACTCGCGGAACGCGAAAGTGATTTGCCTGAGATCGTCGTCTTTATTGATGGGGACTATAGCGACCATCCCGAGCAACTCGTAGAGCTGGTCGAACCCATTTTCGCCGACCAGGCAGACTTCGTGCTGGGTTCGCGGCTGCTCGGCCAGCGCGAACCAGGGGCGATGCCTGCCCAGAGCATCTACGGCAACCGACTTGCCTGCGCGCTGATGCGACTGCTATTCGGGGCGAACTACACCGACCTCGGCCCGTTCCGCGCGATTCGCTATCCACATCTGTTAGCTCTCGAGATGTCGGACACCAATTTCGGTTGGACGGTCGAGATGCAGATTAAAGCCGCGAAGGCGAAGCTGCGCACGCTCGAGTTGCCGGTGCGCTACCGCAAACGCATCGGCACGAGCAAGATCAGCGGCACGGTCCGCGGCACGATTTCGGCGGGGTACAAGATTCTCTACACGATCGCAAAGTACGGCGTTTGGAATCGTGGCAGTACGAATTTCGATAGGGCTACGCGATGAAGGACAAGGTCGTTCCTAAGGCCCGTAGCGTCACTGGCAGTGAGATTGCGTTTATTGGCCTCGCATCGGTGAGCGCGCTGTGCTACGCCTTTCTGTTGAAACTCAGTTGGAAGTTCACCACCGACTCGGTGGCCCAGGATCGACCGACGATCTTGATGCTCTCGATCTTCGCAGGACTGTTTGTCTTGTATTGGATTGCGCTGTCGCTTGTCGTGCGAATGCCCGTGTCTCGCTTGTTGATTGGGGGAATAGTCGCCTCATCATGCCTCTTTCGAGGCATTCTCTTGCCCTCGATCCCGATCCATGAGATTGATGTCTATCGCTACATCTGGGACGGAGCTGTTCTCGCTGACGGGATCAGTCCGTATCGTTACACGCCCGATCAAGTGCGCGATGCCGTAGATGCGGGCGGAGTCGACAATGATCCCGTACTGCAGCAATTGGTCGAGCTGCAAGCGAAGAGCGGATCACTGGGCACAAGCCTTGATGTGATTCATTTCGGTGAATATCCCTCGCCGTATCCTATCGTCAGCCAGGCGGTCTTCGCGCTGGCGGCCAAAGTGACTCCCGATGCGGCGCCGCGCCACACTCGGCTAATGATTCTGAAAGCTCTGCTCGTGGCGTTCGATCTTGCGACGCTCGTGGTCGTGTTGCAGTTGCTGCGGGAGGTGGGCATGCACGTGGGTTGGAGTGTGGCCTACGGTTGGTGTCCGCTGGTGATGAAAGAGATTGCCAATGGCGGACACCTTGATTCTATCGCCATCTTCTTCACGACACTGGCGATCTTGATGCTCGTCAGATCTATAAAGGCCGAGTCGCGGCGGAAAGTGAACGTTGCGATTGCTGCAGCCGTGCTGGCACTGGGGATCGGGGCGAAGTTGTATCCCGTGATCCTTATGCCGCTTTTTGCCGCCGCGTGGCTCCGGCGCCTCGGTTGGAAGGAAGCCGGCCTGGGAGTAGCCGTCACGGCATTGTCGTCGGCAGTTTTACTCTATCCGCTGCTCGGGCCTGGTGAGACTTCGGTTGCCGAAGCGACCGCATCGAATACTGAACCGCAAGCGACGGCACCCGCGGTCGAGGCGGATGACGGAATTGAGGCGTTTCTCAAACATTGGGAGATGAACGATTTTCTGTTCATGCTCGTGCTGGAGAATATTCGCGGGCAAGAAGAAAGTGAACCTGAAACAACACCTTGGTTCGTACTCACGTCCGACGAATGGTCACGCAAGATCGTGACGCGGTATGCAATTCTCAAACAGTCATGGGTTGGAGAGGAGGATGGACCGCTGGACAATCCGCTCACCGCGTCGCAGTTGAGCCGTGCTTCCTTCTCGCTCGCGCGACTGATCACGGGCGGGTTGTTTGCACTCTTCGCCTGTGGCTTGGCCTGGTTTGCCGCCGGTCAGCGAGAACCACAGGCCTGGTGTCGCGCGGCCATGCTGACGCTGGCCTGGTTCTGGTTGACGTGCCCCACGCAGAACCCCTGGTACTGGTGCTGGGTGTTGCCACTGCTGCCGTTCGCCCGCTATCGAACTTGGCATGCCGTCGCGGCGTTAACGATGCTCTACTATCTGCGATTCTGGCTGATGGCGTACTATCCCGACCCCCCGGTGCTGGGAACACCGTACAACGGCAGGTATTTTTTCTACTTCGTCGTCGCCTGGATCGAGTTTTTTCCTGTATTGCTCGGTCTGCTGGCCGAATCGATCTACGCGCACAGCTCAGAAAGAAGACGTGTGGGAGATTAGCCCAGGATTTTCATCTATGTTGGGCATCTCACAGAAGTCGACCTGGACATCTCGTACTATGACTTACAGTTGATCGTACCCCAAATGGTGTTGTGGTTGGCGGTGACCCCCAAACCCCAACCCGGCCCATGGTCCGCATAGCCATGTGGCTGTGCCGCCAACCACACACCTTCTTGGGCTCGCTTACCGCGGTAAGCCCTGCAACAGCGCCGTCATTAGTCTTTGGCGGGACTGCTAGCGTCTTTCGCCATCGCCGCCGTGTTCGAGAATCGCTATACTTCGCGGCGGTTTTTTCGTCTCATCCGGTTGCTGTGGGCTACATGACTGCCGTCGATCAAAGCATCCGCCGCGCAATCGGCTCTTTCCTCGTCTGCTGTTGCATGCTTGCGCCTAGCCAGTTTGCATTGGGGCAAAGCGGGACGCGGTCCAATCCGCCGACGGGATCGAGTACTCGTTCTTCACAACAGTTGTTGGCCGAGCCGACACCACGGGCACCGAATCCCTTCCTCCCAGCGATTGATCGTGACTTACGGCTGCCCGTAGCCATCAAGGGTTTCTGCGTCGTCACATTGCGCGATCACCAGCAATGGAGCGACGGCTCCCAGCCTTTCCAGCAGATCTTTGATGGTCAGCTCTATTGGTTCGTAGGACAGCGAGAGCGCGCGATCTTTCAGTCGAATCCGAGGCGGTATGCTCCGGCACTGTCAGGAGATTGCGTAGTCACATTCGCCCAGGATGGCGAGCGCGTCCCAGGCGATCCGCAGTATGGCATCCTCCACAAGCGGCGTTTGTATTTCTTTAAGAGTCACGCGTATCAAGAGCTCTTTCGGGCCAACCCCGATGAGTACGCCGATGTCGACCTAGCCGCGGAAGGAAAGTGTCTGGTCAGCAGAATCGACCAACAACGAGAGCTGGACGGACTGGTGGACACGACGGTCATCGTACGGGGTTTGCGCTATCAGTTTGCAGGCGCACACCAGCAGCGCACGTTCTTAAACAACATGGTCCGCTATGGAGTGGAGCCACCACAAGCCTTTCGTGTCGATGGGGGATCAGGGAGCCGCTTCGCCAATGCCGCCAACTTGATGTTGCCTGAGCATTCCGACGACAATGGCACTCTCTTGAAGCAAGAAGCACCCCAGCGCAGTCTCCCTGCCAAGATCAAGAACAAGGCGATGGCCGGGTACTCCCCAGTCTCAATCCGCGATAAAGCCGATTGGGTGGAAGGCGATCCGCAATTCCGCGTCGAGTTTGACGGCCATACGTACCTGATGGTCGATGAGGAAGAGCTGGTCCGGTTCAAAGAAAATCCCGACCAGTACATTCCCGCCCTCGCTGGTCACTGCGTCGTGACAGAAGTCGACGAAAACCGACGTGTGAAGGGCACAATCTATCACGCCTCAATGCACGAGGGTGAAGATCGCCTCTTCCTGTTCGCCGGAGCTGGACAGAAGGAGCTATTTGATGCAGATCCTGAAAGATACGTAAATGCCGATCTGGCGTCAGACGGACTTTGCATAGTTACGGTACTGCAAGACCGCAAAGAAGTGCCGGGCCTACCTGAGTTCATGACGTGGCACGACAGCAAGCGCTACTTCTTCGCCTCCGCCGAAAAACAAGCAGAGTTTCTGGAAAACGTCGAGCGCTACCAAGAATAAAGAATCGTCGTCGGACTGGCGCAGTAGCGATCAGAACCGGTCCATGGAATGCTCGGCGATCCAGGCAGGCTGTAGCGCGAGCACTAGCACAGGTCGGGTAGTGCTCGAGACGGTAATGCGTTGCTCAGGGTACAGCGTGTTAAATTCCGAGCGGCACATCTTACATTTCTGCAAATGGATCTTCATGCTCGCCAGCAGATCTTCATCCTCGAGCTTCGATTGGCCAATCAGATGTAGCTGATATGCCGGGATGTGCTCGCGACACTCAGAACAGGCGATACCGCCGTAGTGACCACTCTTGCCAAGGAATGAACCCAGCGAGAGTACAACACACGCGAAAACGATGGTACTAACCAGAGCGGTGTTCAGGATCTGTCTGCGGTGGGCAGCTCGCTGGCGGCCGTCCAGACGATGCACCAAGTTCGTCAGTTCGCCAGGATTGCAGGCATCCCATTGGTCGATATTTTTGCCGTCGTCAGCCATCTCTACGCACAATTTCCAAACAGAGTGTACCCGGCCCTAATTGCATCCACTTGAGTATATCTTCGTCATTTGCGCTGGTCATGTCTGTGAATTGGATCACATTTCCGAAAAGCCGTGTTTTTTAGGTCTGAACCTGACTTAGCGTAGGACTGGTAACGTTAACACTGGCAGACAGTTGCGGCAAATCGGTCAACACGATCTTGCGCCGCCCCAGCTTCAGCAGACCCTCGGACTGGAGCTCTCCTAGCACCACGGTTACCGTCTCGCGCGTGCTGCCGACAATGCTCGCTAAGTCCTGATGAGACAACTTGATACGCAATTCGACGCCCTCTGGCGTCTGCTTGCCGTATTGCTCTGCCAGCTCGATCAGTAAGTGCACGAGTCGCTCTCGATTAGAGCGGAACAGCAGGTATTTGAGCCGCCGCTCTACACGTTGACGGCGCAAGCCGAACAGCTTGGTGACCCCCATTGAAACCGACGGATGCTCCACCAGCAACTGCTGCACGGCGGCGTTTGGAATCAGAATGATCGTCGATTTTTCGACCGATTCGGCGTACTCTTCTCGCTCTTGGGTGCCCATCAGGGAAAGCTCTCCGAACAGCTCACCGGGCTCAATGAATGCCAAAATCGTCTGTTTGCCTTCTTCGGTGAAGCTCCCGATCTTCACGCGACCGGCCGCGAGCAAGAGCACGCCGTCAGCATGGTCCGCAGGCAAGTAAATCGGCGTCGCCCGAGGATATTTCCGCACGCGGCACCGCGATTCCAAGTCCGACAATTGCTCGGCACTGAGCTGCTGGAAGAGATCGCAGCTTTTCAGATACCAGAGTCGTTCCGACATACACGCGGATCCTAACGGAGTTGGAGAACGAAACGTTCGCTGCAGAAGCACGTTTCGGTGCCAAAAAACGACCTGGCACGCAGATTCCGCCTATTCTATCGTCTGAGCAATACAAGTCCAACAGCAGCAGCTAGGACTCGGTCGCCCAGTACCCTCCTCGTGCATGATCAAACAGCGCGGGTCGCCCAGGTCGGTCCGCGGTGATCCGTCCATCGCAGTAGACTTCGTGCCCGAGCACCCAAGTACGGATGGGCCAGCCGGTGAGTTCGGTCCCGTGCCACGGACTCCAGCCGCATTTGCTGAGTTGATCTTCATTGCGGATCTGCCGCGTCAGCTCGAGATCGACCAGGACCAAGTCGGCATCGTAGCCTTCCGCAATCCGTCCCTTACCGATGATGTCCCACACTCGGGCGGGGGCGTCGCACATCGCTTCCGCGACGCGCGACAGTGTGAGTCGCCCCTGATGCACCTCGTTCAGCATCAATGCCAGGCTATTCTCGATGGAAGGCATGCCCGAGGGCGATTGCGGGTACGGTTGTTGCTTTTCTTCAAGCGTGTGAGGTGCGTGGTCGGTGGCGATCACTTGCAGGACGTTGTCGCGCAACGCCTGCCACAGCTGATCGCGATCAGCTGCATGCTTGATTGAGGGGTTCGCCTGGATAAGAGTACCGAGCCGTGGGTAGTCCTCACATGTGAACATCAAGTGCGGAGTACAAGCTTCCGCCGTAATCAGCCCCTGATGATCGTCGAGCAGTTCGGTCTCAGCGCCAGTCGTGACGTGCAGTAGATGGAAGCGGTGTCTGTGCCGTTTGGCCAAGTCGAAGGCGCGTCGCGTGGCCATCATGGCAGCTTCGTGATCTCGAATACGCGAATGGTCAGCCACATCGGTTGTGCCAGCCAGCCTTTCAGCGTTCGCTCGGACTGTGGATTCGTCTTCGCAGTGGGCGGTAATTGGCAGCGTGGTTTCGGCAAAAATTCGCTCCAGTGCGTCCTGATCATCGACGAGTAAGTCGCCCGTACTAGAACCGATGAAGATCTTGATACCGGGGATGTTCTGAGCGGTTCTCAGATCCTCGACATTGTTGGGGGTCGCGCCGATGTAGAAGCCGTAATTGACCAGCGAGTTCTTCGCCGCGAGCGCGTATTTTTGATCGACCAACGCCTGCGTCGTCGCCGAGGGCTTGGTGTTGGGCATCTCAAGAAATGTCGTCACGCCGCCTTTCGCACAGGCGCGGCTCGCATGCGCGAGATCCTCCTTGTGGGTGAGCCCAGGCTCGCGAAAATGCACCTGATCGTCGATCACGCCGGGGAGCAAGTGCAATCCAGCAGCATCGACGACCTCGTCGGCCGATGTCTGGATCGCGGCATCGATCGCGGCGATTTTCTCGTCCTCGATCAGCACAGAGATTGCCTCGACGCCGGTTGGCAACACGACGTGGGCGTTCTTGATGAGCGTTTTCATTGGTTGGTTGTGTTGGGAACAATTGGATTCTGCACCCATTCTCACAAATCGACCCGCAATCGTCGACCCACAGATCGCCGACCCCCAATTTGGTATCCGCTAGCGACGCTTGCCGAGCCAGCCTTTCCAGCGGAAGAAGAGCAATTGCCCAACTGCAACAGCGCTCATCAGGCAGAGCGCCATCGGGTACCCCCATCGCCACTTGGTCTCGGGCATGTTTAGCGCCGAGACATCGTGGTCGAAGTTCATGCCGTACACACCGGCAATGAAGCTGAGCGGAATGAAGAGTGTGGCAATGATCGTCAGCACCTTCATGACCTCGCTCAACCGGTTACTGATTTCCGTCGAATAGTAATCACGGAGGTCGGAACAGGCTTCGCGGTAGTTTTCCAGCGTATCGATGACCTGCACGGTATGGTCATGGCAATCGCGCAGGTACACGCTCGTCTCGGGACTGATTAGCCACTCGCTGTCGGTGATCAGCGTATCGACCGCCTCGCGCAGCGGCCACACGATGCGTCGCAACAGACGGACATCGTGGCGAACGCCGTGAATCCGGCTGATCATGGCCGTGTCGGCACCGCGTTCCATCTCTTCGTCCAGCGCGTCGAGAGTTTCACCGATTGTCTCCAGTGCGGGGAAGTAAGCATCGATCACCGCGTCGAGCAAAGCGTACAACAAGTAATCAGCGTTCGATTTTCGGAGAGGACGCCCGGCGACTTTTAGTCGTTCGCGCACCGCTTTGAAACACTCATTGGGTCGTTCGCGCCAAGTGAGCACGTAGTCCTTCCCGGCGAAGAAGCTGATTTGCTCCACGCGTTGCGATCGCGTGGGGTTGGGCAGTTGCGTGACAACGAAAAGGGAATCATCGTAGTGATCGACCTTCGATCGTTGCGGAATGTTGACGACATCTTCCAGAGCCAGGCGATGCAGCCCAAACTGCTCGCCGATCGTGGTGATTGTGTCGGCGTCCCCCAGGCCCACCACGTCGACCCACATCACTTGCGACTCGCCGCGAAGTTCCGACAGCTTCGAGAGCGCCGGGTTCTCAACCTCTTGGATGTGCTCGCCGTCGTAACAGGTGATGCGAACCTGCGGCGGAATGGCGTTTTCCGGAACATTGATCGAACCGGGGCGCGCGCCCGGTGTGGCACGACCGCCGTACCTCTTCATGAACATGCTGGCGGTCGAGGTGGGTGAGGATTGGCTCATTGAGGCGTCGCGCGGACAAGCTGAGATGGTAGGTTAGGCATGGTTTTCATCGGATTGCTCAACCATCTGAACCGGAATCGGAGTGCTGGCATCTAAGTGCACATCGCGTTGTGGGAAGGCGATGACGATATCTTCTTCACGGAAGAGTTGATCGATGCGGAACCGCACTGCGCTTTCGATTTGCATCTGATCCATCATCGTGCGCATACGGAGCCAGAAATGGACTTCAAAGACAAGGGAGTTGTCCGCGAAGTTCTTGAACAAGATGATCGGTGGAGGATCTTTTGCGACCCGACCGGTTTCGACTACGGCGCGCCGCAGAAGTCGCGTAACCGAGACGGTCGGCGAACCGTAGATGACACCGACCTCAACTTTCGTGCGCACTTTATCGTTGGAGCGCGTAAAGTTCACGACATTGTTCTGCAAGAACGAACTGTTGGGGACGATGATTTCGAGATTGCTGCCCGTGCGAACGACCGTACTGCGTGCACCGATGTGTTCGATGTTGCCATAGAGCTGGTCACCGTTGGGTTGATCGAGTTGGATCAAGTCACCAACTTTTACCGGCCGTTCCGAAAGGAGGATCAACCCACTGATGAAGTTGTTGATGATGTTCTGACTGCCAAAACCGACACCCAAGGCCACCGCGCCACTGAGCACCGTAAATGCGGTCAACGGTACTTTGGCAACATTCAGAGCGAATAGGGCGAACGTGAGCAGCAGCACATAGAAGAACAGTGCTTGGATGGTCGCCGTCGCACTGGGATCAATATCGAGGCGACGCAAGACCTGATTGCCAAGTGCTCTGCTGAGCACGCGCGAGAGGATCAGTCCGGCGAATAACACCAGCAACGCCGTGACGACTTTTTGGACAGTGACCGACTTTTCCGCGCCTTTCTCGCCGAACGCGGTCAATTCGTAGTTCCAAACCGTCTTCACGCCGCGCCAAACACTGTGCAAATGATCTTTGGCCGTCGCCGCGAACGTGGTGCCCTTCAACTCGCCTAGTAATCGTTCATGCAGCCAGAGGCTGTTGCGGATGCTGTTGAGGTTTTCTTCTCGGTAGGTTTGCAACTTGCGTAGACTGGCAACCTGTTTTTCGAGCTGCTGTTGTTGCTCGGAGTCATCTTCGGCTTGCTGCAAGCGCTGTCGCACTGCACTGAGTTTTTCCTTCAGGTCGTCGATTTCGAAGAGCTCTTTGCGCTCCTCACGCCGAAGTTGCGTCGCCGCGTCGTCGGATTCCTCGGTCCATAACGCGACGGTTTGACCATCTGGTCGGGATTGGAACACGCGTTGGCGCAAACGCCAGACCTTGCGATCGCCGGCGAGACGGTCGATCTGTTGACGCAGTAGCGATGGCAACGTCCGCAGTGATTGATACTCCAACTCAAAAGCTCGCACTCGCTCCTGCAGGGCATTCTTCTTGCCCGTCGCTGCGTCGACTTCCCTACGCGCGCTAATCCACTGCTCTTCGACGTAGCGGATGCGTGGTTTCGCGGCACTCTCGAAAGTGGCGAGGCGTTTTTGGAGTTCGTCTTCTTGGCGGTCCAGGTCTTCGAACAGCTCTGCAAGCTCGGTGGGACCGAAGCTGACGACGATACTCAGGCGATTCTCGGTCTCCTCCAAAATGCCAACACGAAACTCCTGGGCCGCGAGTGAAGTCTTAGCATTCGCAAGCTCTTGCTTGCGGAGTTGCAGGGCGGCTTCCGCGATCTCATTTTGCTCGATCGCGTCCGCCAGCGCTTCCCCAAGTGCTTGTCGGCGCTTGTCGTCGGAATTGTCGTCTGCTCGTTCTTGGGCTCGGCGGCGCGCACTACTGCGTTCTTTGAGTTCCTCCTCTGCCGTTTCCAGCGCCGCCTGAGCACTTTCTTCCTTGTTCTTGCCGCGTTGCAGCCGACGCTGCTCGGATTCAAGATCCTCTCGTACCTTGTCCAGACGACGAAACGACGTGTCTGCATCTTCCGGGAGACCGTCCTGAATCAGCTCCTCGCGAGTTTTCTTCAGCGTCTGTTGCTCTTCATCCAGCTTTTCGGCCTTCGCCTGCTCGCCGACCAGTTGCGTGAGCAGCAGGTTAAGTCGCGTCAGCGCGTTTAACTCGCGAGCCGCGGTGCGAGGCGGTTCGACATCTTCCTTTTCCGCCGACTCAATCGCTTCCGCGACAGCCACTAGCCGTTGCTCCACATCAGCTTTCCAAGCTTCAATCGAGCGTTCTTTGTTCTCCGGCTGTTCCGGCTTTTTCGGCTCTTGTCCAGTGAGAACATTGGCAACTTGCGCGCGTGTGAACTGCGGCAGTGCGAGCGACATGGTGCCCACGAGTGCCACGATGACGGCAGGCACCACCCATCGACTTTTCAAGGGTGTCGGAATCAGTGGCAGGCGCAACATGAGTGATGTCAAACGGAAGGACTTGCGGAGAGAATGCTAGCACGTGCGGTGGGAGATTTGCTCCCTGCTAACATATCCAGGATCAGCGCAACCACAAATATCAGCTACGCCGGCGGATTCTTATGGTTTTTGCCTACGCAATTCTAGGCCACTCGTGCACAATTCTCCGTCGAGAAAAAGTGCGATCGTAGGGATTATCGCGAAGCTGCCACGAAAGCTGCCGTGTCAATCGATCAGACGTCTGCGTCGTCGGGATTCATTTCCGAGGCAATGTCGGGGATGTTGGTGAAGGCGATTCGCATCGGTGCCGTGTTGCGGGTCTCGTGCATGGAGGCGAAGTAGAGCGTGTTGGGGCCGAACTTCTCGTTCGCCGCGTCCATTGCCTTCGCTGCTGAGAGCGCTCGGCGCTCCTCGACGAACAACGACGGCGTCGTACATTTGCCCGGCGTGAGGTCGAACAAAGTAATCGACGACTTTAGCGGCTGCGGACCCAACGGTCGCTGCTGCCATGCGCGCTCGAACGCTTTCAATAGCGATGGCGTATCCTGACACCGGCCCAAGTAGACGGACTGCTTCCACTTGGGCCAACCGTCGGTGTAGCTTAGCGAGATTTCCATTCTTGCGGCCCAGTAGTCGAGCCTTCGCAAACGCATGGCCGCTTTGTGGAGCAATCGCACCATCACGCCGCGGGCACCCTCGTCGGTGCGTAATTTGGGTGGGAGCACGTGTGAGTGGCCTACGGTCCGTCGGGTAGTCGCTTTCTCCGTGACTTCCTCACCGCGAAGCTGATGCCACCATTGCGCGCCCAGCACGCTTTCCCAGGTGTCGATCATCTGTCGTTTGGACAAACCACAAAGCTGGCGTGTGGTGTGCACGCCTTTGCGTTCCAAACGCTTACGCATGTTGTTGCCAATGCCCGGGAAGTCGGACAGGTCAAGCGAATAGAGTCGCCGTGGCAGTTCCTCACGCGTGATCACCGACAGCCCATCGGGCTTTTGCATGTTGCTGGCAACCTTGGCCAAGAAGCGATTGGTGGCCAGGCCTACTGAGCAACGCAGTGACACGCCTACGCGGTCGTAGATCGCTTGTTTGACTTCACGCGCCAACTCGGTTGCCCGTCCCACCTCGCGATGCTGCGGCGATAGCCGACAGACCATCTCGTCGATCGAGCAGACCTTGGTCACCGGCAGAACGGTTTCGACGGCTTCGATTATCTGGTGATGTATCCTGATGTAGTTCTCATGCCGGCCAGCGACCAACTGCAGACTGGGACAGCGCCGACGAGCAAGCCCCACGTTGGTGCCCGTTTTGATGCCGTAGGGACGCGCTTCGTAGCTCACCGCAATACAGCAAGTTCGATCGGTCACCATCGGCACGACGGCCACCGGCTTCCCGCGCAGCGCAGGCTGCAGATGCTGCTCCGCGGAGGCGAAGAAGGAATTCATGTCCAGAAATAACCAATCGACATATAGCATACAAGTGTACACTATACCTCGACTGGCAACGGTTGGCAAATTTAATCGACTTTGTCGAGAATCTGCTGCCAGATGGCTTGCAGGCCAAGCTGCTGTGCCTGCTGAGCGATATATGCCCTGTCCAGTATCTCGCCGCGCACTCGTAAGATTCCTTCGATATCTGCCAAATGACGTTCGCCACCACCCATTTGGTGCCATTCCATCTTCTTGAGAATAATATCTTCGGCAGAACTAAAAACTCCCGTTCCGCCGCCAACTAGAGGCAGACGCACACCTCGTTGCAGTCGAATTTGGTCGAATGATGATGGTTTAGGAACGATCACATCAATTTTCAGCCCGCTCGTGGGGTGAATGATGTTGAACATCCCAAACTGATCGACAGCCTCGCGCGCAGCTTGTTTGCTAAGATAGAAATCCTCTTCGGGAAAACCAGCACAAAAAGCGTCGTAGTTGGCTGAATCCAATTCGACAACAACGTCGATGTCGTTGGTGTATCTTGGCTCACCATAGACAATGGTCGCATGTGACCCGGTGATGAAGTACCGGATGGCAAGTTGTTCCAAATGGTTGCACAGATAGGCGAGTAACTCAGACTGCCCCATGCGACAACCTCCTGGCAGTTTCGCGCTGAATTTGCAACTCAGACCAGTCGGGATGTTCGAAACGTAAGACGGCTATGATTTGTTGCCGCGCATGTGACCACATATCGTCGGCGATTGCCAAACGTTCGGTTGGGGTTTTCTCGCGCAAGACGGCGATCATCCGTGCATCGAGTGAGCTTTGATGGTCCGGTGTTCTCATAGCCCAATGCTAACGCAAACGTGCGAATCGTCCAACCAAACTAGTCCGCTTGCGCGAGAGTACGGTGCGGCCGCACTTCTGATCCTTTCCGTCCCGTCAGCTTGTCGCCCAGGGTTTGGCGGGCGTGCTCGGCGTGCTTTTTCAGGCGTGCGACCACGTTCGGGTATTGGTCGGCGACGTTGGTGGTTTCGCCGACGTCGTTTTTCAGGTCGAACAACTCCATGCCGATTTCCAGCTGTTCGTACCTTACTGCATGTCCGTTCATGCCGGGCACCTTGCCGTCGAGCGAGCGATACATGTGCGGGAAATGTAGCTTCCAGCGGCGATCGCGCACCGCTTGTAGCTCTCGACCATAGTAGCAGTAGAACGCGGCGTGCGCGCTAACGGCTCCCATCTTGCCGACCATTAGATCCGAGATGTCCTTGCCATCGATCACGCGATCGTCGGGTAATTCAGCGCCAATCAGTTTGGCGATCGTAGGCAGCAGGTCCATCGTGGTTGCCAACTCGTCGCAACTGGTGCCGGCGGGAATCGCGTCGGGCCAACGCATGACACAAGGTTCGCGATAGCCGCCTTCGAACATAGTCCCCTTTCCTTCACGCAGCGGCCCGGCGGAACCGGCATAGTTTCCATAGTTCAGCCACGGACCATTGTCGGATGTGAAAACGACCAGCGTGTTGTCGTCCACTCCGGTGCGTTTGAGCGCTTCGAGAATTTGGCCAACCGACCAATCGAGTTCCATGACGACGTCGCCGTAGAGCCCGGCACCGCTCTTGCCAGCAAACTTCTCCGAGACGAAGAGCGGTACGTGCACCATCGTATGCGGCACGTACAGAAAGAATGGCTTCGACTGGTTGCGCTCGATGAAGCTCACCGCACGCTCAGTGTACATCGTCGTCAGCTGCGCTTGGTCCTCGGCGGTCACGTCGGCGTTCAGGATTCCGTTGTCCTCGATCAACGGCAACGGCGGCATTTTCTTTCGCGGCCGACTTTTCGGATCGCCCGGGACGTCGGGATGCGGCCACATATCGTTGGAGTACGGCAAGCCAAGGTACTCGTCAAATCCATGTTGCAGCGGTAAGTGCGGCTCGAGATGTCCCAAATGCCATTTGCCAAACACGGCGGTCGCATATCCCTGTTGTTTGCACATTTCGGCAATTGTGAGTTCGTCGGGATGCAAGCCGTGTTTATCGTGCGGAAACAGCGCCCCCAGGATGCTGACGCGTTCGGGGTAACACCCGGTTAGCAATGCCGCCCGCGAAGCTGAACAGACGCCGGTCGCCGAGTGAAAATCAGTGAAGATTCGCCCCTCAGCAGCCATCCGATCCAAGTGGGGCGTCGCATAGTCCTTCGCCCCAAACGGACCGATGTCGGCATAGCCCATGTCGTCGATGAAAATAATCACGACGTTGGGCTTGGAGTCGGCGACCGCCTCTGCACGCGCATACATCGGCATCAGCAACAACACGTAGCAAGCGATGAGAGTTCGGCAGTCCATTTACATCTCGATTTCGTAGCCGTCGCGATAGGGACGCGAGAGCATGCTGTTGGCCTGGTCGTCGCCGGTGATTTGCTCGGTCTGGCCATCCCACTTCACTTTTCGACCCAGTCGAGCGGCGATTCCTGCCAGATGACAGACGTTCAGCGCTCGCATGTGGGAGTGCACGTCGGAGACCGGCTCGGTGCGCTCGCGACAGCAGTGGAAGAAATTCGCCCAATGCGCTTTGCGTTCGTTGAACTCCATCGGATTGCCTTTGTAGACCTTCGAGATGGCGTCTTCCGGCAATGGGTTCTCCGCCAGGTCTTCCACCGGTTTGCCGGTGAGTTTGCCACGGTTGACGAAGATTCGTCCCTTGTCGCCTTCGATTAGCGCGCCGTTTTCTGTATCGCTACGAATCGTGAGTTCTACATCGTCGGCGAACATCGCTTTGATGTTGAACGAGGTCGCGGTGTTGTAACGATCGTTTTGCGTGGGATTGCCGTCCTTGAACGTTACGGGGTGTTCCGCTTCGCCACCGACCCACAGCGGCTGCGGCGACTGACCATTCGCCTCGAGGGCCCAAATGCAAATGTCGACATGATGGGCTCCCCAGTCGGTCAGTTTGCCACCGGAGTACTCGTACCACCAGCGGAACTCATAGTGAGCGTTGGTTGCCCTGCGGGTGCGTTCTTTTCCATCGTCGCCCTTGAAAGTCTCGGACAGATAGCGGAAATCAGCCATCGGCGCGGGGCCTAGCCAGCGTTCCCAATCGAGTTCCTTCGGAACCTCGGCCACCGGAATGGCTGTCGAACTGGGAGCGCCTCCGATCGCGGCCGTCATTTTCTTGATCTTGCCCAACCGACCCTCAGCAACCAACGCGATCGCCTTGGTGAAGAGATTGAACTGGCTGCGCTGTTGCGTGCCGACTTGCAGGATGCGCCCTGTCTTCTCCACGGTCTGGCGGATGAGCTTGCCTTCGTCGATCGTGAGTGTGAGCGGCTTTTCGCAGTAGATGTCCTTGCCGGCGAGCAGACCTTCGATCACGGGCTTGGTATGCCAGTGGTCTGGCGTCGCGACGTGCAACACGTCGATGTCATCGCGATCGAGCATCGAGCGGTAGTCGTGATAGACGTCCGCTCGGTAGTTGCTCAAGTTGGCATTCGCTTGGCTCGCGCGACTAAAATCGGCATCGGCGATCGCGACCACGTCGCACAAATCGCGTGCTGAATTCATATTGCCAACACCCATGCCCCCCGAGCCAATCAAGCCGAGACGAACACGATCGTTCTTCGACGTGGCGGCGGCGAGAGATCGTGTGGACGAAAAGAAATACGGAACGGCAGCACCGACGGCAAGTCCGGTGGCAGTCTTGGCGAAATCGCGACGGTTGTGTGTTGGGGACGACATACCTTTTGCCCTGGGATATGGAATTATGTTGAGTTGTGACCGAACGCCTATTCTAACAGCTCTGCGTTCGTGTCATAGGTATTCCAAGGGCGGAGAGTGGGTCGAATTTACCCTAAAAGCCACGATCACGGCCAAGATTTCGTGTGATCGGGTTACGTTTCTCGACTGAAAACTTGTGAGGCTGCCGGAACCTCAGCGTCCTATGGAGCCGTTGGCGTAGCGACGAGTAACGTAATACTCACCGACTTAGCATCACGCCGCCGATACCAACCACCGCGACCCACGACGGCAGCTTGTGGTGCTTGAGTGCAATGACACTAAGGACATGCTCCCCTCGCTGTAAGCGGTACTCGCGCAACACAGGTTGGTCGGTTGGTCTTTCTTCATCAATCGACCACCCTTCCGATTGCAAAGAGTCGGCAAGCTGCTGGGCAATAGCAAATGCTTCCTCTTTTGGCGCTGCGATTTTGATGGCCCAGTCTTCCAATTGCTGTACGCTATCGTCGCTCGGTAGATCGAGTTTCACCGGCACCCACTCGACATCGCGGTACTTTGCTTTCTCGCCGAAGGCAATCTTTCCACGCAGCTCGTCGGCGGCGACCTCGGCGGCGTTTTGATGGTCGAGGTTCACGCGGGTGCGCCCTTCGAAGTCATGCGTTGCGATCGTGATCATTTCCTGCGCTTGGTTGCGGAAAATGGCGTACTTCTTCCATTTGATCTCGACCGGTTTGTCGGTAGTTGCCTTCCAGCCGAGTGGTTCCAATCGCTCGCGATAATAGTTGGCCACGTCCTGCGGAGACTTGTCGGTATCGAAGTCGATCGCCGTCGTGCCATCGGAATATCGGAAGTCGTCGGCGAACGGCGCAGCAGGTAGCTCCAGCGACAGCAATTTACTTGAGATACTAATGACGGTCGCACCGCCTTGCGCCGGCGCACTCATGACACTGACGTCTACCTGCACCGCATTCTGTCGATAGTACTCGACATCGCCAGCACTTCCGTACGGCGACCAACCTGCACCGATCAACTTCTCGCGGCAGGCGGTGGCTGTCTCTTCGACGCTGTGTGGCGATTTGTACATCACGATCGCGGGAAACGCGTACATCTTCTCTACGTCGTCGGGTACTGGTACGTCTTCGAGTTTGATGTTGCCTTTGTGCGACAGCATCACCCCCACGGTGCCGGGCTGGCGGGGAGAAATCGAAAGATACACCATGAAGCCATCAAGGCCGTAGTTGGCGTTGATGAAATCGCCATGGTTTTGCGCGTCTGGGAGTTGCTTCCAACCACGCTCGGTTAGCTGCTTGTGTGCGAAGTCGAACGCTTGCTTCGCTGGCCCCTTCACGCGATAAGAAAGCTCTGCCTCTCGTCGGTGCCCCGGAAGTTCGGCACCTGGTGGCAGAGGCAAGGTCGCCAGATCGAGTCGCTTTGCAGCATCTTCAACCGTGGCGGGAATGGCGGCCAGCGCCGAATTGGGGGCAACGAGCAGCAGCGCGGTGACGGCGACGAAATAAATCTTGAGCATGGCAATCCTCAACCTGTGGGGTGTTGCACCGCCAATCAGGAAACACGCCTCGACACCGACACGGCCAGAGAATCGTTGGCCCGCTCAGCGGAACAAGCCCGTCTTCTGATGCGCCTTGCGGGCTGCCGCCTCGTCCTTGGCGATGTCAAATAGCTTGTTGAGTCGCGAGATCTTGAAGACTTCGTATATCTCAGGAATGATCCCAGAGAGCTTCATTTTTACCTTCCACTCTTTGGTCTTCTTGTGCAACGATACCAGCTTGCCAAGTGCCGAGGAGGCCATGAATGCCACGGACGAAAAGTCGATGATCACCCGATCTTCCGACTGCTTCCCCAATTCGGTTTCAAGCTCGTCGAACAATCTCGCAATAATCGCGGGTTCGACAAGTCGATCATCGCGGATGTAAATCGTACGTATGCCGTCTTTGGCGGCGGATTCGATAGTCATACTGTGGCACCGAATTGCAAGTGAGAGACACGTTGAACAGTCTGAAAGCTTGGCAGATTGCCGGGGAAATAGCAAGCAATCGCATCAGCGGAAGTCGATTCCACCGACATATATTGCGATAACACCCGGCAGGGGTGCCCTCCCGCCGGGTGCCGCTGTCGCAAAACAGTACCGTCGCGGTGCCAATTGAGGTCAGCGTCGTCGGGCGAATCCCACGACTCCAGCCGTTAGCAGCAGGACGACGCTCGTGGGCTCGGGAATCGGCACGAGCGTGCCGCGCAGCTCGCCTCCCGGAAACGTCTCACTGTGGATATTCAGATAGATTTCGCCAGCCAGCAGATCATCAATCTTGTCGAGCTTATTGGCAAACGACACCGAGCCCGCCAACGCTCCCTGCGTCGCGCCGATCGCAATCAGTGGAGTCGACAGAGTCACGTTCGCATCTGCACCGTTGTTCAGGAAGAACTCGATTCCCCCGTTCTCGTTGAACGGGTCGCCGGGCGTTCCGGGAAGGTGTAAGTGGATTCCGCCGGCGGCATCACGCAGCCCGCTGGTCATGCCCTGAAACGAAAAGGAAAAGTCCAGGGTGTTGGTGGAAGCATCGAAGACAAACCCACCGCCAGTCTCGCCTCCAAATGCGGTCGAGTTGCCAGCATTTGCGCCAGTTCCAACCTCGTTGCCGGGCAACAACCCCGCACCACCGTTGCCTGCCAAATCAAATGGAGTAATCTGGGCGATCCCCGCCGAACTCATTGACCAAGCGATGAACCATCCCAACGTTGGCGCGAATAGGAATCTGTAAATCTTCATTGGTTGTCTCCCAATACGTGAAAATGACCAGAATCTACTCTCTTTGATACTTGAAGCTCGTCAGCTGGCGGACTGAACAAATCGAGTCACGGAACATTTCGAGTCCTGTCGACGGAACGCTAACGATACTCGCTCCCACAAGTCGGATTTAGTCAGCGGCACCTGCACCTACGCCAAGTTACGGGCAGCGTACACGGGCGGATGTCGGCAGCTGAGAAAATTTTGGAAAAAAGTAGTGAAAATCTACAAGCAACTGGAGAGGCGTTGTGAAGTGGCGGAGAAGCGGCGGGCAGGGTCGGCCGAGCTGACGCTGCAGAGCGCGGCCATCGTGTCATCGAGAACCACTACCATTGGGCTCCGGCACGACCGAGATCGCCACGAAGGCATGCCACGGTGGTTCGACTCCGTCGATATGGTACTGAGCTATCGCAAACGAGAACCACACAATACCCGCAAAAAAAGCACTGTCCTTGGGAAGAACTAAGGACAAGAGTCGGTCTTCATAGTGGCTGGTTGCTCTACTTCCAACGCGTCGGCTCGGCTAGGATACTTGGCTAAAGGAGCACATATTCTCGCCGACCGCATGACGAATTCAGGACGTCGCCATGGCAATCACGGAAGCAATTCACTCGCGTTTTTCTACGCCGGTACGTCAACGCGGCTCGAACTACGCCCGCTCTGGGGCCGTTCATCTGATCGCCCATGAGAAAGGCTGGGCGGAGTTGGACGTCGACGGCTCGGACACGTGGCCATACACGGTCAGATTGGAGCGCATCAAGGGCGATGACTATTCGATGGAGTGCTCTTGTCCACATTTCGATGACGGGTATTATTGCAAGCACATCTGGGCCGCCGCGTTGGTGGCGGACGAGAAGCAGTTATTTGGTCCCGCTTCGACGGTCGAAGCCGCGCAGCGCAAGCGCAGTAAGCAAGCCGATTGGAAGAAGCAACTCGCCGCCACCAGTCATCGTGCACCTTCGAATGTATGGGACGATGACGCCGACTCCACCCCGCGTCAAGTCTTCTACCTGTTGGAGACTGCATTTGGTGGCGAAACCCCAACAATTGACCTGTATCAGCGTCAACTGAAGGAAGATGGCGAGTGGGGTAAGATCAAGCCGCTATCTCTCCGTTTCGACACGATCCGCGACTTCACTGCTCCGGAAGATCGCGATGTGCTTGCGTTATTGTTCGGCAATCACGTGATCGATGCACATCGCGGTCGAACTGGCTACTACGATCGCTCGTCGTCCTACAATTCGAATCAGCCAACGCAAATCGAAATCAATCAGGCACTATACGACACCATCTTTCCCGCGCTCGCCGAGACGGGGCGGTTCGTGTGGCTCCTCGCCGAGGAACAGGGATGGGACGACGCCAGGCCGATTTCTTGGGATGCCGGCAAAGCGTGGCAATATCGTCTGCACGTGAAGCGGGCTGACCGGAATCGCAAGTGGCAACTACGTGGTGAGCTCACGCGCGGCAAGAGAGTTCGATCCGTCGGCGATGTCGTGCAATGGTACGCGGCGGGACTCGTGCTGATGGATGACACGTTGGCGCGGTTCGAGCCTCCCAGCGATTCACGCTGGGTGGAGACGCTTCGTGCCAACGAGTACCTCGACGTTCCCACGTCAGAGCGAGACTCCCTGATTGCGGAACTCTGGCAGCATGCACAGCCTCCCGAGATCGTTGGGGAACCTAAGTTGTGCTTATCGAGCACACGAGGAGTGCCAGTGGGGCAGTTCCGTGTACACCCGCCCCGCGACTTGCCCAGCTATTATAAAGACCGCCATCTCTACGCGAGCGTGGGGTACCGATATGGAGATCATGAGGCGAGTCCCAACAGCACCACCAATGCCTGGCTGTTAGAGCATGAAGGCACGATGGTGCTTCGTGACCGAGGCGCTGAGCAAGCACTGATGAACCGACTGCTGGAACTAAAGCTCGCGCCCAAAGAGCCTTCCTTCTACGGAGATACACCGCCAGGACATCTACAGTTTGCGCCGGGCAAGCTGGAAGAACTGGTCGAGACGCTCGTCGCCGAAGGATGGATCGTCGAAGCAGAAGGTGCCCGCGTGCGACGCGGCGGCGGGATGTCCGTGAGCGTGCGGTCAGGCATTGACTGGTTCGACCTGGAAGGTGAAGTCGACTTCGACGGCGAGTCGGTGGCGTTGCCAGAACTGCTCGCGGCGGTGCAGTCTGGCGAACGTTACGTCCAGTTGGGCGATGGCAGCCGCGGGCTGCTACCGAAGAATTGGCTGGCGCAGTATGTGCCGTTGGCCGATCTTGCCTCGAGCGAGCAGAATGGCCAGCTCCGCTTCCAGACAAGTCAGGCACTCCTGTTGGATTCGCTGCTCTCGGGTCGCGAATCGGAATTGTCCGTCACCGTGGATCGTCAGTTCGCGACCTGGCGCAAGCGGCTGCGGTCGTTCGAAGGCGTCAAACCAGCGAGCCCATCTCGTACATTCCACGGCGAACTTCGCGACTACCAACAGGAGGGCTTAGGTTGGCTGCGATTTCTGGAGAAGTTCAGTTTCGGCGGCTGCCTTGCTGATGACATGGGTCTTGGCAAGACCGTGCAAGTGTTGGCTTTGCTGGCGGATCGTCGGCGCCGCCAACCGCGCGATACGCCCGGTCGACCGTCGCTCGTGATCGCGCCGAAAAGCCTAATTCATAACTGGTGCCTCGAAGCCGAACGATTTGCCCCGCGACTGAAGACAGCCGACTACACAGGAATCGATCGCAAGCAGCAAGTCAGCGATTTTGCCGACCATGATCTTGTGCTTACGACCTACGGCACCTTGCGCCGCGACGCGGCGGAACTTGGGCAGGTGGATTGGGACTATGCCATCCTGGATGAAGCGCAGGCGATTAAGAACCATGCATCGCAATCCGCCAAGGCATGTCGGCTGCTACGGGCACGGCATCGTCTGGCCCTTTCTGGCACGCCGATCGAGAACCACCTGGGGGAACTATGGTCGATCTTCGAATTCCTCAACCCAGGATTGCTGGGGAAGAGTAAATCGTTCCAGAAATTGCATAAAGGCCGCGGTGACCGAGAGCAGCACCTATCCACGATTCGAGAGGGCATCGCCCCTTTTCTGCTACGCAGAACGAAGCAGCAGGTGTTGCCGCAGCTCCCCAAGAAGTCGGAGCAATCGCTGTACTGCGAGCTCAGCGCAACCGAACGCAAAAAGTATAACCAATTGCGTGATCACTATCGCGCCTCACTGACCAGAAAGATTGCCGATTCGAGTCTGGCGAAAGCAAAGATCCATGTGCTTGAAGCCTTATTGCGCTTACGGCAGGCGGCCTGCCATCCAGGATTGATCGACCAACGGCAAAAGAAAAAGCCCTCGACGAAACTCTCACTTCTCATCGAGCAACTTGGCAAAGTCATTGAGGAGGGGCACAAGGCGCTGGTCTTCTCGCAATTCACCACCATGCTCGACATCGTTCGTCAACAACTCGACGACCACGGAGTCGTCTACGAGTATCTCGACGGTAAGACGCGAAAACGTCAGCAGCACATCGATCGATTTCAAACCGACGAAGCCTGCCAGGCATTCCTAATTAGCTTGAAGGCGGGCGGGTGCGGATTGAATCTGACGGCCGCCGATTACGTATTCTTGCTTGATCCGTGGTGGAACCCAGCAGTCGAGGCACAGGCAATCGACCGGGTTCATCGCATCGGGCAGACGCGTCCCGTCTTCGCGTATCGACTGATTGCTCGCGACACGGTGGAAGAGAAAATCCTGGAAATGCAGGGCAACAAGCGTGAGTTGGCCGACGCAATTGTCACGGAAAACAGCTCGCTTCTAAAGAGCCTCTCGGCCGATGATTTGCAACGCTTACTATCGTAGCCCCGCTGTAGCGTCGTCCCTTTCGGGTGTCAAATCCGCTCCCTATGGTCCTGCGACTACCCCTGAATGTCGGCGGACTCGCGATCTCTTGCATCCTAGCCGCCCAGACTTGCCAATTGCGGAATCTCAATTACTGTGAACTTTATGGGATTTTTCTTGTCTCAATTGGGTCAGATCTCCGCTTAGTAGCATGTATCGGACACCACACACTCACCTTTCCCAAGGAAACCTGACCATGTCCCCGAGCCTCTCCGCTCAGCTGACTGAATTGTTTGACCTCGAAAACCAGGACCTCGAAGCCGAGCGCGAGGAGATCGTACGAAACCTGCCGCAGACAGATTAAGGAAGCAAGAGTAGCACCGGGGGTCAGCGGATTCCCAATCCCTCACCGGCTATTCATTTGCTAACGTCTACCACGAAGTCACCTGCGAGAAAGTCACGGCCGAGGAGCAATTTGTGACTCATGCGCGCACGATCGTTAAGCGTCACAAGCGTTTCTTTCTCAATCCCCATGCATGTCAACTGCAAGCGAACGTAGTAGCGGCCCGTCGTGGCATCGACGCTCTTGACGTTTGAGTAATCGACGATTTCGGTCTCGACCCAGGCTTGCTGCCCGGTTTCGTTCGCGATCAATAGTCGAATCTGCTTGCCTCGATTCTCCCGCGGCTCGACCGATTCGTTCTCAATCGTCATCTCCTCATAGTGAATCGAAGAGACAGCCGCCCCGGTATCAACCCGCGCGTTGAAGCTGATGCCCGACGACACTTCGATAACTAAGGCGGTGCCGCCGATTTGAGCCTTGCTGACAAACAGATTCTCCATGGCGAGCCAACCAATAAGCACAACCGTTAATAGTCCGAGTAGAAACGCGGAACCGCTTTTCGGCGGACCTTTCGCGACATCGTCCATAGTTTTCTCGGTCTAGTCGGTCGCGCGACGTGCAGAGTTGTCCCAACCGGAGCTTTGCCACGCCACAGCCTCGCCCGTCTTCTGACTCAAATGCAAACTGAGCTGCGCGGCGTGATGATGAATGTGGCGGATGTTGTAGACGTGTACCTCGGCGCGCGAAAACTCCAACCAATCAAATCCCGGCCGCTGAGCCAACGAGTCCTCCGTCTCGGCGTCCACAACAGCCTTCGCCTTCGCGCGGCAATGCCGCATGTAAGCCCTAACGAACGACTTTTCATACGTCGCCTGCGGAGACTTTGCCTCTAATTCCTCATAGCCGACTGAGTCAATTTACCTGTCGGCTAACTTCCTCCAGAAACGCTCTCGCTTCGGCGAGTGATTTGCCTGTGCGATCCCTGATCATCTTCGTGGCATCCATTTGTCGGCCTTCGACAACGAGCTTGCGAACGAGGTCTGCGAACTCCGCGTCGGACATCTCTTCTGTATCTTTCGACGTCTGCTGTTCTTCACCCTCAATCGCAACGTAGTTTGCTAGCACGGGTAACACTTTTTTCAGCCGCGGCAAGAGTCCGAAGGTGCCCGCGACGAATTTTACTCTCAAAAGATCGTTGCCAATCAGGTCGATGGGCTGACGCTTGATCGTACCTGCACTTACGCCAATGAAACCGCCGAGGTACTTTTTTGTTGGCGTGCTTAGCTGTCGCTCGGCTTGCAGTGCAGTGCGAAGTTGCTCCACGTCGGGGCTGACCAGTTGCAGGTCGAGATAGATGTCCTTATGGCTTACATCCCCATCGCTGTCCGGCGTCTTGTATCGATGAACCGTCTTTCGCGCCGACAGTATTTCTTCATAAGGAACGAACAGCGCGGTATCACTTGGCTCCACTTCGGCGTACTCGCAATCGCGAAAGTTGATCCAAATCCCGGCGGAAGTGAGGGCCAACACCCAATTTTCTGGACGGCCACGTTGCGCCCAACTTCCCAGCATGGGCCAGGTCAGCAACAGTGCCAGCGCAGCGCATGCGTAGACCAACCACATGACACCCGCCAAATACCAGACGACAGGGGCGGCCCAAAACACCAGCAACACTACGAGGATGTGGAATCGCGAGTTGCGACAAACCTGTGCAGCGTCGTCAGGCGGCAAAGTTCCCGTCGGATGGAATTGCATGGAGACGGCCGGACTGGGCTATCTTACTGCTTGGGGACGCGAATCGTGAACGGACTGTCTGCCGCATTGATCTCTAGGGGAGTCTCAGCGACCAAGGTATAAGACTTGGCGATGATGGGCAACTCGCTCATATTTGCGTCGAACGCGCGGACGGTCACCTTGTGTCGGCCTGGGACAATTCCGTCCCCAAACTTGTGGCTAGTGGCCTCCGTGAACGAACCGTCTTCGACGTTCACATTCGCATCGCCAGACCGCGGACGGGTCTTCTTATCGATTGTGCCCTCCAGCGGGTGAAACGTCACGGTGATGTACGCTGCCGGGATCAACGTATCATCGTCATACTTCACACTCCCTGAGGCGGCCACGTAGCTGAACGGATCGCTGCCACCGCAGCCAGCCAGAAGCAACACCACGAGCCCAAGCTGAGCTACTACGCGCGAATTCCGCATCAGTCTATTTCCTATTTCCCGTTGGTCTCGCTCTACCGCACCCAGCACGTGCCTAAAAGGCTTCGCTGTCAAGCACGTCGGTGTCGGACGCGAGATTGAGCCGATCCCACACCGAAATCTGGCCGGCGGCCGAACTCACCTCGACAAAGTCGCCAATCCATTGGACGCTCCCATCGCACATAACTACATTGATGCCGCCTTCATGCAGACTGCGCGGGCAAGCCTGCCGATTGTCTGCACCACCGGAAGGAAAACACCCCATCCCTAACTCGGCCAGATTCTGAGCACCGCCTTCGTTTGACCGTGCCAAATTGCAGGCGACGATGTCATCAGAGTTGATGAACGAGCAGTTCGGCCCACGTGCGTCACCGACAAAACCATGCGCAGCAATTGCACTCGGGCCCGCGCCTTCCATCGCCCATGTGCCGCGGACATCGCTCTCGTTCACACCGGCGCGGATCTCGGCAGCCATAATCGTGTTGCTCGTGCCGTCCGTGATCTCGTTCATGTTCGAACTCAGGTTTGCGCCCATTACGCCCTTGGTCCGATAGTATTCCCAGTTATCAGGATTGGCCGAACAGCCGTGCCCTTCCAAACTACCGCAATGCGCGCTCATCGACAGAAAGCCGAGCCCGGTGTTGGCACCGTAATTGCCGCGTGCCCACTCGACTTCACCCAGAAAAAATGTACGCCGGTTCGCGGCTGAATTGAACGGGACCACGTTGTAGCTGTCCGAAGCACAAAGTAGAACAGGAATCGGGGTGCCCACAAACGGCCGATTGACGGGATCGGGGATCGGCTTGCTCAAATCAAAACTGTCATGAATGGTCTGACCTTCCATATAAGATAGTGCCAGAATCACCCAGTTCGGTCCGAATTGATTCGAGTTGGCACGATCCATTTGCCTGGGCTCGTCCCACGTAGTTGCCGGCGGAAAAGCGCCCTTGGCGTCGTGGTACATTAAGCACGCCAAGCCAACTTGCTTGAGATTGCTGCGACATTGTGTACGCCGAGCCGACTCACGTGCCGCCTGCACAGCCGGCAACAACAGTGCGACCAATACGCCGATGATGGCGATCACCACCAAGAGTTCGACGAGCGTAAAACCACGAAAGGTGTAGGACCGCTGCTTCATCGGAATTCTCGCAGAGCCAAGAAGAGAAAAGCACAACCCGCACCGTAGTATGCGCCCAAACTGCAGCAAGGCAAAGAGATTTTCCCACGGCGATATCGGAATACGGGAATCACTAGCAGTTGACCCGCCTTCTACACCTGCCGCGAGAGTGATCAAGGCTGTCGCGAATATTGTGTTACGCAGCCGTCACAGACCGATTAGGTGAACATGCTCTTGCGGCTCGAGAGAGCAGAAAAAACCACCCACCCAAGCCGAGCACGACTAAGGCATCAGGCTAAGGCACAGCAGTTGACGCCTCTGTCGAAGCGCTACTAGCTGTGGAAGTTGCCACCATCGACATCAGCATCGAGACCAAGATCTCCTGTAACGGGCGTAAACGGCGAGAAGCGTAACCAACACCTGATGAGACATCGAAGTCGACATAGAGTGGGCCTCACTAATCGCCAGGACCTGTAGTCCCCTCAATGCCAATTGGCTCGGCCGATCCCTGTGTGTTGGCGTTAGAGGTCGGGGGATCAAAATCCGCAAGCGAAACACTCGACCGTTCAACCGCGATATTCCGTGCAGCCAGGCGATCATTTGCTCCCTGAATTTGACTCGGAAACGAGTTGCCGGTCCGCTGCTCGCCGTATCCGATCAGCGTTGCCACCAGCCCACGCGGATCACGGTCGGTGATGCCTGCGGGAGTAACGCTGGTGATGGGGCTGGAGAGCGTAAGGACTCTAGGACTCGAACCTATGAGGCCCGAAGCACACGTAATGAAAGATCCTTCGGACGATTGCTTCGGAATACTCTGCAATTCCAAAGTCAGGCGGATGTTCGTGCTCCGTTCCGGTTACCGAACATTTTGGGTGATTGCTGTAGAAGAATGGGGCATGCCCCCGTGAAACTGTTCGCTAGTACTAGCAAAACACTTGCAATCAGTGCCATGCCACATTACGCTGTGTTCGACATTAATCGGACCGCACAACACATGATGAACACTCCCAATCCTAGGTCAAATGACACACATCCCAAATCCTAGGGTCTTCTGCCAGTTACGCTTGATCGCACTCGGCGCTCTTGCTTGCTTGACGACTGGAGGTATCTATCTGCCGGCAGCGGTGGCTCAGGATCAGGCATCGTTCAGTTTGGGTCGCCCGGAGGTGAGCGGCAATGAAGCCACTTATCCTGTTACCCTGGATTTCAGTGTTGACGCCAATGAGGAGTTGGTCTTCTTTTCCCTCGATGCCGCTTCAAGTGCCGGCGAACTGACAGCCGATGGCACGGACTTCTCAGCTTTTTCATTTACTCCGTCGTCGCCGTTGCTGGATGACTTTGAGATGATCCCTGGTGCTGAGTTTGGTGCAGGTCCTTTATTTTCGACAGTGCAGTTCGATTCGATCACAGCATCGCTGTCACCTGGACGGTACGCTCTCGGTGATTTGCACGTTGATTTTTCGGGTTCGGGGTTGCTGCCCGGTGATCGAGGTGCTGTCTCTCTAGCGGCAGACGATTCGGTCATCGGAGTGGAGAGCCCCGGCGAGTCTGCCACGTTTCGATTCATCGATGCCGACTTCCAAATAGGTACTGCCACTCAGCCAATCGACTTGATCGTCGCTGACGAGAGTGACTTCTCGCTTACGGTGAGTGCTGGGGAAGAAGCTAGTGCTTCTGTGCCTGGGAGCCCAGTGAATATCCTTGGCGGCATTCGTGACGTGCAGCTGTTGTTCGGCGAAGGATCCGGCGCGGGCGTCTTGACGGCAGCCAAAGCCGACGGTGAGGATGTGCTCGCTCTAGAATCCAGCGGTGCAGCCATCCCTAAGCTGCAGCTTGATTACGGCAAGAATGAGGAACTCAACTCAAATTTTTTCGGGAATGGGCCGGACCCGTTCAACGGCGTACTCGTTGATCTTGCGTTGATTGATGGGACGGGAGAGTTGACCGTAACGCTTGAGAGCGATGGCGTAAGCAATAGCTACAGTAAACAGGTCGGCGCACAGAGTGAGATCTGGTTTACTTTCGTGAATTTCCCGGACGTGGATCTCATGAACGTTGATACCGTCACGGTAGTCTTGGAGGGCAGTGAGCCGGAGTCGGATTTCGCGATTCGAGAGATAGTCTTAGGTATTATTCCTGAACCCGGTACGACCTATTTGATCTTTGCCGCGCTGGCGGGGTTGAATCTGTTGGTTTATCGCCAGCGCTGAGTAGCGCAACTTGCCGTTAACAACTTGCTTAATAAGCCTGAGGTCAGGTCCTGGATTGGGGTCTTTGATCACGGAAGGGTTGTAGCGGTAAGAGACGATGAAAGCCGCTGCTATCGATTCTTTCAAAAAGTGTCTCAACGGACACTCAAGCAACGCGCGAAACTGGTCAGAGATCGCGCGAATTCCTAACACCTTCAAAGGGTGGAATCTGCTTCTTCCTTTGGTAAGATACGACAGCTAGGTTTCGGGGGTCTATTCACTGAACTCTTGTCTCATTCTTCGCGGGGCTTGTTGAGATGGATTGCAAGTTCTCCAATTCGTGCGCGCTACTACTTCGCACTACGTTCGTTCTGCTTTTCTTCGCATTCCCGCTTTGCGTCCGCGGCGCGATCATAGACGCCACTTGGATTGGCCCAGCTGGCGGAAGCTATGACGACCCGGCGAATTGGGATCCTGCGCAACGTCCAGTGAATACGGCCACAGATGAATTTAATGTGACCATTGGCAATAGTCAGAGCGTGGTGTACGACATCAGCGACGACAACGCGATTCTGGACTTAACCCTCGGCAGTGGTACCAGTCTTA
The DNA here is from genome assembly GCA_965228965.1 of Bythopirellula sp. Classification (GTDB taxonomy): domain Bacteria; phylum Planctomycetota; class Planctomycetia; order Pirellulales; family Lacipirellulaceae; genus Bythopirellula. The sequence continues at coordinate 6,783,380 of OZ245849.1, forward strand.
CCGTACAGCCTGAGAAGTCGCTGAATGTACTTGGCAGCAGCCAGCTCTCCGGGAGTATTTTCGCGGTGAACGGTGCCTTTGACGCCACTGTCGGGCCGACGCAATTCCTAGGCAATGGTTTTTCGTTTGGCGTCTCGCAGGGCGGGACGATTTCATTATCTGCCCTCTCTTATGTGAACACACTTGCCGATTATCGCAGCGACTTCACTCTTCTTTCGTCTGACGGGACAGGGTCTCTGCTGGATCTATCGGGCGTGAACACACTGACCAGTTCTTCCTACGGGTATCGCAATGCATCGGTTGGCTGGAATTACGATGTTTCTGCTACGAACAATGGAGTGATCGATCTGTCCAGTGTCACGACGATTAATGGAGCCAATCCGAACGTCAACTCGGATAACCGCTGGGATCGCAGCTTCCTGCGACTCGTACTCGATTCGGGCGGTGACATCCGACTGAACAACTTAACGCAGACTTCCGGACGAACTCATTTTGACGTCCGCGTGCCAACCTACTCACTGCCGGCGTTGGAGACGACCGACTACACGTACTTCTCAGCTGCCGAGGGAACGACCATCGACGTTCCCGCGTTGCTATCGATGGAGAATCGTGGAACACGGCTTGCGCTAGGCCTTGGTTCGACGTTCAATGCTCCGGAACTAACGCGCATACAAGCCTTCGACGAAGACCAGACCGGTTGGAGCGGAGTCATTAGTCTGGGTGACGGCGCGGTGCTCAACACGCCCAAACTCGACCAACTCCACAACGCTTCGCTGACATGGCGACCTAACCGCACGTTCAACCACGCGCTGACCAGCATCGACGGCAGTGAAATCTATGTCGTCGAAGGAGCCACGTTCGATCTTTCGGGAGTTGCTAATTTTACGAACAACCTGAGTGACTACCGGGCAGATGCGACCCTTCTTTCGTCTGACGGGACAGGGTCTCTGCTGGATCTATCGGGCGTGAACACACTGACCAGTTCTTCCTACGGGTATCGCAATGCATCGGTTGGCTGGAATTACGATGTTTCTGCTACGAACAATGGAGTGATCGATCTGTCCAGTGTCACGACGATTAATGGAGCCAATCCGAACGTCAACTCGGATAACCGCTGGGATCGCAGCTTCCTGCGACTCGTACTCGATTCGGGCGGTGACATCCGACTGAACAACTTAACGCAGACTTCCGGACGAACTCATTTTGACGTCCGCGTGCCAACCTACTCACTGCCGGCGTTGGAGACGACCGACTACACGTACTTCTCAGCTGCCGAGGGAACGACCATCGACGTTCCCGCGTTGCTATCGATGGAGAATCGTGGAACACGGCTTGCGCTAGGCCTTGGTTCGACGTTCAATGCTCCGGAACTAACGCGCATACAAGCCTTCGACGAAGACCAGACCGGTTGGAGCGGAGTCATTAGTCTGGGTGACGGCGCGGTGCTCAACACGCCCAAACTCGACCAACTCCACAACGCTTCGCTGACATGGCGACCTAACCGCACGTTCAACCACGCGCTGACCAGCATCGACGGCAGTGAAATCTATGTCGTCGAAGGAGCCACGTTCGATCTTTCGGGAGTTGCTAATTTTACGAACAACCTGAGTGACTACCGGGCAGATGCGACCCTTCTTTCGTCTGACGGGACAGGGTCTCTGCTGGATCTATCGGGCGTGAACACACTGACCAGTTCTTCCTACGGGTATCGCAATGCATCGGTTGGCTGGAATTACGATGTTTCTGCTACGAACAATGGAGTGATCGATCTGTCCAGTGTCACGACGATTAATGGAGCCAATCCGAACGTCAACTCGGATAACCGCTGGGATCGCAGCTTCCTGCGACTCGTACTCGATTCGGGCGGTGACATCCGACTGAACAACTTAACGCAGACTTCCGGACGAACTCATTTTGACGTCCGCGTGCCAACCTACTCACTGCCGGCGTTGGAGACGACCGACTACACGTACTTCTCAGCTGCCGAGGGAACGACCATCGACGTTCCCGCGTTGCTATCGATGGAGAATCGTGGAACACGGCTTGCGCTAGGCCTTGGTTCGACGTTCAATGCTCCGGAACTAACGCGCATACAAGCCTTCGACGAAGACCAGACCGGTTGGAGCGGAGTCATTAGTCTGGGTGACGGCGCGGTGCTCAACACGCCCAAACTCGACCAACTCCACAACGCTTCGCTGACATGGCGACCTAACCGCACGTTCAACCACGCGCTGACCAGCATCGACGGCAGTGAAATCTATGTCGTCGAAGGAGCCACGTTCGATCTTTCGGGAGTTGCTAATTTTACGAACAACCTGAGTGACTACCGGGCAGATGCGACCCTTCTTTCGTCTGACGGGACAGGGTCTCTGCTGGATCTATCGGGCGTGAACACACTGACCAGTTCTTCCTACGGGTATCGCAATGCATCGGTTGGCTGGAATTACGATGTTTCTGCTACGAACAATGGAGTGATCGATCTGTCCAGTGTCACGACGATTAATGGAGCCAATCCGAACGTCAACTCGGATAACCGCTGGGATCGCAGCTTCCTGCGACTCGTACTCGATTCGGGCGGTGACATCCGACTGAACAACTTAACGCAGACTTCCGGACGAACTCATTTTGACGTCCGCGTGCCAACCTACTCACTGCCGGCGTTGGAGACGACCGACTACACGTACTTCTCAGCTGCCGAGGGAACGACCATCGACGTTCCCGCGTTGCTATCGATGGAGAATCGTGGAACACGGCTTGCGCTAGGCCTTGGTTCGACGTTCAATGCTCCGGAACTAACGCGCATACAAGCCTTCGACGAAGACCAGACCGGTTGGAGCGGAGTCATTAGTCTGGGTGACGGCGCGGTGCTCAACACGCCCAAACTCGACCAACTCCACAACGCTTCGCTGACATGGCGACCTAACCGCACGTTCAACCACGCGCTGACCAGCATCGACGGCAGTGAAATCTATGTCGTCGAAGGAGCCACGTTCGATCTTTCGGGAGTTGCTAATTTTACGAACAACCTGAGTGACTACCGGGCAGATGCGACCCTTCTTTCGTCTGACGGGACAGGGTCTCTGCTGGATCTATCGGGCGTGAACACGCTGACCAGTTCTTCCTACGGGTACCGCAATGCATCGGTTGGCTGGAATTACGATGTTTCTGCTACGAACAGTGGAGTGATCGATCTGTCCAGTGTCACGACGATTAATGGAGCTCGCGACAATGTGTCGAGCGACGCCCGTTGGAACCGTAGCTGGTTGCGGTTCCGCATGGAGAATGGCGGCACCATCGACCTGTCGAATCTCCGGTCGACTCGTGACCGAGTTTGGTTTGATGTCGGCGCGCAGGGAATCCTGAAACTTGGAGATCTGAGTATTACTGCTGACGCCCGGTTTGAGATGCGCCACATCAGTAGTGAAGTACATGTCGAAGGGAGTCTGTTTCTGTCTTCCAGTGAATTTCTGATGGCACCAGGCGCGACGGTAAATGTCGCGGGTGACTTTCTATATGACTACACGGATGAAACTGCTTTGCAATTTGATCGAGGGGTGTTGCATTTGGACGGCGAGGGAATGCAGTATCTGGAGGCAGGTGGATTCGACCAAGGGCTCGGTGGCGATACCACTGGCAACTTTGCGATCGGGCGGCTTGAGATCGGTAAACCGGATGAGCCAACCACCGTGTTGTTGTTGGATCTATTCGACAATGGAAACCGAGGCAGCGCCGGTGAATTCGAGGCGTTGTACCTGGGAGGCCTCGGCGGCCCAGATGGGCTCGTAATCCACGAAAACTCGGTTCTCGTGCTTAACGGAATCAACGCGTACGCGTGGCTTAATGGAGAATTGAAGCACCTCAACAGCATGTTTGCTGACGGAGAAGTGTTTGGCATCCCGATGGGTGGCGGCGTATTGGCAGCGACTGCCCCAAAGCCGGGAGATTTCAATGTCGACGGGCGGGTCGATCACCAAGATTTAGACATCTGGTCCAGCAACGTTGGTATGACCACGGGGGCAAGTTTGTTCGACGGCGATGCCAATGGCGACAATCGCGTCACCGGCAGCGACTATTTGGTGTGGCAGCGAAACTTCGATCCAACGACTACTGAACTCTCCACCGTTCCGGAACCAGCAACAGCGATCATGCTGACAATTGTGCTCGCGAGCTTGCTGCCTCAACGCTCCTACGGAACAAGATAGCTGCGTGAACGTCAAACTGACTGCTACCTTTCTAGGTGACAACTACTCTTGAGACTTGCTTAACAGGAATTCCTTCTTTATGACTCCGAAACGCAAGGCACGACAGTACTACAAACAACGTCGCAAGCGTCGCCGCGAAAAGAAACGTCGAGCGAATTATGCCAAGAGATTGCGCAGCGAGGGACTCGAGCAAAGAATTATGCTCGACGGCAAGTTCTTTCAAACCTTCACGGAGCAGTTCGAGGATGGCAGCGCCGCCGGTCGCTGGACGGTCGCCTCGGTCAGCTCACACTCCGAAACAGACTTCACAACAGACTTCGCGTTCGATTACAGCACACTAGGCATCACCAGTGCGCCGCGCGGCGAAGGCACGACTGGATTAGCCATCACGGTCAACGAAACCGATCAGACTGGGGCGCCGGAAGGCGAAGCCGTCGGCGTCTTCTCAAACATTAGCGATTTCGGTGGCAACTATCGCTTGACCGCCGACGTTTACTTCTTCGGATTCGCTGGTACAGGCTCCACCGAGCATCTTGCCTTAGGACTCGGGGGCGACGCCGCCTCGGCGCAACCCGTTCACAGTGTATCGTTCGGTGATCTTGCCGGAGTCGCGGCCGGCACTCCGGGCGTTGGGTACGCCTTTAGCGGCGATGGTGGAGCGATCAACGACGTCATCATTTACGAAGGGAATGGAAACTACGGAGCGCCCCGATCCGGCGCACCGAGCACGGGCTACGACTGGTTCACTCCGACGCCAGACGGCTGGGAAACCGGCGATCCATCTGGCGATCCCGATCCGGGCCCTGCGAACGATCGCTGGCACACGATCGAGGTCACTCGCATGGATGGTGAGGTCAGCGTCGTGATCAACGGCACTGAGTTTGATCGGTTTGTTGAAGCGAACCCTCACGACGCCGGAGCTGTGTGGCTTGGGGCGATCGATGCGTTCAGTTCCGCTGACACAAGCAACATCCACCTTTTCGATAATATCGCTGTCGAGTCGCTCGAAGCGCCGCTGTTCGTAGCAAACCAAACACCGCTGGGCGAAGTCACGGAAATCACCACCGAGATAGCGGTAGAGTTTTCTGAGTCCGTTGTTGGCACAGACGCCCGCGAATCCTCCTCCTACATCGTGACGCACTTGGGGCCCGATCGCCTGGTCGGGGGCGGCGACGATCAAACCATCACGGTCCTGCCGGACTACGCCGATGGTAGCACCACGGTCACTCTGCGGACGCTGCAGGACTTGAATACTTGGCATGAGATCGACTACGCGTTTCCGCCAATTGGCCTGCTGGGCGAATGGAATGTCTCGGGCGACGGGTCCGCCGTCGTACAGACGCTTGACGGCGGTACGTCATTCTTCGTCAGCAACAAGGATATGAGTGATGGACTATTCAGTGGTCGTTTCTCCGTCGCAGCCGGGTCGGGCGAAGATGACTTTGTGGGCTTGGTATTCGGGATGCAGGAAAACGCCACCGGATCGCTGCCTGACAATTACTACCTGCTCAGTTGGAAGGGCGGAGTCGAAGGGTCCGCAGGGAATGGTCTGCGGCTGGTCAAAGTGACCGGGACAGGGCAAACGGGCCAGCGTCCTAATCTGTACACGCTAGATCCCAGCGATCCGCACATCGAGCAGTTGGCGATCGACGCCAATCTGAACTGGCAAGCCGATGTCGAATACGATTTCAGCGTCGATTATCAGTCTGGCGGCAACATTCAGGTCGAGATTCGCACCGCTGCCGACAACCAACTGGTTTGGCAGGCATCGGTCAACGATCCGAATCCCATCGGACCAGGAAGAATTGGCTTTTACAACTTCGGACAACCGAACGTCACCTATTACGCTCGCGATCTACAAGACGGACTGCCCGACGGTAACTTCGTCCTGGAAGTCGTCTCTGGCGACCCCGGACTGCGGAATGAACTGGGCGCGGAGCTTGACGGCAATCAGGACGGTGTACGAGGTGACAACTACGTTGGCCAGTTCACGGTGAATACGGGCGGGGCAAACGTATCGGTCGACCTGCTACCCGAGAGTGATACCGGCGCGGTGGATGATGACAATCTGACCATGGACGGCTCGCCTAGCTTCTCGGTCACTGTCAACAAGATTGGTCTGATCGAGTTCGACTATCAGGGCGACGGCACATTTGAAGACTCCCGCGATGCACTGGTGCCCGGCGACTACACTTTTACCCGCAATGTGGGCGCCGACAACGACTACACCGCCACGGTACGATTTACCCCGGCCGCTGGGGAGGCGATTACAGGAACGCTCAGCTACACCCTCGACCGACAAGGGCCTGTCGCCCTGCCTTCGGCACTGGCGGCTGCTTCTCCCTGGACCGAGTACCTGTTGTCCTTCGACGAGCTGATCGATCCGGGCTCGGTCGACGCTACGGATTTTTCGCTGACTGATCCGGAAGGCAATCTGGTGGAGCCGATCCAGGCTAACGTTGTCGACGATCAAATCATTTTAACGTTTCCCGAGCAAAATGCCCCTGGCAACTATTTGCTTGTGTACGGCCCGAACATCGCCGACGTGGCGGGCAACGTGATGGGTACGGCCGTGCAACAGACCATCTCCGTAAATCCCGATTCCTTCGGCCCGGTCGTTACCGATGTGGGACTCACGGGAGACGCGTTGACGGTGACGTACCTCGATGCGACCGGCCTGTTGGAGTCGAGCGTTGTTGATCGGAACAATTATCAGCTTCTGGCTTCCGGTGGAGATGGCGTATTTGGCGATGCGCTGGACGTCGACCATTCGGGCAAGATCGGCACTATCACGTTTGACGATGTCTCGGGAACGGCGACGTTGACGTTTGTCGAAACTTTAGCCGACGAAAGGTACCAGCTGACGATCGAGGGCGACGCTCCGACCGGCGTTCGAGACTTGAAAGACAATCTGTTAGAAGGTGGCGATTATGTCGAGTTGTTATCGATCAATACCGTGACCTCGTCGGTCGCAATCGATTTACAGGCAGCCAGTGACTCGATTGGCCAGTCCGATACCGACAACGTTACGAGTATCACCAGTCCGACTTTCGATATTACCGTGAGTGAAGCAGGCCTAATTGAGGTCGACTTCGACGCCGACGGCACATTCGATGTCGACCTGGTGGTACCCACGGGAGGACTCTACACATTTCAGGCTACAGGACTCGCAGACGGCGCACGAAACGTCAGAGCTAGGTTTACCCCGGCGGCCGACACACAGCGAAGCAGCACGCTGCTGGTCACCATCGATACGGCCGAGCCATCATTCAATAGTGCACCTGAGGCGATTCAAGCTCCCTGGTCGGAGTTGGAACTTGAGTTCGACGGCAGTGTCTTTGGCATGATGCCTGAACTGTTGACGCTCGCTGGCCCCGATGGCGAAATCCCCTTTTCGTTATCTGATCAGCTTTCAAACGACCGTTGGCGATTGACGTTTGCCACCCAATTCGCCGCCGGCGTCTACACGCTGTCGATTGATGCAGGGCTGGAAGATCGCGCAGGCAATTCGATGCCAGCAATCAGCAAGATCATTACGCTGTTGGCTGATGTGACGGCACCCCAGTTAGTGAGCATTGCTCCGACTGGACCGCGGAACACGGACGTGGGAGAGTTCACCGTCACGTTCAACGAAGCCATCGACGCAGATTCTTTCACTCCCTCCGATGTGGTGATCACTGCCGATTCTGGCGCAGCGACGCCCGCCGTCGCTGGCGTGGCGCTTGTCGGCGGCAGCGAAAACGAGTTCCTCGTGGCGCTCGAAGCCAGCCTGACAGAGGAGGATCTTTATCAGATCACCGTAGGCCCGGGAGTGGACGATCTCTCTGGTAATCCGATGACAGCGACGGTCTCTGACGAGGTAGTCATTGACAAGACCGCTCCAGCGGTCGTCGACGCTATAGCCAACAGTGTCGTAAGTGGCGCATTCAATCGGATTGCCGTGGAGTTTACCGAGCCGGTGACAGGATTTGGCCGGAGTGACGTAACGTTGCTCAATCCTTCCGGTGGTGCGATTTCCGTCAACGTATCGGCAACAGCGGCCCCCAACATTCTGAACATTACCTTCTCCTCGCAAACCGTACCGGGAGCTTATAGCTTAACGATTAACACCAATTATCAGGACCTGGCCGGCAACCTGGGCAGTGTGGAATTCTCCAAGTCCTACACAGTGGTATTGCCCGACTTGGAGATCTCCCTGCCACCCGATTCGCAGCCTCCAACGGCGGCGGAGTTTGGACAAGATTTGCCGATTGCCTGGGTAGTAGAAAATGTTGGTGAGTTCCCCACAGGTAGCGCGTGGAGCGACCGTGTCCTGCTTTCGTATGACGATCAGCCAGGAGACGACGTTATCCTAACGACGCAGCCTGCGTTCCTTTCGCCTCTGGGGCCAGAGCAATCGTACACCGTTTCGCGAACTGTGGAATTGCCGATCGGCAACGCCTTTCCCGAGGGCGATTACTATTTGTTCTTCCAAACGGACGTCAGCGGTCAGGTCCGTGAAGTCTTGGAAGATAACAATCGCGTCATGTTCGGACCGATCGCGATGTCATTTCCGGAATTACCGGATCTGACAGTCTTTGATGTCTCGGCGACTGCAGCAGCGCAGCCCGGCGAATCCGTAACGATCAGTTGGCGGGTCGAGAACCCCAGACCGGCGCCTGCGATTGGCGCTTGGAAAGACCGAGTCTTCCTGAAAGACAGCGCGGGCACGTTGACTCAACTGAAAGATCTGAGTCGTACCGTCGGACTCCAGGAAAACTCGTTTTACGACGCTCAGGTTACGGTCATCATGCCCAACCTGGACGACGACGACTACGAAGTGATCGTGACCACCGACGTAGAGGATCGGATCTTTGAAGGGCATGACGTGCTGTCCAATAGTGCGTCGGCACCAGCGCTGTTGCAACTTCGCCATGCCGACCTGACCACGACGGTTTTGGACGTGTTGGATGATGGAGGGAATCCAATTTCAGGTTCGTCCACCGGCAACACGATTACCATTCGCTGGACCACCGAGAACGTTGGTACTACGTCGACCCTGGGTGGCTGGACAGATCGCGTCAAACTATCCAACGGTCGCGAATTGGGCCGAGTGACAGCCGAAGCGCCGTTAGCGCCAGGTGCTGAAAACGCGATCACGCGCGAGATCACCATTGAGCTGCCGCTCGATTTGCCGGGAGATTTTGACGTGCAAGTCGAGACCGATTTGGGCAATCAGGTCAAAGAACTGACCGATGGCGAAGCCAACAACCTTCGAGAGGCGCCGTTGGCGATTGCCCAATCGCCCTACGCTGATCTCTCGGTGCGGGCGGTCGACGTCCTGCTCGACCCGCCCGATCCGCGACGCGTTATCGGCGATCCCGCCCAAATCACGGTTCAATGGGTGGTAGAAAACAACGGTACGGGCAGGGGCCGCACGGACGAGTGGGTCGATAAGATCTACCTCTCGACCGACCAAACGTTTGGCGACGGCGACGATCGCCTGATTGGCACCTACGTCCGCGACGCAGGCTTAGACCACAACGGAGCCACATATTCCAGAACCGAAACGATGCTCTTGCCACCGGCTCTGTCCAATCGTTATTACATCTTCGCGCACACCGACGCGAATAACGTCGTCTTTGAGAACCACGCCGATCAAGACAATTGGACCCGATCAACCGAGCCCGTCGATATCATGCCGATTCCATACGCGGATCTGCAGGTCGATAACGTGGCCGCGATCCCCTCGTTGGCGCTTACCGGAGGCAGCCTGGAGATTAGTTGGCAGGTGACCAACCGCGGCATCGGCTTAACCAACTTCAGCCGCTGGAATGACCGCATCTATCTGACCACAGACCCCGCTGGTGCGAACCGTGTGAGAACGTTGGGCTCGTTTGATCATTTCGGTCCGCTGGCTCCCGTCGACCCCCAGAGTCCTGAGCCACAGTCGGGTACGTTCTATAGCCGAACCGTCACCGTCGGGCTGCCGGAAGATCTTGGGGCAGGTACCTACTACGCGGCCGTGGAGACAGGCGGGCCGTTCGAGTTCTTGTCGACCGGCAATAACCGCGGCGTCTCCAACTCGGTCGAAATCGATCTGGGACCGGCGCCGGACCTGGTGGCGGAAAGCATCGCTTCTTCCAAGACTCAGACTCAGGAAGGCACACTCGTCGACGTAACTTGGACGGTTTCCAACCAGGGCAACGAGGACGCCCCGGGAGGTTGGGACGATCACATTTACCTGCGGGAAGCAGGTAATCCGAGTCGCGTGGTATCGCTGGGAACGTACCGTTACAGCAGCGAATTGCCAGCAGGTCAGGAATATACGCGCAGCGAAACGGTGCGGATGCCCGATCGCACCAACGAACTGTACGAACTTGTTCTGCACACCAACTATAACGGTCGCATCTTCGAACGAATTCTCGATCCGAACGTCACCAGTAACAACACGACGTTGGCAGAACATACGATTCAGGTCGAAATCAAGCCTCGCCCGGATCTACAGATCATGGAGATCACGGCTCCTGAAGAAGCGGACGCAGGAGGAACTTTCTCGGTCGAATTCGTGGTGCAGAATGTGAGCACCGTTCCCACGTCCACGCCGCGTTGGACCGATCGCGTCTACCTGTCGCTAGACAACAAAGTCAGCAGCGACGACGTTTTGATTGCCGAAGCGGGTAATCAGGCCGCCTTGTCCGCCTTTGGTGACGTCGGCGATAGCTATTCGACCAGCACGGCTTCCGTGACGGTTCCCATTCGGTTCCGGGGCACAGCACAGATCCTGGTGTGGACTGACGTGCGCGGCAACGTGGATGAGTGGCCCAACGAGCAAAACAATCTGCAAGCCCAAGAGATTTTCATTAATCCGCTGCCATTTGCCGATCTGGTCGTCAGCGATGTCCGCGTTCCCACACAGGGCGTCGAGGGATCGGATATTACCGTCGAGTACACAGTGACCAATCTAGGCCCTGGCGAGACGACCTCGTCGAGTTGGCGGGAACAGATCTGGTTGACCACGGATCGCAACAGACCACATCCAGGACGGGGTGATATCCTCCTAAATACGGTTGACTTAGACCCTGACAACGACCCGGAGACCGATGATCGAAAACTCATCGGTAAGACGTTCACGCATCAGGGTCACCTCGAAGTTGGCCAGGGTTACGACGTTAGGAAGACCGTGCGGATTCCGGATGGGATTGATTCGGCGACGTACTATATTACTCCTTGGACCGATCCTTACAACGAACTCCTCGAAGACTCGCTGGCCACCAACGTCAATCCTGACGACCCCAATGAGTTGGAAAGCAGCAATTACAAATCTGCGCCAATCGACCTGATCGCCATCCTGCCCGACCTCAACATCACCCGGCTCGTCACCGACAAGACGGAATACGAAGGGGGCGATTACATCACGGTCGACTGGACGGTCGAGAATGAGAGTACAGGGCGCGCGCGTCCGACCGGCTGGGTCGATCGCGTTTACCTCAGCGACCGCGAGGACCCGTTTGAGCGCGGTGCAAAAACTTTCTATCTGGGCGAAGTCAAACAGAATTCGGAGTTACAGCCTGGTGCGACCTACGACGCTTCCCTGAGAAGACAGCTATCGCCCTCAGCCATCGGCGACTACATTATCGTGGTCTCCGACGCCGCAACGCGAGTTCGCGAAGTTCGCGAAGACAACAATCGCGAGATCGTCGACGTCGCAGTCACACCCATTCCAGCCGATCTGGAGGTAGTCGACTTTGGCATCGAGCGCAAAGTTGCCTCGCCTGGAGACGATCCGACGATCGTCTCGGGTGAAAGCGCAACGGTCCGTTACACCGTCAAGAACACGAGCGAAACGCAGGCGATTTGGAGCGGCACTGAGTATTGGACCGACCATCTCTGGGTCTCCGCCGATCCGACGTTCATCGCCAACCGAGCCTCGTACTTGGGCAGCAATGTGACCTCGCACACGACGGTCGCCTCCGACGGCGTCGCCCTGGCGCCAGGCGAAGAGTACGAAGTGCAAGTCGATGTTGTGCTGCCACCTGGTACCGACGGCGACTACTATATCCACATTCATCAAGACAATCATTGGGACAGACGACGAACCCTCCGCACCGGTTGGTGGCCCGCCGATTCGGGGAACAACGCCACGTGGATCGATTACTTCAAACGGTGGGCGTTTGAGAATCCATTCAATAATCTCACACATCATCAGTTCACGATCCAGTACCGTGAGCCCGATCTCCAGGTGACCGAGCTCAGCCTTCCGCCCGACGCAACCTCGGGTGAATCGATACCGGTTACCTTTACCGTGACCAACGTGGATTCACCGCGCGGCCGCGACACGCGGCAGTCGAGCTGGGTAGACCGTGTATTCGTCTCGCTAGATGATTCACTCGACGCCAAAGACATCTACCTGGGGGAAGCGTCCCGCAGCGGTGTACTCGCCCAAGGAGATTCGTACACCCAGACGGTCAACGTGCGCCTGCCTGACAGTATAGAGGGGCCGTTCTACATCCTCGTCTACGCCGATTCGGCCGCGTCGCGCGACCGCTTCGTGGCCAGCAACATCGGCTTCAAGCAGGTCGGAATCAAGATCGAACCGAACAATGCCTTGCGGAGCGACGACAGGGCGTCCAGCGCATCCCGTAGTTTAGGCCGCGGCAGGGTGCCCGAGTATCAGCTCGAAGGCAACAACATTACCAGCGGCATCTTGCCGATCGAATTAGCAACACCGCCCGATTTGCAAGTCGCTGAAGTGGCGGCGCCAGACCGTGTCATCCAGGGCCAGCTGTTTACCTTTACCTACACAGTCCAGAACGAGGGTGGCGACACGCCCAGCACGCAATCTTCCTGGAGCGACTTGTTCTATTTCTCACGCGACGAATTCCTCGACGTCCGCGCCGACCGTTATTTGCCGGTCGTGAAGACTGAAAATCGGGTTGGTCCCGCGGCGGGCGCGGGACTCGGCGGGGACGAGAGCTACTCCGTCGACGTGACCGTGCGCGTTCCTAATGACCTGATCGGCGGATACTATCTCTTCGCGACGACCGACCCCGTACGCAGCCGCGCTCGGGCAGATGTCTTTGAAGGCGAAAACGAGATGAACAACGATGGCCGGACTGCGGCGCCGCTGATCATCGACACGCCACCGCCGACCGACTTGGACATTGTCGATATACAAGTTCCGCCTCCGCCAGGCAGCCGCGCGGGCGAACCGGTGTCGATCAGCTGGACAGGCAAAAACATCAGTCCCGATGTCGCCGCGTCGGGTTCGTGGACGGATTCTGTCTTCTTGTCCACTGACGACGTCTGGGATATCGACGATGTCCCCATGGGCAAGCGATCGGTTAACACCACGCTCGCTCCGGGTGACGAGTACACGCTCACGCTCAACACCACCATGCCAGCCGTGACTCCGGGTGAATACTGGATCATTGTCCGGGCTGACATCTTCAATGAAGTCTTTGAACAGGAGGGAGAAGGCAACAACATTACGCCGTCTGCCGATTCGTTCCGCATCAATGTAGATGAACTGACGCTGGGCGTACCACTGGAAACGACGCTCAGCACCGGTCAGTCGCGTCTCTACCAGGTCGCTGTCGATCCTGAGCAAACGCTGCGGGTCAGAGTCACCACTCCGTCCCTCCAAGCCGCAAACGAACTGTTCTTGCGGCACAACAACGCACCGACCAGCGCGCTATTCGACGCCAGTTACGACGGCGGACTCGAGCCAACGCAGACGGCAATTATTCCCTCGACCGAGGCGGGGATCTACTACATTCTGGTCCGCGGTCATTCGGAACCGGAACCTGATACGCCGATTACGGTCCTGGCCGAGGTATTGCCGCTGCAGATCACCGACGTGTTTACTGATCAAGGTGGTGCTGTTTCGGCGGGGAGCGAGTTCAAATACGTCACCACGACTATTGAGGGTGCCAGGTTCCATGAGGACGCTCTGGTTAAACTTGTCCGCCCCGGCTTTACCGAATTCGAACCCGTCGTCTACCGCGTCGTGGACAGCACAAAGATTATCGCCACCTTCGATCTGACAGAAGCGCCACTCGGTCTCTACGACCTCAAGGTCATCAATCCAACCGAAGAGGCGGTAGTACCCTATCGGTTCCAAATTGAACGGGCCATTGAACCTGAGGTGACCATCGGCATTGGCGGGCCGCGGGCAATTCTGGCCGGCGACATTGGCAATTACAGCGTCGCGCTGGCGAATATCAGTAACGTTGATGCGCCGTACACGTTCTTCCAAATTGGTATTCCCGAGATGGGTATCAACGAGTGGGTGTACAACCTACCGTACCTCGATTTCTTCAGCAACGTCCACGGCGCTCCCGAAGCGGGTGGGGTCGAAGACGTGCCCTGGGCAAGTCTCGACTCGACGGTCAACACCGACGGGTACAACGTGACATCGGGGTATCTGTTTGACCAGGCCGCCGAAGGTTTTGGTGGGTTCTCATTCAATGTGTTGACCTATCCCGGCCTGCGGGAAATGCATGAGCGTTCTTTCGAGTTGCTGCGCACGAGGTTGTATGCTGCCTTCCCCCAACTCGAAGGGATCCTCGACGATGGCCCGGCCGGTCTTGATCAGATTATCCCGGGGCTATCGATCGTTTGGAATACGTTTGGGGCGATTCCCGATCCGCTGACGATTCAGTTTATTCCCTTCGATTTCAATCTTGCCGCCGCTGCGACAGCGATGAGTCGTGACGAATTCATCGCCCATTCGTTACAAGAAGCCTCGACTCTCCGCAATGCAATATTAGCAGACGACACGGCCAATTCCGCATTGCTCGCCCTGGCCGCAGATGAAGAGACTTGGAACGATGCTTTTCTCGCTTCTCTGGAAGAGGCCGGAATATTGCGACCTGAGGGCGACGAACCGCCGATCCGCGAGCGGCAGCACATTGTCAGCCTGATGGCCACCTTGGCGACCGGCATCCTTGTCGGCCCTGCCGGGCAAGAAATCCGCACTGGGCGGACCGATCTACCGGAGGGGGGCACGATCATCACCAGCAGTGATCTGACCGAGTTCTTCAACAAGGTGCGGGAGTGGTATGGCGACGTCGAAACAATCGATACATCGATCGACCCAGAAAACCCCGACGAAATGCCTTCGTTTGCGGATCTGAATTTCCTCGAGGCACCGCGTGAACCGAACATCCTACCCGGGCATCTCAATTGGATTCCACGCATTCCCCGATACGAAGATTACGACCTGGGTCTCTCGCAGCCGACCCACTTCGAGGCATTTCGAGTCTACGTGCCTTGGGTACCCTGGGAGTCCCGCGGCGCCTCGCTACCGCCAGATTTCCAGATCGGTGGTTTTGATCTCACCGGCACTATTCTCCGCGCGCCGCAGATGGAGTTGTTTGAAGGAATTTCGGGCAGCACAGAGACGGTGACGACGGTCATTCCAGATGATCTCGACATACGGACGATACAGTTCGATGCCGTTCAGATCGGCGATGTAACGATCGACATGTCGGGCCATCGGGGTGGGACCGATACGTTTGAGACGCAAGTCGATGTCACGGCTGATTACGGCTTCAACATTCAGGTGACCGTCACGATCGACGAATCGACGCGGGAAGTTCAGTGGCTCATCGAAGCGGTCGACTTCGGCGGCGCACACGTGCCCAATGCCTTCGACAACTTCGGCAACGGCCGAGGCTTTGTCACGTATAATCTCGCTCCGTTGGATGGGCTGATTCCGCTCGACTTATCCGGCTTCCTTGAGGGCGAAGATGCGGTGAGCGGTTCGGCGTCGATCGTGGGACCGTACACCGCTGATACGGGCGGCATGGTGCCGATCGATACTCCCCTGCCCTACACCGTGAATTTCCAAAATGATCCGGCGGCGCCGACCTACGCCGGCGAAGTTCGCGTCGTCACCAAGCTTGACGAGAATCTCGACGCGCGATCATTCCGGCTTGGTGACATCCGTATTGGCGACATCGACGTTCATATTCCGGCCGGCCGCGGGGTGTTCCAGGGCGATTTCGATTTCCGAGACGCCAAGGGATTCATTCTGCGGGTCAGCGCGGGGGTCGATCTGAAGGCCGAGGAAGCCACGTGGCTGTTCCAGGCCATTGATCCGTTGACCGGCGAGGTGATTCAAGACCCGAACAATGGACTGCTGCCACCCAACAACGCATTGGGCGATGGCGCTGGGTTTGTCACCTTCACCGTCAAGACTGAAGACGACGTGGCCACCGGCACAGAAATCATGTCGCAGGCCGAAGTGTTGATGAACAATGCCCCGAACGAGGCCACCCCGACGATCACGAGCATCGTCGACGGTGCGGCACCCGTCTCGACGTTCACGGCCACCGCTTTGGACCAAGCAGGCACCAATTTCGAAGTCCGCTGGTCGGCAGAAGACGAAGAGGGCGGCTCGGGCGTGCGACATATTACCGTGTACGTCGCGGAAGATGGTGGCGACTTCCGCATCTGGCAGCGGCAAGTGGAAGGCGATTCCGGCGTGGCGGTCTTCGAGGGCGAAACGGGGATAGAGTACGAATTCCTCACACTCGCGACCGACGTCGCTGGCAACCGCGAAGCGCCGAACTTCGGCATCTCTGCGGAGGACGATGGCTCCTCGGTAAATCTCGGTGCCTTACCGACTGTACCCGAAACCACGCCGCCCAACTTTGGTATCGCTCCAGAGCCAGTTCCGGAACCCTCGACGAATCAGATCTTTACGGAAGTTACTGAACAAATCCCCTCAGCCCCACCGACCAATCGCCCTTCCGAATTTAGCGACGTGATGCGGCCTTTCTCGGCCACAGCATTTGCCACGGGCATTCAGCAAAGTCATGCCGACATCGGACCGATGGCGATTGTCGAATCCCCTGATGGGTCATTCCTCGTTAGCGGCGGACTCGCGCGAAACGAAATCTATCGACTGGGACCAGCGGGCGGCGATGTCGGAGAACCGGTCGCCACGCTCGAGCATCCGATATTTAATCTCGATGTGGCGCCAGACGGGACCCTTTGGGCTACCACGGGCGGTGGTCCCCTGTTGTCTTTGGGGCCAGCAGACGGCGATCCGGACGGACGCCTGTTGCCTGAGAATGTTCTGGCCTTCGGCGAAGGTCTGACGATCGCCCTCGCTGTTGAGCCGGCGACGGGTAAGGTCTATGTCTCGTCCGGAAACGGCGTCGAGATTTTTGATCCCATCTCGGCCACGTTTGAACACTTCAGCCGCGATGGCAACCTCCGCGTCGGTGCGCTCGCCTTCGATAAACAGGGGCAGCTATGGGCGACGACGTGGCCCGACCGCAATCAGGTCGTGCGCTTCAACGAGCGCCGGCGAGCAGAGACGGTGCTTGAGTTCGAAGCAGACGTCGACTCGATCGCTTTTGGCGCTGCAGGTACCCAGTTGGACGACCTGCTGTTTGTCTCGCACAACAACGGCGGTCGCGACGAGACCGGCGTCCTCAACCGGGATGGCAGCGATCTCACTGTCGTCGATCTGGCGACGCTGCAAACAGTTCCGCTCGCCCGCGGCGGGACGCGCGGAGACGTCGTGCGCACGACGTCCGATGGACGCGTGTTGATCAGTCAGTCCAATCAAGTCGACATCCTGCAAACGGCCGTCGGCCCGCTGGTCATTGCCACCAATCCGCCCCTGGATGGATTCGCCACGTTGCCGCTCTACGAAATGACCGTGACGTTCGATCAGGAAATGTTCGCCGGCAATCCGAACGAGAGCGCCTCCGTGCTGAATCCCGACAACTACATGCTCGTTGGCACTGGCACGGGCCCAGCCAGCATCGTTGGTGTCGACTATGACGCCGATGCGCGGACGGTGATTCTCACGCTGGGAGGGCTGACACCCGATAGCTACGAGCTCACTGTAAGTGGTGGGATTCGCGCGCAGAACAACCTGCCAATGGGTATCAATTACGTCACCGCGTTTACGGCTATCAGCGATTTCTCAGCGCTGGCTCAGATCGACTTCTCCACAACCCGTTCCGACCAGGAGGCCGGGACGGTTTCTTTCGACGTGGTGGTGACCAACCAGGCAGGCTACGATCTGCAAACGCCCATGTTCCTCGCCCTCGACGTGGCAGGCGATTATCGTGGCGAGCCGGTGGGCGATCAGGTCTCCGGCCGATTGCCGGACGGCCGGTGGCTCATCGACTTGACCGAGCTGGTACCGGGCGACGGCCCCCTACCCGGAGAAGAGGACGAGCCCAGGATTTTCGGCGATGGCCTTAGCACTGAATTGATAACCCTCACGTTGACCAACCCCGATGGACAACCGGTCGATTTTGAGGCTGGTCTGTGGACGGCACCCACTGAAAATGCCGCACCCGGCTTCAACTCTGTGCCCGTCACGAACGCCGTCGCCGGTACTTCCTACCAATACACCGCTTCGGCTACTGATCCCGACAGCCCGGGCGCGACACTCGTTTATTTCCTCGCCGAGGGTCCTGATGGCATGACGGTCGACCCACTGTCGGGCGTGGTCGCGTGGGAACCCACCGCCGCAGATTCCGCTGCAGTGACGGTCGTTCTGCACGCCTTCGACGCTCGCGGTGGGCGCGCGCGGCAAGAGTTTGTGATCGAAGTTGACGGCGGCAACCACGCCCCAGTATTCGATGAGTTGGAAGCAATTTACGAGTTCACACAGGGTCAGACGGGTAGTTTCACCGTGAGAGCGGCAGATGAAGACCTGAGTTTTCTGATCTTTTGGGCAGACGACCTGCCACCTGGTGCTCAGTTTGATCCGGTGACCCGTCGATTCGAATGGACTCCCCAACAGGCAGGAACCTTCAAGAACGTCACATTTTACGTCAGTGACGGGCTGGCCGAAGACGTCGTGCGGACGACCATCCTCGTGAGTCCCGCAGATCTCCCGCCCACCCTCAATGCACCGGCCGACCGGAACATCCGTGAGGGCGATCGCATTCGTTTCTTCGTCGATGCCAGCGACCCGGATGGCACGCCAATTCAGTACAGTTCTTCGAATCTTCCCGAGAACGCCACGTTACATCCCAACACCGGGTTGTTCGATTGGCCGGTCGGATTCGATCAAGCGCGACCGGAGCCCTATGATGTCGACTTCACCATTACCGCCGGTGAATTCTCGTTGACGGAGACGGCCAGCTTTGTCGTCTCCAATGGGAACGCGGCGCCCGAGTTTACACCGCTAGAGGGATGGCGAATCTTTGAGGGCGAGCAGATCGAGTTCCGCGTCTACGCCTTCGATCCCGACAACCCCAATGTAGGACCAGGCGACGCAGGTGGCCCGCTCGAGTACGCAATCACCGGCTTCACCTTTGAGGGGGACAATCCCTCACCCGCAAGTGTGGCGACCGTCGATAGCCTGGCAACATGGCAAACTCGTTATGGAGCAGAAACGAACGGTCGCGATTTCCTTGCCTGGCAGCGACGACATGCTGGTTCGCGTGTCCTTGCGGCGACTGCCCCTACAGCCAGAAATCGAAACGCAATAGACCGTTGGTCTTCTAATTACGGTCGCGTCGGCGGAAATGACTTTCTCCAGATTCAGCGAGGCGACGCCGCGCTGATCCCGACGAAGCTTGCTGCCTGGCAGCAAAACTATGGGCTTCCTGGCGACAATGGCCAAGATTTTCTTGAATTGCAGCGAGCCATGGCTGCGGCGCCGGTGGCAGCGGCAGCTGGTACGCTATCGGCGTGGGCGAGCGCTTACGGCAATGGCGCTGACGACAGAGATTTCTTAGCTTGGCAGCGTGCGGCACGAGTACAGGCGTCCACCACTTCCGTCGACTCGCTCGCTGCATGGGAGGCGGCTTATGGAAGTGGTGTAAATGGCAGCGACTTCCTCCTGTGGCAACGCACATCGTTCGCCAACGCTCGGATCGCCCGGGCACAGGCCGCTTTCGATCCTAACGCTTACTTTGATCCCGATACTGGATTGTTCACTTGGGTGCCCTCATTCACAGACGCAGGCCAGTACTCGGTAACATTTACGGCGACCGAGATCGATGATGGGGATGGCACAGGCAATCCACTCCAGAGCACCACGACCGTGGCTTTCACGGTGCTCAACCTTAATGGTCGACCCGAGATCACAGCGATCGACAACCAAATCGTCCAGCGTGACGAGGACGTGGTCGTCCCGGTTGAGGCGATTGATCCGGACGGCAATCCGCTGACGCTCTCGCTGCGGATGGACAACAACTTCCCGTTGCCCGAATTCATCACGTTTGTCGACAACGACGATGGAACAGGTCAGCTCGTGCTCCGTCCCGGTTTTGGCGACCGCGGTGACTACACGGTGGTACTCAGGGCTGAGGACGACGGCGACGGCAATCCGAATCGCGTACTGCACGACGATTATGCCTTTGTCATCACGGTGGACTCTCCTAACGAAGCGCCCGCCTTCGACTACATTGGCGACCGCGTCTTCGTGACCGGCGAACCCGTCGATCTGCTGATTCGAGCTCGCGATCTCGATCAAGAACCGCTGCAGCTAGACGTGACGTACGACGGCCAAGACTTGCCAGCTGGCGCAGTGCTCGAACCGCAAGTCACTTACGGCACTTGGCGCCTGGTCTGGACACCGCAACCGGGCGACGAAGGCACCCATCCGGTTAACTTCACCATCTCCGACGAAGGCAACGGCGACTCCGCGCAGATGTTGAGCTCGCAAGCCGAAGTTCAATTCACCGTTCGCGCCACCAATGAAGCTCCGACGATGGAGCCTTTTGCGGTTCAACAGATCGCGGAAGGCGAGATGCTGGTGGTCGCCACGACGGCTGCGGATGCGGACGACGATCCGCTCATCTTCTCGACTTCGACACTGCCTCAAGGTGCCAAGTTCGATCCGGCCACCGGAACGTTTGCCTGGACACCGCGGTTACTCGATCAGAAGGGCTCCTATTCGATCGACGTGTTTGCCACCGATGGCGCGGAGACGGTTAGCCAGACGCTGCAGATTGAAGTTGCCAATACCAACCTACCACCAGCCTTGGTGGGTGTGCCACTGCAGGTGGCGCGAGAAGGTTTGCTCGTCGACTTCGTCGTCACTGGCGGCGATGCCGATGAGCCCGACCCAACTCTAAGCATCCTGACGCCGCTACCGCCCGGTGCCCAGTTCAATCCGGCAACGGGCCGCTTCCGCTGGCAAACGACGCTCGAAGATGCTGGCGAATACGTCTACACGTTCCAACTAGAGGATGCCGAAGGCGAAATTGATCAACTCGATGTGATTGTGCGGATCGCCGACCTCAATCAGCCGCCATTACTCGACTCGTCGCACCATACAGCGATCATCGGGCAGGAGTTGCGATTCTTCATCGAGGCCACCGACGCCGATGCCGACACTACGCTAACCTACTCCGCCAAGGATCTGCCCGAAGGTGCCGAACTCAACCCACTGACTGGTGAAGTCCGTTGGACCCCGGGCCCGGGGCAGGCTGGCGACTACGTCGTCACGCTGCAAGCCAGCGATGGTAGGGCAACGGGCGTCGAAACGATCCTGCTGCGCGCCGAACTCGACCCCACGCTGCCGATCGTTGCCATCGAATTGACGCCCAGCTTCCCAGTTACTGAGGGCCAACTTGTTTCCGTGGCGGTCTTAGCCGACAGTCTGGGTGACATCGACACTCTGCAATTGTTTGTGGACGGAAACGAAGTTGGGCTGGACGACTCGAATCGGGCCCAGCTCACCGCTGGCGCTCCAGGTCAGATGCTCTTGGAGGCGTTTGCAACCGACGTCGACGGTCTCGTCGGAGTCGGATCCACAGTGCTGAATATTCGCGACCCGAACGATGCGGCCCCGCCGCTGGTGGCATTCGACCCGGCGCTCGGTGCGTCGATTGCGAGTGAGCCTTTCGATGTCATCGCCACGGTTCTTGATACCACGCTGGCCGATTGGCAATTGGAAATCGCGCCGCACGGAACCGACCACTACCGGACCCTGGCCGTTGGCAAGGAAACGGCCAGTGTAGCGTCGCTCGCGCAACTCGATCCCGCGGCTTGGGAGAACGGCTTCTACGCCCTACGCCTCACTGCGAGAGATGTAGAAGGGCGTCAGACGGAGCGGACCCGCTTGGTCGAGTTCAATACTGCTGACAAGCCTGCAGCCACACGCGATCTGGTCACGGACTTCACCATCGATTTGGACGGCGTAGAGTTCTCGCTCATTAGGTCGTATGACTCGTTGTCGCGTGATAAGTCGCTGCAGTTCGGCCAGGGATGGCGATTTGCCACCGGCGAGATGCGGACTCAGACGAACCTGTCGCTTACTGGACGCGAAGATGCTGGCATCTACGCCCCGCTGGAAGAAGGCACGCGACTCTACCTAACTTTGCCCGATGGGCAACGGGGTGGTTTCACGTTCACACCGCAGGTGGTGGAATTGCCTGGGATCGACGCGCCGGCGATCCAACCCTACCGAGCCGGCTGGACAGCCGATCCGGGCGTCGACTACGCGCTCTCGTCACCCAATGTTGTATTGTCGAAGGTTGGAGTGCGTTACTATGAGCAAGCGACTGGACTGCCCTACAATCCGGCCAGCTTCTTGATCGAGGGCGGCTACGTCCTTACTTCTGCTGACCAGATGCAATGGGTGTTGGACGGGGCGGGCAACGTCTTGGAACAAGCGCAGGTGCCAGACGGTCCGCGGATCTTCTACGGCGACAACGGTTTGGCGGTCACCGATCGTGGCGCTTCGTTGCGTTTTGAACGCGATGCTGCAAATCGAATCAGTTCTGTGAAGTTCCTCGACAGTATCGCAGCACCGGACCAGGCAACGCTGCTCGCCTCCTACATTTACGACGACGAGGGGAATCTGACGGAGGTCCAGCGACCCGAGGACAGCGCCGCCACGCTTTACGGTTACAGTGATTCGATTCCGCATCTACTCGTCACAACTGTCGAAAGCGACGGCGTCAGGCAGGTCTATCTCGCCAATCCGACGCCGCAGGTAGTGCCGCTCACCGATTTCCTGGGCGACGCCGAGCAATTCGCGGGCAATCCGATCGATGGTACGTTGGCGTTAGGGGCAACTGATTATTACGCATTCTTCATCAGCGAGGCCCAACTCAAGTCGACCGCGTCGCAGTCAATCATCGTACGTGCCGTCGTCCAACGCGAAGGCAGCGTGCTACGCGCAGCGGCCCCCACGGTCGCGGGCGTTCAGCCGCTCTACAGCTTTGCGGGGCCGACTCGCAGTGCTTCGCTGCTAGAACTTGATCGACCTGGTCTGTATGTCTTGGAAGTTCGCGGTGCCACATCCCTGGAATTGGGTGGATACCAGCTCTCACTCGACATTGCCGGCGACATCAATGGCGACGCCCTGGTAGACGGCAGCGACAGTGACTTGTTGAACAATGCTTTGAACGCCTTGGCAGATGACGCAAATTATCTGTTGGCAGCCGACCTGGACGCCAACACGATCGTCGACGTAGATGATCGTCTGGTACAAGCTCGCAATTTCGGTTTCGTCGGACAGGACAATGGACTCCCCGGCGATTACTTTGCGACTCTGGATCCACTCGGCGCGTTGGAATCGCCGCGACTGCTGGCCGGAGATTTCAGGCGAAACCCGCCCACTGAGACTGCACCCGAGAATCGTGTCGCGGCTGGGCGAGCACCCTCACTCGGAATCGGCAATTCGCGATTCGACTTGGAACCGGGCAACCCCAATTTCGCTTGGGAAACGCTTGGTAACGTGCGGGTGGAAGATGGCACTGCGATCCTGGAAGAGGGCGACGATTTCAATTCCGTGCTGTCTCAGACCATTTTCGTTCCCGATGGCGCCGTGCTGCTGCGGTTTAGCATGCTCGATGCCGTACTCGGCACAGAGTCAGCGCTGCCTCCCGACACGTTTGAGGTCACGCTCGTCGCCGCAAACACATTCGACTCCTTGGCGGGCATCGCCGAGGGAGTGGCAGATACCGACGCGCTGCTAAATCTCCAGGCTGACGGACAGCTGTTTGCCAGTTCTTTGGTTGAAGTGTCCGGCGAAGCTGAAGCAGGCGGATTGCTGGGTAACGCGGCGCCGCGCGTCTATCAAATCGACGCTAGTAATTTCGTCGCCGGTTCGCTGGCCACGCTCAAATTCCGCTTGCTCGGTTTTGGCGAAGCCGATAGCCGCGTCGTGATTGACGATGTCTACTTCACCACCGACGTTTTGCGAGCACCGGTGGCAACGCCCGAGTCGGTTGAGACCGCTGAGGACGTGCCGCTCACCGTCGACATCCTCAGCAACGACTCGGATGCCGAGTCTGGGTTGGCTCCCGACTCAATCCAGATTGTCAGCCAGCCGCAGCACGGCACCGTGGAGGTCGATCCGCTGACCGGCGCTGCACTCTACACGCCGGACGAGCACTATTCAGGTGACGATTCGTTTAGCTATCGAGTACGTGACGTCGACGGTTTTCAGTCGAACGAAGCGACTGTCTCGATCGACGTTCTACCAGTCGCGGACGCTCCCGTGCTGGAAGCTCTCGCTGCAGCTGGAATTCAGGATCAAAACGTTCCGTTGGCGATCGACGCTGAACTAATCGACCAGGACGGATCAGAAACGCTCGTGGTGGAGATTACCAACTTGCCGACCGGCGTCATGTTGTCAGCAGGTACGCCAATCGGCAGCGGTGCTTATCGGCTCTCCACGGCGGAGCTTCAAAACCTAGAGTTGATTCCCCGACCGGGGATGGCCGAGAACTTCGAGATCACGGTTTCGGCCGTGGCGACGGAATCCGTTGGCGGCGACGTTGCGGTCACGACGGAGAGCGTGCCGATCGGCTTTGCGGTTGCTGCCTTCGAACAGGTCTCTGTCGTCGAATTCATTGTGAATCAAGGAGAGCTGCAGCGATCACTCGTGCACACACTTAACGTGCGATTTAGCACCGATGTGATGATCCTTGATCCGGCCGCCGACGTCATCGTGACGACGGCTGGCGGGCATCCGCTCCGCCTCGAGCCCGAACGTTACAGCTACAACTCAGAAGAGTTCCTGCTGACAATCGACTTGGACGGAATGATCGCCGACGACGACCAATACCTCGTTCGGATCCGTCCTGCGGGTGTGTCGAGCGCTTCGAATCGCAATGCGCTTCTGGCATCGGGTCCCGCCTTCCTAGATAGCGATGTGGTACTGCCATTCCATCGACTCGAAGCTGACTTCACCGGCGACGACTTCGTCGATCGGACCGACTTCGATCTGCTCACCGAGCATTACCAAACCGAAGTCGGCGATGAAGGTTTCGCGCGCGTTTACGATTTGACGTCAGATGGCGTGATCGATCGATTCGACTATGCCGTGTGGCGGCGGGCGCAAGGAAAGACGACCGACGTATTCGGTCCTGCGTTGATTGCGTCAATCGTTCCCGAGGAATTCATTTCCGTTCAGGATCCGCAGAATGCCGCTTCGTACGTCGCGAGCGATTCGTTCGCTCCCGATGCGATGTTGCTGCTACTGGTCAGCGATTTAAGCGAGCTGGCGTCGGTGACTGCGTCGCTGGATGGTCTGCCCGAGACAGAATTATTGCCGCAAACCATCAACGGCAGCCTGATGATCTCGCTGGAGGATCTGGCTGCCCAGTTTGCCGTCACGCTCAGCGAAGGTGAACACCGGCTCGTGCTCTCGGCACTGGATGTTCACGGAAATGAGGGAACGACCGAAGAAATCACCTTCTATATCGATACACAGCCTCCCGCGACGCCCGGATCTCCTCAGATCATTCTCGAGGACGGTGCCGTGTTGGTCGACGGCACAACCAACCAAACCCAGTTTATCGTGCGAGTCGATGCGGAATCGGGAAGTATTGTGAGCCTGCTGCTCGACGGCGAGGTCGTTGGACGCGGCGTGGCGCAGAGCCCGGTGGACATTCCATTGAACCTTGGCGTCCTGGGCGACGGTACGTACACCTTCGAAGCGCAGGCACGCGACGAAGTTGGAAACGTCAGCACGTTGAGCGGTCCAATCGTGATCACGATTGATACGAACGCTCCCCTGGTTGCCGAGTTTGGACTGGCCGCCGAGTCAGACGACGCTCCGGCCGGCGACGGAGTGACCGAGCAAGCGGTCATTAACTTCACTGGCGTGACCGAAGCCGGTAGCAGTCTCCGCCTCCTCAATACCGGACAGACAACCACGGCCGACGCTGGCGGACAATTCCGCTTTGACGGCGTTAATCTGCAATTTGGCGAAAACGCCTTTTCCCTGCAAGCCACCGATGCTTTCGGCAATGCCGATGTGACGCAGATCATCGTCTTTCGACCGCCGCCCGAAACCGAGGTGCCTACCGTTGCGGCAACACTCCTGGACGATACGGGCCGATCCGCGTTAGACGCGGTTACAAATAACCCTGTTATTTTCGGTACGGCCTTGGACAACAGTGGGCCAGTGGTCAGTTTATTCGCAATGCTCGACGATGGCGAATTGATCGATGTCACCGAGTTCCTGCAGCCGAATGGTGGCTTTGAAATCGACCCGCTTGCGCTGGTTCCAGACGGCGAGAACTTCTCCGACGGCGAGCACGTACTGACACTGAACGCGGTAGACCAATTCGGAAACTCGTCGGCACCTCGTACGGTTCGGTTTACCTACGACACAATGCAGCCGCAGACGCCGTCGCAGCCGCGACTTCTGTCCGCCCGCGGTGAGGGCGATCTGATCAACTCAGACTCAGTTACGCTCTCGATCGACAGCGTTTCTGGGTCAACCTTGCAGATCTACCTCGACGACACCCTGGTAGAGGAAACCATTTCGGATGGCAATACCGTAGCGAGCATTGCAGGCCTAGAGCCCGGTCCCCACACGGTTTATGCAGTCTCGGTCGATGCGGCCGGAAACGCCAGCTTGCCGTCGAACACGCTCACGCTGCAACTCGATGCCGATGCCCCGCAGGTGCCGACCTGGACCGTGACCCAGGACTCGCAGGGTGCGGACACGGTAACGCTCCGCGGAACCACCGAAGCACTGGCGACGGTCGAGATCTATCGCTCCGCAACGGCGAGCACGCCCACGCACATTCTGCAGGCGGACGCCAGCGGCAGCTTTGAATCAATGAATTTGCCGGTGGGCACCGGGACCAACTTCTTCCGCGTGGTGGCCATTGATGGCGCCGGGAACCGGTCTGAAAGTAGTGGGACGTTCGTCAGTACGGCTCCGGACGTCTCGGCGCCACTGATCTCCTTGCGTTTGGCGAATGACTCCGGTACGCCCGATGACGGCGTTACTAACGATCCCACGGTCATTGGCACGGTGACCGATGCGAGCCGCATCGTGAGCCTGCGGATCAGCGTGCAGGGCGCACCCTTTATCAATGCACTGGCGTTGCTCAACCAAGGCGCCTTCATCTTGGATCAAGGCGCGTTGGAATCGCTCGCCGGCAGCGTCCTAGGCGCTGGCGAAGTGACCGTGGCGATTCAGGCAACAGACGTCCAGGGATTTGTGTCCACAACCGAGGTTCTTACGTACCAACTTGACACCGTGCGCCCGATCGCTCCGACAACGCCGCGGTTGTTGCCAGAGTCCGATACCGGCTCTCGGAACGACGATGGCATTACCAGCGCTTCGCTACTCAAGGTTGAAGTCGAAGCGCCGACACCTGGTGGTGAAGCCATTCTCTTCGTCGAGGGAGTCGAGACTGCCCGCGCACCTAGCGGCGGCGCGACACTGTTTGAAATTCCCGTTCAAAACGACGGCATGCCAATTGCCCGTCGTCGATTGCGTTTCTCGGCTCAAGTGGTGGACCAAGCAGGCAATCAGAGCGCGTTTTCGTTTGTTCGTTTTGTCACCATCGACCAGAGTATTGACAAGCCAACCGCCGAACTGGCCCTTGAGTCGCAGAACGGTCTCGACCGACCCCGTAACGAAACGAGCGATCGGCGGGTCACGCTCGAGGGTCAAGCCGAGGCCGGAGCCTTGATCGAAATCGTCGGCACTAACAAATCGACCATGGCCGATCCGTTAGGCGGCTTTACTCTGACGGAAGTCGAAGTGGCCCTGGGAGACAATCCGCTTGTTATCAAGGCCACGGATGCTGCCGGCAACTCCGCCCAGCGCACAATTACCGTAACGCTCCGCGACGTGGCCTCGCCCGAAGTCGAGATGGGCCTGGTCGACGATACCGGACGTAGCGATTCGGATAACGTCACGTCAATTCCCGACGTGATCGCGACGGTATTTGATGCCAGTCCGGTCACCTTTCTGCAGGCCAATCTGAATAACGGCCCGTGGATCAACGTCCTGCCGTGGCTAAATGGCGAGACGTTACTGCTGGACGAAGCACGGCTGCAAGAGCTCTACCTGGGACAGGAAATCGTCGATGGTCGATATATTCTCGAGCTACAGGCGGGCGACGTGGCGGGGCGCCTATCGCCGGTATTTGCGCAGAACATTCGCCTCGACAGAACGGTTCCACCGTCGAACGTCGCGGTCGATCTGGCCAGCGAAAATGACAACGGCCCCGACGCGTTCGACAACGTGACGAACGTCCGTCAGCCGGTGCTCCGCCTCTTCGCCGAACGCGGATCGAAGGTCACGTTCTACGACGGTGGTGCCGAGGATGGCGAAGTCATTGGCGAGACCATTTCAATCGGAGTCGCCGAGATCTTACCTTTGCCACCATTGGACGACGGGGTCCATTCCATCACGGCCGTCGTCGAAGACACCGCCGGCAACGTGGGCGACGAGACACCGCCTTTAGTTTTGACGATTGACACGGAGGTACCGCTCACTCCTGTCTTGCGCCTCGAATCCGATTCCACGGCGACGACCGATGAGGTCGTGACGCTGGTGGGGCGCACTGACCCCGGTGCCATCGTTCGCCTGGAAGGGCTCGACCGGGAAACGATTGCCAACGAATTGGGCGACTTCCGCTTCGAGAATGTGTCACTGGCTTTAGGAGAGAACGATCTACGGGCCGTTGCGAGTGACCTCGCCGGTAACCAGCGCGTCTTCGAAGGATCGGTAACTCGTAACGAACTGACGCCACCCGTCATCTTGGCTCAGCTCGCCCCTGGTGCCGACGCGTTCGCACCTACTATTTCGGGCAGCGTTGTGTCTGATGATCCGCTGCAGAGTTTTTCCGCAGCAATTGACGAGCTAACGCCGGTATCGTTCGTGTCACTGTTGGGCGACCTCGTTGGGGAGGATTTTGTACTCGACTTGACTCGCCTGAAGCAAATCAATGGCGGTCCGCTCTCAACCGGCCAGCACCAATTGCACTTGATAGCCCGGGACATACTCGGCCTGGAGTCGGATCGGATCACGATCGACTTCGCCTTTGACGCCGATCCACAGCCCACGTTCACGACGAACGTCGAACTTAATGGAACCACCTCCCGTTACGACTACCAAGTATCCGTGAGCGGACCGGCAAGCAGCGACTGGGAAGTTGCGAGCGTGAGCCTAAACGTGCCGACGACGGCCATGCTTACGGATGTCGTGAGTCCCGCCGGGTGGTCACCCAGTTACCAGGTGGGTGACAATCAGATCGTCTGGCTGGCCGACACATCTAACCGACTAGGGTCGGGCGAGCAACTCACTTTTGGTTTTTCTAGCGACGAGCCATTCTCGGTTGCCACAGCCGACGTTCGTGCGGTGAATTTACAAACTTCGGCGGAGGCGGGCCTGCAAGCGTTCAGCGGCGGATCAAGCGGCAGCGGCGTCGTTGACGAGTACACGATCACGGAAGACGATATCCTCGTTATTGAGCACGCCCCCGACAAGATCGTGGCTGCCGACCTTTCCTCCGATTGGGGCGCCACAATCATTAGCCGTATCGACGATGCCATCGAGTATCGACCCGGACCGCAACTGCAACGTCTAGCCGTTGGAGACGCGCCTGAAATCGATACTTTTTCTTATACCACGGCGGATGA
This sequence comes from Bythopirellula sp., assembly GCA_965228965.1. Taxonomy (GTDB): domain Bacteria; phylum Planctomycetota; class Planctomycetia; order Pirellulales; family Lacipirellulaceae; genus Bythopirellula. Next base: position 6,813,403 of record OZ245849.1, read on the forward strand.
CCAAGGGCAGCAGACCGTTCACAAAGTGACCGTATATATCACTCCCGCGAACGATCTTCCGATGGCGTTCGACGATCTGCCTGGCGAGGACGAAGAAACTCAGATACCCGAGCTGTACGTTCGCGCGGACTCGACAGCGAATATCAGCTTCGAGACGATTCTCAAGAACGATGTCGACGTCGACAAGAATGACAGCCTCACGGTCGAAGTTGCCGAGACCAGCCAAGAAGGTGCCACGATTACGATTAATGGCAACGAGATCGTTTACGATCCGTCTACGGCAACCTCGCTTCAGTCTTTGCCCGCCGGCCAGCGAGTTGTCGACTCGTTTACTTACACGATCCGCGACGGTTCGAACCAGATTTCCGAGGCGACGGTCTTCATCAGAGTCCAAAGCGACGTCAACCTGCCGCCGATTGCTAACCGCGATACCGTGTCGGTGAGCGAAGACGGCACCCAGGAATTGCCGCTTAGCCTGCTGGCCAACGACGAAGACCCAGACAGACTTCCACTCGATCCCGACGTAGAGATCATTACGCCAGCAGTGACCAGCACGCTGGGCGTTGAGGTCACGATCAACGACGATGGTACGTTCATTTACGCCGCGGACCAGGCGTTTGACATTCAGATGGTTGGCCCGGGAACGATCATCGAGGATACGTTCTTCTACGAAATCAGGGACGCGTTGGGCGATACAGCCATCGGCGAGGTCGTTGTCACTGTGCAGGGCGAGAACGATGCGCCGATCGCGGTCGATGACTTTTATGAGAACGTACCTGCCGACGAAGGACTTCCGATAGCCGATCCTGCACTTGGCCTGCTTGGCAACGACCAGGACCCTGATGCGAACGAACTAGAACTACAAGTTGATCTGGTCAACTCGGAAGTTGCCATGGGGGGGTTCCGGACGATTGGCGGAGCGACCATCGACCTGAGTCCTAACGGAACTTTTTTTTACGACCCGAACGGCGCCTTTGATTTTCTGAGCGAGGGTGATATCTTCATTGACCGTTTCTCCTACGCGATCGTCGATCGATTCGGTGAGATCGGTGTCGCCACCGCTGAGTTTCAGATCATCGGTGTGAATGACGACCCCGTCGCGGAAGACGACAACATTGGAGCCGGCTACTGGACGATCGCCGCCCGAAAACTCCAGGTCAGCGCTGACAAGGGCGTGCTGCGCAACGATTACGACCCCGATGAAGGCGAGACGGATCAACTTGTCGCGGAAGTTTTGAACGATGGTACGACCGCGTTGAACGCGACAGTAACCATCGAGCCGGATGGCAGCTTTGTGTACGATCCCACCGGATCGCCACTACTGCAACAGGCCGCAGCTGAAGGCCGTGACGAAATCGACACGTTTAGCTATATCGTCACCGATCCCGACGGGAATACCAGCGAGCCGACGCAGGTCACGATCGTCATCAAGGCGAATCCTTCGCCGTATCAGTTTGACGTGGTGGCTGCGACCGGACCCGAATTCAGCGCCCTCGGAATGGGGCCCTCGATCAACAATCTAGGCAACGTTGCCTTCCAGGGTACCAAGACTAACGACGTCGATAGCATTTACATCTGGAACGACAAGCAGGGCCACTTTACGCTTGTTCCCCCAGGCGTGATTTCAGGCAACAACCCACTCTGGCCCACGCGCGGAACCGACGACCCAACCCAGATTCCGGCCGCTTCTTTCGGCGAGGCACTGCAACTCAACGACTCGAACTTGGTCATCGCGCAGCGTCGCATGGATGCAATCGGTCTGTTGGGTACGATGCCTCTGGGATTGCCGATCTTTGAGCAAACGCCGCTGATACTGACGTACGCGGAACTTTGGGACGGGGAAGCGACGCTCGACAACGGATCGACGCCCTTGCCGAGGCAGGTTGCCGTAGGTGACATGGGGCTCAGCGCCGCAGGGTTACGTTGGGGCAGTCCCACGTTCCTCGACATGCAGCTTGCAGCCCTCTCGGGTTTATTGCCAGGTCTCGCTGGGTTCGCCAGTACGGCGTTGTTTACGCTACAACCGCGAGTTTGGGTGTTAAACCCCGTTTGGGCCAGCGCCTTTTTCAGCCCCGTGGATCCAGCCTGGAATACCGTGATTCCGCCCGGACTCGAACCCAACCCATTCGATCTGGCCCAGATCTACGGTCGCGCCGCGCTACAGGTCTACAGCCGGAACGCCTTTAGTGCGATCTATCCGAATGTCAGCCTGAATAACGAAAACGACGTCGCCTTTTCGACGATCAATAGTAACGCGTTCGGCGGTGGGAACTACATGGTCACCGCTTTCCACGATTTCCCAAACAGTAGCATCACCCAACTCGGAATTGGCACGACCAATTTCCGTGCGCATCCGAAGATCGCGGACAATGGATACAGCGTGACCAGCGCCGCTGGCAAGCTCTACAGCTTGTCGTTCACGTTGGAGCCCAAAGAGATCACCGGGCCCTTCCTTCGGATCGGCGACAATCCCTCGATCTCCGACGACGGGAAACTGATCGCTTTCGCTGCCGAGTATGTTGGGCCGAACGGACTAACCAGCGGCGTTTTCATCGCCGATCCGATCTCAGGCGATTGGAGTCGCATCGCGGGCGAGTCGCAGAATGGCGTCTTGGAAGCGAACGAGACGTTCGTCGACCTCAACGGCAATGGGATCTTCGACTCCAACGGCGATCAAGGGCCGGAAGACTTTGGCGCCATCGGCAGTATAGACGTCGACGCGCACATCGGCATCAACGCTACGCAAGGGCCGGATGATGGCCCCGCATTCTACCAGGCCAGTTTCTTCGCAGATCGGGAAACCGGTGCCGCCATGGAGCCTCGTGCCCTGCACACGGTGAAGTTCGTTCCCGAGTCGGACGCGCCTGAAGATCAATTTGATTTGGAGGGCACGATTGTCGACGGCAACTTCGAACTGTCGCAGGCGCTTGATCCGCGCAATTTCTTGGGCCACGCCGTCGTGGTTACCGAAGGCGAGTTGCTGCCCGGCGTCGGTAGGGTCACTGATATCCAATCCTTTGACCCGATCAACGAGAGCGGGCAACTTACGTTTCACGTCAGCGGTACCGATCCGGACGGCGCAGGCGAAGAGACCCAGGCCATAATGCGAGCCACGCCACCACTCCACACCCGCGGAACCGTCCATTACGCGATCGAAGGCCGCAAACTCAGCGAGAACGAAGAGGTCCAGGGCAATCCGGTCGTCGCAGAATTCTACGCTGCCGACGATGATGCCAGTCCATCCTTCTTCGACGCCGTCATTGACTGGGGCGACGGCCAGACGAGCGTCGGGTCGATCGTGGCTGCCGACAACGGCTGGTACGAGGTCACCGCGCCTGATGATCACATCTATGAGCGCGAAGGGCCCTACGTCATCACGGTCCAGATCACAGACGCTGACAATGCCGAAGTCAACGGCGTGGCGCCTGTTGGCGGATTTGCCGCTTCCCTGGCCTACGTATTCAACGCCGTCGATGAAGAGGACATTGAGCGGCTCGATCCCGACAGCATTGAGCTGAAAGCGAGCGGCGGCCTTCGCACCACATTCGCCACCCGACGCGACGGGGATCAATTTATCTACAGCATCACCGCCTCCGGAGCAGGATTGTATGGCTACCAGTTTGGCCTGGATCGTACTAATAGCGATGGCGCAGACGAAGCTTCGTCGATCACGGCTGCCGAACAAGGCTTTATGTCAATCGACTCATTGCAGGTGACGGGCAAGTTTGATCAGCTCGGATATGACGTCAGCAGCTTTTCCGTAGATACCTACGACATCACCATCAACGGCGGCTTTACCGAACCCTACAACGACCGAGTGGTCGGGTTCGGCGATGAGTTCCATCTCAGGCAAGAAAAGACCGTCATCTTCTCCGATCAGAAGTCGCTCCAAGACGGTACAGAGGCCGGGACGTTCGAGTGGATTCACCATCGGGAAGAAGATAGCGATTACACCAAAGTCGGCACGCGGCAAGCAAATCGCGAACTGAAGGGCCAAGTCGACGGTTTGGTCCGTCAAAGCGCTAGCGAGTTCGACCAAAAACTCGTCGCGCATGGCCTCTCCGGCAGCTACGAGCAGACAGCAGGCCGCGAGGACGTCTCCGATACCCTTACTGAGCGCGGTGACTACGCCAGCGGGATTATTGAACGCGAGCGGCATACCGAAACCACCAGGTCGTACATCGAGACCGGCTTGAACCAGACGCTCGACTATCGCCAGACGGTGATCACGGTCGAGACGCGGGACGTCACCGATGGCCAGATCGACCTGGCGACCGGAGAGTTCTCGCTCACGCTGACGACGACTTCTGCGTCGGACGTGCAGCAGAACGAGCGAAATCGCGGCATTTTGCTGGTCTCGCAAACGAACAGTACCAGCGCAGAGACGGTCATCGACAAGACCGGAGCGCTGACGGCTCCGGCCGAGATCGGCGACTTCACGCTCGAGACGACCACCAACACTGCCTCGATCTCAAGTCGCATCGAAACCAACCAAGACCGCGAGGTGCGACAAGGAAGTCAGTCTACGGGGCGGTACGTACAGACCACCGAGGGCAATGCCACCGACGGAACCTACGAGATCACAGGCGATCTCACTTCGGTGCAGAGCACCAGCGCCACCCGCGAAACGAATCAGACGCTGGTGGTGGAAGGTCAAAGCTCGAGTTTGGACGAGTCGGACGACTTCCGTCAGTCCGGCAACCTATTCGACGGCGACTACGATTACTACGAGACGGTCCGCTCGAACTTTAGCAACGAGTCGACAGAAACGAACACCGTGGAGAAGTTCGACGGCTCAGAGATCGTGCAGACCTCGCTCTCTGTCTCCAACGGTAGCTCGATCCGCGAGCAGCGCGACGAAGGAAACAAGAAGACTGGAGAGTTCAACGTCAAGGAAACGACAACCTCCCTCGTCAGTGCGACCCAGACAGTCGAAAACCAGACCTACAACTCGACGACCAATACGATCGTCGATTCATTCGACTTCATCAACAAGGTCGGCGAAACTGAAAGCGGCCAGTACACATTCAGCGGCGGCGGCAGCGTGGAGACGGTGATAGTCGACAGCGTATCGACCAATGTGACCGAAACTGTCAACGCCTCCGGCTTTAGCCGCGAGGATACGACGTACATTGGCAGCGGGAATACGGCGAGCGGGTTCGTTTCGCGAAACGACACGATCTTCGCGGAATCGGAAATAAACGAGGTCACCGAGAATCAGACGCTGACGGTCGAATCGACGACCAAGTCTCTGCAAGAGAGCACGATCGGCATGGTTGGCAATATGATCGACGGCACCTTCAGTCGCACGCGCACCGATCTGATCACCATGGTGGACCGTGAGGACAAGGCCTTCAACCAGACCGAACTTAGGATCTCCAAAATCACGACCACGGGATCGGGCTCGACAATGAGCAGCGGCAACTGGGTGACGGGAGTGTATTCTTCCGATTCCAACAGCACGTCCAGCCGCAGCGGATTTGAGCGAACCATCAACGATACGCTCGCGGCATCGGCTCACGAGATCGACCCCGACACAGTAACAGCCTCGGCACTGCAAGTCACGTCCACGCTGGTAACCTCGCAGCTCACGAACGGTTCCATTCGCACAGGAAACTCGATCACCGGCATCTACGCGTCGACCGAAGACTCGACCTCTGACGAAACCTGGAGCGAAGCATCCCGCAATCAGATTCGGAACCCTGGAGACAAGCAGCCGCTGCAGACTGGCTCGGCAACCGTCCACATCTTCTCGACGGGCGAAACGATCACGCCATTCGGCGCAAACTCGATCTCAGGTGAGTATTTTGATCGCGTGCAGACCCAACATCAAACGACGACCCGCACCAACGAGGAGCAGGACAACCAGACGCTTCACGTGGCGACGGCGGAGCGCATTACGACGGTCGACTCGATGTCGACCATGATCGAAGGCGGCGACGTTACCGGAGAGTACCACGGCGACTCGGTCACAATGCAAACGTCGATCGTCACTGGACAAATCGCAACAAATTCGATCGATGGCGTCGACGAAACGCGCACGCTCAACTACTCGCGCGACTATAGCTATGAAGCGTCCGACATGGAGGGCAGCTCCGTCACGGGCAACTTCGTGACGGCAATCACTACCGCTCGCAGTGAATCGGAGCGCGATGAAACAGTCGAGATCAAATCGCAGCGAACCGAAATCGTCTCAGTATCGGATAGCCTGAGCACCGGTGATCGGTTCGGCAACTCCGTCAGTGGCGAATCCGAGTCCGTAGTCGAAATCCTCGCCTCCAATTCGTCTCGCACCGAGACCATCACGAATCTGACGCTGACCACAACCAACACGTTCAGCAACGATTCAACCGGGAGAATCGAAAGTTCGAACAATGCCGTCACCGGCGACTACGACTCGACCGAGTCGATGTCGGTCGACTCCACGGAAACCTCCGACAGCGTCAATCGCATCACCGATCCAGTGGGTGGGTCGATCTACGACGTGCGGTCCTTCAGCTCCACCACGGCCATCACCGCTGGGGACGATCCCGCGGTACGCACCAGCTCCGGCAACCAGGTGACCGGCGAGTACCTGGTCAGGTACGAAGAAACCGTCTCCACGACTTCCAACGGCTCGTCCGAGAATCAGTCCCATGGTACCACCAATGACGGCATGGGAACCAAGGACACGACGTCCGTCGAGTCCGGGAATTCGATCTTTGGCGATTTCCAGTCGAGCCAGGATGTGACCGTCATGTCGATGGGGACCAACACGGTCACTAATACCGGCGGTGCCAGCGGCGACGGTGTTGTCTACGAAATGGTGGCCACGGACGTCGACAAGGCGATTTTTGCGACGGCCGTCACCCGCAATGGCAACTCCATCATCGGCAACGTTACTAGTACGTCCGAATCGAGTTCGGCCACTTATCGTACCGAAACGGTTCGCAATCGCATCGATATGGGCGGAGTCGACATGACCGTCGCTCCACTGGTCGAGACTGTTTCGACGAGCACCAGCGCCGAGTCGGGCAATACGATCACGGGACAGCTCGACTCCAGCACCTCAGGCGAAGAAACTGTCACTCGCACAGATACGTTTACGAACAACTACACGGACACAGGAATCTTCAGCGAGAACGATCTTACGGTCGTAATCTCTTCTTCCTCAATAACGACATTCTCATCCGACACCGAAGCGAACGCAATCACCGGCGAGCTTGTCGAGAGCAAAACCCACACGGAAACGACAACGACCCAGACTGAAACATCCCGCAACGTAGTGCAGGACAAGGTCGGCGACGATGACGGCACAGTTATCGAGTTGACCGAGACGTTTGATCCGGTAGACGAGCCAACCACGATTGTCACGATCAGCGATGTGACCACCTCGGGTGATACAATTTTCGGCAATTACACATCCGACGAAACCAACGTCGAGACCGTTCATCGCAAAGACAAACGCACCAACCAGAATGTGCTGGAAGTCGTTACCACGTTTGATTCCACGACGACCACCACGTCGCACACCGAAGGCAACTCGGTCACCGGCACTCTGATGGTCGGTGAAGACGATGTTACGAGCACATCCACCACCGTGGAGACGGCCACGACGACGGTCGAAAACCTGGCTGGCGAAGAGATCGTCGACGCGTCGACGACGACTACGACCAACTCGTCTTCCGGAGAAACCAACCGAACCGGCAATACGATTCTGGCGTCCTTCTCAGGTAGCGGCTCAACCGACTCGACGACGTCGTTCACTTCAACCCACACCAACCAATCGCTGGAAGTCAGTGCTTCGGGGCTTTCGACAACCGAAACCATCACCGAGGACTTCACACAGAATAATGTTGTCGGTGCCTACCATGGAACAACGGTGGCCACTGGTACGCGCAACGCCAGCGAAGTGATCACAAATGGATCGCTGCGGGCTGAAGTCGAAGACGACGTCACCGTAAACAGCATCGCCACCACGCGGACCAGCAACGCGGTACTCGGTACGTTTACCGAAGAGGTGATCACGGACGAATTTACTGAGCGGACCGGCTCCGACACTAATGGCACACTGGACGGCGACGTCCCTGCCCTGGTGGTTACTTACACCGAAGGGGTCCAGTTCGACGACATAACCACGACGACAGGCAATACGCTCACAGGTTCCTACACCGGCAGCACAACGTTAAACAAGCGACGCACCGACCGCGAGAAGACTGACAAGAACCAGACGCTCGAAGTGAAGTCAACGCTGGTTCTGATCGAAGAAATGACCGATCTCGGCTTCACCGGCAATTCGATCTCGGGCGGCAGTTCGAATCAGAACACGCTCATTACGCTCACCGACTCGACCCGCACCGACGTCATTACGAACCAAGACCTGACGACGACGGTCGTTGAAACCCTGTTCGAGGAGGATCGCCAGACGACAAGTCGCAGCAATGCAATCACCGGTCAGTACGAATCGTTCGATATGCTCAGTGATGGCATGACCACCTTCAGCGATGATGGTGAAAACCAAGGAGCGATTACCCAGCTCAGCGACACGACTACGTATGATCTCACGGTAGAAAGCTCCGGCAATAGCATCTTGGGCGACAGCTTCTTCGAGGAGATTCGCACATCGGTTGTCACCGTCTCGGACAACAACTATGCAAACAAGAGCGAGACCGTCGTTGAGACCCAGTCGACCACGGGCGATTCGATTACCACGCGCACCTCGAACTCGTTCACGGGCGAATATGTCGCCGACTCGACGGTCAATACCCGCTTCCAAGGCGATATCGCCGATGAGGCGGATTCATTCGTTCGCCGTCAGATGCAGACGAACCAGACCCTGACGGTCACGGCCGCTCAGACCGGCATGATCCGGTTGACCGATCATGACGAGGGCAACGACATCACGGGCGACTACACGATGTCGTCGACCACCGCAACGAACACCCATCTGGAAGAGCGAGACGAGAACCAGGTGCTCGACGTGTTCCTCACGATCGACGAGGACCGCATCGACACGATCAATGAAAGCGGCAACCGGATCGACGGCAGTTACACCCGCATCACGAGCAGCGAAGTCGACGTCATCCGCGTCGAGGACAACGACATCAATCCGTTCAGCGATATCCGCGTTGAATCAGGTTCCGAAAGCTCAGCCACGCAGACGGGCAACCAGCTGACGGGCGGCTACTCGTTTACGGGCATGGACAGTTCCGCGAGCACCCTCACCTCGACGTTCACCTACGAAGGCCTAACGGTCAATCTCACCGAGACGTCCGCTTCAACGGGTACGTCTAGCGGTAGTGGCAACCAAGTGCTCGGAGACAGCATGTCGATCAGCAACTCGACGTCCGAAAGCACTACCAGTCGCACTGAGACGAATCAAACCATCTCCGTATCACTCACGGGAACTTCCAACAGTTCTTCGATGGTCCGGTCGACTGATAACTCGATCACCGGCGTCTACAGTTCGACCGAGATGTTTATGTCCAGTTCCACCTCGGACGAGACGAGCACAAACCAGTCGCTCACAGTCGAGATCGACACGACCGGCACGTCGTCGGGCACAACAACCAGTTCTGGAAACTCGGTAACGGGTGATTTTACCAGCACGACCGAGTCGATGTACTCCAACACGACTAACGAAACCGACTCGAACCAGACCCGCACAATCGACGTCGAAATCGTCTCCAGCGGCAGCGATACCCAAACAGAGTCGGGTAACGCCATCACGGGCGCCACCACGTCCACCGGTTCGAGCACCTACACCATCGAGAAGGATCAGACCGAAACCAACCAAACACTCACGATCATCGTCGACGAGAGCACGACCGGCAGTAGCACCAACACGGGCACGTCCAATTCCGTCACGGCCGTCTACACTAGTTCGACCGAAGACACGTCGACCACGACACTGACCGAGACCGAAACCAACCAAACACAGACCCGCACGCTCAGTCAGTCGACCGAATCGACAACCAACAGCAGTCGCAACGGCAATTCGATCGTCGGCAACTACACGCTCACCAGTACGACGACCGACGAAGCGACGCTGAGCGAAACGCTCACCAACCAGACGCTCACCGTCACCACAACGCAAACTGAAAATACGACGACCAGCGTCACCGAAACCGGCAGCGACCGCTTCCGCGACTACGATCGCACCCAGACCGTCGTCAGCGCGGTCGTCACCGATCAAACCACGGCTAACCAAACCTTTAGTTCCACCACCAGTCGGACTGGCAATACCACGACAACCACCGAACGCGAGGGCAACTCGGTCCGCGGCGAGTACACCGAATCGGTCGTCGTTGACAGCACCGTCACCAACGGTGGTACTTCCACCAACCAGACGCTTTCCAACACCAGCAGTCATTCCTCGACCAGCCGTAGCGAAACCGACCGCTCGGGTAACGACGTGCTAGGCACCTACACGCTGACGACTAAGTCAACCAGCAGTGTCGACACCACGCAGGAAGAGGACAACACCGACCAGGATATCGACAGCACCAGCAACAATATGTCGACCTCCACGCTCAACGAAATGGGCAACGCGGTCACCGCCGACTTCATGCGCGTGCTGTCGCAAACCGACACCAGCAGCCAGACGCAGACCGGCATGCTAGGTGCCACGGGCGACCTGGGCGAGCGGAGCTATACGACCGACGAGTCGACCACCATGTCGCTCATGGTCACCTCGTCCGGCAACACGATCACCACCGCAGTCACCAGCACCGAGTCGACCACCGATTCGTACTCGTACGAGAAAGACACGACTTATGTGACTGGCGACGGTTCGGACAGCAAGGAGGTCACCCGCACTGGCTCCAGCAGTTCCAACCGCACCGCCAACGCGATCACGGGCGTCTACTCCGGCTCCTCGACTAGCGAGACCGACACCTCGATTACCGAGACCGGAACACGCGATCACACCTATTCCTTGACAGCCACGATCGCGGTCGATGTGACTTCGACCGACAGCGGCAACTCGATCACCGGCGCCTACGACCAATCGTCGACCTCCGCGAATGACAGCACGCAGACGCGCTCCGTCACTGGCTCTGCGGCTGGCGACTTCTCGATCACCGAGGTGACCGATGCGGAGATGACTGCCGGCAAGCTCGGCAACGCCATCACCGGCGCGTACACCAGCACCAGCGAGTCAACCCAGTCGATTCTTTCCGACCAGTCCACCACCAGCGCCGATGGCCAGACCACCTTCACAGTCAACGACGAGATGGACTTGTCGACCAATTCGACAGGCGCCGGTAACGACATCACAGGCGCTTATACCGAATCGACCACCAGCAGCTACACTGACGTTCTCACGCAAACCGGCAGCAGTCCCGCTGGCGATTTCACCTATAGCGGTACCCGTAGCGATTCCAGCACGGCTGCCACGACCGGCAATTTTGTGCTCGGCGAACGGGACGTCGAACGGACGGGCAGCGAAACCTACTCGTTCACACAAACCGTCAGCGGCGCTGTGAACAACTACACTCTCAACGGCAGCGGCACGAAGGACTACACCACCAACGAAGATCACAACACGATCACCGGCGAGTCGACCCGCACCACCACCGGATCCGACGAGTACAGCCTCACGCAAACGGGCAACGACGGTTCCGCTTACGAAATCACCGTCACCGGCACCGACGACTACACGATTTCCGAAACCACCAACGTCGACACCGGCGGCTTCGACCGCACGACCGATGTCGATGGCATGTACAACCGCGCCGAAACCCGCGGTGGCACGACGAACTCGTCTGGCGCAATCGACTACGTCCTCGAGCAATCGGGCAACTACCTCGACGGAGCCCTCGCGATCGACGGCGAAACCGGCACCAGCCGCTACGCGCAGCTGAATAGCTTCGTCAACGCGACCAACGCCGCCACGGGTACCGCGGGCGTCCTCGATTTCACCCCGGTAGGCGCACCTATGCGGTTTGGCTCTGGCCCAACCGTGCCTACCGGGCGCGGCGTCGAACCGCTCAGCGCGGCTTCGGCTGACGCGATTTTCTCGCAGTACAACGAAGCGAACGGTTCGATGGCCGACAACAACGTGCGTGGTCTCGAAGCCCGCGGCTTGATGGAATTGGAAGGGGCGTACGGCATATCCGACGCAGCGGCAATGGCGGCGTTCAGCGCGCTAGGCAGCGAAGCAGTCATGGAGTACTGTTTCGCCGCTGGCACGCGGGTGCTGCTGGCAGATGGCTCGACGAAACCCATTGAATTGATCGAACCGGGAGAGCAAGTCCTCACAGTCCCCGACAATGATCCACTAAGTGAACCAGAACCACGCACAGTCACAAGAGTCTTCCACAATGACCCCGCCGCTCTGCTGGAGCTTCACATCGGCGATGCTGTCATCCGTACTACTCTTGACCACCCATTCTACGTACGAGAAAGCGGCTGGACCCGAGCGGCCGACGTCAACGTCGGAGATTTCCTACGCACAAGCGCCGGAGATTGGGTCGAACTCACCGGCTCAGCTGGAGAAGGAGTCGTTGAGCCCGTATTCAACATTCAGGTCGACGAGTTGCATACCTACTTCGTTGCTGTCGGCGACAAACACATCTTGGTGCACAACGAAAGTGTTTCGGTCTTCGGCGACATCGCCGATTGGTTTGATGAGCAAGTCGCCAAGACGAATCAGATCTTCGCTGGTTGGAAAGAAGACCTCGGCCAATGGGTTGAGGGAGAGCCAAGCTTCCTGCGGGTACTCGGCGCAACCGTGGGCGCGACGATTATGGATGCAACATCGGTGACTATGTGGTTTGCCTCGGCAATGGCCGACACGTTGCGGCTGGGCGAAGGTGTCCAGGAAGGCGGATTCTGGGGTTACACCCAAGACGCCTTGCGGTTGTTGGGGGTGGCCGGGCCGGCCGCTAAGGTTCTGGGCAAGTTAGGGCAAGGCACCGTAGCAATGGCAAAATGGGGCAAAGGGCTAGCGACAGAAGTGCAGGCGATAGCGCGATACGGCGATGACCTCATTCACGTGGTCGATGACGGAGGCGCCGCACTCATGCGTCAATTGCCACTTGGTCGGGGCGTTGCAGACGACATAATGCGTGGAGGGTCTGGCAAGACTATCGAAATGCGGCAAATGGCGAATGGCGTTTGGGAGATGGCACCAAATCGACTTGCTCTTCCCGCGCCAAACCGGCTCGCGTTGCCAGCGCCCAATCGACTTGCTCTCCCCGCACCTAAACAGCTTGCGTTGCCAGCACCTGTAAAGGCTGTCCACACGCCCGCGACGGTCAGCAAGGCCTATCAATCTGGCACTCGCATGGCCGACAGTCAGCTACTTAGAGTAAATACGAATACCAAGAACACCTTAAATGTCACCGAATGGCGTCGTAGTATTTCAAAGAGCAACCTCCGCAACGAGCGAATTAAGTTCGTCGGAGAAGATGCTGTAAAAGTCGACGCGGGAACTTGGCGTAGCCTGGATGGCACCCGCCAATTCCGCACAGTTCCTAATGACTACCTCGGGCGTCATGGAATTGGTCAACCAACTGTGCCAAACACCCCCCACGTGCACTTTGAATTCCTTGCGCCCCCGAACCCAGGCGGCTCAAACCTCCGCGTCCTCAAGAACGTGCATGTACCGTTAATAGACTAGGTGGTCAAAATGATGGAATTTCGAAGAGATGACAAAATGTCAATTTATCTTTCGTTTGAGAAAGGGGACTTGGAAACTCTTGTTGACGTTTTGAAGTCCATTCAAGAAGGAGGATCACGGCAAATAGACGCGCATTTTGATAGGTCGATAATTACTATGAAGAAGTCATCTCCTACGGAGAACTCGTCGCTGCTAATGTGTAAAGGTGATTCGACAGAGCTGTATTCTGACTCAGATTCATTGATTTGGAAACTAGCAGATGAGGATATCGATTGCCTTAAGGCTATCTTCCTTCGATGCATGAACCACGATTACCTTGAAGTTGCTGAGCTAATCCGAGTACAAACACCGAAAAACAATAGGGTCGATTACTTGTACGGCGATTTCATCACAACCACGGATCGAAGCTCAGAATGATGTTTGCACATGCATCGAAAGGAGGATTTACTATCCGCCGATATTGCGGAGACAGTTTTGCGAGATTCAATCCTTGCGCTGCGTTTTGATAGAGATTGACACATTGGCTAGCGGCAGCAGGTCGCGCATACCGGACTGTGTTAGAGTCTGATCTAAGTACCATGAAAGTCAGATATTTCTTCTACTTTGCGCTCCCGTTCATGTGCGGGCCGATCCATGCCCAAACCACCGCCACCTGGACGGGCGGGGGCGATGGGGCGAACTACAATGACCCCTTGAATTGGGATGGCGGCATCGTGCCGATCAACGGCAACGGCAGCGGAACCGATTTTCGAGTGATCATCCCCAACAGCACGGCGGTCACCTACAATGTGCCGGGGACGAGTAATGAAGTATTCCAGCTGATCCTGGGCAATGGCTCGACGCTCAACGTCAACCCAGGCCGGAGTCTGAGTGTACAGGATGAGGCGGCGAGCGACGGCTCGATCGTCGCCAGTGGGGGGAGTTTGCTGGCGCCCTCCCCGGCCACGCAGTTTTCGGGCGGACAAGGCGTGCTGCAAGCCACCGGTGGCGGTACGATAGTCTACGGCGCGCCCACCTATGTGAACAATCAATTGGCCAACGGTGACTTCTTCCGTACCAGCGGCAGTGGCTCGACCCTGGATCTCTCGTCGCTGATCGTATTGACTTATGGCGTCTCGGGAGCGAAATACACCAAGTCGATAACGGCCGCCGGTGGGCGGATCGATTTGTCGGGGCTGACCGATCTCGATGTGACGCAAGGTGAGGATGACATTCTCGAGATCAGCGTCGAGAACGGTAGCGAAATCGATCTGTCGAATCTCAGACGTCTCAACCAGAACGCCAGCGGCGCTGAGATCCGCACACGACTGATTGTTGACCAAGGGGCGTCGCTGCCACTAGGCGATCAAGCCGGGGGTGGCGCAGATCTGACGGCCAAGTACGTGAGCTTTCAGGCCGACGCAGGAGGCATGATCAACGCTCCCAACCTGACTGGTGCCGAAACGTCGCTGTTCACCGGAGGGAGTACGTCATGGCGCACAGGCGATGTCGGTCTGCCATTGCCGGCGGGGAGCGTGATCAACGCTCCACGACTGTCGAACGTGAAGTGGTCGACAATCCACGTCAGTGACAACTCCACGCTGATTACCGCCCCGTTGACCGAGATCGACCAGAGCCGCATCTGGGTCTCAGGCGGGTCTAACTTCGATCGTGTGGTAGATACTGACTATGTGACCGATACTTTCATGTACGATACCGATCTGTTTAACGCCAGTGACGAGGGTACCGTGCTCGACTTGTCGAGCCTGCAGTCGCTGACCTTCGGCTACAGCGGTTATCAGTCCACCTACCGGATCCGGGCCACCGACAGCGGTCGGATTGATCTGTCGGGGCTGACCCACCTGGGCGTCGAGGCGGGAGAGGACGACCGACTCGATTTCTACGTGGGGAATGGCGGCTCCATCGATCTTTCGGGACTGCGGAGCATCAACACGACCTTCGGCAACGACAATGAGCGGGTGCGGTTCCACGTCAGTGGCAGCTCCGTGCTGGAACTGGGCGATCAATCGACCGACGGACAGGATCTGTCTGTGGTGCGGACTGAATTCTTGCCGGGCGTAAATGCAACGATCAACGCTCCTAACCTATCCGCCGCACAGGTTTCGCAGTTTACCGGTGGCGGTACCACCTATCGCACGGGCGATGCGGGCCAACCATTGCCGTCCGGCAGCGTTATCAACGCTCCACGCCTGTCGAACGTGAAGTGGTCGACGATTCACATCAGTGACAGTTCCACGCTGGTTACCGCCCCGTTGACCGAGATCGACCAGAGCCGGATCTGGGTCTCCGGTGGAGCTGCTTTTGATCGTGTGGCCGATACCGACTATGTGACCGATACCCATATGTACGACACCGATCTCTTTCAGGCCCGCGATCCTGGCACCCTGCTCGACCTGTCGAGCCTGCAGTCGCTGACCTTCGGTTATGGCGGCTACCAATCGACCTACCGGATCCGCGCTACCGACAGTGGGCGGATCGATCTGTCGGGGTTGACCAACCTCAACGTCGAGCCAGGGGAAGACGATCAGTTCGAGATCATTGTCGGTAATGGTGGCTCCATCGATCTGTCGGGTCTGCAAAGCATCAATACGACCGGTGGTAACGGCAATGAGCGGGTGCGTATTTACGTGAGTGGTGATTCCATGCTGGAATTGGGCGATCAATCAATCGACGGACAGGATTTGTCTGTGGTGCGGACTCAATTCTTGCACAGCGCCGATTCGACCATCAACGCGCCTAATCTCACGGCAGCACAGGTTTCGCAGTTTACCGGTGGCGGTACCACCTATCGCACGGGCGATGCGGGCCAACCATTGCCGGCCGGCAGCGTTATCAACGCCCCACGCCTGTCCAACGTGAAGTGGTCAACCATCCACGTCAGTGACAACTCCACGCTGATTACTGCCCCGTTGACCGAGATCGACCAGAGCCGGATCTGGGTCTCGGGCGGGGCCACGTTCGATCGTGTGGCCGATACTGACTATGTGACCGATACCCATATGTACGACACCGATCTCTTTCAGGCCCGCGATCCTGGCACCCTGCTCGACCTGTCGAGCCTGCAGTCGCTGACCTTCGGTTATGGCGGCTACCAATCGACCTACCGGATCCGCGCTACCGACAGTGGGCGGATCGATCTGTCGGGGTTGACCAACCTCAACGTCGAGCCAGGGGAAGACGATCAGTTCGAGATCATTGTCGGTAATGGTGGCTCCATCGATCTGTCGGGTCTGCAAAGCATCAATACGACCGGTGGTAACGGCAATGAGCGGGTGCGTATTTACGTGAGTGGTGATTCCATGCTGGAATTGGGCGATCAATCAATCGACGGACAGGATTTGTCTGTGGTGCGGACTCAATTCTTGCACAGCGCCGATTCGACCATCAACGCGCCTAATCTCACGGCAGCACAGGTTTCGCAGTTTACCGGTGGCGGTACCACCTATCGCACGGGCGATGCGGGCCAACCATTGCCGGCCGGCAGCGTTATCAACGCTCCACGCCTGTCGAACGTGAAGTGGTCGACAATCCACGTCAGTGACAACTCCACGCTGATTACTGCCCCGTTGACCGAGATCGACCAGAGCCGCATCTGGGTCTCCGGTGGAGCTGCTTTTGATCGTGTGGCCGATACCGACTATGTGACCGATACCCATATGTACGACACCGATCTCTTTCAGGCCCGCGATCCTGGCACCCTGCTCGACCTGTCGAGCCTGCAGTCGCTGACCTTCGGTTATGGCGGCTACCAATCGACCTACCGGATCCGCGCTACCGACAGTGGGCGGATCGATCTGTCGGGGTTGACCAACCTCAACGTCGAGCCAGGGGAAGACGATCAGTTCGAGATCATTGTCGGTAATGGTGGCTCCATCGATCTGTCGGGTCTGCAAAGCATCAATACGACCGGTGGTAACGGCAATGAGCGGGTGCGTATTTACGTGAGTGGTGATTCCATGCTGGAATTGGGCGATCAATCAATCGACGGACAGGATTTGTCTGTGGTGCGGACTCAATTCTTGCACAGCGCCGATTCGACCATCAACGCGCCTAATCTCACGGCAGCACAGGTTTCGCAGTTTACCGGTGGCGGTACCACCTATCGCACGGGCGATGCGGGCCAACCATTGCCGGCCGGCAGCGTTATCAACGCCCCACGCCTGTCCAACGTGAAGTGGTCAACCATCCACGTCAGTGACAACTCCACGCTGATTACTGCCCCGTTGACCGAGATCGACCAGAGCCGGATCTGGGTCTCGGGCGGGGCCACGTTCGATCGTGTGGCCGATACTGACTATGTGACCGATACCCATATGTACGACACCGATCTCTTTCAGGCCCGCGATCCTGGCACCCTGCTCGACTTGTCGAGCCTGCAATCGCTGACCTTCGGCTACAACAACTACCAATCGACCTACCGGATCCGCGCTACCGACAGTGGGCGGATCGATCTGTCGGGGTTGACTGAATTAAGCGTCAAGTCGGGTGAAGATGATCGGCTGGAATTCCACATCACTAGCGGCGAAATCGATCTGTCGTCGCTCGGTTCCATCAACAGCACGGTTGGTAATGGCAACGAACGAGTCCGCTTTTTTATCGAAGAGCAGGGAACGCTCCAGCTCGGCAACCTTGCCGTGGCCAATCGGGCGGAGTTCTTCATGCAGCACATCTCCAGCGAGGTGGATGTCGCGGGCAGCCTGTTCCTGGAATCTACGAGCACCTTCGAAATGGTCGAAGGCGCGCAGATTAACATTGGCGGAGATCTACTCTACCGACAGACCAACACGGCGCTCGCCCAATTCGATCAGGGCATCGTCAATTTGGATGGCACGGGGATCCAGTTCATCGAAGCGGGCAGTTCCGACGACGGCATCACAGGAACTGGCGCCGACAACTTTGGCATCGGCCAACTGGAGATTGGTCAGGATGGCGTTCCCACAACTGCGCACATCCTCGATCTGTTCGATAACGGTAATCGCGGAGACGGTCCATTTGAGGCACTTTATCTCAACGGCTTAGGTGGCGACCCGGGGCTGGTGATTCACACCGGCTCAATGCTCGTGCTTAACGACGTGAACGTCTACGCCTGGTTAGACGGAGAGATGCGGCATCTGAACGCCCTGTTCGATAGCGACGTAAATGACTCGGATCTGATGGCCATTCCGTTTGGGGCCGGATTCTTGGCCTTGGAGGCACCTCAAGCGGGCGATTTTGATTTTGATGGCGATGTGGACGGCGGCGACTTTCTCGTCTGGCAGCGTAATCACGGCTCGACCAACAACTTGGCTCCGGACGCAAACCGCGATGGTCTTGTCGATGCCGCGGACTTGGCCATCTGGCAAGACGCCTGGGGAAGAGTCGCAAACGCGGCGTCAAGAGCCGTACCCGAACCCGGTAGTCTGATCAACCTCATGCTGGCGGTACAACTTACTTTTGCAGCGCGGCACAGACGTCTTGGAGCATCGTAAGCTAGTTGGAGAAGATGCCTGGCTTCTCCGAATAAGCCCAGCATCTAGCAGCGATTTCTCCTGTGCAATTAGAAAACGCTCCAGAAAACAGCGATCTATAGCCATTGAGTTTTGATGAACCGCTGCAAATTGGTTCTCGCGTGCTGGCGAGCAGCCTTATCGATTCTGATTCTGCGAGCATTGTCGTGGCCCAAACCACGGTCAAACCACCGCCATATGGACCGGCGGCGAAGGCATGAACTACATACTTGTAGCGACTACACAATCCCCCATACTTCCAGCTTTGAACTCGGTAGCGGGAATCAGATTGATTCTGCCTTCGGTGAAGGCACGGGATGCAAGCATCGGCTTTTTTGTGTCGCGCAATTCCCACATTCGACTGTGATCTCGGACGCGTGAAATGGGTGATTCTGATTACGCCTGCAATACTCAATCACTTCATTCGCCTTAACAGCCGAAGCCTCAAACTACGTGCGTCGCCCCATCAACGGGCTATCGAACTACGTCGATCGGCTCGGCGATTACGAAGATGGTCCAAGCTTGCCCTACTTTCATATCCCCGCGTTTGATGGGATCGGTGCCAATGAGTACGTCGTTGACGTGAACCATAAAGTCATGGGACCCGAAGGAGAACTCGTCCCGGCCGTTGACTTTATCTCGGCAATGGACACGCCCCGTCGGGATAAATGGAATATGTGGTACCACACGCTCAATTGTGGATTCCGCACGCGAGTTAGTGGCGAGACTGATTTCCCGTGCATGAGCGGCGAGCGCGTCGGTATCGGACGAGTTTATGTCAAGGTCGACGGCCAGTTGAACTTCGACGACTGGATCCAAGGCATCCAAGACGGACGAAGTTACGTGAGCGATGGCTTCGGACACATCATCGACTTCGAAGCTCGTCGACAAGGCGACCAAGACTTTCTGTCCGTAGGTGAAGATGGCAGCGAAATCGTTGTCGAGGGATCTTCGCGGATCGACTGCCGCGCCAAGTGCGCCGTGCTCGTCGGCGACGGCGACTCGACCCTTTGGGCATCCATGAAACCAAGACGCGGCTGAGCTGGATCCTGAAGTCGGACCAACGTGATCAGCAACAGACTGCGTACCGCATTCTTGTCGCCGCTAGCCCAGGCCGACTGTCTGGCGAGCAAGCTGACCGGAAAAAGCACGACGGCAGGTTCTACCTGGATGTGGCAATTCCCTGCAACACCACAGCCTCGATACGCCTACCGTGTCCTAATGCTGAAAGTTTGCTGCTGGATGATGGCTTGCTTACCGCGTCGCCGGATGTCCGCGGTTTTCGAATGGCGGATGGAACGGCGATTGTTCTTGTAGGTTCAGGGAAGTACTCGTTTTCAACCGAGCTGACACGGTGAAAACATCTAGGTCACGGTGAATCGTTCGTTGCGGTTTGGGCGAGGCTCCTGCCCAAAAAAATCTCAACGTTGGCCACTTCTTGGGCATTGGATCCAATCGACGTCGGAAAGGGATTTTGGCAAGGCCGAGTTGAGGGATGTTATAGAGAAGAAAACATACTGATCAGCGAATGGGCCATCGGAAAGCTGTACCGAGGAGCGGGTTCGCATACTGATGACCTTCCGCAAATTAAGCCAACTGTCGCAGCGTTCGCGCGCCGCCGGCACTGATGGGTTCTTTATCGAGCCTGCAGTTGGACCATCCCCGTGGAGTCTCAGCATTGCGAAACTGCCAGTGGCGGCGGAGCCCTATGCAGACTTCCGCATCGTTGCGCACGGAAGATCTGGTGCCGGTCGAGCAGCAGCTATATTCAATCCTCGAGAGTCGGCCATGCAAACAATCGTACTTACGACGTCTCTGAAAAAATATGAATAATAAGGTTTTAGAATGGTTCGAATCTCCGCTGCCGCATCGTCACTTAATCCAGGGAAGAGGACAACCGTAACAGCGATAACTGCCTCTACTACCGAATCAATTTCGAGTAGCGCGCCACCTGAATCTTGCCCCGTCCCTAAGGTGTTTGATGATAGGAGCTTAGAAGAATCTCCAGTGCTCCCTCTAGGACTCGAACCTAGAACCTACTGATTAAGAGTCAGTTGCTCTGCCAATTGAGCTAAGGGAGCTGATACTTGCGCTGCATTGTAGCGGGTGGCGTCGGGAGGATACTAGCCCTAGTTTCTTGTAATACGCGCGGTGGTCGCGTGGATTTCAGCAATCTCGGTGGCCAGTGCGACGAGGTACTCGTATCCCACGGTTACGAGAGCCGCGAGCAATGACTCTCTCGTGAAGCAGAATGATCGCGCGTCGCCCCAGTACTATGTTCGCTACGTCGTTTGCTGCAAATCGGCCCCGCGGACAACCGGACCTTTGGGCTCACTTGGATTGCCGGGCGACTCGTAGGTGATCAGCGCACGCGCAATACCCATCGGCAAACGCGGTAGATCGATAATGGCCGCCGCGCGTTCTAGATCGACGTATTTCAACGGATTGCTGACAAGCACGCGACCATTTTCGTCAAGGAGCCACAAGTAGGGCTGCATTCCAGTTGACGGCTGCGGTACCTGGGAAGCAACGACGTGCAATTGCTTGGCAATGCGATCATAGAAGATAGCGGCTTGAAACTGACTGTGCGAGCTTGCACTGAGGCCAACGATCTGTGCGCGAGGCGATCCAAAGGCCTGCTCCGCGGTAGCGATCCTGCGTTGCCATTGCTCCTTCAATCGCGGATTGACTTGAACGAGGGAAGCGTCGAGAGATGGCCGGTTCGTGACATTCGCGACAAGGGAACCTGCCGCGATGGCGAGCAACGTCGCAGCAATATATGGGAAGTATTCAATCAAACGGAGCGATTTTGCCGTCGTTTGCTGCTCAGCATCGTTTAGCTGGGCTCTCGAAGTTAGAGTTGTCGTCCGAATCTGCGACTCGTTTTCAATCCGATCGAGCAGCGCGGTTTTCAACTCTGGCCTAGGGTTGATCGGATCCAGGGCTTCTCCAAGCAGTGAGGTGGCTGCGGTTACTTCGTCCAATTCCTGTCGGCATCGTAGACATCCGCCGTCTAGGTGTCGCTGCAGCGCCGCACGATCCTCGGCAGAGAGAGTATCAACAACATAGTCAGGTACTAGTTCGATGGCTCTATGACAGTCCACCTGACTCTCCTATACTTGACAGGGATATCCGAAGTTTCTTCAAGCCGTGACGAATACGTGTCTTGACTGTGCCGAGGGGCAAATTCAACCGCTCGGAAATTTCGCGATGCGTGAGCCCTTCGAAGTAGGCGAGTCGCAACGTTTCGCGTTGGGCCTCGTCGAGTTCCTCGATGGCCGCACGCACGGCATGTCGTCGTTCGCTCGTTTGCACTACGTGCGATGGCTCGAATTCCTCGAATGGCCGAGAACGACATTCGAGCACGATGCTCGCTTCCTGGGTCTTCCTTACTCGCGTGGCGGTCGCTCTCCAGCGATCAATGGCTCGACTACGTGCCAACGTTAGTAGGTACGTACGAAAGCTGCCTCTGGAGGCGTCAAAATAACTAGGCTTCCGCCATATCTCAAGAAAAACGTCAGAAACAACCGCTTCCGCGTCACTTTCCTTTCGCATGATCTTCAGACAAAGTGCATAGACTGTCGGCACATGGCGGTCGTAGAGCTGGGTGAACGCGGTTTTGTCGCCCTCGATAACTTCTGCCATTAGGTTTTCATCGCTCACCACCGCGTTCTCGGTCGAGCCGGGTGCGGGCTGCTCGATGGATGAAACGTGCTGGGCCATGCCGTCTATAAACCAATGGACTCACCGTGCACTGAGTGCGTCGAATCCTGTTAGATTTCCCTTAGTTCTTCGTTACCCGCTGAAGCATGTGGACTAGGCCGATCAATGCGAAGTACGTGGTCGGTCATCCAGCAATCTTCGTGCGAGTCTGATTGCTTGCTCAAGTAGAATCGGTAAAGGCTGACCTCCTCGTCAGCATCGACACTCGTCACCAGAACGGTTGCCTGCCCATCTCGATTCACCGCACGGCCAGCCATCCAGTGTTCGCTTTCGACCATCGCAAAGTACGACTCTTGACGTATCATCGCCTCAAACTTATCGATTGGGCCAGTTACCGCTCGGTTGGCCGGTGAGGCAAAAGCAAAAACTTGATGGATCGCGGACCGATCGGTCCGATACTGGACGAGCGCTTTCATCTGTGCAGCAACCACCTGCTCGGGCGTAAGTGACTTGTTGGGCTGCACCACGTTTTTCTGTGGGGGGATCGTTGACGAGCTGCCTCGTTCAGGGGCAGTGCCTCCTTCAGGGGTGTTAGGAACGAGCGGACCAAGATACAAGAATCCGATTGCGAGGCCAATTGCTGAGCAGACGAGCAACAGAAACGTACGGCTCTTGTCGAAAGCTGCGCGGGCGATCGGAACGTCGTTATTGGATGAGTTTTTGGCTGCAGACATAGCCCTATTTTATTACCCAATGTAACCCGGTCAATCAAAGATCATATTGATGCCTCTGCACACGCAAGCTGACTTGAGAATCGATCATAAGTTGAAAAAAATGAAATCCGATCGCTATTAAGGTACGTAGCTAACTGATCACGAACTAAGCCTACGAGCGTTACTGGGCTTCAACTATTCGGCGTCAACAGTCAGACTCGCTCTCTACGTGCTTTGTTGCGGCCAGCTGCTACAATTTGGGGCATGTCCCATCGTAAGCCACGGTCAGCATACATCCATGTTCCCTTCTGTGTGCATCGCTGTGGTTACTGCAACTTCACACTGGTTGCAAACCGCGAAGACTTGGTGGACTCGTTTCTGCAGGCCATTTCCCTCGAACTTGCCACGCTTGGACAGCGGCACGAAGTTGCGACTCTATATTTCGGTGGCGGCACACCGACCTACCTCTCACCTCAACAGCTGACGCGCCTCTGCGACACGGTACTTCGCTGGCACCCGCTCGCAACGGAATATGAGTGGACCGTCGAGGCGAATCCAGCGGATTTGGATTTGCCGCGTCTCGAGGTGCTCGCACACTATGGGGTGAATCGGCTTAGCCTGGGAGCGCAGTCATTTCACGACATGAAGCTGCAACTGCTTGAGCGAGATCATCAGCGCGCAGATATCGTTCGAGCGGTTGAGATGGCCCATGGCGTTGGCATGCGGGTGTCACTCGATCTCATATTCGCCGCGCCGGGAGAAAGTCTGAATGAATGGCACGCTGATCTCAGTGATGCGATCTCGCTAAAGCCCGCTCACATTTCGACGTACGGATTGACGTTTGAGCACGGAACGACGTTTTGGAGGCGACTGGAGAAAGGAGAGTTAGCGCGTGCGCCGGAGGAGTTGGAACGGGAGATGTACTTGGCCGCCATCGACCAGCTGGCGGGAGTCGGATTTCAGCACTACGAAATCTCAAATTTTGCACGCCCAGGGAAGCAGAGTCGACATAACCAAGTGTACTGGTCGGGCGAGGGCTACTATGCCGCTGGTCCCGGCGCAGCGCGGTACGTCGGTGGCGTGCGCGAAACGAATCATCGCAGCACGACGACCTACCTCAAACGTGTGTTGGCCGGAGAACCGGCCGTCGCGGAAAGAGAGCAACTCAACGCTGAGCAGCGAGCGCGAGAGCAGCTGATTTTTGGCCTCCGACGCATCGAAGGTATTTCTCGCGAAGTATTTTATGATCGGACGGGCTTTGAGATTGATGAACTAGTAGGCCCACAGATCGATCAATTCGTGAATCTTGGAGTACTTGAGATGGCAGGATCCAATCTGAGACTGACGCAAGAAGGAGTGCT
Source organism: Bythopirellula sp. (assembly GCA_965228965.1). Lineage (GTDB taxonomy): Bacteria > Planctomycetota > Planctomycetia > Pirellulales > Lacipirellulaceae > Bythopirellula. Next base: position 6,838,229 of record OZ245849.1, read on the forward strand.
CGTCAGCGATAGTCTCTGGCCAGAGTTGCTCTAGATATTCTCATCCATACGACCGCGCACTCATCTGCGACCAATGCGAGATTCGCTCAGCAGCTCACTACACCAGAATACAGTCGCCGCGGATACAAGTAAGCTGGGGGGTGCCGAATGACCCGCCCCCCGAAGGGCGGAATTCGAGAGAACGCTAGGGACTGTTGGTGAGGGCCATACTTGGGCCACCTGGGAGCATTTAGTGATTGAACGACGCGTTTGCGTCGCGGAATCACAGAAACGCGTCATTACGCGTTGTGCAGAGATAGATTAATGACCCCTACGGGACTCGAACCCGTGTTGCCGGCGTGAAAGGCCGGAGTCCTAGACCGCTAGACGAAGGGGCCGCGGAAAGACATTCTCTACTTCGCCGTTCGGTCGCAGAGAACTGAAAGATGAAGCGAAATGTCTGTTCTTGGCAAGGACCGTAATCTGCGAAATGCAGTTAACTGCCCGTGAGCGTATAGGGTTACGTCAACTTGGTTTGCCGTCAAGTGGGAATGACCGCTTCGTTTGACTGGCTGGGCAGGACGGCTCTAGGAGACGGCAAACGACGGTGCGTGATCCATGGGAGAGTCCCAGCGAGTTGAAGAGACGGGAGTCACGCCAAACGGCAATTGCGAGCCAAGAGAATCTAGGAGTCCACGCTACTCCGAAGCACTACTTGCGTCTGCACCACGGTCGACCTCGACGTTGCGGCGGATTGCCTCGTAGACTTCGTTCCGATGAACGGGGACTTCCTTAGGGGCTTCGATGCCCAAGCGGACCTTGTCGCCGCGAATCTCGACGACGACGATCGTAATGTCATCGTTGATGACAATACTTTCGTTCTTTTTTCGTGATAGGACCAACATAACGCGATTCCTTCGTAAGCAGTGGCCGGTTGTGCCCCCCATTAACCGGTGCCGGCCTCCGAACCTAGCCTGCCGCGAGCTATACCACATCGCGCAGCTGCGCTCAGTGATTGCGGCGTTACGCAACACCGCTCTTTTCACTCTACGTGCTCTCTGAACAGAGTCAAGCAATACGTACGGGTTCAGGCACGATTTTTGCCCAAAATACTCCCATTATGAAACATCGCACCAGGCACTCCCACGCCGGGCGGAGGAACCTCCCAGCAGGATTCGCTGGATTCGACCTGACCAATAGACGTAAGTCTTTTATATGAAAATACTTACGGCCATGACAGCGGATCGAGATTGACTCTAAACCAATGTCCCCCTTTCATTAACATGCTGCTGCCAGTGGCGAACAGTCATTATCAGTAGTTCCCGCAACTTCGTACCTTTCCCAGCTGGGGGTCGTCACTTTTGACAGTGAGATGAAGAGCCGGCGCCGCGAACGAACCGATTTTCTGCCTCGCGATATGCCGGATGGACTCAGTAACCATCTTGCCAAAATGCGTCGCGGCACCCCCCCGCGGTTTTGGCTCACAGTCAGTTTCTGATGCAATGGACTGTGGTGCGACTTCACAGACTTGCCGAGAGGTTTTCTGGTCGCATTGGGAATCATCAAGCGAATCAAAAAGTTGCTACGTTAATGCGTAGCGGCGGTTGCGGCGTACTAGTAGGGTTCTATAATCCAAGCTTGTTGCTAGTCGCTGGCGCGGCACTTAATTGTGAGAAGCTCGCCTAAGCGACAGTCATCCGGTGCGTGGTCTGCGCTCGATGCGAGACCTCGCGTCGAGAGAGAGGTTCTGAGAAATGATTGCTGGGCTCAAACGAGTCTTTCCCTGGCTGGGTAACGTCGTCGAAGCGGTCTACACTGTTCTGCACGGGATGTGGGTAACGCTCCGGATTTGGTTCAAGACTTACGACCCAGAGCGTAAGACATTCACCGAGCATTTTGAGTATCCTGAACTCCCAGTGCCAGTCGCAGCTCGGTATCGAGGTTTCCATCGATTCGATCTCACGACTTGCATTTCCTGCGATCAGTGTGCAAAAGCCTGTCCTGTGGACTGTATCTACATTGGTAAGGAAAAAGTTGAAGGCGGGAAAGGCTTCAAGATCACCGGCTACGCAATTGACTATAGCAAGTGCATGTTCTGCGCTCTGTGCGTAGAACCTTGCCCCGTCGACTGCATCTTCATGGGTGCGACACACGACCTGAGTTGCTACAGCCGCGACGGAACGATCGTCGACTTTTCTCGCCTGCCGCTTGATGTGGCCTGGGGTCGTTCGACGTTGAATCCGACGGCCGTGGCTCAGTCGAAAGTGATCACCGAGCCTGTCCACGGCGGCCCAAATCAGTAATCAACAGTGCACTTGTTCCTCGATCATCGATTCTCTTGGAAGTAGGAAAACCATCTGATGGCTACGCCCACCGCGATTGTAGCTTATCTCGCATTATTTGCCGCCATCGCGGCACTGTTCCTCTTTGTGAATCTGTTGGTCGGGCGTTTTCTGCGGCCCGACTTGCCGAATGAAGAGAAACTGGAAGTCTATGAATGCGGCGAGCCCGTCATTGGTTCCAGCTTCGTGCAATTCGACCTCCGTTTTTATGTCGTGGCACTGCTGTTTATTATTTTCGATGTCGAAGTAGCATTCTTCTTCCCCTGGGCAACGGTGTTTGGCAAGTCGACGCAGCTGACCGCGCCGGCAGTAGTGGCGGAATCCGCGGAAGGCGGGCTTTCAACGGCTGCCAGTTTGAAGCTGAATGAACTGGGCGTGAACGACTTGGGCGCGATCGACGTCACGAAACTCGAAGACACCGCATCGACCCTTGCGATCACGTCGTTCGCAGACATATGTGTCTTTTTCGCGGTGCTACTCGTCGGATTCGCTTACGTCTGGAAGCGAGGGGATCTTGATTGGGTCCACGCCGTTGCGAGCCAACGTGGCGAGGTTGTCGAGCGTGCGCGGTCAAGTGGCGAAGATCTCCCCGTCAGACCAGCCGGTTCGATTCTGTCGGCTTAGGTGCCGTGATAGTTGTCCCTTGGCCCGCGTCGTGGCCCAGATTCCTCTCGACCCTCAACTTTTTATTCGGGCCTCTTACAAATGAGTGGACAAGCGTTTGTTGACCAGCTGAAGCAACAATTCGGCGACAAGATCTCTGGCGCCAACCTGGAGAACATTGATCCATGGATTGAGGTCACCGCCGATGGGATCGTCGAAGTCTGCAAGTATCTGAAAGACGAGGCCAGTCTGGCGTTCGACTACCTGAACAGCGTCACAGCTGTTGACTACTTTCACACCGACGAGAAGAAAGCTGCCAAGGCCGATTGGGAGCCGCACATTGAAGTTGTCTATCACCTGTTCAGCATGCAACACAAGCACAGCCTGGTGCTGAAGGTGATTCTGCCACGGTGGAAAGACGGCAACGAAGGAGAAATTCCTGAAGTGCCATCAGTCTCTGGCATTTGGAGCACCGCCGATTGGCACGAGCGCGAAGTCTACGACCTGCTAGGCGTCAACTTCACGGACCATCCCAACATGCGACGCATCCTATGCCCGGAAGACTGGGTGGGCCATCCGCTACGAAAAGACTACGAAATGCCCCTGGAGTATCACGGAATCCGAGGCAGATAAACGAAACGCGGCTTCCGCAGTTCAGATTCTCTGAGTGCCGTCCGTTCATCCCATACTTTACCTTTCGCAATCCGAATTTGAGCCATGAGCAGTTTAGTCGACGACCCACGTGTCATTGAATTTGATGTTCGAACCGACGAAATGCTCGTCAACATGGGGCCACAGCATCCCAGTACGCACGGCGTGCTCCGATTGGCACTGCGTACCGATGGCGAGATCATTTCGGAAGTGACGCCGCACATGGGTTATTTGCACCGCTGTGCGGAGAAAATCGGTGAAAACCTGACGCCCCGTCAGTGGATTCCCTACACCGACAGAATGGACTATCTGGCGGCCATGAACATGAATCTCGGTTGGGCATTGACCACCGAGAAGATACTGAAGTATGAACCGCCGGAAAAGGCTCGCCATTTGCGCGTCATCATTTGCGAACTTGGCCGCATCGCCAGCCACCTGGTCGGCATGGGCACCTATGGGATCGACCTAGGCTCGTTCAGCCCCTTCTTGTACGCCTTCCGCGAGCGCGAGAAGATTTTGGACCTATTTGAGGAAGCATGTGGCGCTCGTTTAACGTATAGCTACATCACCCCCGGCGGCGCAACTGCCGACTTACCCGTCGGTTGGACGCAGAAGTGCCTCGAGTTTCTCGATCAATTTGAGCCGGTCATCGCCGAATATCACACGCTGCTGACGACCAACGCGATTTTCATTAAACGGACTGCGAACATCGGCATCATGTCCCCCGAGATGGCGGTCGACTACGGCACCAGTGGGCCGGTGCTGCGTGGCAGTGGAATCAGTCACGACCTGCGGCGTGACGGCGAAGAGATCTACACCGCGATGTACGATGGCTACGCATTCGAAGTGATTGCGCAGCAGAACGGTCATTATCCAAAGGACCACAATTATCCTCCAGTCCCCAAAGAAGCGGTCTTGGGCGACTGTTGGCACCGATTCTATGTGCGCATGCTCGAGGTGATGCAGTCGATCGACCTTGCTCGCCAAGGCATCGAGCGTTACCACGCGGCCACAGACGGCTACGGCGAGCCGCTGAAACTAAAGACCAAACTGCCCAAGGGCGAGGTCTATCTGGAGACCGAATGTCCGAAGGGGCAAATGGGCTTCTACCTGGTCAGCGATGGCAGCGACATTCCGTGGCGCACTCGCGCTCGCAGTAGTTCATTCTCAAACCTATCGGTCTGCGAACCTCTGTGCCGTGGCTGCCTGATCGCTGACATCCCCGCGATCATCGGCTCACTCGACATCGTGATGGGCGAGATCGATCGCTAGCAGCTCACGCTAGCGTGTCGGACCGTCGGTTCTGCGTGTTTCAAGTGCCCTGTTTGGCCGGGTTACCGCATTCCTATTGCACGAAGTTCGTAACTTCGGGACCCTATTCTCCAATAGGCAAGTTCCTTAGGTACAGAGAACTCTCTACAGGGAGGATGGCACGATGTGGGGTCGCTTTGCGCTCATTTTGGGAATTTTGGCAGCTGGCCCGTACGCTGCCGATGGACAGACGCTGTGGACGGAAAACGCCGAAAATGGGCTGACGTATGTGATCGATGGCACCGATTCGTCCTACTCGTTAATTCAGTCAGACTTCTTCACTGAGGGATCTTACGGCTTCCACTTGGCGAATCCGGGCTTAAGCGACAACTGGTTCACGATCGATCGCGATATCTCAGTCCAGGCAGACACAAAGCTGTTCTTTCAAAGTCGGCTGTCATGGGCTTCGCAGTATCAAGTGGCGAAGGTGCAAATCTCAACCAACGGCGGCTCCACTTGGTCGAGTGACATTTACAGCCAGGCCGGCACTGGGGGCGCGGGCGAAGGCGCGTTTGCCCTCCGCGAGGTCGATCTGTCGCCTTACGCGGCGCAGGACGCACGGTTCCGATTTTACTACGATTTCACCGGTTCGAGCGGCTTTCCCCAGTCGACCACCAATGTCGGATGGCGGATCGACGACATCCAAATCGGCGCCGAGTTGTCGAAGACCCTGTATTCTATAGGCAATCCCTCGGCCGACGCCCAACTGTATCTAGAGCACATCAATCGCGCCCGCGCTGATGCGATGGTCGAGGCGAATCGATTGGCGAATGAGACCGATTCGGACATCACGGACGCCTACAATTATTCGGGAATCGATCGCCAGGACATCGTGGATCAATTCCAGTGGTATGTCGACAACGATTGCATGGACCAGTTCGCCCAGCCGTTGGCATTCAATGCCGCCCTGAATGAGGCTGCCGAGTTGCATACGCAGGACATGTTCGACAATCAGTTCCAAGGGCATTCGAGTTCAGCGAATGCGCCGTCGCCGTTTCTACCGGGGTATTCATTAGGTCAACGGGCAACCGCAACTGGTTACAGTTGGACCGGACTCGGCGAAAACGTGTTTTCGCATGCTGATTCGGTTGAGCACGGACACGCCGGATTTAACGTCGATTGGGGCGGCACAACCAACGTATCGGACGATTGCTACAACCCGGCGTTCGCCGACCAAGGGATGCAAAATCCAGCCGGTCACCGCCGCAGTATTCACAACGATGGCTTCAAGGAGATCGGGATTGGCGTCGTCAACGGCACCAATGGCTCGGTAGGCCCCCAGTTGGTCACGCAGGATTTCGGCACTCCCGGTGAAGCGACGTTTGTCACCGGTGTGGTCTACGATGACCTCGACGGAGACAACTTCTACGACGTCGGCGAGGGCCGCAGCGGTGTTCGCGTCGACGTCGATGGATCGGGCTTTTACGCGATCAGCTCCGACTCGGGCGGCTACAGCCTGCCCGTCAGCGGAGACGGCCAGTACATGGTCTCGTTCACAGGCAATGGCTTTGACGACTTCGTCACCCAAGCGACCGTCTTGAACGGCGATAACGTCAAGGTGGACTACCTTGTGTCGTCAATCGTGTTCGCCGATGAGGATTTCAACCGGGACGGCTACGTCGATGGACTCGACCTGGCGCAATGGCGCGGTGACCACGGCCTAAACGCCGACAGCGATGCCGACAAAGATGGCGATAGCGACGGGCTCGACTTTTTGGCTTGGCAGCGTGCCGCCGTCACAGGCTCGGCGCTGGAGGTCGTCCCCGAGCCGACGGCAATCGGTCTGGGTTTGGCTGGCCTGCTGATCCTGGCATCAGCTCGCGCCGTTGATAAGCTCGCCAGACGCGAATTACCCTGAAATTCTGCGGGCGGGGGTGTACAGTCTCGACCCCTTGTGCCATATTTCACAATCTTAGTGGGCAGCTGCCTTAACTGCCTGCCAGAGCACGAATTAGTCCGCTGTACAGTGATCCCCAGAAGATGGGCAGTATCACTGATTGATGTAGAGGAATGCAGCCAAAGTGGCAGGCTTAATCAACCAAATCCTTAACTGGCTGCTTTCTTTCGTCGGCGGATCTGTGGCTGCCGATAGTTTCGTCGGCTACTTCTTTGCTGCATTCGTTCACGTGGGCTTGATTATCGGCTTGGTCGCAAACGCCGCGTTGGTGTTCATTTGGCTGGAACGGAAGATCTCCGGCCGCATTCAAGATCGACTGGGCCCCACCCGCGCGGGCGGCAAATTCGGCTGGCTACAAACGCTGGCTGATGGTCTGAAGCTAATCACCAAAGAAGACCTCTGCCCCGAAGGGGCCGATCGCTTCTTGTTCAAGATCGCCCCCTACGTCAGCTTTTGCGCTGCGATTGCGGCATTTATCGCTATCCCATTCGCCGGAGGGCCGTACCCTTGGATTGCCCAGCATCTGAACACCGGCGTGTTCTTTGTGCTCGCCGTGTTGGGGCTGGAAGTGTTCGGCGTTATCCTAGCCGGCTACTCCTCGGCCTCGAAGTGGTCACTGTTCGGTGCAATGCGTGAAGCAGCTCAAGTTGTGAGTTACGAAGTGCCGCTGGGCATGTGCGTGGTCGTACCCGTGATGATCGCCGGATCGCTCGACATGGTAGTCATCGGCGATCAGCAGGCAGGTTTGTTCACAAACTGGTTCGTGTTCCACGACCCATTTACCTTCATTACCGCATTCGTGTATTTCACCTGCGCGATGGCCAGTGTAAATCGCGCACCGTTTGATTTGGCCGAGGCCGAAAGTGAGCTGGTCGCTGGATTCCATACCGAGTACTCCGGCCTGCGTTGGAGTTTCTTCTTCATGGCCGAGTACGGCTCCATGTTCTCGGTCAGTATTCTTGCATCCATCTTGTTCTTTGGCGGGTGGAACGGACCGGTTCCAGTTACGCAGCTGCTTGGCTTAAGCGGAGCCGAAGCAGGAACACTCGCGTGGGGTGTCGCACAGGCGCTCGGGCTGGCGAATGTACTGTTCAAGGGTGTGCTCGGCGTGTGCCTGATGATCTGGGTACGGTGGACGTTACCACGTTTGCGAATCGATCAGGTGATGACTACCTGCCTGAAATACTGTACTCCGATCGCGGCCGCGATGTTCTTGGGAGCGACCCTGTGGCAGTACAACTTCCCGGCAAGAACGTTTTTCGGCACCTTGCAGATGTCGGACACGGTGCTTCAGGTCAGCGAAGGCTGGGAAGTCGAAGCCAACGACGTGCAAGCCGAAGAGGAACAAATTGCACGCGTGCTTGAGGAAACGGGAGGACTACGTTAGCGATGGACTCGATTTATTGGCCGTCGTTTTTCTTCTGGCTCTTCAGCGGCGTGGCTTGCGCGTTCGCGCTGGGTGTGCTGCTGTCGAAGAATATCGTCCGCATGGCGTTCTACCTCGTGATTTCGCTCGCCTCGACATCTGGTCTGTTCTTTCTCGCGGGTGCCGATTTCGTTGGCGCGATGCAGCTGATGATTTATGTAGGTGGCACGCTCGTGCTACTCATTTTCGGTGTGATGCTCACTTCGCAGGAGCGCTTCGTAGAGATGCGCACTTCCAGCGGCGAGTGGGTGATCGCGTTCTTTATTGGGCTCATGCTTTTTTTCACGCTCGGCAGAGCGGCCTTTGGTGTTGCTGCTTGGGAGGGGTTGGATCGCGATACTGCAGAAGCGGTCGAAGTTGAAAGAACTGTCACACCACTGGCGATGGGCCTACTCGGCGCGCGTGTCGACCAACTCGACGAGCCTGACGCGACCAAACGCGAGGGCATGTCGGGGTACCTGTTTCACTTTGAAATCGTATCGGTGCACCTACTGGTCGTGCTGATCGGCGCGGCGTACCTCGCACGAGCAAAAAGAAAAGCCAGCAGCTTGGCTGCCAGTCCGTAATCCCGACAAACGTCATTAGAATCCATGGCTAATCCGATTCTCGCAAATTTGCTGGCCCAACCCGTGGGCGTGTCGCACTACGTCTTGGTCGGTGCATTCATGTTCACGTGTGGCGTGCTCTGCATGGCGACCAAGCGCAACGCACTGGGCATCTTGATGGGTATCGAACTGGTGCTCAACGGGGCCAACCTGAACTTCATCGCCTTTGGCAGCCGTTACCTGCGGAACGACGCGAATACACTCGGGCTCGATGGGCAGCTGATTTCGCTATTTGTGATCGTGCTCGCAGCGGCGGAAGCGGCAGTCGCATTGGCGATTGTTTTGAATTTTTACAACAACAACGATTCGGTCGATGTCGATCGGGCAGATCAACTGAGCGGCTAACAGACAACTGACCACGACGACACGGCGGCGACAGCAAATCCGCTCGGTCGAGACCAGATTGCTTCTCGTGGTTAGATTTAGATTGAAATAGTTTTATGGATCCTTCCTGGCTACCTCGATTGCTTGCACTCGCCTGGCTTACGCCACTGGCGTCGTTTGTGCTGATACTGTTTTTCGGCAAGCGCATGGGCCCACACGGCAAGCTGGCCGGTCTGGTGGCCACTTCCGCAATCGTGTTTGCCGCGGTCTGCAGTTTCGCCGCGCTATTTACGGTGTGGCTGCCCAATCACCCGGTGCAGGACGCCTCGCATCATGGCGAACACCGCGAAGAGGGGCACGAGGAAGGTGACGCCCACGCGACAGTTACTGCGCCAGTTCACTTAATCGCCGCCGAGTCGGATGACTCCCATGGCCATGGCGAAGGGGCGGAAGCGGCCCATGCGGAAGGTGAGGGGCACGGCGGACATGCCAACAACGGACCAGACGGATATCCGTCGTATTACGGCACTTGGTACGACCTCTATCCTGGCGCTGACGAGTCGGGGCCGTTGGGCTCATTGAAGCTTTCGATCAGCTATTACATCGATGCCCTGACCGTGGGCATGTTTTGCATGGTCGCGCTGATCGCCTCGTGCGTACATTTTTACGCGATGGGCTACATGCACGATGAGTTGCACGACTTTACCGACCCGGAAGTCACACTCTCCAACGGCGAGAAGCTGAAGCGTCCGGGGCGCTACTACCGATTCTTTCAGTACTTATCGCTGTTTTGCTTCAGCATGTTCGGCATTGTGATCGCCGGCAACATCGCGATGGTGTTCGTGTTTTGGGAGCTAGTGGGCATCTGCTCCTACTTCCTGATTGGCTTCTACATCGAGCGACACACGGCCTCGACAGCGGCGAACAAGGCGTTCATCGTCAACCGGGTGGGCGACTTCGGCATGCTGATCGGGCTGATGGCGTTGTGGTCGAGCTTGGGCACCTTCGCGTTTGGTGATCTGACCAACGCCGACGGCGAAGTCGTCGAGCAAGGGATGTTCAGCCTGCTGCGAACCGAGGAGAACGACTACCACCTACAGCCGACCGAAGGCATGGCCTACGAAGGCAGCCGCTTCAGCGACTCCACGGCAGCAGAGGGCGAGGGCGAGCCGGCCGGCAGTTCCAACAAAGCTGGTTGGTGGCTACTGCTGGTCGCGGGCGTGGGAATCTTCTGCGGCTGCGTCGGCAAGAGTGCTCAGTTCCCGCTACATGTCTGGTTGCCTGACGCGATGGAAGGTCCGACCCCTGTGTCGGCGCTGGTACACTCCGCGACGATGGTCGCGGCAGGCGTCTACTTGGTTGGGCGATTCTTCCCGGTACTGTCGCCAGAAGCTCTGTTGGTAATCGCTTACATTGGCTGCATTACGCTGCTGATCGCCGCGACAATTGCGATCACCGCTACCGACATCAAACGCGTGCTCGCGTATTCAACCGTCAGCCAACTTGGTTACATGATGCTCGCGCTGGGCCTCGGTGCCTGGGTTGCGGGGATGTTCCACCTGATTACGCACGCTTTCTTCAAGAGCCTGCTATTTATGTGCTCCGGCTCGGTGATTCATGGCGTGCATACCAACGACATGACCGAGATGGGCGGCCTGCGGAAGAAGATGCCGATCACCGCGTACACGATGTTGGTAGGTTGTTTGGCGATCATTGGAGCAGGAATCCCGCTCACCACGATTGGATTCTCTGGCTACTACTCGAAAGACGCCATTATCGAGCAGGCGTTCAGCTTCGGCAGTTCCAACCCAGCACATGTCCTGCTGCAGTGGGCACCGGTCGGCGGTGCGTTCATCACCGCGTTCTACATGTTCCGTCTTTGGTACATGACCTTCGCCGGCAAGCCACGGAACCAAGAGCGCTACGATCACGCACACGAGTCGCCCCAGGTGATGACGGCACCGCTCATTCTGCTGGCGGTGTTCGCCATCGGTGTGGGCTGGACGTTCCCGGGTACGGACCTTAGCGTGACGAACCTACTGGAACAGGCACGCCCCGTCGGCACGCAAGCTACCACAACAGGAGAGATTATCACCGGACTAGTGATCCCGGACGAGCACATCAGTCACCGCCCTGAATTCAAGGTGCCTGCTGGCATCGCGGCGTTTGCTACCGCAGCATTCGGGTTGCTGCTGGCGACGTTAGTTTACTGGTGGGACAAAGGCCTGAGCCCCTCCGAGCTGCGAGAATACGGTGCGTTCAAACCGATTCACAATTTTCTCTGGAACAAATGGTGGTTTGACGAGCTATACGATCTGATCTTCGTGAAACCAACAAAGGTCGTGTCGGCGTTCATTGCCTGGTTCGACCGCAACATTATCGACACGATCATCCACGCCATCGCCGCGATCTGCCGTGGCATCTCCGTGGTGTTTGGCAGCGTGCTCGACAACAAGGTCGTCAACGGCTTCGTCGACGGCGTGGCCAGGGGCACATGGGACACAGGGCTCTTATTCCGCAAACTACAGACGGGCAGTGTGCGGCAGTACGTGATGTTCATCGCCGTGGGCACGATTTTGCTGTTCGTGGCGATCAGTTTTGTGCAAAGAAACATTTAGATCGGTTTCACGCAGAGACACGAAGCACACCAACAAAATGGGAACGATGTGCTCTGTGACTCCGCTGTGAACGCATAAGAAATTGATATTCGAAAGTTGATGGCGAAATTATGAATCTCAGCGACCCTGCGGTTTATCTGAGTTTGCTTGTTTTCATGCCGGCCCTAGGAGGGCTTGTCTTGGCCGTGTTGCCACGGTGGTTCAGCGACGACGGATACAAGCTGTTCACGCTGGGCGTGACGATTTTCACCTTCATGCTGTCGTTAGGCCTTTTTCTCCAAGGCAACGAGGTCAATTTTCAAGCCGGCGTTGCCGAGATGCAAAATCTGTTTCAGGTCGATTGGATTCCCTCATTTGGCATTCAGTACCTGATGGGCATCGACGGGATCAGTTTTCCCTTGGTCGTGCTGACGACTTTCCTGTGCGTGGTGTCGATGGGCGCCAGCTGGGGCATCAACAAGCACGTCAAAGCCTACTGTGTTTTGTACCTGCTGCTAGAGACCGGCATCATTGGCGTGTTCCTGGCACTGGACTTCTTCCTGTTCTACGTGTTCTGGGAAGTTATGCTGCTGCCGATGTACTTCCTGATTGGCATCTGGGGCGGACCGCGTCGTGAGTATGCGGCAATCAAATTCTTCCTGTACACGCTGCTGGGAAGTATCGGCATGCTGATCGCGATCCTGATGCTCTACTTCAACAGCGACCTCCGACAGCTTGAGCCACAGCAACTGGCCGACGCAGGTATTGTCGCAGTGGCTGAAGGTGAATCGGCCAGCGAGGCATTTGAGACTTGGAAGAGTAGCGAAAACACCTTAGCGCAGCAGTTTGTCGCTGCCGAGAGTGAGAATCAGCCACTGCACACGTTCAATATCTTGGCGCTGCAGCAAATGGGCCAGCATACGACGCTGTTTAACGACGAAGTGTTCCTGGGCAAGAGTCTGCAGTGGTGGGCTTTTGTGCTGCTGTTCATCGGTTTTGTGATCAAGGTACCCAGCGTACCGCTGCACACCTGGTTGCCCGACGCACACGTTGAGGCTCCGACCCCGATCTCAATGATCCTGGCCGGCATTTTGCTGAAGCTGGGTGGCTACGGGATCATTCGCATCTGTTATCCCATCTGTCCAGAAGCTGCATACGATCTGGCTTATGTAGTTTGCTGTATCGGCGTGGTGAGCATGGTCTGGGGTGCGTTCTCGGCGCTTGCTCAAACCGACTTCAAAAGGATGGTTGCTTATAGCTCGGTGAGTCACATGGGCTATGTAGTGCTCGGCTTCGGTGTATGGAGCGCCGTCGGAGATACTGGATACGATGCGCAGTATTGGAAGATGGGCGTCAACGGTGCCATGTACCAGATGATCGGCCACGGCATCAGCTCGGCCGGTATGTTCTTCATGGTCGGTATCGTTTATGACCGCGTGCACCATCGCAACCTTAATGAGTTCGGCGGCTTGTTCGCTAAGATGCCGATTTATAGCGGCTTCGCCGTTGGGATCTTCTTCGCGGGCCTGGGGTTACCCGGCTTGTGCGGCTTCATTGGCGAAGTGCTGGTGGTGCTGTCGGTTTGGAAGTACAGCATCCTGCTGGCGGTTATCTCTGCTGCAGTAGTGATTTTGACTGCGGGCTACATTCTGTGGGCCATACAACGCGTCTATCTGGGGGCCGAATACAAAGGTCCTCACGAAGAAGCACTCACACCGATCACTATGCGAGAGCTGTGCATTGCCGCGCCACTGATGTTCTTCGCCGTGCTATTCGGAGTGTATCCCAAGTGCGTGCTGGACTACATGCAACCGTCGGTCGACCGTCAAGTTGAGCAGTTGGCCGCCTTGACTCAGCAGTACGAGCCCGCCCAGGGCAACGACGATGAGGCGCCTCTGGCGACCTTGCAACTTGGCCAGATGGCTAAGCGGCAAGGAGTTGATTGATTGCGTCTGACGGCCAAGAAAACAGAAAGAACCTGAGTAACTCTCGTGAATTTTCATAGCCTTGTTGACTCGCTGCTGACCGATACGCTGGAAATCAGCCTACCGCTGTTCCGGCCAGAGCTCGCGTTGTGCGCAACGATCGTCATTATGCTGTTGGTGCGCATTTTTCCGGGTGGAAAACAGATCCCATCGGTCGGCATCGCACTGGCGGGTTCGATTGTCGCGCTGAACCTCGCGTTGCCAACGGGCGGTCTGGAATCATGGGCTGAACTGCAACGTACCGAGCTATTCACGGGCATGTTGGTTCACGACACCCTGACGGCGTACATTCGCTTATTCCTAATGGCATTCGCTGTGCTGTTTGTAGTGCTCTCGTATCTCACCGGGATCGCCGACCGCGAAGATGGACAAGACTACTACTGCCTCGTCCTGGGCGCGACAGTTGGCATGTGCGTGATGGCGTCCGCCAATCATCTGCTCACCGTGTTCCTGGGCGTCGAGATGGCGAGTGTACCTTCGTACGTGTTAGCCGGCGTGGTCAAGGGACGCCGACGGAGCAGCGAAGCCGCATTAAAGTACGCAGTCTATGGAGCAGGCACAGCTGGGGTAATGCTCTACGGTGTCAGCCTGCTGGCTGGCGTGCTCGGCTCAGCGCATTTGCCGTCGATGGCCCGTGAATTGGCCGCGCTCGATATCCCGGCCATGATCGCTTCCGGCGACGAGGGCTCGAAGCTGATGGTGCTCGCGTTGGGCGGCTTGATGCTCGGGGTCGGATTGGCATTCAAGCTTTCTGCGGTGCCATTCCACTTCTGGTGCCCCGATGTGTTCGAAGGCGCATCGGCCGAGGTCGACGCGTTCCTGTCAGTTGCATCCAAGGCGGCGGCGCTGGCACTATTGCTCCGCGTGGGCCTAGGGATGACGTATCTCACTCCGGGACCCGAGGAAGCAGTCGCGCAGATGCAAACCCCGGCGACACTCGTATCGACCGAGGCGTCCACGGATAAACTAGTTGCAGATGAATCGGCCGAGGACGTCGAACCGCTGTCGCCAGTACGTAACTTTGTTGTGACGATCATCGCGATTGTCGCGATGGTCACCTGCACTTTCGGCAACTTGGCCGCCTACGGTCAGACCAATATCAAACGGATGCTCGGCTATTCGACAATCGCGCACGCCGGCTACATGATGATGGCGGTGGCGGCGGCGGTCGCACTCGCGGGTAGCAACATGGTCGAGGCCCACTCGGCCCTCTCAGCGCTGCTGCTTTACGTCACGCTCTACTTGTTTATGAATCTCGGTGCTTTCGCAATCGTAGCGTTCTTGCGCAACTCGATGCAGAGCGAGGAGATTGAGGATTACGCCGGGCTGGTGCGTTCCGAACCGATCGTCGCGGTGATGATGACTGCGATTCTGGTGAGCCTGATCGGCTTACCACCGCTGGCTGGCTTCTGGCCGAAACTACGCGTGCTCCAAGCGCTGTATGAAGCAGGTGGGCCGCTGATGATCACTGCACTCGTGGTGGCCGGATTGAACACCGCTGTTTCGCTGGTGTACTATCTGCGAGTGGCGAAGACCATGTGCATCGATGAACCGTCTGACTCGCGGGGACCAGTTTCGCTGGGCTTCCTGCCGTTAGCTTACGTGCTTGTGGTTTCCGTACCCGTGCTGATCTTCGGATTGTTGCCCGACGAACTTGCCCGCTGGGCCGATCAGGCCGCACGGCAATTTTTCACCTAGTCGCTTACGCCCATCGCTACCGAAGCTTTGCGTATCCTCATCCACACGAGACCGTTGACGGCATGAGCCAACCTGACACCAACCATCTGCTGAATCGTCTGCTGGCCATCGTGGGACGTTCGTTTCCCCAGTACCTCCAGTATTCGCGGCCTTACATTCCGCCTGGCCGCGGCAGCGTCAAAGAAACGATCGACTCGATCGTCGCGGATCAAAACGTCATGGTGGAACGGCTCGCCGAGATGCTCAAGAATGCGGACGCGCCGCCACGTTTCGGCGAATTCCCGATGCAGTACACTGACCTGCACGATCTGGACATCGATTACCTGATGCGTGCTGCCGTCAACTATCAGGAGCAGGACATCGCAAGCATTGGCGAAATCGTCGATCACCTGCAACTCGCCCCGGCGGCCCAGTCGCTTGCCGAAGAAGCGCTGGGAATGACCAAGGGGCATCTCGATTTGCTGCTGGAACTGCTCCCCGAAGCAGCGACGAAATGACGAAATGAAACGATGAGCGATGAACGCGGAACGATGAATGGCTGTAGTGTTGAATTCGCTCATCACTTGGTGTTTAGCACTCATCGTTCAGCGCTTATCGTTTAGCGTTTCTCTCTCATGCTTTTCGACACGCACACGCATCTTGACCAGGCCGACTTCGACGAGATCCGCGACGAAGTGATTCAGCGCGCGGCTGACGCGGGCGTAACCCAGATTCTTGCCGTGGGGTGCACGGCTGACGACAGTCGCAAGTGTGTCGCGCTGGCTGCTGAGTACCCGGGCGTCTACGCCGCTGTCGGCATTCAGCCCAACTACGTTGCTGAGGCGAAACCAGGCGATTGGAAAGCAATCGAGCAACTCGCGACCGCGCCGGGCGTCGTTGCGATTGGCGAAACAGGCCTCGATCGGCACTGGGATTATACTCCATTCGACCAGCAGCAAGACTATTTCGATCGCCATCTACGTCTGGCCGAGCGGCATGACTTGCCGTTTGTCGTGCACATGCGCGACTGCGACGACGAGATCATGCAGTCACTCCGCGAGGCGCGAAAGCGTGGAGTCCTCAAAGGCATCATGCACTCGTTCACTGGCGACTCGGCGATGGCCGCCGAGTGCGTCGACTTGGGCATGCACATCAGTTTCGCAGGCATGGTGACCTTCAAGAAATCGCAGGACCTACGGGATTGCGCCGCCACTATCCCCGACGAACGATTGCTGGTCGAGACCGACTGCCCTTATCTCTCGCCCGAACCAGTCCGGGGCAAACGGCCTAACGAACCTGCAAATGTGCGCCATACAGCAGAGTGCTTGGCGAAGGTACGCGGAGTGACTCTGCAACGTCTGGCCGAGTTGACGACAGCGAATGCGCGGACGCTGTTCGGCCTGTAATCAGAAGTTCTGAAAAACGGAGAACCGCAAACAGCTTAGACTCGCCGCAGGTACATCCGTGACCTCGCTTCCTCAAAGTCGATCAGGGGTGTCGTCATTCCGAAAACCGTTATCGGCGTATCGCACTTGTTGCCAGGTAGAGCCGCGGTTAGAGTCAACTGATAACGACACGGCAGCTACAGTCAGTTCTACAACTGGAAGGACGCCAATCCGACTGTCGATGCCACCAATACATTGCCTCGCGGGACTTCAATCCACAAACCGATCAAGCAACGGACTTCACGGCTCGGCGCTCGTGGATTTTCTCGCCGGCGTCATTCCGTGACTTGATTTGATGTGAGACCTACACCAGAGAATGCACCATGCTCAGAACCTGGAATTCCTCAATCGTTCCACTCGCTTTGTTTCTTGCTGCAGCATCTAATACTGCGTTCGGTCAGAGCTACATAAATAACGACCTCGTGTTTGCTACCAACCAAGGACTGTTTCAAAGGGTCAATGGGCAGACGCAGCAGATTCCCACTTCGCCGACGACCGGACTGTTTCCCAACTACTCGCGAGACGGGCGGTTTCTCACCTACAGCAGGCCTGATTTGGGCAGTAGCGGCGTGAATCCGAGTTCAGATCTCGTGGTGCTCGATCGGACGAGCGGACAGCAACGAGTCATCATCAACAACAATACCGCCACCGCAGGCGGAGACTTCGATCCCCTCTCCAGCCAGGTCTCACCCAACGGACAGTTTGTCGCGTACGGCGTCCGTATCGACTCCCCATTTACTTTCGACCAGAGCAATCCCACGACAGAGTTGGTGATTGCCGATTTCACCACGGGTGTGGCACTCTCCAGTCCTTTCGCGGACCGGATTAATCAGCTCGGTACGACCAGCGACGCGCTGTCGGCGGAATTTCGCGGCATCTCGTTTCTTCCCGGTAGCAATTCGTTTGTCACGCCCGTCCTTGATCTGATTTTTGCCCAGGGGTCCGCGGTCCCCGACGCGGTGACCTCGATCGTCCGATTTGATCGTAACGGTTCCGGCCAATGGGCGCCGGGAGCGACCCTGTCCACACCTACGATTACACCGACCAGCTTTATCTCTGGTATTCCGGTGGACGTCGCGACGACGTATCAGACCTATCCGGCGATCTCGCCGAGCGGTGCGGGCCTTGCGTACTTCGATGTTTTCAAACCGACCCGAACGGGCTCGTTGACTCCGCAAGCCTCTCAGAGCCGGGTGATACTGGCCAATGCCGATGGCAGCAATGCGAGTATCCTGACGACGTTCTCGCCCGGATTCTTGCCGACAGGTTTGACTTGGGCTCCCGATGGTTCCGCACTGCTGGTGTCTGTCTCTGAGCAAGCGAATCTTGGGACCGGATTCTTGGATCTGCCCGATACAAGCAATTCGGCGATCTTCACAGTCTCAACTTCGACGGGTGTAAGTAGCTTTTTGTCGCAATTCCCCAACGCTTTTGGACCGACCTTGCCTTTAGCTTCGGTCGCCTCGGATTTCAACGGAGACGGCACCGTCAACGGCTTCGACTTTTTGCAATGGCAGCGCGGAGAATCCCCAAACCCGTTTAGCGCAGCCGACCTCGCGGCTTGGAGAAGTTCCTACGGGACGGGCGGCTTGTCCTCGTTATCGACGAATGTACCCGAGCCGAGCGGCTTGATTCTGGCAGCCCTTGCTGCCCTATTGCCGCTCGGTCGAAAGCGTTCCGCGGTAACCTAGCGCCTTGTTTGCGAGGAAGCGCCAGGATCGCACCAGTCCATTCCCAACCGTGTCCAGGCTACGAGCGTCGATTCTGTCTACAGCCTGAACCTGCTCGCTCCTGAATCTACCCCAGCACAACCGAGGGTTGCGCGGTTGTTCGGGCTTCCCGGAATACCTGATGAATGTGGGCGGTTGGGCACCCCGATAGAGCCAAAACGTGCCGATTACGCTGCTTTCTCAATTTCGACGCAAATCCCACCAGCGCGGATGGCTTTGTGCATTCTGGTGAACCAGATTTCCTGCTTACAGACTAGGCCGAGGTGTTCGCAGGTGTGGAGAAGTTCCTTGCGATTATACATGCGGCAATACCAAAAACGGCTCGTCACGGCGCCGCCGAAATTGTCCTCGGTTGTGAGCAGGAACATGCGTCCACCAGGTCGCAACACGCGGGCCATCTCAGCAAGCCCTGGCTCAGGATTGGGGAGATGCTCCAGAACGTATCCGCAAGTGACACAATCGAACGAGCCATCTGCGAAGGGCAGGTGAGTCAGATCGGCCGTGACGAACTCTGGATCGCCGCTTCTGAGTTTGACTCGAGCACGACGCAACATGGGCTGTGACAAGTCGGTGCACGTGATCGTTGCCTCAGGATCACAGTACTTAATCAGGTGCCGCGCAATCTGCCCTGCCCCGCTGCCAACATCCAACACAGACCGCACGCCGCGCAAGTCAAACTTTCGTGTACGAAACAAGCGTTCGCCGAGTGGGATGTGCAATGAGAGCGTACTTGCTAGCGAGAGCAGCGCTCCTTGAGGTCCACCGTATACGCGTTTGACCTTGCGCTTGTATTCGTCATCGCTGACGCGCGTGATGAGGTCGTTCGAGATAATCTTCGTTAGCGCCTGCCGTCGTCGCTGGCGCCGTGTTCGACGACGGCTCGACTTGTTCTGTCTGATTGTGCTTGGCATCTTTCGCTTCAATCCATTCGGTGTCGGTCGTGTTCGCGCTGTTGTCTTCGCGGTGCGCAAAACCGAAAAAAGGTACCACTCTGGCTGGTCGACATAACGGCTAGATATACACTCGCCGATTATAAATGTACCACTCTAGCATAAGCACCAGCAGAGCGGCAATAAGCAGTGGCTTCCAAAGTTCGCGGCGTACCTGTGAGGTGGGCGACTGAGCTTCGACGTCGACGTAGCCGATCGCTAGCGACTCAACCACCTGCAAGCCATCTTCGCTGTCCTTGCGCACACGCAGACCGATATCCGACTCGTCACGCGCAAATAGATTCACGGCAAAACGCCGCTTGACTTCGTTTCCCTCGCGAACTTGATAGACGCCCAATTGCTTCGTATCGTGATACTCCAAGCGCCCAGGTTGCTCGGACGCGATGGTTTGGCGCGAGCCATCGGGCGCTTCGACTTCTAGTTGTGCTGCGGATCCCGGCACGCGCATCTCTACCAAACGACCGGGCGGGTTGTGTGTTAGCGATGCGCCGGCACTACCAGCAAAGTACTCCAACACGTTCAGCCAAAATCCGGGGAAGCTGTGCTTCCGCGGCCAATCGGTGTTGAACGTTTTCGCCCCGTCAGACTCCGTCCCCACGATCTCGAAACCGAGTACAGCGTCTTCGTATCGATCGCGCGGAGCAATCGCCATTAGTGATCCAAGTGTCGAATCGATGAGCACGCGCCCGCCCAACGGCGGACGTACCTGCAGACTGTCGGCGATTTGGATATTGCCCAGCTCCAACAGATTGAGCAACGGGTGTCCGCGCTGCCAATCGATGATCTGCGGACCGTAGACCGGTTCCGTCGATGACTTTTCTTTCCAACCGTCCAGTGGCGGAATCCGCCCCACGAATAGCGTATGCGCCTGCGGCATAAACTCGGGCACACACTGATCAAAAATAATCAAATCGTAGAAATCGGTCTGCGCTTGAGTTTTGAAATCATCCGTGCTCAGGACGTCGGTCGACACTTTGTCGACAATGGCCAAACGGTTGGCCCGCTCGGTCGCGAGTGCCGACTCGAGGGTCGTGTTGCCCGGCGTTACCAGCAGCACACGACCATCGCTACGCTTGCTAAGTACGGCGAAAGCCTCGTTGTCGAGGGAAAGTCGATCGCTGAAGCCTTTGGGAACGTCGAGTTTCGCATGCAGTGATCCTTCGGTCTCACCGCTGAGATTGAACGTGGACGAAGCCACGTCGCCGGCGGGGATTGTCAATTCCGCCGCGTCGAGCAGGCGACTATCGAGGTGGACCTCGACGATGGTCGTTTGCTCCGCGTCGCTAAAGTTGGAGACCTGCACAAACGCTTGCTGTAGATTAAGACGTTCTTCGTTGCGTCGCGTGTTGAACGCGGTGATGGCAAGGTTCTCGCCTTCAAAACTCCCCAGCGGCAAAAACTGAGGACGGAGGTTGCCCATCGAAAAGTCCTCGATGCTCGGGAAACGCCCGTCGGAGAAAATGAATAGCTCCACGTCCTGCTGCTCAGTCACTTCAAACGCCTGATCGGTCGTCTCGTCCATCACACGCTCGGGATTTGCGAATCCATCGGCCAACTCGAGCGCGCCACGCAGGTCGGTCTGACCGGCGCTAGGCTCGATGCGTTCCAGGGCTTCGCGGAGCAGTCGTTTGTTATTCGTGAATTCCTGAACGACGTCGGGTTGTTCGGCGAAGGTGATGATCATTGCCGACATGTCCGAGTCGAGTTGCTCGATGAGCGCCGCCACCCGTTGTTTCGCTTCGTCGAGCCGACTCACGTCGTCCTTCGCGTCGGTCGCCGACATGCTAGCTGAGTGGTCAATCAGAAAAATAAACCGCTGGCCATCGAGTGATTGCCCGAGCCAACCGGGTCGCAACAGCGCAAGCATGGCAAATCCGACCATCATCAATTGCAGTAACAGGAGCAAGCTCTTCCGCAATCGCTGCCACAGACTGTTGACGTGAAGATCCTCGATCACGCGATGCCACAAGTACGTGCTCGGTACCTCGATTGGCTGTCGCTTGAGCTTCAAAAAGTACAACGCAAATATCGCCGGCGGCACCAGCGCCAACAGTAGCCACCCCGTCGGTCCCAACGAATTGCGAAACAGTGTATCCATTTACCGAACCAGCCCTCGGCGGCGGAGTTGTTTGGCGACGAGATCTTGCACAGGCATCTGGTTGTTGGCGAGCAGGTAGTGGATGCCGCGGCGAGAGCAAAATTCCTGAGCCCCGGCGACAAATGAGTTGAGCGTCTGTTTGTATTTCTTTAGCAACGGTGCACTGACCGTGATTTCCGCCTCGTCTTGGTCTTCGCAATCGACCAGTTTGAGATCGCCTTGCAGATCAGGCTCCAGTTCTTCTTCCGACAGGACGTGGATCACAAAGCAATCGACCTGATGCGACACGAAGTACCGCAGCGCCTGCTGATAGCCGGCCTTGTCCATCAGATCGCTAATCAGCACGACGACGCCGCGACCGGCGTTGCGGAGGCAGAAGTTCTTCACTCCTTCCGCCAAGGGGGTCGACTCCTCATCCGGCTGGATCGACTCGACGTGCTGAAGCATTCTCCACACACTCGAACGGCCGCGCAATACCGGGCTTCGCTCGCCTGGGCGCTGATTGATGGTTTCGATCCGCACGCGGTCGGCGCGAATCAGTCCCACAAAGCCCAACGCGGCGGAGAGTTGCTTGGCATATTCGAGCTTGGAAGGATCACCAAAATCCATCGAGAGACTCGAATCGATCAGCGTGTAGAAGTGCAGATCTTCTTCTTCGAGAAAAAGCTTGATGATCAGCTTGTCGAGCCGCGCGTAGAGATTCCAATCTAGCAGCCGCAAGTCGTCGCCGGCGACGTAATTGCGAAAGTCAGCGAACTCGACACTTTGTCCCTTGCGCTTGCTGCGCCGCTCCCCCTTCATCCGACCGCGAAACACTTTGCGCGTGACCAGTTCCAAGCGTTCTAGCTGTGCCAGCAATTCTGGACTTAACAGTTTTGATTCAGCAGCCGTACTCAAGCGTTCCCTTCCGTTCCGCAATCCAAATGCACCACTCTGCAATCGTCCTTACGCGACTTTCGAATCTTCGCTCTGCTCCGAAACGTTCTTGACGATGTCGGTGAGGACCTGGTCGGGATCGATGCCTTCGGCTTCGGCTTCGAAGTTGAGAATCACACGATGCCGCATCGATGGTAGGAAAACACGTCGCACGTCGTCGAAGCTGACGTTGTAGCGACCACCCAGGAGCGCCCGCACTTTGGCCGCGAGCGTGACCGTCTGCGCACCTCGCGGGCTACTACCCCACCGCAGATATTTGTTAGTGCTATCTTGAGCAAAAGGACCGTCCGGATGGGTGGCCAAGGTGAGCCGAACGATGTAGTCCTGCACGTGAGGCGCGACAATCACTTCGCGTACCAGTTGCTGCCACTTAACGATCTCCGCGCCGTCCATCACTTTGTCGGGCTCGATCGTCACGCCGCGCGTGGTGCGATCGATGATCTCGGCCAGTTCCTCGCGCGTTGAGTAGCCGACCACTAACTTGAAGAAGAAGCGGTCGAGTTGTGCTTCGGGCAACGGGTACGTCCCTTCCTGCTCCAGCGGGTTTTGCGTCGCCATCACGAAAAATGGCGGCTCCATCGCAAACACGTTGCCGGCGATGCTAACCTTTTTCTCCTGCATCGTTTCGAGCATCGCCGATTGGGTTTTTGGCGTCGCGCGATTGATTTCGTCGGCCAGACAGATTTGCGTGAAAATTGGTCCCTTCTGAAACTGAAACTCTCGACCCCCTTGTTCGTTTTCGACGACCATGTTTGTACCCAAAATGTCGGCCGGCATCAGGTCGGGTGTGAACTGAATGCGCGAAAAATCCAAGTCGAGTGTCTGGGCCAGTGTTCGCACCAAGAGCGTCTTCCCCAAACCAGGGACGCCTTCCAGCAGACAATGTCCGCCCACGAACAAGCAAGTCAGCACGCCGTGGACGATGTCGTTGTGGCCCACGATGACACGCCCAAGCTGTCCTTGGACCGCCTTATATCGAGTGGCAAACTCTTGCGCCCGCTGTTCAATCGATTCGCCTATGCTCATGTAAATCTCTTTCTGCTATATGCTTTCTTGTTCCGAAGCCGGAGCCTAAAACCGAGTGACTATGAATCTACTTCTTGTCGTCGGGTCCTTTGTCGAGATCCCGTCGTGCTTCGCGTTTGGCCTTGAGCAATCGCTCTGTGTACGATGGGCCTTGGGCCTCGTCGGGAGCATCGTCGGCGGACTGCTTCGGACGGCGAGCCGCTGGCGGCGCGATGGCTGAAGCCTGCGCAATCGCATCGGTCGCATCGACCGATTCCACCGCATCGGCCGGCTCTTCGAATCGCGTGGCCGCGCGTCGTTCCTCGATCTGCTCCTTGATCTCGCGTTTGCGACTTTGTAGTCGGCTCATCGTTTGCGGCTCCGGCTGTTCGTGCTCGCGACGCAACACCCAATCGAGCCCTCGTGCGAGCAGCGGCATGAGCCAATCGAAGTTCAGTTGTACACGTCGCACAAACACATCAGCGAAGAACAGGCAACTGCCGATCAGTACGATCCACGGCCAGATCGATTGGTTAGAAATCGCTGGCTCTAGATCGCGGCGGAACGGGTTCGCCTTGGCAATCTCGTCAGGCTGACTCAAATCGAGTCCCGTCTCGACGAGCACCCCTTCAGGTCCGTCCTTGGCTGGCATGGCGGCAAGCGATTTGAGCAGCGCCATGTTGGTTTCGTTGTCGCGATACTCGGCCGAATAGCCGACATTCACGCCTGTACGAATCGGAGCGCGGCCAGGTCCAGGATTGACGACGATCAGATAGCTCCCCGCCGTGTCGGACGGAAACTCTCCCACGTAACGACCCGGTGCCGTCTGCTCGATTCGCAGCGGCAACGAAGCCATGTCGGGTGCGACCACCGAACCAGTCATCGACTGGTTGTTTAGGAATTCGTCCTCGGCGTCGACCGCGGTGATGACCACCTGGGTCTTTCCGTCGCGGACGTTGGTCGCCACGCTAAAGTTGCCCAGGTCGCCGGTGGGCCGCATCGCCCAACGGACCATCTGGCTGAACAGTTTGTCGTAGCCGTCCCATTCCGACCAACGATTCGCCCATCGATTCCCCGCGTCGGTCGTGAGCGCCACCGCCTTCCCCGCGCCATACGTCCAACTGGCCAGAATCGTCGAATTCTTTTGCGTCGCCGGTTGCGGCGATTGCAAGATAACCTCCACCAGCGGATTATCTTTGACCGAGGTGAGCACGAAGCCGGTGATCGGTGGTACGCCGCCTTCAACGCCCTGAAGCATCTCGTGCTGGGAGATGATGTTCGGTCGGAAGGGAGTCTCGCGCTCGTACACCAGCGGGCGGGCAATGCGCCGTGCTTCGCGCTGATAGATCTTTGGCAACGCTTTGGCACTTTTGACTTTGTAGTATTTTCCGCCGGTCACTCGCGCGATGCGTTGCATCTCGGGTGTTCCCAGAAAACCATGCGAACCGACCGCGACCGTGCTGATCTTCACGCCCTGCTTCTTGAGATTGTTAAGCGTCGAAGTCTTGGTGGGCGAGGGATCGCCGTCTGAGATGACAATCATGTGCTTGATCGCTGCGTCCTTCACCCCAGCGAATGCCGTTGCCGCCATCTTCATCGCGCCATCGAAAGCAGGCATATCGCCGATGGTCATGCGGTCGGTCCGTGCGAGCATCATCTTGCGATTTGGCCCTACGCGAATCAGCCCGCCTTTGGATTGACCCCAGAGCCATTGGTCGGTACCGTTCCACTGGATCAGTCCGCAATAGTCGCGGCTTCCTAGTATCTTGATCGACTCGAAGGCGATTCGTTTCTGCCAGTAGTTGGATCGGGCCATCTCGCCGGCGTGCATCATGAGCACTAGCGCTCCTACCGGAGTGACCTTCGTGTTCTTGATTTCGAAGTCGACCGGCATCGCCTTTTCGAGTTCGGTGTTCGTCCAGCCGCCCGCTCCAAAGGTGTCGGGACCGCCCAACATGATCAGACCGCAGCCCATCTCGCGGGTATTGCGTGTGAGCATGCTGATCTGATCGTTGGAAAAGCTGCTCACATTGTCGGCATCGGTGCCAGTACTGCGCGAGACGTTTGCCAACACGATGCAATCGTACCGCTGCAATTCGGCCAGCGAGTTGAATAATCGATCGCTCGGCAAGACGGTCACGGCGATGTCTTCGGTTCGTAACCGATCGACCAGGTGGTCGAACTCACCCTGTTTGTCCCAGTTTTCGATCAGGAGCACATGGCCTTTGCCACGGACGTGCGAAAACGCAGAGGCGATGTTGTTTTGCGCCATGCCGTCTGAATTGATATCGTCGGGACTGAACCGCGCTTCGTAGGTGTAGAAATCGGGCTGGTCGATCTCTTCGGAAATCGTGAAGACACGCTTACCGGGTGGCACGACCACCGGTTGCGTGACGATCGCCTCGGCTTGTTCGGCGGTCTTGCGAATGATGGTCAGCTTGCCGGGGACCGATCGTTCGCTGCCTTCGGGCGCATCGTTGCCGAGCACCACTCGCATCTCAAACGGTTGACCGCGCCGGGCGCTGGAGGGGACATCGATCTTCTCGACGGCGACCTCGCTACGTGGTGCTAACATCACGGGCACGACGTCGATACTTACTCCCGCAGCAGTTGCGGCTTTGGCCTCGCGCTGGGCGTTGCCCACATTTTGGTTGCCATCCGTGACCAGGACAATTCGCTTGGCCGAATCGAACGGGAACATTGCCTTGGCGCGTTGGATCGCCATCGATAGGTCCGAGTACTCGGGATCGAGAATCGTTTCGACGTTCTCAATCAGTGCGATCCCGAGTTCGACCAGCGGCATTTCTACCGCCGCGTCGCGGCCAAAGACGATCACCGCATAGCGGTCTTCTTGAGTGGTGTCCTGATGCTCGCGGATGGAGGCATTGACGTACTTGACCATCTCCTGACGTTGCTCGATCGGGATGCTGAGCGACTGGTCAAGCAAATAGATGACCGACAGCTTTTCGCTGCGTCGCTGATATTGCACGTCGGCGAGTGCGATGACGATTGCCGAGAACACCACCGAGCGTAAGGTCAACGCAAACAGTCGACGCCACCGCCCCAGTCCCGACAATCCCGCGTAGCTCAACCACCACATCACCGGCAGCAGCAAGAGCAGCAGCAGGTAGCCAGGACTGTCAAAGGCGATGCTGTGATTGAACATGACGTTTAAGCGCGAATCTCAAGCCGCGGGTATGGAGTTAGGAATCTGAATACTCGCCACTCATGTTACATTTTTTAGAATATCGCTCTCTGCACGCGATGGTTGTTCGAATCCAATACATGCAGACGCCCCTGGCTATCGAGTGCCAAGGCCCACGGGTTGTGTAGCTCACCTGGTCCCCGACCATGTCTTCCCCAGCTCCCCACGGGCTTGCCATCAAGCGTGAACTTCTGCACGCGGTGGTTTCCGTATTCGCAAATATAGATGTGACCTGCTCCGTCGAATGCTAAATCGTAGGGATAGTACAATTGCCCCGGCTCACTACCTTCTTCGCCCCAGACCTGTATGAGTTCGCCGTCAGTGTCAAAAACTTGGATGCGATGATTGGCGGCGTCGACAATCCAAATCTGGTCCCGCTCGTCGATGGCCATGTTCTGTGGCCGACGAAACTGGCCAGGGTCGCTGCCGTGTGTTCCCCATTGTAGGAGAAATTCGCCATCGTGCGAGAATTTCTGGATACGATCGTAGTCGCCATATTCCCCGATGAAGTAGTTTCCTTGCGAATCTTCCACGATGTCAGTGACGAATCCGAACTGGCCCGGCTCTCTCCCCATCGAACCACCGATTGTCTCGGCTTCGAGAGGGGTGCCATCCGGCTGATAGACGAGCATCCGATAGTAGTGTGTATCTGCGACCAAGAGACGCCCCGCTCGGTCGATGGACAGTCCCGAAGGCCGACCGTTCTTGCTAACCGGCGTTTTCCACCCGCGTAGATACGTGCCTTCGGTGTCGAACACCTGGATGCGGGCGGTCATGTCGACAATGTAGAGGTGGTCCTGCTCATCGATTGCGATCGCTCGCGGCTTCTGCAGCTTACCGTCAGTGATCCCCGCCTTCCCCCAGATCAGATCGGCGGTTCCTTCTGCTTGCGGCCCAAACGTACACCCCGACAGGCAGGTCAGTTGCACTGCAGCCAATACCGAGAGGACCTTCCATGGAAAGATAGCGGGCATTCGCCCATCGATGGGATTCCTCGTCGCATGACCCAAGTGTGCAGTCACCATCTCCGGACCCCAACACGCCTCAATCTGTTCGTAATCCAATACGCCGACGAGAGTTCCGTGACGAACGCCCCGGTTTGAGTCGCTTGACCGAGTTTGTCGCCGAGCGTTATATTTACCTGAATATTAAGATATCATTGTTGAGCATCGGGGACACTCCAAATTGTCCCCGAGAGCCCTAAATCATCATACCCAGTTCCGCGTAATTGACTGCAATCGAAGAACAGGTTGGCCAGCTCAGCTCGCAGCTAAAACCCTATTCCTCGGGAAGCAATCGGCTCGATTTCGTGGAGGAGGTAATCACTGATCCAGTTCGGACTCTCTTTGCGATTAGTCCAGGAGACGAGCGTATCGGCTGTTTCCCACATCAGCCTCCGTGAACCGTCTGAATGGAGCGTCAGAACCTAGCCGATGCCACCTCATGTAATCGACCTTCGCCGGGCAGATGATCGACGAGATGTCGTGCATCGCGCGGTGCAGAGTCTCGCGGAAGGCGCCTTAGTCGTCTTTCACACCGAGACGGTGTATGGAGTGGGTGCCAGCGCGCTTAGTCCAGCGGGAATTCAGAGGATTATTGATGCGAAGGGCCGATCGCAGCAGGCGCCGTTGGCGCTCGCAATCAAGAGTGCCGAAGAAGCGATGGACTACGTGCCGTACCCAGGGCGCGTTGCTGAACGGCTGGCGCGACGATGTTGGCCCGGTCCGATAACCTTGGTCATGGAGCACAAATCCACGGAAGGAGCTTCGCTGGGGGGACTGGTCGGCCAACTCCCCGCGGAAGTGCTGAGCGCAGTGGCACCTAACGGCACCGTGGGGCTGCGTGTCCCCGCCGACGACACACTGTTGGCGATACTGCAAATGTTGGCGGGGCCGATTGCGCTAACGAGTGCGAATAGGTCGGGCGAACCCGCGGCAGTTACCGCCGCGGACGCAGTGGAGAGCCTGGGGGAAGCGGTGGCACTAGTCCTAGACGGAGGACCTTGTCGGTACGGACAACCCTCGACGGTTGTGAAGGCCACGCCCGATGGCATTACGTGTTTACGAGAAGGTGTAGTTAGTCAGTCAGCACTGGAACGACTCTCTAGTATGATCATATTGTTCGTTTGCACGGGAAATACGTGCCGAAGCCCAATGGCGGAAGTGATGATGCGTAAGCTGGTTGCGGAGCAGCTTGCATGCACGGAGGAGGAACTGGAACAAAAGGGAGTGATTATCACCTCCGCCGGCATTGCCGCCGCTCCAGGATGCGCCCCCAGTACGGAAGCTGTCGACGTCATGCGCGAAAAATCGCTCGATCTGGCCGCACACGCCTCACAACCTCTCACTGAGAAGCTTGTCCGACACGCGGATGCGATTTACACGATGACCAGTGGGCACCGGCAGGCGATCCTCCGCCGCTGGCCCGACGCCGCGGCGCGCACTCAGACTCTGCTGCCAAATTCTGGCGATATAAGTGATCCAATCGGCGGCCCGGAGACCGTGTACCGCGAGTGTGCGGAACAAATAGAGAATGCACTACGTTTGCGAATCGAAGAATTGGATTTGAAGTAGACGACGTTCGCTGCCTAAAGCCAAGTCATCGGAGCGGGGAATAGGGCTCGAAGCGCGATAATAGAATCCAAAGGAAAGGCGAGAGACAATGCGAATTGCCGTCGGCAGTGATCATCGAGGATATCACCTCAAGGAAAAGCTGGTCACCATCCTCACCACCAAGGGACACGAGGTTGTTGACGTCGGTACCAATGCGACCGATGCTGTCGACTACCCGGACTTTGCCGCAGTCGCTGCCCTCCAGGTCAGCGACGGCACCGTTGATCGCGGGGTGCTGATTTGCGGGACCGGCATCGGTATGGCAATTGCGGCCAACAAGTTTCCTGGTGTCCGAGCAGCAGCTTGTACCGACGAAGTCACGACCGAGATCAGCCGTCGACACAACGATCTGAATGTGCTTTGCCTGTCGGCCGACATGCTCAGCCCCAGGGCGGTCGAACGAATGGTCGAAATCTGGCTCGAAACAGAATTCGAAGGCGGACGCCATTTGCGCCGCGTGGAGAAGATCCAGATAATCGAATCCGAGAACGAAGACTGTTAGCCGCGCAACACCTATTTGTGCTTAAGCACTTTGAGGAATGCCTGCCGCAGTTCACGCGACTTCACAGGCATCTTCAGCACGAGACGATGCTTGTCCGGTTGCACCTGCTTCGCCCAGGTCCCGTGATTCTCTCCAAGCAGCAAGACGACTGGTACCATCTTGGTGGCAGCCTCCGTACCAAGTCGATTGAACGCTTCGACTGCGGGCGAGCCGATCTGCCCCGTGCTGAGCAGAATGATTTCAGCCGTGTTGTTGTTCTCGTAGAACCGATGAAAGAGTCTGTCAGGATCGCTCGTCACAAGTACGCGATACCCGCGTTTTTTGAACAGATTGCGAAACAGATCCTGCATCTTCGTGTCTGATTCGACGACCATCACTTTGCGGGGCTCGCCGTTCTCGTCATGGCCTTCCAGCGGTGTCGCATCAGCGGAAGCCTCAGCCGCGTCGGCAGACTGTTCCGACAATCGCTTCATCGTGAGCTTGAGATCGGCCAGCATCTCCCCAGGCGTCTGGTATCTGCGCTCCGGATCGAATTCTAGTGCCTTGTTGGCAACTCGGACCAGCGGTAAGGGTAGTTCCGGAGCGACTTGCACCAGCGGTTTGATCTCTTTGTAGCGCTGCTTATCGAGACGCTGCACACGGTCACGGGTCTCGGCGATTGCAGGCCTGCCGCACAGCAGTTGATAATAGATGCACCCGGAGAAAAAGATATCGCTGCGTGTATCGTCTTTGCGGACGTTTGTGGCGCGCTCAAGACCAGCGTAGTCGATCGCGCGTGGGTTCGCCCCGTCTCCCTCTTCGTCGGGTCCACCCAGGCCGGCCAGACCGAAGTCGACGAGTTTGGCTTCGCCCTCGCTGGAGAGGATGACGTTCGACATCTTTAGATCGCGGTGCGTAATACCTTGCTGAAATGCGTAATTCAGCCCTGCGAGCATGCCTGAGGTGATGCGGCTCGCTTCCAAGGGCTCAAACTTTCCTCGCACCTTGAAAAAGTCGCGTAGATTGTGCCCTTCGACGAAGTCCATCACGATATAGTGCGACCTGGCCTCCGAAGCAACTTCGTGGATCGCCACGATGTTGGGATGTTTGAGCTTCATGCCCAACTCACCCTCACGACGGAAGAGATCCGCTTCGCCAGGGATTTCCGCCTTGCTCTTTCGCAACACTTTGACAGCGAACAACTCGTTGGTGTCGCGATGTGTGGCCCGGTAGACACGTGCGAAAGTGCCTGCCCCAACTAGGTACAGCACTTTGTACTCACCGTAAAAGAACCCGGTACGAAAGTTCTGTTGCAGCCGTTCCAACTGAAAGTTGGTCACCAAACCGCGTCGCACGAGCAATTGCTTGAACTGTTCGAATTCGACGTTGCGAGTGCCAAGTTCACCCCAGACGGATCGCATGTCGCGCTCCGACACGATATTGACGTCGAGCGCGCGTTGGGCGAGTTCGTCTGCGGTCAATTCAGTGGCCATGTCGCGGGATCGCCCAAACTCCAACTGCAAATAACTTCGATGTACGCCACTAGGTAGAGGGAATCTTGTGTGATTGAATCCTGACCATGGTCAAGGTCCGAGCGCACAGCCAATCTCCGACTTCGCCACCGCTAGCATTGCCGTCCCTCGAAACGAGCAATATGGTTGGTGGACGAATTCTGGCCGCCGTATCACTACTCCTCCAGTTTCAGGCGATAATCGTCACGTTCACGTCGCGTGGCCTCAAGATCAAACATGAGGTACTTCATGTCGAGGCGAAGCTGACCGAGTGCGTCTTGGACGAGGGTCAGGATACGTCGACGTCGCTTCGTGCTTTCCACCACTGCGTCGACCAGCGGAGCCAACTGTGCAGCGTACTCATCGGGAATATCGTGGAGTGCGATGGCCAGTTTTTGGAGGTCGGCTGGTATCTGTTCAGCGGTGGTGGCGGACGACTCGGTTGGGTTACTCATGGGTGCGTCTCCGGGAAAAATGGAAGGTCGACGCGTTCAAAAGCATGGCGCATACCGAACTGAGCAAGTTGCTCAAGCCGCCCGACGCAAGTAATTATATCGCAATGACTTGCAGCGAATCAACGGGCTCGATAGCAGTTTTAGCTCAGCTGTGATGATGTGGCCTTTTCGCCACAGATCGAACTGGCTGATGCGCGGAAATCCTGATATAAGCGCGACTTACATCAACTTGGTGGGTCAACGGTCCATGTTGACCTCGGGAAACGGGCAGCAAAGGTCGGCCGGCCGGATGTAGGTACTGTGTTCCGGTGGAAAAGGTTTGCGGGCACCCGGCACCTCGCCTAGCACACTTTTCTGCAACTAGTCCTATCTCCCAATCGTAATCAAATGCAACGTTCGAGGCGACTACTCTGCAGCTCCGCCCGACAGATTCTTGCCTGCGTTGATTGCGGTCGATTTCTGTTCTTCGTGCTCGCGGCGCTGCTTCCCTGCGGCCATGCACTGGCGCAGCCATCGGCAACTGCGTTAGCGCCGGCGTTGCTAGACAATATGGACGGCGCCAGTACCAAGTTGCAGCTACTGGACAGTCGTTCTAACTTCAGAGTCGCCCAGCGGTCGATTGACAGGGCGAGCTATCGGTTCGGCTCAGGTGCAGAACGAATCCAACTGCGAGCTCCAGCGGGAGAATCAGCACAGGTGGCCTACGCAATTGGCAAGGCGCCCATAATCCGTGAGCTTCGGCTCAGCGCCGACCTGAGCTCCAACCGTACCGGCGTGCGACTGGCCGCGCGGATCGTCTTGCCACGATCCATCAATGCTTCGACGGGGCAACCTTTCGCGTTGTTGGTGCGTGGAAGCATGATTAGTGCAGGCCGCAGCTGGCAGCAGTTGACGCTCGACAATCTCCCACAGCACCTGGCTAGCCATGCACGAGTCGCTCGGGCGAAACACCGTCAGGCGCTCGATGAGCGCGGAGCATATGTCTCGCACCTCATTTTCCTGACACCCGGCGGGGCCGGCATCACGGAGTTGCTCGTCGATCGCATCCGTGCCTTCGGGGTCGTGACTACGAACCATTCGGCGCCGCTAGCGGCGGGAATTCCCAAGTTCACAGCCCCCCGGTCCTCAGCCCCCGGTTTACAGCGACCGGGTCTCGCATCTGCTAGTACATCGCCCCATAACGCCAAGAAACAAGGCGTACGCGTTCCCCGCATCATTCAATGGCAGGGCGAGCCCTTCGAGAATCTGCGGCAGTTGGGATTCAACACACTTGCTATGGATCGCATGCCGACCGAACAGGAACTACAGCAGGCCGAACGACTGGGCTTGGCTCTATTCTGTCCTCCTCCACCTCCGGACTTGCTATCTGCCAAGGCGATCACCGCCAAACACAATTCCATCCTGGCGTGGAATCTGGGCGAGTTGCTTTCCAGCGGCGATCTGGAACAGGTCGAAAACTGGGAACGACTCATTACCCGATACGATCCGATCGGCGCTCGTCCCACGGTACTCGCCCCGCAACTCAATGCGCTTGAATCGAGCCGCATCAGCGACGTCATCCTCATCGGCCGACCGTTCTTGGGAACCGAACTGACCATCCGCGAGTATGCTGCCTGGCTTACCCAGCGGCAGCAGCTGGCTCGGCCAGGCACACCTACATGGACTGTGGTCGAAACGCAGCCAAGTTCCCGGTATCGCCTCCAGCTGGCGGCGCTGAGTACCGCGGAGGCTCAGCATACTCAGGCCAGCTATGCCCAGCAGATCGCTTCGCTCTCGGCAGCTCTGGGCACCAAAACCAGCGGATTTTACTTCGAGTCGCAGTCGCCCCTGGATGCGGAAGACTCCGCCACAAAGCGTCGGGCGATGACCCTCGAATTGACGAATTTACGGGTGCAACTGGCAGAACCCTGGCTGGCGACCGGCAGACAGGTCTCTTCCGCGCGTGCTTCGCATAGTGACTTGTCTGCGCTGGTGTTGCAGACGGAGCGTTCACACTTGCTCGTGCCTGTGTGGTGGTCGCAGAGCATGCAGTCCGAGGTTCATCCCCGCGAGCCTGGACCCGTCTCGTTCGTCGTGCCAGGCGTCGGTGAATCTTCGGAGGCCTTCCTCGTCACGTTGGGTGGTGTCGAACGGGTTCGTCATCGGCGCGTGACCGGAGGCATTCGCATCAGCTTGGAACAGCTACCGCTCGATGCCTTCCTGTTGCTCTCCGACGACCGCCAGGCAATCGCCCAGGTCACCCAGTACGTGCGTCGAATCGCTCCGCGTGCCACGAAGATCCGTCGCGAACTGGTGGGACTCAGATTGCAGCAAGCCGTGGACATCACGTTGCACCTGGATCATCTCGCCGACGACATGAATCAAACTCGGTCTCTGTTGCGCCAAGTCCAAACTGAACTTGGCGCCTGCGACCGGGCGACGCAGTCTAACAGCTTCGCACTCGCCTATCTGCACGCGGATTCAGCCGACGCGATCGTTGACCAGGCGCTGGAATCGCTGCTTGCCAAAGCACCCGCTTCGCCAGCGACTGGGAATGCAACCATCAGCCACGTTTCAATTCCGTTGGCCGACCAGCTGAAACTTCAACGCACTCTGGCGCGGGCTCCGCTCACGACCAATCTGTTGCGAGGTGGCGGTTTCGAGGATCTGGCACAGCTACTCGACAGCGGTTGGCGTCACAAGCAACTCACCGTCGATGGAATCACCTCGACGGTGCGTTTGTCCCCCGATGCTCCGCACAGCGGTTCGTATTGCCTCGAACTCGAAGCCCGTCCCATTGACCCGACCGCGCCTGTGACCATCGTGCCCACAGCTCCGGTGTGGATCACTTCGCATCCCGTGCAAGTCCGCCAAGGCGACCTGCTGGAAGTCACCGGCGTCGCGCGACTGCCCGAACCCCTGGTGGGAAGCGTCGACGGATTGCAGATTATCGATTCCTTTGGCGGCACCGAGATGGCCCTGCGAATCCAAGACGCCCCCGCCTGGCAACCCTTCAAAGTCATCCGCGCGGCCACGAGCGACGCCCAAGTGTCGGTAACCATTGCGCTCAGCGGCTTAGGTCGAGCTCAGGTCGACGACGTCGCGGTGCGCGTGGTGCGGAAGTAGCTGCTTCAACGTCTGCGCGCATCGCGTTTAGTTCTGCTCAACGCTGCGAACTTCTTTTCGTCGAGCAAAAGGTTCCGCCGCACCCCTTGTTTTTCCGCTCCTGACCGCCAATAAGCGCAAGCAAAACTCCGGGCTCGCCCCCGATTGGACGTAGGGCTAGAAAGCATCTTACTTTCGCGTTGCCAACGACCAAAAGCGGATACTCCCGCCAGGTGCAATTCTAACAAATCTCGTGGCCCAATTTCATCAACAATCTTTGCCGGTTTTTCCGTGCCGCATCGCGAGTGGAACCTGCCCGATCAGGGCGGTTTGGGATGGCGCGAGACAGTGTTTCTACATGAGGTATTCCACTCCTGTCGAATGCGCTGCGCAGGATACTCTCTGTCATTCTCACCGTCGGCTCGTAGAGTCATGCTATCGGTCGAAGATTCCATCAAAGAAGGGTTCACGCAAGGTTCACACCGCTTGAATCTCAGAATGGGGATCTGCTGAATTGATGTGCCGTTCTAGCGTTATTGAGGCCATTTGAAAATCAACCCGCTAGTTCTTCTACACACCGCGGCTTAGCCGTTGTCGGAAGAATGAAAAGTGGCACGTTGGATACTTGAAGGCATGTCGACGTTCTCATGCCGGACCAACGCTGTACAATGCTCGTAGTGGCTATTGTCTTCTACATGACTTCACTATTAGGGGTGTCATCGATGCTTCACTTCCCAATGAATCTGTTAACGGCAGTTGGCTTAGGCTGTACCGGCCTCCTTCTCATCTCGGGATGTTCGCAGCGACAGCACTCACCGTCATCCAGTGAAGAACTTGCGACGGATGACGCAACAAAAGTAAGTGAAGGCGAGCAGAAAATGGTTGACTCGCCAGTTTTCGATTTTTCATACGCTTACTCCAACAATGTAGGCAATCGATTGACTCGCGATGAGGAATGGGCAGCAATCGAGGTCGTATCAACCAAGAAAATGCCAGACGGAAACGTTGCAGTTGTAGTACGATTGATACTTCATAAGCACGTCGAGGTAGGCGGGAATCCGGTGGGAGATGATTTATTTGCAGGTAGAGAGACAACAATCAAAGTGAGCACGTCGGATGGAAAGGACTTTCCTGTAGATGTCACTTATCCGACAGGGCATTGGCATGAAAACGAACTTGGTCTTTATAGTTCGTACACTGGCACAGTGGAGTTTCACTTGGAGCTGCAGGGAGTCACGGATGCTGCCCCATTAAAGTGTCACTGCAATGTTTATGGGTGGAACAATCAGGGTTCATATTGTTTAGGCCCAAAGACACTTGAAGCGTCGATCGTCCAGTAGGACTTGCAACTCACTGACCGTTTCGATTTCCTCAATCGGGGTCACATCAGATTCCAGCAGAGAAGGGATTCGCAACGGACTCGCAGACGCTGGACACTGCTACCTTCTAGCGTCGGTCGGTGAAGCCAACCGACCGCATTTCCACCAACTGGGATCCGCACCAGGCTTGCCTGGTGCCATCGGATTGCCGCAGGAAGATCGAGCTGATGTGTTTTACATCCGCTTATGGTAAGGTTACCCTATCTAGGGTAGATCAGAATTAGTTGAGACCATTCTATGGGATGGTGTCCTCGTTGCCACTGCGGGCAGCAGTAGACGTCTCTCATGAGGTGTGACGCTTCACGAGATTGCAAGAGGTTGCGTCAAGCAAGGTAGACGCGACAGAGTTTCCGATGTTTCGCTTCGATAAAAGCAAAATGCCGACATCTCATTCGCCTCAATATCGCATACTACGATACGAATCACTTGAGTCACGTCGCTTGCTAGCCGTGCTAACGGTCACCAATAGCAACGACGATGGCGAAGGTTCTTTACGAGCAGCAGTGCGTCAAGCGAATGAACGCCAATCTCACGATACGATTGTTTTTGATGAAGTACTAACTGGTGAAACTATTACTCTCACTACCGGAGCAGTAGCTGTCAGCTTCGATTTGACGATTGATGGTTCAAGCGCAGACAATCTAACTATCAGCGCCGGGGACAACTCAGAAGTTTTCATATTTACAACAAACACTTATGTCCTCCGACGGCTCGATATAAGCAACGGCTATACACCAGGATCTGGCGGAGCAATTTTCGCTTTTCCCGGCCACGATCTTACAATCGAAGATAGCGTAATCCGCGATAGTTACGCGGGCACAGCCGGAGGCGGAATATCCAGCGCGCGAGGAACGCTTCGAATGGTTCGATCCACGGTTCTCAACAATACGGCAGGTAACCAAGCCGGCGGCATCAACTTTGAAGGGACAAACGCCACAATCACCAACTCCACATTTAGCGGCAATACGGTTGAAGAATCGGGATCAACAGCGGGGGGCGGTGGGTTCGGCAACTTTGCCTTCAATGGTCAGACTGCATCCGTGTCGTTGCGAAACGTCACGATGGCAAATAATTCGGCGCGTTTCGGAGAAGCGTTCACGACGCTACTGGGTACGGGTGGAGTTTCTGCTGAGACAAGTTACCAGAATTCAGTCTTCTTCTCAGAAGGACCGGAAACAAATCTATTTGCGTACTCCGGTGGTATCAATTCATCGTTTGGATACAACATTAGCAACGATGACACAGGCAATCTCTCGAGTCCAGGCGACATGCCTAATACTGACGCGCAGCTGGGCCCGTTAGAGATGAGTGGAGGCACTCTCGTCCACGCACTAATGCCCGGAAGCCCAGCCCTCGATGCCGGTGATCCTGCCGCAATGGCGGGCGTTGGAACGACTCTGCTACACGATCAGCGTGGGGAGCGTTACGACAGAGTTGTTGGTGGGCGGCTTGACATTGGTGCCTATGAAGTTCAGGTGCCGCCGACAGGCGATTTCAATCAGGACGGACATGTAAACGGTCTCGACTTCCTGATATGGCAAAGGGGTTTCTCCC
Organism: Bythopirellula sp.; assembly: GCA_965228965.1. Classification (GTDB taxonomy): domain Bacteria; phylum Planctomycetota; class Planctomycetia; order Pirellulales; family Lacipirellulaceae; genus Bythopirellula. Next base: position 6,876,071 of record OZ245849.1, read on the forward strand.
TGTCGACTGCCGCAATTCTCGCAATCGGCGACAGTGACGCTGACGAAGATGTCGACGCAAAGGATCTAGCCATCTGGTCTGCGTTCTATGCGCTATCAGCCAACCCCGGTGGGGTCCAGTCTAGAAACCCTATTGCAGATAACGCTTGGGCACTCTTTACTGTGCCTTTGATTGATATCACTGACGCCCGTTTTGCAGCAGAATTTTTGCAAGAGGTAGAGCCGTCCGGCACCTTAACGTCTGTGATCGATGGCGCATTCAGCGATCTCAGTCTGAACTACCCACAGGCTGTTAGCAGTATCCTGAGCGAATCACTTCTCGCTCTTCACAATGATATAATTGATCTGGAAGTTACATTTGACCGGGCATTGATTGCAAGTTGAAGAGAGAAATATGTGTCAAAGGTACCCTTTCCGGTTTTGCAACTCCTCGCAACTATCTCCCGGCCAACCGATCCACATTCTGCAATAATCTTACAATTATCCGTCACACATGGAGCAAGACTAATGAACTTAATTCGTACAATTCTATCCTACGCACTGACGGCAGTTATGCTCGCATCATTTACTAGCGCGGCAACGGTTGGGTTCGAGTTTGCGCATGTTGGGAATGCTGGCAACGCAGCCGATCCGATGACTGGCTTGGGTTCGGTACCTTACAATTACTCGATCAGCAAGACAGAGGTGACTAATGCACAATACACCGCATTCCTGAACGCCGTGGCATCAACTGATGACTTCGGGGGTGATGATCCCACGCTCTACGACAATCGCATGGACTTCAACTCAATTGGTGGGATCACACGTAATGGCCAGCCAGGCAGTTATTCGTATGTGACGAAGGCGAACATGGCGGACAAGCCTGTAACCTACGTTTCATTCTTTGACGCGATGCGTTTCGTCAACTGGCTGCATAACGGCCAAAGTGTCGCTGGTACCGAAACTGGCGTCTACACAATTGACAACGGCGTGAGCGAGGTTCGCTCCGCCGAGGCTCGCTTTTGGATCCCCAGCGAAGACGAGTGGTATAAAGCAGCGTACCACCAGCCAGCAGGCCAGGGAGGCGACTCTGACGACTACTGGCTCTACCCAACCGCAAGTAACACTGCACCCACCCTCGCTACGGCTAACAATGTCGGCGATATCAGCAACCCGGGTGCCGACGTAGCAAACTATGATTTTGCCCGGCCTTGGGACGGCATTTTGACGACCGTCGGTTCGGCTGGCCCGAACAGCGCTAGCTTTTACGGCACGTTCGACCAGGGGGGCAACGTTTCGGAGTGGAATGAGGCAGTCTTAGAATCAAACCTACGCGGGTTTCGTGGTGGATCATGGAACAGCAACTCAATTGGGCTACGGTCCGACAATCAGGTTGGCGGCCTCCCCACATTCGGGCTAGGCTTCCGCGTAGCATCCGTTCCTGAGCCTAGTTCGATCTGCGTTGGCGTGGCACCAATACTATGCTTAATTCTGCAAAGACCGCATCTTGACGGACAATACCGCGGCACCTGACCGAACTCAAGTGGTAGCCCAGGTTGGCGGCAACAGCCGACCTGGGCGCCTTTGCCGCAAGCGGCAGAGGAGAAACTCATACCGTCGGCGACTTCTGCACGTTGGTGGAGCGGTACTCGATCGGACACACATACACAAGTTGCGAAGGATGCGCACTAGCGGCAGTGCGCTTCTCGGTTGCACGACATCGTCGTCAAACCATGCGTTTGAGGCTATGCGGTATCATCGGTCGAACACTGAGGTCTCGCGCTCTTGTTGACGTCCAATCGCTTCACGGATCTGACGATTGGGCCTTCCGAAAACCTGCTTCTGGGTAGGACCGGCAATCTGAGATGCCGCGGGGTTGCGCCTTCCATCTTCCCTGACCTCTTGAGCAGGATAGCACCACTTCAGCTACTGACGTAAATTCAGGTCTTCATCCAAGCCCGAGGTAACGTCATGCCTTTCAATTCCGCGGACTTAGTCCGTGCCAGTCAGGACGGCGACATAGGTCGAGTCACGGAAGTGCTGGCTTCAGGTGTTGACGTAAACAGTCAGAATGAGCACGGGATGGGATCTTTGCTAACGTTCGTGCCGACGGTCGATCCAACTAGGGATGGATGTAGCGCAGCCGCTTCAGCTAACCACTTCACGTCGCCCCACCTAAACGCTTGCGCCGATCATGCCGGCTGGGCAAGCTGCGACGATTTGCGAGGTTGACGCTCTGCGACTTGGGATGTTAGCCGTCTGCCGACGATACAGGTCTAACGACGACCGGTTGTTAGATTTTGATCGCGAGAGGCATGGTCCGTGGATATCCAAGTTAGCACGCCGCACTTGTCTGGAAGACGGTATTCGCAGGAGAGGCGGCGCGCGCGTCGATGCGTGTTCGAGCACATGGAGCCGCGTGTTATGCTGGCAGCGGATGTGCCGCTAGGCGGGATAGCCCCGCCGATGGTATCGCCGGGCGGACCGACGGGCAGCATCAGCGGGAGCGTCTTCTCCGCGCCGGCAGACGCGGGATGTGCCGACCACGAGCATGTCATTGGACTGGACGCTGTGCGGCTGCACCTGTTAGACGCGTCTGGGACGTTTCTGGAAGAAACGACGACGGACCCGCAGGGCGCTTACGAGTTTGCCGATCTGCTGCCCAGTACCTACTCGGTGCGACTTGCGATGCCTGGGGAGACGTTGAGCGATGATCAGCAGCTGGACGCAATTGATGTATTGGCGGGTGCAGAACTGACTGAGTTGGATTTCTGCCATCTAGAGAGTTCACTGAATGCGGCCGACGCCGACCCCGCAGCGCTGGCGTCGGTGTTGGCCTTGGCGTTTCGCGAGACGCCTCGTAACGCGCCAGCATTCACCGCCGCGCCGAGCGCGGTCGTTGACGTAAACGCCCAACCACCGCAACTCCCGCTGCTGAGTTCGTCGCGTCCAGCCGACTTTTTCGGTGGTTCGAGCCGCGAGCTAAAGTCGCCTCCACCCATCAGGGCATGGGATGATCTGCAATTAGACGACTGGCCCGTCGACGATCAGTTTTCGACCATCAGCTTTCTGGATATGACGGACACGCAGAGCGTTGCTATCGCCACGCTCGATTCGATTTACGGCAAAGAAGCTGATTCCGATGCCATGTTTGCCGATCGCTATACGTCCGAGTGTTGGGATGGGGCCACTTGCGACGAAGCAATCGAGCTGGGCGAGATTCTTGGGGTCGTGCCTAGCGGAACACAATACGCTGATGACGTCGTGGAAGAGGCGAGCAACGTAACTCAGGTCGCCAGCCGACAGGAACCTGCGGTGACCCAATAGCTTACCCGTTAAGCGCCAATTACGACGCCTTTAGCTTCTGCATTTCTTCCTGCATTTTGTCGATTTCCGCCTGCAGCCGCGCGGGCTCTTCGGGATCGTCGGGCTGTTGCTTGGCTGCCGCCAACAACTGTTGCGTCTGGGAGATTTTTTTTCGCAAGACTTCGATGCGTTTCTTTGCTTTTTTGTCCATTGAAGTTTCAGTTGCGTTGTGAATTGAGGAGCAGGCGTCGGGTGTGTCTAGTGCATCGTACGCAGAATGGCGGCGATGACGATGATCGCCATGGCAGCGAGCCAGCCGATGTTCAGCCATCTGCCCATGTTGCCGCGAAATCGTTCGGCCGCGTCGGTCTTGCCCGCGAGGATGGCCGCAATGAACATCACAAGAAATGCCAGCAGCAACTTGACGGTCAACAGGATGTGATACGTGACAGGAATCTTCACGTCGGCAGCTTTTGCGTCGCCAAAAACTGTGATTACGTTGTAAACTCCGCTTATCAACAGAAATCCGGTTGCCATGCCGACCCACTTGGCCCAGATTTGGCGGCGGCCGGCGTAACAGGCGTCGATGCCGGCAGGGAAGAGAATCGAGCGAATGTAAAACAGTCCGCCGACTAGAATAATCGCGGACAAGATGTGGAGCACACGCGAGATGATTCCGATGATGTCGCCCGGTGTCATCGCCGCAACGATCGGGCCGAGCGAATTGAGTGCGTCAGGGAGTTGCACGTTCTCATGTCTCCGTTTGAATCTGTGAACGAGTAATTCCCCGATGGTAAGCCTCGCGCGGACGTTCGTCTAGCGGCAAATTACCGTGGTGCGTTTTGTCGCACCCATTGGTCGGCGACCACCAGTGCCTCGTCCGCGGAGTCGAGTTTTCCCTCCAGCTGCAAGTCGCGTAGGTGGTCCAGCAACTCGCCAAAGTGTTTCCCGGGACGCAGACCGTGGGCGACCAAATCGTCGCCGGTGATCAGTGGCGTCGGATCAAGTTGATCGGCAGGCCAGGCCAGACGCTCACGACATGTTCGTACGCCAGGGTGATCGTTTCCCCAGGTTGCTTCTGCAAGCTTGAGCAAGTCGGCTGCGCCGTCGTGCACTAGGACTCGTTGAAGTCGCGGCCAAGGCAGACGGTCGGCGTCGCGTGCAACCAGGAGCTTCTCAACGAGCCAACCGGCACGGTCGATTTCTTTGTTGGTGAAGCGAAAGCCGCGGCCGTACTCGCCGACCAGTTGCACGTCTTGCGTGTCGCAGAACAGCGCTGCAAACGCCACCGACATCGATTCAGTTTCGAGCGCCTCCAGCCGCGCGATGAGAACTCGCCAAGCCGCTTCGTCTCGCTGTGCCAATTCGTCAAGCATTGGAAACAGGGATTTCAACAGCCCCGTATCGCGCAACAGTTCCAAACCTCGGGCTCGCTGCGTGCTTTGTAAAATCTTGCTCAGCTCAACGCCGATGCGCTCAGCGCTAACGACCGTTACCTCCGGGGCCATCGATTGGATGGCCGCTTGGGTCGAGGCGTCAATCGAAAAGCGAAAAGTTGTCGCAAACCGGACGGCGCGGAGCATGCGCAGCTTGTCTTCCGCGAAACGAGCCGATGCGTCGCCGATCGCGCGGACGACACCCGCTTGCAGGTCCTGCTCACCGCTAACGTAGTCGATGAGCTGCTGCTCGAGTGGATCGAAGAACAGTCCGTTGATCGTGAAGTCGCGCCGCTGGGCATCTTCTTCGGCGGAAGTGAAGGTCACCTCGGTGGGATGTCGCCCGTCGAGGTAGTCGCCATCGCTGCGAAACGTGGCGACCTCAATCGGCTCACGCTGCTTGCCACCCAAGACCGAAATCACGCCAAACGACGCGCCGATCGCCAACGTTCGCTTGCGGCCAAACAATTCGCGCACCTGCTCGGGAAGCGCGCTGGTCGCGACGTCGTAATCTTTCGGCGTTCGTCCTAGTAACTCATCGCGTACGCAGCCGCCAGCCCAGAGGGCCTGGTGGCCTGCATCACGCAGCTTCTTGACGACCTGCCTGGCGAATTCGCGTTGTGTGTCCGGATTGTCCATACGGTCTTGTTACGTCGTTGCGACCGGCGCCAACTGCTTGGCAATTGCCTGATTGAGCGTTTCGGTCCATCGCGACAGCGAAAGTTCCTCCAATGAAAAAAAGTGGTCCACACTGGGGCGGAGGAAATGCAAAACCGTTTCGACCGGAGTGATGCCGAGCGATCGTTCGCAGGCCAGGTGATAGACGAACATCTGCAGGACGTATTTCTCCGCCAGTTGAGCGACACCCTCCGGGCCGACATGGTTCGATTTGTAGTCTAGCACGTGCCAACCACCTGCGGTGTCTTGGTACAGGCAATCGATAAACCCGTGGAGGTAGCGGCCCTGGTACGGTTGTTCCCCCAGTGGCCACGGCAACACGAATTCCACTTCGCGATGCACGTTGTCCGCGGCGGCTAGCTCCGCGGCGCGAGAGCTGGCCAGAAAACGTCGCACCAGCTCCGCCGCGTCGGTCGCCGCTTGTTCCCATTGATCTTCGACGTACTTGGGGGCCAGCTGCTGGCACAACGACGCTACCTCATCACCCGGATTGGCAAAGTCGACACGCTCGAGCACCGCGTGGACCAACGATCCGCGTCCTCGCGCGTCGGTGGTTGGTTCATCCTCAAAGGCATCCTCGGCTTCAACAGCCCCTTCGCGTGCTGTGTCCGTAGCCAGTAGTTGCCCCGACAGGCGAGAGAATGAGAATCGCTTTCTGGCCGCCGAATTTGCCGGCACTGCTCGAACCCCTTCGGGAACAACGCCTTTTCCCGCTTCAGCGAAGTCGTGAGTCTCGGCAATCAGTTTTTCCAGGTCGGCACCTCGCGCGGGGCCAAGCGGTTTGCGATCCGTCGTTGGCGGCGAGGTCGTGACCAGAATCTCCGGGGTGCGATATCCTGGCGGCAACTCCTGTTGCAACGTGCCATCGGCCAGGGCGAAATGCTCGTTAATCCACTTCATCCATTCACTGCTGGGCTTGTCGAGATTGTCAACACTGCTGGAGAGCAACAAGTAGTCGGCTGCACGCGTGCAAGCGACATAGAGCAACCGCTTGCGTTCTTCGCGATCGTGCTCGCGCTCGACGAACTGATGGAGATCCCAACCGACGATGTCCTTCTTCTCGGTTGATTGCACCAACGGCCCGAGCTGCATGTCGAACACGGGACGATGAGCCCCAGGGTGATGTTTGCGGTCGAGGTCGGGCACCACCACGACAGGAAACTCCAATCCCTTGGCGTAGTGAATCGTCATGATGCGTATCACGTCACCCTCGGCACTGGTGGCCGCCAACGGCTCCTTCGGCGTACGCACAACGAACTCAGACAACTGCGTAACGAAGCCATGCAGGTCGCCCGGTCGCGTGCGGTCGAGGGTGCGCGCCTGCTCGATCAGTTTTTGCACGTTGGCCCATTTTCGCTCGCCCAAAAATTCCGTCAGCAGCGTGGCATCGTAGCCGGTTGCAGCAATCGCCTGACTGAGCAGTTCCGCCACAAGCATACGGTCCTTCTGCTGCCGCAACTCCGCAATCGTCGAGGCGGCACGCAGCACTTTGGCACGTTCCGCCGGCGAGAGTTCCTCCGGCAGCGATTCCGAGAACAGCCCCGCGTTGAGCGAATCACTCTGGTCCGCCAACCAGAACAACGACTCGTCAGTGAGTGCGAACATCGGGCTCCGCAGCACACCGGCCAGACTGAGGTCGTCCAGTGGGCTGGCGATTGCGCGGAGCAGATGCAAGACGTCGTAGATCTCTTGCTGCGCGTAAAAGGCGTGTCCCCCGGCCAGGTAGTAATCGAGTCCGTACTCGCGTAGCGCTTCTTCGTACAGCGGGACGTCGCTCAGCGAGCGCAGTAGAATGGCAATGTCGCCCAACTGCAGGGGCCGCGCCGCTTCCTCTCCGTGCTCATTGACGTCGACCACCAGCGGACGGCCTTCATCCAGCAACTGCGCCAGTCGACGCGCAAGGTAACGTGCCTCTTGCATGCGTCCGCGCGCCGCGCGACCGAGATTGCGCTCTTCGCTCTCGTCGTCGGTCTGGGTTAGTTCGGACCACAGGAATTCGATCGCGGGGGTCGGTGTCCTTTGTTCGCGGTGCGCCGTTAGTGGCTGGTAGCCTTCGGAGAACGCATCGTGGAACAAGGCATTCACAAAGTCGAGGATTGCCGGCTGACTGCGAAAGTTGGTCGTCAGCGACAACCGACTCTCCGCAGGCAACATGGCACGAAGTTCGCTCGACACTTGAGGCTCCGCCCCACGGAAGCGGTAGATCGATTGTTTGAAATCACCGACTACAAACAGTCCTTGCTCCGCCCAGTCGTCTCCACGGAGGGCTTTGACAATCGCAACCTGTAGTGGGTCCGTATCCTGAAACTCATCGACCATCAGCAGCTGCGTGCTGCGCGTGAGGTCGTGTTGCAATTGGGGATAACGTTGGTCGGTCAGCAACACCTGGGTGCGGCGCAGCAGATCGTCGAACTCCAGTGCGTTGCGTTGCTGCTTGAGTTGGCTGTACCGCTGTTCGACTTGCGCGACCAGCTCCAATAGCTCGAGGCCGATCGCCGCCGCTTGGTGCATGGGCTCGTCGGCGAGTGGCTGCATCAGAACGCTACGGTCTATCAATTCTCGGACCGCCGTACATACCTGCTGATACTCTTGATAGTCCTCTGCATCATCCCAGTCTTTTACCGTGCAGACACCTTGGACCACCGCCAGTGAACGCAACCGCTTGACGGCTGCGGAGGGTTTGTCATGGGTGTTGAAGCCTGCCAACAAATCTAATATCGCGGCGGTTTGAGACTTGAACTTCGCTTTCGTGACGGTCGCCGTCTCACAAAGCTCACGCAGACGCTGGACCGGCTCGCTGGCGTGCATAATCGAAATCGCCGCCGGCGCGATCTGTGTGTCGTAGTTTTCTCGCCAGTTTGCGACCAGTTGCTCTGGGGTCGCGTTTCGCCAACGGGCAGAGAACTCCGCGATGTCGTCGCCCAGCAGGTCGGCGATGTCGTCGCGTAGGCTACGCAGACCGAAATGGGTAGCTAGCTGAATTAACCGCTCATCACTATCTGCCAGTAGCTGCCGCAGATGATCGTCCAGGCATTGCAGGCGGAGCAGCTCGGCGGTGGGCGGATCAAGTAACTCAAAACGCGGATCCAGCCCCGCCTCGGCCGCATGGCTGCGCAGAAGTTTTGCACAGAATGAGTGAATGGTGCTGATGCGCGCTCCATCCAGCGTGGAAATCAGCTGCTGCCAGGCAGCTCGTTCACCGACGTCGTCGGCCGCTTGTAATCGCTCGTAGCAACGCCTGCGAATGCGGTCGCGCATCTCACGAGCGGCCGCATCGGTGAAGGTTATCGCGACCAACTCCGACAATTCGGCCGAGGGCTGCAGCTGCCGAACGTCGAGATAGGACAGATAGCGCTCGGTGAGCACAAACGTCTTACCACAACCGGCCCCCGCCGCCAACGAAACGCTACGGTCGTGCGCCGCAAGTGCGGCTGCCTGTTCGGAGGTCAGATTGGCAGGCGGATCACTCATTGATTCCCCAAATGCATCGATGCTACGCACAGAGTCGCACAGCACAACGCGAGTATAGCTGGTCGAGCGGCGAACCGAGAGTGCCGACCACCGACGGGCAGATCGACAGCGCTCCGGCATCCATGGAAGCGTCGCCCTTGACGCCTAAGAATCTCTTTCGCTGGGTATCCAAGTCTTTTCGAGGCTGCGTATCTGTCCAATCCGACAGATTGTGCTCAACTCGCAGCCGCGCGTGCACTGCTCGTCCTGATTGTAGACGGGGAAATCTCCTTGCCGGATCCCGTGGATGATCTCCTGAACGCGTGACAAGATGTCGGGTTGGAGCGCACGCCACTGTTGCGAGGCGCCGAGCGTTTCGCCGTCCAGTTCGCGTACTTGCAAGAAGCCGCCTTTCTTCGCATGAAATCCTTTGCCGCGAATGCTCCAGTAGCCAGTTGCCAACGTCATCGCCTGGCGGTCGGCGAGTAGTAGGCGTTCCGCGGCCAGCGCGTACAACGGCAGTTGCAGTTGATGGCCCGAGCGGACCTTATCCTCGCTCAACTGCACTTCTTTGCCCGACTTGTAGTCGATGATATTGAGGACCGTCACACCGTGCACGTGTCCGATATCCACGCGATCGATCTGCCCAGTCAATAGGATCCGCTCGTCGCCGAGTTCCAGTTCAAAGGGCACTTCGGTCGAGGCGGGGTCGGCGGCATCGTCGGAACTGCCGCGTGTTTCTGGTCCGAAGCGTACTTCAAAGTGCGCCGGTCGCGGCGGCACGTCGAACTCGTTCCAGAGTTTGCGATAATTCAGTTCTTGCTCGGCATAGCTGGGAGCCCACGCGGCGATCTCACGCCGTTCGATCTCTTGCAAGGATCGGTCAATGCCGCTCAATGGCTTCGACTTGATGGCCGCCTCCAGGGCGCTCATGAATCGCTGGACCAGGTCGTCCGCCTCGGAATCACACTCGGTATCACTGGACGGGGCTTCGGGGCGTTGGCGACTCAACTCCTCGTGGACGGTCGCCAACACTTGGTGCAGTAAGCTCCCGCGTCGGCGCGCATCGTTGCTGAGCGCCAGCTCGTTGATCGGACTCAGGCGCAACAGCTGCTCGGCAAAAAAACGGAACGGGCAGGCCGAATAGTTCTCCAAACGGCTAGGGCTCCAGAGATGGGCAGCATCGAACCGCCGTGCAAGTGTCGCGCGGGCGGCCTCTCCGTGGACCAGGCCTTCGTACTCGCCAAAGCCATCTCGCTGTGCCCGCCGGGCAACGCACTCAACGCCTCCCAAAACCGAGCTGCCCGCGCGGACGAACCGAGGATCGGAGATCATGCCAGTCAGCCAACGCGGTTTGCCGTCCAGCGCCTGCCGCACCGCAGCGCGTCGGAAGTCGCCACGGCTCAGCGGCGATGGCTGGTCCCCAGTCGATTGCCCTGGCGTGAGCATTCGCCTCGTAACGCGGTCGGGCCCAACGCTGCGCAGCAACTCGTCGATCAAAGGGCTGGGTGGCAGCGGCTGCGCTTTCGCGTCGAGTGACGGATAGCTGAGCGTGAGACTCTCGGTCGGACGCGTCACAAGCTCGTAGAACAGGAGCTTGGAATCGCTTGCCGAAACCATCGCTAGCGGCGCTTCCCCAGGCAACTCTGGAAGAGCGCTGGCGTTTGCTGGGTCATCGGCAGTTGTTTGAGTTTCGCTGGCGGAAAACGCCTGCTCGCTCAGCCCCGCCAAGAACAAGTGCTTGGTCGGCGTCTTGCGTGCCGATTCGGCCGAAAGGACTTGGACTCTGCCAACCCCATCGCGAGTCGACGGTACCTTCTGCTCAGTGGCGACGGCCGCAAGCAGTTCCTGAAAATCGGCAAGCGTCAATAACTGCTCCGTCCCGATCCAACTGTCGGCCGCTTCCACCTCGCGCAGCCCTCGGCGCAGACAGCGCCAGGTCGCGGCTTCGGGCGTTCGTTGGGTGGGAGATTCGAATACGCCGAGTCGGATCAGCAAATGCTCGATCGCTTTCAGCCAACTATTGATTGGGCCTCGCTCCGGTAACGCTTCAAGGATCGCTTTGAGTTCTCCGAGGCCCTGCAAAGCGGCGTACACTTGCGACGTGCGTTTGTTAGCTACGCTGGAATCGTCGGTGTGCGGATGCTCCAGACGGTAGGTCAGGTGCTGAAACAGCGAGTTCTTGCCAGCAGGTATTTGCGCCGCGCGAATACGGCTCTCCAGTGCGACGCGTGTGCGCGTGTCGAACGACTGCGCGCTGTATTCCAGACTGTCCAATCGAGTGAGCAATCGATTGCCGACTACCTCTAGCAGGGCTTGAAACGGCCAATCCTCCAGTTCCAGTCGGAGCACCGTCTGCAAAGTGCGCACCAAGGGCTGGGTCTCCAAACGCGGGCGAGACTCGGTCTGGTAGGGAATCCCGAAATCCGTAAATACCACGTTGATGCGCGTGGCTGCTTCATCACCGCCCCGATGCACGACGACGATTTCTTCTGGCTGAGCCGACGTCGTAACAAGAAGTTGCTTGATCGCCTGCGCGACGGTTTCAATTTCGACCAACTCGCTGCCGGCGGCCACGATTTCGATACCTTCGAAGATGCCTCCACCTACTTTGACGCTACTCTCGCGAAACACCCGTCGCTGCAAATCTTGGAGTGTGTTGGGCTTCGCCGTGCGTATCTTTGGCGACTCGATTTGCAGCTGCGGGAATTGCTCGGTCAGACAGGCAAGTGTGTGCGTCGTGCGAGCGAACAGTAGACGCCGCTGGCTGTCGCCGCTTGAATCTGAGGACTGTGATGGCTCGTTGGTCAGCGAAATCAGCGTGCGATCGCAACGCTCGGCAAGCAATCGCAGAATGTCGTACTGAGCGGTCGTAAAGTCGTTGAACCCGTTAACGACGATGAGTTCATAGTGTTGGACCGGTTCGCCAATGGATTCTGCCAGGATGCTTCGGGCAGCCCAAAAACGTCCTTCCGTGTCGTAAAGATCGCCTTGATGAAGCTGCTGCTGATAGGCCAAATAAATTTGAGCGATCTCGCGGTTGCTGCGGTCGCTCGCCGGGCGATTCTGGCACCACTTATGGAATTGTTCAGGCCATACATCCGAGCGTTTCAAACCGGCAATCGCCTCGTCCACTTGCGTTACGAAGCCCGGCGTTTCAGCGACTTGAGCGAAGTGTTGCAGTTCGCCTCGTTGGTGAGCACTGTGGATCACACGGCGCAACAATCGCCGCTTCTGGACTGTCGAAATGGCGCGAATTTTCTGGCGGCTCTGCTCAATCAGCGATTCTGCGAAGCCGGCGAAGGTGAACAGGTTGGGACAAAGTACGCTGACTTCGGCAGTTTGCAGCAGCCCATCTTTCAGGCGCGCAATGGCCGCCTGATTAGGACCGAGCCAACAACATTGTGGCAGACCAGTTCGACGGCGGTCGCCAAGCTGGTGGCGGTAAGTGTCCAGCAGCAGTTGCGTCTTGCCGCAGCGCGCGGGACCGGTGATGACGTGTACTTGTGCAGTCATGCTTGGGAAGAGCGTCGATCTATAATGGTCATCAGGGATATGCGTGTTCGCGTCGTGTCGTATTGGCTGAGCATCGCTAGATCGTGCGAATTTGCGTAATTGTGAGGTCCGCGTGCGTACTTTCCGCACCTTGTGGCTGCGAATCTGCCAAGTTACATTAACGGCAAAATGGCTCGAAATATGGCTAAGTCTCGGAGCAGAATTGGTTTAGCAGATTGACAGCATAGCGTTTTCTGGCGTAAACTATGGACATATTCGGGTCCCTGGAGCACTGGGAGACTCTGATGGTCTTTTCATTTGTTTGGCTATTCAAGTAGGTGAGCACGTTAATCTGAGCATGGCCGTGCGAAGTGCACTGTAAATGCGGTTCACTTCCCCTTGCAAAGTTCGTTTTCGCTCGCATGCGATGATCTGGTCGAACGCTGGAAAGATTTTAAGGGCGCTGAGGCTAGTTGACCAACGCGTACTGTTTCCCTGAGTGGAGGCTGTGATAAGTGCGTTGCTTACGCAGCCCAAGCTTGCGAGGTCGCGGTCGAAAGAATTGGCAATCAATTTGGCCGTGTCCCCAGGCGGCTGATTCCACTCGCAACCTGGGACAACCGCCGATTGGCGGAAAGTCATTTATTGTCGTTTTATTTTTTCTTTCCTGAAGGAGGCATCAAAATGGATGCGAAGATCACGAGAAGGCAAGGGTTTACTCTTGTCGAACTGCTGGTGGTGATTGCCATCATCGGCGTGCTGGTAGCGCTGTTGCTACCCGCTGTGCAAGCAGCTCGCGAAGCTGCTCGTCGTAACTCTTGCTTGAATAACATCAAGCAGCTGAGTTTGGCCATTCTCACGTTCGAAGAGTCGCGCAAGAAGTACCCATCGGCTTCCACGGCGCCCTACGTGCCCGATTCGACGGCCGGTGAGATGTCTGACTCGACAAACAATGTCGCTCCCAACGCGCGACGTGGCGACGGCTACAGTTGGATTTTCCAGGTGCTGCCGCAAATGGAGCAAGGCAACATCTACGACCGGGTTAAGAGCACCCAAGCGACGACCACTGGCACAACTGTAACCGCATTCCCAGGTGGCTCGCAGAACCTGAAAATTGGGCCGTTCCGCGCCATGGGTGACGAAGCAATCGCGATTGTGGACACCGCCCCAGCCGCTGGAGCTTCGACACTGCCAGCAGCGGCTCAGCAGATCATCGAGTCGTTGGTGTGCCCCAGCTACCCCGGCAGCGAAACCTGCAAGAGCTCGCAGCAGATTTACGGCATTGCCAACGTGGCCGTAGGCACCTACGTCGCGATTCCTGCGACTCACTACAACGAAGATGGCGCGGCCACAGCCCGCGATGGTTCAAGGGCACCGTCGGGTTCCTTGTACAACAGCTACAGTGGCAGCAATGGTAGTACCCCGAAGAAGCTGGGCGGCAATGGCGCGTTGGTGTTCACCGGTGCAGGTGGCGTCGGTAGCGGAACGGGTGCCCTGGCATCGAGAGTTGCTGGTATCTTCGGCACCTTCGGTCAAGCGGGCTTCCGAGACGGGACGTCCAACACGGTCGTGTTCGCCGAATCACGGGAAGAGCAGTACGCGTCTTGGATCAGTGGCCTGTCGACTTATGTCGTCGCCTCGAAAATCGGTGCAGGTAGCCCCAACTATGCTCAGGTCGGCAAGCCAGCTCCCGCAGTGGCCGGCTCGCCGGCAGTTCTGATGTACGGCACGCCTGCTGATCCACTGGAGGGCGAATGTAACCTGAACGTAGGTCAGGAAGTCAGACGAGCCACCACCAAGGAAGATTGGATGTACTACGATCGTACTTTCGCCCACGGCACTGGCAGTGGAACGCAAGCCGAGCGTATTTGGGGACCTAGTTCCGCGCATCCCGGCACGATATTGCACGGTTGGGCTGACGGACACGGCTCGAGTATTCAGGAGGACATTGCTCCTGTGACCTACCTGCACATCGTCACCCGCGCAGGTGGCGAAGTTGTCGACGTGACGAGCCTGTAGTCGCGAATCCAGTAAATGGCATGAACGTAGCTGGTGCCGCTTTGGCGGTGCCAGCTATTTTTTTATAGCCGTGTTCCGGTCCATCCGTTCTCGATCCCATACGCCGCCCAACGAAAAAACCAGCCGCGACCCTAAGGGAGTCGGATCCGCTGAACGTACAGCGTGCCAACCCGCCCTCGGCAAACCAAAGAGAGTCCACATGACCACGCCCGAACTCGAAATCACCTGCGCAGACGTCAAAGCGAAACTCGACGCAGGCGAGGATTTTCTGCTGTTGGATTGCCGTGAGCAGGACGAGTACGACCTGGTCGCCATCGGCGACGCCCAACTCCTGCCGATGAGCGAGCTGGAGACGCGGCATGAGGAACTGGCCGACCACAAAGACGGCGCAATCGTTGTTCATTGCCACCACGGCGGCCGTAGCCTGCGAGTAGCCAACTGGCTGCGCCAACAGGGCTACACCAACGCTCAATCCATGGCCGGCGGCATCGACGTTTGGGCCCAGGAGATCGAGCCAGGGATGACGAGGTACTAAACTAAGGCGGAGGGAAGAAGGTGGAAGGAGGAAGGGGTTCCGCCTTCATCCTTCCATCTTCTTCCTTGAGTTGACGGTCCACTTGCAATTTCGAACATGGTTTGCCAAGCTAACGACTGAGAGCTAAGAGCTAGATGCTAACTGCTCTTGAGCCCGAGTGGCGGAATTGGCAGACGCGCATGGTTCAGGTCCATGTCCACGCAAGTGGGTGGAGGTTCAAATCCTCTCTCGGGTACAAACGAGTCTTGAGTTTCGAGTCGCGAGTTTTGAGCAAAGGAGCATTTTCTCGCGATTCGCGACTCAGGACTCGCGACTCTCAAACAACAATGGATGGAATTGCCCGTCCATTTTTTCACCGCGTGGAATCGCCTTGGTGCCCGCCAGCATCGCCTCGTCCTGGTCGCTGACGACGCCGTCACGAAAGAGATTGATTACCACGGCACGTCGGGGGCGTGGACTGCGATTTTCGTAGCTGCCGTGCAGCATCAGCGGGTGATGAAAGCTCGCCTCTCCTGCTTTCATTTCGCAGGCGACCGGCTGGAACTGCTCGCGCTGCTCGTCGCTGAGCACCTCGCGAATTGCTTCCATCCCGCCGGCCAAATCGGTCGTCGGCAACAGCGGCCAGCGGTGTGAGCCCGGCACGTAGTGAACGCAGCCATTCTCCATAGTTGAATCGTCGAGACCTATCCAAACGGTCAGATGCGCCATCGGCTTAGTGCGGGTCCAGTACGAATAGTCCTGATGCCATGCGACGACGCCGCCATCGCCTGCGGGCTTGCAAAACAGCTGGTCATGCCAGAATCTGACGGCGCCTTCCAGCAATTGACTGGCGGGCACGAGCATCGCGGGGTTCCACAGCACATCATGCATCGCGGGACGCAAACGCCAAGCGCCCAACGCGTGGAATAGCACCGTGTCAGCGTCACTCGATTCGTTGCTGTGAAACTCGTACCACAGTTCGTTCCCTTCGTGATCGGGCTCGAAGAATTCGGCCAACTCATCGCGGAGCGCTTCGATCTGTGTGGCATCCAATAACGGCACGCTACCAATGAATCCGTCGCGCTCGAAATCGGCCAGTTGCTCGTCGCTGAGGCGATATCGATCGCTTGACGTAGCGTCGACTCGCGGGAAAAGATCGCCGACCGGTTCGTGATGCGTCGAGTAGTCAATCATTGATCATTGCTTCATTGGAAATTGGTCACTGGCATCTAATGCTTCATCTGCTCGCCGATCCAAGCTTCGAGCTCGTCCATATCAACTGGAGGTAGCTTCGACAGATCAGGCCGCAGCTTGATTGCTTCGCGTGCGTACACGTGTTGGATCTCTGTTTGAGGCTTGTCTGTGTTCCAGTGAATTAGCACGCGGATGCACATCGGCAAGCTGCCCGGCACGGCCATTTCGTGTCCGCATAGCAGCGGCACATCGATCCAACCGAGTTGTCGTGCTGCTAGCGCTGGGAACTCCGCGTCGATGTCAGGCGTGGTAGTGAAAAAAGCACTTGCCACGTCGGTCGACTCAATGCTGTTACGACGGATCAGCAGTGCCAGCAACTGCCGCGTCGCGGTGAGGACTTCCTCACGCTCGTTCTTCTCGACGGTCGTGGCTCCACGGACTCCTCGGCAGGGCATCAGTCAAAGTGCTCCAATCAGTTGTTCGTCGGATTTGCTATCGAAAGCGCGAACCCAGTCATCACTTGCCCAGTCTAATCGATCGCCTACCGAGCGGATATTGGCTTGGTCCAGATCGTGAACTTTGAGGGTCGTCCGGATTGGGCAAACCACTTGTTTTTTAGGGCAAAGCCGTTGACAGGGGTGATGCAGCTGATAGAATTCCGGGTCTCACCTGAACACAACAGCCCACGTAGTTGATGGGCAACCAAGTTTGCTTGGTAGCGTGAACCGGGTCGAGAATTTTGTCGGCGTTTTTTGCCGTGACCCCTAGTCTGCAAGCACGCTTGCAGTATAATGGGGTGCTTCGCATCGCTCAGCGTGATGCGGTAGAGTAACTTGCTCTTTGACAATTCGGTTAGTGACTTCTATCAATTCGCGATCGAGTCTTTGTACTCGATCGAGAGTTTTGTCAACACAAGACTGTACTGCCAGTCGCGCTTCGGTGTGATTGGCAATCAAACTTTGAAATTGGCTCGTAAACTACCGCGGCTTGCTGCTGGTAGTTCATGTATATACCAAATTGAAGGGTTTGATCCTGGCTCAGAATGAACGTTGGCGGCATGGATTAGGCATGCAAGTCGAGCGAGAAGTTTAAGTTTGACGCTTCGGTTGATTTCTTAAATGGACAGCGGCGCATGGGAGAGTAACGAGTAGTTATCTACCCTCAGGTCTGGGATAGCCACGGGAAACTGTGGGTAATACCGGATAATATCTCTGGATCAAAGGTGTGATTCCGCCTGAGGAGGAGACTGCTTTGTACTAGCTTGTTGGTGGGGTAATGGCCTACCAAGGCTTTGATGCATAGCGGGCGTGAGAGCGTGGCCCGTCTCACTGGGACTGAAACACTGCCCAGACACCTACGGGTGGCTGCAGTCGAGAATCTTCGGCAATGGGCGAAAGCCTGACCGAGCGATGCCGCGTGCGGGATGAAGGCCCTCGGGTTGTAAACCGCTGTCAGTTGGGAGGAAGGACTCGTGAAGAGCGAGTTTTGACCTATCTTCAGAGGAAGTCCGGGCTAAGTTCGTGCCAGCAGCCGCGGTAACACGAACCGGACGAACGTTATTCGGAATTATTGGGCTTAAAGGGTGCGTAGGCGGCTATGTAGGTGGGGTGTGAAATCCCTCGGCTCAACCGAGGAACTGCGCCCCAAACCACATGGCTAGAGGGAGACAGAGGTAAGCGGAACTGATGGTGGAGCGGTGAAATGCGTTGATATCATCAGGAACACCAGTGGCGAAAGCGGCTTACTGGGTCTCTTCTGACGCTGAGGCACGAAAGCTAGGGTAGCGAACGGGATTAGATACCCCGGTAGTCCTAGCTGTAAACGATGAGCACTTGGTTGAGGGTCCTCCCATAGACTCTCGGCCGTAGCGAAAGTGTTAAGTGCTCCGCCTGGGGAGTATGGTCGCAAGGCTGAAACTCAAAGGAATTGACGGGGGCTCACACAAGCGGTGGAGGATGTGGCTTAATTCGAGGCTACGCGAAGAACCTTATCCAGGCCTTGACATAGTTGGATGCTGCCGGTGAAAGTCGGTTAGTTGCCTTCGGGTGAAACTTCTACAGGTGCTGCATGGCTGTCGTCAGCTCGTGTCGTGAGATGTCGGGTTAAGTCCCTTAACGAGCGAAACCCTTGTCTCTAGTTGCCAGCGCGTTATGGCGGGGACTCTAGAGAGACTGCCGGTGTTAAACCGGAGGAAGGTGGGGATGACGTCAAGTCCTCATGGCCTTTATGGCCTGGGCTGCACACGTCCTACAATGGCATTTACAAAGGGAAGCTAACTCGCGAGAGCACGCAAATCCCAAAAAGGATGCCTCAGTTCGGATTGCAGGCTGCAACTCGCCTGCATGAAGCCGGAATCGCTAGTAATCGTAGGTCAGCATACTACGGTGAATATGTTCCTGAGCCTTGTACACACCGCCCGTCAAGCCACGAAAGTGGGGGGGGCTTAAAGTCGCTGAGCTAACTTCGGAAGCAGGCGCCTAGAGTCAACTCCGCGATTGGGACTAAGTCGTAACAAGGTAGCCGTAGGGGAACCTGCGGCTGGATCACCTCCTTTCTAAGGATTATTAGAATGCTTCGATCCTAGGTCTTTGACCCTGGTTGGAAGTAATCCGATCTCCGCCGGTGACGGCGAGATTAAGAATGGGACGGTCTTGTGAAGACATAGAAGTCTGCGTTTAATCGCAAGCTAACTAAATTGTATTGAGAAAACCCGGTGCGGAGCTAGCCAGCCTGCACCGGGTTTTTTTCGTGCGCTTTCCAAGATCTCTCAATCTCCGGCGAAGCTGCCATTGTCGTATCAACACGTTATCAGTTGACATTTCCGACTTTTCTAACGAGCAGCAATACTTCGGAGGACTCGTATGAGAAATCGTCCGTATTGGGCTTTTGCATTCATGGCACGATACAGCCTGGCAATGGCGGCGCTCGCCATTGCCTTTGTTTTGGCAAGTTGGCCGCCACGATGGTTGCCGATCGAAGATGACTTCCCAAACTGTGTTTCTGCTTGTTGGGACGGCAGCGTTTTTGCGGCTGGATGCGTGTCAATTAGACAAACTTGCAGCGTCTTCTTGACTACCGAAGATTGGAACTTCGACAGTCGCGACCGCACTGGCTGGTATGAACGACGCGATGGCCACTTTTGTAATTTCCACATTCCACATACATACGACTCGAATCCAACTGCGTTGAACTTGCATCTCGGATTCGACACGATTGGCTGGAGTGTCCCATACTGGATGTTTGCGGTGCCGTGGCTGCTCGTCTTCGCAAAAACCGTTAGCGGCACGCGATGGAATCTACGCGACTTACTCATCGCAATGTCGGCTGTTGCACTGTTGTTAGCAATGTTTCAGTTGCGAATTGCTCTGGTTGGCATCCTCTTGCTCAACGCATCTACCTTGTTGCTTGCCGCGCACTTTCTGACGAGTGTGATGCGCTCCTTCATCCACACGGATAACATCTTGTGGCCCGTTCTTTTCCGAGATAAGGTCGATACGGCATAGTGCTAGCGTACAATAGTACGAAGTGAAATCGCCCCCAAAACCGAAGCCTGACGTGCGATTCCGCGTTGCTCGATCGCACGCTACTCGTCGCTTGGGCAGTTCGCGTACAATCCGTACATGCTCCCCCTCTGCAAATCCCTCATCACCGACGTATTCGACGCTGAGTGGCATAGCTTTCATGCGCAGCTTCTCCAGAGTTCCCCAAGGGTTTACGCTGATCCGGCCAACGAACAGAGCCGAAGGCAATCAATAGAGAAGCACAAGACCCTTCAAGACCGTAAACGCCAACAGCCCGCAGCGTAAGCTTCGGGATCACCCCACCCGACGCGCACTAAAACGGCCGCGGCGGCAGGTCCTTGAGCAGCTTGGTGTGCAACTGGGAGCCAGAAAAAAGTATCGCCCAGGCGGTCAGAAAGATCAGTTTCAGGTCGACCCAGAAGCTGCGGTGCTCGTGGTACCAGACTTCGAGTTGACCTTTGTAGGGTGAAATAACCTGGCGGTAGCATTCCAGTGGTTCCAGGTCGCTGGCGTGGATGATCGATTCCTCATCTCGGAAGACGATTGAGCCGATGCCCGTCAGGCCGGGCTGGAGTTCAAGGATCTTTTCTTGCACCTCGGGTGCATAGTAGTCGAACGTCTGCTGCGTGAGCGGCCGGGGACCGACGATGCTCATGTCACCCTTGAGAACGTTGAGAATCTGCGGTACTTCATTGAGCTTGGTCTTACGCAGGAATTTACCCGCCGGCAACACGCGAGGGTCATCCTTCACTGTGACCGTACCCGTGCCAATGTTGGGGCTATCCTTGAGCATCGTAGCAAACTTGAGCAGGCCGAACTTCCTACCGTGTTGTCCGATGCGCTGTTGGGCATAAAAAATTTCGCCCTCACCGGTTAGCCGCAGAATCAGCGCAATCGGGATCCCCAGCGGCAGAAACAGCAGCAGCGTGACCCCAGAGATTGCCAAGTCGAGCAGACGTTTGAGCATATTTAAGTTGTTAGTCGATAGTCGTTAGTCGTGAGCGAAGAACAGATCGCTTCGCGATCAGGCGCCTAACGACTAATAGCTAACAACTAATCGCCAATTTACATGCGGTTGTCGAGGAATTTGTTGGTCTCTTTGTGGGCAAAGTCGGGCACCGTCGCCTTGATCGCCGAGAGCAGATCGTCGCGCGTCCACGCGCCCGCTTGCCGCAATGATTCAATCTTAGTCAGAAAACTACCAAACGCTGTGAGCGAAGCCTCATCGAGCGGCGAATTCTTTACAACCCCGAGGCCATCAAACCGATCCAAGTCCAACGTATCGTCATTGGTGTAGAATTCCTCAAAATCCTTCTCACCGGTCGTGTCGCTCTCGAAGAAGTAGCAGGGCCACTTTTTCTGAGCCGACAGCTCGGAAACACGACTGCGCGCTTCGTCTTCGGTCGCGCAGACGACCGGCTCGAGTCCCAGCCGTTCTAAATAGCGCTCAGCGATCGAGTCGAAGCGGGTGAGCTGGAAGTTGTCGGTTAGCTTGGGATAGAACAGATCGCGGTTCTCGCCCAACAGACACGACATCAGGCAGAGCTCGCCCGATTCACGCGCGGTGATGAAATACCGCCGTACGTCCTTGGGTGCCGACAGTGGTTGCTGCTTCTGGATGCGTTGCGAAAACCCAAATGGCAGGCTGCCGTCGGAGAAAGCAACGTTGGCGAAGCGAGCCGTCGAAATCGGAATCTCGTTGCTTGCCCGAAACATCGATAGCTCCATCACACGCTTGGTCGCACCCATCGCGTTGGTCGAGCGAACCGCTTTGTCGGAGCTAACACCGAAGTACTTCGTCGCCCCGCATTCGATCGCGTAGCGAAGCGTACTCTCGGTGTTGAGGACGTTGGTGCAAATCATCCGCATCAGCGTGAACGCATCTTTCTCGCTGCGTACGTGCTTGAGTGCCGAGAGATTGAGTACGTAGTCGTACGGTTCCTCGCCAGCGAGCATCGTCTGGAATTCGAGGCTGCCGCAATCGAGGGGCGTGGTGCGAAAGTCGCCGTCGATGTAGCCCAACGAGCTGCGAATGTCTCGAACCAGCTCGACAAGGTTGTTCTCGCTGATGTCTACGACATGCAGCCGCTTTGGATTGCGGCGAAAGATCTCTTTCGACACCGCCTGTCCGATTGTGCCTGCGCCGCCAAGCACGAGGAAGGTACTCTTCTCGACCAGCTCACGGAGCTCGTCGGCGTGCGCGGAGAGATCTTGCTCGAAAAGCGTATGATCGCGGCCGATGATCGGCAGTATATCGTCAGTTGCGTGCCACATAGTGTGCCTGTTCGTTTATTGCACTACGGACTTGTTATTCTGATACCATTCGACCTCTTTGGCCAGCCCAGCCTCCAACGGCGTGTCAGCCTGCCAGCCGAGGTCGCGCTCGATCAGCTCAGCGGTGTACACATCATCGGCCAGCCATGTCTGAATCATACGCTTGATCGAAGCGGCAGGCCCGCGATTCAGGCACAGGGCCGATGCAAGTGTGCTACCACCGGACGCCAACCAGGCGGGAATTTGGATCCGCGAAGCGGGTTTGCCAAGACACCTGGCGAGCGTTCCGACGATAGTCGCCATCGTCTCGGGCGCTGCCGAGACGTTGTATACTCGCAAACTGTCGTGAGGCGCGAGCGCTGCATCCAGGCAAGCTCGCGCCGCGTCGTCGCGATACACAAGGCTCTTGCGGTTGGAGCCTTCACCGATCCAAATGAACTTGCCGCGGTCGATGCTCGACATCAGCCGCGCGACGTTGCCGGGGTCGCCAGGCCCGTAGAGCGTGGCCAGGCGCAGGATCGTGAGGCTCATGTGATCGCCGACGCTGCTGGTCGCGAGTCGTTCGCCTTCCAGCTTGCTGCGAGCATAGGCGCTTACTGGGGCACAACGCGCGTTCTCGTCACATGGACCGTGGACGTTGCCACCGTAAACGGCAACTGAGCTGGCCAGAACCATGTTCCTCACGCCCAGGCGGCGGGCCGCTGCGGCGAGTCTCTCCGACGCGTTCGCGTTGACATCGAAGAACTGCTCTTCGCCTTTCGACTTGTCAAACACATGCGCCAGCCCGGCAATGTGTACGACCGTCGAGACGCCTTCCAGCAAGGCATCGAGATCCGCACTCAGCAAATCGGCTTGCACGTACTCACACTCTAGCCCCGCGGGATTGGCCAAGCGACCGGTCGCGCGCACCACGAGGCCTCGCTCAATCGCCTGTTCCGCGACGGCCTTACCGAGAAAGCCGGTCGCGCCGGTGATCAGAAGTCGCTCTGTAGCGGGGTCCGATTCGATATTCATGGGCCTCGGCGCGACGGTTCAGGCAGACGGCCAGGCGGCTTCGAAGTTTTCAACAGCCGATTCGAGAGTGTACTTCTCGGAAAACGCGCTAAATGAGTTGTTGCCCATCTCGATAATCCTATCGGGCGAATTCACAAACTCGCGGATGGCAGCAGCGATGCCCTCGGGATCGTCGGGGTCGGCGATCGCTCCGCATTGCTCTTCCTCGACGATCATCGCCACTTCGGAGTTCTTCGGCACGAGTGCTAGAATCGGCCGCCCCGAGGCGAGAATGCCGTACACCTTACACGGTACGGCGACGCCCTTGACCGCCTCGCGCTGCGAGATGATTGCCATGTGGCACGCGGACAGCGAATCTTTGAGCGTTTCCTTGGGCTGGAACGGCAGCCAGGTGATGTTGTCGCAGCCAAGCTCCTCGGCCAACTCGAAGGCCCCCGCCTTACGCCGACCGTCGCCGATGAACAGAAAGTGAATCTTCGGGTCGTCTTTCAGCAGCGCTGCGGCGCGGACGATCGACTCCATGTCGTGCCACAGGCCCATGTTGCCGGAATACTGCACGACGAACTTGCCGTCGAGGTTGGCCGTCTGCCACATGTTGGTTTCTTCGGCCACGGTCGTTTCCGTCGTCTCGAAGCTGCTCCAATGCGGGATGTACTCGATCTTCTCACGCGGCACGCCATACTTCTCAACAATCAGGTCCGCCATGTCGCGGCCGAGCACTAACATCTGGTCGGCGCGAGCGAAGGCGCATCGATTTGCCCAGCCCCATAGCCGCGCGATCAATCCGCGCTCAGCCATCTGATCGAGCGCGACCAGGCCATCGGGAAAGATGTCGAGCAGCATGATGCGGTATCTGTAGCGGAATACCTTCTGCACTGCCCACAGCCATACGGGCGTGAACGGCGGATTCGTGACGCCGAAGATGAAGTCATCCTTGCGATGCTTCCACAGCTGGATCGTGCCGCTGAGGATGAACGACAAATAGGCCAAGGCCCGCAACAGGAGGTTCTTCTTGTTCTGGATTTGCAGTCCGCAGCGGACGATGTGGATGCCTTGATGATCCTCCCGTTTCGGCACGTTCAGTTGGGAGGGCTCATGCACAACGATCGGATAGCCGCAGATCACGGAGATCTCGTGGTCGCGATCGGCCAGACGCTCCAGCAGGTCGCCGAACAGCTGGCTAGTCGACTGAATGTCGGGGTAGTACGTCTGACAGACGAAGGTGAACTTGGATTTGGCCATCCGCGTGGGTCCGCAATTTCGGCGGGGTTTGCAATGATCGGTCGCCCGCGTGATCGATGCACCGGGAGCGCCGAGGCATCGACTTCAGGGAGAATTGCCGGGCCGGCCGAATCAGGGGCGATTCGCCGCTTTCGACGGCTAAACAAAGGCAGAAAACTCATCATCGTCTCGAAATTCCGTACCGTCAAGGATGGCACACGCTGGCACACGGTTTCGCTGACGATGCCTTGCCGATAGTGGAGGCTTTGCGGGTTGCAGGGATCCTACGCAAGCTCTTGCCGGGTTGACCAACGAGCGACCGGGTGGCCAGCAGTATTTGTTGCTTCTCCGGTTGGGATGGTCCATAATAAAGGGTTCTGAGGCGTGTCTGATCGCGTATAGGCACGTATAATTTCGAGGCGGCGCGCACCGCCCGTAGCGACTGACCCCTGTTCGAAAGCGGATCTAACTTCAGATGAGTAGCAAGAAAATTCTAGTGGCCGGTGGCGGTGGTTTTATCGGTGGACATCTGGTCGCACACCTGAAGGAACAGGGGCATGACGTACGTAGCGTTGATATCAAACCATTCGACCAGTGGTACCAAGTCGTCGACGGCGTCGACAATGTCGTTGCCGACCTGAAGGATCGCAAGAACTGCCAAGACGCTTGCGATGGAGTGGGCGATGTCTACAACCTGGCCGCCGACATGGGCGGCATGGGCTTCATCGAAAACAACAAAGCACTCTGCATGCTGTCAGTGCTGATCAACACCCACCTGCTGCAAGCCGCTCAAGAACAGAAGTGTGACCGCTTTTTCTACGCCAGCTCGGCGTGCGTGTACAACGCAGACAAGCAGGTTAGCGAAGACGTCGTCCCGCTCAAGGAAGAAGACGCTTACCCCGCGATGCCTGAAGATGGCTACGGCTGGGAGAAGTTATTCTCTGAGCGCATGTGCCGCCACTTCCGCGAGGACTACGGCTTGTACACGCGTGTGGCTCGCTTCCACAATGTTTACGGCCCGCTGGGCACCTGGGACGGCGGCCGCGAGAAGGCTCCCGCCGCAATGTGCCGCAAGGTGATTGCCGCCAAGGCCAACGGCGAGACCGAAATGGAAATCTGGGGCGACGGGCATCAGACCCGCAGCTTCATGTACATCGATGACTGCATCAAAGGCATCCGCTCGATCATGGACAGCGAGATCCTCGAGCCGATCAACCTCGGTTCAGACGAGCTGATCACGATCAACGGTCTGGCCGAAATGGTCCAAGAGATCGCCGGCATCAAGCTCAAGCACAACCACAACCTGTCGGCTCCCAAGGGCGTGAACGGTCGCAACAGCGACAACACCCTCATCGAGAAGTATCTCGGTTGGGCCCCCGGCATCAAGCTCCGCGAAGGCATGGAACTGACCTACAAGTGGATCGAAGAGGAGTACAACAAGAAGCACGCTGCTGCGACGGCGTAGCTTTTCGTTAATTTCCATTATTGAAAGCCCGGGACGACTGATGGTTGCTTCGGGCTTTTTTATTGAGAAGCCAATCGCGACCAGCATTTATGGCCTAATTCTAAACGCTTCGACGTCCCCACTGGCTCGGCTATAATTGCGCCAGTCGCAATTGATGGAAATCATACGTTCTTACGCCGGTCCGTGCAGATCGCTGAACATGGAATTTCGTCGCTACATTCATTGTAAGCTTACCACTAGCCTCCAACGTATCGAGATTGCAGACCTCTTCGAGAAGTCTCAATGTGGCTGGACGACCTGCCTCCGAAGCACGATGTATATTGCACACTACGACGTAGAGAGTGCGAATGCCAGACTCCACTTATACGGAGAGAATCCAGTATTTGTCCCGCGTCCCGTTCCAGCATTTCTATCGGGTTTTATCTCGTCGCCTGAAGATGTTGTACCAATGATTGACGCGGTGCTAACGCCTGCGAAAATTCAATTCACGTATGAATCAGATGAGCAACAAGACGCCCTAGTTGATGCGATCCATCGAAAAGATCTGACGGAGATCAAACGTCTTCTGGAGGCAGGTGCCGATCCGAATCGAGGAGGGCTAGGCGAGTCCTTCGCGTTGGACGCCGCCGTGGGACGCGACGAGACGGGCATAATCATCCGGACGCTCGTTGCGGCTGGTGCAGATGTCAACATTCGAGATGAATACGGGCAAACACCTTTGCACACGGCGGTCAACCTTGCGATCGACGCAGCTACTCAAGGTGACTATCCCGAAATTGACTGGCGAGAAGCTGGTCTACTTCTGGATCTTGGTGCAGATCCTATGATACGCGATGACCAAGGCCAAAGCGCTTATGACTGGATATCAGAAGCTGACCACAGTGCGAAGGAAGACTTGGATGATTTCCTGAAGAATCGGCACGGAAGTGAATCCAGCTCGATCGATCGGGTGTTCACACCACCTCAAGACAGACGAAATTGAACTCAGCAGAGTACAGCGTCCTTTGTCGCGCTGATTGATCGGAACGTCGACTTCAGCACCCCCTGCCTATACTCAAAAATCTTCTGCACCTCGCGCTTGACGAACAAGCTGTGAATCAGGTCGCCACCGGGCACGCCGTAGTGGACGATGTCGATCACGCGGGTGCCCTCTTCGCAGGGCTCGAATAGGTGTTCGTGGTGCCAGAATTTGTAGGGGCTCTTGAGGGCCTCGTCGATGAACCGCTCGTTGGGCTCCCAGGCGGAGATCTGGGTCTTCCAATGGATTGGGACGCCTCGCAAGCGGAGCTTGTAGTCAATCAGTTGCCCAGCGTGCATCTCGATCGGCCGCGGCGTGAGCACCCGGAAATTCAGCCAAGGTGGCGTGATCGCCTCCAGCTGGTAGGCATCGGCGAAGAAGGGGAAGACTTCTTCGACGGATCGCGGCAAAATGCACTCAGCGCGAAGGACATAGCCTCCGCGCTGATCGGTATTTTTCTCGATATAAACGGACATGGCTGGCCACAACCGGGGTTAGCAATTCGTGGAAAAGCTGCTCGCTCGGTGTGGTAACCGCTGGCCGTGAGCCAACTTAACTCTTGGCTGTCTCGGCCTTGGGAGCCACTTCCTGCTTCGGCATCAGCTTGGGTTCCTTGGTTTTGGTGTCCAAAACGTAGGTGCCGGTGGGGCCGACGAGCTTAATGGCCGGGAAACCCGACTTCTTGGCGGCCGCCCAAAGGGCCTTCGGGTCGAGCTTCTTCTTGGTCTGTGGCGTCACGACAGCTACGTCGGCCTTGATGTCGGCACGAACCGACTTGACGCCTTTGACGGTGACCAGCTTGCTGGTCAGGCTCTTCGCACAGTGCTTGCAGTGCAGGTCACCGACGTACACGATCGTGTCGCCTTTGGCGATCTTGAGCGTCGTCTTCGGCTTGTCTTTTAGGGACTTAAGCGACGTATCGGCCTTGGGCGGAGCGTGCTTATGTTCGTGGTGCTCGGCTTCTGCGGTCGCGGCAGTAAAAACGAGAGTTCCAACTATCAGTGCCGATAGAAACGCGTTAATGCCTCGAGTCATGGTTGTGTTGGTCCTTATTAGAGAAATGAATGTGGATTGATAAACACTATCTGCGGACGTAGAGTCCACGGGCGTCAACGACGAGAATGCCGCCGTCGGTGATACGAGCTTCGCCGCTCACGACCACCATGTCGTGTTCTTTCACATCGAATAGCTCGCGGGCGTCGGTTTGCAAAACTTTCCCTTTTTCGTCCACAAATCGCACTATTGCTAGCAAGTCGGCTTTGTCAGCAGCGTGGGCCGCACAGAAAGCACATTCTTCGCCGGGTGCGTGCTTGTGACCGGCCTCCTCGTTTTCGATGAACGCTTCGGGATCGGCAAGGAAGAAGATCGCTTCGGTCTTCTTAAACGGGTAATCGCGGTGAGACTCGGCCCAAGGATTGGCCAATCCACCGATGTTGCCGAGCATGACGACTTCGTGGGCCTCATGGGCGTGCTCGTGTCCGTGATCTCCGTGGTCGTGATCACCTTCATGCTCGTCGTCGCCTTCATGGTCGTCGTCGGCATCTTCATCGTGCCCCTCGGCCTCATCGCCGTGATCGGCGCCATCATGATCGTGGTCGGCATGCTCGGCTTTGCCGTCGGCGTGCCCGTCATCTGCATCGGCGTCATGATCTTCTGGGGCGTGGTCGGGCTCTCCATCGCCGTCATGGTCGTCCAGGTCCGCCTCCGGCGCGCCTACGAGCGTCAGCCGCACGTCGGCGACCGTCTGAATGCCGTCTGGCTCGTCGGCGAGGGTGAACTTCGTGCGGTAAGCAGCGATCTGCTGGGCATCCATTGTTGCCGCGTCACCACAGCCAAGCGTGGTCAGCATCAGCAATCCGAAGGAAACAAATGTAGCGGAAATAACGGTTCGGGACATCTTGCACCTATGGAATGGGAGAATTCGCTGACCTTGCGAGCTTTGAGGCTAATTCTACGGTTTTACGCATTTTTGCCCAGATGGGGGCCGCGTCGTCATACGCAATCGGTTTGCAAAAGGTTCGTTCTACACAGGAAAAATCCATCACTCGCGCTTTTTTGTATATTTTTCGCTAGCGATCCCAAGATGCCCCCGCAGGCCGCGAAATCCACTGTAGCAGGCCCAATTGGTGGGCCTGGGACCAGGTTGTCCAGCAGTTTTTCGAGGCCCGGACGTTGCCGTGCCCAATTTCAGTCGGAGGGCGAAAGCCATGTTCAAGAAATGTATCGTTGGAGTTTTGGGATTCGGATTGGTAGCGGGATTGCTGCTGGGTGGAAACCTCATGAGTTACGTGTCCACCTCGTACGAGCGCGTCTCGCAGTCGGTGGAAGACAGCGTCCCGACAGAGTTTCAGATCGATCGCGCCCGCAAAATGGTTCGCGACCTGGAGCCAGAGATTCGTCGCTCGATGCATGTGATTGCCAAGGAAGAGGTCGAAGTTGAACAGCTCGACGAGCGAATTGAGGCCGCTCAGGCGAAGGCCGAAAAGGACAAGTCGGAAATCATGCGACTACAGTCGGACGTCCAGACCGGCAAGTCGGTATTCCGCTACGCCGGCCACACCTACACCGCTGACCAGGTCAAGCAAGATCTGTCGCGTCGCTTCACTCGCTACAAGACGGCCGATGCCACGCTTGGCAGTCTGATGGACATGCGCGCAGCACGTCAGCGGAATTTGGATGCTGCTCGCCAAAAGCTGGAAGCGATGATGAGTTCGCAGCGTCAGCTCTTGGTCGAGGTCGAGAACCTCGAAGCCAAACTGAAGCTTGTGGAAGTCGCCGAGGCTTCCAGCGATCTGCAGTTCGACGATAGCCAATTGGCGCGTGCCAAAGGCTTGATGGCCGACATCCGTGCGAAGCTCGATGTGGCTGCCAAGTTGGCCAACGCCGACACGAACTTCCACGACGAGATTCCTTTGGACGGTCCCGCCCCTGAAGACATCACTGAGCAAGTGGCTGAGTACTTCAATGGTGGCAAGACTGCCGAGGAAACGGAAATCGCTTTGGCGAAGTTCGTCGACTAGGTTGTTAGTTTCCCTTTACAGCGGTGCCCGCATCAGCGGGCACCGCCTTCCCTATTGCCGTAGGACTCTATTCTCGGGACTTTAGATTCACCGATGTTTGCTTGGCGCTTGAAAATTCGTGAGGCTCGGACGGCTCTGAATGACGGGCGTCCTGAGGAAGCAAGCCGCATCCTCCAGCACGAATCCGTGCGTGACTTCCTCCCAGCCAAACGACTCTCTCACGAGGTTGCCAGGCACCTGGTCGATCGTGCTCAACAGCGCATGCACCAGGGCGATAGCCTGGCGAGTTGGAACGACCTCCAGCAAGCAGCCCGTCTCGGAGGCTGTGATCAGCAAGTTGCCCAGCTGCAACAAGATCAAACCGATCATGGGTTACAGCGTATTCGTAGCCTGCTAACTCGGGGGGAAACCAAGTTGGCCGCCCAGCAAATCGCGAAGCTCGAACAGCGACACCTTGGCGGAAACGAGCGCCGCTCGTGGAAGCAGATCGTACATCTGATTTCTCGCTCCAAGGAATTGTCCGACCAGGGCAAGTCCGAAGCTGCAGACATGCTTGAGCGCGCCATCCACTTATTACCCAACCCACAAGACGAATTGGCCGACTTGCTCACCGCCAAAAAAGCGAAGATCGAGCAACAACAACGGCAACTCCGCGAACTGTCCGCCCGATTGCACGAAGTGCTGAGCACGGAGGCTTGGACGGAGGTTCTGAAGATTGCCGAAGCTGTGTTAGAATTGGCCCCTCAACACACCGCTGCCAAACAAGCACGCAGTCGCGCGTGGAACGCCGTTGGCATGAAGGTAACACAAGTCTATCGACCGAAGCGTGTTCAGCAATTGGCCAACAGTCTGACCAGCACGCGCGGTTGGGCTTCGTCAGCGGAGGTGGACACAAAAGCAATGAAACCAGACGCAGGCAAACGCATCGTCACTTGGATCGACGGGGTCGGCGGCTACCTGATCTGCCTGGGCGACGAAGTCGTCCTTGGCCAACCCGCCGGTGGTGGTGGAGCCGACATCCCGATTCTCGCCGATCTGTCTCGCCGTCACGCGAGCATCCGCCGCGAGGGCGAAGCATATGTGTTGACGCCGATCCACCGCGTTTCCATCGACGGCGTCGAGTTGAAAGGCCCTCAGGTCCTCCGTGATGGAGTGCTCATTGAGTTGGGCGATTCCGTCCGTCTGCGATTTCGCAAACCCCACGCCCTCAGCGGGACGGCTGTGTTGTCGTTGGAATCGCATCACAAGACCGACCCAGCCGTGGACGGCATCGTGCTGATGTCGGAAAGCTGCGTCCTCGGTTCGCAGCCGCAGAGCCATATCCCATGTCGTGGTTGGACCGATGATGTGGTGCTCTTCCGTCGCGACGACCAATTGCAGTTCCGCACCGCAGCGGCTGTCGAAGTCGACGGGGCCGCGGCCAGCGGCGGTACTGCTACTGGGGGAGGGGTTATAGCCGACAGAACTTGCATAAATGGCGAGACTTTTTCCCTAAGCTTTGAGGAGGTCTAGCGAATAGGTAGTAGTCGCAACCCGCCGGCGGCCAAAACCGCCCCAAAGTGTGTGTTACCAACTCCTTACGTCCATCGACTAACGGCTATACTGAAAGTAGGTCAATACTACCGTGTTCACTGTCGAAACCGCGATCTCCCCTTCAGAAAAAAAGGGCCAGATGAATCCTTCCCCTGCGGAATCTGAGCTTGAAAAGCAACCCGCGCCGTTGCGTTTCACCTATGCCAGCGGATCTCGGCCTCTGGAAGGCTATGAGATCAAACGCGGTGTCGGACGCGGCGGCTTCGGCGAGGTCTATTTCGCCGTGAGTGACGCGGGCAAGGAAGTAGCGCTGAAGCTCATTCGCCGAAACCTCGACGTCGAACTGCGCGGAGTGACACAGTGCCTAAACCTCAAGCATCAGAACCTCGTCGCGCTGTACGATATCCGCAACGATGAACATGACGATCGTTGGGTCGTGATGGAATACGTCTCTGGCGAGTCGCTAGAAGACGTGATCGACCGTCACCCTAACGGCATGCCGCATGACCTGGCGATGCAATGGTTTTCGGGCATCGCCGCTGGGGTGGCCTACCTCCACGACCACGGTATCGTGCACCGCGACCTGAAGCCCGCCAATATTTTCATCGACGAAGGCATCGTCAAGATCGGCGACTACGGGCTCTCGAAGTTCATCTCGTGCAGCCGCCGGAGCGGTCAGACCGAGAGCGTCGGCACCGTGCACTACATGGCCCCCGAGATTGCTAACGGTCGTTACGGCAAGGAAATCGATACCTACGCCCTGGGCATCATCCTGTACGAGATGCTCACCGGTCACGTGCCGTTTGAAGGCGAAAGCGTTGGCGAAGTGCTGATGAAGCACCTTACCGCCGAGCCTGATCTGCAAGTACTTGACGAGCCGTATCGCGACTTGGTTCGCACCGCGATGACCAAAGACCCCGACACACGTTTACAAAGCGTGTCCGAGATGCTCGCGCGGCTGCCGAATTCCGACACTTTGCCTCGGTACACATCTCCACCTCAAGCGCCTCCACATAAAGTTGCCAGTGCGCAATCGGCGCGAAATGCTTCACCCGCGCAAGAGACCGACGAAGAGCCGATTCTGGCCGCTTTGCGAGACGGTTGGCAAGACCTCGAACGACGCTACCACGAAAGCTCGATGCATCCGCTTGCCAAAGCGCTGCTGGTTGGCACGGGAGTGTTCTTCTTTCTCGCCAGCGGCCTGGAGTTCGCGCTAATCCCGGCAGTATTGTCGCTCGGCTTTGCGTACTTGGTCTATCGTGCCGTGCGCGCGATTATCCTACCGTCACCCCGTCCGGTCTCCAAGGGTTTTTCCGCGCCAGCAAATGCAGCAACCGTCCCCACGGCAAAATACGTGGCTGGTAGCCACACCGCTGGCGAACCGCGAGTGCCAACGCCAGACGAAGTAACTACGCCCCCAGTCAAACAATCCAAACGCCAATACGCTCGTCGTCGCAGGTACAATTTCCAGGCCCAATTGAACGAGTACGTAGCTGCCAAACCCTTGCGAGAACGCGCTACCGAACTGCTAGGGTCGATGTTGGTATCGGCCGTAATCGCTAGTCTACTCGCACTGATCGGTGTAGGGTTCATCGGCGATTCGTTCTCTGGTGAGCTCTACCTGTGGCTTGCGATCACTGCGACTGTCGGTAGCTGGGCCGTTATGATTCCAACCAAGATGAGCGAGGGCCGCGTCGAGGATCAGGCTCCGTTGCGTTTCGGTCTGTTGATCGCCGGCGCCGTCGTCGGCATGATCGCCAGCGGGGTTGCTCAGGCTCTGATGCTCGAACTGCCTGTGTCGGCAATCGCCCCGTGGGAGGCCTTGGCCGGGGACATCTTTGAAGTTGGCTCTTACGACAGCCCGGTCGGGAAGGCATTTAGAGATGGCTCGGTGCCGCTGAACCTGTCGATATCCACCGCTTACTTCGCGTTCTTGCTGGTGATCCTCCGCTGGTGGCGTCAGGCTGAGTTTACTCGACCCGATCGAGTGAGCATCTGGTCGATCATCGCGTGCACTTCCGCCGCGTTCCTGCTCGCGTTCATCTGGTGGTTCCCACAACCGGCTGGCGCAGTGTTAGCAGGCATCATCGCGTTCACCACACAGCTTTCCAGCCCTTGGATGCCACCGAGTAAACGTCGTGAACTCGCGGAACGAGGAGTAGTTTGACGATGAATGCTCAAGCTAGCCCAACCCTGGGGGCCGATTACCCGGCAATGCTGCTGATCGTCTTCGCGGTGCTAGGACTTGCGAGCGTCGTCTATGTAGCGCTCAAGTTCGATCGTCGGGCGCCGGCGATCGCGTTGCTGCTGGGAATTGGCGTACTGTTCACGCTCGTCGGCTACCGGCGCAGCGCGACGAAGTCCGCACTTATTGCTGAAAAGAGAGCCGAGCTTGCCGTAATAGAAGCTGAGGCCGAAGCAATTAAACTCCAGCAGATGTACGAAGAACTTAGCCGTCCGCGCATCAAGCTCGATGCCGACGACGCTGAGGAGCCATCTGGCAAGCAACCGCAACGACCTGAGAACGCCGCAGACGCAACGAAAGAAGATTCTGAGACGGAACCCCAACGCCCCGACTGGGTCGATCAGCCAGCGAAGCGCGTCGGCAACGTGTTTCGCAAGGTGGTCGTCTCTGACCCTTACGATACCGTCGAGGCGTGCCATCGCGGTCTTCAAGACCATCAGTTGCGTGAGGCGATCAACGAACGGATCGATGAAATCGCGCCCAACCGCTACCGGCCCGCGCTGGAAAAGCTTGGTTTAGGTCCCGATTTCATGTGGCGCGAACTCTGCAGCGTGGAATGGGTTGAAACACTCGATGTTTCGTTCGGCGAAATGAAACGCGTTCATGCCCTGTTGGAATTCGATGCGGCCATCGATCGCCAGATCACTAAGGCCTATCGCGACTACGAAAAGCACTTCCGCATCAACGAGGTGGGTAGCTATGCCGGCATCGGGCTGGGCAGTTTGGCGGTGTTGTTTGGCTTGCTCAAGCTCGACACTTGGACGAAGGGCTACTACACGAAGCGGTTGTTTTTTGGCGTGCCAGCAGTGATAATCGCAGTCGTGGCGTTACTTATTTCCTAGCTGCCCGCCTCCACGACTTCGATGGCTGCCCATTCCAATAGCTCTGACAGCAAAGCCAACCCCGATCAGCTTCTCGTCCTGGAAATCCGCCAGGGCAAACCGGACGCGTGGAACAATCTCATCGCGCAGTACGAAGGCCGCCTGCTAGCTTTCGTGGAGAGCCGCCTGAGGCGACGAGCGGCGAGCGAGGATGTTGTGCAAGAGACCTTTATCGGCTTTCTCACGAGCTTACCCAACTACGACACGCGAAGGCCATTGGAGAGTTGGCTCTTTTCGATTGCCGCGCACAAGCTGACCGACTACCTTCGTCGCGAAGGACGTCGACCGGCGATCCCGCTCTCGACCGGCGATGGCTCCGACGGTAATTGGGAATTGGTAGGAAAGGGTCGTGGTGCCAGCAGCATCGCGCGCAGCGGCGAGCGCAAGGGACTGGAAGAAGAAGCAATCGCTGAAGGCATCGGGCAACAGATAGAAAAATGGAAGCAGGCGGGCGACTGGAAAAAGATTCAATGCATGGAGTTGCTGTTTGTCGCCGGCGAGGGAAACAAGCAAGTTGCTCAGGCAATCGATCTCACAGAACAGCAGGTCGCGAACTTTAAGTACGACTTCCTCGAACGGTTGCGCAAGATCGTCCGCAGCCAAAGGCTCAACGAAGACGTGTTTCCGGAATTGCACGAGGCGAGAGAATAGCACGCGATGAAACAACAGGTCACGAACGCCGATTTGGAGGCCTATCTCGACGAATCGCTGTCTGCCGAACGGCTTGCCAGTGTCGAAGCCGCACTGCGCGATCAGCCGAATCTGGTGGACGAGTTGGCCACGATCGCCGGTCGCCAAGACGCGGGCGTCCATTCTTTGGGAGCCATCTGGCGACGTCATCGGCTCACGTGCCCGCCGCGAGAGCAACTGGGCAGCTACTTGCTCGGTGTGCTCGATCCCGATCACTCCGCGTACCTGCAATTCCATCTCGACCAAGTTGGCTGTCGGTACTGCAACGCGAGCCTGGAGGACCTCAAGGCACAGAGCAACGCTGGCGCCCAAGAATCCGAGTCACGGCGCAGCAAGTACTTCCAGTCGAGCGCAGGATATCTCTCGCAAGACGATTAGCAAGTTAGCTGGCTATTCACTGCAGTATCAGTGTCGCTGTGGATCACGCTTCACCCACGGCAACTACAACCGTAACATCGGAAACGGCGAGTGCCACATCAGCTTCGGCGGAAATAGTGCAGCGAGCGTGCGGAGCAGGCTGAGGTGCGGTGTCCGCAGGCGGCCTTGCGCGATGGCCTCCGGGAAGGTCAGATTGCTGGTCAGCAAGTCCTGAAAAGATAGCCAATCGCACTGCACCGCGACCGGCGAGGGCTCGACGGACTCCAGTCGCGAGCTTCGTCGAGTGAGCGTCAAGCGATAGCATTGTTTGCCGACCGCAAGCTCAACCACCAGTGGCCGCGGAATTCCTGCCTCACGCGCGCGTTCATGCAGCACAGGGTAGAGTCGTTCGATCCAGCGTTCAGGCGCGAGGAGCTTCAACATCCACTGGCCACCCGACGCGGCGGAATCCGCAATCCAACTCCCTCCCGCCGTCACGAGCAATTCGTGCAGCGGATCGGTTGCTGGTGTGTGAAGCGACACGAAATGATGATCGCGATCGATCGCATCACGACACGCCTGCGTGAGCAAAGCGGCGCGTACCGCCGCTTGACCAGGCAAAGTGAGCATCTCAACGATGCACGAGTCGCGCAGGATTGCGTAGCCAAGGACGTGCAATTGGTCTGGCAGATGTGCAGACTTGTCTTCTTCCAGCGCGGGACTCTCGTCGCTCGTTGATTCCGCCTTTTCGACGGCAATCAGAATCTGGTCGTGCGCCTTGCGACCGACTAACCACTGCCAAGTTTCGAGCGAGCGCTGCAACGTGCCCCACATATTCGTTGACAGTTGCTGGTAAACTTGCAGTACGCTGTCCAGCTCGAAGTGCCGCCACGTGCGAACTTCGAACTCCGTGCCGTTGTGCTGTCGCTTGGATTGCTGTGCGTCGAGGTGCGACAGGATCGCCCGTGTGTTGGCGCGCGTGTGCCCCTGACCGCGACAACGACTCCATCCGTGTTGCTCGAACCATTCAGGCCGATCCGTACGGACGAAGCCGACGATTGCCCCCTCATTGATCGCGACCGACTCGGCGACCTCGAGTAGCGAAGTGTCGAGTCGACTCGACCGATACTCAGGCAGGGTCACAAAGTCCTGGAGTCGGGCAATCGGGCAGCGCTGCCCGTGAAACCAGCCAATCAGCTTAGAAACCTGTACATGACCGATAAGCTCATCTGCTCGACGAGCTAGTAGACGATCGGTCGGCTGGTACAGCGGTTCGTCCAGCCGACTCTGAAAATCGTCGGCCAGCTGGAGTTGATAAGCCTGGACCAAAAAATCGATGAGTAGCGGGTTATCGCCCGCATTGCCAGCACAGATCTGCGTGCTCTCATCGAGCCCATACAGACAATCCGGTCCACTTGGTAACGGCGCTCCGGCTGTCTTGCCCTCGAGTCCATCCGTCCCTCGAGTGGGGACCGGCTGAGACGTAGAACGAGCCAACTGTCTACGGATCGATTCCTCTATCGTTGCCATCGTCTCGTACCTCCACGGTCGTACGCACAACGGGCGACCACCGCGAGGTAAAAAGTTGGCGCATCAATCAGAAAAGCCAACCAGCGGTTGCCACTTCTTGCTGTGCGTAAGGTGCAATTCTCTGTCCACCTAAGAGGTTAAAGCATTGAGCGTCAGAAATCCAGTAAAAAAGCCTCGAGAACTTTGGGTGGAAATAGGCAAAACGGATACTCTCGCGACTCTAGCAGTTGGTTTGCGCGGGTTCGATTGCTGACAGACGCAATTTCGCGCTCGGTCTGCTGTCGTCTCGATTCTAGCCAGGTCTGCAAATGCTCATTCGCGTAGGTGATTTGTTGATGTCTTTCAGCTGCGTTCGCGGATATCTTGGGTGTTTGAACCCAATGTTCCTTCAAAGCAATCAATTCACGGATTTTGTCTTGCTCTGGAGGTAAATGGTCGGCAGGATTGATGTGCGTTTCGGGATGAAATCGCAACTCCCGTAGGCGCTTCTTCAGCGATGCCAGCGTTGTTGTTGGGACGGCTGTGTGTTCGATCGGCAACCGCAAAGTCCCCGACAGCACCACAAACGGCGGCAGGGAGATTCCAAACAGGCGTTTGCAAAGCTGGTCGGTCACCTGATCGTATTTGGCTCCACCAATGCCATGAATAAACGCATCGGCCAGCAACAGCCGGGCATACAAAGTCGTCATCAGCGCCCGCGTGCGGATCTTGATGCCCGATCGTTCCCAGTCGGTCAACGTCTCGATGCAAAGCCCTGCATCGGATTCGCCGGTGAGTGGCAAGGTGGCTTGCCAATCGTGACGATCCGTCAGGCTTAGACCCGTCCGGGTTTGCCTTACGAAAAGTGCCCTACGCGCGGGCTCACCCTGCGACCAGACCCAAAATGGCGTTTCTACCCAATCGT
Organism: Bythopirellula sp.; assembly: GCA_965228965.1. Taxonomy (GTDB): domain Bacteria; phylum Planctomycetota; class Planctomycetia; order Pirellulales; family Lacipirellulaceae; genus Bythopirellula. Next base: position 6,913,814 of record OZ245849.1, read on the forward strand.
CGACCTGTCGCAAATCGGGCATGGGCTGTGCTGGACTACGGACGCGATGCGCCGAGCGATAATCAGCTAGTGCGTCGCCGTAGGCACTGCATACTTCGGTAGCGTTGAAGAGCAGGTGCAAGGCAAACATACGAAACGAGTTCGATTGGCAGACGGTGCTTTGCGGGACCTCTAAACTATGGCTACCCCTAGCTGACTCCCATTGATGGCGTGCTTGAGCTAACGCGGTGCCCACGTATCGCGATGTGGGGGAGGTTGGCCACCAATTAGCAAGCATGGCATTTGGGACCAACGGCGCCAGTGAGGTACTTGCTCGCGCAGCAAATGACTTCCAGGTTGTCGAGTCGTGGATCTGACGTTCTTCGTAGGGCATCGCAGGCTGCGCCGCGTCAAAAGCGATATCAACAACTTGCGGTTGCTCGACGGTCCCCGTCGGAACACGGATTGTTGTCTGACGGCACAGATCGTTGTCAATGATCAGACTGATCGCCGTACCGCCGAGAGACTTTGCCAGCTTGGCCGCGGCAAAGTTTTTTAGCCATACTCCCGGATGCACCAACTCGGGCTGATGACCCGTCAGTATTAGTGGTCCAGCAACATTTAGTGCTGGCAACGAAGGAAGGTACGAATGGACATAGTTTCGCGCGGCAGCGACTAACTCGCTGCGCGCTCTGGTCGCCAACTCGCAAATTGCAAGCCCCATGATCGCAACGTTGCTCGACTCAATCGTCGCTCGTGCGGTAGGGACTGACTCTCTAAGAGAATCCCAAGACGGCACACAAAGCACTTCGCCGTTGGTCTGCGGCGCGCGGTAGCTGGGATACGGATCCGCAGCGCTCATGAGCAGGGCAGTGCCTCGGTGCTAGGAGCAGTGTGCGCGTTCGTATCTAAGTCAGTTGGCTTGGATGCTCGGATCGCTTTGTCGATTACCTCGCGATAGTACTTGAGTCGATGATCGGCGGCGTCCAACGCGCCTCCGAAGCTCCGCTCTTCATCCAGGTAGATCAGCGGCACTGGCATTTCGCGGATGCGCAAATTGTGCTTTGCCGCCTGTACCCAGAGTTCCAAGGGCATCGCATAGCCAGTCTCGGTAAGTTGGAGTTTGGCCAGGGCCCGCGTGCAATAAGCTTTGAAGCCGCAAAATGCGTCCGTGATCTGCAAGCCCAACCGTTCGTTGAGTTCGGCGGTGATGATCTGATTGATTTTCCTTCGATCCGAGGGCACGTGGTCGGTCGGTTGATCAAGCTGCAGGTACCGACTGCCCGACAGAATGTCAGCCTCCGCACAATCGTAGGCGAGTTGCGAGATCCGCTGCGGTTCGTGCTGGCCATCGCAATCAATCGTCACAATGACATCGTAGCGCATCACGATGGCGTACTGAAATGCAGTTTGCAGTGCTGCGCCATATCCTTGGTTCTGCTCATGGAATAGCACCGTAATGTCGTCGCGCTGGTCGAGCAACTCTCGTGTGCCATCGGTAGAGCCATCGTCGACGACGAGGATGTCGGTCGCGTATTTGGCGACCTCGTCGAGCACGCTGGTGACGTGTTTGGCTTCGTTGAAGACCGGCAAGGCGGTCAAGAATCGCGGAGTATCATGAGACTGCTGCGTGGAAGCTCCGTTATTAGTCATCGAGACCCCGGCAAGTTCAGATGGGAAAGCGGCATTCACACCAGGAACGCGCGTACGGCACCCATTTTAGATCGCTCGCCTCGAAGGTCAACTTCTCGGCATCGGCCTGGTCCAGCCAACAAGGATTAAACGGTGCGGAGCGGATCACGTTCGTCTCGACTCGCCCAGACCTCAATCCCTGAGATCTGTTCCTGCAAGTAGTCTGCCAGCGACAGCAACGCGAAGCGTTCGCTGGCGAAGTGCCCAGGCAGAATCAACCCGACTCCGCGGGCCTCCGCTTCGAGACATGTATGGAATGTGGTCTCGCCGGTGACTAGACAGTCGCACTGTTGATCGATCGCAGTCGAAAGAAAGGATCCACCGCTGCCGCAGGCGATCGCGATGCGTGTGATCGATTGGTCATCGGCCCCGACGACTTTCACGCTGTCGATTCCCAGGAATCCCTTCACGCGCTCCACCAGTTCAATTAGGGTGGAATCCCCACCAACGAGCCCCATTCTCCCAGCTCCGATATCAGCCTCGACAGTTCCCGTGGCGGACACCAACGGCTCAATCTGCTGCAGATTCAAACCAATGGCCAAATGCTGATTGATGCCAGTAGGCGCGGAATCGAACGCGGTGTGAGGGCTGTATACGCCAACCTTAGCGGAAATCAGCTCCAGCAGCATGCTGCCAGCGGTGGTCGCGGGAGTAATTGTCTTCAGAGGATGAAAAGGTAGCGGATGATGCGCGACTATCAGGTCCGCCTCGCCCCGCACCGCCTCGCTGACAGAGCTTTGCGTGATCGTCAAACAAGTCATCACGCGCCTGGCGGGCCACCGTGGATCTCCGACCAGTAGCCCAACATTGTCCCATTCTTCGGCGAGCGCAGTGGGAGCAAATTGTTCGAGAATCGCGGCAACGTCACCAAGAGTGGGCATGTCAGGCGAGCGAGTTAGTGCTGAGATCGAGTAATTCCGCCAAGTGTTTGCATGGTAAACCGATCTTTGTTCAACCACAAGATGCGATTGTCGGTCACTGTTCGATCGTGATGCGATGATTGATCACCCGCGTGCCATTTTGTTCTTCGGCCCTCAACCACAATGGTCGCCCAATGAGTTCCTCACCGTTTTGGAACAAGTACTTCTTCAGGTCGTAGTTGTTGCCAAGTCGGAAGACTTGCATCTTCTGAGTCCGGCGTCCCCCGATACGGAGTGAGCACTTAAAGTCGACCAAGTCCAACGAATTGTTGATCATGCGTTGATCGACAACTAGGCGGCCCTGCTCGTCAATGTAAGTGAGCAACTCCAACTCAATCTCTTCGTCACCGACCTTGAGGTCTCGATAGACGCTAAACCGATAAGCGCGATCGGACGCAAACGTGAAATCCGCTCGGAGCGTCGCGTCGCCGCTGTTCGCGTCGAAAGGCAGCAACACTTGGAACGGACGGCGCGTACGTTCGCCGGTCGAGAGCTTGAAGTTCAGCTTGTTCGGAAAGACCTGCCAATCCGCGGGGGCCACCAACTCGACCGATCCACCCGCTCCCTGCGGGAGCGTGTTGGTAATGTCCAGTCCGTTGGGATGTTCTTGTCCCATCACACTCGGAATGCGTTTCTCCGCCAACCTCGCCTTCATTCGCCATTTCGCAACCCGAGGATCGAGTCCCACGATGAACTTGGGCAGTAGATTCGCCTCAATCACTTGGCGATGTTCGTCCTGCTCAGGCTTGGTATACCTTCCCCATACATCGACAACGCGAATATCCTCACCCAAGTACAACACTTCCCGCTTGGGATGTCGGTTCCAAAGCACCATGACCACCTCGCCATCTGCGGTCTCGAAAAGGTGGTTTTCACTACGGCCGGGCATGCGAATCTGGCCGAGGAACTCAGCACCACTCAACAGCGAGGCCGTCGTACGCCACGGGAGTAGCAGATCCCCGGGTGCCCCCGAGTCGGTCATCAGCCCACGACGGTCGTCGAACGGGGCCGCCACAAAGATCCCGTCTGCTCCACGAGTCTTCGCAGCAAGTATTTGCTCGACCAGATCGCGCGTACGTGTTTCCAGATCGTACTCATATCGGGCTAGCGGTTCGATCATCGCCCACCGCGCCACACCCTGACGGGCTGGCAAATTGAGATACGTCGCGATCTCCTCGCCCGTCAGTGCTGGCGTTGCCGAGAATTGCTGGAAGTCCCACGTTGCACGCACATCATTTGAGGACGCTTCGTGCCACGGCCAACCAATCCCCAGTCGCACATCTTGTCCAAAGCGAAACAGCTGAGAGCGCAGCTTACCGATCTCCTCCTCCAACTTGTGAAAATCGGAGAAGCTCGTGTCGCGGTCTACGCCGAGCTGCCACCAACGAACACGCAATGACAGCCGTGTCAGCACCGCGTCGAGCGAGGGCAACCAAGCAGACGGATCTTCCGAAGAGAGAAGGTCAGCGATCGTAATGTCGTCTGTGACGCGTCGTCCCAGATCCAAGTCCAGCGGCGGACGATCAATCACCCCTACGACTTCGACGTCCTTAGCCGCAAGTCGTTCGGCAAAGACGACCAATTGTTCGCCCTTCTCCGCTTCGCTCTCGCCATACCAGACCGGGAGTTTGATCCAGCTGACACCGACTCGGGGGAGCAACTCTTCGAGTTGTTCAAATGAGAGCGGGTTGTCGTCGCCGGCGAGTGACCAACCAAACTCTCCGTGTGCTTTCTCCTTGATCGGTGGTACAACGGCTAGTGATATCTGCCGTTGTTCAAGGGTGCCGCGCTTGGTCCGCATCGATACTTCAACGCGATAAAACCCAAAGTCTTGTATCGGCGGGTGCCACTGAGTGCTGCCCGCATAACCGCTAGGGCGCGGCTTGGACGTGCTTACGATGTCCGAGGCTTTGCTAATTCGCTCGGTGATGAGTCGACCTTGCAACTGAATGGACTTGTCGTCGATGCGTTGATCGCTGGCATCGAGCAGCTTGAAGTGGATGTCGGGATCCTTCTCCAGAATTCCTGAGAGTTCACAGGTCACGATCACATCGCGCTCGTCCGTGTAGACGTTGTACGAGCTATTGGTGGTAACCGTCATGCGCGGCTGACGAGCGAACCAGACGTCGTCAAGCGAGACCTTTCCGTCGAGGTCAACATGGTCGCCTCGCTCTACCAAGAGCGTGATTTTGGCGATGCGAACGTTGGGATCTGAGATGCTATGCGGCCCGAGCTGAATTTTCGTCCAGCCATCAGTATTTTGGAACCACTCACTCGAGTAGGATTCGAGCACGCGTCGCTCGGTCGAATCGTCACAAAAATCAACACGTACCTGAGCGCGACTGTGCTTCAGCTGTTCGGCTTTTAGCTTTGCTTCTAGGACGTAACTGAACTTATCGGAGACCGAGATCGCGGGACTCGAGATCGAGGCGCTACCCCCATTAAGATGTACAGAAAGGCAGCGTTTCTTGATCGCCTCCTCATCATCCTCCAGCGATACACCAACATAAAACGGCCACTTCGGCCCGCGCTTGCGGTGCCAGCCATCGGGCCAATTATCGTAATTCACGTCGGTGCTGAAATCGCACGCGTAGATCTCCACCGCATCGATGTGCCGATCGTCACTAGCGGCGGTAGCCATAGAGGCTAGAATCAGCAGGCAGTAGCAGGTGGAAATCATGATTGACTATCCAACTAGAAGGAAACGAATCGAGGGGAGTTGCGATTGATCGGCTTCAAAATTGCTGCCCAAACCCGATGCTTTGCGCAATCCGTCAGGAAAGCATTGCACACCGCAGCCCGCTTGGAGTGCGATGGCGTGCAAATCGATGCCCGCAACGAACTCCGTCTGTCGGAGTTATCCGAAACCGGCACGCGGCAGCTCCGGAAAATTCTGAATGATCTGAATTTGCGGGTTGGTTCGATCGCGTTTCCCACCCGACGAGGTTACGCGAACCCTGTGGACTTGCAGCCACGAATCGAGGCGACGCGCGAAGCCATGCAGTTGGCATCCAGGTTGGATTCCCGACTGCTGATTGGCAATCTCGGACCGCTGCCGTCAGAGGATGATGCGGACGGCCGGGCCGCTCTCGCCGATGCCATTCAAAGCTTGGCTATGTATGGTGATCGCTTGGGCGTTCGACTCGTCGTGCAATCGCCTTCGTCAGCTGAGCAGCTCGACAAGTTTGTCGATAGCTTGCCGGAAGGGACACTGTCGCTCGATTTAAATCCAGCGCAACTTATTGCTCGCGGTGATTCTCCCGCCGAGTTCATCCAGACGGCGGGACGGCACGTTGGCCACGTCCACGCGGCCGATAGCGTTTACGACGTCGCCACCAGTCAAGCCGTCGAGGTCGAACTCGGACGTGGCACCGCCGATTTCCCCGAACTTCTCGGCTTGCTCGAAGAATTCGGTTACCGCGACTGGTTGACGATCGAACGTCGCAACTCGCGGCAGCCGATCGATGAGATCGGCAATGCCGTCACGTATTTGAGATCTCTGGCTTAGTCGATGCGGGACAAACCAGCCCGTGCTTCGACAGAAATGGCTATCAGCGGAAGCTCATTGGACACGCGATGATCAATAATACTTGGCTTGTCATTTGGAATCGGTTCTAATTCTATTGCTGCAAGATACGCATTCCCTCCTTCTCAAGGTGATACTAATGAAAAACGCTGTGTTGACTTTGCTGTGCTTCTCCATCCTCTTCGTGCGGACGAGTGCCGCTGACGATCGCCCGAATATTTTGTTCGTCTTCAGCGACGATCATGCGCCGCACGCGATTGGCGCCTACAACGGCTGGCTGAAATCGGTCAACCCAACACCAACGCTCGATCGTTTGGCGGAACAAGGCATGGTCATGGAAAACAGCTTCTGCACAAATTCTATCTGTGGCCCCAGTCGAGCCGTCATCATGACGGGCAAGCATAGCCACAAGAATGGATTCATGAGCAATGGCAACAGCTTCGATTGGAATCAGCAGACGTTTCCAAAGCTTCTGCGAAAGGTGGGCTACCAAACAGCCCTCTATGGCAAATCGCACTTGAAGGGCACTCCCCAAGGCTTCGACGATTGGGCCGTCCTGCCGGGACAGGGGCTCTACTACAATCCTGACTTCATCCTGCCTGAAGGGCGAAAGCAGATCACCGGTTATTGCACCGACTTGGTGACCGACATGGCCGTCGACTTTCTGCAAAACAAACGTGATCAGGACAAGCCGTTTATGCTGATGGTGCAGCACAAGGCGCCACATCGCAACTGGATGCCCGCCACACGACATCTCCATCTGTACGACGACGTGACGATTCCCGAACCTGACACACTGTTCGACAAGTGGGACGATAATGCCCCGGCCGCCAAGTATCAAGAGATGGAAATCGACCGTCACATGCATCTCAACTTCGACCTGTTCCTGGATCTGGACGAGAGCTTTGATGGCGAAGAGCTTCCTGGCGACTTTGACAGAACAGCCTGGCGCAACTTCAAACGCATGACGCCCGAGCAGATCACCGCCTGGCGAACCGCCTACGCGCCCAAGGACAAAGCATTTCACGAGGCCAAACTCACCGGGAAGGATCTCGTAAGGTGGAAATTCCAGCGATATGCGAAGAACTACCTGCGTTGTGTTCGTGGAGTCGACGAGAGCGTTGAGCGGCTGATGAAGACACTCGACCAGTTGGACCTGGCCGATAACACGGTGGTGATCTACTGCTCCGATCAAGGGTTCTACATCGGCGACCATGGCTGGTACGACAAACGCTGGATGTACGAAGAGTCGCTCAAGATGCCGTTTATCATCAAGTGGCCTGGCGTCGTTAAGGCTGGATCCCGAAACACCGAGTTGGTCCAGAATATCGACTATGCCCCCACCTTCCTGGAGATGGCTGGGGCTGAAGTTCCCAGCGATATCCAGGGCCAGTCGATGATTCCGCTCCTGCGTGGAGATCAACTTAGCAACCCGTGGCGCGAGAGCATTTACTACCATTACTACGAATATCCCAGCGTGCACATGGTCCCCCGTCACTATGGAATTCGGACCGCTCGTTACAAGTTGATGCATTTGTATCACTTTGATGAATGGGAGTTTTATGATCTCGAGACCGATCCGGACGAACTCACCAACCTGTACAATGACCCCAGTCAAGCAAAGCTGATCGCTGAGATGAAAGAAAAGCTCACCGCCCTCCAAAAGCACTACGAAGACGACAGCAACATGTCGGTCATGCCACAGCAGTGGCAAGACGACGTCCGCGCTCGTAAGAAAGTGACGAGGCCACCGACACGCGGTTGAGCGCCCGTCCCAGCGGCAGCGCATTAGCATCTGCCCTTCACCACAACCGGCTGCGGTTGACGGCACTGCTAGAGACGAAGTCGTCGCAATCGGTGCCAGCGATATCGTGAGTTGCAGTGAGAGCGTCTCGATTTTTCTCACGGTCCGTTAGTCCCTTTGGTGCTTCACTTTAGCGCTCTAGGGTCGACGCCCCTGGCGCGCTGTACGAAACCGTTGGCATTCGATTTGCGGTTTACTGTTGGTGAAGTTTCATGCAGATAGCCCGATTGAGGGATGTTTTTTCTCGTTGAGATCAACATATACTGTCCCCACTCTTCGCGATTACGGAACAGATCTCGCGATTTTCGGAACAAACTGCTGGGGGTAGTTCCAGGGACTAGGGTCACGGACATGCGTACCTTTCTGCGCGCCCTATAGGAACTTTCTCGGCCGACTCGTTGAGAAAGGAGAAAATGGATGTTTGCTCTAACTGCGCTCAGGCTGCGCGCGTCGATCAGAAAGACTTGGTTGTGCTGGTTGGTTTTGTTCATACCTTCAAGTCCGCTGCAGGCCCACGTCGGGCTCGATTCGCCCAACGGAGACGAAGCGCTGACTGTCGGATCGGAATTTACGATTCAATGGCATGTTGCAATTCAACACAACACGCTGGATTGGGATCTTTGGTATTCTATCGATAGCAATGATGGTCCCTGGCAGGAGATCGCGCTGGATTTGCCAGCCGGCAATATCAGCGAGGGAGCTGTTCACAGCTTTGACTGGACGGTTCCTGATGTTGTGAGTTCGGACGCCTGGGTACGTGTGCGGCAAGACAACGCAGGTGACGATTACTTCGACGTCAGCGATGCGAGTTTCAGCATTATTGCGGACGCAGGGGGTGGCGATTTTACGGGTGACGGGTTTGTCGACGGAGCGGATCTGACAGCTTGGCAACAGGGTTTTGGGACCCAATCTGCCGCGGCATCTGACGGGGACGCTGATTTGGATGGTGACGCCGATGGCACCGATTTTTTGGCTTGGCAAATCGACGCCTCCACAGCGAACGCAGCGGCACTGACTCATGCCGTGCCGGAGCCGGCAGCGACAGTTCTGCTGCTTGTAGGGCTGCTGTTGATGCTGTTGCGCAGTCATTGACGCGTTCCGAATCCAACAGGCTGCAACTCTCATTCATTTCGATTAACTTAGGACTTATGCGTACATCAACTCTTTTGATGGGGACAACTTCGATGAATATGCGAATTTCCGTTTTCATTGCCGCAGTCGGTTTCGGCTGTGCACACTTAGGCAATCCGCTGCACGCCGTCGAGTTTCGAACGATCGACGGATCGGATAACAATCTGGCAAATCCATCCCAGGGCCAGTCATTTACACCCCTGGTCCGGCACCGTGATGCCATCCTAAATCCACTTCCCGGGTTTGATGCTTCGCTGCTCGCCCCGACTTACGAAGACGGCATCGACACGCCCAGAGGCATGACGGACATAAATAATCCACCGGGCGTCGGTACTTCGAGGCTCCCGAATCCACGCGACATCAGCAATGCCGTGGCAGCACAGGGCAACCTCTCAGTACTTAATCCGCTGGGAGCCAGTGATTGGTTGTGGCAATGGGGTCAGTTCATCGATCACGATTTCGCGCTCGAAGAACCAGAGCCAACCAGCGATGCTCTGCTAATTCCGATAACCGACCCGAACGACCCATTGTTTGATCCAAATTTTCCCTTTCTGCCTTTCCGGCGTAACGATCCCGCACCGGGTACCGGGGCGGGCACGTCGGTACCACGGGAACAAGTTGATAAAATCACCGCCTACATCGATGGCTCGAACGTATATGGCTCCGACCAGCCACGGGCTGACTTCCTGCGCAGCTTCCAAGGGGGGCGCCTGAGAACGACGATCGGTAGCAACGGTGAAGTACTGTTGCCGCTAAACCGCGCCGTCGATCCGTTCCCCAATGCCAACCCGCCGGTCACCCCCGGCAGCACGCCAGCAGCTCCGGAGGACCTGTTCATCGCCGGCGATGTGCGCGCAAACGAGCAGATCGGACTGGTTGCCGTCCACACGCTCTTTGTCCGCGAGCACAACCGCCTGGCCGATCAACTCAGTGGACGGGGTGATCTCTCGCAACTGGTCACCGACGCGGGGCTGGATCCCAGCCAACCGGCAGACGTCGATGAGTATGTCTATCAAATGACTCGCAAGGTGGTCGGTGCCCAAATACAGGCGATCACCTACAACGAGTTCTTGCCGATGCTCGTTGGCCACGATGCATTGCCAGCATACTCAGGCTACGACCCGCAAGCCGACGCGACGCTGAGCAACGAGTTCGCCAACGCTGCTTATCGTGTGGGTCATACCTTGCTTTCGCCTCAAATCCAACTAGCCGATGCGGACGGCACGCCGCTGGGATCGGTGGCACTTCGCGATGCTTTCTTCGATCCTTCATTTTCCAAGGATAATGGCGTCGACATTGTGCTTATGGGGCTTTCTACTCAAATGGCACAAGACGTTGATGCGCTGGTGATCGACGAAGTGCGCAACTTCTTGTTCGACGAGGGTAACGGCGGCCTCGACCTCGCGGCCGTGAACATTCAACGAGGTCGCGACCACGGCCTGCCGACGTACAACGACATGCGGCGCGGTCTCGGGCTTGCACCCCGTACCTCGTTCTCTGAAATCACTAGCGATACGACTGTCACCGATGCCTTCGCCTCGGTTTACGATTCGATTGAGGACGTCGACCTCTGGATCGGCGCGATTGCCGAGGATGCTGTTGGCGACGGCCTCGTTGGCGAGCTACTGCACGAAATCATGGTCGATCAGTTCACTCGCACCCGCGACGGCGATCGCTTCTTCTACGAAAACGATCAGGATCTGCTCGCCCTGTTCCCAGACGTTGGGGCGACGACGCTGGCGGACGTCATCATCCGTAATTCGGCGATGGATTCGATGCGGTCCAATGTATTCGTCGTGCCAGAGCCAACCACGATCGCCCTGGGCGGGCTCGCGCTCTTGCTGGTGAGCACACGCAAGCAGCGGCCTTGCTAGGGCAACTCAAGTGAAGACTCGCGCTGGAAGCCTAGACTTCTGCTGAACGTCTGGGCTTCCGGCTTCTTTCAATCTGGTTGTTAAGCATGCACGGTGACGCTTCGTAACTCCGTTGGATGGACGTCATGCGCGGCGCGCGGCGTAAGTCACCGGGACCGGGCACTCATTTTTGTTCTTTCCATGGCTCAAAATGGAAGCACGTTCGCTTTGTCGATCCTACAAATACAGTATGCTCGCGAACCAGAATTTGCGGCGAAAACAAAAACATTGCTCAATACGGCAAAAGTCTGACCGCTTTCAATGGTGCTTATGTTGTAAGTGGTTGCTGAACAACAAGTTGCGGAATCCCTGGGAACAAAAACAGCGAGACTTTTGTCATTTGGTACTCAAATCTGCATAGGTTAACGAAACACTGAATATCGTAATCGCTTACGAGTACTTGCTTTACGACATAGAACGAAGCTGTAAGTCGTTTTGGGCAAAAGTCAGACTCCGGCGGTCGCCATCGGCTGCACAAACCTCAATCTTGTGAAGCAACATCGTAGTAGCGGGTTGCCCATGTGCGTCCACAACTTCAGTTCACACGGTGAATTCTACCAAACCGCGTGGCCCATTTTCATCAACGAAATTTGGTCACCGTGCGATTTGCGATCGCCAATTGGAAACACGAAGCTGCGCTAAGTGCGCCGATGCACGACTATCTCGCCGTCCTGTCCCGTAGGGACGCGCATGGGGCAATCAAGAGGTTCACGATTCCGCTTAATCTTTATGGTCATCGCCGTCCAATGCCACCGGCATCGATTGAAACCAGGACACAGTCTTGCTGACGAGATCGGTGCTTAAGTCGGAGTGCGTCGCAGCGAGGTTCGCCGATTCGCCGGGATCATTCGAAAGATCATACAACTCGGGTCGACTGCCATCGTAGTCGCACAGTAGCTTCCACTTGCCGAGCCGCATGGCCAAGTCAGGCAGGTTCTTGAAACCGTAGAAGTTCTTTCGATCAGGTGGCCGGCTGAAGAAGATGGGTTGCTGCCGTGAACCAGTCGAGCGACCTAACAGCGTGTCCAGCAGATCTTCGCCGTCGTAATCGGCGTCTACCGGTTGTTTGGCACCACACAAACGGATCAAGGACGGCACCAGATCGATCGCCGACAACACCGATTCCTTGTTGCGTGTTCCCCGCGCTGACGGGCTGATGAGACCAGGACCCCAAACGATCAACGGGGAGCGGATGCCGCCCTCGTACAAGTGCGTTTTGTATCCTTTGAGTCTTCCGGCCGTTCCCGCGCCCAGTTCGGGACCGTTGTCGGAGCAAAATACGATTAGCGTATTGTCGCGAAGTTCTGCGTCCGCGCTGATGTGGTCGAACAGTTTCCCGAGCTGCGCATCCATCGATTCCAAGACACTCTGGTAGAGCCGCCGCTTGCTGCCATCTCCCCACGTGTCGATTGGTGGCCAGAACGGAGAATGCACGTCGTCAGGCCAGACGTTGATGTAGAACGGCTTTTCTGCTTGTTGCGCTTGTGCGATGAACTGTAGCGCGGCATCGACGAAGCCCGTGGTGATCTCTGATCGTTGCATCCACGTCACCGGCTTGCCGAGCCGCTCTGCATCCGCCCAGATCCGGCCAACCTTGCCATCGGGTTGCTTCGTGAGCGGTAGCAACTTGGCACCCAGACCCTCGAAGTTCGTCAGTGACTCGTCGAACCCATATTGACCAATTGGCGGCGCGTCGGTCACGTCGCGCTGACCTCCCATGTGCCACTTGCCGAAGTGACCAGTCATGTATCCTGATTCGCGCAGACTGCGGGCGAGCATGGGGGCGCTCGGATCGAGCCATTGAGCCACGCCTCGCTTTTCATTGGCCTTACGGTGTGCCAAGTAAGAGGTGATCCGCCAACGCTGCGGATAGGTTCCCGTCGAGATCGCGACGCGCGAAGGCGAACAAATCGGAGAATTCACATAGAACTGCTCAAAGGAGATTCCGCCCGCAGCGAGCCGATCAACGTTCGGTGTGCTGGCATCTCGGTTCCCAAAACACGATAGGTCCGCCCAGCCCATGTCGTCGATGAACACGAGAATCACGTTCGGTTGCGCTGAGTCCACCTCCGACCGTGCGGTGACGGGAAGGATCGCAACCCAGGTAGCCGCCACGAGCAGGCTGCGTCGATGGATGAGTCGGTTCATGGTGAGCGCCGTCCGAGCCAATCTTCGATTGTCGTTGAGACGACCTTGGCTTCGTCGTGATGAACCCAGTGGCCAGCGTTGGGCAATGTGACGATCGTCAAGTCTTGCTCGACCCACTCCCAGGTATTGTTGAGCGCGTGGTGGTGCAGGGCTCTGTCCTTGAGTCCGTGGAACATCAACACCGGCGCTTGCACTTTGACCAGTTCGCTATCGTCCTGATAGGGCAGAGTTGCCTTGTCTTCCAACTCGGACGGATAGTTCTGGCGGTAGTAGCTGATCATGGCCTCGAAGTCGGAGTTGCGGAGTGCTTCCAGGTACTTCTGGGTTTTTCCCTCGGACCACGGATCGTTGGTCAGCGTCTTCAGCAGGAAAACCACCAACTCGGGCGTCACCTGTTTGTGATAGTCGGGAGCTTGAACATCTCGCGCGTACTGCGTGTTCGTTCGATGCTCGTCGTTGATGAGTAGCTCGCGTTTCAGGCCGCGCGGATGGGGCAGGTTGCAGATGATGAGCTTCTCAACTCGCTCAGGTGCGCTCATGGCAGTTGCCCAGGCGATGGCTCCACCCCAGTCGTGCCCCACGACGATTGCCTTTTCCTCGCCGCAAGCTTCGATCACGGCCAGGACATCGCCAACGAGCAGCGACATGTCGTAGTTCTCGATACCTTTGGGTTTGTCGCTCTTGTTGTAGCCGCGCAGGTCCATCGCAACGCAGCGGTGCGACTTCGAAAGGCGCTCCATTTGGTGCACCCAGCTGTACCAGAAGTCAGGGAAGCCGTGAACGAAGACCACTAACTGTCCTTCGCCGACCGTTTTGTAGTGAAGCTTGGTACCATCCTGCGCGTTGGTGGCAAAGCCAGATTCGAGCGAGTCGAGAAACTCATCGGCGGCGACATTGCGAGAAGGCACCAGGCATAGCATAAGGAACAGGACGGCTGTGTAGACCGAGAATCGAGTCATGATTGTCAGCTTTCGTTGAGGATTCGCTGTCCATGAGTACGTAGGCACTCGAGCAGTTGTTGGAGGTGTTCCATTGTTGTCAGTGGGTTAATGATCGTCGTACGGAGGTAGCTACGACCGTCGATTCGCGTCTGTACCAGATAGAAGTCGCCGGATTGAATCACTTCGCGGCGCAGCCGAAGTTGGAACTCGTCAATGAAATCAGCCGGTCGGTCGGCGACTTCTGGTGGCAAATATTGAAACACGAGTATGTTGCACTCGGGCGGACAATAGGGCACGAAATCGTGCTCCTCACGGAGCAGTTCGTAGAATCGCCGGCTCAGTTCAAACGTCGAGTCGACCAGCGCCTCAAACAGTTGGCTACCAAACACCGACCACACGCCCCATAGACCCATCGCGGCGGCGCGCTTGGTGCATTCCACGTTGCTTATGCCATTGTCGTAGACCGCCATACCTGGCGCGGACGGGTCAAAGAGATACGGTGCCGTTTGCTGAAATGCAGCGTAGCGGTGCTCTGGATTGCGATAGAACACCAGCGCACACAGCGCCGGCATAAACATCATCTTGTGGGCATCGCAGACGACGCTGTCGGCAAGCTGCAGGCCTTCGACGAGGTGGCGGTGCTTCGAACTAAAACAAGCCGCGCCGCCGTGTGCCGCGTCAACGTGCAGCCATACTTCGTGGCGGCGGCAGACGTCGGCGATCTCGACGAGCGGGTCAAACGCTCCCACCGGTGTGGCACAGGCGGCAGCGGCGACCGCGACGATCGGGACGTTTCTTGAACGCAGGTCGGCTAGTATTGCGTCGAGTTGCTCGACGTCCATGCGACGCCGCTCGTCGAGTGGGACACGCACGATATTTTCGGTGCCCAAGCCAAGGATGCCCGCGGAGCGCGTCACGCAATAATGAGCTTCGGCGTGAGTCACCAATACAGGAGCAGGATCGGACGCGACGAGTCCTCGCTCCCAGCTTTCGCCAAGGGCAATATTGCGCGCCGTGAGCAGAGCGGTCAGATTGGCCAGTGACCCGCCGGAAGTCACCAAGCCGGTGAATTCGCCTGCTGCAAAACCGATCGTTTCGCCCAACCGCTGCACCACGGCGCGTTCGACGGCTGTGGCCCAGGGGCCCATTTCGTAGATCGCCATCACCTGGTTGGTGATGGTTGTTACCGCGTCGAACAATCCGGCCAACGGCAACGACGCGGGCACTTGGTGGCCGACGTAGTGCGGATGGTGCAGATTCTGGCCACGGCTGAGTGTTTGCCGGAGCAATTTCTCGACGCGAGTGATGAGTTGGTCGCGGTCGTGTGGACTATTGGGCTCGCCTGCGTCGAGCTGTGCGCAAGCGGCTTCAATGTTTTCCGTTGGCTCGCGCCAATTGAGCACTGGTCCTTCGGCGTCGGAGACGACCTGCAGGTGATCGCTGAGGAGCTCGACCATCCGTTGGCCGACCTGGCGAACCATGTCAGGATCGTAGGCTGCGGCGACGAGACCGCGATTCGCATCGATTGTTGAGGTGGGCGTGAGCGTCATACCCTCAGTTTCTCAGAAGCACTTGCGTATGGCAACTTGTGGGTGCGTTGAGCAACTTGGCCACGAAAAACACGAGAAGACACAAAGAGGGTGTCAGGCGTCGTGGGTTCCAATCGCGTCGGAGAGTATCCGGCAATCGCGGTTTCGCAGCAAGAAAAGAACTGCAGCGCATTCACGTCGGGCTCCCTCTCCCCAGCGAGTCGCAAAGCGAGCTAAAACGAGGGCGTGTTGAAACAGGAAGTGACAGGGGAAGAGGGGCAGATGCGGCGCGAAAACTATTCGTCGTTCGTGATTCGGGGAACGAGCCGTTTGTAGTCTCCTTTGAGCCAGCGGTCGATGTCGGTGCGGTACCACTTGGAGAAACGGCTTTCGTTCGGCCCGCCGGGGAGATTCGTCCACGCTTCGTGAGTGCCCATGTCGGTGACCAGGTGGTAGCTGGGGGCGAAGCTGGACTCGCGTGTTGCCGTGGCGAGCAGATGACCTTGAAACGGTGTTGCCTGACAGCCGGGCATAGATTTGCGCTCGGAGTGAAACCCGAGCAGCCGTCCTACCCGGCTGTTTTCGAAAAATCGATTAGCGAAATGAAACGAGTTCGCCTCGCCCCACGGCACGCGCGGCTCCGCGGCTGCGCGGTCGGCCGCGAGACGAATCAGTTCGCCCTTATCGCGGCTTTGCCACCACACTGAATCTTGCTTGACTAGCAAGTTGTCGATGGCGGTAAGAATCATCGTGGAGTAGCCCATCCGGGTGCAAAGGAAGAACATCCGCCGCCAGCCGATTCCCTCTTCGTGACCGAAAATCTCCAGCACGACGTGGCGATAGAGGTGTTGAAACGCCGTGGCAGCGATACTTTCCGGGTCGTAACGTAAATCCCATTCGGCAAGCAACTCCTTTAACTCGCCCTCCGGCACGTGTGGCAGAAAGATCGGAAGCAGTTTGCGCGCCTGTGTGCTGTAGACGTCGTACTGCAACTGCTGCATGTCCTCGATGGTCGCGGCCTGCAATTCGTGCAACCGCTCGACGATCCGCCGTTTGCGGTACTCGGGTAGCGCATGGCCGTGAAGCAGACATTCGCCGAATCGATCAAGGTTCTCATTCGCACTCGCTAGGTAGCCTTCCGGCGGGTCAAACAGCGCAGGTAGATGCTGGCTCTCAAGTCGGCCTAGCCAGTGGTTCGCTTCGTCCCACGCGAGCGCGGGCGTGAGACCCGCTTGGCCCTCATTCCGTTTTGGCAGCCAGCCACTCGCCTGTCGTCCGATGTGCCCTGCCGCGTCAGCGAACACCCAGACCAGCGTGGGGTGCGGATTCTCGCGCACGATGGCCATCGCCTGCTCGACACTGCGAGCTTGCAGTACATCGAGCCAACACCCGATGGACTGGCCGGCGCCGGTGTGACTGCCGATCCACTTGGCGGAGAGGTATTTTCCAGGCTGCTGATCGGTGAGGTCCCAACGGAGCGTGCCTTGCTCGTTCTCGAACACGCGCATCGTCTCGGACGAGGTTCCCTTGCGTTCGATGACTTCTTCGCGGATGTCAAAATCGTGCCAATTGTCGCTCCGACGATATTGCCAGTTGCCATCTTCGCCAGGGCGGCAGTCTTCGACGAAGTAGTCGCTAGTGTCAGCGTCCAGATAGGTGACGCCCCAAGCGAGCTCGCGCGTGCGTCCGACGGCAACCAGTGGGCATCCAGGGAGGGTGGCGCCCATCACGTAGTTGTCGTTGCCCCAATGTAGCGCGACTTCGTACCAGATCGACGGCAGTCGATTGACTTCCAAATGGGGATCGGCGGCGAGGATCGCGTGGCCCGATTGCGTGCGTTTAGGGGCCACGGCCCACGCGTTGCTGCCGGCTAAACGAGGCAGATCGGCCAACATCTCGAGTGCCTCGTCGGAGAGACGGCGTTCGATGTGGATGTCCATCAGCGGCTCGAAGTCAACGCCGTCGAGGTAGGGCGACATCAGCTCTCGCAACAGCTCGGGTCGCACCCCAGCTTGAATCAATTCCAGCAGCAGCCGTTCGTTTTCTTGCGCGTTGATCGCCAGTCCCGCGAAACTCAACAGATTGCCGATCGCCAGCACGGAGGCAGGGTTCCAAGGGCGGGGATGAAATCCGGTGAACCACATCGGCAGCGAACGGCCGCTTTCTTGCAGGCCATCGTTCACTCCCTCGCAATACCAGTCGAGCTGCTGGCGTGCACTAGCTGGCAAGTCTTCGACTTCCTCCTCGAGACGAAGGTGCAGTCCCGCGCGGCGAAAAAACCGATCGGTTTCGACGAGCTCGGGCTTGTTTGCGATTTGCGCAGCCGCTTCGCCACGGGCTACGACACGAGAAAAGAAGATTTGCGTCGGGCGATCGATCGCGTGCAGATACCCGAGCGCATAGATGGCCCCACGCCAATCGTCGGTTTCCACATGCGGGACGCCTGCCTCGTCGCGGACTGCCTGAAACTCGATTTGCGCCGACTTGGTGGATATTTGCTCCATAACGAGAGTTTAAATCGTCACTGCAAAATGCGGAATGCGGATTGCTCGCCAGCCACTGCGTGAAGTACGGCTGGTGATAAGTGACAACGGGTAGGTAAGATGACCACTCGCGTTTCGCCTGATTCGAGTTTTCAAATGCACCGCCGTCGCTTGATTACTGGATTGCTGATGGTCAGTCCCTGGCTGATTGGTTTATTGGTGTTGACGGTCTATCCGTTTTTGGCAGCGCTGTACTGGAGTTTTTGCAGCTACGATTTGCTGAGTGAGCCGCAGTGGGTAGGCATGAGGAACTACCGACGTTTGCTGTCGGAACTGGTCGAGGGCGGGACCTTCGCGCAGGCATTGACCAACACCGCTTACTTCGCGATTGGCAGCGTGCTGCTCTCGGTGGTGTTTGGGGTTGCGCTCGCCGTGATGTTGTCGTGGGAAGTGCGCGGTCGCGCGGTTTATCGGACGCTTTGCTACTTGCCGTCGGTGGTGCCCACGGTCGCCGCCGCGGTGTTGTGGATTTGGCTGCTCGATCCACAGCAAGGCTTAGTCAATGCGATGCTAGAAACCGTCAACGCTCCACCGCAGGGCTGGTTTCAAAGCACGAGTGCCGCTGCCTGGCCCAGCGCGTGGCCTGAGGATCACGCAGGGCGAATCTTTGGCTCGAAGGACGGCCTGCTACTGATGAGTCTGTGGGGCGTGGGCAATCTGCTGGTCATCTACTTGGCCGCGATTGCAGATATTCCCAAACAGCTTTACGAGGCGGCAGAGTTGGACGGTGCCGGCCGACTGCGGCAGTTCTTTCATGTGACGCTGCCGATGCTCACACCCGTGATCTTCTTCAACGTCGTGATGGGGCTGATTCAGTCGGTCCAGGCGTTCACGCAGATCTATATCGTCAGTGACGGGCAGGGCGATCCAGCGGGCTCGACGCTGACGTTGTCGTTGCATTTGTTTCTCAGCGCGTTTAAAGACCTCGACATGGGCTACGCGTCGGCGATGGCGTGGGTGTTGTTCGTGTTGGTGATGCTGGTGACGGTCTGGTTGTTTCGTACGTCTCGCCATTGGGTCCATGTGTAGGGATGACAAATGACTAATGACGGAACGGAAAAACTTGGCTGGCATGCGGTGTTACTAGCTTCGATCTTGTTGCTGCTGTTGCCAGGTTGTGAGCCCGCCGTTGAACCTGATGAGTTTGAAGGACGCGAAGAGGTCGTCTTCTGGCACTTCTGGGGTGGTCGGGATCGACCGGTCGTCGAAGACATTGTGACACGCTTCAACGCCTCGCAAGAGGAGTTTGTGGTCCGCCCGATCGCGCTGCCCGGTTCGAACCTCGATCTGAAGTTTTTCTTGAGCGTCGCCGGAGGTGACCCGCCAGACTTAATGAACCACGACGATCCGGTCGTCGGCGACTGGGCGGAGCGCGGCGTGCTGACTCCTCTCAACGAACTCGCGACCGCGGCAGAACTGTCGCGGCTCGACGAATGGCTGTTTCCGGCGGCGCGGAGCTTGGGAACCTACGACGGCCAGTTGTTCGCGCTGTGCAACGGCCTGGACATTCGCGCTCTGTACTGCAACAAGACGCTGCTGGATGAACACGATCTGCCGCTGCCGAAAACGATCGCGGATCTCGATCGGATCGCGGAAACAATCGCCCCCACCGACGGATCGAGCGGTCGGCGTCGGATGGGTTACTTGCCTGATCCGCGCCGACTGTGGGCCTGGGGAGTGGTGTTTGGTGGGAATTTTGCCGATCTCACGGCCAGCACGCCTGAAGAAACGATCACGGCCGATGAGCCTAACGTGTTGGCGGCGCTCGATTGGATGGCGGGCTACAGTCGGCGATACGGGCCGAGTGAGGTGGCAGCGTTTCGGTCCGGCGAACAAGCACTCACGGGTGCCTCGTTTCCGCTGCTGGCCGAGCGGCGCTACGCAGTCGTGATGGACGGGCAGTGGCGCGTGCGCGACATCGCCGAGGCGGCCGTAGCGGCAGCCAACTCCGGGGATCCAATCGACGAGTTCGTGGTCACCCCGCTACCGACGCCTCCCGGCGGACGCAAGGATGCCGGTTGGGTCAACGGCAACTTCTTCGTCGTACCCGAACAGGCCAAGCAAAAGCGCGGGGCTTGGGAGTTCATGAAGTTTTGGATCGGGTTTGCAGACAACCCCTCGGTTGCTGCCGAAGCGTGCGCGGCGGGCGGATGGGTTCCGGTCGCGCAGCAGGTGGTCGATCAGCGTGCCTACCAGCAAGCACTTCGGCAGCAACCACTGCTCGAAGAGTTTGTGCGACTCGCTGCGAGTCCCAACCAGATGCCGGTACCTGCGTTGCCCGTTGCGTCATCGTACTACACGCAAGTGAATCAAGCGGCGCAGGCGGTGCTATATCGTGGTGCCGACCCGGAAGAGGAGTTGCGGAAGGCGGCTAATTTCACTCGCGCGCGGCTGCGGGAGGTGAGCGATGAGGGAAAATAGCTCGGCAGTTCGTACGTCTCACTTGTGGTTGCTGCTAGCGACAGGCCTGATGGTCTTGCCGCTAGTTTGGATGGTGCTCACTTCGCTGAAGTCGCCGGAGCAGATCGCCGCGTCGCCGTATGCGTGGTGGCCGTCGCCGTTTCGATGGGAAAACTATCGCGAGGCCGTAACAGCGATACCGTTCGCGCGCTATCTGGCAAACTCGCTGCTGCTCTGTGTCGGGAGTGTCGTGGGCACGCTTTGTTCGTGTTCGCTGGTGGCCTACGGTTTCACGCGGTTGCAATGGCCCGGGAGGGATTGGATGTTCGCCGTGCTGATCGCGACGATGCTGCTGCCGTGGCAGGTGACGATGGTGCCACGATTCTTGATCATTCGCGAACTGGGGCTTTACGATTCGCTCGGGGCGCTGGTTTTGCCCAAGTTTTTCGCCGAAGCGTTTTACGTGTTTCTGTTGCGGCAGTTTTTTCTGACCGTGCCACAGGAGATCGTCGACGCGGCCCGCGTCGACGGTTGCGGTGAGTTGGGCGTGTTGTGGCGAGTGATGCTGCCGCTAGCGCGACCTGCGTTGGCGACGGTAGCGCTGCTGGAATTCGTCGCGACGTGGAATGACTATGGCGGACCGCTTCTGTACTTGAACGATCCCGACAAGTTTCCGCTAGCTTACGGTCTGGAGCAGTTCGTGAGCGCCCACTCCAGCGAGATGCACTTGCTGTTGGCGGCTGCAGTGCTGTTCACGTTGCCGATCGTCGTGCTGTTCTTCGTCGCACAGCGGACGTTCGTGAAAGGGATCTCAACGACGGGGCTGAAGGGCTAGGAGCCGATGGCCGTCGGAGTTGCTATTTCTTGCGATGGCGGATCTTCGCCCGCATGCGTCGTTTCTTACGCCCAAGCTTACGACGACCTTTGCCTGATTTCTTTGTACCCAATAGGGACCTCACTATTCTGAAACGCTTCTCATAGGGACATTCGCCGCAGCAACCACTGCTGCTAGCAACTAACAGAGTGGGCGATATAGGATTCGAACCTATGACCCCTAGCTTGTCGAGCTAGTGCTCTAACCAACTGAGCTAATCGCCCTGTTTCGACCGAAATAGTTATCTCGGCATTCCCAGTACCTGCCCATGCAAGCAGGTCGGAACCTCAAATCTTAGCATCCATATGGGCATTGTGGTAGGCCTTTCGAATAATCGTATCGGTGGTTCGAACTTGTTATTCTTGGCTAGCTTCACCGGTAGAAGCATGCCTCGGCGACCAGCCGTCCCGAGGAGATTTCGACGATGCGCCGCAAGACGCGGCATGCGCTGCCAGCTAGCGATTGCCGTCACGGCGGCGGGCGCGGAGGAAACCCTGTTGGTCTGGCAAAGCTGGGAACTTGCTACCCGGTTGTCAGGGAAGGCGAAGTACGCTCTATTTAGGACTTGGCCCGGATGCGCGTCCGGCCGCGGAGCTCAGTTTCTACGCCATCGGCAGGTTGCCCGTTTGTGGGCACCATCGGTGCCATGTTCCTAAATCGAATGCTCAAGGACAGGCAAGATATTTTCGTGCTCGGAGAGCTGTTGCTCTTTCTGGGCGCGTGGGGGCTATGCGTCGCCGCGGCAGTGGAGGACTCCCACGTCCGTCACAATGGCAATGCCGACAACAACGTTGCCGCCAACGTTGATTTCTCCGCACCCAATTAGACTAGGCAGCTCGAGTCCATTCGTTGCGGACCTCGTGGCAGTCGTCTCTGTACCGCAACTGTTCGACTATTCTTGTGCCGCTTCTTCGATCGCAGCAGGCGATTCGGGCTCTTCCGCTTTGATTTCGTCACGCATGTCGTTCTGCTGACGACGGCGCAGGTAGAGCTTGATCGGTACTTCCTCGAAGTTGAGTTGATCGCGGACGGCACCGAGCAAGTAACGTTGATAGGGCTTTGAAATCGCCGCCGGATTGCTGCAGAACAGCACGAGCGTGGGCGGCTGTGCGCTGACTTGCGTACCGTAGTAGATTTTCGGGCGGCGATTGTGATGCAGTGGCGGCGGCGTGCGGCGGATCGCTTCACGGAGCAGGCGATTGAGTTGCCCTGTCGAGATGCGCTGTCGCGACTGTTTGAATAGCATTTGTCCGTGATTGAGCAGGGCTTTCACGTTCTTGCCCGTCTGGCCAGTGATAAACGCGATCGGCGCGTAGCGCATCGTGCGGAAGTTGTCGTGCAGGTAGCGCACCCATTTCTCGGTGGGCATCGAGTCAACCAACTGATCCCATTTGTTTACGACCAGGATGCATGGCTTGTAACTTTGGCAGATGTAGTCGCACATCTGCTTGTCGACCTTGCTGATCCGCTGCGTCGCGTCAAGAAACAAAAAGACCACGTCGGCGCGTCGTATGCTCCGCTGGGCGCGGTGGAAACCATAGAAGTCGATCGATGAGCCCTTGCGCCCTTGGGGGCGGCGAATTCCCGGCGTGTCGATCGCCACAAAGGCCTTGCCATCGAGTTCGAAGCGAACGTCGACGCTGTCGCGCGTGGTGCCTGCGATTTCGCTGACAATCATGCGGTCGGCTTCGACGAGGGTGTTGACGAACGTGCTCTTGCCGACGTTACGACGACCGACGATCGCTACTTTCATTTCCGGCTCCGCGGTCGCGTGATCGTCGTCGACCGTGTCGGTTGGCAAACGCTCAAGAATCAAATTGAGCAGCACCGCGCGATTGCGGTTTTGCTGGGTACTCACCGGAATGACTTTGCCGCGTCCCAGTCGGTAAAAGTCGGCTGCCTGGGTTTCAAGTTTCTGTGTGTCGGCTTTATTCGCGACACAAATCACCGGGACGTTGACGCTGCGCAGCCGACGCGCGACCTCCTCGTCCAGCGGCAAGAGCCCGTCACGCGTGTCGACGACCAGCAAAATGATCGTGGCCGAGTTGATTGCCGTCTCGATTTGGTCTTCGATATGTTGGGTGAGATTGTCCTCGTCCTTGATGCCGATGCCGCCGGTATCGACCAACTCGAAGAACCGATCGTTGTGCTCCATCAGGTACTCGACTCGATCACGAGTCACACCGGGGCGGTCCTCAACCACGGCAACGCGAATACCAGCAAGCCAATTCAGCAGGCTGCTCTTGCCGACATTCGGACGACCAACGATGACAACTTGGGGGACAGCCATTACTTCAGTGTTACCTTTGTGCCCTGAGAGGCGAGAAATCAAGCATCGATCCATCATAACTGACGCCAAACGCGGCAGATAGATACGATCATCAACAGATTGTGACTTGAGCCTTCCGCACGTGGGTCGACCATAGACGAATGACCCTTGTAGACGGATAATCGGACCGAATTGTTCGGTGGCGGCCCGCAAGCGGTTGGTCCCAGTCCAATGGCACAGGAAAAAGACTGATGAACGAAGATTCCAGAATTGCCCTCGATCGCGCCGTGTTGCAATCCTTGGAGAGTTTGCAAGCTGCGGGAGTGCGACAGCTGGCCAAGCCGAAGGACGTTGCGCCGCTGATCGATGCCATGCCAGCTACTCAGCAGGCCACGCCGTCGCAAGAATCTCGTCCCACCGAAGCCGATCAGCAGCTGCTACCAGACGAGCCGCTCGACGCGAGCCCAGCCGGACCTATCTCCGCGGCACCAACGCTCGAAGTGCTGCGCGAAGAAGTCGCCGCCTGCACATTATGCGACGAACTTGCCTCCACGCGCACGCAGACGGTCTTTGGTGTTGGCAACCCCGACGCGCGGTTGTGCATTCTCGGTGAAGCACCCGGCGCCGACGAGGACCGCCTGGGAGAACCGTTTGTTGGACGAGGAGGGCAACTGCTCAACAAGATTCTCGCTGCCTGTAACCTTGAGCGCACGGACGTGTACATCATGAACATCCTCCGTTGCCGGCCGCCGGGGAACCGCAATCCCACCGAAGACGAAGCGCAGAACTGCCGTCGGTTCCTGGAGCGGCAAATCCAGCTTGTGAACCCCGAATTTATCTGTTGCATGGGCGCGATACCTGCACAAAACCTGCTTTCGACGACCACTTCGGTGGGACGCCTTCGCGGCAAGTTCCACGACTACCAGGGCATCAAGGTAGTGTGCACGTACCACCCGGCCTACTTGCTCCGTAATCCCTCGGCGAAGAAGCACACTTGGGATGACATGAAGATGCTGATGCGCGAGATGGGCCAACCCGTCGATTGATGCGACTCCCCGCTCGGGGTCGCTCAGAGCGCCGCGAGGGTGGGTGGAAAGCGAGCTCAGTTTTGCCAGCTGTGCAGGCGTAGATTGGGTGGACCTTACCGGTCGTAACGATCCTGATTCGAGCAAATTACAAAGAGTTTCGATCTCTGCCGCCCAAGTGTTTCCATGTTAGTTGCGGCTTGATACAGTCGGTTTATCAAGCTCGTTTGCTGGGGTTGCCTAGAAGCTCCTCAACTGCGGGAAATCCACGGATTCCCCGCTTTAATCGACAACTTGTCAGGCTTGCTTAGATCGACACAGACGATTCACCAGCGCATATGATTTCCCCCGACACTCCCAAATCGAGCGAAGTTGAGGACCTACTCCGCAACGCGCAGCTCCGCGACGCACTCGAACCGCTTTACGACGAGTCGATTGGCCGCGTGAACGCTGAGCTGATGTCGACGTCTAACGAGAATGAGTTCCTACAATCGATGTTGGAATGGGAACGAGCCCCAATTGTTCCCATCTATCAGTGGTTTCAGCCAGAGTTGGTTCTTCCCGCTCCCGATTCGCTGAGTGAGGACCGGCTCCGTCAGGTGCTGTATCAGACGATCAGCAAGTTATTCGAAAAGCGAATCGTCTTGGACTTCACCGATCATCTTTCCGATCGTCAGCTGTATTGTTTGATCTATCGTGACATTCTGCCGGCGCACGAGAAGTTGATTGACCGCAAGAGCAACTATCTGCACTGGGACTGCGCCAACACCGATGGCGATCCAGATATCTGGTTGCGCTACTACGCCACAGAAGACGATCGCAAGGCGTGGGCGGAAGAGACGGATGGCTACTTGCCTCAAGTCGAAGTGCCTCCCTTCACACGCAAGCTGCCGCGTGCCCCGCTCTAACGGCACTCGAAATCTGCCGCGTGCGCCGACGTGATACCTCAGTGCGCTGCGAAGAGATAAACGTGGCGTTTCGCAACGAATTCGCGACAGAATCCGCGCACCGCGAGCCTGAAAAAACAGACGCTCCTGCTAAAATGAGAGGCGGGGAGGTTCTCGGATTCAGGGACGCTGAGGCGGTCAATGGTTGCAAACGGTCGCACATCAACAAATCTTCAACGCCGTGTTTTGTCGCGACAGGCGATTGCTGTGGTGCTGGCACTTGTGGGTACTGCAGCCTGCGGTGCTCGTTGGGGGCACGCTCAGCGCGCGCTGGGCCTTGACGTGTCGGCGTGGCAGGGAAACATCTCATCGCGGACGTGGGGGCTCTTCCGTTCGCGTGGCGATCGTGATTTCGTCTTCATCCGTTCCAGCCGCGGTGGCACCACTGGCTTCTACAACCAAAGCGATCCTGACAACTCAAATGGCCAAAACACGTTGTCACAGCGCTACGACGATCCATATTTCGCGCAGAACATGCGACGCGCGACCCATGCCGGATTGCTGACGGGCCCCTACCATTTTTCACGGCCCGACATTGTAACGAACACCGGTGCCGACGAGGCCGACCACTTCATCGAAATGGCCGGTGCCTGGATGCGGCCTGGGTATCTGCTGCCCGTGCATGACCTGGAAGCGGGTGAGGGCTTTCGCTCCGACAACGAGATAGCCCAATTTACTCTCGATTTTTCTGATCGTGTTTTCGAGGTGATGGGAATTCGGCCCGCAATTTATCTCAATGGCAACTACGCCCACTACGTGATTGGCCAAGCGTCGAGCTCACTGCGCAATGCGGTTGTGGACACTCATTCGACGATGTGGATCGCGCGCCCTGAAGACAATGTCGATGTGCAAAATGATGATCCCAGCGACTACTTGTCGTGGACTTACGGAGCCTGGGACGATCCGCCTAACCCGACTCACCCATGGAGCTTCTGGCAGCATTCTTGGACCGGCCAACTCAGTGGCTACAGCGGGAATCTAGACTTCAACGTCGCTAACGGAGGGATGGAGTTTCTCAAAGATCATCTCGTCCCGGCACTCTGGACGGGCACCGGTAGCGGGGACTGGTCGACGGTCGCGAATTGGAATAGCGGACAAGAACCGATCGCACCCGTGCAAGGCCCCGGACAGGCACCCCGAGTTGGTACGCTCACACTGCCCGACGTTCGATTGCCGGCGGCCGACGACACGGTAATCCTCGACCCACCCAGCGGCAGCATCGTCACGCTCGCCTCCGGAGCCCACGAGATTCGCAAACTGGTGGCTCGTGAGGAATTGCACCTCACCAGCGGTTCATTGACGATCAATTACGCGCCACATCCTGAGTCGACCCCCTATAGCGCGCTGTTCTCCGCACCGGTGAGCCTGGACGGCGGCACTCTCAGCGCGCACACGATTGTTGTGGACGCGACCCAGACGTTTTCATTCGGCGGCACGCTGACTTTCGACGAACTCCTGCTATCGCGCCATGCCACCACTCCAGCCAAGATAGATGTCATCGGCGACGTTGTGGTCCATCCACTCGACGATGCGGCAGCCTCGGTGGTGGTCGGTGGCGGTTCTGGCAGTCTGGGATTGATCGACCTGGGCGGCGTGAATCGCACCTGGGAAGTCACCGATGGGGCTTCGGCAGTTGATCTCAGCATCCAGGTGCCGATCACTAATGGCGGACTGACGAAGACGGGACCTGGTACGCTCGACCTGGAACTCGGCAGCGGTTACGACGGAGATACTTCCGTGTTGGAGGGAGTGCTTAACCTGAACAGCGCCTCACTTGCCGACGCGGCGGACGTGTATCTCAACTCGGCTTGCGTGCTAGAACTCGACTTCGCCGGCATCGATATGGTGGATGCGCTGTTTATCGATGACGTACCCCAACCGGCAGGTGTGTGGGGTGCACTTGGTTCGGGAGCACAGTTTACGTCCGCGTCGATTGCCGGACCGGGCCTGCTGGCAGTCGCTACAACTGAGCTCTTACTGCCGGGAGATTTTGATCGAGACGGCGATGTCGACGGGGCCGATCTGGCAAAGTGGCAAACCGAATTCGGCATCAACGACGGCAGCGACGCGAATGTCGATGGCGACAGCGACGGCAGCGACTATCTGGCCTGGCAAGCTAACTTCGGCCTGGATAGCAGCACTGCGGTTGCGGCGCAGGTCGTTCCGGAACCGACATCAGCCATGCTGCTACTCATCGGGGCGCTCGTTGCTTCGGTACCTCGCGGCGTACGAGTTCGAGCAAGGAGATCTCAGGCGGGCAGTTCCAGCGCAAAGGAGTCTTGCCCGTGATGCCGCGTGTGACGTGCATCACTGTTTGCCCGCGTTGAAACACTCCGGACGTGTAGCGGGTGCCCTGGAAGCTCGGGCTGACGATCGGGCCAAGTATCGGAAACCTCAGTTGGCCACCATGCGTGTGGCCAGCGAGCGCCAGATGGGCCTCGTTCATACAAGCCCAGCGGAATTGATCGGGTGTGTGAAGCAAAAGTAACCGCAGAGGTAAGCCAGCTTCGTCTCGTTTCGGTAGTTTCGCGAGGTCCGCGGGTTGAGCGCCCCAGGGTTCCTCGTTGCCTGCGAGTTGCACCGGAGCGCCATTCCACTGCTGCTCGAGGGCACGTTCGCTCAAACAAATTAACCCGCAGTTTTCCAAGAGCTTTTTTGTTTCGCGCACATCAATGTAAAAGTCGTGATTACCAAGGAGAAAATAGACGCCACATTCGGCACGCAGCTTTCCCAAGGTGTTCGCCAGCCAAGGCCAGCAGGGCTCTTTTTCAACGATATCGCCGGTAATGAAGATTGCGTCGGCGCCCAAGCCATTCACTTGGTCGACGACAAACTCATACCACCTCTGCGCAATGCGTCCCGTCATGTGGAGATCGCTGAGGTGGGCGATTGTCAGGCCCTCGTGGTCCTGGCTCAGATTCGGGATTGCCAGTTTCTTGCGCTCGACGGTGAGTTGGAGTATCTGATTCGCAGGCACGCGCGACAGGAACTGGGCGAATCCTGTTTGGAACAGTCCGTTCTTGTCGACGCCACGAGTATCGACGACCTGCCGCTCGCGGGTGAGCAACACCCGAGGATTATCGGTCAGGTACTCGTAGCACCAATTGCGAAGCAGGGCATACGTTCCCCAAACTGCGCAGAACGTGACATACCACGATACCGGACTGTCGGACCACTGGGCTTCGGTGGACTTAAACAGCGGCACTTCGGCCCAGCACAACAGAACGACAACGGGCAGCACGAGAAAGGCCGAGAAGCACGCCAGCGTGAGCCGATCAATCAGTTTTCGCGGAGCGGCGACCGCATGCAGGCGGTTGACCACATCCGTCCAAAGATAGCCGTGACCTAGAATCGCCAAGACAAGCAGGCAGATCGAGAGAGCCAGCGACACGACCAATCCTTAGTGAATCTCGTCGGAGCGAGAGAATGGGAGAAATGCCAGCAGCGAGTTTGCTCACTGGCCTGATGGACTCAACCTTCCGACTCCGCCGGCGAGTCGTCTGCGACAATGTCCTCGACCGCGCTCACCAGTTGATCAAGCCGGAATGGCTTGTAGAGTACCCCACGGAGCCCCTCTTGGCGAGCTTTGACAATCGAATGTCCCGGGTCGTAGCCAAAACCCGTCATCAAGATGAGCGGCACATCGGTCGAGATTTCCTTGAGCTTGCAAAGTAGCTCGTAGCCATTCATCTCGGGCAGGCGAATATCGGCGATGATCACGTCGTACGTCACGTCAGCATCCAGATTGCGTACGAGCGAGCACGCGGTACTCGCATCGTTAGCGGTTTCGACGATGCAGTGATAACGCTCCAGCAGTTCGTGAGCCGCCGAACGTACCGAATCGTCGGCATCGACCACCAAGATTCGCTTCCCGGCCAGGGAGGGTCGCGCTTCGGTCTCGTCCTGGATCGGGCTTGCGATGGTCGGTGCCATGTTTTGGCCGACCTTTTGTATGACACGTTTGATGTCGCGTGCATTGGCGAGGATACATTGAAGCCGCTGGACGACATCAGGTTCGTGGCCGATGTAGCGTTCCATGACCTTCACGGCATTGATGAGGATTTCGTCCACCGGCATCGCCACGGCGCTGTGAATCGCTTCCACACTCGCCGCCGTCGTGCTGGCTTTTTCGGCGACCAGCAACTCCAGCGTGTTCAGAGCGACGGCCACATTGCGGGCGAAGATCTCCAGGAACTGCAGATCGCTCTCGGAAAAGGCACTCGGTTCAGGGCTCTCCACGTTAAAGGTGCCGATCACCTGTTCGTGTAGCATCAGCGGCACGGTGAGCGAACTGCGTGCCCCAGCCGCTCCCTCGATGTACAACGGATCTTCCGTGGTGTGTTCGCAGAGGTAGCTCTTGCCGGTCGCCGCGACAAACCCTGTCACGCCGTTGCCTTCGGTCTCGGCGTACAGTTTGCGACTCACCGCAACCGGAATGAACCCGACGCTCATAATCGGAATCAACTCGTTGCTGTCCTGCTGCAGCATGCGGATTTCCAGAACGTCCAGCTGCAACACATCCTGCGTGCACTGCAGAATGTTCGACTTCAGCAACTCGATCCGCTCTTCGATCGAGAGATTGGCGATCTCATCAGTCGTAAGGTCTGCCAATTCAACGCCAGCTTGGTGAATGGCAGCGAGCTTTTGCTGCTGCAAGACTTCCGCACTAACGTTCTGAATAGTGACAACCAGGTTCTGCGGATTGGCTTTGCCCAACTCGAGGAGTGGCGCGGCATGAATCTTAAAGTAGCGGTTGTCTGTGCTGCGAAGAATCGAAGCGCTGGCCTTGCTCGTGGAAAGCGCGGTATGGAACGGACAGAAGTCGGGACCGAGGATCTCAGGGCTGCCGAGGATCTTATAAAAGTTCTCGCCGACGGAATTCTCTTTGTCGAACCAGTTACACAGGCGGCCATTGCTCCACAGAATGATGTTCTCCGCATCAAGCAGGACGACACCATCGGGCATTTCCGAGAGCAGGCGGTCATTGCGAATCAGCTGCGCGACATCCGCCGCGCCGACGAAGTGATCGGCGTCGCAATAGACGGCGGCGTAGTCGGCTTTGGACAGCTCTGATACGACTCGCACGGGAGATCGCGATTCCACGATCTCGACATCCTCGCCCAAGTGGCCTCGCAAATCGACTTGGCGATCGTGGGTTCCGCCGAGATAGAGCACCTTCGGCCGAATCGACGAGTGTTCGTCTTCAGTGGAAACGTCGTCAGGCGACACAATCGACTTGGACACCGGTTTCTCTTCCAAGTGCCGTGGTGGAGGCTGGTTTGGTACCGTTGCTGCAACCGCAATGGGGCGCTGTGCTGTCGTCACCGTCAGTATAAGTACCAACTCAGCGGCCAACAAGTTTAGGTCTCACTACTTTCATACTTCGGAATGCCGACTGGGACGTTGTGAGTGTAGTTAGTGAAAAATACTCGCAGTTTCTTTCGATCAAGGCCTGCTGGCCCGCAATTTCAGCAATACACGAAGCCCACTTCGCATAAACTGAGCTGCCCAGCTCCGGTGCGTGTGGTTAGAATGCTAGATCCTCGCTTCCGCAGGACGCCGTCCTACCGATAAACTGCGGCCTCTCCCCACACCCGACGCCCGTTTCTGCCTCGACGTCCAGATAGCTCAACATCGTATTTGCCGACTGCACCAATGAGCCTAGCCCACACACCAATTTCGACCGCACAAATACGGAACGTAGCGATCATTGCCCACGTCGACCACGGCAAGACCACGCTGGTCGACCAGTTGCTGTACCAGTCGGGACAGTTTCGCAACGCCGAGTTGGATAAGCTCGCCGGCGGACAACACGGTCTGATTCTCGACTCGGACGATTTGGAACGCGAGCGTGGAATCACGATCTTCAGCAAGAATTGCGCAGTTCGCTATACGAGCCAAGCAGGGGAAGAATACCGCATCAACTTGATCGACACGCCGGGACACGCTGACTTCGGTGGCGAAGTCGAGCGTGTGCTTGGCATGGCGAGCGGAACGATCTTGATGGTGGACGCATTCGAGGGGCCGATGCCTCAAACTCGGTTCGTACTCGAGAAATCGTTGCAATACGGATTGCGCCCCATCGTGGTGGTCAACAAGGTAGATCGCCCTGACGCTCGTCCGTTGGAAGTGGTTGATGAAGTGTTCGACCTGTTGGTTGATCTTGATGCTCCCGACGAGGTGTTGGACTTTCCGACGGTCTTCGCCTCCGCCAAAGAAGGCTGGGGCACACACGACTTGGAAAACCCCAGCCAAACGCTGCAGCCGCTATTTGAGACGATCCTCAGCTACGTCCCATCGCCAGAGACCGGCCTGGAAGGCAAGCCGCTCCGACTGCAGATCACGACACTCGATTACTCCGACTATGTCGGGCGAATCGCGATTGGCCGCATTCGCGAGGGCGTGGTGCGCAAGCGGCAAAATGTCGTCGTGATCAATCGTGAGGGCGAGGCTTCGCAGCGACAGGTTGGACAGGTGCTGGCCTTCGACGGATTGGGGCGCGTCGAAGTAGAGCAAATCGACGCTGGTGACCTTTGTGCGCTCGTCGGACTAGAACCAATCGAGATCGGCGACACCGTGACCGACCCGAGCTGCCCCGAGCCGTTGCCGACGGTGACCATCGATCAGCCTACGTTGCACATGACTTTTCGCGTCAGCGACGGCCCCTTTTCGGGGCGGGACGGTAAGTTCGTCACAAGTAGGCAGATTTCTGAACGACTCGAGAAAGAACTGCGCTCGAACGTGGCTTTGCAAGTCACCCCGGGTGAGACCCAGGAGCAGTTTCGAGTTTCTGGTCGGGGCCTGATGCATTTGGGGATTCTGATTGAGAACATGCGTCGCGAGGGTTTTGAACTCTGCGTGGGCAAACCGCAGGTGATTTACCGCGAAGTCGACGGGCAGAAGTGCGAGCCGATCGAGCAACTGGTTATCGATTGCCCGTCGGCATGCCAAAGTGCCGTGATGGCGCTGCTGGGGGACCGTCGGGCAAACATGACCAAACTCAGTCAGCGGCATTCCGTCGGTGGCTCGGCCGACGGCGGCTTTGTGCACATGGAATTCACAATTCCCGCTCGCTCGTTGATGGGCCTACGGAGCCGCATGCTCAACGCCACTCAGGGGCAGGCGATCATGCACCACACGCTCGTTGCTTACGAGCCCGTGCGGGGTACGGTGCCCAGCCGCTCCTCAGGAGTGCTCATCGCTCACGAGTCGGGCATGGCGACCGCCTATGCGTTGGATGCCCTCTACGATCGGGGGGAATTCTTCGTCCGCCCCGGTGAGCAGGTCTACGAGGGTCAGATTGTGGGCGAGAACTGCCGGGCGGGTGATTTGGTAGTTAACGTGGTCAAAGGCAAGAAACTGACGAACATTCGCGCAGCTGGCAAGGACGATAACAGCCAAGTTCGACCGGTGCGAGAGATGTCCTTGGAGGCCTGTCTGGAGTACATCGAAGAGGATGAGCTCGTCGAAATCACGCCCAGCGCAATCCGGATGCGCAAGATCTTGCTCCTGGAAGCCGACCGCCGTCGTGCGTCTCGTCGCGCGAATAATTCTTAGAATTGCTGCCACCGTCATAACGCGCCCGCCGAGATGCATCGTCGTGCCACCTACCAAGCGGCAAGTGGACTCATGGTGATACCCGCTTGGATTCGCAAGCTATGGTGTAAATAGGCAGCAGTGTTTGTGCGTTTGCACAACTGCCCGATACTCTTGCAGGCTGACAAGCGGGGGCTCCGATGCGAATAAAAGTAGCCAGAAAATCCACTAGAGGCATCTCCGTCGTTGAGTTCGTTGGCTGCCTGGCCGCGCTCGGCGGGGGAATCGTGCTCGGTTCGATCTATCTTGGCGTGGACGTCAAAGCCATGGCCATCGGCATCCTCGAGAAGGCGGATATCAACGTTCCCGCGGCCCTCACCGATGAACAAGCCGAGGTAACACCCTCCACCGACGAAGCCGCGCCGGAAGATGCTGATGCACCCACCGCGGGCGAACCAACCGAAGACTCACTTGAGTCAACCGACGAACCGTCGGAGTTGTCGCTTACCGACCAGGACGCTGTTGAAGACTTGGCCACATCTCAGGCACCAACCCAGCTCAGCGAGCAAGATCAGCGAATCGCGACGAAGCAATGTTGGACTGCACTTAACGCGGCGATGAAGAGCGAATCGTCCAATCGCTCGAAGTCGATTCGCGATCCGGGCAACTGGCAGTTGTTCGACTATTTGCTTCATCGCAACGAGGGCCACGCGAGGGTCGTCGAGGCGATCGAGGAGATCGATCTGAACGGCGTCGACTCGCGGCTCACTGCCCACCTGCAGCAAGTGCTCGCTTGGCATCGCTCAGGTGCCGAACTGTTTGAACGAGCTACGCATCTGCTCACGGATGCACCGGCAGGCCGACTGTCTGGTCCTTTCGCCCAAAGCTGGCAAAGTGCTTCGACGCAGCATCGCATGGAGGAGAAGCTCATTCTTAACAAGCATAAGGCCGTCGCGAGCTATCTGGAGCACACTCAGAAGCCGCCGGCTGCTAACTCCACTACGGAATAGACTCTTCCTTCGCTCCAGCGGCAGCTCCCGATTACGCTGCGTTCAGCGTTTTGCGCTGTCCGTTGCTTTGGACGGCACAGGCAACTAGCATGGATGTTGGTCGATGGTCCGCCCATGGGATCTCTGCAGAGAGGGTACGATGATGAGTCTATCTCGATATGGTTTGGTCGTAGTTCTCGTGGCCAACTTGGTCGTTGATGCGGCGAGTGCCAGAAGATCGCTCGCGGTCAATTGCTGTCAGCCAGAGTACGTGTCCTCATGCGATTGCCCGTGTCCGCCGCCGTGCGTTGTCGAATGCCCTACTGCTGCACCTGTTTGGACTGAATCGATCCATTGTGACGATTACTCGGCAGCGGCAGTGATTGTCGAAAGCGATTGCCAGGGTTGCCAAACCGTAGTTCCGCTCGACTCGACAGTTGCGCCTTCCACCACGCAGCAGCAAGTGCCAACGGAGGCAATGCCCGAACCGGAATCGAGCGCGATCGAAGATGAGCCAGCAGCACCGGAAGCAGCGACTGAGTCAACGGAGGAAAGGACTGTCCTGCCACCGGCCCCTCTTGCGACACCAGAAGCAACCGTGACGCCCGAGCCGACAGCACCGCTACCTGGCCCGGCTGAAACGCCGGATCCTTCGGTCGTTGGCGATCGGTATTCCAACAGTGGCGAAACGGCTACCCCGCAAACTCCCGCAGATTCCTCACCGCCTGCCCCGAGTCCCTCAGCCGAGGGCGAGACGAGTGACGTCGACGATATCTTTGGAGAACCGACTTCCTCGCCGGCTCAGGAATCGTCAGACCCGTTTCCCGCGCAACCTGCCGAGGAAACTCCGAGTCCAGAAGCGGAAGACGATGTCGATGACATCTTCGGTCCTTCGACCTCAATCATTCAACGGGCTGAGAACGAAGTCGCAGTTAGATCGGAAGCGGTTGAAAATCCTCAAGCGTCCGCAGTTGCCGTGCGCGCTGCGAACAGCGACCGCGTCGACGACCCGGTTGGATATGATTTGCAGGTCTACCAAGAGCAGACAAGCATCCTCTCGTCTGCCGGCGGACTGAAAAGCAAGAGTTTTCGCACGTGGACCGACAACACCGAAAAGTATCAATGCGAGGCTCGCCTCGTGCGTGTTGCTGAGCAGCACGTGGTGTTGCTGCGCTCGTCAGGCAAACGAGTCACCGTGACTTTTTCACGATTGGCGAGCACTGACCTCCAATTCGTGCACCAGCAAATCGCTGCACTACGTATCATGATGTCACAAGAGGCGACTGCCGCCAAGCTGGCTGCTACGTGGACTCATTGAGCCGAGTCATCATCGACTGCGGCCACGGCAGAGCCTAGAGTCTCGGCCAATCGACGGGCAGCTGAGTCGCCACTCTTGACGCACTGCGGAATGCCGACGCCTCGATACGCGTTGCCTGCTAATTCGAAACCGCGAAGGTCTGCTACTCGCTGTTCGATGCGGTCAACCAGCTGCACGTGGCCAACGTGATATTGCGGCATCTTCTCTTGCCATCGCACGAACTCGGCCCGCACGGGCTCACCGGAAATGCCAAGGATCTCACTGATTTCGTCGTGCCCAAGTTGCATCAGTTCATCGTCCGTTTGATTTAGCAACTCGGACTGCAGTGCTCCACCGATGAAGACGCGAATTAGCACCTGATCTTCCGGAGCGCGGCCGGGAAACTTCACACTCGAGAAACTCGCGGCCACAATCTTCCGTCCCTCAACAGCGGGCACCACGATTCCGAAACCGTCGATTGGCTCACGGATCTGCTCACGACGATAGACGAGTCCCACCACGGCGCTGCTGGCGTACGGAATGGTCTGCAAGTCATTTGACAGTTCATGCTGGGAAGCAGCCAGCAACTGCCCCGCTCGCGGAGCGGGCAACGCCACGATTACGCCGTCAAACGCACTCGCCTCAGCTGCTTCCCCGTGCGATACCGCCCACTGATGCTGAGGAAGCGGCATCACACTGTCGATCGGCGTGCCGAGGTGGATCTTGGCGTCGTGAAGTTTGCTCTCGAGAGTCTGTATCAGTTGCGTCAGCCCGCCCTGCAGCGTAACGAAACTGGCGTAGCGAGCACCACTCGCTGTCGAACTCTTACCGTTCTGAGCACGAGCCACGAGCGCTGCCTTCACCAGGCTGCCATGCTTCCGCTCCGCCTCGATGACGGATTCCATCGTTGCCGCGACACTGAGCTTGCTGGCATCTGCCGTGTAGATTCCAGCGAGCAATGGTTGCACGAGCCGTTCAAAAACTTCTTTTCCCAGACGTCGTGTGGCAAACGTGGCGACGCTCTCATCGAAATCTGCCGCGTCGATCCGCGCCGACCGTGAAACCCAACGCTCCGCCAGCAGTCTGAGCTTGCCCCGCCAGCTCAGCAGCGGCGTACGGACCATCGGCCCCAGTCGCTCAGGTCGCATTTGCACGAAGCCCGTCGGTACCGGATGCAACTTGCCGCCATGCAAGACTAGCGCCCGACGGTGCTGTTGATTGGTGGGAATGATTTGATCGCTTAGGCCCAGCTCGTGGCATAGTTCGACCGCCGCAGGCAACTTATCAATGAAACTGTCGGCCCCCAGCTCAAGCAAGTAATCGCCATCGATCGCTGTATGCAGCACGCCGCCGAGCCGATCACTGGCTTCGAATAACTCCAGCTCGGCCGCCGGCAACAACTTTGAGAGTCGGTATGCGGCCGTCAGCCCCGAGATGCCACAACCAATGACGGCAATGCGAAGCGTTGTCGATGATGGGGAGTCGTTGGACAAAATCGCACACGGTATAGGCGTTCAGCAGGGCAGCAATCGAGAGGCCGCAGTGCACCGCCGGCGCATCTTACCTCTCTGCCCAGCATCGACGTCTGTCCCAAGGCGGTCAACCCCTCAAAACCACGATGTGTACAACCACCTGAGGGCGACAATTTGGTATCGCAACCTAAAGCGCTGCCACCACTTATCCGTTACCTACGACAATCGCGGTGCGACACGACCGTCGCCACCAAGTACGAGCACCGTCAGCGTACTTGGACGTTCGCCGAGAGGGTGGTAAGCTTGAAACGTAAAGATTCATCGCGTGAGGGCAACCAGTGAGCCAACATCCTAGTCAAGAAGCCTGGATTCATGGCCAAGACTTAGCTTGTGAGCAACATTTCGATTCGCGACAGCGGCGGTATCGTTTCGTATTGCTAGGCCCGCCTGGAGTCGGCAAGGGCACGCAGGCGAAGCTGCTTTGTGATCGGATTGGCACGTGTCACTTGTCCACTGGTGATCTGTTCCGCGCAAGTCAGTGCCTGGACGAAAAGAGCCCCGCGATGGCCGCCGCCGTCGAGGCCATGCGCCAAGGCCAGTTGGTTTCCGATGACGTAGTGATGGCGATGATCCGCGAACGGGCCAACTGCCTGCGCTGCGGCGGCTTTGTGCTCGACGGCGTCCCGCGCACACTAGCGCAGGCCGAGAGCCTTGAGGTCACGTTGAATGAAATACAAGTCGAATTGGACGCCGTGATCTCCTACGAAATGCCGTTGGAAGAGATTGTTGCGCGCCTCGGTGGCCGCCGCACGTGCGCATCATGCAAAGCGGTCTATCACATCACCGCGAACCCACCGCAGGTAAAGGATATCTGCGATCACTGTGGCGACAAGCTGATGCATCGCGAAGACGACCAACCCGATACGATTCGCGTGCGAATGCAAGCTTACGCCGAGGCGACCCAACCCGTCGCACAGTTTTACGCCGAGCGAGGAGCACTGATTCCAATCGATGCTCACGGCGAGCCCGAAGAAATCGTCAAGCGAACGCTCACGGCTCTGAAGCGCCATCTGGCCGTCGAAACACTCTAGGGATGGTAGGCGAAGCGACGTGGTGGGCTTAGGCGCTTCTGACGTGTGTTTCCACCATTCGATAATCGACGCTATCTTGTCAGTAATCCGAAGCGGATTCCAACGCGTCTGTAGCTTCAGAGCGAGTTTGAATCGAAACCGGTCGCGAGTATCGCAGCGGCGACATGTGCCGCTGAATGGAGGATCAAGTGGGCGATGAGGGACTCGAACCCCCGACATCTTCCTTGTAAGGGAAGCGCTCTAGCCAACTGAGCTAATCGCCCTTGAATTGCCTCGCAGGCAAGCCATGATGGTAGCTGCTGGGGCGACGAAGTGTCAATGTGATGTCCAAACACTGAGGCGAATTTGATCGATTGGTTGTTGACAGGCGTGCTCGGTGTTCACCTGCTGGCAATGAATGTGGCGAGCGCCGGGCCATTGGTAGGAATGTGGCTGTGGGGCACGGACAAGAGTCGCTTGCCACGTCAGCAGCCGACAGGGACGGCATTGGCAGCGATATCAGTTTACGCCTTATTGCTGGGTATCCTGTTGGGAGCCGCGTTGTGGTTGTTCACGCAGTCGGCGGGTTTGGGCGCTGCAGTTGCGCGGTTACCTGCGCGAGCGTTGTGGTTCGCGGCTTCGGAATTGGTGTTTTCTCTTGTCTGTCACTTGGTCTGTTGGTGGTGCTGGACAGCACAACGTAACCGGCGCTGGTTGCACGCGTTTTTCGCGCTGCTTACGAGCACCAACTTGCTTTACCACTTTCCGCCGTTCATGGGCGTAGTTGGTCGCGTCGCCAGTGATCCAACCTGGGCGCGGGCTGAAGTGCTGGATCGACCAGCGCTGCTGGACTTGATGAAGCGGACGGAAATCGTTGCTCTGTCGATGCACTTTGTGCTTGCGTCGATTGCGGTGTCAGCGATCGCAGCATTGTGGATTCTGAGCAAAGAAAGCGACGACCAGTGGCATGCGACGGCACTGCCACTTGCGCGCGGTAATGCCTGGATCGCGCTGATCGCCACCGCGCTACAGATACCCGTTGGCATCTGGCTAATGGTGTCGCTTCCCAACGATGAGCTCACCGCGATGATGGGTAATCACTTCGTGGCTAGTCTTGGGATGCTCGGCGCAATGATATTGACGTTCGTGCTATTGCAGAGATTACTGGGGATCGCCATCGGCAACCCGGCTCCTCGTGACTTGCGGACCGTTATGTGGATCTTGGCACTGCTGGTCCTGTTGATGACCGTGACACTCAAGGCAACACGAGACTCAGCCACGGAGCGTGCCCACTCTCATCAGTCGACGAAAACAGCCCTGGAGCGAGTTGCTGAGTCAGCTTCGCCCCAGGGCTACTGGGTCTGAAACGTCAATGCTAGCTGCGGGCTTCTTGCTCCTACGAGGCCGACTTGGGAGCGTTCTTGGTGGCTGAGCCCGGCTCGGGTACACCGTCCGGCCAGCGATCTCCGGGCTTCTTCTTGCAATCTTCCAACGACCCGCCTGGGAGTTTGCCGGCTTTGATCAATTCGCCAAAAGTCGGGCTCTCCTTGTCCTTCGGATCGGAATGCATCTTGGCGACCTTCTCCAACGCCTCAACAATCTTCTTTGGATTCTTGGCGTCCTTCTTCTTATCCAGCAGCACGGAAAGATGCATGCCGTAAAGGTTCCGGTCTGTCTTCTTCTTGCCCTGATGGCACGTAAAGCACTTCGCCTCGAGCACCTTCTTGGAGAGCTCGGTTTGAACGTCTGCCGACTTGTCGACTTTGTAGAGTTTCATGAACTCGTCGCTGAACTGTTTGATTGCCAAGGCAGGCTGAGACAAACCAGCGAATGCGAACGCACTAACAAACATCGTCAAAACTAGTTTCTGCATCTATCGAACTCCTCACTTGCTCTCTAGCTGGGAAAACACCGACCTCAAAAAACATGCCGAAGCCTCAAACTAGGCTGCGACACCCCCGGAGAATGGCACTTCAGTAGAACGGCCGTTTTTTGGCATGTCAAGCAATGTATGGGACGGTAACGTGAAGAATTCAATCGGGCTGAATGATAATCTCGTCCAAATTGAGCGTGTCCCCGGTGAACTCCCCAACATCTTCACTCTCTAGAATTTCACTTGACGAAAAATCGAGAATCGACTTCTGGAAGGGTTGACTGGACTGAGGCGAGTAGAAAAGCCAGTCTGGGGTGACAATCGGCGTGTCGGTCGCGGCCTCGCTTGCTGTTGCACTCTCCGTCGGCGAAGACCCGGTCGCATCGATGGTGTCACGTGGCCGATCTTCGCCCTCTTCCTTCGCTCGGCCTTCCTGCTGCTGAGTCACGTCGCTCATCTGAGCCTCTGCGGGACGCCGGAGCGGCGTGAACTCAACCGAGTCGCTGGCATCTCTGAGTCCGGATTCCCACAGCATCGCGACCAGCAGCAACAGAACGATCGGAACTATCCACGGCAGGTGCATCGACCACGGTGATACGACTTGCGCCGGCGAGTTGATCTGTATTGGAGTCAGCGTCGAGGGCGGCTGGATGCCTAGTTCCTGGCAAATCTGATAACACCGTTGCAACAGCTCGGTAGGAGTCTGGGGTCGCAGCTCTGGAGATTTCGCTAGCATGCTGCTCGCTAGCTTCGAGACGGACTCGGGCAGGTCGGGGCGAACTTGCGACAGGCTCGGCGGCTCTTGATCTTGATGCTTTAGCAGCTTCTGCACAGCCGTACCTTCCGCAAACGGCGGTCGGCCAACCAGCATATAAAACAGAGTGCAGCCCAACGAGTAAATGTCGCTGCGCGTGTCAACCTCGCGCGGGTCGCGAGCCTGTTCAGGCGAGATGTAGTCAAACGTTCCGAGTGTCACACCGGTGTTGGTGAGCTCGTCGTCGGTCGTATCAACTTGGTGTAACCTTGCCAAACCCATGTCGACAAGTTTCGCCTGCCCGTCGCGCGTGATCAAGATATTCGATGGCTTGATATCTCGATGGACGACCTCCTTCTCCCACGCATGCGCCAGCGCGTGAGCAATTTGGCAAGTGAAGCTCAAGGCGTCACCGAGGGGAATCGGTCCGTGATTGGTGATCAGGTCACGTAGGTTGACTCCATCGATGTACTCGAACACGATGTAGGGCAGACCGCGATCTCGTCCGACATAGTGAATGCGGGCGATATTCGGATGATCGAGCCGCGCGGTCGATTGGGCTTCGACCAAGAACCGTCGCTGCAGGTCTTCGTTGCTGATCGACTGCGAGGCGACGACTTTCACTGCAACAATACGGTCTAGCGTCGTGTCGAGCGCCTTGAAAACCGCGCCCATGCCGCCGCCGCCGATGAACTCCTGCAGATGGAAATGCCCCAGCAGCTGGCCCCTGAGCGTTAGTGACAACTCTCGCGGAGAGAGTCCTTGCGGGAACTCTTCGGCCTCCAAAGCCGTGGCCGTGCCGACGACGGTGATCTCTTCGGACCCGTCGCCCGCGGTGGCGCCCGTCGAGTCGCCTGCACCTACGTCTTCCAGACCTGATTCCGCCTGCGGATCGTCCGCCTGATTTGTCATGGATGCCCCGAGAAGCTGCGAGAATAGAGGTAGGTGCCGTTCCTCGTCCTATTCTATTCCGCCCGTGGAAACAGTCAATTTTGTCGTCGCGGAGCAGTGGATCCGGTCAGCTTAGTTCCTAACCAAGACTATGGGAATTCCCGTCTATGAACCGCAAAACTCGAGTTGGTCGTTGTTCAGCGGTGACCCCGTGGGTACATAAGGCAGCAATCCTCGGGACAGACACCGTGTTTGGGAGGCGTGGCCGCCTGCCAGGTGTTGAGACGCGTTGAATCCCTCGATTACGCCGGACGCGGATTCCAGACGGCGACTTCGTCGAGCGACTTTCGCGCCAGGTCGGGCACGACCGCGTCGTCGGTCGGGTAGCCGATGGGGAACAGGATGTATGGTTTCTCATTTTTCGGTCGAGCAAGAATCTCGGACAGAAAACCCATCGGACTGGGCGTGTGCGTGAGCGTTGCCAGCCCCATGTTGTGCAAAGCCGCGATGAACATGCCGCAGGCGATGCCGACGCTTTCTTTGACGTAGTAGTTCTTGATCGCCTGACCATCGGCGGCGACGCCGTGTTGCTCTTCGAACACGACGACAATCCACGGCACAGTCTCGAGGTAGGGCTTCTGCCAGTTGGTACCCATGGGCGCGATTGCTGCGAGCCAGTCCGGCGGCATGCGCTCTTCGTACGAGATGCGCTCCTCTTCTTCGGCGGCAATGCGAATCTGGCGCTTCGTTGCAGGGTCGCTCACCGCTACGAACCGCCATGGTTGCCGATGTGCACCGGAAGGGGCTGACGAGGCAGTCATGATGGCGAGCTCGATTAGCTCTTGTGGAACCGGTTCTTCAGAGAAAAACCGCACGCTGCGTCGCGACTCCATGAGCTGGTGGAATTCGCGAGCCCGACCGAGCATTGTCGGTTCGTCAAGCCGCTCCGGTCGGTAAGGAATGAAACGTTCGTCGGACATGTCGAAAAAGTCTCGGCTGCAAACCGCTATCGCGCCATCGGCGGCCGCGCCGGCGTGTACAGGCAACAATCTTGGGGGCAAACGTCGTGGTTGGGAGGCATGTTGCCCAGGACCAGACGTTGGGGTTCGTCGGCGATGCGCTCGGTAATCAGTTCGCGGATCATCTGCACGAAGCGCGGATGAGTACCAACGGTGGGGACGCGCTGCAGATTGACACGGAGTTTGTCACACAACTCTTGAGCTTCCGTATCGAGGTCGAACAAGACTTCCATGTGATCGCTGATGAAGCCGATGGGCAGGATCATCAGATGTTGCAGCGGCTCTCCTTTTTCTTCACGCTGCTTATGTAATTCTTCAATATGATCACAAATGTCGGGCTCGAGCCACGGTTGTTGCGGCGGGCCGCTGCGGCTCTGATAGACCAGCTCCCAGTTGTCGTGTCCGACCTGCTCGGCCACGATGCGGCAGGCTTCGTTGAGCTGCGTCTCGTATTTGCAGTTCTCCGCCATCGACATCGGGATGCTGTGGGCTGTGAACAACAGCGGCGTACGTTCCCGTTGCTCGGCCGGAATCTTTTCGATTGCCTCGCGTACCGACGCAATCATCGGTTCGAGGAAACCCGGATGGTTGAAGAAGACCCGGATCTTGTCCACTTCAGGGGCATTTTCCCCCACCAAGTCGCGCGCCCGCATGATGTCTTCGCGATATTGCCGGCAACCTGAGTAGCAACTAAATCCGCTGGTAAAAAATGCGAGAGCCCGTTTCACACCGTCATCGGCCATCTTCTGCATTGTGTCGGGTAGCATTGGGTCCCAGTTGCGGTTGCCCCAGTACACCGGCAAGTGTGGACCGTGCGCGGCGAGTTCTTCCTCGAGCGCGCCAATCAACTGCCGACACTGTTCATTGATGGGGCTGACGCCACCGAAGTGCTGATAGTGCTCGGCAACTTCCAGCATCCGTTCGCGTGGGACATTCTTGCCACGCAAGACGTTTTCGAGAAACGGCAGCACATCGTCGGGGCCCTCCGGGCCGCCGAAAGAAACGAAAAGTATAGCGTCGTAGGAATCAGGCATGGTGGTGGAGATGACGAATGACGAAATACCCAAAGAAGAAGCTGAACCGAAAACAGCTTCAAAGATTAACGCAGCTGCCAGTTCTAAACGCTATGGAGTGAAGGACACTTCCCACATGCTACCCGATAAGTTTTCGCGCTTCTAGGCGAGCCTATTGGTTCAGTCGCGTTAGGGCGGTTAATCCGGGGTCATTAGTAGTCCGAGTTCGCTGAGCTTGCGAACGAGTTCGGCGGCGGAATGAACGTCGAGTTTCTCCATGGCCCGCGCGCGGTGGGTCTGAACGGTTTTGATACTGATGTCGAGGGTCGCCGC
This sequence comes from Bythopirellula sp., assembly GCA_965228965.1. Lineage (GTDB taxonomy): Bacteria > Planctomycetota > Planctomycetia > Pirellulales > Lacipirellulaceae > Bythopirellula. The sequence goes on from OZ245849.1 coordinate 6,957,702, forward strand.
GATGCGGGCGTTGGTATCACCTTGAGCCACGTGCCGCACAACTTCCAACTCGCGGGCCGATAGGGTTTGAGTTCTTCCGGACATCAGTTCGGCCAACTCGTTGGTGAGTAACTGGCTAACGAACGTCTCGCCGCGGAGAATTGCCGACAGCGCTTCGCGCAACTCAGCAAACGCGTTGCGCTTCAGCACATAGCCGCTGGCACCGTCCGCGATTAATTGGTACGCGCGGCGTGCGTCCTGGTGCATCGTGAGCACGACGACCTTCGTTTCGAGGCCGAGCACCTCGAATTGCTGACAGATGCCCGAGACGCCTGGGCCAGGCATGGAGATATCGACGATCGCAATGTCGACTATCTGCTGCTGGACGAGTTCAAGCAGCGAGTCGCCGTCTTTTGCTTGTCCCACCAGTTCGACTTCGTCGCTCGCGTGGAACAACTGCGCGAGGCCTTCGCGAAAGATCTCGTGATCGTCAGCAATCGCAACTCGGATCATGTCGGCAGGCCCTCAACCGAGATCTGCGTCCCCTGCCCTGGCCTGCTCTGAATGTCCAACCTCCCGCCAAGTAACTCGACGCGTTCACGCATGGATGCCAACCCCAGGCCGTCGGAACCCGCGTCACGACTTCCCGCGTCGAAGCCAACTCCGTCATCATGGATCTTCATTTGCAACTCGCCATCAACGACTTGGATCTTAATCTCAATCTGCCGTGCACGACCATGTCGGAGAGCATTATTGACGCACTCTTGAACCACGCGATAAATGTGATCTGATCCGGGGATACTACCATTGAGCGTGGCATTTGCCGAGACGATGATCTCAGATCCCGTGTGTGCAGACACCTTCGCAGCCAGATCGCGAATCGCGTCGAGCAATCCCTTGCGTTGTAGCGATTCGGGACGCAAGTCGGACGCGACGCGACGAAGTTCGTCGAACACCCGATCGGTGTCCTCCGCCGATTGCCGAACCTGTTGCAAGTACTGGTCAGTTGGCAAGTCGGGCTGTTGCCCGAGCAAATCAAGTTTGAGTTTGACGGCTGACAGCAGCTGTCCGACGCCGTCGTGGAGTTCGCGCGCCACGCGTTTGCGTTCATCTTCGTGCGATTGCAGAATGCGTTGCGAAGTCTTGCGGAGCTGCCGCCGCGTACGTTCATACCCCGCCGCCAGCGTATAGATCATGCTCAAGTGCACGCAAAGCCACGCATACCAGTCGAGGGGCACATAAAGCACACGATAGTTCAACTCGCCATCCTGACTCAATACGGAAAGCGAAGAGACAAGATAGGTTAGGAAAAGTAGGAATAGTCCAAGCGACCCGACCAACAGCGGCCGAGCATCGGGATGGCCACGACGCAGCCCTTGCAAGCACCAGAGTAGTCCAACCGGACTGAAGATCAGAATGCTGAGCAACGTCCAAACAAAATAGAGAGCGTTAATCGTGTGAATATTGACCCACCACGCCGCACAGACGACGCCGTAACCGACGAACGCCAAGCGTAGCCACTTGCCGATGTTCTTTTGGAATGTGTGCTTCAAGAACATGATCGTCGACACGGGAAAACACTGATCGACAAACACGCCTAACACGGTCGTGGCGTATGACAGCCCGCCCATGGCGATCAACAAATTGCTGTGCAGCAGGTGGCTCAGCCCGATTTGAAGAATGACGGCGCCAAACCAAAAGTGGCGTGCATCGCGAAACCCCAGTAGCCACAGAATGATCGAAAATAGCAACGTCGACCCATAGAACATCAGAAACGCCGCCTCCCATGCGTAGGTGCGACGCAGTTGTGTTTCGTAGTACAGACTAAGTTCCGCCCCATCGCCGATTCCCAGCGGCCCCTCTTTCACTCCCCCATCCGTCACAAGGCGCTGGATGCGCAATGCGAGCAAGTTGGATCGATCGCTGGCCAGCAACCCATCGGGTATCGGAAATACTCTCGTCTGTGGCTCTTCGCCATAAAACCGGCGCTGGTCGATCTTGCCGGCGCTGCCGATGAGTGCGCCATTGATGTAGACTTCAAACGCGCCGCGAATTTGCCCCACGACCAGCGCTGGACTAAGGTAGTCAGCTTGATACTCAAATGGGATGCGGTACCAGCCGACATACGGCCGGGACGCAAAGCCTTGCGCCATCCAACCACCGGGCACGTCGACCTGCTGCCACTGGCTGTCGTCGAATTCTTGCTGCGCCCAAGCGGGGTCGTCTCCCAACGAAAAACGCGCCTGCCCGAGTAGCGACTCGTGCTGTGGCGGCTGCTCTGCGACTGCCCCGCCGACGATTGCTGTGCCCGCGAGGACCAGCATCATTCCGACTTTCGACAAGAAGCAAGTGATGTTCATGGGCACTCGTTGCGACATTCGAGCTAGTCAAGTCGTGCGACTTCCTGGCCCGCGATCGTCGACAGCGCTCGGTAGGTAAATTGGTCGACGTCATCGGTTAGGTACTGCACGCTGCCATCAGCCCGCAGGAAATAGCCGCCGCCCGGGTGGGCGCTACGAAAATTACTGGTCAGGTGCGTTCCTCGATCCGTGCTGCTACGACAATTCAGCAGGCTACCAGCGTCAATCATCGTGTCTGTCACGGGAGTCTTGTTGAGCGGCTCGATCGTGCAGCCAAACTGACTGGACGTGACGACTCCGATACCAACGAGCGTCGAGTAATTCACCTCCGAAATCAGCCACGCCTGCGTCGCACGGCCTTCGTTCACATCCGGGGAGATTGCGCTGGTGCAACCGAGACCGTGACAAAGCGGCGACTGGGTCCCTCCCTCGCCCATCGCGAATGTGTATGACGTGCCGTCTTCGACGTGACGGATGCTCTTGGGCATGTTGATGGTAAACAACCCAGCTTCAGCCTCGGGAACTTGCTGTAGGGCCAGGTCCTCCAAGCACCAAGCGTCAGTGCTACCCCGGCTGTAGAGGTAATGCGTTGGCGCGAACGTGTCGCCGACGGGGAACCCCAACCCAGCGGCTCCCAGGTGTGGTGTCGAGACCAACGATGCATCCGACGAGGGGCACACAAAGATCGGCACCAACGTCTGCGCAACCTCCGGCGTTTGCAACCACCAAGGTTGTTCGTGGTCGTATGCGTTCTCTAGCGCGGCGAAGTCCAGATAAGGTAGAAGCTGGGTATTCGCGTTGGCGAAGAACGTCATGTCCGCCGGTGAGGTATACGTCACCGTCGCACCGGCAGGAAAACGCTCCAGTGCGGCGTGAAAATTCTGCAGCGCCAACCCAAGCTGGCGCAGGTTGTTTTGACAGCTGGCACGGCGCGCGGACTCGCGCGCTGCTTGGACGGCTGGCAGCAACAGTGCGACCAAGACGCCCACAATCGCGATGACGACGAGCAGCTCGACGAGCGTGAATCCCGGCATTCTGTGTCTTGCAGTCAACACGGTCACCCGTTAGTGAACACCTGTATGTCAGCTAAACAACCGACATCGCTATCAGCTCGAGTCCCGATGGCAAGGATAGTTCGGGGGGAGTAGCATTGCAAACGTGGTGCAATCTCGTCCGTTCATCACGGTACCGCACTTGGACGGTGTCTGTGGTTCTCGCCACTCATTTGCCAAGCCAACAAGCGGTTGCCAGGTCCTCGCGAGTCCGTAGTCCTGGATCGATCCATGTTTTCTGAGGTGTGATCCGATGTTTATGAGTCGATTCCGAATCTGCGGTTGGATCTGCTGTGCCCTCTGTTGGCAAGGCGCGGTCAGTAACGTCAATGGACAACTCCTCTGGAACTGGTCGTTCAACGACGGCACCGAGCAGGGGCAAATTGAAACGACCGGGACCGTGGCAGATTTGGCCGCCGCGGGTAGCTTTACGGTCACGAATATGTCGCTAACCGCGACCAGCACCAGCGCGACGTTGGGTGATGTCCTCAACGGTCCGTATTCGTTCTCTACCACGATTAGCGGGCCACCATTCTCGCTGGACTGGAACGGATCGAATGTGTCAGCATTCCACGATGTCAACGATACCCTCGGCGCGCCTGGTTTGATCGAGATGCGTGATTCGACCCCTGGTTTGTTGACGCAGGTCTATCTCGGGTTCAATTTTTCCTCCTTTCAAGGTGGGCTGTCGCTTGCTGAAGTGGCAACTACTGGTGGGATCGTCAGTACCGCGTTTGGAGCCGGCCCGCTGACGGTCACTCCCACGATTGCACCACCGCCGCGACAGAATCCATTAGTTGAGGCGCTTGCGTTGGAGGGCGAAATCGCGCCCTCGGGCAATGGCTTCTTCGGCAATCTGGGGGGCGTCAGTCCGTCGATCAGTGACGACAATTTCGTCGCATTTGCAACGCGGCTGACCGGCTCGTCGGGCGGCACTGACGACGATGCAATTCTAGTGCAGGCGAGCGACATCAATACGCTGACAAAGATCGCCCGCGAGGGAGAAGCTCTGGACGCGGGCAACCAGCAGTTCTACATCGACTTCAACCAGGTTTTGGTGGGCGAGGAAGGGATCACCGCATTCCAACCGTTAGTAGATTCTCCGTCGCAGAACCAGTTTCAAAACACCGCCATCATGCGCGGTGACGGCTCAGCTCCCCCAACCCGAATCGTCTTGGAGGGCGAGGCCGAACCAGGTGCCGACAGCGCTGTGTTTGAGACCTTCGAGCAGCTCTCGATGACCAACGGCGGCTTGCTGGCCTGGCGCAGTGATCTGCGCAACGCACAATCGTCAGCTGGCGGCATCTACCGCTCGGGCGGCGGATCGATCACGACCATTGTGCGAGCACAACGCGACGGACTCGACGATGGCAGCGAGTTTGAGCGTAACTTTGGGGTGCCAGTGATCAACAACAACAGCCACGTCGCCTTCCGCACGAATCTCACCGACACCCCTGGCGGCACGACCGACGACTCGGCCATCTTTCGCGGCTTTTTCGAGAAGGAGCCGGTGCTCATCGTCCGCGAGGGCGACACCGCAGTCGGAGGCGATGGGCAGTACGCCAGTTTCTCCGACGTGGGTCTCAACGACGAAGATCAAGTGGTTTTCACCGCGCAGCTACGCAACACCAGCGGCGAATCGGCCGACGATCGCGGTCTCTATCGAGGCAATGAGAACTTCATGATCGAGTTGGCGCGCAAGGGGGATGCTTCTCCTGATGGAGTCGGTGTGTTGGATAGTTTCCTCACACCGCTGCAAGGCGGTCCAGAGATTAACAATTCCAACGATGTCGCGGTGCGCGTTTCGCTCTCCGGCACCGACGTCGACAACGACAACAATCGTGCGATCCTGTTCAGTGACGAAAACGGTCTTTCGCTCCTGGCGCGCGAGGGCAATGCGGCACCCGGCGGCGGAAAGTTCTCAGGATCGTTCGGCGAGCCGGTGCTCAATAACTTGGGACAAGTCGTGTTCACCGACTTGCTGAGTGGCGCGGGGATCGATGACTTCAACAACTTTGGGCTGTACGCATTTGACCCAACGCTCGGCTTGCTGAAGTTGTTTCGTGAAGGAGACTTCGTCGACCTGGGCGGCGGCGACCTGCGCATGATCGACAGTGGCGGCATCAGTTTTGGCGAGAATGGGCTGAACGACTCTGGGGTCTTGGCCGTAGGGCTCGAGTTCACCGATGGCACGAGCGGTGTGTTCCGCAGTCGCATCGCGAAGGTTATCACGCCGCTGCCCGGTGATTTCGATGGCGACGGCGACGTCGATCATGATGATCTCGCCCAGTGGCGAGGCGACTTCGGCATCAACGACTCGTCCGATGCCAACAACGACGGCGACAGCGATGGCCAAGATTTCCTCGCCTGGCAAGCCAACTTCAACGGCAGTGTCAACTCGCTAGGTGCTCTGCAAACGGTTCCAGAGCCAAGCGGCCTGTTCTTGCTGCTGACGGCAATCGCAATCTGTCGACCGGTCGCACACAGAGCGACCCATCGCTAACGCCGGATCTCTTCCCCGGGCGGATACTCGTCAACGAGTACGCTCTTGCCGTCGGCGTCTTTCTTCAGCGTGAACGCATCATAGAGTTTCCCGGTAGCGAGCCGCGCTTCGTAACGGACCCGATGTGGCTCGACGTGGATGACCTGAAACAACTGTGCCCCTGAAGCATTGCGGCTAACTTCCCAGGCTTCCTCCAGCGGATACATCTTCGGTCCGCTGACGCTAACAACGTACACCGTGTTGCTGTTGGCGCGGCGAAGGCCCTCAGGCACATTCGTCGGTCCGCCAAGTCCCGAGCGGCCGTAGGCATGGTCATGCCCCTGCAACACGAGATCGACATGATGCTCCTCCAGGATCTCGCGCCAAGCGGCGCGCAAGACGGGGTTGTCGCGGCCGCGCGCGGCGGAGAAAATCGGGTGATGGAACGTCACGAATGTCCAATGCGGACGCTCGGGATCTTGCAACACCGATTCCAACCAGGCTTTTTGCTGGTCGATTCTCTCGTTGGTATTGAGCGAAATGATCCGCACCCCCTGGTAGTCAAGCCAATAGGCGGTTTCCTCCAGGCCAGGTGGACCGTTTCCGGGGAAGGCAAATTGCGGACGCCAGTGGCGTGAGAGCCCATCGATGTATTCGTGATTGCCTGGACATGCAATCACGGGAATCATCCCGTTCAGCCATCCCGCAGCCCCAAACCACTCTCCCCAATCTGCGTCGCGATTGCCATTGTTGACTAGATCGCCCGCGTGCAGCATGAACGCTGCACGAGGAGCATGCTGATTTGCTTCGCGTACCACGCGCGACCACCACGAACGCACGTCATTTTGGGCGTCGCCGAAATAGACAAACGTGAACGGCGCGCTGGACTTGCTTGCCGTACGAAACTGAAACCACTCGCTGTAGTGCTCGCCGTCCCCAACGCGATAGGCATACATCGTGTCTGCCTGCAGACCGCTAAGCCGGCCGGAGTGCAAGAGACACTTGCCTAAGTCAGATGAGAACTCGTTGGAAGTTCCGGTCATCTGCTCGCGGCCGGGAACCTCGGTTCGCAAGTCACCGAGCAATTCGCTGGCGAGCGCGTACTCGACCACGGGCTTGCCGACGCTCAGGTCGGTACGCCAGGTCACGTCGATCGAGCTGGTGGGATCACCGCTCCAGGTCAGGACCACCCGGTCAGGCAGCGGAGTTGGCCGATGTTGTTCCACCTCCGTGAACTCTTGCGTAACTGGCGCGGACTCGTGAGCGGCAATGGTGCTCAGTGCAACCAATCCGCAGCAAGCCCCAACCAACGCTGCTACTTGTACCTTCGTCGTCAAAAACTTCATCTCAAGTCCATGTGGGTCTATCAAGGAGTATCGTACTTGGGCCGCTACAGTAACCTATAATACCCTACGCAGCGAGACTTGGCTCCCTCGTCTATTCCGTTTCCAAGCCGAAATTGCCGACGAGGTCGACTCCTGGTTGCGGCCCGTACGACCTGGATTCGCGTAAACCGAGAACTCGATTGCCAATCCTCACATATTCGATCACACTACTTCAATCTGGCTGGAACCAATTTCAGAAGTATCTCAAGGTAAATGATTAGGCAGGCCACTTTAACGAATCCTTGGAGCAGTTCTGCGTGCTATGACCCGATGGCCAGATTCCTAAGGTTTAGACATTTAGGTACGCAATGAGTAAGAGCATCGTTGAAAGATTGAAAACAACCTTCGATTCATTGCCATCAGGCTTGGAGGGTTATCTTGACGGCCAACCGGGCGGAACGGTGGCCGGCTGGCAACTCTTCACAGAACGCGAACTTGCGGCGGAAGTTATTGTCGACGGCGCGCGATTCGATAGATGGAATATGGCCGCAGGATTAGCTGGTAGTTTGGCATCGTGCGGAGTCAAAGAGACCGTTGGCGTGACTCGCTCGACATACGCTCTAGCGAGAATGGTCGCAACCGGCACTCGCAACGGCGACTACTTGCTCGTCGATGGCACTGGAGTCTTCTGCTTTTACCATGACGGACATGAATTGGAACTTGTAGCGAAAGATTGGCTCGCTTTTCTCAGCTTGGAGCAACTGGAGAAATCAGAGGGCACTCATCTTGCAGAACTCGTCGGCATCTGGGACCCCGTATCTTCAGAAACAGCACCGAAAGAACTTTTTGAGATCTTTTGCCCGGTGCTTCACTTTCAGGAAGATGGGGTAGCGATTAAGGATCTCGGAGACAACGAGACAATTAAAGGGCAATGGACTGTGCATGGCGATCAAATACGGTTTGCGGAAACCCGAGGTGTAGTTCACTACAATTTCATACTCAACGAGAATAGTTTGGATATTCGTTCTCCGACCGGTGACCATAATTGCCATTATGAGAGAAGACAGAAAGCTCCAGCAGGCTGATGAGTCTCACCGCGTGCCGCTGATGCTAGGTCTGCCAGGGTATCGAAGCACGGGACGTTGAAATGTCATCGTCACCAGCGGGTAGCGCTTGTTGGCGGGTACGACTACCAGCGTGACGGAGTCACCAGAAGCTTCGCGGATGAACCCTGAGTCCCAGGGGAGAGCCTCCCGCGGCTGCGCCGCCCAGGTAGACTGCCCGCCAACCTGGGCTACCCACGTTCTCGCAAAGGCGCGAAGGCGCAAAGAGCATTCCGCCGAATCCCTTCGCGCCTTAGCGCCTTTGCGAGAGCCCACCCCAACCACAACTTTCTCGTTGAAACTGGGCCAGCCAATCGGCGATAATGAGAACCTATCCCAAATCGTAGGACGGTCCCCCCAGGGCCGTCCGTCCAAGAGAACCGCCAATGCGGACGACCCTGGGGGACCGTCCTACGTGATTGGCTATGGGATAGTTCGTTGGCTGGATTAGCCCGAACGCTTAACCCAGCGGGTGGCACTGGTTGGCGTATACCTACCAGTATGACGGAGTCACCAGATGCTTTGCGAACTAGGTCTGATTCCCAGGGGAGAGCCTCCCGCGGCTGCGCCGTCCAGGTAGGCGTACCCGCCAACCTGGGCTACCCGCTGGAAGACTCAATGGAGTTTTATACGGACGAACACTCTCGAGAAGGCTCGGCGGGAAATGGAGTGTTGAAGCGATCAAGCGTCCCGGCGCCGATGCTTGGGACGTTATTGCTACACGGATTGGAGAGTGATGATGACTACGAACACCAACGAATACTGGCCGTTTCCTGTGAGCGATGAGGATAGGCAATGGCCGGAAATGCTTGAAAAGATCGCATTTCTGGAAGCTGTATCTTCGGCGGGTTTCAAGGGCTATCGATCTGGCACCAATGACTACGGTGCCGAATCCACAACACGCGACGGCATCATTCTTGAGCGAGGACGAAAACGTTGGGAATTCCGGCTTTCCGAGAACGGCAATCGTCGGTTGTCCGCCTTTGTTCGCGAATTCGTGGTCGCTGGGAATGCTCTGACATCGTGGCTTGAGGATGCGGCTGTAGACGACATCCTGGCAGAAGTAAAAGATGATTTGGTTGTCCCGCCAGGAGCCGCAGCCAGTTACTCAGTGACGTAGGATGGGTAATTCTGTCGGCGAATTTAGATACAACCTTTTGCAAAATGCAACCGCCGACAGGTTTACCCATGCGGCCTTTGCAAGACGCGCGGGCTCGCTTTGCTCGTCCTTGTTTATTGACCTATTAGGTCAATTGCTATTGATTGTTGTCCGTTTTCATTTTGCTATACTTCTTGAACTGCGATCATCATTTCGTTCGTTACGCGTAACGATGCGAACTGCAAAAGCATAGAACACGTTCTTTCACGCGGGACGAACAACCCAACAATCCCTGAATCGCTGCGACAAGGCCCTTCAAAATCTGAGGTCGCTCACAGAGCATAGGGCTCTGCATATCAAACTACCCAGGCCCTGCTCATCACCTGGGTGTTGACCCCCACCCCCGTTGGGTTATTGGATTGTCACGCAGCAGATTCAACCAACAGCAAGATTGTCGCGGCTGTCAGGTGCAGCGGGTAGCACTGGTTGGCGTTAGCCTACCAGTGTGACGGAGTCACCAGAGGCATCGCAGACGAGGCCTGAATCCCGGGGGGCGCCTCCCGCGGCTGCGCCGCCCTGGTAGGCGTGCCCGCCAACCTGGGCTACCCGCTAATTTGTCGGCGGCCTCCGGCTGTTTGGAGACGCGGATACTGACGCTGTGACTTTTTCAACATTTCGGTTTCCCTTCAGCCGCTAGGTGCGAACCGAAGGAATACAGCCAAATGGAACGGCGCAATCGCGAAACTGCTTGGCTGCGATCGAGGATCCTGTCACACTTGGAGCAGCCACGACAGTCGAAGACCCAGACGAAACTTGGTCTGAAGCAGAGTCGGCAGCCTATGAAAATCGGAATCCAAGATGGACTTTTCTCTCGGACCTCAATATCGAATACATGGATTCCGATTTCGTTGAGACGATCGATGGCAATAGGCGATTGAAATATTTGGAATCGCAGCTCGCTAAATCTTAGGATTATAGCGCCCTTACGGCAAGAATACCGTATGACCACAATATACTAGTGTTGGTGATGTCTGCCGCGTTCGACAACTTCGAGGTGGCATTGAGTTCCACAGCCAAACTCACGTACCACGGTGAATTTGTGTGGAGAACCACTGAGTAGCACGGCGCGACTGCACGAGACTTCTAGTTCGACGGCCAGATTGGCCCCGAAGCCATCAAGCGACTCGTCGTTAAAGGAGTAGATATCGACAGGTGATTGTTCGCAAGAAAGACATTGTAGATTCTGTTCTTGGCATTAGATTCTCAGGACGCTGGCTTGCCGCCTACCAATTTGTTGCCTTCACTAAGAAAGTGTCCGGGTGGGAGTTCCAGAATCTACTCTTGTGTGAAAATGCAAAGTTCCATTTCGAGCACGAGCTACATGAGCTCAGTGATATCGAACAGATGGTCAGAGAGTCTGTCTTGACATTCAATCCTCCGAAAAGCGGATCGTTGAATCTTCCAAACGCGTTGTGGTGCAGATACGACCGATTTGTAAGTAGGGGTACTGATGGAGATGTCCTGTTGGAATTGAGAGGTATAGTAGGCGAGATAGAGCGTGGTGACGAAAACTGCGTCGATAAGTGTACTCGCCTCTGGCTGGAATACCAGTCTGAGGAATCCGATGAGAAGTTGCTTGGGGTACGTGAAAGCTATCAACGTGTGCCAGAGCACTTAATCTGTTGGTTGGGCAGACACGAAGGTGATCACGTAACCATAGCGGAATTAGTTCGTAGATAACGATGCAATGAATTGCCATCGCACGGCATCTGATATTTAGTGGAATGCCCCATAACGCCATCGCACCCAGCGTTTTTCCTTCTTCGCGCCCGGGCGATTTGCGCGTCACGAGTTTAAGGAAAGGGAACCGTGGATGAACGCTGATTAACGCGGATGAAAAAGAGTATCTGCGTGCATCCGCGTTCATCGGCGGTTTTTTTTACTTCGCAATGAGTTTGGTAAGCGAAACTGTCTGGTCGCTCCCTCACAGTCGCGGCTCGGTTGAGTCTCGTGGAACGACAACTTTCTCGTTGAAATTGGGCCAGCCAATCGGCGATAATGCGAACCTAGCCCAAATCGTAGGACGGTCCCCCCAGGGCCGTCCGTCCAAGAGAACCGCCGATTCGGACAGCCCTAGGGGACCGCCCTACGTGATTGAAGTTGGGATGGGCACAAAGAGACGACTCCGTGTGGTAATAGGTTTTATCTACCACAGAGGACACAGAGAAATCAGAGGAGAATATCGAATTTCGAACAAGGAATATTGAATCACGAAGTAGTGGGACCATGGCGAACTCTACAATACAGTGACAGCCGTGGAGACTTCGCGCCGGCTGAGACGCGGACGCTGAGCGATCGCGAGGCGGGGCGAAGCCCTGAGTTTTGCTTGCGCTTATTGGCTGCCATAAGCGGAAAAACAAGGGGTGCGGCGCACGGTTTTGCTCGATGAAAAAGCGCCGGCGTCGCTGTGCATAACCAATCACGCCGCCGGTGAAGGGAGTTGCGGAGGAAACCAGGAAGCACTGACTGCACAAGAAATCCCAAAGAGGACCTGTAAGCCGGGTCTTGTGCGTCGAGTCCCTGTCGGGGCCCGACGTGGCAATCATTCCTCTAGGACGGCAGTTGCCTGCCGCCTCAAGCGGTCTACCCGAGAGTCGTCGCGAGCCGGGCCGGCTCTGCTCTCTGTTTGACCTTGCACCGAGTGGGGTTTACCTAGCCAAGCGAGTCACCTCGCCTGCTGGTGCGCTCTTACCGCACCATTTCACCATTGCCTGTGAGGCTATGGGCTGTGGGCGATGAGCTGTGGGCCAACCAACCCCCAGAGCTCATCGCCCACGGCCCACAGCCCCCATCGGCTGTGTCTTTTCTGTGGCACTTTCCCTAACCTCGCGGCCGGTGGACGTTATCCACCACCCTGCCCTGCGGTGCCCGGACTTTCCTCCCGCAGCTTTGGGGGCTGCCGGCGATTACCCGGTCCTCTTTGGGACTATCGTATTGTATCATTCATGGGACGCCATTGGCGACCTGAGACTTACCTCACATACTCACTCAACTAGATTCACGATCGGAGATCCCAGATGCGCTACCTGCCCCTGCTACTTTGTTTGATCATGACCGCCCCAGCCTCTGGACAGAAACTCAGCCCCCTGGGTTCGCCATGGAAGTCCCTGTTCAACGGCAAAGACCTGAGCGGCTGGGACAAGATCGGCAACGAAAAATGGGTCGTTGAGGACGGTGCCATCTACGGTGCAGGTATCACCAAGGAATACGGTTATCTTGCCACGAAGGACTCGTACCAGGACTTCCATCTGTCGCTGCGGTTCAAGTGCGAAGCGGGCGGCAACAGCGGCGTCTATTTGCACACCAGCTTCGAGCCCGGCACCGCCACCGTGACGGCCGGCCGACAGATTGAGATCGATCGCAACATTGGCCACCACACCGGCGGCATTTTCGGCGACGGCAAAGGCTGGATCGCCTGGCCCGCCCCCGAGCTAGAAACCGTCATCAAGCCGTACGACTGGAACGACCTGTTGATCAAAGTCGAGGGCCGCCGCTACGTCGTCCATCTCAACGGCGAGCAGATGCTCGACTTCACCTATCCCAACCCCGGCGCGAAGAACGGCGTGATCGCGCTGCAGCTTCACTCCGGCGGGCAGGGACGAATGCGCTTCAAGGATATCTGGGTGCGAGATTTGTCTGGCGACCAATGACAATGATTGATAGATCTCGCGAAAACTGATCTGACCGCGATCCTGCAAGTGCGCGCGACGCTTACTGAGTTACGAAGTCCTTGTGCTTGTTCAAGGAGGAAGTCTAATGCTAAGAAGGAGCGTGTACTCGTTCGTTATCGCAGGCCTTGTGCTGCATCTACCTGTGGCTGCCGCGATCTACGAGAGGGACCTCTGGACTTCGGGGGACGGGCTTCTAACGTACGACAGCCAATCCAACAGTGAGTGGCTTGATTTAACCGAGACACGGGATTGGGCTACTGTTGACCTAGCCGCAGCACTGGCCCCAGGCGGCCAATACTCTGGCTTTCGAATTGCCACGGCGAACGAAGTAGGTGATTTGGCTGCCTCGGCCGGAGTGGAGTGGGTTAGCTCGGACTTGCGTACGATCTTACAATGGCCTCAGACTACAGCTGCCCTAGAACTTATCGATCACTTGGGTGTGATACTTGATCACAGCAGACCAGAACCGATGGATTCTGGCGGCGATTTGCACACATTCGACCTGCTGGATCTGATACGCGCACGCGTCACAGGTGGCTATGTTCTGATTGATCGACCATTGAGAGACGAAGTTCTCGAAGCGAAGTATGCCTTTGTTTTAGCTATTGGTGGAGACCTTGGCCCTCGCAGCCTGTTAAACCCACAGCCCTACCGCTACTACGGAGGAATTTCATTGACGTCAGCTGGCTTGCCCGATGAGTTCACAGGTCCGTATTGGCTGGTGCGGTCGAGTGCGGCTGTTCCGGAAGCATCATCCGCAGTGCTGTTAATTCTTGGCATGGCGTATATGGTGAGCCACCCTCGAATTCGTCATGGATCTTCAGGCGTTATGTAGCTCAGCACTACTTGGAATATCGCGCAAGCACTTTCCAGATCTCTGTCCTCAAGTCCTGAACGGGCTTGCTGCTCCCGATGAACCCGTTCGCCAGCAGCGAGAACGCGAGTTGCCGGCCTTCGAGCGTTGTAAGATAGCCTGAAATCGTCGATACACCGCTCATGCCGCCCGGTTTCGCTCGGACGAGCATTCGATTCTCGTCCGGTCGGATTTCCACGGCGTAAGCAGGAAGCGATGCGTAGAAGGTTTGGTAGTGGCGGTGTCGACGCATGAATTGCAACAGTTTCACCGACGAGTCGGCGCTGATCAGGTTGTATCGCGATAGGCCGGAGCCATCGACTAGTCGGAATGACTCCGGCTGCAGGCCCGCAGTGTCGTGCAACCAGTCGGTGATGCACTTTGCCCCGTGCGACCAGGTGGGCTGACGGTGTCCTTTGGCGATCGCGATCTCGTGCAACAGCACCTCACCGACCGCATTCTCGCTGACGTGGTTGAAGTGCTTCAGCGCCGGCGCCAGTGGTGTGCCCGCGTAGCGAATTGTGCGCTGCCTAGTTTTCGTTTCAGCACGTCGAGGTGATTCGAATGCTACGCCTAGCGATTTGAGTAGTTTGGTGTACTTCTCGGCGATCGCTTGCTGAGGATCGGAGAAGGTTCGGCGCACCGGATCACCGTCGTCGTCAAACTTGCCAGGAATCGGTTCGACGTTGAAATCGAGCATCAGCGGTGTGACCCGCATGTTGTAATAGTACGGCTGATCGTCCCACATCCAACCGGGACCCAACTGCACGTCGCTGTAGCGTGAGTTGTCGACTTCGACCTTGCCGCGGATCGCTGTGACTTGCCATTCGCTAACCACTCGCTCCGCCAACAATTCAAGATCGGCTGTCGACAGCATCGCATTCCCGCCGCCTACGAGTCGGAGATTTCCGATGATTTCCCGCGTCGATTCATCAATCTGGGCGACGATGCTCGTAGGAAACGTTTGTTGTGGGTCGAAAATGTCGAGTGCGCAAGCTGCGGTGTAGATCTTCAGGTTCGACGCGGGCGTGAACAGGCGATCGCCAAAGCGATCGTAAAGCACTTTACCGCTTTGCAAGTCGACAACCTTCAGGGCAACCGTCGTGCGCCGCGCCGTCGCGTCGGTGTCGAGTACCTCGTCGAGCGCCTCTTCAAGCTGCTGACAATCGAGCGCAAAGGCGATCTGCGTCGGCAGCAGCGCGAGAGTCAGCACGAGCGGGGCTACTTTCAATGATGCCACAACGGACCTCAGATCGATCAATCGGACTCGTGGTATTTCTTCCCTTGCCAGCTGTCGCGATGCTCGAATTCTGCTTCGATTGCCAGTTTCACAGCCGGTTTGTCCAGGCACCAGTCGGGCCCGATGAAGTAGTCTGGCGGTGCGTCGCCGCTGATGCGCTCAACCACCATCGTGGGTGGCAGCAATTCAAGGAAGTCGACGACCGTCTGCACGTAGTCATCTCGTTGCATCAATTCGACTTCGCCAGCAGCGACTTGGTCGGCGAGCTTCGTGTTCTTTACGCAGTACAGATTGTGCAGCTTGACGGCATCGATGTTCACTCTCGCCAGTTCGCTTGCGGTTGCGAGCATATCCTCGTGCGATTCTCCAGGGAGTCCGAGGATGGCGTGGGCACAGATTTCAAAGCCGCGCCCACGGCTTCGCTCGACCGAATCGAGGAAGGAGTCGTAATGCTCCCCACGATTCATCCAATCGAGCGTGCGGTTGTGGATCGTTTGCAGGCCATACTCGACGGACAGATACGTCCTCTGGGCGAACTCTTCCAACAAGTCGAGCACTTCATCCGGCACGCAATCGCTCCGGGTGCCAATGGCCAGACCGACGACTTGCGGATGCGAGAGCGCCTCTTCGTACAGTGGCCGCAGGACTTCGACCGGTGCGTAGGTGTTGGTGGCGGGTTGGAAGTAAGCTAAGAACGTATTGCAGTTCTTGTATCGCAAGCGCATTCGCACGATGCTCTGGTCAATTTGCCCCAAAATTCCCGCACGGGGCAAACGGCGACTGGGGCTGAAGCTACGGTTGTCACAGAACGTGCAACCGCCCTTGGCGACCGTACCGTCCACATTGGGGCAGGTAAATCCGGCATCAACGCTAACTTTCTGGATCCGACGCCCGAATCGCTGCCGGAGTGCGAAATTGTAGGCGAAATAGCGCAGTCCGGCCGATCGCCAAGCTGGCTCTAAACCTCTATCAGATACGTAGTTAGTTGACGACACAGAGTAATTTGCGTACAGTGGAAAATTGGCCAGGGGAGGTCGCTCGACATGGCCAGACTTGCGTCAGCCCCCATCATTTGGTCGTTTTACATACGCGGCAATCATTTTTTCATTCTGGGGCAAAGTTCTATCTTCGCAAGAGTCAACTCACATGTTCGGTGAACTTATTCCACAAGGAGGTGGAGATCCAATCCCTCTCCTGAAGAAACAGCTACTAGTTGGACGTCGCGAAAGTTGCGACATCGTCCTCCGCTTTGCAAACGTCTCTGCCCATCATTGCCAGCTCTATGTGAACGGTGGCTACTGGTACATCCGCGATATGCAGAGCCGCAATGGAGTGAAGGTCAACGGCATCCGCGTCCAAGAAAAACGCATCGGCCCAGGGGACAAAGTCTCCGTCTCGAAGCACAATTACTCGCTGGAATACTCGCCAGCCGATCTCGGAGCCGTCGGCCCTCCGCCACCCGAGGATTTGCCAGCAGAGATCATGACCGAGTCGCTCTTGTCGCGAGCCGGCTTGCGGTCGAGCAAAGCTGGGCCGGAGAAGCTGCCACCTAAGAACGACAAACGCAACGACAGCGGCTTCCGACGATACGATATTTTGGACAACAGTGCGGGCCAGATCGACTCGCCCGATAAGCCCGTTTGAGTCGTCGGTCGAATTTCACTGACCGATAGTGTTGGCCCTATCCCGTTCGGCTTCACTGCCATTCGAAAATGCCCGACCAACTGGGAGCACACGCCCAAAGCGTTTGCTCCCTTTTTTCATGCACGAACAAGCGTTTCACTGCGCGATGGCAAAGAAAAAACGTAAGCTGCGAGCCAACTTCCGCAAGAACCGCAACGTTCGCACGCGCGCAAACGACCTGACACGATCTTTTGACCGCGACAGCGAAGCAGCACACGATCTCGAAAGCGGCCAGAGTGTTACTGGCAAAGGGGCGCTCACGCGGAAGCGCACCGTTGCCGGTGCCGAGGTCGTCGAAGATGCCACCGGAGAGGTGGTCCTCCCAGCGATCGATCCGACCGTCTGTCGTCAGGGCCGCGTCCTCCGGGTGCAGGGGTTAGTTAGCGTCGTGCAGCAGGAGGATGGCAAACTGCGGCAATGCGCGACTCGACGATTGCTGAAGACGCTGAGCACCGATCAACGGCACGTCGTCGCCGCAGGTGACCGAGTATGGTTTCGTCCTGAGGGTGACGACGAGGGCATCATCGAACGCGTCGAACCTCGACATGGAGTGCTCTGCCGAACCAGTCGCAAGCGCCAGCATGTGCTCGTCACGAACCTCGACCAGGTGCTGATCGTCACCAGCGCGGCGGAACCGCGCCTCAAGCCCAATCTGCTCGATCGCTATTTGGTAACTGCTGAGAAAGCAAGGATCCAACCGATTGTCTGCATCAACAAGGTCGACCTGGTCGATCCTGCAGACCTTCAGTCGCTGGTCGGTGTTTACAGCCAATTGGGCTATCGCGTCATTTTGCTCTCCGTTCACGAAGGCTTTGGCATCGCCGAGGTGCGAGATCTCCTGAGGGGTCGCGAGACCGCCGTCACGGGACAGAGCGGCGTTGGCAAGTCGAGTTTGCTCAACGCCATTGAGCCGGGCCTTGAACTCCGCGTTCAGACGGTGAGCAGCGAATCTGAGAAAGGTCGCCACACGACCACGACTGCGGAACTCATTCCCCTCACGGACGGCGGGTTCGTCGTCGATACCCCCGGCATTCGGCAGTTTCAGCTGTGGGACGTCATTCCCGAGGAGGTCGCTGGCTACTTTCGCGACCTTCGCCCCTACGTCAGTCACTGCCGCTACCCCGACTGTACGCACACGCACGAGGAACCGTGCGCCGTGAAAGACGCGGTAGCCGACGGCTACATCAACGTCCGCCGCTACGAGAGCTACCTGCAAATCCACGCTGGCGATGAAGCTTAGGGGCTACTCGTTCGCCTCCCGCGGAGTCGCCTTCCCCGCCCACGGGTCCTGGGTCGTCAGGCTTCCATCCGGCAGTTCCCAATGCAGGATGCCATTGATCGAATACACCAGCGGTACGCCCGCGCGGCGGGATTCTTCTTGGGCTCGGTGAACTCCTTGGTTCATCATTCGTGCAAACTCTGCCGCAGTCTTATGGACTGTCAAATCTAGTTTCTGGTCATCACTTTTGCGAATCATCGGAACCTCGCTCAACTTCGGCAAGAAATGCATCCATTAAGTCGTCGCTGTAGACGACATAATTATCGGCACAACGATCCATTCGGCCCCCACACAACGATCATCTGCTTTTGCTCTGCCATGAGGCGTCCCTACCGCGGCGTGAAATCGTCGGTGGTTTCCAGACGCGACGCGAAGGTGGCCAGTAGGTCGGCACACATGTCGATGTCGTGCAGCGAGATCATCTCGACGGCGCTGTGCATGTAGCGGTTTGGCACGCTCACCAAACCGGCTGCGACGCCGGCGCGGGTGAGTTGGATTGCATTGGCGTCGGTCCCAGTTCCGCGACCGATGGCACCCCATTGGCAGGGGAGATCGGCCTCATCCGCCGCATTTCGCAAATGTTCGACCACGATTGGATTCATGTTCGGTCCGCGATATACCACCGGCCCACCACCCAGTTTGATATCGCCTTCCTGATTTTTGTCGATCGTGGGGCAGTCGGTCGCGTGCGTGACGTCGACCGCAATTCCCACCTGCGGGTCGACGCCAAAGGCACTCGTATGAGCGCCGCGCAAACCGATTTCCTCTTGGACCGTCGCGACTGCATAAAGCGAAACTTTCAAGCCTTTCGCCTTCGCCCGCCGCAGGGCTTCGATGCAGACCCACAGCCCGGTCTTATCGTCCATGCCCGGTGAATTTGCCAGTCCGTTGCGCATTTCCTGATAGCCAAGCTCCAGCGTTACGGGATCGCCGATGCGAACGACCTTGCTGGCTTCGTCCTTATCTTTGGCACCGATGTCCAGCCATAAGTCCTTCGCTTTGACGACTTGCTTACGTTCGTCCTGATCGAGCAGATGAATTGCCTTACGCGCGATCACGGCCGGAATCGGACCGTCTTCGGTATAAATCGTCATCCGCTGCCCGATGAGCTGCTGTGGATCCCAGCCGCCAATCGTGTTGGTGTAAATGAAGCCATCTTCGCTAATGTGCGTGACGAGCAAACCAATCTGATCTGCGTGCCCGGCGAACATCACGCGCACATCACACCCCGGATTGCAACAAGCGATAACGTTGCCGTGTAGATCTGTTCGCACCTCGTCGGCGAATTCGCCGACGTACTGTCGCACCAATTCCTGGACCGGTTGCTCGTAGCCAGATGGGCTCGGTGTTTCGAGAATCTGCTGAAAGAACTGTTTGGCGGCAGCTTCCATCTTGTTTCATCCTTTGAATGGGGAATTTTGGCAGCAGCGACATTGCTGCTGCGGTTTTGCGAACGATCTAATCGGCGATGACCATGTCGGCCACTGCCGGCCATTCGCCGATCTCGATGACGTTGCCATCTGGGTCGCGGAAAAACACTTGGCGGTAACCCGTCGGACTGCGCTCGTAGTCCGGCAATAGGCGCTCGACGGTTTCCACCCCATGCAGCGCCAGCAGTTCCAAATCCGCGTCAATATCAGTGGATTGCATCGCAAAATGATGCCAGCGCGTGTTGATCGGCTCGGTACTGGGCCGGTGACTCTCGTCATGAATCAGGTGAACCATCACGCCCGCTTCCGCACGATACAGCCACCGCCCGTCGAATGAAAACGCAGGACGGGGCACCAGACGGAAGCCCAACACTTCGCAATAGAAGCGTGCGCCTCGCTCGGCATCCGCGGTCGGCAAGGCGATGTGATTGAAATGACCTGGTTGCAAGCTGGGAGTTGGTCCTGGATGGAGGCTGTCCGGTGAGCTGTTGGGTGACGGCATTGTGTGTCCTTGCCACGTACGCTAGCTGCTAGCGGCGGTCGTTGTTAATCTGCACCAATTTTAACGATTTTGTGGTCGGCTGCGAACCGCCGCGCCGATAAATCTGGTCGAGTACCTGCGCCGAGAAGCGTCGTAGGCCCGATGCATTTGCATGAGTCACTCCGGAGCTTAGGAAATCATGTCCACTCGACACGTTCTTGCCCTAATCGTTGTTTTCTGCACCGCCGGCCAATTGGGTTGTTGCTGCATGAACCAATTTGGTTGCGGCTGCGGCATGGGTGGTCAAGTCTATGATGGTTGTTGCGCCAGTTGCGGAGTGGCCGACTGTGCAAGTTGCGGCTGCCCCGAGGCATCATGCTGCTGCCCCGAGCCTGCTTGCTGCTGTCCTGAACCGTCGTGCTGTTGCCCCGATCCTGCCTGTGGCTGTCCTGACAGTTGCGGTGGTGGCGTTGGCTGTGGCTCACCTGTCATGGGCAACTGTCCGCTGTTGCAACGCATACGTCGCGCGTTGCACGGTTGCTGCAACTCCGGCTGTGGCGGCCGAGCCTACTGCAGCGAATGGACCGACTGCCCGCCGTGTGATTGCGATCCATGCGATTGCTACGGCAACTACATCGGCGGCCGCTATTCCAGCCCACACGGACAACGCGCCCGCATGGCAAGACGCAACGTTGCCGGCGAGTTGCAATTTGGCGAATCGGATAACCAACCGATGTATCGCTAAGGAAGCCGATTGGCATTCGATAAACTCGGTATCTAGTCCGATGAACTCAGTATCTCCATTTGAGATATGTCGCATCTCTTCCCACAGGTGCAGCTCAGCGAACCATGTCATGGAAACTGGTGTGATGCTGAATTTACATCACATTCTATTCGAACTCAGATGCAGGCTGCTTGCTTTGGCCTGAGGTTGCTCGCGGTGCGTGAAACATGAGTGTCCCATGCGGCCACATGGCGAAGAGAGCACCATCATGCCACTGCCAAACGGGGAGATACTGGCCTTGAGTGGCTGGATGACGATTGACGGCTTGGCCCATGTTGAAGCCCCACACGTCGCCAGCTGAAACCCCTTGTGATCCATCCAGGCCGGTTGCGATCATTTCTTCTTGATCGTTTGGACCCGAAATCTGAGCGGCTACGTCGAGCGCGGCAAACGGAATCTTGATCTCCGCCTTTCCCGTAGCCGCTCCACCTCCTGGCGCATTGCGATTCACCTGCGCGATTACGATTCCAGAATCACTCAGACCGGCGCCGTTCTTTGCCTTCCCTTGTCGATTCCAATTGCCCTGGTCGCCAAGAAAATTGTTCACGCGTGCCTCGGTAAACACGCCTATTCCCCGACGGTTGTCGTCTGTCGATACAAATGTTCCCTCATATTGGTTGAACGTAATCTGATATCCGTCACACGTTGTATCCGGTTTCGGTACGATGACCTTGTTGGCATCGCCCGGCAACAGGGGTCGTCCCAGGGTATCTTTATTCAGATCGCCGTCATTATTTGGGTCCAAATACAGGTATAGGCATTGCGATCCAAACTCGATCGGCGGGTTGATTTCTGTTGGATCATTCGGGTCATTGACTACTGCACTAGGCCACCAATCTTCGCCCGGAACGCCTTCATGGAGCGTCTCATAGAGAATGTAGAGGTGCTCCTGGTCGTACAGCACCCGAAAGCGATTGAAGTCGCAGTCAATCTCCGTATGAGGTTGGCGCAGAAGGCGCCAATTCCCGGATGCTGGCTCGGCGGCATCCCACTCACCCGGCGAAATGATACCGTCGACCTTTGGGGGGCTGCTCGTGAACTGGACATCGTAATTGCGAATACGACCGCTGTTCCCATTCGCTCCACGTTCGTGGAGTTCGCGATACAACTGGACCTTTTCGCGAAAATATTCCTGGAAAAACACCCTTCCTTCTCGACCGGCGTGTAGTCGCTCTCTTAATGTTTTCACTTGTTGGGAATGCTGAATAAGCAACTCACCGACATGTTTCTGGTGCTCGGCCATCACGCTGTGCAGCTTAGTGCTAGACTGATAAGCACTAGACGACCAGCCGGCAACTAGGGCGACGCCGCACATCAGCAGCAAGAGGTTTTTTACGCTGTATCTCGGGCGGCGAGTTTGAGAATCAGTCGAAGGCATACATTATCTATTCTATGGCCCTTCTCCATTACACACCGTGCGGCCCACTAGGTTGCACGGTGACAATACCAGAGTTTTGACAATTTGCGTGATTCGTGCAACCAACCTGATTTTCAGATCACTTTTAGCTGTCTCGACAAGTCGGCGGCCGCACATTCTCAAGGCGCTCAGCGTACAGACCCTTGGCAAGACAACTTCCGTGTAGCCGCGTTAGTCTGGGCTACCCATACTGCGGAGGGTGAATCGACCTTCGACGTCTAAAACCTGGCGACAGCCGCGGTAGGGTCCGGCCCTACTGCCATCTGCCACTCACATGACGTGCGCGCCTTCGCCATTTCTGGCCTTACCTCGATCGTGATCTCAGCACGTAAAGCAGTATGCGATCACGTCGAGTGCGAGAGAGCGCCACCCAAGTGCTCGTTGTCGCCGTGCCCAAAAAAGAAACGAGCGGCGGCACGGGCGAAGTGTTTCGCCTGTGCCTGCCGCCCGTCAGCCCCGTGCCTTCTCGGTGCCGTCAGCCTTCGTTAGTTAAGTCCTTGAGCTGGCTGGCGGTATCGCCTAGTCCCGACATAGTCACCGACTGCTCTTCGATGGCCGTGGCCACACTGGCGGTGTTGGAGCAGACTTGCGAGATGCCGGTCGAGATTTCTTCCGAGGAGGTCGAAACCATTTCGATGTTCGATTGGATGGCGCGAATCGACCCTTCGATGCGTTGGCTGGCGTTCGCAGTTTCCTTTGCCAGCTCCTTCACTTCGTTCGCCACAACCGCGAAACTTCTGCCGCTTTGGCCTGCGCGAGCGGCCTCGATCGTAGCGTTGAGCGCCAACAGGTTGGTCTGGTCGGCAAAATCTTGGATCGTGCTGACGACTTCGCCGATTTCGCGGCTGGAGGCCTGCAGCTCGACCATGTTGTTCTGTGTCTCGGTGGCAACTCGATCGACGTCTTCAGCAAGACTTGCCGTCCGTTGCACATTCTGGCTAATCTCGCCGATTGTGGTACCCATTTCGGAGACCGCCGTGGCCAAAGTACTGCCAACATCGGAAGCCAGCTGCTTGGTTCGTGCTTCTTCGGTCATGATTCGCCCGGAAGCCATCGCACCCACGTACTCACCACCGGCGTCCAAGATGGCACTCACAGAGAATGATAGGGTTTCGCCGCCAAGTTCGATCTGCGTAGTAATCGGCAGGTTAGATGGATCGTCTAACAATCTGCGTTGATAGGCAGGATTCTTGTGAAACTTGTCGATGCAGGTACCAATCAAATCTTCGGGTCGAATTGGCAAGGCATGCTTGACTTGGTTTAGGAGTTTGATTGAGGCTGGATTCGCGTATTGGATGACCAGTTCGCGGTCGACATACATGACGGCAATCGGCATGCTCTCGACCATCGACGTAAGGCGTTCGATTTCCGCCTGTTTCTTCACCTCTTCGGTCATGATGCGTCCCGACGCCATGGCACCGATGTATTCTCCAGCAGCGTCGTAGATGGCATTGACCGAAAAGGATAGCGTTTCACCGCCCAGTTCGATTTGCGTCGTGATCGGTAGATTCGACGGGTCGGCCAATAGGCGACGTTGATATGCCGGGTTCTTGTGGAACTTATCGATGCATGTTCCTACCAGGGCCTCCGGCCTGATGGGCAACGCATGCGATACCTGTTTCAGCAGTGCCATCGATGCGGGATTGGCATACTGCACGACGAGTTCTCGATCGACGTACATCACGGCGATCGGCATGCTGTCGACCATCGACTTTAGGCGCGCGATCTCTTCCAACTGTCGTTCGTTGATCTTGTCCGCGCTTGCGGCTGATGCTGCGGCGAGTCGGCTGCTGTCAGGTTCGGCCTGTGCGACTAGCGTACTCATGGGTGTTCTCGCTTTGTGAGTTTTAGCGGGGCGTAGCTGCGAATCGGGACTGACGTTCCCAATGCCGTGGTTCCGAGGAGTCTGCTGGGGGGTCGGCCAACAAACTCCTCGAAACAGCACCTGGCATGCGTTGCAGTTTTGCTAGCAGTCAAAAACTCTCATAACTGCCACAACAGAAAACTAGGTCGCAATCGAGTGCTGTCAAATTCTCCACGGATATTTCGGAGAATTCGCTACTTTTCTCGCATTTTCATGACGATGCCTCTGGAAGATGGTACGTCTTAGTAGTGTCTCTCGACGTGCCGTTGACAGTTTTCCTACCTTTCGAAACCTCTCATTTCAGTCAGTCTGAAGTAACTCGACCTTGATGAATCAGAACCTAGTCAGCACCAGAGAAGCAGCAGAGTTGCTCGCCGTCAGCGAATCAACCGTCCGTCGATGGTGCGACGTCGGCAAACTCCATACGATCCGCTCGCCTGGTGGTCATCGCAAAGTTCCGATTAATTCGATTACTAAGCTCGCTCGGGATTTAGGGGTGCCGATCGATCATCAAGCGATTCAGGTTCCACCGTCCATGGCAATCAGCGGTAGTCTGTCAGAAGCTGTCGCGGATCTATGTGACTGTTTATGCGATGGCCGTGAAGACCCAAGTCTCGCGATGTTGATGTCGGCCTACACCCGAGGGCACTCCATTCAGAAGATTGGCGACGAGCTCGTCGGACCGGCATTACACCTGGTTGGCAAGCGATGGGAGTCCGGCGAAATCACGGTCAGCATCGAGCGCAGGGCCTGTCACATCGTGATGAATGGGCTGCGCGAGATCGAGCGATTGATACCGGCTTGTCCGGCGGAGGCGCCGTTGGCTATGGGAGTCACTCCCGGGCAAGACTTTTCCCAGGTTGGAACGCAGCTGGTCGCGCTGGTATTCAAGGCAGCTGGCTGGCGAGCCATGCAGCTGGGTGCCGGTGTTCCGTTTTCGGAAATTGCTCTGCAATGTCGCGAAACCAAGCCGAGTCTGATTTGGCTGAGCAGCGTACACATCGAAGACCAGCAGCAATTCGTCGATTGTTATAACGAGTACATTGAACCGTTCTTGCACGCTGGCATCACGGTAGTGATCGGCGGCCGCGCGTTCAGCGAAGAAGTGCTCGGCCAAATCTCCTACAGCTTCTACGGACGGAATCTCGAGGCGCTTGATACTTTTGTTTCAGGCCTGCCGATGCATTCCCGAAGAAGTGGCGTGGTAGGGAAATCTTGACGCCTTGATTCAGCGGCCGACGTGGAACGAACCGTCCTGGAGCATGCTTCGCGCTAAGCCGATAGGCTGGTG
Organism: Bythopirellula sp.; assembly: GCA_965228965.1. Taxonomy (GTDB): domain Bacteria; phylum Planctomycetota; class Planctomycetia; order Pirellulales; family Lacipirellulaceae; genus Bythopirellula. The sequence goes on from OZ245849.1 coordinate 6,983,155, forward strand.
AAAGCAACTTCGACTTCTCGTTTCGACGTAAACTTTGCCACGCATCGTCGACCCGCCTCACTCCGCCGGCACTTGGCTTGCTTCCGCCTCGGCCAGCTTGAGATCTGCTTCAATCATGATCTCCGCTAGCTCTTGACACTTCACTTCTGCTTCCCAGCCGAGCACCTCCTTGGCTTTCGTCGCGTCGCCAAGCATGAGGTTCACTTCGGTGGGACGGAAGTACTTGGGATCGATTTCGACGTACTTGTCCCAATCGAGTTCGAGAGGGCCGAATGAGTAGTCCAGGAACTCGCGGATGGAGTGTGTCTCGCCAGTGGCGATCACAAAATCGTCGGGCTCGTCTTGTTGGAGCATGAGCCACATCGCTTCGGCGTAGTCCTTCGCATACCCCCAATCACGCCGGGCATCCAGGTTGCCCAGGAACAGCTTGTCTTGCAGGCCGACTTTGATGCGCGTTGCGGCCCGCGTAATCTTGCGTGTGACGAACGTCTCGCCGCGGCGAGGGGACTCGTGGTTGAACAGGATACCGTTGACAGCGAACAGGTCGTACGCGCGGCGGTAGTTGACGACTTGATGGTAGGCGTACGCCTTCGCACAAGCGTAGGGGCTTTGCGGTCGGAACGGTGTGGTTTCCGTCTGGGGAGTTTCAGCAACTTCGCCGTACATTTCCGATGACGATGCCTGATAAACGCGCACGGGATGCTCTTTGTCGAGCAGTCGCGCGGCTTCCAGCACGTTGAGTGCGCCGACGCCGGTCACTTGTAGTGTGTATTCGGGAGAATCAAACGACACGCGCACATGGCTTTGCGCGCCGAGGTTGTAGATCTCATCGGGGCGCGTCTGCAGCACGAGGTTTGTCAAGTTCTGCGCGTCGGTTAGATCGCCATAGTGCAGAAACAGCCTTGTCCCCGCAATGTGCGGATCCTGGTAGATGTGATCAATGCGGCTAGTGTTGAACGAACTGCTGCGGCGGATCATGCCGTGCACTTCGTAGTCTTTGGAGAGCAGCAACTCGGCGAGATAAGATCCGTCCTGTCCAGTGATACCCGTAATAAGCGCTCGTCGTGGCATTACGTTCCTATTGCAAAATGTCGATCAAGGCATGCGTCGCGGCGAGCAATCTCGGACGAAACAGCGTACATTATTTTACTTGGCCAACGGCCGTCGTTTGAACCCCACATCCGGCCCCGTTGCCGATTGTCTACTGGCATCTGGTGCCCTAAACTGCCCTTAGCCGCTGGCGACATCGCCGCAGGCACGTTGAGGAGCGTGGATAGGGCCAAAAACTGAGGCACCGCAGACCGACAATGGCGGTGATTGCGAACAATATGCAACGAATCGGACATCGAATTGAACAACGTCGTCGGCTGATGAGCGCGAAGCTTGCGAGCAAGCAAACTGTCGCTGCGACGTTACTCGTGTTGACGCTCTTGGCTAGGTCGGCTTGCCACGCTGGCGGAGGTCCGGAAAACGTATTTGTGCTGGCCAATCCAGAAAGTCAAGATTCGTTGACCGTGGCGAATCACTATATCGCATTGCGCCAGATTCCTCCCGATAATGTCTTCTACTTGCCTCACAAGGGGAGCACAACCGTCGTCACGGGTGCCGCATTTCGTGGGAACATATTGCTGAAGACCTTGGACGAAATCAAGAAACGGGGTCTGGAGAAGCAGATCGACTACATCGTCTACTCTTGCGATTACCCTTGGCGGATAAACTTCACAACCGATTTTCCAAACAAAAAGTTTGGTGGCCAATCTTCGCCGCGAGGTGCGATTACGGGGCTGACGTACTTGGCTGAGTTCGTCAAGCAAAAGCGGGAGCAAGTCGTCGCACTCAATACAAATCTGTACTTCACAGAACCCAAGCGGGGGATCACGATCTCGCGGGAATTCAAGAGTCAGTACCGCTGGACAGTTGGCGGTCGACGCACCGGGGCCCAGGGGCTTTCGTATATGGTCTCCTCGATGCTTGGCGTGACGGAGGAACGCGGCAACTCGGTCCCTGAGATTTTGGCTTGCTTGAAAAAAGCGGTCGAAGCGGACGGCACGCAGCCCAAGGGCACGGTCTACTTCATGAAGCACAACGGTCCACGTTCCAAACCGCGTGACCAGTACTTTGCCGGAGCCGCTAGCGGATTGCGGGCGCTCGACGTGGCCGCCAAGATCGAACCGGGAGTATTTCCTCAGAACAAAACGAGTATCGTAGGCCTGACGTGCGGCGCGGCGTACGCGGACCTGGGCAAGTCTGGCTGCCGTTTTCTGCCAGGCGCGTTTTGCGACAATTTAACCAGCTATGGGGGAATTTTTACAAAATTCCGGCCGCCCATCGACCCCAGGACTGGTAAGAAAAGCGTCTACCAAGTGACTGTTGCCGACTTCGTGCGTTACGGCGCGACGGCCGCTAGTGGCACGGTGTTTGAGCCGTACAGCATTAGGCATAAATTCCCCCTACCGTCGGTCCATGTACATTACGCCAACGGTTGTTCGATCGGGGAAGCGTTTTACCAATCGGTCCAGGGACCCTATCAGATCCTGTTGGTGGGTGACCCTCTCTGCCAGCCGTGGGCAGAGATTCCAACCGTCGAGGCGGAAGAGTTGTCCACCCCTGGAATGTTGAAAGGTACCGTAGCCATTACCCCTATGGTGGAAAAGGGATTCCCCAAGCCGATCAAGCAATTCGAACTGTTCATCGACGGCAAGCCTGTCGGAAAATGTCGCCCCGGCGGCCAGCTATCACTCGATACGACCGCCTTGGAAGATGGCTACCACGACCTGCGAATCGTAGCGACGGACGATACCCCGATCGCGACGCAAGGCAGACTTGTGAAGTCTGTGCGTGTCAAAAACGGCTTGGATGCGATTGGATTAATGGCACGCCAGAAACGTATTTCCCTAAAGGACAAGTGGGTGACGATCGACGTGACCACCACGACGAACGCGGCCGTCGATCTCATGTGCAACAGTCAAAAATTGGGAAGCCTACCCTCTGGCTCAGGCCAGATCAAAGTGGCAACCAGCAAGTTAGGCACGGGGCCGGTGCGATTGTTCGCCGTCGCCGACGGACTCCGCTCCAAAGCGTTGGAACTGGACATCGCTTCGCGCTAGATTTGGCCTAGGGCGGTCGTAGCGATTCTCCTGGCTGAATATGTTACGCACGTTCTTGGTTCAGCAGTCCGGCTGCAGACGGTTCAAGCTGGCACGACCTGAGCGATGCGAGAAAGCGACACCATCCCGATGATGGGAGCGATTTGATTGACAAACGCAACACATGCCCTCAATATGACAGAGGGGAACCGTTGTTGGGATTGACCTGGGCTCGACGTAAAATGTTGCTCAGAAAGCGATTAGCCATCGCGTGTTGGACCACTTTTCCTGAATTCTTCTGCTGAGCAGTGGCTTGGCCTGAGAATTGCACCCAACTCGGTGGCATCCGGATCCACGCGACATCGCCCGATAGGGGGGGATGCGGCTCGAAGATGATGAATCGCTTGAAGCGATTGGAAGATTCGAGCGGCTGTCAGTCCCAGATTTGGTGCAAACTGAGTCAGAGAAAGACTTACGTGGGATGCCGATAGCGGCGAAAATACAGCTGGCGAGTGCGACGCGAGATCTGAAGGACAACGCGAGGCCCGCGTCGCCTTCAGCCAAGACCACGGCTGCGAGTTTAGTACCAGGGCAGAGAAAGACTACTTATGTTATTGTACTTGCTATTCGTCGGCTGCATCGCTGCTGTGGTCAGCTACCCACTGACGAATTTCGTCGGGAATCTTGCCCGCAAATGGGGCATCGTCGACCGTCCGGACGGGCATCACAAGAGTCACGAGGTTCCAGTTGCGCTTGGTGGCGGCGTCGCTGTTTTTTTGGCGGCAACGGTCACTTTCGCCGTCGAGTTTCTCTCTTCTTCGCGGCTGCAAGAGTCGCTTTCCGCGGAGGCACCTTTCTTGGGAGCCTTGCTGATCGCAGCTGCTTGGATCGTTTGTCTCGGGCTCTACGACGATCGTTTCGGGATGAAGGGGCACTACAAGCTGTTTGGGCAGCTAATCGCGACACTCATCATTATTTCCTCGGGATTGGAGATTCGCGCCTTCCAACTCTTTGGGCACCCCATCCACCTGGGCTGGTTTTCGATTCCGTTCACAGTTTTTTGGCTATTGGGAGCGATCAACTCGCTAAACCTGCTGGACGGCATTGACGGGCTTGCCACGACCATTGGAATTATTCTCTGTGCGACGATTACCCTCATGGCAATGTGGGTGGACCAGGGTGCCGTCGCGATCGTGGGTGCTGTATTCGTGGGCAGTTTGCTCGGATTCTTGCGATTCAACTATCCACCCGCCACGATCTACCTGGGCGATGCGGGCAGCATGCTAATTGGGCTGGTCGTGGGGGCGCTCGCTATTGGCGGCTCGATCAAGGTAACTGCCACCGTCGGCTTGGCGGCTCCACTGGCAATCTGGGCACTGCCGATGCTCGACTCGATGACGGCGATCCTGCGCCGTAAACTCACCGGACGCAGCATCTACGCCGTCGACCGTGGGCACTTGCACCATCGCCTCATGGCAAGGTTCGGCAAGAACACTGTCGTCCTGGCAGTCGTGGCGGTCTGCTGCATTGTTACGTGCGTCGGTGCCCTACTTAGTGTGTTCACGCAGAACGATCTCGTTGCCATTGGCTCGGTTGTGGCCGTCTTTGGCATTCTGATTGTCTCCCAAGCCTTTGGGCATGTGGAGGCGAGGATGTTGCTAAGCCGCATCAAATCGCTGTTCTTGTCACGTGGAGGAACGCACCAAGCGTCGTTCCAACTGCAGGGAACCCGGGAATGGGACAACATTTGGCAAGCGCTCGTCGAGTTTGCCGAAAACAATCACTTGATCGAAGTGAAGCTGGACATCAATTTGGCTGCGGCACAAGAAGGCTATCACGCCTCGTGGCGACGACCCTGCTCCAGCGAGAAACGAGAGCGTTGGCAAACCGTAATCCCTCTGTGTGCGGGAGAGCATGTTGTCGGTCGACTGGTTGTGTCGGGTCGGAATCAAGCCGGCAGTTCGACCTGCGAATCGATCGAGCGACTGATCAATTTCTTGGAACCGATTGAAGCAGAAGTGGTGCAGCTTGCCTCGCACCAGAAGAAGAAGAAGAAAGACTCTGAGCCCGACGAGGCTGAAGGAGTTCCGGTCGGCACCGGTGAGTTGCCCGTTTAGTGAGGCTCCGTTAGCTGCAACAAAGGGATTCGTTGCTATTCAATGCGCGTTCGAACTGATTTCAAATCCGTGTGGCAGTCCACTTCATGGCTGAGTCGCAACCGTCGTCAAAAATCTTAGTGACCGGCGGAGCGGGGTTTGTTGGCTCAGCAGTAGTTCGTCAGCTGCTAGGCGAGACCGACGTGCGCGTTCTTAATTTCGACAAGCTTACCTACGCGGCGAGCCTGTCTTCTCTGGACACCTGCAAGACTGACCCCAGGTATGAGTTTGTCGAAGCGGACATCTGCGACGCGTTGGCGGTCCGCGAGGCGTTGGGGTCATTCCAGCCAGAAGCAATTGTGCATTCCGCTGCCGAGTCGCACGTGGATAGGAGCATCGCGGGTCCAGCAGAATTTATCAAAACCAATTTGGTTGGAACTTTCACACTGCTCGACGCGACGCTCGACTACTGGAAGTCGCTGGACGCACGCCGGCAGAGTAGTTTCCGCTTCTTGCACGTATCGACTGACGAAGTGTACGGCAGTCTCGGCCGTGACGGGCTGTTCACGGAGTCGACAACCTACGATCCACACAGTCCGTACTCCGCATCGAAGGCGGGTAGCGACCATCTGACTATGGCGTGGCACTATACGTACGGCCTGCCGACGTTGGTGACGCACTGCTCTAACAACTACGGACCGTTTCAGTTTCCCGAGAAGCTGGTCCCGTTGATGATACTGAATGCACTGGAGGAGAAGCCGCTGCCTATTTACGGTACCGGCGACAACATTCGGGACTGGCTGCACGTGGCCGATCATGTCCGCGCGCTCCGTCTGGCACTTGATCGGGGCAGAGTAGGTGCCACGTACAACATTGGTGGTTACAATGAACGAACCAATCTGGAGATCGTGGGACAGATCTGTACCATCCTCGACGAGTTGCGGCCGCGACGTTCAGGTAGCTACCGAGACTTGATCGCGTTCGTCGAAGATCGGCCTGGCCATGACAAACGCTATGCGATCGATGCTCAGAGAATCACCGCCGAACTCGATTGGAGACCGCGGCACTCGTTTGAGGAAGGACTAGCGGACACGATACGCTGGTATCTAGAAAATCAATGGTGGTGGAAGCCGTACCGTAAAAGCGTTTAGGTCATGCTGAATGAACTAATCAGTGTGCCGGCGCAGCTTCCAGCAGAACTTGTAAACCGTGACAGACATCGGGCGACAACCAAACATGTCGAATACGGGACCCCATCGAAAATGGCTAATGGTGCTATCTAGCACAGTTCTGGTCAGCGCCGTCCTCATGGCATGGTGGCCATTCGGCTCATCACGCGCTCCTGCCAATGAGCCCAGCAGACGTTGGGAAATTCGCTGGCTGAACCGTCACAAGCAATTGAGCCGTATGGCTGCGAAGGGTTCGCACCGACTGGTTTTTCTTGGCGATTCGATCACCCAGAACTGGGAGAAAGCGGGCCGCAGAGTCTGGGAGCAGTACTACATGGATCGTGCGCCGCTGAATCTGGGAATCGCCTCTGATAAGACACAACACGTCCTGTGGCGCGTGCTGAATACCGAGTTCGGTAAGCAGCAGCCGGAGTTGGTCGTCGTGCTGGTTGGCACAAACAACTCAGCAGAATATACAGCCGACGAGATCGCAGCCGGTGTAGCCTCGATCATCGAAGCGCTAAGAAAACAAACTCCGGAGTCGAAAGTTCTGCTGCTGGCAATTTTCCCTCGCGGCGAGGCATTACAAGATCCAAGACGTGAAGTAAACGATGCGGCAAACGGACTTCTCAGTGAACTCGCTGAAAAGCAAGGCGTTGAATTCTTGGACATTAGCCACAAGTTTACGCATGACGATGGATCGACGAACCTCGATCTTATGCCCGACGCACTGCATTTGAATGCGGTGGGCTATGCTGTCTGGGCTGAGGCGATGGAGCCATCACTCACCGAGCTGATTGCGGAATAAGTGCGAGAATTACTCCGCGTATCGAACGCCCCTGACGTAGCATTGAGACTTGATCATTCGCCTCGTAGTTTATGGTAGATGTTGCGTAGATTCTTTTGCAGGACGGGGTAGTCGCCTAACCTCTTTACGATGTTGCCTTTGAGGCTCAACTGCGGCTGATTGCGCTGCAGAGGTTTGTCGCCCACAATCTGGTAGAGCGCGCGGGCATCGATGTTTTCGCCCCAGGCACTAGGATCCCGCAGGAAATAGCCGATCATGATCGACTTCTTGCCGGTTGCGTTTGACCAGTCTTCCAATGCCTTCTTCTCGGCTTCCTTTTCGCCCAAGAGCTCGTCGAACAGCAGCAAGCTGCCGGAGTGGAGCAGCGGAGTCAGCCAGTTCAGCGCGCACAGTGTCGAGCTGTACAAGTCTGCGTCCAGCGACGCCAAGGCGACGCGGCCGACTGTTTTCGCCAGCTCGTCGGTGAGTGAGTCTTCAAAATAACCCTTTACGATGTCAACGCCGTTGATTTCGGGTGGCTCGCACGCGAAGGTACCCACGTCGGCGTTCTCATACTTCTCGGGGAGGCCTTCGAATGAATCACAAGCAAAGATTCGCTTCTTTGCTTCGCTCCCGTAAACCTTCTCCATCTTGTTGGCCGTTCGGCGAATGACCCGCGTCGACTCGCCATTCGCGACGCCGAATTCAACGATGTTCCCCGGAACCTTGTAAGCCATCGGAACCACAGCACGCAGCAACTCGTCTCGCGTAAAGAACGTTGTGCGCGGGCCGATAAAACTCCAGTCGGAATCTTCCTTGAGAATTAAATCCTCCGTCACTTCAGTCTCGCTCATGGCGTTCTCTGAGTCTATTAAGAAATCTACTCACCAGGCTACAAATCGAAGACGAAATATTCACGATGGCTCGTTGCGCAGTTGAACGACTTTAGGCCACTAAATGTTCCGCTTGCCGTGCTTCGAATCTTTGTCTGAGCTGACCATGTTCTTGATCGCGCTCTTCATGCCTTTGGGAATCAAGTTCTTCAGGTTGCCCTGACCGGCACTGGGCTTAATCACGAAGTCTTCCCAACGTGGCTTGCTCACCTCAGGCACCTCGGTGTACCAGAGATTTCCGTAGAGCTGCGTCCGCTGGTACTTCAGGTGGTTGTAATCGGCTTTGACGGCGTGCAGCGTATCGTACGCGGGCGAGAAGATGACGATGCTATTGTTGTAGCTCTGCTCCATCTTCACGTCGCACCAGTCCCACGGCACCCAGAATCGGTCGGCGTGATCGTTGCCTTTCCAGTACTCACTGATGTAGTTCCATTCTGGTTTGAAATGCAAATACGAGGTGTGGTAGCGCTCCTCAGACGAGGTGGGGCTGGGGTTGATGTTCACCATGAACGTCAGCGCCTTGCGACGGATATCTGGGTGCGGACTGATTTCATAGCCGTCCAGGTACTTCTGCAGCCCAGCGTCGTACGTGCACTTTTCTAAGTCAATGCCGTACTTGTCGGTAATGCAGGCGACGAACTCAGGGGAATTAAGAAACTCTTTCAGGGCATTGATCACCGGTGACTGCGGCTCATCGAGTCGCAGCACCACGCCGTAACCTTCGCAGGCGGTGTTTGTTTTTTGAACGCTCTTTTTATCCCGGTGCCATTTCAGGTATTCTTTCCAATCCGTGGTGCAGCCGGGGAATTCGATGACGCGATAGGAGCGGTCGAAGAGGTTGTCGAGTAGTGACTGATCGTCGGCTGCCTCTTCGACACAGATTTCCGGTGAGCTGATGATCTCTTGGAAGTCAGCGTCTTCGAAAAAGTCTTTGATCTGAATGTGCTTGTAGGGATAGTCGGCAAAGTCAGCATCTCTGATTTTGTCGATCAAATAGGAAAAATCGACGGTGCTGGTTCCCTGGCCATTCGCTGGCGCGCTGGTGTCGCTACTCATCAGTAACTCCTTAGAAGACGAAGCCGCTCTATGAAGGGTCAAGTATACTATTTTTACTGCAAGGATACTATTATTCGTTCCAAAAATCCCCTCGGATGCGCGGAACTCCGGTCCCTTGAGGGTCAAGACCAGCACGATCGCGCTGATGCACTGTCAGGTGCCAAGCTCTTGGCCCGACGTTGAAAAAAAGACACAAACGATCGCATGACGGAAGAAAGTTCAGAATTACCGACACGACCAAAGTCGCCGACGCGCAAGATCGCGCTGTTGCTGGTGGTGTTTAACTATGCCCAAGCGGGCATTAGCTTTCTGGTGAATTTCTGGCTCGCCCGCAAACTGGGGGCAGCTGAGTATGGTGTGCTGGGATACGGACTACTAGTAGGCCAAATCTGCACGATCGTCATTGGCTTTAGTAGTGAACGCACGCTGGTGCGCGACCTCGTGCAAAGCTCTGACCGTAACGCGATGCTATCAGCCTCGCTGGTGTTGCGCGGACTGATGGCATTGCTGGTGGTCGGTTACTGCGTTGTTTGGGCGCTGGTCAGCGACACGCTGGACGATAAAGCAATTCCGATGTTGCTGTGCAGCTGCTGGGGAGCTTTTTCGGCGCTAACGTCGCGCGGCTGGCTAGATTCTCAGTATCAGATGCACATCCACGCAGCCGTGCAACTTGCGGAGCGGGCCTGCTACGCTGTCTGTGTCGTGGTGCTGGTGATCTATGCTTTTGAAGGGCACTATTCCATCGTCGCGGCTGCTTGCCTGTTGATTGCTCGCTTCGCTAGCCTGCTGGTCGAATGGGGCTTCGCACTGCGCACTTTTCGACCGCGACTGACTCTGGTGCGAGAAAATCTAAAGTTCTTGGTTCAGCAGAACTCACTGATTCTGGCCGCCGCGATCGCAAATCTATTCATGACACATGCCAATCAGCTGCAGCTGGAACGCTACTTCGGCACGAGCGAGCTTGCCGCGTATCAAATCGCTTGGCAAGTGATTCTGATGGTCCAACTCTTTCAATCGCAGATGGTGCGTCTGCTCGCACCACGGACGGCTGAGCTGACGGATGTCGCGAACTCGTCCGGTGCGATCCGGGGCGTGCTGCTTCGGTACATGGGCTACATGCTGGCCGCTTCTGCATTGTTGCTAGTTCCCGTAGTGGTCGTCGCACCGTGGATTATTGCGGCCGTGTTGAGCGAAGAATATTTGGCCGCCGTACCGATCTTGCGGATTCTGGCAGTTTGGGCCTTGCTCTACGGACCGGGGTTGGTGCTTAATCAGTTCTTGCTCGGCTTGCGGTTGCAGAAAACCTACTTTGTAATCGTGATACTCGCGGGAGCAGCAGCGCTGGGCTTAGGTCAGTTGTTCGTGCCGACTTATGGAGCCAACTCGGTAGCTTGGGTACTGTTGGGGTGCCACAGCTGTTCGATGATCGCACAGTTCGTACTGGTATTCCGCAAAGCTGGACAAATGAGTGTTCATCCTGGGAAGAATGAATCGGTAGCCGTGACTTAGATTTATTTGACGACTGAGCAAGATATGCGATTCATAAACTTTTTGCGCACATGGCGCCAAGCGAAGCCTCACAAGGTAGGTCAAGGGTGCATCATCGAACCCTCGGCGGCGCTGCAGGCTGTCGAAGGGATTTCGCTGGGCAATTACGTTCGTATCGGCCAGCAATGCGTACTTAACGGCGAGGGAGGATTGGAGATTGGCGAAGCAACGATCCTGGCCCCGCGCGTCGTCATACTCACAAGTACGCACCATTATGCACAGGAGAGTATGTTGCCTTATCAGGCAGGTAACGATTATCGTCCCGTGAGAATTGGGCGCGGCGTTTGGATCGGCTGGGGGGCGATGATTGTCCCCGGCGTCTCGATCGATGACGGAGCAGTCGTGGCGATGGGGGCGGTTGTCACCAAGGATGTCGAAAAGGGTCAGGTGGTGGGAGGCAATCCAGCCAAAGAAATCGGGCGACGTTCGGCGGAACTCGTCGATCGACTCGTCAGCGAAGACATGTACTACGCTAAATTGAAGATCGAGAATCGTCTTTAGTGACACGTCCGATGAGCTCCTCGACACGGTAGAAGCTAATCAATGGCAACGCTGCAAACCGAAGATACGCAAGCATCGGATTCGCTGGATCCAACCAGCGAAGGTGCATCTGCGAGCCTGGTCGGCTGGTACGGGTTCGAGAATGCGGGTGATGACGCTTTTTTTGCAGTGTTGTGCAAGTGGCTGATCGAGGAGTTTGGTGTCGGCAGTATCAGTGTGTCTGGATGTCACACGCGGCTGCCTAAGACCCCAGAGCAACTTCCGGCAACAATTCAGGGCAACGAATCGGAACGCGTATTGGGGAGAATTGAGCGGTTCCTTCACGAGCCGAAGAATCTCTTTGGACACGACATCGTGGTCTTCGGCGGCGGATCGATCTTTTCTAGTCGACGGTTCTGGTGGCTTGCCGTACAAATGTGGACGATTAACGCATTGCGGAAGCTGGGATTTAATCGGACCGTCGTAGCGGGAATCGGCATTTCGATAGGACCTTTTCGCAAACTGAGCGACAGTTTTTGGTGCAAGCAAGCATTACGATCGTTTGACGCGGTGGTTGTCCGCGACGCTAAGTCTGCGGAGATTGGGGAGCAATACAGTTTGAGCCCGCTGATTTCGTCAATGGACCTAGCGCTGGTGCTGCCGAGTTTTTATGAGGTAGCTGAGCGCGCTACGAAATCTGGGCAGACCGATAGCCCGATCATTGGCTTTAGTATTGTGGATCGCGACACCGAAAATGGACTACCGCAAATCGACGAAGTTAAACGTGCGGCAATCATTAAATCGCTCTTGGGCGTCACTAAGCGATATCCCCGGTCGCAGTTCAAGGGTTTCGTCTTCTGCAAGCACACCCGCGCAGGAGACTATGCCGCCACGGAAAAGGTGCTGGCTCCGCTTCGCGAAGCGGGTTGCCAGGTTGAGCAAGTCGAATACGCAAACGACCCAGTGAGTCTATGCCAACAGATCGCCGACTTAGACGCGATGGTCTGCAATCGGATGCACTCGTTCGTATTCGCATGCATCACACGAACGCCGGCAGTGATGATCTCATATGCTCCGAAGATGGAAGAGTTCGCCAAGACCGTTGAACTGCCGGACGAATTGCTCTTTAGGCATGATCAGCTAGACGATGAGACACTGCGGAAAAGACTCTTGCAAATCATCGAGGATCAACGCTTACCATGCGACGAAAAGGTGCTCGCTGGCTGTTGCGAGAAAGTGATGGCGGATCTGGGCAAGTCGGCCGAGATTCTGCGAGAAAGACTGCGCGGCTAACTCTAGCCCAACTCTGTTAGTACTGCCGATATTGCATCTGCCCTTGCGGATAGTACGCAGACACAGGCTGCGAGGATGCAAGGAACTTGAAGAGCATCGTGACTAAGAATCCGATCAGGAGTTCCTTCGAGTAGAGCATAAACGCTCCGTTGCCCATGATCACACCAAGCAGCGTAATTGTCACGGTGGATTCATATACCGAGCGCATGACCGGTGTGTGGAACCACCTGCGGCAGAAGATAGGAAGCCCCCCAATGACTGCTCCGGCGATGAACCCGGCGAACGCGAGCCATTGGTCACCAAGTGCAATTGAGATACTACCCCACAAAGTGATACCTTGCGTGGTCACCGCTTCCTCCGGCGTGCCGAGGATGCCAAACGTGAAGAAGTTACTGGCCGCACCATTAAACAGACTCATGAAACCTAGTTTTTTGCCTTCTGACCCGAATGAGGCGGCCATATAAAGATCGATCCCGTTGAAGCGACGGACGATCTTGTAGAACGTCTCGGACAGATCCCGCTCGTCATCATGTCGACCCTCCAGAACGGCCTTAAATGCCTCGCTTTGCGTCATGCCGGCATTCAAGTTATGCCGAAAGTCCATCACCGGGACGAAGAGCAAGAATGCCAGGGCCACAAATCCGATTGCGAACGGCTTAAGTCGGCTCTTCATCGTGCTCGGCTCAGCAGCCAAGAACACCCACGTACCGCAGAGTGCGTAGTAGTACAGTCCGGAACGCCAACCACCTGCCATTTCTACGCCCGCGTAGACGATGGCCGCGCAGGAGGCGATCACCAGTGCCATATACGACCTACGTGAGAGTGCCCACGCCATCAACCCTACCGTGACAATCAACAGGCCACGCGTCCCCAGTATGTTGAGGATACCCGCCAGTTTGGGAATCAAAAATTCCCGCCCGGCAATATTGGGAGCACCAATCTGCTCGATCAGGAGGAGATACGCGCGCATTGACTGGATGACTGCGTACAGGATCAACAGTAGAATGAATCCGCGCTCTGGGAGCGCCATTCTGACGTCCCGTTTGTTGGGGTCGGCCATGTTCCAAAAGAATCTCGAAGCAACGATGGCACCCAGAGCGAACCCTAAGAAGCCCAGGCTGAACCAGAAAAACTTCGCACATACGACTTCAGCCAGCAGTTTTTCCTTTAGCGGAATCACTTCTAGAAACGTTGTTTCCGGCACTATCAGACACAGTGGCAGCTTGAGCGTGCATGTTGCGACCAGGAAGAAGGCGATGACCTTCGGTACGTTCGATTTGCTGTACAGAAACGTGGCGCACGAAGCGACGCACGAAAAGATGATTCCCAGCAGGACGAACGCGAACGACTTCGTCGGAAAACTGTTGGAAGTCACACTGAAGCCAAAAGCTACTAGGTGCGCGACCATCAGCGCCGGAATGAGATAGGCGTTCATGCCCGATTTCTGTTCAGGGTGGTAATATGGCTGTTGCATGCCGTACGATTTCGAGCTGAGTGGAATAACTGCAATGAATGTTAGGCAACTTAATAGCCTACCACCTTTGTGATGTCGCTACGCGATCACCGAATTTTTTTAGGCTACGCGCTAATCGATAGCCATATCTGTCGGGGACAATCATCGCAGATAGTGCTCGCCGCGCGAGTCGTCTGTTAAATTCTAGTATGGCACGCCGAAGTCGGAAAGAAATCCTACGAAAACAGACGTGCGGATAACTCCACTCTTGGCGATTGTTCCGCCTGCGAGCCTATGCGTGTCGATGCCTTTTGTGGATAATAAAGTATTTTCCCGTGGTATGTTATATTTTTGCAGGATCGTGCGGGCAGGCTACGATGCCGTCATCGCCCGCTGGGTCTGATTCCTACGAACCACCTAATGGAAAAAGCGTCGTACCGGCATGGACCAAGAATTCTTGATGGGAAATAGTGATATGCTGTCCAGGGCTGCTGCAAAGGGAGGCACGCAGACAGCCATTTCTTCGAGACTGCACACCAAACTGATAGGCGCAGCGATCGACCAAGCCTGTCGATTTTATGCAAATTTCTTCGCTAGCGAGACAGCTGTCGATCCTGAGAACCTAGTCTCAAGCTATCAAGAGTCTTTTGCTGACGCGCTCGAACTGGGATTGTTCGCAGAGGGCGGCATTCGCGAAAAAGATCATCTCAACCTCTGGTGCCTCAGCAACACGCTGCAGCCAGAGATTTACGTCGAATCGGGAGTGTTCATCGGTAGCTCGCTACACGCCTTCATCAGCTCACAGCACATCAAGAAAGTCGTGGCGATCGACCCTAACCTCTCGAAATTAAGAGTTTCCACCGATGAGGTACCGGAGGCCAAACTGATCGATGGGGCGGATTTTTCCGAAATCGATTTCTCACTCAACGGCGAGAAGAGCTTGATCTACTTCGACGACCACATCAACACGGCCAATCGTATCTTGCAGGCAGCGGAAAAGGGATTTCGATACCTGGTGTTTGACGATTCGACCGGGCTGGAAGGCGTCTGCCAACGGTTGTACCCCGCGACGCCAACGATCCCGATGATCATGCACCACGAGTATTTTAGCGTGGGCGACGAATTGTCTTGGACGTTTCACAAGCCGGTCGAACCTGAATTCAAGAGCATGGCGAAGGGGATGATTCAGAACCTGGCCAACCTCGCCAGTGAGCGAGTAACCATGTCGATCACGCAAGACTTCGTAGACTTGTGTCAGGCTGCCAGGGATTGCGTCGCGCGATGCGAAAAGATTCCGGACCTGGGCGATTTCATTCCCCAATCGCGTCCCAATCGGACGATCGACACGAGCAAATATCTGGTTGAATTGAAGTAGCCCGCAATTCGATTTCATTTCGTAAGTCAAATTGCTCTCAGATCGACGGTCGACACAGTAAACGGTCCGAGTCTGAATCCAGAAGACAAGATACTTGAAAATTCTGTTCATCAGCACCGTTCCGGTCTTTCCTCCCACTGACGGAGTCCGAATACCACCCGCGAATTACATCCGCGGACTGGCGCAATCGCACGAGGTTGACTTTCTGCTGCTGGAAAACTCAGCCCAGCCACCGTACCGTGAGGAGGAACTCCAAGCCACGCGTGAGCAGACGCAGCGGCTTGGCCGGGTTGCGATCCGTAGAGGCTCGAAAGCCACTGGATTGGTGCGTGAACTTCTCTGCCTGGGCACTTACTACGGCTATTGGCACCTAAAAGGACCGATTCCTGAGGAAATCGCCCACACTGAGTACGATGCGGTGTTCGTCTGCACGATCGCGGCGGCCGGAATTTTCAGTCGCGCCACGCATCAGGCGCTCGTCTCTGGTTCGCCGCTGTGGATTGCCGCGATCAGCGACGTGCATTCGCTGGTGATTGCCCGTCTGGCGTTGAACGCTTCCAAGA
Organism: Bythopirellula sp.; assembly: GCA_965228965.1. Lineage (GTDB taxonomy): Bacteria > Planctomycetota > Planctomycetia > Pirellulales > Lacipirellulaceae > Bythopirellula. The sequence goes on from OZ245849.1 coordinate 6,998,954, forward strand.
ATCATCGCTTGCTGACGCGAACAATCCAACGCTATGTATTCGCGGCACGGAGCAATCTGTTGGCCAAGAGCGAGACGAAGATGCTGCTGTCCTTCGACTATCATTTGGTCCAGACCGAGAAAGAGGTGGAGTGGATCAAGGAAAAAGGCGGCCAGGAGGTGCATGGCCGGAGTGTGCAGATTTCCAATGCCGTGAACGATCAACTGTTCGCGTTGCCTGTCGAGCGGTACCACAAGAGTATCGTCTTTGTCGGTGCTTTGTCGGCGCTGTACGCGGGGCGGTTTGAGTGGTTTATTCACTCGGTTTGGAAGCAGGCGCAGCGGCGCGATCCGGAACTTGCATTGACGGCAGTCGGTCGCGACGCCAGCGCAAGCCTGCAGGAGACGATGCGGCAACATGGCGTGAGCTACGTCAGCTTCGTGGAGGATCTGAACGACATCTATCGCGAGCACGATTTCTTGATCGCCCCGATTTTCAAGGGTTATGGACTGATCAACAAAGTCGTCGAAGCGATGGCGTCGGGATGCCTGGTCATCGGCGACGCAACGGCGTTCAATGGGATACCAGAGTTTGTGGCTGGGGAGCACGGATTCGTTGCCAACACGGAAGAAGAGTTCATTCGAGTTTTAGCCGACGAAATCGACGACCCTGTTCGGCTAAATAAGATGCGGGTATCGGCCCGACGTCTCCTGGAAAAGCACTTTCGCTGGCAGCAGCGAATCGAGATCATTGAGCAGAAAATTCTCTGTAGTTGATGGTGACACCTGCCACTATTTGAAGTAGCTGTGACTGCAGGTCTGCACAGTTTGGGTCTAGCAGAGCCAAGTTGTGAGCGGGCTGCAGAATGTGCAGATGAATCGCAATGTTCCAGTCATTCGGTCTGTGTTAGTTTCCATGCTAGTGTGATTCTGATATGCTAGAAGGTTGCATATGGAATCAGAACGACAATCGCTGCGGAAGACCTTTCCATGTACCAGCCTAGGCACAGCACTCAGCGATCACGGCTTGGCTTCACGCTTGTTGAGTTAATGGTGGTGATCGCGATTATCGGAACACTGATCGGGCTGCTACTGCCCGCGATACAGTCGGCCCGTGAGGCGGCTCGACTTGCGCAGTGCCAAAGTCATTTGCGACAGATCGGTCTCGCGACGCTTCAGTTGCACGACGCAACACGCGCTTTCCCTCCCGCGCGACTGCGGGCCCGAGTCGATTACGGCCCAAAGGCGTGTGAGTATTCTCAGCCTTCCTGGTTAGTACGGATTCTTCCGTATCTTGAAGAAGGGAATCTGGCTGCCGAGTGGGATCTCTACAAGCTGTACTCGCGACACCGGCCAGAAGTGCGTGAGCACGTACCAACAGTTTTTGTGTGCCCAACGAGGAGAAGTCCGATTGAAGCTGTGGTTAGTTCGCAAGAAATCGAGGAGGAGTACACTTATCCTTGTGGATGTGGCGTCTCCGAGACAGTGTTGATGATCGGCGGTGCTGTTGGTGACTATGCAGGCAACCACGGAGATTTGACCGGTGGATCGTACGGCGACCAACAGGCGTATTGGCGAGGAGGCAATGGGACGGGAGTTCTCATTTCAAGCCGCCCTCAATGTGAGAAGTTCTTTCCCGTCGGCTGGCAGGATAAGATCCGGCTGAAAGATATCATCGACGGTGCCAGCAACACCGCGTTAGTTGGCGAGATGCACATTCCCGAAGGACGACTCGCACAACCTCCGGAAAACGGTCCGATATACAATGGCAGAGACCTGCTGGCCTCCGCGCGTGTTGGGGGGATTGGCATTGGACTCGCACGCGGGCCTACTGACAATAGCTTGCCAATCATCGGTTTCGGAAGCTGGCACCCGGGGATCTGCCCATTTGTGATGACTGACGGCTCGGTACGACTGCTCGAGAACGAAATCGACACACAGACGCTCGGAGATATCTGTCGTCGTGACGACGCCTACGAGCTCGAACGACTACCTGTGCCGACTAATTGATCAGCCTTGCAATAAGTCTATGCCGCTCCAGCGACAGAGGACAAATTTTCTGGTCTTGGAAGAGAAGCACCATTGTCGGAGATTGCTAATCACGCTGGTGTTGCATGTCATTTGCGTGGGATGCGGGGACGGGCGTCCACCTCTGTATCCTGTTCGGGGCGAAGTTGTCTTTGGTTCAGGTGAACCGGTTAGGCACGCGACCGTCGAGCTAGTTCCCGCGACCAATGGCCCATCGCCCCGTGGGAAGACGGATGCGCGCGGACGATTCGTTCTGGGGACGTACGAACTGCAAGACGGTGCCCCAGCAGGCGAGTATCGCGTCGTTGTGCTCCAAGTGCTTCCACCGCGAGCGGCAGAGCAGCTCAGCAAACTGGGTGCGGAACACGCTGAACACGGGGGGAAGATTCCGGTGATTTCGCTCAAGTACGCATCGCCTGAGACAAGCGAACTTGTTGTCACCGTCCGTCCAGCCACCAAGAACGATGTCAGGCTAGTCGTTGATCCGCGGTAGCTTCCGTATTTTGAGTCCGGCAATCGAAAATGAGTGTGTGGCAAATCTGCTCCGTGTCAATTCCCTTGCCACGCGGCTCCGTCAGGATCGATACGATCGGATTCCCGCGATCCCGTTCAGTGATTGGATGGGCGTTGAACTGATCGGTATTGCGATCAAAATGTGAGTGAGTGTGAGATCGGGAAAGCAGGACGTTCTTGCGGAAAAGGCGGTCAAGAAACTACCCCGATAATGGCTCTTGGTTTAAGATAAACGTTAGCGGGTATCGATTCGTCGATTTGCAAATACGGGTAGATTCGCTGCCAGGATCAAAAGAGGGGATTGATGAGGTTTTCATTCTTCGTGACATGCGCCGCGCTCTCGCTGAGCCTGTGCATGCTTGAATCTAGTGCTTTCGCCAGTCGCCCGAAGAAAGTGCTGTTGTATATGCTCGATGGCCTGGCAGCCAACGGTACGTATGGCTTTCAGTCGCTGCTCGCGAATGGGGAACTCCCTACCTTTCAGAGTCTCATCGATGGCACCTGGGACTCGGCCTACAATGGTGCTTATGACCCAGCCTCAGTATCAGGCGGGGAGGTTGGAACCGAGACAGAGCAAATTACCCTGACGCACGTTAGCTGGGCAACTGTTTTCACTGGTGTGTACGCAAATCTGCATGAAACTACAGGAGACTTTAACAGTACGCCAGCAAACTTTGAAGACTATCCTCCGTTCACCTATACCCTACGCGATGCGCTGGGATCCGACATTCGAATGACTACCCATGCTAGAGGTTTCTTCACGACACGAATTCATCCTGACCCTGCTGCAATCTTCGACGTCGTCAGTTTTCAAAACCTGCCAAACCTCTACGCAACACTGAACGATCAAGCTTTTGCGCTTGAAGATGAACTCATTTACTATTACGACGATGACATTGACGTAGCAGGCCATCTCCCTGTCCCAGACGGAGGCACGAATGCACCTGGGTACGGCGAGGCGATCAAAAAGATTGATGGGGATCTCGCGGCAAGTTTATCAATCATCAGCGGACGGCCAAACTTCGCCAACGAAGATTGGAGCATTCTTGTGGTTTCAGATCACGGCCACCGTCCAGAAGGTAACCACGGGCGTCAGTCGTTAGACGAAAAGGAGACCCCACTTATTTTCGCCAGCAAAACGACGGACCAACGTGAATTGTCGGGCACAACCATTGCCAGTATCGCTCCGCTGATACTAAATCTATTTGATGTCGCACTCCCCGAGTACTACGTCGAAGACCCAGTTCTGTTGTCGGATGGCGACTATGATTTCGATGGTGATACCGACGGATATGACATGCTCGCATGGCAACGTTCGCTAGGCTCGACGACTAATCTAGAAGCCGATGGCAGCGGCAACAGTGTCGTTGATGCAGCAGATCTAGCCGTCTGGCAGCTAGGCTACCGATCATCTCAGGCGACGGCAGTAACGGTTGTACCTGAGCCAGCCACGGTTACGCTCTGCGCGACAATCGTCGCTGCAACTTGCTTGTGCCGTCGCCGAGTTTGACTCCGAGTGGCTGCTCGAAGTTCTGATTCGAACTAGCTGTACTGAGCTCTTGAATCGATCTCAGTCAGAATCTCGGAGTATTGTTGCTCAAACCACTTGATATCTGCGGGAGAAAAGTACTTCTGATAGTCTCCTGAACCCCCGACTCGATCAGTGCGTTTGGACTCATCGGTCACTGCGTGTTTCGCTGCCGCTTTCATATTCTTCATGGAGAATAAGTCCAGCGCGTCGCGGGCTACCGCTTCGTCCCAGCTTCCCGGAGCGAGTTCCGCGATGATCGATTGCAGTGTTTCTAGGGGATTTGCGATGAAATGCTCGTATTTCAGGATCGGTATCGTTCCGTCATCCAGTACGCGTTGCACTTCGCTCGCCCAGCCGCGCGAGAAGTATCGAATCGCAAGTCGATACCGTAACCTGAACGGAATCAAACTTTTCGCCAATTTGCAGAGTATCCTGCGCTTCCAATTGGGCGAGGTTTCCCAGGTTTTCTCTACGCGATGGAAATAGCTGTTCGACACATCATGCACGTTACGCACGATGTAGATGAGGTAGTCCTCTTGGGAAGCGGGAATTGTTGCGGGAGGTGCATGAGTTTTTAGCAGGCAATCGTACGTTCCGTTGTGCGGATGCTCGTTAGTTCCATCTAAGTACTTCTTCAGCGGAATCCTCTGAGGCGACCACTCTTTGTCGTCCACATCCCAGTACTTGCAATTGAGGATGTAGGCGAGGACGTAGGCGATGTAGCTGTTCCCAGAAATTGGATACGCGGAAACCCATAGGTTTCGTTCTCCCTGATGACCTTCGAGTCCCGACAGGGGCTGTCTTCGCATCCGATTAATGATAAACTCAGTCATTGCCAAGAGACTCGCCACCCTTACTTGCGTTGAGCACGTGCAATGGTTTGAATACCTTCAATCGACCCGAAGCGGCTGATTTCTGAATCACGCTTAAGCAAGCCGCAAAAACTTGTCGCCCCAGCGAGTTGATTCGCATCAGAGAGTCAGATTGGCAGTGCAGTCAGAACCCCGGCAGCACGTTCGATGCGCCCACTTGAGTGAGTGCAACCAAGCTCTGGATTGCCCTGAATATCCAGTCTAGGATACGTGGTGGCTTCGTCAAGTCGGCGAGAGCGGATCGGCGTTGGGTGATCTGCCTATCGAGTTGGTGCCGCATTCGAGTGATTCGGTGTCTGGTTCTGATGGTATCGACGAGGACGATTAAGTGGCGAGGGCGATTGACAAACACTCCAGCAACAGTGCAGATTGCTCTGCGAAGAGTGGTAAACTATAATTGGGTTGTTTGCCTGCATGCGACCAGAGCCGGCAATTTTAGGTGCAGGATGAGCAAAGTGGTTGATTAACGCGCAAGAATTTCGAATGGCGTGGAAATTCGCTACTGCTTCCGGGGCGGCACATGAGCTCTCGCCCCGCTGGAACGCTCAGCTCGTCGGTGAAAAACACCGCGATAGTGGCTCGGCGACCATGCAGGGACAAAGCGCCCACATCATGAGACAAGTAGACCTTTTCTTGAAAAACAGAACACACGGATAGAGAAAATGGCAAAGCGTAGTATTAGAGTGCTTTGTACCTTAGGACCGAAGTCACTGAACCAGAATGTCATGGAGCGCTTGCAAGAGCGAAAAGTAGATCTCTTTCGCATTAACCTGTCGCACACGCCCATCGAACGATTGGCTGAGACCATTGAATGCATGCAGAAGTATACCTCAACGGATATCTGCCTCGACACCGAAGGTGCGCAGGTTCGCACCGGGACGATGGAGGAAGGAGTCGTCGTCCGAGACAGACAGCTTGTGCGGTTGGTCGCCGAGAGGGTCGTGGGCACTTCAGAGTGTCTAACACTGACACCACCAAGCGTGTTTGAATCGCTCGCACCCAACAATCTGATCGGCCTCGATTTTGATGGTGCTGTTCTCCTAGTACTCGAAGTCGGAGACGGCTACGCGGAAACCGTTGTTCTCAACGGCGGGAAGATAGGCAACAACAAGGCTGTGGGCGTGAGCCCCGCACCGAAACTGCCGCCACTTACTGAACAGGATATTGCTTCGGTCGAAATGGGGAGGAAGTACGGCATCAAGCATTTCGCTCTCTCGTTCGCTAATTGTGCTGAAGACGTCGCGTTGCTTCGCAAGCACGCAGGTCCCGATTCGCACATTATTTCAAAGATCGAAAGTCAGCGAGGCGTATTGAATCTTGACTCGATTTTGGTTGAAACCGATGAGATTCTCATCGATCGGGGAGACTTATCTCGCGAAGTGCCTTTGGAAAACATCCCATTAATGCAGAAGGCCATTATTCGCAAAGCCAACAACGCCAACAAGCCCGTCAACGTTGCAACCAACCTGCTGGAGTCGATGCTTGTCAATCGAAAGCCGACCCGAGCGGAAGTCAATGACATCATGAATACGCTTCTTGACGGAGCCAACGGCTTGGTCTTGGCGGCCGAGACGGCGGTCGGAGAGCATCCGATCAGCGCCGTGGACATGGTGTTGAGTCTGATCGAGCGATTTCAAAGGTCGCTCGATGGCTACCGTGTCTCAGATCTGCTCGAGTCCGCTCCGCTGCTTCTGCCTGCTCTGCACGGGCGCCAGGAAGACAAGAACACTCGAGCCGCGAGTCTCGGGCATGTGCCGCAGGAGGTTATCGAATCTCTGCCAGCCGTGAAAGTCGATGTTGAGACCGCGATGGACATCGAACAAATTGTGGATGGTGTCTATTCGCCATTGGAAGGCTTCATGACTCAAGAGGAACTGGGCAGCGTGCTAGACAACTACCGTCTACCCTGTGGATCCGTTTGGACGATGCCGATCGTGCTGCAAGGCACGTCAGAACAATTCTCCGCTTATCATCCGGGGCAATCCGTGCGTCTGATCGACACGCGCACTGGCGAAGCGACAGCAATTCTCTACATTCAAGATAAGTACCAAGTCAACCTGGAGAAAATCGCAAAGCAATGGTTTGGTACCACTGATCAGGCACATCCAGGTGTGAAAAAGGTGATGAGCAGGGGGGACGTGTTCTTGGGTGGGCCTCTTGAGCACCTGAAGAATGCCAGTATCAGTCGCTCACCGTACCAGCTCACTCCGGAACAGACCCGTACGATTTTCGAAATCAAGGGTTGGACTAAGATTGTGGCGTTTCACACGCGTAATGTGCCCCATCGAGGCCATGAGCACGTGATCGCCAATGCATGTGATCGTGCCAACGCAGACGGGATAATGATCCATCCCGTGATCGGACCCAAAAAGGATGGTGATTTTCAGACGAATATCATCCTCGGTGCTTACGACAAACTCGTCGCCTTAGCCTATCCGCAAGCGTTGCTAGCTGCTTTCAGCACCTACTCCCGTTACAGTGGACCCCGTGAAGCCGTCTTCACCGCACTTTGTCGCAAGAATTTTGGGTGCACTCATTTCGTCGTGGGACGGGATCACACCGGCGTGGGCAACTTCTATACAGCGAACCAAAACCGCGAGCTTTTCGAGTCATTAGGAGACATGGGGATTTCGCCTGTTTTCTTCGACACCGTTCAATATTCACCTAAACTGGATCAGACGGTTGAATCTTCAGAGCAATCAGACCCTGAACACAAACAGATTTCTGGCACGATGATTCGTGATTTGTTGGTACGCCAGCAAGAAGTGCCAGACTGGTGCATGAGAAAGGAAATCTCTGATTGGTTGCTGGAGCAGCAGCGCAGCGGAAGTGCACTGTTCGTCGAGGCGTCTTGATCAGCTGTATTTTTGGCTAAATCTGCGTACCAGACTCTGTCCAGAAGCACCGGCCATGAAGAAGGGAACCAAGGCCAGGCGGAAGAGCGTACTGTTCATCTACTCTCGGAGCGGCGGTTTCGCGGGGCAACAGGCCGCGACGGATCTGCTTGTGGGGCGGCTGACAGAGCGAGGATACCAAGTTCATCAGGCCGTTACGATCGCTTTCGATCGTGATCGTTGGGGGCGCTGGATCTTTCCGCTTTTGCTCTGCCAGTACGCATTCGCTTGGGTCAAGGCGGTGGCGACGGGGTGCTGCACCTCGGCCGTCTGTCTGAATCTTGGGCAGACGCGCATCGCGTTTCTACGCGAGGGGACGCCGTTCCGAATTATTGCTAAGCTGCGACCGCGCACGCGTCGCATCGTGTCGTTGCATGGCAGTGTGTTCATGGGCTGGAAGCCCGGCGACAAAATGGCCGTGGAGCTATTGAAGATATTGCGACAGACGCACGTTGTCACAGTGCTCGGTCCCAAGCAGCGCAGGCATCTGATCGACCTGGGCATGCCCGCCGACCGCGTGGAAATTCTATGCAATACCACAGCGCTCGATGCGCTCACGCGTGACGAAGTGCGGCTCAAGTTTCAGACCCATGACCAGGGGCAACCCGTACGGGTGTTGTTTCTGTCGAATCTGATCGTGAGCAAAGGCTACATGGTCTTCTTGAATGCCTTGAGGAAGCTCTCAGAGCGTCATGACCTGCCGCCCGTGTCCGCCGTGCTTTGTGGTCCGCTGAAGCTCAGTGAATTTTCCACCAACTACGGCAGCGCACAGGAAGCTAGGGACGAAATCGAACAGTCCATTTCGGGCACCCAGGAGAACGGTCGTGTCAAAGTCGAGTGGATCGAGGGCGCTCGTGGCGATGCGAAACTCGCCTTATATCGCCAGGCTCATCTGTTTGTGTTTCCGAGCCTCTATCCGGTCGAAGCTCAGCCCCTCGTGTTGCTTGAGGCGATGGCCTCGGGCTGCGCCGTGATCACCTCCACCGTGGGCGAGATCCCGTATACGATGGGTGACGTAGGACTCCTCGTGGACAACGTAAACGAGACGAACGTCGCTGACGCAATCGTCCAGCTGATCACAGACACCGATAAGCTCGCGTCGCAGGCGACGCAGGGCCTACAACGCTATACAGAAAAATTTGCCGTCCCAGCGCATATTGATCACTGGGAGAAGCTGCTCAACGGCTGAGGATTGGCAGTCTGCATTCTCTAGTCGGCGGCGCGACGCACTCTTCGCGATAGCATAAATAGCATCGCGCTGGAGGCCAATGCGATGGCACTGGGCTCCGGGACGCCGAATAGGCTCACTGCCAGCGAAGGGTTTACCGCAGCGAGTTCTGTTTGCAGAAATGCCAGGTCGGTGGCGTCCACATCTCCGTCGCCGTCGGAATCGCCGTCGGCAAGCGTGGCGTTGACAATCTTGCCGTAGCCGAGTTGCCAGGCGAGAAAGTCACGGCCATCGGTGTCGCCATCCTGGTCAAAATCCGCAGAAAAGGTATCGAAGGCAGTCGTGGTGCGCCATGCGAGGCCAAAGTCGGCGGCAAGGTCCTCGCTGGAAACCTTTAATGTATAGGTGCCCGGGGACAAATCGTTCAGATAGATGTGCTCCACGTTGTCGACATCGCTTTCGCTGAGACCATCGACATACGTGTCGCCCAAGTCGGTGTCGATCGTTGCGCCCAAGGAATCGACCAGTTCGAGATTTAGATCCGCCAATACCGGCACGCCCGAATTGAATGGCGACGACACTTCAGCGTTCCACGTCAACACAATCGACAATTCCGTCGCCGTCTTGCCGGTGGGTATCACAAAATCGTACAGCAACTCATTGGCGGAACCCGGTTGAATCGTTTGATAGTCCCACCCGTGAGTACCAACTGGGGTTGGCGTCCCGATTGCGCCGGCGGCTGAGCCTCCAGCCGTGATCGCATAGCTGTTGTAGACGCTCAATTCGCCCGCCCCGTAGGTGTCGTCCAGCGGACGCCACGTTCCGCCTCCGTCGATCTGGCTCCAGCTAGGCAGCGTGTCTTTTCGTGCACCGGCAAGCAGGATGGCCTTCATCGTCTCCGATTGTGCGGCATTGCTGCCAGAGACGGTATCCGAGCTGTGTAGGAAGGTCGCGACCGAACTCGTGCTGGAGGTCGCTAGACTTGTCGACGTACGTGGGGCCACCAGATCAGGCTTACTGCGACCGACTCCGTAATCGGCCAGGCGCGTTAGCCCAATACTATGATGAGCGTCGGAACGCCCAACAGCAATCGAGTTGTAACTGTGCCCTAAGAAGTGTGGCAAAGCACCCAGGCCATTACCGAGTCCCACTACTGCCGTAATGTTGTCTCGTTCGATTACGAAGTCAAACTTTCGCAGCGCTTTGCGATCGGTGTCCACAGTTCCTCCGGAGCCCGTAAAAGTTCCCACCCAGCTGAAATTTTGCACCCGAAAGTCCTGAGGATCAGGTTCCAAGACGTTACTATTCAGATTCAGAATGTCGTTCAAGTAATCGTTCGCTTCGTAGACCGTGACCTCGTTGGCGGCCGGCGCGACACTCATGTTGTTCCCGAAAAAGTTGCGCGCCTGATCGAATGCATGATTCGAGTTGCCGTTTCCTTTGTTGCCAGTGCCGTCGATGAAGTTCACCGCTACGCCAAGCGGATCGGCCGTCGCCGTGAACTCCGCGTCAATCTCGTTTGGATAGTACGCCGTACCGCCCATTTGCTGGGCTTCGACTAAAGAAATGGGCACGCCGTTGCCGTTGGGTAGGGCACTACCCAACAACGTGGACAGCTGGTCGTATCCGACATCGTCGCGCCAGTCTGCCAGCGAAATGGAGTTCGCGAAGGTGACGCCCACGACCAACGCCAAAGCGAATTTCAGGAGGCGATGGATTCTGCGGAGAGTGAAAGGTCCCGGCATCAGATAACTCTTGTGGGGTTGCCAATAGCTGAGCCGAGACTGACAGCATGGGCTGTCACGATGGCTAATCACGCCACCTACTCAGCAGTCCTGTTCCGTATCGATGGCTACCTTAGGCAGACCCCAGTTGCCTTTGGAAGTTAGACCTATTATCGCCGCTTGCCACTGTTTTTTCAAGGTTTCCGGCTGTTGCTTCGAGAGCAATTCGTAGCGGATTTTAGGAAAACTACGGATTGTCCGGGGAGATGAAGCCTTGATGAAGCGAACTTCGCTCTCGGCCGCGTGAAAATGCGTCTATGCAATATTCAGGTACTTCACGACGCGCTGAACGATTCGCACAGCGGCATCCCCATCTCCGTAGGGGTTAGCCACATTTGCCATCGCCTGATAGGCCACTGGGTCGGACAGCAACTGCGTTGCCTCTTTGACAATTCGATCCGCCTGAGGGCCGACCAGCTTGACGGTGCCCGCTTCAACGCCTTCCGGCCGCTCGGTCGTATCGCGCATCACCAGCACCGGCTTCCCCAGGCTGGGGGCCTCCTCCTGCACACCGCCAGAATCAGTCAAAATGATGCGGCAACTCTTCGCCAACATGACGAACTCAGCGTAGGGCTGGGGGTCAATCAGGCGAATGTTCTCGGTGTCAGCCAAACGCTCATGGACGACTTTCAACACGTTCGGGTTCAGATGCACCGGGTAGACGATCAGTGAGTCGGGAAACTTGTGGCTAAGGGCGGCCAACGCATCGCAGATTTGCTCGAAGCCACAACCTAAGTTTTCACGTCGATGTCCGGTGACAAGAATCGACGGACGCTTGAGCCAATCTTCCCCAACGAGATCGGCCAATCGGGTGCGCAGTGCGTCGCCAACTTGTGATTGCTCCTGCCGCGCAAGTTCCATGAACAACGCGTCGACGACCGTGTTGCCCGTAACTGTGATCGTCTCGTCGGGAATACGCTCTCTCAGCAGTGCTTCGCGCGATGCCTCGGTTGGCGCGAAGTGCAGGCTCGCCAGGGGACTGACCAGCCGGCGGTTGGCCTCCTCGGGAAATGGTGACAGAATGTTGCCCGTCCGCAGGCCGGCTTCGACGTGTCCCACGGGAATGTGTTGATAGAAGCTGGCCAACGTCGCACAGAGTACGGTGGTCGTGTCCCCTTGTGCCAACACAAAGTCTGGCTTGGTATCAGTCAATACTGCATCGATCTTCTCGATCAACCGCGAAGTCAGTCCCGCCAGAGTCTGATTCTCGCGCATAACTTGCAACTGGTGATCAACCGCCACGCCAAACAGGTCGATCACTTGCTGGATCATTTCCTTATGTTGTCCAGAGTTGATCACCAGCGGTTCAAGCTGATCAGACTTGTGCAGTTCCGCGATCACGGGAGCCATCTTGATGGCTTCGGGCCGTGTACCCATGAACACAGCGACGCGTTTTGGCATGAGTTTCTCGGGTGACATTGAAGGATTGTCGGTCAGCGATTCTTAAATTGCTATCATCTTTCAACGCCAACGGTGTCGCAACATAATTCTGCTCTGAAGGATGAACCTGCTCGCCTGCCACCGCCCGCGGTTGTTGACAAGCGGAACAATTGTTACCCTCGGACGTGCGTTCCGACCGTCATAACTCGCGAAATCGTACCCGAGTGTCTAATCCTACCAACGCACATCGCGCTCTTGTTGTGATGCAGATTCTGCCCGAGCTTGAGGGCGGTGGCGTCGAACGTGGCACGCTGGAGATTAGTCAGGCGTTGGTTGAACGCGGACACCGCAGCGTAGTTGTCTCGGCAGGCGGTCGACTGGTCAAGCAACTCGAAGAACATGGCGGACGGCATCTGACGCTCAATTTGAGAGAGAAGAATCCGTTGACGTTGTTGAAGACCGGCGGGCTTCGCCGACTGATCGTTGCCGAGCAGGTCGATCTGATTCATGTTCGTTCACGCATGCCCGCTTGGGTGACCTTGGCGGCTTGGAAGCTGTTGCCGAAACAGGCCCGTCCACGGTTGTTAACCACCGTGCACGGACTGAACTCGGTCAATTTCTACAGTCGTGTGATGACCTACGGTGAGCACGTGATCGCCGTCTCGCACTGTTGCCGCGACTACGTGTTGAGCAACTACCCGGCAACCGATCCAAACAAAGTCACCGTGATCCACCGTGGCGTCGAATCCTCGCAGTTTCCGTTTGGATATCAACCGACACCTGAGTGGCTGACGCAGTGGCGGACGGACTTCCCGCAGTTCGATGATCGATTCGTGGTCCTGCTGCCAGGCCGCCTGACGCGAGTTAAAGGGCACTTCGACTTCTTCAACGTGGTGCGGCAGCTCAAGCAACAGCTAATCCCTGTGCATGGCCTGATCGTTGGCGGTGAGGATCCCAGGCGCTTGCAGTACGCGCACAGCTTATACGATGAAGTGCGGCGGACCGACCTGACTTCAGATATCACTTTCACAGGGCATCGCTCAGACATTCGAGAGATCATGAGCGTATCCGACGCGGTCGTGTCGACGTCGATTCAGCCGCCCGAGAGCTTCGGTCGCACGGTGCTCGAAGCGGTGCGACTGGGTCGACCAACGATCGGCTACGCGCACGGCGGTGTCGGCGAAGTTCTCTCGACTGTCTATCCCGCCGGGCGCGTCGAGCTTCAAGATACCGCGGGCATGGCCGCGAAACTCGCAGAAGTCTACCGAGGCGAACTCGCTCCGCCGCAGCCAACTGATGAATTTGAGCTATCGACGATGATCGACAAAGAGATCGACCTATACGAGTCGCTGGTTGGTTAGGCAGCTTTCGCGCGCGATTCGATCTTCGCCAGTTCGCGAGCCTTGGAAAGTCGGATAGTTCGCGCGAAAACGTACATCACGCTATCCTGAAAACCATCGACGCCCAGGAACACGTGCTTGCGGAGAATGTAGATCTTAAAAAATGACAGAAACGGTTCTATCACGACTCGCCAGATCGACGGGACACGATTCCTTTTCAACATGTCGTGCGCTTGCATGCTGGTGTAATAGTTGATCTTCTCAACCGCATGGCTATAGGACCGGAAGCAGCGATGATAGAACACGCTTGCGAGCATCCCGGCTTGGACGCCTTCACGCAAATCAACGACGTCGTGCACGGTGCTGCTATTGAACGAGCCATATTCGGTGTGATAGAGCCGGATGAAGCGGTTAAAGGGCGCAAACCGTCGTGGCGCGTCTTCTGTTGGCTTAATTGTCTTGATATCGACGAAGTAGGCTTTCCGATCTGGACCGTTAGGTTGGCCGAACAGTTTGAGAATTTCCGTGCGTGCTTCCGCGCTCACCTCTTCATCCGCATCTAGATTGAGCACCCATCGGTTACTGCACTGCTGCTCGGCAAAGATCTTCTGCTCGCCGTAGCCTGGCCATTCGTTAAAGACTACTTTCGCGCCGAGCCGCTCGCTCAGTTCCACCGTGCCATCGTCACTGCCGCTGTCCACGACGATCACTTCGTCGACCCAATCGACAACGCTGTTGATCGTGTAGCCGATACGATCTTCTTCGTTCTTCGCGATAATGAATACCGATAGTGGGATTTTCGACGTCATGATAATCCGAGATTCATCTCTGGTTCTTCAATCTCGACAGTTAGGCCGCGTTCCGGCGACGATCAACCGGCAGGAAGATAAAATTGTTCGATCGATGGTGCGGCCGATCCCGATCCCAACCCTCCCCCGGGTCGCGATGGGATGCCAGCTGGCTGTAGTCCAACAGTTGCTTGTTCAACAGAACGAAGCACTGGTAACCAAACTGCTCGACGAAACCAATGCTCTCGTCGGCGGTTTCACCGGTGAGATCTTCCATCACTTCCATCAGCAACACGGGTCGGTCACGGCGAAGGATCTCGCGAGCACCTAGCAGTACTTCGCGTTCGTGGCCTTCCACGTCGATCTTAATGAAACCGACGTCCGTCAGGTTTTCGTCGTCGAGCTTGCGCGTCGGCACCTTGAATCGAATCAACTCCGAATTGCCGTCCTCCAGCTGATTGACTTCCAGGCTGCCCGCATTGTTGCCATAAGAGCGCGGCGTCTTCGGCACTGCGAATTCCGCTTCGCCTGTGCGGTCGGAGAGTGCGACGTCCGACACGGTCACGTTGTCCGCTACCGCGCGCTCGAGTAGCTGCCGCATGGCGGGGTTGGGTTCATAGGCGTAAACGTGTTTGGTTAGCCGCGACAGAAAATAGGTATACGAGCCTCGGTTGGCTCCCGCATCGACACTCACGCGATCAGGGTCGACCAGAAACGGCAAGATATGCAGTTCCGGTTCATATCGCCGCAAGTTGCGACGGGCGCGGTAGGCCGCGTAAAGTTTCAGCGGTGTAACCGCGTAGCGAAGCTTCTGGAGCGGCGTGAGTAGATTTGGCGAGTTCGACATGGGCATGTAGGCGTTTGGGAGTCAGAATTTCAGGCGGCAGCGCGGAAGAACTGTCGATAAATGTTGTTGGTCTGCTCGACCATGGCCTCGACGGTAAACTTCTGCTTCGCTTCTTGCCAGGTAGTTTGATAGTCGGAGGCCGCTTGTTCCGGATTCGATAGAACCGCCTGGATGGTGTCTCGCAATTGCTCCGGACGACCGTACTCGACGACGTGCTGGGACGGCAGAGTTGAATCGGCTCCCGGGAAATTCGTTGCGACAATCGGTTTTTCCAAGTGCAGGGCCTCGACCATCACGTACGGAAAACCCTCTCGTTGCGACGAAATCACAACCAGATCACTGTGTGCCATAATCGCCGGTACATCGTCGCGGTAGCCGGTCAACTGCACGCGATCGGTCAAATCCAATTGTTCAATCAGCTTCGCGAGCTTCTCCCGCTCGGGGCCTTCGCCGACGATCAGCAAGTCGGCATCGATTCCCGGCCACGCTTTGATCAGCCCATCGAAACCCTTCACGTCGGCCAGACGTCCGACCGAAACGACGACGGGGCGTTCTTGTGTGAGGCCGAATTGACGCACGAAGTACTGTGGATCGTGCGGCGGTGCCTCCGTTAGCGGGATTCCGTTGCAGATGACGCGGGCGTGCTCGATGTTGATGTGCTCGTAAATCGCTGGGCTGACAGCAATCACGGTGTCGAAGTTGCGAAACGAGCGATTATTGCTCTTGAATCCGTGAACGGTACCGACCGTGCGCGCACTATAGAATCGCCCGAGCGCCGAGATCATCGAGGCTGCTTTGTTGGCGTGTGCATGGATGATGTCGGGCTGGAATTTTTTAAGAGCCCGGTGCAGACGAAAGAAGTTCAGTGGACTGCGCCGACTGAACGTCAGATCCATCGCCTGGTAATCCACCGCTTTGTTCATCCCACGATGATGCGCCTTGTGCGCGATCGCCTGGACCTGGTGCTGCTGGCTTAGACCGTTGCAAAGCTCGACGAAGTGCTTTTCCAGGCCACCGTAGGCGGGACCGCTGGCCATGACCTGGGCGATGCGAAGTGGTTGCGTGCTTGGCATAGGAGTGGGCGGCACGTGTTTCGAAGGTGGAATGGATGGGTGGGTAATTTCGCCGGAAAGTACTGAAAGCCACTGGGGCCAACAAGTGCAATTGCCCGCATCCATGCATGCTGCTACCAATTATTCGACTTGCTGCAAAGAGCGAGGCCCCCTAGACTTCCCGCCCCTTTCGTCGTCTCGACTAGGTCACTTTTTCGGATGTGTGATGCTCTTGTTCACCAAGCAACAACGCAGGCGCTGGCGTGCCCGTCGCAACCAGCGACGACTTCACCGATTGAGCGCAGTCGAGACCTCCCCCACGACAAGTTCCACCGGACGTGTGATCTCGGTCGTGATGAGGCCAAAAGCCAACCCACACGGTGGCGAGAAAAGCAGCAACGACTACTTGGACTACATCAAGCCCTGGTGGACGACCGTCAATCGAGTCGGGCTGCAAGGCACGGTCCTGCACGATGGGCTACCAGAGGATTGCATTAGCCGGGCCACCACGAAACGAACTGGCTTCG
Organism: Bythopirellula sp.; assembly: GCA_965228965.1. Lineage (GTDB taxonomy): Bacteria > Planctomycetota > Planctomycetia > Pirellulales > Lacipirellulaceae > Bythopirellula. The sequence goes on from OZ245849.1 coordinate 7,015,656, forward strand.
AGCTGGTCGATCGCAGTGAGCTGCCGATCTTGCACGATCGCCACCGCGTGGTCCGTGACTACCTCCAGCAAATCGACGACCAGTACGTCTTTGTCACCGACATCGCAGACGTGGCGTTCAAGCGCGACCCTTTCCAGCTCGTCGAGCAGGACAAAGACGCCCACCGGCTGTTTATTGGTTCCGAGCGAAAAACCATCCGCGAGAGCCGCTGCATTCGTACGGATGTCACAGACCAGTTCGGCTCGTTGCTCTACGCAGAACGGCGCATCGTCAATCCTGGCATCCTCGGTGGTCGACGCACGGAAGTGATCGAACTGATGAATCGCGTATTGGACTGCATCGAACAGTTCAAAGACAAATTGCTTGACTCGGATATGGCGATCATCAACAAGGTCGTGTACGACAACTATCGTGGCAGCGAACTGTTCACGGGTTTCCCACTCCACTCAACGTTCAGGAAATGGGAATATCACACGGCCGCTGCAATAATGCACAAGTAAAACAGAGAAGGTCATCACATGGCTATCAAGCCGGCAGCCATTGCATCGTGGTTGCGCTACCAATATCGCAAGCTCTTCCGTCCACGCACGGTGAGCAATAACGGGCTCACGATCTACTTGGGAGATCAAGCCCGAACTCGCTATGCTCGCTCGATCTACCGCGATACCCATGAGGCCGAGGAACGAGCAATCGTTGCGCGGAACCTCGAACCGGACGACACGGTTCTTGAATGCGGAGCTGGCCTGGGAGTAGTCACGACGCTTTGCTGTCAGCAGATTGGCTCCGAGCGCGTGCACGCGTTCGAAGCAAACCGCAAGTTGGAGCCAGCCCTACGCAAGACCTTCGAACTGAACGATGTCTCGCCGCAGCTGGAGATGAAGATGGTCTCGCTCGCAGGGGGTGAGGAAGAGTTCTTCGCTGCTGATCGATTTGTCTTTTCCAGTAGGTATGACAACTCGGACAGCTACACCGGGGAACGACAGACGCTCGAATCTGTGCCGATCCAGAGCCTCATTGATGAGCTCCAGCCGTCGTTCTTGATTATGGACATCGAAGGAGCCGAGGTCGATCTGGCCGATGAACAGCTGAACCTCCACTCGCTAAAGAAACTATGCATCGAGATGCACCCTCACATCGTCGGAGACGAAGCCATCAGTCAGTTGATTGGTAGCTTGCTTCGCCAGGGATTTCATCTTCGCATGTCTGAATCGCACGCGGATGTGTTGTACTTCTCGCGAGCAGCATGATCACGATACATCCTCGGGCAAACTAGCACGGCAAACTGCAATATGAGCCAACAAGCATTACGGGTGACTGCCGTCGGGGACTGCAACACGTGGGGAATCCACGAGCGTCCACTCGGCAACACGATCCTCGATAAGTTTTGCCGTCAGCTCGCACAACTCGGCTACGAGACCACAAAGCAGAACTTAGGTTTCGGCATGGGCACGACTCGCGAGGGTGTCCAGCTCATGGTTCTCGACGCGCGTCCCGCCGACGTCCTGCTGATCAATTTCGGGCTGGTCGACACTTGGATAACCTCCATCCCACAGTATTACGTCCTGTACTACCCCGATGGCTTCGTCCGCAAGCGGCTGCGCAAGCTGCTCAAATTCGTCAAACGACGGTTGCGATCGCCGCTGCTCCGTCGATTTGTCTCGGTGGGACCAGTCGTTCCTCCCGCCGAATATGCCGATAACGTTCGCAAGATGATCGCCCTGGCGCGGGAGAAGACCCCGCACGTAGAGATATTGCTTTGGGGCAGCCCACCGGTTCAGTTTGATCCAGATCGCAACATCAATTTGCAGCAGTACAACCGGATCCTCGCGTCCGTAGCGGCAGAGACACAGTCCCTCTATGTCGACACGACCGACATTGTCGGTCAACTGCCCGCCAGCAAAGCCTACATCGACCTCGTGCACCTCAACGAAGCTGCGACCGACGCGATCGCCAAGCAACTGGTTGAGGCATACGATCGAAGGCAACTGGCCGCCGCGGGTTAACCTCATCGCTCATACTTTTCTGTTGTTAGGAATCTGTTCATGACTCTCGTTTCTTGCTCTACACCGTGTAACCTGTGTGGCAGCGATTGTGCCGAACAGGTCGGCACCGTCGATCGCGACGGTCAGCCGCTTCGCACGGTTCTCTGTCCACAGTGCGGCTTGGTTTGGACTGACCCGAGACCGGACAGCCAACAGACTCGCAAGTTCTATTCGGAAGAGTATCGATTACAGTACAAATCTACCTACGTCCCGAAGCGCAAACACGTCTATCGCGAAACGCTCCGGGCGATCGCCAGATATCAGGCGGTCGAGGCGCTGCTCAGCCCCGGCATGAAACTTCTCGATGTGGGAAGCGGCGGCGGTTTCTTTCCCTATGTTGCTCGACAGCAAGGACTCGACTCGCAAGGAATCGAGCCCAATCAAGGATTTGCCGAGTACGCACAGTCGACGTTCGGAGTGCCGACCACCAATGCCTTTTTGCAAGACGTCAGTATTCCTCCAGAGAGCTTCGACTTCATTTCGCTCAATCATGTGCTGGAGCACGTGGAAGATCCGTGTAACACGCTCATCCAGTTGCGTAAGTGGTTGAAGCCAGATGGCTACTTGGTCGTGGAAGTCCCCAATGTCGAGGCAACCTATCATGCGCCTCAAAACCGTTATCACGTGGGACATTTGTACAATTTCAATCCGCAGGCGCTTGAGATGTTGGGCACGAAGGCTGGTTTGGCCGTCCACGAATCGAAACTCGTAACTTCAGCTGATCACGTGCATGTCACGTTCAGACCATCGGCTGCCAACGTGCAACGCGACGATTTCACAGTGCCGCAGAACTACCGACGAGTTGCCAGCGTTCTCCACCGCCATACCACCTTGCGACACTACGCCTCGCCAGTTCCCTATCAGCGATTCGTCAGCAAGCAATTACAATACCTGACCGAGAAGCGCGCCGTCCGCGGCAACAGCAGCCCTAGAGAAATCGCGGACAGCCTGATCGCTGAACACTTGGGCACCGCCGCCAGTCGCGCTGCATAGCGATTATGAACGAACAGCCGATCGTCATCTGGCAGATTCACGACGATAAACCGGGGCATCGGAACCAGCTTCGCGGGTTGACCAGTGCGTTGGCGGACGTGGTGTTGGTTGAACACCATGCCATCCGCGCGCCACGAAGGCGGAGTTGCTTGACGGCGTTGTTCGCAAGACGCTTTCGCCCAGGCAATGATCTGCCTGCTCCTGATCTAATTCTGGGAGCCGGTCACGCGACGCATCTCGCGGTCTTGGCGGCCCAACGAGCCTTCGGCGGCAAGACGATCGTCCTGATGAAGCCTTCGCTACCGACCGCACTTTTCGACTTGTGCATTGTGCCCAGGCACGATGGAGTGCCAGCTGCGGCGAATGTTGTTACAACGCGTGGCGTACTGAACGTGATTCGGCCCGCGCGCAGCAAGGACCAGGACACGGGATTGCTGCTTATCGGTGGGCCCTCGGCCGCCCACGGTTGGTCAGACGAAGCGATTCTCGAACAAGTCACCAAGATTGCCGGCAGCGACACCGCAACACAGTGGCAATTGACGACCTCGCGCAGGACGCCCTCGTCCTTGGTTCCGAAACTGAAACGACTTGGCCCGAGCAATGTCGATATTGTTCCGCATGAGCAAACCACCAGCGACTGGCTTCCACGACAGCTCACCCGCGCTTCGCAAGTGTGGGTCAGCGAAGACAGCGTCTCGATGGTTTACGAGGCACTGACCTGCGGAGCTGCGGTTGGTCTGCTAAGAGTCCCCAGCAAGAAACAGGGACGCGTGGCCGCAGGAGTTGACGTGCTCGTGCAGGAGAACTGGGTCACGCAATTCACAGATTGGCAACCAGGGACACGACTCTCTTCTCCACCCGCCCAACTCGATGAAGCGCGCCGCTGCGCGAGACTCGTCTGCGAGCGCTTGCTCTCCAGGCCAGCGGTCGAACAGGCCGGTTAGCGGCGTGCCTTGAGACGCGTTGGATATTCCGGTCCGACCGCGTAGAATGGCAGCATGCAGAGAACGCTCAAAATCTTCGTCCCTACAGACAACCCGTTCGTCCGTCGCCGATTCTTCCACTTGCTCCTGGCTTTGTTCTGTCTGGTTGCTGGTAATTTGGATGCTGGAGCGTTGGCTACCGAAGCGGCGGTTGCCAATGCTGATCCACAAGCGGCATCACAAGCAATTCGCTTTGATGGCCAAAGATCCTACGGATACTTGAGAGCCCTCTGTAGCTTAGGCAATCGCATGAGCGGAAGCCCGGGGATGAAGCAGCAGCAACTGTTGCTCGAAAAGCACTTCCAGAGCTTGGGGGCTGTCGTCACCTATCAACGTTTCAAGGAGAAGAATCCGCTCAACGCGCGCCAGTTCGTGCCGATGGCGAATCTTATCATTCAGTGGCGTCCCGAAGCCAAGCAACGTCTACTGCTCTGTGCCCACTATGACACCCGTCCGTTGCCCGATCGCGAGATCAATCCGAATCTGCGCAGAAATGGTGTATTTCTGGGTGCCAACGATGGTGCCAGTGGTGTGGCTCTGTTGATGGAATTGGGGCATCACGTCAAGCAATTGCCACAAAACTACGGGCTCGACTTTGTGATGTTTGACGGCGAAGAGTTGGTCTACGGGTACGGTCGCGAGGAGCGAGGTCGCTATTTCGTCGGCAGTGAATGGTTCGCAAAACAATACCGGAGGCAACCGCCGGCGTATGAGTACACGGCTGGAGTATTATTCGACATGGTCGCGGACGCTGATTTGACCGTCTACCAGGAAACTTATAGCGCCACCTGGAAACAAACACGCCCGTTAGTGAAGGAAATCTGGGCCACGGCCCAACGGCTCGGAGTGAAGGAGTTCATCCCTCGCGCCCACTACGAAGTGAAGGACGATCATTTTCCGCTCAATCAAATCGCGAAGATCCCCGTCTGCAACGTGATCGACTTCTCCTATCCCGACTACCCACAGAATCGGTATTGGCACACAACAGCCGATGCGCCGGGTCGTTGCAGCGCCGATTCGCTCGAAAAGGTGGGTCGAGTAACTGTAGCGTGGTTGGCGACCAAACTCTGAGCGATGAGACGGATTGATGAACTCCACGCACGCACTGGGCCTGATACTGGTTGGACTCTCAGCGGTGCTGCTGGCAACGCACTGGTATCAGTGGCGCGACTTCCAGTCATCCCCAACAAATAAGCCGCGGTGGCAGTCCCACTTCCTACGCACACTGCGTCGACGGACGGTCGCTAGTTCGTTGATGGGCGTCATCGGTGTCACGTTGCTGGCGTTCGAAACCGTTCCCAGAACCCCGCTTTCCGTCACCGCCTATCTCTTTGCACTGGTGCTCATGACGTGCTGGATTCTGTGGTTGGGCTGCCTCGATATGTTTGCCAATCGGCGCTATCACGATGAAGAACAGCTCGACCAGATCGCCGGCGAACTGCGACGAGCAAACTTAGACAGCGAGCGTTCCGACTCAACCAAATCGTAACTCCTGCCTTGGTCCGCGTTCTCTGCCAGCTGGACGTCACGAGAATATGCAGTAGCATGATAGCTGTCACTTCACCTGCGAAACTCACCATCGATGATGCCCGACCCACTACGCCTGTCGATCGCCCTGGTGCCGCTCGCTTCGTACTGCCTGCTGATCGGCTTGCTCAACGCACGCCGGCGCCCGTTCATCACCACCGGCAGCGCTGATCTAGCAGCGCTGGGCGCGGCCCTCTCCGGGCTGATCCTGGTCGGGCCCATCGAGTTGTTCCGCCCGGAAGCGGCCTCCGCTGAGTATGGCCGCTTTGTGTGGGTGTTCATGCTTGTGTTCTATTGGCTATGCGTGCTGCTCACCGTGTTGCTAGCAAAACCTCGCTTGGTGATCTACAACATCAGCATCGAAGAGCTACGACCCGTACTCGCCGAGACGGCACGCACGATCGATGCGCAGGCCCGTTGGGCTGGCGATAGCCTCGCGCTGCCGACGCTGGGAGTACAGCTACACCTGGAGCCTTTTGACCTGATGCGCAATGTTTCGCTCATCTCCTCCGGCAACGTTCAGGACCTTGCTGGCTGGCGCAAGCTCGGTGGCGAGCTTCACGAGCGGCTCAAGCCGCTGCGGGTTGCTCCCAATCCGCGCGCGCTCGGTATCTTGCTAGCAGCAGTGCTTCTTATCACTGCTAGCACTGCACACATGCTCGCCAATCCGCAACACGTCGCACAGGCGATGCAGGAAATCTTCACTTATTGAGTTTGCGAGCTCAGTGGGCGTGATCGATGCGGATCAACTTTGGCAAGTAGGCCAAAGTTTTCCGATTCTGACGACGATAACAATTCTGCTGACTACTCCGGCGGCAGCTGCGCACCTATTGCAGGTTCGTGACAGTGCTAGCGGATGGTAGCCCGGGGGGAACCGGCAACGCGAGGCAGAGCTATTCCTGTAGGATGCGCTCGGCAGTGCGTACCGAACTCGGGCACCCGCCCGGCAACGACATGCGCGTCGTTGCGGACCATCGAAGCTAGGAATGCAGCAACATGAACCGTCACATTCGGTCCACAATTTCGATGGCGCTCTGCGTCCTGATGCTGGCCTCTGGCTGCAAGCCGACGCAGCCATTCTTCTTCCAGGAAGATGGCAACGTGCTGGGGCCGGGGGATCTTTCCCACTACATGGATATCGCCACCGACGTTGAGTACCCCGACGTCAACGAAGCTTCACTCGATGAGGTGACGTTCACACAGGCACCGCTGACGATTGCGAATGCGGAGAACTTCCAGGTCCAGGACTTTACGCTGGAAGAAGTCACGCGCATTACTCTGACCAACAGCCAGGTGATTCGGCAATTAGGCGGACGGATCACCGACAACGGCAGCAACATCGCCCAAGCCACGCCTGAAACGCTGCAAAACAACCCCAACGCTGCCATCACCACCTACGATCCATCCCTCGTGGAAACCGGCAATGGCACTGGTACGGGCAGTCAACTCAGCGGCACCGGCGTCGAAGCCGCGCTGGCCGAGTTTGACGCGATCTGGGACGCCAGCACAACTTGGCAGAAAAATAACCGACCGCAGAACTTTGCTGGCGGCGGTGCCGTGATCTTCGCGACGGATCTGGCACAAGACCTAGGGACCTTTACGACCGGCCTCACCAAGACTGCCGCCAATGGTAGTCAATTCGAAATCCGCAACAACATTAACCACGATCGCAATAACAATACAGCCCGTGCGAGCGCCCAAGAGTTCTTCACCAATGTGGAAGTGGCCGCTACGCAGCCCTTGCTCCGCGGCGCAGGCACTTTGGTCAATCGGATCACGGGCCCGCAAACGTTCCAACAAGCGGCCGGAGGAGTCATCAATCAGATCGATGGCGTGATCATCTCACGAATTCGCCATGATATCACTCTCACCGATTTTGAAGCGGGTGTTCGCAACCTGATGCGCGACGTGGAAGACGCGTACTGGGAACTGTACTTCGCCTACCGAGATCTCGATGCGCGAAAAGTCGGACGCGACAGTGCTTTGGCGACGTGGCAGAAGGTGAAGGCTCTGCAGCGATTCGGTGGCTCCGGTGGCGAGTCTGACAAAGAATCTCAGGCGCGAGCGCAATACTATCTATTTCGCTCGCAAGTGGAAACGGCGCTCACCAACCTGTTCCGTGTCGAAAACCGATTGCGATACATGATGGGGCTAGCCGCTACCGATGGCCGGTTGATTCGTCCGATCGACGAGCCGACCACCGCCCAGGTCGTTTTCGAATGGCCATCGATTCACAGCGAAGCGTTGATGCGTCGCGCTGAGCTGCGTCGGCAAAAATGGCAGGTGAAGCGTCGCGAACTGGAACTGATCGCAACGCGCAACAATCTTCTCCCGCGTATGGACTTGGTCGGTCGCTACCGCTGGCTCGGCGCCGGCGAAAAACTTCTGGACGATACCGCGACTGGGCTGCTTCCATTCGCGCCCGGCTCCAATGCCGTCGAATCGCTGACGAGAGGGCGGTACCAAGAATGGGAAGCCGGTGTGCAGTTCACCATGCCGATCGGGTTCCGTAGGGCCCTGAGCGGCGTTCGGCATCACCAGTTGCTGCTCGCTCGTGAGCGCGCGGTGCTGCAAGACCTGGAGCTGGAAATTTCCCACCAGCTTAGCGACTCGATTCGCGATATTGATTTGAATTTCCGCCTCACCCAAACCAACTTTAACCGTCGGGTGGCTGAGCAAGACGCCGTCGAGGCGACCGAAGCCGTCTACGATTCGGGGCGCGTTACGCTCGACCTGCTGCTCGACAACCAGCGACGGCGTGCGGAGGCGGAATCCGCCTACTACCGCTCGCTGGTCGACTACAACCGAGCTATAATGCGAGTTCATTTCCGCAAGGGATCGTTGCTTGAGTATAACGGGGTGTACCTTGCCGAGGGTCCTTGGCCAGGCAAAGCGCAGTTCGATGCCTTGCGTCGGGCTCGCCAACGTGACGCGAGTACTTATCTCGATTATGGATTCACTCGACCGAGCGTGATCAGCCAAGGCCCACACGCCCAGATCACCGAACAGTACGCGCCCCAGTCAATCGAACCGACACCAGTTTACGACGGCCCTCCCATCGAGGAATCGACGCCTCTGGAAGACCGTCCCACCGAGAATACGAACCCTGAAAACCAACAACTCGAACAAGAGGTGATACCGCTACCGTCAGACCTTCAGGCAACCTCCGCGCTGATCGAACAGGCGAGCTATTCTGCCGAACAGACCTCAGCGATCGCGATGATGAACTCGCCCAGTGCGAGTGTTGGTCAGCCGCGGGAAGGCTCGCCGGTGACGCTGGCAGTCGTGGAGGCACCGGCTGCCGCGGCGCCCGTCGAATTACGTGTGCCGAACCACAGCCCTCAGCAACCCGAAGTTCACACAAACCCTTATCGCCAAGAACTGACGACCTGGATGGATGCGACGACCGGCGGACTGCCTAGCAATTCGCCAAGCGCGAATCCACTTCGTTCGTCGCAAACGCAACCATTCATCACGTCATGGGCCGCTGATCGCTTGCCTGGCAATGAACCTGAAACGAATCACGCGCCTGCTCAAACTTCTCCAGACACTACAGTCTGGCCAAGCCCAGAACGCTAAAGCGCTGGCGGCAGCGTGCGGCGTGAGCCGCCGCACGATTTTTCGCGATCTCGAAACGCTCAAGGAAGCGGGCGTCCCGCTCGAATTCGATAAGCAAGAAGATCGCTACACGATCCCCAGCTCGTTTTTTCTTCCTCCCACCAACTTCACAGCGGAAGAAGCACTCTCAGTCATCGCCTTAGCCGGTGAACTAGGAGCAGAATCGGGATTGCCCTTCTACGCGCCGGCGCGACAAGCGGCGCTCAAGCTGGAGAGTAGCCTCCCGGGAGCACTGCGCGAACAGCTGCGAACGATGACGCGCTCAATTGAAATCCAAGCGGGGCAAATCAATACTCTGGCAGGTGTGGATCGATTTTACCAACAATTGGTTGATGCCATCGCCGCACGACGCGTAGTACGTATCAAGTATGGCAGTTTGACCGAGTGGCAGACGATCGACACGAAACTCCGGCCATACCAATTGGTCTTCATCAAACGAAGTTGGTACGTCGTCGGACGGAGCTCGTTGCATCGAGAAGTTCGCACATTCAACGTCGGGCGAATCGTTTCGTTGAAGCCACAGCGTGAAAAGTTCTCAATCCCGGGGAATTTCAGCCTGGAAAAGCACTTTGGCAACGCCTGGGTGATGATCCCCGAAAGCGGACCCGACCAAGACGTTGTCATCCGCTTCGAGTCAGCGGTCGCTAAGAATGTTGCCGAGGTGGTTTGGCACAAAACGCAAAGCTGTGAATTTCTGGAGAACGGTCGCATGGAGTACCGCGCGACCGTGTCTGGGCTGGACGAAATCGCCTGGTGGGTACTTGGCTATGGCGATCTGGCAGAGGTCATCAAACCCGCCAAGCTGCGAAAACTCGTTGCTCGGCGAGTTCAGCAGATGCATAAGATCTACAGCGAGACAACCGGGGCCCGTTCGTGACGGGGCCGAGGCCCTAGGCTCGCCGCGACGATTCGGCTACAACACGGGGCATGTTCTTTTCGTTCGACGGTATTGATGGAGTTGGTAAGACAACGCAAATGAAGTTGTTTTGCCAGTGGCTGACCGAGCAGGGGCACGATGTTCTGACGTGCCGCGATCCCGGTAGCACCGCGTTGGGCGAGCGTGTCCGCGAGATTGTTCTCAACAGCGATGCGAGCACACGTATCTCGGCTCGTTGTGAGATGCTGCTCTACATGTCAGCCAGAGCGCAGTTGGTGGAAGAAGTTATCCGGCCGGCGCTCGCAAGTGGCAAGACGATCGTTTCTGATCGCTACCTAATCGCCAATGTCGTCTATCAAGGCTATGCCGGTGGACTGGCGGTACAGGACGTACGCGAAGTGGGGCGAGTAGCCACCGACGGCTTGACGCCCGACTGTACCTTCGTGCTCGACATGTCGCCTGAAGCAGCGTTGGAACGCATGGGCGACGAACTCGATCGGGTCGAAAGTCGCGGCAACAAATATCGTGAACAACTCCGCGAGGGATTCTTAGCGGAAGCAGCGCACCTGGGTGGTGCGTTTCATGTCGTTGCTGCCGATAGAGCGATCGATGAGATCCAGGCGGAAATCCGCGCGATCGCTGCTCAAGCGATGCAATGATCAAGTCGGCGGAGTTTCTTCTTTACCGCCACTTCCCCATCGTTCCAGCGCCAAGACCGCCAACACGGCTACGATTGCCAACGTCAAACAAATTGTCACCTGGCTGTCCCACGTCGACGGCATCACCCAATCGAAACGCTTCTCCTTGAGGTCTTCAACCAGCGGAGTCAGATCGCGTTGAAAAGGCCACATCAATCGCAGGGAGCCAATCATAAATCCGCCAAGCACGGCCATCATGGGCGCGTGCGCCGTGGCAAGCAGCCACTTCAGCAATTTGCTGAATCCGATCAGGCCTACGGCGCAGCCGATGGCAAATACAAGCAAACTCGTGAACTCCCGTGTGGAGCACTGCAACTTCAGAACATCCTTGATGATTCCGGTTACGGCAACGTAAGCACCGAGTAACCACAGAATGTACGACCCACTAATCCCCGGAAGGATCATGGCGCAGATTGCCAGAGTCCCACACAGAAAAAAGTAGCCAAGATGATCGTGGAATCCCAGATGCTCCAGTCCCACCAGCCAGTACGCGAAGTAAGCGGCAGCGAGCGCAAGACCGTAGCAGCCGAGTCGCTGCTCGGTGGTGTTCGGCCGCACCATGCCCATCACAATGTAGCTGGAGGCGAGAATCAGGCCGAAGAAGACAGCCAAAGTATAAGGCCGTTGATGCAGCAGCAAGTAATGCATGAGGCTCGCCAGGCAGGCGATGCCGCTGAGAATGCCGATCGCCAGCGTGATCAAGAAGCGCAGGTCGAGGTACTCAGCCGCCTCCGACCACTGCCGCCGAAAGAGCAAACCAACGAAGTGGCGATCCACGTGGCTAATTGCGCCAACCAGACGTTCATAAATCCCCAAGATCAGTGCGACCGTTCCACCGGACACTCCCGGAATAATGTCGGCACCGCCCATCAAGAATCCGCGGGCGATTTGGGCGAGATCTTCGCGCTCAAAACGAATCAATTTGCCACTTTCCTCAACGTGTAAATGGAATCAACTTGCCGCCGCATCGCAGGGTTTACTTACCGTTAAATGTAGGCCGCGAATGTGGCAAAGTGAGCAACATAAAGAGAATGTGAGGCGTCGAACCCTATTGATTCGGCACTCCTGATTGTTCCGTTGACCCCACAGATCGGACGCTCTAAAATTATCCGGTGCTTAGAGTTACGACGTAATCGAGTTGTTGTTCTAGCCTACCCCACGGCGGTAGGTAAAGAGTGAAAGTGTGCTGCGTTCCGACTTGCGCTGACTCGCAGTACAAGCACGTCAGCCCCAAAGAGAAACCGCTGAGATGTCTTGCGCCGTTAGTCACTACGAATCTATCTCATATATCTCTCATTGCTTTGACTTTGACTGTCAGTGTGCTAAGCGAAACGCTACAGTTGACGATCGTTCTGGACGTACCTCATGCCCTTCCCTATCAAAACGGATCGCCACGTCGGTCTTGCCTGGAAGATCCTGGCTCCGGCGAAGCTGAATCTGTACTTAGAAGTGCTCGGAAGGCGAGCCGACGGTTTTCATAATCTGGAAACCCTCATGGTGCCGGTGCGGATCTACGATCAGCTCTCATACAGGGCAACCCCAAACAAACCACTCACGCTTCGTGTGCAAACGCTCACGCACCGCAATCAGGGCGAGCTACCTTTGGGCGACGTTCACGACAATCTCGTCGTACGTGCCGCCAAGCTATTGGCCGAGTCGGCTGGTGTTTCGCCCACAGGTCAGTTTCACCTCATCAAGCGGATCCCCGTCCAGGCTGGCATGGGCGGCGGAAGCAGCGATGCGGCAGCGGCGTTGCTACTCGCCAACGAAGCCTGGCAGCTCGGCTACACGCAGGAGCAACTGATGACACTTGCCGCGCAGCTGGGCAGCGACGTTCCGTTCTTTGTTCGGGGCGGTGGTGCCATCTGCCGTGGTCGAGGTGAACTCGTCGAGCCCATGGAGCGCTTGCCTCGGCTTCATTTCGTCATTGCCAAACCTCCGATTGGGCTGTCCACTCCTGAGGTGTTCGGCGAGTTGTCGAGTCGATTGGAACCAGATGAACAGCGGGCGGAATCATCCAAAGCGAAGGTAGCAGCGCTTGTTGCCTTATTGCGGAAGGGGGCACTGTATGAGGCGGGCTGCAAGATGACCAATCGGTTGGAATCAGCCGCTTGCACGCTGGCGCCGTGGCTGAGATCATTGCGAGACTTGTTTTCGACGACAGGCTGCGTTGCCCAGTTTATGACGGGCAGTGGGTCCGCCTACGTCGGTGTGATGCGTTCCGCCAGACATGCACGTCGGGCGGCAGGTTGGTTGAAAAGTATGAAATTGGGGGAAGCAATAGGCGCGGGGCACGTGTTCGCTACAGCAAGCTGTTAGAAGTTCGACGGCAGACGGAACTGTCTGCAGGGAGAATAGTACCATGGAAATTACCGAGGTGCGCATTAAGCTCATGGAAGAACCGGGCGAACGGCTAAAGGCTTTTTGCTCAATCACGTTCGACAACTGCTTCGTCGTGCGAGATCTCAAAATCATCGAAGGCACCAACGGCCCGTTCGTTGCGATGCCTAGTCGCAAACTCACTTCTCATTGCCCTCGCTGTCGGTCAAAAAACCACCTTCGCGCTCAACATTGCAACCAATGCGGATCGCCGCTGCCTACCGACCGCATGCCGCAAGATCAAGACGGTCGAGCAAAGCTCTACGCCGACATCGCACACCCAATCAACTCGACGTGCCGCGAGCTCATCCAGAAGCACGTGATCGAGGAATTTGACCTCGAACTGGAACGTGCGAAAGATCCGAATTACGTTTCACGGTACGACGATTTCGACGTCGACTACGACGAACCGAAGACGACGTCTCCGCCCGCCCGAAAGACCGAGAAACGCTTCGATCAACCGCACAGCAAACGTGTGGCCGGTTCGCATCCCTCTGGCGAGTCAACCGAGCAGCCTGCCGATTCGAGTCGAGCGGTACCCGCTCCAAAATCGGCCACGCCTCCTCCCCCAGCCAACAACCCACCGGTGCGCTCCGACGGGGATTTTGGGGCCGGGATCTTTCCCGACAACTAAGCACCGATGGACGTGGGCGCTAGGTCGCTTCGCCTTTAGCAGCTCACGCGGGCAACTTTAGCAATTGCCTAGATTTTACGTCTAGCGCAATCTCGCGGCAGAGTTGAAGCTACCGTTATCCCTTGCCGATAACTTAACTTGTTGCCAACCCCCCCATTTTTCCAGCAGTTAGTTGTCGATCTAGGAGCCATCAGTTCATAACTACACAACTTCGTTGTTCCTAGTTCCGTACCACGGAGGTTCAGAATCTCGATGGTGGATTGCGAAACCAGCATTCACAGAATTGAAGATATACGTAACTACGTCACCCAAACACTCAGCAACTTTGAATTACTAAGACCCGAAAGCTCACACCTAACCACCCGCCTACTTACCCGCAACGATCAACCGTGTGGCATCTACTTTTGCCTGCACGGCCCTCGAGCCGTCCGATTGACGGCCATTTGGGAAACGGACGCCAACACGATATTGTTCTACGGCTCGCGTGGCGAGCGAGTGCAGCGAACAAGGCTGTTGACTGCTCCGGAGTTGGATCTTGCGGCACTGCAAGCGGCGGCCTGAACGGCACCTGCGAGACGCTCAAAAAATACCAACCAAGACAATAATTCGATCCCAGGGGTTGTCGCACGGAGCGACATCTGTACACTATACATAAGTTCATGTGGCCAATTCAAGTCGCATGACCACAAATATCATACATGGAGGTGCAAGATGCTGGTTCTTTCCCGCAAAGAGACCCAACGAATTCGGCTAGGCGAAGACATCGTCATCACGGTTGTGCGAATTGGCGGCGACAAAGTTCGATTGGGGATTGAAGCCCCCCGAGATATGCTCGTGCTGCGTGATGAGCTCGAACCCCTCGCGTCCCCGGCCGTCAGCAAGGCAGCTGGCCTGACGACGACCCGTTGTGTCGCCTAGGCACCCTGCCCCGTCGCGTCGCCTAGGTACTGGGTAAAGCACAACAAATACCCAGCTCAGCGCTTGTCGGAGCCCATTTCTCTTCTTCTCAAATCTCTTCCAGCCCAACGCGAGAGCCAAGAAAAAGGCCGCCTGGCACGAATGCCGGCGGCCTCAGTCGTATCAAATTCTGCGTATCAAATCTTGGTCAAGTCGAGTCGAGCGACTCTCACCTCAGTCGCGAGGGCGGACAGCTCCGGTCAGGCCACTGTAGTCGGCTCGATCGCTCTCATGCCACAGCGGCTGTCCCATGCGGACACGCTCGGCCATCACTTCTAGCTTCTCACGCGAGCCAGCCGGTGCTTGTGTTGCCTTGAAGTTGTTATCCGAATTAGGTGCAAAGTCTTCGTCGTGACCATATTTTAGAATGGCTTCGAACACGTTTTTCAGTTTTGGGTCGGGCATTTTCGTCTCTCCAGCGAATCAATCGCATTGTGGCCGGTTCCGGCGGGGCTGGCTCCGGATGTACCGAGAGCCAGTAAAAACCGGCACAGGGGGGAATAAAAATTGTCCATAATCAGCGGCGGCGCTTCCAGAGCCAGATTCGTCACTGTCGTACGTACTGACTTCGCCCAGTTTCATCATTCGGGGGGTCTACCCCGTGGGCAAATCTCTTTCAGACGAATCTCCGTGTTCGGCTGCCGTTTGTGATTCCTGAGCTGAGATTATTACCACTCTGTTAAGGAAGTCAAGTTTTTTCTTGATGGGTATTGACAGATTCTGATTGCACTCAACCGTCTGACCTGAAACTTTGCAGTCTGGGTCAAGTAGGAACGCTAATTCGTACGCATTTTGGCCTCCGAAAGATCAATCTGTGGGTCGCTGCCAACCGGCCAATCCACCTCAACTCCGCAAATTTAAGGCAGTGCCCAGGTGGACATTCCGCGAGGAAAACAGCACGATGCAGAGGTATTTTCCTAACGTTTACCTCCAGATGCGGGTCTCCTCAATGGCTTGGACTCAACGTAATTTGCAACTCACGGCCCGTCCGCGCGGCTTTCATCTTATCACCCGCGAGGTGGTCGAAGCCCTGCCCGAAGTTGCCGACCTCCGTGTGGGCATCCTCCATCTCTTCATCCAGCACACCTCGGCCTCGCTATCAATCAACGAGAACGCCGATCCCGACGTGCCGCTCGACCTGGAAAGCTCGCTGTCGGCGATCGCCCCGGAAGACTTCCCCCACCGTCACACCTGCGAGGGCCCCGACGACATGCCCGCCCACGTCAAGTCCTCGCTGCTGGGCAGCTCGCTATCGATTCCCATTCACGACGGCCACCTGCAACTGGGCACCTGGCAGGGCGTCTACCTCTGCGAACACCGCAACCGCGGCGGCAGCCGACGGCTGGTTGCGACCATTTGGGGTGAGTAGCCCATCGCCAGTTTGCCGACCAGTAACCACGCCGGCGGTAGGACGCCGCAGCTCGCGCGAGTTTTGCTGCATTTTGCCGCTTTGCGTGGGGCGCGCAACACGATTTTTTAACGCAGAAGTCATTCCTTTTGCGTGTCGTGACTTCCGTTTCGCTCGGTAAACTGCGTCTCAGCACAGCTGTCGGGCATGCAAAATGGGACGACTTTTGCATTCTTGGAATCTACTTCGGCAGCGTTTTCCGATCCGGTCGCTGCTGCCGCCTGAATCAATTCTTCGGCTCGTCGGCGCGTATCGAATCTGCCAGACATCAAGCGCAATTCGGCTTCAACCTCGTCCGCTGGGTTCCATAAGCCACCCAACTCGTCCATCGCGTCCAACGAGTTGGCGGCATCGCGCTGCTCGAAAAAACGCATCGCGTCGCGGAGCTTGCTACCGCTTCGTTGCTTGTCCCAGGCATGACGCATCGCGTAGTCGATCACGGCTTTCACGCGTCTGACCACGCGACGTCGGATGGCAGGCAGCTCGATTTCCTCCTCAAAGACATTGATCAAATCGCGTCGCAGCGCGCGCAATTCCTTCCACCCAAATTTTTGCTTTTGTTGGCCGAAGTGTTCCGGGTCGGAACGTTCGAGCATCCACGCGGCCGCCCGCCAATGCGTTTGCACGGCCTGCTTCATCGCCTGCAGCGGCGCTAGCTGCGCGGCGGCGGTGGCCCGGCGCACACGTTCGTCGAAGGCTTCGTTCCGTTTCTGTTCGCGTCGGATCGTATCGACCGAACACCCCACATACTCCGCCGCCTGTTTCAAGCTGGCACCCGCCGCAAGAAACGCACACACCTCTCGCCGCTTCCCATCATCCAACGCCCGAGGGCGACCTTGCTTCGCCATTTGCTTCACCTCCCTCAACGAAAATTGCCTCAAGACTGGCGGGTGCACAGCGCCGCCAAAGATTACTAACGAGGCCCATTTTCGCGAAACTCGAAACCCATTTCAGCAACGATTTTTGGCCGCCCTCAGGATGGGGGGAGGGGAAGGATGAGGGATGAGGGATGAGGGATGAAGGCGGAAGGCGGAAGGCGGAAGGATGAAGGATGAAGGGGGAGGGGGGAAATGTGGTGGGGGCTGGGAGCTAATTGGTCTTTGGCGGATCAATCAGCTCGGCGCGAAATGGAGCGGTGCGATGGACCTTAGTCAGTGGAATCTCCGAGACGTGACTCTGGCTACGATTTCACAAGCGAAGGCTCACGCTGATGCTCGACTCGAACTGCCGGAAATCCTGTCGGGCGGATTTGCTGACGAGAGTTAGCAACTCCGTACGTACCGCCCACTTTGACGCCCACGGCCTATCAAAGCAACTGTCAAACCAGCTAGAGCAACACTGTTCGGCTCGGGAGCGGTGTAAGCGCTAACAGATTCAGTGCCATACTCGATTTGCCACTGCGCAAGCTCGTCAGGATTAACACGCTGCAATGCTAAGAAATCGGTCCCATCAATGTCTCCATCACCGTCTGTATCGGCCCTACTTGGGTTGATGCTGGAGATAGCAATGCCAAACCGACCATCAGCAAGCTGGAATCGAAAAGCAATCTGTGCGGACTCATTCAGCCCGCTCCGCTCGTCGCCTAAGTACCTGAAGTTTCCTCGGAAACTCAGGGCACTTATGGTGCTATCGAGAAACTCATCTCCTTCTCTTGCCACCTGAGTAAGTCCCGCGATGTCGTCGTAAACGTAAATCCCGCGGTCGTCGCTGCTTCCGCCACTGGTGTCGGTCAATTCGCCGTAGAATGCGACTTGTCCGCCGTCAACCAAGGCAAGATCCTTGAAATCGAAAAACTTGCCATTCTCATCTGGAGCAACGTCGCCCTTTCGCACGATCTGCAGCAGGTTGCTGGTGCCGTCGCCACGAAAGACGCCAAAGGCGTCGCTAGCGCCGCCGCTGGTAAAGTTAAGTCCACCAACAAACGCTACTTGGCCGTCATTGTTGACAGTCGGTCTGTTAAAACTAGATAGTATTCCATTACCATCGGGTGACGCATCGCCTTCACGGGCTATGCGTATCGGCCCACTATTGGCGTCACCACGGAATATCCCTCGGGTAGATTCTGGTAGGAAATTGGCAACGAACGCAGCTTGGCCTACGTCGTTCAAGGCGGGCTCGCCGAAGGTGTAGAACTCACCGTTGCCATTCGGGGCAGGGTCTCCACCTCTAGCAATCTGCAAGGGAGTGCTGATTCCATCACCTAGGAAGATGCCCTCTTCATCTCGGGCACCACCGGTCGTCCCGGTGAGGATTCCGCGGAACGCGACTTGGCCACTCTCGTTCATTGCAGGTGCGTAGAAAAACGAGAAAGTACCGTTTCCGTCGGGTGCGGTTTCGCCCGCGCGGACGACTCGACTGGGTCCGCTATTACCGTCGCTTATGAATAGACCTAGGTGGTCGTTGTTACCACTGGTGTCGGCGAGGACCGAAAAGAATGCGACCTGTCCAGCATCGTTCGCGGCTATGTTGAAGTCGATGTTGGAAAAGCTACCATTACCGTCCGGGGCCGAATCGCCTGTTCTCGCGATTTGCACCACGCTACTCGTACCATCGCCGCGGAAAATACCCTCCGTGTCACTGCTTCCCCCACTGGTACCATTTAGTCGGGCGAGAAATGTAATGTCACCAGTGTCGGTTAGCAAGAAGTCTTCAAAGGCCGTGAAGAAACCGTTGCCGTCGGGTGCGATCTGATCTCTGCGAGCGACTTCTACCAACCCACTCGCGATATCAGATCGAAATAACCCCGAGTAGTCACTACCACCGTTAGTGCTAGAAACGCTGGCAAAAAACGCCGCCTTATTCGCGTCGTTCAGGGCTGGAGTATTGAAACTGTTGAATGTGCCATAGCCACCAGGACTTGTATCTCCGGTGACAGCAATCAACTCCGTGGTAACTCGCGCCGCAAAGGTGATATTTTCAGTTTGCGCTTGCAGCGCAAGAAGAATCAAGCTGAAGCAACAAGCGATGTGCATACGTAGTTTCATACTAATCACCTAAATGTATCAATCCCTTTGGTATTGGCAACACAGGAAAAACGTCCTATTGATCACTGCGCGTCCAATGAGCCCCCGCCGGAAACGTTTCCATTGACGAGGAAGGTGTTTCCGGCGGGGGCACGGGTTCATTTGCCGAGCAGTGATCAATAGTAGATTCTGGCTCAACGCACTGTGAATATAGCGTCTTTCACTCTAACGTTGGCTCCCAAACTTGCAACGGCCAACAGACTGACGCACTTTCCGACTCTTGTTTCGTGCGTTTGGCGCGAAACACCTGGCAACCTGGCAGTATCCTGAGCGAGCTTGCGTTCGGACGATGAAGCTGGGGTAGGTGAGACTGTACACCCCAAATGTCCAGGTGGGTCACTCATTTGCAATTCACAGCGGCTCAATCCAAAGCATCAAGCCATTTAGTGGATGCTCTGGCTCAGGCATCGTGTACGATACATTTAAGCTCTCGTTAGAAACTGCCTGCACCCGGTGTCGCATGAGCACCAGTGTGTGACCGAGGACCACCGATTCGGTTGTGCCGTTGACTCCGTCACCATATACCCGGAAAGGTGTTGGCTTCTCCTGCGGCCAAGCCCCCTTCGGAATCTGCACCGTCATATCCAGCCAAAAACCTTGAGCTGTCGTGGCAAATTGAACGTAGCGGTCACCGTTGTGGTATTGCTCCACCGAGAGGGACACTTGATGCTCCCCCGGCGGCAAAATGGCGAAAGCGTTTTTCCCGGCTTGTCCAAGTACCATCGACCGATCCGTCCGTCGTTCGACGATGGGAAGTCCAGTCTTTGGGATATCATTGACAGCGACCGTTGCTACATACTCGCTCCCTTCCGGAATAAAAACGCGAAACGTCCCCGAGTTCTTGGCGAATCGCGTGGGCACACGAATCGCATGCACAAGCTTCGCGTCATCGAAAACCAACGTGCCGCGTTCTTCGTTGAGCTTCTTGTTTTCAACTCTCAAGGGGCCAATCTCGCTGCCGAGTCGGTAAACGGACAGTGCAAGCGCGATAATGGCGACGATGAGCAATGCCGTGAGCAGTGAGAACCGGATCCTTATGCGAGAATTAGCGGACATTTCAGGATTGTATCCGAATGCTGCGGAGATCACCTAACGCGGTCTCAAAAGTACCGCCACTTCATCACTTGAGCGTCAATTTGGCCCGTTCCGCAGCTGCGCAAGGACGCGCCGCTCGGTGTCACAAACTGCCATCCGCAAACCTGCCCAAGTGACGGCTGTGCAGTTTAGCAATCTCTCGGCATCTGCCGTTTGCTTGGTCTGCGGGAAGGCGTGGCCGTAGTCGCGCGGTGAAGTCAGTAGGATTCACCGGCCGACGTTACGGCGTGTCGTCTTCTCTTCAGTGAAGCAGGCGATCATGCCGTAGGCTGTTTGGTCGTCCTCGGAACTTATTGATATGTCAAGACTTAGGGCATTGCTTGTATGGGCATCCCCCCAAACTTACAATTTGGACTTACAGCTCCGTTGTCGTCGCGCGACGACTAGCGATGAGGTTTGCTGGGATGTTGTACGGATTGCCTAGACTGAGATTCAGATGACACGCATTGTTTCAATGGCGGTAGTTGCTGCCGCTTGTTGGTTGATGCTTCCCGCTGAATGCCTTGGCGTACTTGCCGAGAATTTCGATAGTGCTCCCCCAAACTGGGCCCAAATAAACAACCCGAGTAGCGGCAATAGTTTTGGATTTTCGAATACCAACAACACCGGTGGAACCTCAAACGCGGGAGAAGCTGGAGGTGCGTTTAGGAGGACCGACCAGAGACACTTCTACGTCGATACGGATGTGGGATATATGTCTACTTTTGATATCCCGCTCGCATTCTCGGGTGAACTTGATGTCACTTCGGTAGCTTCTGATTTTAACGCCAGCATTTCCTTTGGTTATGTTGATTCACGCGACACAACTGGACAATACGCAGATGGAATGGGTCTGTTTCTTGCTGAACCCGGTGGAAACGGGACCACTCAGTACAGAGCCTTTGGAGCGATGACGACTGGTTCGACGGTGCTTCTAACGAATGCGTTTTTCTTAGACATCAATACGGACCGCGTATTCGAATTCACCTGGGATCCTGATGGCGGAACTGGCGATGGCGAGTTTTCTTTGACTGTTTCAGGGGCGGGGGGTGGCACTAACTCTCGGAGTCTTACCGCTGCTGAGAGAAATGCTTTTTCCACTGCCGAGTTGGATTCGTTCGGCTGGTCAACACATATTCTCTCTTCTCCAGCTGCCGCTCCTGGAACAGCAAATGCGTACGTCGACGGGCTACAATACACTGCCATTCCTGAAGCATCCCCTCTTTTTGTTTGGAGTATGCTTGTCTCGTTGTGCGGCGTAGTGCGTTCTCGTCGAAAGAACTAGACTTTGCCGCGTTTTACTCAATTTCAGATGCTGAGGACATCGATCCTCGGCGTCTCTCGTGAAGTTGGCTGTTGCCCGACAGCGATTCACTGCAGCTCAATTCTAGGGCGAAGGGTCTATTCACACGTCGTCGTGCTCTCAGAATCGGCCCGCTCACAGGACTCTTAACATTGATGGCACGCTTTCGGCGTAAGTCCTCTCTCTGGTGCTGTCCCAACTCACGATCGGATTGATCATGCCGGGAACGGCAAGATAAAGTCTGTGCCCGCTTCCTGCCGCAATGGCCCAACCTCGCTTGTTGCGCCACTTGACAGCAACCGTCCTCAGGACGCATCGCAGCTGCGGCTTCGGTGGTCATTCCAAATAGGCAATTCGGGCACTTGCAATCATATTGCGTTTATTGTAATTTGCAAAACAGTTGCATATGCGAACGATTCGCACAGAAGCCCATTCCCATTGATCGTCACTACAGACTGACAGCAGGAGTTGACCTCATGAACTGGAGTATCTTGCGACCATTTTGCATGGTCGTGGCGTTTGCCCTCGTTTTTGACCCCGTTACCGCCTCGGCCGCCAAGCTCTACGCTTCCGGGCAGCTCTTAATCCCCGGCGACCCGGCCATCCCGCCTGGTCAACCCGGCCACGACGATAGTCGTGAGAACTACATCTTTGAGATCGACTCCGAGACGGGCGACGCGACCCCCGTGAGCCCTGTGACGACCGGTTTGCCCGGCGCGCTCGGTGCGACGGTGGACGGCACACTCTGGGGATGGTCAGGCAGCACGCTGCAAATCGTTGATCCAATCACTGGTATGACGAACCCGGCAGGTCCGATGACAGCCTTCTCGGCGACCGGATTCGACGTGACGACCGACGGGGTTGGCTACGGGATCACACTAGGTGATGACCAACTCTTCAGCGTCGACCTTACCACGGGCGTGGCCACTAGCGTCGGAGCAGCTGGGGCCGTGAATGTTGCCCTGGAGGCCGCAGGTGCCGTCGATCCCGATGCCTTCATCATCTCCATGGGAAGCGTAGGTGATTCGCTCTACGGCATCGACCTGGACACCGACTCGCTCGTCGAGTTCAACCCGCTTACCGGCGCTGCCTCAGTCGTCGGTGCGTTGGGCGCTGTTGATGGTGTGGGCGCAGGTATCTTCAGCGGCTACGCCGGATTGACGGGCGTCGACGAGAACGCCGACGGCGAGTACGAATCGCTCTTTGGCGTGGTCAACTTCATCAATCCGGGAGGACCGATCGGCTCGGTGCGACTGGGTGGCATTGCGAGATTCGATCTGACGGATAGCTCCTGGGATCTCGTGGGACTTAACGAGAACGTGATCTTCTTTGGGCTCGCCAGTCCGCCCGCGGTGCCTGAGCCATCGACCATTGCGCTGTTCGGCTTGGCCGGTGTCGGCGTGCTTCCCTGGCGGCGCAGATGAAACTGAGCTCGCAGCTATGTTCGTCAACCATACTTTCACTCGACCCGGGTCAACTTCCCGAATCCACATAAGGACATGATCTCATGAAGATTACGCCCGTTGTTCATTGTCTTGCTGTCGTTTTCGTTGCCGTCTCAGTTTTCGCGGGAACAACAGGCTCAGCGTCGGCTGCTGGGCCATACACGATTACACCCATCGACACGCTTGGCGGGGATCGCAATTTCGCCAACGACATCTCCGACACGGGCTACGTCACGGGCAACAGCCGTAAGGCTGGCAGCACACAGCTGATTCCGTACGTGTGGCAGAATGGTGTTGCGGAAGAAATCCCCATCCTGCCCGACGTACCAACGTTTGGCCGTGGTTTTGGCGTCAACAATGCCGGCGTCGTGGCAGGCGAGAGTGGCAATGGTCCGAGCAAGGCTTTCCGTTACGACAGTACTTCCAATGTCATTGACGACATGGGGAGCCTGCCCGGCGGCGCGGGCGGCGTGGCGAACGATATCAACGACGCGGGGACTATCGTTGGCGCCGCCAGCAATGGGCAGAGCGTCCGCGCCTTCATTAGTGATGGTACGCCTGGCGGACCGCTGGTCGACCTTGGCACGCCGTTGGACACGGCGGATAGTTTCGCCCGCGCCTATGGAATCAGCCCGTCGGGGGTGATTGCGGGAGTCGCGCGGAATGCGACCGACACGACCAGCGAACCGACGCTTTGGCTGGATGATGGAGTAGGTGGCTTTACCCCGACGACGATCGGCTCGCCAGCGGGCAGCGCGTTTGGCGAGGCGTTCGCCGCCACCGACGACGGTCGGGCAGTCGGACGGTACAGCGATCCAGTGAGCAGCCAGACGCGAGCCTTCTTTTACGATGGTTCGTCAAGCGTCGATTTAGGTTTGCTACCGGGGGAAACATTCGACAACGCACGTGCACTCGATATCAATAGCGCCGGACAGATCGTCGGCTACGTTGCCGACTTCGACAACGCTCCGTCCTTCGGTGGCGCGGCGGTGGTTTGGGAGGGCGGCAATATTTTCGATCTCAATGATCTCATCCCGTCTGCTAGTGGTTGGAACTTGCTGAGTGCCAATGGCATCAACACGCAGGGTCAAATTGTGGGATTTGGCACGCTCTCGGGTGAGACCCGCGCGTTCTTGCTGACACCGATCCCCGAGCCCTCGTCGGTAGCGCTGCTTGGCAGCGCGGCAATCGGATGCTGCCTAGCGATTCGGAGGCGCCAATGATGAAGCTCATGACAGGCGTGGTGGCTTTTGCGTCGTTATTGGTTATGCTGGGTTGCCAGTCCTCAACCTCGACGAAACCTCCTGTCGGCACTGTGGAGTCAGTTTCCTACGTCACCACCGACGAGTTATCCGCCGAGGTGGCCGAGGAGGATGGCATCGTGCTGGTGGAGTTCTGCGTTCCAACAGGCTGTGCTCGCTGCGATCGGATGCGACGGCAGATCGATCAACTAGCGAGCGACGAGCAACAGGGATTCAAAATTCGGCGCGTCAACCTCCAGCAACAGCCGGGGCTGGCTTGGGAGTTGGGGGTTAAGATGTGCCCGAGCTACATCGCGTTCCGTGATGGCGAGGAAGTTTTCCGCACTGAGTATCCCACGTCCAGCGACCTGATTGCCGTTGAGATAGCTCGCATCCATCAGTCGGCCGAGCAACAGCCATCGACACAAGCGCTGCAGCTCTCAAATCAGACTGTGAGTCAAGAGACAGCATTTCCTTGAAAAGAGAAGCATGAGTAAAAAACTACCCGTTACCGTCCTCTCCGGCTTCCTTGGCGCCGGAAAAACAACCACGCTGAACCACGTCTTGGCGAACCGACAAGGCCTGCGAGTGGCGGTGATCGTCAACGATATGAGCGAGGTGAACATCGACGCGACGCTGGTTCGCGATGGTCAAGCAGGCTTGAGCCGCACCGAAGAGCGGTTGGTCGAGATGACCAACGGTTGCATCTGCTGCACACTTCGCGAAGACTTGCTGCTTGAGGTAGCGGAACTGGCACGAGAGGGGCGTTTCGATTACCTGCTCATCGAGTCGACGGGCATCAGTGAGCCGATGCCGGTCGCCGAGACATTCACGTTCGCCGACGAAGCGGGGCAGAGCCTGTCCGATGTCGCGCAGCTCGACACGATGGTGACCGTGGTCGACGCCGCCAACTTCCAACGCGATTTTTGCTCGTCCGATGATCTGGTTGATCGGAAAATGGGCCTCAACGACGAAGACGAACGCAACGTCGTCGATCTGCTCACCGATCAAGTTGAGTTTGCCAACGTCATCATGCTCAACAAGTGCGATCAGATTGACGAAAGCGATAAGCGCGCGTTGCTGGGCATTCTGCGAAATCTCAACCCGAAGGCACGCATCATCGAGACCGTCCGGGGCAGTATCGACGTCGACCAGATCATGGGGACGGGGCTGTTCTCGCTCGACGAGGCCGGCGCGCAGCCAGGCTGGCTGGAAGTTCCGCGGGGGCAAGAGCAATCCGAGACCGACGAATACGGCATCACGAGCTTTGTGTACCGAGCCCGTCGCCCCTTCCACGCAGAACGGCTCTGGTCGAATCTCGACGTGGCCGACGGAATTCTGGCGGGTGTGATTCGATCCAAGGGATTTCTCTGGATCGCCTCACGCCACGACTACGCCTACGAATGGTCGCAGGCTGGCGTGTCGGTGCAGCTTAACCCGGCAGGCCTGTGGTGGGCAGCCGCGCCCGACGAGGAGTGGCCAGAAGACTCGCCGGAGAATGCGGAACTGCTCGCCGATATTCAACGAGAATTCGAGGAGCCCTACGGCGACCGCCGTCAAGAGATCGTCTTCATCGGCATCGACATGGACCGACCCGTCATCGAATCCCTACTGGAAGATTGCTTGCTCACCGACGAGGAACTGGAAGCAGGCCCCAGCGTGTGGGAAACCTTCGCGGATCCGCTCCCCCAGGTCGAATGGGACGATGCGGAACCATCAGACGACTACGTTCCGTAAACTCGTGTGCTGGCACGGATCACGCGAGCAACGAAGTCGCACGAGCGCAGGCGAATCGTAGGAAGTGTGCGTTGCCGTGATATCGGTTTCGCCGATTGATCTCCGTCGCATGCAACACGAAGCCGATGTGTCGCACTGACTAACCGTCCGTCAACGTCGTCTAGGGCAATTCAGCTAACTGCTGACCGCCTCAGATTCTCATACCCAAGTAGGTTCGGCGGTATCGAATCTTCACAAAAGAAAATGCAGCACAGGCAAGCATTAATGACGCAGGTTCGGGCACGGTCGCCGCGGCGGTTGTCAGTGGCAAGGTCATGCCGTAGTTGGTTTCCCAGTCACTCAATAGGCCAACGCTCGGATCCCGTTGCCAGGCAAGAAAGTCAAAGCCGTCGACGTCAAAATCAAGATCGAAGTCACCGGCTAACGTGGTGACGAGCGCAATGTCGTTGCCGTCGCCGGCGCTGTAGTCGATGAAGAGGTCCGTGCCGCCGAAGTTGCCGACTAGTGCGGCCTGGGGCAATCCGCCGAAAGTGCCACTCAATGAGCCCCCGACGTCGATGATCTCAAACGATTGTCCCAAGCTCAGGGTGAAGGCCGCCAGCAGTGAGACATCCAGAGTGCCGTCGAGGGAGGCGTCGCCGGTTACCGCGAGCTGATCAAACTCTAGGTTGTCCGGGTCGGAGTTGTCCGCGCCGCCCAGTTCCACGGCGAAGGTCGAGCTGCCGTCGAAGCTTACGCCGCCCACGGTGAGCACCCCGGCAGAATCCCCGGGTGCAACGGTCCCTCCCTGGGCGTTGACCATTCCGGCGACACTGCCCGTACCGCCCAGCGTCCCGCCGCTGTCGACGTCCACCGCGCCGACGCCGGTCGCCGAGCCGGTGGTGTTGTCGACCAGCAGCGTGCCGGCACTGACGGTCGTCCCACCGGAGTATGTGTTGGCTGCCGAGAGGATCAGTACGCCTGCGCCAGGCTTGATGAAGCCGAACGACCCGCCGGTCTCGCCGATCACACCAGACACCGCCATTTCAAAGCCACTACCGACGCTGAGGTCGGTGCCGTTCTGCAGATCGATCGCGTTGGAGACCGTAACCCTGAAGTCAGTGGCAAGGATCGTACCGTCCTGCACGGTGATTGTGCCGGAGCCAGCTGCGGTGTTGCTGCCAAGGCCCAGACGGCCGCCGTTCAAAATGGTGCCGCCGCTATGACTATTATTGCCTTTGAGGCTGAGTAGACCGTCGCCGATTTTCGTAATGCCGAACGACCCGCCGGTTTCGCCGATATCACCTCGATACTCGGATTGGAAGCCCGTGGAATTGGAGATCGTCGCGTTGGCTTGTAGGTCGAGCGCGTTAGGGATGCTGATTTGATCAATGCCATATTCGAGCGTCGACGCGCCGTCGATCGTAATCGTGCCGGTGCCAACGGGAGTGGTTTGCCTCTGGAGGCTCAAAGTGCCGGCGCTGAGGGTCGTCCCGCCGGAGTAGGTGTTGGCGCCGGTAAGCGTGAACGTGCCTGAGCCGGTCTTGGCTAGGCTGCCCGGTGCGGCGGCGTCCTGGATGGTTCCGTTGAAGGTTGAGTCGCCGTTGTTAATGCCGACGGTGAGTGCGGTGCCTCCGCCGATAGGGTCGCGGATTTCGAGCGTGGGGGTAGTCGAGGATAACTGCGTGAGTTTATCGGTCAACAAGCTGGCCTGATCGATTACCAATGGGTTGGTTGTGCTGCCCAGCACGACTTGATCGTGAGCCGTGAGCGAGCTCTCGAGTTCGATCGTCGCAACGCCGACGCCGGTGCTGAAATTGAACTCGTCGGTTTCAACCGACCCGCCGCCGGTGAGTTGGAAGGCGCCGCCGGAGACGGTGACGTGGCCGTTGTTTCCCGGTACGGCTGAGCCAGTGTTGATGCCTTTTAGCAGTTGTGCGGCGCCGCCGTCGATCGTCACGGTTCCGGACAACAGCGTGATCGACCCGCCGGCGCCGCTCACCACGCCGTTGCTTGTGGCGCGCCCGCCAATGGAAGTGAATTCGGCGGTATCCTGGATTGTCAGGCTCGCACCGGTGTCCATGGTGATCGCGCCGCCGTCGCCGGCGGTGACCCCGCCGGAGCCGTCGATGGCCTCACCGCCGGAGAGGTTGACGGTGGCGTTGTCGCTGAGCGACAACGATCTGCCGTCGGCGAGGTCCAGCGATGCGCCGTTTCCTCCGGCTCTCCCGGAATTGCGGCGCCCATCGCCTCCCTGCATGCTCAGTGCGGCCGATCCACTCAAGTCCAAATCGAAGGTGCCAACCAATGATCCGGCGTTCGCCCCTGGTCGGGCGTCATCGGGGTCTTCGCCGTCACCCCCGTCACCCCCATCCAGCGACAGGCCGGCAGAACCACTAAGGCTCACAAGCCCAGAGCCGCCTTCGAATTGGCCGCCACTTCCGGCCGCGCCGCCGATGGCTTCGTCCGTTCCGCCTCCATTCGCGCCATTTAATTCGATCATGGCCGAATCAGCTAGGGAGATTGTCGTTGCTGCGGTTGCTGAAAAGAGCCCTCCTTTGCCGCCTGCTCCCGCGTTTCTGTCGATGCCGCTCGCGCCATCCGCGCCATTGAGATCGATACTGGCGGAACCGGTCAAAGCCAACGTTGTCGCCGTCGTTGTAAACGAACCCGCGTCGCCGCCGGCCCCTCCGGTCCTGCCTACTCTACCAACACCGCCGCTTAGATCGATCTTGGCCGAATCGGCCAGGGTGATCGTCGTTGCGGTGGCGGAAAACGAGCCTGCATTGCCGCCCCTGCCACCGTCACTTCCTTCATCGTTTATACTTCCCCCATCTGCGCCGTTGAGATTGATCTCAGACGAGCCGGTTAAGCTGATCGTCGTTGCGGTGGCGGTAAACGAACCTGCGTTGCCGCCCCTGCCAGCGTCACCTTGGTTTTCGCCTGCGTTTCCGCCGGTACCACCGCCGGCATCGATTGTGGCTGATCCGGACAGGGTGATTGCCGACGCGGTGGCCGAAAAAGCTCCTCCATCGCCGCCGGGCGCTCCGTCGCCATTGTTCACTTGAGATGCTCTACCCCCACGTCCCCCTTGAAGAAGGATGCCGTTGGTTCCGGTGAGTTCAAAGACGTTCCCGTTGGAGTCGAATGATCCCCCGTCGGCTCCGGGCATCCCGGAGCCGTTCCCCTGTGACGCTTTGCGATCTAACCCGATGGCGCCGCGTAGGTCGACCAGGCCGGTATCTTCTACGATCACATTGCCGGTCACGGTCAGCGATTGGCCGGGCTGGGCATCGCCTACGTCAGGCATGTCGGGGGCGTGTCCGTCGAGTGTGGTCCCGTCGGCTAGATCCAGGCCGCCGACTTGTAATGCTTCGGTGATTTCAACAACGCCACCGGTCAGTGTCAGCTCACCACCAAGGACACTGCCAACGCCGGAGAGCGTATGCCTTCCGCTGCCGCTCTTGGTCAGACTGCCAGTGCCGGATAGTGTGCCTGAATGCTCTGTGTCCGTATTGCTTGAGCCGGTGTGCAGGAGGAATCCGTTTAGGGACAGGTCGCCCGGGCCGGAAAGAGAATCGACCAATAGAATTGTGCCGGAGATGGTTCCCCCCGCTGCTTCGATGACGAGGTCACGTGTTGAGAAAACGGGAGCGGTGGTTTGGAGTGTTCCACCGTCTAATGTCAGGTTGCCGTTTGGACTTCCCAAGTTGCTGTCGGAACTGACGGTGATTGCTCCGCCGTTGATGATGGTTCCGCCAGTGTAGGAGTTGGCGCCCGAGAGGGTCAGCGTCCCGCTGCCGGTCTTGATCAGGCTTCCGCTACTTCCAGAAATTACGCCCGAATAGGTAGTCGTGTCGTCATTGCCGCCGACCGTCAGCGTCTGGCTGCCGATGTTGAGATTGCCCGATCCTTTGAGCCCACCAAGGGTGGCGTTGGCGTTGTTGATGTCCAGGCCGTCATTGATCTGGATGTCAACCGTGCTGTTCTGTAGCGCGAGGGAATCACCAAGTCGGATGGAGCCGCCCGTGATCGTGGTCTCGCCGCCGTAGGTATTGGCCCCCGAGAGCGTGAGCGTGCCGGCACCGTTCTTAACCAAGCTGCCCGAGATGCCTGAAAGGACACCCGAGTAAGTGGTGGTACCGCCGTTGCCTCCGACAGTCAGAGTGCGGCTGCCGATAATCAGGTTGCCCGAGCCGGCGAGCGAGCCCAAGTTTGCATCAACACCGGTGGAGGTGATGTTCAGCCCGTCATTGATGTTGAGCTCCACGGCGCTGTTCTGCAGCGCGTTGGCGTTGTCCAGCCGGATTCTGCCGCCGTCGATCTGCGTGACGCCGGAGAAGCCGGGGTTGGCGCCACTGAGGCGCTGAGTGTCTCCGCCGAGGATCGCCAGAGTCGTTCCTGAACCGCCAGTGATCGTACCGGGGAACACACGGGAGGGGCTGGGTTGGATCTGCAGGGTGGCCCCGCCGGTGAGCTCCAGCGTCCCGGTGGCGTTCTGCAGGCTGTTGATCGTTTCGGTGATGCCGTCCACGTTCAGTACGGCGCCCGATTCGATTAGCACCGCGGCGTTGTCGTCGAGTCGTTCGTCGGCGCCAGTCACCACGAGCGTGCCCTCGCTGACCGTCGTATCGCCAGTGTAGGTGTTGGCTCCGGTGAGTGTGAGCGTCCCGCTGCCGTTCTTGATCAGGCTGCCGCTACCCCCAGAAAGTACGCCCGAATAGGTAGTCGTGTCGTGATTGCCGCCGACCGTCAACGTCTGGCTGCCGATGCTGAGATTGCCCGAACCTTTGAGCCCACCGAGTGTGGCATCGGCGTTGTTGACGTCGAGTCCGTCGTCGACCTGGATGTCGACCGTGCTGTTCTGGAGCGTGAGGGAGTCACCCAGAATGATGGAGCCGCCGCTGATCGTGGTGTCGCCGGTGTAGGTGTTGGCGGCGTTGAGGGTGAGCCTGCCGATCTCCTTCTTGCTCAGGCCGAAGCCCCCCGAGATGGCCCCGTTCAGCACCAGATCGGCTTGGACTTCCCAGCTGCCCTCCGCGCCCAGAATGATGTCTGAATCGATGGTGTGCGTGGGCCCCGGGAACTCGGGCACCATCGTCTCAAGGTCGCCCGATAAGAGTTGCAGACTCTCGCCTTCGAGGGTGTAGCCGAAATCTGAATTAAAGGTGACGGTGTCGATCTGCCGCGGAGAGCTGAGCGTCACGGTGTCTGCCAATCCGGTGTCGTCAAACGTGACCGTGTCCCCCGGGCCGGGAACGAGGTTGCTCTCAGGCGACCAGTTGGTGCTGCCCCCTCCAGGGCCGGGAATGAAGAACCCCCAAGTCTTAACAAGCTCGTCGCCCACCCAGGTGAAATCAGTCGCCGAGGTGGGCACAGCGGGGAGGGAGAGCAGCAGGAGGCAGAAAACTCGGAAGCGTTTCATAATGAGGACTCAGCAGTCGTGCAGGCGAGAAAGGAGAGTTTATCAGAAAGAGCGCTAAAGTACTCTGCTGATGCAGGCAGCGTGCTATTGTAACAGAAAGATCTTGGGAGTAGATCAAGATCGATTCGATGACGGTTCCAGCACCCTCTGCCTACGGGAATCGAGCTGAGACAGAACTTTTTGCCAACCTGATAGAAACACGTATAATTTGGCCAAACCAGTAAGTGTGACTAGGTTCTCCCGACAACGATGCCTTTGTTGCGACAACGTGTTGGCTAGCATTACCATTACCCCGACGTCACCATCGACTGTTCGCGTCGCGTCTGAAAGGGGCTCTTATGCCTCACACCTTATGAACGCTACGGTTGACAACCCGATGTCCGTTTGGCATGACGTGGCAATCGTTCTACTTTCTGTTCTTTGCTTTTTCGTGGTTGGCGGCCTCGGAGCTGGACTGCTCGCACGCTCCTTTGTCTCAGGCGGCCCGTTCATTGGAGAACAGGCGGTTGCGGCAGCGTACTGGCTGCAGTGGGGCGGAAAAATCATCGGCCGATTTGGTGGAGACTATCTGTGCGGCTTTCTGCTAGGACGATACTTACGACGTCTAAGTCCATGGCATCTGGCAATTTTGTTTACTCTATTTCCCATCGGGGTGTTGGCAGTCAATCGAGGTTTCTTCGATGCTCATCAGGGTCTTTGGCTGCAAACTATTGGCCCCTTGGGTGCGATTGTCCAACAAGGTTCGTTTATCGCGTCTATTCCATTGTTGATATGCTGGGGTATCTCGCATGGACGTCTGTCCGCCCAGGCTGAGCCGAAACCTGCTGGTAATCGGCATGTTTTATTGGGGGTCGGTACAGTTTTCTTCTACCTCGTCAGTGCGATTCCATGCTTCTACGCGGTTGTGCTGTTGTCCTACGCGGTCCGATACTCGTCATATGACCTCGCGAGCCTTGGCGTTAACGCGATGTTCTTTGGATTCGCAATCCTCTGTGCGGCTCGTTCTTTTCAGACAGCACGTTGGCACTGGCTATTGGTTGGATTCGTAGTCGCCGTATTCTGTCTGATTCACATCGTGCTGTTTACTGGTGCCGAGTAGTATTAGGCAGCTTTCTCGAAACCGTGATTCCAACAGAAAAGGTTCACACAAGGTTCACACGAATGGCACTTAGCTTTTCCTAAGCCCTTTCGCACTAGTCATTAAGCATCGCTATCGCAGCATTGCTTTCACGGCAGTTGCTTGGATTGGTGTGGTTAGAAGAGGCCTCGCTTGTTTTGATGGTTGTGTCAACCAACCCATCTGCAACAAGGAGGCCTTACGATGGTCCGTTCTAACTCGGCTCGAATTCGTGGACAAGTCCGGTTTCTCCAGCGACAGTTTTTGCAAGAAGGGGAGTTGCCTTTCTCCGACATCCTCTCCTTGGAGACGATCTCGCAAGCACTGAAGACCGCCGAGGTGACGTGGAACGATTGCATCTATACACCGCTGGTAACGCTCTGGGTCTTTCTGAGTCAGGTTCTTAGCCAGGATCATTCGTGCCGCAGCGCAGTCGCTCGCTTGATTGCCCATCGACTTGCTCATGACGAACAGGGATGCTCCCCCGTCACAGGCGCTTATTGCCAAGCCAGGACGCGATTGCCGGAGAAATTCTTTTCAGAAGTCGCCTGTCATGTCGGGCGATCTTTGGACTCGCAAGCCGATTCCAAATGGCTTTGGAAAGGTCGAGGTGTGTACATGTTCGATGGCACGACCGTCACGATGCCTGACACACCGGCGAACCAAGCCGCCTATCCTCAAATCCCCATCCAGCGTCCTGGTCTGGGAGCTCCGATCGCCAGAATCGGCGCGATCATTTCACTCTCTTGTGGAACCGTCATCAGCCTCGGCTTCAGTCGCTATGCGGGTAAAGGAGAGGG
The DNA here is from genome assembly GCA_965228965.1 of Bythopirellula sp. GTDB lineage: Bacteria > Planctomycetota > Planctomycetia > Pirellulales > Lacipirellulaceae > Bythopirellula. Next base: position 7,048,916 of record OZ245849.1, read on the forward strand.
CGAAGTCAGTTTGCTGCGTCGGTTGTGGGGCGTGCTTTCTCCAGGGGATATCTTGCTAGGCGATCGGTTGGTTTCCAATTGGACCAACCTCGTCATGCTCCGTGAGCGTCGCCTGGAGTTGGTAAGTCGACTCAACAAGGCGCATCGTCAGGCGGACTTCCGAAAAGGTCAGCGACTGGGCAAAGGCGATCACATTGTTCGCTGGAAAAAACCGGCCTCGATTCGATCCCTGGATAAACAGACCTATCGCTCACTCCCGGACTCGATCATGGTTCGGGAAACACGTATTTGCGTCAAGCAACCAGGATATCGCTCTAGAAGTATCATCGTGGTGACGACGTTGCTCGATCACAAGAAAACGACCAAAGAAGATCTCTCTTCCTTGTATCTCCAGCGATGGCACAACGAGCTTGATCTACGTTCGATCAAATCCACGATGCAGATGCACGACTTGCGTTGCAAGACCCCCGAACTCGTTCGCAAAGAAGTATGGACGCACGTGCTGGCGTACAACCTCATTCGCACGATCATGGCGCAAGCGGCGAGCGAACATGACATCCAACCGCGCACGATTAGCTTCAAAGGGACGATGCAGACTCTGGAGGCATTTCAGCCCATTATTGAATGGCAAGGCAGCGGAAATTCACAACTTCGCCGAGAACTGTACGGCTGTCTGTTAGAGTGCATTGCCAGTCACCGAGTCGGTAACCGACCAGGCCGCTTCGAACCGCGAAAAGTCAAACGACGCATCCGATTCTACAACTTCATGAAAAAACCAAGGCAAGAATTAAAACTCCAAATGATCAAAGGAGTTAGAGAAACATAAGTGCCATTCAAGGTTCACACCGATGCGCGCATTTCAGAACGGGAATTGCCTCAACGTTTGGCACCGTCGAGGCGACACCGTCGATGCTCCATTTGAAAACGCGCTTTGCACATTTCCGCGTTCATGGCATTTTTGTCCTGCCCCCGGCTAGTCATCATCCAAAATCTTCTGAATCCCGTCCTCCGAATACTCGAAGTGCCCTGCCTCAAGGCCGTAAGCCAGATCAGTAAGGTACGCAGCAAGCGATGATGCCAGCACTATATGTTCGCCGGATTCATGAGAATGCGTGATGACCTGTCCCATAGTGCCATTGGCAGTGGGAGCCATGTCGACGCAGTAGTAATCACCACCTCCATTCCAAGCGAATGGAATCCAAGCGACGTTCCACCAAACTTCTGCTATGGCTGCGTCGCATGACTCAGGCTTTGAGTCAGCGAAATCGCCACCTTCGAGCAGCTCCTTTTGCATTTTCCAGTCGGCGGTGATCTGACTCAAGGCACACGGTCCGAACGCCATGTCATCCCATTCGTCGGCTGACGGAAAGAGCCCGACTGAATTGCCGTTTGGGTCGGTGCCATTCATAAGTTGGTAAAGTCGCCGAAAGTCTTCATGAAGCGTCAGCCCAAACAGCGACTCCGCATCGTCTAGTTCATCCGAAGTGGCTGGTGGCTGAAGAAGCTGAAGGTCATTAGGTGCATTAGCATTCAACCATGCCGTGATGCGAGCCCACGAGTCACTGATCGATGTGGTCATCTGACGGTTACTCTCATCGCTGGATCACAAGGTATAGGAGCGTAAAGACTAGAGTTAAAGTGTAACTAATCATGCCTACGCATAAACCTCTTGTAGCGCATTATTGCGAGTCATATTCCGCAAGCGGTGAGGCTCTGCGATGTTGAAATCAAGTACGTCTGATTCCACAATAGATGGTTCACACCGCCTGTGGATAGATTGGGTTGGCAATCTGCTTAAATGTTGTGCACAACGTGGGGCGTTAGCTACAAAAAGCACTGAATTGGGCGACAGTTACGTAAGTTATATAAACCGGGATTGCCATCAGACATTTTCACCGACTGCACGAAGGGCGGCAGTCACCGTGGTGTATAGATGTACGGGTATTTAGATTGCCCAGGAACGGCAGTCGTGCGATTCTGTTACAATCAAGGGCTGCTAATAGTCAAGAATTGTAGATAAGGCAGCTGTACGCGTTATCTACAAATCCTGTGTAGAATAGATGAGTTATCCGCAATAGCAGTCCGAGCACCGAGTCAGCAGGATGAGCTATTCTGACCCACGATTGCACAATTTTTTTTTCGCCACGCACCTCTTTCGCACTCAGTGTAAGCCGCCTTTCAAAATGGCGGTTAGCTCAACTATTTACGGAGATATGCTAATGAAACTACTACTGACTTTCGCCGCATTTGCCATAGTTGCTATCCCAACGCCAGCCTTTGCCGATCTAGTCATAAACTATGACGCCAATAATCGACCAACTAGTGTGATTGACTTACCGGTCTCGGGTTTTGGGATTTTTAATCTCACTGTGGACTACTCGGGCAACTCATTCAACACGCAATTTGGAACTGCTACACCTCCGTTACCGCTTCCGCCAAGCCTAGGATGGGGCGACGCGAGCTTGTCTCTTGCGACGGCGGAAGCACTCCGCGACGCAATGAATGCTGACGCTCAACCCAATGTAGTCGTAAATACGGATATATGGTTCCCATATTCGGCGACGACAACTGGCTTCAGTGCGATTGACTTGTTCGGACTTACGGGATCGCCTTGGAATTCCGCCACGGTGAATCCAGGTCGGAATAACGCTGGAGGCTCAGTTGGTTGGGCGAACATCCAAGCCATACCGGAGCCCAGCGCATTTGTGTGCATTTCAGTGGCGGCCATCGGAATATCAGTATGGAATAGGCACAAGCCTTCCGACCATGCCCAAGACGGCTAATCATCGATTGAACCGGAGCCCGCAAGGACGCTGCTTTTGTACACAACGTTTTTAGTTCGACCCTGGTTAACCCAAACGTTACTGCATAAAGAGTGACACGCTGCGGCAGAGAGCAAAACGCCCCACAACGTGAGTCGGTAAATCCAACCGAATTACTATAGGTGAATCCAGCCGATGGCATTTTCCGCAGCAAAACAGACGCTTTCCAAACATGTTGTTTTCTGCCCAAAAACAAGGCAATGCAGCTTTCGCCCAGAATTTGGTTCACTTCGATTCCACAATCGAAGGGACTCGCCGACGCTGGAATCGTCGAGCCAATTGCACGTTACGGGTTCACTCTAACGCGGGATAGTGACTGATGCTGCACTGAGGGATGCTCTGCTTTAGGCGAGTTAGTCCTGCATTAGTGAACGTAGTGTTCATAAGATCAAGAGAGCGGAGATTCTCAAGGCATGCCAAGTCTTCGATCGATTCGTCAGAGAAATGTGAGCCTTCAAGCGTCAGTTCAGCGATATATGGAAACTCTCGCAAGACTTTCAAATCACTTTGCGTAAAGTTGGCGTCATCCAGTAATCCTACTCCAACAACCCGAAAGAAATAGTCGCAAGTACCTCTCTGCATCATCCACGCGGGCGGTGGCGGAGGTCGATTGTTCGGTCGTCTGTTGAACGTATAGGCTACGGAACCGTTTCTGCGAAAAATGAAATCAACTGCGTCACTCTGGCGTCTTGCGGCTGTGACCCACCACCCCAGCACGAGACAGACTGTGCTGAGCAGGACAAACAGTGTCCTGAGGGAGAGTCTGACTCGGAAGTTCGGAAGTAGATTGCTTCGCTTCATTCTGGGTCGGGCGTGGCCGAGTTGCTGGTCAGAGCATGATACCTATCCACGTATCTTTACCACCTGCGCGGAATTTCAAAAATGTCAATTCCACCCGAGGTGGGACTCACCTAACTTGGAATCTGCTGTTTGCCAGCTATGCTCAGCGTTTCACGCCGAACGCGTCGTAAGAGCCATGCATTTCACATGGTCAGACAACCAAGTCCAAAGTGCAAGAAGCTGACTAATAAACGATCTGACTCCCAGAAATAAGAAAATGCAAGAGCAAGCACATCACCACCAACGGGACAACTTCGCCCAAGCTAATCTTTTGGACGTCCAGACCTGCAAAACGGGTCACGTTGAATAACGCCATGATTGCTCGGAGCATCACATACAATTCGAGGGCTACAACTAACCCGTGCGCACCGTAGAGGTGAAACAACGCGAGTGTCAAACAAGCAGCCGATAAAGACGACAGCAATAAGGCTAAAGAAAAACGCACTGCAATGAGCTCGTGAAGTTGGTTCAGCCTCATCCACTACGCAGCTTGACTCGCAGATTTGCACCTAACCTCCTAAGGAGCCACCAGGTCGGCAATAACGCAGTCAGTCCGATCGGATACAAGAGGCTCATCGCCAACGTCGACCACGGGGACGTTGAGCTACGCCACTCGAAATGGCGATAGTATATACCGGGAAAATCACCATATCTCGCTCTCCCAGCCGTACCTCCCGTCTGGTCGATGTAGGATACTTGCCCGATTCCATGGCGGCTATTGTCCCAACCCCAGTCCTGTCTTTCATTTACGGACACTCCGTCCCATGAGCCCTCTAATCCAATGATACTTCCCTGATATGGAATCTCTCCTGTAAACAGCCAAATGACTCCTCCTGAGGCAGCGCAGCTGAGTGACCCTACAGAAATTGACCCATTAGGCTCGACGTTTCCGTGACTACCATAGTCGGGCAGTTCCAAGAATAGGCTTAGTGGTACGAGTATCAGGAAAGCAACGCAGCAAACTGCTGAAACAACCGTGAGTATTCCCATCACACGTTTCAACGCCCTTGGCTTTGATTCAGCTAGTTTCTGCTCAATGTGCATTTCCCTATTCTAGAGGGTCATATGAGGCCAATTCAACAGAATTGAGCTGGGTATGGATACCCGTGGGTGGGTCTACCATCCGCTTAAATCGGTGTTCCCGAAACTGCATCGGCTTAATCGTCCTGTGCACTTTCCAACACCTCGAACCTACCCAGATTTGCTTGCTGAAATTGGGCCACCGCTTCGGGTACACTGGTTGTTTCCGCAGACGTTCAATGGCCGGATTTCGCCAAAGCTGACGCCAAGCTTGTGCCAAGATCAAAATGACAGATACAACATTTGGACCCAAAGGCTGGACACCTGACCGCATTGACTCGCTTGCGGGTAAGACCTTCGTCATCACTGGTGGGAATGCGGGAGCAGGATTTGAAGCATCACGCATACTTTTGACCAAGGGCGCAAAAGTAGTGATGCTGAACCGCAACCGTGAAAAGTCTGCTGCCGCCGTTGGGAAATTGAAACAAGAATTCGGCGGGGATGCTGACGTGAGCTTTGTCCGCATGGACTTGTCCGAACTTGCAAGCGTGCGCGCAGCGGCAGAAGAGGTGCTCCAGACCGTTCCCCAGCTCGATGCACTCATCTGCAACGCCGCCATCGCGCAGGTGCCGACGCAGAAGATTACCGTCGACGGATTTGAAAGCCAACTTGGCACAAACCATTATGGCCATTTCGTCCTGTGCGGAATGCTCTTTGACCGCATCGAAGCATGCAACGGCAGGATCGTCGTTGTTGCCAGCCTCGGCTACAAGATGGGGCTCAAAACGATCCAGTTCGACGATATGAATTGGGACAAGAATTATCACCAGAACCGTACCTACTGTCACAGCAAACTGGCACAGATGATGTTTGCCTATGAACTGCAAGACCATATCGAAGCAGCAGACAAGAATGTCAAAGTCTTCGTCTGCCACCCCGGCTCATCTGCGACTTCGTTGATTAGCACCAGTGGCGGAGTTGGAACACGCATCTTGTGGTGGCTCATGACCAAGTCGCCAATGGTTCAATCAGCCGAGAAAGGCGCTTATCCAGAAGTCATGTGCGCCACCGAAGATGGGCTGGAGCAGCGTGCCTTTTACGGGCCCACTGGCCGCATGGAAATGGTCGGTCCGGTTGGTAAGGGGACTTTAGAACCCTATGCCGTTGAGAAGCATGTCATGGCTAAGCTTTGGGATGTGTCCGAACAGGCGACCGGTTTTAGTTGGGGCTTTGGCTGACGGATGGTTTCCTTGGACACAACTCCCGAAAACCTGCACACTGTTGTGTTCATTGAAATCGCCTGTGGCGGCCAATGATGTCATAAGATGCTTCCGCGATGCTATTCGTGGGCAACGCTCAAGAATTGGCCCAAAATCAGTTGCTGAAATTGGGCCACTGCTTCGGGTACACTGGCCCTGGCATCAAACTGTGCCGGATGCTCTTTGAAAACTCAAAATACGCACGTTCGCGACTTTTAGGAATCCATCGTTCCGTGCGCAAATTGTTTGCCTGCAGCAATTTACGTGTGTGCCGGAGAGAATATTCGGACACAATTGGGGCCGTTTTTCCTAATAATCTGGCTGCTTGCGGGCAAGGTGTTCGCGCAATTCGTTGCGGTGAAAGGACTAGTGGCCAGGGTGCCACGCTTGAGGGCCAGAATATTCGGACACGAAGGCGCTGTTCGTACTTTTTTGTGTGTCCGAAAACCCCAATCGAGGGGGCGATGTCGACTTGGATTCCGCAGCGCAAAAAAAAGGCCCCGGCGGGGGGAAACGCGCCGAGGCCCCTACAGAGGGAAACTGCAGTTAGTGACTTGTTACTAGTTCGTGTCGAGTTGCACCGGTTCGGCACCGTCGAGAAAACCGGTCAGCGAGCGCGATCGGTAGGGCGATTGGAGCTTTCGCACTGCCTTCGATTCGATCTGGCGAACGCGTTCTCGTGTGACCGAGAAGATCTTTCCGACCTCCTCCAAGGTGTAGGTGTAACCGTCGGCAAGTCCGTATCGCAGCCGGAGGATTTCCCGCTCGCGATAGGAAAGATCGGTCATCACTTCTTCCAGCCGTTTCTTGAGAGCTTCCAGGTTGGCATCGTACAGTGGGTCATCCTCGCTTTGCTCTTCGAGAAACTCACCGAAGTAGTTGTCTTCGTGATCGCCAACCGGCTGGTCGAGCGACAGCGGCTGACGAGTCATTTTGTAGACGCACTTGGCATCTTCGACCGACAGCCCGGCCCGCTCAGCGATTTCTTCTGGGTTCGGCTCGCGCCCGAATTCCTGCACGAAGTCCGCCGTCACCGAGCGAATCTTGCTCATCGTGTCAATCATGTGGACGGGCAGCCGAATGGTGCGGCTCTGGTCGGCAATCGCGCGGGTAATCGCCTGACGGATCCACCAGGTGGCGTAAGTCGAAAACTTGTAGCCACGAGCATGCTCGAACTTGTCGACCGCCCGCATCAGCCCAGTGTTGCCTTCTTGAATGAGGTCCAAGAAGCTCATGCCACGATTGCGATAACGCTTCGCGATCGACACGACGAGTCGGAGGTTAGCAGCCGAGAGATCACGCTTTGCCAGGTCGTAGCGCCGTTTTCGCTGATTAGTTCGCTCCGTCAGTCGAGCCAGCGTGAGCGGAGTTTCGAGGGTAATCCGCATCAAGTAGCGCAGCTCTTCGGTGAACTCGTGTTGCAACCCCGAGTGCAGCAGCTGCTCGGGTTGGGCCAATTGCGATTTGACCGTCGTCATGCGTGCCGAGATTTCGTGGAGTTGCTCCATCAGCGGAAGCAAACGTTGCAGGCGGAGATTCAGCTCCTCCACCAGACGCACGGCCTTGTTGCGGCGATTGATCATGCGGCGCCAGGCGTGCTTCTTCTGTGCCTGGCTCGCCTGCAAACTGACAGCGATGCGAAAATCAGTCTGATTTTGTCCGAGCAGGTGGCGAATGGTGACCAGGTTGGGGGTGATTCGCTTGAGGGCGCGTTTCTTCTCGGCGGTGTTAGTCACCGAGATTTCGATCGTGCGGTCGAGGCGCAGATTGCCGTCGACGACCTTTTGCAGGAGCTCGACGGCTCCGTGCAGCACGAAATCGTTGCAGAGCATGGTGCGACGAAAGCGAGTTCGCGTCGCTTCGATGCGCTTGGCGGAGGTGACCTCCATATCTCGAGACAGCATCGGAATCTCGCCCATCTGCATCAGGTACATTCGCACCGGGTCGTCGATGGCTGCCGATTCGTGGTCACTGGACTCAGATTCTTCGCCGTTCGCGTCGTCAGCCAGGTCGTCCGACGATGGCAGTCGACTCACTTGTTGTGCAGGTGCTTTGCTATCGGAAGGCTTGCCATTGGTCTCCGTTTGTCTGGTGATGGGGGTCTTCTTGCTGATTCGACGCGACATGGCTGCTTCCTCCGGGTGCTTCGACGACTCCTAGACGATCCACGTAGCCAAATGGATGTGGACCGAGGTGGGGGGTGGCTTCGCTCGGCGTGAGTTCATTGCAGAGGTTATGCCGGGCAGCTCAGCGGAGGGACTTTGCAAGCGGTAAGTTTCATGCTCACATGGGTTTACGAAGATTTTCAGGATCCACCCAAACAGCGACAGAGCGAGCTGATGAGGAATAAAGGCAACACCGAGCATGCGGCGGGTTGAGAAAAGGCCACGAGGATCACGCTCGCCAGTTGATACGAAACCACCTGTCACCCTCACAATCCCACCAACCAGACCAACGCAGAATTAGCCTAGTCATGCGATTCGCACGAGTTGTCTCCGCCTACGACTGTTACAACCCGACCATCGATAAGTTGGCGGAGCACGCAGCACTTGATGTAATGCAGCTAGACTACCGCTGGCCAACGGTGATCCCTCCGGATGACTGCTCCCGCGACGTCTACGCGGCAGGATTTCTCAGGCAGCTTGAGCAGCTACGCAAGCCGCTATACCTCGACCCACAGCTGCGATTGATCACCAGCGCGGGAGGCGGAAACACAACGGCTTGCGTGGAAGCTGTGGCCGACTATCTGTGCGAGCACGGCAGCGCGGAGCTGCCGATCACGGCTATTCGTGGCGACAATCAGCTGGACTGTTTGGAGGAGTTGTTCGCGACCGGCGTGGAATTGCGGGACATCAACAGCGGGCAAAGACTACAAGACCTGACACGACCGCTGCTTTCCGCACACGTGGAACTCGGCGGAGGGCCGATCCAGACGGCGCTGGACGAGGGTTCCAGACTCGTCGTGGCGGGCTGTTATGACCAGGCGGCTCCGTTGCTTGCCACCGCCATCAGCACGACGACGCTCAACTGGAAAGATACGGATGTCTTAGCACAGTTGGCGTTTGCTTCGCGTTGCGCGGGATCCGTGATCGACTTCGAACGAGATCATGATGTGGCGGTTTCTCAGATACAGGACGGAACACAGGGAATATCGAGCGAACGGATTGCGCTGGGCATCCCGGCGAGGCGCGAATTGAGTGTGAAACACGCCGATGTGGGCTACCGAGTTTCAGGTGAGGAACTAGATTTAACACGAAGCGACGATTTCGACTGGGGTCGAGTTCAGGGGGAACCTGCTTCAGGGGCCTGGGTGCTGCAGGTCGAATACCTTGCCAACTATGTCGCCCAGTTCGCGGTGGAAATCGAGAGCTCGCAACTTGACCGTCGAGGAGTCGATATTGCCAGTCAGCTCGAAGCCGAGCTAAGTCCCGCGGATGGACCGACGTCGAAATTTGATGTATTGGAATTCGCACCGCGTGTTGACGGCGAGTCGATCGAAAGTAGCTCGCGGACATGCGAATTGAGCGTCCGCTATCGCAGCGAAGACAAGCTGAGCTGCGAACAATTCGTTGCCGCGGCCAGGAATCTGCTTGCGCGTCAACAACACAAGCACACTGCGCTGAGCATGATTTGGCCGGAGGTGCAGTACGATATTGCTCGGTTCACGTGCGAGCTCCCGCGCGATACGATTGCGGTTTCGGTCGATACGCGTCCCGCGAGCGAGTGGAGATAACGTCTCATGTACATGCAGAGTGAACTGATCGAGGTGAAAGTGACCGACTGCGCTGGCACGATCATCATCAATCGCCCGGATCACGGGAACCGCATGACGCGTTTGATGGTGCAGCAACTCGGCGAGGCACTGGATGATTTGTACCTGGAGAAGAAGGTGCGCGCGATCATCGTGACCGGGGCAGCGGACACTTTCTCGGAGGGGCTCGACTGGAACGAGATGCAATCCGACGACGATGAACTTGTCGTCCAGCAGCGCTGGGGCGAGGACGCAGCGGCTTGGCGTGACCTTGTGCTGAGAATGCTTGAAATCACCAAGCCCATCATCGCTTCGGTCAACGGCGCTGCGTTATCGGAAGGCGCAGGACTCGTGTTGGCGAGCGACCTGGTCGTCGCGGCCGAAAATGCGAGTTTCGGTTTACCCGATCCTCGCTACGGATTGGTCGCGGGAGTGTCTGCTCCGCTGTTGAGTTTCCGCGTCGGGGGCGGGCAGGCGGCCCGATTGCTCCTGTCCTCAACAACCATTGATGCGAAAGAATCGCATAGGCTCGGTTTGTTCCACGAGGTGATCCCGCACGACAAAGTTTGGGCGCGGGCGATGGAACTCGCTCGCGAGTGCGCCGCAGGCGCGCCCGAAGCGATTCAACTCAGCAAGCGATTGCTGAACGAAACCGTGGGAGAACAGCTCGAAACGCAGCTGACGTCGGGTGCAGTAATGCGTGCGACCGCTTTCACGACCGAAGCCGCGCAAGAAGGACTTGCGGCTTATGCGGAGAATCGTGACCCACAGTGGCGCTAGTCACCCCCAGCCGAGGGGTCGAACTCGCGATCGCGGCAGTTAAACTACTTTAATCGCATATTTTTCCCGCCTTCGCGTTTGACCTGCCCCGTTTCGTGAACTATCTGTTTAGTAGCAGCCAGTGTTTCCGTTCGCCACTTGTGGGCGAGAAAGTCGAGCTGCACTTATCCAAACGAGCATCTCGCTCAAGGCAAACCGACCGCGAGGTCGGGTCGCAAAGCCATGGGTCTCCCGCAGATCGCCAGGCTGCCGAGATTGGACTATTCGGCAATCTGGAGGCGCGAAGCGAACTCATGAGTATCTCTGGGACAAACGGTCATCCGTCGCAGCGGCCGGAGAGACTTCAACAGGAAAGATCTGGACGACCTGGGTCGTCCTATTATCGTCGAAGGGGATGATAGACGGGGATGAGTCCGTACTGAGACGTTGTAGGTGCCCCCAATACGTCGATGCCGGGCTCATCCCCAATTTTCGTTGATCACGAATGACGACACAACCAACGGCGATATAGAGAAGCCGAGACGCGTTTGGCTACGCAAACTCATGCAGCAAGTTGCTCGTCACTTGAGAAACTCTTCTTGGTACATAGGCATGTAGCGGTAGTACACTTCGAGCGTCAGTATCGATAGCGTCGTAGTGTAGAGCCGACCTCCGGGGTTGCTCCAGTCTTCGTCGAAGTACCAGCTGCCCGTTTCGTGGCCCTGCCTGTTCTGCATATCGACCAAGTAGTCACGCATACGCGGGTTCCAGCGTTCCCATCCCGAACCGCCGTGGTGACGCAACACCTGGCTGGCGTAGTAGTTAAAGTACATGTGATTTTGACGTGGATCCTGATCTGCGATGAGTGCCACGCCTTTGCGTAGTGGGCGATGATCTTGAGGCCAGCCCAGCAGCATGCGCGAAAACAGGCCGACGACCGACATCACACGCTGCGGATTCTCGTTGGCTTTGTAGCGGTACTGCGATCCACGGGATGCTTGCACGCTATTGAGAAACTCGATGGCGCGGTACCACACTTCTCGCGGCACTTGCAGCCGGCCGTGCACCGCGCTCTTAAGCGCGGTCAGTTGCCAGCCGCTCACTGAAAGGTCGCCGGGCATGCCTGGCTCGTAGCGCCAACCGCCAGCCTCGTGCTGGGCGTTGACGATAAAGTCGGTCGCCTTTTGGGCGGCGTCTGCCAGTGTCTTGTCGCGCGTCATTGCGTAGGCTTCGCAGAGTGCGAGAGTCGCGATGGCATGCGAGTACATGTCACCGTTCTTCTGAACTAACAGCACGTTGCCCTGCAACTCGGACACGACCGACCGATCGCGTAGATCGCCGCCCATCGAGCTAAGCAACATCTTCTCTTGGAGGTAGTAGAGTCCCTTCAAGACTTCGTCCTGATAGGGGCCTTCTTCGTGTGTGTAGCCGGCTCCCAAAAAACAAAGCAGCGCTAATCCCGTCGCGTCGGTGGTCGAGCTGCGAAACCCTGAGTTCCGGCAGGCACCAGCGCATTGCGGACACGTCTTTAGATCGAATCGCCAACCACCGTCATCGAACTGATGGGCAGCCAGCCAAGCGAGTCCTCGTTCGACGGCGGCTTCGCTGGCCTCGGTCCCACCGCCCGACAGTGCTAGGCTGCGGCGGTTGCGGGCTTTCCGTCCGTCAAAGCCACCGCCGCGCGATGCAAGCGGTTGGCTCATCGCGTCGGTGAGGCTAGCCGTCACATCCGACGGCGCGGTCGTTTGCGGCAGCGTGAGTTCCGAGGGAGTGACGACGTCGGTGTCGGCGAGATTGTCCGTGGTCGGCAAGTCGATGGCGATCTCCTGATCCATCGTCAATTCGCCGCCAGACGAATCCAGGTCGTTCACATCCAGTTCCAATAATTCGGCTTCCTCGCTGAACGCACCAGCCAGCCCCAGATCGAGCTTCTTTCCTGGGAGTGGAAATAGCCATAACGAGAGCAGCAACAGCACCAGCACATGGATTGCTGCGCTGGCGAGCAGTGAGATGGGCTCTCTAAGCGAAGTGCGCTGCAGCGCAGGAGGCTCAGACGACGTCGAATCCGACGACGCTTCGGGGTTGGCAGCGGCGGCGACAGCATCTGCCGCGACCTGTGGCAAATCCCGAGGAGGCTCCGAAAACAGCGGCGGATTGTCTGCTGGTAAGGAATTCACGTACTCTCTTCCGCAGTTCCTCCCGAGTCGAGGCTGCTCCGCATGAGTGACCAGAACTCGGAAGACACGAGTCGTCAGGTTACCGGGTGGAGGCCTCTAATCTCCTGCCTAACGCTCAAATTTAAGTATAACCCCTCACGCAGATTCCAGGTGCGATTTTCACCACTAGATCGAGGGGCGGAAAAGCCTTAAAATCCAGGACTCGTTGCGTTAGGGCGGGGCTGCGAGTGACATGAACAATCCTGGCAATCGCGCCAGATGGTAAATCGATAACGGGACTTTGTCTAAAACAGAGCAATCAAATGGCTAAGAAATCCGGCGGAAAAAAGAAAAAGAAGGTCGAGTCGGTGTTCCTCGTGTGCGACGAGACAGGCGACTACAACTACACGATTCGCCGTAAAATGGGTGGGGAGAAGCTCAAGCTGCTCAAATACTCCCCGCGGCTTCGCAAGCACACAATGCACACCGAAAAGAAGAAGTAAGCGGCAGCGGAAGAAGGAAGGAGGGGCCCGGATTTAGGGATGAATGGCCCTCGATCGGCTTCTCGGATCTGAGCCTCTCATCCCCAGATCCAAAGTACTTGCCTCCCCCATGGCCAAACGCTGGCGAATCGCGACCTGTGATCCTCAGAGCGTCGCGACGCTGCAGCGTGCTGCGGGCATCCCAGCTGTGGTCGCCCAACTGCTGCTCTCGCGCGGTATTCACAGTCCCGACGAGGCCCGCCAGTTTCTTGATCCGAAGCTCAATGGACTACGCGATCCGGCCGAGTTGCCGGGGACAGCGGAGGCTGCTCAGTCGATCTACGAAGCGGTCCAGGCGCAGAAAAAGATCACCATCTACGGCGATTACGACGCCGACGGCATGACCGCGACGGCGATCCTGCTCCGCTGCCTTCGGCTGCTCGACGCGAACGTCGACTACTACATTCCTCATCGCCTCGACGAAGGCTATAGCCTGAACTCCGAGGCGATTCAGCAATTGGCTGAGCAGGGCACCGAAGTGGTCGTCACGGTCGATTGCGGAGTCGCCAGCGTTGAGGAAGCAGCCCTCGCGCGGCAACTCGGTCTGACGTTGATCATCACCGACCATCACCAACTTGCCGATCGGCTCCCCGAGGCGGAGGCAATCGTCCATCCGGATTTGCCAGGCCACGAATATCCGTTCCCAGGGCTTTGCGGAGCGGCCGTGGCCTTCAAGCTGGCGTGGGCCATTTGCCAGTGTGCCAGCGAAGGCCAGCGCGTCACCGAGCGTCTGCGGAACTTCCTGTTGCAATCAGTCGGACTGGCGGCCATCGGCACCGTCTGCGACGTCGTGCCTCTACTCGACGAGAATCGAATTCTCGTTCGCTATGGCCTCGATGCCCTCAAAACCCAACCAACCGTCGGCGTCGCGGCTTTGCTGCGCGCGACCAAACTCATCGATAAGCCACATTTGGAGGGCGAAGACCTCGGCTTCACGATCGGACCACGACTCAATGCCGCAGGGCGGTTGGGCCAAGCGGAGATCGCCATCGAGCTGCTCACGACCGAGAGCACCCAGCGAGCCGACACGATTGCCAAGTACTTGGACGAACTCAATCAGCAACGGCAGTCTTTGGAACGCAGTATCATGCGTTCCGCCACTAAACAGATCAAGGCGACCGCTGATTACGAAAGCGCGCCGGCGTTCGTGCTCGCAGATACCGATTGGCATGCGGGCGTCATTGGAATCGTCGCGGGTCGACTGGCTGAAAAGTACCATCGTCCGGTCGTGGTGATTGCTGGGGATCCATTGGGCGTTAAGCCGGGCATCGGATCGGCTCGCAGTGTGCCGGGGTTCGACTTGCACGCGGCATTTATCCGCTGTAGTGAGTTTCTCGAAAGCCATGGCGGCCACGCCGCGGCTGCAGGCTGCCGCGTGCGGCCAGAGCAGGTCGATGCGTTTCGCAATGCCTTCTGCGAGGTTGCCGCCGAACAGATCTCGCAGGCCAATCGCAAGGCCGAGTTGCTCATCGATGGCGAAGCGACCTTGCAAATGCTGACGCGGCAGACGGTTGAGCAAATCGAGAGCCTGGCCCCATTCGGTCACGGCAATTCTCGGCCCGTGCTTTGTACAAGTGACGTGCGTCTGGCGGGTGTACCCAAACGCATGGGCTCGACCGGGCGGCACCTGTCGGTGACGTTCGACCAGCACGGCGTCAAGATGCGCGCCGTCGCTTTCGGAGGTGGCGATTGGGAGGAAGAACTCGCCCAGGTGGACGGAACACTGTCAATTGCCTTTCGTCCGGTGCTCAACAATTGGCAAGGACGCGTATCGGTGGAGATTCACCTGGACGACTGGCAGGTCGAATAGCTCACGACCAGTCGTCGCGAGCTGGTAGTCGAACTGCTAGCTACGCCGGTTGCTAGCAGCGATAGAACCGACATTTACACGTCTGACGGCTGCACGTATTCTCAGCCTCCCGAAAGCTACTCCGCACACCCGGTCTAGGAATCCTGTGCTATGTCCGTCCTTCGATCTCTGCCGTCAGTCCTCACGATTATTTCAGTTGGCTTCGTTTCCACCGTAAGCGCTGGCGAACTACGCATTGAAACCGATGTGTACGAAGGCAGCGAAAGTGAGTCGCTCAGTCACACGGTCACGTTGTTCGATTCCGGAACGGTCTACGATTTCTCCAAAGAGCGCGAGGAGATCGCCGTCTTCCGCCTGCCGAGCGAATCGCGCGAAGGGCAGTTTATTCTGCTCGACCTTCAGTCGAAGCGCCGCACCGAAGTCTCGACCACCAGGATCGAAGGTCTGATGGACAAGCTGACCAAGTGGGCCAAGGAGCAAGAAGACGAGATGCTCAAGTTTTCGGCTGAGCCCGACTTCAAAGAGACGTTTGACGCGGGCACCGGCCAGCTCACGCTCGACAGTGAACAATGGAACTACACGGTCGCCACCATTCCAGCCGAAGATCAAGCGACCCTCAAGGAGTATCGCAAGTTTGTGGATTGGTACTCGCGACTCAACGTGATGATGCACGGCGCGCCACCTCCAGGGCCTCGACTGGCGTTGAACGCGGCACTGGAAAAGCATGGCGTTGTGCCGGTCGAAATCCGCCGCAAGATCGACTCCAAGGGCAGCCCCTTGCGTGCGACGCATTTGTTCTCGTGGCGTCTGTCGCGCGAGGATCGTGCGCAGGTTGAAGAAGTTCGAAACTACCTGGCGAGCTTCGAAAAGGTCGACAACAAAGACTTCGTGGCCAGCCGCAACGAAGAAGACGTAGTACGTGGCCAGTCGAAGTGACCAAGCCGCGTTTCTCTGCCTTCACTCATCGCGCACCTACTCGTCAATCGAACGAATAGCCGACGAAGTAGAGTTCCTTCGGCGAGTCGTTTTCGTAGACCGTCACGTAGCGTGCCTGTCCGCGCTCTAGTTCGTCCCAGAACATGTCGCCGATCTCCAGATCATCTCGCGTTGGTTTGTCAGTGCCGAAGTACTCTTCGAGTTCATCGCTGGTGAAAGGGGCGGCACAGCAGAAATCGGGCGTCGACGTGATCTGCTCGATATCGAGTATCGATCCGGTGCCGTCGGCATCCATCATTTCCAGCGCTTCCTCTGGGGAGGCAGGACCGTACTCAGCGCCACGATACTCGCCGCTGGCAAACACGTCGGCACGCAGTTTCTCTAGTGCCGCCTGGACATCGTCTTCATAGGCCACGAAGTAATCGTAAGGTTCGGCTCCCATCGCTCGACTCCTGCTGATATGGACAGAGAAAATGAAACTCACCTACGGTAAGTCTAGTGCATTTTCTGGAGTCGTCGCGGACGCCAACTGGCCTGGCCAATTGTCTTGGTCGTAGGGATTTTAAGCCCGCGTCAGCTTGTGAAAGCGCTCTTTCAGATCGAGCGTCACGGGGCCCGGTTTGCCGCTGCCGATGGTGCGGTCGTCGACTTTGACGACCGGAATCACTTCGGCGGCGGTGCCGGTAAGAAAGCACTCATCAGCGATAAATAGATCGTGACGAGTGAGCGTCACCTTTTGCACTTCGATGCCTGCCTCAGTGGCGAGTTCGACCACCGCGTCGCGCGTGACACCGCCCAAAATCCCTGCGTCCATAGGCGGCGTCATCAGCACGCCGTCCCGCACTAGAAAAATGTTATCGCCGGTGCATTCGGCAATTTCACCTTTGTGGTTCAGCATCAACGCTTCGACGCAGCCCGCCTGCAGGCCTTCCATCTTCGCCAGGATGTTGTTCAGATAGTTGAGCGATTTGATGCGCGGACTGAGTGCCGCCGGATGATTGCGTATGGTACTGGCCGTGATGATCTCCAACCCCTGTTCGTAGAGTTCGTCGGGGTAGAGCGTAATCGCGTCCGCGATGATGATCACCTGGGGATTGCTGCAGCGGTTGGGGTCGAGTCCGAGAGTGCCTGAACCTCGCGTCACGATCGAACGGATGTAGCCGTCCTGAATGTCGTTGGCGGCAATCGTTTCGTTATGCGCCTGACACATTTGGGCCTCTGACAAGGGAATCTCCAGGCAGATGGCCTTGGCCGACTCGTACAGCCGACGCACATGTTGCTCTAAGCGAAAAATCTTGCCGCCGTACGCCCGCAGCCCCTCGAACACACCGTCGCCGTACAGCAATCCGTGATCAAATACACTAACGGTGGCCTTTTCTTGTGGGAGGAGTTCCCCATTGATATAGACTTGGCGAGACATGTAGGTCGTGTTTCTTAAGACATGCAAACAGTGGAAGGCCGAGCCGCGATGGTTGGAGTGCGCGGAATATCAATTCCAGCGCACTCCCTCACGGTCGCGGCACCGTGTTGGTATTCTCGACAGCAGTACAGCTCGATAGGTTCGCAGCACAGTCACGCCGCTACGATTCGACCCTCGACCAAGCGAACCTCACGGTCGGCTTGCTGAGAAATCCAGCTGTCGTGCGTCACCATGACTATAGTGAGCTTTTGCTCGCGGTTCAACTCACGCAGCACCGTCATGATTTGCTCACCCGTGGCGCGGTCGAGATTTCCGGTCGGCTCGTCGGCCAGCAGTACTTTTGGCTCCAACAGCAGTGCTCGCGCGATCGCCGCCCGTTGCATTTCGCCCCCAGAGAGCTCGCTGGGCTTGTGCTTAGCCCGCTCGCCGAGCCCGACCAACTCCAGCAGTTCCATGGCGCGCCGCTGATGTTCGCCCCGCCGACGCCAATACCCCAGTGTGCTCTCGGCGATCAGCGCGGGGGCGAGCACGTTGTGCAACGTCGATAGTTCTGGCAACAGGTGATAGAACTGAAAGATCATGCCGAAGTAGCGATTTCGCAGCACGTCGCGTCCGCGAGCGGGTAGATTGTCAATCCGATTACCGTCGAAATGCACTTCACCCGCGTCGGGCTGGTCAAGCGTTCCCAACAGATGCAACAAAGTGCTCTTACCGCATCCGCTTTGGCCCACGATCGACAAAAACTCGCCCTCGTACACCGACATGTTGATGCCCTGCAACACAGGGATCCCCAGCGATCCCTTTTGGTAGCTCTTGAACAAATCGTGAGCGGCCAGTTGCTCTTTGGCGTGCAACTTCAGTGGCGTCGGTTCCGCAGGCGGCGCGGGAGACGTCCAGGGTGCGGCTTGCAAGTTACTCATATCGAAGTGCCCTTACAGGATGGAGGCGAGAAGCACGCCAGGCGGGAAAGATGCTCGAGAGCACCGCGATCGCAATCGCGCCGACGCAAATCCATACGACGGCCAACGGATTTACGAGCGTGGGAATCTCGTGAAAGAAGTAAACCGAGGGATCGAAAATCGGCTGCCCAGTAACCCAAGCGACCCAATCTTTCACCGTGTTGATGTTCCGCTCCAGGAGAATCCCCAGGCCTAAGCCAGCAGTCGCACCGACTAAGCCTAGGGTGAAGCCATAGCTGAGGAAAATTCCCATCACGCCCTGGCTCGATGCGCCTAAAGATTTAAGGATGCCGATATCGCGAGTCTTTTCGACCACGATCATCAAGAAAATCGCGAAGATGCCAAAGCCTGCCACGGCGATGATCATAAACAGCAAAATATTAAGCAGGACCGTCTCCATTTGAATCGCCTGCAGCAACGAGTTCTGTTGGTCGCGCCAAGTGCTCACGCGAAACAGTTGGCTGGAAAACTCGCTTCGCAGCGCGTCGCGCACCTCGATCGCGTCGGCTTCGTCTTGCAGCTTGAGCATGATCGCATTGAACCGAGCCACACCGGTCGTGGGGTCAACCAGCCCGCGACTCGTTTGCAATGCTCGGAGTGGCACAAAGGCGATGTTCGAGTCAAACTCGCCCAAGCCGCTTTCGTACAAATCAACGACGGTATAGTTTTCGCTAATCGCCTTGGGTGGGAGCGCGGCATTCGGGAAACTCACCGCTACGTCCAGCCCAGGCAGCGTGCGGAAGTGATCGGCGCCGGCGGAATCTCGCCAGCTTGCCAGGCCGAAGCCGAGCACGATGCCAGTATGCTGCTCGATGGCAGGGTCAAAGTCGCGGCCTTCCGTTTCACCGTTGGCACGAGCCGCGTCGGCGAATGGATCTCCCGCATTGGCCGGTGTGACGTTTTGTGCCTGCAGATACCGTTCTTGTCGCTTTTTGAACGCCGCGTACTTGCGCCGCCGATGCCAACCCGCGTCTTTCATATCGGTGCGTGGCTTCGCTTCCGACGGCGAGTTGGCCGTATGATCGTAGACGTCATAGCCACTTTGCTTGAGCTGAAAGTTGAGCTGCTCGCGGTTCTCCGGGTGTTGGAGGTATTCGCCGAAAATGCTCACATCACAGTACGTTTGTTCGTCGATGCCGACCAGCATGATCTGTTGGGTGACGCTGCCCTGCTCGGTCTCAGTGGAGAGAATCGCCGGCACGCGGACCGTCGGAGTGATTCCGACCAACGCATCGCCAAGCACATGTTTTATGCGAGCAATTTTACTCTCCGCGTCGAAAGCGCCGTTCATCGAGCGTGCTTCGATGATCACATCGCCCATCATGCCCTTCATGCGGACTTGCATCTCTTCGGAGAAGCCAGCCATCACCGCATTGGTCACGATGAGCGTAGCTACACCGAGCATGATGCTAACGATGCAGATCAGCGCAATATAGCGCGTGCGAAGATAACGCCAGCAAAGCAGAAGTTTGTACATAGTCCACCGTCCTTGGTGTGTCTTGTTAGCTATTTGCCATTGGCTGTGGGGATGTCGCAAGTCGATGGCTTGTCCGCCTCACGACCCTTTGGATGAGCATCTAAGTCTTCGACCGAAATGCGACGGAATCGAGCGTTCTGAGAAAAAACGGTTTCGTGACACTCAGTAAGGAACTCTGCGAACTCTTCAGGTGTCGATTTCACCAGGATATCGTAGGTGGACCAGTCAGCATCGTTGTATTTCAGATTGCGACTCTTGATCGCAGTGCTGAAACTCCAGGCTTCGGGGGAACTGCAAGTCAACGAGTCAGAATCAACAGATACTGAATAGAAGCTTGAGACTTCCATCGCGCGTTCAGCAGGTTCACTTAACAGATCGCCATCGCGGTATTCTTCCAGTTGTTCCAATTCGAAGTAATGGCGTCCTCTGATGTCGATGATTTTCCCGCGAGCAACCACCCGGTTATCAGCGCTACCATTCACCCACACAACTTTGTACGCATCGTCCGCAAGTAGCGAGATTTGCAAAGTGCTGGGCTGCTCGTTGGGAAAAACAGGATCCGGCATAGTCTGCCAGAGCCCCTCATACGAACGGTCGCTTACGACGACGCCAGCTTCGCTGAGCGGAAACTCGGTGCGTACACTTCGGCATCCTGAGGCAACGACCACGAGGATAAATGCCGCAAGATACTGCCAGCGAACTGAAAGATTGTACATGGCCCCGTCCTTGGGAGTTAGGCTGACAGCTGATCACTGAAAGCTGGTCGCTTCCTACGATTTCTCCGGCCTGAGCAGCGGAAACAAGATCACGTCGCGAATCGATTGGGTGTCGGTCAGCAGCATGACGAGTCGATCGATGCCGATGCCCAGTCCGCCCGCCGGTGGCATGCCGTAGCGCAGCGCGCGGATGAAGTCGTGGTCCATCTTGGCCATCGATTCTTCCTCATCGAGGCCAGCTAGCTGCGTCTTGAACAGTTCTTCCTGTAAGTCAGGGTCGTTCAGCTCCGTGTAGGCGTTGGCTAGTTCCATCCCGTGGACGAAAAGTTCGAAGCGCTCGGCGATCGCCGGATTGTCGCGTTTGCGCTTGGTGAGCGGGCAGATGCTGCTGGGATAGTCCATCACGAAGATCGGACCGATCAGCGCGTCCTCCACTTTTTCCTCGAACACGTCGTTCTTGATCACGTCGGGATGCCGTCCGGCCGTGTCGATGTGCAGCGACTTGGCCAGTTCCGCGATCGCCGCCTCGTCGGACGGGTCCACACCGGCGTGCTCTCGGAACAACTCGTCGTAGGTCGCCCTTTGGAACGGCGGCGTAAAATCAATCTGCTTGCCCGCCCAGTCCAAGAGATATAGATCGCTCCCTGACCCCTGACCCCTGCCTCCTGGCCCCTCACGCATCGCAACGATTGCGTTGCATATGCACGCCTCGGTCAGGTCCATCATCGAGCGATAATCGCCGTACGCCTGATAGACCTCAAGCATAGTGAACTCGGGATTGTGCGTTTGATCGATTCCCTCGTTGCGATAGACGCGGCCGAGCTCGTAAACGCGTTCGATGCCGCCGACCATCAGCCGTTTGAGGTGCAATTCCAGGGCGATTCGCAGCGTCAGCTCGATTTCCAGCGCATTATGATGCGTCTTGAACGGCCGCGCGGCGGCCCCACCGGCAATGCTGTGCAACGTGGGCCCCTCGACTTCGACGAACTGCTGTGAGTTGAGTGTTTCGCGAATCGAACGCACAATCTTCGTGCGATCGAGAAATCGCGGTAGCATCCCGTCGGTGTGGATCAGATCGAGGTAGCGTTGCCGTTGGCGAAGCTCCGCGTCTTGCAGTCCGGAGTGCTTGTCTGGCGGCGTCTCGATGGATTTAGTGAGGAAGTGGACGCGCTCCGCGAGAATGGACAGCTCGCCGGTGTTGCTGCGAATCAGCTTGCCATCAACACCGACGATGTCGCCGAGGTCGAGTTGCTCGACAATTGCCCAATCGTCGCCGACCTGCTTCATACCGACCATCAGTTGGATGTCGCCGGTTAGGTCGCGGATGTCGATAAA
The DNA here is from genome assembly GCA_965228965.1 of Bythopirellula sp. Lineage (GTDB taxonomy): Bacteria > Planctomycetota > Planctomycetia > Pirellulales > Lacipirellulaceae > Bythopirellula. Next base: position 7,070,718 of record OZ245849.1, read on the forward strand.
GTGCAGCTTGCCTTTGTCGCGATGCAGCACGATTCGCCCAGCAGCGCGTACCTGCGGTCCCACGACCTCGCCCTTCCCCTGGTCCGCCTTCCATTGGCGGAAGTTGAAATCTTCAGGGGCTTTGTCAAAGTCGGGCAGCGGAAGGTCTTGACCGTCGACTTGATAGACGACTTCGCCGGCACGCGCGCGGATGTCGCCGATGAGCGTGCGATCGTCAAACCGCTGGCCCCAGGGGTCGATGCCCAGATCGACGAGCCGCTTCATTTTCTCGCGGCGGGCGGCTTCCAGGGCGGAGGGTTCGTTGTCCTGATTGCTCGAGGGCTCGGTCATCAAGGTCGTCATCGGCGGGCAGGGAGCGGGACGGAAGGCAATAAAGTTAAGGGAGGTAAGATTTTAGTGCATCGGCAAACGCGGTCAACGTCAGCTCCCGAGCAGTCCCCACGTGGCGTTGGTAAATCGCACTCGCAGCGTGGGTGCATGCATTGCTAGCGGTCCATCCTGGTCGCGGATAGTCGCCACACGTGGCCCTCGCGCTCGAGCCGGACCGGTCCCGTGAGGCACTCACCGGCAAGCTCGATTTCGATTACCGTCGCTGAGTCCGAGGTGAGTTCGAAGGTCCCGCGGTCACATCGCGTCACGCTGCCGCGATCGCCACTGAGAGGGCCTTCATAATCCAGGTAGGCAAGGCGATGATCGGGGAGTGGCGTGGCCACGATTTGCTCAGCTGCGTTGGAAACACCCATCGCCGCCGCCCAAGGGGGCGGCAGCTCGCGTAGTTCCCACGTGCGCAGCACGTCGCCCCACTCGAGCATGAAGTCCCAGTGGCTCGGCCTTGCGAACGATGCGGGGCACAGGTGACGAAGGAGAACAAAGCGCGGCATGACCCGTGCATTGTCACCTGAGCAGGCAGCAAAAACCAGCTGCGTCAAGAAATCTCGGCGATTCGCCTAACCAGCTAAGATCTCGATCTGCTTGGAGACTTGAATTGGCTGCGGCATGTTGTTGCTTTGCACCCGCGCGACGATATCGCGTACACCTGGCTGCAACACATTGCAACTAATTCGGATCCCCAACTTTTCGCCATTTCGGAGAGTCCGGATCGGCTCTATTTGCAACTCGCCGTTATTGAATTGCGCCTGCAGATTATTGTCTCGTTGAAACGCTTCGACGTCTGGCTGCAGCCCAGGAGGAAACTGAACACTTAGTCTTACTTGCTCATCAACGATCGTTGCATTGTTTTTCAGCGTGATTTGAAATCCGGTACGCGTGTCTACAGTGACTGGGTTTCCGAACAACAAAATCTCCATCGACAGGCCGCCGGGATTATTCTGAGTGGCCGCTCGATCTGCAGGCGGTACGCCCAACGGTTGAGTATTGTCACCTTGTCCCGGCACCACGTCCGGCGTGACGTTCGGCAGTGCTGGCTGGATGTTGAGGCAATGGGTAGCCGAGGACGACAGTGCCGGAACCGGGCCGGTGTCTGCGGTAACCAAGACCGTCCCGCAAACATTGGATTTGGGCGCCCGGCACAAGCAGGTAACCTTCTGTTCCCAGGTCGCGTTGGGCGCGATTTGAGGGATAAGCCAGCGCAGGTTGCCATTGAAAAACTCCGCGTTTCCGAACTGCTGAGCCTGGAGTTCGGGATCGTAGGAATCCCTGACTTCGATGTTCCGTAGCGGCGCGTCGCCGATGTTGCGAACCCTGAGGGTGAATGTCACCGTCTGATCGACAGTTGCCACCGGGGGACCATCTTTCGTGACCTCTAGACGACCTTGCCGCTGTACTTGCGGTTGTGGCACGTCGATACACTTGGTAACCGTGACAGGATTTGCGCCGTTGTAGGTCACGGTCACGTTCTGGCACAGTTGCCCCGACTTCTGCACCCCGAAAGTCTGGTTTAGCGAGTAGGAAGTGCCTGCGGCAATGTCGGGGATCATACCTGGATCAGTTCGAATCGTGTTCTCGCCGACCGTATCGAGAATGTTGGTCAGGCCGAGGTCAAATTCATCACGAAGAATAATGCCAGTCGCGGTAGCGTCTCCGGTGTTTTTTAGCACGTATTCAAACCGCACGCTGTCGCCAACTTGGGGAATTGCGTTGCCGAATTGTGCTACTTCCACTTCCAACCGCGGGCCAATCCGAGCGCGATCGGGCACGACCGGCGGCATCACGTTACTGGTGGGCGGTGGTTGAATCGGGGCGGTTGATCCGCCCGGGGGGAAGTTGGTCGGTGGGACGACATCGCCGAGATCATCGGGCTGCGGCACGTAGTCACCGTCGGTCCAGTTGATCAAGGTGTTGCCGCTGGCGATGTCCAGTTTCGGCGCGCTACTGCCACCAAAGCCCGCGGGGCGAACGAGCTGGGCATTAATGCGGGTTGTCGACCCCGCGCTGCCGGTGGGCGTGACATCAATGCTCGCCCGACCTTGGGCATCGGTGCGTACCTCGACGACTTGGCCCTCCTGCCCGCCACGCAGCGAACCATCCCCATCGGCGACCTGGTAGCGAACGACCCAGCCTTCCAGCGGAGTTCCATCAGTCTGCCTCAGCACCGTGGTCGTCAAAACCTGGCCACCGCCGGCGGTCACCGTGGAGGGCGGAAAGGTCCACTGGACGTCGACCCAGTAAATTGTTGCCACCGCCCGGCGATTCGCCCATTCCACGATCTCGGGCGCGACGGCCGTGACGCGGCTGACGCCCTCGACCGGCGAAGTCACACTCGCCCAGGCTTCACCCGGTTGGACCTCGACATCATCGGTCGTGTTGGCGGTGCCACGCGTGATCGAGAGAGGCACCTTGGCGGAATAGCCGATCGCGTATTGATTGTCGATCTTCTTGGGTTTGTTCCAGGGCAGCCAAGGATCCTTGCACCAGCCGCGGCCTCCCAGTTCCACAAACTCACCCACTTCGTCGCGAGCCAACAGCCATTCGATTTTCGAGTCCGTGAGCAGATAGTTTTCCCGCGTGCACAGCCCGGCCCGCAAAATCACCTCGCTCCCCACCGGAGCGAGCACGCGCTGCGGCGTGATTCGCAACCGGTCCTGAGGCACTGGCGGCACCACGCCGCCGACCTGTGGTCCGGCGCCCGGGAGCGCGGGCTGGGGAAACACGGGATCGGTGTACACTGGCGGGGCGACTGGATTCGCCGACGCGGCCACCGGAGTCACCTGATCGCGTGAGCAGACAAAGAGCCGTTCGCCGCTGGGGTCGATGCGTGGGCATCTCAGTCCGGCGCAGCCAGCTAGCCCCGACATCGCGATTGCGAGCGCGATGTGCAGCGAAACTCGAATTTTGACGCAGGCAGGCATCGGAACGGGCGGGTTGGGACTTATTTCTTAGCGACCTATTTGCCGCGCTACGGGCGCGGAGCTGCTGATAAAATGTAACGCCTAGGGGAGGCATGATGCGTTTTTTCAACGCTCACGTGGACTTTTGGCGACATCTGTGAGCGGCTTCTGCCGGTTTTAGCGGTCGAGCCGTTCCCAGGTGCTCGGCCGGGCGAATGAAATAGGCATGTTGAGGGCGGAGTGGTCGTAATTCCTTGCTTCCCGCGGCCGGGGGAATTAAGATCAAAGTTGGCCCCAACTGCCCATTTTCCGCAGCCGGGCTCTAGCTATTTCAAGCCGCTGAAGGCGGTGCGGAACAGATTCTCAACGTACATCCCGAGGTCATCATGATTTCCCGGTTCCAAAATCTCTCTTGGACTGCCTCTGGCCGCGCCGTTCTGGTCGCGATGGCTGCCTGTAGTTTTCTGCTCGTTTCCGCTTCGTGGGCGACGGCCCAAATCGGCGGCGGTGGCGGCGGAATCGGTGGTGGTGGCGGCGGTGTTGGCGGTGGTGCCGGTGGTGCCGGTGCCGGAGTGTTCTCTGGGGTTGCGGTCGACGCCGATGGCGTGCTCCGAAAGTTGGCCGTTCGCGACGCAAGTGGACAACTCACCCGTCAGCGGATTCAAGACTCCATGGCGCGGCTGGATTCCGACATCGCGCAGCGCAGCGCGATGCGAAAAGTCTCGCTGACCCGCCTCGCGCGGCTGATCGAAAAAGCGATCGACGAGGGGCATGGTCCCAACGATGCGATGCGACATCTGGCCGGACTGACGCGAATTAAGTATGTCTTCTACTATCCGGAAACCAAGGACATTGTCCTTGCGGGTCCGGCTGAAGGATGGATGGACACGGGCACCGGTCGAGTGATTGGTTTTCACACCGGACAGCCGGTGATGGAGCTGCAGGATTTGGTCGTCGCGCTCCGCGCATTCCCGCCCGGCGGAAACGCGAACCCACTGGTTCACTGCTCGATCGACGCGACGCCCGAAGGACTGCAACGCATGCAGCGGTTCCTCAGCAGTCTGGGTCGACAGATACCCAACGGTCGCGAGCGAGAGTTTGAGCAGTATGTCGTCGAGGGACTGCGTCAAAGCCTAGGACTGCAAGTAATTACCCTAGGCGGCATTTCGAGCAAAACGCACTTCGCTCAGGTGATGGTCGAAGCCGATTACCGGATGAAGCTGATCGGTCTGGGCCTGGAGCAGCCGCCGGCGAGGTTCCGCAGCTATCTTTCGTTGGCAAACTTCTCCTCGATCGCTAGCAGCGTGATGTGCCGCTGGTGGTTTGTGCCCGATTACCAACGCGTCAAAGTCTCAGCAGACGGCAACGCCGCCGAGTTCGTTGGCAATGGAGTGAAGCTCGTCGGCGAAGATGAAGTCGTTTCGAGCGACGGCTCGCGACGGCAGTCAGGCACCCAGAACCGCGCAAGTCGCAAGTTCACGCAGAGTTTCACCGACAAGTATGCTCAAATCGCCGAAAACGCACCGATCTACGGCCAGCTGCGAAACTGTGTCGACATGCTAGTCGCGGCGGCCTTCGTGCAGCAGCAAGATCTTTACGGCAAGGCGGGCTGGGATCTCTCCGTCCTGGGCGATGAGGAAATCTATCCGGTCGAGACCTACAATGCTCCGCAGCAGGTCGCGTCGGCGGTCAACAGCATGTGGAAGGGCAAACGTCTGGCCACTCCGGTGGGTGGTGGTGTGCAAATCGAGGCGCACCGAGCTCTGAACTCGGAAAACGTGCTAGCCGACGAGAAGGGAAAACTCGCCGAAGCGCGCAACGCCGTCGACCTCAGCGACTTGCCCGCCGACAAGTGGTGGTGGGACTGAGTTGAAACGATGAGCTATGAACTGAGAACGATGAGCGGCCCAGCGTGGCACGGTCATCGCTTATCGTTCATCGTTTCTTCCCACAGTAATCACACGCAGGTCGCACACATTGGTCCCCGTGGGGCCGGTCTCGATTAAGGCGTCTAGCTGCTCGAAACAATGATACGCGTCGTTGCGCTGTAAGTAATCGCGCAGATCGAGTTGTTTCTCGCTGGCCACCTTGGCGATCTCTTCGTCAACGAACGCCCCCGCCGCGTCGGTTGGACCGTCTTCGCCGTCGGTGCCGCCTGAGAGCAAAGCCAGCCCGCGCCAATCCTCGAGCGACGCCATCGCGGATAGCACGAGTTGCTGATTGCGACCGCCTTTGCCGCGCTCCGCCTCGTCCGCCAACTGCACGGTCGGCTCGCCGCCCGAAATGAGACAGTCGGGACCTGCGTCGCTGCGCATCGACTTGGCCATCGACACCAGATGTTGGGCGACCGATTCGGCAGTGCCCTCGCACTCGGTCGCTGAGATCATCGCGTGGCTGTAGCCCAACTGCTCCGCCTGCACGCCGGCCGCATCGACCGCCGTGGCATTGTTGCCAATCAACAAGTTATGGACGTCGCAGGTTGGCGCGACTTCGGTTGGCGATTGTCGGCTTCGCTTCTCTAGCAGCGCAAGGGCCTCGGCACCCGCCTGATGATCCGTCAGTTGCAATTCCCTCAACACCTCGATAGCGCGCTGCGGAGTCGGCTTACGAAGCACCGTCGGTGCCGAAGCGATGACCTCCAAGTCGTCTCCCAGCACGTCCGACAGGATGAGCGAAACAAGATTGCCCGCTCGGCACGCCCGCGCCAGCCCGCCACCTTTGATCGTGCTGAGTTCTCTGCGTACCGAGTTGAGCTGTTCGATCGTTCCGCCGCGAGCGGCAATCTCCCGTGTCAGCGCGATTTTCGACTGCAGCGACAAGCCATCAATCGGTGCCGGCAATAAGGCGGAGCCGCCACCGGAGATTGCGCACAGGCACAGATCGCGCGGTCCCAGGCTGCCCACCAGTTTGAGAATCTCTTGCGACCCGACGACTCCCTCGCCGCGCGGCTCATTGACTCCCGCGGGACGGGCTGCGTGCAAGGTGACGCATTGCGTGGGAACGAGGCAATCAGCCGGCACATTCACCCAGCCAGTTACGCGCTTCTCGCTCAGCAGATCCGGCCCGAGTACAGCTTCCAGCGCAACGGTCATGCCGGCGCTCGCCTTGCCCGCGCCCACGATGACAATGCGTTCGATCTCGGCGAGCGCGAATTCCAGTTCCCCGACGACAAGCGACGCCCCGTCGCGCGCAACGAACTCTGGAACCAACCGTGCCGGTTGCACCGCCTCGACGCCAGCCCACCAAATACGTCGTGCATCTTCGCGAAGTTGTTGAGCGGTGCGTTGCATGGAATCCATGAGATCGGATTCCTGCCGCAGTATCAAGTCATGCAACAAGACAGCAATCGATGCGCGGCAGAGGCCGAAGCGACCGCAGACGTGCTGTGGGACGCGATCGCGAAAGAAGAATCGACCGGAGGTAACATTTCAGGTAACACCCGGTCGAAAACTAGCTGGGGTACTAGGATTTGAACCTAGACTGACGGAATCAGAATCCGTAGTGCTGCCGTTACACTATACCCCAGTGACTTGAGAACACCCTCAGCCTACTTTTCGCATTCGGAATAGTCAATGACGGGTTGCTTCGCCGCAGGCCCACCGAAGGTACGAACGCTGGCATTTCCGAGGATTAGATCGTCGGCCGCCACGAGGGAGGGTGATCGGTAGCAACTTACCGGTGGCGAGTGCAACGACGTCGGACACGGTACCAAACCGAGCAAGCGGCCTTCGCGCACATCGAACGTGCCACCGTCGATGTGTAAGCGTTGTTCACCCCGGCGGACGAGTCGGAGGAGTAGACTGCACTCTCCGTTCTGAGTTGGTTCGTGATTTACCCGACAGGAGCTGTGCCACACAATTCTGCTGCACCGAGCATTTGGGGTATAGACACTCGCTATCCCCATTCCCGAGTAGTCTGCATGTTAGGCTAGCCCATTCGGACCACGAAGACCGCCACGCGCAGTCCTGGGATTGTTCAATCCAGATAATCCGCATCATCGGACTTCATCCGGGTCATACACCCTAACAACAATACAGATTCTGTCCATTAGTGCGATTAGATGGCCGATACCCCCTCAAGTGCTGCAATCGTCGCGATCACTGCGATCAAAAGGACTTGAGATATGTCGCGTGTAATCCGCGTTCTGCTCACCGCTCTTCTAGCCATCACGCTCGTTGGTTGTGCCCACGTCCCCTTGGCACGCAACACACGACGTCAAGCAAGAACCCTGGCTGATATTCAACAGCAGCAAGTGTTAGACAACATAGCGATGTTCATCGCTGATCCCGGCGCGACGCCTTTCTATGCAGTGCCAACCGGAGGGGGAACGCAAGTTAGACAGGACGGGTCAAGCAATCTTGGTTTGCAGTGGAATCCGACTACCTTGACAGGTGAGTCGCTCAACGTATCCGCAAAGATGGATCTGCAAGAGAACTGGAACCTCAGTGCGGTAAACAATCCCAAGAAACTGCGTTTGATGAAGTGTGTGTACAAGTACGTGCTTAGGCAGCCGACAGATTGCACTTGCGCGAATTGCTATCGTGATTTGAACCAGTTTTTTGGAACTGCATTCTGTGTTTGCAATACGCCACAATTCTGGCTCGCATGCGGGGCCAAGTGCGACGTTCCCAAGTGTGCAACCAATGTGGGGCGATACAAAGGTCTTCACGTCTGGGTGTTGCCCGGCCGTTCCGAGCAGCTCAATCGAGTCACGATGTCCATTCTGGAGATCGCTACGATTTCCGATCTCTCACTCATAAGCCGGCTGGCTGATCCTGAGAGCCCTCTCAGCTCACCGGTGGAAATCACAGAGTTCTTTAAGGTAGATAACGGATACTCATTTACGGCCAAGTACGAAATCAAAAGGAGCGAATACCCGCAATGGTATGAAAACCAATCACCATTAGGTGATCACGAAAAACCAAATCGCAAGTTTTTCCAAGATCCAACTCCAAGCCAAAGACGTAATGCCCCGATTTACAATCTGCCGCAACCGAACGACTTGGACGCTATTCGCAGCCAGCTACAGTTCCGCAACTAGCGTGCTCTGCCGCACGCTCGTCAGATTGGTCCGTCGCACAGCGGCGACCGGGCGCTCGGTGCCTCGGCGGCGCAACACTCACTACGTCTCAGGTGACCCAGTCACATCGGTAGGATATTGCCGGCACATCGTACCGGGTTGAGTCAAAAAAGTTGTCAATGGCACAGTTTAAAGACTAACGTACCAGCGAGAAAATCGGCGGACGCCTATGCTAGCGATCAGAATTGATGCAGCACACAAGCTTACCATTGACGGTTCGGGCACCGTGATGCCTGCCCGCGAGGCTTGACTGGACATGCCATGCACCGCCCCTTGAGACCCAAAGTAGTCCTGCCAAACAACGAGGTCCGCGGCGTCAACCGTGCTGCTGCGATCACCGTCGGCGTATCCTTCGTTGACCGGAGGCAACCCGCTGCTTCCGTAGTGCCGTTGCCAGTGAAGGTAGTCGAGACCGTTGACATAGCCATCCAGGTTGTAGTCACCCGGTGAGCTGAGCAAATCGACGTTCGCTTCAATCCACGGAAAGACTGCTTCGTTCAGCACCGACGTGGGTGTATCGGCGGTAGAGAACGCAAAATAAGCTGCCTCGGTCGGAGAATACCCCTCTACCCGCAATCGCAAGGCGACGAGGTAGACACCTGACGCCGGATCTCCCTCCGTGTCTTGCAGCCACCACCATCGATGTGCGTGCAGATTCAGGGCGCTCCCGGTCGTCGTGCCAATACGCAGCCCGGCGACCGGATCCGACGCGCTGTCGACGGTTGCCGGATTGAAATTTGGGTCATGCAGCGAGAGGAATTCTGACCCGGCCGCAGTGAATTCCACTTGTCCCGTCGTATCCCAGAACAGCAGATTGGAGACTTCGCCTTCGACGTTCATGGGCAGGAAATCCCAATCAACACTCATGCCGCTTGGCAAAGCTGCCGTGCCCACCGGTGCGGGTGTCAGCGAGAAAAATGATGGGCTCTGTGACAAGCCATCGCCGCCCAACCCATTGCCGAACACGCGAATCCCGAGTTCCTGGTTTCCTGGTGTGTCATCTCCCGCGCCGGTGATCAGACGCGTGCCCTGGCTTTGCACGAGCACGCCCTCTCCGTGGGCGCATGCGTTGCTCGCTATGAATGCGACCAATGATACTGCAATAAGAAATGTACAAACTTTGGATCGATTCATGGTCGGCACCAGATGTGATGAAACGGGTAAACGCTTAGGCCGAGCGAATCTAGCAGTCCGCCCGGCCTCGCGGTGCGATTAACGGCGTTGCGCAAGAATTCCCAAGCTCAGCAGCATTAGCCACATCGAACTGGGTTCAGGAATCGCCAACGCCTCGACGTGTTGGATCGCGTCCGCGTAGAACTTGAGGTTCTTGCCCGCGAACTCGGGCTCGTCAGCTGACGCGTCTTCGAGGTAGTCCCGAGTTAATTGCCCAACCAGCTCAGCAGCCGCGACAATCGCGTCGTCGTCGGGTTCGGAGTTGATCGTCTGGTCAACCAACGCTACGAGGTAGAATGGGTCGGAGTCTTCCAGCGTGTCGACGCTGATCGACAGCTCCGCCAGATAAACGCCATCGGGGAGCGATGAGCCATCTGCCATGTCTCCAAGTCCAAAGTTAGGGTGAGCGTGGAATCCTCCCTGGTAATCCGTAGGTTGCGGCCACGGATTGGGCGAGTAACCGGCCTCGATGGCTGCAACCGGCGAAAAGTTAGGAGTACCACTGCCGTCCCAATGACTGATGCTCAAAAGATTCCATTGAATCTCCGCGTCCGACGGCAGATCTCCCTCATTCGCATCAAACCCTGGCTCGCTAGAACTGTAGTCCATCCAAGGGTCAAACGGAGGCGTTACGGTCGTGAGCACTGCCTGAAAAACGCGCTGGTTCGGGTCGAACGAGACCTGCTGAATATCTTGATCGTCAAGCACGGCGAACCCAACGTCGACCTTGCCGGCGGTCTCGAAGACGGCGATATCGCCACCTCCGCCATGCGCACAAGCGGTTGCCGCCAGCGCCAGTGAGAACACGCACGCTGTGGCGCGGCTTGTGAATTGGTCAAGCGCCGGACGAATGTAGGTTATCTTCATTTGGAATGCCTTTCTTGGCGAGTAAATCACTGTGGGGGATGGGCGAAGTTGAATCCGTCAGAACACCACTCGGCAATCTGATCTGCGGGGATTGCAACCACGTGACCGTCGGCATAGAGGTAATTCGCAGCTTCTCCGACATGTCGCGCAACAGCGACTTCTGCAGAAACGGCTGCAAAGATCTTCTTACGTCTTTCGCTCGGTGTCAGCGACTCGCTATCCGCGAACCATTGCTCGCAATGGAGATGGTCCGCCCGAACGCCGATGCCAGCAGCGTAATCAACGGCCACACTTTCCATAGTCATCAGTGTCTGATGCGTCGATGTCAGGTCGTACAATTCGTGGACCATGCCGTCTTGCTGCCGCCGCAGCCGCTGAGCAATCGGTGGCGGAGCAGACGCTGGGATCTCGTCGGGCCGTCGTAGGTATCCGTTCATGGCGTAGCTCGTATCCGCTCGGATGACTCCTGGTGGCAACGACGAACTTCCTAGTTGTCCGTTTGCCAACTCTCGACTTGATACCGCCTCACCCTCGATCCGTTCGCGGTCGTCAGGGCAAAGGCGGATGCTATCGACGTTTTCCGTATACGGCGACAAAGTGGCAATCCACGACACTTCCTCTTGCGTTTTGCCGCTGATTACTCCGGTCCGCTGCTGATCTTCAAACTCTCGATTGAAGTAAGCGAACAGCGGGAACGCCCCCTTGTGAACATCGGCGAACTGGTGAACGGCCAACCCGATCTGTCGGAGATTGTTCGCGCACTCGGAGCGTCGAGCGCTGCCCCTTGCTGCCTGTACGGCAGGCAGAAGCAACGCCACCAGAACGCCGATGATGGCAATCACCACCAACAGTTCGACCAGGGTAAATGCAGAGCGGGAGCGCAGCATGGGAAGCGCCTCTTCAATCTAGAGACCTGGCGCACAACCGAAGGGCTAATGCATCGGACAGCGCCAATGGCAAGACGGCGGGGAGTTGAGATAGACAACCCGCAAGAGATTAGACAACCCGAAGCGGAGGGCCGCGCGCGCCTAGCGTTGGCTGGAACCAATGTGCTACGCAATCGCCAGCGAACTCGCTGCAATTTGAGATTTGTTGGCTATCTTCCACAACCGCAGGAGCATTCGAGAGACTCAGCTCGATCGCAGAAACGACCGCTAGAAGGAGCGTCGAGTGATCATGTCGATGTGGCACGTCGACGCGTGCTACTGGCTCGCCATTGAAAGTCCGCGGCTTTTCCGCCGTGTCTGTTTTGTCAGAGGAAGTCGGTCTTTGGGCTGGTCCATGATGGTGCCATAACCCGTCCCCGTGATGATGGTGAAAGCTGTCGTGCGGGTGACCCTCAGCTTGGATTGACTGTCCGGAATCCGCCTCCAGCAGATAATACAGCGCCTCGCCAGTGCAGCTGACGACCGCAATAATCGTAGCGAGAGCTGTCGCGACGAGTTGTTGGGTGAGGCGAGACATCGGGTCAATCATGCAAAAAGCGTGGCTATTCAATAGGGGCTCCGCATTATCACACAGTTGCTGACGTCACGCAACAATTGTGCGTATGAATCCTGGGCGATCGCGTTAGGCTGTTTGAGGCGGCGTTCGAACTCGATTGATCAAACACGTTTCACCCTATCTTCAATGCGCAGAGTACGGCCCAATGAGTTCGATGACGTGAGCTGGCAGACGCTATTCGCTTTCATGCTGCCTGACTGCCGTGTGCCCTCCGGATTTGCCGATCATACGCGCCACCCACCTGGGTATTACGGGTGGCATGCCGATTTGGATGTCTCTTTCGGTGCCCTGTTGGCTGTTCGCACACGGACGTGCCAAGTCGGTACCAGCAAGTCTACAGAGCAAACGGCCACGCAACGAGCTGGCAGCCGCCGTCTAGACCTGCATCGAATCAACCCGAATCACGCGGACGAGCTCGGCCTTGAGACAGCGCAACACTGGCACGAGTCGGCGATTATCGCCGATCTGGAATCCGGAAGCATCCGTCCCTGATGAGGACGAATTCACCGATGGCGATGTGTGCGCTGAGCGCTCTAGTTTTTGGCATTCCCGCTGGAGTGAGTTATACTGGGGGGGATCTAATCTGCACGTGGCTCAACAGTGTTCTTGGTGTTGGCGGACCGATCGTCCGTCGGAGGAGTAGGTGCCTTGATTTGCAATCGCTTATTGCTGCTCTTCGTACTGGCTCACCTGTTGGTCGGGCAAGTCGCCTGCGGGGTAAGTTTGGCGCCGTCATGGGATCCGCCGGAGATCATCAATGACGTCACTGGCACGGGCACACGCGGTGAGCGGATGGCAGGACAGGACCGGTGGCTTCGTTTTGATCCCTTCGGTCTTCCCGGCGTCTCGATACCAAATGCCAATACGGAATTCGGAGCGATCTACTCGCAAAGGCTTCCTGCAGCAGGTTGGACACCCGCAGGACTCATTACCGGTGCCGCGACGCATACGACGTTTCACTACGATGAGAATGGATTGCCTGAGGTGGCGCATCTCGATTTCGAGGATGAAGAACTAATGTTCTCGACCGTCAACCTTTCGTTTCTCGACTTTACGGCTGATGTCGCTGCCGACGCTGGGGAAGAGCCAGAAGTCGATCGAATTAACTCCGGTGTCTCGATTGCGAATGACCCGCAAGGTCGGGCCGCGATCGCCTTCGTAGCGAATCCGAGTTTCTTCCCCAGGCGCGTGAATTTTCTCTTCGATGTCAACAACGACGGTATCTTCAACGACACGCTGTCTCCATTTGTAAGTCGTGTCGGCGAGCACACCGTGCGGCCATCGCTGGCATTTGATCCGCAAGGCCGACCGTACATCGGCACGATCGCAAGCAGTCAACTGCCTGCGTCACCGGGCCCCGTCGAGGTTTTTGTTCGTAACACACCGACGATTTTCGGATCGTCGGTTCCTGATCCGACGGTCAACTCAACGTTTGTCTCGTTAGCGATCAATCCCGATAGCGGGTTCCCCGCAGTCGCTTACAACGATTTGGACGGGCGAGCGCTCAAGTATGCGGAGTGGGATGGTGACAACTGGAACGCGGAGACGGTCGACTCACAGTCGTTCCTGACATCCGCCGAAAACATGCCACTGTCGCTGGCGTTCGATCCGAATGACGGTCGCCCGGCGATCGCCTATACCCACGACGCCGCAGTCGGCATTATCGGTCAGCCACCACCCGTCGATCGGCTCAAGTTCGCCTGGCACGACGGCAGCGGCTGGCAGACGCAGATGGTTGACAATAGGCCGGGTGTGGCGGGCGGGGCGTTGGCGCTTGCCTTCAACGATGCGCCAGATGGCTTCGGTGACGGACTGCCGGCGATCGCCTACATCGCCGATGACGACGTCGTTCGTTACGTCCGTGATCCGGTAAGCACGATCCTGCCAGGCGACTTTGATCTCGACGGGGATGTCGATGCTGACGACCTAACGGTGTGGCGGCATAACCACGGTGCAACCGGATCCGACCCGTGGAATCTCGGCGATGGAGACGGCGACGGCGACACAGACGGGGCTGATTATCTGGTCTGGCAACAGTACAGCATGTCGTTTGCCAACCTTGGCGGGCCGCTTCCAGCGCCATCGACCGTGCCAGAACCGTCGACTGCGGTTCTTACGCTCGTCGGTTTGGGACTAGCAAGCGGACGTCGCCGCTGAACCGTGTGCATCACATTCCCTAGAGCCTTCGGGGATTCCGCGTCCGCGCATCTTGCCCAAACGTAGGCACTTTGCGGATAGGTTGCCAACCGATCGCTGCGCTTCGATCTCAACGCAGATCCGCGCATTCAGCTCATGGGTTTTGCATCGACGGGCTGTTCGCTTAAAATGAAAACGCGTTCGAACAGCCTGCGGTGCAACGAAGGCTTGTGGATGCACACTCTCATGCTGATGAAGGTGTGCTTGAACTGATTCTTGTCTTGATAACAGCGAGCTGATCCAAAATGAATCGTGGTGCGCCGGTTTGCGTGGATTTCGGTTTGCGACTGTTGGCAGGTGTTGTGCTTGTAGGCCTGCTCGCTGCTTCCAACGCCAAGGCGCAGAACTCCCTGACCGCTTGGTGGGCATTCGATGGCGACTACACCAGCCAAGTAAACAACGACTTGTTCGACGGTTCCGCGATCGGCGGCGGCACAGGTTTCACTAGCACCTCGGGCCAATTTGTTAACGGCTCGCAGGGGTTGAGAATCGATGGAACTTCGGGTGCGAACTACGTCGATATCACAGCCTCTCCCATCCTCGACCTGTCCGCTTCGATCACCGTATCAGGTTGGTACCAGTACAACGATCTGGATGGACTAGGCTCCGACGAACGCAACTTCGTCTGGGAGACGGCGCCCGGCACCTACCCTTTATCGTTCGGTATTCGTGACCGTGGTGGCAAGCTAGCGCAATGGTTCACACAGTCGCCGGATCTCTCGAACGGTTTCCGTGGCCCGGCGATTGATGAAGGCGTCTGGTATCACGCCGCCGTCGTGATCGACCAAACGGACAGATCCCTGCAGTACTATCACAACGGCGCGCTGATTGATGACATCAACTTGCCCCGTGCCTACTCGATGCCTTTTGGGAGTGGCTTTCACATCGGCAACCACCGTGCGGGCGATGGCACCCGCAACTGGGATGGCTACATCGATGATATCGCCGTGTTCCAGGGCGCATTGGACGAGACCGAGGTCGCATCACTCTACAATCAAACGGCGACCCCACTGTCGCTGGTCGGTGGCGCGGTAACCACGCCACCGCCGCCGCCGCTACCTCAGCCCGACCCGATCCCCCCGGTGCCCGGCTCGTGGACGATGGTGATCCTACCCGACACGCAGAATTACGCGACCAACAACCCCGCGATCTTCCAACAGATGACCCAGTGGATCGTGGATAACAAGGACAAGCGGAACATCGGTCTTGTTCAGCACGTTGGCGATATCACCAACCGCAACAATGATCTTGAGTTTGGGCGCATGGCCCCCGCGTTCGCGCTGCTGGACGGCGAGGTGCCCTACATCGTCGCACAAGGCAACCACGACATCGGGCCCAACGGCGCGGCAGGGAACCGCAGGACCACCTTCAACGACTACTTTGACGAAAGCATCTACTACGACACGAATGGAGCGCTGGTCTACGACAACCTTAAGATCGCCGAGCAATTCGTCGACACGCGACGGCTCGACAACGGATTAATCGACAGCAATGCCAGCCCCGACGGCAAGACGCTGGAGAACACCGCATACGAGTTTACGGCACCAGACGGCCGCGAGATGCTGATCTTCGCGCTCGAGTGGGGTGTGCGTCAGGAAGTGATCGACTGGGCCAACACCGTCGCGGGGCGAGCAGAGTATGAGGACCACACTGCGGTGCTGCTCACCCACGCGTACCTCTACAGTGACAGTGAGCGCTACGACTGGACGAACAAGAACACCGCCAACGACATCGCGGGCAACACGTTCTCAGGTAGTGCCCAAGGAGCCAATCCCTATACCTACGGAACTGCGGACCTGGGCGGCGACCCGGGGGACGATACCAACGATGGCGAAGACCTCTGGCGCGAGTTGGTCAGCCAGCACGGCAACTTCGAGATGACATTCAACGGCCATGTCATCATCGGTGGTCAACTCGGCTTCCGCACAGACGCGGGCGCGGGCGGTCAGACCGTAAACCAGATGCTGTTCAACGCCCAGGCCGATGCCAACGGCGGCGACGGTTGGCTGCGGATCTTGGAGTTCCTGCCCGACGGCGAGACCGTGCAGGTGAAGACCTTCTCACCGTTCCGCGAGAGCCTGGGCCTCGACGCTTGGCGGACCGACCCGGCCAACCAGTTCACCTTCAAGCTCACGAAGATACAAGTTATTCCCGAACCAAGCTCGGCTACCGTGTTAGCAATCGGCGTCCTGGGGCTGTTTACCGCACACAAGAGATAATTTCGCAAGAATAGGCTCTCCTACTTATATCTCGATAAGAATACAAAAATAGTTCTAATTGCTACGCAGGCAAACACCAACAACAAACTCATCGTTGCAATCACTGCTGCATCTTCACCGAAGTGTGTGTCGATAAAGAGTACAATCATGACTAATCCTGAACAAAGGACGATAGGGCCGTTGATAAATAGGATCTTCTTGCAATTATTTCTTCTCTTTTCCTCTGCTTCTGCGAACGCTTCGCCAATCGTATACCCTTGCTTTGTTTGTCGATGCACATGGTAACCATGATAGACGAGCGATAGCAGGTTTATTGTGATTAGTACAATGACAATAAAGAATGCATCAGACGAACTGTTCGCCCATAATGAGACTGCCAAGATAACCAAACCTGTCAAGGATAAGGCAAGTACTGATACTGTGATCTTGTGTGGCGTCATCGGTACGAATGTCCGGCCCGGACCTTCTGGTAGCTCATAAAGTCGATTGGATTCGCCCCGGTAGTTAGCGAGAGCCCAATCGCCCAGCAGAACGCATTGATTGGAAGCAGACTGCCGCTACTAGAACTATCGCCAAACTAGTCGGTTCTGGCAACGACGCGAGAGCGATTGGTTGCCCGCCACCGTAACCGTTTTGCCAATCGGCAAGTCCCTCAGGCGTTCCATCCTCACGCTGCCACCTGAGAAAGTCGGCCCCATCCACATCGCCGTCGCCATCGTAGTCGCCATCGACGGTTGGGGCGACCACCTGAAGGAACAAGGTTGATCCGCCCGGGTTCAATAACCACTCCAGGCCATCGGCGGAGAGGTCGGGCAGGTTGAGATTGGCAAAGGCCGCGTTGAATCCGCCGGACGCAAAGAGGAACGCGAAGCTGTCACCCGCTGAGGGGGTGAAGCTATCGATCAGTGTCACGTCCAGGTCGCCCAACAGGTCGGCGAAGCCGGTGACCTCGACCCGGTCGTACTCATCGCCTGCGATCGTGCCGCCCAGTTCGATCGCAAGCGACGCACCGTTCGACACATCAAGGTTACCACCGATCGAGAACGCACCCGTCGACATGCCTGGGGCGAGTGTCGCGCCGTTGACTATGCTCACCGTTCCCGCCACACTCCCCGTGCCGCCGAGCGTCGCCCCGTTGAACACATCGACCGCGGCAGAGCCCGTGCCGGAGCCGCTGGTGTTGTTCACCAGCAGCGTCCCGGCCTGTACTTGGGTTTCACCATCATAAGTATTGTTGCCAGAGAGTGTCTGGGTGCCGGCGCCGATCTTCTCCAGGGTGAGCGACCCGTCGGAGTTGCTGATCGTGCCGCCAAACGCGCCCGAGGCGTCGCCGCCACCGACGAGCAGCGTGAAGTCGGCGCCGGTGACGAGGTCGACCACGCCGTCACCCGGCGCGGAACTCACAAGCGCCCCGATCGTCTCTGAGTCGCCGGTACCGGTGGGCGCCAAAGCGAATGTCGAGCCGGCGCTGTTGAAGTGGAGGTCCGCCATGTCGGGGATAGCGCGGTTGCCGATTGAGTTCTCATCTCCGATCTGCAGAGTCGCGTCGTTGTCGATTGTCACGTCGCCGGTGAACGAGTTGGCCGCGCCCGAGGGGCGATTCAACACGACACGCCGATTGGCGCCGAACGGCGAGATCACTCTGATACCACCGGCGCCGCTGATAGCGCCGCTGAAGACAGTACCGCCGGTGGAGCCTCCCTGCAGAGTCAACTCACCCGGTGCCGAGGTCGCCTGAAGTGTGATCGGGCCAGCGAACTCGGCGTTTGAGGCTGTACTGATGTCGCTAGAGCCGAGGACCTTCTCCGAGAAGTTGAAGGTGTTCACCTCGATGGGATTGGAGATCGTCACGCCTCCGGCCCCAATCAAGAGGGCCTTGTCATTTCCGTTGGCTGGACTGTTAATCAGGACACCCGACGTTCCAAGTGCCGCGTTGTTCTTCGCTACCACCGTGCCCGCCGTAATCTGGGTCCCCCCCGAATAGCTGTTGCTACCGGACAAGACCTGCGTGCCTGCGCCCCGGTTGATGAGGGTCAGCACGCCGCTTGTCTCGGTGATCGTGCCGCTGAACTCGCTGGACTGACCGTCGTCGAGGTCGGTGAAGAAACGGTACGCGTCGCCCGTGATCAGATCGATCTGGCCCGCGCCGGGCGCTGTGCTGTGGAGCCCCTTCACAAACATGAGACCGTTGGAGCCACCGGAGGAGATGTCTAGGCTCGATCCCGCGTTGTTGAAGCTGAGCGCGGCCGACTGAGGGATCGTGATGCCGAACGCGCTGCCCGTGCCGATCTGTAGCACCGCGTCGTCGTCGATCGTGATGTCGCCCGAAAACGTGTTGAATTGGCCCGCAGCCCTGTCGAGAATGACCTTGCGGCCCGGCCCGAAAGGCGAGGTGATCCGTAGGCCTCCGTCACCGCTGATCTCGCCGGAGAAGGTCGTCCCGCCGGTCGATCCCGCCTGCAGCGTGAGCACCTCTCCGCCGTCCTTGGTGATCGAGATCGGCCCCGTGAACAGGGTGCTCTGCGCGGCGACGAAGTCACGGGTACCGATGGTCACGCCACCGCCGCTCATGGCAGTCACGTTGATCGGGTTGCCGAGGTTGACAGTCGCCTGTCCGACAATCAACCCCGCGCTTCCCTCGAGGATGTTGCTGATATCGACGGCCCCGGTCCCGATCGCGGTACTCAAGTTCGCAAAGATGGTCCCGCCCGTGATCGTCGTCCCGCCGCTGTAGCTGCTGTTGCCCGAGAGCGTCAGGTTGCTGGTCCCCTGCTTGCGGAGCGAGCCCGGCACGTTGCCCGGAGGCAAGTCGATGATCCGGCCCGTCCATGAGCTGTCGGCCGCCCCGGGCGCGCCGATCACCAGCGCCGTCCCCAGCGGGCCATCGGCGATGCCAATTGCCGTATCCGACACGCTCACGAGTTCCTCGACAAAGAGGACGCCGCCGTTAACCTCAATCCGGCTCTGAATGTTGCCAGCCCGAATGGAATCCGCAACAACAGCCGCGCTATTGTTGATGATGATGCTTCCTTCGCCATTGTTGTTCTCACCGCTCAACCAGAGCTCGTCCGTAAACAGAAAGGTCCCCAGCCCATCCACGGTCAGCGTGCCGTCTTGGTTGGTGCTGTCTCCAAGCTGCAGGCGGTTGTCGACCGTGACCTGAGCCCCGCCGGTGATTTCCGCCACGGCGTCGTTGAAGTTGCCAGAGATTGTCAGGTTGTTCGCCGAGAGGCTTGCCCCATCGCGGATGAACATCCGGCTGGCATTGTCGACGATGACGTCGCCCCCCGTCGCCGCCGCGGAACCGGTGCCGGTCACCTCCAGCGTGCCTATGTTGTCAACCAGGATCAGGCCGGAAGTCGAATCGATCCGGCCGCCACCGCTGATAGAGAGCTTGGTAGCCTGCTCGAAGTTTTGCGCCACACCCACGGTAATCTGGCCGGTGGTCGTGCTCAGGGTGCTGCCCGTGTTGATCTCAATTTCGCTGTTGTTGTCGAGTCGGATTGCGCTCGCCTCGGCGTTGAATTGTGCACCGTCGTTCAGAACAATCTTGCTGTCGCTGACGAGCTGGATCGACCCGCTCGTTGAGTTCACGGCGCTAGTGCCATCGACCGTCAACATCGCGTTATTGCCCAGCTCCACACTGGTGGCGTCGAGGTTCAAGGTGCTTGAGTTCACCAAGTTCAGTATGGCGTCGCTGGAGAGGTCCATCGATATCCCCGACGTGCGAAAAAGGTTGACCGTCGCCCCGTCCAGCTCGGTGAGGCCTTCGTTCGCGTCCAGCAAGTCGATCCTCGAGGTGTTCCCTTCGAACCGCAGCGTGCCGCCCCCTCTGCGGATCAACTCCTTCGGAAGGAGCTCCGGCGAGAGTGACCCGCTCAGGGTGAGCGTGGCGTCCGTCGCGATGTCCCAAGTACCATCTGTTAACGCTTCGGTGGTAGCGGAGATCAAATGGCTGCCCTGGAGGACCGTCACGTTCTCGAGCTGCAAGTCGCCCCCGAAGATTTCGTAGGAGTCAGGGGAGTCGAACACCAAGAACGTGGCCCCGTCATCGGTTGCTTCGACGCTGCGGAGACTGGCAGGAGAAACCGGGCCAAGTATCGCGGTATCGCCAGAACCGGGGCTGGAGATGGTGTCGAGCCAGTTCGAGTCGTTGGTGATCGGTGAGAATCCGCTCCAACCGTTGAAGCCGCTGGGGACCAGCGACCCGTCCCATTGGAATGTGGCACCGTGCGCTGGGTGTTTGCCGGTGAAGGATAACGCGGAGACCACGCATAGCGCTAGCAGAACTACGAAGTGTCTCATCAAGTGTTGGAACGGTTTCAAATACATATTTCTTCCGGCTTAGTGTTCGCGTAGAGGTTCCCCTCGGCTTTTGCGTCGAAAAGCATCTGGCAGAGAGTCTCGCTGATCGCGCCGTCTTTCGAGTTGACCCCTAGAGGGCCCCATCCTCCGCCTGCCCGTCGGCACCCCCGTCGCTGCGATTGCAGAACTGCCGGAAAGCGATCAGGTCAATGTCGTAATTGGTGATATCGACGGATCCGTCCACCTTGCAGTGATTGAATCCAGCCGGATGGGCCGCACCAAAGAAGTCGTGCCGGCTGTAACGATTCCCTGGTAGATTGGGATCTAGGCTGTTGTAGCTATCGGGCTGCGGAGGCTGGTCGGCAAACCTCATACTGTCCCAACTCCAACCGGCATACCAGCCCGCATCGTCGCCCCAGGTGCCGCCGTCATAGCGCATGCTGTTGACGTACTTTTCGCCGATCAGCATCGTGTTCGACGTGCCGTCCTCGATCATCGACAAGCGCACCAGCGAGTTATTCAAACGGGCACCCGAGTAACTTGTATTAGATGGCCGTACCCAGGGGATGGCACCGGTATGGAAGGCGCATCTGCAGGTTGGATCAGGCGTCACGCCTTTTTGATTGCTGCCATTCTCATCCGTGTCGCCACCGTTGCCGGCATAATCTCCCAGCACCGTGGTCGTGACGCCAGGAATGCTAATGCTGGTGGTCGTCATTAGGTCCGGCGACCGGCGGCTCGGGCAGTTGATTAGTGGCGGCGTCGCGGCCCGGACCTCTTGGTCATTCGGAACTCCCCATAACGCGCCCCCCTCAATGAATTGCAGTAGCTGGTATCGCCAACCCCAAGACTGCTTCTCCAAGGACAACGGTTTGCCACTGACATCCTTCTCACGCGGGACGGTCCAGGTCCAGCCGCCGGACGGAAGATAACCGTAGGTGTCCTCGTGCATCATCGTTGCGATGCCAAGCTGCTTGAGCCGGTTGGAACAGTCGGTTCGACGGGCAGACTCTCGGGCCGCCTGAACAGCTGGCAGAAGCAGCGCCACCAGGACGCCGATAATGGCGATCACCACGAGCAGTTCAACGAGAGTAAATGCCTCCCGTCGACGAATCGCTGCCGGGGAGTTCGTATTCACCTTCAACACGCGATCTGAACGCATAGTAAGAATTCTCCTCCTAGAAATCGAAATTCAGCGACTCGCCGTCTTTCCGTCAATTACCGTCAGCTTGTTGAATACCTCTTCAGTAACCTCTTGGGCGCGGGTCGAGCTTGTCACCACCCAGCGTTTGCCTTGTGTTCCTTCAGCCTCATAGGCGATCACAACGTTATGGCCCCGCGCCAGCTGCCCCGCATCGAGTCCCCACATCACCACGTACGGATTCCCATCACGCGAGGAGACGAAGTAGGCCTCTGGATCGGCGATATCGCTCTGCTGAATCAAGTAGTCCAAATCACTCCAACCCTGTGGAGGTGTTCGTTTGTCTTGTGCAGCGTAGCTGTAGATTTTTGCCAACGCTTGAAGCTTCGACTCATCAATGGACGACGATTCCGACGATCCACCGCCCGTGCAACCAGTGATCGTGAACAACAAACACGCGCACGACACCATAGTCGGAAAGGCGACTGATCTCCGAGGCCGTTTACCAGGAAGCGGATTGGGCTGAGTGCTGTTCATGATTGTTGGTGGAATTGGTGGCAATAACATACTTCCTTACGGAATCCATTACAGTTGCCCCGGAGTACGCGCAGCCACTCCAAAATGCAGGTTTCGAAGACAAGAAAACCATCGCCCAAAGTTGCAAACTTCATTCGGAACCTCTCGGGAACAAGAAACGGAGAAAGGGGGCAGCCTAGTCATTCCAAAGACAAGTGGCTGTCTCGATCGTCTTGAAATTGTGGGAAGGCTAGGAGTTCCTCGTCCGCTAAGATTCGATTCGCAATTCTGATTTCATCGATCTGGCCAACAAATTCGGGTCCGAATAGTTGGCCGGGAGAAACGCCTCTGTAGGTGTTTGATTGAACTCCGGACTTACTCTCTTTGCGTGACTTGGCTCGAAACCAACGATCACCTCCGATCGACAGATTGCGCCAACTGGAGGCCATGCGGGCTGCCGGCCCCTCCTTACGCTGAAAGCCAGAACTGCCACCGCTCAAGCTACGAAGCGACATCACACGCTGCTGTTCGTCGATGGATGCGGCGACGTAATGCCACTGTCCATCGCAAAACTCTCCGACCTCACCGAGCGATAACTCTCGGCCTGCGGCTTGCCAATAGAGCTGACCATTCTCGATCAGCAAATTGAACCGCGGTCCGTAAGTGACCAACGCCTGCTTCTCATCGCGCGAAGTTCGAAACACAGCTTCGACGGTGTAGGCGGATAGTGTAAAAGCGCGATGAACCGCCGGCACATGTTCTATCTTGTCCGTGATATCTGCACTCCCTTCGATGAAGACAATCCAATCACAGCCCACGCGCTGATCCAACTGGAGCACCTTGCGGTCGTTGGCGATTGTCAGTCGTAGGGGATAGCCTTCTTCGCCACCTGCGCTTGACAGGTACGTGCTCTTATTGCTGTACCATTCGAGGTGATGTCCATGGATCGAGGAGTCCCGAAAGCAGTCATATTGTTTATTCGGACCAAAAGGCCCGACCTCCCCAAAACGCCAGTGGGCGAGCACCGCGGAGGTTCGATCACCGCGACGCAAGAATCCAACCTGCGCTACCGCGTCCTTTTCAAGCGAGAGCTTTTCTACGTTGCCGCCAATGTTCTGTGGAGAGAGTTCTAGTTGCTCCCCCTCCGACAATCGCTGTGGCGTCTTGACGTTATCGTTGTAGACCTCTACCTCGCCATCCAATACTTGCACAGTGCCAAAGCCGGACTCACTAACGGAAACCAGAAACTCGGTCCCCAGGTCAACGATACGTCCGGATGGGGTCTCTACTTGCAAACGGACTTCGTCGTTAGTCACTCGTGCGGCAAGATCACCGTGATGCAACTTGAGTGATTCCTTGCCGGTGAGAGTGACCTGCGCTGGCCCTTTCAGGCTCACGGTAGCACCGACTGGCAAATCGAGCCGCACGGACCCTGAAGTCAGATGGATCGCTTCACCCGCCTGCATTTCTGTGCCAATACTACCACGAGAGTCCAAGCTCCAGCGCGCATCTTCGGTATCGACAATGACCGCGACGTAAGAGTCCGTTGGTCGTGCTTCCGTTTCGTCCGTACCTTCAACAAGTACGCGGTCATCACGACCCACCCAAGCGTACAGCAAAGCTGCAATGAGCAACGAAGCGGCAAGCGACGATGCAGCCAACAGAACTCGATTTCGGTAGCGGCGCTGTGCGCTCGTGCCACTTGGTTCCGTAGTAGCAACCGTAAGCTGACCCGCGGTTTCGAGCCCGAAGTCGCTTTGGTGCATGGTGCGCAATGAAGCATGCAGGCTGAGGTGCTCTACCCATCGCTTGCGGCATTCGGGAGAAGACTCAAGATAATGCGATAACTTCGCACTATCCTCTTCAGAGATGGTCCCCGACAAGAATCCTGCGACCAGCTTATCAAATTCTAAGTTGTTGCTTCCCATTGGTTGGACCTTAAGAACCAACTTCGAGGCTGAGCTTCCCGTTAATGCAATCAAGCAATCGAAACCGAATGCGGCTCAAGTGCTTGTAGACCGTGCTCGCTGGCCGCCCGAGTTCGCGAGCAACTTCCGCTGTCTTGACACCCGGTTGATAACAGGCCGAGATCGTCAGACGGTCGTCCGTCTGCAGCGCACGTAGACATTCCCTCAGCGCGCTTAATCCTTCGCTTTCCAGCTTCGCGTAGCGACCCTCGTGCAACTCGGCGATCTCTTGCAATGCCGCCATCGACAGCGAGAGAGGAAGTCGTTTCCGTCGCTTCCTCAGCGCAAGGACTTGGTGGAACGCGATTTTTTTGAGCCAGGCACGAAAGTCGGAATTGGGCTCAAAACTCCCGAAGGATTCCCACGCGCGAGTAATCGACTCTTGCAGAACTTCCTCAGCATCCTCTTCTTGCCCCACCAGCGTGAGTACGTACGAGTACACACCCGGATGATGGGTCGAATAAAGTAGTACAAACTCATCCAGCCGCGGTGATTCCGGTTGCTCTTTCATGTAGTTTCCGTATTTTGCCTAGATCCGAGTCCGTAATGAGCCCACCACGAATATGAAGTCCGCCACCACAGAAAATCAGGCACAATTCTCAGAAATAGCCAAAAAAATGCCAAATTCCTTCCGTTTTGACCTCACGGGATGGGCGAGACCGTGGCGCTGAGTCAGCAGTGCTCAGTGTCATTCCCGAACCCACTGCGCAGCTGCTGCTGATGTTGGCGACTTTGTTGGGGGTGACACATCGCCGACGGGCGTAGGTCTTTAGCCGGATACATGGCCACGCGATCGCGACGCGGGCGGATTGCGAAGATTCGTCAACATGGCCACGACGGAGAGGGTCCGCTTTGGAACTGCCGGGCGCTCGCGCGATCGCCACGCGTTGCGAGAGACGAAAAAACACGTCGGTAGCATCGACACTTGTCTACAATCGACGCTGTCCGCTCCGAAAATGGAGCCGGGCACGTTTGGGGATCGCTTGCGGCAAGGAGCAAGCCGATTTGTCTCTCGGGTCTTTCCCGTCATCAACGGGTAAAACTAGAGTTCGCGAATGAGATATCGACCGCGGTCGACTGATCCGTGCTGCCCTCGATCAGATTCGCCCGCGGCTGCTCCGCCCCGCCAGCACTAGGCCTATCGTACCTACGCACAAGAAGGCAGACGCCTCGGGAATAGCCGAGATTGTGAGCGTAGCACCGTCACCAGTCGTGCCGCCCGGAGTGCCCCAAGTCCAAGTGCCCGTGCTAAAGCTCGTGATGTCGAAGGGATAACTCACCTCGTCATCGAAGCTAATTTCCGTCGGCGCACCGCTACCGGTTTCAATTAGATCCAAGAGCAAGCCACCTCCGCTATCAAAGAGATTGAGGGCGTACGCTTCGCTGACATTGAGGTTTGTGGGGACGGGGCCCAAATCGCTTGAGACGAATGTGCCAGCGGACAGCGAACTCGCGAGGAATAGACGATTAACCTGAGCACCGGCGACCGTGGGTCGATCAAACCATGCGAATCGGCCCGCACTGGACGTACCGGGGGCCAACACTACAAACTGATCGACCGCGGCACCGCCCAGCCCGCCAAAGAGTATCGCGCCCGCCAGATTGCCGCTGATGTCTAGATCCACGGTACCCGCGCCTGGCACTCCGCTGAGGTTGACCATAAGATCACCCCACGCTCTGGAGGAATTGCCTATAATCGCTGACAATCCCACAAGAACTATCCACGCAATGGAATTCAGATTCTTCATTCTCTCTCCCCTACTGACGCGCACGCTGGCCCCAATTGCTTCGTCCCCTCGGCATCTCAAGAAAATCAGACGCCGTGGGCGTTACCACCAGACCGATTCTGAATGACGGCCAGTACCGTGTCAAATTCTTAGCTGGGATTCTCCAGAAACCGCTGTCAGCAACCGCGACCGACACAATTATCATTCACGTGATCCGACGTGCCGACCCGATGTTCAGCGCACCGAAATCGAATGATACACAACGACTTAGGGAAATTCTTGCGTTAGCTATTCGCCAAACCTACAATCTGGGCTGCAACCGGTTGGTCATTTTCGGCTGACAACTGCCGGTTGCGTGCGGCGAGATTCCGTGACTCCTACAAACCCATCGACATGGTGACATCGTGACGCTTTCCCAACTGATCTTACGGTGCACCGGCATGGCCACGTTCCTTATCTGTGTGAGCGTACGCTTGTCGCAGGCCGTGCTGGTAGATGGTTCCATAGCTGGCGATAACTACGGGACACCGCTGGCAATTCAAACGGTTCAGACTGATTTCGGGGACAACAATGGTGTTGATAAGGGGAGTGAACTGAACGCAGCCTACGCGCGCACCACGAGCAAGAAGCTGTCCTTGGCTCTGACTGGTAACTTGGAAGATAACTTCAACAAGCTGGTAATCTTCTTTGACTCACGTCCGGGCGGACAGAACGTGCTCGATACGGATACGGCCAATTTCGGCACGAATCCCGTGATTGATCCATCTCCGTTTCCGTCAGATCCTGGCATGTTTGCGAAGATGAGCAGCGTGCCTGGACTTGAAACTACGTTCGATGCTGGTTTTTTTGCCGACTTCGTCCTGATCGTCCGGCACGGGTTTACGGGCTCGGAAAACCGGATGGACGTTGACTATGGCGTGTTGGCTGGAAGCTCGAGCCAGTATCTTGGCGTGCTCGACCCAACAGCCGAAACGAGCGGGACAACAGGCACCGGGGCTAACACCGCTCCGATTGAAGTTGGGTTTGACAACAGCAATGTTGATGGAATTGAAGCAGGAACCGGCGCGGCTAGCGAGTCTGCAGCAACTTCTGTTACCACAGGAATTGAGTTGGAAATTGATCTTGAAGATCTGGGACTTCCCGCCGTTGGTGATGAGATCAAGATCACCGCCTTCATCAACAATTCCGACCATGATTTTGTTTCTAACCAGTTCCTCGGCGGTCTACCGGCCGGAACTGGAAATCTAGGTTCGGATGGTACTGGGTTTTTCTTCAGTGGAGAAACGTCTTTCGACCTGAGCGAAATCCCAGGCGACCAGTTCTTCACTGTGACAGTAGTGCCTGAACCGTCCGCCTTCCTGTTTGGTAGCTTGGTCGCGACAAGCTGCTGTCTCTTCAGTCGAAGACCGCGGAAACCATCGCTAGATTGACCCGCTGCCGGCAAGTTCCTCACGCCAAGGCCTGAGGTCTTTGGCCGCTTTTTGATGAAGTGCTTTCGCCAAGCCTGATGCTCAGGGCATTTCGTCGATACATTCCGTGGGTCGGGCAAGCAGACGCGCGACGTTCACTATATATTGGATGGTCTACTCGCACTGCAATGAACGGGAGCAGAGCAGATGTCAGCAGAGGCGACCAGCACGGAGCCCCCTCAATCGGAACCACGCGGGCGTTTTCCGTTGGCAGACAAACTCCTCGCGGGTCTGCTCACCGTCGAGGGCTTGGTGATACTCTCTGAACGCTCCGGCTGGCTGGATGACTATCCGAAAGGCTGGCCAGTGCTGGTAACCATCGCAGCACTTGCCTGCATTCTCTTGGGCATAGTGTTCTGCAGCCTGATCAGTAAACGGCTTCGTTCGCAGTTTCGTTATCGCTTGAGTTCGCTGCTGCTCGCGACTGTGGCAATTGCATTGCCGTTTGGCTGGCTATCGTTGCAGATGCGAGAAAGCAGACAGCAGGCAGTCGCCATCAAGGCGGTTCGTGATGCCGGTGGCCACGTGATTTATCACGGCAAGCAAAGGCCAGCCCAAACAGCACTTACAGACCTGCTTGGCGGTGATTTCTTCGCAGAGGCGGAAGCAGTGGAGTTTCGACGTGGTGTGGATCCGTTCGATGCATTCGCAATTGCACATCAAGACCTGGATCAAGTCTCGAACTATGGTGACCTGGAGCGAGCCGCTGTGCTTCAGATGACAAAAGGGCTCACTGACATCAAGAGGCTAATGTTCTCCACGGGCCAACAAGTCAACATCAATGACGACGACGTGGTTCGTTTCAAAGCGTTCGAACGACTCGAGGTACTGCAAATGGGTAGATCACAAGTCACCGATGCCGGCCTCGCTAGCTTAGCTGAGCTCACGACTCTGTGGAGCCTCAATGTCAGCAATACCGAGGTTGGTGATGAAAGCGTTGCATCTCTTAGCAGGATAGCAAATCTACGGGGAATTAGCCTTAGAGGAACGAACGTTACGGATGAGGGTCTAAAGCATCTAAACCAAAATGTACTACTGCGTAGCCTAAGTCTGGAACGTACGCAGATTTCCGACAAAGGTTTACAATACTTGAGCCAGCTGCGATCTCTTGAGCACATCAATCTCCGCCATACGAATGTGACAGGGAGCGGGATGCAACACCTCTCGGAGCTGTGTAATCTGGAGCATCTGATGCTCGACGTGACGCAAGTCGATGACGAAGGCTTAGCCCAGCTTGGGACGCTCGGCAAACTAAAGACGCTATTGATGGATGGGACACAGGTGACCGATGCCGGCTTGCGGCACTTGCACGGGCTGTCTAACCTCGAGCTCTTGATCCTGCCACCTGATCGTACTTCTCCAGCTGAACTGAATCGCCTTCGCGAGGCGCTACCGAAGTGTGAGATTAATTGTCAGAAGTATCAGCAGTAGATCAGCGCCGGTTCGAAATCCCTGCTGGCCCAAAAATCGTTGCTGAAATTGGGCCAGCACTTCCGTTAGAATGGCGGTGCCTTGAGATAGGTCACCGGTTCTTTGGCAATTTCATTGGAGATGCTTCGATACGATGACAGGATGCGTCGGGTGGCTGGTTCCGCAGGCACAGGATTATTAGGACACAGGCCCAAATAATCGACACGCGCGCAAACTGTTCATCAGCAACGGCTTATGGCGATCACGAAGAATCGTTTTAGAACACATTCAGGCATCCGAGTCCGAAAAGTCGGGGTGTTTGTTGCGATGGGGATGTCGTAACTCCTTGCTGTGAAACAACTAGACGCGATTGGCAGCGAAAAAGTACTCCGATTTTTGAGGCGCGCGCTACGATTTCAAACGTGTGTCAAAACCCCAATCGGGGGGCGTGGTCGAATGCCGCGCTAGAGGCTTAATCGTTCCCCGTTGCCGCCGCGGGTTGGGGCTGTGGTGCGGGGTGAGAAGTAACGCCATTGGTCGAATCCACCGGCGTGGGCAAGGGAGCAGACGAGGCAACTGATGCGGCAGCGCGACGGCCGAAGAGCAAGTCCTTCGTGTCTAGCGCGAGCGTGAAAAGTGTTGGTGCCACCAGCAGGGTGAAGCACGTCGACACGACGAGCCCTCCCAGCACGACGCTGCCGAGGCCACGATAGAGTTCGCTGCCCGCGCCAGGAAAAAGCACCAAGGGTGCCAGGCCCAACAGCGTGGTGGTGGTCGTCATGAAGATCGGTCGCACCCGTGTGCGTACGCTTTCGAGCACGGCTTGATGCGGGTCGATGCCTTCGTCGCGGATCAGATTGAGCGATTGATGGATAATCAAAATCGGATTGTTCACGACCGTGCCAATCAGCACCACGAAGCCCAGCATCGTCAGCACATCGAGCGGTTGGATCACAAACAAGTTCAGCACCCACAAGCCAATCACGCCGCCCACGGCGCCGAGCGGCACGGTAAGAATGATCACGAGGGGGTAAAGCCACGATTCAAACAAACCAGCCATCAGCAGATAGGTGATCAATAGCGCTAGCGCGATATTGAAACGCAGCGCGGTCCACGTTTCGCGAAGCTTGTCGGCCGTGCCCGCGAGTGTGACGGTGTAGGGGCCTTCGAGCAATCCGGTGGCCTGCATCTGGGGGACGACTTCCTCCCGGATGATGACCATCGCTTGCTCCAACGCGACTTCGGGTGGCGGTGAGACTTCGATGGTGATCGCACGGACGCGTTCGCGATGATTGATTTGCTCGGGCCCGCTCGCCAGTGAGACGTCTGCCAGCGCCGTCAGCGGTACCAATTGGCCGAGTGGCGTCGCGATCGGCACGGCGCCGATGCGGTGCGTTCGATCGGTGAAACGAGTTTCGCCAATCACGGTGAGGTCGATCTTCTTCCCGTCCAGGAAGTAGTCACCGACGTAGGCGCCATCGACCAGCGCATCGACCGCGAAGCCGATGTCCGAGGCGGTGACCTGAGTTTCGGCCGACTGCATCAGCTTCGGTGTCACGTGCACTTCGGGGCTGGATAGGTCGAGGCTCGGCACGGGTCGCGCCTGGGCTCCGGGAATCGACTGCGAAACACCGCCGAGCGCGACGCCGCCTAACTTGACGAGCCGCTCGACGTCGGGACCGGCGATCTCGATATCGATCGTGCGGCCGGCTGTGAGCCCGTCCTCGAACAGACTGGATTGTTTCGCGACGACGAACGCACCGGGGAGTTTCGCACCAACCGCCGAGACGACCGGCACAAGTTCGCCCGAACGCAGCGGATCGAGGGCACGCACGCCAAGGAACACACTGCGGCCACGGACGACAAAGAAAAAGTCGCCGATCGCGGGTCGCTCGCCTTCGTGGACAGCAGGATCGTTGACGTCGATGTCCCACAGCGGTTGGAGATCGCGCTCGACCGTTTCGCCCAACGTCATCAGTTGGTCGATGTTGTAGCCGGGCGGTGGGAGGATAATACCAAATACCAGATTGCGATTGCCGGTCGGTAAGTATTCCACACGCGGCCAGAACAGATAACTCAGCCCGATCGAAGTGCCAACGAGTACCAGAATGGTTGCCACGCGACGGTAAGTGCGGGCCTGAATCCACCGATTCAGACCAACCACTCCAGCGGTGAACGCTGAACCGAAGCGGCTGATTGCACCGGGGCTGGACGGTGCCGAAGCGTCATCTTCGTCGCGACGACGCAACAGGCGCGACGAAGCGGTGGGGATCACGATGACCGAGACAATCAGCGACAGCCCCACGGCGGCGCTGATCGCCAACGCAATATCGCGGAACAACTGCCCGGCCTGTTCTTCAACGAACACAACCGGCAGGAACACAGCAATCGTGGTCAGCGTAGACGAGATCACCGCGCCCCACACTTCCTGAGTACCGCGAATCGCCGCGACGGTGGCCGATTCGCCCAGCGCGCGACGGCGGAAGATGTTCTCGAGCACAACCACCGCATTGTCGACCAACATGCCGACCGCAAACGCCAAGCCGGCCAGGCTGATGACGTTAAGCGATCGCCCCAATAGGCTCAACACGAGGAACGTACCGACGATGCTGACCGGAATTGCCAATCCAACGACCAGCGCCCCGCGTGCGAACCAGAAGCCAGCGAGGATCACGATTACCAGGCACGCCACAAACCACCACGGCGAGACAAACACCGCCGCGAGAGCGGACAGTAGCACGAGTGGCCCAACCACGAGCGCCCGCGCACCAAAGTGCAAAAACCCCATGAGCACGAGCATCGTCAGCGCGCCGCCGACGAAGATATTGTTCTGCACCAGATCGACCGACGAGTTGATGTACTCCGTTTCGTCATACACCTGGGTTAATCGCAGTCCGCGCGGCCCGAGCACGTCGTCGTTGAGCTGTTGGTTGACGGCGCGAAGGCCCTCCATCACGTCGAGCACGTTGGCACCGGTCTCGCGGATACAGTTGACGGCGATGCAGGCTTCACCGAAGCGACGCACCAGGCCCTGCGGTTTCTTGTACCCTAGGCGCACCTCCGCCACATCGCGCACGTACACCGGCGAACCGTCGCGAACGGTGAGCAGTTGCTGCTCGACCTGTTCGGGAGTACGAAATTCGTTGAGCGAGCGTACGACCCACCGTCGTTTGCCTTCGTAAAAATCACCGGCCGACGTGTCCTGGTTCTGAGCACGCAACACGTCGCGGACCTGGGTAAGCGTCACCTGCCTGGCGGCCAATTTTTCCGGATCGACGATCACCTGCAGTTCGTCTTCCAAGCCGCCGAGCACGTTCGATTGCGACACGCCCGACACCCGCTCGAAACGGGCTTCGATCTCATCTTCAGCGAATCGTTTGAGCGTGGGCACCTCCAAGTCTGATGGAGGTGAAAGCACCGCCGCTTCCGGATGCTCGGCCGCCAACCGACGAATCCGCAACAGCTGCAAGCCGATGTTATGCGTCGCGACGATGCGTTGCACCTCGTCGCGCAAGTGGGGATGCGCCTCGGCAAAGGCCGCGAATTCTTCCGGCGTGGGAGGCGCGGCGCTGAGAATGAACCAAGCAATGGGTCGACTCGACGAGTTGGCCGTGACGATCACCGGTTGGTCGGCATTCTCGGGATACTCACGCACTTGCTGCAGGCGGCTGTTCACCTTCAACAACGCCTGATCCATATCCTCGCCGACGTTGAACTCCATGGTGATCGTCGATTGCGAGTCGCTGCTCTCGCTGGTCAGCTTGCGGGCGCCCTCGACGCCCTTGAGTTGCTCTTCCTGCTCGACGGTGATCTCACGCTCCACCTCCTGCGGACTGGCCCCTGGCCAGCGCGTGGTCACCGTGATTGTGGGCGTCTGGACTTCGGGCGTCAGCTGCATCGGCATCCGCAACAGCGCAACGCAACCGAACAGCGCGGCGAGCAACACGCCGACCGACACCTTCACCGGGTTGTTGATAAAAGTCTCAACGAGGTTCATTGGTATTACTGTTCATTCGTGTCGTCGTTCTCAAGTCTCTGCCCGTGTTGCGTTTGGAGATGCGGGGCCAACGTAGCCACCGTAGATTCGGTCGCCTGGATGCCTATTTGCTCGGTGCTTGCGCTTGGGACTGGCTTGCGATACGCACCTCCTGGCCAGGACGGAGTCGTTCGTTCCCTTCGACGACGACCAACTCGCCGGGCTTGACGGGGCCGCTCACTTGCACCAGGGGACCGCTCGCGAGGCCCAACTTCACCGGCACAGGGCGCACCTTTCCGCTGCCAGCGGCTGCTTCCGCGGTATCGACGACAAACACCATCGGTGCCGGACCCCCGAGCACGACAGCATCCTTGGAAACCATCAGCGCCTGGGTCGCGCCGCCGGTCGGTAGTTCGACCCGCGCGAGCATGCCCGGCTTCAGCGTTGGTCCGCTGGCCGTGATTTCGTTCTTCACCCGCACCTTGACGGGAAACGTCCGCGAACGACTGTCCGCCAGCGGCACAGTCACGGTCACGCTCCCACGGAAACGTCGGTCCGCGAGCGCCGGCAATTCCACATCGACCTCTTGGCCGGGCTCGATGAAGCCGACTTCGCTCTCGACCACCTGGGCGATGACTTCCACCTCGTCGATCGCGACGACCTCGACCACCGGATCGCCGCGATTGACCCAGGCGCCTTCGTCGGTGTGTTCCGTCACGACGTAGCCGGCGAACCGCGAGATGATCGTATGCTTGGTAATCTGATCGGTCAGCTTCTCGACCGTCGCCTCCTGCATCGCGACCTGCGCCTCCGCCTGGGCAATGACTTCGATACGTGGACCGGCGACGGCCAACGCATGAGCGGCTTCGGCTTCGAGGAACTTTTGCTCCGCTTCGGTCGCCAGCGCGATTGCCTCTTCGTACTCGTCGTCGGAAATCGCGCCGCGCGAGCTATACACCGCCTTCGCCCGCTCCCGACGTGCTTGGGCGAATTCGCGCCGCGCCTCGGCCGCCGTCATTTGCGCCTGCGCTTGGGCGATTTCCTCAGGTCGTGAACCGTTCCGCAATTCGGCAAGTTGCTGCCGGCGCAGTTCGAGTTCCGCCTTTGCCGTGGCGAGCTCCAGCGAGATCGTTTGTGTGAGCAATTGGGCGAGCGCTTGCCGCGGCTCAACTCGGTCGCCCTCATCGACGGCGAAGCTCACCACACGGCCGTCGACTGCGCTGCCGATCGTGACGCGACGCAGAGGTTCGACCGTGCCCACGAACGACTGGGTCGGCGCGACGGTTTGCTCGACGACCGGTGCGACGACTACGCCCGGTGGCGCGCCGAACTGGGCACGCGCGACGTGGCTCCCCCCAATCAGCAAGCCCGCCATCACCACGAACCGAACGAATTTGTGCAAAGGCTGTTTCATCACGCTTCGACCACTTCAGTAACTGTAAGGTTCTCGCGCAGTTTGCCCAGCAGCTTCTTGAGCTGCGAGAGATCGCGCGCACTCATGCCCTCCGCCGCTCGTGTGCGAATCGAGCGACCGCAGGCCGCGACCACGCGCCAGGTCTCTTCGGCGGCGGGCAACGGGTGAATCAGTTTCCGACGGCCATCCTCGGGGCACTGCCGACGCTCGACCAGGCCGGCCGCCTCCATCCGATCGAGCACGCCGACCAGGTTGGGCGGCTCGATCAGAATCCGCTCCGCCAGTTCCCGCTGCGACAGCGGCCCCTCCGCCGCCAACCAACCGAGCACCTGCGCCTGCCGGAAGGTGATGCCATGCGGCGCGAGCGCCTGCTGAAACGAGCGAATGTAAGCCTGATGCGCGGTGACCAGCCAGAAGCCCACACTCTGTTCAAAGTCGTACTGCAGCATCACTCCGCCCAGCGAGTCTCGAGCGCAGCCGGTGCCTTTGGCCGCGAGAATTTGAGAGGTACCTTCAGATAGTTATCATCATAACTATCTGCCGAGCGTTAGATCAAGCCCCGAAAGGCTGCCGGGCGTGATGCGAAGCAGAGGGCAATAGCGGCGGCAAGAACTGCTCCGGTTTGTGGTTCCGGAACAGCTGCAACCCGAAATCCCAACGACGCAGCGGGAAATGAACTCAGCCGGTCCCCTGCGTCGGCAGATGCACTCAAGACAAATGGGGTAGACACGAGTCCCCAGTCGTCGCCTCGGATGGCCCTTACATCGGGGACCGGAATGACATCTGTCGCTCCATTCGCGGGCGTCTCAAGCCACTCAAATACATTTCCTGCTTGTCCAACGGTTCCGAGTGCACTTTCTCCTCCAGCAAGAGTAATGTCTGCAGGCCCAGAAGACTGATTCCAAACTGCAGTACCGAAATCTCTCCCGCTTTCTATTGCCAACGGAGGGACGTCAGTCGCGGTGGGATAATCCCAATAGTCCAGCGTACGAGGATCGTAAAACGCAGCCTTGTACCATTCATCAATGCTGGGCAGGAAATAGTTCGCTCTGGAGTTCCGGAAGCGATTGTTCATATCGAAACCTATGTCTTCCGGATCCCACAGTTGGAAATTACCGTCGCCATCGAACTTGTAAGCTGGCATAACGCCTTGCTGAAGATTGAGCCAATTCACAAACCGTGCGGCATCAAACCAACTCATGCGCGTCGCCGGTTTGTCAGGACCTCGATTGTCCATAGTAATGCCTAGGGGCTGCCCATCAATGAGCGACTGCCTGTTTGCCTTGTTTATCATTTGCTCGGAGATTTCGTATCTCCCCATACGAAAGTCGTAAGCAACAGCTCCTGCCGGGTTGGGAGTACCTGTGGTATCCGCTGGATTCCCCGGATCGCCAATCGTCACGAACTCAATCTCGAAGGCGTTTTCCCCAGAGCCGAAAGTGTCAGCCAGCGCGGTGCCGGAAACGTGTAGCCCAACACCCAACGAGAAGACCATCAAGATTCTGTTCATCGGTGACCTCGGAATAAACAACACAACGTTATCAGTAGTAGCGACGATGGCTCTGCTACAACCTGCTACAACCGCCACACGAATACCCGTACTAATCCGCGAACTGTTCGGTGGAAAACTACCGAGAGGTGTTGTTGAGGTGAGTGGACTTAGCGACGATTCCCAGAACCCCCCTGCAGCCCCCCGTCTACCAAGAGCGTCATCATTGAGTCGGTCAATCTCTGTCTCCAGCCACTCCCGAATATTGCCTCCTTGGCCGATCGTCCCAT
Organism: Bythopirellula sp.; assembly: GCA_965228965.1. Taxonomy (GTDB): domain Bacteria; phylum Planctomycetota; class Planctomycetia; order Pirellulales; family Lacipirellulaceae; genus Bythopirellula. Next base: position 7,106,747 of record OZ245849.1, read on the forward strand.
AAGGGCTCGCACCACCGGCTAGCATGATGTCCGCTGGTTCATCTGGGCGGATTGGCCCAGAGGAAAACACCGCAGTCCCTGGGTCGGTTCCGCTTAAGACTGCAATCGGTGAAGAACCGTCGCCCGTGGGAAAACGATTGTAACTGCCCAGTTGGGGGTCAAAAAACGCCGCCTTGTACCACTCATCTGTAGTCGGAACCACATACTTCGCGTTTGCATTACGGAAGCGGTTTTCGGAATTGAAACCCTCGTCCCCCGGCTCCCAAAGCGCAAATTCCACAGTCGGTGGTCGGGTCGGTCGTATTGGGTCGGGAACCTCCACAAACTTGTAAGCGGGAGCATGCCCTTGAGAAGTATTCAGCCAGTTCACAAATTGAGCAGCGTCAAACCAAGAGATGTTGGTCACCGGTTTGTCGGCCCCGCGTCCAGCATGTGAGAGATCGAGCGGGTCCCCATCGAGCAGAGATTGAGCGTTCGCCTTGTCAATCATGTCCTCGGAGATCTCGTACTTCCCAATACGGTAATCGTACGGCACGGCCCCAAAAAAGTTTTGCCCCTCAGGGTCGGCAGCGTTTCTCGGATCGCCGATCGTGACAAACTCAATCTCGAACGTGTTTTCCCCGGAGCCGAAGGTGTCGGCACGCGATAAGTCTGGCAGGAACAAACCCACACCAATGGCAACCAGTAATAGAAATCTCTTCATGACCTACCCCCATAGACCGCTGCCGCAAACAAACCGATCAGCAGGAAAGTCAGCGTTGAGGGCTCTGGGATGTTGTGATTGTTGAGTTCAAACCACATTCCGCCGCTACTATTGCCCTGTACCCAGGGGCCTGTCGTTATCTCATTGGTTGTTGAAGCGATCCTGGTATCAAACGTCCCTTGTGACCTTGCCCATATCCACCCGGGACTCAGCAATGGACTGTTAGTTATTGAAACCCAATATGTGGTGTTGGGGCTAAACCTCACTTCCTGAGGCAAGTTGACGGCGTAAAGAATTGGGCTTGTTACTCCGTTAAGCAGTTGTCCACCTGTAGGGCTGCTACTGAATGCTTGGCCTATGCTAAAGTCACCACCCTGAATCGGAAGACCAGGAAGCCCTCCCCCATCCTCAAGGAATACAATATGGAAGTTGTCAGTCAGCGCATCACTTGTATTTGATCCGCCGATGAATCGTAATGACCGCACAACTTTGTCTTGATCTCCATCAAAAGCGAAATTGTCAGCGATCTTTTGGGAGATTGGAAAAGACTCACTCGACGCGAACGCAGCATGCGGCTCCGCGGGCATTGCTTGACTGTAGATTACGGCTGCTGGGACATTGCTCGCATAGGCGAGACCAAGACATACCACGATTACGCATGCAAACCTCTTCATGACCTACCCCCGCAACCCGCTGAAGCAAACACACTGATCAGCAGCAAGGTCAGCGTTGATGGCTCAGGGATGTTGTGATCGTTGAGTTCGAACCACATGCCGCCGCCGCTACCACCTGCAACCCAGTTTCCTGCGGTAACGCTATCCATTGTTGATGCAAGCTTAGAGTCGAATACTACTCCGTTCGCTCTTGCCCACACCCAGAAAAAACTGTCGCTGGGTTCATTCGTTATCGACACCCAGTATGCAGTGGAAGGCTCCAACGCGATTCCGTCTCCAAGATTCACTCCATATTCAATCGGTTCGTACACACTGTTTAGCAACGGCCCTCCCGTAGGCACGCGAGACACGACATTGGCTAACGTAAAATCACCGCCGTTTAGCGGCTCTCCAGGGAGCCCTGCTGCGTCTTCGAAGAAAATAACTCTAATCGCGTCGGACGGCAGAGAATCCAGTCCAGGCGTGCTCGGAGGGGGAGCTGTGTTACCAAAACCGCCGATGAATCGAATGGACCTAACTGTGATTGCTTCAGAACCCGCTAATGCAAAATTGTCAGCGATCTTTTGGCCGCCGGAACTAACATCGGAATTGAATGCTGCAGACGGATCAGGTGGAGCGGCTTGCGAAAAAACGGTCGCCCCATATGTGGGAGTGATATGACCGAGGCAAGAAAGCAATACCACCATGAAGAATCGTCTTTTCATAACGTACCTCCATACCCCGCTGCCGCAAACAAACCAATCAGCAGGAAGGTCAGCGTTGATGGCTCTGGGATGTTGTGATCGTTGAGTTCGAACCACATGCCGCCATTCTGAAAGATGGTCCATGATGGACTCGTGAAACTATCAGCTGTGCCTGCCGTATTTGAATCAAAAACTCCCTCAGCTCGTGCCCATCCCCAACCGAATCCGACGCCGGGATCATTGGTCACGGCCACCCAATACTCGGTGCCTGGTTGCAGAGACACTCCGGAACCTAGATCAATGCGATACTCAATGGGTTCGAAGCTTCCGTTTATTGCCATTCCGCCAGTTGGTGCTCTAATCGTCAGTAAGCCACCGTCGAAATCCCCACCAGGCACTGATAACCCAGGCGTTCCCCCGTCGCGCTGGAAGAACAGGATTCGAAAATCATCTTGCGGCTGCGTTGCTGGATCTCCGGTACCCACTCCAATCAGACGAATCGATCGTACTTGGACGGGTTTAGTTCCTGTCAAAAGGAAATTGTCTGCCACCGCTTGCCCCGAAGTCGTATCCTGAGAACTAAAGGCTCCTGACGGCTCCGCCGGGGATGTTTGTTCGTAGACCACTCCCGCCATTGTTTCGTATGGCGAACTCAGCAACGCGGCAACCGCTGTGACGATTAGGAACCTTATGATGACGCACCGCCGCAATAAACCGAGCGAAAGAACTGCTGCTTGGCCAGCAACTACCAAGTAGTGCCAACGCAGAGCTGGGCAGTCGGAGAATCGGGAGTTTGAGCAAGTTAAGATCACAGCAAACCTCCTGAGTTCATACTCAGACGACGCGCCTCGGTGGAGCCCGTCGCTGCGGTTGCTGGCAATTGCGCTAATTTCTTCTCCCTAACCCCAACGTAACCCCAGTGGGGGGGCGAACGCAAGCGACTTTTCCTCTGCCATGCTTAGCGGATGGATGATTGGCGTCGGCCCCGCATTTTCCGACCGTTTCGCTACCCAGAAAAAAAACGTCCGCACCTGTCGGGAGCGGGCCGCCGACGGTGAGACGCGTGTCAGAGACTTTCAGTCCTCGTGTCGTTCACCTGATTTCACGATTATTGTTGCCAGCGGCAGACAGACCAATTACAACGAAAGGATGCGTGCGGCAAACCTTCGGTTTGGCACCCTCTTCTCGTCGTTGCCCTGTGGTTTGTCTGTGCCACTCTTGTCGGGGGCAAGCTCGCAGCATGCCGTGAGATGCCTAACCTAGCGGACTAGCGCTAAGGGGGGAGCCGTGTCACGTAAGCGTCGATCTTCCAAGCCACGTAAACCAAGCCGACGGCTGCGCAAGTCGCCGGGCCACAGGTTACCGACCCATCGTTCGCGCGCGTTGCGATTGGAAGCCTTGGAACCGCGCCGGGTGCTGAGCCTGTCGAGCGTCGCGATCACCACGGGGCAACAGGACCAACTAGCCGACGGGCTGGACGGCGTGGTGGCGTGGGCCAACGCGCTCGACGACCACGACCTGATCGCGCAATCATTGCCGACGGTTGGCCAGTCGGTGGGCGAATCGATCGATTTCGGCGATCTGCTGAATCAGGGCCTCGCCGTGCCGGTGGCGAATTACCTGGTCGGCGATCCGACGCCGACCACCGACGAGTTGGTCTCGGCGATTCAGGCGCTCGACAATGCGTCGTTCGACAACGCCACGCTCACGGTTTCCAACGTCGATGGCGGGTTCGACTCGGCGAGTAACGAAATTGTGTTCGATCTGGAGTTCCAGGCCGATCGCGCGTTATCGGTCAATCCAAGCTTGGGTCCCGAGGGGGATGCACTGGGCATCGACTTTAGTTCGACCATTGGTGCCAGCTCGACCCTCATGTTCAACTTCAGCTTCGGCCTCGATCTGGCTTCCGGCTTGACGGACGAAGAGGCGTTCTTCATTCGTTCGGCCAGCTTGTCGCAAGAGGTCGATGCCAACGTGCCCGCGGTTGCTACTGGTCCTGCGAGCATTGGTTTCTTTGCAGGCCAGCTGACTGCCGGCAACCTCGCGCTCGATGCGAATATGAGTGTGGGGATCGCCAACCCCGACTCCGATGCAGCAGGACGGGTGACGCTCGACGAGTTGCAAAGCACCGAGCTCACTTCGCTAGTCTCCCTGACCGAATCGGGCACGGCGAGCGGTTCGGTCACGATCGATCCGGGGACGCTGGGAGGTTTCTCGCCGAGCGGCAATTCGGTGATCAGTTTCAATTCCAGCGATCCCTTTACGCCGCCGACGCTCGCGTTCAACGCGGCGTACGACGAAGTGCGGAGCTTCACGAACGTCAGCTCGTTTGGCTTCGTGGGCGTGCTGGATCAGTTCAGCAATTGGCTTGACGGACTGGGCAATAGCGAAGTACTCGATGCGAGGGTGGAACTTGCCGGCAGCCGACTGGGCGATCTGGCACCGCTCGACGTCGTGGTTGACGAGGGGTTGATCGCGCCGCTACTGGACGCGAACCAGCTGCCAACCTTTGCGACGGCGCAGGAATTGGCATCTGATCTGGCCGCCGCCCTGGGCGTCGGCGTCGGCACGATCAACACGCAGTACAATCCGACCACCAAGGAACTGACCTATCGCTTGATCGTCAACCACAACCATGCACCCACGAATGTTCCCGTAGGCTTTAGCGCAGACTTAGACCCGGTCCGGGAACTCGAGTCGCAAAGCACGGCTGCGCTGAACGCAACTGGCGGTTTGGATTTGACGCTGGGAATTTCGCTCGATGACTTAAGCGCCGTGATGACCTCGACGGCACCGGCGCCGGCAAATGGGCAAATCTCGGCGGATTCCAACTTCGTGCTCAATCTAGGACTGGCCGGCGACGTGGCGGTATCGCTATCGGCGGCGGCCACCAGTGGCAACAGCACGCGTGCCGAGATGGTTGGCGATCTGAACGCAGCGATTTCGGCAGCGGGACTAAGCAGTTCTGTGGTGGCTGGGCTGGATGCCAACAATCATCTAACGTTCTCCACGCTCGGCACGTCGACGGGGATCACCGCGATTGAGCTCCGCGCTGCAGACTACGATCCACAAGGTCCACCAAGTACCGATCCGATCGTTACGGAACTTGGCTTCCGTGAGCGACAGCTGGCCTTCGATTCGCTGGCGAATCACGCCTTCATCGAAAGCGCCACGATCACTGGTTCGGCATCGCTCAGTGCCGCGGACATCGATGGCACGTCGCGAGTCGGTTTTCTTGGTGCCGATATCGTCGATGGTAGTGGCACGTCGTCGGCTGCGTTTTCGTTGTCGGTCAAGAACCCGTTCACCCAGACGGCGGGCGGTCGCGCGAATCTGTTCGACTTGTTTGAAGCGCAGGCGGTCGACATCACGACGGTCGTGGATCTTCCGAGTTTGACCGGCGCGGTGAACGTCTCTCTGCCGCTCGACGCGGAAGTGCTCGGCAGTGCGCTAACCACGAGTCCGGAACTCACGATCAGCTGGCCTGATCTCGGCACAGGCTCCCCAGTCGTCACGCTGATCGATGGTAGCGAGCTGGAGAAATTCGAGAATCTCGATGGCGGCAGTTTCGCGGCACTGTTTAGTCTCGTCCAAAACTTCCTGGAGAACTTCGAAAGTCAACAAGGCGGCAACTTTGAGATCCCAGGACTAGGCAAGTCGCTGTCGGAGAGTTCCGAGGCGATCGGCAGCTTCGGGACGGTCATTGAGAAACTGAACAACGATCCGGCAGCTGGCCTGGAAGACGTGGAGTCTTGGCTGGAAAACGTGCTAGGTCTGGCCGATCAGAATCTCGACTTGAGTCTGGCCGACAATGGCGACACGGTGCGCATTGATCTGACTTTTGCCGACAGTGCGGTGGATCAGACGCCGTTCCAAGTGGCTTTTCCGTTTATTGATCAAGGCCAACCGTCGGAAGAAGTTCTCATCGGGATTTCCGGTTCTGGTTTGTTGAATTTTGATGTCGATTACGATTTTCAGCTTTCGCTGGGCATCGATGTCTCTAACGGCATCAATCCTCTGCCCTTCATTTACGAGTCGAGTCACTTCCTCGCCCAGGCGGAAGTCAATACGCAGAATATCGACTTTAGCGCGAACATCGGTCCCTTGGGCCTGTTCATCCGCAATGGTGAGTTGCTGGTCGACGAAGACGGCAACGATACGACGCGCGACAAAGCCAGCTTCCGCATCGATCTGACCGACGAGGACGCACAGACGTCCGACGGCAAAATCATGCTGGGCGATATCGGCTTCGAGAATGCCTCGGCCAGCCTGACCGGCCAGGTGAATATCGTGTTGCCGATGTTCTTCCCCTTCCAGTCGGACTACATCGGCGACTTCGAGTTCCGCATCGCGGACCTGTCGGACCCATTGAACACGACGACCGTCGTGGTGCCTGATCTGGAGGAAGAGGAACAAGAACAAGAGAACGGGTTGGTCGACAACGTGACAGCGATTCTCAACGGACTTGATGGTTGGTTTGAGATCGCGATCGACGCATTCAATGGCAAAGTGGGCGGCTTCGACTTGCCGTTTGTTGGTAAAGACTTGAACAAGGTTGCCGATTTTCTGGAAGAAGTGCAAGAAGATGTGATCGATCAGATTACCGATCGCTTCCGCGAGACCGAAGGCAACACGGCTGCCGCGCTGCAGACAGCCCTGTACTTGGCCGTCGGCCCAGACGGTCTGAACATTCTGAAAGATCGTGATCTCAGCGGCACCGTGACGATCGACGACATTCACTTCACCACTGAGGACGCTGACCAGGACAATAAGATCGAAGAGATCGAGTTCTTCATGGAACTGGGGCAAAACCTAACCGTGCTCGACACGCCCATCGATTTCGACATCGGTCTGCCCGGCTTGGGCTTGGACGTGGACGGCGACTTGGAAATCCTCGTCGGCTACGACTGGGATCTGTCATTTGGTTTAAGCAACGAATACGGCTTCTATCTTCTGACCAACCAAGAAGACGAAATCGAGATCGACCTGGAAGTTCGCATCCCCGACCTGGAAGCACGTGGCGAGTTGGCGTTCCTGCAGCTGGATGTCTCGGATGAAGATGCCGACGGCAATCCCAACAACGACGGCGCGGACGTCGACATGGATGGCCGCGACCCGAGCTCGTTCGTCGCCGGCCTCGCGATTGACTTCCTCGATCCGATCAACGACACGGAAGATCCCAACGACGATGGCAAGATGGTCGAGACTGAGATCGAGAAGCTCTTCACCGGCGATATCGACGTTGACGACGCGATCAACGTGGAGTTGGTCGGTGAGGCGGAGCTGAATCTTGATCTATTGGTGAGTTTCGAGGGTGACACGCGGTTCCCATCGATTGGCTCGGAATTTACCGTGCTGTGGTCGTTCCTCGAGAATAACGATCCGCCCGAGGCGGAGGACGATCTGGAAGGCGAGTTGCCGACGGTCGCGTTTACGAATATTACACTCAACGCGGGCGAGTTCATCTCCGACTTCGCCGACGGTGTGCTGAAGGAAGTCCAAAAGTTCACCGAACCGATTCAGCCGGTGGTCGACTTCGTCACCAGCCCCGTGCCTATTCTGAGCGATTTTGGATTCGATCTCACGCCGATCGACGTGGCCGAGGCCTTGGGCTACGCAACTGAGGCGGGCTACGTCGAGGCGATCGCTGATCTGATTTCGGCCATCAACAGCGTGCCGGAAGTATCGGATCAACTAATGATCCCGCTGGGTGATTTTGTAATCGTCGAGCCAGGCGGCGAAGATACCGACTTGCGGGAAGAAGGGGCGACCGAAAATGCGATGCCCGAAGAGACGCCGCCGGCGATGACTCCCGTTGACAAACTGAAAGAAGAAGACGAAGACGCCGGCGATTTCTTCGACGACCTGAAGGCGCTGGGCATTGAGCTGCCACTGCTGGAAGACCCGACAAGCGTGTTCCAGCTGCTGTTGGGACAAGACGTCGACCTGTTCCTCTACGACGTGCCGAAACTGGAAGTCAGTTTCCCGTTCCCGATCGTGAAGATCGGACCGATCATCCCACCGATTCCACTGTTTGCGTCGATCAGCGGCAGTGTTGGTGCGTCGGTCGACCTGGCAGTCGGTTTTGATACGCACGGCTTCCAGCAGGCCTCCAAATCTGACGACTGGTGGGATGTGTTCAACGGCTTCTACATCAGCGACACGGCCAATCCCGACGGCTCGGGCGAAGACGTGGTCGAGGCCACGCTGTTCGGTAATCTCAACGCGGCTGCCGAGCTGAGCCTGGTCGTTGCAGGTGCCGGGGTGTCCGGTGGCGTCGATCTGTTCCTCACGGCCGATTTGGTGGATACCAACAATGATGGCAAGGTGCACCTGGACGAGTTGATTGCCAACATTCCGCTGGGCGTGACCGGCACGTTTGATTTGGGCGGTCAGATCACTGCTCGGCTGGACGCTTTCGTGGAGATTCTGTTCAAGCGTCAGAATTTTACGATCGCCGAGTTTGAAATCGCCAGCTTTGAGTTTACTGACGAGGACATCTTCACGGATCGCTTCTCTGGGAACAATTCCTTTTCCAATGCGAAGTTTCTTGGAGCGGGCCCCGGCTTGCACATCGATGGTCTGAGCCTGGAAACCTTGGGCGATGTGGATTGGTATGAGTTCGAGTTGCTTCGACCCGACAGCATCGAAGTCGACATTCGTCACAGCAGCGTGCACGGTGATATCGACATCGAGGTGTATGACTCGAATCAACAGCTGATCGCTGAGGGCAAGTCGGGCGAAGATCGCGAGTTTGCTGAGCTCGTTGACGTGCCGGCAGGCAACTACTTCGTGAAAGTCAGCGGAGTCAACAAACTCAACAATTATCAGCTGGCCGTCGAGCCTGGCGACACGAGCGATACGCGCGTGATCTACGTCACCCCCTCCGGCGCGCTCGATCGCGGAAATGCCTACTTCACGATCGCCCCGGGCGACGACAAACACGACGGGCTGTCGTATCGCAAGCCCAAGGCAACGCTGCAGGACGTGCTCGACGACTATGATCTCGGGCCAAACGACGTCATCGTGCTGGAAACCGGTACCCATGCCACCGGTGGTATCATCACCACAGCGGACGAAGGCGCGCTGTATCTGGGTACACGCGCCGGTAGCACACTCTCAGATGTACGACTTGAGAACGCCAATAACAACTACTTCCATCGGGTTAACTTCCAAAGCAATAGCCCGGGGCTCACGTTATTCGGCTCCGACAACAACGTATTCGATTTGGCCAACTTCAACGGCACCGGCGTGAATTTGGTGATCGACGACTCCGACAACAATCTCGTCGATCGCAGCACGTTCGCCGGTCTGAGCGACGGCGTGCACATTCTTGGCGACGCCAATGACGATGCGGTTGGCAACATCATCACTAGGAGCGAGTTCCAAAACGTTCAAACTGCTGTGGACATTCTCTCGTTCGAGGTGAACACACTGGATGGCAATACGTTCACGGGCAACGGCTCCGTTGGCGTTCACCTCAGACCTGGCACGCCGGCCGTGCTGGTCGGAAATGACATTTCAGGCCGCGCGACGGGCATCCGTTGGGAAAGCCGCGTGGCCGACGTGTGGGACAATGATATCCACGCCGGCACGGTCGGCATCGAAGTGCTCGGCGGAGTCGTCGGCCCCGACAACCCTGCGCCCTACGGCGCGCCCGGTGGATTGACTCCCAACCGCGTCTTTGCCAACAGCACGGGCGTCCTGGTACCCGAGTCGTCAGCCGGTGCCGTCGTCAGGCACACGGATATCAACAGCAACACGTTGGGCGTTGATGCCAGCGGTGATCAGACGCAGCTCGTGGCCAACGATATCCACAATAACACCACCGGCGTCAGCAGCAGTCGCGTCGTCGGCCCGGACAGTTGGGAAATCAACCTCTCCAACCTCATCCACGACAACACTACCGGCGTCGAAGCACTGCCAGGCGCGGAAGTCCGATTTAATCGCATCTTCGCAAACGAGGACGGCATCGAAGTGCTCGGCACGGCCAACGTCCATCACAACCTGATTTATCGCAATACCGGCAGTGGGCTGCTGATCTCGGGCGCCGTCGACGTCGACGTGATCAACAACACCATCTACGTGCCCAGCGGTAACGGTGTGGAGCTGGAAGGGCCGATCGAAGATGTACGCATCAAGAACAATATCGTCTCGGCCGACGCAGGGTTCGGGCTGTTTGTCGATCCAGAGAGTCAATTTGGCTACGAGAGTGACTTCAACAATTGGTACGCCACCGGTAGCGGCGGCCTGGCGTTCCAAGGCAAGGGATTCTTTGACCTTTACGATTGGCAAGTCGAAGCGGAGTCGGATCTCAATTCCATTGGCGTCACGGCACCGCATCCCCTCTTGGACGTGCCCCGCTTCGTCAATCAACCGCTGGACGACTATCGACTGCTGAGCAACTCCACCAGCATCGACGCGGGCGATCCTGCTTCGTCGTTCGGCTTGGAGCCACTGGCCAACGGCAATCGCATCAACCTGGGCGCCTACGGCAACACGCCGCAAGCCACACAGTCGCCGGCGCAGCGGCTGGAGATCACTGCGCCCAATTTCTACGTCGATCTGGTGCCTTCGCTCACTAACACGCTGGCCTGGGAATCCAATAACCTCGGCGGCGGAGCCAATCTGGATATCGATTTAATCGAAGAGGGTGTCGGCAAGGTAGCCGACATCGCAACCGTTGCCGCGTCGGCCGGTTCGACAACTTGGACTCCAGGCAACTTCGTATCGGGCGACAACGCGAAACGTTATCGCGTGCGACTGACGACACTCAGCGGTCCGTTGCTCGTGGAGGAAAGTCGCGAAGCATTTGCCATTGTCGATCACGATCCGTCTGCCGCCAACACGTTCTACGTCAACGACGCCTCGACGACCGACGATGTCTACACGACCGCTGTCGGCGACAATCGCAACACCGGTTTGACGGCTGATGCGCCGAAGGTCGTCATTCGTCCGTTGGTACTGTCTTACGCGATGAGCGGCGGCGACGTCGTTCAGGTCGACACGGGTGACTACATTCACGCGGTCAATCTGAATTTGGCCCTGAATCCGTTGCCGGAAGATCCGCGCATGAATTCGGTCACCGCGACGACCATCGAAGGTCCTAGCATCGGCCCTGGTGTTGCGCGGATTGATCGTGCGAATCCTTTCCCAGGCTCGACCGCGGTCGACATCATCGGCAGCAACTTGATGACACTCGAAGATCTGACGGTCGTCGGTGCGGAAACGGGTCTGCGCGTCCGCGACAGTGCGATCCTGTTGGATGCCGATCGATTGGTGATCTCGGATCACTCGCGCGATGGGCTGTCGATCGAAAACGGATCGTCTTTGGCCGATCTCCGCGATTTGGAAGTCTTCAACAACGGGCGGCACGGCATCTTCGTCGACAGTTCGCTTGGCACACTTGCAGATAGCACGATCTACGACAACGTGGCAATCGGTGCTGCTCTCCGCAGCGTGGGTGGCGGCAGCGTAGTGCGAAACGAGGTCTATCAGAATTTCCGAGGCATCGACATTATCAACCCTGGGTCGAGCACCTCGATGGTAGGCAACTCTGCACTGCCGCTCGAAGACGGCAATCGCGTGCATCACAACGAAGAGGACGGTATTTTCGCCTCCGGCAATGTGCTGGTTGCGGGAAATCTGGTGCACGAGAACGCCAACATCGGCATCCGTCTGGAAGATGGGGCCGACGCGACTCAGAACGTTGTCCATCAACACACGATCGGCATCTCCGCACGTGGTTCGTCGTCGCTGATCTCCGAGAATCGCAGCTATGAGAACAGTGTCACCGGCATCGAAGCCTCCTTCGATAGCAACGTGCTGCGGAATGTGACCTATAGCAACGATCTGCACGGCATTCACGCAGATCGGTTCAGCGGCGTCATCGATCACAATCTTGTCTACGCGACTGGCTATGCCTCGATGAATGTCGAAGGTCCCGGCCAAGGTGCACAGATCACGCACAACACGGTCTACGAACCATGTGCAGCCGCCGACACGCATGATCCGGCCGCGCCCGCGACCGTCGTGACTGAATGGGACATGAACATCTTCATGGACCAGTTCGCTCCACCGAATCAGGCATTCAACGCGATGCTGTGGGGTTCGGCTACTTTCGAATTCCAAGACGCGGTAGGCAACCTTGGCGGCACGTTTGATCTGGGACCCGGCGGCGGCACGGGTGCACAAACGGCGCAGCCACTGCCCACCGACGAAACTTGGACGATCGACTACGATTTGCTCTCACTCGATCTCTCGTCCTTCATGTCGGAACCGATTCCAGGCGTTGGGTTCGTAGAAGCAACTCTCATGGAGGGACCGAGTTCGTTCGGACAGATGGAGTTGCAGAATATCGGTGGCACTTTGGTAGGTACGAATCACATGGAGCTGTGGATCCAGTTCTTCTTCACCGATACTGCCACAACGTTGATCCCTGATACACCCGTGATAATCGACTACAGCGTCACGCTCACCGACGGATTTGGCGAACTGGATGCCCTGCAAGTTTCGATGCACATTCCGTCGTCCTCCTCGGCACCGGGATTCTTGTTCAATGCGGCCGCGCCTTCGGACGGTTGGTTGTTGGATCTGCAGGATGCCGACGTCACTGGCCCACCGGATCCGCCGCCTCAGGATCTTGGCGAAACGTGCGCCGAAATTGGTGTCTTGATCCAAAACCATAGCGACCGTGTCCACCTTCGACAGAACGCGATCTTCGTGCAAGGCGATCCCAATCCCGAGCCCGGCGATCCAATCAGTGTCGACATCGTGGTCGATAGCACCAGCACCAATCGCTTTGACAGTGACTTTAACGCGCTGATGACCGACTACGGCATCGTGGGCACATTCGCTGGAGCTGGGGCTCCCACGCTTACCGATTGGCAAAACATCACCGGCGAAGACCTGCACAGCATATCGCCGAATCCCGGTACAGTGTGGGTCGATCCCGACGGTGACGACAATGCGCTCGCCGGCTTGGCCAGCGGCAACGACGACAACTTCCACGCCCGCAGTCCGTTTGGTCACGTCGACAAAGGTGCGTTGGCACCGGTTACCGATCCGGCACTGAGTCCGCTGGGCCTTCCGCAGTTCACCCCCGTAGTTTGGGTCACCACGGGCGGAGGCATCGCGCAGCTGTCGGCGCTGGTGGACGCGGGCGATCCGAGTGCGGCGTTCTTCGTCGAACCCGCGGAGAATGGAAAGTTCGCGAATATCGGAGCCTATGGCAACACTTCGCAAGCTTCCAACAGCGAGCCAGAGTACATTCACCTTGCCTATCCGATCGGCGCTGAGCAGATTGTGCCTGGTCAGACCTACGAGATCGTGTGGCGGAGCCATGATCACATTCCCGGTGATACGGTTGAAATCGAACTGACGCACGGTGGCATCGGTGGGCCCGTCGAAACCGTAATCGACCCGGCCGCACCAAACACCGGCTCCTATTTCTGGACCGTCGATCCAGCCACTCCGATCGACAACGATTACACGATCGTGATTACGCGGCCAAGCGTGATTAGTCCTGGGGCTGAGATCGAAGGTGATAGCCCCTTCCGCTTTGATATCGACGGCGACAATCGTCCGCCAATCGTGCTGGGAACGACCCCGCCGATCGTCGAACTCGAACGTTCGACCAACGCAAACCTCTCCAGCATTACCGTGGACTACAGCGAGAACGTGCTGGGTGGCGGCAACAGCCTGAGTTATTCGCTGATTGGTGCTGGCACCAACGGCATCTTCGATGGCGTGGACGACGTGACCTACACACTGAATGTCACCTACAACCCAGCTGCCAGCGATGGCATCCTGTCATTCGTGACTCTGGACATCGTCGGTGGTCCGTTGCCCGAAGGAAACTTCCGATTAACGGTCAACAGTGGCTTCATCAGCGACAACGCCGGCAACGTCTTAGACGGCGCGCTCAACGGCGGTTCGAGCAACTACGTCCGCACGTTTACGATCGACCAGACGGCGCCGACGGTGATGATTCCCGCGATATCGCCCGATCCGCGCAACGACAGCGTCAACCCGCTCGCGATTGTCTTCGACGAACCGGTCGTCGGCGTTGGTCTGGCCGATGTGCGACTGACCCTCGACGGCGGTCCGAACCTGCTTGGTGGCACGCAGGCGCTAGCGTCCACCGACAGCATCACTTGGGAACTGTCCGATACGACGGCCCTGACGGAGGCCGAAGGCACCTACACGCTGGAACTGACAGCGCTCGATTCGAACATTCGCGATCTGGCCGGCAATCCGCTTACGCTGGACGCCTCCACATCTTGGACAGTCGACACGACGGCGCCTCGCGTCGACATTGTTGACGTGTCGCCTGATCCGCGCAACTCGGCGGTTGGTCAGATCGACGTGGTGTTCTCCGAGGAAGTGCAGAACTTCACGGTCGGTGATTTGGAACTGCTCGTCGATGGTACGCCCATCGGCCTGACGGCTGCCCAAGCACCGACGACTTCCGACAATATCACGTGGACGATTGGCAATCTGTCTGGCCTGACCGCAAGTGAAGGCAGCTACTTGCTGAAGATCAAAGACACCGCCGGCTTGACCGACTTGGTGGGCAACGGACTGGCCGCTGAAGAGCGCGAAGTATGGCAGGTCCTGTTAGGTGCGCCCGCGGTCGACATCGTCGACGTGTCGCCCGATCCGCGCACTACGAGCGTCGATGAAGTCGTCGTGTCCTTCGACGTGCCCGTCACCGGGTTTGACGCCGACGACCTGGCGCTCACTCGCGACGGCAACAACGTCTCCCTGACGGGACAGCTAACCGTCACTTCGCTCGATGCGATGAACTATCACGTTACCGGATTCTCGGCCGTCACCGCTGCCAACGGTCAGTATGTGCTCACGCTCGACAGTGCCAGTTCAGGCATTCAAGACTTCGCCGGCAACGCACTCACCGGTGTCGTCACCGACGCATGGCTGAAGGACGACGTTGCGCCGACCGTGGCGATCACGCCGGTGTCGCCCGACCCGACGAATCAGACCATCGATCAGCTGACCATCACGTTCAGCAAACCGGTCACTGGACTAACACTCACGCAGCTGACGCTCACGCGCGATAGCTTGCCGGTCGGTTGGGATGGTTCGCAAACTGTCACGACCGCCAACGGCATTACTTGGACGCTCGCCAATCTCGCTCCGCTGACCGCAGCAGCAGGCACCTACGAGCTGACGCTCGACGCGAGTTCCGGCGACATCGAAGCGTTCCCCGGTAATCCGCTGGCCGTGGGTGACACCGAATCCTGGGTGCACGACCCCGTGATCCCGACTGTAGCGATCAGTGACGTCACGCCCAACGCCTCGCTCACTCCGAACGACTCGGTGGAATTTGTCTTCAGCGAGCCGGTCCTCAACTTCGACAAGAGTGACTTGGTCGTCCGACATCAGGGCAGCGAGATCGCGTTGACCGCGGCCCAGACGCTCACCACATCGGACAATCAGACGTGGACGCTCAATAATCTCGCGCCGCTGACGAATGCTCCCGGTAAGTACGAAGTCAGCCTGCCGGCGTTCTCGTCGGGCATCACCGATGGCGTGACCAACAAGCTCGACGTCGGCACATTTGAGACGTGGCGCGTGTTGCTCGCCGGGGACGGCGATCTGGACGTCGATGTCGACGGCAGCGATTTCCTCCAGTGGCAACGTGGCAACAACGATGCCGACGGCGATGGCGATACCGACGCCGACGACTTGGCCATCTGGCGTGCGAACTACCCAACGGCCGCCCCGTCTGTAGCACCCATCAGTGCCGCAACCAGCGCGCTGGCTGTCGCGGTCTCCACGCCACAGTCAGCTGCGCTCACCGTCGAACCGACCGATGCTGTGTTGGCAGACGCAGTGCTCGGCGAGTGGACTGGTTCGCAGTTCGATCTCGCCGGCGACGACGAAGACTCGCTGACCGAAGATTCAACGTGGAATCAGTTCGGCCAGGCGAGCACCCAAGACCACACTCGTCGGCCCCTGCTCACCAGCGGAGCTCGTCCATCGACACGGGACCTCCAGTCGGCACGAAGTGCTTACCGAACCGCCGTGGACAGCGCTCTCGACACGTTGGCCGACGACGAAGAGAATCTCGCTCAAGCGATCACCAACGAATTCCGTGAATCCTAAGCCGGATCGACGAGGTCGTGCAGCACCCGCAACGACGACCCAAACGAATTGCAAGTTGCCGTGTTGCCCCCTCGATTGGGGTTTTCGGACACACAAAAAAGTACGAACAACGTGTTCGTGTCCGAATATTCTGGCCCTCCAGCGTAGCACCCTGGCCACTAGTCCTTTCACCGCAACGACTTGCGCGGACGCCTAGCCCGCGAGCAGCCAGATTATTAGGAAAAACGGCCCCAAAAGTGTCCGAGTATTCTCTCCGGCACACACGCAAATCACTGCAGGCAAACAATTTGCGCACGGAACGTTTGATTCCTAAAAGTCGCAGACGTGCGTAGTTTAAGTTTTCAAAGATCGTCGGGCACAGCTTGATGCCAGGGCCAGTGTACCCGAAGCGGTGGCCCAATTTCAGCAACTGTTTTTGGGCCAATTGAGCAAACGCAGAACGTGCCTCGACCGAAGAAGCTGACGCACGT
Organism: Bythopirellula sp.; assembly: GCA_965228965.1. Taxonomy (GTDB): domain Bacteria; phylum Planctomycetota; class Planctomycetia; order Pirellulales; family Lacipirellulaceae; genus Bythopirellula. The sequence goes on from OZ245849.1 coordinate 7,123,404, forward strand.
TGCGGAACTCTCGAACAGTGTATCGGTCTTTTGGCCGATGCAGATTCTGGAGTCCGACATCATCCACGGGCTGGACGCTGCCGCGGCAGCTAACCAAGTACACTTGGCCGATTTATCGATTCTCTCCGAAGTCTGGCTTTGGAACGTCGTAACCCCACCCTTTGAGTACGTGCCAGGCTTGCCATCGCACCAAGTACTTGGGTCGGCCTCGTTTATGCGGGTCGTCCAGCATTCGAATCATCTCGCCGATCTCCCAGGCCGCCTCGTCCTCAAGCATCGTTTCGAGGATCGCAGCGTTTTCCTCAGACTTGAAGTGAAGCAGAGCTCGAGCTGCTAACCATCGCAGGTCTGGATTGTCGGCTGTTGACCAGTCACGGGCGTTTTCTTCCAACTCCTGGTCCAATGGCACAGAAAGAATCGCGTACTTGTTTCCAGCCATCGAAGAGCCTTCCACAAGTGAGTGCGGGGGACGAAAACTAAAGGACATCGGCCGCCGTACAGGATAGTTGAGAAACAGTTGTTCAGCTGCGATGCCCTCTTCGGCCCGTTCTTGTTCAGTGGTATTATGCACCAAAGTAATATCCCGATGCACTTCAGGAGCGTTCCGATAGTTGTTATCGTGCTGGTCGCGATGGATGACGTCACGCAGTCTCGTAAGAATTTCACGCGATTCGGAGTGCCACGTCATATCTGCGAAGAGAACTTCGGCGTTCTTGTTGAGCACAATCACCGAATCGTCCCATAAATCGTCTCGCGTCCGATAATGGAGCGCACCTGCGGGATGCTCTGATAGCCCTTTGCTGTTATCGCGTAAGAACACGATTAGTTCCTGCTTACGTCGGGCGAGCTTACGCAGATTTCGTGCGTCTGTAACGAAGATGTTAGCGTGCTCTGACGACTTACCCTTCAGCGTCTCTAGTACCCGCATTCTGAAGCCGCAATGGTGGCCAGTGGGGTCTCCTGACTTGGAGACGAAACATGATTCTTTAATCACACCTCGGTAGATGGCGTCACTATCTGCCGCCATATGCTCTAGGGCATAAACTTGAAGATATTGCCCGCGTTTCCGCGTGTAGGGCTGCTTTTTCTTAATGGGCCAGTCTTTGCTGTATTTCTCTTTAAACGTGGCAAAATCAAGGAAGCGTGGGGCGAATTTGGATTCGTATAGCCGCCGCTTCCCGACGTCAACGTGCACGGGGAAACAAAAGAAAGTCCAGGCATGTCCCGGCAGTCTTCGGCTACCATTGTACAGGGGTCGCTCGTCTCGATACTTGTTCAAGTAGTCTTTGATTGACTCAATCAATGCTTGAGGAGTGGCAAGTTCCGTCTGGCTGCTGGTCATTGGCGGCAATGAGGGGTGGCCAAATCGAATGTCCTTGGGGGTCAAGATAGCCGCATGACTGATGATGAATGGAAATCGTGTAAGGGCATAGTCTTTGGAAGACATTATGTAATAAGAGTCCCTCCAGTGATTCAGAAATAGCAATAACTCTTGCCCATTCTGTTGCAATTCTGATACTCGAGCGGAGTTCAAATATCCGTGGCTGTGCACCACTTGCAGACGTTCGGAATGTTCTCCCTTTAGCGTTTCCAAAATGCGTAGAGACAGTGTGCGGTGACTATGTGGATTGCTTTCCGGGTCGTGCACCTGGACGTCATCGATTTTCGCCCGCACGATGCGCCGAGAGTTAGCGGCCAGCCATTCGACACTGTAGATGGTTTGAGTTACCGGTTGTGATGCAGCAGTCGCTGCCCATGCCAGCATGCCCGCAAAGATACTCGCAGTCCGAATCGCGTTAGCGGTGTACGACATCTCAAACTCTTAGCAAAGCTCGGAATACTCAAGCCTGGTTCCAGCCACCCAGACGACACTCTACCAGGAGCAACGGAGGCAAATTGTCGTCGCTGATAGTCTCTACCACTTTGTGCCAGGACTAGTGTACCCGAAGTGGTGGCCTAATTTCAGCAAGTATTTTCGGCCGCCTGGAAAGGTTGGAAACTGCCTCGGTCGATGAAGCCGAGGCGTCTCATTAAACTGCAGATTCGCCATTCAGTCGCTAAAGGTTTAAGCTCAGGCCCCTTCTGGGGCGGCAAACGGTCTCGAAGCAATGCTCGGAAACCGTTGTAAGTGATTTTGAATCACTTTGGCGAGAGACTCATCTCGAAAGAACAGATCCCACCACGCGTTGTCAACGTCGCGACAGACAAGTAAGACATCGGAAGGGAGATGCCATTTTCCAACATCGCCTAGCCAATCAATTCCTTTGTGAAGGTACGAATCGATTTGGTTTAGCGATGCACGAGGCATCTCGTCTGATGAACATTCACACGCGACGTAGACAGCCCAATCAGTATCAGCCTTGTCTATGAAGCGTCGAAACCATCCAGGTTTTCCCACCTGATAGCCTGCGCTTCCGTCTGTGAGTCGTTCGTAGTCGTCATGTTCACGACCTTCTAGACTTGCACCGTGTCCTCCTAGATGCCACCAGCATGCGTCGAGCTGCCAAGACAGCGGCTCTAGTATCGTAGAGAGCTTCGACGGGTCTGTAGTAAGGCCAAACATTGTTCTAACGAGCCATCAACGTCATGTTACGGACCGACTTGCAAGCAGCAAATCTCACATCATCATGAAACCTATCCAGAGTTTAGAGTGTCAGGAATCGATAGACAAATGGCTCCATTCCAGCCGATCATGCACCATTCCAGTGGCGAAGCTGTAGATACTTATCCTGCCCAAGCGTGAAACGCTGAGGCAGTCACGGGTTGTTGGACGTAGCCGATATGGCAACGCCGCTGCGTTCAAACGTCGTTGCCGATTCTAGGATGATCGCGACAAATTAGGCATCAAACCGGACTGCTACGGGTCTCGCGTAGCTGGGTAAGGTCGATTCCACCTACAGCTTTACTTGCTCCGCACTGGACCTGCGCGACAGCTGCGCCAATCCCCGGTGCTTCACACACTACGTAGACGGTCGTCCGCAGTTTCTCGATTTCGCGACCACCGCCAAATCGAGACGTGCTCTAGGCAGTATCAACCGAGCACAAGTACAATCTCCCAGTACGGGTGGCACGTCTTTGGCACAGGAGCGAATCGTATCGCTCGACCGTTCTGACAGGAGTCCATATCATGTTGCGTTCCATGCTGTTCACAGCTTCTCTTGTGCTCTTTGTTTCTACATCTGCCGAAGCAACCAACGGAGAGGACAGGGAAACGCTAAACGCACGAATTGCCCAATTAGAGAACGAAGTTCGAGAGCTGCAAAAGGAAGTCGAGTCTCTCAAGGCAGCCGCAAACACAAACAGCAAGGAAGCTTGGGTCAAGAAGCTCGTTGGCCTTCGAGAACACATGCATACCGCATTCGCGGTGGGACCCGAGTTAACGCTACTCGACCCAGACAAAGGTCTAGTAATTGTTCAGGATGCTTGGCCCCAGATCAAGGTCGCGGAAGTCAAGACCGGCATCCTCAAGGCGTTCGCCTTCGGCAAGGCTCTACGTCCCAACAAGCATCCGAAAGTTCTGGACGTCCTGCACTTGGGTATGACGGACGAAGACACGGACATTCGAGAGTACGCTGCTAGCTATTTGCAAGAATACGCCAAGGAGGAATTTGATCCCAACGACAATCACTATGCCGATTGGTATCGGAAGTACGCAAACATGCAGCCCGAGGAGGTGATTCGTCTTAACAATTCCCGAGTGCCCGACAGCCTCCAGAAACAACTGACTGAACTGCGCGACGCGTTTCATGCAGGGGAAATGCGTACCGTTCAGAACTTGGCGATCAAGATTGGTGAGATCGAACACCCGTATGCGATTCCGACGCTTATCGGCGTGATCGATGCGGACAACTCGTATGATACCGTCTACGGAGTTGGCTACTTCGGCCTTCGCCACGTTACAGGGGTTAGCTACAGCCCTTTTCATGACGGGCCGTGGTGGCGAAGATGGTGGGACGCGAACAAACAACGATTCCCAGAGACCGTCGCCAAACTGGCAATCCCACAATTCCCCAAGACGGAGCATGGGAAGCAGCACGAGCCGTTTCCGACAGACATCGACTCACTGGACGGCAAGCTACGGCACATCAGTCGGGTTCTTTCAGGGGATAGTCGTGTCGATCTTTGGAGCTTGGCAGGAGAGATCGCAGTGCACGAGGACCCTGCGGTAATTCCGGTACTCATCGGTCTCATCGAAGCTGATAACACGTACGACACGGTCTACGGAGTGGGCTATTTCGGACTTGGGAGACTCACCAACGTAACGTACGAAGAAACGCATGATGGCAAGTGGTGGCGCCGTTGGTGGCAGGAGAACAAGAAGAGGTATCCTGCCGAGGTTCAGTCGATTCCCATTCCAGATTTCCGCGAGGAGGTCGCAAAGTGGAAGGCTGCTCGCAGATGATCCGCGCCCGCGGAGGCCCCCACCTCACTTACATAGCTCCCGTTGGACTTTTGATCAATTCTCGTACAGCTTGGCAAGTATGAAGGCCGATCCTCAAACATCGCGAGTCGATGAAGCTGCGGTTTGTTAGTAGGGTCGCTCCTAATCGGGTGAAACAGGTGATCCTTCATTATCTTTGGCGGAAATGAATTCCCATTGTTCTGACATCACGTCAATATCTTTTAGCGGCTGTTGCGGGATGATGCAGAATTCTACCGTAGAACTATCGGGGTAGTAGAACCAGCCCATTCCGCTATCTCCACCTGACCACTGCAAATCAAATGGGCCAAAGTGAATATTGTTCATTGAAGTAGGTATACTCGCGATACTAGCTCCGTTTGAGACAGCAGTAACTCTTTCGAAGACTCGACCATCGCCATCCTGCCGATAGTACCAGTCAAACTCAAGTTTTTCTGGCGCCATGCTCTGAGCTTTCACAACAATAGCTCCACACGTATCTCCGTATCGTAGTAGGATAATGTCACCGTCATTCAACAACGCTGCATTGCTGCCGCCGTGGCTGAGCAACCAAGCTCTGTTGTTCGCGATCATGGAATCGCGAAGCAGTTTGAATGAAGCTGTAACCACGCAAAAAACTAGCATCAGTATCAATAGGGTACGTAGATTATAGCGAAGCCGCTTGCGTTTACGCTTCATCGGTGGCTCCACACCCTACGTCATCATGAACTGTCGAAGCTGAATTGCGATTGGTCTAGTAGCCTACTGTTCGTAGAGGGCATCTCCGACAAGTCCGGCAGACTTGGAGTTACTATCATCAAGCAGGATACTCATTCTAGTGGCCATTTCCAGAATGATTCAAGTATATGTAGACCTGACACCAACTTGCCTCCGCGGAATAAACGCGAATGCAATCTTACACTCTCGGTAGTGCTCGATATGGCAACGTCATTGCATTCGAATGTCATTGCAGGTTGCGGCGTGAACGCGAGAAGTACGCTGTTGGATGCGGCGCACGCACAATCGTCGTGCATCACTGCTCATCACGATCTGATTGCGCAGTTACCGGGCCAATGTACTCAGACGCGATGATGAGGTTGTCGAAGTAGACGACGTTCAGGGGGTTTTCTGTCCAGCGATCGGTTACGTAGCTCTCCAGTGTGAGCGCATTGGCCTTCAGGACATCGTTGGTTCGCCAGTTGATGCCCTGCCAATGCCCGCGCAGTTGGCCGTCGATCCAGTAGGCTTGCTCTCCGTCGGGCTGGCCGGGCGTGTTGTGTCGGAGCATGAATTCGCAACAGATCCATCGATCCTTGCGAATGCCGACCTGCTGCTCTGGTCGAAATGAGTTTCCCCAAAAGCGCCCGTCCGGGCTGGCAGTCATTTCATGCCAGTAGCTATAAAAGTTCCACCGTCCGGGAGCGGGCCATTTTCGCCAGTTGCCCCACGGCTCAAGCGCGGTCGAAAACCGTCGGTCTCCTTGCGGCCGATCGCCGGCGCCGCCGAAACCGCTCCAACGGTCTTTGCCCTTCAAACCGCGGTTGGCCCGTAGCGTAACGAAGTGGTGAACGTAGTCGCAGTCGCCGGCAAAGCGCGTGTAGAAGCGGACGAACACCGCTGGTGACGACTGAAACCACTTCGTCAGACCGCCCCCGGTATCTTTTCCAAGATGGGCGGAGACCTGCAGTGATCTTGATCCGATGGGAGCGGCGTCGTCGTCGACAGCGGCGAGCGAAAGCACGTTGCCATTGGGGTTGCGTGCTTCGTCCCAGCGCTCACCGAGCGGCCCATTCTCAAAGTCATCGGCGAAGATGATGGCCGGATGCTGAGTCTCAAGGTTCGTGGCAGCGCCATCGGCCGCCAGCCCCGCACCGCTGGGCAGCCGCGACTGACTCAAATCGACAGGCATCGGCTCGGCTCCTGCCGAGTGGTAGGAGAACAAGATTGCCGCCGCGACAACCAGCTTGGCCGCCACATGGCAAAGTCGACTTGTGTGGTGGTGGGCTCTCATGCTCATCCTAGCGCAGCGTTTCGCAGATCGCGTTCGTCCGCAACAAAGCTAAGTCTATTCTATCCGGATCTGCGTACCGCCACATCCGCTGGCGGCCACTAGCAAGGCTCCCATCTCTGCCTGGAAACGCAATTCTCAAAAAAATTCCAATCATGCAATGAATCGTCCTTTTCCCGACATTTGCAGGGGAGAAAGCGTTTTTCGGTAGGCGTTCGCCGACAAAAAAACTCAAGCTGCAATCGCTACCTGAGGTTACGACATCCAGAGGTACTCAAACAATTCGATTGAGCTAGAATCCCGCGGCGAGCACCGCAGCTTGCTCCAAGGGATCTACTCGGCATATACCCAATTTCCTCAACTTTGTTTAGCAGATCGCTTCTTCACGGTTTGTGACGGACGACTGTCAGTGCTTAATCCATTTGGAAAGGAGCGTGGTCTAATGAGATTTTATTTGCTTGTCGGTTTCCTAGTAGCGTCCTGCTGCCCAGCGAGCTACGCCCTCGACTACGATGAATCCGTTGATGGTGACTTGTCGACTGACCCGCTCAACCCAACGGTCGTCGCCCTTGATGTCGGGGTCAACAACATCTCCGGCAGCGTGAGTAGTCCTGATGATACTCGCGACTACTTCACATTTAGCATCGCCGCCGGTCAAGAGCTAACCGGGCTGTTCCTGCTCGAATATACCGATCTGGCCACTGGTGGAGACGGCAATCGCGGGTTCATCCACCTCGATGATGGCACGCAAAGCGTGGTTCCCAGTCCGACGACCACACTGGACTTCCTCGGTGGGGCTCATCTTGATCGGGTTGCCTTTCCCTCGGCCGGTGACAATGTGCTGCAGGCATTGGCCGCAGCCCCGCAAGGTGGCGTTGGTTTCACGGCGCCACTTGGACCAGGCGATTACACAATCAACGTCCAGCAAACCGGCCCTCCGCTAACTGGATACTCCTTAGCCCTGAATGTCGTGCCGGAACCGAGCAGCTTGGCGCTCTTTGCCTCGGCTAGTATTGGATTGGGCTTTCAGCGATACCGATTCACCTCCCGACGCTAGGGCAACGCATCACAACTTGGCCTCGCGATGTCGTACTGTTATTTGGTTTTTCTAGGAGAAGTTGATGTTGCAACGATTGATGTTCACACTTGGCACAGTTTTGGTGCTGTCGACGACGGCGTCCGCCCAAATCTCTTTGGATTCGATCGACACGTTTGACAGCGACAACGAAGGATGGCGAGTCGGCGACGCTGGAACTGCCCCGACCTTCAATGGTGACAACAGTTTTGATGGGCAACCGGGATTTCTACGCCACTTCTCGGACGGTGGTGGTCCCAACGGCAAGTGGCTTATGTTGTCGCAGGAGTTCGACTGGACAGGCGATTACGTCGATGCCAGCGTGACTGGTATCTCGCTCTGGGCAGACGGTCGTACGGGCGTGGATCTGCCGTTCTGGCTGGGCTTTAATGGGCCGGGCGGTTGGTTTTTCACAGCCGCACAAACCATCACCACGGAGGACGATTGGGAACGATTTGTGTTCGACGTCTCGCCGGAGAGCTTGAGCCATTTGGCAGCGAGTGGAGGTACGGGCAATGCTGTGGATACGATGAGCGAAGTTAGTCGTTTTGAGATCTTCGCCGGCCCTGGTCCGGTCAGCTTTGGTGTGAATGGCAATCTACTACGTGCCGGCGAATCGAATAATGTGGTTTGGCTGGACAACATCGCCGCCATTCCAGAGCCTTCCACCGCCCTGCTCGGCGGGCTTGCCATGACGCTACTGCTGGGGCGGAATCGCAGTCGAAGTCACGATTAACGCTTGTCCCAAGAACGCTTGAGGGGCACCTGGCGCCCTCCCGTCAATCGGGAGGGCGTTTTTGTTTGTTGGCCCGGCAGACGAAACCGCGATTGATCAGACAGCCATCGGCTTAGAACCTATCGCAATACGTAGGACGGTCCACCAGGGCCGTCCGAATCGGAGGTTCTCTTGGACGGACGTCACTGGTGGACGGTCCTACGTTTTGGAATAAGTTCGCTTAAACATTGCTTAAGCGTGTCGGATTCTTCGTCGTTAACTGCGCAGGTGTTTCACTCCGGCCGCAGTTAGCGTGGACAGTCTGCAGCCACTATAATTCCGGCAATGCCAGTTCGCCTGAAACTCCATGTCGATGATAGCCCAGTTCTCAAGTCAGAGGCTTCGTGGATATCGCATGTCGTCGATAGCGTTGGCAAAGCCGTCTCAGCCTATCAAAACGGTCCAGCAACTCAATCATTTGAAGAACGAGTATTCCTCGACGTATTTCTGACAAATAGTCGTGAATGGGACTCGGTTCCATTTGGTATCTCGGTTGGTCGCCTGCCGCCTAGGAGCCAACCTATCAACGCGACGATTCACTATCGTGTTGCTGATTTCCAGAACAATACTGACACGGAAATCGCTGAGGTTGTGGAGGCTGATTGCGACGCCGCTCTCATTGAGGTCCGCACAATGCAACGAAGCGACAAACCTGCCTGAGCTTCATCGGCCGACGATGCTTCGGCGTTTCATGAGATTCGTTGGAATGACACGAGGTTGATAACGCACACCATCATGTCCGGAGCTCTGGGTGTTTCGTGAAGAAATGCCCGTGGGCCAATCGTCCTGCTTCATCTTTGTGGTAGTTGTAAACAAAGCATCGTTGCCCAGTGCACCGAACGTCAAATGTCATTGGGTCGTCAATGCCCTCCACCCTCCCATGGCATATCGGACAGGTGAGTCCAACGCAGTGAGTCCGTTGATAATCATCGACCAAACGCTGGATTAATTCCATCTCCACCTCGCGAGCCCGCTTTCGGGAGGGTGTCCACAAGTAGAAGTGGTGACCATGTCCGGAGCGTGGCGAAAACGTCTCTGTCTCGCGATGAAACTCAATGTCTGACTTCAGTTCCGAGTTTCCATCGGGTCCGAAAAGAGTTATCTCCAGCGTAAAGATATCTCTGACAAGGCTGTTTGGCCCGCAATAGCGGTCGCTGTCGAACGTTGCGACTAAACTGCCAGCGGCATCATCGCTGGGGACATCAAGTTGTGGCAGCAACTTGGCATCCAGAAACGCTGAAAGTGACGTTTTGAAGTCGTCATCCACAAGAGTCGTGTGGTAGCGTGTTGAGAATGGGCCGAAGTCGATGTGGTCAACTGGTCGCATTCGATATCCCAAAAGGAAACGTCGGTATCAAACACTTCTTAGGAACAGCCACGGTGGCAAGACGTTCAGGAAGCACCTGTATTCTATCAGATGCATACGCCCAAAAACTGCGTCGGATTCATCGACGATTCATCGACCGAACGCAGTTTTCTGGGGATTCCGTTCGGTGCCCAGGAGTTTCACGCTTGGATTCCCCAACGGGGAATTACTCCAAAGCCCAGGGTCGCGTCAGCGCACCCTGGGGTACGGTAGACATCATTTGACTTACCCCAACGGGGTTCTACTTCCTTGGGCTCAGAGTGTAGAACCCCGTTGGGGTTCGAATTCCCTGTGTTGGGTCTTTATCCCAGGGTGCGCCGCTGCGCGTCGACCCTGGGCTCTGGTGTTTGACGCCGTTGGCGTAAACTCGCTCCGCCAAGCACCAGCTTTCAGCTTCATCGTCCGAGCCACTTTTCCGTGCCCTCAAGTGGCCCAAAAACAGTTGCTGAAATTTGGCCGCCACTTCGGGTACACTGGTCCTGGCATCAAACTGTGCCGGACGTTCTTTGACAACTTGAACAACGCACGTTGGCGACTTTTCGGAAGCAATCGTTCCGTGCGCAAGTTGTTTGCTTGCAGTGAGTTCCGCATGCGTGGGGAGAGAATTTTAGGACACGATTGGGGTCGTTTTTCTCAATAATCCGCCTGCTCGCGGACAGGTCGTTCGCGCAAGTCGTTGCGGTGAAAGGACTAGTGGCTAGAGCGCGACGCCGGAGGGCGTGAATTTTCGGACACGGTGACGTTCACGCGCTGTTCAACCGGCTCGCAACGAGAAACACTCGATTTCCAGTCGCATCAGTTCGGCTGCTAGATCGGTGGCGGAGGCGGGACGACGCAATGGATCTTTGGCAAGTAGTCGGTGGACGAGTGAGGCGACCGGTTTGGGTAGCGTGGGCACGGCGTGACGCACGCACTCAGGCTTCGCCTCGCGATGCAAGCGCAAGAGTTCCTCAGGGGCGCTGGCTTCGAATGGCAGCTTACCTGTAATTAGTTCGTAGAGTGTCACCCCCAGACTGTAAAGATCGCTGGACACGTCTGAGGCGAGCGACGAGGTGACGACTTCGGGGGCGATGTAGTTGAGCGTGCCGATGATCGGCCGCGACGACCAGTGCTGTGCCTCGGACGCCGAGTGGGCGAAGCCATAGTCAATCAACGTTGCGTGTCCATCGGAGGACACAAGGATGTTGCTCGGTTTGACGTCGGCGTGAATCATGTGTGCCGACTCGTGCAACACCGCAAGCGCTTCGGCGACCTGCCTCACGATCCACAGCGCAACCGGAAGCGGCAAATGTTTTCCTTGCGTGAGCACTTCAGCCAGCGAGCTGCCGGCGAGGTACGGCGAAACAAAGTAAAACGGTGCCTGCTGGACGTTGGCTGACAACACGGGCAACAAGTGCGGATGCGAGAGCTTCTTGCCAATCCAAGCGGAGCGTCGTTGCATCTCGATCGCCTGCGCATCGCGCCACCACTCGCGGCGCAACACTTTCAGTACGTAATTGGCGGGCTGATCGTCGGGCGAGTCCGCGGGACGCGCGAGGTAGACGCGTGCCAGGTCGCTTTCATTGAGCAGTCGCACGAGTTGCCAGGGACCGATACGACCCACCGCGTTATGGCGGTCGGAAGCTTGTGTCGCGGCGAAGTTCGCGCGCACTGGCGCGGAAGGCTCTACTGTTGCCATGCGTTTGGAACTGAGTTTGGGTCGAAGAGCTGCGGGGTCTGCCAGCCGTATCGGTTGGACTAGAAAATTGATCGACCGCAAATCGCTTGCTTCTGCACGACGATTCTGCAAGTTTGGGCAAGCTGTTTGACGCAGCTGAGAAGCTGGGAAAACCGTGGCAGGTTTGCCGTCAGCTCCCCAGATATTTTGCCAGCACCGTGCGGGCGACGGACTCCTCGTCGGTGCCACTAATGATCGTGCGACCGTCGGCGAACACGGTCAGCAGGTAGTCATCCACGGCGAGCCGCAACAGAAACGGATTCGTCGTCACTTGCCCGACCTCGCGAAGGCGTTCGGCGAGTGCTGGCAAGTCGACCGATTGGCCCACTTCGGGAGCAATCTGGACCGAATTCCGCCCGCACAGTCGAGTGATAGCACTGCCGCGCCGACCTTCCAGCCAGGCGAAGTCGCGCTGTCCGCAGGTCGGGCAATCTTTACTCAGGCTGGCTCCGAGACCGATGGTGCGAATCTGATTGGTCCACAGATCGACAAGCGTCATCGCCGGATTGAGTTGCTTGCGATTGCCGCTCAGCAGTTTCAGAGCTTCGATCGCCTGCAGCGAAGCGATCACGTTGACGATCGGCCCCAGCACCCCTGCCGTTTCGCAAGTGGGCTGCGCCGTCGCGGGCGGTGGCTCAGGCATGATGCAGGCGAGACAAGGTGTCTCGCCGGGAACGATCGCGAACGTCTGCCCCTCGGCCCCCACGCACCCGCCAAACACCCACGGTCGGTGGTGGGCAACTGCGTAGTCGTTGATCAGATAACGCGTTTCGAAGTTATCGGTGCCGTCGACGATCACCTCGACATCGTCGGCCAATTGTCGGATGTTGGTGGGATTCAAGTCGGCGACGACCGCCTCGGCCGTGACGCTTGAGTTCACACGCGCAAGCCGGTTCGCTGCGGCAACCGCCTTGGGCAATTCCGACTCGGCGTCACTCTCGTCGAACAGAATTTGCCGATGCAGGTTGTCGATTTCAACGAAGTCGCGATCCACCAACCTCACGAATCCGACGCCTGCGCGTACGAGCGTATCCGCCACCACGCAACCGAGTGCCCCGCTGCCAACCACCAGGGCACGACTCTCCAGTAGCCGAAGTTGTCCTTCTTCGCCCAGCGGCGCGTAGCGCAGTTGGCGCTTGTATCGATCAGGTACCGTCTCCGAAGTTTGAGCGTCGTCGGTCATGGTGCTACGAAGTATCCGGCAAGGTCAAACTCGGGAGCCAGCTCTGCCTGGAGTCGATCGCAGGCGGCGCGGGCCTGGTGCAGATCGGAGAAGTCGACTCCGCGGCGGATGGCGATGAGTGGCTTGTCAATCTGCTGCATCGCCTGCGGTGGGCGTTCGTCGGCATCTAGTTCGACAATAATCACGCGGCCCCAGTCCGCGTTCATCGAATCGGGCGAGAACTCGCTGTTCGCGCTGACGACTTCGGCGAGAATCTGTGAGTTTGGCACGTACACAGCATCTGTTTCGGGGATTACCAGTGCGACGGACGGTTGCCAAGTGTAGCCGAGCAGGGTTTTGGTGAGGTCCGCTTCGGACTGACGCGTGTCGGCAACGACCATCACGCCGATCTCGCTGGCCTGCTGCAAAAAGTCCGTCGACGGATTGTTGACCGCTACTGCCACTTCCGCATCACGTGCAGCGAGCAGGTCGACGTCGTTCTGCGCTGGGACAACCGCACCGCGAAGTACCATGCGTTTCCGTTCCAGGCGAAAGTTCCGTCCATCGACCTCCCATCTCCGCAGCCCGACGGTGTGGCATTCAGAGCCCGAGGTACCGTCTGCGTACGCGATGTCGCTCGCGAAATCGTAGAGAAACGGCAGCTGAGGCGTCCAGTAGCAAGGATCGACAATCGAGGTCTGAGTAAACGTCGACGCGCCTGGCTGCAAGATCTCCGATCTGGGAATTGGGAAGCTGGACGCGAGAGTCTTGGCATAACGGCAACTCGGACCTCGAAGCGATCCGCCGAAGTAGCGAAACAGCGTGGGCGAAAAGACCTCGTAGAGCGCGAACGACGCTTCCGATTCGGAACTACGGAATACACTTGCGTCGAGCTGTTCGGTAAACGCCACACTCATCTCACAATCACTCCGCATTCGCAGCACTGTCGACAGAACGCTGAAACTCTTCCGCTAGAAACTTCCCCGTCAGCGAGGCTTCGCATTGGACGATTTCTTCCGGCGTGCCAATCGCCACAATGCGCCCGCCCTCGTCGGCCGCTTGAGGGCCGAGATCGATCATGTAGTCGGCCGCCTGCATCATCAGTGAGTTGTGCTCCACCACCACCAGCGAGTGCCCCATGTCGATCAGTGAATCGAAGCAATCGAGCAATTGCAGCACGTCCGAAAAATGCAGACCGGTAGTGGGTTCGTCCAGCACAAATAGCGTGCGTCCCTTACGCGGCGCAGCGACGTAGGTCGCCATTTTCAGCCGCTGTGCCTCGCCGCCGGAGAGCGTATTTGCCGGTTGGCCCAAACGCAGATAATCGAGCCCAACGTCCATCAGGCACTTCAAGCGGGCCAAAATCTTACGATGCCCACGGAAGAAAGTGAACGCCTCGCGCACCGACAGATCGAGCACTTCGGCAATGTTGCAGCTACGATACTTCACGCCCAGCACTTCGCGACGGTAGCGCGTGCCTTGGCACTCGTCGCAACGCATGTAGACGTCGGCCATTAGTTTCATGTCGATTTGCGTGTAGCCTTCACCTTGGCAGGCCTCGCACCGACCGCCTTCGACGTTAAAACTAAAATGACCTGCCTTAAACCCCTTCGCCTGTGCTTCGTTCGACTCGGCGAACAGAGCTCGAATCGGATCGAATGCTTTGATATAGGTCACCGGATTAGAGCGCGGTGTACGGCCAATCGGAGATTGATCGATCAGCACGACGTCTTCAATTTGCCCTGCGCCGAGCAGATCGTCGTACGGAGCCGGCTTCTCCACGTCGATCCCCAGGCGACTAGCGACGGCCGGATACAGCGTTTGCTCCACCAGCGTGCTCTTGCCTGCGCCACTCACCCCAGTCACGACGCACAGCACGCCCAGCGGGAACTCGACACTGACGTTCTGCAGGTTATTTCCGCGCGCGCCATCGAGTCGGATCCAGCCATGCTCGGTCGCGCGTCGCTCGCTGCGCAGACTGAGCGTGCGGCGGCCGGTCAGCCAATCGCCGGTACGACTGTCCGCTTCGAGCATCGCTTCCGGCGTCCCTTGAAAGACCACGTTGCCGCCAAACTCACCGGCCCCGGGGCCAATTTCGACGATTTCGTCAGCCGCGCGAATCAGCAGCGGATCGTGCTCGATCACCGCGACCGTGTTCCCGCGATCACGGAGCCCGCGAATCGTCTCGACCAGTTGCGGCATATCGGAGGGATGCAGGCTAGCACACGGCTCGTCGAGCACGTACAGCATTCCCGTCAGGTTGGAGCCCAGCGCCGAAGTCAATGACACGCGCTGTGCTTCGCCGCCACTAAGCGTGCGCAAAGGGCGATCGAGCGACAGGTGCCCAACGCCGACTTGATCGAGATATTGCAGCCGTGAGACGACCTGATCGATCAGCAACCGACCCACTTCGCGCTGCCAGGGCGAAAGCTCCACCGTGGCGAACCAATCGAGCGCGTCACGGATTTTCAGCGCCGAAAGATCGGCAACACTCAAACCGCCGATGCGGACCGCCAATGCTTCGGGCTTCAGCCGCGCGCCCTCGCAATCGCTGCAAGGGTAGTAGCTGCGCCAACGACTCAGGAACACGCGCAAGTGCATCTTGTACTTGCGGCGCTCCAGCCACTTGAAGAAGCCGTTGAGCCCGCCGAAGTCTCGCTCCGGCACGCCTTCGCGAATCAATTGCAGATGCTTGTCCTCGAGCCCGCTGAACGGAACGTCGGTCGGCAGGTTGTAGTCCTTCGCCAGTGCCAGCAACTCCTCCAGCTCGTGCGCGTAGGCAGGCGTGTTCCAAGGAGCGATCGCGCCGTCGCGCAGCGATTTTCTTGGATCGGGGACAACGCGATCCATGTCGACGTCAATCACATTGCCAAAACCCTCACACGTGGGACACGCACCGAGCGGATTGTTGAAGCTCAGCAGCTGTGGCTCAGGCGTCGGGTAATCGATTCCACAGGCATCGCAGCGGAACGACTGGCTGTAACGCCGCATGTGCCAGGGTCGATCGTCGATTGATACTGTGCCGTTCGCTCCGTTCGCCGCATCCGCCGATTCCAGCGCACTCCAAACAATACACTCGCCACGCCCCGCAGCCAGAGCGGACTCCAGCGAGTCGCGCAAGCGCGGGAGGGATTCGTCGCTAGAAGTTAATCGATCGAGGATCACGTCGATTTGATCCGCACCATTGAGCTTGCTGCTCGCCGAGGGAGTGAGCTCGATTGTCTTGCCATCGCGAATGCATCGTCGATAGCCCAAGGCCACCAAATCCGCCAACCAGACTTCGTCAGTCCGTTGCAAACCACGGCGCGACGGAAAGCCGACCATCATCCGCGTGCCAGGCGGCAGCTCTTTGGCCGTTTCCGCGGCTGACTCGGCGGAGTCTTGCGACACACGATTGCCGCAACCGTAGCAGATCACCTCGCCGATGCGCGCAAACAGCAGCTGCAGGTGCTCGTTGATCTGAGTGGCGCTGCCCACCGTCGCTCGGCTGGAGCGACTCACGCTCTTGCGCGTGACGGCGATCGAGGGAGGAATGCCTTCGATGCTCTCGGCAGTCGGCTTATCGAGCTGCTGCAGGAACTGCCGAGTATAGGTCGAGAAACTCTCGATGTACCGACGTTGGCCTTCCGCGTAGAGCGTGTCGAGTGCAAGGCTCGTCTTGCCGCTCCCACTCACGCCACAGAAGGCGATCAACTGACGATGCGGCAGATCGAGATCGACGTCGCGGAGGTTGTTGACCGCCACGCCACGTAACCGAATGGTGGAATTGGTCCCGCTACCGGCAATCAAGATTCGCCTCGCCCCAGTGGTGTCGCTCGTACGACCTGCAATCAAGTTAGTGTACAAGGGAGGAGGGGTCGGGGGCCAGGGGTCAGCAAGGTATCGGATCGGCCGTTGTGGGCGCGACGCACCAATTCTCGGCCCCCTGACCTCTCACACCTGCCCCCTACTCTGCTACAATTTCGGTTTACGAGCACATCCCTCCGAGACGAGAATTCCGTTCGTGGCGAACACCAAGAAGTGGAAAAACCCGTTTTACACCTTGCTGATCCCTGTCGGTGCTGCCTTTTGCCTGACAGGCATCGCGTTTGGGATGATGGCGTTCCAGCAAGTCAATGCCGGACGCGATGCCATCGCACAGACCGCCTCTCACCCGCTGTTCACTTGGCTGCAGGCACACGGCACGACGGCGATGCTCATCGAGCTGGCCATCTTGGCGGTGCTAACTGTGGGCGCGATCGCCACGGACGAATGGTGGATGGACGAAGCGGCGGAGGGAGCTGTCAGAAGCGAAGACGAGTAGCTTGCTAATTGCGTATACCGTGCCTCTCGTGGTCAACAACTTATGGATGAAATCGACAGACTTCGCGGGGAGATCCGCGAGCACGATCACAAGTACTACGTCGAAGCTCAACCGACGATCTCCGATCAGGAGTATGACCAGCTACTCGACAAGCTCAAGCAACTCGAGGCGGAAAACCCTGAGCTGATCACGCCGGACAGCCCCACGCAACGCGTCGGCGGGACGCCACTCGACGAGTTCACCACCGTCACGCATGCCCGGCCGATGTTGTCGATTGACAACACGTACGATGCCGACAGTCTGTTCAAATGGGCTCGGCGCTGCTGCGAAGCACTTGATCACCCCGATGACGAGACGTACGCGATCGAAGGCGGTTACCTGGTCGAACCCAAGATCGACGGCGTGGCCATCAACATCCGTTACGAGAACGGAGTGCTCGTCTTAGCCAGTACACGCGGGGACGGCACGCAAGGCGACGATGTCACTCAGAACGTCAAGACCATCCGCTCGGTCCCATTGCGTCTCACATCCGCCAATGCCCCGCCCATTCCCGCGGTGCTCGAAGTGCGTGCCGAGATCTTCATGCCCAACGCAGAGTTCGCGCGAATCAACCAGGTGTTCGCCGACCAGGGCAAGCAGACGTTTGCTAATCCACGTAACGCCACTGCCGGCACGCTCAAGCAGCTCGACTCAGCGGCGGTCGCTCAGCGCCGACTCGACTGCATCGCCCACGGACAAGGCGAAGTCTCCACCAATGAGTTCCCCACCCAAACGAGCTTCTCCGAAGCGTTGGGAAAGTGGGGCATCCCGACCAGTCCTATCGCGACGAACTGCGCCACCATCCAGGAAGTCTGGGAGAAGATCGAGGACTTCGCCGCCACGAAAAATGCACTACCCTACGGCGTCGACGGCGTCGTCGTGAAGGTGGACCGGTACGATCTACGCGAGCAGCTCGGCACCACCAGCCGGTTCCCTCGCTGGTGCATCGCTTACAAGTATCCCGCTGAACAAGCGCTCACAAAGCTGCTGAACGTCGATTGGCAGGTCGGCAAAACCGGGAAACTCACCCCGCGAGCAACGATGGAACCCGTGTTCGTCGCGGGGACGACGGTGCAACACGCCACGTTGCACAACCTGGGCGAAATTCTCCGCAGGGACATCCGCGTCGGCGATACAGTCGTCATCGAAAAGGCGGGTGAGATCATCCCGCAAGTCGTGCGGGTCGACCTTGATCAACGTCCCGCCGATCTGCCGCCGATCGCGCCGCCCGAGCGCTGCCCTGAATGCGAAGGGGAGGTCGAATCGGAACAGGACGACACCGGCAAAGAGACCGCACGGCACTGCATGAACCCCGAGTGCCCAGCCCAGTTGCGCGAACGGCTGATTCATTTCGCCGCTCGAGGCCAGATGGACATCGACGGGCTGGGCGAAAAGATCGTCATTCAGCTGGCCGACGCGGGACTGGTCAATTCGTTTGGCGACGTGTTCGAACTCCACAGCAAACGTGACCAGATTCTGCAGCTCGAGCGCATGGGCGAGAAGAAGGTCGACAATCTGCTCGCCGGTATCGAGGCCGCCAAGACACGCGGCCTCGACCGTGTGCTCTCAGGATTAGGCGTTAGGCACGTGGGCTCGACAGTCTCGAAGATTCTTGCCAAGCACTACGGTTCGATCGAAGCGTTGCAAGCGGCGACTGAGGAAGACATCCGCACGTTTCAAGTCAACGGCCAGGAATCTGGTATCGGCCCAGAGATCGCCGCCTCGCTGCATCATTTCTTGCAAAGCGAAGCAGGTCAGACCGTCGTTGAAGAACTCCGCACCGCCGGAGTCACGCTTTCCGTGCCGCAATCCGATGAGGATTCGAGCGAGCAGATCTTTGCCGGCAAGACGTTCGTCGTGACCGGCAAGCTGGAAAAGTACTCCCGCGATGAGATCCACGCGCTCGTCGAACAACTGGGCGGCAAAGCCTCAGGCAGCGTCTCGAAAAAGACTGACTACCTGGTCGCCGGCGAGAAGGCCGGCAGCAAACTGACCAAAGCCGAGCAACTCGGCGTGGAGGTGCTCAGCGAAGACGACTTTCAGCAACTGATCGAATCGGTCAGCTGAGTCAAGTACGCACTAGCACAAGTCCAGCCGACCTGTCGGCACGCGTGGCCGGTCCTCACTCCGCCGCAACCGCCGCCTTCACGTCCCCCGGCAACTCGATGCCCAGTTCCTCTGCCCGAAGAATCCGCTGCTTTGCTTCCTCCACTCGGCCCTGCTGCCACAGGAGTACGCCAAGGTTGAAGTTCAGCTGCCCCGATTCCTCATGGCCTGCGAGTCCGGCGCGATAGACCTTTTCCGCCGTGTCGACTCGCCCGAACTGCGCGAGCAACCCACCGAAGTTCGCACACAGCTCAGGATGCGTCGCATCGAGTTCTTGGCAACTCGCAAACGTGTCGAGCGCCTGGTCGTACTTCCCAAGCATGTAGTAGGTATTGGCCAACTGCAACAGGGCTCGGAAATGGTCGGGCGCCTGCTGCACGGCCCGCTTGAGCGCCGAGACCGCCCGCGCGGGCTGGCCACTCTGCACTTCCGCCAAACCGAGTTGATAGTTCACCTCGGCCGACTGGGGGCGCAGACGGCGGGCCCGTTTTAGTGAATGCAGCGCTAGTTCGCCATTGCCTGTGGCGTTGTAAGCCGAGCCCAATACCAGTTGCACGCGCCAGTTGTTGGGGTTGTCGATCGCCAAAAAAGTCGCCAGTTGCACGGCCTCTTGGTGTTTGCCCTGCTGGCTGAGGATGAGCACCTCGCCCAATTCTCCGGTGAGCGACTTGGGAAACCGTTTAGCAATCTCCGCAAATTGCTCGGACGCCTCGGCATCTCGATTCGTTGCCAAGTAGAATTCTGCCAGTTGTTCACGAGGCTGTTGCAAGTTGGGGGCCAGCTGGACCGCGTGGCGCAACGCTTGCTCGGCGTACTCCGGTTGTCGCCGCTTCACGAGCACCAATCCCAAATCGGTGTAGTACTGCCACTGATCGCGTGCAATCTCGATCGCCCGGCGGATTGCGTCCTCCGCTTCCTCGTACCGCCGTCCTTGGTAGTACGCTAGCGAGAGATCGGCCAGCAGCGCGTGCGATCGCGGTCGCATCTGGAGCGCCCGAGTCCCATGCTCTATCGCCGCCAGTGCATCTCCCCGCTGCAGAGCGTCGCGACACAGCAGTGATTGTGCCTCGGGCAGGTCGGGCGTCAGCTCGGTCAAGGCCTTCAATCTCGCCGGTTCACGATCGACGTAATGTGCGACTAGGAAGTGCTCGGCATAGAGCAGCCCGCCGATGATCCCCAACAAGACTGCCCATTTGCCTGCATGCAAGAAACCTGGAACGTAGCGCTCGGCGATGGACGTGTGCGACACTTCGTCGACGAGGTTTTCTTGGGTCCTCTTCTCACTGACCTTCCAGATGAAGCCATCGAAGTAAAAGTGCAGGAACGACGAAGTCACAAACAAGGCCATCAACCACTGATGCGCGTCTTCGCTGCCACCTCGGAACACATAGCCATTCGCATCGACATTGAAGTAGCGGATCGAACTGTAGGCTGCGATCGCCGCCAGATAGATTCCCAACATCGACCAACGGTCTCGAAACAGAAAACCCAGTGCCCCAAATTTCTCCCCTGCACGCTCAAACAACCGCCGATTGTAAATCCACACGATCGCATAGTACTGCACAGCGTGGTAGATCTCGAACATTGCGATGCCGATCAGCACGTTGGTCGAGAGTCGTCCGGTATACCAATAGAACCAGCCCGTTGTACCGATCAGAAGCAGCTTGACCCAACTGATTGGAATGCCTTGTCGACGCAGACGCACCTGATTGATCAGATAGGCCACCAACACCCCCAGCGACACAGCACCCACGGCGTAGCGAGTCCATAGCAACCATTCGGGTCCAAACAGCGGCAAACCCGATTGCCACATCGCATTAGCAATGCCAAACGCGCGGGCATCGCTAAACACCACTCCCGCGACGAATACGCTCAGGCACAGCCAATGATCCAATCGCGCGGTCCACAGATCGTTCACGCCCATGCGCACGTCGTAAATGCGCATGAACCCATACGTTTGCATGAGCCCGTGCCAAGTGCCCCACACAAGCAATACCAACTCCAACCCATGCAGATGCGTCCACGGCAATCCGAGGGCGGTCGCAAGCGAACGTGGCGGGGTGAACAGCAGCGCGATCCCCAGCATCATCAGGGGTACCAGCAAGAACCTCGCTCGGTAGCGTCGGAACAGTTCCCGATCACCGTACGCCCTCATGAATCCCGGTAAGTGGTGGCCCAGCGAGGCGAAGGCAATCACCGCCAGCGAGACTTCTTCCGGTGTGAGCCACCGGCGAGCCAGGATCAGTACGACCGGCACGATCAGCAGCGGGGTTACCACGATATACGACAGGTCCCACCAGGCCGAGACAATCCAGCTGGAGGTTCGTGGCAGCGAGGAAGCGTGGGAAGTCGACACGGCGGGAGCTGTTGAGACGGTGAATTCAGGCCTATTTAGGGCATTGCAAGCCTACCTCCTCAGGCGGCTTCGGCGAGCCTCAAAGCCATTGTTCACCGGACCGAGGCCCTGGGGCAACCGCCGAATAGAACTCAGAGGCCATATAACTGAAACCCCGTCAGACTGGCTCAGCAGCCCACAGCCCGCGAAATAGAGTTTTCCTTGGCTTTTCGCCTTGCCCAGTTTATGCTGGAGAGACCGATCAGCGGGCATTTCCGCGCCCGTGAGCGCTTACGGATCAGGCAGACTCTATTACCTTCTGCAGGCAGTCAGACACGATGAATACTCCGACACAGATGAAGTGGCAACTCACGTTGAGCCTTTTGATTTTGGGCGCGGTCACGTTGCCAGCGCAGGCGAAAGACTTGGCAGCGCCCGCGACGGAGCAAGCTCATAAACTCGAAGCCTCCCAGCCGCTCGATTTATTCGAAGCGATTGACCAGGGCGTAGTCGATGCCAAGTTCGTGGCACGAAGTGCCGCCAAGGGCCGCTTGGTCCTGACCAACAAAACCGACCAGCCGGTCAATGTCCAACTGCCTGAGGCGTTCGCCGGCGTCCCTGTCTTACGACAGTTTGGTGGTGGCGGCGGCGGTGGCGGCCTCGGTGGCGGTGGCGGCGGCTTGGGCGGTGGCGGCGGCGGTGGCGGCGGTCAAGCCGTTGGCGGTGGCGGCGGCGGCGGCCTCGGCGGCGGCGGCGGTGGCGGTTTGGGCGGCGGCGGTGCCTTCAACATCGCACCTGAGCGGATCGAGCGCATCGACGTGCCATTGGTGTGCCTGGAACACGGTCTGCGTGATCCCTCCTCCAGCAAGCCCTACGAAATCCGTCCGATCGAGGATGTCGTCACGAGCCCCGCGTTGATCGAAATCGTCAAGGCCTTTGGCAACGGCCAACTTCCCCGCGGTGCGACCCAAGCAGCTGCTTGGCACATCAACAGTGGGGTGAGCTGGAACGAACTTGCCGCTAAGCTGACCGGCACCGTCCGCAGCATCAACCGTGGACCGTACTTCAGCCGCCAGGAAATCCAAGCTGCAATGACCATCGTTCAACGTGCCGAAACGATGACCGCCGGACAAGAGGTCTATCCCCGCAACTGGAAGTCTCCCAGCCTCAAGGCCGCCGAGAAAGCTGCTCAAGAGAAGACCGAGGGTGAGACCTACGAGCACAAACCGGGCAAGAAACTCGACTTAGATTCGCAGGACAAAGCGGACGGCGATGAAAAGAGCGAAGACGCCAGCGAAGCGAAAGCGGCGTAGTTCAAATTTGCCAGAACGCACCAATCGATCAGCAAGCCGACGTCCGTCCTCCACATTTTGGACACGTCGGCTTTTTTTGTTGCTGTACCTGAACTCGCCATCCGAGCCCTGCGAGCTTGTGATCTTTCGTCGACGGACCCGGCGTCGACAGTGGCGGACAAATCACCGTATCTTCTGCTGCGAACGCAAATCGCGGCTTTGTATCAGAATCTAAGTTCGCTGTTCATTGAAAGATTGGACTATCCCATGCTCTCCAGAGAGTCTCTTGCCCCGCGCTTCTCACGAGTCCAGGTAGTTACAAATGATATTGTATAGCAACAGCCAACCAGGATACGTCCAAAACAGAGCAAGATACGCCGTAAAAAGTAAGACAAGCAGCCCGCAACCGATATTCGCATTTCTCAGTAATGCGCCCACGAAACTTGCAGAGCCAAGTACGAGCAATAGCGCGCCGAAAGTGAAAGTGGGATAGTGCATCCAACCGCCCCAGTCTTCAGCATCAAAATCCACTACGCACAGCCACGCTCCAAGGCACAGCAACGCAGTTGGTATGCCCATCGAAACCGCTAGGTTTCTTGGGGCATCGCCGCTGCTTCTTCTCGAGGCCTGATCGTCCATTGCTTCTCTACCAACCTGCTCTTCACAGTGGACGTGATCTTGATAACTTCACACTCCCGTCTGGAATTATACCACGCCCTGTAGATTTTTCGCATGGCAACGAGATGCCCAATCGATTCGCCGTGACCGCGAATCGCTGGACAGTTTGGAGTGGAAAGCTAGGAGAAACAAACAACGAATAGCTCTGACGCCGCTGACACGTCGTTTCAAGCCACTTGTAGCGGCTTACGCCGCCGACTGCGACGGTTTGCGATGTTGGGCCAACAGCTGCTGCAGCTCGCTCTTGAGCTCCACCTGCTCTGCGCGCCAGCGCTGCGTCTGTTGTTCGTAGTGGCGTTGTTGGGCGTCCAGTTCTTGTTCGCGCGAGACGAGTCGTGCGGCACGTTGCTCGAGGTCTTGCTCGCGACGTTCCAGCCACTGTTGTAGTTCGCTGCGTTGCTGCTGGAAGTGGTCGTTTTGCTCGGTCAGTTCCAAGCGGATCGTTTCCAATTCCTCGCGGCGGCGCTGCAACTCGTCCGTCGACAACTGGAAATGATCGGCCAGCTTCGCACGCACTTGCGATATCGAGCGTGACAGACTCGCCGGGGCCAACGCCCCTTGCAACTGAAGCCACGTTTCCTCGGTCGCCAAGCGCATCTCAAGCACTTCGCGTTGAGAGCCGCGAAGCTGCTCGGCCAGTTGCTCCAATGCCACCTCGCGCTGCTGCAGTTCCGCTTCGCGGCGCTCCAACTGCTGCTGTTGCTGCTGGCTGGCAACTTCCGACTGTTCTCGTTCCTGACGCAACACACGTCGTTCGCCAGTGACTCGATTTTCGAACGCTAACTCCTGTTGCTCCAGCTCACGTTGGCCACTGACCAGTTGCATCTGCTGTTCGGCCAGCAGTGATTCGGCGTTGGTCAGATACGCGTCGCGGACGTCGAATTCTTGCGCCCGCTGCTCCAACTCGACCAGTTTCTGTTCGGTAATCCCCAGGCGCTGGAATCGCTCCAGGGCGGTTTTGATTTCTTGCTCGCGAAACCTGATGTTCCGCTCACGCTCCTCGAATTCGGCCAGTTGTTGCTGATGACGTGTCTGCTGGCACTCCAGTGCCACGCGCTGAAACTCAGCTTCGCTCGCCCGTTCGGCGAGTCGGTTCTCCCATTCGCGAATCGATTCCTCGCGCTGGTCCAATTGGCGGTCGGTGGCGGTCAGCTGTTCGCCGCGGCTGGCCAACGAGATTTCTTCGTTGGTATTGCGCTCGACCACTTTGAGAATCTCTGCCTCGCGTTGATCGAGTTCGCGCTGTCGTTGCTCCCACTGTTGGTTCTTTTCGTCGTATTCTTGCTGCTTGCTGTTGCACAGGGCCGTTTGGATCTCCAGATCGTTGAGTTTCTCGGCCAACTGAGCGTTGGAAACCTCCAATTCTGCTTGCTTGCAGGCGAGGTCCTGTTCTTGCTGACCGAGGGCTCGTTCGCGCTCGCTGAGTTTTTCTGCTTCGAAGGCCACATCGGGGTGCTCGTTGAGTTGTGCTTCTCGCTGGTTGAGGTCGGTCTCGCGCGCGTCAAGTTCGTTTTCCCGCTCATCAATCCACAGGCGGGCATTGCGAATGCGCGATTCAATGTCGGCTTCTTGAGAGTTCAAATGCTCAGTGCGCCGGTCGACGTCGGCGAGCTGTTCTTGCAACTGCTGAGCCAGATCGACTGCCTGTCGCGCGAGAACTTCAGGCGAAGCGTCGGCGTCGATCAGCTGTCCGAGTGTCTCCTCAGCGGAGGCCAGCGCAGGATGCTGCTGTTCGGCAACCACAGCGACCAGATCCGCTTGTTGTGCCTCCGGCGGAGCTTCCGCGCGTTGCACAGCGTGAGCCGCGTCGATGCGGATTTCTCGTTGCGCAGGCGGTGTCGTCGCTGCGGTTTTGGCTTCGTCAGTTTGGCTCGGATTCGCGCTGGCCATGCTAGCACTCACAAGAAGCGGGAAGAGATGGCTGGATGAGTTTGGGCAACCGTTAAACTTTACCCATAACGTCTCATCGGCAATCGGCGCGTGAGAATCAAATCTTTGGAGATAATTTTGCAAATTCTTAAAGTCGCCTCCCAACGACGAGTGCACTTAGCCAACCCAGTCTGTCGGGCTCACATGCTCGCACTGAATCTCGGCAACGACGGCGACAGTCTTGCTACGTCAAGTTCAGTCCGTAGCGGAGGCGCTGCTGACGGGCGCGTCAGTGTCGCTCATTGCTTAGGCAGCCTAGTCGCTTCGCGATGGAACGCCGAAATTGGCGAGTCACGGTTTGGGAATTGCAATCTACCGCGATGCCATCGATGGCAAGCCACTGGTCTGTAGGTTGCGGCAGGCCAGCCTTGCTTTCCGGCACGGCAGTTGCGAACTGCCGGAGCCAATCGAGCTCCGCATGTGTGGAGCGTCCTCGGCGCGCTGCAAAGGACGGCGCACCACATACATAAGTGAATGGAGAAGCCGTCAGATGAGTCGATCGAAGAGCTTTGATTTTGCCAGCGTGCTACGCGCGGTCGCGATGTGGGGATCTGCGATTTCCGCAGCCATGTTCGTCCGCGGCTTTGCGACCGATCACCGGCTGCTCGAGAGCTTGGAACTCTCGTTGAGATCCGGATTCGCGGAATCCAACGTGGCAGTCTACCTCGGCTTGTTGGTCGTGCTCTTCAGTTTCTATTCGATGGCTGGCAATCGAGATTGGGAACTAACTGGGAGCCTGCTGGCGGTTGGCACGGTTGTCGGCATCTACAGTTGGTGCAAATTGAGTCTGAACTTTTACCCGAGTCCCTACCTGCTGACGTTGGCTCTTCCTCCGCTATGTCGCCTACCTGCAGCACTTGCAAACCGAAAGATTGAATCCCGCGCGATCGGGGTATCCGCAGACGCGGTCGTAACGGTGGCTTAGCAGTTGTATGCTCACCAAGAGCCTGTTCGACGACCGAAGAGAATGCAACTCGCTTGAGGTGCGCGCATAAAAAAGCCTCTATCAGCGATTTGCTGACAGAGGCCGTAAGCGAACAATGCTCTGTTCGACGCAGCAGGTTAAACGCAGGGGGCTAAACTTTCGCCGCGTCGATGGCTTCTTGCAGGCGTGCCTTGGGTTGGACACCGACAAAACGGTCAACGACTTCGCCGCCCTTGAAGACCATGATCGTCGGGATGCTGCTCACACCGTAGCTCTGTGCCGAGTTCGGTGCGTCGTCGACGTTCAGCTTCGCCACTTTGGCGGAGCCTGCGTTCTCGCCCGCGAGTTCCTCGACCATTGGCGCGATTTGGCGGCAGGGGCCGCACCATGGCGCCCAAAAGTCGACCACGACGGGCTCAGCCGACTGCAGGACTTCAGTTTCAAAATTCGCATCGGTTATTTCTTGGACACCCATGATTTTTCCTAACTTATTTTTCTAGTGCTGGAAGGCCATGTTGCGTTCCCAGTGCCGTCGTGGCTCGCGGCCACCGCAGTCAAATTATTGAGAATCGGCCTGAGGCTGTCAACGAATGGCTGTCCGGCGGTTGCTGGTGGATTGTCGAACTGCCACGAATACTCGATATTGTGGGAGACCTAAGCCCCAGATTCCAATACATCCGGAACCGTCTCCGATGCGGCCGCCGCTGCTGTGGCGGTAGCGGGAGACCCAACGCCGAGGAACTAGACTCAAAATGGTTCGTACACCTAGCACAATGCTGCCCCTGGGGACGTCGGCCCCCGATTTTTCGTTGGTGAATGTGGATGGTCAAATGGTCTCGTTGAGTGATTTCGCCGACGCGCCTGCGTTGTTGGTCATCTTCATGTGCAATCACTGTCCCTACGTCATTCATGTGGCGGATCAGCTCGCCCAGCTGACCCACGAGTACATGACCCGGGGTGTCGCGGTGGTGGGTATCAGCTCCAACGATGTGGCCAACTACCCGGCTGATTCGCCCGAGCAGATGGTCGCTGAGGCCGAAGCCCGCGGCTACGCTTTTCCGTATCTGTATGATGAGACGCAGGAGGTGGCTCAATCTTACCACGCCGCCTGCACACCCGACTTTTTCGTGTTTGACGGCGACCAAAAGCTGGCTTATCGCGGCCAAATGGATTCCAGCCGGCCCGACGGCGGTATCCCCGTCACCGGCGAGGACCTGCGCGCCGCGCTCGATGCGGTCTTGGCTGGCGAGAACCCGAGCGAGCAACAGACGCCGAGCCTGGGGTGCAACATCAAGTGGAAAGCGGGCAACGAGCCGGATTACTTTGGCGGTTGAGCCGCTGTCGATGGATTGACCGGCGGCTTGAACAGTTCTTTCAAGTTGATTTCCAGACCGGGCAAGAGATCGCCGCCGGTCAGCGTGTCGGATTCTTTCAGCACGGATACCTCGTCCGTCGAAGCGTAGACGTGTACTTCCTTGGTTTTGGGATACACGTACCAGACGAGCTTTGAACCCGCTTCGAAGTACTCGGCGAGCTTGCGTTCCATTTCGCGAGGGGTGTTGCTGTCACTGATGACTTCGACCGCGAGAGTGGGCGCCATATTTGGTGCAGCTCGGTCAGGAAAGCCGCTGTCTTCAAGATCTTGCCAGGCGATGAATGACACGTCGGGCATGCGGACTTGATTGGGAAAGATCTGCATCATTCCGGCTTCGCCAGCTACGATGCCCAAGTTGGCGTGTTGCACATACGTCAGCAGGATCGAGCCAATTCGTACGGCAATCTGCGATTCCCAGAATCCCATCGTTTTCTCCACTAGTGTTCCATCGATCAGTTCGCAGAGTCGGTCGTGATGATCGTCGAGACGTATAACGTCCTCAACGGTCGCCGTACCGGGGGCGGGATCAGGCACAATCCGATAAAGTGGAATGTCACCAAAGCGCTGGAACAGAGCACCAAGAGTGACTGCCGGCGTGGTGTAATCTACGACTTGAGCCATCGCTAAGAACCTTCAGTATTGGAGCATGTCTACTTCTATTCTAACCGGTGATGCTACCTCCTCCAAACTAGCTCAAGACTCGGCGGCCTGCTCCGACACGCGGGACACCTCGGTCAATTGACGGACAATTTCTTCGGCGCTGCCAGTTTCGGCGAGGATCGACATCTGTCGGTCAGCCCAACTCGGTGAGGCGGCGATGTGCCGGCAGTGTTCCAAGTGATGTTCGCAGCCGAGATTCGCCGCCATCGGGGTGAGCTTGTCGACCATCTGATCGACCGCTTGCGCCACGGTGATGACTTGATAGGTATACGAATCAACCAGGTGCGCGCCGGTGCCGTAACGCGTCGCGCGCCATTTGTTTTGCCGGACCATCATCGGATGGCAATCGTGTTGATAAGTGCCACCATCGATTTCATCGGACAGCGCTTTCACAAGGCACTGAATCAGAGCGGCGATCGCGAGCGTGTCTTGCAAGTTACCAGGCATGTCGCAGACGCGCACTTCGACGGTGCCGAAGTTGTGATGGGGACGTACGTCCCACCAGATTTCACGGATCGTGTTGATAAACCCGGTGTCGACCATGTGGTTGACCAGCCACACGTACTCGCTCCAATTCCGCATCAGCGTCGGCAGGCCGGCAGTCGGCAAGCCCTCCATCACCTTAGAGCGATGCGATTGCAGGCCGGTCTTGCGGCCCTCCCAAAACGGGCTACTGCTGGAGAGAGCTAACAGTGTTGGCAAGTGCCGCAAGATGCGGTCGCAGATCATCACCGCCTTGTCCCCGGAGTCGACCCCCACATGCACGTGCAGCCCGAAGGTGACCAGCCGGCGCGCGAGTTCCTGTAGCAGTTCGACCAAATTGTGGTAGCGTTCGTCGGGGGTGACTTGTTGGTCATGCCAGGGCGAGAAGGGGTGTGTCGCGCCCCACCACAGACGCAAGCCAAGCGAATCGGCAGCAGCCTCCACTGCGGACAGCTTCTGAGTGAGATCTTCCTCGGCATCGTCGACGGTCTCGCACACGTCGGTGATGACCTCGACGACACACTGCATCAACTCGGGCTTGAATTGCACCGCCTCCCCAGTGGGCAACTTTTCGGTCAGTTTGGCAAACGAACTGGATAGCGCCATCGTGTGCTCATCGACGATGCCAAGTTCAATTTCTATGCCGAGAGTAGGGCGATCGTTGGAGTTGAAGTCGATGGTACCCATTGCTAGCTGATCTCACACAAGCGGCGTGAATGAAGAGACGACATGTGCACATCTTGGCTGAATTGCCACATTACGACAAGAGAGACGCCACCGCCGTCGCGCTGGCAAGTCCACAGATCCGTGCGAAAAAACCGACAGACGCCCCCCCTCAGACGCGTCGGGTTTCCGAGTACCGACACGTCGCAACCTCATCAAATCAGTAGCGCTGCGTTCTCGAACGGAACACTTGCCTTCCGTCGATATCATGCGTCAAACTATCAGGAGAACGACAGCCAGGACCGACCACATACGGTGACCGTTATAGTTCCCCGTGCGACAGTTGATTGAGGATATCTCGTGCCGAAAATTATACAGGACATTGGCGAAAAGCCTCTTGTACTTCACTCCGAAGTACAAACGCCCCTAGCCGACGTCAGCGAACTGCAGCGTGCGTTGGTGTTTGCTGAGCTCTCGATGATTTCTTACAACGACGAGGAGGAAGCCGACCGGGCTTCCACCGCGATTGGTTTCCCCGAAGCCAAGCTGCTCGAGCACGATGGGGCGCAGGCGATCCAGTTCGGCAACGATCACGATTGTGTGATCGCCTGCCGGGGTACCGAGCCCAACGAATGGAACGATGTGCAGGCCGATGCCAAGGCCTCGCTGGCCGTGGTGGGCACGATCGGCAAGGTACACACCGGTTTCAACGAGGAAGTCGAGGATCTCTGGCCAATGCTCGTGGAAGTGTTGCAACAAAACAAACGCACTCTTTGGTTCTGTGGTCATTCGCTGGGCGGGGCGATCGCTACGATTTCCGCGATTCGTTGCGAGTTGGATTCTTCGTTGCCCAGCCCGCGAGAGCTACACACCTTCGGCAGTCCGCGGGTCGGTTGTCGACGGTACGTGAAACACGTCAAGGTGAAGCACTTCCGCTGGGTTCACAACAACGACATCGTCACGCGTGTGCCACCCGCCTGGATGGGTTTCCGCCACTGCGGGGACGAAGTCTACCTCGATCGCCACGGGCAGATTCGCCAACTCAAAGGAGTCTTCCGCAGTCGAGACCGCTGGCGAGGCATGCTCCAAGGTCTGTTCAATTGGAAAATCGACTTCCTTAGCGACCACAGCATCCACGCCTACGCCGGACACATCGCCAAAGCCGCCGACGCCCAGAAGTCGAACGGCGACAACACGTCGGATCTTGCCAGCTACGCTGGGCAATGAGGTCGAGGGGGCGTCGCAATTTCACTTTGCTGCGAAGCATGACTTCGGTGGGCCGTTGCACCCGCCAAACGGTGCGCATTTCGTTTTGCACAGTGACGCGAACTCATTTTCATCGAGCAAAAGGGGACGCCACACCCCTTGTTTTTCCGCTTCTGGCCGTCAATAAGCGCAAGCAAAACTCATGACTGTGGCCCGGGTCGCGGGCGCTCAGCGGACGCGCTCGCCGAGGCGAAAACTCAACGTCCGGCACTCCATTGTAAAGTTCCCCGCGGTCGATTCCACAACGATTTCTGGCCGACGGCGGGACGGGGAAGTCGCAAGCGGTGAATGGGTATCACACTCGATCGTGAGCAGGAGCTGCTGTACACTGTCAGGTCGCGCAACGCTCGCTCAGCACCTGGGGTTCGAGCAGAATCGGGACAGCCGTCTAAGTTCAGCTGCGTGGGTGCTCACTATCATGCACGCGTCGAAAAAACGCCGAAGGCGTTGTACTCCACAGCCCAGGGTTGCGAGCCCTAGCGAGCTACCCTGGGTTAAGAAGTTCGCACACCCCTACCCTGAAAGGGTTAAACTGCTGGGTGCAACCCCTTCAGGGTAGATTGGTCACTTCACGCTACCCAGGGTAGCCACCTACGGCGGCAACCCTGGGCTGTGGAGTACAACGCCCTCGGCGTATATCTGTGCCGTGCGCATCGCGATTCTGGGTGCCACGCTCGCACCCGGTTCTAGCGGGGGTTTTTTAGCAAAAACTCCTCAATTCTTGCGTATACTGAAGACCGGTTCAGCACTCTCTTTATTAGGCATTTCATCTAGCATGCGAATTTCGCCACTGCTGCATTCGCTTCTACTAGCATCATGGGCACTCTCCAACCAGGAACTGTCCGCTGGTCTGCCTGACTACAAGTCTCGCAAGATAGAGTCGAAGAGCGGCCGGTACGTTCTAGTTCTATTGACTCCGAAGTCAGAAAGAGGCCGACTGAGTGACCTCGTCAAGGATTTCGACTATGCCTCCATCGACCATGCGGAGGCGGAAAAGCCTAAGTGGGTACGGGAGAGGATCGAAGCGTTCAAAATTGAGCAGGATATTGAGCGCGAGTATTCTGTCAGTGGTCTCTATGCCAACGACGGTTCGAAGGAGCCGCTTTGGAACATCCCCTACATTTCACTTTGCCAAGATGTGCATGTCGCTGACGATGGAGTCCACATGGTGGTTATGTACTCGCCGTGGGACAGCACGTGCTCTGGAACACGTCAGTTGAGTTTCTACAAATCGGGAAGCAAAGTTCACTCGTATGTCTCGGAGTTTGACTTTTTGCCCTATGTCTCCATGAGACATTTCATGTGGCTCTTCGGCATGGAGCCACCCGTTGATGAGACATCATATATCGCTCACGATTCTAATGAGTTCATTGTGCATACCAACCAGCGCGATAGACTAGCCTTCGACTTAGCAACCGGTGCACTAAACAGATGTTCTTCACCATGGCTGTACTTCTTGGTTCTTCCTTTGGTGGCGGTTCCAGCCAGCCTTTGGATTATGCTAAAGCGATGGCCATGTCTGCTGACTCCTAGCGAGCGCGTGCATCGGCGTAGATCGAATTTCTCGCTCGGTACCCTGTTGGTCCTTGTGGCCTACGCAAGTTTCTCGTTGGCCGCAGTAAAGAGATACGGCTGGGTTGGGGGAGCATTTGTGTTGATAGTGACCGTTGGGGCATTAGCAGCGGGCTACCGCAATCGCTCTGTGTGGGCCTGTGCGGTGGGGTCCGTGCTGGCGCTATATGGTGCCTATGTGGGGGCCTTATGTTACGCAGCAATCGAAACTCAGTTGCACCATCGTTTCGGTTTGGGACCTCTATGGTGGCGCGGAGGCTGGTGGCTGTGCATACCGTCGGCCATGGTTCTCCTGCTGGCCGTCGGCGGAGCGTTGGTCGGCAGGCAATTTTTCTCTGAAGAATCAGTCAGTCGCAGGCACTATGCGTCGCAACAATAGGACCGAAGCAGCCGTAGACTATCTTGACCATGAATGACCGATTTAGGCACATAAGTGTTTCCGTCGCAAAGCCTAAAAGCAAGGCGTATGACGCCTATGCGGCCGCCGTAAAACGACGCTCTATCGAACCCTCAGGTCGTGCCGCCTCGATGAAGCTGCGCGTGAGGACTTTTGCGCCGATTTCTAAGGCGGATTGGCACCCGGCGCGCTGACGAGTACAGACCTGAAAACTGATCAGCGCGCAAATAGGACCGAGGGATCAACCTTACTATACACATCAGGCTGGGCATCCCAATCGGCAATAAACCGCTCAGGTATTTGCCATGCATCCTCAACCGAATCCCACCATTGGCTCCACCGCTTTTTGTTGTAGACGTAGAACCTGCCGGTTACTCTGGAAAGCTCATCGATAATGTACGCACTGTTTGTTCCCTCCAGATCTTTACCAACGCGATTTATGGCAAGTGGTATTGCTTTCTTGTCACCTAGGCACACTAAAGCTCTAAATGCGTCAGGCAGAGCATTGAACTCTGGACTCTCCAAGCAAGCACGTAGAACCGGTATCGACTTCTTTTCGAAATGCAGCCTCGCTAATGCTTGACAAGCGTTAGAGTGACGAGAATACCTGCTGGGTTTATCTCCAAGTATAGAATGAAGTCGATCAAGAGCTTTTTCGTTTTTTGAGTACCCCAACGCGATTATTGCCAAATCGCCATGCCAAGACCAAAAGTTCCCATGCTGATTGACAGTATCACGTCGCGTCGCACCATATCCCGTATAGATCTCTGTAGGTACTGGGGACGGTGGTCTTACTACGGCGTCCAAAAGAAAACTACCTTCTTCTTCGATGTCTGGAGGTAGATCTTGCATGCCTAACCCGATTGCACCCACAAGCCTTGGAGTAATCTCTTTTCGTGCGTACAGTTCTCTGAGAGTCTCTCTCGCGAGTTGACTGTCAATCGCCCCGAGCACGTCTGCTAGCCACAGAGAATTATCGTAGCCTAATTGATTGAAATCATCTGACTCTAACCTAATGTGCGGGATTACTGAGTCGCCATACCTGATGGCGTGCTCTGTCATACGCATACCAAACTTGCCGTCATGCACTAGTGTCCTTGCTGTAGCCTCCGGAGAACTCCCAGTTCTATCAAAGTGTTCGTCACCATCGCCACTCGATGAATCGACAGAGCAAAGAACAAGGACACCAGCCAAGACCAAAATACCGTGAATCCGCATCAATGCGCTCGCCAAATTAAGTAACGTGATCTACCAAAACACCCGTCTGGAATTATAGCAATTCTGCGTTACCTCAGTTATCTCGGTTCCCCCAGTACGAGTGACAGCCGGCTTGAAACAGCGACTAGTAAATGGTTGGGCTGCATCATATCGACTGGACTTTCTGCTGTCGGGAGCCGGCATACCAAGTGCGACGAGGCGAAGCGGAACCGTACCGCGAACCACATTATGGTGCAATTCCACGATGTTTAGTCGCACGCTACCACAGCTGAATGCAGTGGCTCCCGGCGGCAACCAGACGGGCGAAGGAGATTTCATTCATCGCTTGTTGTGGGATTCGGCGGTATAGTTGCTGTAATCGGCATGTCATCGGATGCCGAGATGCCGGCAGCTCAAGACCTATCCGTGGGGCGGCGAATGCTCGAAGGACTGAACGATATCGATTGGGATCGGCTGACCCACGCGTATGGTCCAGCAGGCGAGATCCCTTCAACGATTCGCATGCTGCAGTCCGACGATCCAGCGGAGTGGGTCGGCGCGATGAGCGATCTTTACGACGCATTATGTCATCAGATGTGCTCGATCTATCCGGCGACCGTCCCAGCGATTTCGTTCCTGATTGAGTTACTTGGTGATCAGCGGATCCGGTGTCGTGGACGGATTCTACAATTCCTGGCCGATGTCACCTTCGTCGCAAATTACGTAGCTAACCAGGAGGACGACGATTCGGCCGATCCACAGTTGCAGGGAGAGTTAGGGCATCATGCACGAGAGGCGATCTGGAACGGCTTCGACACCTACATGAAATTGAGTTCGGATCTTGATCCGACGATACGTATCACCGCCCCCTATCTGCTAGGGACTGTGTCTCAAGTGGAGCTTCCGAATCAGGATGCGAACGCAAGTATTGCTGAACGGCTGAAGACGCAGTTCGAGGAAGAGCCCAACGAACTGGTGCGTGCAAGTCTCGTGTTTGGCTTGGCCTGCCTAACTAGGAGCGATGCTGAAATTGAGAATTGGTTGGAGGAACGGGTGTCAGACGGACACTCCAGCAGTCCCGTCCGAATGGCCGCAGCCATGAATCTCGCTGATACGTCAACTGCCGTGTCCGAGCCCGTCCTAAATACCCTGGTGCTTGGCCTCGAAAACCAGGACGAGACCAATCGCCTCTTCCAGTCGGTTCAACCCGAGATGGAAAGTCGGCACCATCCAATCGGCCGTGTAGTGCTGGAGTTAGACG
The DNA here is from genome assembly GCA_965228965.1 of Bythopirellula sp. Lineage (GTDB taxonomy): Bacteria > Planctomycetota > Planctomycetia > Pirellulales > Lacipirellulaceae > Bythopirellula. The sequence goes on from OZ245849.1 coordinate 7,158,387, forward strand.
GGCCCGTTGTTGAGGCGGATGACACAGGGCGCACCGAGGACCTAAAGTTCCCCTGGTACGATCGATCGGAACGCGGCTGTGGTACGTTGAAAATCTTAGAATTACTGTCACGCTTGAAGGCAGGGGCCGCGGACGACCTTTTGCCAGCAATAGTGCCTTATCTCGATGGAGCCAACGAATACACTGGCGATTACGAAGTGATACCGATCTTAAGGCTTGTTTTCGGCGACAAGAAAATCTCTCCGGACACGAAACCTGAGGAGCTTTCTCCAGTGGAGAGAACCGTTCTACTCCGCTTGTTCAACAATGTAAGGTTGTGGGCAACAAATACTCATCAAGATATGTTCGAAGTTTCCGGGCTGGGCAATCGCAGGGCGGATTGGGCTCGAGTCTTGAATGCGGATCCGGGGTTTTCAGACTCCAAGATTACGGAGATCCTTCACGAAAAGATGAAAGACGAAGGTCATTCGGAGCCGGGGGACGTTCGCGCGTTGCATCTTTGTCGTATCGGTTCCCCCGAGTTTTTTCCGCACTTACGCAGCTACCCGAACCTCGAGATTCTTGATTTCGCCGACACGTCCTTAGCCGATGACGACTTGAAACAACTTGCCTACTTCGGGCGACTCAAGAAGCTTCGGTTGAACAATACGCCTGTCTCGGACGCTGGAATCGAGAATCTTTTGGCTCTGTCAAACCTGGAGGAAATCTATCTTGGCGAGACCAAAGTCACGGACCAGTGTCTGCATATTTTGGCAAGCCTACCAGATCTCCGCTACATCTACTTGGCAGGAACAGGCGTTACTGACGCGGCCGCAGAAGACTTTGTGAATCAACATCCTGCTTGCCGAATAAGCCGATGATCCACTCCAACTTCTCGAGGCGGGCCGTTTTGACGGAGGCAGTGTTCGACTGTTATTTCGTTCGCTATGAACAGCACACCTAACGCATTCCACGTCAGCGAGGCGATCTCATCCCGACCCTCACGGTCGCGCCGCTTCAATGACGCTGCGGGCTAGGACTTTAACGCCGATTTCTAGAGCGGATTCGTCGATGTCGAACTTGGGGGTGTGCAGCGCGGTTGTGGCGGCGAGGTCGGCGGCGGTGCCCAGGCGGAACATCACACCGGGCACCTCCTCCAAATAGCAGGCGAAGTCTTCGCTGCCCATGCTCGGACGGGCGATCAGTTGGACGTTGTCGCTGCCCAACACTGCCTCGGCTTCTTTCCACACCAGACGGGTCAGCTCCGCGTCGTTGTAGACCGACGGGATGGTCGTGGGAAATTCGACTTCGACTCGAGTGTCGGTGATTTCGCCCACTCCGCGCGCGACCTGTCGGATCTGCTCGATCGTGCGCGTGCGTACCGCCGCGTCGAGCGTCCGCATCGTCCCTGACAACTCGACCGTGTCGGGAATCACGTTGGGGTTTTGGCCTCCCCACACATGGCCGATCGTGAGCACGACCGCATCGTGGCTGTCGGTGGCGCGCGGGACGAATTGATAGAGCGTGCTAATCAGTTGTGCTGACGCTGCGATCGGGTCTTTCGACTCATGTGGACGAGCGGCGTGGCCGCCCTCGCCGTGCACTTCCAGCCTGACCAGATCACAATGCGCCGTCAGGGGTCCTGAGCGAAGCCCGATTTCGCCCGTCCGGCGGTTCGGTTCGACATGCAGGGCAAAGATCCGTGACACATCTTCCAGCACTCCGGTCTCGATCATCTGTGCGGCGCCGGTGGCGGTTTCTTCGGCGGGCTGAAAGATCGCACGCCACGCGACGGGCCAGGGAAGCTGGCCGCCTTGCTCGAGCTGGTGCAGGGCGAGAATGGTGCCGAAAACGATCGCCGTGTGGGCATCATGTCCGCATGCGTGCATCACACCTTCATGCGTGCTGCGGTAGGAAACGTCTTTTTCGTCCTGGATGCTGAGCGCATCAATGTCGCCTCGGAAGGCGATTCTCTGCGCGGCCGCAGCATTGATCAAACCGTCGCTGTTGCAGTTATCGGCGACGACGCCGCAGCCTTCAGGCCCCATCCGAAGGTTGAGATCGAGCTCGTCCAGCCGCTGATAGAGGTGCAGACTGGTTTCCAGCTCCGCGCCGCTCACTTCCGGGTGGGCATGCAAATGGCGGCGCAGGGTGATTACCTTGTTGGCATTGCTAGCCACTACGGCGTCGAGCTTCGTCTTCCAGTCGTCGGTCATCGGCAGGAGGTGGAATCCGCGGGTGCGATGTTCCCAGCTGTAGCTTGGGCGATACGCACAATCTACTACAATTCGACGCCGACTATAACTCCACGCCTACAAATCGACGAACTCTGGTACGATCAACTCAGGAAGAACGCCCTGCTCGTGGCCCATCTTCAAGAACAACGCGACCGCTTCGCGGCCCTTTTCACCGAAGTCTAGCGTCAGGTCGTTCACATACATGCCGACGAATTTGTCGGCTTTTGCCGTATCGAGATCGCGGCCATATTGCAACGCGTAGTCGAGTGCTTCTTGGCGGTGATCTAGCCCGTACTTGATGCTCGCGTGGAGCAGCTGTTGCACTTCGTCGATCGTCTGCTCGCCCAAGTCACGGCGAATTGCGTTCGCACCTAGAGGCAGCGGCAGGCCATCGGTGAGTTCTTGCCACCAGACGCCCAGGTCCAGCACGAGCTTCAGATCACTCTCTGCGTAGGTGAGCTGACCTTCATGAATGATCAACCCCGCGTCGACCGACTCGCCGTTGTACTCGCCAGCCTGCACGGCGGGAATGATCTCGTCGAAGGGGACCAGCACATAATCAAAGTCTTGCCCGAGGCATAGCCGCAGCCCCAGAAACGCACTGGTCAGCTTGCCGGGCACGGCGATTTTCTTGGATTTGAGATCGTCGACGGTGCATGCTTCACGGGTGACGACCATCGGTCCGTAGCCCTCGCCCATGCTCGCACCGCAACTACAGAGAGCGTACTTGTCGTGCAGAAATGCGTACGCGTGGATGCTGATCGCGGTGAGTTCCAACTCGCCGCTGAACGCCCGCTGGTTGAGCGTCTCGATGTCCACCAGTTCGTGGGTGAAGTTGTAATTGCCCGTGTCCAGGTGCTCGTTGGCGAGCGCGTGGAACATGAACGCATCGTCGGGATCAGGGCTGTGCCCCACACGAATCAGCTGCTTGGTCTTGGTCTCGGCAAGAGTCACGTCGCTATACTCCCATAGTCATCACGGTAGGAACCACAGAACCCCAAATGATAGTCGCGTCGATGCCGGGTCGTCAATCATCAGGTCGCCGCTTACGGTGTCTAACCGCAGCCTGGGCGTGGAGTTCACCACCGCAGCGAGCTCGTGAGAAATGCCATCGACGCCAGTCGAGGTTGGCGGCTCACCAACAGCAGATCACTGGAGATTCGATCTGGTCTGACCGAGCGCGGTTTGGGTGGACGCATTGGTGGCCGCGCCGACAATGTGCCCCTCGGTCAGAATCGTAGCCACCGTGTTATGACTCTTGAGCTTGCCCATCAACGTGACACGATCCCCTGGTTTCAGCGCGCTGGCGGCGGCGAACTCCTTTGCCTGCATACGAAATAGAGCCGGCCTTTTGAACATGGACTGAGTGACTTTTTCCGGACTCTCGACCAATGATACCGTGAGGAAGGCACCGTCGATCAGTTGGGGGTGAGTCAACCACGCTTCGACGTAGCCTTCCCAAATCATCTGCCGGCCGACGAGGGGGTTGAAGTATCTGGCTTTCTCGTCGTCGTCCAGCCCCGTAATCCGTTTTTGGAACTCGGCGAAGTTCAGACTCGGATCGACGGAGGCCTGTTGAGGCGCGCGTTGCGGTTCAACCGGTTCCGGCGCCGGCGCTGGCGGGCGAGTTGCCCGTACGGTGATTACGGTGCCCACGAGCCCGAGCACACCGGTGATCAAGGCCGATTGAATATTCGGGTTTTGCCACCACCGCACATCTTGGGACTTCCTCTTACGCTTCGTCATGATGGGTTCCTTCCCAAGCAACTTGTGTACGAGTAGGCCGCCACGCAGACCGGAATGATAGCGGTCACAACCGCGCGGAACAACGGCATTCGTTCGCGACGAATCCTGCCAACCGGGGGTCGATTAGGCTTCCAGCGAAAAACCCGGTGACGCCGGCGTGATGCCCATATCAAGGTGAGGCATGGCCGGTTTGGGCGTGGTGTTCGCCTCCGCATGACTGCCATCGAGTCGCTCGTTGGCGAGGCGCCACGTTTCGCGTTGGTAGGCGAGCAGTTTCAGACAGCTGTCCAGCTTCTTACGATCTCTGCTGGTCAGGCAGTCAGCCAGTTCGCGATAGACGAAGGCGTACTGCTCGGCGAGGTCGGAAGCAATCTCGCCTTCCCCCGAGGCGAGGCCTTGGAGCAATTCCTCAACAATCTCGAACATTCGCTTTAGTGCCTGTTCCGCCTCGGGCGAGTCGTTGGTGTTGGCCCAGGCGTCCTGCGCTTGCTTGCCAAACCTCAACGCGCCGTCCAGCAACATCAGGTGGAGTTTTGGTTGAGAAGCGGTAAGGACTTTGCTTTCGAGGTATTGGTCACGCGAAGGTTGATTCATGTTGGCACCTGTTTCTAGGGAGTTGCTCTGTCGATCGGTGTCGACGATTAGTTGTCAGACCTTGTGCTGGTCAGCGGTGGAATGGCTTGAATCTGTCCGAGGGCCTGTTGGCTGGTTTGTAGGTTGGAGATGAGAAGCTCAAGGTTAAAGAACTCCAGCTCCAATCGCGTGCGTTCACGTTCCAGAGATTCGTTGAATCGCTCGATGCGCGCGTTATTGAGTTCGATGGTGTCGGTGAGCGAATTGCTTCTGGAAGTCAGCGTGCCGTTCTCCGCGTCGGTCAGTCGATCGACGGCAGTGACGAACTTGTCGACGATGCCTCGATCCGTTGCCGAAAAGAACGACTGCACACCGGCAGGGTCCGATTCGTAAGCCGCGCTCAACTCCGCGGTATCGAGCGACAGCTTGCCAGTATCATCAATGTTGATTCCCAGTTGCTCCAGCGTCTGAAAGGATCCGATCCCGTTGTGACGATCGGTGACCAGCCGCGACAGCGTCGTGTCGACCTGCAACGCCGCGTTGGTGCCAAACAGCAAACCCGTGGTGAGCGACTCGGAGTCGAACGAAGTGAGTTCCGCCAGTTCATCCCGCAACACGTTGTATCCGTCGACGAACCCCTGCACGGCGGCGATGATCTCAGCATCGCTGGTTTCGACCGCAATCTCGACAGGGGCGTCGCTTATTTGGTTCGCTGTCAGCACGGCTCCGTCGAGCACCTGCTCGAACTGGTTGTTACTCGAGCTGACGAGAACCCCTGCGCCAGGCACACCGCCACCACCGACAACCAGCAAGGCATCACGAGCGGAGCTGGTTTGAGTGAATTCAAAACCGGAGGTGCCCGCATCGAGCACAATTTCGTTAGCGCTGCCGGTCTCATCGACCAGCAGCTGCAATCGATAGCCCACTCCGTCATACAAGATGCTCGCGGTCACGCCCGCTTCGCGGCTGTTGATGTTGTCGGCGACCGCCTGCAGCGCGCCCGCGCTCGCATCGACTGCCGGAAACAGCCCCGACGCGTTGATCGAAGTGGTCGTCGTGGAGTTGCTCAGTAGGTTGAGATCCGCAGCTGCGGTACCGTTGATGTCTTCGACCACCAGCGTCCCGTTGCCGTCAGCGGTGTCGGTGAGGAGAATGCCATTACCAGCTTCGTTGATGCTGGCAGTCACGCCCACACCGAGTCGCTGAGTCTGAGTATTGATTTCGCTGATCAGCTCCGCGACGGTCGCGATCGGCGGATCGGAATTCAAATCCAGTGGTGCCACTTTGCCGGCAGAATCGGTGATCCGAATGTCGCTCAGAATGATTCCTGCCCCGTTGTTCAACGAGCTTAGCGTGATGGATCCGCTGTCGGTCTCGATGTTTGCCAGATCGATCGCAACGCTACTGCGGCCGTCGATCACCTGGGTGTCTCGCCCGTCGATCTCAACGGTCGAACTCGCTCCGGTCAGGTTGAGATCGGCCGCGAGCGTGCCATTCACGTCCTGCACGGACAGCGAATCGGCGCCCCCCGCGTTGTCGATCAGTAGGATGCCATCGCCCGTGTCGTTGATGCGCGCGGTCACATTGATGCTGCTCGCCTGATTGATCGCGTCGATCACGTCGCCGATGGAGCTGGGCTCCTGGTCCACCGCGTTGAAGTCGAACGACGCAACCGCGCCGGAGCTGTCGGTGATTCTCACATCGCCCAACTCGGTGCCTTCCCCACCGTTGAGCGAACTGAGCAATGTCGCCTCGCTGGTCGTCCGCCGGTTGAGTGAACCGCCATTGACGGAATCGACGGCGGCGTCGATTGCCAAACCGAGCTTTGTCGCGGTTTCCAGTCCGTCGACGTTGTCGGCGATGATCAAGTTGCCGCTGCCACCGGTTGTGTCACGAATCACGATGCCGTTGCGGGCATCGTTCACGGTAGCCGCGACCGACGCCGAGGACGCGTTGATCGCATCCAGCAGTTCTTCCAAAGTCGTCGCACCGGAAACATCGACCGAGTCTTGCACGCCATTGCGATCGGTAAGGTCGATCGTGCCCAGCTCACCCAAGCCAGTCCCGCCACCGAGATTCGTCAACAAGACATCGCTAAGCCCCGCGACGAGTCGGTTGCCAGCGACCGTGTTTCCAGACACCGCCACATTCAGTCCGAGATCCTCAGCTGCGGAACCTGCCGCCCCGCTGGTAATCGTGAGTGCGTCGCTACCCGTCAGATCGGTGATCTGCAGTCCACGACCATCACTGGAAATTGCCGCTGAGACTTTTGAGTTGAGCGTGGTGTCGTTGTTGATCGCGTCGACCACATCGCCGAGCGTTGTCGCGGCGGACAGATCGATGCTCAAGTCCGCTGTGCCGTCGGCTACCGTAAAGAACAGATCGTCGACGCCCTCCAACAGCCGCACTCCGTTGCCGTCGTTGAGTTGGGACAACTTCGTGCCGCTGTGCAACGCATAGACGTCGGTTCCAAGCTGTGCGTCAGTCGTCGATGTCGAGATCGAAAGCAGGCCCAGATCGGCGGCAGTACTTCCGCCAGAGACTTCCTGGACGGTCAGCGTGCCGTCACCGGCGACCGTGGCTCGCAGGGTAAACGCGTCTCCACTGGTACCTGCTTCTACATCAATCGTCGAGAGCTGATTGATCACCTCAATTACTTCATCTGTCGTCCGCGCGAGCGAGAGATCGACGATCTCTGAATTCCCGTTCAGATCGGTGATCTTGATCTGTCCACGGCCGACTCCGCGCCCCTCGTTAAGTTCGTCGAGCGCGATGCCTTTGTCGAGGAAACCTCTCGACCCAAACTGAAATACTCCGGTCGACTGCAAATCGTCGAGGCTTTCGAAGCGCTGACTGACAAAGTGCTGCGCACTAGCGAGCTGAACCGGCTGATACTGGAAGCGACCTAACGGCGGAGCGCCGCCATCTGACTGCGTGACGGAGAGCACTTCCGAATTGGAAGACTCCGCCGCGCGTACCTCGTAGGGCGTCGACACGCTGAGTTTGTTGAGTTCGAACTTCAGCGCAAGCACGCGCGACGAGAGCGTATCGACGGCCACTCGCTGCTGCTGCAGTTCTTGCGTGCGTGTCGCCAACCGGTCGCGCGGCGCCGCTGATACCTGGATCAGCTGATCAATCGTATCAGTGATCGGTATACCAGTAATCAGACCGACGTTGGATTGGATTCTACCCATGTTTCGTAGCTGTCAGCGATCAGCCGTCAGCGTTCAGCTATCGGTGCGAATTAATGTACGGATCTCGGCTGACAGCTGAGTCGTGATAGCCGACAGCTCCGAAAATATAGGTTGCGTGCGCACGCTGAGCGCAGCTCCACATTCAATATCGGCTATCTTTACCCAGTCGCTAAAGTTTCTCCGACTGGTAGCGATGCTAGCGAGAGGCTATCAGCCGAGCGGCCGTTCACAGCTCACAGCTCACAGCTCATAGCTCATAGCTCATAGCTCATAGCTCATAAAGAAACCGGCCCGACCCACTAGGGATCGGACCGGTTCGTTATTGATTCCGAAGAATACCGTCAGCTTACCGGAGCAAGGCCAACACGTTCTGCGGGTTTTGGTTGGCGATCGAGAGCACGTTGGTACCCGACTGCACGAGGATCTGAGCACGTGTGAGTGCGGCAGACTCAGCAGCGAAGTCGGCGTCACGAATCGAGCTTTCGGCCTCGGTGAGGTTCGACAGCGTGTCGTTCAACGCGTTCCGGTTCGTTTCCAGCGTCGTACGTTGGAAAGCACCGAGACGTCCACGAAGCGAGGTAACCTGGTCGATCGCCGATTCGACGATCTTGGCAGCCGTCGAGGGGTCGGTCGAAAGGTCAGCCGTACCACCCGTGCCCAGCTGATACAACAGACCGTCGTTACCACCCAGAGCGGCGGTGTTGACGCTGTTGATACCAAGCCGTGCTTGCTGGTTGCTCACGACGTCTGGACCAAGTTGGAACAACGCTCCGCCACCGGTGATGGTGAACGTCGTCGAGCCAACAAAGCCGGCCGTCAGTGTTGCCGACAAGTCGAGCGTGGCGGTGTTGATCGACAGGTTGTTGCCGTCACCGTTGGCAGTGATACCGTTGACGGTCGCAACCACGTCGGCACCCGTGGAACGAGCCCCTTCACCGACCGCATCGGTGAAGGCACCAGCTGGCGTGTTGCCCGTACCCTCGTTGATGATTTGGATGTCAACGAAGGCGTCAGTACCGTATCCACTCGAGGCAAACTCAATGCCGGTGCCCGCCTCATCAAGTGCGGCGGTGACGCCAGTCGCATCGCTCACGGCATTGATACCGGCGAGCAGTTGCGACACGGTTGTGCCACCCTCAAAGCTCAGTACTTCCGAGCCGGTGTCGCCAGCGAGTTCGAACACTAGGTTGGCGTTGATACCGGTTGTTTCGCTGCCCGCACCAGCACCAACGATGTTCAGCGTGCCAGGGACGGTATCGCCATTGGCCGTATTGAACGTGTTGGTACCTGTGGTGTTTTGTCCGAGCGTGGCGGCGCCGATTTCATCGACCTGAGCCACAATCGCAGCTCGGATGTCTTCGATGGTGGTTGCCGTCGTGCTGTCGACATTTACGGTGTAGCCGCTCGTGGCGTTGCCCGTGACAATCACGGCACCCGACGTGTTAGTGCTGGCATCGAGCGTGATGTCGAAGTTACCAGTGTAACCAATCGCCGTGGTGAGGTTGATCGTCTGCGTGGTCCGCGTCGCGTCGTCACCATTGGCGAGCGAAACGGTAGCCGGAGCAGCGTCCGGATTTACACCACCGACGTCAATCCCGTTGAATGTCGAGGTTCCCGGCGTCCCGTTGAAGGCCGCGGTGTCGACTTCAGCAATCGATTCGATGGCCGCTCGAATGTCTTCGATGGCAACACCGGCACCGATGTCGGTGTTGATCTGAACCGTGTAGCCGGTGGTCGCGTTGCCGATGACGTTGGTCGTCGGGTTTCCGCCACCAAGGGCTTCTTCCGAAAACGCGATGGCGATGTTGCCATCTTCACCCGCCGCGAGAGTACCCGTAATGTCAATCGTTTCAGTCGTGGGTGCTTCAGCAGCACCGTCGCCGTCGGCGTTCACTGCGTCAACCGCCGAGAACACATCCGTACCAGTACCCGATGCCAGTGTGGCATCAAGATCGCCGCCCGCGTCGATCGCGGCAACCACGTTGGCGAGCGTTGCAGCGCCGGCCGACTGGGTCACGCTCACGGCCAGCGTCGTGCCGTCGAATGTGGCACCAGCTGAGGCGGCATCGTAGGTCACGGTCACGGCAGACAGACCGTTGATCGCGGTACCGTCGGCTGTGCCATCTTCGATGGCAGCCAAGTCGATTCCGCCACCACCGACGAGGTCGTTAAGTGTCGCGCCAGTGACGTCGCCGTCCGTTGTTTCGTCGAAAGTAGTTGTTCCAGTACTGGTGCTTCCCAGCGTGGCGGTAAAGCCGAGGCCGCCTGCGTTGATACCGGCGATGATCTCGTCGATGTCAGCAGTACCTTCAGCACTGACGACGTCAACGGTCAAGGCACCACCACCACCACCGAGAACGGCGGTTTCGTTACCAACGCCTGCTCCAAAGTTGACAGCGAGGCTTGTGATGTCGAGGTTTCCAGCATTTCCACCGGCATCGGCGGTAAGGTCAATGGTCTCGCCGTTGACAACCAGCGAACCAACGGCTGTGGTCGTGAAGTCACCATTACCTTGCGTTGTGTCCTGGGTAATGATGCTAAAGCTGACGGATCCAGAGGAAGCCGTCGCGGCTTGAGTCTCGACCTCGATCTCAAGAGCCGTCGTGGTGGTCGGCGTGACGTCTGGCAGATCGGCGATCCCGACCGATGCTTGGGTCGCAGCTGCCGTCACATTGACGTCCACGGCAACTTGGCCAGTCGCGCCCAGGTTGGCTTGGTCGATCTGAATGTTCGAGATGTTGGTGCTGTTGGCACCAGCAGTCGTCAAGAAGTCGAGCGAACCATCTAGCAAACGACGACCTTGGAAGGTCGTGGTCTGAGCGATACGGTTCAGAGCTTCCAGCGACGAGTCGACCTGCAGCTGGTTGGCGTCGATCTGCTCTTGCGACAGCGCTCCCGAGTTGGCCGATTCGGTGACCAAGCCGCGGATGTCGTTCAGCAGCGAGCTGACCTGACCAAGAGCACTATCAGCGGTAGCGATCACCTGAGTAGCACGATCGGTGTTGCTGATTGCTCGACGAATTGCGGTGATGTCCGACCGCAAGTTCTCGCTGGCGATCAAACCAGCAGGATCGTCTTTACCGGTGTTGATGCGAAGACCAGTGCTCAACCGAGTCAGAGCTTGATTCAAGTCCGCATTCGATCGGCCCAACTGATTCTGGCCGATAAGCGAGGCAACATTTGTGTTAATTCGAGTCATTTAAACACCCCTTCAAAGTAAAAACCAGTATTCTTAGCTGACCGGATTCCTGGGGAGTCAGACGACTCCGGCCTCACTTATTTCCATCGCACGGTGCCGAGGACACTTACCTCGCAGTAAATTCACCGTTATGTAGTCCATTGCAGACGGTCCTCGGCATCCTTCTCTTCTGTCTGGTTGAGCTGCCTCGCTCCTGCCATTTGGGCAGAGCTAACCAACTCTAGGACAGAAACCGTGCAGATGTGCATCGTTGCATGGGAAGTCAAAAAATATGCATCAATGCAGTAATAGCCCGGCTAGCGGATCGTCTATGGGTGAGTATCGACCCGGCAAATTAAGTGCTTTACAGGCTTTAAGAGTTTTTGGCGCCTTTTTCTTTGCCTGTTCGGAAAAGAAACATGCGATCGATTTAACCGATATAAGCGGCTAATTGAGAGCTAAGGATGCGGTGGGAGCCCACAGTAGAGAGTGGCATCACATGGCAGTGCGACAACGTCATTTTAGACGTTTGGCCAGGCTGCCTGGCGGACCACGAAGCGAAAAGCTCAGAGGATCGCTCGAAAGCGCGCTACTTCTGCTCGGCGGTTCCCTGATTTCCGCCCAAGAGTTTCGCGTCATCTGGCTTCAAGAGCGCCGCCTGGCGATTCTCGCGTTGAATTGCCTCGTAGACTTCGCGGCGGTGTACGGTGATTTCCTTCGGAGCGTCGATGCCAAGCTTCACCTTGTCACCGCGGACGTCGACCACCGTAATTACGACATTGTCACCGATGATTATGCTCTCGTCGCGTTGTCTGGACAGCACTAGCATCTGTTGCTCCTCGCGCGGCGGGGCCGCCGCTGTTTTACCGCGGCAACAAACCTGCCGCACGGGATGTTTACATCTATGGGTGGGTATCGCCTCAGCGGTGCCTAAAGCTAAAGCAGGGCCCTCTGCTATGCCGTACGTTTTAGTGGTGCTGTTATTGCCGAACTTGCGGACGGAATCGATAACGCGTATTGCACCGGCAGATCATCCTTGGAAATAACCTGACAGCCGCATCGTCGCTCGACGTTGATCACTAGTGGCGCGCGGAGATTCAGCGTCAAGTCACCAGTGCGATTGTCTGTCGACTGGCGACTGGCGATCACAACGACTTCGGCGTCGCGAGAGGTCGCGAGATTCAAACTCTTGAGATCGTCGCGCTCAACGCGTAGTTGATAGTCGGGGACAAATCGACGGGGACTCACCACGCCCAAGGCAATGTGTCCTTCGTCGAGACTCTGCAGCCAGCCCAGAGCGGGATTGCTCGTGTCGGTCAGCACCACCCAACGGGTGCAATGTTCCAGGCCGATCAAGCCAGCCTCGAACAGTAGCTCGTCTTGCGGCTCAACCGACAAAGTACCAAATCGTGTCGTCAATACATCCATGACTCTGCCCTAATGCTATTCGCGGCCTCGCAAGCTACTCTGATAGCACTCGCCTGCCGTGACGGGGACAATACGCAGCAAACGTATTTCGACTTGCGAACCGCGACGGACTCCAATCCGAGGCGCGGCGCAGGCCGTTCCTAGCACTGATATCGACTGTGAGGGATTGGGTAAGCCAGAAAAAATGGCTAGATGCCAGCAAGGCGACGCGCTAGATGAAATTCAGCAGCGATAGCTGCAGAATATTGGCGGTCGCTCGCAACGAGGCCTCCAGCGAAATCTGCCTGGCCGTCAGATCCGAGATCGCCTGCACCAGGTCGACGTCGATTTCTTCGGACAAGGCAGCTCGGACCTGAATCTCCTCGTCTTCGAGGTTGAATCTCGCGAGTTCGAGATTCTTGAACCGGGTACCGACGTCCGCTTGCGCAAACGTCACCCGATCGATGTCATCCTCCAACAGCGCTGCGGCTCGCTCGATGGCCGGCACGTCGTTATCAGCGAGGGCATCCCGCAACCGAATCAAGGAATTGAACACACTGTCGTTCTCGACCGAATTGCGATCCGCACCGGTCAGCGTGCCGCTGGTTGAGCTGGTACTGGTTTCGCCTTTAGCCAGCAATCCCAAGTACTCCGCAGCTTGTGAACTACCGACCTTCGACACCGATAGCGAACCAGCGCCACCGCTCAGGTCCACCAACTCGATGCCGTTACCGGTGGTCGCAAGCTGCGCAACGACCAGCTGCCCACCGCCACCATCGTCGTTGTCGGGATGATTGTTGATCAAGTCGAGCACGTCGCCCACGGATTCAGCACCGCTAACGTTGATCGCCAGCGTTGTGCCGTCGGCGGCTGTCACGTTGAAGTCGATCGACGGAATCGTGAGATCAATACCATCCGCGACCGCAATCGGGTCCCCGTCCTGGACGACCGTCAGTTCGTCGGGCCCGCCGGTATTGTCAATCAACTCAATGCCGTTGCCGGCAGCGTTCAGTTGAGCCGTCACCAGCAGTCCGCCGCCACCGTCATCGTTGGCAAGATCCGTATTGATCAGGTTAATCGCGTCATTCACGTCCGTCGCGGTGGTCAGGTCAACATTAAACTGGCTGCCGTCGCTGGTAGTGATTCCCAAGTCGACCAAACTGATGGTCGTTTCGATGGCAGCCGCGGTCGGAACGCCGACACCAAAGTTGAAATCGCTAAGCTGCGAATCGGTGCCGTAAGTGCGAATTCCCAGTTGAGTTGCCGTCGTGCCGCCGTTGAGTTCGCCGATCTGGAAATCACCGCCGTTTAAACGAGAACGAATAACGAGACCGCGGCCCGCGTCGTTGATCTTTGCTTCCAGCCCCGTCCCTGCTTGGTTCAGTCGATCGAGCAGGTCTTCCACCGTTTCGTCCGCTGAGAATTCGAAGTCGAAGGTCTCGCCGCCGTTGACGACGCGGATTCCCGAGTTGACGTCAAGCGTGGTGCCGCTGCCGCCGCTCGTTTGATCTGGGAATACGCCGATCGGTACTGCACCGGTTCCCGCCTCGGCACCGGAAACGCTATCCCCAACATCAACCGAAGCGACGAAGTCCAAACTTCCGTCGGCGTTGATCGCATCAATGACATGGTTGGCGGTGGTTTCACCCGTATCGTCGACGTAGATCTCCAGCGTGTTGGTGCCGCCATTGAACACGATGTTCGCCGTACCGCCAATATCGCCGCCGTCCAGCACCTCAACATTCACACCATTGAATGCGGCGCCATTTTGTTTCGCGCGGAGTAGGATATCGTTGTTCTCGCCCGTCGACTCGAGTCGTACTTGGGCCTTGGAGCCCAGCAAACTATCGAGACGCGTTGTTTTGAGCAACTGTGGGTCGAGATCCTCGCTGGTCACCGTGTCGGCATCCAGCGGCGTCTGATCCTGGTCGGCGAGCAACCCCAACTCACGCGCCGTCGTGCCCGTGCCGACCTCGCTGATTTGCAGATCGCCGCCTGGAATGGAAACTTGCAGCCCATCACCGGTGATGGTCACTTTCACCGTGGATCCAGCAGGCGGGTTATCTTCGATCAACCTCGCCACATCTCCCAACGTGGTCGCGCTGCTAATGTCGACGATCGACAGTTCATCAGTCGTTGCGTCGCCGATCTGCAGTGAGCCGTTGGAGTTGATTCCCCGTCCACCGCGCAAGCTGCTAAGCAGCGTATCTGCCGTCGCCTGCGGATTGAGGTCGACGTCCCCTTCCACGGCTGCCGAGATACCGCCAAACACCTCTTGGCCCGAAATGCTTGACGAAAACAGCACACCGATTTCGGAGTAGTTTTGAATCTCCCGATGATCGCCGTCGTAACGTACGACTCCATTCTCGAACGAATACGGAACGACGTCCGTCTGCGATCCCGAGAACAGGTAGCGTCCATTGAACTTGCGGTTGCCGAGCGTCACGAGCGATTCCAGCGCGCCGTTGATATCGGCAATGGCCGCCTCCCGCTGTTGATCGGTCGCGACCGTGCCGACCACGCCCAGCGTGTCCGCCTTGATCTGACTCAACACGCCAGAGACCCCGTCCGCCCCGCCGAGCGTCGCATCGGTGCTGCCGAGAAACAGCAAACCGCTATTGATGTTCGCGCCCAGTTGTTCCTTGCGATTCAGCAACGTTTGAAACGAGATAGCGCGCAGCGCAGCCGGCGCGTCTTGACTCGGCAGCGTGATTCGCAGCCCTGTGCTGATCTGCTCTTGTAGGCGGAACAGATCGACCTGATCAGTCTGATACTGCTGAGTGAGCCGCTGTCTGGCGAGCAAACCAGGGATGCGTGAAGACGGGACTGGAGGAATGCGGGTCATGAAACTGTTCTATGCGGGCGGGTGATACTGCCTTGTCTGTCATCGTCACAGATTCACTAGCAAGTCCAACAGCTCTGAAAGCGTACCGATGTAGCGGGCAGATGCCTGATAGGCGCGTTGCAGCTGGATCATGTCGATCGCCTCTTCATCGAGATTTACTCCGCTGACCGAGGCTGCGGCAGCTTCCAAGGTGCCCTCGAACGTTCGCAGTCCATCGGCAACCGCAGAGGTCGTCGTGGCTCCTTGCGTGGTCAGGTCGATCAACTGTTGGTAGATGCCGCCAATCGTCTTGCCGTCGTGGTTGCTGAGGGCCTGGTCCTGCAGATCAACCAGCAACAAGGCGTTTGCGCCGGGCAGGTAGCGATCGTCTCCCTCGCCACGCAATCCATCGGCGAATTTCGCGCCGTCAGCGATGCCGCTGGTCAACTCGGTGTTCACCCCCAAGCTGGCCGCATCGGAGCCCGTGAAGAACGTGTTGATTCCCAAGGCTGCCAGCGCGCCGCTGCTATCTTTCTCGAACGAAAACTGGATGTTGGCAGGCGACTCGGAGTTGATCACTAGCTGGTTATCAATCGACACCGTAGCCGTGATGCCGCTGATCGCGTCCAACGACGCAGCCAAGGACGAGAGCGTGGTCGGCGCGCCGTTGGTCCCTAACAAATCAATATCAATCACGTGGCTCTTCGGCTCGCCGCCGCCGTCGTTCACGTCGGTGATCAGCACGGTGAACTCGCCATTAACCGGCGTGAAATCGAGCCCCGCTTGATCGAGCGACGCATGCGGATCGGTAGCGCGGTAAGTCCCTGTGAGGGACGTGTATCCTTCCGCGCCCTGCCCTTGCGAGTAGGCTTTGTTGAATTCGAACGCCAACACGCCTGCGAATTCGTCGAAACTCGTCTGGAATTCACCGAGAATCGTGTCGCGTGATTCGTAGATGCCGCCAAGTTCGCCGCCACTGGCCGAGATTTCGCCACCATCGTCGGTAAAGACGATTTGCTGATTGACGCGATCGCCCGTGTCGACCTCTTGTGTGGTCACTTCGCTGCGCGTCGCCTCAAACACGAGGAATTTGCCGTTCGCCGAGACGTTCACAACGCCCGTGTCGGTCTCGGTAATCTCCACATCGACGATCTCCGCCAGGCGTTTCAGCGCCACGCCACGCTGACTGCGCAATCCGCCCGCATCGCTTGCCGAAGCTCCCCCACCTTCGAGGCTGACAATGCGCAAATTCAGCTGGCGGATCTCTTCCGTGAGCGCATTGATTTCGCTGGCGAGCTGACCGACCTGGGTGTTCAGGTCGTCGTGCAATACGTTGACTTCGCGATTCAGCGTATTGATCGCCTGCGTCAGTTGCTCGCCGGCGCTGATCGCGAGATTCTTGGTGGCAGGATTCTCGGGCGAGTTGTTGATTTCTGAGATGCTGTTGAAGAAGTCCGTCAACTTCGCGGACACGTTGGAACTGCCTAAAGAGTTCAGCAGTACTTCGAGATCTCGATAGGTTGCTTCTTCGACTTCTGCTCCAGCGCGGTCGCCGCCGGCATCGCGTAGCCGTTCCTCCGCAAACTTGTCGATGTTCTGCACGATGCCGGCAATCTCGACACCGAGGCCGATCGTCAGATTGCCAAGCTTCTGAACCGGCGCAGGCGTGTAGACGGCGCGTTCGCGCACGAAGCCTGGAGTGTTGGCATTGGCGATATTGTTGCCAACCACGTGCAGACCGATTTGCATCGCCTGCAGCGTGTTGCCCGCCATCTGTAATGAGCTGAACAGCGACATGTCGAAAAGGGATCAGGGTTCAGAGGTCAGGGACGAGAGGTCTTCCGCAATCCGACATCCGAATTCCGCAATCCCCCTACACTGCCTGGTCCATCAGCGAACCGCTGTTTTCAGCTGGTCCACCTTTTCCATATGTCGGCTGAAGTTGTCCGCCAGTCGCAATAATCTCGAGCATCTGCGACAGATGTAACACCGTCCGCTGCACAACAACCCACTGCGATATGCTCTGGTGCCTGAGCAACTGCGACCGACGGCGCGACTCATCTATTGGCTGGCGCAAGCTTTGCGCGGATTCGGATGGCAGGGCAGACGTAAGTGCTTCGATGCTATCAGCTGGCAATCCCGCTTCGGCAGCGCGCTCCAAGAGTTGCTTACGGCGCTCGTGACATGCTTGCAATTGAGTGCACAGTCGCTGCTCTTCCGGAGCCAACGCCGACAGCGCCTCGTGGTCGCGAGCGAGCAACAGATCGTGCTTGCGCGACAGCAAGCCGAGTAAGTCTTGCTGCGTTTCGGCTAAGCGCTCCAGTAGCTCGGCAAGCTCCGATTCCCAGGTGATGTCCATCATATGTTTCTCAGATTGGTTCGAGTTGTATCTGTTCTCTATTCACTGAATGAGAGTGCGAGTGTCATGGGCCGTGACTTTCCTAGAGCATGACGTCCTGCCATTTGCGAACGCCTCAACGTAGACCTTTTGAGTCCCATGTATTTGTCGGTCAATCACCAGCGACGTAGTCCCTGCAGATCGTGCAAACTTGGCCGCTGGTCATCGGCTCGACGAATCAGTTCTGCCTCTTTGGGAAACTGTTGACGAAACATCGGATCGGCGATCTGATCGGCGCTAGAGGCTGTCATTTCCTCAGCCAGCGTCTGATCCAACTGGCTTTGAAAGACTTCTTCCGCTTTCCCGCCATGGAAGTATGCCGGCTTGCCCTGTGTGCTCCGCATCGATTTCATCAACTGACCAAAGAACGACTCGCCGACGAATTGGCGAAACGTCTCCTGGACGTGTTTGGCTTTCGCAAGCTGTTGTTGCGGTGAAGCGGGTTCGGGACGCAACGACTTGATGTTGCTTGGTTGAGCCAGATTGATCTTCATGATTGAGCTGTGGCTAGGAGTGTATTGCGACAAACATGCGGAATTGGGGCGCTGTGACGCGTCGTATAAATCTGTCTGACAATCTTCAATAAACAATCAGCTTTCCATGCAGTTTGCCGCTGCGATTGATGTCTTTGATAATTTGAATCGCGTCGGCGTTAGGAACTTTCAGTGCATTGAGAGCGTCAACAAGCGATCGCAAGCGAGGAGCAGGATCCTGCTCAATTCTCAGCTGGCTGAAACGCTTCGCCTCTTCGGCCGTTTCGACGACGAGATTTTTGTGAGAGATGACCACGTCGCCAATCTCTACTTCGCCGTGAATCACAATGCTGCCTGTTCTCTCGTTGATCACGACCCGTGCCTCCGGCTCCGGGTTGTAAATGCGGAGTTCAAGTAGCTCGGCCAGAAACCCGACCTCGTCATTTCCATTGCGATAGGCTTCGGGCACCATCACGACGATGTTTGAGGCATTGATCGCTCGCACCTGCTCAGGCTGCTCTTGGTAAAAGGTGGTTCGAATCATCAAGGCGATTTCATCGGCGGTTTGGAAGTTGGCATGATTCTCATCCAGGATCAGCGTGATGCGACCCTGCTGGACGAACGGCGTGAAGATGTCCTCTTCCATCTGACAGCCACCATGAATCCGCCCCGTCAGGGGAAGGTCCGGCGATTCCAAGTGGATCGGCCCCTCAGCAAGGGCGTAGACGCGTTCGTCTCGTATGTTCGGTCCCTGCAACGCAGCGAAGGCCAGCCGCCCGCCCTCGAGACTCTTGCCATTGATTGCCGCAACCGTGCAGTCCATCTGATCGCCGCGACGTGCCCCCGTCGCGGGAACAGTAGCCGTTACCCAGACCAGAGCGGCGTTCTTAATCCGACGTAGTTCCTGGAGACTCTCCGCCCCAGGTAGGCCAGATTGCGGCGACGCGCTGCCCATGATCTCCAGTGAACGTGCCAGCGCTCGCATCGTTGCGGGATCGTTGGCCTCACCCGTGCCGTTCAGTCCGACCACCAAGCCCAGCCCGCGAAGCACATTCTCTTCCTGCCCCTTGATCCGACAGATATTTCTCAGTTCGGTAACAGCCAGCACGTTCGCACTCGGGGCAGCGCTCAAACAGAGCGTAATGATTAGCAGAGTGAAGGTTCTTGTCGTGGTCACTTCGATGCTCCCAACTGGATGCGAGAAAGAATTGCTGTCGAGTCGTGGAAATCAGAACGGCTTGAAACGATCGTACCAGCGGGCCAACCAACCGCGTGCGTAACCGTCGCGGACCTGGCCAAGTTCTTCCTTGTCGACGTCAAAGTCGTAGATCGAATCGCTGCTGACTGTGCGATCGGCTTGAATTGCCTCACGACGCACGACGCCGGTGAGCGAGATGCGCCAGCGCTCTTCGTTGTTGCGAATCGTCTGATGGCCTTCGATCACGAGATTGCCATTGGGTTGAATATCGACGATCTTCGCAGCCATGCGAAACGACAATGAGTCGCGTAGCTCGACGTCAGATTCAGCGCGATACTGACTATTGAGCGTGCCAGCGACCGTCGGATCGCCGTCCGACTGAGGAGCTGGCTTCAGCGCTCCGCTATCGAGCTTGACCCAATCAGCAAGCACGGCCGTCAAGCTTGCCGTCTTGCGATTTTCCGCGTCGCCTTCGCTAAGAAATCGTGAGCGAAAATCGACGACCACCGTGACGATGTCATGCTCCTGCAACTCGCGCGGACGTGCCTCGGGAGGCAGCTCGCGATAGATGAACGAGCTGTTCTTGAGCGTCAATCCCGTAGGGCCTTGCGCCGGTTGCAAGAACAAGCTGCCATCCTGTGCGAACGTCGAGTCGAGCAAGCTCAACCCGAACATAAGGGTCAACAGCGTTGACCCGTATCGAAACCGTCGATTGGAATAGTTCATATTAGACTCGGATGAGTAAATTAGGATCGTTTATCGCCGCAGTGTTTCGCCACGGTCGAGCGTAGCGTAGTCAGTTGCTCGTCCACCAGTCGCATAAACGGTGACTTCGCTGGGGCCGCTGACCGTGACGTCCAGACGTTGCTTGTCTGCGAGAGTCTCAACGGCGATCAGATCTCCCATCGCTCCGTTTTGCTTCGCGATGGCTCTGGTGCGAACGGTGATGTTCCCTGTCCGCACGAACGCGTTAACCGTCTCGCCCCGGCGAACCTGCCACGCGGCCCGTAAATAGTTTTGCTGAACGACTTCGTCCGGCTTGAAGCTGCGAAGAGCAACTTTGCCGATAGCGAGTTGCAAATCGTCCAACGTGCCGCTGGGCAGATTCCCTTCCCGCTCGCGAATCTCCACGTCGATCGCCCGAACCAATTGACCGCGAGCGATGGACTGCTTCGTGACAACAACCGATTGAATCTTCGTAATGTCAGCAACGATCTTCAATTCCGTTGAGGTGCCGTCGATGCTACGGATTTGAAAACGAATCCTGCCAGCACGAAGTGGCTGCATCGCGTGTGCGGTGATGTCCGATCCGAGTGAATCCAGTTGTTTTCGCTGGCTTTGGGTCAGCTGCACATCAACTCTCCAACGGCCAATGGTGCTCGCTTGTTGCAGCACTTGATCGATCGCTTGCTCCACGAGCAGTTCCGCATCGACCTGGGACGTCGGAGTCCGCTTCACCGTCAACGTGGGTTCATCGCGCGGTAGTGCCTCACCCAACTCAACCAGCAGCGACCCTTTGATCGACAGCTGATCAACGTTAATCCCGCGGGCGACCAATAGGTCGCGCAACCGTGCGACCGTCAGGTATTGCACGGTGCCGGGGGCCGGGGCCGGCAGCAAGGGAGTGCTGGCCAACACTTCGACTTCCGCGGACGTCGCCGCCGAAATGTCTGCCACGTCGGCCAGTCGGATGATTGACCCGTGGCGCGTCGCTTGCTCACGCAACATGAGCTCAGCGGCGTCCGCTTCTGAAGTGACCAGCAGAACCGCGGTGAGGATCAGTAACTTGATTATCGTGTTCATAGCG
This sequence comes from Bythopirellula sp., assembly GCA_965228965.1. GTDB lineage: Bacteria > Planctomycetota > Planctomycetia > Pirellulales > Lacipirellulaceae > Bythopirellula. The sequence continues at coordinate 7,179,401 of OZ245849.1, forward strand.
TAAGTGAATTGGCGTTGGATGTAGCGATCAAGTGCCGTTAGCCCCGACGAAGATTAGCGGCGACCTGCATGATCTGATCTCCCGCCTGCACAACTTGCGAGTTCAGCTCAAAGGCTCGCTGCGTGGTGATCAGGTCGATCAGTTCTTGGACGGGTTCGACGTTGGAGGCTTCCAGGGCTCCCTGCGCGAGAACGCCAACACCGGGATTTCCAGGGTTGTCAAGGTTCGCAGTGCCCGAGGCATCGGTAGCCTGGTAGAGGTTGTCACCCAGCTTCAACAATCCGTCGGGATTGATGAACGTGGCGAGCTGGATTTGACCGGCCGTCTGCAGCTGATCCTGCCCCGACGTCCGGAACTGCACCTGCCCATCCGAACCGATCACGACATCGGTCGCCTCCTGCGGAATGTTGATCCCCGGATCGAGCACCCATCCACGATGTGCGGAGCCTAGCACCAAGTCGCCCGTGGCGTTGATACCGAAGTTCCCGGCACGTGAGTAGAACTGTCCGCCACTAGTAGTCACCTGAAAGAAACCATCACCTTCTATGGCAATATCGAGCGGATTCTCGGTCGTTTGGATCGCGCCCTGACCGTGATTGCTTTGTGTACTAGAGACCCTTGTGCCTAGTCCCACTTCGATACCCGTCGAGCTGAGACTCCCATCGGCATCGAGAGTTCCCGGCAAACGCATTTGACGATAGAACAGGTCCTCGAAATTCGCCCGGTCCTTTTTGAACCCGGTCGTGTTGATGTTCGCCATGTTATTGGCAATCACGTCAAGCTTCGTCTCGAGTGCTTCCATGCCCGTGGCGGCGGTGTAGAGAGTTTGAACGCTCATGGGTAGTTTCCAAAGGTTAGGCGTTAGTTGTTAGTTCTTGTGAGAATCGCTATCACCAGTCGCTAGCGCCTGGCAACTAGCGCCTGCGTCAACTTCTGAGGACGCGGCCGAGTAGCTGGCTCATGAGTTCGTCTTGATGTTGAATTAGTTTGGTGTTCGCCTCGAACGCTCGTGACGTTTCGATCATGGCCATCATCGAGGTGGTTGAGCTAACACCCGACTGCTCCAAGAAGCCTTGGCGAATATCGCGTTGTTCGGTCGGTACCGGAGTGACGGTGCCCAGCGGACGAAAGGTGTTGTTACCCACTTTCACCAAGTCGCCAAGCGAGGCGGGCATTTGCAGCCCGATTGCCGTCTGCGATCCGTCTTGATTGATCAGCCCACCCGGACGCAACTCCCAGGGCTGCTCGGGATCGAGCTGAATCGGTCCGCCACCGTCGTCGAGCACCTGATAGCGGCCAGTTTGCGTGAGCAAGCGTCCCTGGGCATCAATGTTGAAATCACCGGCGCGGGTGAGCAGTTTCTCGCCCGAGGGAGTTAGCACCTCGAAGAAGCCCTCTCCGTTGACGGCAAAGTCGGTATCGATGCCGGTCGAGCGGAGCGTGCCGCCGGAGAAATCGGTTTGCACCTCAATGAGCTTAACGCCGCCGCCAACGTCGTTTTGGGATTTGCTTCCCGGATAGTCCTGATTCTGCTGAATTGCTTCGGCAAATCGCGCCTGAAACGTTGGCACGTCGCGTTTGAAGCCAGGTGTATCCAGGTTCGCCAGATTGTTGGCGATAAACTCCAGCCGCTGCGATTGGACTTTGGCGCCTTCGGCGGAGAGGTACATTCCGTACGACATAGTCTTTAGCAGGTGATAGCAGGTATGCCCCCCTGCCGTCGGTGACCATCTATGCACGACGCGTGCCAAGGGAATGTGCGATTCAGCGTTGGACTCGAATCGTCCTGCAATGACTGGTCGGAACGGGCTTCCATCGCGGTGGCACGCATTTACGGCTAAGCCGAGGAGCGGCAGAATTCGCCGGTTGGAGTAGAGGAGGCTGCAATCGTTGCCGCTAGCAGCCAAAGCTGCGACTACGACTCGGCTCGATTTGGCTACGGATTCGTCTGCAGCTCGAAATTCGCCTGATCTGTGCCCGCTGGCGGAACTTCGAAGGTAAGCTTCGATCGATAGTTATACCGCTCCGGCACACGTTCTTGGCTCGGGCCGGTGTCGACGTCACTAGTGACCGGAGACTCAGGGCTGTAGGAGTAGATGCGTACCTTGTGAACCCCCACCCAGGCACCGGGATCGTCATCGACGGTCGTGAGGCTGAAGCGTCCTGAGGCATCCGCACGTCCAACGGAACCAGGACCCAGCTGTTTGTCGCCACTGGTCATCGGCTGAAAGTTGACGACGGCCCCCGCGAGTGGTTCGCCATCGAGCGTCACGGTCCCCGACGTTGGTGCCAACTCGTACCCGGCGTTAGAGCTGCAACCGACGGGCAACAGTGGCAGTCCCAGCAGGAACACCGTCCGCGCAATTGCCGTTTGTGCCTTGGTCATCGAATACCTTACGAATTCGCTATTGGGATTGAAGTGAAAGCGTTTCTTCGCTCCGAATGGTCGCCGCAGCAGTGAAGATCTCGGTATCGATATTTGGATCGACAGAATGAACCGAGCCATCACAGAGAACAAACTGGATGATTCCCGCAGCATGCAAGCTGCCCCAGGCCCGCTTACACGTGTGTGCTCCGCCGCCGCCAATGCGTTGACACTTATCGTAGTCAGCGATTAGCGTACGACTCTCGGGGAACGCGCTCGATTGATTGTACGAGGTATAGGCGTACGCCCAATACGATCTTCGATTGAGGTGCGTGATCGTGTGATACTCGCCGACCAAGAGGGTGTTAGAAGTACCGTCAGTGATCTGCTGCAGTTCGACGATTTCGAATTGCCGCTGACGAACGTTGGTCACCTGTAGGGCGACCGTGTGCATTGGTCCCTGCCAGATCAATGGCATCGACGTTTCGCGAACCGTTGCTGCCAAGGGGTTGTCCCAATACTGATCGCCAGATTGACCGAGCGAATAGCCCGACATCGCTCGGTAAGAGCTATGCGCCCATTCGACGGTATTGCCGGGCCCGGACTCCGGGATGGATAGCTCGCCAAGACCTTGGTCGCTAGGGCATTCATACACCGTGACGAACGTCTCTCGCAATCGTTGGTTGCTTGCTTCGATCAAGCGGGCCTCCTGATCCCAGAGATCGAAGATGGCTTGTTGCTCAAGATAAGGCAAGATATCGATCGCCCACGTCGAGCGATACGGTCCGCCAATGTTCGGCGTGTCGGTTGTGCTCCCAGCCGGCAACGTTTGCCTCGCGGCTTCGTAGTTGAGCACCGCCAACCCAATTTGTCGCAAATTGTTAGAGCACTGACTACGGCGGGCAGCCTCGCGCGCCGCTTGAACCGCCGGCAACAACAACGCGACGAGAACGCCGATGATGGCGATCACCACCAACAGTTCGACCAACGTAAATCCAGTGGTTCGAGATCGCTTTGTATTCATCTGTTCCGACTAACTGGAGTTAGATTAGAGTGGTGCATTGCACAGCCAAGCGAGAAGAATGCGGCAGCGAATGCTGGAAAAGTAAGCCCGAGCTTCGGAAATCTTCACCTATAGACACCACCTATTATACCGACAACCCTGCGGCGGGGAAGGCTTCTGCACACAGCCTATTGAACCGTAAATGTAACAATAGGAAAGAGCTCTGGCACATGCGAATCCCACACACCGTGCTTACCGACGGCCCAGCCGCCAGAGTCTTTGTTCGGCTTCGGTGACTTATACTTGTTGAATCGAAACAAGTTCATACGCCATTGATCTCCTGGCTCGGGCGGCAGTGACCGTCCATCACCTGCGGCAAGCCACTTCATCGACTCCCAAGGCAAAGCAAGTTCGACCGCCCAGCCTTGGTCGACGTCGCTACCATCGTTAAGTGTGCCGTCGATCCTGACACCAGAACGCAACCGTGGCAAATCGTACCGGAGGAAAGCAAGTCGCCTGCCGCGCGGATGATTCCTTAGCCCCACGCCGTCAAATGATCGAGATCCCCGCGCTGACGGGGCCAGTTGTGGATCGGAGCGATAGTCGCCCGACCGGTAGGCGTCTTGCCAGACAAAGAACGCCTCGTAGATGGTTCCCTTGGCATTGAGTTCGAGCTCGTAGTAGGCGTCTTTGCCCGCAACGAATAGTTCGACATTGTTTTCGTAATAAAGCGGGGCGTCGCGTCTCTCAAACCTTGCGGCCACTTTCGGCTCAGTGACCCAATAGCCGACATACAGCGCTTCGTCGTCCCACACAATGGCGGCACGTGTTTCGTGTCGGGTGGGCCCACCCGTAATCAAATCCACGAACCGCGGCGTCTTATTGACAGTTTGCCAAATCGGTTCGTCGAGTTTCCCATCGATTTGCATTCGCTGATCTGTGCGTACCGCCGCGTACTTCACCAATTCTTCCGCAGAGATCGCCAATCCTGGAAAAGCGTCGCCCAATGTCTTCAGTTCGGTCGCAACAGCTTGATCGACGTCGTCCGTACCGGCCGCAATTGCGGCATACTGCGTGAGACTAAGCGTCAGAACAACGAAAACCCGCCCGATTTTCATGTGAAACTCCAACGTTGCGGATGAGAGCGCTTCGCCGGCTCGTGAGCCTGTCTGCTCAACTAGTAGACGATCGAGTCCGATTTGATCGAGTCGATCAGTGGTTGCAACTCGGCATAGGCGACGCAGGTAGACGTATCCGCTGCCCCGTAGTAGATCGCCAGCCGCCCTGTTGCTTCGTCATGTAGCGCCGCACACGGAAAGACAACATTGTCGGTGTGACCGTTGATCTCATAGTCCCTTTCCGGGGCGAGTAACAAGTCCGATTTACGATGCGTCACGCGCCACGGTTGCTCGAGATCCAGTAAGGCGGCACCCATCGAGTATTCCAGACCGTTGCAAGTATCCATCACACCGTGGTAGAGCAGTAGCCAGCCATCTTTCGTTTCGATAGGGATTGGACCGGCGCCGATTTTCGTGACTTGCCACCAGATTCCGTGCTCCATGCCGCCGCGTCGCATCACAATTCGGTGACTCCCCCAATGCACGAGGTCGGGACTGCGGCTGATGTAAATGTCACCAAACGGCGTGTGCCCGTCATCACTCGGGCGGCTCAGCATCCAGTAGTACCCGCCGATTTTTCGAGGGAATAGCACGCCGTTGCGATTAAACGGCAGGAACGAACTCTCGAGGCGATGGAATGTCTGAAAATCCTCTGTCTTCGCGACACCGATGGTCGGACCGATGTGCCCTGCACACCAAGTGAGATAGTGGACTCCTTCGATCTCACAGACGCGCGGATCGTACGCATACTCGTGTTGCGGACGTTCCACCACGTCGGTCTCATATTCAATCGGCGTCGGATTGATTTGCCAATTGAGCGCGTCTTCACTGAACCCCACATGCAGCTTGGGAAAGCGGCGCTTCTTCTCGACGCGGAACACGCCGGCAAAACGGTCCCCAAACGGCACGACCGCCGAGTTGAACACGCCGAGCACATCAGAGAAATGCCCGCGATCGATGATGGGGTTCGCATCGTGACGCCAAACGACGTCGTCACACGACTCAGGGCGCGGTTGCCAAGGTATCAAGATTACAGTCGCCGATTGTGAATAGTGAGACAGATCGCCAAAATACAATAGCCACAGTGTCTCTGCTGGGTGCCCACTTGTCAATTCGCCGCGACGTGCGTCGGTTGTAAGGGCCGAATCTCGGCCAACGCTAGCCCGATTCGCCTAGCAACAGAACGGAACGCTAGCCCGCCTCACGCAAGCGATACGTAGCGGCCAGTAGGGTGCCGCTCACCAAACACGCGAGCGCCAACGCGCCGCCGACAGTCGCATTACCGTACAGTCCCATACCGGTCGCGAACAGCAGCGAATAGACGCAGATCGTACCCAGCAGCATTCGCAAGATCCCCAGCGGCAGCGAGTCTTCGCGGCTTCCGGGAGCAATCGCCTGGCCGTTGTCTTCTGCCCGCTGATAAACGGCTCGCCACCCCGGTCCACCCGGGCGTACGAGCCGACAAAAGCTCTCCAATGTCTCGTCTTGCTCGGGTCGCGTGACGTACGTAGTGACGATCCACGCAACCGAAGTAATCAGTACACCAAAGCAGAGTTTCTGCCAATCTGGCAAATCCGAATGGGAGCCGAACTGAAAATAGACCGCTACCAAAAACGATACGACCATCGCGACGATTTCGCTGTACGCATTGATGCGCCACCAGTACCAGCGGAGGATGTAGATCAATCCGGTGCCGGCACCGATTTGCAACAGGATTTGGAAGCCTTGTGTGGCAGTGTTTAGCGCTAACGCCAACACGCAGGCGATAAGCATCATCGCAACGGTCGACAAGCGTCCGACCAAGACAAGTTGGCGTTCGCTGGCATCTGGTTCAATAAATCGACGATAGAAGTCGTTGACGACGTAGGAAGCTCCCCAGTTGAGATGTGTGGAAATCGTCGACATATACGCAGCCAGCAGCGAAGCTATGATCAGACCCAACCAGCCAGCAGGTACAAAAGTGAGCATCGCCGGATAAGCTAGATCGTCTCCTAACTTGCTCTCCTCAACATTAGGAAACGCCGCCTGGATATCGGCCACGCTGGGAAACACAATCAACGAAGCTAGTGCCACCAAAATCCATGGCCAAGGTCGGAGAGCGTAATGGGCAACGTTGAACAGCATCACCGCCCCGACCGCGTGATTCTCATTCTTGGCTGCAAGCATTCGTTGCGCCAGATAACCACCGCCGCCCGGCTCGGCACCAGGGTACCAAACATTCCACCACTGTACGGCCAACGGTATGAGCAGGATCGTCACCAGAGTATTTCGCGCGTCCTCATCACTCCAGTTCCATTCGGGCACAAGGCGCAGTTTGTCGGTCACGTTGGCATGATTAAGTAGGCCGTCGAGTCCTCCGACACTCTCGTGAGCCAACGCGAAATACGCCGCGGCAATGGCCCCCACCATCGCGACAACGAATAGCACGCAATCGGTGATCACGACTGCTCGAAATCCCCCGAGCGTACTGAAGATCAATGTCGCAGCTAGAGCCATCGACAAGGTCTCGAGCGCTGAAAACCCGAACATGATCGAGCCAATCTTGATGGCCGCAAGTGAAACCGTAGACATCACGATGACATTGAAGAAAACCCCAAGATAAAGCGCTCGGAAGGCGCGCAGGAACGACGCTGGTGTGCCCGCATAGCGAATTTCGTAAAACTCCAAATCGGTCGCAACGCCTGATCGACGCCACAATCGAGCGTACAAGAACACGGTCATCATCCCAGTCAACAGAAACGCCCACCACTGCCAGTTTGCGGCGACTCCGTTTTGACGCACAAAGCCCGTCACGAGACCGGGCGTGTCGGTTGCAAAGGTCGTCGCGACCATCGATAGGCCCAGCCAGGCACCCGACAGACTTCGTCCCGAGAGAAAGTACTCGCTGGAGCTACGGCCAGACCGTGCCGCAACAAAAGCTCCAGTACCGATCGAAAATGCCAGAACAGCTAGAATGATGGCGAAGTCAATAATTTCTAACTGCATAGGCCTGGTTCATTTCTCAATACAAAGCAATCGTACGTTGCTGGGTCTACTCCTCGTCGGTGGCACTGCCCGACGATTGTTTGCTCTGGAAGCGCTGAAGGTCGCTTTTGGCTTGTGCGATGAGTCTAGCATCTCCTTGAGCTTCGGCAATACGCAATGCCTTGGTCGCTGTCTCGACCGCTTTGCCATGTTGTCCAGCCGAACTCAATGCGACCGCCAAGACACCCAGCGCATCTGCTCTCTTCCCGCTCGTCGCGTCCACGCATTTCTGCGCGACCGCGATCGCCCGTTTCTCATCACGGACCGCTTGGTCATCAGTTGTCGCCAGCAACTTGGCTAAATTCATTGCTGCCGGCAGCGCCGACTGCGTCGATCGCATCGCGATTTCGAACTGCTCGACCGCCGCTCCATCCTTCGACTGATCCTGCAGGACTCGCCCTAAGTTATTACGAGCCATAGAGTTATCTGGCTCAACCTGGATCGCTTTCTCGAGCTGTTTCTCGGCCTCTGCGAGTCGCCACAATGAGGCCAACAGGCCACCGAGATTCACTCGGGCGTTTGTGTCTTCAGGACGCAGTTCGACGAAACGTTCCAGGTGTCGAACGGCATCGTCCGTCTGCCGTAGCTGAAAAAGTACGGCAGACAATTGGTAGTGCGCGTCTGCCAAGTCAGGTCGGACTTTGAGGGCCCGCTCATAGAATCGTGCGGCTTCCGCGAGTTTTCGCTGTCGGCTAAGCAGATTACCAATTTGGAAACTTGCTATCGGATGACTCACATCAATCGTTAGCGCTCTACGAAGACTCCTATCAGCTTGGGTGGTATCGCCCAGCTGCAATTGCACTTCGCCCAGCCACGCCCAAAGATCGGCAGCTTGCGGCGCCACATCTGTGGCCGCTCGTAGATGGGACAATGCTTCATCCCAGCGTTCATCGAGCATCAATCTGCGGGCGATCTCGGACGCCAACTGCACATAGCCAGAATCTTGAGAAAGGACCGCCGCATAACGGCTTAGGTAGCGCAATAGCTCGTCGTTGATGTCAGCTTCGGCCATCGCCGCCGCTAGTCCGATTGGACGGAATACGGGCAGTCGCCCAAGCCAACGTCCCTTGAAGGGAAGTGCAGCTTGTTGAAACTCATCATCTTTGAGTGTCAGCGTTTCCACGTCGGCGAGCAGTTGATCGACAGTTACGCCGCCCTTGTATACGGCGGCGAGTTGGCCGGAAGAATCAAAGAGAAAACTCGTTGGTACAGGCAATGGACGATTGGGCCCGTAGACAAAGTTAACGATCGTCTCCATCGTCGCGGCCAATGCAGGCGGGGCGACACCTGCTTCGTACGGGTAGCCAAAGCCGTTAAGCAACGCGCGATGACTCTCGAAATCGGTGCCCCGTTTATCTCCCAGCCCATCAACGTTTGCCGCGTACACATTCATTCCTGCGGCTCGCAATTCATCTTCACGCTCCGAAAGTTCCCGGAGTTCTGCCAAACACGGGCGACACCAGGTGGCCCAAATGTTTAGCAACACGGGTCCGTCAGCGCCTGCGGTCGCATCAAGCTCGCGACCGTCGTAGGTCTGTAAGCGAAGTGGCGGCACTGGCAGCCTGGATGAGAGCAAGGCCCGGCTCTGCACCGATTGTAAGGGCTTACTGACCGGCGCGGCCGCCAAGTTGTACGCTGCTTTTTCTGCAGGTTGGGCGACTGCGCTGCCTGTTCCCTGACGGATTTTGTAGCGGCGATCGGCACGAATATCCGAGATCACCTCCGGTTCGCCGTGTGGCCAATACACCGTAAGCTGTTCAATTTCCGGCTGATCCCCCAAACCAAAATGAAGCCACTTGGAGGATTGTCCGAGAAATCCCTCGCCTGCGTGCAATGTGCGCGCTAGCTTTGTGGGCGATTCGCCGCCCAATTCGACGACGACTCGCGCGCCGATCGCATCGCGATTGCATTCGACTCCTTCGAGCCGGATCGCAAGGTAGTGCATCCCCACTGGCGTGTCGTTGCGTACGAATCGAAGCATCGGAGCCGTTCGGTTGGACGTCCAGGCATCAAGGTCTCCATCTCGGTCCCAATCCACCAAGGCGAGACCGCGCCCGTCATCTAAGAAGTCGAGCCCAGTGATTGCCGAGACATTGGCAAACTTTCCATTACCACTACCGATGTTTAGAAAACAGCAGTTCGCCTCATGCCCGCTCCAGGAGACTCCGCGGTCGAGCATTTGATTGAGCTTAACAACACTTTGCACGTACGCTGGGTCTAAGTCACCCAGTGTGGCATCGTCAGGAAGATCATCAGGTGAGTGCGACACGACCTGTCGCCAAAAGAAACTTCACAAGTCGTCAATCGTGTCGCCGGTCACGAAACCGTTGGTCACGATTAAGTCTTCCCAACCATCGTTGTTGATATCGGCGAACAGCGAAGCCCAGGACCAGCGACCTTGAGTCACACCCGCCTGCGTGCTGACGTCAAGAAAAGTGCCATCTCCTTGGTTTTTGAACAGTGAGTTACCTCGTGCAGTCCGTTGGTATTTTTTGCGTGACTCCTCCTGAGACTCTGGACGAAATCGTTCCTGGAACGTGATGCGATTCCCGGCCGCCGAGAACATGTTGCCGACGTAGAGATCCATCAAGCCATCACGGTTGTAGTCCCCCCAACTCACGGACATACCGAAGGCGGCATCCTCCAAACCGATCTCCTCAGCGACGCTCACAAATTTTCCGTCGTCATTTCGATACAAGGTGTTGTGGCCAAAGTCGTTGGCAACGTAGAGATCGAGATCGCCGTCGTTGTCGAAATCCTCCCAACTCGAGGCGAAGCTGAACCGACTATTGTCCGCGTCGAGACCAACTTCGGCAGTTGCGTCGGTAAACTGCCAGTCTCCGTCGTTGCGTAGGAAGTAGTTCTGCCCCCCGTTATTGGCCTCGTAATAGGGATAAGGCACTGGAAATTCGCCCTTCTCGTGGCCATCAGCACGGTGGCGGCAGACGTAAACATCCAGGTCGCGATCACCATCGTAGTCGGCGGCGGAGATTGAGTACGCACCGCGGACAAACGGTAGCTCCGCCTTGGCAGCGAACTTGCCGTTGCCGTCGTTAGCATAGAACATTAGCTGGTCGATCACCGTGAGGATAAGATCCTGATCGCCGTCATTATCCAGATCGACAAACAAGGCGCCCCGCGTGTAGTTCAACACATCGACCCCGGCCTCGGCTGAAACCTCGCGAACGGTACCATCAGGTTGGTGGAGATACAGCGAATTGGGCAACCCACCGGGCTGGCACAGATAGACGTCCTCCAGTCCGTCGCCGTTGACATCGCCAACTGCGAGGCCGATGTGGCCGTGGTACTGCAAGTTAAGGTTCGCGGGCAGGCGTTGACGCCACGTGGAAACATCATACAGTAGCCGTTCCCGAAAGCTGGGCGAGTCGCCGAGTACGGCCTCGGTGCAATCGGCGAAGAGCGTGGGACTGTCGATCTCGGCAGACGTCTGCTCAAACTCCTCAACTTCTACACGCGCGAGCTTGAGTTCGCTCTGCTGAGTGTCCCACCAGCAGTTCCAGGTAGAATTGATTTCCACCGGACCGTCAGCGGTGTTTGCGAAAGCATGAAAATAGGCCGTCGTGCGTGTTTGGTCAGCAGACTTATCAATCTTGAACTGCTTGAACTTTACGTGTCGTGGCTGCTCCGATTGCAACGGATCGAGCAACTTGGCAACGGCTTCCGAAAAACCATCTACACCGCGGTACAGTTCAGGCTCTCGCGCATCGTTCGCGGCTCGCACAACTTGAAGCGCTCCCTCAGAGTACGTCGTACTCATCTGGGTTGGCAGTAACGCGGCACACTGAAAATCATCGGCGAGGAAATCCGTCAGTTGGGCCTTGCTCGGTCCCTTGGGCTTAGCCAACCACTTGGCGAGCAATTTGTATCTCGCATTGGTCGCAGCGCTTGTCACTTCGGTGTCCCAACCATCTTCGGTCGGATCTAAAGCGCGTGCTTGCTCGTCGAGATGCTTCGTTGTGCTTCCGCTGACGTATTCGTCCGTCTCATCCAATTTGTCCGTCTCATCCAAAGGCGTGGTCGAGGCGACCAACTTTGTGCTACTCGAGTCGGGTGCTTTGCGCGGCGTCGATTTACTTGCCTGCAATCCTTCGGTCGACTCTTGAGATTCTGCGTCGCTTATGGGTGTAACGGGAAGATCCGGTGCCTGAACCGTCAGGACAATGCCCAACAACAACGCCGAGATAATCAGCGCGAGAAACCACCATCGGAACCGACTTTCACTCGGTTGTTCAGAGCGACCCATCAACGCTACCTAGAGCTGATACGAATGTAATCATGCAACAGAAGAATACACTCGGGCACTTCGGCTGCCTGGTGACCGAAAGTTTCGGCCTGCCGCGATGCAACATACCATCGCTGCATAGATCATTGTAGTCGGTTCAGGTACGACCACGGAATCGGAAATCAAACCTTGAATGCCAGCGGACTCTTGCTGCCAACGCAGAAAGTCCGTGCCGTCCGAGTCGCCGTCGGCATCGGCATCCGAATCGCCGTTTTGACCGTAATCACCCTGCCACTGTGCCAGATCTGCCGCGTCCACGTCTCCATCTCCATCGAAATCGCCCGGCACCGGTGCGCTCGACTGAATCTGATAAATCACTCCCGAATTGCGATCGCTGAAGCCGAGCCCCCCACCCGGAGAAATGTCAGCAACAAAAAGCGAATCTTGCGTTGTGAGCAGACCATCGAGATGACCGACGCCTGCCTCAGCGTTGCTGATGAAATGAAAATAAGAATTGTCATCGAGGTCAACAAACACAAGTGGGTTCTCTTCGTTGGAGAGTCCACCACTTGAGAATTGTCCGTGCATTCCAACAAAGATGCCGTTTTGTAGGGCTTCCGGAAAGGTCGATGGTGAGAACGCGATGTCATTGGGCCCTTCAGCCTCTGCTCCGTCTGGCACGGGGATCGGTTGAAAGGCTACCAGTGGTTGTACCCCGGTATTGCCAATGACTGTCTCCGTACGATACTCGACGTAGGTGGAAGGAAAGCCAAAATCTTCGATAGCTCCGCCAATATTGGCGGCTGGGATGACGTTGAGTTCGTCTGCGCTGGTCGGTTCGATGGGAGTCACAACGCCATCAATGCCGTTATCCTGCAGAAAGAGGTCCCCGCTGGTGGGATGAAACGCCATTCCTGCCGCGTTACGAAGTCCGGTGGCAATCTGCGTGGGCGCTCCGCCAGTGACCGACTCGCCGAGATCCGTCACGCGAATCATATGGATTGCATCACCGGCGAGATTACCGGACGAACCGATGTTGCTGGTCAACGGTCGCGTTGTCGTGGTATCGTCGAAGTTCGTCCTCGAGCCGAGTTGGAAAAAAAGATCATGGGAATCCGCCACTCCAGGAGTTGGGCGCGCCGCCAGCGCTGAGTGCGGGTGCAGCCAACTTCCCGAATAGTTGATTGTGATTGTTCCTTGCAGAGTCAAGGGATCATCAACTTCTGCCCCAAGACGATAAATGGCGATGGGGGCACCACCACCTTGCCCGGTGGCAAAGACGAGATCGCCTGATCGCCGCAATGCGGAGAGTTTCCCGCTCGGAACGTCGGAGACCAGCGTCTGGCTAACATCGGATACACCGTCACCGTCGGTGTCGGCCAGACGGATCAGTGAACCTGAAGAACTGCCGAAAAAGCTATTGCCGTTGCTCGTGGCCACCAGCACCGAACCGTCGTCCAATTCGACCATGCCGACGGGATAATTCAATCCGGAAGCGAACTCCGTAATCCGAAAGTCCTCTGCGCTAACTCCAGGACCTTGTATCGAGAACGGCACCTCCCCAACGCTCGGCGCGACGAGCACGACACTCAGTAGCAGTGCAACCACCGATTTGGCAAAGGCAACTCTGTGCACGGGACAGGACTCCGTTTCTCGTTACACGCCAGATCGTGCAGACAATCAGCAAACGCGGAACCAATTCTGGTACCGGTTCACAAAGGAATCAGCATCTACAAAACACACCAAGCGAGACGTATCCATTGGCGGATTCGCCTCGCTTGGTGATTATGCCTCGAATGAATCGGTGGCTGCCCCCCACCAACCCACCGAGATCCTATTGAGTTGAGGAGCAAATTCTAACGTCGCCGTCTTGCCAGCGAAATCAGAGTTGCACTCACTGCCAATACTGCACATCCCGGTTCTGGGATAGTGGCACCACCCTCGGGGCCACCGACGAAAGTAATCGTCGAGTGCGGCCAGGGAGCGAAGCTACCACCTTCCTTCCAGGTCCAGATCGGCAATTGGAGGGGCTCACCGTTGGGCTTAATGAACGACATCATGAATCCCCAGACTTCGCCGTCCTCAGGACCCGTTCTCTCGCCATCGTCGGTCGCGTTCAAGCCAGTCTCACGATCGAAGGGTCGAGGGTACTGGCCTAACCATCGTGCAACCGCATCTACTGGAGCCAATGGATTCTCTGGGTCGAGATTATTGCCATCAGCCTGAGCAAGCAGGTAGTCAGTTCCATCGACGTCTGCGTCTACATCGACATCTGCATTTCCAGCATTGAGGGTCTGGAATTCGTTGGCGTCGAGGTCTGCAAACGGGATGACGATTTCTGTCAGGCTCGTGTTGTTGGCGGTGGTGTTGGTCTGGCCAACCACGATGTTACGACCAATCATCGCCGCACCAGTCACAGCGCCGCCGTTATCACCATTCCATTGAGCAGCGTCACCGAACGGCGAGTTAACGTGAGCTTCGGTGAAGAAGCCAACGCCATCGAAGTCATCAGCTGTAGAAATCGAAGTACCTTCGTACTGGTTAAACGCAAACTGGTATCCGTCGGTGTTGCCACCGTTGGTGGCGCAACCGTCTGTCGGGTTACACGGAATGGGATCGCCAGCCGTAGTGGTGTTGAAGTCACCGTCCCGATTGGGATCGATGTACAGGTTCAGGTTATGTTCGCCGAAGACAATGCTAGGCCGCTCACCACCCAGGTTGCTCAAGAAACCGCCATCATAATCGCTCTGGTGGAGAACGTAGAGGTTTTCGGCATCCCACAAGATTTGAAAACGATTGTTGTCGTCGTCAAGTGTCTCGAATGTCTGACCCTGCACACGCCATTCGCCAGCGGCTGCCTCGGCACCGTCCCACTCACCGGGACTGATCACGCCATCTGCAACAATGGTATTAGACGTGAAATTAACGTTATAGTTCTTAAGTTCTTGGGCGCCGGCGCTCGCCGACAGACAAGTCAGCAATCCCAAAGCCACGAGGCCAAGAAGGTTGCGGTACCACGTACCTAGATTCACTAACATCAGATGTTCTCCCTCATTAAAAAGTACTATCAGAAAAGTCGACGTCTTTTCTTCTGAAAAGCTTCTTCTCAGTTCTCTTCTCTACTGTCCCGTCTTAGTTCCCCCGAACTTTCGACAAATCACATCTTAACAACGGCGTTGTTCGCTTGTCTAACAAATTGTCAAACAAAATCTCAAAAATTACAGAGCGCCCTTGTCCACCACTTCTCCGTCTGACATGTTCGCCATGCGATTGAGCATGACTAAATCTACGTCGAAGCTCAGCGCCTGCATCGAAGCATCCGCGAAGCCAACGATGAACACGCTAGGATGAGATGAACCCGCGAGCACAGGTGGCCCTGACGCTGATGACGAATCTTGAACCGGGCGACATGAAGCGAGTCGCAGCGTATCGAAGTCCCAACCATCCGACCATCCAGCATCGTCGTCTGTGCCCCCTAAATCCAATCTGGAAACGGGAACATACTTCTCCGCCAGCACGATCGTATTGCTGGTGCCATCGGTGATGTTGCGAAACTTCGCTGGCCCCGGCAGTCCAAGATTTGTCACTTCGGGATTGCCGTCCCGTCCAGTCCCATCTTTCACGAAATAGCTACTTCGTCTAATCACGCCAACAGTTGGAAAGAGTGGCAAGCGACCACTACGCGAGGGATCAAACGATTCACCTCCGGACAAGTGATGTATGCTGCCGCCCCACATGGCCTCTTGGAAGCACATTCTGCCTTCCGCCATCAACTCCAGATAGTTTGCTGGCTGAATACGAGGGTATGACCAAAAGAACTCGTCCGCTTGGCCAGGAACGGGGCCACCGATCAGCGCCGCGTAATCCATCAGCCAACGCCCGTTGTTGGGGTTCTGAGTGGGAGGACGACGCGAAGGGCAAAAATAGAGCTCAATGGGCGTCGCAGCCAGCTGTGCCTGGGTCGCGATGTTATGAACAGCATTTTGCTCCATGTATGGGAGAATCTGAAATGCCCAACTCAGCCCTTGCTTGGGTGCGGCAAACGGTTTGCCACCGGACTGGTAATCTTCGATTGCAGGCCAAGGATCAATTCCACCGGATGGCAGGATCTTCCGATTGTTCTCGTGGTTGTGGATCGCGATCATCATTTGCCGCATCTGATTAAGACACGTCGTCCGCCGTGCAGATTCTCGCGCCGCCTGAACCGCAGGAAGCAAAAGCGCTACCAACACACCGATGATTGCGATGACCACTAGAAGTTCCACTAAGGTAAACCCGGTGGTAGCCGACGATGGTTGTGTGCTGACTCTGCTGCTGCTTGCCAAGCCTTGATTCCGTTTCATTTCTAATTACCTCCGACGAAGATTGGCGGTCAAAAATCGCTTGTTCCGCGCGCCGCGTGCTCGCGGCACATTTACCTAGCTAGACATCAACGATTGCTTAGTGATGCCAGCCCCAGAGACTAACTCCGAGGAATTAACATGGTTTTAACTTAGGCAACAAAATCCTGCGAGCGCTTGGAAGAGGAGCCAGTTCTGCAGGACTTAAAATACTTTAAGCAGCTCGCCAGTTATGTCAGTTTAACAAGAACAACAATTTTTGCAAACAATTTTTTAAAATTTTGTGTCACACCACTGGAGTCAGCAACGACCCAAAATGCGGACGTGAAGCAAGCTAGGTAGACCTCTATCCCGGCGCAAGACACTAGTATTTAGCTGCGAAATCCGCTATTTGCACCGGGGTGCAGCGGTTGAATCCCTGCTGACCAGTTCTGTGGAAACCCGATACACTCGCGCGGGGGAGGCAGCCTGACTCTTGTCCAACAGTCGATCTAATACGGACTTGGCGGCCAGTTGACCAATTTTTTTGGGATCCTGGCGCACCGACGTCAGCGACGGCGACAAATCTTCGTTGAAATCGAGGTCCGCATAGCCGACGACTGACACATCGGCGGGGATTTTCAGGCCGATTCGCCGGGCGGCTCGATAAAGATACCGAGCCATGTGGTCACTGACGGCGAAAACTGCAGTATGCTTCGGACTGGCGGTCAAGATTTCGGCCGCAACTTCGATGGCGTTATCCCCTTTGGGATTGGTTCTGTAGCTGACAACGTCAGTTCCCGCCAGTTCCCGCACAGCGCGTTCAAACAGTGACCTTCTACGTATCGACCAGGCTTGCCAATCCACCTCACGAGCCGAGAAACACGCAATCTCGCGGTGTCCTAAGCCTAACAGGTGCTCAGCAACCAATCTTGTGCCCTGCTCTTCGTCGGTCTCGATGGAATCAGCGATGTCGTCATCCGACAACTTATGATCGATCACCACGACAGGAATTCGTCGATCCATCAACGCCCGGTAGTGCTCGTAGTAGGCGACCGCAAAACTTGGCCAGAGAATGATGCCATCGACCCGCCGGTCCAGGAGCCGATTGATCAAGGCCACTGCGTCCTTGTCATTATTCTTTCCGAACTCCGGATACTCGCGGCAGTCGCCAGTCCAGATGGTAATCGGCAGATAGTCTGCCGTCGCCAACTCCATGTGAATGCCCGCCAACACACCGTTCCAAAAGCTGTCATGTGGCGGAATCATCACACCGATCGTCTTAGTACGACCCTTCTGAATGCTGTCGACAAGCAGATTTCGGCGCCAACCCAGTTCGCTAGCGGCCTTACGCACTTTTTCTTGCGTCTTCGTGCCGAAGCTATCGGAGTCCCCATTGAGAACACGAGACGCAGTCGCCAGCGAAACTTCGGCCGCTTTAGCGACATCGATTAATCGTGGAACTTTCGGGTTGGAAGACGACATCGTCACCTCAATGGAGAATCATTGTCGCGAAACTTGTTCACTAGAACATGGTCGCAATCGGGAGCGGTTGGGTATTTCATACGTGATGCCGAATTCACAGCACCGGCGCGAGAATCGTCTGCCCCCAGGAGCCGATCTCAGTCACAGACGGCCAACTCCGCTACTCGTGTCCCGATTATAATAGCAGGCACCAAGCAGGGATAGCTTAAGAGGTTCGGTCTATCGAAATCGATTGTTGACCCGAGGCGGGATCCTGCATTCCGCACTGTTGTCGCAGCTACTGCCAGGCGATTTGTCGACCCACACGGTGTGAACGCCAGGGCGAAATAGTTGAAGCACCTGAAACCAGAGACTACGAAGTCGGCACATCGAAGCTAAACTCTATTGGCTCGCTGGCGTCTGCTGGCACTTCCAGTTCGATGCCGCTGGTCGCAGCGGCACGGTATTTCTCCGGCAAGAAACTCTTCGGCGGGGGCCCGCCCATTGTGGGGGGAACCTCCCAAATCTCTAGGCATACGCGGTACTTGCCCGGCACTAGACCTACCCGGTCAGGCTGTGTCGTGACGAAATAGGACCCGTCCTTGTTCACATCGCCCATCCCAGGCATTCGCGGAAATCCCGGTGCCGGCTCCAACGGAGCGAAATAGATCATTCCAGCGCGCCCCCAACCACCCCCATTGAGAGTGACTCGACCTTCGACGGGAACGATCTCCAGCGGATCCCCGCAGCCACTCAACAGGAAAAATAGCAGGAAGAATAGGTGTGGGCTCTTTCGCACCATTGATTAACTTCACCTCCCTGCGATCTGGAGCTAGCGAACTCTGCAACCATGTGAACTACGGCAGGTCTACCGGCTCTTCGTCAGCACGCGTGCCAAGTTCGTTGAACAGCCGGTAATCGATAGTCTCGGACACGAAATGCACACTCGCATCCCCCATAGCGAACTGCGCACCTCCGGGATGTGAGCTCTTGAAGCCGCAAACCCGCGTCCATGTTCCGTCGCGTGACCCACTATCGCTTTCCATGTGGTTCATGGGAACCGACGTGCTTGAGAGGGGGAAATTAGGGCAGAACACACAGTTCCAAATGCAATGATAGGGCAGTGTCTCACCTATCATTATTGTGTTGGATAGCCCATCGGTGATCTCGGCAAATTCATAACCAATCGGAAATCGTGAGAACATTCCGACGGAACTATCACCCGGGCCTCGACTAAAATCGCAGGTCTCGTTCGGACCAGAAACCGGCCAAGTACCAAAACTGCACCCTCGACAACAATACGACGGCCGCCCTTCCGGACAGAACCTATCACAACTATCTGGCGAAGTCGGTCCAATCGAACCGGTGTACCACAGTCCTTGCGCTTGGGCAGGATTGTTACTGCCGCCGCCAGGGACGAGGCTCGATTCGCCGCGCCCTTCCAGGAGGATAGGCTCATCGGCGCGCTCGTCACTTGGGCAGGTGAAGACGGAAATCGACGTTTCGGCGGCCGCCTGCGCGTTGACCGACCGCCGGTCCGACATTTTTTTTGTAAAGTCAAACCGATCGTAAACAGTTTGCAACTCCATGAACGGGAGAGTCTCCGCAGCCCATGTGGTGTGAGGACCGGTCGCACTGGTATAGCTCGATCCATTGGGGAGCCGACTGTTCGTCGACTCGAAGGTGTGAATCGCCAGAGCAATTTGCTTCATGTTATTGAGACAGGCACTTCGTCGAGACGCCTCACGCGCGGCTTGAACGGCCGGAAGCAATAGCGCGACCAGTACACCAATAATGGCGATGACAACCAATAGCTCAACAAGAGTAAACCCGCGACGAGTCATACGATTACTCTCCAGTGAAAAGAGGCGAGACCAACCTAGCAGCACGAGAAAGCCAACCCAGTCAACCAGCAGCAGCAGGCAGGGTTGAACTCACTGCCTACCTTATCGAGAGCGGTACTCCTTGTCAAATTCGTCTTGGCCATTCGCCTTCTTGCCGAGCGGACCGAAACTCTGATCGAGAGACTCCCTGCAGCAGAGATTAAGACAGAGCTTCTGCACCTGCAACTTTCGCTTGCAAACCGATGCTGTCGGCAGCTTCGCACGGCAATGACACCTTGGTCGACTTGCGTTTAAGCTGCATTCTCATCATTATTCTGGATAAGTGGGCCCATCCATGTGCCCCCGAATCACGAGTCCGCTCGCATAGCCGGCGCACGACGCCGCGCCATATCCACGGGACTGCCAAGTGTTTTTACAAGATCGGTTCGCAATGTGGTGCTCAGAATCAGCATACGGATGACGTGCTGTACCACTCGTTTTACAAAGAAGACCTCAATTGGACTGGCGAAGAGACTCGCAACCCACTCGGGGCGATTGGTGAGTCCAAGTCCGATTTATGCGGGCTTGTTCGTCTCGGCGATTCCTCCCGCGGAGCTGGAAACCGCCATTTCAATCGCCAACGCTAGTGGCGGGAGCGGTATTTCGCTATTCGACGACGGCGCGCTGCGTGACGAACACTGGGAAGTGCTATTGAAAACGCTCACGTAGTCGGACACCACTGCCGACTCGTTTGATTCACCGGGATCAGCTCGCGGATGTGAGCGTTCTCATCCTGCGATCACGGCATTACAGGCGCAATCTCGCTCCTCTGTCAGGCTGGCAGAAACTTTTCGGTTTTCGCGTCAGAAGTGGCGGGTAGCTGCGAGTTACAATAAGACCGCCCAGTTGGATCGGGAAACATGCAATGTCAGATGAACTGCTCAAAACGCGACAAAGCCTGCTCTTGCGACTGAAACGGCAGGAGAACGACGCCTGGCAGGAGTTTATTTCCATCTACGAACTGGCAATATTCCGCTTCTGTAGGTCGAAGGGGCTCCAGGAAGCCGATGCCTGGGACGCTACCCAAGAAGTATTGGCAGCCGTGCACAAACGAGTCGACACCTGGGATTGCGAAGACTCGCGTGGCAGCTTGCGGGCCTGGTTGTTCCGCGTCGCGCGCAACATTGCAATCGACACTTTGCGCCGTCGACAAAAGCACGCCACCGCGAGCGGGGACTCTCGTGTCGGCGAACTGCTTGCCGAGTTGCCGAGCACCGACGAGAAAGAAGCTACTGCTTTTCAGTTGGAATATCGCCGCGCCATGTTTCACTGGGCGGCGGAAGAGGTACGCCCAGAAGTGCTCGAATCGACTTGGCGTTCGTTTTGGATGACCGCTGTCGAAGGGCAAACGCCCCAGCAGGTCGCCGAATCATTAGGTTTGTCCGTTGGTGCCGTGTATGCCAACAAGTGTCGCGTCGTAGCACGCGTACGAGACAAGTTGACGCGGGTAGACACCCTCGAATGGGAACTTTCCCAAGATAGTTAACCTCATTCCTTTGGTGCACGCTTGTTGCTCCGTCAGCCTCAACCATCAATCGTAAATCACCACAATATCGCAATCTTCAACGAGGTAGTTCGATGACCAAGCTTCGTGACCAGTGCTACGATCCACAACATCTGCAGTTGCTACTGAACAATCAGCTCGACAAGGTCGACGAAACGGAAGTGCTCAATCACATGGATACCTGCCCTGCCTGTCAGGCTACGCTGGAATCCCTAGCGGCCGACCATCAGCTGTGGAACGAACTGCCAAGCAATCTTTCCACCGACCCTGGCCTCGATCGCGACGAGCTGATGGAGACCTCCGAGCATCAGCCGATCGACGCGGACACAAACATTCAGGATCTGCTCAGCAACATTGGCCCAACCGACGACCCAAACATGCTTGGACGGATCGGAACGTATGAAATCTGCGGCGTCGTGGGTCGCGGTAGCACGGGCATTGTTCTGAAATCGTTTGAATCGAGCCTTAATCGCTATGTCGCGATCAAAGTGCTGTCGCCCACACTATCCAACAACGGTGCGGCGCGGCGTCGGTTTGAGCGCGAAGCGCGAGCCATCGCTGCCGTCGTCAACGAGCACGTGGTGCCGATCTATGCCGTCGACGAGCATTGTGGACTGCCCTACTTCGTGATGCAGTTCATCAGCGGAGCATCGTTGCAGCATCGCATCGAACGACAAGGACCGCTCGACGCGTGTGAAGTCGTGCGGATCGCCATGCAGATTGCCAACGGCCTAGCCGCGGCGCACGCTCAGGGCATCGTGCACCGCGACATCAAGCCGGCCAACATTCTGTTGGAGCATGGTCTGGATCGCGTGCTCGTGTCCGACTTCGGCCTGGCTCGCGTCACCGACGGCGCGACCGTCACGATGAGCGGAATGATTACCGGCACGCCTAGCTACATGGCACCCGAGCAAGCCCGCGGTGATCAGATTGATCAACGTTCCGACTTATTCAGCCTGGGGAGCGTGATGTACACGATGTGTACTGCCCGAACGCCATTCTCAGCCGAAACCGTGTACGGAGTCATCCGTCGAATCTGCGAGGCCGAGCCGCGCTCCATTCGCGAGTCGAATCCCGAGATCCCCGCTTGGCTAGAGAGCTTCATACGGAAACTTCTGTCCAAGAGGCAAGCGGATCGATTCGATTCAGCAGAGCAAGTTGCCGCCGTACTCTCGCACGAGTTGGCCCATTTGCAGAACCCAACACTGGTCCAGTCTCCACCACGTGAGTGGATGGAAACGCTCGTAGAGCCGGCCCCTCAACAACATGACGGCAGCAAGCGCTCGACCTGGATCTCTGCCCTTTGGGGCGGATTGGCTGCTCTCGCGTTGGTCGCAGCAGGCGGATTCTTGAGCAACGGCACTGCCGACTCAGAACCCGTCGACAAAACCAAAGCCGAATCCTCCGTGGACGAACAGCAGCAACCGCTGCCGATTGCTCAGCCCGAGGAAAGAACAACGCCAATTGTCGACCAAGGCAAGAAGGGCAACGATGCCAATTATCTGGACAAGGAGGCACTATCGAAGGCCAGATTCGCTGCCAAGGAGACCACCAAATGGAGCAACTCGGGTTCGACCGCTGAATCGGCGGTCGCGAAAGACGACTACGCCGATGCAACGGCAGTCGTGTACCCAGTGAATGGAATCAAAATTGACGGTGATCCGTCGGATTGGCCAGCGGAACTAAAGTCTTACCCGATCCAGCGCGCCGAAGTCGGTAATCAACCTGCCGATAATGAAGATCTGTCTGCCAGCTTCAAAGCCGGCTACAGCGAAGCTGATCAGGCGCTCTACGTGCTGGTAGAAGTGAATGATGATTCGCAAGTGGTCGATCCCACGGCCGGCCAGTACCGCTGGGACGTACAAGACGGCTGCGAACTGTACGTCGATGCACGTCATCTCCCTGAAAAGGCGCGACTAGCACAATACACACGCTACGGTGACAGTCTGAACGCTTACGGCAACAACGAGGGCGTTAAGGGTGTCGGTTTGATCGTTGGACAGCAAGGAACGACTCGGTACTACGAATGGCGTGTCGACTTGGAGGATGGCGTCGCGGACCAAAAATCAATGGGCTTTGACGTCGCGATTCTCGACAAAGACCAGGATGGGTCGTTCACCTGGCTCACCTGGGGGAGCGGTACACACAAGATCTATTCCCAGAATAATCATGGCAACATTCTCTTGCTCAACTCCGACCAACCAGTCGGTGAGATCGTGGGTGAATCAAACTGGTCACCCGAAGCGAAGCATGCCAAGAAACAAGTACGCTTGCAGTCTCTCAGTTCCCCAGAGCTATGGACAACTGTAAGTTGCTCCGAAGCGGGTAGCTACCGGGCAGTTCTCCCAGTCGGTAGCTACTCCGTTTCGGTTGTCGATGACGCGGACCATGATTTCGAAGTTGACGAAGCGGTGGAGGTGACTGTCACCGCAGATGAATCTGTCGAAGCGGAAATGCTGGAGGTTTCGCTAGTTCGTGTTCGCAACAACAACATTGTCACTTGGGGCGGCGACGGCCTTGCCTTCCACTCCGAAGACCACCTGATGCTCTCCAGCAGCTACGGAGAATCTCGCAACGATTCGATAGCGATGGCCTACCCTATCGCCAACATTACGATCGATGGCGACTTGAGCGATTGGCCCGCCGAGATGTCAACGTACTCAATAGGTGATGGTAAAGCCGGAGCTGCGATCAACGATGCCGCCGATCTGACCGCCAGCTATCGCGTCGGCTACAACGTCGACGAGCAGGCCATCTATGTCGCGGTGACCGTGTCCGACGAGTCGCTGGTCATCGACGCACGGGCGGGTCGTGACTGGTCGGCTCAGGATGGCAATGAAATCTACCTTGATTCGGAACATCGAATTCGAAATCCCCGCGTAGAGCAGTTCAACTTCTATGGTAACGCGCTGCAGTATGCCAACCGCAAAGCCGAAGTCGCTTCGAAAACCAGCGGTAGCGAAAGGACATACGAGTGGCGAATCAGCACAGACGAAGTAATCAGCCCCGGACGCTCAATGGGCTTTGACGTCGCGGTGCTGGACAAGGACGACGACGATAGTTTTTCTTGGCTCGCGTGGGGTAAGGGTACGCAGAAAGCGTGGCACTCTGATCGCTGCGGCAATCTGTTGCTACTCGATCCGGACACACAGTTCGGGACCATCACGGGTTCAATGACTTGGAAAGATCCCGACCACCACCATTATCCGCGTGTCTGCTTCCAATCCCTCGACCGCCCTGGCCTCCAACCGCGCGTCGCGCCCGGACAAAATGGTGAGTATTCCGCGAAACTACCCGTCGGTGAGTACATCGTCCGGCCGGTTGGCAACTCCGACGCCAAGCTTCGCGTGCGGATTGAACCAGATGAAGTGTTAGCCGCAGAAGGGTTGCAGCTTGACTAGGCTACCCGGGACGGAAAGTACTCGACCAAGTTTGGCTGAAGCAAACCGGATGCTACTGCGGGAGCCGTTAGTCAAGAAAGGTAACGTGCCGCATGGCAACCGCTTGTGTCTCGGTGTTCATCAGCACCTGGTGCCAACCATTGAGCACAATCGTCTTATGATCGGGGTGCCGAACCTTGCCTCGAACGAGCACCTGCGGGTTCCGTCTCTGAGTGACCCAGTTTAGATTCCGCAACTTCGGCTTGCGGCTGATCAAGATTCCGTACTGTCGCGGAGTCAATCCGTTCGGATATTGCGGACTGACGTAAACCGTCTCTCCGCCGTCCCGAACCAACTCTTCGACCATGTGAGGTTTCCCACCGCCTCGCTGCAGCGGCTCGTTTCGCAAAACGAGGTTCTCGTTCACATGCACCCAGCCAGGTACCGGAACAAAGAACCACTCGCCTTGACGAACGAACGCTTCGTTACGGCGTCGGTTTCGCTTCTTCGGCTTTACCTTGAGTCGGTCTTGCATCAACCGGACCGCCTGCGGCTTGAGTGCTTCCATCGCTGTAGCAACGTTGGAGGCGCGTGCCGTCTCGGGCACGGCAGCGACGAACCAATGACGTTCGTCATGGCCGCACAAGAACTTGTGCTTGCCAGCGGAGTCCTGCGACATCAACAGCAAGTGCCGCTCTTGTGGGCGCATGTCAACAACCCGCAGATCCAGTTCACGGCTCGGAATTACAGATACGTCGAAGTACTCGCCTTCGCCGTCCAAACCAATATCGATCGCGACGTTGCTAGGCAGTCGTCTCGATACACTAACGTCGACTTTGGCACGCGCGCCGATCTTGGCGAAGTGCCGCTCAATCAATTGCGCGCTCATGGGAACGTCCTCAAAAAATAGTCACAGGGTAAAAGCGACTGTTGCTGCATTGCAAGCAGGCGCACAATGATAGCTATTTCGTGTCGCAGCCGTACCTCCTCGCCATTGGGAGGCAGCTCTCTCTTCACCGCTCAATACGAGCGGATTGAAGCTATATGGCAGAGCCCCGAAGCGAATTCTTGGTTCGCGCTATTGCTCGGAATAATATTAGCGGCAGATGGCCATCACCTAATCTGCCGGATCGTTATGGACCTAACCTACCCGCAAGCAGCATCGCAAGCGGCGTTGCCGACGCAAAATCCGCGACGAATAGCGACTCATCACATCATTGAACGCAGTTGTTGGGTAGAGTCTACTGACCGAGTTGCGACCACAAGACCCCGGCGGCAATTGCGGATCCAATGACACCCGCCACATTCGGGGCCATCGCGTGCATGAGCAGGAAGTTGTTGGGGTCCTCCTCCTGGCCCACCATCTGCACGACACGCGCAGAGTCGGGAACTGCGGATACACCTGCGGCACCAACCAACGGGTTTATCTTCTCGGTTAGAAACAGATTCATGAACTTCGCAAACAGCAGGCCACACGCGGTCGCCACGGCGAAGGCGGTCGCCCCGAGTACAAAGATCAGAATTGACTTCGCTTGCAAGAAGTATTGGGCGTTGGTACTCGTGCCAACACAGAATCCAAGCAAGATAGTCACTACGTCAATCATCGCCGTTCGCGCGGTCATCGCGAGGCGATCGGTGACGGTACACTCCTTAAGCAAGTTTCCGAAGAATAGCATCCCAATCAAAACGATCGCGCCTGGTGCAAGTGTTGTACAAATCAGAAACGCCGCCACAGGAAACATGATCCGCTCCTGACGCGAGACCTCACGCGAGGGCTTCATGCGTATGAGTCGCTCCTCGCGGGAAGTGAGCAACTTCATGATGGGCGGTTGGATGACAGGCACGAGCGCCATGTACGAGTACGCCGCGATCGCGATAGCTCCAAGCAACTCAGGCGCGAGTCTAGAGGAGAGAAAAATTGCTGTTGGTCCATCCGCCCCGCCGATGATGCCGATAGCGCCAGCTTCTTGAGGCGTAAATGCGAGGCAGAGTGCGCCCAAATATGTCAAAAAGACCCCGACCTGGGCCGCGGCACCGAGCAACACGAGTTTCGGATTTGAGAGCATGGTGGAAAAATCGGTCATGGCACCGATGCCTAAAAAGATGAGCGGCGGGTAAACCCCTTGTTCCACACCAAAGTAGAGGTATCTCAGCACGGTCCCTTCGTCATACACCGTCAATGACATTCCCGAGACAGACGGGATATTGCCGACGATGATGCCGAATCCAATTGGTACCAGCAGCAACGGCTCGTAGTGCTTGGAAATCGCCAAATAGATGAAAGCAATGCCGATCACCACCATGATCAGATTGCCCGGCTCCAAGCCAGGCAACGCCGTGGTCTCAAACAGTTGGACTGCTTTTTGGCTAACGTAGTCGAAGCTACTCATCGACGTGTGCGACCTCGTACCTGATGCGACTGATGATGTTGAAGGCGGCCCGTGAACGACCAGCCAAGATCTTCGGGAGTCAAACCACGGATTTTTACGATTCGATGCGGCTGTCGAATCGTTTCCGCCACAGCTGCCGCGATGACAATGACTGTTTCCGCGGGCAACTCATCCGATGCTACTGGCTTCACATCGGTCGGCGCTGGTTGCGCTGTGGCGCGTCTCGCCAAATGCGGAAGTACGGTAATGAATGCAATGACCAGTGCAAGCGCCATGAAGACCACCAAAATGCCCATGATCGCAAGGGCAAAACCCGTGTCTTCGAAAAGAGGATCCAAGGTAAAGCGAATCAGCGGCCCGTCCGCTTGTTGAGCAATCAGCATCACTTACTCCAAGATGAGCAGAACGTGGCCTTCGCGAACGTTGTCACCTTCAGCGATATCCATACTCTTGACAGTCCCATCAACTGGCGCGGTAATCTGATTCTCCATCTTCATCGCTTCCAGGATCACCAGCGGTTGGTTTTGCTTGACGCTGTCACCTACTTTGACGAGTATCGATTTGATTGATCCGGCCATGGGGCAGGTGACCGCGCCGGAATCAATGGGTAGGTCCGGTTTCACCGGCTGCTGCGCGGGAGCCGCACTCTGCGGAGCGGGTCGCGCCAAAGGAGTCGCGCCAGGATAACCCTCGGCTTCCGTCAAATCCTCGACGGTTACTTCGTAGGATTTGTTCTCGATCGTGATCCGTAGTTTCCTCATAGGGGAATCAATCCATGTTTCTTGGGGGGACGTGTTTCGTTCTTATTCAATGTATTACGTAAAGCAAGCGATACGACACTGCGAGTTTGGTCGGGCGATATGACATCGGTGATCATTCCGTGCGAAGCTGCCATGTAGGGCGAGGCGAACCTTTCCCGATACTCTTCGATTAGTTTCTCACGCTGGGCGGTTTTGTCGTCGGCAGCTTCCAGTTCCTTGCGATACAGCACATTCACGGCACCTTCAGCGCCCATGACCGCAATCTCGGCGGTGGGCCACGCGAAAACCATGTCTGCCTTCAAGTCACGACTGCACATGGCCAGATAAGACCCGCCATAGGCCTTGCGCGTGATCACCGTAATCTTCGGAACGGTCGCCGCGGAATATGCAAAGAGCATTTTTGCCCCATGACGGATGATCCCGCCTTGCTCTTGCGCTACTCCAGGGAGAAAACCAGGCACGTCCACTAACGTCAGAATCGGTAGATTGAATGCGTTGCAGAAGCGGATAAAGCGAGCCCCCTTGTCGGAGGCGTCGATGTCCAGGGTGCCGGCCTTCACGCTTGGTTGATTGGCGATAATCCCAACGACCACTCCGTCGACGCGACCGAATCCGACGATCAGGTTCTGTGCAAAATCGCGATGTACTTCGAGAAAACGATCGGTATCAACGATGCGGTCGATCACGTCATACATGTTCATCGTGCCTTTGGGATCCTCGGGCAAGATGCCGTTCATTGACTCATCGGGATCCATGTGGATTTCTTCCGTGGGCATGTGCGGAGGATTCCCAACATTGTTGGCAGGCAGGTAAGACAGCAACTCCTGCACGATCTGCATGGCGTGATGGTCATCTTCGGCAACGAAATGTACGTTCCCACTGATAGACGCATTCGCAGAGGCGCTGCCAATTTCCTCCATCGTACAATCGACCCCCGTAGCTGCCTTGATTACCTGAGGACCGCAAATGAACATGTTGGCATTCTGTCGGGTCATGATCAGGAAATCCATCAACGCCGGCGAATACGCGGCGCCGCCGGCGCAGTTTCCCGCGATGACTCCAATCTGGGGCACGCACCCGGAGAGTAGTACGTTACGGTAAAAAACCTGCCCGTAGCCTGCAAGGGAACCCACCGCTTCCTGAATGCGCGCTCCACCAGAATCGTTGACGCCGACCATGGGCATGCCAGCTTCGAGGGCGTATTCCATGATGTCACAAATCTTCTTGGCATGTCTTTCTCCGAGGGCGCCTCCACCGACGGTCGCATCCTGACTGTATGCGGCAACCGGACGTCCCGCCACGCGGCCAACGCCGGTGACGACGCCATCGCACGGCATCGACTTCTTCTCCATGCCAAATTCATGACAGCCGTGGTCGACGTGGAGACCCCATTCTTGAAAAGTATTCGCCTCAAAGAAGGTGTCGAGTCGCTTTCGTGCTGACAGTTGCCCCTTCTCGGTGCGTTTTGCGTGTCGCTTCTCTCCGCCACCAACACGTAATTCGCTGCGGCGTTTGTCCAGATCGTCGAGGAGTTGTTTGGAAATGGCCATAGCCTGATCTTCTCTGTTACTCAGATATCTACGGTTGATGGTAATTGGTTTTCGCCGTGCACGGGCTGGCAATGGTCATCATTGGTCACCCCAAATGCCTCCAGTATCTGTCGAGCAGCTGAATCTGGTGTTATCTGACCAAGCGACACCTGCGTCTCAAGGTTAGTACGGATCTTTGATACGGCGGGATGAGCTCGCACGAGTTGCCGAATTCGATCGTCAACGATGTTCCACAGCCAGCTGGCATTGTGCTGTTGTCGGCGAGAAATCAATTCGCCGGTCGACTTCAGACGATCGTAGTAAGACGCAACCTCATCCCAAACAGTAAGGACAGTTTGTTCGTCTATCGCACTGCACGTAAGGACTGATGGAACCGCGTTCCCACTGGCACTCAATGTCTGTAGTGCACGAGCGAGTTGCTGCGCCGACACTTCAGCGGCCTGCCGAGTCGTGCCATCGGCCTTGTTGACTGCAATTACGTCCACTACTTCCAACAACCCGCGTTTGATGCCTTGCAGTTCATCTCCAGCCGAAGGCAGCATAAGCGCGAGAAAACAATCCGTCATTCCGGCCACCATCGTTTCCGATTGACCGACACCGACGGTCTCGACCAGCACAACGTCGAACCCGGCCGCTTCGCAAATAAGCATCGTCTCACGAGTTTTGCGTGCCACTCCACCCAGAGTTCCAGCCGCAGGTGAAGGCCGGATGAACGCATTGGGCTCGGACGAGAGTTTCGTCATCCGCGTCTTGTCACCTAAGATACTGCCGCCACTCAGATCGCTTGAGGGATCGACGGCGAGCACTGCCAAACGCTTGCCGCTGAGGACTAGCTGAGTACCAAGTGCTTCAATGAATGTGCTTTTGCCCGCTCCCGGTGGCCCCGTAATGCCAACGCGAATCGCCTGCCCGGTGTGGGGCAACAAACGGACCAGCATCTCCTCCGCCATCTTCTGGTGATGATCGGCGGAGGACTCCACGAGCGTCAGAGCGCGTGACAAGATGGCCGTATTGCACTCGAGCACGCCGGCACAATACTCGTCCACGCTTAAATCTCTTCGACGAGGGGTTGGGCCATTCATAATTGGCGACGTGGGCAAGTAGCGGGGTGACGCGTGGGCCTAGGTTAAAGACAATTCTAAACGATCCGCAAGATCGCGAACCAATTTTATAGCCGCCTCGCTGATAACCGTTCCCGGCCCAAAGACCGCGACGGCTCCCGCGTTGTACAACGCGTCATAGTCCTCGGGCGGGATGACACCGCCGACAACAATCATGATGTCTTCTCTGCCCAAACTAGATAATTCCGTTCGCAATTCAGGCACTAGCGTCAAGTGACCCGCCGCCAAAGAACTGACGCCAACGATGTGAACATCGTTTTCTACCGCATGACGTGCCGTTTCGGCGGCGGTTCGGAATAGTGGACCGATATCGACGTCGAATCCCAAGTCCGCGAAGGCGCTAGCAATAACCTTCTGACCGCGATCGTGGCCGTCCTGCCCCATCTTAGCGACCAAGATGCGCGGGCGGCGGCCCTCCAGTGTCTCAAACGAGTTTACCAGCTCCAGGACTTCTTCAGTTTGGGATTCATCGGTGACTTCACTGGTGTATACGCCGCGCACCGATTGCACAGGTGCGACATATCGTCCGTAAGTATCCTCTAGGGCATTGCTAATTTCGCCAACCGTAGCCTTGGCTCGTGCAGCGTTGACGGCCAGTTCTAGAAGATTGCCGGTGCCGCTTGAAGCCGCTCCTTGTAGCGCTGCGATAGCAACGTCGACATCTTCTTGATTTCGTTCCTCGCGCAATTGCTTCAGGCTGGCGATCTGCGATTGCCGTACGGCCGTGTTGTCGACATGCAGCACGTTGACGCGCTCTTCGCTGGTGAGCCGGTACTTGTTAACTCCGATGACGGCTTGCTGGCCCGAATCAATGCGAGCTTGCGTGCGAACCGCTGCTTCTTCGATCCGCATTTTCGGAATCCCTGCTTGAATCGCTTGGGTCATGCCGCCAAGCTCTTCCACCTCCTGGATGTGCTGCCACGCACGCTGAGCTAAATCGTGGGTGAGGCGCTCGACGACGTAGCTTCCTCCCCACGGGTCAACCACGTCGCATGTGTCGGTCTCTTGCTGCAGGAAGATCTGGGTATTGCGCGCGATGGCTGCCGAAAAATCGCTCGGCAGTGCCAGCGCCTCATCGAGGGCGTTGGTGTGCAACGACTGCGTGTGGCCATGAGTAGCGGCCATCGCCTCCAGGCACGTACGGACCACATTGTTGTACACATCTTGAGCGGTCAAACTCCAGCCGCTCGTTTGGCTGTGAGTTCGCAAAGATAGACTCTTTGGGTTATGCGGTTCAAACTGCTTGATGAGCTTCGCCCAAATCATCCGCGCGGCGCGCAGCTTAGCGACTTCCATCAGATAATTCATCCCGATAGCCCAAAAGAAGGAAAGCCGTGGGCAAAACGCATCGACTTCCAACCCCGCTTTGATCCCTGTTCGGACGTACTCCAAGCCGTCGGCCAACGTATATGCCAACTCCAGATCGGCTGTGGCTCCCGCCTCTTGCATGTGATAGCCGCTAATGCTGATGCTATTAAACTTGGGCATGCGTTGGCTGGTGTACTCGAAAATGTCGGCGATGATTCGAATACTTGGCTCTGGCGGATAGATGTAGGTATTGCGAACCATGAACTCTTTAAGAATGTCGTTCTGGATCGTTCCGGCCAGTTTCTCCGGTGCCACTCCCTGTTCTTCGGCCGCGACGATGTAGAGCGCCATCACGGGCAGGACGGCGCCATTCATGGTCATCGAGACGCTCATCCTATCGAGCGGGATCCCGTCGAACAGCGTGCGCATGTCGTAAATGCTATCAATCGCGACGCCCGCCATTCCCACGTCGCCAGAGACGCGCGGATGGTCGGAGTCGTATCCGCGGTGCGTCGGCAAATCAAAGGCGATGCTCAGACCTTTTTGTCCCGCAGCCAAATTACGTCGATAGAAGGCGTTGGAATCTTTTGCTGTCGAAAAGCCTGCGTACTGACGGATTGTCCAAGGACGCAGCGTATACATCGTTGGGTAGGGACCGCGAACGTACGGAGGAATCCCTGGCATCGTCTGCAGGTGATCGACGTCTTTCAAGTCTTCCGCACTGTACAACGCTTGAACCGGGATTTGTTCTGGGGTCAGCCACGCCTCCATAGACGCGCCAGAAGTTTCTTGAACGCGTTCGCGCCATCGGGCCTTCGACGCCTTGAGTTCCGTGTCGGGAAGCTCTCCCAAGGGAACATTGGCAAAAGTGGGAATTGCACTCATGACTTCAATACACCTTCCTCATGCAATAACTCTCGCAAAGTAGCCAGCACATCGCACTTGATAAAGATATAGCGATCAACTCCTGCGGCGGTCCAAGTTGAGCGGTTTTCGCCAGGGTTGCCAGCCAACACGACAGTTCTTGCCCCAACTGACTTCAAACGCTGGGCGGCGGATGGCACATGCTCAGGGTAGAGCTTGTCTGAAGAACAAATGACCGCGATCCGAGAACCGCTTTCAGCAAATGCGTCGGCAGCCGATTCCGAGTCAGCAAAGCCCTCATTCGTAATTACGTCGAATCCGCCAGCCTCGAAAAAGCCGCGTGAATACGCCGCACGCGCCGAATGATGAGCAATCGGACCCAGGTTCGCCAGGAAGACTCGTGGCCGGTGGCCATGCTCCTCCTGCCAAAGATCACTTGCCATTCGCAACTCTTCAAACGGCGCGGCAAATGGATGTGGCGCCAAAGGTGGAATGATTGTCGACCCAAACTCAAAGTCAACGCCTTGGGAAATTTGTCCTAGAGTCGCTCCGCCCGTCGCAGCGTCAACCATCGCGGCCGTCAAACTACCCGTGCCTCGAATTTTCGGCATGCGCTGGATTCGCTGATTGGCAACTCGCTCGCATGCTTTCGACACCAGAGCATCTCGATCAGGTTCTTCGAACTCGATTCGCTCTTCGAGGACATTGGGGAACTCGCTAACGCCTGTAATCGCATCCTTCCTGCTGGCAATATCCTTCGCTCTTGGTGCAAACGCCGAGTCGATCTGCCCGTTGATCCAGCCGCTCTGAATCGCTTCGAGCATGCCGCCCAGCTTTTCGATCTCCTGGAAAATTCCCCATGCTTTCTTCGCAAGTTCGTCCGTTAGGCGTTCCAAGTACCAGCTTCCCCCAGGTGGATCGATCACCCGGTTGAGATGCGATTCGTCCTGGAGAATATGCGTTGTATTCCTAGCAATGCGACGACTAAAAGTACTCGGCAACCCCATAGCCGCGTCAAACGGCACGGAAGTAATGATGTCTGCACCGCCCATCGCTGCGGCAAAGACAGCGGCCGTGTTTCTCAATAGGTTTGTATAGGGTGCTCGCTGAGTGAGAACGCGTTTGCTGGTCCGAGCGTGTATATGCATGGGCACCATTTCGCCTGGAATCCCGCATGCCTGAAGGACACGACTCCAGAGCCGCCGCAATGCGCGGAGCTTACCGATGGCTAGGAAGTGATGTGTGCCCAAGCTCACGCTAAAGAGTATCTGGCGTGCAGCGGCCAGCGATTCCATATCAGCGTCGGTCATTGCCCGCAGGTAAGTAACCGCTGTCGCCATTGCGAACGCAATGTCCTGCGCAGCCGTCGCGCCGGCGTGGTGATACGGGGCAGTACCTACTCGCACCGCTGTAACGTTAGGCAGATTTTCCGAGGTCCACATGGCCAGATCGGCCATCATCGTCAGCGCCGTCGGCGGCAAGATGGGCTGTAAGCCATCACGCGCCAGCACAGCCAACGGATCAGCATTGAACGCGCCGTGCCTGGCATCGGTATCGATGCCTCGGCGATCCCACAATGCAGTCAACATGGCAGCGGCAGGTGAAAACGCAGCGCCCGCTTCGAGAGTAATTCCAACCTGTGACAGATCGACACCTGCTAGCGCCTCGTCAAAGTCATCGACATGATAGGTCATCAGCCCATCGCGCCCGGCCAATTCGCTCGCACACGGGTCGTCGGGATCAAGCCCGACGCGCGCGGCATAATCCAATCGCAATAGTAATGAATTAACTCCACCATTGAGGTCATCAAGAATTGCACGATTGGTCGCTTTCAAGTCGGGGTGAGCATGTTCTTGACGAATGTCCCAACCCGTCTGCACACCTGGTAACAATTGCCCGCCGCGGACCGATGGCGGAATTCCTGGAAAACCAGCGGGGTCATCCTCCGACGGCCAGTCGTCGGATGTGTACAGCGGCTGTATATCGATGCCTTCGTAGGTGTGCGAAACAAGCTTTCGCTGAAATGACTCACCCTTTAGGTCGGCTTCGGCGAGTTCGCGCCATTGCTGGTAACTCGTCGGTGAGAAATCATCTTGAATGTTCAAAGTCTTACTCATCGTTTCATCCGATACGCGTCTGACTCAGGATGCTGGTTCGCATAGTTCGGTCAAGACGCCAAACGTACTCTTAGGGTGGACAAAGGCGATTTTCATGTCGTGCGAACCGTGACGGGGCTGCTCATCGATCATGCGGAAACCGGATTCGTTAAGCTCGTTAATCCGAGCCTGAATGTCATCGACCGTGAACGCCAAGTGGTGCAGTCCCTCGCCGCGTTTTTCAAGGAACTTTGAGATCGGACTCTCTTCATCGGTTGGTTCGAGCAATTCGATGCGAACATTGCTGACTCGAAAGAACCCAACGCGAACTTTTTGGCTGGGGACATCTTCGAAGCCTTCGAACTCCGCGCCCAACGCACCCTCGTAAAAACCTTTCTGATCTTCGATGTTGTGAACGGCGATGCCGATATGGTTTAGTGATTCTACCGCTTTCATATAACACTCCGCATGGTGCGAGGTAGCAAGTACTTCTGGACGCCCGTGCACTGCTTCACTGACTGCATTAGATCGCGAATCTGCCCGGTCAACAAACGTGCCGTAGTGTTGGGCGTCAGTAGCATCCAACAGGTTAGATCGAGATTTGATAACCGAGTCGCGAACTTACGCGAGTAGGGATGCGTGATCCATCGTTTCGGCCACTCCATCAGAAATTGCTTCAGAAAGGCTTCTATCAACACACGATCCATTTCCGCAGATTGCAGCTTCTTGGCTTCTTGATCCGGTGAATCGCCGTTG
Source organism: Bythopirellula sp. (assembly GCA_965228965.1). Lineage (GTDB taxonomy): Bacteria > Planctomycetota > Planctomycetia > Pirellulales > Lacipirellulaceae > Bythopirellula. The sequence continues at coordinate 7,214,550 of OZ245849.1, forward strand.
GCAAGGTCGGTCAGCAGCCCGTCCAGAGTGTAGAGAGTCTTGCGAAATAGTATCAATTCAGAGCTTAACCGTAAATTAGCTTCTTGAACCGCTTGGTCAATCAATCCGACAAGCCACCGCATGCCGGGGAGTTGCCCGTGACGAATCCTCCGCAGCCAAGCATCAACGACGCAGCGGAGAGCCTGTTGATTGGGAGGCCGCTCCGACATCGCGCTCAGTACATCGACAATCTGCTTCGAGTGCAAAGTCACAGCCCCGAGCAAGATTTGCACAATGGCTACTCGGTGCGATTCTTCCAACGAACAGGCGAGACTCCAGTCCAGAATTGCTATCTTGGTATCGCTCGTGAACAGTAAGTTGCCTGCATGCGGATCGCAGTGAAACAAGGCATGGGGATCTGTCGAGAATACACATCGTGCGATCAGCGCTTCAATGACGGACTTGGCGAGTCGTCGCCGATCGCGACATCTCTCCAAGCCATGGTCGGTGATTTTCTCGCCATCAATCCATTGCATCGCTGTAACGCCAGGAGTGCAGTACTCTTCGAACACCTCTGGAATCGTTACAGATGCCTGATCGGCATAAAACTCGCGAGCTTGCTTTAAGTGCCGCTGTTCCCGATCCAGCCGGACTTCCCAACGAAGCCTGTCACGAACGCGGTTGAATGTGTCTTGATAATCCAAAGTGGGTATGCCGAGTTCCTGGCAACGCTGGTCGAGGTGCTCGCCAACGTGTTGCAGCAGGTCCAGTTCCTCGTGCAGTTTTTCGTGAATGCCCGGCTTGAGTACCTTGAACACGCCCTTCCGCCCACGAGGCCCACGCTCTGTGAAGCCCACAACCACTGCAACGCTTGCTTCCGCGATGGGGGGTGACTGCAATGACAGACCGAGCCTATCCACGCTGGGTAGTTCCGCGCTTAACAGGTTCCGCACGTGCTCCATCGAAACGCTCGGAGGGAGCGACTCAAGTTGCTGCAATTGTCGGCGAAAATCGAGCGATATCCGCTGATCCCGCGCGAGGATCTGGCCGAGTTTGTGCAAGACAGGGCAACTTTGGGCCAGCGACACGAGACGCTCGGGGGTGCTCGCAGTGGCAGCCAGCGAAGCTTGTGCCTTGAGAATCTCGCGCTGTCGAAGCGGAGACAGTCCATTCAGAAAGACAGATAACGCATCCGCAACAGGCTTGGCAAAGGACTCGTACTCGCCGGGAAGAGCCGATGCCAGCGTCTGTTCATTGATGAGGTACTTCCACTCCGTCATACCATCAACCTATCCGTCAACTACTGCTCCGATCGCTCGGCGAGCCAGGACTCGATGTGCGGCCAAGTGTTCTTCTCAGCGCCTCGTCCGGCCATGATTCCAATGTGCCCGCCACGAACGCGAAACACTTCCTTGTCCTCACAACCGACCAGGTCCATCACGCCCTCGGACTGGCAAGGCGGAGTGATGTGATCCGCCTCCGCGATCACGTTCAACAAGTTCGCGGTGAGCTTCGACAAATCCACATGCTCACCACGGATCATAAGACTGCCTTCGATGAGGCGGTTTTCTTTGTAGAACTCGTTGATCAATTGCTTGTAGGCACCGCCGGCCATTGGAATGATGTCACGCACCCACGTATTCATGGCATGCCAAGCCTCAACGGCCTTGGGATTATCGATGTTGTCCCACAACATCAAATAGCTCCCCATGTAATTCTCGACTGGCTTGAGCATCTTCGCGCCCGCGTCGATCATCTCGCCGGGGACGTTTCCCAGTTTCTCGACAATCATGTCGGGATTAAACGCGGTGTTGCTCGTCCACCGAGTGAACGCGCCGGCGGTCTTGTCGGAGAAATCAAGCGGCGCGGTCAGAAGGATCAGGTTCTTTAGTCCATCGTCGGGTCGTAGCGACGCATACAACGTGCTGATCAGCGCACCCAAACACCACCCCAACATACTGAACTCTTGGCAATCCGAGACTTTCTTGAGTTTGCGCACGACTCTCGGCAAGTATTCGAGCACATAGTCGTCAAACTTAAGGTTCTTATCTTCGGGACCGGGTGCGCCCCAGTCGAGTAGATAGAGATCGTAACCTTGACGCACCATGTATTCGGCGAAGCTGTGCCCCTCCCGAAGATCGAGCACGTGTGGACGATTCATGATCGCAAACACCATGAGCAGTGGGATGCCCTTGCGCTGCTTCTTCGCAAGCTGCGGAATGTAGCGATAGAGTTTCGCTTTGTTTAGCGTCCAAACAACTTCTTTAGGCGTGGGCGCGAGTTCTGCATCTGTGGTGATTAGTCGATTAAATCGCTCGGCCTTTTCGGCGGCTTTGTGCCACTCTTCGCAGAGATCGGCAAAGGACGGCAGCTGGGCAGAAGGCAATTCCGTTGTGGCGGAGTCTGTCATTTCGCGTGCTCCTGATTGAATCTATTCCTACTTCCGCGGAAAACACTCGTCAATTTGGGCTTCCATATCATCCAATCGCATCTCGATGTTCGTCAGCCGCTCGGCAAGACGGGTGACATCGTCACGTGTCGGTAGGTTCAGGCCGTTGAGCGTCTGAGTCAGGTTGCTCTCCATGGCTTTCTTGAATGGCCCTGAACAGCTCAGCCACGTATCAAGCATTGCGCCGGTCGCCTCGGCATAAGCATCCGTGTGGACCAAGTCCACCATCATCTTCGCCCAGGCTTCCATCTGCGCGTTGCGGACATCCTTGAGCATGGCCGCCGGATCAAACGGATTAAAGGTCTCGTGATTGTTTTTGTTTTGTTGAGTCATTGTGAATAGCCTACATAAAGGCCCCCCCATTCACGTTGATCTGCTGACCAGTGATGTAGTCGCCGTCAGCGACCAGAAAAACGACAGCCTTGGCAATTTCTTCCGGATGTCCGTAACGTCCCATTGGAATCTTACTCTTGATCTGCGCCTGGATAGCATCAGGCACGGCTGCAAACATATCGGTGTCCGTGTATCCCGGTGCGATCGTGTTGACGGTGATTCCAGAGCGGACTAACTCTGCCGCTGCGGTCCGTGTAAAGGCAATGATGCCGCCTTTGCTCGCGCTGTAGTTTGCCTGCCCCATGGCAGGCACTTGCCCGTTCATGGAGCTGATGTTAACAATGCGACCAAAACTCTGACTGCTCATGAAGGGAATGGCGGCCGAAGTGCAAAAGAAACAGCCCCCCAGGTTCGTCTGGATCACTTCAACCCACTGTTCGTCCGTCATTTTGGGCAACATCGAGTCCCGTGTAATCCCAGCATTGTTGACGAGAACGTCCAAGTGACCAAATTCATTGGCGACCTTGTCGACCATCGCACGTGCTTCGCTAGCCGCCCCGACATTGGCCTGCACTAGCAGGCACTTTGCCCCGAGGGCAGAGATCTCCTCTGCCACTTCCTGGGCTTTGCTCTCGTTGCTCGCGTAGTTTACTGCTACGTGGGCACCTTCACGGGCAAGCTCGACCGCAATTGCTCGGCCGATGCCGCGAGAGCCTCCGGTAACCAACGCAGTTTTTCCTTCGATACGTCCCATGAGAATCTCCCTACGTGTTTGGTGGTTTAGCAAGTATTGAGGCAACGGGTGTTACGCATGTTCGAACATAGCCGCGATCCCCTGACCGCCTCCAATGCACATGGTGACCACCGCCCGCTGCTTGCCGAGTCGATTCAATTCGTAAAGCGCCTTGATCGTGAGGATCGTCCCTGTGGCACCGATGGGATGTCCCAGCGATATGCCGCTGCCGTTGGGATTGGTACGATCCATGGGTAGTTTCAATTCCCGACAACAAGCCAACGCCTGCGAAGCAAAAGCCTCGTTGACCTCAAAAACATCGATGTCATCGAGTCCGAATCCCGTCTTCTCCAGCAACTTCCTGACAGCCGGGACAGGGCCCATCCCCATGTACTTGGGATCTAGTCCAGCGTACGCGTAGTCGACGAGACGACCCATTGGTTTGAGACCGCGTTTATCGGCATACTCACGGTCCGCCAGCACCACTGCAGCCGCTGCATCGTTGATACTAGATGCATTTCCGGGCGTCACGGAGCCCTCGGGGTCGAACACCGTCTGCAGCCTGCCAAGTTTCTCTGTCGTAACGCCATGGCGAACCGTCTCGTCGACTTCGAAAGGCACCAATTCTCGTTTGGCCTTAATCTGAATGGGTACAATCTGGGCCTTGAAGTAACCGTGGTCGATTGCCGCGCCAGCGCGGCGATGACTCTCCACCGCCAGTTCGTCCTGGTCCTGCCGCGAAACCCCGTACTTCTTTGCGACGTTCTCAGCAGTCACGCCCATGTGACAATCGTCGAACGGGTCCGAGAGCGCACCGACCATCATGTCAATCAGGGCCGTATCGTTCATGCGAGCGCCAAAACGCATCGCTGGACTGACATATGGACTCCGGCTCATGTTCTCGGCTCCACCCGCGACCGTCACATCGGCATCGCCCAGCATGATTGTTTGAGCTGCCGTTATGACCGCTTGAAGGCCACTACCGCACAGTCGATTGAGCGTTAGTGCCGGCGCCTCGTGAGGGAGACCACCGTTGACGCCAGCGACTCTCGCCAAGTAATGATCGTGCGGGTCGGTGTGGATGATATTTCCAAAAACGACGTGGCCGACATCGTTCGGCTTGATTCCAGAACGATTTACAGCTTCGCGAACACAGACCGCAGCCATTTCGCTTGGAGGAGTGTCCTTCAGGCTTCCACCATATCCACCGATTGCTGTCCGCACACCACTGAGCACGACGACTTCGCGTGACATCGCTGCAAGTCCTTTCTATTCGTTACTAGGAACACAACCGCTTTGAATTGTGACTACAGCACGTAACGTGCCAGCGGAACAGCCGCCGCTGACAACGGAAAAGTATGAGTTCGTACAATATCTGTGTGCGATACGCGGCGTTCAATGTGCGAATTCGCACAACGCAGAATGATTAAATGCACACCATTGTAGACGTGGCGCTAACCAACGCGGACTATTCGTTGAACGAAAAAGATCTTCGCCTGGTTTAACATCGGTGGCCGCAGTGGCAGCTCAATGCGCGGTCTAGCGCACAACCAATCTCAAACCTAGTCGGTGTAGACCGGGACTTCCGGCAATCGCACACCACAGATGTCGAGCAGCTGCAATCGCGTCGCGCTGAGACGCTCAGCAAGCACTTTGGCCGCTCGATGCATGAACTGAAACCCGAACTTAGGGTGCTCTTCACAGAATGTGAGGATTTGTTCGCCATCGAAAACAATGGCACTGATGGGCGACAACGAGTGGGCCGTATCGTGAAGTCGAGGTCGCCCAACTAGTGGCGACCAGCCGATCAGGTCACCCGCTTTCACCGTCATCAGCTTGCGACACCCCGAAGCGGGCGTACACGACACCAGTGAAACTTCGCCAGATACGATGACAAAGACGTCTTTTGCAGGGTCTAGCTCTTTAAAGATGTCAGCATCAGCGGGAAACTCGACCGTCTTTGCGATGCCCGCCAGTCGGCCCAGGTCGCCCTCGTCCATACCCTCAAAAAAAGCGACTTCCTTGAGAGTTCCCAGAATTGCCTGTTCAGACATTATCAATACCCATTGTGTTCCGCTCTAGAGGGCTTCAATGCAGCGCATATTCTCTGCGATTCGCGATGTTTGTCAAGTATTCGACTAGGGCAAGGTCAGACTGCGCATCGGTTTCCGCGCTGACCGATGCGACAAACTAGGTATGGCCAGATGGTGTTATTGAGGTTCTTCACTAAAGTCGTACGCGGCGTGACCATGTCGCAAGTTGCCACCGCCCACTGCTGCAAGCATTCCGGTCTGTACTCGCAATCGTGAACGTCGACGGCAGTTCAATCGGGGTCAACATTTGCCGAGTACGGTGGGCATGCGCCAACTAGAGTCGAATCATCGACATACACGAGTACGCGCTCTACTTCTTCGATTGATCTCCATGAACTGATAAATCATGAGCTCATTCCTGCGACCGCTGTACCGCGAATTGATTCCATCATCTCAGGGATGTTGAATTGGCATGGGTTTCGCTTGGAGTCTCTGGTGATGGGATCTTGATCGTTCACGGAGAACTAACCATGACAGACGAAACTAGATCAAGAATGGCCGCAGATATTATGCAACGCGACGTGATCGTTGTGTACGCGCGTGATACGCTGCAAGATGCGATGAGTCTGATGACGGAAAACCACGTCACCGGGTTGCCAGTCGTCAATTCCAACGGCAAGTGCATCGGTGTCATTACTGCCACCGACATCCTGAATTTCGAGCAAGACCATGCAGAGTATGCGTCCGAAGTGAACGATGACATGGCGCTGCACTATGATGCCGAAAGCGGCAAGTGGGAGCACGTCCGTGTGTCTTCGTTTGCCTTGGAGCAGTTTGGGGAAGTGACAGTGGACGAGGTCATGGCCAGTGAACTCTTCTGGGTCCGCGAAGACACGCCAGTGAAGGAGGTCGCTGAAGAAATGCTCCGGCAGAAGATTCACCGAGTCATCGTGACCAGCAGCGACTGCCGGCTGCTGGGCATTATCACCTCGTTAGATTTCGTTTCGCTGTACGCAGACATAGACACGTTTGACGCCGCAAAGACCTAAACCCAGCGAACAACCTCCTACTCGCGTGGAACGCTCGCCGACCGAAGCTTATCGATGTGTGCGAATTCGCACCTTGCCTGCAGCGCCGACGCGGACGTCGGACTGCGACAAGTCCTTTTGCAACGAAGTCTTCACGGCGTGTTCATCTGAGATCGCCAACCTGTTAGCCGCGGCACATTTTTTGCTTCCACGTAACTCGTTTGTTTCAGTTCATTTGCACCGTCGAATTCATTTAAATCATAGAGCTTTCGGCGCCGGTACAGAACATTCCGCTCAGTGACTCACTTCTGCTACCGAACCTATGGACCAGCAAGGAAATGGACCAATGTATTCGATTAAAGAAGCACGGTATCTCGCACAGGACATCAAGCTGTTTCGCATCGAGGCACCCCGCATTGCATCGAAACGGAAGGCGGGTCAGTTCGTCATTGTGCGGGCTCACTCAGACGGCGAACGCATCCCACTAACGATTGCCGATTCTGATCTTGAGGCTGGCACCATCACAATCGTTGTGCAGGGCATTGGCAAGACGACGAAGCTCATCAACAGCTTGGAAGAAGGAGACGAGATCCAGGACGTCGTCGGGCCGCTGGGGGAACCCTCGGACATCCAGCACTTCGGCACAGTCGTTGTCATTGGGGGAGGCGTTGGAACAGCGATCGCTTATCCAACGGCTGTCGCGATGAAGAATAGCGGGAACAAAGTTATCGCGATCATCGGGGCGAGAACGAAGGAGTTGCTAATACTCACCGAGGAAATGCAACAGACAACAGATCAGCTGTTCATTTTCACCGACGATGGGAGTGCTGGAGAGCAGGGGTTCGTGACTCAGAAACTCCAGGAACTAATCGACCAAGGAACTCAAGTCGACCATGTCCTCGCTATCGGGCCGATTCCGATGATGAACGCCGTCGCCAGTCTGACTCGGCCGCATCAAATCAAGACCATTGTTAGCCTCAATCCGATCATGGTAGATGGCACCGGCATGTGCGGTGGATGTCGAGTCTTGATTGGTGGAGAGAGCAAGTTCGCCTGCATCGACGGTCCAGAGTTTGACGCACATGACGTGGACTTCACTGTACTTTCGCAACGGAATCAAATGTACAAACACCGAGAAAAAAAGGCTCTTGAGCAGTTCGACTCAGACTCTTCTTCAGTAGTTGACAACAACCATTGCCATTTGCATCAACGCCATCCCGAAGTTGGCCCGCGCAAATCACAAACAACATCCTAGGACTAGAAATCCCATGGCTGAACGTCTCCCCCCAAAAGAGCGGACCAAGATCCCTCGTCAGGCGATGCCCGAACAACTGGCCTGCGAGCGCGCGCAGAACTTTGCTGAAGTCAACCGAGGGTTCGAGTCTGCCGTTGCGGAGAAAGAGGCGCAGCGCTGCCTTACGTGTTCGGACCCCAAGTGCGTCCAGGGCTGCCCAGTCGGTGTGCAAGTACGCGAATTCGTTGACTTTGTCCTGCAAGGCGAATACCTGAAAGCGGCGGCGAAGATCCGCGAAGACAACGTACTACCAGCCGTCACGGGACGAGTTTGTCCGCAAGAGAATCAATGCGAAGGTGCTTGTGTTCTGTCGAATCGATTTAGTTCCGTGGCCATCGGCCATCTCGAGCGTTTCGTCGCCGATTACGAACGTGCCACCGGCCAGGTTGGATTGCCCGAGAACGCTCCGCCTACGGGAAAAAAGGTAGCCATCGTCGGAAGTGGTCCAGCCGGTCTAAGTTGCGCGGGAGATCTTGTGTTAAAAGGCCACAATGTCACGGTGATGGAGGCGCTTCATGAGATTGGTGGTGTGCTCCTCTATGGAATCCCCGAGTTTCGGCTGCCGAAGGACATCGTTCGTGGCGAAGTTGACAACCTCCGCAGAATGGGCGTGGAGTTTCAGACCAATGTCGTTGTTGGCAAAACGATTACTATGGACGAGTTGTTCGGTGAAGAAGGATTCGATGCCGTCTTCGTTGCGACGGGAGCCGGCCTGCCGAAGTTCATGAACATTCCCGGCGAGCACCTGGGAGGCGTCTACTCTGCGAATGAGTTTCTCACGCGCGTAAATCTCATGCGGGCATACGAACCTGACAGTAGCGACACACCGATCTATGAATGCCGTGACCGTGACGTCGTCGTCGTTGGCGGCGGCAACACAGCGATGGACGCGGTGCGTTCGGCTTTGAGATTAGGTGCGAAGACCGCATCGATTATCTACCGCCGTAGCGAACAAGAAATGCCCGCACGGACGGAAGAAGTCCATCATGCCAAGGATGAAGGCGTCCAGTTCTTGAATCTCCACAGCCCGATCGAGTTTGTTGGTGACGACCAGGGATATCTGTCCGGCGTGAAGCTGGTCAAAATGGAATTGGGAGACGCCGACGAATCTGGCCGCAGACGACCAATCCCTATTGTTGGATCCGAATTCATCTTGCCCTGCGACGTGGCAGTCGTTGCAGTGGGGACGGGCGCGAACCCACTCGTCCAGTCCACAACTGCGGATCTAGAAACGAACAAGTGGGGGTACATCCTCGCCGACGAGGGCACACTGCGCACGAGTAAGCGAGGCGTGTTTGCCGGAGGCGATATCGTCAGCGGTTCCGCTACGGTAATCCTTGCCATGGGAGCTGGACGCACTGCCGCACGATCGATTCATGAATTCTTGAGCACCGGCCTGTGGTAAGCCCCTGGTCGTTCAGCGCGCGTCCCAGGATCGGGAGGCTTCCTGTGCGATTTCGCAGATGGACTGTGCGGGCCTGTCACGCTGTTGTGGCATGACGGTGACTGCGTGCGAAGAAACCAAACTGGAAAAAGTCATTGGCTCTGCTTCAAAAGCACTGCAAATATAACGCACATACAGCATAGCAATCGCATTCGATGGCCGTGTTCTAAGCCTTATTTGTTTTTACTGGGCACAAATTTTGCTGCGTTAGCGTTCTATCATGTCAACACACGCAAACCACTGGGAGCAGTGTCATGGTCGCTCAAGATGTATCCCGAAGTGCAAGCACCTACAACGAGTTGCTAGGAAACATGCGTCAGACTGCTGGCGCCAACCTCAAGCTCCAACAGGAACTGGTGTACAGTTGGGCCCGCTTCTGGCCAAATTTTGTTTCGACTCGCCAAGACTGGCTCGGGCCCCTGCAAGAACTCCACCAAAACTGGACTGATGCCCTAATGGGCATGGCTCAGAATCAACTGGAACTGTGGGACAAGCAACTTGATACGACCCTCGATTCCTTCAGTGGCCTCAAGCTACTAAGAACGGAAGTGGCGGCCACTGAAACCAAAGCCACGCCATCTCAGTCGAACGCGATCTCTGTTTCAAGGCGGTCTGATCAGGCGGCGGTTGAAGCACACAGCTCGCAAGAAACAGGAGGCGACATGAATATTGCTCAAAAAGTCGCCGTTGTCACCGGTGCGGCCAGCGGAATTGGTGCCGCTGTCGCTCGTGATTTGGCCAAACGCGGCGCTAAGGCAGTTCTCTTAGTCGATCTAAATGATGACGTCGGAGAACTGGCGGAAGAAATCAATCAATCTGAAAAGCGACATGTTGCCGAACCGCATGTCGGTGACGCGAGTGACCCGGTATTCCGCGCCCAAGTGTTCGATGACGCATACGACAGTCATGGACCGATTACTATTTGCGTTCCGGCCGCCGGGATTACGCGCGATGCCCTGTCGGTACGCTTAGACAAGGAAACTGGCAAAGCGATTCTCTATCCTTTGGAAAACTTTCAGAAGGTTATTGAGATCAATCTCATTGCTCCCATCTACTGGGCAATCGAGATGGTAGCCAGGATCGCCGAAGACCGAGCAAGACGCGGCCTCAAGCGATGGGAGCCCGAAGAAGAAATCGAGGGAGCTATCGTGTTCCTCGGCTCAGTTTCCTCCCAAGGAAACAAAGGGCAGATTTCCTACGCAGTCGCGAAGGCGGGCCTGGAAGGCGCGGCAGCTACCTTGATGAAAGAGGCCATTTTTCACGGGGTACGTTGCGCTACGATCCACCCGGGATTCACAGATACGCCCATGGCACGGGCCTTGGGCGAAGATTTCCTTAAGAAGAATGTGCTGCCGTACACACAGCTTCGTCGACTGATCCGCCCGGAAGAAATCGCTGATGCCGTTTGCTTCATGATTTCCAACTCGGCGGTAAGCGGTGAGCTTTGGGCTGACGCAGGATGGCACCCGCCTGCCTAGCGGTCGGCTAGTGCCCATTAGATTCGAGTTGCTTTATGCGTTGCTCCAGTTCTTCAATTCGCGAGGTGAGTTCAGTCGGGCCCTGTGTAGACTGGGCTTCTCTCGAAGGAGATGGGGCAATGGAATCAAGCCATAGTTTGGCCCAGTGCATCGGCTGGGCCAAGCTTTGCTTTGCCGGACTGTGCTGCTGAAGGTAATCCAGGTAGGTCAACGAATGTCGAAAATAGTCTCGCAGGAAGCCGGACATCACATCATTAGAGCGAACGATGAAATGGAGCATGTCGGTAGGGAACAGATCCATTTTCTCCGGCTGGCGGTCCGTAATAATTTGAGTCAAGACCGTTCGGGTCAGGTCTTCTCCAGTTTGGCTGTCCCGAATCTCTACCGTCTGTCCACCTTCAACGAGCTGCTCAATTTCCCGCAAGGACACGTACTTACTCGTGTGGCGTGCGTAATAGCGACGATTGGGATAACGCTTGATTTGAATTGGGCCGTTTTGCATGGCGAAACCTCCAATAGCTTTATAACGCGATTATAGTGCAACTGCAATATATTTTTCTCGCTAATTGCAAAATATTTCAATATAACAACTTCAATTTATGCATATTGTATTTCTCGCAAATGCAGCAAATATCCATTGATTTCCGGCCGCTTAGGGCCTAGAATTTGAGTAACGTCAGTGAGTCGGGGGTAAACACACCCCGGCGACCAACCACGCAAGCAGGAGATAAGATCATGGCCACAAAAGCTGAGAACGTGTCGACGGTCTACGAAGAAGTCTTCAAGAACATCCAGCGCGCCGCAGAATCGAACCTGAAGATGCAGCAAGAACTGTTTCAGCAATGGGGTGCGCTATGGCCTGGCTTCCCTACACCGCAAGCGGCATGGCTTGACAAAGTCCGCGATTTCCAAAAACAGTGGACAGACACGATCTCCGACTTGGCCAACAAGCACCGGGAAGTCCTCAATCAACAATACCAGGCATCCCTTGATTCACTCGAGGAAGCGCTGCGAGTTGCTGAATCAAGCAATCCCGAAGAGTTTCGCGAGAGATCAGAACAGTTCATGCGGAAGGCCCTGGAATGCGTCCGCGATATTTCTGAATCACAGATGAAAGAGTTTCAGGATGCCGCAAATAAGTGGAGCGAATTTGCAACGAAAGCAACGGCATGAATACCGTCGCGTAGCTTCTGCGGTGGTTTTCAAACGCTAGTTGCTGATCGGCGACTGACTTGACACGTCGGCTTTAGAGTAATCGAATGTCAAGCGGCCTTAGCATGATTAAGCGTCCTGTACGTGGATTTGACAATGGCAAAGGATGGGTCGAAACGTGGAGTCGGCTAAGTTTGTTACGATCGACGGCAATGAGGCTGCAGCCTACATCGCCCATCAAACGAATGAAGTAATCGCGATTTACCCCATCACGCCGGCGTCGCCCATGGGCGAGTTGTCGGACAAGTGGTCGTCACAATCGCGCACTAACATCTTTGGAACTGTTCCAGATGTTATTGAAATGCAGAGTGAAGCTGGAGCTGCTGGCGCGGTTCATGGCTCGCTTCAGGCTGGTGCGTTGACGACCACTTTCACGGCATCCCAGGGATTGTTGTTAATGATCCCGAATATGTACAAGATTGCCGGCGAACTCCTGCCGGCTGTCTTTCATATTGCGGCGCGCAGTCTTGCTACGCATGCGCTCTCAATTTTCGGCGACCACAGCGATGTGATGGCGGTACGACAAGCCGGGTGGGCAATGCTCGCTTCCGGTTCTGTACAAGAATCGCATGACTTAGCGATGATTTCCCATGCCGCCACGCTGAAGTCACGCGTTCCCTTCGTGCATTTTTTCGATGGCTTCCGAACCTCGCACGAAGTCAACAAGATTTCGCTGATCCCTCTTGACTACATTCGTGAGATGATCGATGAGCAATTGGTGCAGGCCCACCGGGACCGAGCCATGGATCCGGATCGGCCGGTGTTGCGTGGAACGGCGCAAAATCCAGACGTGTTCTTCCAGGCCAGAGAAGCCGCGAATCCGTACTACTTGGACGTGCCCGGGATAGTACAGCAAACCATGGATAAGTTTGCTGAACTGTCGGGTCGCCAGTACCATTTGTTCGACTACGTAGGCGCCCCCGATGCGGACCGAGTGATTGTAATGATGGGGTCGGGTGCGGGCGCAGTTGAAGAAACAGTGGCTCGATTGCTTTCAGAAGGACAGAAGGTCGGATTAATCACGGTTCGACTCTATCGGCCATTCGACGTTGACGCGTTCCTCGCCACGCTTCCAAAAACCGCTAAGCGAATCGCTGTGCTCGATCGCACGAAGGAGCCCGGTGCAATTGGTGAGCCGCTGTACCAAGATGTCCTGACGGCACTTGCCGAAGGCAACCGCCTGCAGCAGTGCGATGCCCTGATCGGCGGGCGCTACGGGCTTTCCTCCAAGGAGTTTACTCCCGCGATGGCGGCGCGAGTGTACGAGGAATTGGACGCTGACGAGCCTCGACGACATTTCACGATCGGTATCATCGATGATGTGACGCACCTCAGCCTAAAATGGGATCCGGAATTTTCAACCGAAGGTGACGACGTCACGCGTGCGGTGTTCTACGGCTTGGGAAGTGACGGCACAGTCGGAGCAAGTAAGAATTCCGTCAAGATCATCGGCGAAAACACGCCGATGTACTCGCAGGGCTATTTCGTCTACGATTCGAAGAAGGCAGGCTCGGTCACAGTTTCACACTTGCGTTTCAGTCCTCGACCAATCAACTCTAGCTACCTCATCGAGCGAGCGAATTTCGTTGCCTGTCACCAATTCAATTTTCTTGAGCGTATCGACGTGCTCAAGATTGCTCAGCCCGGTGCGACTTTTCTACTCAACAGCACCTACAGTCCCACGGACGTATGGGATCACCTTCCTGCTGAGATACAGCAGCAGATAATCGAAAAGGGACTCAAGTTCTACGTCATTGACGCCTTTAATGTGGCTCGGCAGGCGGAAATGGGAACGCGGATCAACACGATCATGCAGACCTGTTTCTTCGCGTTGTGTGGTGTGCTACCGCGCGAAGAAGCGATTGAGCACATCAAGTCGGCTATTCGCAAGACCTACGGCAATCGAGGTGAAGCCATTCTGCGGCGCAACTTCGCAGCCGTGGACGCGGCGCTCGACGCCTTGCATGATGTCAAAGTGCCGTCGAATGTTTCGAGTAAGACTCACCGTCTACCGCCAGTTGCAAATCACGACAACGACTTTGTACAACGCGTCACTTCGATGTTGTTAGATGGTCGGGGTGATCTATTGCCGGTCAGTGCCCTGCCTGTCGATGGTTCGTTTCCAACTGGAACTGCCTGCATCGAGAAACGCAGTATCGCCCAGGAAATCCCAATCTGGGATCCAGATATCTGCATCGAATGCGGTCTTTGCGCTCTGGTCTGCCCACATGCTGCGATCCGCTCTAAGACTTATCTGCCCGCGTCGTGTGAAGATGCCCCAAACGGCTTCATGTCTCGATCGTGGAAGGGCAAAGATCTACCCGATTATCAGATGACCATTCAGGTTGCTCCAGACGACTGCACGGGTTGTGGTGTCTGCGTCGATGTCTGCCCGGCGAAGAGCAAAGAAGTTGCTAAACACAAAGCGATCAACATGGAACCGAAGCTCGAGCATCTTGAGCGCGAGCGAGCCAACTTCGACTTCTTCCTGGACTTGCCCGAGCTAGACCGTACGCTGGCAAAGACCGATACGGTCAAGGGTACGCAACTGCTACAGCCACTATTTGAATTTTCAGGAGCATGTGCCGGATGCGGCGAGACTCCCTATTTGAAGCTGATGAGTCAACTCTTCGGTGATCGGGCACTGATCGCTAATGCGACCGGTTGCTCATCCATCTACGGTGGCAATCTGCCCACGACTCCGTGGAGCACGAACGAAGACGGGCGCGGTCCAACGTGGATTAACTCACTGTTCGAAGACAACGCCGAATTTGGGCTGGGTTTGCGATTGGCGTTGGACCAGAAGCGTGATTACGCCGAGAGCTTATTGCGTGAATTGGCACCTAAAGTCGGTGAGTCGTTGGTAGAAGGACTATTGGAGGCAGACGCTTCAAGCGAGGAGTCGATCCTGCGTCAGCGGGAGCGCGTCGCTGAACTACGTTCGCGGTTAGCTGGTGTGAATGGCTCCACGACCCATGCAGCAAACACGCTTTCTGCGATCGCCGACGTGCTTGTGAATCGGAGTGTCTGGATCGTCGGTGGCGATGGATGGGCCTACGACATCGGCTTTGGCGGATTGGACCATGTTTTGACCACGGGTCGCGACGTGAACATACTCGTACTGGATACGGGTGTCTACTCAAATACCGGCGGCCAAATGTCAAAGGCAACTCCCAGAGCAGCCGTGGCAAAATTTGCAGCCGGGGGCAAACCGGCCCGCAAAAAAGACCTCGGTATGCTCGCGGTTTCGTACGGCAATGTGTACGTAGCCCAAGTAGCCATGGGTTCGAATCCAGCGCAGACAGTTCGCGTGTTTAGCGAAGCGGAATCGTACCGGGGACCGTCACTAATCCTCGCTTACAGCCACTGTATCGCACACGGCATCGACATGAGCACCTCGATGACGCATCAGAAGGAGATCGTGCAGACAGGTTTTTGGCCGCTATATCGCTACGACCCACGCGAAGCACATGCCGGTAAACGACCATTCCGGCTTGACTGCCGTAAGCCGACGAAGCCGTTCAAAGAGCTTGCCATGAAGGAAGCTCGATTTGCGATGCTCGCCCGCACCAACCCCGAACACGCAGAGTACTTGTTCGATCTGGCACAGCGAGACATTGACGACCAGTGGCACTACTATGAACAGATGGCCGGTGTCGAACGTGAACTCTCTGAGGGTTTCGAGGAGTCAGGAGTATAGTCTGTTATGACGGTCGACCTTAGCACAAGCTACCTCGGGATGCGCTTGAAAAGCCCCTTTGCTGCGGCTGCCTGTTCGCCTCTAACAGGAGATATTGATAATCTTAAGCGGCTGGAGGAGGCAGGGGCATCACTAGCCGTCTTGCCATCTCTGTTCGAAGAACAGATTGAACACGAAGAATTGGCACTTGCGCGACTCTACGACTATCAGGCTGAATCCTTCGCCGAGTCACTATCCCATTTTCCTGAGTACCAAGACTTCAGGACGGGACCTTCCGAATACTTAAGCCACCTGGAAGCCGCCAAGGAAGCAGTAGATATTCCCATCATCGGTAGTCTGAATGGTTCCTCTAACGGTGGGTGGGTACGGTATGCCAAGGCGATCGAGGACGCAGGCGCTGATGCGATTGAGTTGAATATCTACTTTATCCCCACGGAACCCGACCTGACCGCTGCCGATGTCGAACAGCAGTATGTCGATCTCGTTGCAACGGTGAAGGACTCGGTTTCCGTACCAGTAGCTGTAAAAATTGGACAGAACTTCACTAGTCTGCCGCATTTTGCCCAGCGGCTCTGCACAGCCGGCGCGGATGGCTTGGTACTCTTCAACCGCTACCTAGAGGCTGACATCGATCTGGAGTCACTCGAGTTCAAACCTGATCTGGTACTGAGCAATCGGCATGAAGCGAGGATTCCGATTCGTTGGCTTGCAGTTTTGAAGGATCAAGTGAAGGCATCCTTAGCTGCAACGAGCGGCATCCACCGCATGGAAGGTGCCGTGAAAATGTTGTTGGCCGGCGCGGACGTGCTGATGTTAGCAAGTATTCTATTGATGAAGGGCTCGGCGCACTTGAGCACTATCATCGATGACGTCGTCCACTGGATGGAAGAAAACGAATACGAATCGATAGAACAACTCAAGGGAAGCATGAGCCGTAAGAATAGCCCCAATCCAGGGTCGTTGGAGCGGGCCAATTACATGAAGGCACTTACGTCGTACACACTTGATAATCAAATGCCCCACTAACGATACGATAATCTGCAGCTTGCTGATGGAAAGGAACCGTTAGTGCCAGCCAGCCCGACATTTGCAGCAAGAGCCCATCTTTCGGCACCTGACGTCGATGCGATGTCGACCAATGCTGGCCACATCAGACTCGCCGTCAGCTCCTCAGTGCTCCAACGATTTTGGCCTCTGGCAACAAGTTGGGTCAAACAACGCTCAACGCCACTCAATTGAATTCACCATGCAAGACATTATCCGCGAGTTAGAACAGAAACGTGCCGCAGCTCATCTGGGGGGCGGGCAGCCGCGAATCGACAAACAGCATCAAAAAGGCAAGCTAACAGCGCGCGAGCGGATCGAACTGCTGCTTGATCCGGGGACCTTCGAAGAATGGGATATGTTCGTTGAACATCGCTGCTCCGATTTCGGCATGGGTGGTGAAACGATCCCTGGCGATGGAGTGGTGACTGGCTATGGAACGGTAAATGGCCGCGTAGTGTTTGTGTTTAGCCAGGACTTTACGGTATTTGGCGGATCTCTTTCGGAGGCCCACGCGGAGAAAATCTGCAAAATCATGGACCACGCGATGAAGGTAGGTGCGCCAGTTATCGGCCTGAATGACTCGGGAGGTGCTCGCATCCAAGAGGGAGTCGCATCGTTGGGTGGCTACGCTGACGTCTTTCAGCGGAATGTGCTGGCTTCGGGAGTTGTACCGCAGATTTCATTGATCATGGGCCCCTGTGCTGGAGGGGCGGTCTACTCTCCGGCGATGACTGATTTCATTTTCATGGTCAAAGATAGTTCCTACATGTTTGTTACCGGACCCGATGTGGTGAAGACAGTCACGCACGAGGAAGTGACGCATGAGGAACTGGGCGGCGCGTTGACGCATTCCACAAAATCGGGCGTCGCTGACCGGGCTTTTGAGGACGATGTCGAAGCATTATCTATGCTAAGGAGATTCATCAACTATCTGCCGGCCAACAACCGCGTGGCGCCACCGCATCGCCCAACACCAGACAAAGCTGATCGTGCCGAACCCTCACTAGATACACTGATTCCGAACAGTCCCACGAAGTCGTACGACATGAAAGAGCTGATCCTCAAGATTGTCGATGATACCGACTTCTTCGAGATTCAACCCGAACACGCGAAGAATATCATTGTGGGTTTCGCCCGCATGGAAGGCTACCCCGTCGGAATCGTCGCCAATCAGCCGCTCGTGCTTGCGGGCTGTTTGGACATCCGTTCCGCGATCAAGGCAGCTCGTTTTGTTCGCTTCTGCGACGCCTTTAACTTTCCAATTCTGACTCTTGTCGATGTTCCGGGATTTATGCCAGGTACTGCACAAGAATATGGAGGCATCATCAAACACGGAGCCAAGCTTCTCTACGCTTACGCGGAAGCCACCGTCCCAAAGATCACACTAATCACGAGAAAAGCGTATGGAGGAGCTTACGATGTGATGGCTTCCAAGCACCTGCGGGGCGACGTCAACATCGCTTGGCCCACGGCCGAGATTGCCGTGATGGGGCCCAAGGGAGCCGTGGAAATCATCTTCCGTGAAGAGCGTGGAAACGAAGAACGACTGGCCGAGCTGACCGAGGAGTATCGCTCCAAGTTCGCCAATCCGTTTATTGCCGGTCGGCGTGGGTTTATTGATGACGTGATTAGCCCCCGCTTTACCAGGCAACGCATTTGCCGATCACTCGCAATGCTCAGGAATAAGAAACTCGACAATCCCTGGCGAAAGCACGGAAACATTCCCCTATAGCATTCTGACTCGTGAAATTCGATGTTTGAGAAAATTCTCATTGCCAACCGTGGTGAAATAGCTTGCCGCGTCATGAAGACCGCTCGCCGCATGGGCATTCGGACAGTGGCAGTATACTCCGAGGCGGATGTGGACGCGCTGCATGTATCGCTGGCCGACGAGGCCGTTTGCATTGGACCAGCTCCTGCAGTCGATAGCTATTTGGCGATCGATCACATCATCGCCGCATGCCGCGAGACTTCAGCGCAAGCCGTTCATCCTGGCTATGGTTTTCTCTCAGAAAACGCTGAGTTTGCTGCCAGGCTTGAAGACGAAGGCATCGTTTTTGTTGGGCCGAAACCGCATGCGATTCGGTGCATGGGTGACAAAATAACTTCCAAGAAGCTGGCAGACTACGCTTCGGTCAATACGATCCCTGGTTACTCCGACGAAATCAAGAATGCCGAACATGCGGTAGAAATTGCCAATGACGTCGGCTACCCGGTCATGATTAAGGCAAGTGCAGGCGGTGGTGGCAAAGGCATGCGCATCGCCTACGACGATGACGATTGTCGTGATGGCTTTGAGCGCGCTACCAACGAAGCTCGAACCGCGTTTGGCGATGAACGGGTCTTCATCGAGAAGTACATCGAGGAACCTCGTCACATCGAAATCCAAGTGTTGGCCGACTCGCACGGAAACGTCATTTACCTCGGAGAACGGGAATGTTCCTTGCAACGCAGGCACCAAAAAGTTATCGAAGAGGCACCGTCGCCTTTCTTGGATGACGCAACGCGCAAGGCCATGGGCGAGCAAGCCGTCGCATTGGCTCAAGCCGTCGAATACCAATCGGCCGGCACAGTCGAGTTCATCGTCGACGCGTCAAAGAACTTCTACTTCCTCGAAATGAACACGCGTTTACAAGTGGAGCATCCGGTGACGGAATTGGTCACTGGACTCGATTTGGTTGAGATGATGCTTCGCGTTGCTGCCAAGGAACCGCTATCCATCGCGCAGCACGAAGTAACAGTCACAGGTTGGGCGATCGAGGCACGTGTTTACGCAGAGGATCCATTCCGAAACTTTCTGCCGTCTGTCGGTCGACTCGTTCGCTATCTGCCGCCGCCAGACTCCGATTGCGTTCGCGTCGACACCGGCGTTTACGAAGGCAGTGAGGTGTCAATTTACTACGATCCGATGATCGCGAAGGTCGTGACACGTGGAGCGACGCGAGACAGTGCAATCGCTCACATGCGCAGCGCGCTCAACGAGTTCTGCATCCGCGGTCTGTCGCACAACGTGAGCTTTCTGGCCGCGCTCGTCGACGACGCGAGATTTCGAGAGGGCCGCATCGATACGACGCTGATCGGCAAGGCTTATCCCAACGGCTTTAGTCCGAGCGACGTCGTCCATGACGATCCGGCGTTGCTGATCGTCGTTGCTGCATCAATCCATCGAAGGTACATGGATCGCGCCGCCAACATTAGCGATCAGTTACCCGGATTCGAGCGCCAAGTTCCGGATAAGTGGGTCGTTGTCATGGATGCGGCTCATCATCCCGTTAACGTTCAACCGCTTGACAGTGGTGCCGGGCACGTCGTGGAGTACGGCGGCGAGCACTACGAAGTATTGAGTGAATGGCAATTTGGCCAAGCGTTGTTCCGCGGAACGGTCGACGGCAACGAAGTTTGCATCCAAGTCGAGCGACGGAACATGAAGTACCGCTTGATCCATTGGGGATCGCAACTCGACTTAATGGTCCTGTCCGCGCGCGCGGCGGAATTACTCGCCTGTATGCCGGTGAAGCATCCTCCTGATATGTCCAAGTTCTTGTTGTCACCGATGCCAGGGTTGTTGACGCAATCGTTGGTGAACGAGGGCGATGAAGTTAAGGCAGGGCAAAGCTTGATTGTCCTCGAAGCGATGAAGATGGAAAATGTCCTTCACGCTGAGCGCGATGGCAAAGTCAGCGAGGTTTTGGCTGTCGTCGGAGACACGCTTGCTGTGGACCAGCCGATTCTAGAGTTCGAGTGACGAGTGCCCGTTCCCGGCGACAAGGGAATCAGGATCGACGTGACAGAACTTCTGGAACGCACTTATCTCTGACTCGCTTCCAACGACCAGCGAAGTACGCTGGTGAATGTCATGCGGTTCGATTTCAAGTACTCGACGGGTGCCGTTGAGAGCATACCCGCCAGCTTGTTCGGCGATGAACGCGACGGGATTTGCCTCATACAGTAAGCGTAACTTGCCTTCGGGATTCTTGTGGGTCGGCGGATAGAGGAAGACGCCCCCTCGCAACAACGTGCGATGGAAGTCTGCAACTAATGAACCGATATATCTGAGCGCATAGCGCCGCCCCATACCTCCACTTCGCAAATGCGTGAGGTAGTCACGATAGGAACGAGGAAATTCTTCCCAGTACGCATCGTTTGAGGAATAGTAGCTGCCTTGCTCCGGCATACGAATGTTCTCATGGCTCAAGACGAACGCGCCGATCGCCGGATCAAGCGTGAAGCCGTGTACACCGTGCCCCGTTGTATAGACCATAATCGTCGAAGATCCGTAGACGACATAACCTGCTGCAAGCTGACGAGTACCGGGCTGCAACACTGCAGCGGTAGGATCATCACTGGGGCTCAGACCATTGGGCATTCTAAGAATTGAAAAGATGGTACCAACACTCACGTTTACATCAATATTCGAGGAACCGTCGAGCGGGTCAAACACGACGATGTACTCACCATGGCCGTCACGACCGTCGAAGGTGATCGCATGTTCGTTTTCCTCGGACGCAATAATCGCCACATTCTCGCGCACACCAAGACAATGGATCAACGCTTCGTCGGCATAGACATCCAGCTTTTGTTGTTTCTCGCCCTGCACGTTGAAGTCACCTGCGGCACCCAGCACGTCGAGCAGGCCAGCGCGGCGAACACGTGCCTCGGTCATCTTCGTGGCGAGCGTGATTCCGGACAGTAGCCAAGAAAAGCTGCCAGTTGCATGGGGTGAGTGCTTGCGTTGCTGCTGAAGAATGTGCTGCTGAATTGTTACGATCGTCGGATTTTCCATCTGCCGGTGGAGCACTGTTCCGTTCATCGATTTCCCCAGTAATGGACCAGCATGGGTGTATAACCCAAGTATAGGATGCAATTGATGTGCCAGTTCTAGGGAAGGTTTTGCCTGCGAAAAAATGGTGCTCCTATCGTGCTTCGACAAGTCGAATGGTACTCAGTCGAGCGTCAGTGTGCGGATTTGCACAACGACAGCGATTGAGCCAACGTTGACGGCCCAGAATCGTTGCAGCATCAAGTTGGCGGCGAGCACAGCATCTAGTGGCGCACGGCATTTAACCGGGTGCTTCGCCTTACTGCCCGGTCTGCTGGCAAACGTTGCACTGAAACACGGCTTCGTCGTGACGCTTGCAACCGCGGGGAGTATGTGCTGGCGGAACAGACGCTGACTTCGGCCGCTTCGGTGGCTGCGGTTTCTTGCGCAACGTGTCCGTGGCGAACTCGTTATGTCGCGTCAACGGGCGAGCACTGCAGCGGTGGCAGTTCATCAGCGCAAGAGTCGATCCGCGATCCCGCAGCTGACTGCCATAAGAAAGAGCACTATAGAACTGGGCTCAGGGATCGTTACGAGTGATGCGTGCGCAGCAATTGCATTGGCACTAAAGCCAAAATGGGTGCGCCAGTCTCGCAGGTCATCAGCACTGAATGAATCAAAAGACTCACCCCGTTGCCAGAGTAAGAAGTCTCGACCGTCTACGTCGTTGTCAAAATCGAAATCTCCCGGATGAGCGACGACAATATTGGCCAAGCGAATCGCGGCCGCGCCATCACGAACGTTAGCGAACTCTCGCCTTAAGAAGACCGGCTCGCTGGCATCGGACCACTCTGAGTTTCCAAGTCCCGGTATCGCAAACAGGCCGAAACTACCGAGGGCATCTACCGACGCATGTAAGGTGATCTCCAATAGTCCGACATCACTACCGGAATCGACGCTGGCCCCACCACTAAACGGGAAATGCGAATCGAATGCTAACAGCTTGGCGCCTGAGTTGATCGCGCGAACGCCAAGGCTCCCGACGCTCTCGAATGCGTAGCCGGCCTGGGGTTCTGTTGCGCTATCGAACCCTAAGCTTCCGAGGGCTCCATCCTCTGGCACCAGCGAGAGCGAAGCCTGCCAACCGGTGACGAAATCCGTTGTTTCGGCCGTCCCTGTGCGTGTAATGTTGAGCTGCAGCGACTCAGATGTTTCGCCGGGCCGCAGCTGGAACCCACCCGACGTGGATGAATCCACGGATAAGACCAACTCCTGCGCGCGGGATGATGATGTACTAATCATCCACGCCACGCCTACCAACAAGCTCAAGACCGCCGTTCGCATCACTGGACGTTCCCTGAGCTCGACTTTCGCGGTGAATCACTGTTGTCGAACAGGGCGTCGAAGGAATCGTCGGCGGCGAAGAGTTCGTCCACTGCTGCCGCTTCCCGGTAAGCGGTGCGTCGGGAAATCGCGGTCCGCGTGGCGGCATCATGCTCCTGTCGTGATGCGCGGGCTTGGTTCGCCGGCTGTTCAGGTGCCCTGCCAGCCGGGGGACGGTAATCGGCGCGCTGACCGGGCGCTGGTCGATATTGCCGCGGTCGGAAGTTACGGTCCGCTTCGAACTCACCCAACACCGCAGACAACTCGGCTTGCTCCGTGGCAACGGCGTCAACGAAGTCTACGGTCGCGTCGCTAACTTTCTCCTCGTCGGCGGCACTGAACGCGATGTCGGCTGCGGACGCCTGTGCGGCAACCGTTTGTGACGGTTCCCGTTGTACAGCGCTGGCGAGCGAGAATCTTTCCACCGGCGTGGCGGGCACCGTCACCAGCAGTTCGGGAGCCAACAGTGCGTCGGACGGCTGAGATGCTGGAGCGGTCGCAGCACTGAGGATCGGTGCCGCCACGATCGGCGCGGGGACTGCCGGTTCACCGTCGGGCAGGATCGCCGGGATGCGGGTGCTCGTGTTGACCAGGTCGGTTACACTGATCGCCCCGTCGGCGTTGATGTCAAACGCAGCCATGTAGTTCGCGTCACCGACAATTTGCGCGACGCGAGAGCTAATGTTGCTTAGGTCGGTCACGGAGACCGAATTATCGCCGTTGCCATCGCCAGGAAGGGTATTGAAGCGGAACAGAAACGCGCCGCCAGCCGAGTCGTTGCCACTGGGCAGATCAACATCGAGCGGGTCGCCACTTTGGGGCTCGCCGTCGAGTGCGATTCCACCCGCGTTGACCGAATCAGCAAGCTCAAGAATCAGCTTATCCGGCCCAAGCGGTGCGGCAAGCGTCCAACTTCCAATGAAAGTCGTGTCGTCGTAGGCGAAATCGGTGAACTGGTACTCGGTCTCGCTGCCATCGCCGTTGGGACCGTTGATACCGAACAGGCGTAGATCGCTTTGTTGGACGCCACCCGAGACATTTTGGTCGAACGCGATGTGGATCACGTTGACGTTGTTCCAAGACAACGATTGCGTCTGCTGCGCTGTCCCCGCCGGAATGGAGTAGCCGATGCCCGCGCCGTTGTCCCGGTTGATGTCGACAAGGTCCTTAAACGATTGCGACCAAGGACTGATCGACAAATCACCACTAACGAGGACTTCGGTGACCTTTGGGGGATCTGTCGTCGTGGGGGTCGCGACGATCGCTACTACGTTGCCCGAATCGGCGCCGGTATCGTCATCGGAAACCCGGATTTCGACATCGTAATCTCCGATGGCGTTGTAGGTATGCGTGGCCTCGATTGTGCCTTGCCGTGTGTCCGAATCGTAAACGATCGTTGCGTCGGTGGACGTATTCCCATCGCCCCAGACAATTTCCGCCGTAAACGTATCGTCAGGGCTGAAGTCGTAGAACGTCGCGTTGAGTGTGATTGACTCACCCGGCAAGACCGAGTTGTCGGCATCGGGCGCGCTCGTACTCCCGGTCACTAACACAGGATCGGTGTTGAACACCGTCAAGTCGACCGTCTCGCTAGCGAAGCTAGTCGCATCGTCGACGTCGGTTACGGTCGCAGAAATAGTGAAGACATCGCTGAACGTAGCGGTCGGATCGTCGTCGTCGTACGGATACGACGCGCTGAACGTATTTCCATCTACAGTGGCCGGTCCGATCGTGCCATCGCCCCAATTGATCTCGACTGTGTGCGAATCGAACACGCCGACGTCGGAGATCACGCCCGACACGAACGCAGTACCAGTCTCGTCGATACCAACCTCATCCAACTCGAGCGTCAGCGTCGGAGCAGCATTCACCACAGAGATGCTGGCGGAATCGGTGTCGCCCTCGCCATCGTCATCGACTAGCGTCAGCGTAATGTCGTAATCGCCATCGTCGTCGTAGCGATGCACGACTTCGAAGTCGGTCGCACCGGCCGATAGGTTGAGCACGTCCTGTTGGCCATCGCCCCAAGTGATCGTGAGCGTGAAGGTATCAAGCACGCCTGGATCGACGATCTCGCCGGTCAGTGTCGCGGTGCTGCCCTCGATGAGCGTGCCTGTTCCTGCCGTATCGGTGATCGCTACGTTTTGCAAGTCGGCTGCGACATTGTTGACTGTAACGTCAAGCGTTTCCTCGTAGCGGCCATCGGCATCGTCGGCGAAGACGGTGATGGTGGTCAATCCGGCAGCATTGTCAGCGAAGACATGCTCAAACGGCGCGGCGTTGTCCTCGAAGAATTCAAGATCGGTCCCGTCCCCCCAATCGACGAAGAAGCCAGTGATCGTATCACCGACACCTGGGTCACTGGTGGATACGGTAAGGCTGTAATTCTGTCCTTCCGTCGCGGTATCGTTGCCGGCAAGTTCGATCGTTGGTTCGACTTCGTTGACCGTGAACGCGGTAAGGAACTCGTCCTGGCCTTCGTCATCGAAGATAATGCCGCGTACTACGACACGTCCACTATCGTGGAAGAATTCGTCCGGCACGAAAGCAAAAGTCAACGGTTGACTTTCGATTTCAAAGTCACCATCATCGCCAAAGTCGTAGCTATAGAGCAGCCCTGCTTGATCGACGGGCGAGGGATCGAATTGGTTGCCGAACGAGATGTGGACGACACCATCAAATTCGGTTTCGTTCACGCCATCGGCTGGAGCGTCGTTGGTGAAGGTAGCCGTTGGAATGACATTAATAATGTCGAGCGTCGTCGTCGCTTCAATCATCTGACCGTTGGCGTATGTGGCACGGAACGTAATTGGCCAGTTGGTGCGGCTATTGTTTATGCCCAGGTCGACTAAGTCGGCCCAAGTGACCGTCGGCGAGAAACCTGTGGCGTCGCTGAAGTTGTCGTCGTCGTTCAGGTCCCAGGAAACGGTCGTGGGCGTTGAGACGGCTGTGCCCAACAATGAAAGCCCTTCGCCTTCTACGATTTCATACGGTCCGTCGGTCGTGGCACTATCGGTTCCGACGACAACCGTGACGGACAGAGTATCCGTGTCGGCTACTCCCGGGTCCGAGTCGTCGTCGATGATGCTCACCGAAATCGTATAGTCACCGGGAGTCGTGTAGTTGTGAATGCCCTCGGTGACACTGCTACCAAAGGTTTGTTCCGGCGTGAATACGCGAATCTCGGAATCGTTTGCGATCAGTTCCCAATCGACGTTGCCATCGGTTAGCGTCCACTCCGACCCAGCGACATCTACGTTGACTGTTATCAATGCGGGAAGCTCCCGCCCGTTTTCAATAAACAAGTCGCGGACGGCTTGCGATAGTGTGCCGGTATCGAGGTTTGTCGACTCGGTTAGCGGAACTCCAAACGAGTCGTGCAGCGAATCATCGCCCCAGTTGACCAGCCAGTCTTGTGCCGAGTCCTGACCTGGATCTTCGGCGGAAAACTCGATCTTGTAATCGCTGCCGACCGTGGTTTCCGCGTCGCCCGTCACGGTCACGTCGGGCAAGACGTTTAGAATCTGAACAGTAAGTCGTTTGGTTGTGAAGCGGCCACTGTCGTTGGTCGCTTTAACAGAGATCTCGCGCTCGAATGGACCGTCGCCAAGATCGTAATCATCTCTCAAGCGATCCCAGCTGATGGCGAGGCTACTGCCGGTCTCATCGCCAAATTCGCCATTGCTGTCGATGTCCCAGGTAAAGGTCACGTCGGTGTTGTGCGCCCCGGTTCCTGGTTGAATAGTCGTTTCCAGGGACTCACCTTCGTTAACCTGTATCAAACGGCCGTCAGGGAACGTAAATGTCGGAGCCGCAATAACTTCTAGGCCTTCGATATCGAAGAAGTCGACGACTCCTAAGCCAGTAACGCCGACACTGCCGTCAGGCGTTGAGCCAACCTGAGTCACCGGTGTCGATGGATCACCCGGATAGAACAGCAGCGTATCACCTGTTGCCACGAGTGACGGCGCTTCGCCATCCACCGTTGTTGTCGCAGTTGTTGCCAATTCGTCACCGGCGACTTGAATCGTGTCGTTATCCAGACCACCGCGAATGATCGTCGTGGCATTAGCGCCGACTTGGATTAAGTCGATGAAGTCTTCACCCGCTTCAGTCTCGACCGTCAGCGAGCCATCCGACAGGGTTTTGATTGAAACGGAATCAGCACCCTCCCCTGTTTCGACTTTCGTTGTTCCGCTCAGATCTTGCAGTTCGACTAAGTCGCCTTGGTCGCCAGTGCGGATCGAAAGGCTCGTGACCTCGGAACTTGGTGCTTCAAACAAAGTTATGGTATCTTCGCCGCCGGCGGTGCCAACGGTAATGGTTTCGACACCCGAGAACTCTGCTCGGACGGTGTCGGCAGCTTGCTCGACTTCGATCGACACTTGTATGGAGTACTCGCGGCTGACCGTTTGAACAGTGGCAGCTGCAAACTGGTCGTTTAGCGCGACGTCCGTTCCCAGAGCGCTTAAGTTAACCTGGAATGCCGACTCATCGGTTGAAGGTGTATACGAAACGCCGCCAAAGAAATCGAAGTCAGGTGTGCCGAAGGCGTCTTCGCCAACTTTAGTTACCCAGCCAAAGTACCGGTCGGTTGTCGAGGCGCTTCCCGAGACCAGGCCGAATTCGAACTCACGGAACTCACCCTGCGCAGCCACTCGCATTCTTTGTGGCGTGCCAATGCCCGTGATCCGCCAATCTCCACCGACATTCTCAAGCAGCAGAGGCGTAACTTCGGCGAGAGTCCCAAAAGGATCGACACTTTTTCGCGACGGAACGACGCGCCAGTTGGTGATCGTCGAATCGGCGCTGCCGAATGGTTGGTCGAGGATGTTGAGCGAGTCGAAACTGTCGTCGTCGGTATCGTAGCGAACAAGGCTGTTGCCGATCCCACCAACCTGACGAAATGGCACGATGCCGCCACGATTGCTCCCGTCTCCGAGCGTAGCAACGTACACAGTTTGTGCATCGGATCCTGCGATTACTCCCGTAGGCGAGATCAGGTTGGCAACGCCACCAGAGTTGTTTCGCAGGCGTTGTTCCATCACCCCACTGCCGTCGGTTGTGAGTGCGACGAGCGAATCATCCGTTTGCCCGACCGCAAATAAGTACTGTCCATCGACTGAACCATCAACATCAGCGAGCCCGGTGATCCCAGTTACGCCGTTCTCGCTTTGCTCCACTCGCTGCACAAAAGTGATATCTGAGCCCGTTGTGTCATTGTCCACAAGGGTGACGATCGAGTCGTCTATCGACGACAGAACTTGGAGCTGATCTGAAGTTGCGGTCAAGTCGGTTGGATTGACGATCTGCACACTTGCCAATCCGACGATTTCATCTGGTGAGAAGAGGCCTCCTGAGTACTGTCGCAAGAAGAATGAGTCGAGCATGTAGAACGCGTTGTTCTGAATCGCCAAGCCGATAACAGGCTTGTCAAGCGAAGCGCGATTATCTAGCTCCGTCGAAGATACAAGCTCGTCGGGTTCGTCATCGCCATCCACAACAACGTCAAATCGACCCGTCGTGGCATCCTGACGGAAGTGACGGATCTTCTCTTCGGTCGTTTCGCCGAATGGTTCTTCAAATTCCATGTGCACAAAGAGCGAGCGCTCAAAATCGTTGTACACGAAATCCTTAATTTCATATTCACTGATCGCGAAACCAATGACATCAGTACCAGGTGCTAGCCTTTGCACATCGTCAAACGAAAGCACGCCTGTTATTGCATCGCGATTGAGAATGGCCAGTTCGGTATCACCAATTTGGACGTAGACGAACGAACCATCGGTAGTCGGTCGAACTTTCCGCAAATCTGTGAAGTCGTCGTTGCCGTCGACCCCCGCTTCAACGACTTGCTTGATCGTCAGATCGTCGGCGTCAATCACCAGCAACGCATCGCGATCGGAGGCCAGCGCATAAAGCTCGTTCCCGTCCGCACTCTGGACGAACTCCTTGATCCCGTCAAAGTCGACGAGCGTGCCATCTGGGCTCAGCGATTCCACCGTTGGTCGGGTTACGGTGATATACTCGGCCGTGTCGTTGGCAATAATTTGCTGTGAGAAGTTCTCGACGTCGGCCGCGATCGACGCAGAGAATCGGACGTCTGCGTCTTCGGTGACGATCGTCGTCCAAATCGTGCCCGCGTTGAGAGCGGTCAGTTCGACCGGCGCTCCAGTCGTATTGGTTAGCCCATCGAAAGCCAGCGGTTCCAGGCCCAGACCGATATTGTAGTGCGTACGGAACTGAGGCAGCTCGAGATTGAGGTCGGTCAAGTTGATGATCAGAATCTGATCAAAGTCATCGCCCAGTTCGATCGCCGATTCGTGGTCGCCGAAGCCTAACTCACTCAAGCCTGTATCTAGGCGATACACGGCCACGAGCGCATTGTCCGGTGCTGCATCGATCGGGTTAGTCGTCAGGTTGAAGTCGATCTCCTCGACAGTGATACCATCAAGGAAGCCGTACAGTGCGGCGCCACCGATCAAGTTGGGGATGTAAGGCGTGGGCGTAGACGCTACGCCCACTAGGTAGCGATTGCCATTTTGAGGGCCACTCGGACGTTCGAATTCTCGGTCGACTTCTTCAAAGTCGGTTCCAACGAATTGCGCTTCGGCGTCATTGTTGCCTAACAACACTCGGCCAATATCACCTTGCGTATCGTCCGTGCCGTCAGTTCCGGTTCCGCCGGCTACCTGCACGTCGACAGCCTCAAGACCACTGATCGTGTCGAGCCGTAGGCGCGATCCCGATAGCTTGACCGTACCCCCAGCGCCGCCACCTGCTTGGCCGCCGGCACCGCCCTTGCCGCCGGCACCGCCATCGCCACCGTCGCCACCGCGACCGCCCGCTCCTCCGTTGCCGCCATCGCCACCGCTCTTGCCGCCGACACCTACGCCGCCGTCGCCACCGCCAACGCCGGTGCCGCCGTCGCCACCTTCGCCCAATCCACCGTCATCACCCGACAGGCCTGGGAGCGTGCTCGCCCCACCGCCCGGGTTTCCGTCATTCCCCAACTTGCCGTCGTTTGGCGTCCCGTCGCCGACGACGCCACCTTCGCCACCGTTGCCTGCGGAGCCACCGGAGCCGCCCCCTGAACCTCGTACGCCGCCAGCACCGCCTTGTCCAAGCAGTGCATCACCGCCCGTTGCAACGAAAGTCGCCTCGCCGATGAACAGCTCACCCAGCGCGACGAGTTCGAAGGCGCCGCCACCGCCTCCGCCAGCACCACCTTCGGCACCCGACCCCCCGGAACCACCATCACCGCCGCCGCCACCGCCGGAACCACCCGAGCCGCCGGCGCCGTCTGCGCCCCGAATATCGTTATCGAATGGATCGAAGACCCGGCGCAGGTCGCCACCGCCACCACCGCCGCCGCCACCGCCAGCACCACCTGATCCACCTGCACCTGCACCGCCTCCGCCACCTCCACCGCCGCCACCACCACCACCGCCGCCAGCGATCGTCGAGCTGTTGAGATTGATTTTTCCACCACTGCCGTCGGTACCTGGGTCGCCCGCCGAACCATCGCCGCCATCGCCCGCGCCTTGGCCGTCGAAGGCCTCGATGAATTCACCGCGACCACCTGCTTCACCGTTGTCGGGGTCTTGAGTAGTGCTTGTGCCGTTGCCCAACAGCCCACCGTCGCCACCGTCGGTCGATGAGGTGAATCCGCTGTCACCCCCTGATCCTTTTGTGCCTGCACTACCGCCCGCGCTGCTGTTGAAGCCCGTGGAGCCACCTGTGCCGTCGACCCCGGGGTTGGCGTCAGCAACCGAGCGCGACCCAACATCGCTTCCTGGGTCACCGTCGAAACCGCTGTAGAACACGCCGCCATCACTCGTTTGGTTGCCCGCACCACCTTCGCCGCCATCGCCGCCGCGGCCGCCATTGCGACCAGCGCCACCTTCTCTACCCGTACCTCCGAGACCACCACTACCGCCATCGCCACCGCCGGGCCCCGCCGCACCGCCGACGGTGAGCGTGTCGCCAATGACGTCGACTGTTTCGGCATCTTCGCCTGCGAGGTCAAAGGTTACACCACCGCCAACCATCGCATTGTTCTCTACGATGATCGAAAGCGCATGGTCGCCAACGACGCTCACACTGCCGCTGGTAAGAACGAAATCACCATGGA
Organism: Bythopirellula sp.; assembly: GCA_965228965.1. Taxonomy (GTDB): domain Bacteria; phylum Planctomycetota; class Planctomycetia; order Pirellulales; family Lacipirellulaceae; genus Bythopirellula. The sequence continues at coordinate 7,245,556 of OZ245849.1, forward strand.
AAGTGTAACGAGCCAAGTAAGTTTGCCCGCTCTGCGGACTGGCAACGACGCGTTCGCGACTGTCAAGATACTCAACCGAGAAATCAACTCCGTTGAACGAAGTGACTTCCGATCCGTTGACGGTGAGCGACGGTAGATCGTCGGACGAGTCGGCGTTGTTGAGGTTGCCAGTATTGAACACCAACGCCTGGTCGTCCACCACGGTGATTGGTGTAACAGGCGTGGGCATCACTGACGCCACTGTACCTTGAATGAAGCCTTGGCTGACCTCGATATCGTCGACGCGGAATCCCGACTCGTTCTGCACGCTAAACCTGACAGAAGTCACGTCATTAAGTTCCGTGAAATTTGTGACGACAGCACCATTCTCATCACCCAGCGTTGCAACAACCTGCACATCTTGACCAGTGACCTTTCGACCGGTCAGTGTGACGGTACCCTGAGCGAAATTGTCTATGTTCTGTAGCTCAATCGAGTGCAGCGAGAACGCGCTGTTGTCAGCGGCGCGGATCCGTATCTCGCTCGCCGGTCCGCCTGTCTCACGCAATCGCAAGCGGCCATTTTGACCTTCGAACGAGCGGGTGGTGGTGACACGGTAGCCCTGCTCAATATAGGAATTGACGGTCTCCGTTGACATTCCGTTGAAATCGATCGTCGTATTCACCCGACTGGCGGCAATGATGTTGTCGACCAGCACATTGGCGTCCATCTGCCAGGTGAGTGATTTGAGCACTTGGGTTGTGCTGACAAAGCGGGAAGTGAAATCCACAAACCCGCTCTCGGTCGGAGTCACGACGATGTCGGGCAAAACAGCCCCGTTGAGTGTCGTCGGCGTGAAGGATATCGGACGGTCCATCCCATCGACCGATGCCAGCGACAGCGAGTAGAAGACGAACCCGCCACCATCGGCTGCTTCGAGAGTGAACGTGTCGACGCTGGAGGTGGCACCGACCGCGGGGCCCTGACTGTAATCGGCGACGAACTGTCCGTCGGTCGAAAGTGTCAATTCGTCCTCAGTGTAGCTCGTCGAACCGTCGACGATTCCCTCAAACGTCATTGATTGCTGCGTTTGACTGAACGTCTGCGGGGTGCCTGGCGCGAGCACGATCGTGCCGAATTCCAAATCCACCCGATCGCCGGTGATCGAGCCTTTCACATCGGTCAGTGTTTCGGTCGACACGTCGAGCGAGTCGTCACCCGATCCGCCGAGCAATCTAAGTACATCGGCCCCCAGCGCGGTGAGCACGCTGACGGGATTGCCAGTCGGAACGGCGGCGTTGTCGGCCGTCAATTCTCGATCGACCAAGGCCCATGCCGTGCCGGTACTGCTCTGACGGTTGTCAACCGTGAGCGTTTCGACGCTGACGCCAAGATTGGTGAACTGATTGGCCGTGGGGAAGCTGTCGACGGTGACAATCACTTCATCTTCGCCATCGTTGCCAACCACGCTCGTGTCGTCGGAGATTTCGAGGATTGTGACCGTATCGGTACTCAGCCCAGTGTCAACGCTAATGTCGGTTCCCGCTAGATTGACGCCCGCGTCGATCGTTAGTTCGTCGTTGCCACTGCCCAAGAACAGGTTGAAGATGGCAATCTCATCGAACGTGATATCACCGGCAGTCACACCCGTGAGCAGACCTGACGCGGAATCTTCGAGTTTGCCATTCTCGACTCTCGCCGTCGCCAGCGATCGATCGACGATAAGTGTGTCAACGCCGGTCGTATCCCCAGTAATCGTGATATCGCCGGGCGCGTCGAGCAGTGTCAGCACGTCGCTGTCGGAATCATCACCAAGATGGAACGTGCTCCCCGAGTTCGATACTTTTTCGATCAGTACTGTGTCGGCACCCCCACCGCTGTCGAACGTGATCGCGGAGCTCGTGTCGGTGATTGTGACAAAGTCGGGCTCGTCACTCAGATCGGCAGAAATGTTTGACAGCCCCGAGTAATTGATGACGCCCGTCGCTTGGGTACTCGTCAATGTGGTCGGACTGAGCGTAAACGCGGCACCTTGCGTAAAGCTGAGCGACAGCGAATCGTTGTCGGCTGAGTTTCCAATTAGGCTGATGTCTTCGTTGAAGTCTTCGATGGACCCGCTGATGACGACCGTATCATTTCCATCGCCAAGGGTAACGCTCGCCTCCGCCCCCACACCCTCGACGGTGAACGTATCTCCGCCGCTGCCGAGCGTGACGTCAATCGACTCAACTTCGCTGTACGTAAGCGCCCCGCCCATCCCCAGGCCGCTGAGATCAAACGAACTCAGTACGCCGCCACTTGCGCCCGTATTTGCCGTGGTATCTCCCGAATCGAGAATCGTTACCTCGTCGACGCCCGCATTCCCTTCGATCGTGAGCGAACCAGCGAGATCATTCAGCGTATTGGACGCGTTTCCGACACTTACCGTGTCGCGGCCAGCGCCTAAATCGAGCGTTGCCAGAGTCCCGGCTGGCGTAGAGCGCACCGTGATGGCATCGTTGTTGGACCCCAGCAACAGATCGAAGTTCTCGACGCCTGCGAAATTGACCGTCCCGGTAAGCCCAGTCAGTGATGCGTCGAAGCCTGTGACGGTCGCGTCGCCCAGCACGAGGTTCGACCGCGCGCCAGTGTTGCCGGAGTCGTCCAGCGTGAGTGTGTCACCGTCGTCGTTGCCGGCATCGACGGAGATCGCGGCGGCGATCAGGTCGAGTTTCCCGGCGACGGTTCCGATGCGAATTGAATCGTTACCGGCGAATGTCTCGATCTCCACGGGAATCGCCCCATCGAGCGCGGTGAGGTTGATGTTATCGGGGTCGGCACCACCGAGAATTTCAAGTTTCGTAGTTGCCGTTAGCGTGCCGAGGAAACTGGCGTTCGACTCGAGCAAGGTGTCCGCATTGGGCGTATCGAGTGTGACAAGCACGAAAGTTCCGGCCTCGACGGTCGAGCCATCGTTGAGCGTCAGATCGTCGCCCACATTCAACGTAACCGAGCCTGTGTTTGCGATAATCTCTTGCCCGCTCAGCAGCACTAGGTTGTGCCCTGACCCGGCGCTGTCAGTAACGGTGAGTTCGATGTCGCCACCGGTAGACTTGACCGAAGTGAGCGTAAATTCATCGGTTAGCTCCGTCAGAAAGATACCCCCATCTGCGGAGGCAGTCACAGCAGCGGAAGTGGCACTGGTGTCGATCTCGACGCTTTCCGTCGAAGTGCCGATCGAACCAGAGGAAACTGATAGATCGATGGTCGATCCACTGATCTTGGCCACCGTATCATCGTCGGCGTTGCCATCGAGGATTGAATTCTCAGAGACGATTTCCACGGCACCCGTGGCAGTAACGTCTTGAACCTCAAGCCCACCACCAACGTGGTTGATTGTCACACTCGCCGCATCTGCGGAAAGCGTCGTGTTCAGAATGCTGCTGGTACTGCTGCGCGTGCCTGTTTGCAAACTGATGCCCGACGCGGAACCGATGTCGCCGTCCGTCGTGAGATCGATCGTGTCACTGAGGATCACGTTGTCTGCGGAAGAAGTGCTGATATCGCCGCCAGCGACGATCGTCGTGATGCCAAACGGGTTATCGATGTCACCGCCGATTTGCACGTCTTGCGTCGTCAATACATTGATTTCGGTGGCACCAGGCGTGGTGTTCGGTGTGAAGCTAAAGCCGCTACGATTGGTGCCCGACGAGAAGTTAATCAGGTTGCCAGTCGTGGCTGCATCGTTGATTACATCGATGTCACTGAGCACCAAATCGAGATCGGCATCGTTGGTAATGTTCACCTCGTTGAAGCCCGTTTGGAACGTGATTTCGGGCATCCCAATGATTTGCGAACTTGAGTCCGATTTGTCAGCATCAATCAGTAGATTGATTTCGCCGGCCAGCGAGCCGGTGTTCTCGATGTCTGAGATCGTGATGGTCGTGCCGTCGGCGATCGTGCTATCAGTACCATTGTCGGAAAACGTAATGCCGTTCTGAGTGATGATATTGCCGTCGGAGTCGATTTCCAGCTCGGGGCTTTCGGTAACTAGGGTCACCTTCGAGTTGAAGTCAATTTCGCGATCGAATTGTTGAGTTTCCTCGCCATCGTTCGAGTCGCCGCCATCAATAATGGCCTGAACTTGATCGGCATCCGAGTCGATATTCAACGTCCGTGGTCCGCGCGCTCTCACCGTCAGAACTTGTGTTGTGATTTCTGACGCAGGTACGATGTCGCCGGGCTCTGGGGCGGGATCGAACTCACCTTCGGTTCGCACTGTGCCGAAAGTCTTCACAGTCGCGAAGGCGTTGGAGTCCGAGTTTCCGAATAGTGCGCCAACATCACCGACAAGCGGTTCATCGGTTTGAATAGCAGCAATGGCGAGCGAATCGGAATTCACATCGATCTCGTCTTGGTCGACCAAGAGGTTTACCGACGTGCCGCCAATGATCTCCGTTCCAGGACCGATGACTACTTCCGGCGCAACGCTGACGTCGGTTCTCGCGTTGGCATCCGAGTCCGTACCGATCGCAAACGCCTTGGACCGACCCAGCCCATCCGTCTTAATGCGATCAATCTCGGCGCTGACCTTGATGGTGTCACCGCGGAGTTCTGCACCGGCGACATCAGTCAGCAAAGTCGCGGAAGATCCCTCCGGCCCACTGGAACCCCTCACGTCGATGTTCGCGCGGCTGGTCGGAATGGCAGCCACGACGGCAAAACTCTCAGCGTTTGCGCGCGTATCGGCAAACGTGTCCATGCTCGACTTGAGCGTCAACTCTTCGGCCGCTTGGATCGTTGCAGCGCCGACCTCAAGATTGGTCGAATGCGTGATGTTGATGAAGCCGCGGGCTTCCGAGATCGCCAGCGCGCCGCCACTTCCAGCCACCGCATCCAAATCCGCATCTTCGCTCGAATGCGCGAGCAGTGTCACATCACCCATTTGCGAACGCAAAGCAGCACCATCAAGCACCTGAAGCTTGTTGTTGGTGCTGATGTCAATCGTCGCATTCTGAATACCGACGCCGATAATGCTGCCAGAGTTGCCTTTCGTGTCAGACACGGCCTCACTATGCGACAGCGATTGAATCGTCAGGTCGCCATCGCCCGCGGTAATCGCCGCGCGAGAGATCTGCACCGCGACGGTCGCCGCCCCCTTGGCGTTCGCTTCAGTACCATTGGCCGACGCCAGAATCGACCCGCTGGCGGCTGTCGCTTCAACATTCGATTTTCCACCGGTCGCCTCACCATCGCTGGTGACGTTGTGCAACGACTCGATGAGGATCTCATCGGCAACAATCTCGGCCGTGTCACCAATCGTGGTGGTCAGCGTCGGAGCAATATTCGCGTCTGCAAACGAAGCACCTGCGGAAAGACTGCCGCCTAGCGCCAAACCAAAACCTCCCGCGTCGGCGTTTTGATCTGTCTGCGCCGTGACGGTCACACCTTCGTCGGCGTAGATTCTTGTTCCGGGATCGATCGTCGCATTGACAGTCGGATTCACCTCGGTGTCTGAGATATTGCCAAACACACCCACGAAGATTCCACCCGCTGCCGCGTTGGCTACCGAATCGGCATTGGTGACGTTGCTGGTCGCATTGACGTTGACTCCACCAACTGTGCCAACGACCTCACCGGCCAGATCAGTCTCACCGAGTAGTACCTCAACGCCCAGTTTCGCCTCAACGGTGCCGCCGGCGTTCACCTCGGCCACCGACACACCCGCGGCAACGCCACCAGTCGCGATTGCGCCACCGGTCGAGTTCGAATCGAAATCGCGGTCGTGACTGGCAAAGACATTCACCTGCTCAGCGAGCAACACCTGAGCCCCATCGCCAATGAAGGCGCGCTGGCTGCTGTCGGCATCGATTTCCGCGTATTGAACGCCCAACGTGTAGGCAAAGCCACCTGCACCGGCGAGGCTCGTCACGTCGGCCGTTTCGTCGGCATTCGACTGCACGGTCAGTGTACCGCCGACAGCGATTGTCGAGCCGTCGGGTTCCACGCTATCGCCGGCGATGTACGCTTCGGTCTGCGTATCGATGTTGAGAATCGAGACAGCGGCGCCTGCCGCCGTCGCGCCGATCGCAGCCGCACCCGCGCCGCTTTCGGCGTCGAGGATCTCCTTGGCGTCAATTGTCAGGTCGCCACCTACAAAGATGTCGGCACCTTCGCCGATGAATGCGGCCACATCTTCGGTCGATCGATCAGCGCTTCCCTTGGGATTCACGGAGACCGATGTCGATGCGATCTGGTTGCGTACATCGAGCGGCGTTCGTGAGTCAGTCAAACCTGTGCCGTCGAAAGAAGACTCGAGCGCATCGTCAATCGCGTCAATCGCTTCGCCGGTAATCTCGCCGGTACCGTCGCTGGAGAGGCCCGTTCCGACGCCGATCACTATGATGGCACCACTTACGCCGAATGGAGCGATCGAGAGACCACCAGCACCGGAGAAGATGTCCTTCTCCGAAAGTGCCTGCACGGTCAGACTGTCGACCGCACTGACCTGAGACTCACTGCCGATGTGCGCGTCGACGGTGTTCTGAACATCCAAAATGCTAAGGACGCCTGCGATTCCCGCTGCTGCGCTGCCTGAGGCGGCGCCAAGCAAGTTATCCACGGTCGTGTCGTCTTCGGCGTAGACCGTCACCGATTGTCCAGCCGTGTCGAACGACGGGTCAGCGTTTACGGACGCCTCTCGAGTACCTCCCCCTTCGATGATGGCTCTGGTGTCGGTCGCAGAATTGTAGAACACGAAACTACCTTGGAAGCTCGCAGCCAGCGATCCGCCAAGCATAATGGCCTGTGAGTCGGTCGTCGCTTCGCTCTTTGCTTCGACGAGTGTGTCGCCCTTGGCGTTTGTGTGTGCCGACGTCATCAACGCTTCAGTGACGTTGCTGTTCTCAATCACGGCAAAACTACCGCCGCCGGCCGTTTGCGAGACGCCGATATTGATCCCTCCGATCGCCTCAAATGTTCTCAGATAATCGCTCGCTGTGACCGAGAGATTCCCGTCGGCAAAGACGTCGACTTCAGAGATCTGCGCCCGATTCGTGTTGTTGAATCCGGTGTAGTCAACAGATCCGGCTCCTGCGAACAACGACGAACCCGCCAGACCGACAACAACGGTATCTTTCTGCTCTCGCGTGGCGGTGCTCACATCGACATCACCGCCGGAGTAGATCGCCGCCCGTCCATTACCGGTGGCATCCGTCAAGTCCGAATCTGAAATGTAGGCTTGCGTGTCGTTTTGTACGAAGATGCCCTGAGCAGCCAGACCAACACCATTGCCCGCCAACGAGAATCCAGCAGCGCCCACTAGCGTTGCCAAGTCGGTATCCTGGTGTGCACGAACGATCACGTCGCCACCGGTGTCCGACGATTCGTTGACCGCCGTGTTATCGATGTACGCGTGCGTTGTATCAAACAGGAACGAGGGAGTCAGGTTCACACCAATACCCGCCGAGCCGCCGAACGTGCTGCCCAAGCTTCCTGAAAGCAGTTCGAGGCCTTGCGTTGAGCTGGCAATGACTGCCAAGCCGGATCGGGTCTCAGTCGACTGGTTCGCCTGGTCATCCCAAACTGGCACCGAGATCGTTTCCGAGCCATTCGCTCGCGCGTGAAGTGTCGATTGTTCGACGTATGCGTTCGTGTTATTGGTGATGAGGTTGACGGTAAGCGCGCCACCGACGCCGGTCGCAGCTGCACTAACCCCGATGGCTCCGCCAATGGAAGTGATATCAGCATCTTGATCGGCATGGACGAAGACGTTGCGATCGGCATCGACGGACGACCCGGTGATATACGCTTGCGTTCCCGTCACGATCAACGATATGACCGCCGAACCGGCGAGCCCTGTTTGCTGCGCTGTCGCAATGCCAACCGCAATGGTATCGATGCGATTGGTCGAATCCGCGTCGACGAAGACGCTGCCGTCGGACACAGTAACGCTCGAACCATCAATAAATGCATCGGCGGTCGCGACAATGATATTCAACGACAACGCAGCGCCAATCGCTTCACCTTGATTGCCGCCTGCGTTTGCAGCACTACCAGTCAGCGATTGAATGATCGCATCGTTGGTCGCAGTGACCGAGACATCACCGCCCGTGCCATCGGCCAGTATGATGGAATTCTCGATAGAAGCGTCGGTCTCCAGCAAGATTAGGTTTAACGACACCTGAGCAGCCACTGCGACGGAGTTCGCAGCTGCCCCCGCAACACCCAACGACCGGATCGACGCATCGTCCGCCGCGGCGTCAACACTTAGGCTCGCTCCATCAATTGTTGTGTCGATGACTTGCGCCTGGATGTCATTCGAGATGACATTGATTGCGATCGACGCGCCAACACTGTTGGAAGTGTTGGCCGTAGCAAGCGCCCCTGCGCCCGAGATCGACGAGATCGACGAGTCGTCGTCGGCACTGACGGTCACATCACCGCCTGCACGAACCCCCAAGTTCTTCTTGCGACGCACGACCGACTTGGTCTGCGTGGAGATCACATTAGTCGACAGACTCAATCCCACCGCGTTCGCCGTTTGCGCCGAGCCGGCCGTGTTGAACGCTAATCCAACCGCGACGGCCCAAACGGTACTCATCGTGTCGGCAGCGATGTTCACCGAGCCGCCGGCGTCGACATCCGAGTCACGCACCCGCGCGATCGTCCCTTGGTCGCCCAGACCGTTAGCAATGACATTGATTGCGATCCCCGCACCGACCGAGGTGCTCGACGAAACGGTCGAACCCGAAAGTGTTGCTGCCACGCCGCCTGCGCCGGCAGCAAGGAAACCGGTGGTATTGGCCGTCACATCGACGTTTTGATCAGCGATAACCGTCGAGTTTTCAATCTCGGCAGACGTCTTCAGCGCCAACACGTTGATCACCGCCGCACCCGCCGCCGATAAGCTACCGGCCGCACCAGAGCCACTAAACGCGATACCGATGATGGTACCTTCGTTATCGGCATCGACAATCACGTCACCCGTCACATCAACTGTTGAGTCTTCGATGTAGGCTTCGGTCGTGTTGGTGATGAAATTGATTGCGAGCGATCCGGCCAGACCCTGCGAACCATTGCCAGCAGTCACTGACGCGTACACGACGGAGCCGGCGCCCTGGTAAATCGCCGTATCGTTGTACGCTTGTAGTTGCAGATCCCCACCACCGGTGAAGTCGGTATCGTCCAAGTACGCTCGTGTCTTGTCGTTGATTGCACTAACGACGATGGTGCCCGAGACGTTGAGTCCGCCGGTTTTCCGAGGTGTGCCCGCATCGGGGTCACCGCCGTTGGGATCACCGTTCTTCCACGAGATCTGACTAGCGCCGGTGATCGAAGAAAAACGCCCGCTGCCGGCCGCGGCGGAAATCACGCCCGCGACGGTCACCGAGATGATCTCGCCGGTATTGGTCGCCAAGACACTCGCATCGCCACCCGCGTCGATCCTACCGTCAGCAACTCCGCCAGCTTCGCCAAAGCGATGCGAAGTGCCCGTCGCCGACGTCGGGGTAAGTGTCAACGGAGTCGACGGCGCGGTTATCGCGGCGAGTTGAATCTGACGATCGTTGACCTTGATGACCGAGTAGGTCGTGCCAGCTTCTAGTCCACCGATGTCGGAAGTCGTGTCGTCGTCGTTGAAATACGTGAGTTGGTCACCGTCTACCAGTCCATGTTGCCGCCCGAAGTCAATCACGCCCGAAGAACCGTCCACGACGGGATTTGGTCGCAAGACAGCAACGATGGTGTGCTGATCACCGGTAGCGTTTTCGCCATTGAGTTTTACCAACTCCGGCTCATCCGCCGTCGCCTGCTCTATTGTTTCGGCCAGCTGAATGCTCGTCGCGTCGACCTCGACTACATAGTAGACTTGGCCTTCATTGAGGCCGGTAATCGATTCGCCTTCGCCGCTGCTATAAAGAACCGCTTGGCCTGTGGTGAAGTTATGGGTGTAACCAAGATCAATCGTGTCTTGATTGTCGTCGGAATCGGAATCGGAAAGCGCCGTCGAAGGATCGAATCCCCTGCCGAAGCCGTGGGTATTCTTGGTCGTGGTGGTGGGATCAAGCGCCAAGCGAATCGAGTGATTCGTCCCTGTGCTCGCCGTGGTGGTCAGCGGCAAGCGGAAATCGCGCGAAATGAAATTGGGTACATCGCTTGGGTTGGTGAGTCGAACGCGGACATCGAGGTTCACTAAAACGCCATAGTCGGAGTCGTCATCGCCAGCCGACGTCAGCTCAATGAGATTGCCTTGGGCGTCCTCAAGCTGCAGTTTCGTCTCCGGCTGTTCCAGCGCCGTCGTATTCGTGTCGAGCAGCCGCACGAAATACGTGTCGCCGTCTACGAGCCCAACATCAGGCGCATCACCCTGGAAATAGAGCAACTCATCGCCGTCTTCGTACCCGTGGGCGGTATAGAGGTCGATCGTGTCATACTTCGCATCGTCGGTCGCATCGCCGTTGTCCAGCAATCGCGATCCCAAGAAGTAGCGCTCGCGCCCTGCTTCGGCATCTTCAACGCTCTCCGCCAGGGCAATAGCCGCACCGTCGACGACGATCGCGTACAGAACCTCTCCGTCATCCAAGCCGAAACCACCGCCATCGCCTGCCGCGTCGTAGCGAACGGCATCACCTGTCAGCAGCCCATGTTCATACCCGTAATCGATCGTGTTTTCGTTGATGGAGGGAGCGTTCGCAACGGCGCGCGTCACAGCGTCCTCGGGGATGAATCCACGATGAAAGCTATGCACACTGCCGCTGGTATTGGTGAGCGACAACTGCATGACGTCGCCGTCGGCATCTTCCAACTTCAGCGCGTTTTCTTCGCCAGAAATCAAGCGAACAAAGTAAACGTCGCCGTCGGTGAGCCCGCCGACGCTGCCTCCGCCACCGTTGCTGTAGCGTAGCGGAGTCCCCTCCGCTAAACCGTGGGCATAGCCTAGGTAGATCTGCTCGTCATCGACGACGGCGTTGAACGGCGCGAACAAGATATCGTTGCTGGCCAGCGCATCGTCGAGATTATCAGCCAGAGCAATCGTCTGACTATCAACCACGATGACATAGTACGTTTGGCCGTCTTGCAAGCCACCGATCTCGGCATTGCCCGCATCGCCCTTGCTGTAAACGACCGCATCGCCTTGATGGAAGCCGTGGTTGTAGCCAAGGTCGATCGTCATCGCGTCGGGCAACGTGCTCACGTCCGTCGGTGCAAACGTCGCCGTGCCTTCGTCGGCGGAGCGCCCAATGCTATAGCTGTTCGTGTCGGCATTAGTAACGTAGTACAAGCCGCGATCGGTTAGACCGCCGATCGTGAAGTCTCCGCCACCGCTGTAGACCAATTCGTCCCCGGCACTAAACCCATGGCCGTAGCCAGGAACAATGCGATCGGAGCTGTCGACACCAACTCCTGGGGCGAAGTTCCCCAAATCGTACTCCTCGGCACCGACGAACGCCTCGGTGGTCCGACTCATCACATCGACCGCGACCGCTACGCCAGCCCCAGCGCTGAGTGTCTTGGTTACCGCTCCAGTACCGCTATAGAAGTCGGTATTATCTTCCGCAAGCACCAGGAAGTTGAGATCGGTTTCGATCGACTCGATGTCGGGAACTTCGATCCCGCTGTCACCTACCACCGCTCCGGTCGCGCGGTTAAACGAGACGATATGTTCGTCGTTGGTGCGCAGTTTGCCGTCACCCGAAGAGTCTAGCGAAAGCAGCGGATCTTCAATCGCAAGTTCGGAATATGCCTGCGGCAAAAACGAGTGGCCACGCCCAGCGCCGGAGTTGTTCAACCCGACGATCGAATCAGTATCGCCAACGATATCGGCTTCAACCGCTTTGTGGGAACTGTTCGTCAGTTTGAAGCTTTGCGCACCCGTGACCACGACGTAGTAGATTTCGTCGTCGTCCAATCCGCCGATCGAGGTGCCCCCGCCGTTGCTGTAGCGCACCGGTTGGCCCGTGAACAAACCGTGGTCGAAGCCGACGTTGATTTCTTCGGCACCAGTATCGACGGCACCCGCCGCCGACGGATTGAATCCCTGGTACAGCGAATGGGCACCGGCCAACCCATTGGGAATCGTGAGCGGCAGTTTGTTCTGCTGCAAGGCTTGATTGAACGTGGCTGCGAGACCGAGCGTCTGCGCGTCGATGACAATCGCGTAGTACGTTTCGCCGTCGGTGAGCCCACCAATATCGGTCACTCCGTCGCTGCCGTAGATCACCGCGTCGCCCGTCTCCAAGCCATGATCATACGGCAACACGATCGTGTCGGACGACTCGCTGAGACGGAGCAACGACTCATCATCGTCATCGTACGGCTCGATCGGCGAGAACTGCGCGACGCTGGTTCGTAGCGATGATTCGTTCTCCGAAACATTATCAAATCGCACGGGGATCGTGACCGTGCCGGTGCCAAGAATCAATACCGCGTCTTCGGATACCTTTGCGATCGTGCGATTATCGACAAAGCGTCCCGTGAATGCGCCATTGAAGCCGTAGTCGTCGGAAAAGCCGCCCTGCGCGCCAATCGAAATATTGCGACCGCGGTTATTGGCGAACACCATCGCACTGCCCGCGTTGATTACCGTGCCGGCGCTGATTCTGGCCATCGTGTCGTTGCTGTAACCGGTGACCATCACCGCGCCACCAACACCGTTGCCCGGCGTCGCGTTGAAGAACCCGATCGGCGAGCCAACGAAGTTGATCGTGTCGTTCTCAGTTTCGGCGAGCACAGCCAGATCGCCACCAACCGTTACACTAGCGCCGTTGCCGATATAGGCGTAATTGTGCGTATCGGTCAGCAAAATATTGAGCGAGGCGCCATAGGCCTTTTGTTGTGCCGACGAAAGTGCTTCCGCCCACGAACTAAAGAAGGCGTTTTGGATGCCAAGGTTGTAATTGAATTTGTCGGTGTAGGTGCTCAGCGAGAGAAGGTTCTCATTGATCTCGCCTTCCTCGTTGGTGAACGCTTGGATCTCGTAGGGCACGCGAGCGAAGGACTCAATCGTCAGATCGCCATCGGCAATGACGGTGGCGTTCGAGCCGATGTACACGTCGACTTCGTTCTCGAAGTAACCGCCGGTGAGCGCTGCGGCGATCCCGTTCTCACGCTGGCTAAACGTCGTATTGCCACCGGACCTGCGCAGCGCGCTATTCAAAAAACTGATGGCACTGGTCTCGGGGAACTCGGTCGCGGAACCGTGCAGGGTAATGTCGCCATCTACGTCCACGATCGCATTCGGGCCGATGCGGACTTCGACATCGTTGAACGATATACCAATATTGATTGAGGCCGAGATGTCCAATTTTGACGTCGTGTATTGGGCATCCAACGCGCTACCTGTACGAAAGACGCGATTGAATCCTTGCGTCATCGTACTGAACAGCGACCCTGGACCAGGAAGACCAAATGGTCCGCCCAGGCTGGTCGCCGCAGCCCCTAGGTTCGTCGAGCCAACAGTCGACTGGGCCGTGAAGTCGTTCTTCAACGTATCCAGATCGGCGGCGACCGACATGTCGCCGAATACGCGCACATTGCCGTCTACCAGCGCATCAAGCGTCGAGTCGTGCACCGCGACGTTGATACCTGTGGCTAGCGTGCCATCACCATACGCTGCCGCGAATGAAGCTACGTTGTGGTTTCTCTCCGCATCAACATCGACCAAGAAGTCGCCGCCGACCGTCAGGTTCGTTTGTTCGCCGAAGGTCGCCGCCGACGTGACGTTCGAGTAAGCGGTAGCAATCGTGACGTTGTACCGCTCCACCGTCGTACTCGTCCCAATCAGATTCTGTGTGGCGGTGATGCCCAGATCGCTGGAGGCGGACGTCGCGACGGTGAAGTCACCGTCGGTATCGACAAGTGCAGTTCCCTTAAACTCGACCTTCGAAGTCGGGACTGATTGCCCATAGGCGACCGCACCATAAGCCGAGAGCACCGTTGCTTCAGCGTCTGAAGCGGAATCCGCTGTGATCTGCAAATTGTTAGCGCGGATTTCGCCGTCGGTGAACGTGACGGTCGCACTTGCCTCTGAAACAGCGACCCCCACTCCAACAGAAATCGCACCCACAAACTCTTGGACAGGCTCGCCAACGCCGCCGGACGTGTCTTCGTCCGCAAATAAGTCTGAAGAGTCCGACTCGACAGTGATCGTGACATCGTTGCCTCGAACAGTCACGTCGTCAAAGGTTGCTTTCCCCTCGGTGATCGAGATTCCGATCGGATTGTAAATCGGAATCGTCAAGATCGCGCTGGTGATGTCATCGAGGTTGGCTAGCGCCTCGATAGTAATGTCGCCCGCGGCAAAGGCTGTGTTGCCGACATCGGCCAGCAGTGCCGCGCCAGTACCGACCTCGATTTGAGGTGCGATCAGTTTGATGTTGCCCGAGTCCGCCTGGGAGTCTTCGTTGAATAAATCGGGATTCGCCCCGGCAACATCCCGCGTGTTGATAACCGAGCCGTCCGCGATATCGATGTCGATTGCCTGAAACTGCAAATCGACTCCCGGAGCCGAAATATCCTGCAGCGTCAGTGTGCTGCCTGAATCGTCGAACAGATTCTGGAACAGCAGCGTTGTGTCCTCGTCAGATTGCGCTGCATAAGTTACTTCGATCTGCACCGACGTGAAATTCGTCAATGGATCGGCGTCGATATCTGCAAAGCCGGAGCCGGACGACGTACTCCATTCGAGGTTTCCCGACGCATCGGTCCGCAGATAGAGATCGTCGAGATCGAGGACCGTCTCGCCGGCCTCATAACTGATGTCGAAGTCGACGTTGAGCGTCGTCCCGTCGACCGAGGTGCTTGGCGTCACTGTTAGCAGTTGACGCTCTTCCAAAGCTTCGAAGTTGAGCTGTTTGGCTCGTAGCAGGCGGCGTATACGGCCTTGGCGCAGGCGCTGGGCCTGCTTCTTGGACTGCTTACGACTCATCGAGTCTCCTTGGTTGAGAGTGGCTTTCCTAGCTTCGCGCGGCTGCAATCCCGAGCCGACGACGTTGTATTTGAGATTCGATTGCCGCTCGTGGTAAGTCCGTCACAAGCAGTCTATTTCGCCTCCGTAAGGTTCGAGTGAACTAGTCCTAACCCCGGCCTCACCGAGCGGTTTCGTTGCAGCGCGAAAAAAACACCGCGGACAGTCCGCAGACCATCAATGCAAACGACGCCGGCTCCGGAATTCGAACCGACACCGACCCGATCAACACCGGCTCCGGTCCATCAGGTACGTTTTCAAATGGCAATATTCGCTGAATCAGTGGGTTCGCATCCGTCCATTCCGTAAAGCCTCGCCCTGGCACAGCGTAGACCCCGAACTCGCCCTCCGCATCGTTGGAAGCCAATAGCTCGACTAACAACAGGAGCGCTCCTGGATCGACAGGGACTTGAACGCCGTCGGACCCAGAAAATGGATCGATGAAGTCAAACGCCAACAACTCATCACCGCCGTTGACGGTGGCAATTCCAAAGTTGACGCCATCCAGCACATAGTTCGGCGGTTCCGGTGCCGAACCTGATGGAGGGGTGGCAAACGTTACCGTGCCGGTTGCACCAGCTTCGGGGAGGATGATCAACGAAAACTGCCAACCCGTGAGGAAATCCTCAGGTGCGTCAGGAACTGTATCGTTCACAACACCTAACGGAATCGGAGTTGACGTCTGCCCCGTGATGATTTCCACGGGATCAGTGCTTGTCGCGTCGTTGAAAAACAGAGTCAGATTGGCTGCCGGTACCGTATTGGCAATCAAAATGCTCGCGAACAATGCCCCGAAGAAGCGCCCAAACTGGACGCTGTTGCGTGTCTTCATTAGCCCCACCTCAGTTTCGATGCTCGGGTATTGCCTCTTAAGTGCGCCGAGCCATAACTCTTGTGTCAGGTTTACCGTTAGTCCAGTGTAACGAAGTGCCGTGTACCGGTACCTCAAACATGCGACAGGCACCAAGGACACAGCCAACGAGCGATTGGTCGCCCGTTAACCGGTCGTCTTGACCAGACCAATGGGTGGGGAAGAGTCTCGCCATCCAGGGATTCGCATCAATGCGAAAACAATAGCTTAGCCACTAGGTTTGCCGTGTGCAACATTTCCCGCAAATTTTGTGCGGACTACATCATGCGAGCCCGCAATTGCGAAGCGAATTCTCGCAAAAACGTCGCCCTGTCTCTGTCTGAGGCGAATCAGGATGTCGTGAGATTCCTTCCCCAAAAGCGGGGATCAACTCGCGTAAACTCGCATCATCCTGTTTTGGCCATCCGTGGGCTGGACATTATTCGAAAGTCACCATCCCGCTAGATTCACGATCGATTGCCGCCACCGGAATGCGACGGGTCAAATTGCACACGCAGGTTGATCAATTCCTCCCAACAGAATATGACGCGGACCGAGAATTACGATTGAGCTTTGGGACAAGCCACAAATGTGCTGTTGAGGCGAACAGCGTCGTCACCCAGAGTCGCGTGGCCACTACGGAGATTCCCACGGATACGCCGCAACGCAACTTAGGTATTGCGGTTTAGGTGCCACCGACGTCGATCAGGGCGCAATCTGCCTAGGCTCCTAAATTGATTTTGCCACGCACCCAGGAAATTCTCGCGTGAAAGACGGTGCTAGCACACAAAGTCTCCGCCAGCATGGCGATCACGTGAGTGAAAAATTTCCAAGAACTTTTGTAATGGTATTGACGCGAAATTGCCCGGCCAGTATTTAACCCGCTCTCGTTTCCTGCAGAGGTGGAGGAGAGGCGGGGAGAAATATGTTCAACCGCCGATACTGGTGTCCTACGGGATGGAGTGCAGGATCCATCGAACTTGTCAAACATGCGTGTCAGTTGATGAACCCATCTACTGTTTTAGCGTCGAGAGGCTAAGCCGAATCTCACTTCAGGCCTCCAAAGGAGAGTTGCGTTGAACTGGTCCACGAAGCAAACACGTCGTCGTAATGTGCTAATGTCTGCCATGATGTTAGCCTGTCTCAACAACTTGTCTGCGGCGAGCGCCGAGGAACCGGCCGCTACGACTGCTGCGAAACCAACAGCTGAGGCTCCGCTCACTCGAGCAGACGTCAACAAGCTATTGGGGCAAGCTCGGCAAGCGATGGCGGCGGGTAAGCTGTCAGAAGCTGAGGCCTTGCTGCATAAGGCGGAAAGTGCCAAGGTGAAATACCCGGTACTCAACTTTGGCGACACACCCGCGAAAGTGCGGCGCGACCTGAATCAGCTCACGAGCAAATCTACTGCCGGCAAGGAAGGCCCAGCAAACTCGAAGCCAAGCTCTCTGACTGGGCCGAGATATGCCAACGCCGCTGCAGCCAAGCAGAATCCGCAGAACCAATCGCCTTCAGCAGCGAACAAGCCGGGCGCGCAGCAAGCGAGCACTTCGCCCACGAATGGGACTCCCGCTCAGGTCGGACCGGCGGTGCTGGCGCCCGAACACGTGGCCGTGCCATCAAACGGCAGCCTGCAAAACCCAGCGCAACAGGGACTCGTGCAGCAAGCGATTTCGCTTCAGCCCACTAGTCCGCCAGCAGCTTTCCCGGGAACACCATCGACACAGATCCGTCAAGCCTCGGCCCTCGAAGCCGTTCCCATCGACTTGACCGCTCCTGCGTCGACTTCACCTAATCTGTCGGGCGCTCGGCTGGCGCAGGCACCCGCTGGGAGACTCACTCCGCTGCCAACGGCGGAGGAATTGCTGCCACAACCGGGCGACGCATTCCAGATGCTGCAAGGTGGAGAAAATGCGTTGCGTAAGGGCGACCGAAACGCCGCGCTCGAGATGTTCCGCGCAGCCTATGCACGTCGCAACGAACTCGACATCGTAAGTCAGCAACGCCTGCAAGATCACCTGCAAATGCTCACCCCAGGTCCGAGCGCAGCAACACCGAGCTCCAACAGCGGTTCGCTACTTAATGCCGCCTCCTCGGGACAAGCCGTTCTTGCGCGGCAGATGTCCGCCGAAGTGGGCAAGCAGCAGGGAGAGGCAGCTCGTCTTCGCGCGACCGATCCTCAAGGCGCGCTAACGCTGCTCCAACAGGCAGGGGAACGTGTCCAAAAGTCGGAACTGGATGAAGGTATGAAGACACAGCTGAAACGACGGCTGGACTTGAGCATTGCCGAGACGGAGCGCTTTATTCGCGATCACGGTGCAGAGATTGAATTGGACCGTGCCAACAAGGCCGTGATGGATGACATTGAGCGAAAGCGTGAAGTTAGGAAGCAAGTTCAGATACGGCTGGCCGAGTTGATTGATCAATTCAATACACTGCGAGACGAGCAGCGCTACGCCGAGGCGGAAGTCATCGCGAAGCGTGCCTTCGACATGGCTCCGAATGAACCAGTGGCTAAGCAACTGTGGGAGAATGCCAAGTTCATTCGTCGCTCAATTCTGAACGAAGAGATCGCGCAGATGTCAGAAACCGGTGTCTTTGAATCTTTCGCCGATATCCGCAAAACGTCAGCTGACACTCTGATGAAGATGAATACCCCGATGACTTTCGACCCGAAATACTGGGACGAACTCGTGAAGGGCCGCACTGGTTCCAGCGATCGACGCGAGCGGCGCTCGGCAAAGGAACTGGAAATCCAGCAGAAGCTTCGTACGCAGGTCCTGCCAAACTACGACAGCATGGCACTGGCCGATGTGGTACAAAGCTTGTCTGAGCTGACAGGAGTCAACATCTATCTTGATCCACGTGGATTAGGCCAAGAAGGTGTCCGTAGTGACACGCCCGTTAGTCTGGACCTGGGTCAGGAAATCTCGTTGGACAGCGCGCTCAACCTGATCCTGGAGCCACTGCATCTAACGTATGTGATCAAGAACGAAGTTCTCAAAGTCACCAGCGAGCAACTTCGCGATGGCGACCTAGAGCCACGAGTCTACAACGTCGCGGACTTGGTCGTGCCAATTCCTAACTTTGTACCGACCAACAACATGGGGCTGCAGGGGTTGATCAACGACGCCTACGAAGCATTGCCCAATGTCCGTCGTGTAGGAGGTGGCCCCATGGCCTACGTGCCTGGTCAGGCCGCGCTTGATGGTCTTCCGGCTGCAGATCCCAATGTGTTGCAGCAACCGCTTGGTTCGGGCATTCCCAACACGGGGGGTGCCGGAACGCCACCGTTGAGCGCCGGACCGGGTGGCCTGGGTGGCGCTGCGGCGGCTGACTTCGACTCGCTGATCGATCTAATCGTTTCGACGGTTGAGCATGATAGTTGGATGGAAAACGGAACGGGCGATGGCGAAATTCAGCCGTTCCCCAACAACTTGAGTCTTGTGATCAGCCAGACGCAACGCGTGCACGAACAGATTGCCGATCTGCTTGAGCAGCTGCGTCGCCTGCAAGACCTGCAGGTTACGATCGAGGTCCGCTTTATTCGTCTGACCGACAGCTTCTTCGAGCGAATCGGAATCGACTTTGACTTCAATATTGAAGACGGCGGAGGCGTCGGCGTTCAAGATCTTGTCAACGACGGCGCGACCTTCGAGCCTACTCGGCCTAGCGCAACCGTGGGTATCACCAGTTCTACCACTGGGATCACTGATGCACTGCCCGAGTTTAGTGTTGACTTAGATGTACCGTTCCGCAACTCCAGCTTCGGATTGACGACACCACAGTTTGGTGGTACCAACGCGACCACACCGATTGGGGAATTTGGCTTTGCTATCCTAAGTGACATTGAAGCCTTCTTCTTGATCAATGCCTCCCAAGGCGATACTCGGGCAAATGTCTTGCAGGCTCCCAAGGTGACACTGTTCAATGGTCAGCAGGCGATTGTCGTCGACACGGCGTTTACACCATTCGTGATCAGCGTGATCCCGGTTGTGGGTGAATTTGCTGCAGCTCAGCAGCCTGTGATTGTTGTGTTGTCGGAAGGTACCATGATGACGGTGCAAGCAGTCGTCTCGGACGATCGCCGTTACGTGCGGCTGACGCTCGTACCGTTCTTTAGCCAGATTGGCAACGTCGATACCTTCACATTCGAGGGCAGCACGACAACCACTACGTCAAGCAATACGACTGATGCCGACGGAGATGGTACCAACGAGAATGATCAAGCCACCAATAACGTTGTCACCAGCGGTACGACTGTGCAGCTACCGACCTTCGAGGTGATTTCGGTCGCCACCACGGTAAGCGTGCCTGATGGCGGTACGGTGCTACTGGGCGGCATTAAACGCCTGCGTGAAGGTCGCAACGAGTTCGGTGTGCCTTTGCTGGCGAAAGTGCCGTACATCGACCGGTTGTTCCGCAACGTCGGCATCGGACGTGAAACCGACAGCTTGATGATGATGGTCACGCCACATATCATCATTCAGGAAGAAGAAGAGGAACGGCTAGGTATCGCAGCCGAATAAGCTCCAGCAGAAAGCCCCCCATGTCAAGCCGCCACTCCCTCGCACTAGGAGCGATGCTGGCGGCCGCGGGAGTCGGGCTGGGAGCGTTCGGTGCTCACGGACTTGAAGATCGTCTGTTGCAGCTCGGCTACGAAGCCGAGCTGCAGCAGCGTCTGGACTGGTTCGAAACGGGCGTGAAGTACCATCTCTATCACGCGCTCGGCCTAATGGTCGTGTCACAGGTTTCAGCGTCGCGTGTAGCGCGGATTGCTTTTTTGCTCGGCATCGCGTTGTTCAGCGGATCGCTTTATGCGATGACCTTGCTGTCCGACGATTGGAGCAAACTTGGCGCGGTCGTGCCCCTCGGTGGTTTGTCGTTTATTGCGGGCTGGATTCTTGTTGCGGTCGCTGCCTGGCGCGATGATTCAGACGGCGCTTCGTGAATCACCCGTCTGGGTACTGCCGGCAGTATTCGTACAACGTCATCACCGTCGCGGTGGCCACGTTGTAGCTATAGGGCATCCCCCAGACCGGAATCTCAACGACATCGTCGAGCAGCTCCAACAATTCCGCCGTCAGTCCAGTTCGCTCATTGCCGATTACCAAGGCCGTTTTCCGAGGAAATTCGTACGTGTGCAAGTTATGCGAGTCGGTCGCTTGCTCAAGTCCCACCAGGTGATAGCCCTCCTCACGCATCTTCTCCAGGACTGGCGGTAGCGTGCGATGCACCTCGATAGTTAGCGTTTCCGCACCGTCTCGAGCAATGCGCTGTTCGAGCTTCGCCTGACCGGTGCAGACGATTCGCTCCACCCCACAACAGCTGGCACCGCGGGCGATGCGCGAGAGGTTGACGTTGCTCCGCATCGGAGCGCACACCAAAACCAGTTCTCGTGGGCGCAACAACTGTCGCGGTGGCTTGTGACGTTGATGCTCAAACAAGGTGCCGCGCCGTCGCTAGCGTGCTGTGACCAAGTTGGCCTGTCGTCACCGCACTACTCCCCAATCAGGAACAAGTGCTTCTCGCCTCGAATGAGCAACTTGTTTTGGATCGCAATTGGGGTGGCGATGACCGACTCGCCCATGTCGTTTTCGTGGACGTCATGTACGCCACCGTCGAGCCTGCAACTCATGATCACACCATCTTCGCGAGCACAGAATAGCTGGTCGCCTGCGAGCGTAGGCGAAGCATAGTACTTGGCCCTAGCACTGGGAAACTTGTCGTTCCACAGCTCGTCGCCGCTGTACTTGTTGAGACCGTAGACCTTTCCCTTGTCGGTGAGCAGCAGGACTGTCTCGCCGCTTAGGACGGGAGTCGGCACGTCCGCCCCAATACGAACGCGCTCCCACAGGCGGTGAGAATTGGTGATGTCGCCTCGCGCGTCAGCGAGGCTGACGGCAGCCAGAAAATCGCCGCGACCGTATGGTACGACCGCCACATCGCCGTCCACTGCGGCCGACGCGATGACGCGCCACATGCCCTTGTTCTCAGGGTTGAAACCGCCGCATTCCCATAGCGGTTCGCCGCTCACCGCATCGTGCCCGGTCAGGTGATCCGCTCCCCAGGTCACGATCACTTCCTTACCATCCAACTCCACCAGGCGCGGTGTGGTGTAGCTCTGATCCGACTCCTTCTCGCAGGGAAATCTTCGTTCCTGCTTCCAAGCTACATCGCCCGATTCAAGGTCTAGTGCCGCGAGGTAGGAATCGCCATCCTGCATCACGGCAATCACCGCGCTGCCTGCCGCGAGAATTGGGGATGTGCCAAGATCCCACCACAGCGTGTCCTCTCCATACTTCTCCTGCAGATTTGTATCCCAACGCACCTCGCCATCAACGCTCAGACAGGCAACTGTGCCGCTCTTGTAGTACACAACGACGTGTTTGCCGTCGGTCACCGGCGACGGATTGCTGCCGGTGCCGTTGAGGTGTTTTCCCGCACGCTCGGGGCCGAAAGTCTCCCGCCAAAGTTCTTCGCCAGCAAAGTTGTAGCAAAGGACCCCATCTTTGCCATCGATTGGGCTGGTGACGAAGATGAGATCGTCCCAAATCACGGGCGTCGAACTGCCTCTTCCGGGCAGTTCCACTTTCCACAGCACGTTCTCATCAGCGGAGAATTTAGCTGGGTAGTCGCCGGCGACCGCGACTCCAGTCCCTTCGGGGCCGCGCCACCGCGGCCAGTGGTCCGCGCTTGAATGGGAAGAAAGCAGAATCGTAACCAAGTAAACAACAAGTAGTAGATGCTTCATAGGTTTCACCGACAGGTTGGATGCCGAGTTCGTAACAGAGACGTTAGCTTAGCACACGCCCCCAACACCTGTCAGCCTACTCGTAAAAAGCAACGCTCGCGAAGCTGACACAGGAAGTCCGATCGTCGGCTACTGCCTGATCGTATCTCAGAATCTCCCCACGTCCGGGCTGCATGGCGTTCAGCATGGTATAGGTCGGTGCCAGACCACAGATGCGGTTGCGATCCTGCACGGCAGCGACATGGACGAACCAACCCTCGGTGTCACCCTCGCAGGCCGCCGAAAGAAGCACCTGATCGTCGGCCCATTGGCGTTTGAGCCGCTGGTCGTCCAGTAGCTCTTGATCACCGAAGTGTTGTCCAATATGCGCCATATCGACCCCCGCGATATAGCAGACTTTCTTCCCGCAGGAGGCGATCGTCTCGAGCAGCGCTTGCGTGAAGTCGCTGACCACAGGTGACTCGGCAGGAGAACGATTGTGTAGCACAAACGGATGGAACGAACCTACCAGAATCGGTACGATTGCGAAGTTGCGTTTCTCGCCCAGCACATACTGCAACATTAGAGTCTGAAACTCGATCGAGTGCTCGCGACGGTGGGGTAGCTCATCATGGAACACGCGTTGAGCTTCTTGCTCTCCAGCGCGCGCAACGAATCGGCGACGCAAATCATCGACAAACTCGCGATCGGTTTGCACCGTTCCCAATGGCGTATCAAAGTGCTTCCGCGAAACACTGTACATGCCTTCCAACGGTGTATGGGCGGTGCCGAGAATGACAAAGACATCGGCGTCCGACTCAGCCACGATCCGGTCGTAAGCCCAGGCGAAAGCCGGACCGCCACGATGCAGATCAATATGCGGGCTCATCACGCCACACAACCGCCGTTGGTCGTCGCCGGCGAAATCGCCGTTGGTGTTTCCTTCCCACGGCAACAGTCCCGGGCCGTCCTCGCAGGTAAACAAGTCGGCCAGCTGCGCCTGCAGCGAATCTAGTTCGCCGTGGTAGGCCCCACCCGCATGGGCGGCGGGCCGTACGTCGAGTTCATCGTAAGCGGTGGTAATCGCCGCCTTGTGTGCGGCGAAGTTCTCGTTGTCCAAAAACATTCGCTCGTCGAGCTGTTGGACGACGCGTTCAACGTCTGACAACGCAATCTGCTGCCCCACCTTTTCGGTAAACGCCGACTGCAACTCGCCCAGCGTGCGCTGGCCGTTCATCAAAGTCACCAGCATCGCCGCTCCCATCGGTAACGCCGCCGTTCCGGCAAATCCGTGCGGATCCCTCAAGGCATAGCTGGGCTCGTCCCCTTCTTCGAGCGGGACTAATTCGAGCTGACGAATGCGCGGACGAAGTACTTCGGACATGGTTTCTCGTGCAGTAGCATCGGACGGGTCGACACACTCTATATTAACACGAATGCCAAGCTGTTTCTGGATGACAAGCAGGCTGGAGCACGGTTGTTGAGTTTCCCCGTTCTGCTCAGTCCCCGCATTTTAAGCACGAAACGAGTTTGCAGGGCTCTCTACAAGTGCGGCGACGAACGCAATGCGACTCGCCGGCCCAAGCCACTCGCTACCTGGCTACGAGGCCCTAGCGCATGAACCAACTCGAACACGGAACGCCGGGTCTCGGGGGGATGAATCTATCGCAGCTGTTGGCCAGATTACTGGCCCTCTGTGAGAATCTGAGCATCGCTCAATACAGTTGCAACTGCGCACGACGAAAAATCACGGGCATTTATTTCTGGGTGCCGATGTTTTGGTTGTACGCTTCCTGGATAAGCCTAGCTTCATTGTCTTCATGTTCCCGTAGTCGCAACGCGAAGCAGTCGAAATCAGCAATGATTTTTTCCAGCCAAGATGTCGATTCGACTCCCGAGTGCACGAGGAGTTGCAGCTTGTCGATTTCCTCCTGCAAGTCGACATGTTGTTCTTGCAGCTTTGCTGCTCGCTTGCGGAGATGAGGAGCCCGCGCGACGGCTTCTTGCATGTATCCACCGGCTTCCTCGTGCCGGAAATGCGACTCGATCAGTTCCGAGAGGTGAACGAACTGATCGCTGACGCTGCGCCGTTGGAAACTGTCTGCATGAAGCGCTGCTTTCACTTCCTCAATGCTCCGAAAAAGGTCGTCGTGCTCCGTCTTCATCAATTCCGCAAAGGCAAGGTCGTAGTCGTGATCAACCATGGCTTCAAACTCCGAAAGTTCATGTCTGCAGGACGAGTAACTCAGCGAAATGAGCAAGGCCTGTGCCAAAGTCACGAGCGATGTTGAAGTACGTTGACAATGGTGCCTGGGGACTAGCGAACGGTGGGTCCATAGCCGTGTGCGGTTGTGCGAATTCGCACAAGTCCGGTCCGACACATCTGGCACCGGATCATGGTGCAACGGCAGGAAATTCGTTTGCGATCGTCAGCACCTACCGGATAAAGGCTGGCAATGACAATCAGTGACGTCGAAAGTGCAGAGATCCTCAGCTCTTCGGAGTGGCGCCCCAGTCAGAAAGCACGTGGCGATATCGTGTCGCTTTTGGTCAGCCACTTGGCACTCAAGTTGCTGTTGTGCCAATACAAAGGCAATTCGGGCGAACAGCGACCGAAGACGGCCGCTCGCCCGTCGTCACTGCGCCCCAGGACGGTTTCACGCCGCCGGGCGGAAACGCTCAATTGGATGGGCTACAATGAGTATGATCGCGGTCCCGAATAGGTTGCGTACGATTAGGATAACTATGTCGGATTCAAAACTGGATTTGTTGATTGTCGACGATGACAACGACTTGCGCAATGGTCTTGTCAATTACTTCCGACAGCTCGGTCATGCAGTGGAAGATGGCGACTCGGGCGAGTCTGCCTACGAGCGAATGCAGAGCCGCGAGTTTGGCGTGGCGATCCTGGACATGGTCATGCCAGGCATGTCGGGAATTGAGTTGCTGGAAAAGATCAAGAAGGAAAGCCCTGAGACGGAAGTCGTCTTACTCACCGGCCAAGGCACTATTGAGAAAGCCGTGGAGGCCATGAAGCTCGGCGCCTACGATTTTCTGGCAAAGCCCATTCGGATGAAGCAGCTAGCTGCCGTTGTTCAGAGAGCAGCGGAAGCGGGGAAGCTGCGAAAGGAGAATCGGCACCTCCGAGAGTTGGTCAAGCACCACGCACCGACGCACCACATGATCGGTGATTCGCAGGCGATGAAGGAAGTGTTTCGATTGATCGACCGATCAGCGCCGAGTGACAAACCGATTTTGATCCAGGGCGAAAGCGGTACTGGGAAGGAATTGGTAGCGCGTGCGATCCATGAATCCAGCGCACGTGCTGACAAGCCATTGGTCGTCGTTAACTGTGCGGCGCTTCCTGAACAGCTGTTGGAAAGCGAGTTGTTCGGATACGAAAAAGGCGCATTTACGGGCGCTAGTACTGCGAAGCCTGGACTCTTTGAAGTGGCCGACGGCGGCACACTGTTCGTCGACGAGATTGGCGAACTTTCGCCGATGCTACAGCCCAAACTGCTCAGGGTCCTGGAAGACGGCTCGCTCCGTCGTGTCGGTTCGCTGAAAGAACGTCGCGTCGACGTCCGCCTGCTGGCGGCCACCAA
This sequence comes from Bythopirellula sp., assembly GCA_965228965.1. Taxonomy (GTDB): domain Bacteria; phylum Planctomycetota; class Planctomycetia; order Pirellulales; family Lacipirellulaceae; genus Bythopirellula. The sequence goes on from OZ245849.1 coordinate 7,271,664, forward strand.
TCGCGACTTGGCGCAGGAAGTTGAGGCGAAGAGATTTCGCGAAGATCTCTTCTACCGCATCAACATCATGACGATTTTGCTACCACCGCTGCGAGCCCGCGATGGGGATCGGTTGCTGCTCGCTGATCATTGCGCGGGCGGCGGCTGGGAGTTTGAGCCCGAGTGTCGGGAGATTATCGAAAAATACTCGTGGCCCGGAAATGTCAGGCAGCTGATCAACGCCATCGAGCGCGCAAAGATGCTGGCCGAAGATGAAGTGTTGAGAAAAGAGAATCTACCCCCCGAGGTGTTGGGGAGTCTAAAATCCAAAAACCATGCTCTGCTCGACACGGACATTGACCTGGCTACATTGACGCGTGCTCGCGTTGTGCAGGCACTGCAGCAAGAGAATGGCAACAAGCTTCGCTCTGCGAAGATCCTAGGCGTCAGTCGGCGAAGTCTCTATCGCTTGATCGAGAAATACAGCATCACCCCAAGTGAGATCGAAGGGATCGCCTGACACCTGCAGTCGTTAGTGCTCGTTGATCATGTCTCGGCGAGACTGACCGTCAGCCTGTTTTGCACCACCTCGACCCCCTGCACTCTCTTGGCGATCTCCTGTGCGAGCTGCTTCAGATAGAAACTGCTAACCTCACCCTGCAAAGTCGCTTGCCCTGCTCGAAACTCGCATTGGACTCGAGTCAACCCGGTGTAGCGGCTGCTCCGCAGTGCATCAGTAACCGGACAACTCGGCGAGTCTCGACTGCTATCGTCACGACTTGCTTCGTTGCTGCGTGAGTCGTTCTTCATAGCGTCCATGGCCATCACTATTGCCCCCGATACGGACAACTCCCGTTAAAGCGACAACACCCACAAACTGTTGCCCAACTTCAACACAACGGAACAGGTTGCAACTGTCGTGCCACTCGCAAGGGCGCTCGCTCGGCGAATTCCAGGGCTGTGGATCTGGCGACTCCAAGCAACTCCGAAACCCACGTATGCGTAGTATCCAAGCGTTCCATGGAAAAATTGTGTCTTAGGAGCCCGACCGCTGTGCGAGTTGGCACACCGAGGAGCGATGCCTACGCACCAGGCGACGGGGACGCTGATTTGCCTACGAAGGGAGCGTAATGATGAATTCCGCTCCGCGGAACGGCGAATCGCCCACGCGGATAGAACCGCCGTGGGCTTCGACGATACGAATCGCAATTGCCATACCTAACCCAGTGCCCTTGGTTTTTGTTGTGAAGAAGGGCTCAAACACACGCTGTCTCTGCTCGCTGGTCAGCCCGGGCCCGTTGTCTCGGAGCTTAATGATCCATTGCTGCTCGTGATGAGATACTGAAATTGCGACCACGACCGGATCGTCACACGCAGCTACCGAGTTTTCAAACATGTTGCGAAACAACTGCCCCAGTCGGAACGGGTCGGCCGTGACGCGGGCGTCTTCGTCCTGGACGACTTCCAACAGCTTGGTCTCGCGCCCCTCACGAACACTCTCGATGGCCTGCCAAGCGGACCGCCAAATGTTCACCAGTGAACACTCTGTCTTCTCCAGGCTCATTGGCGCGGCATAGTTGCGAAGCTCTTCCAGCAACGCATCTAGGCCTTCGGCGGCATTCTCGATCGAGTCAAGTTGCGAATCCAAAGCTTGATTCGACGTGCCACAGATACGGGCAGTTTCCACCGCGATCTGAATCCGCTGCAGGGAATTCCTCGCCTCGTGAGCCAATCTGGCCATCGCCTCCCCCAACACCGCCAAACGTTCCGCCTGCACGAGTCGCTGCTGGTCGGCCTTGCGCTGACTCATGTCTTGTACGAATCCGGTGAACAACAGCCGATCCTTCAGCCGGACTTCGCTCACGGACAAGTAGATGGGAAACTCGGTTCCATCCTTACGTTTCCCGACGACTTCTCGGCCGACGCCGATAATCTTTTTTTCTCGTGTGTCCAAGTAGGTGCTGATGTACTCGTCATGCTCTTCGCGAAAGGGCGAGGGCATCAACAGCGAGATGTTCCTGCCGATGACTTCGTTGGCCGTGTAGCCAAACATCTGCTCGGCCGCAATATTGAATGCCTCACAAATCCCGCGCTCATCGATCGTGATAATCGCCTCCACCGCGGTATCGAGAATCGCCGCCAGTCGTACCTCGCGGTCCCGCTTATCGTCCTCCGCTTCGATCCGCGCCGTCACATCGTCGGTTAGGCCCACAAAATGCGTGATCGATCCGTCTTGATCCCTCACTGGCGAGATGGTCAGCTTGTTCCAAAACAGCTGCCCGTCCTTGCGATAATTTCGGATTAGCGTTTGGCACTTGCGGCCTTGTTGAACCGATTCGCGAATTGCCTGCCGAGCTTCTTGGTTGCGATCATCTTGCTGAAGAAAGCGACAATTGCGACCAATGACTTCGCGTTTGTGGTAGCCGGTGATCTGCTGAAAAGCTTGATTGCAGTAGACAATCGGCATGTCGGGCAACGTCGCATCGGTAATCACTACTCCGACGCCGACAGATTCGATCGCCCGATCGCGGACGCGCAGCTCTTCCTCCGCTTGCAGCCGCTCCGTCGTATCGCGAACGCTCGCAATGAATACCGGAGTGCCATGAAAGGTGGCTAGTTGCAGCCGGGCTTCGACTTGATATTGCGACCCATCCTTGCGCTGGTGGGCCGTGTTGTAGCACAGCAACTTTTGGCTACCGTCGCGCAGTGGTAGGACCAAAGCCTCGAATGTGCTACGTGAAAGCTCCGGCTCGATATCCACCGGGGTCAGTTGACGAAGTTCCTCCAAAGAATAGCCGAGGTTTTCTCTCGCACCACGATTCACTTGGACAAATTCGAGCGACTGGGCGTCGTATATGAAGAGCTCGTCCAGCGACTGCTCAAGAATTCGACCAAATTCTCGTTCCAGTGACTCAATCGATTCCCGGCTGTTACCGGTCATATAACCTCCGACCCGGCTTCCCACCTCGTCGTAATCGCAGCTTCGACTCTCGCGCCAGTTCAGTTGTTGCCCACATCAGTATGGAGAAGTAGCACTACGTCTATTCTTGGGCAGATTGCCGCGAGTCGCAAGAGAGGCCGAAAAACCGATCGAATCTCAAGAGCCAAGTTCGGCGTGTTCGTGATGAGCTTTGATGGCACTTCGAATGACCTCTGCACAACCCGCGCGCGAGAATCGCGACGTGTCGAGCGTCAGATCGTATCCGGCATGGGAATTGGGATCTTTGAAGAAGTAGCTCTTCACGAACGATTCGCGATCTTTGTCCGACTGCAGCACTGCTTGCTCCACGTCTTCGGCAGGTCCCAAAATTTTCGACATCCGTTCCATGCGGACGTCTTTGGGAGCGATGAATCGCACGCGAAGCGTATGCTTAGGAGGCAAGATTTGTGCGGCTCCGCGTCCGACAATCACGCAGTTGCCATGAGTGTAGAGGGCCAGCAGAATCTTGCGCAGCCGAATTGCGAACGCAGCTCCGCTGATATGCTTTTGATCCGAAAACCCCTCCAGGCAGTCCGTGAGCCAATTCGGTTTCTTTTCGTCAAGCCTTTCCAATAACTCTTTGTGAACTCCCGTGTCCTCGGCAATTTGCGCTACAAGCTCTCGATCGTAGAGCGGCCAGCCCAGTTCTGTCGCGATCTCTTCAGCGATGGTAGTACCGCCCGCACCGGTTTCGCGACTAATGGCAATCGTCAGCGGAGGCGCGGCTGGCTGCGAGCTGGTCAGTTCCAACAACGCCCCGCGTTCTCTCCAATGCTTGTAGGCGCGTTCCAATGCCACACCGCGTGTAGAAGCATAGGTTGTCATCGGCCGTCCTCCGCTGCTGGCTGAATGCAGCCTGCACCAACGTCGCACGTTCGCACAAAGATTGCATCTCAATACTCGATGGATATCGATGCAACTGTCGTACCGATCACGAGCTGGCAAGAAGACTCGCATAGGACGCCAGCTACACCGCTATCCCGCGACATTGGAGACGATCTATCTCTCGCGGACGAGGATAGGGACGCGCTGCTCGAGTGTGCGGAATAGCTCAGTCAACGGTAAGCGTAGTGCCAAACGCACATGTCACGCAGCTAATTCTGCTTCGTTGCGCGTGCCAAGCGCGACTTTAATTGGCACGCCGATTGCCATATTCACTAGTGCGGCTTTGATCGTTGGTCGTTCAAAGGTCGCCTTCGAAACAACAGCAGGCCAAGAAAGGAGCCAGCGATGAAACTCAACTCAATCATGTTTCCGACCGATTTTTCCGAGTCAAGTGACGCGGCGCTGGGCTACGCCTCCGTATTGGCTGCTGAAACCGGAGCAACTCTGCATATCGTGCACGTGGCAGACGACTCTGCCGCCTATATGGCGGGGTACGGTGGATTGGCTTACGTTCCGGAGTTCCCCGCCGAGTTGGAAAAAGAGATGCGCGGCAGATTGGACGAAGTGAAACCATCAAAACCTGGTGTCGATGTGAAACGACACTACGTGACTGGCAATGAGGTCAACGAAATCGTTGCTTTCGCCGATCGAGAGCAAGTGGAATTGATCGTGATGGGCACTCATGGACGCACGGGCGTGTCGCGGGTGCTGTTAGGTAGCGTCGCGGAAGGCGTACTGCGCAGAGCAGCGTGCCCAGTCCTGACCGTGAAATCGCCGATGGAATTGGACGACGAGGATGAGACCACCGAGACGTCACGCCCCAGAAGCCACTCTCCGCCGCGAACCAGATTCAGCTTGCACTAACGGCAATTTAGATTGCGATCTAGCCATTGGGCGACCGAGCGGACGATTGCACTGGGTGAGTGGCGGGGCCAGCCAAGAAAGCGGGGCTGACAGATGAACAGCACCAAGTTGGATAAGGCTTTGATCCAAGACGTCATGACGAGCAAGGTCCAGACGATCTCCAAGAACGCTTCAGTATGCGAAGCGGCTCGCGTGCTAATTGAGCGTGGGATCGGTGGCCTGCCAGTCGTGGACGAGATGGGAAAGTGCGTTGGGGTGCTGAGCAACTCCGATCTTGTACGGCACTGGCTGAGTCAGTCAACCGATGACTGTGGAGACGGTTTTGTCGTCGCCCGCGAAGGGACCGACAAGACGCTCTACATCGAGCCCGCAGGCGAAGACCTGGTCGGTCACCATATGTCGACCGCTGTGCAAACTGTTGCCGCCGACCGGGCGGTGGTCGACGCGGCCAAGTATATGGTCGCCGCAGATATTCACCGGCTGGTCGTCGTCGACTCGGACGGACGGCCAATTGGCGTGCTGAGCGCCTCGGACGTGCTCAAGATGTTGGTCTCGTTGGAGGGTTGATCCCAAGCGGAAGCGAGAAACCGTGAGCTGTTTTACCAACAACAAGCTGCTCGTGCCGATCGACTTTGGTGACACGTCAGAGCGTGCCATTCAGACTGCTCTAGAACTCGCTACCCAGCCCTACTTGGTACACGTCATGCACGTTGATCCGGACGTGTCCGTCATTTCTCCAGCGGGCACTGGGGGGGATCTCTCGGAGGAGACTCGCGGAGAGAACGTGCATGACTATTTTCGTAAGACGTTCACGGCGGATTGCTACCGAAGTGTGCAATTCCACGTAGCGTTTGGCGATCCCGGTCAAAGGATCACTGAATACGCGAAAGACCTGGCCGTCGGGGCGATCATCATGCCGTCGCATGGAAGAACAGGTCTGACTCGAATACTGATCGGCTCGGTGGCCGAGCGGGTCGTGCGTTTGGCACCCTGCCCGGTCTTGGTACTTCGGTAGGTTTGGTGGTGTTATGGCTTGGGAGGAGGAACAACTGTTATGATTCGCCGCATACTGGTGGGCCTGGGAGACCAACAATACGCTTCGGCCGCGACCGAGTTGGCCATCGACTTGGCACGCACGCAACAGGCCTCGCTGACGGGCCTGTGCATCTTCGACACGGATCGACTCGCTGCCACCGGCCCAGTTCCGGTAGGTGCGGGTATGGTGGCAGCCGAATTGCGCGAACACCGACTCGCCAAGGCCAGCCGAATCATCGACAAGGTCACAGCGGATTTCAAAGAAGCCGCGACTCGGGCAGAGGTCCCTTACACCATGTACCGTGCCGAAGGCGAACCGTATCAGTGCATGGCGCACTGGGCGCGCTATCACGACATCATCGTGTGCGGACTCGGACATCTGTTCGAGCACGGCGTGATCGACGAGCCGCCCGCAGAACTCGTCCGTCTGGTTCAGGCAGGGGTTCGGCCCTTGATTACTGTCGCCCCGCAACACGCGAAAGTCGATCGGGTACTCGTCTCCTACAGCGGATCGATGGAATCGGCCAAGGCAATGAAACGATTTGCTCAGTTGCGGTTGTGGCCAGATGCGAAAACCCGTGTCGTTACCTTCGATCACGACGAGCCTGCTTCGAAGGCACTGCTGCGTGACGCGGTAGATTATCTGAAGTCACACGGATACTGCGTGGACTCAGACTATAGGCCTTCCGGAGCGAAGATGAGTTTGCTCCCGTATGCCCGCGACTGGAAAGCCGATCTCATCGTCATGGGCAACAGCAACAAAAGCCTGCTGCTGCGACGCATCTTCGGCGAGACGATGCTGCACGCCGTCCAACACGCCAATCGACCGCTTTTCCTGGCGCAGTAGGTCGCTAGACGGGACGAATCGCCGCCGTGGTTTTCTAGCATCAAGTAACACCAACCTTAGCGACTTCAGCCCTCGATAATTGTTGTTCGAATGCTAGCGAAACCTAGCACTGAACCGCTGCTCTGAAGCTCGACCTACCTCGGGCGCCATCACCTTTACCACCAGTCAATTGTCCGATCTAAGCCAGGGTCGGCCGTCGCAGCGTCGCTTTGAAAAATGTTTTGCCGCTTTGGCGATTTTTGCTACGCTGGCGGAGCCGGAACGAACTTCTCTTATATCCACAGTACGTCGCTGTTCTCGCAGCGACAGGAGCAGAGGCTGTGCATTTTTTTACGAAGAGGCCCGTCGTACTACGTGATCAACCCTACCGCAAGCGTGTATGCGCCGTCGAGAAACTCGAAGATCGGCTGCTGCTTACGGCTGCATCAGTCGCGCCGCTCGCTGGCGACTACGACCGCAATGATGCAGTGGAAACCGCGGACCTCTCCGTCTGGCGATCCTCGTACGGAGCTGTCGGTGCCGATCTCGCGGCCGACGGCAATCAAGATGGTGTGGTCAGTGGACCGGACTTCCTCATTTGGCAGACTGGCTTCGGCAATACGCGAGAGAACCTCGCCCCGGCTGTGGAGAATGACTCAGCCGAGATACATTATTCCGAAACGGCTGTCATCATCCCTTCGCAATTATTCGCCAACGATTGTGACCCGGAAGGTCTGCCGCTGATGCTCGCTGGCATCAGCAACATCAGTGGCGGAACGGCCGAGTTGCGTGATGGTCTGGTGTTTTTCACGCCCGACGACTCTGCGGTCGTGCGTTCCTTTGACTACACGGCGCGGGATTCCGCAGGTCTGGAAGCGATCGCGACGATGATACTCACCGAGCGGCCGCCCGCTCACGGTACTCCGGGTGATGAGATTCGTGCCGGCGAGCACGCCGCCTTGTACGCTTTGGTCGACAGTGCCGAGGCGACCAACGTAGCGGTCCAAGACGGACAATGGTCCGATGCAGCGACGTGGTCGACTGGTGCCGTGCCCGTAGCCGGCGACCGCGTGTTGATTCACGGCACGGTTGAAGTAATCTACGACCTGCAGAGCGATGTGCCGCTGGAATGGCTACGGGTTGATGGCGTATTGACCTTTCAGCAGGACATCGACACGCGGCTACTGGTCGAAACCCTAGCCACCGCCTCCCGTTCAACCATCAATATCGGGACGAATACGGCAGCCATTGCCACAGACGTTACAGCAGAAATATTGATTGACACCACGGGCGGCCCGCTAAGTCAGGCCGAAGACCCCACACGTGTCGGTCGCGGATTCATCAGCCACGGCCGTACAAACATCTACGGAGCCGAGAAAGCGGAACATACCACGCTCGCGGGCGATGCCTTGGCAGGCGCGTCGTTTATCGAGTTATCGGAGGCAGCGATCCCAAATGGCTGGCAGGTCGGCGACACGCTGTTGTTGGCAGGAACGGAAGTCGATGCTTCGCTGCTCAACAATGCTGGCCAGGCGGCTGCAATTGTCGCAGCTGATGCCGACAACGCTAGATTTCGTGACGAGCTATTGGAGATCACCAGCTTCGAAATCGTCGACGGCCGCGTGCGCGTCTTCTTCAACAACGTCACCAATCAAGATGCAATCGACGACGGACTGACCAGCCTGTTATGGAATCATCAACGACCCGACGGTGAGACCTTCGACGCGGACGAGTTATTGATCCACGTCGCGAACTTGACAAGAAACGTGGTCATTCGCTCCAGCGATTCGTCGGTCGGGATTCAGGAGCGCGGCCACTTCATGGTCATGCATAACATCAACGCCGAGATCCATCACGCGCAGTTCCGCGACCTCGGCCGCACTGATAAGCGGCAAATCGTCGACGACCCGGCGGCGATCGGCAATTTTGACGGCTCACCCGGAACCGGTGCGAACCCCCGGGGGCGCTACGGACTGCATGCCCATCGTCTCGGGGCGGGCAGCCTCGATGGGCCTGCTGCTCGGATCACCGGCAATGTCGTGTGGGGCACACCCGGCTGGGGAATCGTCCATCACGATAGCAACGTGGTGCTGGAAGACAATGTTGTGTTCGACGTGGTCGGTGCGGGTATCGTCGCCGAAGACGGCAACGAACTTGGTTTATGGCGGAACAATCTGGTCGTCAAAACCACGGGCGATCTGGTCAACGATTTCGACGATGGCGCATTGTTTCAAACGCTACGCGGACCGAGATTCGACCTGGGCTTTGTCGGCAGTGGCTATTGGGTGCAAGGCGGCGGTTTCGGGATTCGCATGGAGGACAATATCGCGGTGAGCACGAATGCTGCCGGCTTTGATTTGGTTCACAATACCGACGGGCTAGCAAACGTCGAGCAGATCTCGGTCGACCTGATCGAAGATCCGATCGTACGGCAGGCCATCGTCGACGCGGGCTTCGACTTTGTTACGCCCAACAATATTCCCACCCGCGGAATTGATGGCCTAACATCGTACAACGGCTTTCGTGGCATTCATACTTGGCTACACAATCGCGACAGCGGCAACATGGAAGGCACATTTACGTTTCCAACCTTTCTCGCCCACGATTTCCGTTCGACGATTGAGAACTTCACGATTTGGAATGTGCAAAGCGGAGTGCAGAACTTTTATTCGACGCGTTTTGACTTTGTTGACGGACTGATCGTCGGCGATGTCGACAGTCCCGTACCGTATTTCGCCAGTCTAGGGCAACAAGCCAACAATTCATCAGGCATCGGCATCAGCCACAATCACACCGAGGCGAACAACATTCTCTTCGATGGCTTGCGACTGGAAGGCTTTGAGTACGGCTATCAAGTCTTCAGCCCATTGGATACCGCGCTACAACGAATTACTCCCTACGCCACCAGTGAATTGCGCAATGCGGAATTCGCCAACGTCGAACACGCCTTTAGCCCCACCAATCGCAGCAATCCGAATTCGCAAGCCGATCGTTTTTCCGACTTGTTTATTTTGGACGAAGCCTCGACATTCGATACCCGCGGATCGGCAACAAACATCGCTCCCACCGCGGCATTTAGCTTCACAGCTGGAGAAGGAATCTCTGTTCGACTCGACGCGGCCGCCTCGTTTGATCCTGACCCCAGTCCCGAGGTCCGCGCAGGCGACGATGGCATAGTGGCCTACGCCTGGGACCTCGACAACGACGGACAGTACGACGATGCATCTGGCAGGACGCTGACCGTGAACTTTGACACCCCGGGCGACTACCCCGTCGGCCTCCGAGTATGGGACGATGATGGCAGTTCCACCGCTACTACCCAAGTCGTTTCCGCTATCGCAAACCCAACCAGTAATCCCTGGATTAATGCCGACTTCTCTGATGCCGGTTCCTTCGAAGGCGAGTTCTATCGCTTTGCGAGTGAGCGCCGCGGTGACGGCTGGATCTCGCGCGATGTCGTTCGCAACGCGTCTGGGTTCGCTGAGATCGGGACACCTCAGTTCGGCTTGGGCAATCTTGGTCAAATCGTCCGTGACGAGCATGTCCGTCGTGGCGAGCAGACGTTCTCGTTCGACGTGATCGCCACAGACGCGGCAAGTCAGGCCAATCTGCTCCATGTACAACTGTTTGGCGTCAACGGCCAGTTTGACCTCGACGACGGAGTTCCCTCACCGATCCATGCGATGACGGCACCGGAGGTGGCCACTCTCGTGGACGTGAACGTTGCGCTAAGTCAGATTCCAAACTGGCAAACGCAATCGTTTGACATCGATTTGGGCACCGAGGGCTACGAATACTTGGTAGTCAGCATTGAGTATGCTGGTTACAACTACGCCCAAGGGGATTACTTCGCGTTCGATAACTTTTCGCTCGTAGAAACCGCACCGCTTGCGGCAGTTCTACCGCTCGCAGATTACTCGGCAATGACTGGACAAGAAGGGCAGCAGTTCAACGGAGCTTCATTGCAGCACACCCAAACATTGTCTGCGACTGCTGACAGCAACCCACTGGCTCACGACTCAATAGATGCGGTCTTTGAGCAGTACAGCTCAACTGCATCCGACCCGATGACGTCGGCTCACTATCCCCAGTACTCACAGACCACGTACTTGTTGAATACTTGCCCACTGATGCGCGCTGAGGCAAGAGATGAAGACGAGGCTGGCCTTGTGCCAGCGGTACCTGGAGAGAGCCAAAACGGTAAATACCGTTTTGCGCTCCATTTGAAACAGGCTGCACTGCCGACCATCGACAGGTATTTCGTCCTAGAAAATCAGCGTTTTTTGAAAGTCGGGGCGAGAGGATTCGAACCTCCGACCCCCTGGTCCCAAACCAGGTGCGCTAGCCAGACTGCGCCACGCCCCGAGATGAGCCATCATAGTCGCTCAGTCGGGTTCCGGCAATCGCCGATCGCATGACCGTCTACAGTCCGGCGAAGTAGTTCCGCACGGCAACATCAATCGTTTCACGGCTCACTTCGAAGGTGCGAGCATGGAATTCGCAAAAGTTGCGGACCTGTCGAAGCAGATCGCGAGGATGACAGTAGCGCAATGGTCGATTGGCCTTTGCGTAATGAGCCTCCAGAAGGTAGGCAACCGCTTCGGCGTCGCACTCGCATCCCAAGTCCTGTGCCAGTTCTAGAAACAGGCTTGCAAATTCCGCTTCATCAGGGCTGTTGACTTCGATTTTGTACGGGATCCGTCGCAGGAAGGCCTCGTCGACCAGATCGCTCGGCTCCAGATTCGTCGAGAACACTAGCAGCATGTCAAACGGTACGGACAGTTGCCGACCGCTGGCGAGATTGAGGAAGTCGTGGTGCTTCTCCATCGGCACAATCAGTCGGTTCAACAACTCGGACGTAGGCATCCGCTGCCGACCGAAATCGTCAATCACCAGGGCACCACAATTGGCCCGCATTTGCACCGGAGCCTCACAGATGCCAGTCATGTCGTTGAACTGCAGGTCGAGCTGCGCCATCGTCAGTTCGCCACCGACGACGATCGTCGGGCGGTGAATGAGAATCCAACGTCGGTCATAGCTGACCTGTTTTAGCCCTTCGGCTTCTACTGCTTCGTGACTGCGCGGGTCGTAGAGGCGAATCAGCTCGCCATCGATGGTGATCGTGTGGGGGATCCAGACAAACTCGCCAAACGAACTAACGACGAGTTCTGATACGCTTGTTTTGCCGTTGCCGGGAGGGCCGTACAAGAACAGTCCGCGACCGTCGTTGATCGCCTGCCCCAGTTGACTGACGAGCGTCGGATCGAGTCGCAAGTTCTTGAACGTCGACTGCAGGTCTTCGAACGTGAGTCGGCTGTTCTGCAACGACTGGCGCTGCATCGCATCGATGTAGGTCTCCAGCGGCACGGGCGCGACACCGGCGTAGCTGCATTGCTTCAGCAGGCGGCGAGCCCGCTCGAAACCAGCTTCGGTCAGCTGGTAATGGTAGTCTTCCAGTCCGGCGGAGCCTTTGATGGAAATCAACAGTTCCGTACGCAGCTGTTCCAGCGCTTCGGTCACCAGCGGACGGGGTAGTTGCACGCTTTCCGACAGCCCACGACTGGTCATCGTCGCGCGATTGACCAGCAACTTGAGAATTAGCGCCTGCAGGTCTTCGGATTCGAGGCCTGTTTCCTCGAACGACTGCGGTTCGACGGGAACAAACTTCACAGGCGGACTTTCCTCACGCTCCAGCTGCGGACTTGTCGAGGGCAAGAGGCTTGGCGGGGGTGAGATTGTATTGACTTCGGGCGTGAAGATTTGATTGGTCATGGTGTTGTCCTCTGCGGCGTTTTCGGCGCGGACGCTGGCTGTCGGGAGGAACGCAAGCATTCCCCTACCTGTTCATTGGTCACGTTCCTGTGGCTGTCCACTCAGCGGTGGGCTGACCAACCCGACAACTGGGGAATTCTGGCGTTCAACTCGATCGTGACGGTTCTGACGAAGGGGCGGCCATCGGTGCCGGCTTGGCCAAGGAATCGATTGGATTGCCCGTGAGCGGCAGAATGCGTTAGAATCGCAGATTCGCACCCATTTTTCCCCGCGATAGGATTCGCCCATCGATGTTTGAGGCCCTCCAAGACGGTCTATCCAGTGCGTTCAAGTCACTGCGTGGTCAGGGCAAGCTGTCCGAATCGAACATGCGCGACGGCCTGAAACTGGTCGAAAAGTCGCTGCTCGAGGCGGACGTCAGCTTCCCGGTCGTACGGGAGTTCATGAGCCGCGTCAGCGAGCAAGCGCTCGGCGAGCGCGTACTCAAGTCGCTCAACCCCAGCGAGCAGATCGTCGGCATCGTCCATCAGGAGTTGATCAACCTGATGGGCCCGGTCGATCACTCGCTGCATTTGCAGGGCAAGGGCGAGGTAACGGTGCTGATGATGTGCGGTCTGCAGGGTTCGGGAAAAACCACCAGCTGTGGCAAACTCTCGCGAATGCTCAAGGACGCGGGGCGCAAGCCACTGCTGGTTGCCGCGGACTTGCAGCGTCCTGCGGCCATCGATCAGCTGCACGTGCTCGGCGAGCAACTGGGCGTCGACGTCTATTCCGATCGGCAGGAGAAGGACCCGGTCAAGGTCTGCAACGCAGCCGTCAAGCAGGCGAAGCAACTGGGTGCCGACACGGTGATTCTCGACACAGCCGGCCGGCTGCACGTCGACGACGAGCTGATGCAGCAGCTCGAGAAAATCGACCGACGGTGCAATCCCCAGCAGGTCTATCTGGTCGTGGACGGCATGACCGGCCAGGACGCGGTCAACAGCGCTAAGGCGTTCAATGAGGCGCTGGAACTCGACGGCGTAATCATGACCAAGCTCGACGGCGACGCCCGCGGCGGTGCGGCGATCTCCGTCAAGCAGGTGACCGGCGTGCCGATCAAGTTCATCGGCACCGGCGAGCACCTCGACGCGCTGGAAGAGTTCCATCCCGACCGCATGGCCGGTCGGATTCTGGGCCAGGGCGACATCTTGTCGCTGGTCGAAAAAGCGCAGCGTGAGTTCGACCAAGACGAAATGCTCGCTCAGGAAGAGCGGATGAAGAAGGGCGAGTTCACGCTCGACGACTTCAAGAAGCAGCTCAAGCAAATCAACAAACTCGGCCCGCTGCAAAAAGTAATGGGCATGATCCCAGGCATGGGCGGCCTGACCGACATGATGGACGACGTGGACCCCGAGCAGGACATGAAGCGGCTGTTTGGGATCATCGATTCGATGACCCCCGACGAGCGCCGCAACCCGATGAAGACGATCGACCAGAGCCGGCGACGGCGGATTGCGGCCGGCTCGGGCGTCGAACCTCACGAGGTAAACGACCTGGTAAAGCAATTCGACGCGATGTCGACCATGATGACCCAGATGGCCGGCAAAGGCGTGAGAGAGCGCATGAAGATGGTGCGGGAGATGCAAGCGGGCATGTCCGACCCCAACGCCCAGCTCTCCAAGAAAAAACAAGGCACCGGCAAGCGTCTGAGCCCAAAAGAGCGGGCGAAGCTCAAGAAAGAGCGAGAGAAGGAGATGCGCCGCCGCAAGCGAGACGAGCGGAACAAGCGGAATAAGCGACGCGACGACGAGGATGGTAAGGACGGCGATGCGGACTAATTTTGGCAAGGTTTGCCGGCTGTAGGGGGCTTCCAGAAGGCCCCAAAATCTGCCAAAATGGGCGATTCGATTGAGGCCCTCCCAGGCCAGTGTGCGTTAGCAGATCTTAGGAGAGATTCGTGGCAGTCAAGCTTCGTTTGAAAAAGATGGGACGTACCCATCGGCCCTACTATCGAGTATGTGCGTTCGACAGCAAAGCACCGCGCGATGGCCGTGCCCTGGAGGAATTGGGCACCTATGACACCAGCGTCAAGAACACCGATGCGCGGGCCATCCTCAAGGCCGAGCGGATTGACTACTGGCTAAGCGTTGGGGCACAGCCCACCGAAAAAGTCGCGGTGCTCATCAAGAAGTACGGCACCGACGGCACCCATCTGGAACAGCAAAAGGCAGCCCTGGAGCAACTGGCGGCACCCAAAGCCATTCCTGACCCGGGCGCCCCCGCGTCGCCTCCCAAGAAGCCCGAAGAAGAACAACCCGCGGCAGAGTCCGAAGCAAAGCCGGCAGAACAAGCGGAAGGGTCTGGCGAATCCGCAGCTGCCGAAGCGAGCGAAGCACCCGCGGAAGCGGCCGCTACCGATGAAACACCGGCGGAGGAGGAAGCTCCAAAAACGGAAGAGTAGGCCCCCAGTGAAATAGTGGCCAAATGCGATTCGATGTGCTGACGCTGTTTCCCGAGATTTTCTCGGGCTACATGACCCAGAGCCTGCTGAAGCTCGCCATCGAACGTTCACTGGTTTCCATTCACCTGCACAACATCCGCGACTGGAGCCGAGACAAACACAAATGCGTTGACGACCGCCCTTTTGGCGGCGGACCCGGCATGGTGATCAAGCCCGAACCGGTGGTCGAAGCAGTTGAAGACGTACAAGGACATGACCAAGAGCCCGGACACGTAGTCCTGCTCACCCCACAAGGAAGACAACTGAACCAAACCCTGGTCGAAGAACTTGCCACTCACAAGCGGTTATTGCTGCTGTGTGGCAGATATGAGGGATTCGACCAACGCGTGAGCGACCTGCTCGAGCCAGACGAGATCTCGGTGGGCGATTTTGTGCTCAACGGCGGCGAAGTCGCCGCGATGACGCTGATCGACACGGTGATCCGACTGGTGCCCGACGTATTAGGAGACGAGAACAGCAGCCGGCTGGATTCGTTTTCCAGCGGTCCCTACCCGGAAAAGAAACGGTTACTGGAGCACGCCCAATACACCCGGCCGCGAGAATATCGAGGACTCCAAGTTCCCGAGGTGTTGCTCAGCGGAGACCACACAGCGATCGCCAGGTGGCGCGAACAAAACAGTCTTGAGCGGACCCGCGAGCGACGCGGCGATTTGCTGGAGCACACAGAGACACCGAAGCAGGAACCCAAGCCATGAGCCAAGAACTTCTCAAAAGCGTCGAAGCCACCAGCCTGAAAGAAAATCCGCCAGAATTCGAAATCGGCGATACGGTCGACGTGCACACGAAGATTCTCGAAGGGGAGAAGGAACGCATTCAGGTCTTCTCTGGGGTGGTGATCGCCCGCAATGGCTCCGGTTCACGCGAGATGTTCACCGTCCGTCGGATCGTGGCAGGGGAGGGCGTTGAACGCAAGTTTCCACTGCACTCGCCTCGCGTCGCGAAGGTCGAGGTCAAGCGTAGCGGCGTGGTTCGTCGCGCGAAGCTGTTCTATCTCCGCGAGCGTACCGGCAAGGCAGTCCGCCTCAAGGAACGCCGCGTCGAGCGAGCCAAAAAGTAGGGCGATTGCCCATTGCCAAAGGGCGGTGCGGCATGTCGGTCAGCGCGTGGCTGCAGCGAAGGTTCCAGCCAAAAACGCTAGGAGAGCGTGGGGAAATTGCCGCGGCACGCTATCTGAAGCGGCTCGGCTACAAAATCGTCCACCGTCGGCACCGGCAGCGTTACGGCGAAGTCGACATCATCGCGGTCGACGGCCAGACCGTTGTGTTCGTCGAAGTAAAGACCCGCCGCGACGCTGAACTAGGCCGCCCGGCCGAAGCCGTCGACACGGAGCGACAACAACGCCAGACCCGTGCGGCTCTGGCATTTCTGAAATCGCACGGACTGTTGGAGTATGCCAGTCGCTTCGACATCGTCGAAGTCGTTTGGCCAGCGAATCAACACCGCCCGACCGTCCGGCACATCAAAAACGCCTTCGAACCCGTTGGCCAGCGGCAAATGTATAGTTAGGCACTCAACACCGTCCCAAGGAGCACTCAAACATGCCATCAAGGACCGACGGGCGGGAGAATTCTCGCACTCTGCGCCCCTTCAAAATCAATCGCGATGTGCCTGGCGCCGCTCCGGGTCGGGTGTTGGTGCAAGCCGGACGCACCAGCATTCTCTGCACGGCGAGTATCGAAGCATCCGTCCCGCCGTGGCTAGAGGGCAAAGGCAAGGGCTGGGTGACCGCCGAGTACAACATGTTGCCGGGGAGCACATCGCCCCGCAAACGGCGCGATCGGAGTGGCAAGATTGATGGGCGGAGTTCAGAAATTCAGCGTCTCATCGGCCGCAGCTTACGCGCCGTGGTGGATCTGTCGGCGCTGGGCGAGCGAATGATTACCGTCGATTGCGATGTGCTGGAGGCGGACGGGGGCACGCGCACGGCGAGCATCACCGGCGGCTTCATCGCGCTGGTCGAAGCGATGCGCTCGATCGAGGATATCGACCGGTCGGCGAGGCCGATTTCCGATTCGATCGCCGCGGTCAGCGTCGGCATCGTCGACGGCCAGGCGCTGCTCGATCTCGATTACAGCGAAGACGTCCGCGCCGACGTGGACATGAACGTCGTGATGACCGGCAGCGGCCAATTCGTCGAAGTACAGGGCTCCGGCGAGGAAGCCACGTTTAGCCACGATCAGCTGTTAGCGCTCATCGAAGTCGCCCAGTCGGGCATCGGCCAACTCACCGAGTTGCAGAGCGCCACCCTGGGCGACGCCTGGCCGCTGTGAGTCGAAGCTGCGGAGCAATGGTGATTCGCCGGCGTGGTCGGCAATTAGATCCCGCCACCGCCACCACCGCCGAGGCCGCCACCTCCGCCACCACCAAGGCCGCCGCCGCCACCCGTGGGAGCACCGGCAAATGTGAACGTCTCGACGTTGCCGATGCCAGTGAACGAGGGTGATGCCTGAATACGCACGTACCGACGGTCGGGTGAGACGACGCCGGTCACCTGCAATTGCGTACCCTCGGGCAACGTTTGAATGATCGGCTGGAAGCCAACGGCTCCACGCACCCCGGCCAATGCGAGACGATCACGCAAGTTGGTTCCCCTGCGATCGCGGCCCACCGGCGGAACAATCCGTGGATCAGAAAGCCCGGCAAGTTGCTGGGCCAACACGGCTTGCGAGATCGCATCCTGGCGTTTTACGGCGACTTCCAACTTCTCGACCTCCAACGGTTTTTCACGTCGACTTTGGTCCAATTCAAAGATCACCATCGCATCCGAGTCATCGGGGATCGAGATGCGTTGCTTCTCGTACTGCTGGTTCTTTGAGCCGAAGTTCTTGCAAACTTCGATCGTGACTTTGTCGGCAACGACATCGCCCCAGACTTTGCGAACTCGCACGCGATACGTGCCTGGAAAGCCCTTGGCACAGGAGTACTGTTCGGTGTGCCCCTTGGAGCTGTCTTTGTTGTAGCTGGAATAGTCGTCGCCCAAGGACACGCCGCCACCGGAGGTACGCGGTTCATGCAACGAGCAGACCGTCCCGCCCGGCTCTTCCACGATCAGGTCGACATCCGCATCGCCCGACCAAGTTGCTCGGATGATCACGTCGCGGGCCAGCGCTTTCTCCAGCTGTCGGTAGTACTCGTCGTGCGCCGTTGTGTCACCCGCTGCCTTCAACTCGTCGAGCACCGATTTCGCCACACGTCGGGCCGTGTCGGTGACGGCTTGCTGTTGCTTGGGCAGGTCATTGGACAACACACCAACGGTTGCCCATCGTATTCCGTCCAAATCCTCGGCACGTTGGGCCGCACGCAGTCCCAATGCATAAGCTTCGTGGTGCAAGGGCGAGACCTTGACCACTTGTTGGTAGACTTCCACAGCCCGCGAATCGATGCCGATGTGGGCCAGGTAATTGGCGATCAGCATCAACTCGTCAGCGGAATCGCTGAAGTCGCAAGCCGACATGATCACGCGTTCAATTTCGCGCTTGGGACGACCATCTAACTCCATGGCGATGCCCAACGACTCGTACATCCAAGGCTGCGCCTGACCGTGTTGTAGAGCAGCCTGAATCAAATCGATCGCCTGAGAAGTCTGTTTCGACTTCATCAGCTGTCGCACCTGTCGGCGCACTACAGCAGGATCAATCGTTTCCTTCGCAAAGCGAGCTTGCCAGTTGACCTTTACGTCGCTGGATTGATCAGCGGCCGCGTCCGATGGTTGGCCCGCTTCGTCGGCCTCGAGATCGTCCGCGACATTGAAGAAGCCGCCACCGCCGCCGCCGCCAAGGCCGCCGCCACCGCCGCCGAAGCCGCCGCCACCGCCGCCTAGACCACCGCCACCACCGCCGCCTAGACCACCGCCACCGCCGCCGCCAAGGCCACCACCGGCACCACCAATCAACGGCGGCGTTTGCACGGGCAGCACCAGGTCTGCGACTGGGTAGACCTTCACCTTAAGCGTTTCATTTGCTTTGTCCTCGGTGGTGATCAGCAGGACTTCGTCGTCGATGACATACGTCAAGTCTTGCAGTTCGGGCTCTTTGAAGATGATATTCAGCGCCGAGCGAAGCGAAACGTTGTCCAGATTCACGTTAACTTCCGAATCCGGGCTGATGGCCACGTCGTCGAGTGCCGATTTGTCGAACACGATCGGAATATTATAGTCTTCCTCGAGATCATCCATGATGGTGTTGAGTTGCTCAGGTTCGTAGTCCAGCCGGCGCTTCAGCGGACTTCGCAGAGCGGCTTGAATCCGCTCCTCGGCCTTTGATTGGGCGCTCAGATCGACTGAAGCCCAACGTTCGCGACGCTTGGTCAGTTCTTCCCAAACCTCCGCGTCGGGATAGACGATTGGCGGATTGTCCGGGAACGGGATGTGCGCCAATTCGATTGTGTAAAATGCATCCCATGTCGCCTGCCAACGCGCAGAACGTGCGGCAGCCATTAGGTACTCATGTCGTTTGAAACGAGCCCAGTGTGTGGCAACGCGAGGGGTCACACCTTCGGGATCGATTTCCTCAACGATTTGCGCAACCTCTTCAGCTTCAAGAAAACGACGTTCGTCCACTAGGGCGTCGAAGCGATCCATCAATTGCTTTTCTCGTTCGATGCGACGAGTAAGTCGCTCGTTGATCAGCTTTTGCGCTCGACTGGCCGCCAGCTGCTCCTCACGTTGGCGGTCGAGTTCGTCTTTCAGCGAAGCCTGATAGTTGGCTTCTTTCAGTGCATTGCGGAGCTTGCTCACCAACTCGGCGCGCTTGCCCGCGTCGAGATCGGCTACGCGTTGGACACTCTCCAAGGCGAGCTTAAGGTCTTGAATCGCAACCGCCGGGTTGGTCGTGATCTGTGCCCGGGCATCGATCAGGGTGTTCTGAATCTCTTTGCTAAGCATCTCGACGAACACGCGGCGCTCCATTTCGACGCGGTCGAGCAGTTCGCCGCCGTCCACCACTTCGTCGAGCAGGCCGCCAGCGGCCACGGGGACCTCGGTAACAACCGGGCCCTGGACGAGCGAAATGTCACCAGAGGGCTCGGCAACCGATGGGGCGGGCGTTTCCACAACAACCGGTCCTTGCAATTGGTCGACCGGACCAGCTTGGTCCACAACCAGCTGAACCGTGCGGGCTTGCACGTTTCCTGGATCAGACTGCATCACCGCGTCTGCGATTCGCTTGGCCGTTTCGTGATCGCCAATCGCGACAGCGCGTTCGGCTAAACGCGTGAGTTGGTCCATTCGCGCGCCGACGAGACGAGCCGTTTCCATTAGTCCAACGGTGCCAATGGTCGGTAAGGACAGGCCCTCGTCAGCTTCGGCGGCCTTGATGATATCAGCCAAGAATGCGTGATCCTCCACCGAGGCTTCTGGTTCGGCCGTCCAAGTAATGTCTGCGGCACCATTGACTCCCTCAGCCCGAATGGTGGCGGAAATCGACGCTGGTAATGGGTCGCTGGTCACGCCTAGGACGATGGAATCACGATCTGATCGCAGCGGCGGCACGTTCGCTGGATACGTCTGGCCGAGCTCGCTCGCAAACCGAACCTGTTGGGGCCAAAGAACCGTTGCGGCTGCCCAATCGGCCATGTGCTTGCCGGCGACTTCTGCCTGACGCGCGTTCTCGGCTTGCGCCCGCGCGTCGGTGATTCCCTCGTTCTCGTCTTGCCAGACCATCGGGGCCTGAACATACAAATTACCACCCGTCTGATTTGCCAAGACAGCCAACAGCTGGGCATCGAGCTTTGGCCCCACGGCAAAGCTAGAAACCGACACGCGTGCTTCACGCAACTTGTTGACGACCTTCGTCAGTTCGGGGGTATCGAGCAAGTTGGCAACGCTGATGCCGTCGCCGATGTAAAGGATGGTCCGCTGTCCGTTGTCGCTGAATTGCAGTCGCTCGGTGGCCGCTTCGAGTGCGCCGGCCAAGTCGGTTGAACCAAGCGGAATTTGCTCATTGAGCGACGCGACGGCCGCTTGCATTTCTTGACTACCCGGCGCGACAGGTGCCGTCGTCAAAGCTTTCACGCTCAAATCAACGGCCAGCAGCTCGACCTGATCGTTCGGTCGCAGGTTGCTCACCAATGCCTGCAGCGAACTCAGTGCTGCTTCGCGGTACGCACCTTGTTGACTCGCCGAGGTGTCGAACAACACCACGATCGAACTGGAGTCAGGCTGCGGCCGCACAACGTCCGAAACCAGGCTGAGGGCATAGAAAGTTTGCCCGTCCTGTTGATAGGTCATCAGCCGCGCCGACTCAGCAGCTTGCGCATTGGCGTGAAGGTTGAGTGAAGCCATCGCCAGCAGCAGACCTGCCACGATTTGCCAAGAAACCAATTGCCGAGCCATGAAATGATAATGACGCATTGAAGCGCTCCCGTTCTGTACCATCTGCGCCGCGGTGGGCTTGTTCCGGAAAACCGACCGCTCCAGCGCAGGGATTCCCTATCGCCGTCAGCTAGTGAAATTCTAGATTACCGGTTACCTTCAGTTTAAGCTGACCGCCCAAAGCCTGCCACAAGAAATTGGGCAGATCCGGCGAGTGAGGCAGGATATTCTGTCAGCCGACGAACGAAATAGGGCCTTGCAGCCGGGCCGACATGATTAATCCGAACATTCACACCCAAGTCCTGCTCCTAACTTGTGGTGAGGACTTGGTTTGGGGAGAATTGGGCCTCACAATTGGCAAGACGCGCAGAGTCACCAGCGGCTCGGGGGCGGCACCGCAGAATGCGGAGCTGGCCGCTGCGGATTCGTGTCTTGCGAAGAACTTCCTACTGGACGAACGTAGCGGGATGGTTTTGTTGCATGTTTTCTCACAATTCACTTCCGTGAACTGAGCGCCCAAGTTGTTGCCAGACTCTACTCTATCGCAAGCTTTGCTGCTCGCGCAACAACCGGCTCTGAAGCCGGAAGGAATGATTGCGATCGCCGTGACGGTCGTGATTTTCCTCGCGATGCAATACCGGCGTACCGTCTCGGTCGACATGTTGTTTCTGGCCGGGCTGGTGATTGTTTGCGTGACCGGCGTGCTTTCCGTCGAGCAGGCACTCTCGGGATTTGCCAACCAGGCGGTGGTGATGATCGCCGCCCTGTTCGCCGCTTCCGCCGGCTTGCGAGTAACTGGAGCGCTCGACTGGGTGGGCAATCGCCTGCTCGGCAACGCGACGACCGAGCGCGGCGCACTGGTGCGGTTGGCGGCCGCCGTCGTTCCCGCCTCGGCGTTCATTCTGAACACGCCGCTGGTCGCCATGTTTTCGCCGGTGGTAGTAGACTGGTGCCGCCAACGATCGATCTCGCCTTCGCGTCTGCTCATTCCGCTGAGCTACTTCACCATTATCGGCGGTGTCTGCACCCTGATTGGCACCAGCACGACCGTCGTGATCAACGGCCTGCTGTCGCGCATGCAAGGTGTCGAAGAGCTTACATTCTTCGAACTAACTTTGGTTGGAGTACCGCTGGCACTGATTGGCACCACCTACATGTTGCTGATCGCCCCTCGGCGTCTGCCCAACCGCACCGACCTGGTTGAGCAATTCGACGAGCACCGCCGCGACTACTTGGTTGAAATGCAGGTGCAGCCGAATTGCCCGTTGATCGGCAAGTCCGTCGAGAACGCCGGCCTACGCCACTTGCCGGGGTTGTTCTTGATCGAGATTTCACGCGGTGACGAGACCATCACACCGGTCACCCCCAACGACATGCTGCGTGCCAATGACCAGTTGGTCTTTACCGGGGTGGTGACGACGATCGCCGATCTGGAACGCATCCCGGGACTCGTTCCGGCGGTCGACTCCTCGTTTGAGACGCGCCCTGAACAGCGTGTGATGCGCGAACTCACCGAAGTTGTGCTGTCGAGGA
Organism: Bythopirellula sp.; assembly: GCA_965228965.1. GTDB lineage: Bacteria > Planctomycetota > Planctomycetia > Pirellulales > Lacipirellulaceae > Bythopirellula. Next base: position 7,294,351 of record OZ245849.1, read on the forward strand.
CCTCGCCGCTGATCGGTCTGACGGTCAAGGAAAGCAACTTTCGTAAACGCTACAACGCGGCGGTCGTGGCCGTGCATCGAAACGGTGAACGCTTGACCAACAAGGTCGGCAGCATTCGCCTTGAGCCGGGCGACACGCTGCTGCTGCAAACGCGGAACGAATTCGTCGAGTCGCATCGCAACAGTCGTGATTTTTATCTGGTTAGTCGCGTCGGCAAGACGACCGCCCGACGTCACGACCGCGCCCTGTTGGCCGGGCTGCTGTTTTTGGGCCTGATTCTCTGGCTGACGATCACCAGTCTGTGGCCCGACGTGGTGGTGTTCGGCAATCTCAAGTCGAAATCGGTGGCCGCGATCGCCGTCACGTTGGCGATGATCGTCACGCGTTGCATGACCAGTTCCGAAGCCCGCTCGGCGATTGACTTGCAAGTGCTGCTAACCATCGGCGCAGCGTTGGGGATCGGCGAAGCATTGGGCGTCAGCGGAGCCGCGCTATGGCTCGCGACGTCGCTGGTCGATGCCACAGCCGCCCTCGGCATGGGCGCTGGCTGGGAACCCTACGTGCTGCTGGCGATCATCTACCTGCTGTCACAATTGTTCACCGAAACCGTCACCAACGTGGCAGTCGCATCGATCATGATCAAGATCGCCGTGCAAGTCGCACTGGTAGGCGGCTACGACCCACGGCCGTTCATCATCGCCGTAACGCTGGCCGCCAGTCTCAGCTTTATCACCCCGATCGGCTACCAAACCAACCTGATGGTCATGGGCCCGGGCGGCTACCACCCCCGCGATTATTGGCGCGTCGGCTGGCCCCTAGCCGCACTGCTTACTGTTGCGGCGCTGGTGTTGATTCCGCAGATCTGGCAGTTTGAATTGTAGGGCGTCGCAAGTACCGATTTCGCAGGTTTCTCTCCGCAGCGGGCATCGCCGCAACGCTCCGCCTTCCGTCGAAACCGTCCTAGGATCGAATGGAATAGTCAGGGCAGATCGAAGTTTATTGTGTTGTCGCCAGCGTCCACGGTGGCGGTCAAGCCTGAAGACTTATGAGACGAGTACTCCGGCGGCAGCAGATAGGTCACCGACGTTCGGCCCGTCCCTCCCAGTTCCATCTCTTGCTCCAACGAGGTCGGAGCGGGGCCGGTCTGCGTTGACTCGATGGACTCAACCGCCACCTTGTACTGACCTGGCTTAGCTCCGTCGCCTGGTTCGGTCGTGGAAAGTTCGTAGGTCCCGTCCGTCGCGATTTGCCCGACCGCGGGCCGACCGCCCTCCGCTGGAAAGAAACGAATGCTGCCTGTGGGAAGCGGTTTCCCGTCGAAGGTCACCTTTCCGCGAACGGGCGTTAGACCGGAATCGGAGCAGCCGCTCAGCAACGTCAGAGTGCCGATTGCGACGAAGACACAGACGCGAGCTTCCATACTTATCTTCACTCTCGCAAAGGTTTTTTGTCTGAAGTTAGATGTGACGGGGAGGTTGTGTTGTTCGAAGTCCGCGCGATTTGAGGTGACTCAAGCTAGAACAGGCTGCCATCCACGACTTCCTCTCCCGCAAACGTGGCCAGAAACTGCAGAGTCGTATCGTGCTCAATGGAATCCGAAATGAACGAAACGTGGCCGTCAATGAAGGAGAAGTGAACGCCCCCTGGATGGCTGCTGCTGAAACAAATATTGTTCGACTCGTTCCCGCGCAACTGAGGATCGATGAACTGGCTATTGAGCACTTTGTCGACGCTGCCTAGCAACCGGCCGGTGGAATGTCCGCCGAACCAACCTGGACTTCCGACCGAATTGGTCGCGTTGGGGACCGAACAGCTGCCGCCATGCCACCAGCAGCCAGGCCCGCCGCAGCTTTCGTCGCCTCGGCCGTAACCGGCACCCCCACAGCGTTCTTCCTCACCGACGCCGTAGCCGCCCCAGCCGACGGGGCCGCCCCACTTCGAGGGACTAATCGACTCGCCGAGGGCGAACGTATTGGACGTCCCGTCGGTGATTTGTTGCAATTCGTAAGCCAGACCCATATTGAAGGCACCGTTGGAGAAGACATCGCCGCGGCTGTTCCTGGCGACCGGCTGCTGGAGCCCGAAAGCCCGAGCATCACGCCCCGTCCTTCCGCCGCCGGTGCAACCCATGTAGTCGCGCCGCGGATTGACCGTCTGCCACATATCCGTGCTGGGACACTTGTAGAGCGGGATCACCAAGTCCTTGAGCGCATCGTCGCCAGTGATTTCGTGCCAAGCCCAGCTCGATCCTACTCGAGCTTGCAAATTCCGCTTCACGCTAGCGTCTAGGGCAGTATCTTCCAGGTAGGGCAGGATCCGCGTGTACAAACTGATGCCGCGACACGATCCCGCGCAGTCCTGCTCGTAATCAACATGCGAGCCGGCAGGCAATTCACCGAGCGACGTCTCGTAGTTGAGAATGCCCAGTCCTATCTGCTTCAGGTTGTTGATGCACTGAGACCGTCGGGCCGCTTCTCGCGCCGCTTGCACCGCGGGCAGTAGCAACGCGACCAGCACGCCAATGATCGCAATCACCACCAACAATTCCACGAGCGTAAAGCCGCACTCGAAATAGCGGAACTCGTGTGACGCTCGATCCGACTGCCTCTGCCTCCGCTGCTGAGCTGAACATGCTGTCCTGGTAGCGAACATGTCATTCTCCATTCTTGAATGCGAGCAAAGACTCAACGTGACTAGCAGGCCGCGCGAAGCATCCTTTCAAGACCCCTGCGCCCGAAGCGCTAGGACGGAACAACTGGCAGCCGCTTCTGACACCTGTTGCGGCTTATTGTAACCGCTTGGCCCTCCCTCCGTGTCTGCGTACGGCGATTTTTCGGGTTTTTGCCCTCCCTGGCTGAGCCAAACCACCGCTAAGGCCGCCCCTTGGCGATCAATCCGCATATCTTTCCAGAATCTCATGCCGTGGCCACGAGGTGACCGCTAACGGCATTGCCGCTTGTGCACCACGAGGTGTCATTCCGCAGGTCGAATGCAGCCCAGCTGGATCAGTCGCTACCTCAGTCGATGAAGTCGCGGCAGCTTCGACTAAGCTTCAATTCTCGTTGCAGCGGACATCACTTCCGCCAACAACACGTTCGAGCAATCTTCTACCGGAAGATTCCCCGGTCGTCGTCGTTAGAAGATCCTTACTCGAAGAGTCCGAAATCGGGGGCGTCCGCTTCGTCCAAAACGAGAAGCAGCGCCGTGTCCTGCACGGAGGACGATTCAACAACCGACTCCGCATCCTCGGAATCGGTCGCTCTCGGTTCGTCAGGCAGCGCGGCGGCGGCCGGCGCGGACTGCGCCGAGGCAGGCGTCGTTGGCGCTGCTTGCTGCGCGATGCTGTCGGAAGACTCTCCCAAGAGCGGAGTGGCAAACGATAGGGCTCCCGCCGAGCTCAGCGGTGCAGCGGTCGTCCCAAACAGTCGGAAGTCGGGCTGCTGTCCGCCGTTATCCCACGTTTCGCCACCGTCGTCGGAGAAGTGTTGGTTCCCGCCGCCCGTTTGGTTGCCCCAGCCAAAGTCCGCAGGGTCGCCCGTCGTGTCATCGAGCAGCGACACCCAGTACGTCACGCCAGCGTCCATCACGAAACTTATATCGGCGGTATACGAGAATCGGGAACCCACCGGTGTCCGATTGACGTTGTTCCCGACGACGAACTCAGCAACTGGATCGCCACTTGCGGGTTGCCCGTTGTCGTCGGCGTAGATCAAGATCGTGAAATCGTCGACCGCCGCAGGGGTCCCGCTGTTGTTGAGGTAGACGCCAGACCAAGCAATCGAATCAACCAGCGTCGTTTCCGCCAAGACGACATCTTCGGCGTTTAGCTGGCCTTGGGCGACGTCCGCCAAAACTGCGCTGGTGAAGCCGATGACTCCGCCGGCCCCGTTGTCGAACACCTCGCTAGGAGGAAGCACGTCGTCCGAGCGAAAACTCAGGTTCTGAATCCGCTCGTCAAACTCGCGGCTGGTGTCGGCCTCGTCGAAGGCGGCGCCGCCGTTCTCCGGGTCGAAGTTGGCGAGCAGGTACTCGGCGAGCGCATCCTGTTCGGTGCCGTTTGCGGCAAAGATCGCTCCGCCGGAGAATACGTCATCGTCAATGCCATCATCGTCCAGGTCTGCGAGGTCCACACGGTTGGGTTTCGTTAACGACACCAAGACAGGACTGCCGGAGTTCGCGAGGAAATCGCTCGTGACAATGCGAAAGACTTCGTCCGGGTCGCCAGAGACCTCACTACCTTCCGCGAGTGGCGCAATGAGAGTGCCGTCGTCCCCAAAGATGCCTGCGCTAACGACTCGATCCCCCGCCGGCCGGCTCTCGTCGAAGGAGAACTTCAGCCCCGAGATCTGCGGGAAGTCGCCGGAAACGGCGGGCAGCGCGCTGATGCCTTCCTCCAGCAGGGCGACCAGGTCGGCCCGCGTGATATCCAATAGGGTCAAGCCATTGTTGAATGCTAGGGTCGTCTCGATATCTTCCTGCGAAATAAATCCGTTGGCGTTGGGACGCCGCGCAATCTCGGTATCCAGGACAAAAAATGTGGTTCCGATCGACGCGCGGATGCTGCCGGCATTGCGAAACGAGCCCACCACCGTGGGATCGAACGCCCTGGCCGTTGCGAGGGAGGCGTCGGCGACCAGATTGCCGAGGTTGGTCTCTTGCGTCCGCAGACCGTCGAGATCGGCCGGGTCGGTTAGGTCGCCGGAACGGTTGCCGTTAAGGAATACGTCAGACACGCCAAACACGCCACTCGGCAGGCCCAAGTTCTCGAACCAAGAAACGGTGCTGCCCGCGGTCGAAGACGCGGCGAGTGCATCGAGGTCGCCATCGCCGTCGACGTCGGCCGTGAAGATTCGTTGGGCGCCCGAGAGGCCGCTTGCGATTACGCGCTTCGTGAAGTTCTCGTCGCCGTCGTTGACGTGCAAGACGAGTTCACCATCGCCATTCGCGGCGCTCAGCACGTCGATATCGCCGTCACCGTCGTAGTCGGCGGCAAACACGGAGAACGCGCCGCGGTCGCTCGTTGAGATCACCCGCTCGGTGAAGTTCTGATCGCCGTCATTCTCGTACCAGGCGACGGTGCTGTCTTGGTTCGACGCGCTCAGCACGTCGGTGTCGCCGTCGCCATCGACATCAACGGCGAACACCCCCCGTCCGCCGTTCGCCGAAGTCGAGAGCACGTGCTCCTGGAAAGTCAGGTCGCCCCGATTCTCGAACCACGCAATCTTGTCGTCGTTCCGCGAGGCCGTGACGACGTCGATATCGCCATCCGAATCCACATCGGCCCCAAAGACGCTTTGGCCAAAGCTGGCCGTGCCGACGGCACGCACCGAGAAGCTTTGCGAGCCGTTGTTCACCAGCACCGACACGTTATTGCCCGAGGTCGAGTTGGTGATCGCGAGGATGTCTTGGTCGCCGTCCCCGTCCACGTCGGAGACGAACAGGCTCACCACTCGATTGACAACCCCTGCACTGGATACCTGTCGCCGGGTAAAGTTGCCGTTGCCGTCGTTTTCGTGCCAAAAGACGCCGCGGTCGGTGACGAAGTTCTGGAAGTTGGTTGCGGAAATGACATCGACATCGCCATCACCGTCGAGGTCAGCGGCGATCGACGCCGACACGTTGGCGTCATAGGTGTCGATAACGATCTCTTCGGCGAAGAAGCCTCCCCCGAAGCCACGGTGCCAGACGATTTCGTTGCCGCGCGACGACACGACATCCAGATCGCGATCGCCGTTGATGTCGGCTGCGGATACGCTGCTTGCGCTCAATTCTGAATCGGAGATCGCTGGCTGCTCGGCGAAGAGCCCGCCGCTCGGCGTCGGTCCGAGAATCGTCACAACGTAGTCTTCCACCTCGCCGTCGGCGGCGGCGCCGGTCGGTCCCAGATCGCCCTCGGTGCTCAAGCGGAACCGCGCGATCTGCTCACCGGCGACCGCGAAACTCGGCACGTCGAATCTAAGTAGCCGTCTACCATCTATCCCCCCCGCCAATTCGAGCGACGAAAAAATCTGCTCGCCGATGCCGCCGAACGATCCGTCGCCATTGAAGTCGATCCACGCGTCAAGCTTGGTGGCCTGCCCTTGTGAATTGAACACATCGACGAACGCCGTAACACCGAGGGCGCCGACTTGAATCGGGTCCGAGAAAATGATGCCGTCTTCGTCCGCGCCGTCCGCGTCGGCGAGGTCCGAAGGAACGCCATCAAAGTCTGCGTCGCGGGTCAAGCCGAGCGTGGGGCCAACCGGCAAGTGCCGAGCCCCGTCGTCCGCCAGCGTTGTGCCGTAGCTCTCCGGCGCGTCACCAAAGTCGAAGTCGGCGCTGAGCTCTCGTCCGAAGTTTCGTTGCCATGCCAGAAAGTCCTGTCCCTCGATCATGCCGTTGCAGTTGCCGTCAGCGGCCAACTCGTCGGTCGAGCCGTAGTTCGCCGTCCACACAGCCAGATCATCGCCGTCAACGACAAGGTCGCCGTCGTAGTCGCCGCCGAACGCAAAGTTCGCTCCGTTAACCGACATCAGCAGCCGATCCTCCAACTGTTCAGTACGGAATACTCTGCTTGGTTGACTACTGGTCCTCTTCAAGAACGATCGCATAGCTCTATCCCTATTCCAAAAGCGGTGTAAACAACGACACCCAAAGATGTCGTCACCACAGCGCGTCATTGCAATGCTCACGGAATTCGTCTGCAAACTACAGCATGAAATCAGCGCACAAAATATTGGACACGTTGCTTACTGAACTGTTGAAGTACGCTAGTTCAAGAAAAATCGTATTTGAAGAATTGCGCAGAGAACTGGTGGAAGATGGCATGCGGCACCCCACACCAACATGCTGCTGGCATCATTCGACCTCGTAAAGGTGAGATCTTCGCGGAGCAAAAAACACAGAGCAGTTGCATGCGTGCTAAGACCATGGCCTCCGCCAGAAACTGCACTCCGCTAGGCCGCCCCGGTGACTGCCATCGGGATTTCAAGTGCTGAGTGCGATTGTAGGTTGGTGCGTACGACTTCTGTACACGCTTGCCGTGTTTCTTACACCTCCGAAGCCACGACGCACTCGCGATCAGACCAACGAAGTAGGCCGAAAACATACCAGTCCTGTTTAGGTCCCGGCACGGTCGTGGCTACACGCGTTTCAGAGAATTTTCATCCGTCGGTAACATCCCGGCGGGTCTGTCGCTTAGAGGAGTACGAAGACGCAAATCGAGGTCAGACTGGAGTCTGGCTCAATAGAAACCCTCTAAGCGAACGGAGAAGATGAGATGCGACGACTATTTGTAACTGCGATGGTACTGGCTTTGGCCGCGACTGGCCTGCAGCACGCCCAAGCACAGAAATCAGGACGGAACAGCGGCCTGCCCAAAGTCGATTACCAGATCGGCCGAATTAGTCCGCTTGGGCAAGGACTGGCGATCCCGGTAACCAATCGCGGATTTGCCATGTCGCCCAAAACCAAAATGACCGTGGCGATTTACGATGGGAAGAGTCGACAACTGTTGGAATCGAAGAGCCTCACTGTGGCGGCGATGAAGCCCAACCAAACGCGTCGCACGATTGTTGTACCGCCACGACCAGGGCAGCCGATCCTCGTCCGCGCGACGGTCGATCCAAGAAATCAGGTGCAAGAATCAAACGAGCGGAACAACTCAACCGCATCCAGGCACTGATTGACGTCACGCCAAACACAACAACTCTGGGGAGCCGGTCCTTGTGACCGGCTCCCCTGCTGTTTTTGACGGATTTGGACCAAGCTAAGTCGACTTCGGGCACGCGGAATCTGCCGATCAATTGGCACTTCCGGCGGCGCCCCTCCCCTACAGCATCCAAAGCGGCCCATCGCCAGCGCGATGGGCAAAACGAGACGGAAATTTTATTGAATTCCCGTCTGCATGCTGATAGACTGCTCTTCGAATCGGCGGCAGCCGCCTGATGTGATCTCCTCGAATGCCTCAAGCAGGGTTGGCAGATGACTACTTCTAGCGCACGCAAGGCCCTCGTTCTTCTGGGGATAGTTCCACTGCTTTCCCTCGGCAACAGCATCGCCCTAGCGGGAGGCTGGTTCGAAGTGGGGGATGCCCCGGAAGGCGTTCCTGACAGCCAGGTGACGCAGGGAAATATTGCCCAGTCCCTCATTCGCATCGACGGCAACATCAATCAACCGGCAGGCGACCACGTTGATACCTATCAGATCGTGATCCTGGACCCAAGTTCGTTCTCTGCGTTTGCGGACTCGAACTTCGATAGCCGTTTGTTTCTTTGGGATCAGGCTGGCAATCCCCTCTTGTCCAATGAGGGAACCAACGCCGTGGGGAACGCGTTTTTGACGACCCCGGCGAACTTTGTGGGAGGAGACAGGACCGTCTCGACAGAGGCCAGCGGCATTAGCCTCTCCGCCGGAGGCACCTATCTGATTTCCATCTCGACGACGGAAAGTGAACCCGAAGATTCCAACGACCTTGCTCTGTTCGATTTCTCGGAGACGAACTCGGAACTCGTTGGTCCGGGCGCCGGTGTGGGGCCCTTTGATGCCTGGGACCATGATGGCGGCACGACGAATGAGCCGTACACCCTGTTTCTTGGTGGCGCTACCTTCGCCGCGATCCCAGAGCCGAGCATGACACTGGGGCTGATCGCAATACTCGCTGTCTCGCTCGCGAACCGTCGAATTCAGCGCTAGTCGGTTCGAGCGCGCCATGACACGTCGACTCACTGCGATTTCATGCTTGCTGCTAGCCCTAACTGGCGGCTGCAGTTCCTCGCAGCCGCAAGAAACCGTTCCTACAGACCTAACTTCTGAAGCGGCTGCGCAGGCGACTTTGAACGATGCTCCCCGTGAAGTTTCGGCGGAGCGAAGCACGGACGAACCTGCTGGCGTAGTACCGCCAGACTTCCGGCCACTACGAACGCAGAGCCAAGTCGTCGAATTCGCCCTGGAGTACAAATCGCGTGTTGATCGGTTTAACGCCGGTGATCTCAAAATGCTATGGGATCATGTGTCGGAGATTCTCCGTCCGATGGATGCGACGCAACGGGCCGAATTCGTCACGCGGGTCGAACAGAGAATCGCTGCCGACGCGGCACGACTGAGGGAGCTACAGACTTTCTTCACGACAGGGCCCGGTCGAGTCCACTGGTGGGACAATCTCGAACTTCGTAAGGCGGTTGGTCAGTTTCTCGGGATCCCAGGAGAAGCGGCGAGTATCTTCGAAGATGCCGTTGCCTTCATGAGGCAATCCGGGGACAGAAATCCGTTTGACCCGGAGCTCGAAGGCCTGGACATTGAGCCAGCCTTTGTCGCCAGCTTGAAGACGCTTTTGATTTATGCCATCGTCGTCGGCGATGATCTGAAGAACCTCGGTGAGTCACCAATCGCTGAGGATTTAAGACTCGTCTATCCAGTCACGGTATCTGCGCGAGTTCCTCAGCACATGATCGCCGAGCTGGCGTTGATCGATCAGTCGAGTAGGCCAGCCGTGTTCCTCATTCCCAACGCTGGCTTTGTGATGGGCGGCGCTTTCCAAGATGGGAACAATCGAGGCGTTGATTGCTCAGCGTTCGTTTCCCATTGCGCGGGAGTCTCCCAGCGCATGACCACGTGGGTCTTGGAATTCTGCTGGCGTGAGCAGGTTCACGGCGTGGAGACTTTTCGCTCAGACGAGTTGCCGGTTCGACAAGAGTTTTTACAGCAGTGGGGACTGCGAGAAGCGCAGGAGAAATTCGAAGCGGTTGAGTTCACAACACTCGACGACCTGCAACCCGGCGACTTGCTCATCCGTCGCTGGGGCGACGGCGAAACGCAGAGCCGAAGCGGCAACAGCACCATCTATCTGAAGTCGATCGACGAGACTTCCGTGTGGGGAATCGAATGCAATCGACTGTATCACGAACCCACTGGCGACCGGATGGACGGGGTCGGCTTTCGCATCTACAACCTGTTTCAGCCAGGCGTGGACGTCTACGTGCTGAGGCGCAAGGACGAAACGAGCGTGTCGCAAGACGACAGCCTCCCCAGCAAGAGTACGTAGCGCGGACGTCCCTCGAAGCGCAATTTCCTGCCGATTATTCGCGTCAATGAGCCACGTCGACCGACTGCCCGAGCTTCGACGCATTTTCTTGCTGAAATTGGGCCATGACCTGAGGTAGAATTCCGGTGTTGCCGCTGGACTTGGTGGCGTTGTCATCAAGCTTGGTGCCGACGGGTCGCTTGAGCATTGCATGATCCGAGCGGACTTGGAGTAAGCCCGTGGGGTCCTCGCGGAGGTGACGGTGTTTTGAGTTTTCGGACACGAGTTCCAAAAGTCGTAACCACGCTAACTTGTTTGTTGACAACGGATTAGCAATTTGAAGGCTCGGATTATTACGACACTTTTGGGGTCCGAATTCTGGAAATTCGCGTGAGTGCGCGACTGGCTTTGCTCCGTAAAGCCTTGCGGCATCAATGGTTAGCGCAAATACAACCTTGAGGATGTGGCTGACTTTTAGGACACGGACGCGGTCGTCGCTCACCGTTGCAAAACGTCGGGCGTGGTGGCTCGAATCGGCCTTGCCTGTGAACCTTGTTTTGGAAACCATCGTAGGAGAAGCGAATAAATCTGGCCGTTTGCGGGCAAGCGGCGGCCTTGAAATAGACGGATCAACATAGCGCGAGGGAGTTTTTCTGATGAAGACAGTCTACGTTTTGATGTGCGGGATCTGCGTCTCGTTGGGGATCGCGATTGGAGTGGCGATCACGTCGGAGGACTCGGTCCCGGGAATCCAGCCAGCGCAGGCGCAAGTATTCGCCGCTGGTCCGAAACAGCCAAGCTGGCAGCCGGACTCGGCACAGTCGCCAGCGGTGATGACCCCCGAAGAGCAGACGAATATCTTCGTCTACGAGAGCACCAACCCCAGCGTCGCTAACATCAGCACCGTTAACGTGCACCAAGATTTCTTTCGCCAGTATCATGCGCAGGGTTCCGGTTCGGGTGCCGTGCTCGATAAGCAAGGTCACATCATCACCAACTTCCACGTCGTCGATGGGGCAGACCAGATTGACGTCACGCTCGCTTCGAACATCTCGTACGAAGCAACGCTCGTCGGTGGCGACAAAGAGCACGACATCGCCGTGCTGAAGATCGATGCTCCCCCTGAGGAACTGCAGCCAATTGCCCTGGGCGGCTCCAGCGATTTGCGGGTCGGGCAGCGCGTGTACGCACTTGGCAATCCGTTCGGCTGGGATGGAACACTAACGACGGGTATCATCTCCAGTTTAAACCGCAATTTGCCCAGCCGTATTCCCGGTCGAGAAATGCACGCGTTGATTCAGACCGACGCGGCAATGAACCCTGGCAACTCCGGTGGACCGCTGGTAAACACCCAGGGGCAGATGATCGGGATGTGTGTGGCAATTGCGACCAAGACGGGACAGAACGCCGGCGTAGGCTTCGCAATTCCGATTGATCGCATCAAACAGTTTGTGCCGGAGTTGATCGACAACGGCCGGATCGTGCGAGCGTACATCGGTATTGCCAAGGTGGTCGAAACGGGCGCTGGGTTGGTGGTCCACCGGTTGACGCAAAACGGCCCAGCCGAGGAAGCGGGGCTGCGCAGCTATCGAAAGATCGTCACGCGCCGACAGCAGGGCGGCGTGATCTACGAGACCGTCACGATCGACCGCTCGCACGCGGATCGCATCCTAGCGGTCGATGGCGAGCCGATGCGGACCGGTGTGCGCTTCCGCGACAAGATCTGGGAATACCAGCCTGGCGACGTGGTTCAGTTGACCCTGATGCGCGACGGCAAAAAAATCGAGTTGCCGATTACCCTCAGCGCCGGCTAGGGACTCGTAACGCCGAAGCGTCTCTTTAAATCATTGAAATGAAAGGACTTACGAAGATTGTTGCGAATGAGAAAGGGAGGCGACTTTTCTCATTACGAAGAAATTAATGGCGATTGCAGTCTTGAAATGGCCACTGATATCCGCACAATCCTACGGATTCAGCCCAGCTGACCTTACCATTTGGAACGGCTCCCACGCCGGGTCACGGGCACCTACCCAATCATCCCACCGTAAGTTTTTCCCCTCGCAGAAACTCAGTCAGGATGGCGCTGCGTCGCCTCAATCGTTGAGGCCCTGCAAGCCCGCTACCGAATGATTCTGCCGAAGCCGGCTTGAGACGTCACAGACCAGCACCCTTGGCTCGTCGCCAACGATGGATGCTGAACATGATCATGGGCCACCCCTGAGGTCTGTGGTACGGATTCAGGTCATGAAAGGAGTTATTGACATGGTTCACCTGTTAGTACTTACGACGCTCGCTCTGAGTTCCGCTGCCGCCGCTCCCAAAGCTGTCGAGTGGCAAAGCGACTACGGCAAAGCACTCGAGGCGACTCGTGCTGACGACCGTCCCTTGCTGGTAGTGCTGGACGTGCCTGGCGACGAAAAGAAGAGCGTCGAAACGGATCAGGTAAAGCCCGACGGCGAACAGGCCGACTTGCTCGCGAAGTATCAGCTCTGCCGCATCGATGCGAGCACCGAATACGGTAAGCGCGTTGCTGAGGTGTTCAAGGCGAACAAGTTCCCGTTCACCGCGATCATCGACAAGACGGGCTCCGTGGTCCTGACCAAGAAGCAAGGTCAGCTGACCGACGACGAGTGGAACCAGACTTTGAAGAACTACAAGTCGGGTGAGCGGTCTTCGCTGCGTTACACGTCGGCCTACCGCGGTCTCGGCAGTAGCTCGTACAGCCCGTCGACAAGTTCGACGATTGTGAGTCCTTCGTACTGCCCATCGTGTCAACGCAACGCTCAGCGCAATTTCTGAGCAGGCTTCCGGCACGAAACTGAAAACAGAGGCGGTCAGGGCTTCGGCTTTGGCCGCCTTTCGTCGTTCGTGTCAGCGCACCAGACCGGCAGAGATATCGAGATCAAGTGACTCGAACTGGCCGGCGTTGAAGCGTTCCACCGCGATCGCACCCATGACGGCGTTGTCGGTGCACAAATTGAGTGGCGGTATGTGCAACTCGTAGCCGGCCGCAGCGGCCGCCGCTTCGACTTGCTGGCGAAAGCGCGTGTTCGCCGCAACGCCGCCGCCGATGCAAAGTCGCTGGTAACCGGTTTTCCGCATCGCAAGCATGGCCTTGCTGACGAGGCAGTCGACGACTGCCTCCTGAAAGCTGGCCGCCATATCGGGGACCAACTGCGGATCGAGTTGGGCATCGGCACCCATCGTCGGTCGGCCGGTGCCGAAGAGCTCGTACCGCACCGCTGTTTTCAACCCGCTGAAACTGAACTCCAACCGATCCGCGTCACTGACAAGCGGTCGCGGCAGACGAAACCTAGTAGGATCGCCCTGCTCCGCTGCTTTGCTGATGGCAGGGCCACCAGGATAGCCAAGGCCCAGCATGCTGGCGACCTTGTCGAAGGCCTCGCCGGCGGCGTCATCGATCGTGCCACCAAGCGGGGTGAAGTCGAGCGGCGTCTCGCAGCGGTAGAGGTTCGAGTGCCCACCGCTGACGATTAGACCCACGCATGGGAACACATCTTTGCCGCTGGCCAGACGGCAGGCATAGATGTGAGCCTGCAAGTGATCGATCGCGATCAATGGCAAGTCACACGCCAGGCACAGCGATTTGGCGGCCATTAGCCCGATCAGCAATGAGCCCGCGAGACCGGGCTGATTCGCGACGGCCACCGCGTCGAGGTCTTGTAGCGAGATACCAGCCTGCTGCAGGGTTTCGTCAACGACGGGTAGAATTCGCTCGACGTGGGCGCGGGAAGCGATCTCCGGCACAACACCGCCGAAGCGAGTATGGAGTTCATGCTGCGAAGCAACCACCGCCCCCAGCACTTCCAGTTCCTCCGTCACAACAGCCGCAGCCGTCTCGTCGCAGGTGGTTTCGAGGGTCAGGATGTTGGGCATGGCAGGGAAGATGAATGCTGAACTATGTACGCTGAAGGATGAACTCAGTTCATCGTTTATCGCTCATCACTCATCCTTTCTCAATACTCCTGCCACAAACCAAAGCCCAGCTGTTGCTCGAACGTGTCGAAGAACTCGAACTGAGGACTCTTGCCGCTGTAGTAGTGCAAGCCAGTGCGCATGACACGTCCCGTATCGCCCCGCCAAAGCCATCCCGCCTGCAAGGCGAAGTTGCCGCCAAAGCGCACCTCTTCGCGCAAGTGGCCGTTCACGGCTAGAAATGGAGTCCCCCGCCCGCCCGTCGGGCCGGGCTTGGCCAGGTCAAAACCAAACTGGAACTCCCATTGATCGGAGCCCTCGGCCTCAACGAATGCATAGCCGGTCTCACCGTAGAGTCTGGCGGCGGGAGCCGGAAAGTATGAAGCGCCAAGAACAAGCACGTCGCGGCTAAAGTTGATACGCATGAAGTCTGGGTTACGCACAAGAAACTCATCACCGACGTGTGAGCTCAGGTGATAGTAGGCCAACTTGTAGTGCAAGTGATTGCGAGCAAGGATCAGCGGCACCCCGAAACGGAAGTCGGCGGAGTCGAAATCCCAGTTCTGGTCCAGGTTCAGCCGCAACATGGCGGCACCCTCGATCTGCACCTCCCAGCCATGCCACAGTCCGAACTCATTGCGCGTCGCATTCCGGAACATGGCAGCCCGCCCACCCAGACTCACGTCGAGTAGCGAGAGCTCGTCGCCAAATTCATTAAACACGAGTGCTGAAGTACGTGATTCCTTCGCACCTGCCCAATACGAACGCCAAATCAGATCATCGGGTAGCAGCTCGAACAGCCTGCCTTGCGTCGGGCTCGCTGCGCCTGGGTCCACGTAAGTTAAAGCTGGTTCGCAGTAGTCGTAGTACTCGACGTTGCAGTCGGGATAGCTATCGTACGGGTGAACATATGGGGCGCTGCTCGTATGCGACGCAACCACAACTCCCGGCGTGAGCGTGAATTCGTCGAATCCAGTTGCGAATATAGATGGCTCGACGCCCCGATCAGAAGGGTGCAGCTGCGCAGTGGGTGCCATTTCACGGAACGGTCGCCAGACGGGTGGATCCGCTCGAGTTTCTGCGCTGAAGCCGATGGCAAACACGCAAGCGGCGCAGAACCAATAAGATTGGCGGCAGGCAATCATCGCGGGCAGTGGATCTGAATCGGGCGGGGGAAGCGGGAGCGTAGATGATGACTGCACGTGTGCGAAGAGCGATTGTCGGCGGGCTAAGTCAAACGCCCACCCGTTGTGCTAGCACCTTTGGGTCGACAGATGCTCTGGCACCCATAAAATGGCATAGTTCGTACGGTGTAGAAAACAGTTTCGTCGGTCCAGTAGAGTGCTGAAATGGTCTTACTTGAGATGAGCATCGTCCCGATGGGCGTGGGTGATAGCGTCAGCCAGTATGTCGCGGAGTGCGTCGACTTCGTGGACCAAAGTGGGCTGGACTACGAGTTGCATTCGATGGGCACGATTGTGGAAGGCGAACTGCCCGAGGTACTAGCACTCATGCGCCAGTGCATCGAGAAGATGGCCGAACACTCCGATCGTGTATCCTGCACCGCGAAGCTGGACTACCGCCGCGGCAAGTCGGGAAGACTGAAGTCAAAGGTCGCCAGCGTCGAGAAACGACTGGGCCGCGAAGTCTCCAAGTAGACTCGAACATGACGAGTCGCGGGATCAACTTTGATTCCACGATCGGTCACCAGACGAAAGGTATTAATCTACCGACAATTGATGGAATCGACCGCTCATCGGCGGACATTCTTGACTAACGCACTACGCGTCGGACTCCCTTCCGACGCGCAGACGATGATCCACTCGTGGAAATCAGGGTGCAACCGCTAGCGAAGCCGCCGCGTTGCTAGACTTGCCAAGCACACAAGCCCCAGCAGGGCCGTGCTGGGTTCCGGCACTAGCACGAGGAACCCACCGATCTCGCCGGACGCAACCAGGTTCGTGTGCACCATCAGCGCTAAATCGCCTGCGAACAACAGATCGAGAATCGCAGGATCAGCGATCGACTGCGAAGGCGCTGGCATCAGATCGTTCGCATCGCTGGCATCCCATAAACCTGTGACGCGCTCCGCTACAGGGAATGATTGCACGTCGGCGTCGTCCTCGCGTGGTACGCCTAGGACGTTAAGCACGTGCCGAGTACCGGCGGTCGAACCGGGGATCTGGCCCCCCGCACCATCGCCGCACAGCGACGCGTTCACGCAGGTGGTCGTGTCGTGAATATGAATCGCGGTGATGTCGTCGAACAGGTTGTCCCCGTCGGTAGGAGCCACGTCGAGTTCGTCGAATTGGACGTCGTAACTCAACGTGGTCGCCCCGGGATCCATGTCGTCGAGGGTAAGCACGAAGTTTGCGATCGCGGTGGCCGTCGATTGACCGTGATCAGGATCGGTCTTGGGCTGCACGATGCTCGCATCTATGTTCGCGCGAAAGAGGAACGTTGATTGCGCTGCGCGGACCGATGTGCTAATGACACTAAGGAACGTAAGAATGCAAAGGGCAAACAGCTTATAAACCATGATGACAATCCTTAAGAAGTTGGTGTTAGATAGAATTGAATGTTGCGCACCATCGCCGACCTTGGAGGCAGTAGGAGACCAGTGCGATAAGACCTAAGGCCAAGCAATTTGGTTCTGGAATTGCAACGAAGCCAGGCGTGCTCGGCTCGGAAGTGTGCTGTAATTGCCACGCGAGGAAGTCTTCCCCGGTGACAGCGCGATCGCCGGAGGCGTCGCCCTGCACCTGAAACGCTTCGATCATCCCGAATGATTCCTGCCAGATCGACAAGTCGCTGGCATCGACCAGCGCGTTGCGATCGAAATCGGCTGTTGGTAGCGGCGCGACCGCCTGCTGCAGTGCGCTGATACCTTCCGCTGTTTCGAGGGCTCCAAATTCGGCCAGCGGATCGTACAACAGCGGCACGAGGAACGGGTCGCTAGCCACGTACTCAGCAGCAGCAAGTTGCAACACGACGCCGTAGACGCCGGGCAGTGGGTTCGCGGACTCGAGAGCATAGTCGGCATGCGCGTCCCAGCTGCCCGTGCCGCCGGGCGGTAGGTACACACCCCAGAGCATGCCCGTCTGATAGCCCGACTCGGCGGTGACTTCGTAAGTCTCAACGGCAGAACTCCCGCCGTCGTCGGGCCAATCAATGAGCACGGTTTCCGCCGAATACGTGACGTCCGTTCCGTCCCAATACAGCAGTCCCTCGAAAACGTTAACCATCAACTCAGTACCTACAGCGATACCGTTGACAGTGCTGTTAACACCGATTCCGGGTGCGTCGGTGAAGATATCGGAACCGCCCAGCGACTCTAGTACACCGTGTTCGTAGTTGTCGAACACCGCCAGTTGTCCGGAGCCAGCCTTCAGATAGGCATTGACCGGAACACCGTGACCACCAGCATCCCGTGCAAACAGTCCGACCAAAATGATGAGCCACCAGGCTCTTTGCAAGTTGTTCATAGGTTGTTTCCATTTATGGCACAATGGCCTGATTAGGAAGGCCGAAGTTGTAGCCCACTTCTGCCCAGTGCTGGACCGTATCAACCGCAATGGCACGAACGTGCCCGTCGACGAACAGATACTCCGAGACCGTTCCGTGATGACGATCCGGTTTGATCTCACGCAGCAGCTTTCCCCACGTGCGCCCACGTTGGACGCTCTTTGCGGAAAACCAATCGCTGGGATGCGCGTGATCGTACCGTATGGAAGTTTGATATTCGTCCTCAGCAGCCTCGAAGACGATGATCGTCTGCGAGGTTGATTCGAGATCGTCGATACGGTCGACGGAAACGAGCTGGTGATCCCGATCGTAAACTTCGAGTACCAGATACTCGTTGAGCACATAGCTTGTGCCGTGGTTTTCCAATCGCACGTCGCGGAGTTCGTCCTCGGGACAGATCCGCATTTCGTCAACTTTTTCGAGGTACGGCGAAAGCGTGTACACCCACGAACCGTCCGTCACGTGCGACGTGCGCGGAAAGTGACCGTCGTGACTGTTGGTGTACTGGGCAATCGCCAACCCCAGCTGACGGAGGTTGTTTTGACAGGCAGTCCGACGAGCAGCGGCTCGCGCTTGTTGTACCGCGGGTAACAACAGCGCTATCAGCACGCCAAGGATCGTCATGACCACCAGCAACTCAACCAACGTCAGCGCAGAGCGTCTGCGCATGATGCCAGTCCTATGCATGAGCCTTAGGCAAGTAACAAATTTGGTACTTACACGTAGCGCTGCGGAGGTGGCGTGTCGGGAATGGAGAGAGCATCATCGACCAGTGCATCGTCCACCAGAACGGTTCTTTCGACTGGCGGAACCGATTGGGGACGCTGCTGCGCGACTGGAATCACCGTCGGTGGGAGCAAGGTCAGCGAATAGGCAATGCCCTGGCATCGCAACGCATGGATCGCCAATACCGTGGCAGAACCGCGCGAGCGGGTGTTGACGGCTCTGGTTGTGGCACGCGAGCCACTTGAACAACAGCGATTGGCCTTGCTGCAACAAGACGCGACGGTGGGTTCTTTCTGTTGGCAACAAGGCCGTTGACTGCAGCAGGTCGACTTCTTGGCCGCCGCCAGCACATAGGCCGGAGGCGTAACGCCGTTGTCACGCGCCCAAGCGATTTTTTCTTCCAGCGTGTGGCAACAACAGTCTCGCCAGCAATGCTCCGCATCCTTGCAGCCGCAGGGGCAATCCATACACGGGTACGGCTGACCGTCAGATTTCGTTTCTATGGCACGTGGCGCCACGGGCAGGGGTATTCCTACTGCGCAAGCGGCCACAGCAGCGAGCGTCACTAGAGTCACGCAGTGGCGAAACTGGGCACCAAAGTGTCTTACGTGGGGACGAAACAACGGAAGGAAAGGCAGGGTAGAGTGCGGGTTGTGCGCGTCCTACCGAATGTAAGTGTCCCAGAAGGTGCGGTCAATTGGGAGGCAGGGTATTCCCTGACGAGCTTGCCAATTTGAACAAAAAAACGGAGCTGGCTGGTATAATGAACCTTCCATTTCTCGCTCCTTGGAGCAACCGGAATCTGATTGATCCCTCAATCGATTTCGTCACCTCGCTATTCATTTTTGCGATCCCGGAACAGAGCAACCATGATCAGCCGCCTCTTTCGCAAGCCTCGACGTCCGTCGAAGCTGTTTACTCGCCAACGCAAGTTCACCCACGAACGGCTCGAGCCACGCGTCATGCTGACGATCAACCTCTCAGGGGACGAATTTCTGGTGAACGACGAAGTGCCCGGCATTCAAGACATTGAGAACAATGTCTCGTCGGTTGCGGTGAGTGAAGCCGCTGGCACACTCGTCACCTACTCTGGCAGAGGTGCAGCCACGCGAGAGAGTATTTTTCTGCGTCGGTACGACTCCGCCGGAGAAGCTCAGGATGTCGTGCGGGCCAGCGAAACAACGCGCGGCTCACGTAGCGACGCGGTCGTGGCCGCAAATGCGACCGGCAGCAGCGTTGTCGTGTGGCACGGACAGGGGCCCGGCGACAAGCACGGAATCTTCATGCAGAGATTCAACGCGGCCGGTGACTTCGTCGGCGACGAAACGCTCGTGAACGAGACGACGGCGGGCACACAGTTCGATCCCGACGTGGCGATGGCAGCCGATGGCAGCTTTGTCGTTACTTGGAGTGGCCCAACCGCTGACGATCCGTCGGGTATTCTCGCACGGAGATTCGATTCCGACGGAGTCGCGGAGGGAAGCGAAGTCCAGGTGAACACGACCACGGCGGGCCACCAAACGGAATCGTCGATCGGCATGAGCAGTGCGGGAAGTTACGTCATCATCTGGACCAGCGAAGGCCAGGACGGTGACAGTCGAGGGATCTTCGGGCAGCGATTCAACTCGGCCGGTGAGACGCAGGGTGACGAGTTTCAAGTGAATACCGAGACCGCAGGGCCGCAACAGGAATCCTCGGTCGCGATGCAGAGTGATGGCACGTTCATGGCCGTCTGGAGTTCGTTCGATCGCGCCGACGACCGTTGGTCGATCGTTGGACAGCGATTCGACGCCACCGGAACGGCACTCGGTGACGAAATCACCGTCAACACCACGACCGCCGGACAGCATCGTCATCCCCAGGTTGGCGGCACCTTCGGAAGCTATCTTGTGACGTGGCAGTTGAACCTGTCCGACGGCAGCGGCTGGGAAGTTCTGGCCCAGGAGTTCGACTCGTCCGGTGCGCGCGTCGGTACCGAGATAACCGTCAACGCGGCACCGGCCGGTACTAATTCCGGTCACCAACAACATCCGGCGGTCGGGTTCAGCGCGGCAGGGCAGGGCGCAGTCGTGTGGTCGGGGCATGGCACCGCCGATCGTCAGGGCGTCTTCGCAGTCACCGTCGAGGACGATCAGATTCGCGAAGACAATCTCACACCCGACTTGGCCGAGATTCCGGCGCAAACCGTTGAGGCGGGCACCGAGTTGGTCGTCGTGGTGACGGCCACGGACCCGAATGCTGGCGATACGCTTACCTTCCAACTCGATCCGACCAGTTCTCCCGCGGATGCGACGATCACCCGTAACGAATCGGATCCGCGTTCGGCAACGATTCGTTGGACGCCCACTGCAGACCTCGAAGGCACGACCGTCGAGTTCCTCGTTACGGTGACCGACAACGGCGAACCCGCACTCGCAGACGCGGAGGCATTCACGGTCGAAGTGGTCGATGACAGCTTCCGCCTCGACCTCAATGGTCCAAACGAGATTGGTACCGACGCGGCAGCGCAGTTTGCGATTGGTTTGGGTCCCGCATCGATCCTTGACGATTCGGTAACAATCGACAATGCCAACAATGATGAAATCTTCCGCGCCTCGATCGTGCTGACGGAAACCCCCGATGGCGGCCGCGAAACCTTGTCCGTCGACACTACGGGCACCAATATCGTCGCGAGCTACAATCAGTTCTTACGCCGATTGTTCTTGACCCACAGCGGAAGCACTCCCGAGACAGCCGCCAATTACGAACGCGTCTTGAGCACGCTTACTTACGACAACACCTCGGACACTCCGTCAGGCGCTACGCGGACGGTCGCGGTGCAAGTCAACGACAGCGGTTTTCTCAGCAACAGGCCGACGATCACGATCGATCTGGTCTCAGCCGAAAACCTCGTCGAGCTCGCGTCGGCGCTTGAAGCCGCAGGTGCCCAATTCTTCGGAGCCTCCTGGTCGCAAGCGACAGCAGACCAAAGGGCACTGTTTGAGGATGG
This sequence comes from Bythopirellula sp., assembly GCA_965228965.1. Classification (GTDB taxonomy): domain Bacteria; phylum Planctomycetota; class Planctomycetia; order Pirellulales; family Lacipirellulaceae; genus Bythopirellula. The sequence goes on from OZ245849.1 coordinate 7,315,527, forward strand.
CGGCCAGTCGCTGCCGTTTACCGAAGTGACTAACGCCGATCGAACGCTCAACGACGCGGTCGCGGGACCAAACAACATTACTGATCCAGAAGTTCCAGTGTGGATTTTTGACGACGATACGCGGCTGGAGGGTGTGCAAACTCCGGAGGCGCTGGCCGCACAGATTGGCATTTCCGTACCACTGTCGGTTGATCCGACGTTTGCTGAGGTGCCGGATCAAACCGTGCTGATTGGCTCGCCGCTGCACGTATCTCTCGATGGATACGATCCCACTGGTGGGCGTCTGACGTATACCGTGACCACCGACAGGCCAGATCTCATCGAAGCGCGGATCCTTGAGGGAAATCGTTCGGCGCGCGTCCAGGTAGAAGGCTACGGCGACATGGTATTCGAGTTGTTTGAACAACGCGCCTCGCGCGCGACCGACCGATTCATTCAGCTTGCGTCGGACGATTTGTTCAACGACGGACTGGCAAACGAAGACTTCTTCTACGATGACGTGATCTTCCATCGCGTGATCAACGACTTCGTGATCCAAGGAGGCGATCCCGATGGCACCGGTTCTGGTGGCACGGGCGTCGACTTCGACGATCAGTTCCACATCGATCTGCAACACAACCGCACGGGCTTGCTGTCGTTTGCCAAGTCGTTGGAAGACACCAACGATTCGCAGTTCTTTATCACCGAAGGTGCCTCGGCAAGTCTGCGAAATCTGGACTTCCATCACTCCATCTTCGGTGTGTTGGTTGAGGGAGAAATGCCCCGTGCAGCGATTAGTGATACGTCAGTGATTCGCGAGCAAAGCGACGTGACGACCAACCCGGTCGATCCGACAGATATCTTCCCCGGCGATCCGCGACTCGATCGCCCTGGAGTGCGTGAGACGGGTGAGGAATTCAACATCACGATGAGCAACGTCGAGATCTTTGAAGATCATGAGAACGCTGTGCTGTTGCTCAAGGCAAATTCGAGCGCCGACGTTGGCGACGTGATCGCGGTGACCGTAACCGTGGAAGATGAACAGGGCAACACGCACAGCCAGACCTTCGACGTGACCTTGGCGGCAGATACGGTGAACGGCCGTCCGTTCTTGGACGACGTCGTTGCGCCCGAGACGGTCGACGCGGGGAGCACGTTTGAGTTTCAGCTAACGGCTCAGGACGTGGAGAACGACGCGCTGTTCTTCCGCGCGGAAACCCCGGCGGGCAACACCGTGCCTTACGACGCGACGGTTGACTCAAGCGGCCTGGTGACGATCGAACTCACCGATTCGACGACCGGCGAGCTACAGATCGACGTCATGGTGGCTGCGGCGGAATCCGACTTCGAGTTTGGCGTGAACGAACCCGTGAGTCGACGAGACGGCCGGATTGACCGTCAGTCACTTACGATCGAGGTGGTATGACGTACTGCACAGAACCGCAAGATCACTGCAGCTGTTAGCAGAGACGGTGCTCTGGGTCGCTGGGCAGACTACCTCAATCAATCCCTTACCCCTTCCACGGGGCATAGCACGAATGCAGCGCCGGTTGATTGCGTAGGTCGCAAGCAACCGCTAAGATGACGCCTTCGACTCGCAAGCGTTGTCCTTCTAGGCGAATGGAACTGGTCGCCAAGCATGGAAACTCCGTACGCTTTGCGCGGGTTTTCGGCCTGATCTTCAAGAGGAATCACCGGACTGCTCGCGAGTTGTTAGAGGGGGTTCTAGCGGCGTTTCGTCTGCCGCGATAGCCTTGCTGCGCTGCTTCCAATCAGCGAGTGGGGTCGATCTCCGCAGTTGTTTCTTTCTTACTTGGCCAACTATTCACTGGGTAGAGCACTATGTTCAGCATGTTTCGCAGCAAGAGGTTTCGTAACATTTCCAGCCGTTCCAGGTTTTCACTGCAAGGTCGCTCGTTGCGATACGAAACGATGGAAGGCCGTATGGTGCTCAGCGCCACTGGATTTGCCGGCAATGAGTGCGCTCCTGAGTTCGACGATGCGCAAATGGACTCGCGCGTGCCTACGCAGACTTTCTCACCGGGCACGGAGATCGCCTTTTCTTTCAATGCTGCCGATATCATCAGTGACGACGGAGTTGGTGCCACGGATCCCAGCGACATTCGCTTCTTCCTCGACCCAGACGTCGATGCGAACTTTCGCAACAACGGTTCCACTCCAGCTGGTGCCACTCTCGTTGCCAACGATCCTGACAACAACGATCAGTGGGACTTTTCCTGGACGCCGATCGAGACGCAAATCGGAACGTTTCGGTTGTTCATCATCGCCACCGATTTGGGCGGCGACGGATCGGCCGGACCTGTGGTTCCGCTGTCGGACGTATACATCTTTAGCGTGACCGTGGATAACAACCCTGTCGTCGACTTGAACGGAGATGGCGACGGCGAGAATGCCGGCATCGACTTCGGTCCCGTGACATACACCGAGAACCAAGACCCTGTCAAAATTGTTGACGACGACCTGTCGATTCCGTTTGCTGCCAATGACATGGTCGCTTCGGCAACCATCGAGTTGACGAACCCGCAAGATGGCGATGTGCTTGCCCTTAACCTACCTGACGGCAGCCCGCTGGAACTCGATCCCTCGTCGACCTCCAGCAGCCTGCTGCTCACCGTCAGTGGCGCAGCTACCCTCGCCGACAAGGCTGATTTCGAAGCCGCTCTCCGTGAACTGACTTTTGAGAATACCACGGAGGAGCCAGGATCCGTCAGACGCGAAATCACCGTGACCATCAACGACGGCACCTCCGACAGCGAAGCCGCCATGACGTCCGTCGATACGATCGCGACCAACGATCGCCCCGTGCTCACACCCGATGATGGCTCACTTCCCAGCGCGATGGTAGGCACTTCCTACACGTTTGATGTTGTTGCTGAGGACCCCGACGCGGGAGATTTGTTGGTGTTCCAAATCCAGTCCGAGCCCGCGCCTGAGATGGCCGTGATTGCGCCAAACGCCGGCGGAGAAGTGACGAAAAATACCATTCAGGTTGCCCGTGGCAACGATGGACTGTTCCGGGCGAGCATTACCTGGACGCCGACACAGGCCGATCTTGACGCGGGTTCGGCGATCTTCGTCATCTCGGTGACCGATCAAGCGACCGTGGGAATCCCCGCGGATTCGGAACTGTACGAGATTGTGATTGCCAACCGTGAGCCTACCACCGTCGACGACCCCGAGACCGAACCGACCACTTCCGCGGACGATTTCGCGGTTGACGAGAACAATGCGGACGATGTCGGAAACATCCTAGACAACGACGCCGATCCCGACGGCGACACCCTTGCGGTCGAAGCGGTGATGACCACCGAGGGCGGCGCGGCTGTCGCGGATCCGAAGAGCTTCACGACCGAGCAAGGCGCGCTGGTGACGATCGATGATAGTGGCAACGTCAACTACGATCCCAACGGCATGTTCGAGACTCTGGGAGCGGGTGATACCGCCACTGATGAGTTCTGGTACACAGTGAACGATGGGCGAAGCGCTGTCAGCACTCCGCCGGCGCAAGTAACGATCACCATCTTTGGCAGAAACGATCCGCCGAGAGCTGTCACGACCGACGACGATCCGAATTTCACCATCCCCGAATTCTCAGTCGACGAAACCGACGGTCCAATAGCCCTTGACACCGCAACGATTTTGGCGGCGGCGTTCGATATCGACCAGGGTGACGTCGTCAGTATTAGCGGTGCACCAAGCGATACCGACGATGGCTCTTTCGCATTTACCGAACCGACCGATGGCCCGAATACGGCGATCCTCACTTTTGATCCCGCTGAGGATGCCGCTTTGCTGGGAGGTGAGACGAAGAACATCGATGTGATGGTCGAAGTTGAGGACTTGGCCGGAGCAACGGCGTTGATTCCGATTCGGATCGTCGTGACGGGCGTCACGAATCTTCCAGTCGCGAACAACGACTCGGACGTCACACAGATCGATACGCCGGTCACGCTGAACGTTGTTGACAACGACACCGGAGGCGACGGGACGATCGACGCAGCAACGGTTGACCTTGATCCGGTGACAGCCGACAGACAGACGACGATCGCCGTGCCCGGCGAAGGGACTTTTTCCGTTGACGATACGGGCATGGTGACGTTCACTCCGGAAGCGGAATTCGTCGGGACTTCGACGATTCAGTACACGGTGGCCGACTCCGAAGGAGAGGTCTCCAACGCGGCCGATATTGCTGTTCGTGTCAACGCACCACCTGTGTCCGTGGACGACGAGGCAACGACCACGCAAGAGACCGCCGTGATGTTCAACATCACAGACAACGACACGGACAGTGACGGAACCGTCGATCCATCGACCGTAGATTTGAATCCAAGTACCCCGAATCGCGATTTTGTTAATCCGGTTGATGGCGTTGGACTATTCAGCGTGAGCAGTTTGGGGCTCGTCACCTTTACCCCAGCAGCGGGTTTCAGTGGGATCGCAGAGATTTCCTACAGCGTCAGTGACAACGACGGCGGAGTCAGCGACCCGTCGACGATCAGTGTTTTGGTCAATGATCCGCCCACCGCGATCGACGATCCGGCAGACGGTGTCAGCTATACGACCACGGAAGATGAGACGCTGACAGTATCGCAGCGCTCCGATGGAGTGCTGGGCAACGATACCGACGATATGGACGCCTCAGCCCTCACCGTCGCCGAGGTGGAAGGTGAAGCTGCAAATGTCGGCGCGACGATCACGATAGCCGACGGCGAAGGACGAATGGGTGATCTAACGGTGCAGACGGACGGTACTTTTGAGTTCGTCCCGAGTGACGATTTTGACGAACTGGCCGAAGGGCAGACGACAACGGTCACATTCACCTACGTAGCCGATGACGGTGAAGCCGCCAACAGCCTCAGCAACGAAGCGACCGCGACGATCACGATCACCGGAGTGAATGATCCACCTACCGCCAACGCGGTTGCCGTGGACGCCGACGAGGACGGCATTACCGTCAACGGTTCGTTTGACGGCGATGATGTCGACGAAGGCGACACGCTTACCTACGCCATCACCAGCGATCTCGCTGCCGGTGAGGGAAGCGTGATCAACAACGGAGACGGCACCTTTACCTACGATCCGGAGGATGATTTCCAGGAATTGGCGCAAGGCGCGACAGCGCAAGTAACGTTCGATTACAGCGCGATGGACGCGGCCCTGACCTCGCTGGTTGATGGTACCGTAACGGTTACTGTCACGGGGGTTAATGACGCGCCAGTGTTCGATGTGCTGGCACTCGCCACGGAACTGGGCGGGGAAAACGACAATGGTGTGATTCGTGTCAACTTGGGGCAAGGTGCGACGCTGATGGTCGACCTTGCCATGTTTGTCTCAGACATTGACGGGGACGACGCACAAATCTCGTTTACCCGAGTGGCCAACAACCTTCCCGGCGAGTCGTTTGGCACGAATGAGCCAGAGTTGCTGTCGACCGGCGAATTAGAATGGACTGCCGATAGTGATCAGACGATTGGCGAATACACCATTCGGATCAGTGCCAGCGATGCGGAGCTGGAGGCCACTTTGCTCGACATCGTCGTGACGGTCACAGCGGCAATACCCTAAGCGTGACCCGCCGCATAGCTCGTTTGGCTCCACCGTGCATGTGCCCGTTGATCCCAACGATGCAAAAGTCGGACTTGTGTTAAACTTTGCCGCTTAGACCACCGATACCACTACAGACCGCAGCAGCACTGCGCTGCTGCTTGGTCTGCAGGGGGGCGCACTTGCTAGCGTTGCTAACTGAGTCATCGAGACTCGTTTGCAACCAAAGGTGTGCTATCGTGGGCTACTTTTCTTTGGCACGAAATGCCAGTTCCTCGCGCGTTTCGCGTGGTGCGATTACGATTCTTGTGTTATTCGCTGCTGTGTCAGTGCAAGCAACCGTCGCCGAGGCACAGTCCTCGCGCTTCGGCGTCCGTGCTGGCTCCCGATTTGTCAGCGCCGACAATGGGACTAGCCGACGCCCCTATCGGCGGCGGCAGGCGCCAGTCGTTCAGCAGGTTCACCAAGCGGAGCCGGACTTTGACTATCGGCTCGACGACGGCTCTTACGACGGACTGGAATCGCTAGCTCTGGTCGACACCGAGGATTCCGAGTTGATGCCAGCTGGATTCTGCGAGGAATCCTATGACTGCTGCTGCGACGAATGCGGCTGTGGCGATTACGTCGAGGCTCCCTGCTGCGGAGGGTGTTGTGAGCCCAGTTGTGGCGTCGCTGGTGCTGGCTTCGGAGCGGGTGGGTGGAGCAACTATCCAACCTGGTTTGCCGGTGTCGAATTTACTTTCGTCAAGCCGCGTTTTTCCGAAAACGTCGCGTTCAGCACGCTCGACGACGATGGCGCGGGTCTGCGGACGTTTACCGACACAGAATTTGACTACGATCTGGAAATGTCGCCTCGCGCATGGATTGGCGCAGCGTTTTCGGACAGTTGGAGTTGGCGTTGCACCTACTGGCAATTCGATCAGTCGCCTGCCACCGCATCGACGTCGCCGCCCGCGAACGGGAATGGTGAGATCACACATCCGAACTTCAACGTCGATGATCCCAACTTCGCCGATGTCGATCTATCGACGACCGTGCCCACCGACGTGTTTACTGCCGCGAGCGATCTTGACGCCTACACGATCGACATCGAAGCCGTCAAGAACGCGAGGATCAATCGTTGGTTGTTGGGTGTCGCCGGCGGCGTGCGCTACGCTTCAACTACGCAAAGCTACAACGCCTCGCTGAGCGATGGCACAGCGGTAACCGATCAGCTCGATTACTCGCAAGAGATCGAAGGGATCGGCCCGACGATTTCGCTCTCGGGCCTAAGACCGCTCTACAATCGAGTGAACATCGTCTGTGCGGCACGTGGTTCGTTATTGTTCGGTGATGGCGTATCACGGTTTACCGCGGTCGAGGATCTCTTGGGCGCACCAGCGACGACCGTCCGAGTCACCAGTCGCGACGACCTACTCCCGATCGGCGAGGCGCGACTCGGCCTGGAGTGGATGAGCCAACGAACGCCCAGAAATATCCAGTGGCTGCTGTCTACGGCCATGGAAGGCCAAATCTGGGGCAACGCAGGAAACTCATACAACGAATCGGCGGACCTTGGGTTCTTCGGTTTCTCTGTGGGGGCCGGAATCCTGCGGTAAGGCTACGGGTCCAGCGATCAGCAAGTTGAACGGTTGACTCTGAACGCTAAACAAGTCGTCTGACCGCCAGCCGCATCAGTGTTTTGCCGGCGCCAATCACCTCGCTCAGGTTGATTTTCGAGTGTCCCGCTCGACGTTCTGCGAACGTGATCGGCACCTCGGCGAATCGTGCTGCGTGGCGCTGAAGATGCCACAAGATTTCTTCGAGATAGGCGTAGCCTTCGGCGTGAAGTTGATCCCAATCGAGTTGCTTGAGTAGCTGCGTCGTGTAGAGGCGATAGTTTCCGCTGCAGTCACTTAGCGGAATGCCGACCAGCACTCGAGTCAGCGAGTTGATCATCCTGCTGGCAATTCTCCGTCGCGTCGGCCAGCCTTCGATAGCCCCGCCCGGACAATAGCGTGATCCGATCACGACATCCGCCGATTCCGCAGCGGCCACCAACTCAGGCAGTTTTTCGGGTGGGTGGCTCCAATCCGAGTCGAGCGTGATGACCGCCCAGTAGTCGCGTTCCACGCCGTACTGCAATGCGGCTGCCAACGCGGTACCCAGCCCTAGCTTTCCGGTGCGCGGCAGATGCGTGAACCAATCGTGCGACTTGGTAAATTCCTCGCACCACTTGCCGGTGCCATCCGGCGAATTGTCGTCGACGACCAGTACGTCTGCCAGCGGCAACTCGGCGTGAATTGCGTCCACCAGCGAGGGAAGGTTTTCGATTTCGTTGTACGTGGCTAACGCCACGAGGATGGGCTGGTCGTCGTCCATCGACGGATTCTAGCAGAGAAGGCAAATCGCGAAACGCAGATTCTGTAGATTCCTACAGACCGCTTCCACCGACCGCGATCCAAGTAAGTTGCGTTTCGCGTTGGTGTCTCAACCTAGGCAAGATGCACTGTTCGCACTTTCCAAGCTGCTGAAGAGCTGGCGGAATTTCTGCCCACTGACGACCGTAGTTTCCGAGGCTTCGGTCTCTTCGATGACCAAGACCTCGCGTTCTGATTCCAACGGTGCCGCTGTCATATCCACGGACGCGGACGAGTCTTCCTCAACGATGCAAAGCGGCTCCGAATCGCGGATGTCGAGCACTGGGTCCCGTTCGAAACGAGTCACCGGCATCGGCGGGGTCTCGAGTTGGTGGAGTTGTTGCGAAAATGACATATCCCGCTGGTTCACCACTCGTGGCGCCTCAGCCAACAAGAGGCTTTCGAAAGCAGAGTATCGATCGAGCACGACCTCTTCGGATTCGAACGACTCAAGAAAAGGGTTTCGCATCGATTCGACAGGCGCCTCGACTTTGGTGCTGTCCAGCTTTCTGGACTCGATATCGTTCAACTGCTTGATCAGATCTTCGGTGACGTCCAACGATTCCGCTGCGCTCGTTGGCTCGGCAGATTGCTCTGGCGCGTAGGCAGGTGGCGTATGAATAGGAATCGACGCGGGCATGTCGTCCTCGCCATAGGTCGCATACTCATCGTCTTCAATCACGACTTCGTCAACGATTACATCATTCGAGCACAGTTCGCCAAACTCCACTTCGCCACTGAGTGTCTCGTTCGTCTGCGTGTTCCAGGGAGCAGGCAGTTGCTGCAGCTCCGACCAAGCTTGCTGGACGATCGTCTCATCGAGCGGCGCCACGCCTGTTTCATCGACCATCCACATGAGCTGATCGCAGAGTTGATTCAGCAGGCGTGGGACCCCGTCGGTGGCTGCGAAAATTGCTTCCAAAGCATCCTCCGAGAAGAGCGCCTGGGGCTCCCGGCTGCTAGCGATCAGTTGTGCTCGGACGAACTGAAATGTTTCTTCCCGCCCAAACGCCGACAAGTACGAGCGCGCCGAGACACGTTGGCTGAAGAGTTCCAGCTTCGGATCAGCGAATTGCTCTTCGAGGGTCGAATTGCCCGCGAGCACCAAGTTCACCTGCACTTGCCCATTGACCGACAGGTTGGTCAGCGCCCGGAGTTCTTCCAGCAATCTCGGCGGTAGCGAGTCGGCTTCATCCACGAGCAGTAGAATTCGACGAGGTCTGTCGGCCTGAGGTTGCAGATGGGCCAACAACGACAGTCGCAGCTCACTTTCGTCCATCTCGCGATAGGGCAAGCCTAGTTGGAACAGGGTCATCTGCAGCAGCGCCCGCCGCGTCACGAGTTGGCCGCCCTGCAAAATGATGGGTGTGAGTTCCTTGCTGTGTTGCTGAGCGAGGACTTCCAGTAGCAAGGTCTTGCCAAGTCCGGCGGCACCGATCACCAGCACGGGACCTTCACCTCGCAAGATGCTTCGACCAACGCGCAGACGCGCTTCTTCCATGGCTGAGGAAGGAAAGTACCGATTCACGTCTGGGGCGGCGGCGAAGGGACGCGACGAGGAGGCGGGCTGTTGTGGGGAAGACATCGGGTGGTGTTCCTTCAGCGCGGGGGTGCTGGATAGCACGGGTGCCGAGCCAAATGCAAACCTTCGGCACACGTCAGTCCGATCCGGCAGACTGTAGTTGTTCCATCGGCAACGACTGCAAGCGGACTACAGGCTCAGCGATCAAAAGGCGGCCTTCGGTTGACGATTCGTCGGTCGGGCGAACAATGAGGACGAGTGTGCGGATCGTTCAAATTGCGAATTCATTTCTGTTCATATGTTCACTGAAGATTGACGGCTGTGTTTCGAATCAAGATTTGCGGAATCACAATTGACGAAGACGTGCATGCCGCGTTTAGGCTAGGCGCGCACACTCTAGGCCTGAACTTCTACGAAAAGAGCACTCGATACATATCAGTAGAGCGGGCTGCAAAACTCAGCTTCAGCCGGCTTGTGCCCTCGCCAAGCGCAATCGGGGTGTTCGTCAATGCAGACCTAGCAACCATCTGTGGACACGTAGAGCGCCTGGCTCTAAGCGGCATCCAGCTACACGGAGACGAGCCGCCCGAGTTTCTCACTGACCTGCCGGATGTGCCGATCGTCCGTGCGCGACGCATGGATGACCGAGGAGTCGCCGCGATCGCGGCAGACCTGGAAGCTTGCGAGGCTGCCGGGCGCCTGCCCGATGCGGTGCTGGTCGATGCGTACACCCCCGGCCGCTACGGGGGCACGGGCGAGACGGTCTCCTGGTCGGGGCTAGCAGACTACCGAAAGTGGCTGGGCAACATTCCTCTCATTCTGGCGGGCGGACTGACTCCGGATAACGTCGCTGAAGCAATTCGCACAGTCCGCCCGTATGGGGTCGATACCGCTAGCGGTGTGGAGCGCTCGCCCGGCGTTAAAGACCACGCGAAAATGCAGTCATTTATACAGAACGCCAAAGTGGCGTTTGAGCAGATCAGCCGCGATTGAGGCTCGCCTTGCCAGGCTGGCTTCACGCAGGTTATACTGCGTACAGTCTTCGACAGCGCAAGCCTGCGCCCTGCGAGCTGTCCGCGGCGGGACACTCTGTCCGCCGTAGTTTCATTTTTTCCAGCTGCAATAGCTGGTCACATTAACTTAGGAGTTCACAGCCGTGGCCCAAGTAGAATCACAACTGAAGTACAAAGTTCTCGATTGCACCCCTGAAGAATTCGAGCGTCTGGCCGCTTGGGGTCGCAAGGAAATCGCGCTGGCCGAGAACGAAATGCCCGGCCTGATGTCGCTGCGAGAGAAGTACGGGAAAGACAAGCCGCTCACCGGTGCACGTGTTGCCGGCTGCCTGCACATGACGATTCAGACCGCCGTGTTGATCGAGACCCTTCTCGAGCTGGGTGCTGAAGTCACTTGGAGCAGCTGCAATATCTTCAGCACGCAAGATCACGCTGCCTGTGCGATCGCGAAAGCCGGCGTGCCTGTCTTTGCCTGGAAAGGCATGAACGAGGAAGAATTTGACTGGTGCATCGAGCAAACGCTGACCGCGTTCCCGTCGGGCAAGCCGCTGAACATGATCCTCGACGACGGCGGCGACCTGACCGCGATGGTCCATGACAAGTTCCCGGAACTGCTGGCGAACATCAAAGGCCTCAGCGAAGAAACGACCGCCGGCATCCATCGCTTGGAAGTGCTGGTTCGCGATGGTCGCCTGCAAGTCCCCGCGATCAACGTCAACGACAGCGCCACCAAGAGCAAGTTCGACAATCTCTATGGTTGCCGTGAGTCGCTTGCCGACGGGGTGAAGCGCGCCACCGATATCATGCTCGCTGGCAAAGTGGCTGTCGTCTGCGGCTACGGCGATGTCGGCAAGGGCTGTGCTCACAGCCTGCAGCGTTACGGCTGCCGCGTACTGGTGACGGAGATCGATCCGATCAACGCCCTGCAAGCCGCGATGGAAGGCTTCGAGGTCACGACGATCGAGCACGCCTGCAAGGAGGGCAACCTATTCGTCACGACCACCGGCAACAAAGACATCATCCTCGGCGAGCACATTGTCGAGATGGCCAACGATGCGATCCTCTGCAACATCGGCCACTTCGACACCGAGATCGACGTCGCCTGGCTCGAAGCGGAAGTCGCCGCCGGTCGCGCGACCAAGGATGAAATCAAAGGTGAAAAAGAAGGTGCCGTCGATCGCTACACCTTCACCAAGACGGGCAACTCCGTCATTATCCTCGCCAAGGGCCGCCTAGTGAACCTCGGCTGTGCGACGGGTCATCCCAGCTTCGTGATGAGCACCTCGTTCACCAATCAGGTTCTGGCGCAGATGGACCTGTTCAACAACGGCGAGAGCTACGAAGTCGGCGTCACGCGTTTGCCCAAGAAGCTCGACGAAGAGGTCGCTCGTCTGCACCTCGACAAGCTCGGTGTCAAGCTCACCAAGCTCACCCAAGATCAGGCCGACTACATCGGCGTGCCGGTCGACGGTCCGTATAAGTCGGACCACTATCGGTATTGAGCCCACAAATATGATGACTCGGTGAATCTGAACCGCGGCCCTCGGGTCGCGGTTTTTTTGTTGCCGAGTTTCGCGTAAACTGGTCGGCTTCGTTTGCCTGGGTCCGCAGCGACCTGGCCCACCCACGATGATCGTGCCTCCCACTCCCACCTTCCGCTCAATCTCCCATGCCTGATATTGCCGCCTTCCGAGGGATCCGATACGACCTGGGCCATGTTGGCTCACTCAGCGATGTCATTGCCCCGCCCTATGATGTGATCGATGCCGAGTTGCAGCAGCAGCTCTATGACCGTAGCGAGTTCAACTGCACGCGGCTGATTCTCGGCAAAGATGCTGAAGGCGATGACGATTCGAACAATCGCTACTCGCGCGCGGCTCGTTACCTGAAGGACTGGCTTCGCGATCAGGTCTTGTTCGTTGAAGGCGACCCCGCGCTGTACGTCTACCATCAAGAATTCACCGAAGCAGGCCAGACGTTCACGCGTCGTGGGTTCATGTGCCGCACGAAGCTGGAGCCGTTCGGCGAAGGGAGCATCTATCCTCACGAGGAGACGCACGGCGGCGCAAAGGCCGACCGACTGAAGCTGTGGCAGAATTGCAAAGCAAACCTCAGCCAGATCTTCGGCCTTTATCCGGATCCAGAGAACACTGCCCAGGATTTGCTCGAAGCGGCTATCGTCGGGGTCACTCCTTTGGAAGCGACCGACCATCTCGGCGTTGTGCACCGCCTGTGGCCAGTGACTGATGTGGACGTGATCACCAAGGTCACCGCGGCAATGGGTGGCAAGCCGGTGTACGTCGCCGACGGTCACCATCGCTACGAGACGGCCTGCAACTATCGCGATGAGTTGGCCAAGCAGCAAGGCGGGCTCGACGCGGCGCACCCAGCTAACTATGTGCTGATGATGTGCGTCTCGATGAGCGACCCTGGTATGATCGTCTTGCCAACGCACCGGCTGTTCCGTGGCCTGCCGCCGATGACCGCCTCCCAGCTGATCGAGAAACTTGGTGACTGCTTTGAGACTTCCTCCGCTGGCGAAGGCCCCGACATGGCTCCAGCGCTGTGGGAGGAAATCGAAACTGAGGACTCGCAGGGTACGCTCTGCCTCTACACCGCCGAGGACAACCAATGGACGTGGGCCCGCCTGACTGACGCGGGCCGCGCTAAGATGGCCGAAGTGGCCGGCGACCACTGCCCGGAGTGGCAAGGTCTGGGGGTGAGCATCCTGCATCGGCTGATCGTCGAAACGATACTCGACGCGCCCAGCCTACAGGCTCCCAAGTACGTCCGATCATTCGAAGAGGTCGTCGACGGACTCAAGCACGGCGACGACGTCGGCCGCGATCACACCGGCCAGATGGCCAGCGGCGGACGCTTCGAACTGGCCGCCCTAGTGATGCCCGCCACGCTGGAACACATCCGCGCCATCAGTAATGCGAATGAACGCATGCCGGCGAAGAGTACCTACTTTTTTCCGAAGCTCCTCAGCGGCCTGGTGATCAATCCACTGGAGTAGCCCGAAGGCTACTGGGAATCGGCTGGTTGCGAGAGCGTTTCCAGATCGGCGGACCCGGGCGTCTGCGACTTGAGTGCTGCGTCGTTGCCGACGGACTTCTTCGGCGAGAGCAGCGCTCCTCGATAGACGCGGCACAGCAACTCAGTGACCAACATCGCTGCCGCGACGACGCCAACAAACACCAGTTCGACCTGAGCGGCATGCTCGTCAGGACCCAGCCAGACTCGATACGCGGTCAGCACAGCGGCCAGCCACGCGGTAAATAGTAGCAGGTCGGCAATCGAAAACTGCGCTACCCGTACGGCGCTTGCCAAGCGCATACGCCCCAGCACCCTCAGTACCAGCGAGGTGGCAATGACTGCGCCGAGGCTGCCGAGCTGCGTTGTCACGAGTTGAAAGGGCAGCATGTCGACGGTCGGCGAAGTCACGGCACCTTCCCCATTGATGCCCCAACTCGTGAACCCAGCCGTCGCGCCGGCGAAACTCGCCGACACACGTAACGGTAATCGCCCGCGCAGAGCGATGTGCAAACCAATGCCAAGCACGCTAGTCACCGAGCCAGCCATCCCTGCCAGAACCAGGCCAAAGATGGTCCCCACGATCGGGAGGATACAGGTACCAAACAGGCCACCGGCGATGGTAATCCCCAACCACATGAAGAACCAACCCGCAATCGAATTGGCGAGGAACTTCCGCCAACGAAACGCGCCGGGATCATCGATAGTTGGTTCGGTAGCCATAGTCATGACAGGCCAAGCGAGTTGCGAGTGATCATCAGTGTAGTCTAGCTCATCGTTTCACGTGGAACAGGCGCTACACCGCAGGTCGCGCCGAAGTCTCCCAGAATCTGACTGCCACGATCCCAAGTCCCTGCAGCGCGAACCACGAACCGAAGAACGTCAGGTAGCTCTCGGTGATCATGCCGGCGAGCTTCAGAATCGTCATCAGGATCGAGAACCAGACGGTCAGGATTAACAGTTGCTTGATTCCGAAGCGGACCTTGAGAGGTTGCTCGCTGGAGTTCCGCGGCCGATGGTAGGTTTTCCACGCGCCGTAGCCACCGCCCAGCTGACCAAGCAGCGTGGAAACGAACAAGAAGAGCAGCGAGGGAATGCCCGAACCGGCGAACGGCAGTGCCATCAGCAAACCCACGCAGCCCCCGGTAAACGCGCCAACCCGTGTGTTGGACACGTTGATGCCTAGCGTTTTACACGCGAATCCAATCAGCGCTGACAAGATCCCCGTTACGATCAAGATGGTTGCGAACACTAACGTAAAGCCAAGGCAGAGCGACATCACGGCTGTGATCAACAGGTGCCCCAGTCCGTCAGCTCTCGGCGTGCCGGCAAGCAGGTTGTACAGGGCAACGAGCACCAACAGACAAAACGGCAAGAGTGCCTCGGCGATGCTGACCCACAGCACGACGTTCGACCAATAGTCTTGGAACGGGTCACGCAGCACGAGCCGCTGGGCAACCTGGTTGCCTACAGTCTCTGTTGACGAGTTCGGGCTCGCTGCCGAGGGTCTGGATTCATCAGCCATCGAGAAGTTCTCCCGCGTCGCGCGCCGTGCCTGTTTCAGCGAGCCTTGAGTACCGTTGCCAGATTTCTCGAATTCCCAACACGATCGTTACTGACACGCACTGCCAGGCGAGGCAGTAGCCCATCTGCGTCAGATACACATCGCTAAGCGGCAGGACGGATACGACTCCCAGGCACACGCATGCGACGGTCATGAATCGAAACAACTGGCCCAGACCGAAGCGGTTGCCGCATTCCGTCCTCGCTTCCATCGCAGGTCTCGAGGTCGTGACGATCATTTTGGAAGCACCCCAGGTCGCCCCCAACTGCCCCAGAATGACGGCCACCCAGACGAAGCCTCCGCAGCAGAAAAAGGCAATCCAGCCACCAAAACAGCTGGCGATCCACAGCGGTGCTTTTTGGATGCCCAACAGCTCAATGATTGTTATCCCGCCCAGCAACCCACCGATACCAACCCATCCGGCAAATAGAGCTCCCCCGACGAAACTGGCAACACTGCCGGCCAGCAACAGACCGACTCCGGCAACTACCGACCCAATTGAGCCAAACGAGGTCGGATCGTTGATCGGCAGAACAACTTCCCAACAGAACAGCAAGACGCCAAATACTCCACCTGCGAGCGCCGTTCCAACCCAGGCACCTATTAGCAGCCGGACCCGCGGGTCTGGCGGATTCAAGGGCAAAGCGTAGCCAGATTCAAATTCAAGTTTGGTTTGCTCGCTGCTCATTCGTTGCGCATTCAGTCTGCGACCGTTGGTCCTCGTCTGGAGCACTAAAACGCCCCTCTTCGAACCGCCTCACCAAAACGACAACTGCCGTCAGGAAGACAACCTGCAGCACGCCCCACATCCCGACCAACCACAACAGTCGTTCGTTGAGCACGCGGAAATATTTCAAGAAGGTCAGGATCACCGCGAACCAGATCGTAAGCACGAACATCTTTCGCAAACCAAACTGGTAGACGTGGCTGGGGGGGTCATGGACCCGGCTCGAACTCATCTGGCCGTACAGCGATCTCCACGCTCCCCAAATGCCGCCAAGCTCCGCAAGCACGGTCGCGGTACCAATCAACAGTGCGCACTTCAAGTACGAAGGCTCGTCCACAAAGCAGAACGGCAGCGACAACAGCAGCCCCGAGATCCCGCCGGTCGCCGCGCCAACGGCCATCTGCTCGGGCTCGGTCTGGAGCGTTTTCAAGACCAGGTTCAACCCCAGCGCCACAGCCGTGCTAAGAATCGCCAATGTCAGCACACAGACGACTCCCCCAAACAGCAGCGAGATCAGCCCGGCGTAAAACATCTCGAGAACCGGCAAGAGCAACAGCGAGTTGCTGCCCTCCGGTTCCAGCATGTTCAGCAAGAATCGCAAGAACGGCCACAACGCGCCACCCAAGGAAACGCCCACGACCACGTTGATCCAAAAAGAGTGGTCGGGCTCACGAAGGCTGGAGCCAGCCAGATTCCCTCGCGGAGCCGCGTAACCAGCCGAGTGCAACTCATCGTTTTGGTTTACGGATATGGTTGGACGCTTGCCCATCTGGTACCTCTACGACGCCAGGAGTTGTGCTTTCATTGTACACGGTGGTAGCAACAGCCAGGCAATCTACGTGTTTCACGTGAAACGCGAAAAGGTTGGCGATTGTTCCACGTGGAACGGCAATTCTGTGGCAAGCCAGCCGATACGTCTTGTAGCTCCCTTCGCCTGTAATCAAGAGCTTGCCGTTCTGGGGGATCACCGGCGATCCGTTGGATCGCGGTTAGCGACGGGCCAATATTCCGCATTCCAAAATCCCAACTCCGAAGTCGTCCATGGGTCGAGTCATTTGTATTGCGAATCAAAAGGGAGGCGTCGGCAAGACGACGACCTCGCTCAACTTGGCCGTGCTGCTGGCAATCGCTGGCCAACGCACCTTGCTCGTCGATCTCGATCCGCAGTGCAATGCCACCACCGGTTTAGGGGTCGCTCCCAGCGAGCGTCACGCGCTGGTCGATAGTCGGCCGTTGCGTGAGTCGTTCGTCGACACGTATCAGGCCGGGCTGTCGCTGCTGCCCGGCTCCCGCAGTTTTCAGGATGTCGACGCGCTGGCCAATTCCTCCGACACTCATGCGTCGATGCTAGCAACGCATCTGTCGGGCAGCTTAGGTTCGTTCGATACGGTGCTGATCGATTGCCCGCCATCGCTCGGTCCGCTCACTCGCACGGCGCTCACCAGTGCTAGCGAGGTTCTGATGCCGATCCAATGCGAATACTTTGCGATGGAGGGCCTAACCCAAATGATTGATGTAATCCGACAGGTGATCGAGCGACCCAATAGCCGATTAACATTTGGCGGCATCCTACTGACGATGTACGATGCCTCGCTGGAACTGACGGTCGAGGTCGATCGCGAGGTCCGCGACTTTTTTGGAGAAGTGGTTTTTCAAAATGTAATTCCACGAGACGTAGCTGTGTCGGAGGCCCCCAGCCATGGACGGTCGGTGGTCGACTACGCACCGCGTTCGCGCGGTGCACGAGCCTACGTGGAGCTATGCCAGGAGGTGCTGGAACGTGTCTAAAGAACGGCGATTGGGACGTGGATTGGAAGCTCTGTTGGGCCGTAGCGTGGAGCCCTCCGCGCAGGACGATGTCCGCGAACAGAGTGCTAGCACCGAGCCAGCGGAAATAAGACTCGGGCTGGTCACCGACGATGACCGCGACGAGGATGCTAGCATCACCCAGGACGAGGACGGTCAAAAGTGGCTCGATCTGTCGGCAATCTCAGTCAACCCGTACCAGCCACGACAGCACTTCGACGAAGCCGAAATCGCCGACCTGTGCGATAGCATTCGTGCCCACGGGTTCCTGCAGCCAATTGTTGTCCGCCGCGTGGCCGACCAATTTCAAATCGTCGCTGGCGAGCGCCGGTTCCGCGCCGCCCAACTCGCCAGCTGGGAACGCGTTCCAGTACAAGTCCGTGAGGTCGACGACCGCCAGATGGCTGAGTTGGCGATCGTCGAGAACGTGCAGCGCAAAGATCTCAACGCAATCGAAAAAGCAACTTCATTTCAGCGCTACCTACAAGAATATGGTTGCACACAGGAAGAACTCGCCAGCCGCGTGAATGTCGACCGCTCGACGGTGGCAAATCTGGTGCGTCTGTTGGAGTTGCCCGAGCAAGTGAAGAAGCTGGTCGTCGACGGCGACATTTCGCAAGGCCACGCTCGCGCCCTCCTGCCGTTGGGCGATGAGCACGAACAAACCAAGTTCGCAAAGCAAATCAAATCCGATTCGCTGTCAGTCCGTGCCACGGAGCAGCTCGTTCAAGAGCACATTCGCAATGTCGACGGCGATTCGTTTGGTGTCGTCGGTGCCGATGGGGTCGCCCGCTCGGCCAAACCTCAGTCTGTGAGCGCTCACCTCACGCAGCTCGAGGAACAACTGCGCTTGCAACTGGGCACCAAGGTCGACCTAAAGCAATCGGCCAAGGGAAAAGGACGCATCACGATTCACTTCGCCAACAACGAAGAATTCGAGCGAATCCACCAAATCCTCAGAACGGGCCAGGCTGCAGCCGCTTAGGACAGGTATCTGTATCAAATAGCAGCACCAAAGAATGCTTCCACTACGCGCGGTACGATTGCGTCTGTCGGACTAGTCTCGAACACGGAAGTCGCGCGCTTGATCGGCAATATCAAGGCCGACATGCTCGGAAAACAGCGCGAGTAGCCGCTCATACAGCGGACCCGGTACGCCCGCCCCGATCGTAACACCGTCGAGCCGAACCACCGGCAGCAAACAAATCGACGTGCTCACGAAATAGATTTCATCAGCGCTGGCGAACTCCTCGGGAGTCAGATCCGCCTCGTTGGCCGGGATTTGCATCGAATCCGCCAATTCGTATAGCACTTCCTGGGTCACGCCAGGCAGCACCTTCTGTCGCCGAGGCGTGACCAAACCTCGGTCCGAGAAATATGCCACGACGTTTGCCGTCGAGCCCTGACAAATGAGGCCATCCTGATCGAGCAAAATCGCCCGCGCGCCAGGTTGCTTGCCGCGCGCTTCTTGATCCGCCAAGTAATAATGCATCCGACTGCGGCATTTTAGCTCCGTCGGCCATACGTTGTCAGGCAGTTCGCGGACGTCGACGATGACCGCATCTAGCCCCGTCGCGAACTGCTCGGCCCAATTGTGAAACGGCAGCGGATTGCCGTGCACGCAAACCGTGGGGCTGGTCGCGGCCGGGGATGCACCCGGCGTGACGAACGTCGCGACCGACCAGTCGTCTCCCGCCGCGATGAGATCGCGGTTACGCTCGACAAATTCCGTCATCGCGGTCTTCAATTCGTCGCACAGTGCTGCGGCGTCCCACCCAACAATTTCCAGCGAGCGTCGCATTCGCTCCAGGTGCTTATCTGCCCGGAAGAGCCGCCCGCCGAAAGTCCGCAACCGCTCTACCACGGTGACACCCATAGTAAAGCCGATGTCGTCGAGCGGTATCGCAATCTCGGAGGTGGCCACCCAGTCACCGTTCCAGTACGCCAGCGATTTATCGTTCATGCGGCGCCCTTCACCTTGAGTTGTTCTTTTCCATCGACTGGCGCGACATACGCAGAACCATCTTGCGCGGCAGGAACGGGACAATCCAGTTGAGCATGAAGCTCAGTCGTCCGTCGTCGATCGCGATGAGTTTGCCTTTCAGCATCGCCTCGTATCCGACTTCCGCAACCGTACGTGCGGACGCAGCTTGATCGAACGCGTCGACGCCTTCCAGGTTTCCCGCTTTGACGAATCCGGTGTCCACAGGGCCGGGGCACAGCGCTGTAACCGTTACTCCAGAATCGCTCAGTTCTTCGGAGATCGCCTGCGAGAACGACAGCACATAGGCTTTGGTCGCATAGTAGACGGCCTGCAACGGACCAGGGATGAATCCGGCCGTGGAAGCAACGTTGAGAATCCTGCCCCGCCCCCGCTCGACCATCGCGGGCAGGAACAGTCGCGTCAGTTCCGTAAGCGCCATCACGTTAAGCTGGATCATCGCCTCGTCCTGCTCCCACGACCGCTCGTGAAACATGCCGTGACCGCCAAAACCGGCGTTGTTGATCAGATAGTCGATGTCGATCCCGGCTTCGGTTACCTGACGATGCACGTCAGACGGCGCTTCTTGCATTGTCAGATCCGCTTCGATCACCATCACCGATACTTGGTGCTTCGACTCAAGTTGACTCTTCAGCTCTTCTAATGCTGAACGTCGCCGAGCAACGACGACCAGGTCGCCGCCTGCCTCCGCATGAAGACGGGCCATCTCGAGTCCGATGCCGCTAGAGGCTCCGGTAATCAGCGCTGTCGCTTTGTCGGCCATCAAATGAACTCCTCTAGATTCACCGCCGCAAGTTGACCGCCAAATCTGCTCAGTTAGCGACGGCTACGAAATTAAAGGCCTTGAACGGATAGAACATCGATTGCTTGAACGCATCCAGATCAAGCGGCTTCCCGCTGCTCAGATACTCGTGCAAGTACATCACGGAGTAGTCGTAGTCGCCGGTGAGCACCTCGAAAACCTGATCGACTTCGAATCCCAACGCGTTGGTCGAGCGCCGGGCGCATTCGAACAGCACGGTCGGGCGATCCTCGGTCATGATTCGCCGAGCCGAGCGAAAAGCCATCAACTCCGCGCCTTCGACGTCGACCTTCATGAACCCGATTGGCTGATCGGGCGGTACCATCTCGTCGAGAGGACGTGTCCGCACTTTGAGACGCTCCAACTCGTCACCGGCTGGGCCTTCGCTGGCGAGGCTGCTAAACCCCGGGCGAGACTTGTTCCAAGTGAACTCGACTTCGCCCTCTTGCTCAGACACAGCCGCCTCGATGACCGTCACCTTTGGGTACCGCTTTCGCAGCCACTCCGCCTTATACGGCAAGGGCTCGATTGCCGTGTGCTTGCCTTTCGGCGAGTGCCGCACCATCTCGCAGAGCACGGAGCCCAGATGGCAGCCGACGTCTAAGCAGTTCATCCCGGGGGCAACGGCCTTGGCAATTACCTCACGCGAACGTGGACCTTCGAGAAAAATATCCCGCAATTCAGGGTTGCGAAGACGCTTGGGCAGCGTCGACAGGTGCCGCATGTACTCCGCGGGTCGATGCAGCGGCGAGCCGATCACGCGATGCTTTACCCATTCGCTGATCATCAATCCTCGGCTGGAAACGGAGTTTTCGGCAAAGTCAAACCGCTCATTATCGCTGAAATCAAGAGGCGTGGCAACGCGCCGGATTTCGTAGGGACCAGCACACAGTGCGGCAGCAATGCCTCCAAAACCCACCCTCCACCTGCTTGCGAGTGCGCGGTAGACTGGGGGTTTGAGCAGCAACGATCGTAGAACGTTCCAGGAAGGACTACCCATGACCAAGCACATCTTTATTACCGGCGGAGTCGTCAGTTCGCTCGGGAAAGGACTCACCAGCGCCTCGGTCGGCATGTTGCTCGAAGCGCGCGGCCTGACCGTGCGTATGCAAAAGCTCGACCCCTACATCAATGTCGACCCGGGAACGATGAGCCCCTACCAGCACGGCGAGGTTTACGTCCTGGACGACGGCAGCGAGACCGACCTCGACTTGGGGCACTACGAGCGTTTCACCGATTCCAAGCTCACGCGGGACTCCAACTACACCACCGGCCAGATCTATCAGTCGGTGATCAACAAGGAACGTCGCGGCGAGTTCCTTGGCAAGACTGTGCAGGTGATCCCCCACATTACCAACGAGATCAAATCGGTCATTCACAAGGTCGCCGAGGATACCGAAGAGGACGTCGACGTCGTGCTGACGGAAATCGGGGGCACCATCGGCGACATCGAAAGTTTGCCGTTCTTGGAAGCGATCCGTCAGTTCGCGCTCGATACCGGCAAGCAGAACTGCTTGTTCTTGCATCTCACACTCGTACCCTACCTTAAAGCGGCGCGCGAGCTGAAAACCAAGCCCACGCAACATTCCGTTGGCCAGCTCCGCGCGATCGGTATTCAGCCGGACATCCTGGTCTGCCGTACCGAACAACCGATCAGCCGGGAAGATCGCGAGAAGATCGGCCTCTTCTGTAACGTTGAACTTGAAGCGGTCATCGAAGAACGCGACAAGGATTTTTCGATCTATGAAGTCCCCATCAGCCTGTTCGAGCACAAACTCGACGCGCTAATCTGCGAGAAACTCGGGCTGCAGACACCCGAACCGGATCTATCGCAATGGCACGACCTGTTGCAAGGACTGCGTAACCCCAAGCACGAAGTCAGTATCGCCGTCGTCGGCAAGTACGCAGACCATCGAGACGCCTACAAATCGATCTACGAGTCGCTCGACCACGCGGGCATGGCAAACGATGCGCAGATTCGGTTGGCGCGTATTCGTAGCGAAGATATCGAATCCGAAGGACCCGAGCGGCTGCTCGCTGGATTTGATGGCGTCTTGGTGCCTGGGGGCTTTGGCGAGCGTGGCATCGAGGGAAAAGTCTCGGCGATCCGCTACGCACGCGAGAAAGGCATCCCGTTCTTCGGTATCTGCCTCGGTTTGCAATGTGCAGTTGTAGAGTTCGCCCGCGACGTTTGCGGCTTGGACGACGCCCAGTCGACGGAGTTTGAAAAAGAGACCAACCACCCGGTCATTTGCCTCTTGGACGACCAAAGAACCAAAACGGACATGGGCGGCACGATGCGTCTGGGTGCCCAGCCGGCACACCTCAAGCCCGGCAGCAAATCGGCTGAGGCGTACGGAACGACAGAGATCAGTGAGCGGCACCGACATCGTTACGAGGTGAACAACGTCTACCGTCAGCAATTCACCGCCCACGGGATGAGTATCGCCGGCACCAGCCCGGATGACTCGCTGGTCGAGATTGTCGAGATCCCCGAACATCGCTGGTTCGTTGCCGTGCAGTATCACCCCGAGTTCAAGTCGAAACCGACGCAATCCCATCCGCTTTTCGCCGGGTTCATCGAAGCTGCGGTGGCGCATCACGCGGCAAAATCAGAGCGGTCCACAGAACCGCGAGCGGAGAATGTTGCGAGTCGCGAGTCGCGAGTCGCCGGAAACCCTTAGTACTCAGGACTCGCGACGCACAGCTCGCGACGGTAGTCACATGAGCGACGAAAGCAAGATCATCATCGACGACGACTTCAAAAGTCAGGTCGCGGCCGAGAAAGAAGCACTAAAACAAGAAGCGGAAGCTGCACCGCCCGACTCAGGTGAAGAGCAGTCAGCACAGTCCGCGCAGCCCACGCAGATGCCGCCCGCCTCGTTCGAGCTGCTGGTTTCGACATTCGCCACCGAAGCCATGATGGCACTCGGACAGTTTCCTAATCCCGTCACGAACGAACTCTCCGTCAGTCCGGACCACGCGTCCTACGCGATCGACATGCTGGCGATGCTCAAGGACAAGACCAAAGGGAATCTCTCCGACGCGGAAGAGACGATGCTGATCGATGTCTTGCACCAGCTCCGCATGGCGTTCATTGCGGTGAAGCAACAGATGCCATCAGCCTAAGTGGCTCGGCGCTGTGATTGGATCAACCTTGTTGACCGCGCATGAAAAAAGCCATGGGCGGCCGACACATGTATTCGATAGCCAAACAGTTTCGACTTGCAATAACCAGACCGGGTGACGACGGACGGGTGAAACAGGCTATCATGTCGACCGCACATGGCGGCTTGGTTCATTCAGGTGTTCTCTATCCAGCAAGTTGATCAAAGAGTTCGCGAAACTCAGGCATGTGATCGCCAATGTGTTCGCTCCACCGTCGTGGGTGCCAAATCTCCACGCAGACGGCAGCTCCAACGATCATCAAACTGCCCCCCGGCTCGACCTCTAAGAAGTCTCGAAAACTCTCCGGTACGGCGATCCGCCCCCGTCCGGCAATCGGCACCGTGCGGTGACGCGTAGAAAGCAATCGCCCGAGCATTTGCAACTCCGTGAGTCGTCCGCTCAGCCGTCCGCTTTGAACCTTGTTGGCCACCAGGCTCACGCCATCGGCCAGCGACGCTTTCCAATCCGTCGGATTCCACAAACTCACGCATCCCGGCCGTTCTTTGGCGAGGACGCACTCACTTGCTTCGTCCTTGAGCAAATCGACCAGCTCCGCAGGCAGCGAAAGGCGGTACCGCTCGTCGAGCGATCGCGTCCATTCACCGAGGCACAGGCCCTCGGTTCCGGCGGCGCTAGGATTTTCTCCGGACTCAACCATTAAGTTTTCATGCGGGCCGGTAGGCCAAACTGCTGGTCACTATCCTCCTTGGCAGTGATTTACTGGGCTCCTCACCCACCGAGATTAATTCATTCAACTCTTTTTTGGGTTTATAACCCACTCTTCACCAGATGATTCTACGGATTCTGGGCCTGGATGCAAGTACCTTTTTGGAGGCCCGAAGATCTGGTCGCGGCGGCTCCGCAAGACCGCGGACGCGTGCATGAAGCTATTCGCCCAACGTCCGCTTTCGCCGCAGCAGATGATGGTAGTGCTGGGCGAACCGATGCGATTCGTCGCGGACGTACTGCAGCAATCGCAGCGCGAACGCGTTGCGGCTGAGCTTCAGCGGCTCGGCTTGACCGTTGATGTAGATGAGTTCTTCCTTCTTAGCCAGCGACAGCACCAGTGGCGGCTCTATCTCCAAGGCCTCGAATGCCTTGACCGCCTTGCCGAGTTGGCCCTTGCCGCCGTCGATCAGCAAGATGTCGGGGAACATGATTCCTTCATCACTCAGCCGGGCGAACCGGCGCGAGACGACTTCGTACATGCTGGCGTAGTCGTCGATCCCATCGACTTCGCGAATGCGATAACGCCGATAGCCGGGCTTGTTGGGTAGACCATCAATGAACTGCACCATGCTCGCGACCGTCTCGTCGCCGCCCAGGTGGGCGATGTCCATCCCTTCGATGGTCCGCGGCGTCTCCTTGAGCTTGAGCACTTTTTGCAGGCCGGCGAGGCCCTTCTTGGGATCCATGTAGAAGACTTCGGGCTGCTCGTGCTTGTCGAGTTCGCCGCGTTCGTCGAGCGACTCCAACAACTGAATCTCGTCGCGCAGCCGCGCGGCCTGCTCATAGCGCAGATTCGTCGCCGCTTCCTGCATTTCGGCTTTCATCTCCTTGAGCAGCGGCTTGCGTTTCCCGTCCAAGAATTTTTTTAGCCGGCTGATGTCGCGACGGTATTCGTCCTTAGAGATCCGCAGATTGCAAGGCGCTGTGCACTGTTTGATCGACGCCAACAGACAGGGCCGAAACCAACGCCAGCGTTCGTCGTCCTCCTCGATATCGAGCGAGCAGTTGCGAAACTGAAACACGCGTTGCAACACCTGCACCGCTCCACGCAAACTGGCAACCGACGTAAATGGTCCGTAGAGCTTCACACCGCTGGTGCGTGGCTCGCGTGTGATCTCCACACGTGGAAAATCCTCGTGGGTAGTGATCTGCAAATACGGAAACGTTTTGTCGTCGCGCAGCTCCTTGTTGAACTTCGGCTGAATGTCCTTAACGAGTCGCGACTCCATCAGCAGCGCGTCAACTTCGCTCTCGGCATCCAGATAATCGACGTCGTAGACTTCCTTGACCAACTGCGCCGTCCGTGAGTCGAGCGCCGCTGCCTTGAGAAAGTAGCTACTCACCCGCGACTTGAGATTCACCGCCTTGCCGATATACAGCACTCGGCCGGACTGATCTTGGAAGAGATACACGCCAGGCGTCGAAGGGAATTTCGTACGCACCTTTTCGCTGGCGCGAAGGAAGAACTCCACCTGGGTTTTGGGGGACGATACCTCGGCAGCAGTCTCGGCGGCTTCCAGATTTTCAGACTCTTCAGCTTCGGACATAGCGCACAATCGTAGATGGATATCGTCTTCCAGACCAGATGGTCCGCGATACTACCCGGATTCGAGGCCGGCATTCAACGCGAATCGCGGCTGTCGCTCGAGCTCGCCAGCTGAGTGACGAAGCTAGCTAGGTGGCCAGTGCACATAGCGTGAGTAGTAGATGTTCGCGATTAAACCCTGCGCACCGCTCGCCGATTCGAGTCGGTCAACTACTTCTTCGAATAGCGCCTCGCTCCCAAACTGCGCGGACAGCACTTCATATCGATTGGAGTCGGCAAGTAGAACGTGGCTGAGCTGTTGCGCCGAGGTGTTCAATTCCAGCTCGTCTTTCTCCGACACTTCGACGGCGAATTCGGGCCAGTCGGCGATGTTTGCCGCATGGTCGTAGTCGGACGCCACGGCAGGAATCTCGACGCCCAATGTTGCCAGCACGCTGTCCAACAGCACTTCAAAGTCATAGGCGACAACGACTGCACCGGGACAACAGACGCGGTTCAACTCGGTTCGCAATTCCTGAGACTTTGCGTAGTGCAGCGATCCGGCAAACGTAACGACATTCACCGAATGATCCGCCACGAGACTGAGGTCGTCTCCCGTGCCGAGCACGTAATCAATCTGCGAATGCTGCTGCGCGCCAGCCAGCATCGACGGACTCGGATCGACGCCGCACACGCGATCGCAATACTCAACGAGCACGACCGAGGAGTTCCCAGCGCCGCAGCCAATGTCGACGCCAAATGCAAATCGCTCGCCTGGCTGGATCACTCGGGCGAGAATCGGCCCGTGCAACGGCGGTCGATAGGCTGCATAGTGCTGGGCAACGACGCTGTCGTAGCGCTCTGTCATCGTTCGTCGTCCCTAAAGTACTCACGGTAGAATTGCCGCACGCAAGCTCGACTTTAGCAGGTATGTAACAGCTTGCCGATGCCTTGGCCGATCAAGCGGCACCGAACGATTCGCGAGGCCACAAGCACTAGCCTATTTCTCAACTCTCGCAAGCGTCTTGGAATTCAAGAGCCAAGCCGCCTTTCGGTAGTCTTGGACCCCAAACCGAAGCCGTTTTGACGCGTCTGTTTTGTGTTTGAACGAGATGAGCCAATCATACCGATCAGGTGTGGATGACGGACTCGGTGTGACGATGGGACTGTTCAAATCGAAGCCGTCCGAAGGAATTCGCTCTCGAATAATCAATCTCAAGACACACTCAATAGGGCGGGTTTCGTCGTATCGGATCGAATCAGCAGCAGTTCTCGTTTCGCTATCAGCAGGAATCATCTTCTCTAGAAAGTGCTGACGATTTACGAACCGCTTGAAATTGAAGTCCAGTGCTTCCTCGATCAAGAATCCGATCCTCTCTTGCGTCGTTTCACCAACAATCTTTCTTTCCCGAGCGCGTGGATGCAACTGAATACTTGAACCCGGTACATTTAGCATGTGAAACTCTAACCCCTCCGAATCGTTACTGCGCGCGAGAAACACAAGATGCTCCGACTCAGATGAATACGGGTGCGTAATGGTAGAGTGCAGATCGATCATTTGGATCCGTAGTAGTCCGGGAGGAAGAGGGGCACCTTTGAGTGTCTCGTAAACGAAGCACTCCAAAGTGCCGGTCTTCGATGGATCACTCGTACGCGCTTCAATCTCGTCAATTCTAACGACCGCGATTGCATCAGCTTCGTCGATCAGATTTGTCAGACCTGGGAACGATGGCGGCAACTCCGCGCGAATCGCGACTGGAGCAATGATCGCAAAGACTAGTGTGAGCCCAACAGTGCGGAACATCTACAAATCCTCCCATTTCGAGGCTTAGAATCACCCGGTGAAACGCTAGGCTGCGTACAACTTACAAACGTCCAATTGAACTGATACACCCGTCCGTGGTCGGATGGATGCAACGCCGCTCATTGTAAGCTTGTCTTTTCCCCCGGCCAAAAACAGTTGCTGAATCGCTTCTCCAAGTCGGTTAGATTAGCAGCGGCGGGGTAGTCTGTTCCGACCGAGTTGCATTCGAATCTTCCGGAGCTGGGTTTTGAAAGGTCGCCAACCGCGAACCTTTCAATACTGACCGATTGCGACGGCAGTGAAGAATCCGCAAACTCTTGCCGCGCAGGGATTTAGGGGCATTTCGGACGGCGGCAGGCGCAGGGGTTTTGAAAATGAAAACGTGAAACCTTTCAAATCCCCAAGCGGGGGGAGCTAGCCGAACAGTGTCGCTGGTTGCCGCTTAGCCGGATCGCCACGCGATCCGCCGATATCTGAGTACATTCGTTTGAATTCGGACCGCGTGGCGGTCCGGCTGGGGGGTGCTGTTTCAGCGGCGACGCCGGCACGGAATTGGTTGCATCACACTCCTGCGAACGCTCGCATGTCGGCTTCGAGTGTGGTGAGCCGCTCGGAGAGCTCCTCGTGGGCCGCTTCGAGGCTTGAAAGTTGCTCAGCCGGTTTATAGGTGAACATGTAGACTTTGATTTTTGGCTCGGTCCCGCTGGGGCGAATCGCGACGTAGTTGCCTTCCGGTTCCAGGTCGAGGATGACCAGATCGCCGCAAGGGCCGTCCAGCGGTGCTTCGGAGCCGTCCGCAAACGAACCCGTGCTGCTAGGGAGCTTAGTGGTTTGGCTGAGGTAATCCCGCGCTTGTGTGACCTTGCTGCCAGCGAGTTCACTGGGGGGGTCACTACGAAACTGGGCCATGACTTCCTTCATCCGGCCCATGCCTTCGCTGCCGGGCATTTGAACGGAAACCGTTTTTTCGGAGTGAACACCGTGTTGCCAGAACAACGATTCGAGCTTTTGATGCAGCGTCTGCCCGTCGGCTTTCAGCTTGGCGGCCAGCTCGCACAACAGCAACGACGCGACTGCACCGTCTTTGTCGCGGACGTGGGTGCCCGCCAGGTACCCATGCGATTCCTCCGTACCAAAGAGAAACTTCTCAGGCCCTTGCTCATCCATCACGCCAGCAATCCATTTGAAGCCGACCAGCA
Organism: Bythopirellula sp.; assembly: GCA_965228965.1. Classification (GTDB taxonomy): domain Bacteria; phylum Planctomycetota; class Planctomycetia; order Pirellulales; family Lacipirellulaceae; genus Bythopirellula. Next base: position 7,344,367 of record OZ245849.1, read on the forward strand.
AGTTGTCGACCGTGCGAATGCCGTAGCTGTCGCCGATACGACGCGTGAGCTGCGTGGTCACGAGCGTAATGACGTTGAAGTGCTCAGGGGTCAGACGATCGCGGCGAGTTTCCAGATAGTAGTCGGCCAGCAACGCGCCGATTTGATTACCCGTGAGCGTTTTCCACTCAGCGTCGGCATCAGGAGCGACTGGTGCCGAGCAGCCGATGCGATCGCAGTCGGGGTCAGTGGCCAGTACCAAGTCGGCACCAATCGACTTGGCGTGGGCGGCGATGTCGTCGAACACCGCCGGATTCTCTGGGTTGGAGACATGCCCCGGTACGTTCGGGAAGTCACCGTCGGGCTCGGCCTGCGGACCATAGACCTCCACGTCAGCGAAGCCCGCTCTGTCCAGGACGGGACACACGGCCGTCGCGCCTACCCCGTGCAGTGGCGAGTAGACGACTTTCAGATCTCGCGGACCAGGCGTTTGCTGTTGCGTGACGGCATCGATGAACAGGGCGTCGATTTCGTCCTGGCAAATTTCGATCTGCCCGGCCGCCAGCGCCTCGTCGAAATCAGCGCGTTTGATCTCGCCGGCCGACATCACTTTGTCGATCGTTCCCTTGTCGTGCGGCGGAAGCAGTTGTCCGCCGGTCGACCAGTAGGCCTTCACGGCGTTGTCGCTCGGCGGATTGTGGCTGGCGGTGACCATGATCCCACAACAGCACCGTTTCTGACGCACGGCGAACGAAAGCTCCGGCGTGCTGCGATGCCCCTGCAGGAAAAAGACCTTGAAGCCCGCGGCCACCATCACTTCGGCACACAGACGTGCGAAGTGCTCGCTGCGATGACGCGTATCGTAGGCAATCGCGCAGGAGAAGTTCGTACCTTCGCCCAACGCTTCTTTGACGTAGTCGGCCAGACCCTGCGCACTTTCGCCGATGGTGCGGTCGTTGATCGCATTGCTGCCAATCGGGTACATCCGCCCGCGCCGACCGCCGGTGCCGAACGGGATGATCGTCCAAAACGCATCGTCAAGTGCCTGCCATTGCTCCGACTTAATGTGTTCCGCTACCTGTGCGGCGTATTCGGCGTAGCGTGGTTCGGTCACCCAGATACGGATATTTTCGCCGGCACCAGCAGTCAGTTTTTTGTCAGCGACCGCCTGATCGAGGGTGGCCAAAAGTGAGTCGTTGGACATGGGCAGTAGAATGCTAAAATGGTGTTGATAACAGGAGTATCGAAGCCCCACAGACTAACCGATCGAACTTTACGAATCCAGGGAGCGGAAGGATTTGAGCACAAATCCTCGTCGATCTGCGCTAACCTTTATTGCCGATTGACGAAGATCCCCGTGCCTGAATCGCAGACGGAGAGCAACATGCAAAATGCAGCCTTCACCTGTTGTTGGATCGCCTTCGGATTGACGACTCTGTCCATCGCGTCAGAAGCGCCAAAGCGTGTGCAGCCGCCACAGTGGTCGAAGGATGTGCTCGACGCGTTTTTTGACGATGCCCGCGAGCATCTGGTCGGAGAGCGTCCGACCAACGTGGCGCGCGTGCGGTCAGAAGACGCTACACAGGCTGCACCTGAAGCCGCGGCGAAGGGCGAATTCAAGTGGTCGCAGCTGATCGACGCGGACACGCTGACGGCGGAGATAAAACGAATCAACAACCAGCTCGCCAACTCATTGCGCAAGTCGGCGACGTTTCAGGGCGGTGGGAACCTGGAATGCCGTCGCGATTTCGGCATGCTGGCGGTATTGTTCGGCGTGATTGCGGAATTCGACGGCGATGTGCGTTGGCAGCAAAGTGCTGAGTGGATGCAGCAACGCTGCTTGAAGACGAGTCGCAATTGCAAGGTTGCCTCGGCGCAGACGTTTGCTGACGCGAACGAAACGCGAGCACTACTCGAAGAGTTGTTGCGAGGGCAGGACCCAACAGGAGAATCCGACAACGTGGCTGACGACCAATTGGCCGAGCGGACGTTGTTGATGCAGGCGATGGAAGTAGCCCTCAAGGATCAGGTCGGACCCACGTTGACCAGCGCCCGGGAGTTGCGACGACGGTCACAACAAGCCTCCGAGCAGGCCCAGGTGTTGGCTGTCTTGGCGCAGGTGATCCAACGCGAGGGCTACGAATACTCCGACGATGACGATTTTTTGGCTGAGGCCGGCCGCCTCCGTCGAGCGGCAGCCGAGCTCGCCCAAGCGGCCAAGGACAAGAATTACGAGACCGCCCGCGCTGCCGCGGGACGTGTTGGCCAGTCGTGTAGCAACTGCCACGAGGGCTATCGAGGGTAGAAAAGTAGGGATTTGGGTCGCGGAGCAGCAAACCTAAGCATTTACCAGGAAACGACTTATGCCATCCATCGCGACGGGCGGGATTTTCTTGATTTTTTTCTAGGTGGACGCGAACCTTTCGGACGACTTCAATGTCATTGGGGCGTCCGAAGCGGCCATTTACGGAACTGCCAGGGTCTAGCTTTCTCTTGACCCATGGCGGTTTGGCTGGGACACTTCAGATAGGCGTTGAGTTCTGTCGCGATGTGGCGGTTGGACTCAAGGACTTGTAAATCTCTCTCCAGCAGCGCGAAGCGCAGCGAGGGTCACCATGCGTAAGCTTCAAAACATCGTCAGCAACTTTGGCAACGTCTTTGTTGGTCAAGGCAATGTGCTGGTCGCGATTGTTGAATCTTCGCGCGCCCTCCGCGCAAGTTCTACATCAGCGCTGTATTTGGACGCATTAAGTCTAGCCAGCAGGCTAGGACTTGATGCCTGGCAACGGCCAATAACGACCGGGCCGGCGACATCATTCTTTGATGTTAAGCCCGTCGGTACGGCCAAGCGGCGACACGCAATGATTATGTGTCACCGCGCCGCTGCCTAGGTTTGGGGTCAAGCAGCCAACGGGCTGCCCAAGTCCGATAGCAAGGACTTCCCATTCTCAAGCACGGAATCGTCGGCCAGTCGGCTACGTCACACAGTATCAGTAGATACAGCCGTAGTTTGCCACTCGCCGAGTTTTTGCCACTTACTGCTGCCAACCATGCAGCAAACTGGCCAGCAATCGATTGCTTTAGCAATTCACCGTGTAGCCAGTCTTACGAGCAAGAGACCCTCTTGCTGGAGAGAACGGACCGATGAGCACTACATTCCCATTCACTGAATACCTAGAAGCAAGCAACGAAGAATTGGTTCGCGCGGCACAGCTGGGCGAGAACGAAGCGTTTGGCGAATTGGCCAGCCGGTTCGAGCGCATGGTCTACGTCGTCTGCATGCAGCGATTGCGTGATCACGCCGAAGCTCAGGAAGTGGTGCAGGACGTGCTGATCAAGGCGTTCGAGAAGTTGCATCAGTTGCAGGAGCCAGCGGCGTTCCCAGGCTGGTTGCGCTCGATCGCCGTGCGTCAGTCGATCAATCGTAGCACGCGTCGTCCGCCCTCGATTGCGGTCGAGCCGCACACGATCGATCGCGCCGACACCCGGCACGAAGCGCCCTTCGAGTCGTTGGTTACCGACGAACGTCGCGACCAGCTGCACGAAGGTCTGCGTCGCCTCGCGTCGATGGACCGCAGCACTCTCGTGGCGTTCTACCTGGACGGGCAGTCGCTGATTGAAATGAGCGACGAGTTTTCAGCCCCGGTTGGCACGATCAAGCGCCGTCTGCACGTCGCACGCAAGCGACTGGCGAAGGAGCTTGAGTGCTTGCAAGCGGTTTGAATGCTTCTGTTGATTGACGTTAACGCGGGCACTCGACGCCTAGTCTCCGATGACTCGGTGTTGAGTGCCCGTTTTTTGCTTTCCCCCCCTCGGTCGGCGAAAGCGGCATCTAATTGTGAACCCCTAGTCCCGCCGCCAGCGTTGCAGCTACGTGGATTGACCTCCGGGCGGTCCCCACTCAGCTAACTTGGCTTCGATGAACGCAATTATCGCGTCTTGCGCAGCGGCGCCGCGGTCGGTCGTAAGGATCGGCGGGCCGAAGGCGATACGGACTGGCTGCGATGGGTCAATTCGCCCCAAGTACCCAAAGGGTCCGCCCATCGGCCAAGCGTGGGTCTGCACGGCCAAGGGAATGATCGGCACCTGCGTGCGGACGGCTAGTTTAACTCCGATGGTGTTAAACTTCGCGCGCTCGAAGGTCTTCATGCGGTCGCCTTCAGGAAACACAATCAGCGACATACCGCGCTCGATTCGCTCCACACCGCCGGTGAGCATTGCCTTGAAATCGTCTCGGGCCGAGATCTGACGCACGGCAATCGGATCGCGCGAGCGCATAACATGCTTAAACACTGGGACCTCCAGCAGGCGCTGAAACACCACGAAGGTCAGTGGACTTAAATCTCGCAGCAACTCGGGCAACACAACCGTTTCGAGCGTGCTGATGTGATTGCCCACGACCAGGCACGGCGTGGTCGCCTCGCGCACGTGATTAAGCCCCGTCACTTCGAACCGCGCGCCGACGCGTTCCAACGCACGGACGATATTCGTACAGCTGCTCTGCCATGCCTCGTCGTCGTACAAACCACGTTTTGCTAGCCGACTGGCAGCAAGCACTATCCACAGAAACCGGCAATGGAACGACAGCGAGGGAAACCAGCGCGCAAACCAACCAACTCGAGTGGGAGGCGAACGGTACTCGTCGTTGTTCAAATCCAGCTTTGCCACGCCGGAAAACATAGCCAATTTCCACCTCTGCCGCAGCGCCGAAGCGCCGATCACGGTGTCGCGCGGTCGTAATCGCCCGCCGGTTCCTCTCGACTCGACAGACGAGGTCCGACAAGGGGAGCGGGTGTTTAATGGGGTTGGCGGTCGCGACCGAGAACTGATCGGCTCGTGAGGAGTTTTGCATGATGAAGTGCGCGCGAGCCTCGCGGCATGTTGGGGAAACTCCGGAAAAAATGGGCCTGAAAAGTTTTGCTGCGACCTGAGTGTTTTGAAGACACGATTCAATACCGCAAAAGTCGCGCGCAAGCGATGAAGCCGAAATCGCAAGTAGTTGTCGTACAACACGTTGCGAGAATCTCGTCCAATCAAGGCGTCCGACTTTTGCATTTTCTTACCCCTATCGTGTTCTCCACTGCGTCATGCCGCTTCGCGTTAACCTCTAGGCACCAAAGCGTTTAGCCGCATCAGCCCAAGCGACTTTTGCGTAGGTCAATAGGCGACCCGCTCCGGTCCCGCCACAAAGCGTCAGTGTGTTCTGACCAGCGCGCACCGCCGTCGACGGCAAATCTTGAGGTCGCACAACGAATCCTACTCGAAACCGTGGCCCAATTTCATCAAGAAAACTTGGCCGACCGACCTTAATAGTGATCCATTACTGAGTGCGGAATGAAGCCAAAAGATTCGGGCGAATCCGGCCTCGAACTCGGTGCGTTCCTAACAGTGTCTTGCTGGCGATAGGCTCAGGTCGTTGCCAAACGCAATAGTGCCAGCGTAACGGAAGTGGGCGTCAGCCGAGGCTTTGAAACAAATTGAGCAGAGCTGTCGGGTTCATCATCAACCACAGGTGCCTAAGACAAGCCGCCATGCAGCATCCCGGCACGCACGTGCTGGCCCAAAATTCCCTTTGGGGCAAAGTAGCTGCAATTCCATCCACTCGGAGTGATTTCTAAGCCAGTCTAAAACTTCCCACCATTCTCAAGTGCCAAAGTTGTTGTTGCCATGTAGATGACATCAGATCGTACGTATGTTTCTTCTATCCATGAGTGTTACATCTGTTTCTTCTATCCATGAGTGCTACATCGAATAGCCTTGAAAGTCGCGGCAGCTCGTTTACTGAGGCTGTACTAGGGTTATTTTCCTAGCGGGATGTGTTGCAGGAAGTTGACCACTCGACTATGCTACCTTGACGGTCCATAGATTCATGCTCTCGCCTTATTCATCAGTTTGAATACACTACTTAGAAAGCCACTTAATAGGGACAATTACTCGCTTCCGTTGCAAGGTCGAACGACGACTGCGAAGTCGAACGACGACTACTGTGGAAGAGAATGATCGGCTTATTTCGTGCGTTTGCTTCAACAGGATGCCAACACTATGGTACTAACACTACATTCGCGACTCGCCATATTTGTTGCTTTGACTGCACTGATCTTTGCCGCTGAGACATCCTATGGTCAAACGATCATCAACGTGCCACCTGGGCCTGCACCGCGAGTCGCGCGAGATGGCGAAATAGTCAACGTCTTGCCGGACGGATTTCTGTCAGGAGGATTCGATGCGCTCGAAGGGTCGGAAGTTAACTTGCTGGGAGGGGTCATTGGTTCCAACTTCGACGCGAAATCGGGTTCGCAGGTCAACATACTGTCGGGATACGTCGAAGATGACTTCGTTGTGTTCGAGAATGCGAGCGCAAATATTTCAGGTGCCGTTCTAGATGAGATACTTGTAGCGCGCACAGGGCGGCTCGACTTGTCTGGAGGTGCATTGGGAGCGTTACAATTGGATGGTGACTCGGTGGCGGTATTATCTGGGTTCGATTTCAAGCTTGATGGCACGCCGATCCCAGGGTTCGATACGGTTGGCGCACAGCGAGTCTACAACGTACCCCATGGCCGCCATCTTTCAGGTATCTTTGCCGACGGGACGCCCTTTGTATTGAGCGGTGATCGATTGGCAACAGGGTCCTTGACGCTTACGCGCAGCGAAGACGTACCAGCGCCGGCGCGAACGTTCCAGCTGCCCGGCGACGAGCCGCCCTTGGGACTCCGAGACCGACAGAAGCTGATCATCGACGGCGCCGATACTCGGCTCCCCAACAACTTCGTCGCTGGCGAGGGCAGCGAACTAGAGGTCATCGACGGGCATATTGGTTCGCGTCTCAAGGCGATAGGAGCTGTGGTGACGGTACGCGGAGGCAACGTATCCGGCGACTTTCGTGCTTTTCACGGTTCTACCGTGAATATCGAAGGGGGAGTCGTTGGTAACATTTGGCGAGCGTTCGACGATTCCGTCGTGAATATCTCCGGCGGACAAGCGTTCGATTTCCGGCCACAAGATAACGCTGTCGTGAACATTACTGGTGGCCAAGTCAATGTCGTGCATGCCACCGATAACGTTGTGGTCAACGTCTCTGGCGGCTATATGGACGGATCTTTCAATCTTAATTCCGGCGTGACAGCGCGGATCGCGGGCGGCAATTTTGTCCGCGATCTCAACGCTCAAGGCGCAAGTTTGACGATATCAGGCGGCGCGTTCGGCGATGATTTGAGAATATACGACGGTAGCACAGCAACGTTCCAAGGCTTCGATTTTCGCATTAATGACGTTCCTGTGGCGGATCTTGCGAATGTCGGCGACGCGACCAGTATCCAACTCGAAAAGAACGACTTCTTTACTGGAGTATTCGCTGACGGGACGCCGTTCGCTTTCACCAATCTCGAACAAGATGAACTCTATCACGATCGTATCCGTCTGGAACAGACCGCTGAGCCTGTGAACACGCCGGCGCTCATAAACGTGCCAACCGACGCGGCACCCCTGGGTATACGGGGTGGTCAGACGCTGGTACTTCACGATGGCGGTGTACTACCTGAAAACTTCAACGCTGGCCGTGGTAGTACGGTGCAAATCGAGGGCGGCACGGTTGGGTTGAACCTTGAGGCAGTAGACGCCGACGTGATCGTTAACGGCGGTGTGGGGCATCGCCGCCTCGGTTTGTTTTCCGGATCGACCCTCACGGTCAACGGCGGCGAAGTTGGGCCGCTCTTGCGGGCCTACCAGGACTCGTCCGTGACCGTCAACGGCGGACGGGTTTTCGATAGCGCGGAAGCTTTCGCAGGATCGACATGGCAAGTGAACGGCGGGATCGTTGACAGCGTCACGGTTTACGGAACCGACTTTACCATTACCGGCGGGAGGGCACAGGATTTGAGGGCTTGGGAGCGGAGTCGGGTCGAGATTACTGGTGGCGAATCTAATGGTGTAGGAATCGCCGGCGGTTCCACTCTGGATGTCTTTGACGGAAATCACGAGAGCGTTGGAGTCGGCTCGGAATCGGTAGGCCAAATCTTTGGGGGACGTTTTCACGGGGCGAGCGTTTCGAGCGGCAGCGTATTGGAACTCTATGGCGGAAACTTCAATACCTTTACCGATCGCGTCGATGGTGCCAACCTTTCATATACCGGCGGTGTCAGCGCGAGAGACAGCACATTGAGAATATTCGGTGGTGCGTATGGAGACGAGGTAGATTGGATTGATTCGATAATTGAGATCTACGGTACCGACTTTAAAATCGACGGACAAACGGTCCCGGGGCTCGCCCAGCCTGGAGATTCAGTTGAAGTTGATCTCTCTACTGGAAATCACTTCACCGCATACTTGTCGGGCGTTCTGTCTGACGGAACGCCATTGGCTTTTTTCAATGAGCAAGTCGGACTTTCCCAGTTAGTGAATAGTACGGTCCGCTTAATCCATCGCACTCCACCAGCTGTTGAAAATGCACTCGTCACCGTCAGTTCTGGCCAGGGACCATTGGGCGCCCGCTCAGGACAAACAGTCATCCTGGAAGATGGTGGATTTCTGGACGACAATTTTACCGCTGCCGCTGGTAGCGTTGTGTTTATCCGTGGCGGCGAAGTTTACCAGAACTTTGACGTAGCCGGAGGCGAGCTGAATATCGAGAGCGGCCATGTCGGCGATCGTTTAGGCGTGTTGCCTGGCGGCACAGCCAATATCACCGGTGGAACTGTCGGACGCGATCCGGCGGTCTATGCCGGGGGTGTTCTCAATCTCGATGGTGGCACATTGACGCACCGTGGAACAGCCCAAGGGGGCACCTTCAACCTTAAAAGTGGTACCGCCGAGAGCGACTTCGACGTCACCGATGGCGGCGTCGCTAACATTTCCGGAGGGCTCCTTAAGGGTCGACTGCATGTCATGGAGGACTCCTCGGCAAACATCACCGGGGGCCATCTACGCCAGGGATTCCGTGCCGAGTCTGGTGGACAAGTCCATATGTCCGGTGGGATTGGTGAATTCGATGCCTTCGCAGGCTCGATGGTCACAATCACCGGCGGAATTCTCGGTGCCTCTAGTGTACGAGCCGGCGGCAACGTTGACATATCGGGTGGCGGACTTGGCGACGACTTGGTCAACAGTTCCGATGGTGGGTTGATCCTACGCGGACAACATTTTGAAATCGATGGATTACCCATCTCTGCCCTGGCTCAAGAGGGCGATGAACATGTCGTGACTATCAGCGATGCTCAGCTTTTCACCGGGACGCTTGCCGACGGCAGTCCGTTTGTGATGAGCAGCGACGAAGGGGATCGCATTGGCACAGTTCGCCTGGTTCGCTCTGCAGATCTACCCACGGTGCCAATCGACATCCAAGTTTCTGGTGGGCAAGGGCCAGGGGGCGTCTACACGGGCCAGCGACTCACGCTGATGGAGGGCGGTACGTTACCAACGAACTTCAATGCTGGTCGGGATAGCACCGTCACAATTCTTGGCGGCTCGACAGGCCACAATTTCGAGGCGTACGCCGCTATTGTGAGCGTCGAAGGTGGGACTGTGGGCGACGAGTTTGGGGCGTTCGCGGAGAGCGAAGTCACCATTTCCGGCGGTGTCGTGGGAAGCTTTGCAGCGTACGACGGTTCTGTAGTGAATGTTTCAGGCGGAGTCATGAAATCAACTACCAGCACTAGAAACGGCTCGACTCTCAACGTTTCCGGTGGACAAGTGACATCGCTCACGGCTCAGAATGGCTCACAGATCGCTTGGACTGGAGGTGCCATCGCATCGCTTAATGTGAACGGCTCGGACTCCAGACTAGAGGTGTACGGAGTTGACTTCAGAATTAACGGCGAAGCCCTCCCTGAACTTGTGGACGAGGGAAGCTCGCTCCAGGTTGATCTCAGTGGATCTGAGATCTTGACGGGAACGCTCGCCGATGGAACCCCGCTCGTACTGGGGTCTTTAGACCCAAGTAGATCGTCGGGAATTCAAAATGGCACGATGACTCTTTTCCAATCCGCAGTTCCAGAGCCACTTGAACCTGTGTTCGTTCAGATCGATAGTCCGCAGGCGCCCTTTGCCGTTGGATTAGGACAAACACTAAGACTTCTCGACGGAGGGCTATTGCCTGCGAATTTCATCGCAGGGGGCGGCAGCAGGGTCGGCATTGAAGGTGGAGTCATCCAACCGGGATTTCGTGGCTTTGACACAGAAATCTCACTCCATGACGGAGAGATCGGCTCTAACTTCTTGGCCCTGCAAGGGGCTGAACTTGTAATCACCGGCGGCCGAATCGACTCTGGGTTCCATCTGTTTGATGGTGCGCATGCCGAGATCCGAGGTGGACAAATCACCGATTCCGTTCAAATCGACGAAGGTGCTATTGTCGATCTGTTTGGTCGGACTTTTCTTCTCAACGACCAGCCAATTCCCGGCCTGGACAAGGTGGGCGATGTCGTTACGGTCTTCGAACGCGGCGGTGAACTTCTATCGGGGGTCCTCGAAGACGGATCGGAATTGAACTGGTCGCTAGTTCCCTTCCCCAGGCGTACTCATCCTTTTGCCATTGAAAACGGGGCAATACTACGGCTGCATTTCGTGCCGGAGCCATCAACGTGGCTATTCGCTTTGACGGCCCTACTCACCTGTTCCACTCTTCGTCGAGGAGCGGTGCCCTCGATGTTATGAGCTCCTGCACTTTTCTAGGGCGGCAAGTAAATGGCTTGTGCTCCTACTGCTTCGATGGCTTGAACTGCCCCTGCCAATCGGTGACTGGAGAGATTTTCCATCACCATCACAGCGTCTGGCTGCAAAGTCGGTGCTGTTGAAGTCATAAGCGTGCAGGAATGCTCACGTGCTAACGAACATCTGCTGTTGTGTATCCAATCGAAAAGAGTTCTATCTTCGCGCTTCGGGATAAGCTTCCAACAACTTCTCGTGGAATGCGGGAACTGGGCCGTCGTTTTCTTGCTGCGGACCGGGTGTCGTACGTCCGTTCGTGATTGCTTGAGTGGTCAGCTTGACCAGTTGCTTGACGATCTCAGGGTGCTGCTCAGCAAGATTCTCCGTCTCGGCAAGTTCGGACTCCAGGTCGTACAGCTGAACTACCTCCAAGTTCTCGTCCTTCCATGCTTCGCCCGGGCGAGGAGCCGACCATCCGCCAGAGCCAGGGCAGAGGCATAGCTTCCACTTGCCTTGGCGAATGGCGAACGAACCGTTGATTGAGTGATGGATCGTGAATTCGCGCGCTTGCTGGGATTCGCCGAGCAGCGCGGGCAGAAAGGAAAACGAGTCTTCCGCGGCGTCGCTGGGAACTTCGGAGAGCTTGCCCAAGAGATCTGCAATCGTGGCATAGACATCGGTGTTGCAGATCGTGCGATCGGAAACCGATTCTGGCGCGACCGTCTCCGGCCACCGCACGACAAACGGCACACGATGTCCACCTTCGTAGATATCGGCCTTATGTCCCCGCAAGCCACCGTTGGGCAGATGCCCCTGCTCGACAAGCTTCGGAATGCCCGCCGCCGGAGAGCAACCGTTGTCGGTCGTAAAAACAACGAGCGTATTCTCAGCCAGCTGAAGTTGATCCAGCGCTTGCAGCACCTCGCCCACCACCCAATCGGTCTCCATGACGAAATCGCCGTACTTGCCTAGCGGCGACTTTCCTTGCCACTGTGGTGAGGGAACAATCGGCGTGTGCGGACTGGTCAAAGGTAAATATAGGAAGAAAGGCTCCTGTCCGCTCGCAGCTTGACGTTTGATGAAGTCGACTGACTCGCGAGCAAAGTCTCGCAAACATTTGACCGCTTCAAAATCGGCCGCGCTTGCACCTGGACGGTGAAAGGCTTTTACGTGCGTGGGCGTGGAAATCGCTTTGTCATTTCTCAGGTAAACATATGGGGCCATGTCTAACGAACCTGCGATGAAAAACGATTCGTCGAAGCCAACTTCAGTGGGCCCACCCTCAACCTTGCGAGAATAGTCTAGGTCCCAACCGACACCCGTTTTCTTGTAGTCTCCTCGATGCTCGGGTTCGCGCGTCTGATCAAGCTTGTGCCAGGTGAGCCCAAGATGCCATTTCCCCACCACTGCCGTGTGATAGCCGTGTTGCTGCAAAAAGCCGGGCAGAGTCAATCGCTCAGGAGGGATCATCGGCCGAACTGCAGGTGGAAAAATCACGCCACTCTTGAGCCAGGATCGCCAATTGTATCTCCCCGTCAGCAGTGCATACCGCGTGGGCGAGCAGACCGACGACGAAGTGTGGGCGTCTGTGAAGCGCATCCCCTCGCGCGCCAATCGATCGATATGCGGCGTGGCAATGAGCCCCGTGGTGTGGGAAACGTCGCCAACTCCCATGTCGTCGGCCATGATGTAGACGATGTTTGGAGCGGGACTGCTTTCCTGACCGGCGTGGCACGAGCACGGTCCGCAAACCGCGAGAACGGCGGCGGGCGCGAATAACAGTTCAATCAAGCTGAGTTGATACTTGGAGTAGTGCATAACTGGTAGGTATGTCTGAGGATAGCAAGGGACGACGAATTCGAGGTCATCAGCCGCTTACGTATTCTCGTCGGGGTTTGCGAGCTGTCAATTGCTCACGCTTCCATCTGCACTTCTTGAGCATCAATCCGGGAAGAAGTTTGCAGAGTGGTTGAAACCTTGTCTAAGCTCCAGCAGTGCAGTCGCGTCGAGCGTTCTCACCGACGGCATCCATGGAGAGAACCGACAGCCCCGGCAACGCTGCATCGGTTTGCTCCGGATTGCGGAGAAGGGGCCGATCAGGGATCTAATACTTGATCCCAAACTTGCGCAGCAGATGAGCCAGTATCCACAGCGGGCCGATGAGCAAGAATTTGAGGTCGTCGAAGAAGGCCGGTTTCGCGCCTTCAATCTTGTGCCCCACGAACTGGAAAATCCACGCGATCACGAAAACCCCAAGCGAAACTTGCCAGACCAAATGGGCATTGCCCGAAGTGGTCGCCCAATAACACAAACCTAAAATCGGCAAAGTGAACAGCAACATGCCGGTCGCCAGGACGACTGAGAGGCGCAAGTAAAAGATGATGGACAACAGTGTGACCAACGTCGCGACGTTCAGCCATGGACCAAACCGCTCGCTAAAGGCGCTGGGCATCGGAATCGCCCAGCACAGGCCGAGCACGCAAGCGGCAATCGCCGGCACGCAGATGTAGTGAATCAGTTTATTGGTGGAGTTCTGATGACATACACCGTACTGGTCGAGCCACCAATCGATCTTACGGTCTGATTTCGCCGTCGAAACCTCAGCCGTCGACATAGCAATTCCTTGAGCGATGAGCGTGAAAAGTTGACTGCCGCTGAGAACCGCCGGCGACCCTCGCAGCGTGTAGACTGATTCTACTGACCAAATTCCGATTCACACAACGATTTGTAGGCATTCATCTTGAATTTCCTCGCAGTCCGAGACGATGCCAAGCAGCGATTCGCCGGCACCTAGGCCTCTGGTTGGCAGATTGACGGCTACCGCGTCTCGAAAGGCTTGGGGGTTGTGCATGGGCACATCAGCTAGATCATTGTGCTCGATAACGCAATCTGTGATGGCCGTTCCGTAGTAGTGGAGCAGCTCTTTCGAGAACACATTCTTCAGCATGATGAAACCCTGCTGGCGAAAAAGCGAAATGTGGCTCTCGCTGAGGGAATAGCGTGTGTTGAGATCGTTGGTAGCCGAAGTTGCGGCCATCGCTGGTGCTCCTAGCGTTTTGTGAATTGCGAACAATTCATCTTACGGAGTCTTGACGCAGTTTTCTGGAGTGCTCTTTGCTGGCTCAACGTTTCACGCTGAACGTATCTAACGTTGCCATTTCTAGTCGAAGTCAACGATCATTTTCTTCAACGCTAGTGACTAAACCATTTTCATCGTAGTACACCGTCATGCCCCGATACGATGCGAAATCGCGGGTGAATTCGCGGTTACCCTCAGATCCGTAGACGGCACGTCTAGGGCTAAGAGTACTTTCTACTTCATCCTCAGATTTGCCTACAAGATGCTGGTAGTCTGACGCACGGTAATGAGGAATGGGCCTGAACTCCCACGCAACGATCAGAACAGGAATCGCTATCTGTAGGACTGCTATCTTCCAACTCCGTTTCTTGATCGCTATCACAAAACCCGCTAGAAGCGAAACGAAATAGCTAACTGTGAAAAAGAGACCGTGGTTGAATGATAGTCCAAATCGGCCGGGATGGTCGAAACCGATATCGCCGAACGTAAGGACTGCAAGCGATGTGAACTGCAAAGCTACGCAAACTGCAATGGAGGCGGTCATCTAAAAGCCCAATTGGTACTCGTGATGGATAAGTTCGAGCATACCTTCCTTGCTAGAAATGAGCAAAAACAAACGCTACCAAATCTACGCAAGCTTCATCGACCGAACGCAGTTTTCTGGGAATTCTGTTCGGTGCCAAAGAGTTTCACGCTGAGGCTTCGTAACGTCCGTAAGTTCCGTCTTGCGGTTGATGTGTTCGACGGACCTCGGAACTGGGCTATACTATGGCTTGCGTCTCGATGTCGTTGTTATTTTTAGCATGATACTTCGCACCCGGCAGTTGCTGAAATGACGGACGGCCATAACGTTAATTCATGTGATGTGTCGATTGACACTTTCGGTGCGACGGTCAACGGCTCACATGTACAAGCTGCTGAACCAGTTGCGACGTTCTATTCCTTGCTTGGCGACCCTACTCGTGTCGTCGCCAACGTCCACTACTACGACCACATAGGTGTAACGCTTTTGGAGCACCATTACACGTACCAAATTAACCAAATCACGTTTGTATTGAATACCAAAGATGCTATTCATCCGACTACTCAACCGTTTGCCGGTGAACTTGAGCTCGGCGGTGTTAACCTTTCTCCGGGAGATGTAGAAGCCGTGCTGGCGGATTGCAAACTGGGATTCACTTCCCAACTTACAGGAACGTGGTTCGCGGAGATATTGTCGTCCCAGGCAGACGGTCACCGAATATCCGTTGCTATCGACACCAAGGGTCGCAGATTGCCGTCAGGCGGCAGGAGTAAGAAAAGAGAAATTCTGACGGTGTCCCTTTGTCTGGAACATGACCCGTGGGACAAGAGATATCGGCCTAAATGAGCTGGCATGGATAGTTCGCTAAACTGACTCGGCTTCATCGGCCGAGCGGCATAGCGGGCCCATCTTCTATCTGCGACGCCTAGCCCACAATGGAGACGGCAGCTGGCCAACTACCTGCAACCCCGTTGCTTGAGTCAGTATCACTGGTGGGGCCTTTCTGATCCATTTTTTCTGGGGTGCTCGTCGCTCCGTCTGCGTTTCTCACTGGGGCGGGCTGATAGGGATCATGCTAGCCCTTTGTCTATTGATGTTGAGCGGACGCTTGACTTGACAATAAACTGCCAACGGAATCCAAACTCTCATTTTCAACTTAAGAAGCTCTTGGAGTATCCGCCGACATTGTTGTCAACATAAACCCTCGTCTTAGATAGAGTTAACTCATGTTCAGCCGAATTCACGCTGCAGTTGTTATTGCTTGTTTGACTGTCACCCCTCAGGCCGCGAATGCCCAAGTTGATTCCAGTAGGCAGATTGCATTATCAATCAAGTTATGCGAGCAAGTCTCTGGCACATCAAAACGAAAGGTACTAGCCGATCCAACGATAATTGCCACCGTTGGAAAGTCGTTTTCTATGGTTTCAGGCGGAACGGTAAAGCCCAAAGTTGGTGAAGGTAGGCTTGAGTTTGGCACGCAAGTCACAGGCGAACTGAATACTTCCGACAATGGCATGATTCAAGCCGCACTAAAGATCAGTCTTGGAACACACAAGCAAAGTGATTCCACTACAGACATCGTAGTGTCTGAGTCAATTGAAATACGAACTGTTCTTAGGCCTGAAGAAACGAAACGGCTCGATTACACAGCAGATAAATGGTGTGAGGTATCGGTTGATGAAGTAAATTCTGAACTACAAAGGCAGCCGAACGTCGGTAGTGCCAGCGAGAAATCATCGTCCAAGACTCTGGCTGGTGAGTGGAGATTTGTCGCGATGGTAGAAAAAGGGCATGAAGCTTCAAGCGATGAGCTGCGAGAAATGAAATGGCATATTCGAGGGAATAGAATTAGAGCTATGCAACCTGACTACCTTGGTAGCATGTTATTTAAGCTTGACGAATCAAGCGTTCCGATGGCTCTCGACATCGTACCCATCGATGAGAATGATAGAGCGAAGGGGGAGACCGAACTTGGAATCTGCACACTGCAAGAAGAGCGTCTACAAATCTGCTTGCGTAATTCTGAGGTTGTCGCACAAGGGCGACCAAAGACATTCACAGATCAAGATGGGTGTTGGATGATGGTCTTGGAACGGATTCGCCGCTAGGTCTATACAACAGCTAAAATCCGTGGGGAGATTGTGTCCCAATGCTCGGCAGATTGAAGCCCGTATGCCGCGAATGCCAAAAACTGCCCATCTGCATCGAGGCACCGTAGCGGGACCATATTCTGTCTGCGGTACCCAGCCCGCAGTGGGCAGCGAGCCAACTACCTCCAACCACGCTGCTTCGGTCAGTATTGTATATGCCGCTAACGGCTGTCAGTGATGCATGAGGCCGAATGATCCTTAGGATAGCGGCCGCAAGAATCCGCATGCCATGCCGAAGATAACCAGAATTCCAGCCGAACTCGGTTCGGGTACCTCAAGAATCAAATCGGCAAACGAGCCAGCGCCGTTGACGGTGTCGAATTGCTGTTGGAACAGCGCGACGTCGGCGTGGTTAATGAGAAAGTCGCCGTTCAGGTCGCCTCGTGCGGCGGCCTCGTTAGGTTGCAATCCAGTCAGGTCTGTGTGCCGGTTTACTTCGAGCAATTGCCAATCGAGCAGCGTGAGTTGACAGTCGCGGTCAAAGTCGCCCAGCAACAGACAGTCGGGTAGCGAAAATGTCGAGACAACCGCGCGATGGTCGGACGGAAAGTCGGCGACCTCGATATCGGAGAAACCATCCGCCGGCCCGACCGTGCTGGAGGCAGTGGCGGTGACCCCGAGACCGGCGAAGTAGACAAGGTCGATGCGGTCTTGGGGTTCGTTGACTCCTTCGTTGATGTAGTCTGGGCCGTAGACGGGAGACCAGGTGTTGCCGGGCTCGACAACCTCGTCTGGGTGAATTGAGCGGAACGAGTCGCTCAATCCAGCCGAGACAATGGCGGTCGAAGTTGGCCAGGGGACGTCGGCACTGTGCACCCCAGCGGTCGCCGCGTCGGCCGTCCAGTCGAGATGCGAAGCTTCATTGAAGTCTCCCGTCAGAAACACCGGCAGCCCACTCTCGAGAGCAGACTCCATTTCGAACAGCAGGCTGTCGACGGCTCTGCCCCGCGCGTCTTGCTGGTCTTGGACGACCGCGGCGATATCTTGTGGATCGTTGGGGTCGTAAAGCGCGCCGCCAAAGTAAGGAATACCAGCAAGCTGGTAGGGTCCGTAGGGCGCGTGGGTTAGATGGACATTGAATACATAGGCTTCGCTGCCGGGCTCGATTTCGACTCGCACGCCGTTGTTAAGCGACGTGTCGATGATGGGATAAACGCTGGCGATCATCGAACTGGAATCGTAATTCATGCCGAGTGTTGACGCGACGGTAACGCCGCCTCTCCTTCCCATTTCCTGGAATCCAACGATGTCGGCCTGGCCCGCGCTCACCGCCGCGGCGATCCCCGAGCGACCGTCCGTCGTAGTGTCAGCGGTCCAGACATTGAAGGACATCACCCGCAGCGAGGTCATCACATCGCCAGCTCGGGCGAAGCCGCAGAGGCAGCTGAGGCTAATCGAAGAGAGTAATAGCAGCTTCAATACCTTCTTCCCCACACAAAAATACGTTTTAGGTCTGACAAGTCGGTGTTGGCAAAACAATAGCGAAACGCCAGTTAGAAGCCTAGGAATGAACTCGCCCTGCATCATCTAATGTCCTTGAAAACTATCGATTTGCGACAAACCACGGTCCTTCCCGATTCTTTGAACCTTTTCGTATCGCCGAGGCGAGTCGCCTTCGGATACCTGCCTTTACCCCAAGGGTGCGAGTAGGTTTAGAGCAGTGGCCGTTCGAATTTCCCCTGGGCGTCAGGCCCGCGGCCGTCTAGTAGCTTCGGAGTAGGACCGTATTATACCCTAACTTAATGACCTAAGCGACGCGTTTGACGATCATTCGCCAATGATCTTCACCAACACACGCTTCTTCCTGCGGCCATCGAACTCGTAATAGAAGATGTGCTCCCAGGGGCCGAGGTGGAGCTTGCCGTCGGTGATCGCGACCACCACTTCGCGGCCCATGATTTGACGCTTGTGGTGGGCGTCGGCGTTGTCTTCGCCGGTGCGGTTGTGATGGTAGCGTTCCGGGGAAGCGTCGAACGGGGCCAGCTCTTCCAACCAACGGTCGTAGTCGCGATGCAGGCCCGATTCGTTGTCGTTGATGAAGACGCTGGCCGTAATGTGCATCGCGTTCACCAGCACCATCCCGTCCTGCACGCCACTCTCTGCGACCAACTGCTCGACCTGACCGTGCAGCGAGACGATGGCTCGCCGCTCAGGCACGTTCATCCAGATTTCTTGGGTGAGGGTTTTCATGGGGTGAGGGGGCAGGGGAGAGAGCTATTCCGCTTCGATGGGGCTGGTCATCTCGGCGGACGGAAATGTTTCTGGGACGTCGATGGTCACCTCGCCGGTCGCGGTCCATTCCGCGCCGCGAAGCAGGGTGATCTGGAAACCAACACATTGCATCGAGTAGTCGGCATGGCCGAGCGTGGTGTGAAAAACACGACCTTGGCCGTACTCAAGCGTCATCAGCATCGGCTCGTCGCGTCCCGAACCGTTCTTGTCGGGCGCAGCGTACGCCGTCGCGAGCACCTGCATGTTCTTCGCTGGGCCGCGCAGTCGTTCGTAAAGTTCGTCCCTGGTGTGCAGCCACTTGTGGGGCAGTCCGCGCATGATGGGGTGATCGGCTTCGCGCGTGAGGACATGGAACTCATGCTGCGGACCATGTCCGCCGCCGCTGCCCTCGGTTTCCGCATCGACGACAAGTTTGTCGTCGCTGAAATAGACGTACGGACCCGATGCCTTGTTGCGGCCACCCCAGCCGCCCAGTCCGATCATCTCGTTGTACTCCGGCCAATCGGAGAAGGAGTTATTCGCGGCGTGGACTGCCACGAAGCCGCCGCCGCTTTGAACGAATGCTTCGAACTCGATCTGTGTTTCGCGCGGCCAAGCTTGACCATTGTAGTTGCTGACGACAACGTCGTAGTCGGCGAACTTAGGGCGGAAGCCGCTCATGTCTTCACCCTTGGCGGGCGAGGTGGCGACGTCGACGGTGAATCGGGGAGACGCTTCGAAAAACGCCTTCATGACCGGCGTCGTCGCTTTCCAGTTGTGGTTGTTCTGCCCATCCACGATCAGCACCTTCAGCGGCTTCGCATTCTCGCCAACCTTGGGAGCCGACAAGTGATCCGCGGCATACGTCGAAGCGTTTATGACAGTCCAGCCAATCAACAAGCAACCAAGCAACAATGAACTGAGCCGACGAGAGACGAACATATTGGATTCCTAAGATTATTAGTGTCTGAACAAGAAACCGTCGCGATTGCGTGCACTCGATTGTACCGACAATTCTCGTCACTTGGAATTGTCGATCGCGTGAAACCGCGTCGACGGCGCACAGCCGCTCAACGGATTTCCGTCAGCGAGATGCCTTCACGGGCGTCGTAGCACAGAAACAACGAATCTTTGCGGCAGTGCTGCTGCAAGACATCAAGATAAAACTGATACTCATCCGGCCAGGGATACGCGTAGATGAGATCGAAGTCTTGTGGCTGCATGTCAAGTTCGTCGTAGGCCGCGCGCGAGTCGGTATCGGTTCGCGAGAAGGAGCCGGGGAGCTGGGAATTCCACTGATAGTCGTCGGGAATGAAGCTGCCCTCGGCGAACCGCGGATCCGCGCGATACGCTTCGGCGAGATCCTCCGCATATTCGATCAGCAGCGGTTCGACCTCGATTCCATACGCATCGAAACCCAAGCGACTCGCCATGATCGCGACCACGCCCAGTCCGGAGCCCCACTCCAGCACCGTTTCGACCTGGCCCTGCAATCCTACCAGCGCGTTGTAAACCTCCAGGTAGTCGGCAGACACAAACCCGCCGAACTCGAGTTCCTTGTGGCACGCATCCCAGATCGCGTCCGCCTCAGTCCACAGCGACTGCATCTCCTCAAGCAACGGATCTTCGCTGATATGGGTCACGGATAGGTAAGTCGTTGGCAGCGAGTCGAAGATCCAAAAGCGACCTCAAGTCGCTAGCACCCCCGGCAGGATTCGAACCTGCGACACATGGTTTAGGAAACCTGCTTCAAGGTGCAGTTGCATTTTAGTAAGGTTCTGACTGCAGGTTTAGGGCTGTTTTTCATCACGGAAGTTTCGAAAATGACAGAGTGAGGCCCAAAAGTGGGTACATGTTTTCGAAGTGTACCCAAGTGAATATCACAAACCAACTAGCGGGGGTTGCTCCCCGCGTCGCACCGATCGTTCGTTTCCTCCAGGGGGCGAGCGGTCGGAGCGGGTTGGCTAACCCTGGAGAATTCTTGTGGCACTTCAGCCAATCAACCTCGAGCTGCTGCACGAGGACATCAGCAACGTCCTAGGTTGTCTGCACGAGTTTACTCACGAAACGCACCCCCTTGAGTACGTTGAATTGCGTGAGGCGTACGACACACAGTCGGAATATCAAAACAAGTGGGAGACATTCGAGAAGTTCTGGTACTTTTGCTACGAAGAGATGTGGGATTCGTACTGCATTTCGATGAAGCGCATCAACTGCCAGACGAACGACGGCAACCTGGACCTGCTCGAATTGAGCGAATTCCAACGAGAACTCCTCAAGGAGCTAACGGAGCGATTGAAGAAGCTCCCGACCGCAATGCCCAGCCTTGCCGACGAAGATCGAATTAAGCTTGGCGAGACGCTGAAACTGCCGATCCTTTTTCTGAAAGAGCTGAAAGAAATCTTCAAACCAGAAAATGGCAAGGATACCGGCGGCGGCGACGACATCGAATGGTCTATTCCGATGACCAAAGGCAAGGCCGGACGTTTAGGAAACTGCCCGTACAACAAGAAAGCCGCATGGATAACTAAGCTCGTGGATGATGGGGAGCTGCCATGCAAAGAGCTGAGTCGCCAGCTATTTCAGTTCGACGTTAATTGGTTTCCAGAGTCCGTCAGACCGAGCATCCGGCCCAAATCTAAAAACTGAGCCTAAGTCGCCACGAACTGAGCCTAGGTGGGCTCAGCCTCTTTTTTGGCGATTATCGTGCCTCCATATGAGTTCAGTTAGCCATTGCTTGTGGCTGAACCCTGTCAATATGGAGTACCCGATATGGCATCCGCCCCCACCGCTTATGCGAAAGACACGCAACCGATTCTGCCGGACGCGTTGTACCCGTACAGCGCCTTCATTCGCTGCGCCGGCGTCCCCAAGTCGAAGATTCGAGAAGCCAAGCTCGCAGGCATCGAGCTAGAGACGATCGATAGCGGTCGTCGCAAGTACGTCTTGGGACATGTCGGAATTGCCTTCATCCAGGCAATGGCGAAGAGAGGCATCTAGCGCATTCAAAAGCCCGGAATCGCAGCGGTATGGCAGTCGCTGGCCGGGCAAATTTCATCACCAACCCCATGTAACGGAGTAGTTCTATGAAAACGGAATCCGAGGCCATTGTCAACACAAACGGTGAAGCAACTACCGACATGTTTGCACCGGAGAATTTGCGATTACCGCAGGACTTCGGCAGCAATCTAGGTGTCAAAAAGCTGATTACGAACGTACCTTGCCGCAAGCCGCACAAGCAAGAATTCGTGCGAGTTCGAGCCGGCGCCGAGTGGCGTTTAGACACCTTGGTGTTCGAGGACAAAGACGATCGCGAGAACTACCTTATCGCACCTGATTTGTTCACCGAGGTATCCGAGTTCGCCAAGCCGGTTTGTCTTCGCCTAGCAATGAATCGGCAGCAGAACCCTTTTCTCTGGCCGTGCAAATTGCCAGGCGTCGATGGCCGAAGCAATCTTTGGTATGACAGCGCCATCCAGGCGGCGGCGGCGGCGGAGAAGCATTGGGTGCGAGTAGCGGCAGACATGTCTGCTGGAATGTACCAGGTCTACCAGGCGACCGGCGATATCGAGAACCCGGATTGGCCTGAGTTGCAGTTTCGCACGATTCTTGAATTGTGTTTTCGTGACCGGATGATTTCGGAAGTCGACCACCCAATCCTAAAGCGATTGCGTGGAGAGTCCTGATGGATCTTTCTTCGTTCAGGGAAGTTTGGTTCGTCGATTTCGAGTTCCGACCAACGCGCCAAGCGCATCCAGCAACGAGACGCTGAACTTGAAGCCGAACGCCAGCACCGCATCCGCGGGTTGCTGAGTTCGATACCACAAGTCATGAAAGCAGCGAGACTGGAACCGCCGACGTTCACCGAGCAGGCAGCCACCGAGGCAGAGCAGCGAGCTCAGGCGACGTCAGAGCACGTGTCGGGTCCTTTGCCAGTTTCTGACTGACGCAATTTCCCGCTGTGCCCGTCATTCGGCTGGATATCAACATTCAAAAAACAACTTCGGGTTTGAGTAATGGCTAAGCGCCAAAAACCACTGAAAACCTACGCCGAACTGGCAGCGCACTTCAGCGTTTCGGTTCGGACGGTCGAAAACTGGCGGCAGTATCCGGACTGGCCAGCGCGAAACAAGGATGGTTCGTTCAACCTCAGAAAGATCACGGCATTCTTGAAGCGACATCAGTTGGGCGAATTCAATCCGGTGCGAAACGGCAATGCTGGCAAGCTGACCTATTCCGAACAGCGAGCCGCATACCTCCACGAGCGGACGGAAAACGAGCGGATTCGGAAAGAGAACGCACAAATCGAGCAGGCGCAAAAGCTCGGCCAGATCGTTCTGGTCGATGACATTCGCCGCGATGTGGCTCAGATGATTGCGGTCGTCGTGGAGGTTATCAACGGCACCCATGACGCGGTTGATCGCGAGCTGCCGGAGGATTTCTTGGGTCGTGATCGAATTTTGGAAATCATCGGACGGCAACACGCGATGATCTCCGCTGCGGTGGATGTTGCGTTCAAGGGGGAATCGGAATGAGCCAAGAAGACAAACTTCGCGAGAGAGTCTCCGCGACGTACCGACGAGTTGTGATGGATTTCGAGGCCGAGCTGAGGATCTTGATTGCCAGTCCGCCAGCAAACCAACGGGCCTGGGAGCGGCAGCGGCAAGCGATCTATGACGCGATCGAGCGGTTCCCAGCCGAGTTGAGACACGAATTCGATGAGACCCTGCGAGATTGGTTGTTTGAAGAATGAGTCGCGAACCACTGAAGTACGCATTCGCCCAACTGCCGTGCTGTCCGCACTGTGGCAGTACCGAACATCGCGT
Source organism: Bythopirellula sp. (assembly GCA_965228965.1). GTDB lineage: Bacteria > Planctomycetota > Planctomycetia > Pirellulales > Lacipirellulaceae > Bythopirellula. Next base: position 7,367,779 of record OZ245849.1, read on the forward strand.
CAATGGGACCCCGAAAAAGCATGATGGCGAGACCAAGCTTCAGTATGCGAAGTGCCTCGGATGCAAAAAGAATTTCAAGATTTGTTGGGAACGTTTTCCAGCTGGCGGAATTCGACAGTCTGAATCTGGATGATTGGGAACACAGCGACAACCAAACCACTCAGTTAGGAGCAATAATGGCCGTCCAAACCAGAACTTGCCGCTATGATTTTCGCGGTGCACACGCAGTTTCAGAAGTCGACAGTGGCGGCGTAGACCCCCGCTTCCCATTCGTGAAGAAAACCACAGCCACTGGCGGAACGCCGACCGTGGCGGGAATCGACGGAGGTGGCATTCGACTGCAACTCGATCCGACTGACGAGGTGCAGAACCTCTGTGTCTTTCTCGGTGATGTGCTGGCGTTCCAGATCTCCGAAATCATCTCGATCGACATCATCGCGCGAACCGTGGCGTTGCTTGATACCAATACCCAGTTGGCCTTCGGTTTGGCCAGCAGCCGTAACGACGACATCGACGCGATCACTGAAGCCGCACTCTTCAGGTGCATTGGCAGCAATGACATCGTGCTCGAAACCGACGACGGTGCGACAGACATCGACGACCTGTCAACGGGGTTCACTCTGGCCGGCGTCTGGAAGCGACATCAAATCAGCTTCGCGTCTCGAGTATCGACGAACGAGCCACCATCGCTGTCGACTGGACGCGGCTCCAACTTGGAGTTTTACGCGACCAACGGCTACGGGTCGTCACGGCGCGTGGCCAGCGGAAAACGCTTCAACATGAGCAACTACACCGGTGGATTGCAACCGTTCGTGCAAATCCAGAAGTCATCCGGCACCAGCACCGACTATCTGGACGTGCTCGAAGTTGGAATCGAAGTCAATCTGCCTGCCTAGTCGGGCACCAACCGAGTGAACACCTTCAGCACCGTGCCGAGGGAATCAAGTAACCCCACGAGGAAGAAACCGATGACGACGACACTACAAGCAAATTTCCAGACGAACGTCTTGGAGCCCGAACGAGGCACCGCGACTCCGCCACCACCACAGTTCGCTTCAGTCCGGGAAGCCGCCGACGCCTTGCGTGACGGAGAGCAAGCCGACGATAACGAGTCGCTGATTGAGGAAGGCGAGCAAATGTCGCTTTCAGCATTCGAGGAAGCCGAAGCACTCCGCATTGCCGACATTGAACGCCTGGGAAACCAGCGACGTGAGCTTGTCGCAACACGCGCTCGAGCAAGCCGCGCACGATCGTTTCTACTGCGAGATTCCGAGCCTTCGACGAAAGAGCAAGAGCTTCACGAGCGCGGAATCGAGCTGCAAAGAAAGATCGGTGCACTGAAGTCGCGATATCGTATCTATAGTTCACCAGCCGTCGATGAACGACACTCGCCAATGAGTCCGTCGAACTCCGAAAAAGTCAGACGCCAGGAGACGATCAACTCCACAATCGCCGATTTGGACAAACGCATCGCCCGGTCGAAGGCGACTCCAGGCACCAGCGCTGAGGAGTTCACGCGAAAGAGGTTGATCCAAGAACGTGAATCGCTAGCTCCGGAAGTTGATCAGATTCACGCCCGATTCAGGCAGTGGAAAGAGATCTGCGCACTGCACGTCGAACGAGAACGCTGCCTCGCTGAGCGTGACGAATTGCGAGCCAAGCGTGAAGCGGCAGTCATCAAGTCGGCAATGAAAGCAAATTGATTTCTTCCTCGGCGGTCCGTGGGTAGCTTGACATCGCTGCCCGCGGCCGCGCCGGGTTTCTGTTTGAGGCAGATGCATGTACACCGCTTACCGCAAAGCAGCCCACGATCTCATGACCGCACTCGGTGTTAGGCCATTCTATTTGGTGGCCGACGTGCCTGAGAATTCCGTCCCACTAAACCAAGCAGAGCGGCAATACATCGGAACATCCCTCACCGTAAATGCGTTCACATCTCCTACTGCCGACCTGGCGTTTAGGAGTAACCACCTGAAGCGCGAATGGAAAGGCAGAGGGTTTTGTACAGTCTTCGTGGAATCACCTACCGCCTTCAGTTTGTCGAATTTCCTGAGCATTGTGTGTCACGAACTAGGCCACGATAAAGCTGTCTGGAGTGCCGCTAGATACAGTGAGGATATTGAAAAGGCGTTAGCTGACAGTCGGAGAATCGCAAAACCCGCCAGTGAACAACACAACCGCCAATGGCTTCGCAATGTCGTTCACATTTGGGCTCACGCGAAAGTTAAATTGGGATTTGATGTTCGACTCACGGATATCGTCAATCTCAGGCAGTACGGTTACCGCGGGGATGACCTCAAGCCGTTGCTGAAAGAGGCTGACGCAATGCTGCATCTAGATCTCGATGGCATCTTGAAACCCAAGCAGAATGCGATAACGCAGATAGCGGCACCCAGGAATCAAGTGCCATCACTGCCCAGCAGTGAGCCTTCATCGCAGATAGTCAACGATGTCGCAGTCCTACCGGTCGTGGGTGTGCTTGACCAACGTGACTACGACATGTTGCATCGCGAGTTCGACCGAGCCATTGATAGCGACAAGGTCAAAGGAATCGTCTTCTATGTCGACTCGCCTGGTGGATCCGCGATCGGTTGCAAACGCGTGGCCGACAACATCATCGTAGGTCGTGGTGTGAAGCCGATCGTCGCGTACACGCAAACCTTGTGTGGGAGTGCGGCATTCTACATTGCGACTGCTTGTGACAAGATTCTCGCAACTGCTGACGCACTGGTAGGCAGTCTCGGATCGATCTTTCCGCATATGGAGGCGTCAGGGTTCTTCAAGCAAGCTGGAGTCACGCACACGATTTTCACCAACGCCGAGTCACCCAAGAAAGGCCATGGCAATATCTTCGAACCGCTGACCGACGATTCCAAAGGCACCTTGCAGAACTTCGTGAACAGCTACGGGCAAGCGTTTGTGAACGACGTAGCTCGCTATCGCGGGCTCGAGCCCGATCAAGTCAAAGAGAACTACATGCAAGGCGACGTCGTCTGCGGCGCGAAGGCGATCGAAGTCGGCATGGTCGACAGCATCGTCGGCGGCTTCGACGAAGCGCTTGGCTCGATCGGATCGGCTGCCTCGGAACATCAATTGCAGTCGCTGGTCGCGAGCTTCAGGGAGCTGAAAGAGTGCAGTAAGCCGCGACTGAGCAGCTACCTGCCGATGGCGATTTGGCCACCAGCGTTGCAACAACACTCGCCGGTGGTGAATGGCGATGATGAGACGCCACCGACGCCGACACAGCTGTTCACTTCGAACCTGACACCGACGTTTGTCCAATGACGCCAGCCCACGCATGGCGCGACGGATCACAGGAACTTTAACCAATACGGAGACCAACGATGCCAACGTTCAAAGACAACAAGAACCGTGAGTGGGAAATCGCGATCGACGCGCCTTCGATTCTGAGAATTCGGGAAGAGTGCGATCCGCAATTCCTGCTCGACGACACCGAAGAGAACAACACTTATATCAGGATGCAAATGGATCCGGTGTTGCTCTGCCGTGTTATCTATCTGCTCTGCCAGAAGCAAATCGACGAGCGCAACGTTGCTGAAGAGAGCTTCTACAAGGAAGTCATTGGCGACGCGATCGATGGAGCGACGAAGGCGTTGCTGGGTGCGATCGCAAATTTTACCCCAGGGTCGACGCGCAAACTGCTGGAAGCCGTGGCCCAGAAGAGCGAACAGGTCCAGCAGCAGGCAGCGGAACTGGCGCTGGCGAGGATCAGCGATCCAGAATGGGAGAAACGAATTCTCCAACAAATGGAAGAACAACTCGACGCGGTGATCGATCATTCGATGCAGCGATTGAGTGCTACAAGCTCGCCGGATTCGTCGGCGTCACCGTAGTCGGCAAAACCCTCCGAGAACTGCATTGGATGGCAATGGGCAAAGCTGAGTTTCTTGGCTTTAGTAGCCAGCGATCGCACACTCGATCGATCACACCGTACGACCCGAAGATACTCGCAAGTTGGTAAATCATGGCCAGACAAGACATCAAAGCCGGTTCCGCTTATGTCGAGCTGATGCTGCGTGACAAGAAGTTCTTTCAGCGTCTGACGTCAGCTCAAGGGCGTCTCATTTCATTCGCTGCTGCAGTCGTGAGTATTGGCGGTGTGCTAAGAGCAACACGAAATATCTATGACGGCTTTGTTGGTGTTGCCCAAACTCAGATCGATGCCGAGACGAAGCTGGCCGCCGTGTTGAAGGCAACCAAGAACGCAGCGGGTTTTACAGCGGATGAACTTGCTCGCGTTGCCAGTGAGCTGCAGGCGGTCACGACAGTCGGCGACGAAGCGACCATCAACATGCAGGCAGTTCTCGCAACCTTCAAGAACATCCAGGGCAACGAGTTTACACGGGCTACGAAAGCTGCTTTGGACATGACGGCTGTCTTGGATACCGACTTGAAGAGTGCTGCGATTCAGCTGGGCAAAGCGCTCAACGATCCCGAGAAGGGGCTGTCGGCTCTTTCCAGATCGGGTGTTTCATTCACCGCCCAACAAGAGGAGATGGTCAAGGCGATGGTCAGAGCGGGAGACGTCGCTGGAGCACAGAACATCATTCTCGCTGAGATGGAAGCGCAGTTCGGTGGAGCGGCGGAGGCGGCGGCAAAGGCTGCTGGTGGCCCGCTCAAACAGTTCTGGAATGTGTTAGGCGATATCCGCGAGATCATCGGCGGTGCCGTACTGTCCGTTCTGGATGCATTCGCGACGAAGGGCAAGGTCGTCTTGGAAACCTGGGGACCAATTCTTCGAGGTATCGCCGCATTCATTAAACAGAATGCATCATTCATTGCTGCCGTCACCGCAACAGCAGCAGCGATCGCGCTAGCGGGGTCTGCAACGGTTGGCTTGGGCGTCGCTGCTCAAGTGGCTGCCGTAGGTTTTGCGGGCGTGCTGGGGCTGCTGTCGGCGATGCTTAGCCCGCTTGGGCTTGCGACTGCTGCCGTTGCTGGACTGGCAACCTGGTTCACCACGAGCACGACGTGGGGTCGTCAGATGGTGGCATCGCTGGCGGCTTGGTTTGGGGATCTTCGTGACATTGCCGTTGAGGCGTTTGGTGGTATTTCTGACGCGCTTGCGAGCGGTGATCTGCAACTGGCAGCGAAGATCGCGATGGCCGGAGTGAATTTGGCGTGGCTGCGAGGTACAGACTCACTTCAACAACAGTGGATCGATTTTAAGGACTTCTATCTACGTACAACCACGGAACTTGTGTTTGATTCGATCCGACTATGGGCGCAGTTCAAGACTGGGGTCATGTCCATTTGGGCAGCAATGGAAACTTCGTCCAAGAGTGTTGGCGAAACCATCGGCCACCACCTGTCACGCAGCAGTGATCCGGAACTGGCTGCCGAGCAAGATCGTGAGCACAACAAGGCGCTGCAGCGCATCAAGCGGGAAGGTGAGGCCCGCCAGCGAGAAATCAACAATGATGAGAAAGCCCAACTGGATCAAATCGAAGCTGATCGAATCGCCGCGTCAGAGGACCGCAACCGACAGTTCAACAAAGAGGTCGAACAGCGTCAGCAGGCGCTAAATCAAGCGAAGGAAGAATTGCGAACGCTTCGTGAAAAGGCCCGACTGGAACTCAAGGAACGTGAGCTTAGCAAAGGTCCGGATTTCGACCCGGCCGGTGTGACAGGATTCAATCCCGCGAAACTCCGTTCTGATATCTCAGCTTCGTTCTCACTGGCGGCTCTGCAAGGCCAGGTTGGGGGTCGTGATCCTGCTGCGGACGCGATCAACAAGTTGCGCAAAGAGAATGACCGCCATCATGGTCGCTTGTTGAACGCTGTCCGCGACGACGGATTGAATCAATGAACGGGGCGGATTGGTGTAAAGACGCCTAATTTGACGCGGCAGGATGTGGCCGTGTGACGCTTTTTGATAACTTGGTTAAGATAGCCCCGCCGTTCTAGCTAGTCCGGCTGCGGCGGGGATGGGCCAAGCTTTACCTGCGGCACACTTTGGCTTTCCACAAACTATTGCCTGGAAGATACTTTTACCCTAAGCTGGAAACAGCCAGGATGATTCATGGAAAGCGGCATCATGTCGGTGCCGCTTTCTTTGTGCGATTAGCGAAGGGCTTGGCCCTATAGGACGCTCCGCCTCGAGTTGGATTAGAAGCACATTTGTACTACCAACGGCTACAAGATCCCCAAAGCACAAGACTACCAAAGATCAACGCAATAGTATTTGGCTCCGGTATTGGGGAGAACTCGACAATATAAGCTCCGACAAAACTGCCAGTTACATCGTTCCATGTACCATTCGTGCGTATTTCCATCCGGTCTTCGCCGTCTGAGTTCGGCTCGTTCGCGCCCCAATTGGTGTAGGTGAATTCTTCGCCAGACACCCACATCCAATCACCATCAGGCTCATCAGCATCTTCGGGCTGAAACCCGCCAATATACAAGAGTGCACCATTAAACATCGAAGCTGGAAATGTCTCGGTCAAGTATTCGTTTTCCTCTTGTGATGTAATGGTTGCTAAGTGCCCCGTTGAACCCATGAACTCCATGTTTTCTGCTGCGACTTTGGCATCATCCCACCGCATGAATGATCCGTCGGTAGTTGGGGATTCTCCAAATGCTTCATACCAGTGGCCGTTTCCACCTACTGAGGTGGGCCATTGCACCGGCGCACCAAACGTGGTGCCACAACTGGCGAAACATAATGTAGCCCAAGCTGCCGCAATTGCCGTTCGCATGGTGTCTTCCTTAGCAAAAAAGTAAGTGGACAAGAACCGCACAGATTTCCCATATGAGGATGAGATGCTTTCCGTTGGTGAGTAGAACGGAAATTTTAGGGTTGGGTAACGCGCAAATCAAGTAACGTGGCAATGCGAAATTTCCTCAATTCAGGGGCAACCAACTCCTCCCCTCGATAAACCACCCGATCCCCCCTGAAAACCCTGCATCCTGGTGCAAGGGTGGCGGCGTGAGGCTAACCCCCCCCCCCGCTTGCGGAAAGCTGCGAGTTCCTAGTCGCATTGTTTTCACGCCTACGGCCAGTTGCCGGTCTTCATTGTCTACCGTTTCCAAAGCCCTTCCTGCCGATAGACTTACCCGAGGACGGCTTGATTCCCATCACCTGTGATAACGTATCCAACGAGATACGCTCTTTCGTCTTGTAGTTCACCAGATAAGTGGTTCTGCCATCGGTTCGCTCACTTCTCTGCTGAGTTGCAGACTGCGGCTGGGGATTACCAGGATTGTGTGGTGTGCTGGGAACTTGCAACACGTAAGAGGCCGCCGCGCCGTTCACGACGTGAATCACTACATCGAGATCGGCGCTTCGCACTCGCTCCGAGTCGATCGTAAATCCGGGCAGGTTCCGCTTGGCAATTCCGCCAGGAGTCTTTTTGATGATGACATCCACTCCTGGAATGGTCGCCCCTTGCGCGCTTGGGAGATTGGAGCCAGCACTGATCGATTCTTGTTGGCCGGTTCCGGTTTGCTGTTGTTTTTTCTTAACGGCCCCCGCTTCCATCCATTGCGTAATCCCCCGGTTTGGCTGTCTTGTGCGACCGCCACCCCGGTTCATACTAGTTTCAGTCGCTTTAGGTTTTTCCTCAGTATCCTTTGGCTTGTCATCTCCACGGATATTCATCGGGCATAGCAAAACCACTGCGAGAGCCAGGCACGCCACCATTTTCAACGGAGCGAGTCGTGTGTTCATTTTGGGAATCCTTTATGGATTGAAAGAGAAGAGAAGTGGCAGATGCCGTCACTATTCTACCCCAAGATAATGTGTCAACAAGCACACTGGAGGCTGCGGATGATCTGTGAGTGGAGTGGGAAGTGAGTTCTTTAGCTCCACCCATCCCGCTTCCGCCCGCTCTTGCGTTTCTCGGTGGGTGTGAGGCAACTTGAACCTTTGCCACGCTAGAGTTCGAGGAGAGCTATAGATTTGCTAAATCCCATTGTGAGAGGGGTGCAGGCTGACCAATTCCAAATCCATGAAACAGCTCGGCCATCATGCTGAAGGCTAGGTTGAAGCGTTCATTCTCATCCGATAGTTCGTCGCGGGACGTAGTCCTCTCCACGACAATTTCATGATCAATAAAAGGTTCTCCGGTGGAGATGTCACTTGCCTTCATTCTAAAACCGTGAACATCCTTGGCACCAACGCTTATTCGAAGTAATCCGGGAGCGGATACATCAGGCCGGTTATAAAAATCTTGGCAGTGAAGGAAAAAGTCCACGTGATGTTAGCAATAGCCATTGCGTGTACTTCAACTTGTGAAGACTCCGGATCGTCGTCGGATGTTTTATGGCTGAAACGGCGAGCGTAGAAAATATCCCCATGCTTTCCAGCCGCGCCCATTATCCAATCACCGTAACTCCCTCTTTGCTGGCGGGTGCTCCAGTATCCGCCGGGGGCTCGCTTGATGTCACTGCCAGGGACTCCATACTGGCATTCTGACACTGCGCACAATGGTTCGGAGCAATACACGGGGGTAACACTCCACCAAAAGAGTGGATTTCCAGTCTGCTTGCTGTGATCGGAGCATCGCTTATGGTGACGCTCAACAAGAGACACTCGAAGCTCTTTTGGATAACGACGACGACTAAGCAGTTCTGCAATCTTGTCGATATGCATGAAGTCAATAGGCTTGTTAATCTCGCCGGTCCTGATATAGATCTCCTTGCCATTTTGGAGCGAATGAGGAGCACTTTCGCTCTCGTCAATACGAACTACGAGGTATGCGAGGTCACTATCGTTTGGATCTTCAATGGGCGGACTCATCTCGGGCAAGATTGGTGGGTAGACTCCATTTTGGCAAATCTGCAAGATCCGCTCCGGCAAACCAGTGTCATATTTCATACCGGCGCAAGGCCAATTAGGCAGATTAGTTTTCTTGTCAGCGTCGACACCGAGCAAGATGAGTCCACCTCGCGTGTTCGCAAACGCAGCCACAAGTTTGCCAAGTTTGTTAGGGATTTCGCGCTTGTAATCGAGGCGCAATCCCTCTGATCACTTAGCTTGGCAAAAAGCGTCGAGATCCGAATAGTCGATCTCACTCAGTGGTTTGTTCCATAGGCTCATAGGTTCCCTCCTGATGCGGATTGGTGCGAGAGCAACCCGGGTTCTTGGATCGGTGATCGCTTGAATCTAGCTACTTGGGGGCTTCACGACCTTGCCTAGCGTTGTAAAAAGTGGGTTGATATTAATGTCGGTTTCGGTGTTCTTGATCATTCCGGTAGCAGGATCTGCAAAGATCAGCTTGCCCAACTCAAGTCGCAGTTGAGACTTAATCGTGGTTTCCTCTTCTGGGATTGTCGCTTCAAAATCGCCATAGTGTTTTAACGCTGCGAGGCGGTGCAAGTAGATCGTGCGCAAATGCAAACACGAATTGAACTTCGTGAGAGTGATTTTCATTATGGCAAGCGGGATTGCCAGTAGAATCCCCCTCTGAAGCACGGATGTAATTGCCTCAGCTCCTGTTCCAAGGCTCTTCAGTTTCCACTCATCATCATCTAGGAATAGCAAAGATGCCAGACTGACGGCGGAAACAAGTGCGATGATAAAGGAGCCACACCACATACGGGCAGCCCAGAAATTCCGGTCAGCGAGGCCATCGAATGCCTCTGCAGCGCCTAACAAAGTCGTGACCTTGGAGAGCGTTGTGTCGATCTCCTTCTTCTGCCTGTTTATCGCGACCAGCTGTTCTTCTAGCGATGACGTCAACTCATTGTACTCATCGCGACTTTCTTGTAGGTTTTGGATCGACTCAATTCTGCCCTCAAGGGGTTTCAGGTCCCCGTGTACCTCCTGAACGTCCTCTTTGATGTCGCTCACGGCTTTGACGTCTAGAGCACTGATTACACGATCAAGGTCTCTTAGGAGTTGCGTCCTCCGACCAGGAGAATTATCTATCGTCTGCTGAACAAATTTATCGACTTCAGCGACTTGGTGGTGTTTGGCGTCGTTATGCTTCTTCAGCTGCGTGTATAATTCGAGAACCTTACCGCAGCCCGCGTCAAATAAATGAACGTATTGCTTGGCGCGGGCATCGGAGCCAAGACTTTCGTCAGAGGCGATTAGTGACTTCAGTGGCTCAGCAAGTGACGTCACTAGCGCATGACATTCTTCCGCCTCTCTGAGGCACTCGGCGTACCTCTCATTTAGCCCAGTTGGTCTTCGCAGTGAAGCAAGTGCCTTATCGATCTTGCTGGTTAGCTGTTGCTTTTCCATTCCGGTCTCGGATTGAATGTTGGGTCTCTCGAGTGGGCGAGAAACCTTGCCAATGGGCTCGAAGTTCGTCGCCAATTGTAGCAAATTAACTGCTAGCAGCTCGACTCAGCGACCAGCGGACAAACTGCCAGGCTTGCAAAATCCCGCCCCATCGCGATACTACAGGTGTCAGCAGATCATCCTGACCTGCCGATAGCCGCTGGCATACGCCCGCGCCGAGTCCTGAAAAACTCGCACCGAAGGACAATTTAGTGTTACGTACCACAGGCAATAGGCCCGGTAGTGTGGGCACATGTTGGAGCTATGATCCCGGTAGCGGGGGAGCTAGGCATGTGCGGATGTCTTCGGCATCTTTTCAGCCACCATTACCGGGCCTTTTGCCTTACCAGGGTGCGAAGCTAAATTGTCACGGGCGGCTGGGGTCTATCCTTCAGCCGCCTTCTATTCTGCGGTCGCACCCGCATCATGCTGTCACTCTGACAGCAGAAAGGATGCCCCTGGAATGGCAACTCTTACAAAGCGACGGAAAAGTTCTAATCGCCGTGCACCCCGCAAGATGACGAAGGCCGACATTTGCAACGTCGAACCCGTCACGTCCAAAGAGTTATTCGAGGTAACTCGATTGCTCGCTGTCTGCTGGGCCGGGAAGCGGGAGAACGTCGACAACCAGCGGTGGACGGTTGTCGGGAAGGAGGTGGGCCGATGAAAGTTCATGCCACCCGTAGAAACCACTACGTTCAATTCCGCGACCACAACGGAGAGCCACGTAGGCTGAAGTGTGGCAAGATCGGCATCGAGAGCTATGGAGTACTCGATCACATTCGCCACCTGGTCGACACCCGCAAGCGAGGTAAGTCTTGCCGTCGGCAAACTGTTGACTGGTTGAACGGCGAGGGAAGTAAGTACGCAGAACAATTGGCCGCGATTGGTCTGGTGCGAATCCGAGTGATAGTTGATTAAACCCCACAGCCGACCGTTCCATCGCGGGGCGGTCGGCGTTTACCAAATATGGCAGCCACAGAATGGCCGCTGTGGCCTTCAAACGCATGGCGGCGAGTGTTGATAACCCTGGAGAAAGTGAGGCTTAGAATGGCGAGTACGAAAATACCAAAGGTCCGATTGGCAAAGCCGGGCAAGCGACCGTACCAAGTGCGATACCATTGCCCGATTGAACAACGTGAGATTCGGATAACGACTGGCACTCACGACGAGACCGAAGCCGAGGACAAGCGACAAGAGGTCCTGGCGAAGTTGCGTCTGGGTATCGAAGCCAAGCCGCGCAAACGAGTCGCATCAGGTCCGAATATGGCTTGGAGTGACTTCCGCAATCGCTACACCACACTTGAGTTGAGCAGGTTGCGAAAGAACTCGCGAACGTCCGCAGAGACGCGACTTGAGTTGGCTGAGCGCATCTTGAAGCCTCAGCGACTGCGGGACGTTGCCGACAGTGAAGCACTTCACGACCTACAAGCACAACTGCTCAAAGGGGCGGAAGGCACCACGGGTCGAGGTCGCTCTCCACACACCGTGAAGAGTCACATGGCGGCAGTCATGGCGGCGCTGAATTGGGCGGCGCTGATGGAGTATTTGCCAGCGGTGCCGAAGATCCGAAAAGTGAAGGTGTCGAAGCTCAAGCAAATGAAGGGCAGGCCGATCAGTGAATCGGAGTTCCATCAAATGCTTGACGCTACGGAGGAAGTTGTCGGCGAGGATGCGAAAGAGAGTTGGCAGTACACCATGCGAGGAATCTGGGAGAGCGGCTTGCGACTGGAGGAGCTGCTCAACGTCTCTTGGGACGATCCGGCATTCATCATGCCGGTGTGGATTACTGACGCTTTCCCCGAACTCTCGATCCCGGCCAGTATGCAGAAGAATGATACCGAGGAATCGATTCCGCTGTTGCCTGGGTTCGAGGCGCTGCTTGAGGAAACACCAGACCACGAACGCTATGGCTGGGTCTTCAATCCGATGAGCCTGCAGGGCAGGTTGGGCAGGAAGGTGAGACCATCGCGGCCCACGGTCGGATGGGCGAGCCGCGTGATAACTCGAATCGGTGAGGAAGCGGGTATCGTCGTCGAACCCAAGAAAGGCGAGAAGCCCGCCAAGTACGCCTCAGCACACGACCTGCGCCGAAGCTGTGCCGATAGGCTAGTTGCTGCTGGAGTGGACGTACGGGACGTTCAGGCGGTTCTGAGGCACGCTAGCGCGGAGACGACTCGCAAATACTACACGCGAACGACGACCCAACGTGCGGCCAGCGCGATTCGAAAAATCGTGACCGTACCTAGGTACACCCAACCAGCCGAATCGACGTAAGTCCAATACCCCCGGCAGGATTCGAACCTGCGACACATGGTTTAGGAAACCAATGCTCTATCCCCTGAGCTACGGGGGCGTGTAAGTCCTTGTACGACAACATTTTATGGAATCGCCATAGTGATCGCAACCGACCGAACGTCCAGCCATGCAGACGCGGAATCTATGCGGCAGGTGCGTCAATCGGCGGGCAGCACGGGTTCTTCGCCGATCTTGGTCTTCGGTTCCCGAACGAAGAACTGACTGACTGACAACTGGAAATGAATCCGCGAGCGATTTTCCCATCAAGCGCAATTGGGAGAAGAACAGACCAGCGGGAAGAACCAGGAAAACGCGTTTCCGAAGTCGTAGCCGTTGCCATCACCACAGAGTGATCGTGGCTTTGTGAATCTCCAGTGGAAGCCTGAGCCGGTTTTACTGAGAATTTCCGGCTTGGGCATTTAACAGCAGCGGGCGGTTCTTCCTCCCCGTGGCTTAGCCAGTTTGCTGGGTGCACTGAATGTCATCGGCACACGTAGTAGGCTCCGCTGTTGTTATTTGGAATCGCTTTTGTCGTCAATTAACAGCTTTTCTTCTGGCCCCATGCGTTTGGAAATTGGATGCCGCCAAATATCTTGAGCCTGCAAGTAGTAGCTTTCCAAATACTTATTCAATCTAGAGCACTCTTTGAGCATTAGGTACATCAACGGCATAGCTGCAAAGGCACCGACGGTAAACCCGATGCCGAAGACTTTATCGTGCAAGGATACAACTAGTTGTGTCAGAATCACCGTCGGCAACAACATGAGCACCGCCACAGCAATCGTAAATAGAGAGGTCCGATGCCTTAGCTCGTTTAGTTCATTCTCAAGAAAACCCAGTTCCAATCGAATCAATTGGGCCAAGTCGGCTCTTGCAGTCAGGTTCGTGCCGACCGCAGATAAGCTTGCGACCTTCTTTTTGAGTTCCTCTTCTCTTTGTTTTTGTTGCTGGTCAGCAGTACGCCTTAGATTGATGATGTAGCGGTAGCCCTTGATTAGGAAACCACCAATTGTCAGGCCTGCAGCAATCAAGCCTATCCACCATGCATTTGCTTCTAGCCAAGTTAGAACTGTGTCTAGCATTTCGGAGTTAAGTACGCTTGTCGTTTGACTTCGTCCAGCCAATTAGCAATGGAGTCGGTGGTAGTCCGAGCACGGCGGCACAGAGTCGCCAGTGTAATGCGGCTAATGGAAGGAACGCCATAGGGCTCACAGCCACGCCGAAAGCCTGGCCCGCACATAGCAGGGTTAAAGCACAAGTCGGCCCCAAGCAGATTATAGATCTTACCCATACTGGCAAACATGAGTCTTGATTTGAGGAGTTCATTGCTGCACCTCCTCGGAATCTGGTGTGATTGGGAAATTTAGCTCCGCAAGACACTCGACTGCATCTGTAACATCGTTAACCTTCTCCGTCAGATTATGTTCCACGCTGTCCAGCAGCTCTGGAATCATCTGAGCGGCTAGAACTTTATAGTTGACATTACAGTTGGTTAAGATCATTACGCCTTCTACGTCGTCAGGCGCAAAAAAGAGGCACCCCTTGTCAAACGTAAGATAGCCTGCAGCAGTCTCAACACGCCCGTACGCATTCGGGACAGTCCGCAAGCCAGCTTGAATTTGTTCGATTGCGTTTGAAAGCTCAGTTGCTTTGGCTTGAAAATCCAAAGCTTGTAGCTTCAGGTTCTCCAGCCTTTCAAAAGTGATATCTTCGGACATAGAAGTCCTCCTTAGTGGCCCTACGGCCATGCCCTAACGGCAACGATGATTTAGATGTGCGATCGGCTGACCACTCAGCAGACTCAGGCATCTCACGACGCCGCACAGTTGATGGTTTGGCTCCCTACGAAGCCAACTTTATTATAGAGGATCGCTGTTGAACCGTCAATTCGGGCAAGAAAAGCTGGGAGAGTGCGACGTGTTTGCAGCCTCGTCGCCCAACCTCTAGCCAGCCAGCCCCCCACCTTTGCCCAAAGCAGTCTGTTAGGCGACGCGTACGGGCTCCTGGGGACGCCCTAAGCGGCTTGCACGCGGCAGGGCTACCGTGCCCACAGTGGCGGGCGTACCAACGCCACCTAGGCGACCATTTAAGGCCATTTGCGAACAATTGGCCGGAGGCCGCCCCCGGTCGGAAAACGCTACTATTGCAGTGCGAGTGAGTTCAGGACCCACAGACCTTGTCACCGTTACATCTGCACTCCGTGCGTCGCTTCTCTTGGTGCTGGAATCGTCGACTGCGGTTCACCTAGGATCTCGCGGAGGTCGATTTCGATTGCGCGGGCGAGCGTGGAAATTGGGACGTCGTTGGCCGAACCTTCGAATGGATTTTCGCCCACCGTCCCAATTCGTTGCATCGTGTTAAATACCCACGAGACAGCAGCCGTGAAGGGAACCGCTGCCCACACGAAGTATTCACTAACCATCGGAAACGATTCCGTCAGTGATTCCCCCATCGCGGAGAATTCTGGGACGACGCCCAGCGGCAGCAAGAAGGTAAACACCTTAACGAAATCGTAGCCGAGCGTTGCATATTGACGCGGGTACGGAAAGTTCTTGATCCGCTCCGATTTACCCTGCAACTCCAGCAACTCTTTCAGCAGGCCCTCCAGTTCCAAGAACGAGAACTCCCACACCAGTCCCTCCCGTTTGATATTGGCAAGATCGGCGGATTGTAGCGACAAGACGCAGCACGCTGGGTTCGCGGCGCTCAGGACGGTCTGCCTTTCGTCGTCCTCCAGCAGTGGTCGCAGATCGTCTTCCAGCGTTGTGTCGCGCTCGGGGATGTCGATCTTCTGATACCACTCCCGGTTGGTATGCTGTTCGAGAAAAACCTCCCACGGCTTCGGTTTTCGCATCGCGTGACGCAGCGCGGCCAGCCACGCGAGGTGCCGATGCACCAACCGCATGTGGACGGTTCGCAGGTGCTCATCAGGGACTGGTTGCTCCGCATAGTCGTCATTCACTTGGGCGCGAACTTGGATGGCCCAGTTCCGTGACGCATTGACGATGCCTCCCCAGATTTTCCTTGCTTCCCAGGCCCGTCCGTAGGCGGCATTGTTTTGGAAACCGATGAGGAACGCGACGGCCGTGCCAACCAGGGCGATCGGCGTCCAGGGTAGCCGCAACCACTTCAGGCCGAACAGTTCGTACAGCGCAGTGATCGCGGCTGCGACCAGCACAAATCGCAACGTCTCCCAACGCGTCCACATGAACATGTCGACGACAGAGAACTTCTTTCGAGTGTACACGCGAGCTCGCCTTGTTGACTGTGGCGGGAAAGCTAAAGATGCTACTCGCAACGAAGCCGATTCTCAAGGCTAGCGGAACGTCGACAAAATAATTGGAGCGGCCTTACCAGCCGGTACGTAATCGCGGACGAACGCCGTCGTGTTGACGCACTTAGTTGCCTCAGGTTGCATGTTGAGGCATCGAGGAGGACTACATTTCTGCCCAGGAATCGATATTCCGGATATGTGCGGCGTGGCCGCGTCGTGTTTGAATCTGGTATAACCGATAATCCAAATCTCCGCAGTTCCTTGTAGGGTAGTGGGACCGCCGAACGACTCACTAAATACAATCAATAGTAGTCAACTAGACATGGATTGGGATACGATATTTCGACATCATTGGGAGATTTACGACGCGGACGCTGTCGGCAAGCGGATCCGCAAGCCTGGTACTAGTGAAGCTGCCATCCGCGATCTGGAACAGAAAATCAGCTTCTCCTTTCCAACTGAATTCCACGACTGCTACTTAGCCGCCAATGGATTTGGAATCGATCACTTGCTCTTGGTCCCAGTGGAACTCCTGCCGGATTTTATTGCTGATGCGAAACGGTTGCTCACTCCCAGGCACAAGGACATCGCTGATCGTTTCTTCCCATTCATCGACAACGAATGTGGGCCAACCGGCTACTTCCTAGAATTAGGTGGCGGTCTGTCACCCTATTTGATGCTACTGGAGCACGATCACGACTTCGACGATCCAGACGTGCAATTCGAAGACTTTCTTATTCATTCTGCTCAGTCGATCTGGTCATATCTTACATGTTGACTTTGATCGCACTGGTGGCGTGGTCTGAGTCGTCACGTTTCCTCGGCATTCATCGTCCGAGTCCAGCTATGATGAAGTGTTCTCGACGGTATCCACCTACTTACGCACATGCAGAATCACGGGCCAAGTGGTCTGGTTGCCGCTTTGTTCGGTACGCAAGTGGAACCTCTGCGTGGTTTCGGGCACCCAGCTGTCGGCGGTGATGAAGAACTCGCGCTCGTTGGAGTTGTTCACAATCATCAGACCGTTGAGGCCAATGTTGTCGACGTACACGCCGTGCGGCAGGTTGCGCCCAGCGCCCAGCGTGCCGAAAGAAACCCGGTCGGTGAACCCGTCCTTGCGTTTGGCGCGGACGATGGCGGAAATCGTTTGGCCCGGAGCGACAGTCAATTCGAGTGGCTGCGTGGGAATTGTCCACACGTCTGCCGTTTGCGGTTTGGGCGGATCGCTCGTGGCGGGGAAGATCTGCACGAAGATTTCCGGCTGGCCGCCCAGTTTGAGTTGCTGGCTCCATTCGACGTCGTGCGAGACGTCTTCACCGGCAATCTCGGCCGACGCGACGACGCGGATCTTTTCGATCTCGTCACTCGTCGGCTGACTGGCATCGAGCCTTGCGTTGACCACGCCGAATGCCCGCACCTGGCCCGCTTCGACGACCACCGGGGTGCTCGCTTGAAAACCCTCGGGCAGTCCGTCGATGTCGATACGGACCGCGCCGTCGAAACCGTCTTCGCGTGTCAAGTTGACGGTGAATTCCTTCCCGGAGCCGGGACTGATGTTACCTTTGTCGAAACTTAAGCTGACCGAGAAGCTTGGCTGGGGGCGCCGCACGATCAGCTCGTAGTTAAAGTCCTTGCCACCAAAGCCGCGGACGTCGCGCAACTTGATGAGATACTCCCCGTCCGCCGGTGCGGTAAAGTCAACGTAAGAGTCGGCACCGTGTCGGCGTTGCGGGTCGTCGTCGTTTTCGAAATAGACGGGAAATACCGGCAGGCCGGTCGGCACCAGAGACTCGCCCGGTTGATGCACTTCGACAATGTAGGCTGGCTCGTTGAGCGCGTGCGCCACGCCGCTGGTGCCAAAGTACGTGTAGCGGTTCCCATGACCAGGATAGACGTTGAAGCCCGAATCGGGGCCGCGCGGATAGGCCCACAACTTGGAGACCTCGCCGCCGCAGTAAATGTACTCGTTCAGCTGCATCTCCTCCCAGTTGTGAACGCGAAAGTCGTCCGACTGGGTGGAGTTCTTGCCGCGAAACGTGAAGTACGAATCACGGACCGCCTGCAGCAAGACGCGTTCGATGCGCTGCCCGTCGGAGTTGAGAATCTCAACGAGCGAATCAAGTTTCGAATCTTTGCGGGCGGCCTTGATTTCGATAATCCACTGCTCGCCGGCGGTCGCCCGGAATCGAAAGTAGTCGACATCTTCCCGCGGGCCACCGTCGGACGGTTCCACGACACCGCGTATCGTGGCGGGAACTTCGATCACCTGTGCGTCGACGAAGTCATCGTTCGGTTCCTGCTCGGCGAGCTTGGTGAGCGCTTCGTCGGAGTCCGGTGTCGCCCGAGCTTCGGGTGTCGTCGGCTGATCACGATTGCGAGGTTCGCTCGTCAAGGCGGCCACAGAGTGCGCCAAAATCGATCCATCCATCAGCCCGAACAACAGTTTATCACCAGCGGTCCTCACGGCGAGTGCGTGGATGGCGGCGGGTGCCTTCGTCAGGATCTCCGATTGAGCGTAGCTTTCAGTCTCCCACGCTCGCACGATTCGATCGGCGCCCGTCGAAACAAGGACTTCACCGTCGCGTGCGAATTCCAAATTCGTGACGGCGCCTTCGTGAGCGAAGCGGGTGTAGACCAGTGGATTGATTTGCTTCTCGTCGCGCGAGACGAACTGCCACACCCGGATGCGACTGTCGGCACCGCCACCAACGATGTACTTGCCATCCGGGCTAAACATGACGGTGTATTGTTCGGCCAACGGCTGACTGAGTGTGTCGAGACGCTCGCCGGTGACGACGTTCCACAGCTTAATTGTCGCGTCGGCGCTCGCACTGGCGAGTACACGTCCCGAAGGATCGAACTCGATGTCGAACACCGCGCCGTTGTGGCCGGCGATCGTCTTGAGTTCTGCGCCGGAAGCCGCGTCCCAGATCATGATCTTGCCATCGTAACTCGCCGTGGCGAGCATCTGTCCGTCAGGGCTGAGCTGCGCGTCGTACAAGGTGTCGCGATGACCGACGATTGAGCGGAGCTTCGCGCCCGTGGAGACGTCAAATAGATCCGCTTGGCCATAAAGACCCACGACCCCGCTAGCTGCTACCAGCAGGTCACCCGCACGGGAAAAGCTGATCGCGTTGACTTTGCCTGGAAAATCCTGCCAATGATGACCTGCTTTTTCTGAAGCCGGTTCTTGCAGTTGCACGTGAGCGAAGCGGGCGACCGCCGAGTGGCCCGTCTGAGATGATACGGCCAGCGCTGTGATGGGACGGTCGGATGCCGCGACGGTGCTTGATATGGATGGCACGATGAGGCTTGGTACCTTCGCGCCGGTTTCGTCGGGACCGGCGGCACCGCTTTCGATCCACAATTCGAGCAGTGCCAGTTCGTCGCTGTTGGGCCCTTCGAGTTCGTCGGGAGGCATCTTGGGCTCGGCGAGGCCGGCAATCACGCGGAATAGGCGGCTCGATTTCGGTTGACCGGCAAGCACGGCGGGCCCGTCGGTAATACCCTTGCCCAGATCGGCGTAACTCGCCAGCGATAACTCGCCCTCCAAATCGTCGGGATTATGGCAGCCGACGCAGTACTTATTCAAAATTGGCTGAACTTGTGCCGCGTAGTCGATCTGCTCTTCGCCGTGCACGGTTGAGGCGATCGTGCTCGATGCGAAAACCAACAGCATCGCGGCAAGGAAGTAATTCAAGTAGTGTCGCACGCTGCGGACCTCTAGTGATTGAACAGAAACTCTCGGCTGCTGAGCACGCTCCAGCAAAGATCCTCCAGCGCCAGCCGCTTGGCGTCGTCTGTCGAGGCTTCCAGCATCGGCAGCAGGTCGCGCATCTCGCGGTCGGTTGGGTAGCGACTCAGCGTGCTGAGATAGACTTCTTCGATCAACCGATAATCGGAGAGCCCAGCACTCAGCAGTTCGTCAACTCGATTGTCGGGTTTGGCCAGCTTCTCGTTGATCGTGTCCCCGTTGGCCAGATGCAGCACTTGCACGATACTCGGTTCGGCCGAGCGTTCGCACTCGCAGGTGATCGTACGCGGGTTGCGACCAAACGATTTCAGGAATTGCGAACGCACCGCAGCGTCGTAGAGCTGCAAGGCGCGCGTGCCCTCAGGATAGAAATCGGTTCCGTCAGAGCCGCCGCCCAGCTGACTAATTTGGTCAAACTTCGATGGCACACCGGTCACTTGGACGATCGCATCATGAAGGACCTCGGCCATCAAGCGCTGTGGATAATACCGCGAATAGAATCGCTCGTCTGCGGCGTTCTCTGGGAGGGCGATACTGCTCCGGGCGTAAGTGTTGGAAGCAAGAATCAACCGTATCAGCTGGCGGATGTCGTAGCCGTTTTCGACAAAGTATTCTGCCAAAGCATCGAGAAGCCGCTGATTACTGGCCGGATTACTGACGCGCAGATCGTCGACCTGTTCAACCAGACCCACATTGAAGAAATTCGCCCACACGCGATTGACGATCGCCCGCGCGAAGTACGGATTCTTCGGCGAGGTGAGCCAATCAGCGAGCACTTCGCGACGGTCACCCGAGAATGATTCGGGAAGCGGTTCGCCATCCAATGGCGCGGGGGGCTGCGGTTTGCCAGTGGACGGCTGCAGAAGTTCTCCTGTCCCAGCGACGTAGGTCGTTCTGCCCCCACCGCCCTTGCGGGAATCCCCCCCCCAACCTTTTCCGCGGACGCGTGCGAACATGCTCGCCATCGCGTAGTACTGGTCGTTCGTCCATTTCTCCAGCGGATGATCATGGCACTTCGCGCAACCAATCGATAGCCCCAAAAACGCCTGGCAGATGTTCTCGGTCATCGACTCAGCGTCTTGGTGGAGGGCGTAGAAGTTGGTCGCCCCTTGCTCGAGTGCCTTGCCTTTGGCCGTGACGACTTCGCGTGCCAACTGATCCCACGAGGTATTCTCATCGACGTGCTTGCGAATCCAATGATAGTAGGCCTTGACTGCTTCTGGGCGGAGCTTGCGGCCGGTGACCAGCAACAAATCCGACCATTTGTACGTCCAGTAGTCGACATACTCTTCGCGCTGCAATAACGATTCGACCGTCCGCGCCCGCTTGTCGTCGCTTTTGTCAGCGAGAAAAGCTCGCACTTCGTCCGATGTTGGCAAACAGCCGATCGTGTCGAGGTACACGCGTCGGAGCCAAGTCGAATCGGTTGCTGGCGGTGAGGGCGGCAGGTTCAAATTTTGCAGTTCCTCAACGATCATCGTGTCGATGAAGTTCGCTTGCTTCTCAGACGCGAATGCCTCTTCGAGTACGCGATTGTCATAGGGTACAGTCGCGCGAGCGATCGCGATCTTGCTGGCGTACCACACACTGATCGCGCCTTTGCCTGGCCCAACGACCGAAACCTTACCGGTCTCGTCGACAGTGGCAACCGCGACATCGGACGACTCAAACTTCGCCCAACGCGTCACGTCGCGCA
Organism: Bythopirellula sp.; assembly: GCA_965228965.1. Taxonomy (GTDB): domain Bacteria; phylum Planctomycetota; class Planctomycetia; order Pirellulales; family Lacipirellulaceae; genus Bythopirellula. The sequence continues at coordinate 7,389,050 of OZ245849.1, forward strand.
CGATGCCGTCGGAATAGAGGGCTTTGACTTTCAGCGGCAACTGCTCTGCCAACACCAGCGTAGACCGCGCCGGCTCAACTTCCACGTGCTCGACTATCGGATCCTCGTCCGTCGGTGGCGGCGCGCCTTGAGCGATCCACTTCGCGAGAACTTCGTACTCGGGCGAGTCGACGTCGAACCGCAGCCCACCCTTGTGTGGGATCGCCCCAGAGGGCTTCGCTAAGATCAGACTGCGCCCGGGCTCACTCATCTCAATCCGCCGACCACGCGCCTCGACGGCGATCGCGTGATAGTCGGCAAGCGGATTATAGCCACGCAGAGAGAGCTTAAAGCCGCCCTTCCCTGCCAGCGCGCCATGACAGGCGCCGGTGTTACAGCCAAACTTGGCCATTACCGGCAGGACGTCGTTGCGAAAGCTAACAGCCGAGGTTGAAGAAGTGGTCGCTTCCGTAGCAGCGTCTACCGGCAAATCCGGCGCAACAATAGCAACGACGACCACTGAGAAAATCGCAAACCAACAACGACCCAGACGATTGCTCACGCGCACACCTCAGTGATCAAAACAGTTCGTGGATTTCGCGATGACCGAAGTCGACCAACGGGAACGGGCGTCCACCGGGACCCGGCAAATGCATCTGCAGATCAAGTCCGAGGCTGTGGAATATGGTCGCGACCAAATCGCCCGGCTGCACGGGCCGATCCGCAGGCACTCCGCCGATTGGGTCACTCGCCCCGACAACCCGTCCTCCTTGCACGCCGCCGCCAGCGAAGTTGCACGTAAAGCACTGGGGCCAGTGGTCGCGACCGCCGGCGGGATTCACCTTCGGCGTGCGGCCGAACTCCTGCAGGCAGGTCACCATCGTCGTGTCGAGCATCCCGCGCTCGACGAGGTCTTCGATCAGCGCTGAATACGCTTGATCGTACATCGGCGCGACGATCTCTTTCATTCCGGTGATCGAAGTAAATGGTTTCGATCCATGGATGTCCCAGGTGATCTCGTCAAACACGGTCAGCATCGTGTTGATCGTCACGAAGCGCACGCCCGCTTCGACGAGCCGTCGCGCCAGCAGGCAACATTGTCCGAAGCGCGTCATGCCATATCGTTCGCGAACCTTCTGAGGCTCCTTACTAAGATCAAACGCATCGCGCGCTTGCGTGCTGGTCATCAGCCGAAACGCCGCTTGAAAATTGCCGTCAAGCAGGTCAGCGCTCTCGCTTGCTTCGAAATTCCTGACCGTGCCATCGATGATGTCACGCATTCTACGGCGTCGATCAAGTCGCGCCGTACCAATCTGATCGGGAGGCAGCAGATCCGGCACTTTGAAATTCTGCTTAGAAGGATCTGCATTGAGCGCATAGGGATCGTGCGCTTTGCCTAAAAATCCGCCCGCTTGTCCGTTAGGTAGATTTCCGCCTCCGCGTCCCATCCGCTCCGGCAGAATCACAAACGGCGGCAAGTCGGTCTTGCGACCTCGCAGGTAGCCGACCACCGCGCCCGCATGTGGCGTTTCCACACCACCGCGAAATTGCCGCCCCGTCTGCAACATTTGCCAGCCGGCATCATGGACGGCCGCACCCCGATGATGACACGAACGGACGAGCGAAAAGTGGTCGGCCACCTTTGCGTGCTTAGGGAGAATCTCGGAAATCTGAATCTCCGGCGACGCGGTGCTGATCGGTTTGAAGGGACCGCGTATCTCCGCTGGCGCGTCGGGCTTCAGATCGAAGGTATCGAGCTGGCTGGGCGCGCCGAGATTGAAGATCATGATGCAGGCATGGTCCTCTTTGGCGGGATCGACGCCCCCTGCCTCCTTGGCGGCCAGGTATTGCGGCATCGACAGACCGATGGCTCCCAATGTGCCGACCGTGAGAAAGTCGCGACGCGTCTGGCCGTTACACGTATGCGCTTTGCCCTCGCCAATCAGGTCCAGCATGAGAATTCCCCGTGGTTGCGCGTGCCCGGTCAGACACCATTAGAAGACGGTGGACCACTGTTTGACCTTCTATCGTATTCTACCTGCAGCCCCGAAACAATCGCTTTACGCAACTGTCAGGAACGTAAGCTACGGCGAATTACTGCGCAAAAGCTATGGAGCTGCGCATTTCGATGCGGTAGGGCCGCGAATCGATTTGTGTGGGTGTAGGTTTACGACTCTTGACCTGCGGAATGCACCCGCCTTAGCTTGGTAGCCAGCCATGGCAATCCTTGCAGCGAGCAAAGAATAGGGAGTACTAGTATGCGCCATCCCAAGTGTCGAGCCCACCGCGTGTTCATCGTCATTGCTACATGTTTCTTATTGCAGACAAGTCGTTCGACGGATGGCGCTGAGGTCTATCAAGCCACGGGAATTAAGATCGGCGAGGTGACTCCCCATTCAGCGATCGTCTGGGCGCGACTCACGAAAAAAGCACAGCGAAATCCTAGCGACGGACCAAATGTCGAAATACGGTACGTCAAACAAGAGCACGACCTTGCACGTCGTGAAGGCACCGTCGAAGCAGTCATCTATCCCCAAGGTGTGACAGCCGCGGACCTTCGCGAAGCGGTACCTGGTGCCGCCGGCGAATGCCGGGTGCGTTACCGCCCTACTGGTGAGTCGTCGTGGGTTGAAACTCCCTGGGCCGCCGTCGATACCACGAAAGACTTCACGCGACATTTTTCACTCGAAGACTTGCGAGCCAACACCGAGTACGAGGTCCAAGTTGAAGGCCGAGCCGACTCGCAGAGCGAGGTCAGCACAACCGAGAAAGGCAAGTTTCGCACGGCACCCGCGCCGGACCAGCCCGAGCGGGTGGTGTTTACTATTTCAACCGGCCAGGGCAATGACGACCAAGATCGTCCCGATGGATTCCAGATCTATCCGACGATGCTCAAGCTGAAGCCGAGTTTCTTCGTACACACAGGCGACATCCTCTATTACGACCGTCTGGCGAAGACCCTCCCGTTGGCGCGCTACCACTGGCAACGCACCTTTAGCTGGCCGACGAATGTCGATTTTCATCGCCAAGTTGCCAGTTACTTCGAGAAAGATGACCACGACACTTGGCTCAACGACTGCTGGCCCACGCAGCAGACGAATTACATGCATGAATTCACCTTTGCGCAGGGGCAGGCCGTATTCCTGGAGCAGGTCCCGATGTCTGCGAAAACCTACCGCACATTTCGATGGGGGAGGGATTTACAGATCTGGCTGGTTGAAGGCCGCGATTACCGAAGCCCCAACCCAGCGCCCGATGGACCCGAAAAAACGATCTGGGGCGCGGAGCAAATCGCCTGGTTTAGAAAAACCGTTGAGGCCTCCGACGCGACGTTTCGTGTTTTGGTTAGCCCCACACCGCTTGTCGGCCCCGATCGCACGAGGAAGAACGACAATCACTCGAACTATGGATTCCAGCACGAAGGACGGATGTTGCGCGAGTTTATCGCCAGCCAAAAGAACATGGTCGTGTTCTGCGGCGACCGCCACTGGCAATACATGTCGGTCGATCCCAAGACCGGACTGCGCGAGTACAGCTGCGGCCCCGCGTCGGACGTTCATGCAGGGGGCTGGAACGACGAAAAGTACTTCGAAGACTATCATCGATTTCTAAGAGTCAAAGGCGGCTTTCTTTCCGCCACGGTCGAGCGTTTGAAATCGACCCCCGCGCTCACCATGCGCTTCCACGGAGTGGATGGAACTGTTCACCACACGGACGTCCTGGAATAGATCGACATCATTGTTCTGCCAGTGTGCCAAGAGTTCCCGACAGGATTCTCGTTCGAAACGACGCGCGCAGGCATGAACCGGTGCTCGAGAAGCGTGTAACACTGTTACATCGCGCAATCACGGCAAATCGCTAGCTCGCCGTTGCAAATCCTCGCAAAAAAATGGCGCCAGAACGGCCGAAACAGTTGTTTTTCTGGGCACTTGAGGTCACAATGCATATCGATGCTTTATGTTTCTGAAAATGTTTCAAATCGCTCGTCGATAGATTCCAAAAGGACTTTTGCCCCATGAACCCTATAAAGAGCGTGCATTCCGTGTGCTTTGGCCGACGACACGCGGCAATGTGCGTGCTGATTGCCATTCAAGCATTAATCTTGGCGTCGCACTCGCGCGCCGCTGACCAGCTGAAAGTTGCTACGAAGGCGAACTCCGCCGCAGCGGAGCGCTTGCTGGACCGCCGAGAGTTTTCCGTTGACCTCGATGGACGATGGGTTGGCCAAGGCATTTCTTACGGACCCTACCGTGAGGGTCAGGCTCCGGGCGGCGCAAGTCCTTCTCGCGAAGAGCTCGCCGAGGATTTGCATCTCCTAGCCGAGCACTGGAATCTACTTCGCATGTATGGGACGGGCGAAACGACGGAAAACGTCCTGCGAATCATTCGCAAGGAGAAGATTCCAATCCGAGTAATGCTTGGCGCATGGATCACTAAAGAGACCGCCTCAGACAAACTCGATCCGTCGGCGGCGGCGCTCGGCAAAGAGGCGAATGAAAAGCAGGTAGCTGACGCGATTCGACTGGCCAACGAGTATCCCGATATTGTCGTTGCGGCAAGTGTAGGTAACGAAACGCAAGTCTACTGGTCCGATCACATTACAAAGCCAGAGGTTCTGATCAACTACATCCGCGAAGTTCGCGAGGCGACCACTGTTCCAGTGACGACGGCCGACGACTTCAATTTTTGGAACAAGCCCGAGAGTGTAGCCGTTGCGGAGGAAATCGACTTCATCGTCCTCCATGTTCACGCCCACTGGGGTGGACTACAGGTCGAAGGGGCAATGCAATGGACGGAAGACATCTACGACGACATTTGTCAGCGGTTCCCGAACAAGAAAGTCGTAATCGGCGAGGCTGGTTGGGCTACTCAAGTGCACAACGAAGGCGAACAAGCAGAGCTCATCAAGGGCGAGGCCTCCGAAGCGGCTCAGGAGTTCTACTATCAAGCCTTCACAAAATGGGCCGAACAAGAACGAATCTACACATTCTTTTTCGAGGCTTTTGACGAGCCTTGGAAGGGTGGACCTCACCCCAACGAAGTCGAGAAACACTGGGGCTTGTTCCACGTCGATCGCACGCCCAAAGCAGCGATGAAGACCGACTAGCTCCTGTTGTCGTCGCCTTCCGAACGACGCCGTTAGCAGACCGCACTACTTCCCAAGTCGAGACGCAATCAGTGGATACGCAAACCAAGCAAGATCTAACCGTCCGAGGCAACTTCGTCACAATCGACGGTGAGGATTTCTATCAGATCCTCAACTACGACCGCATGCCGCCGTTCTTGATGAGCATCGTCAGCGCCAACGATCATTGGATGTATCTCTCCTCGACTGGTGGCCTGACGGCTGGCCGCGTTCGTGCGGAAAACTGCCTGTTCCCGTACGAGACCGTCGACAAACTGCACGACAGTGCAGCCCACACCGGTCCGATTACACTAATACGCTACCAAGATCCCACCGGTGATCACAATATCTGGCAGCCGTTTTCCGACCAACTCAGCGGCGCTCCGGTCGGCCCGCGCCGATTGCTGAAGCAAGTTGCCGGAGATCAGGTCCTATTTGAGGAGGAGCACGAATCGCTGGGGCTCGTGTTTCGTTACCGCTGGAGGTCCTCGAACAAGTACGGATTCGTCCGCACCGCGACGATAGAGAACCTGCTCGGCCACGAGATTGAATTCGATATTCTGGATGGACTGCAGAATCTCCTTCCCAGCGGCGTGCAACTCGGAACTTACCAGCGGGCGAGTTGCCTGGTAGACGCGTATAAGCACAACGAAATCGATCCTACGACGGGATTGGGCATCTTCAGCATGACGGCACAGATCCTCGATCGCGCTGAGGCGGCAGAAGTCCTCCGCGCAACAACCGTCTGGAGTTGTGGACTCGACGATATGACGCCGGCCCTTTCGCCGGATGTACCGGCCCGCTTCGCTCGTGACGAGGAGATTGATCCTGAGGAAATCTGCACGGGTCAACGCGGAAACTTCTACGTCGTGTCGTCCCTGAAACTTGGTCCAGGTGAGTCGGCTTCCTGGAGCCTCGTGGCCGACGTCGCGCGTTCGCATCAACGCATTTCGCAATTGCGAAAGGAACTGCTTGGGGGCGCCTCGATGGGCGCTGCCTTGGAGCGCTCTATCCAAAACGACCATCGAGAACTCGTGCAAAATGTCGCCAGCGCTGACGGCTTGCAAGCAACTGGCTCTCAGCTGTCCTCAACCCATCACTTTGCAAACGTATTGTTCAACAACCTGCGCGGCGGCGTGTCTGCCGATGGCTATTGGGTCGAGACGCAGGACTTTGTTGATTTCGTCTCGAAGAGAAACCGCGCCGTTGCGAAGGCGGATCAAGCGTTTCTGCGTGGCTTGCCGCAGCGACTCGCCTACACAGACTTGCTATCGCTCGCCAAGAAACAGAACAGCACAGACCTGACGCGTTTGGCTTACGAGTATTTGCCACTCACCTTCGGGCGGCGCCATGGTGATCCCAGTCGACCGTGGAATGCCTTTGAGATCAAAGTGCGCAACGACGATGGATCGAAAGTATACAACTACCAGGGTAACTGGCGTGATATCTTTCAGAATTGGGAGGCGTTATGTCAGAGCTTTCCCGCATACCTGCCCAGCATCGTGGCAAAGTTCCTGAATGCTTCAACCATCGACGGCTACAACCCCTACCGCATTACTCGTGACGGCATTGATTGGGAATCTCCTGATCCCGATGACCCGTGGAGCAATATTGGCTACTGGGGCGATCATCAGATCATCTATCTGTCGAAGTTACTGCAGTGGATGAACGACTACTTTCCTGGCGAATTGCAGGAGTTGTTCGACGCGCCGATATTCTGCTACGCCAACGTGCCCTATCGCATCAGATCATTCGATCGAATCGTTAGCAACAGCAGCGAAACCATCGACTACGATAGCTTCACCGCCAAGGAAATTGAGCGCCGCGTAGACGAGCATGGTGCCGACGGCAAGCTCGTGCTTGATTCGCAGGGCAAAGTTTACTATGCCAACGCCGTTGAGAAACTCCTCGTGCCAATTTTGGCAAAGCTCTCCAACTTCGTGGTCGACGGAGGCATCTGGCTCAATACCCAACGGCCGGAGTGGAATGACGCCAACAATGCGTTGGTGGGCTCCGGTCTATCAATGGTCACCGTGTGCTATCTCCGACGGCACCTGAGCTTCCTCGTCGAGACGCTCAAGGAATCGAGTGACAAACGATTTTCGGTTTCGGTGGAAGTCGAACAATGGTTTCGCAGTGTACGTCGCACGCTGCAAGACAATCGTTCACTGCTCAACCAGCCTAGTGTCCCCGACGCGGATCGTGGACGAATTCTCAATGACTTGGGTGCCGCATTCTCTGACTACCGACTAAAAGTGTATGAAGATGGCTTTACCGGAAAGCACACGATCGGAGGAAACGAACTCGTCGAGTTCTTCGACTTGGTAATCGATTACTTTGACCACGCGATTCGCGCAAATCGTCGCGAGGATGGCCTCTACCATGCATACAACCTGCTCGCTCACAACCAGCAAGAACGTGTCGCCAGCATTAACCACCTCTACGAAATGCTGGAAGGTCAGGTCGCAGCCCTCAGCAGTGGAGCACTCGATCTGGGACAAGCGGCGGAACTGATACAGTCGATGTTCGACAGCAAGCTCTACCGCAATGACCAGCGGAGCTTCCTGCTGTACCCAGATCGAAGCCTACGTCGTTTCTTGCAGCGCAACATCATTCCTGAGCGATCGCTCGACGCTGTGCGGCTTCTAAAAGAGTTGATCGACGAGGGCGATCAGACGCTGGTCGCTCGCGATGAATCTGGCGAGTATCGCTTCCACCACAGCATCCAGCGAAAAGCCGATCTCGAGACACAGCTAGATCGCTTGGAACAACAGGATCATTGGGCACAATTGGTCGCCGACGATCGTGAGCAAGTAATTGCCTTGTTCGAAGACGTCTTTAAACACAAGACCTATACTGGCCGTTCCGGCACCATGTACGGTTACGAAGGTCTGGGCTGCATCTACTGGCACATGGTCTCCAAGCTACTGCTGGCAGTACAAGAGAATGTCTTCGGAGCGATCGAACAGCAGTCAAAGGTCATGGCCGAGGCCTTGGCAGATTCCTACTACTTGGTCCGAGGTGGTCTCAGCTCCGACAAGACACCGCAGGAATATGGCGCGTTCCCGACCGATCCTTATTCCCACACGACCGCGCACAGCGGTGCACAGCAGCCTGGCATGACCGGCCAAGTGAAGGAAGAGATCCTGACCCGACAGGGCGAAATGGGGATTCGCGTCCGCAACGGCGAAATCCAGTTTCAGCCGTTCTTGCTACGTCGCCGCGAATTCCTCAACGACGCGATGACGTTTACATACTTTGACATCGACGGAGAAGAGAAGACTGCGGAGCTGCCAGCGAATTCGCTGGCATTCACGGTGTGCCAAGTGCCGTTCGTGTACGAACTCGTGGAATCGTCCTTCTCGGCCCGCGTACTGTTTGCCGACGGCACGAGCGAATCGTGCGATGAGCAGTTCCTCAGCCAATCCCTCAGCGAGAAGCTATTCCAACGAACTGGTGAAATCATCAGAGTTGATGTGAAGATACCCACGGAGCGTGTCGCGTTCGCTTGATCTTCCTCCGGTCGTCCGGCACTGCGAGACCGACAGCAGACGTCACCGCAGCTGCGGCAGTTCTACGGACTCGATGCCGACATTTACTCCGTCACGCTATCTTTTCGTCTTGCCAACTCTTCTCGCACTTCGGCCGCGCGCTCTTCAGAAATGTCGTAATTGAGCATGATGAAAATGGCACAAACTACACCGACGATCGGCACGCAGGTATAAGCGAGTCTCAGCCCCGTTATGGCGGAATCGGTAACCGCATCGGCATCGAAGCCGACCAGTGACATCACCAGACCGCCGAGTAGCGCCGCGAAAGCTTGACCAAATTTCACCATCCACCAATAAACCGCGCCCAAGATCCCTTCGCGACGCCTGCCGGTATTCAACTCGTCCAAATCACAGACATCCGCCGTCATGGACATCATTAACGTGAAGAGCCCACCGATTCCAAATGATTGAAAAGGCAATGCGAAGAGAAACAGGTATGGTTTGCCAGGAACAAACAGGAACCAGAATAACACATACCCGACAATGGAGATCGACTGCGAGACGATGAAGGCATTTTTCTTGCCGATAATCCTCGCCAATACTGCCACCACGGGGATCACCAGAAATGTGGTGATCAACGCACCTATACTGCCATGAAGTGCCGGCCAAACACCGGCATCCTCGGCGATTCCACCGAACAGGTAGTGCACGATGATGAAAAACGTAAAAGTGGCGATCATGTTGAATGAATTGAAGACGAGAAACGTCGCCACCGCGAGCTGGCGAAACTGAGGAATCGCGAACGCCTCGACGGTCGACGAAGCAATGTCTCGCAAACTACTGCCGATTGACTCCAAGTTGATTGGCTTGAAGTCGTCGCGCTCCAAAGTCGATTCACTCTTGATGAAGATCGCCGGAATCATCGCCAGAATCGCGCAAGGGATTCCTACCCAAACCGAGAGCTGCCTGACTCCGGTGTCCGCATTCGGAAACCAATCTTTATCGTAGAGGATCACCCAGAACCACGGAGCGATTACCCATGCCCACTGGCCGATGAATTGAGCGATCGCCATGATGTTGGTCCGTTCATGAAAATCCTCACTCATTTCATAGCCCATGGCGACATAGGGCACGCTGAATATCGTTAGCCCCAAGTAAAAGATGAGCGAAATGCACATGAAGTAGATGAAATTGAAATCCAGCCCGTTCTCACGATGCAGTTGCCACATCGCGATGTATGAGACTCCGAGGATCACAGCGCCTACCAGCACATATTGGCGTCGTCTGCCCCAGCGCGATCGGGTGTTGTCCGAGACGAAACCCATGATCGGGTCGGTAACCGCATCGAATGCCCGCGGCGCAAAAACGAGAAATCCCCACGCCAGTGGCGAAAACCCGAGATCCTCGATTAGAACGACCAGAAACACTCCGAGAGCGGCTGGAAACATCTGATTGGCAAGCATGCCAAATCCAAATGCCAACTTTTCACCGATTGGTACCTTCGTGGCAGTCGCTTCATTCATAGGCTTGTTCTCTCGTTGCACACGCTCAGCAAGCCCGGGAAGACCGCCTGTGGTTCGTTGGCGCTGTGGACCGCGTGTGCGTTGCGCTCAAGAACCAAAATGTGGCAGTCAACCAACGTTGAAAATTTTGTTACATACGACTATTCTGATGCCAGGATGGATTCTGCTGTGGCACAGCTCCCGTGCTTGAGAGCTGGTGAGAACACGCTCCGGCAGATTGGAATTCTCAGAATAGACGAGAAAAATAGGCTGTATGGCGCTGGTCGAGACCTCTCGGTTTGACAGCATTGGGGTTCGGAGTAGGATGAAAAGAGAAGAAACTGTTTCTCCCTGTTTCAGGATACTAACACCGTGCCGACTATTCGACAAGTTGCTGAGTGTGCAGGAGTTTCGATCGCGACTGTCTCAAGGGTGATCAACAACAGCTCGGCAGTCACTGACGAAATCCGCGAAAAAGTGCTCGACGCCGTAAATCGTTGCGGCTATGTACCGAACGTTGGGCGTCGAACGACTTCGTTCTTGGCGTTGGTCTACGCTGGTCCCTTCTCGTTGGGATCTCCCTACGACTCAGCACTGGTCGAAGGGATGGTGCAGGCAATGGACGGCACTGATCTCGACTTGGTCATTCTGAACCCGATGCGTGATAAGCGCCCTGACGAAACGTACACCCAGTTCTTTCTCCGTAAAGGCGTGCGGGGAGTCATCTTGCGCTCGACCGTCGAAGGAAGACCTGTTTGTCGGCAGATCGCCGACGAGAAATTCCCGGCAATCGTCGTGGGCGATCACTTTGAGCATCCAACGCTGCCATTTGTCTATGCAGACTCGACGGATCCAAGCCGTCAGGCAGTGGAACATCTGCTCACCCTAGGTCACCGCCGCATAGCGTTTGCTTCCAACGAGTTCGAGGACGGCGATCACGTCGATCGGTTTACTGCATACTCCAAGGCACTGGAAGATCACGATATCAAGGTCGACCGTAGCCTTGTCTATCACGTCCCCGCACGTAAACCATCCGGCGCGCAATTGCTACGGACGATGATGAGTTCCACCCATCCACCGACGGCAGTGTTTGTCACCGACCCGCCAGTCGCAGTTGGTCTGATCAATGAGTCCCGGAACATGGACATGGAAATCCCACATGACCTGTCCGTCGTTGGCTTTGACGACCGCGACGCGCGGAATTACGTATTTCCACTAATGACCGCCGTATGTCAGGACGCTCGTCAGCTAGGCTACGACGCCTTCGCAGAACTAGCGCGTTCGATTGACGCAGGATCGGGGGCCAAGACGCGAGACTGCGTTTCGACATGCTGGCTGGAAATCAACAACTCAACTGGTCAGCCGCCAGGCGAGTCTTTGCGCATCTTGCCCGATGGCACTCGGCTGATGGTTGGGTAGACATCCCACTGGGCGTCGATTCGACCTGCACTTCGAGCCAGTGGCAGGTCTGGGCCATTGGGCTGTATTTCTTGTAACACCAGCCCGACAGTTGTAACAGTTTACAACTTCGTTTCACTGCCAACTCGCAGCCCTGCTGCCTGTTACCCGGAAAAGCCCGCCTTTTTTCCTCAATCCGGTCAGAATCACGTACTAGCGGATGGCGGTGCCGCTCGACCCCAATCACACGTTTTCTTGTTCACGGCCGCAGCTTGCCGCATCCGCATCACCCCCCATTGGAGCCGGTCCCTAAACCGTCTTGAGTTCGCCGGAATCGTGGTGGTGGGCGCTGCGAAACGCTATGTAACATGCGTGAAACACGTTTTTTCGTGGACAAATCCGGAGGTCGTTCTAAGAATATAAATAGTGGAGGAAACAAGGCGGTTCGACGGTCGCAAAATCTTCATAATTTGCTTTGGAAATGCTTGACCACGCGTCTAAGACCGGCTAATATGTAACTGATCGAGAAACAGTTTCATATCCATGCTCGTCTCTATGAAATGTGTTTTTGGCGAAGATTTCCGAAGCGAATTCGCGATTTTGGCTTGTAACTGTTACTTGAGCTTTTTCACGACAACGCAAACTTCGAGAATAGGCGAAGGCGAACTTCTCTTGCGTGTTTGTTGATTGTCGGTCGGTTGTCCTTTTCAGGTTAGATGGAGGGTGGATATGAAGTGCTCTATTCGAATTGTTGCAGCTGCTGCAACTCTGATGCTGTGTGGTCAAAGCGGTCTCGCTAACTCACTTGTCAACCCGGGGTTTGAGTCGCCGGCCATTGATCCTACTGGGCCGCCAGAATTCGCCGGTGGCGGTGATGGCTGGAACCCCTTTGGTCAAGTCTTTACGACCGACGCGACCATGGTGCCGGCCGGCACAAACAGTGGGGATCAGATGCTCAAACTGTTCGGCGGAGGCGCAAACGGAGTCTTTCAGGAATTCCCGGCCAGTCCTGGCGAGCTTTGGGATGCGGGTGCTTGGATCCTAAACGACAGCAACGATGCGCTCGCCGGTGGTCAGGTGGCGGGTGTCAACATCGAGTGGCACGATGACAATGGTCAGATTGGCTTTATCCCCAGCGCAACGCTTAGTGCATCCTCCCCAACGGATGTTTGGACCCTGCAGCCCGTAAGCGGCACCGCTCCAGCGGGCACGACAAGGGCCCGGATTGTCTTGATCACGGGTGATTTTGCTGATGGCGGTCCCGGCGGGGCTCCAAGGTTTGACGACGCATTCTTTGCCGTTCGCATCCCCGAGCCGACCTCCTTGGTCATGGTTGGCATTGGCTTGGTCAGCTTGGTCGGTACGCGTCGCAGAACGCGTAGCTAGACGGCATCGGCACTCCGCATCGCAGTGTGATTACCCCTACGCGTGTGGCAGGGCCTGCCCTGCCACACATCGTCGGATTAACAAGAGTGATTCTATCTACTCAATATTCTTCCCGAACGGCCCGAGGCAAAACCATGTTTTCCAGATCGTATTTTCTGACAACTCTAGTCGCGCTTACAACGCTCTGTTGCGGGATGGGAATCGTTTCGGAAGCACCGGGGCAAGTGCTGCTTAGCGACGATTTCAATGGTGCTGACGGCGATTTTATTGACACAAAATACTGGCGCGTGCCCGACGGCGGCGACGGTGCCTCTTTTGGTCGGACCACCGTGAAAACCGACCAAAACCTGATCCCAACGATCGGCGGGGACGCAGCCGTACTGCAACTGGAAACGTTCCTGCCCCCAAGTGGCCCACCAGACAACTTTCCAGGCAACACGCCGGGTAATTCAGAAAACCGGTTCTATGGTGCCGAAATCTTGTCTCGATCGAGCTTCGCTCTCGGTGGCGGCTTGCGGTGGGAAGCGCGGGTGAAACTCGGCAGTTCCCTCGATGGGGGCACGACCTCCAGTGGTGCTCCGATCATGACGCCACCAAGTGGTCTGGTCGGCGGAGCGTTTCTGTTCGACGTCGTGAATCCAGGCGCAACTACGTTGGTGCGTGATGAGATTGATTTTGAGCTGCTTTCCAAGCAGAACGATAAGATCTTTACCAACATCTACAACGACGAGGGCTTTACCGGGACCGAGGGTGACGGAGAACTCAGCGCGGCCAACCCAGTTCCTGGGTATTCGCCATTCAACTACCACGACTACAAAATCGAATGGACTCCCGGACGAGTAGATTTTTTCATCGACGAGACACTCATTCGTACGGAAACCCAACCCGGCAATGTGCATGTACCGAACGATCCCATGACGGCGCATTTTAACCTGTGGGGCCCGGATTCGGGATTTGCCGAGGCATTTGACGCGAGCATCATGCCAGCAGGCACATCGGCGGCCAACACAGTCTACACAATGTCCATCGACCAACTTGACATTACGCGTTTCAACACCGACTCCGGGCCAGATAAGGTTGTAAACGGTTCCTTCGAAGAGTCCTTGGAATCAACCCCCGAGTGGTTTAACGTGTTCAACGAAGCTTCGATTTCTACCGAGGTTGGTGGTGCCAACGGTGGGGCAGGCGGGCCAGGGTCGGCGCTGAAGCTGTTCGACCCGGGTAACCCTGAATTTGACGCCTCTGGTGCTCAACAGAGGATTCCAGTCGAACCCGGTGACGAAGTATCCGCGTCGGTCTTCGCGTTCATGCAAAGCACGGACAGCATCGCCTTTGATGAGCTCGATAACCCCCTCGGCGAACGTTGGACTCAGATGGTGCTTTCGTTTGTTGACGATCTCAATTTTGTGATCGAGGAACGCATAATCACGATGCTCGATAGCCGTGATCCGAATGTCGAGAATCTCGAGGACCAATGGATCAAGTACACCAACGAATGGATTGCACCCGATGGTGCCGAGAACGCGCAAATCAGCTTGTTCTTCATCTCCGATGAAGGTGCAGGAGCGGTCTATCTTGATGAACTCTCGCTTGTCAACCTTTCCGCAGCGAGTGTTCCAGGAGATCTCAACGGAGACGGCAATGTCGATGGTCGTGACTTCCTATTCTGGCAGACCGAGCTCGGCGATGAGGCGAGCCTTTTACTCTGGCAAGAAAACTACAACAGCGGCGGTTTGGCGGCTGCCTCCATTCCAGAACCTACAACATTAGGACTCTTGTCGCTGGGAGGCTGTCTGGTCACGGCCTTGCGTCGTAGAAGAGTATGATGTGCGGTCTAAGTGGAACCGTTGCGTGAGCAGGAAGGCGAAACGTTGATTGATTCACCATACGTGCGGTGAATCGGTGTCGAACTATTCCGTTGTGATTAGGAAGAAAAAGGAGTACCTGTATGTCCGAACGCACGACCTGTCGTCACCGGGGTTTCACACTCGTGGAACTTCTCGTCGTTATTGCCATCATCGGAGTACTGGTGTCACTCCTACTGCCGGCAGTGCAGGCCGCACGCGAAGCTGCTCGGCGGATGTCGTGTGTAAACAACATCAAGAACGTAGCGCTTGCCGTTCACAACTTTCACGGCGCTAAGAAACGCATACCTTATGACGTGAACGATGGGAAATTCGGCCGGGAGATCTACCGCTATGGCCCAGACGACCCCGACGTCGAGGCTTCACCGTCACCGTATGCGAAGAACCGAGAAAACAGGCTGACGGGCAAGGGCTGGCTCGTCGACATCCTCCCCTTTGTCGAGGAGCAAGCCTTCTACGACCAGCTGAAGCCGGGATTCGATGAGAGCATCACCAACAATACCTTTAGCTCCAGTGGCGGTATGGGACGTTCCGAGCTACGCGCCCTCATCCAGCGTCAACTGCCATTGCTGACCTGCCCGTCCGATCCGTCAGCTCAACCCACAGGCGGAATGTTCCCCTTCCCAGTCACAATCGAGGTGGCGGTGACCAGCTACAAGGGCGTTGCGGGCGATACGGCGGTTGGAGCGGACTTCTTCGATGGTCTGTGGAATGACCAGGAATTCGGCAGCTTCGATGACTGCTTTGAGACTTTGGGGTGTAACGGGCTGTTTTGGAAGATGGGCTATTACGACAGGATTAGCTTTCGCCAAATCACTGACGGCCTAAGCAACACACTCATGATTGGCGAAGCGGTTGCATCTCAAGATCCGCACTCGTTCGCGTACGGTTCCGAGGGCGATTGGGCGAGTTGCAACGTGCAGTTCAACTATTTTTCACCACAAGATTACGAATCCATTCGTGGCAGCTTGGAATGGGTGAACGTCCGTGGATTCCGCAGTCTGCACCCTGGTGGAGGCAATTTCGCCATGAGCGATGCCTCGGTGAGATTCATCGCTGAAGGACTCGATCATCAGCTTTATCGAGCCTTGTCGACGAAGGATGGGGGAGAAGCTGTCGACTTACCGTAGTTTGTAAGTACTGAGGTTGCTAGCGATCAGCCATCCAGTTTATCTCGCGAGATCACTCGCCAACTGAACTGGAGAGTGGTCGAAATTCCTGGGCATAGTCAGCGAAAGGAATGTGAACCCCATGAGATTTTTCGTTCAACAGGCCAGATCGATTTCCGTGGTCGGTATGATTGCGTCCGTCTTGTTTACTACTGGTTGCGGCGGAAGGCCAGCAACCGTTTCTGGCGTGGTGTCGATCGACGGTAGTCCGTTGCAAACTGGGACTGTGACCTTCTCGCCCGCTAGCGGCGGAATGCGTGCATCCGGCTTGATTCAAGACGATGGCAGCTACGAAATCCGCACCAATCGTGACATGGGCTTGGAAATCGGCGAGTACCAAGTGGCTGTTTCGTCGCGCGAGGTAATCGATACCGGGCCTGAATCTCCTCCGCGACCAGGCAAGTACTTCGCGCCAAAGCGTTATGGCAGGACGAGCACGTCTGGCCTGCAGTACTCTGTAGACAAAGGCAGTAACGAAATCGACATTAAACTGAGTTCTGATGGCCTGGAGCAGGACAACAGGCCAAGACGCAGGCGTTGATCGACAGCCGGAGGGCAAGAGCCCGCCGTTCAATGCTGTTGAGTTGAGTAACAAAGTTCATAGGCGCGCCTCGATGCCCGCAGACGCGCTCGATACTTGCTGAAAGCACCGCACTCACCCCATCACCGCGACCCCTGTTGGTGCCAGCGAATTGGCCACGCCGACGAAACCAAACGGGAGCCTTGTCTGCGGCACGGCGAATCGTGCCGACATTGGTCGGCGCACGACCAGTGCCACAACGACGGCGTTTCCTTACTGCCGCAGTTCGCCTGGTGGCGTTTCCGCGGCTGATAGGACAGTGTCAATGGTGACCCAAAAGCGATTGAGGCCTACCGCGACTGCCTGTTCCTGTGATGGATCAGCTAGATTCACACTTTTTACGTAGATTCGTACTATCGATCACAATTTTTGAGGATTATCATCGAACACAGGTGTAGTGAGCCGGAAACGGAACAGAAGTAGACACAGGCAATTTTGTGTGTCGCGGCCGTATCGCTACTCCAAGACCGAAACTGGGTCCTTATCTAGGTGGAGATCGAATTATGCGTGGCTTGTTGTGTGGAGCGATTGGAGCGGCAGCTGCTGCCGCAGCTTGGTTGGCAGCAGAACACTTTCAGCAAGCAGACTACGGATGGATGGTTTGCCTCATCGGGCTCGTCACCGGGATTTCCGTGAAGGCGGCCAGCACGCAGACAACCGGCGGTTTTGCACGCGGCGCGGTAGCAATCATCCTCACGCTGGCAGCAATCCTAGGCGGTAGACAGGTCTACGCCAAAATCATGGAAACGACGTCCACCGGCAAAGAGCCGGCTCAGATTGTCATGGATTCGGAAGAGGACGCTGCAGATGAGGACGCTGAGGACACCGAGTCGACACCGGTGACGACGGCGTTACCAGAGCCGATGGAAGATGTAAGTTTGGCCAAGACGAATTACAGCAAGTCGGCAATGAAAAAGAACATGTCGGATCGCGACATGCTGTGGCTGTGTGCTGCCGCCCTGGTTGCCTACGTTACCGGCAAGGGTGGCGACAAAGCCCCCGCGGAGGCAGAATCCGCAAGTACTGACGCTCCGCCCGAATCTGACGAGTCTCCCGACGCGCCAGCGGAGGAAAACACCGATCAGGATAGTGGCGAAGAAAAAGCTGAATGACACTCGTGTCGGCAGGCTGATGACGAATCGGCGAATGCAATTGATCGTGCACGCTAGTTGACGTCGTCTAGATTCACGCGCTCGAATTTCGCCCGCATGTTGAGCATCTCTTGCTCCGACAACAGCCCGAAACGGACGGATCTTTCGGGATCGGGGTTGTTCGGATTGTAGTGAGAATTGTCGAAGTGCGCAACCGAATACAGGATTTCGCCAGCACGGAGGGTTAATGGATTGACGAACTCGTACGTCCGTTGCCAGTTGAAGTCGTAGGCCGGAATCTTCAGAACCAACGACCGACGTTCTTCCGGTGTGCCATAATTCTCAATCTTGTACAGGGTAAAGTCCTTACCTCGGTAGTGCATGTGCGGTGCTAAGGCGTGGATGAGCACGTCGGTCGCGAACTGGTAATGGCTGCGCTTTTCGTAGTGTTGGTCATGCGGCCGGATGCGCAGGTCTTTGCGATTGAAGACTTTGGTCTCGATCACGCGTTGTGGGATCTCCTTAGCCCAGACGATTCCCATTTTGGATAAGTCGGGCAGCTCTTCTTTTCCGGTTGGAGTGTAGTGCATCTCAAAGAAGAGGTCGTGACCCGCCGGCAACTTGAGCGCGTGTCCAGTCGGGTAGCGACGGGCATTGAATGGATCGCCGGGAATGTAATCGCCGATTTTTTTGATCTTATCACCCGTAAGGCCGTACAGTTTGAGCAGCGCCTGATTCGCGTCCAGCGGGTCGACCGTGCTATTGCCGATGATCGCGCCCATGTGATGGACAACGGACTTATTTCCCGGGCGCATTTCAATTGCCTGAATGTAGCGGTCTTCCGGAAAATTGATCTTCACGTGATAAAACTGATATTCATCGAGTCGATGCTTCGGCACCACGTACGGCTCCGGCATTTCGAAAACAAAGTCGGGCTCACCAATCTGCCATGCGTCGTCGTTTGTCCAAGTGAGCGGAGTTGGTGCGTCAGTCTTGTCGCCAGCTGGGCAGCCCTGCTCGACCCAGGCACGGAACAAATCGATTTGCTCGTCCGCTAGTCGGACATCACCCTTGAAGCCACCCAATCCGAGTCCGTTATCGGATTCAATCATGGCGTGCCAGGGCGGCATCAGTCGATTCTCGATGCGGTTGAGCATGACGGGGGCCATCGCCGCCACGGTTTCGTAGGAATCGAACGCGGCAAACAATTCGGCACCCGGCTCGCCGTCGCGATGGCATGCTTGGCAACTGGCCTGCAGTAGCGGCACAATATCCTTGTAGTAAGTTGCGTTTGCGTACGCTGCCAGATCGCGTGGGGCGTCCTTCGCAATCGCGCACCCCGACGCGGCGGTTTCGGTAAGTTCCGGTACCTTGTTGTCCAAGAAGTTCGACAGCGCGTCCGCCAAGTACTCCTGCTTATGGTTGTTGGCCCCGCCACCAAACCATTGCCCGTTGACTTGTCCGCGATAGACGATCTTGCTGAGGTCGTATCCGCTTCGCGTATCGAGGACGACAACACTAGGCGTCGTCGTAAGCCCAAGTTGCTCGTGCCACGGCGATTCAGGGTCGTCTCGAAAGACCGGAATCGTCAGTTCCGTATCAATCGCGTACTCAGCTATCGCTGGGATACGATCCATACCGTTGGGAAATAGCCCGATGAACTGGATTTCGTCTCGCCTGTGCTTCGCCTGTAAATCGTTGATGGTCGGCACGAGGCGCTTCGCGAGCGGGCAGATCGTCGAGAAAGTGACAACGACCAACGCTCTGGTCTTCTTCGTCTGGTAGTTGCAAACCAACTGCTCGGGGATTCGTGTATCGCCCCAACGCCCCGTTAAGACTGGCGGCGAGGCCAACACCCCTTTAAGACTCATAACCGTTATGAGTGATGCGAGTAAAACGCGGACTGTTAGTTGGTGGCTAAACATTGTGCAGCATCCCGTGAAAGTCTGACGATTTAGGGACATATATCGACCAATCGTGAGCAGAAATCCCAGGGAGGGCAGAATATGCGAATCATGATGATTCGCGACCGATGAACTGAGTCCATTCGAAGTCAGCCCTGGCTCCCATGCGGTACGCCGTATACGGGAGAGCCCCATGATTCCATCGCCGATCCCTCAAGTTGTTGTCCTCGCCGCCTTGCTCGCGAGTCACTGTGCCCCGACCCTCGCTGCCCCAAATCTGCCTGAGCGGGTTGCCGAAGCAATCGCTCTCTTCGAGGGCGCGGAAAACCGATTCACGCCGCCCGATCCCGAGTGGTTTGAACAAACGCGGCAATCCCTGGCCGAAGAAACCGAGCGCGTAGGTGCCGCACTGGACTCGCATGGCGCTGAGTACGCCACAGCTTGGAAAAACCACCTACGCTGGCCACTGTTAACGCGCAATCTGGGCGAGGCTTCCAGCGTCGATGTCGACGAGTTGGCGCTGGTGCGGCGGTGGCTCTACTCGAATCGCGAAGGACTAGAGTATGAGTTCTTCGCAGAACTGCGCGAGCGTGCTGACGCTCACCTTGATGCCGCCGTGACGTTCGCTCACAACGACCTCGAAGAATCGTTTCGGCAGAATGTCCACTTGGTGCGCCAACAATTGCAAGACCTCGCAGCTGAGTCCAACGACGCGAACGCGGCAGCACTGGGACGAACACTCGGTTGGTTCGCACAGACACGACAGCTCGACGAAGAAGTCGCAGCCTCGCGCGAGTTGGTTTCGTTGCCCAATGCCCAAATCGTCGTCGCAAAGCCACTGATTGATCGGGCGCTGTCGCTCTTGGCAACTGATGTCGAGCAAACGCTACCGGTGACCGACCGATTGGACGTTCCCAACGCAAGTTTGTTCGGTCGATCCAGGACTGTTAGCGTTCACGGAGAAGCTTCGACGACCGGGGAAATCTCTCTTAAGTTGCTGGAGAATAGCGCACTCGCTGATCTGCTATTGGTCTACCAAGGTGATATCGATTCGCACTGTCGCACTGTTGTCGGCCCGGTCACCGTTGCGATGCGGACACTAGGGCCGGTGACGGCGATTACCCCGGTTCAGGTCAGTTTCTCGGGGGTAAATCTGATTACCACGAAAGTCGAGCCTCAAGTGACCACGAGAGTCACAAACGTATCGGCTAAACGTGAAGTCTTCCGGCGAATTGGCGAACGCCGCATCTCGGAACCTGAGTCCAAGCAGCAGATGAATTCGCGCGCATCGTACAAAGCCGCGAAACTTCTTCAGGAACAGATGGACGAGCGGGTCCGCACAGTCATTGATGAGATTCGCGCTGAGCTAGAAGCGGCACGCAACTCGTTCGAAAACGTCGGTGATGTTCTTGCCCCGGTGGTGCGCGAGGGTGCCGCACCCCGCTGGGACGGTATCCGAAGTTCTGCCAATGACATTACCATTAGCGGCATGAGTCAGCGTCACGAACAACTCGGCGCGCCAACGCACCCGCTCAGATCCAAGAATCCAGCCGACATCCAAGTCCGCCTGCATGTCTCGTTTTTTAACAATATGCTTGAAACGATTATGGCGGGAAAAACTTTTACCGATCGCTACTTCATGCGGTACGGCAGAGTCGTGCAGCCGGAATTACCACCAGCGTTGATGGTGCATTCACGCTCCGTCCGTTGGTCGGTGGACGCGGACAAACCGCGTCCCTTGGAAATCTCGATTCCGGCAACAAACCAGTTCCTGATTAAGCTGCGATTCCAGAAGGTGGTCATCGGCGAAGAAGAATTCACCGGGCAGACGACGTTGACCGTCGCGTACGATCTTGTCGAAAACGAATATGGAGAGTATCACCTGCAACGCGTGGGTGACGTGCGACTCGATGCACCACTGCCCGACGAACAACAGGCATTTCTGCTTGCCAAGATGAGCGCTTTCTTTGCTCCCGTTCTCGACGGAAGCGGTGTCGCACTACCCGAAGGTGGTAGCGTTGGCCGCCTCCGCGGACTGCAGCCGCAAGGAGCACACGCAGAGAACAACTGGCTGACGGTGGGAATCAACATGCCGGACGATTTTCTCAAGGAGTGGCTGCCTGTAAGCGAGGAAGGCGACGATCGCTGATATTGGCTAGGCTTGTCCCGTCTCCTGCGATGATCGACAATCTTCGGCATGGACCTCGTCATATTCCATTACCACTTGAATCGCGGCGGCGTGACCAGCGTCATTGAGAATCACCTACGCTCGCTGGCCACACTGAACCAGCAAGAACAGCCGACGCGAGTGACAGTCGTCTACGGTGGACGCGCAGCAGCCTGGAATCAACAGCTGGCGGACGACGTGCCGTTCGAGTGCTCGCTGGAGGTTGTACCTCAGCTGGAGTACGACAATTTCCAGAACGCAACGGCCGATCTCTACGAGGGCTTGCAGCCGGTTCTAGAGCGCTTTGATCGCGCGTCGACAGTGCTTCACATTCACAACCACTCGCTGGGTAAGAATTCTCAGATTGCACCGGTGGTTGGCCGGCTGACGAACGAAGGCTGGCGAATGCTCCTCCAGCTTCACGACTTTGCCGAGGACTTGCGCCCACGTAACTACCGTCACCTGATCGACTCGGCCGACTCGCTTGAACAACTGCAGACGGAGCTGTACCCGCAGGCGGAGCAGATTCGCTACTCCGTGCTGAATCAGCGTGACCGCCGTGTGCTGAGTGCCGCCAAGATCAGCGCTCAAAGACTGCACCTGCTCCCCAATCCGGTCGAAATGCTCGGCGGAACCTCCAGTCCTGATCGACGTAGAGCAGACAAAGCCGAGCTCTGTCATGCGCTCCAGATTCCGGTCGAAAACCACTTGGTCCTCTATCCGGTACGACCTATCCGACGAAAGAACCTGGGCGAGTTGCTGCTGTGGGCGGTGCTGGCCGAGAATGCAACGTTTGCTTTGACTCTGGCCCCACTCAACCCCGAAGAAGCGGCCGCCTACCGGCGATGGGTTGATTTCGCGACGGATCTGCGGCTACCCGTGCGATTTGAGATTGCCTCGAAGACGGAGCTGGAGTTCGCCGAAATCTATGCCGCAGCAGATGCCATCATCACGACAAGCGTCGCCGAAGGGTTTGGACTGGTGTACCTCGAAGCGGCGCTTGCCCGCAAGCATTTGATCGGGCGGAACCTGCCGAGCGTCTGCCAAGACTTCGAGGCGGCAGGGATGGAGTTTCCTGGGCTCAGCAAGACAATGGCGATCCCGACAACGGCAATCGACGTCGCGACCGCGAAGCGAACACATCGCCAGCGCCTGGAGCAACTTCGTATTGACTACGGACTGCCCACAGACTTCGAGGATGACGACGCAGTCGCCGACGATTCTCTCTTTTCGGGTGCCACGATGGACTTCGCTCGACTAGAATCAGACCAACAAAGATCTCTACTGCAGCGGGCGAAGAACGACGCGTCGTTGCGAGATACTTTGCGAGAACTCAACCCCCTTGTGGGTACGATCCGAAGCGACGATCCGCAACAGACCAGTCCCCAGCACCGCGACGACGTCCTGGAGCACAACTGTCAAGTGATCGCGGAGAATTACTCGCCGCAGGTCATCGGCCGACAGCTCCACGGTATCTATCAATCACTACTCGCTAGTCAGCCCAGTCGTGTTGTCCGCGATGCGGCGATTGCCCAATCTGTGTTAGACAGCTTCGTTCATCCGAATCAACTTTTCCCCTTGCGCCTCGAGCTATGACTGACGCTGTTTACCAGGAGACGATTCGCAGCATCTGTCAGCCGCTCATGCCGATCGCAACGGAAGAAGACCCGCAGCTCACTCAGCTCGATGGGATCCGCGCGGTTCTGTTCGACGTGTACGGCACACTGTTTGTGAGTGCCAGTGGCGACATCGGCGCCAACTCCGGCGACCATCGGCAGCAGGCCCTGGCCGACACCTGTCAGCTACTCGGAGTGGAGTTGGTCGATTCTAGCGAGATTGCGATCGGCAGATTTGTCGATGCGATCAGCGAGTCGCATCGCGTTGCGCAGTCAAAGGGCATTGAGTTCCCGGAGGTCGATATCGTCGATGTGTGGCGGCAGGTACTCGCTTCGACTGCCACCGGACCGGTTGAGAATCTTGATTTCAGGCGGTTTGCGGTGGAATATGAGGTTCGCGTCAATCCTGTGTGGCCGATGCCCAGCGCCGCTGACGTCCTAACGGACCTAAGCGGACGAGGCTTCGTCCTGGGGATTGTGAGCAATGCGCAGTTTTTTACGCCCTTGCTGTTCCCTGGTTTAATGGGCAAACGGTTGGAAGAGTACGGCTTTTCATCACAATTGTTGTATTTTTCCTATGAGCATCGGCAGGCGAAGCCTGGGAACTACTTGTACCGATTGGCAAGCGAGCAATTGCTTTCCGAACGAGTTGGACCTGATCAAGTGCTGTACCTGGGTAACGACATGCTCAACGATGTCGCGGCGGCGGCTTCCGTCGGTTTCCGGACTGCGCTGTTCGCTGGCGACCAACGGAGTTTGCGTCTGCGCGAACGTGACGAGCGCACTCAGGGCGTCCGACCCGATCTTGTAATCACAGAACTTACACAACTGGCAGAATGTCTGACAACGCGAGATTCCTGACGTGGGTATCCCGGTGTTTAGGTAGGGCGGAGAAAGTTAACAGTAGTCTGAATGAGCATGCAACAAGGACATAACGTCGGTTTCGTTGGCACACGTTTCGCGGGCACCGACGGAGTCTCGCTAGAGGCTTCTAAATGGGCCAAAGTCCTCTGGGATCACCGGCATACCAGTTATTGGTTCGCTGGCAAACTCAATACCAATCCCGAAGTGAGTATGTTGGAACCGCATGCTTACTTTGGGCATCCGGACATCCAGTGGATCAACGACCGCATCTTCGGACGAGTGAACCGTGACAAGGAAGTCACCCACCGCATCTATGCGCTCAGCGAGCATCTAAAGCGCACGCTGTACGATTTTGTCCAGCGCTTTGAAATCGAAGTGCTGGTCGTCCAAAACGCCTTGTGCATCCCGATGAATGTTCCCTTGGGCTTGGCGATCACGACGTTCGTAGCCGAGACCAACTTTCCCACGATCGCACATCACCACGACTTTTATTGGGAACGCGACCGGTTTTCGGTCAATGCAATCGGGGATTTTCTCAGGATGGCATTCCCGCCCGACTTGCCCTCGATTCAGCACGCAACGATCAATTCGGTAGCACAGCGGGATTTCTCGCACCGCTGTGGTGCGTCCTCGATCTTGGTCCCTAATGTTTTGGATTTTGAGAAACCTCCCGTTGGCATCGACGACTACAACGCCGACTTCCGGCAACAGCTTGGTTTTGAGCCGGATGATATCATCTTCTTGCAGCCGACGCGCATCGTGCCACGAAAGGGCATCGAGCATGCGATCGCCTTGGTCGCGGCGCTGAAGAACCCAAAGTGCAAGCTCGTCATTACCCACGAATCGGGTGACGAAGGAGACGAATATAAGAACGCGCTCACGGAAATCGCCGAACATCAGGGAGTCGACCTGAGATTTCTCTCTGACCGAATCAAGGAACTGCGTTCGGAGGCTGATGGCATAAAGTCTTACGATCTCGCCGATGCCTACGCGCATGCTGACTTCATTACATATCCCAGTATCTATGAGGGTTTTGGGAACGCGCTGCTCGAAGCGTTCTACTATCGCAAGCCAGTGCTGGTGAATCGATATTCAATTTTTGTAACCGATATCGAACCCAAGGGTTTCGAAGTGATCACAATGAACGGCTACCTAACACGCGACGTGGTAGAAAGGGTAAGGAAGGTCATCTCAGATCCTGTTTACCGCGAACAGATCGTCGATAATAATTACGAATTGGGGAAGGCGTTTTTCAGTTACGCCGTATTACGTAGAAAACTACGTGCTTTGATCACTCACTACACGGGAGCTGACAATCTGTAATCGAAACGGCCGCCGAAGGCAATCGGTGGCTTGGTAAACACGGCGGCGCAGTGATTACGTGTTGTTGATCGATGATGCAAACAGTTTCCTTCGATGTATCCAAAATCCAGCAACGTCTCGACCGCCTCTATGGCGCACAAGCGACCGAAGCTGCCGAGACGATCTCGTCAGCAATCGAACAGCTTGAGTTGGACACGGCAGCGACACCGCCCGGCGAGGCGTACGACCAGAAAGATGTCGTACTGATTACGTACGGCGATCAGATTCGCTCCGCATCGCGCAATCCGCTGCAGACGCTTCACCAGTTTCTCAACCAGTGGCAGTTGCCGTCACTGATTAATACGGTGCATTTCCTGCCCTGTTTTCCGTATACATCCGACGATGGCTTCTCGGTGGTTGATTATCGGCAAGTCGATCCCGATCTGGGCAGTTGGGACGATGTGCACGCGATCGGGCAGGATTGTCGGCTGATGCTCGATTTGGTGCTTAATCATATTTCGCAGGCAAGTGATTGGTTTCAAAAGTACCTGGCCGGCGAACCACCCGACGATCAATTCTTCATCGAAGTCGACCCTGAAACCGATCTCTCAGCTGTGACGCGGCCGCGAAGTCTACCGCTGCTGCACGAGTTTGAGACCAGCCGCGGCAACCGCTGGGTATGGACGACGTTCAGCCGAGATCAGGTGGATCTCAATTACGCCGAACCGGCGTTGCTCGCCGAGATGCTCGCTATCCTGCTTGAGTACGTCGGCCACGGTGCGCGGATAGTGCGACTCGACGCGATCGCCTATCTGTGGAAGCGAATTGGCACCAATTGCATTCACCTGGAGCAGACCCACGAAGTTGTGAAGTTGATGCGTGACGTGTTGGATCAGCTGGCTCCCACCGCGTTGTTGCTAACAGAAACCAACGTTCCGCACGAAGAGAATATCAGCTACTTCGGCGAGGGCGACGAAGCCCATATGGTCTATCAATTCAGCCTGCCGCCGCTGTTGCTCGACGCGTTTCTGAACGAAGATGCCCTGCCACTGAAACGCTGGCTAGAGCATCTGCAAAGCCCACCGCCAGGTACCACTTATTTCAACTTCACCGCCTCTCACGACGGAGTCGGCGTACGCCCGTTGGAAGGTCACGTCGATGGCGAACGACTTCAGCGCATGGTCGACAAGGTCCACGCACTCGGTGGGGCCATCGGCACTCGCAGGCAACCCGACGGCAGCGACACGCCCTACGAAATGAATGTCAGCTATCTGTCGGCGCTTGCGCCCGACGACGGCGATCAACATACGCACGCCCAACGATTTCTAACTACCCAGGCAGTCATGCTTGCTTTGCAGGGAGTGCCGGCTGTGTACTTTCATAGCTTGGTTGGAACGGAAAACGATCTGGAAGGCATGCAGTCCAGCGGCATTCCACGGCGCATCAACCGACGCAAGTTTCAGCTCGACGAACTGGACGACCGACTGAATGACGAGAGCTCACTGTCTCGAAAAGTGTTTGACGGAGTGCGCAAACTGCTCGAGATTCGCACACAGCAATCCGCGTTTCATCCCAACGCTGAGCAAGCCTACTGGGAAACCCAGTCAGATCACGTGCTGGGATTCGAGCGAAAAAACCACCAGACTGGGCAGGCGATTCTCGTTGCTGCTAATTTCAGTGACGAGCTAACCGTGATAAACTTGCCGACAGAGTACTCCGCAGCTCGTGACTTGCTCGATGAATCGACGAAGATCGACGCGGGACATCTCACGCTTTCGCCAGCACAAATTGTGTGGCTGCAAACGTAGCTCAAACCTAGGATTGGACTTTGGCAGACTTTTCTCAAGACGGACCAATCACCACCATCCACGATCTCGATACGGTCAAGCCGGGTGAACTGGAGCAACGACTTTGCGATGCCAGCGCTCGCTACCCGCTCGGTTTGGTGCTGCCGATCACCGCATCGGACATGCGTGCGGATCCGTTCAAGGTCATTGTCGAGCAGCTTGCGAAAACGCAATTCCTAGACACTATTGTCGTCGTTCTCAATCGCGCAGACAGCCCCGATGACTATCGCGAGTGCGCCGAACGACTGAAGCCATTGGGCAAGATCGCGCATTTGCTGTGGACGGACGGTCCACGAGGCTTGCAACTAAACGCCGAGCTGACCGAATACGGCTTCAACGTACAGAGTCCCGGCAAGGGACTGGCCGTGTGGACCGCATTTGGCTATCTGCTGGCTGACCCGCAGCTTAAGGCCTTTGTGCTGCACGATTGTGACATCGTCGATTACCATCGCGACATGCTCGTGCGGTTGTGCCTACCGATGGCGGAGCCGAGCCTCGACTTCGATTTTTGCAAGGCATACTACGCGCGATGCACCGATCGCATGCATGGCCGAGTCGTTCGGCTGCTCGTGACACCGCTGCTCAAAGCGTTGATTTCGGTGCTTGGCAGCGACGAGTTCCTTATCTTTTTGCAGAGTTTTCGTTACCCTCTGGCCGGCGAGTTTGCGGTCACGGCATCGCTGGCCAAGTCCAACCGCATTCCCAGCGACTGGGGACTGGAAGTAGGTACGCTGGCGGAAGTGTTTCGCAACACTTCACCAAAACGATGTTGCCAGATCGATATCGGTCGGATCTACGAGCACAAGCATCAACCGCTTTCGCTGGAGGACGCCTCGCGCGGGCTAATGAAAATGGCGTCCGACATCCTGACCAGCATTTATCGAACGCTGGCGAGTCGAGGCATCGTTTTCGAGCCGGGGCATTTTGTTTCTTTGCGAGCTGCCTACCTACGGGCGGCACAGGACGCCATCCGCCAATACCACGCGGACGCGGTGCTCAACAGCCTGGCCTACGATCGCCATTCCGAAGAGCAATCCATTGAGGGCTTCGCCCAATTGATCATCGAAGCCGGCAGCGAATATCAACGCGACCCGGCAGGTGCCGCTTCGATGCCAACCTGGTCTCGCGTCATTACCGCACTGCCTGATTTCCCCGCGCGGCTGCGCGAACAGGCAATCGCCGACGCCGAGCAGTATTGAGCACACGGGTGAGTGATTCTCAATCCAACTTTCTGGCCAGCTGGGGCGAGTTTTCTGAGCACCGAGCGAGCGCGATTTCCTTGCTCATCGCCAACGCCTTGCCGCTGCTCGGGGTGTTGTTCTGGAATTGGAGCACCTTCGCGATTGTCTTTATCTATTGGGCCGAAAATGTCGTCATCGGTCTGATCAACGTGCTCAAGATGCTCTGGTGCTCGCCATCGGCGGAGGATCGCGATGGCTTGCATTGGCAGCACGCTGCCAAGTTGTTTTTCGTGCCATTTTTCACGATTCACTACGGCCTGTTTTGCCTGGTACACGGTGTGTTCGTGTTTGCGTTGCTGGGCGGCGAATCTGGGGGGTTCGAGGGTCCGCTGGGAAACTGGGACTTGCGATTCACTGTACTCAAACAAACGGGCGCCGTGTGGGCCATCGCAGGACTCACAGTTAGTCACCTGTTTTCGTTCGTCTCAAACTACCTGCTTGGCGGCGAGTTCCGGCGCGTCACGCTTTCTGACCTGATGTCGCAGCCGTATGGGCGCGTGGTGGTGTTGCATCTAGCGATCTTGTTCGGAGCCATCGCCACTTTCGCCTTGGGCAGCCCGGTTTGGTTGCTTGTGATTCTGATTGTGGGCAAGACAGCGCTGGACCTGAAGTTCCATCTGCGCGAGCATCAAGGTGCGTCAAAGAACCAGCCCGACCAGCGCCATGACCGCCAGAATCGTGGCAACGAGGGTTTTGGCGCCGGTGCCTAAAAGCCGCCCGACGAACGCGGCTCCGCCGACGCGCAGCGACTGTCGCGAGTCTTCACCCAGCGTATGCTCCGCGAATCCTGCTCCAGCCAATGCGCCGAACGCACCTCCGAGCACGGCTGCAAGCGGAGGCCCAAGCACCGGGATCGGCAGCCCCAAGGCGGCCCCTGCAATCGCTCCAACCATAGAACCGATCAGTGAGAAGACGGCGGCTCGCCGACTGCCACCTGCTTTCCGCGCGCCCCAGACGCCGGCGCCGAATTCCGCGATCTCGCCGATGGCCGCCAAGACCGCCATCACGACAACGGAACTCCAAGCAAGCTCCGTGACACCGCTGGTCGGTGCCAACCACGCGTACAGTGCGGCCGCGACGACCATTAGCCAGTTACCGGGCAAACCCAGCAATGTGAGCACCCACCCCACGACCATCGCCACAGCCAGCAAGGCGATGGCAGTAATCAGCAAGACGATATCCATAGAATGGAATGATAGGTGATTGGCGGACGGGGAGGAATGTCGGCGCGCAAGCCAGCCAACAGCATCTTCGTCGCATGGCGCACGATCTTGCTGGAACTCGATATTGCGCACCGAGCTTGCGATTGCTCGCAAGCGTGCGATCTGAGGCTAAACCGTCGGTTTGCACCCGTTTTCTTCATCGGCCATTCGGCTACAATGGGGCGTTTGCGGTTACTCTAGCAGAGCGTAGTAATTGAGGAGAGTTACGTGCCAGGAACGTGTGTCATCGGATTGCAATGGGGCGACGAAGCCAAGGGCAAAATCGTCGACCTGCTGACACAGCAGCACGACGTGGTGGTGCGCTATCAAGGCGGAGCCAACGCCGGACACACCGTCGTGGTCGGGGAGGAAGTCTATAAGCTGTCGCTGTTGCCAAGCGGTGTGCTCACGCCGGGTGTGACCTGTGTGATTGCTGGGGGGGTCGTACTCAACCCGGCCAAAGCGATCGCAGAGCTCGATGAACTCGCGTCGCGCAACGTGGACGACTCCGACAACCTGATGATCAGCGATCGCGTGCACGTAATTCTGCCCTGGCACATTGCCGAAGATCGAGTCATGGACAAGGACACGTCCGACGGCGAAAGCATCGGCACGACCGGTCGTGGCATCGGACCCTGTTATCGTGACAAGGTGGGTCGGTCTTATGCAGTGCGACTCGGCGATCTGTATCGGGATTCCTTCCGCGATCAGGTCGCTCACATCGTGTCCGTTAAGAACAGTCTGCTGGCCGCCATGTACCCATTGGGCGAATTCGAGCCCTTGGTGGCCGATGATATTTGTAAGGAGTACCTGGATTACGCCGAAAGACTAAGACCCTACGTCACGGACACGACCGAGTATCTCTTGACCGCCGCGGAAGCGGGCAAGCGGATCCTGTTTGAGGGAGCACAAGGCGCCCTGCTCGACGTGGACCACGGGACTTACCCGTTTGTGACCAGCAGTAACAGTTCCGGTGTGGGCATCTCCAGCGGCTCGGGAGTGCCAGCACGGTACATCAATCGCGTACTCGGTATCGTCAAAGCCTACACCTCACGAGTCGGTGGGGGACCGTTCCCAACCGAGCAAGACAACGAGACCGGTCAGCGGATTCGTGACCAAGGGAATGAGTACGGCACGGTCACCAAACGACCTCGTCGTTGCGGATGGCTGGATGCGGTCGCGGTGAGGTACACGACGCGTCTGGGCGGAGTGAATTCGATTTGCCTGATGCTGCTCGACGTGTTGAGTGGATTCGACGAATTGAAGATCTGCACTGCCTATGAACTCAATGGCAAACAGACCAACAGTTTCCCGAGCCACGTCGACGACCTACGAATCGTCAAGCCAGTCTACGAGTCGCTGTCAGGCTGGCACGAAGATCTGACTCAAGCAACCTGCAAGAACGACCTACCGGAAAACGCCTTGGCCTATATTGGGCGAGTAAGCGAGCTGCTGGGAGTGCCTGTCGAGATGGTGTCAGTTGGGCCCGCACGCAGTCAGACGATTTCGCTGAAGTAGCCAGACATATGCCCGACACGAAAGAAATCCCCGCGGCTCTACAAAGCGTTCCCAGCGAGCGTTGGCCCCAGCACGTTGCTATCATCATGGACGGCAACGGGCGGTGGGCGCAACGACAGGGGCTCCCACGCATCGAAGGGCATCGCCGCGGCGTCGACTCAGTGCGACGAACCACCGAGGAGTGCGCTCGCATCGGCCTGGAGCAGCTCACACTCTACTGCCTGTCGAGCGAAAACTGGAAACGCCCGCAGCAAGAAATCGATTTTTTGATGCACTTGCTGGAACAGTACATGATCCAGGAGCGGACCACGATCATGGACAACAACGTGCGTGTGCGCACCTTGGGCAGACGCACCAACATTCCAGACCAGGTGTTGGCAGAACTCGATCAGACGGTCAGCATGAGTTCGAGCAACGATGGCATGTGGCTCAACCTGGCGATCAACTATGGGGGCCGCGCCGAGTTGGTTGATGCGGTACAGGCGATCGGCAACAAAGTGGCGGCCGGTGAATTCGCTGCCAGCGACATCGACGAGCAGACCATCGGCGAGCATCTCTACACAGCGGGTTACGCTGATCCCGATTTGCTGATCCGCACGGCGGGTGAAATGCGGATCAGCAACTTCCTACTTTGGCAGATCAGCTATGCTGAGATTTGGGTCACTGAGAAGTGTTGGCCCGAATTCGACGAAGGGACGTTGCATCAAGCAATTTGCGACTTCGCCGCTCGCAATCGAAAATATGGCGGCCTTGCGACATAGCAAGTCCTTTTGAGCTTCCAACAATCGCAGGTGACTGTGCTCCTCTGGCGACTCACACTTGGCCTACTGTTCATCGGGTTGTTGGCGGCGCTGTGCTGGGCTGACATCAATGCTTCACGTCCTGGTGTGTTCTTGGTGCCGATTGCGTTGGTGCTGTGTGTGCTGTCGACTCAGGAAATACTCCGCTTGCTTCGCAGTAGTGGCAAGTCGCCTGCCGTTTGGTCCGTCTACGTGGGCACGTTTCTTCCCGTTCTGGCATCCTGTGCCCCTTTGGCATGGTCCGTCTATCCAACCGACTGTCCCATCGGCAGACTTGGCTGGCTCGCCTGCGGCTTGGTCGCTGGATTGATCGTCGCGTTGCTGGGAGAAATGCGCCATTACGAGGCGCCAGGCCAAGCAATTGCGAACCTCAGCGCGACGGCTTTGTCAGTGCTCTATGTCGGTGGACTGCTGGGATTCTTGGTGCAACTACGACTGCTGCCGGTCGCGGGAGACGCCGGTCGCGGAGGCATGCTGGCACTGCTTTCGATGATCATTGTCGTCAAGGCGGCGGACATCGGCGCTTACACTGCCGGACGCCTGTTCGGGCGACACAAGCTCGCGCCCGTGGTGAGCCCCGGAAAGACCTGGGAAGGTGCCGTCGGAGGGATGGCACTCGCCACTGTCGGATCGATGCTCGCGCTGGGGCCGCTCGCGGACGCGTTGCAGATCGAGATCAAGCCAGCCGGGTTCGTGTGGGTCGTCGTGTCAGTCGCGTTCGCACTCACTGTCGGCATTGCCGGAGTGATCGGTGATCTGGCCGAGTCGTTGCTCAAACGCGACGCCGGGGTGAAGGACTCCAGCACTTGGCTCCCTGGATTTGGCGGAGTGTTGGACGTGCTGGATTCGCTGCTGGTGGCGGCTCCCGTGGCCTATTTGTGGTGGGTCAGCGGGCTGATCGGTTGAGAATACCCGGTCCGACCTGTGTCGAGTCGCACGCAGCACAACCGGCACATTCTCTACAAACCCAAAGCAGTAAAGCATTTAGGAATTGTCGCGCGGTGCCGACTGGTTTCTAGCGGGGCGGATTAGGTATAGTTGGAGAGAGTTTTGGGGCAGTTCGTTTGTCTTTAGCGGTTGCCAGTGCGCGACCGCCCCATGCATGATTGAATCCACAATCTCCGTCGGTGCCGCCGAGAACTTGATCCTGTTGTTGGGCACCCAGGACCAGCACCTCAAGCAGATCCGACGCGAGATACCAGCCAATATTTCGACGCGCGACGGCAACATTCTCGTTCAGGGCGATGAGCAAGCCGTCATCAAAGCGACCGCCGTTCTCGAAGAGCTTCGCAATCGGCTCCGGGAGAACGGTTCACTGAGTGCCGACGCGGTGTCTCAAGTGATTCGCCGCGTGACCAGCGGCGAGTCGACTCTGTCGACAGACCCTATCGGCGTACGAGGCGGTCGTTCGATCACTCCGCGGACACCGGGCCAGACGAGGTATGTCGAGGCCGTCCGCGAAAACGCGTTGGTGTTCTGTACCGGCCCGGCCGGTACCGGGAAGACGTATCTGGCAGTTGCCACCGCCGTCGAGGCGTTGCGTGCCCAGCGGATTCGCAAAATCGTGCTCGTGCGGCCAGCCGTCGAGGCGGGAGAGAGCCTCGGCTACCTACCTGGCGATCTGCAGGCGAAAATCAATCCGTACTTGCGGCCGTTGCTCGACGCACTGACCGAGATGATGGACTTCGACCAGATGCGCCGCTGCATGGATGAGGACGTGATCGAAGTCGTACCGCTTGCTTACATGCGTGGTCGCACACTGAATCGTGCATTCATCATTTTGGACGAAGCCCAGAACACAACCGTTTCGCAGATGAAGATGTTCCTCACCCGCATGGGCGAAGGTTCGCAAGTGGTGGTCTCAGGCGATACGTCGCAAACGGATTTGCCGCCCCACACAAAAAGCGGATTGATCGACGCCTTGGCTCGCCTGCGTAACATTGATGGGTTCGCCAAAGTGACGCTGTCAGGTGACGACATCGTGAGACACCGCCTGGTACAAGAAATAGTCCGCGCTTACGACGAAGGGAAGAAGAAACGCTAAACGCCCAACACGTAACGGGAGCAATTCCGACCCTTGTAGCATCGCTCATCGTTTAGCGTTCCCAGTTTATCGCTCAAAATCATGTCCACCGGCAATCAACCACGAACCCGCCAGCAACGCGTCGCGACCGTCGAACTGCCGCCCGGCTTTTTCGGTACGCTGATCGGCCACCTGCGTCGCGGCAGCGTGCTGCTCAGACTGACGCTGTGCGCATTGATGGCGGCGTTTCTGCTTGCTTTCACGCAGGGGTGGGACCCTCCGTTCAACTATCGAGAAAACGACATCCCGACGCGAGATATCGTCGCGCGGGTCGACTTCGAGCAAGTGGATGCCGAAGCGACCAGAGAAGCCCGCGACCGCGCACGACGGCTGACGATGGCAATCTACGACCAGGATGCCGAGCCACTCGTCCAGCTGCGTGCACAGCTGACAAGCGAGATCTCCAAGCTGCTGTCGGCCGAAAAGCTGGAGGACGTCGATCAGGAGGTCTGGTCGGCATTCGAGCCTCCGCTTGCGGAGGGCACCCCCGATCCAACGCCTGAAGAACGACAAACCCAGTTCACGCGCTTTCGCGAAGCATTTGCTGCCGAAAACGCGATGGAGGAGTTTAACGAGAAACTGGCCGAAGTAATGGTTCCCTTCGAAGAGCGAGGACTGCTGGAGGAGTTGCCGGCGGAACACAAGGACCTGAATTTCGAGAAGATCTTCGTTCGGTTGACCAAGCCCGGCAGTGAGGAATTTGGCGTTTCCGCAGCCAGAGACATCGCAGAAGTCCGAATTGAAAACGCAGCCGCCAAGCTGCAGTCGTCGCTGAATGAGAAGATCTCCTCCGCCCAAGTGGCCCAGAGCATTTTCGCCTGGCTTCGGCCGCGACTGAAGACAACGCTGACACTCGACGTCGACGCGACGAGAATCGCGCAAGAAGAAGCCGCCACCAAGACAGAGCCAGTCCCGCGCCTGTACCATGCCGGCGAAGATACCTTGGCTAAGGCTGGAACGCCGCTGACAACAGAATCGCTTGAGCTCCTGCGTTTGGAATACCAAGCGAGAATCGATCAGCAAGAAATCGGGCCGCGAGTCCGACGCGCACTGGCAATTTTGGGAATGTACATCGCGTTGTATACACTTTGTGGCTATTACATCCTGACGCATGCTCCGAGGGTGATTACTGAACTGCATCGATTCGTGGCCCTGCTCTCGCTCGTAGTCCTCATGGTCGTGCTTGGTTATGTTGCGAATCAGTATCAATGGGGCACGGAGATCATCGCCCTGTTGTTGCTCGCAATGACCCTGGCAATTGCTTATCAGCAGGAAATGGCTCTGTTGCTTTCGGCATGCGGCACGTTGATCATTGCCGTGTCGATCGGGCACGAACTGTCGCAAGCGCTCGTGCTCATGGCAACCGTGGCCGGCGCTGTCCTGGTACTCAAAGAGGTGCGAACGCGTAGCAAGCTGTTCACAGTCGGCTTGGTTGCCGCAGTCGTGGCCTTGCTGACGACGCTGGGAGTTGGCACGCTCGAAGGCCAGCCCTGGTCGGTGTTGTGGCTCAACGGTTTTACGCTCGCACTGTGGTCGGTAATCGCCGGAGCCCTGATGACGGTTGCCCTGCAGTTGGTTGAACGAGTCTTCGAAGTGCAGACCGACCTCAGTCTGATCGAACTTGGCGATCCGTCGCTGCCTCTGTTGCAGGAACTGATTCGCCGTGCTCCAGGGACGTATAATCATTCGATCACCGTCGCGGCATTGGCCGAAGCGGCAGCCGAGGCGATCGGCGCTCGCGGCTTGCTGGTGCGCGTGGGAGCTTACTACCACGACATCGGCAAGATGCTTAAGCCTGGCTACTTTGTCGAAAACCAGGGCCAGGGTGATAACCGCCACGATTCGTTGGTGCCGGCGATGAGCACGCTGGTGATTATCGCGCATGTGAAGGACGGTGCTGACCTCGCCCGACAGAACAAACTGCCAGAGCAGATCATCGACTTCATACAGCAGCACCATGGCACGACCCTGGTCGAGTATTTCTACCGGCAGGCGAGCGAGCAGCGCGACAAGGAACTGGAAAGCGGCGAGGTCGATGAAAGCACCTTCCGCTATCCCGGCCCGAAACCACAAACCAAGGAAGCCGGGGTGCTGATGCTGGCAGATGCCGTGGAGAGTGCCACCCGAGCGCTGAAGGAACCCACGCCGTCGCGAATTGAGGGGCTGGTGGAAGACCTGTCGAGAAAGCGGCTGCTCGATGGTCAATTCGACGAATGCGGGCTGACTTTGAAAGAAGTACGCAAGATCGGCGAGAGTTTGGTAAAATCGCTGACGGCCGTTTACCACGGTCGGGTGAAGTATCCGGGACAGGAAACGGCGTAATCGCCCACACTCACTAAGCTGAGAATGAACGAACACATACCGACGACGGACACCACGTCCGAAGAGCAATTCGCCGAACACGAAGGGGAGCCTCCGGAACCCGGATTGCAAATCCCCATAGCAAATCAACAGGCGAGCCTCGCGATCGATGAGGCCCAACTTCGATCCGCCGTCTTGGCGGTGTTTCGTGATTCGTCGTATAAATCTGGCACCGTCAGCATTGCGGTGGTCGACGACCCCACGATTCACGAAATCAATCGACAGTACCTCCAGCACGACTACCCCACCGACGTGCTGAGCTTTGTTCTTGAAGACCGAGAGCCCTACCTGGAAGGCGAATTGGTCGTTAGCACCGACACCGCTGCTTCCAACGCCCTGGATTACGACTGGCCTGCCGCCAGCGAGCTGCTGCTGTATGTCATCCATGGCGCGCTCCATCTCGTGGGCTATCGCGATAAAGAACCCGCAGACATCGCCCGCATGCGCGAAGCCGAGCTGCGCTATCTGAAAGAACTCGCCGTGCCGCAATTGGAGAAGTATGCGGAACGAACCTCCGAAAGCGAGGCACCGCGTCAGTGAGTACCTCCCAGCTCTTCTGGATCAGCTTGCTCGCATTGGTCGCGACCGCCCTCGTTAGCCTGGGCACTCGCGCATTACGAAATTTCTCGCGCCACGACCTGGAAGAGATTGCCCGCCGCAGAGGGCAGCCCCAGCGGTTTAGCGAAGTACTCCGTCTGCACGAGACGATCGCTCTCAGCGTCGAGATGCTCGCAATCTTCTTTGCGGTGCTAGGGATGGTCGCTGCCAGTTGGTGGGCGTTCCAGACATGGGAACTTTCGCCCGGCGGAACGACGATCGAGTTACTGGCGCTCACGGCTTGTCTTGGTTTGTTACTGGCCATCTTCGGAACCTGGTTGCCGTGGACCGTTGCTCGCATCTCAGCTTCGGAGTTCTTGTTCCACACGTGGCCACTGTGGAAACTGATGGCAACGATCGCCTCACCCCTAATGTGGGGTGCACACCTGCTAGACATCGCCTTGCATCGCATTGCCGGGCGTTCCCCGCAAAGCGTGGACGAGGAAACCGTCGAAGAAGAAATCCGCGCCATTGTCACCGAGGGCCATCGCGGCGGCTTGCTCGAAGAGGACGCCCGCGAAATGATCGAAGGCGTCATCGAGCTCGGCGATGCCGATGTCTCGCAGATCATGACCCCGCGTACCGACATGCACATGGTCCAGGCCGACATGCCCTGGGATGAAATGGTCGCAGACGTGATCGAAGTCGGGCACACCCGCATTCCCGTATTCGAGAAAGACCGCGACGACATCATCGGCGTGCTGTACAGCAAAGACCTGCTGCCAGAGCTAGCGACCGGGCACGAGGACTCACGCACACCAATTCGCGATCTTATTCGCAAGCCCGTCTTCGTACCGCAGACCAAGCCGGTGGACGACCTGCTGCAGATGTTCCAGCAGCTGCGGACCCACATCGCGATCGTGCTCGACGAATACGGCGGGGTGTCGGGATTGGTCACGATCGAGGACGTCTTGGAGGAAATCGTCGGTGAAATCGAAGACGAGTACGACGAAGCCGCCGTCCAAGAGATCCAACTGCTAGGCGACGACACGTGCGAGGCCCTGGGCCGCGCCCACGTCGACGAAATCAACGCCAAGATGCGTTTGGAACTCCCCGAAGACGGCGAGTTCGACACGATCGCTGGCTTCGTCTTCACCGAACTCGGCCGCGTGCCCATGGTCGGCGAATCCATCCTGTGGCAGGA
Source organism: Bythopirellula sp. (assembly GCA_965228965.1). GTDB lineage: Bacteria > Planctomycetota > Planctomycetia > Pirellulales > Lacipirellulaceae > Bythopirellula. The sequence goes on from OZ245849.1 coordinate 7,427,282, forward strand.
CCAAGTGCGGATCGAAGTCGTCGAAGCCTCCAAACGCCGCATCGAGCGCGTCCGCATCGAACGGTTGGGCAACGGGCAACTAGAGAGTGCGTAGCCCTCTGCTAGCACGTGGTCGACTTTGATCTTGCCCCACGCTACGGCGTTTTCTACTGTCCCCTGCTCTATGGGCCTGACTTGCGCGCTCCAGTTGCGGGCAGTTCGGCTCAGCTCCTCTGCCTTCGTCCTTCGGTCATACAATCCGACATGCCCAAACATCCACTGGTTCTGATCGTTGTCGCTCTGGTTGGGACCAGCGGCTGCGCTGCGGTGAATCTGAATCCGACCACTTGGAAGGCCCCTCAGTTTGCGAGCTCGGACGCAGCAGTTGGCTCGCCGGAGTGGTGGAAGAAGCACAAGAAAGCAGCAGAGTTCGTTCCCGGTGAGGGCTTTCGCGTTGAGGGCGTCGATGGGTACTTTGACCAAGCCGGCAATCCCATGCATTCGCGCGTCGCCAAAACGGTGAAGCAAGACAAACCCGGAGGGCTGCTCGGCGATGTCGGTGTGACTTCGGCCGTCGAAGATCTGAAAACCCAGGTCGGGCTTGGCCCCGACGAGCAGCAAGCCAAATTCGCGTTCGAGAAGGGCGAAGACCTCTTCCAACGCGAAAAGTACACCGAGGCGGCCAAGCAGTTCAAGGAGGCCATCGCTCGCGCGCCCGACTCGGGGCTGGCCCAAGACGCGACATTCCTGATGGGCGAAAGCCAGTTCTACAACCACGACTATCCCGCTGCTGTGGACACCTATGATGAGCTGCTTAAAGACAATCCCAATTCCAAACACCTCGACAAAATCGTTCGCCGCCAATTCGACATCGCGCGCTACTGGGAGCAGCATCACCAGTCCGATCCTCACTGGCCTACCACGCCCAACTTCTTCGATAACAAGCGACCTTTGTTCGATACTCTCGGCCGCTCGCTGAAGGTCTACGAGAACATTCGTCTCAACGATCCGACCGGCCCCCTGGCAGACGATGCCATCATGGCGACCGCCAACTCGCACTTCCTGCGCGGACGCTACAACGACGCCGACTACCATTACGAACTCATCCGCACCGAGTACCCCCGCAGCGACCACCAGTTCGAGGCGCACATCCTGGGACTGCAATGCAAGCTGCGCAAGTACCAAGGCCCCGACTACGACGGCACTCCGCTACTGGAAGCTAAAAAACTCGTCAAGCAGATCAAGGTCCAATTCACCGGCAAGCTCAACGAGGAGGAACGCAGGCGTTTGGAACTCGACGAAGCCGCCTTGCAGAAGAAGCTGGCCGAGCGCGACTGGAAGTTGGCCAAGTTCTACGAAGAGAACGGCTACAACACCAGTGCCAAGTTCTACTACGCCAAAGTCATCCGTAACTTCACCGGTACTCCCATTGCCAACGACGCGCAACAAGCCTACGCCGCCCTTGACGGCTTGCCTGCTCAACCGCCGACCAGGTTGGAAAGCATCATCAATCTGCTCCCCGAAAATGCGGAACGCAGGGCGATCGCGCAAGTCCCGATGATCGAGGAAACGACCCCCGGCAGCGCCATCGGCTTGGCCAGCCACCCCGAACCCGTCAGCGAGGACGGCGAAGCGACCATCCGCCGTTAGGCTTCCCGCGCGCCATGAATCTTTCCGTTCGTCTGATGCCGTTGGCTTGGTTAGTCCTCTTTGCGTTTTCTGGTTGTGCCTCCTATCGGGTTGGCAACCAAACGTTGTACGCGCCCGACGTGCGGACGGTCTACGTGCCGATGATCGAAAGCACCAGCTTCCGTCGCGACCTGGGCGAACGCCTCACTGAGGCAGTCGCGAAGGAAATCGAACTCAAGACGCCCTTCAAAGTGGTGGGCACGCCCGACGCGGATAGCGTGCTCTCGGCCCGTCTGGTTAGCGACACCAAACGCGTGACGATCGAAAACGAGTACGACGACCCGCGCGCCCTGGAAATCGCGATGGCGGTGGAAATCACCTGGCTCAACCGCCGCCGCGCGCCCATCCGGTTGCCGACCACGCTCGCCTTGCCGCCGGAGCTATTGCCCGTCAACAACGTGTCGACACTCATCCCCGAAGCCGGCCAGTCGGTCGCCACTTCCCAGCAACAAGCCATCGAGCGGCTCGCGCAACAAATCGTCTCGACGATGGAAGAGCCGTGGTGAGCACGTCGGCGTCGCTCCCCCCCGACTGGAGTTTTGTCACACTTGTTTGCGACCGCAAGGCGCGCCCGAAAAATCCGGGGTCGATCTCGGAACGAATCGCGTCTCGTTGTTTCACCGCAACGACTTACGACTTGGCCAAGGGAAAAAGTCACCGCCTTATTCGGACTCGGAGCCCGGAACGTGTTTGAGAAAGCACTTTCCATCCCGGCTGTAAGTCCTTTTATTCAAACGGCTTACCTTTCGTTCCGCGGAAACAGCCCGTGTCCGAAAATTCCCGTGCCTGCGGAATCAGCCCCTCAACGCACGTAGCCATCGCGTCGAATCCAATCTCGCCAAATTATCAAAGAGCTAGTCCGCCATCGTTCAAGGCAGGCCTATTCTACCTGGAGCGCTGGCCCAATTTCAGCAACCATTCTTGGCCATCCCACCCTGAGCCGACGGCGCTAGCCGCGGGCAATGCTGACGACTAAAACCTAATCCCGCCGCAGCTTTGCAGCGAGCAAGAAAGAGACCCTACTATTGCACGATGCTGAGAGCCTATCCCATAACCAATAATGTAGGACGGTTCCCCAGGGCCGTCCGTCCAATAGAACCTCCAATTCGGACGGCCCTGGGGAACAGTCCTACGTAATCGGATAGGTTCTAAGGTAACCGCACTCTTATCTTGCTCGCCGACGCTATTCATACTGCATAGAATACGACAAAAGGGAACCGGCGAACGGTGAACGGTTGAGTGACTGAATTGAATCGCATCGCATTAGTTCTGATCGCTACTAGCTTTCTCGTTGGCTGCGATCCTATATCTCGCACCGAAATTGCTCTTCGACCGAACCCGCCGAGCAGTTCCCCGCCGGTGCGCGATGACGTGATGAGTGTTGTATCGCAAGCAGCGGCTGAGTTCGGCTTGGAAGAAAGCGACAGGCGTGACACAGACATTACTTACTCAGACTCCCACGCACGACGTGGGCGGAATCCTAAACTCTGGTTGACCGTCAAACACTCGTCGCTCCCGAACGTAATCGAAATCACGGAGACTTACATCGACCACCCCACTGCCAAACACAGAGAGCTTGCTCAATCTCTGGTTCGAGATTTGAGTGCCAGCGGCTACAATGCGACGATCTCCCACCAAACACTGGATGCGCGCCGCTGGCCGTGGGTTCTCGGTGGAGCGTTGTCAGTCATGGGATTCGTGGTTTGGATGGTCTTGAAGAAACGCATGCTCAAGGGGACTGGTGCAATAGACAGCGTCAACTTCTCACCTAGGTAACCCAATAGTCATCCTGTAACACCGTCGAAGAGTAATGAACGACAATCCGATTTCCGACCCGTTTGAAGAACCTCAGGCCAGTCAACGTCCAGACGATCCGCATCGCCCACTTTGGAACGCTTACCTGCTGGCTCCTGCTGCGGCGCCGACTTCTTTTGTGGTACTGCTGCTCTTGGTTGGGGCGATCTGCGTTGCGCTGGGCATCGAGATCAATCCCGCGAGCTTCTTGGTGCTCCCGCTTGTCGCGATGACGGTAGGGATGATCGTCTGTTACTTGGTTGCTGGGTGCATTGGCATGCCGATCGCATTTCAGCTACAGAAACGTGACCAGTTGAACGGCTACACCATCCACGCGGCGGCTTTCGGTTGGTCGCTGCTCGTGTCGCTGGTTGTCGGCGTGCCAGCCGCGATCTACAGCGGTGCACCCTGGCATCAAGTGCTGCTGGCACCGCTTCTGTTGCTACTGGTGGTCGCACCACCGGTGCTGCTGTCCGGCACCAGCTTCTGGTGGCTCGCAAAGCGAAACGGCGGGCTCTCGACAGTAGCAAGACACGCTGCCTCTTAGACGTTCCGAAGCAACCGCCGCTTCGGACGGCCCTGGGGGACCGTCCTACGTGATCGATTATGGGGCAGGCACTTAGTCCTTGACCAAGGACAACAGGCACCGGTAATCTCGGTTTGCTGACGGCGATTTGGGCTGTAGTGACGAACTAACGCGCGTGCACATTGGAAAGGACGGTTGCCGCATGGGATGGGTTTGGCTCCTCGCATCCATTGTTGCGATCACTTCGCCTGGTGGATTCCCATGTCAAAGGAAGCACACATGAACGAGGTTCGCGAACATTTGCTGTGGCTGCTACGAGGGGGCCATGCCCACATCGGATTCGATGCCGCAGTTGCCGACATGCCGGAGCAGTTGATGTCGCAAATGCCGGCGGGGATGCCGCACTCGCCGTGGCGATTGTTGGAGCACCTGCGGATTGCACAGTGGGACATCCTGGAGTTCTCCCGCAATGCCGACCACGTCTCGCCCGCATTCCCAGACGGCTATTGGCCGGCGGAAGACGCACAGCCCGACGCAGCGGCATGGGAAGCCAGCGTGGCCGCTTTCCTGCGCGACGCCGAAGAGTTTCAGGCGCTGGTGGCCGACCCCAAGCAAGACCTGCTGGCCGCGTTTCCTTGGGGCGAGGGCCAAACGTTATTGCGCGAAGCGCTGCTGATCGCCGACCACAACGCTTATCATCTCGGCCAGCTGGTTGCCGTCCGGCGAGCGCTGGGTGCCTGGCCCGAGTAAACGCGTCACTTCGCGCGTCGCGCGACATACCGTTGTGGCTAACGACCGCCTGAAGCGAAACACCATGGCCGAATCTCCCCGCCGTTTGCTCGGTCTCGTCTTCCTCCATGCGGTGCGCTCGTAATCACCGTGTGCCGCTCCTGCTCGCCGCGTCTGCGCCGCCCCATGTAGGCCACCGTCAACACCGGCGAGCTGAAACCATCGGCTCACCCAGCGAAACCTGAGCGTCGTCCCGGTCCTACGGGTGCGAAAAAAATCGCACCATTTTTGTCGCATGCCCCCTTGTGTTATTTGGGCGAATCGATACTTTATTGCTATTGAGACTTGATATCAAGTCGTTTGAGACATGTATCGGGCCCAATTCCTGCGAATTGAGCACCGTTCCGGCATTGAGTGTTCCTGCCGTGATTTCCCACCTTTGAGTTTGCAACATGCCCGCGTTGGGTAGAGGGGTAAGAGCTTCATGCGTCCAAGTGTTCGCAATTTTTTGAGTTTGACATTGTTATTGATGGCCACGTCGGCGGCGTCCGCGGGCAACACGGTGTTCACCGAAGAGTTCAACGACGCGGCGAATTGGCTTACTGCCGGCTTCACCGCGTTGAACGAAGTCGGTTCCGGCGGCCCCGACGATAGCAGCTACGTGTCGCTGGACGCCGCGTTTGACAGCATTGGGCAAGGCACCATCTTTCGCGGTCACTCGGCGTTTAATGCCAGCGGCGGCGCGTTTGCTGGTGACTGGATTGACGAAGAGTACATCGAAATTTCCGCGTTCGTGCGTCACAACGCACCGGTGCCACTGGGCTACCTAGTCCGCTTGGCGTCGCCGAACAATTTTCCCGCAGCGGGCGTCGCGAGTTTCGTCCCTGTGCCACCGAATACCTGGACGGAGCTGACCTTCAACGTGCTGAGCAACAGTCCGCAAATCGTGACTTTCGAAAGTAGCGACTACAACACAGTTTTCTCGAACATCGGTAACGTGCAATTGTTTGTCGATGTGCCCGCGGGCTTCGAAGACAACCCGACTCTGTTCACGTTCGACTTGGACAAGGTCTCGATCGCAACCGTTCCTGAACCAACAACTATGCTGCTGTCAGCGCTCGGCTTGGTCGTAGCGTGTGGAGTGCGCCGTCATCGCTGAGAGAAATAGATTGAGTATCAGGAGGATTTTCCAAATGCGATACTGGGCTGCGATTGCGTGCTTCGCGGTCTCACTACTGCATGCCTGCGCCATCACCGCGGCCGACACCGCCACCTGGTCGCAGCCGGACATCGATACCTGGATCTACGAACAGGCAGGTTCCCCCGGTACGCGGCCATGGGCGCCCTCGTTTACTGGCGGACTTGAGCTAGATTCGCTGAGTAACGAATTTGTTCCCAGGTCAGCAGTTGAGCCTGCTAGATTTGGATCCGCACTGGTCGCCTTCGAAACGCTCGACCAGATCACGCCGGGTCTGCTTCCGCAGCAGTACCAGATTCAGTCGGTTCGCGTCACGGCGCGTGTTGATGACGGTACCACGGACTCGGTGCTGTACGAAACTCAGCCAGCGACGCCCACGAGCTATCTGGCCGGTTTTCAAAGTGGATTGACCGCCCAGCAGCCGTTCGAACTGTTCGGCGTTGGTTTTCGCGAAGACTACGAAGGCTTCGCCCTCGGCGAAAATCAGTCCGGATTGCGATTTAGCGAGGCGACCTTCCCTCACGGTGGGGAGGGTGGGAGCTATCTCGTCTATCCGACCATCGGTGATGACAGCACGCCCGGCGAATACGTTGATGTCGCGAACAACATCACCGGCGGCTTTAGCGAGACGGCCCCAGACAACACCACCGCACCATTTGCAGCGGAACCTTGGGCCGTTGGTACGGCCAACCTCTCGGTTGGCGATCCGATTCCCGAGAATACGACGTTCACTTTTAACGTGGATCTGACACTGCCCGGGGTCGAAGCCTACATCCAAGAAGGCCTCGCTCAAGGTTCCTTGGGATTCTTTATCTCCTCACTGCATGAGACCACCGAACAGGGTGGCTCCGGCGCCTATCCGCAGTGGTTCATGCGCGAATCGGTCACCGGACCGATTCCGCTTCCTAGTGCGGAAGCACCGACTCTGGAAATTGATTTCACTATCGGCACGGCGATCGAGGGCGACTTCGACGGAGATGGCGATATCGACGGACAGGATTTTCTCACGTGGCAGCAGCAGGCGTCACTCGGCGCGCTCGACGGCGAAGACTTACTCGCTTGGCAGAATAGCTATCCCGGTCCAAGCGCGGTTGTCGGACTCACCGTCCCCGAACCTTCGTCCGCATTGCTACTTGGCTTAGGACTACCCACGTTGCTGGTGAGACGCTCGCGCCGGGTCCGGTCGAGCCGACAACGAAGTGGCTTCACGCTCGTTGAACTGTTGGTTGTGATTGCCGTGATTGGTGTCTTGATCGCGCTGTTATTGCCGGCTGTTCAAGCGGCGCGGGAAGCGGCTCGAAGTGTGTCGTGCAAGAACAACTTGCGTCAATTGGGGCTCGCCGCGCTGAACTATCACGATTCGCAGGGTCACTTGCCGCCGCCGAAAGTAGGCATGCAAAGCACTTCGACCCTGGGAGGTACGTTAGTACTGCTGCTTCCGTACTTGGAACAAGGCAATCGCTTCGCTCAGTACGACCTGACCAAGCCCATTTACGACCCCAACAACGCACCGATCACATCGGGCACGATTGAGACGTACCTCTGTGCGTCGATGCGGTTGCCGGAAGAACCGCCATCCGACGGTAGTCAGCCGCTAGGGCCGGGCAGCTACCTGATATCCACCCGCACCGACTACAAACCGTTCATCAACAACGGCGCGTTCGACAACGTTCCGTCTAATGGAACGTACGATCTCGCGCTGCGGCATATCACCGACGGCACTTCACACACATTTCTTGCCGGTGAAATCAACTACGCCTTCGACGCGCTCGAGACACCCGCCAGTGCCACCGGTGGCAGCACGCGAGGGCAACGTGCGTCATTTGCCTGGGCGGAGGGCTACTGGCTGCAAGCGTGGGGTCACATGGCCGCTTCGCTGCCGGTGCTGTTTAACAATAATGAAACCTATCTGCCGCCCATGAGCAGCCGGACCTACCGCAGCGATCACCCCAGCGGTGTGAATTTTGTGCTGCTCGATGGCTCGGTTCGCTTTGTCACTAACGACTCCGATGCAGACGTTCGCGCCGCGCTAGTGACTCGCGCCGGAGACGAGCCGAATCACGTAGAACCGTAACCGTCCCCAGTTTCACTCAAATCATTTCATTCATTCGCTCACAAAGGTATTCAGGATGAACTGCAAATCCCTTCGCAAGTTGCTAGCGCTCACCATCATCGGTCTGTTTCTGGCTGGCCCCCAACGCTGCCACGCACACTTCCCCTGGCTGACGATCGAGGAGGACGGTCACGCGTTGATGTTCTTTTCGGAAAGTCCTGCAGAACGAGACTATCACCTACCGGAAAGTGTGGCGGAAGCGAAGGTGATGGCGGTGAGCGCGAAATCGGCGGCGAGCGAAGTAGCCTGGGAGACCCTTGAGAAGGACAAGTTTGTCGGACGCAAGTCGACCGCGACGGTTCCGGCAGACGCGACTCTTAGTACGAATTTCACCTACGGAATCTATCACGGCACGCTGTTGAGCTACTATGCTTACCACTTGCCACCTGTGGGAACTGAAGCGACCGGATTGCCCGAGGAAGATCGCCTGGCACTGCAGGCAAGCGTCGCGCACTCCAAGACGGGCATGGAACTAACCGTCACGTGGAAAGGCGAGCCCCTGGAAGGGGTGGGCGTCACAATTATTGACGCCGAGACGGAATCGTTCGAGGACAAAACCGACGAGCATGGTAAGGTATCGTTTTCCACAAACGCCGAAGGCCTTACCGGTTTCGTGATTGGCCATTCGATCAAGTCTGCGTCGGGCACATTGGACGGCGAAGACTACGCCAGCGAATCTCACTATTGCACCGTGACCACCAACTACCAACGTCCCAAGAACAAGGTCGAAGCTAAGCAATCGGCCGCCTACGCACCACTGCCCGAAGCGCTAGCCAGTTTCGGCGCGGCCGTTTGCGACGGCTGGCTGTACGTTTACAGCGGCCATATCGGCAAGGCCCATGATCACTCGCTGGACAACCTGTCGAAGGGCTTTCATCGACTCCGCCTCGACGGCAGCAGCGAGTGGGAGTCTCTCGACATGCAGACGCCCCTGCAAGGCCTGCCGTTGGTGGCCCACGGCGGCAAGTTGTACCGCGTCGGTGGGCTGCACGCGACGAATTCTTCCGGCGAGGATGCCGACATGCACTCGGTCGATGAGTTCTCCTGCTTTGACCCGCAATCGGGCCAGTGGACGTCGATGCCCAAGCTGCCACAATGCCGCTCTTCGCACGACGCGGTGGTGATCGGCGACAAACTCTACGTCGTCGGCGGCTGGACGCTCAGCGGCGATAGCGATGGCGAATGGCTCGACCAGATGCTCGTCTACGACTTTTCCGCGGCCGACTCCAGCTGGCAAGAAATGCCCAGCATGCCTTCCAAGCGACGCGCACTGGCCACTTCGCATTGGAACGGCAAGCTGATCGCGATGGGCGGCATGGACGAGGATCACAGCATCTCGCGCGACGTGGACTGCTTCGATCCATCGACATCGCAGTGGTCGAAACTGGCCACGTTTCCCGGCGAGGGAATGAGCGGGTTTGGCGTCTCGGCGTGGAATGTGGCGGGCAAGTTGTACGCCAGCGGTAGCGAAGGCGTCGTCTATCGCCTCTCCGACGACGGCCAGGCTTGGACCAAGGTCGCCGAACTGGACCGCCCGCGATTCTTCCATCGCCTGCTCGCGAAAGACAACTCGGAGCTGCTGATAATCGGTGGAGCTCCGCTCGATGCGGAAGGACACCTGAACAACATCGAGACCATCGGGCTGTAGACCACTCGCTGGTATTGCCATTGCGGATTTCGACGCCGCTGCGGCCGAGGCCGCCTCTATATCATTGCGTGTTTTTCATGCCTGCGGCGACTATTTGGCTGACGTAGTTGGTAGTCACGCGCACGATCTGCATGCTCAGATCCCGCTCGTTTTCTTAGTTTCTGCTCACAAGGCCCCAAGATACGGTCGGTGGCAGCGAACGTACTACGGTCGGCTTTCGATTCATATCTTCTTGTGGGGGCAACTCATGTTTACTGGTGTAAGGTTTCTGTTGACGGCAGCCGTCGGGTTCAGTTTGGTTCTTCCCGCGTCAGACGGACTGGGCAGGACGTGGCGTGATAGCTTGGAGGGCTCGGTCAATCGCCTTGGATCGGAGATGGAGTACCGGTACTTTCTGCCCGCCGATTACGATCCGAATCAGCAGTATCCACTAGTGCTGTTCCTGCACGGCTCGGGCGAGTCAGGCACCGACAACAGGCAGCAGGTCACAAACCACATCAATGTCATTATCGACAAGACCGAAAGCGAGTTCCCCGCCGTGCTGGTTGCTCCCCAATTGCCCGCAGCGCGCGGATGGTCGGTGGCGAATCAACAAGACCTCACCACCGAAGTCCTGGAAGAAGTATTCGCAAACTACTCGGTCGATTTGGGTCGCCTGTACCTGACCGGACTCTCGATGGGCGGCTTTGGAACGATGAATTATCTTCAAGTTTTTAACGGCATTAATCCTGAAGTATTGCAATTCGCGGCTGCCGCGCCGATCGCGGGAGCGTTCATCGACGACAGCATTGCGCCCGCGCTGCGCGATGTGCCGATTTGGCTGGCTCATGGAGATAGCGATACAGTGGTCGATGTCGCGACGTCGAGGGAAACGTTCAACGTACTCGCAGGATTTCAGCGCGACGCGCCGATCGACTTCCCCGACGTTGGTGCCGGTGGACCGCTGGCCGAAGTCGGCAGTGTGCGCTACACCGAATACCCGCGCGTCGGCCACAACTCGTGGAGCCAATTCTACGCCTCACAAGACGTTTACGAGTGGATGTTCGCCCAGTCGCTCACGATTCCGGAACCGGCAAGTGCCGGGCTGCTATTGCTTGGAGTAGCGATCGTCGGATCGAGGCTGGGACGGGTGCGAGCAGCTTGATGTAACAATCAGTACCTGGCTTCGCCGTCAGTTTGCGCGTACCAGAGCATTGAGACTCCCACGATAGCTGGAGCGAGCAGCGGCCAACGGCGGTTGGTGACTATCTTGGTCGCGGTGTGCTGCCACAACCATCGACTACGCGGAGAACAATCGCGGGCGATACCGATGATCTTGCCTGACAGGGGAAGTGTGTACGTGATCGCGCCGACTGCACACTTTCTCTTGAACGCATGTGGGAGCTTCTTCCCTGAGCAAAACCAGGCATCGTCACCGTCCTGGCCTTTCATGCAATCGGCAACGATTTTTGAGTTGCAGCTGATTGTGCGTTGTTCGACATCCACTAACCACTTGGTACCGTCAATCCAATTCCAGAAGATCTTTGCATAGAGGCCAGAATCCTTAACCCACACCTTCATCGTGGTCTCACGACACAGTAGCTCAAACTCCGAGCCATCGTCTGATGAGACGTAGCGGATAATCGTTCTCAACACATGACTCCCACAAATTTCGAAGATACTTGCAGCTCTTATGGCCGTTGCTACCGGCCGTGCCAGTGCTTGGGCAGAGTAAACATTGACCCTACACTGACGGAGCAAGTGGCACCCAGTGCGGTTCGCATGCTCTAACAAAACCCATAGAACAACCGGAATCGGCGTTCGGTGAGCGACGACTTTGCTACACTGAACTGCGGTCCGACAGATTCCTCAATTCTACATGCGGAGAGAATTCGATGCCTGCGCGTAACTTTCGCTACGTTTTCGCGGTGCTGATGACCTGCGGACTCGTCTACTCGAACGGTTCAAAGGTATCCGCGCAGCGGTATCCGACCGTCGAGGCGACCACGCTCACTCCGGTTCAGAGCCAACGACTCGACGAGGCGGTCGAGAGGGCATTGGCCTACTTGGCAAGTGCTCAGAGGCGCGATGGCAGCTTCCCGGCACCGATGTCCGGCCAGCCCGGCATCTCGAGCCTGGCGACATTGGCATTTCTGTCGGCGGGCCACCTGCCCGGTTCCAAGCCCTACGGCGATCAAATCGAACTCGCAATCAAGTACGCGCTTCGACACGAGACCAAGCCAGGTTTCTTTAACGCTGCCCGACCAGAAGCTGTCTGGGTACTTGATAAGCCGTCGCACACCGGGTACTACAATCAAGCGATCACCGGTCTGATGCTGGCGGAAGTTTCTGGCGAATTGAGCGGTAAGCTAAGCGAAGAGGTCATTTCGGCCATTGAACGTTCCGTCGCATTGACCGAGCGTAAGCAGTTTCGCTCAGTGCCGCGTCGGCCACAGGACGAAGGCGGCTGGCGATATCCTGTGCCTCATCCGCAGGACGTCTTCGTGACGGATCTGTCCATCACAGCGTGGCAAGCCACCTTCCTACGTAGCGCTGCGAACGCTGGCTTTGACGTAAGTCCGGAAACCATCGCGCTCGCCCGGCGATACGTGCGTGGACTCTACAAGGCCGAAAAGAACACCTTCACCTACGACCATCGACGCGAGAGTCGCGGGATGTCGGGCGCTGGTATCATGGCCATGGCGATGCTGGGCCAACATGACTCAATGGAAGCCAAAGCGGCGGCAGCGTGGATGAAAGACCATCCGTTTACCGGATACGGCCAGCGCGTAGGCCATCTCGATCGATTCCAATACAGCGTCTACTACTGCACGCAAGGGATGTACCATCTCGGCGGCGAGCACTTTCACGAGTTCTTCCCGCCAATGGTCGATCTGCTCGTCGCGAACCAGCAGCCCGACGGATCATGGCTGCCGGGTGGTTACGAACGCGAGTTCGGGCGGGCCTATGCTACGTCGATGTCAGTCCTCGCACTGACGACGCATTACGCCATGCTGCCGATTCATCAGCGGTGAATTCTTTGGGCGTTTACTACCGCACGGAGCCTGTAGGTTGACTAGCAGGCTCCCGCCTACTGGAGCAACTCCAGCGCCGCTGTGACGAGCGTCGTGACACCAGTCTGGATCGAAGCCTCGGGATCGGGGAAGTACTTAGGCGAGTGCAGCGATGGGGCGGGGAGGCCTTCGGCGGCGAACTCGTCAAGTCGCTCTTGCGCGACCGTACCGATACCGAACATGACGATCGGCACGCCGGCTCGACCGATGCGTCCGAAATCTTCGCCGCCCATCGTCGGCGGTCGTTCGACGACCTTGTCCTCGCCGAGCACCGACTGCAGGACCGGCACCAGTCGCGCGACCAGGTCGGGATCGTTGTATAGCGAGGGAGTCCCTTCGGTGGTCGTGATCTCAGGCTCTGGGGCATTCGCGCTTTGGGCTGCGGCCAAGGCCTTGCGGCGGATCGCATCCAGCAGTTGTTTACGGACCTCTTCGCCATAGCTGCGCACGGTCAATTGCAAATGGCAGTCGTCGCCGATGATGTTGTGCTTCGTACCACCGTGGATTGAGCCTACCGTGATGACCGCGGGATCAATCGGCTTGACTTCGCGACTGACGATGGTTTGCAAATCGACGACCAATCGGGCCGCGATGACGATCGGGTCGATTGTGGTTTCGGGATAGGCACCGTGCCCGCCACGTCCGCGGATCGAAATGTCAACGCTATCGACGTTGGCGGCGGAGAAGCCCGCGCGGTAGAGCACGGTGCCGGTCGGATTTGAGGCATTCACGTGCAAGGCCAGTGCGAAGTCGGGCTTGGGAAACCGTCGGAGCAGACCGTCGGCGATCATCGCCTTGGCGCCGGCGCCGCGTTCCTCGGCAGGTTGAAAGATCGCCACGAGCGTGCCCGTCCAGGAGTCGCGATGCGTGGCCAAGTAGCGCACCGTGCCAATGAGATTCGTGAGATGCATGTCGTGTCCGCAGGCGTGCATCACACCCACGGTCGCGCCCCGCGCGTCGCGGACGCGTACTTTCGACGCGTAGTCGAGTCCTGTCACTTCAGCGACCGGTAGCGCGTCCATATCGGCGCGCAGCAGCAACGTCTTGCCTTCGCCATTGTTCAGCACCGCCACTACGCCATGCCCGCCGACGTCGGTGGTAACTTCCAGCCCCAGCTCGCGCATCAACGCGGCCATTTGCGCCGCCGTTTTTTCTTCCTCAAACGACAGCTCAGGGGCTTGGTGCAGGCTTATGTAAAGCTGGGCAAGTTGCGGCGATTGCTTCTCGAGCCAGACTTGAATTTCACTGGCTGCCGCACCCCGACAGCTGACGGAAAAGACAGCGAACAGGCAGACGAATCGGAACCGGGATCGATGGCAGTTCAAGGCACTCTCCAAGGCGGGGACAGTTCGAAGCAGCATTTTCTCGACAATTAGGGAACTACCTTTGCAATACTCGCCCGAAATGGTATCTTTCGGACATACATCTATGTGTTCTCGTTATTGAGCCGTTCCGAAGTTCATCTCTTTGGAACGGCTCTCTATATTTTTGCGGCGACAGTTCTTGACCGTGGCGTTCGTCACGCGGACTTTTTTCTCGGACGTCTAATCCCACGCACCTTGATTTGCCAACTCAGTTAGTTGAGGAACGATGGCTCGCATTGCTCGGGCGCGATGGCTGAGAGCGGCTTTCACTCGCGGTCCCAACTCGCCAAAGGTGCGGTGCAGCTCGCGAATCTCAAACAGCGGGTCGTAGCCGAAGCCGTTAGTGCCGACCAGTTCGGTGTGAATAAACCCGCAGCAGATGCCGGAGCTTTCGGCGCGGATGGCACCTGTCGGATCAGCCACCGCTACATGGCAGTAGTAATTGGCGGTTCGCCGCTCGCACGGCACTTCGGCCATCTCGGCGAGCAGCTTGGCGTTGTTCTTGTCGTCGCTGGACGCGTCTTGAATTTCGTCGGCGTAGCGTGCGGAGTAGATTCCCGGGGCCCCATTGAGGGCATCGACTTCCAGCCCGCTGTCGTCGGCCAGCACCCAACAGTCCAGATGTTGCGCAAGCTCGCGCGCTTTCTTTTGGGCGTTAGCGGCAAAGGTATCGCCGTCCTCGACCACGTCGATCGCATTGTCGACGTCTTGGAGCGTACGAATCGAAAACCCATACGGAGCCAGCAGCTCGGCGAGCTCACGCCCTTTACCGAGATTGGTGGTGCCGATCAACAGATCCAGCGTCACGATTGCCATAGCCTCAGACCTAGTGCTTCACGAAGCGGAGTCACAAGTCATCAGCTTAACTTTCAGCGTACGGCACCGCCAGTCATCGCGGCCTGAAGCTAATTACGCGCGTAGGCGGAACTTATCGAGCGTTTGGGTACCGCGATCGGCTCGGGGAAGATGTCGAACGGTAGGCCGACAAATTTCTTGGGATGAAATCCGCTGGCGACCTGGCCGCTGCTGCCCAGTCGGGTAGTGAACTGCCGCTTGTACTCTTCTTCGAGGCGGACATCTTGCAGGGCAGGGCGGTTGAAGATGTTGTTGGGCGTCGACGCACCGAAGGTGTCGATGATGATCCGCGCGTCGCGATGGCTGAGGGCAATCTTGCCGTCGGCGGTCTGGCGGCCGTCTTCGAAGGAGCCGATCGTCACGTAACTTTCGTAGCGATCGTGAAATTCGTAGGCCTCCCAGCCCTTTTCACGTAGGGCCTTGGTGAGTAGCTGTGCGTTCCTGACCGCCAGCACGAGGGGGTCGTCTTTCTTCGCCTTGCGTGTGCGCGACTCGCCGACTTCGTCATTGGCACGCGTCAACGAGGTGCGTCCTTTAAACGTGGCGACCTTGATCGTGTATTTGCCCGGGCAATCCAGCAGCGAGTGCTCGACGCCGACGTTCCACTTGGCCACTTGTTCATCGACGCCGGTGGGGGCGAAGTATTCTTTGGGCAGGAGTGGATTACGCGTCATGAAGGCGTGGCTCAGGGCGCCGACCTGCGAATCCTTGCCGTTGCTCTTGAGCAGATAGCTGCGAAACTTGCCGACGTTGGTGAGCGATTCCGCCGAGACCACTTCGTCTTCGGTCATGAGCGTCTGGGGGGAGATCGATTTGATGTGCTTCAGCATGCGCTGCGCCTCGGGGTCGCCCAACGTCGGGAAGTCTCCCACCAACACGGCGTGCTGCGTGACCTGATCGCCACGTCGGTAACGGCGGCGGATTTTGCCTCCATATTGGTCGATGCCTTTGCCGGGATTACTTTCGCTGAGCTGAAACGACATTCCCCAGTGGTAAGCCGCCAAACGATGATTCTGGCGCAGATCGAGCACCAACTCGCGCGCCTTCGCTTGTCCATCTTCGCCGGAGAAGTACATCGCCATGATCAACCACGGCCCGTGGGCTTCGCTGAGCGTATAATCTCCCTGCGGATCGGCCTCGACCTGTTTACGCGGAATCAGTTTCTGCAGGAAGGGATTGGCGGAGCACGGCGACTGCACGTCGGTCGTGAGCGCGATACTGGTGGCGAGGGCAACGAACAACAAGCGTTGCATAGGAGAATCTCCGTGTACATCGAGCAGCAGCGCGCCTACCTGACGCGAGATAGTGAGGCGGGAAGGTAACAAAGCCCCCGGGGAGTTTCCAGAGCGAATGCGGGGCTGTCGCTGAAGCTGTCAGTTTCCGTAGAACGCCGGAATTATCACGCAAGATTGTTTCGGAGCGGGCGAACAAGCCATGAGTCAGTGCTATAATTTGTGAAAGCTCCGGAATACAGCGAGACCGGTTCTTTTTTTCCGGCCAATTGCACCAGAAGCCGTCATCAGAGGGAGATCAAGCCATGAGAAGTGCCAGCAGATTCGTCCCCTTACTGCTAGCGTTCATCATCACCACGTCGGGCCAGTCAGCATTCGCCAAAGAGTCCACCGACGACGCTGAAAAAAAGCCAACAGCCAAGACCTCCGCTGAGGCGACGCCATCCGGCGATGAGAAATCGTCACAAAAGCCGGTCAAGACACGGCTGGCCCACATCAAGATTTCCGGCGCACTGCCAGAGTCCCCCGGACAGATGTCGTTGTTCGGTGACCTTGGCGTCGATCTGCGGAAGACGATCGCCCGGCTGGACAAGGCGGCCAAAGACAAGCGCATCGCGGGCGTGATCCTCGAAATCGGTCCGGCGTCATTAACTCGCGGCAAGCAGAATGAACTCCGGGAAGCCATCGCGCGTGTGCAAGCCGAGGGGAAAAAAGTCTACGCGAGCGTCGAGGCCGCGATGGGCTCCCAGTTCCTGCTCGCGACCGCGTGCGACGAAATCGTCATGCCGGAGGCCGGCATGCTAATGATCTCCGGGGTCCATGCCGAAGTTGCGTTCTACAAGGAACTGCTCGACAAAGTCGGTATCGAAGCCGACATGTTTCACGTGGGCGATGCCAAAGGTGCCGCCGAGCCGCTCACACGGACGAACCTTAGCGAGCCGGTGCGCAAGAACCTCACCGCGATGGTCGACGACATCTACGATCAGATGATCACAACGATCGCCACCGATCGCGATCTCAAGATTGACGAGGTCCGCAGCCTGGTCGACCACGGTTTGCTGACGATGCAAAAGGCAAAAAAAGCTGGGCTGATCGACCACGTCGCGTATCCCGACGAGTTTCGCGCGAAGCTGAAAGCCGAATACGAAGCGGACGAGTTGGTCTATGTCGTCAACTACGGCAAGAAGGGCCTGGATACCGATTTCTCGGGACCGATGGGCATGATCAAGTTGTTTCAACAGATCATGGGCATTGGGTCGGGGAGTGGCAGTTCGAAGGATCCAAAAATCGCCGTCGTCTATGCCGTCGGACCGATCATGACTGGCAAAAGTCAAGCGGATCTGTTTGGCGGGCAGTCGATGGGCTCCGACACGATCGTCAAAGCAATCAACAAAGCCGCTGCAGACAAGACCGTTAAAGCAATCGTACTGCGAATCAACAGCCCCGGTGGCTCGGCGCTGGCCAGCGATCTCATCTGGCGTGCCACGAAGAAGGCCGGCAAGCCGGTCGTCGCGAGCATGGGTGACGTCGCGGCGAGTGGCGGCTACTACATCGCCATGGGCGCGGATCGCATCCTCGCCGAGCCCGGTACCGTTACCGGCTCGATTGGTGTCGTGGGTGGCAAGCTGGCGATGCGAGGAATGTACGACAAGATCGGTATCACCACCGACAAGATTACGCGCGGTAAGAACAGCGGCATCTTCAATAGCCCTAACAAGTTCAGCGAAAGCGAACGCGAGGTGATGGAAGAGCTGATGCGTGATATCTATCGCATCTTCACCACCAAGGCGGCGCAAGGGCGAAACATGCCACTAGAGAAACTGGAATCGCTAGCCGGCGGTCAAGTCTACACCGGACGCGACGCAAAGCGGAACGGTCTGGTCGATGAGTTGGGAACACTGAAAGATGCCATCCGTGCGGCAAAGAAACTCGCCGGCATGGATCCCAACGAGAAGGCGCAGCTGAAACTGCTGCCAAAACCGGAGAACCCGTTGGAAGCTCTGTTCGGTGCCGACCTGGACAAAGAGCGCGAAGCCAAGCTCCTGCAAGGCATCGCGCAGCTGTCTCCCGAATTGGCGGCCCCGCTGCGGCATGCCTACCAGCTCCGACAGGTGATGCAAGAGCCGGTTACCCTGATCATGCCGTACTGGTTGGACGTGCGGTGAACTAACTTAGACGATGAAGCTAACAGGTGCCAGGATCAGCCAGAACGGGACCCAGCCGAATTCGCACACGATGACTACCAAGCTCATCAGCTGAACAGCCCTCAGACAGAGTTTGATCGCACCGTCTGAGCGTTCTCGAACCAACCACAAGCCAACGGTCGATGCGACCAGCAATACGACCACGGCCCAACATGCCGTGTCGTACTGTATAGGCGGTGGAGCGACCTCGACGCCTTCGTGGTTGTTGTGTGCACTCGGTTTGCTGTAGAACAACCGGCTCACCGGACCATTTTCGGTTTGAATCACCTCGCTATCCAAGCCCACGATCGTTCTAAACTCGCGCCACTGCGCCTTCATGTGCAACCAACCCATGAGCGCCGCTAACACGGCCGTCGCGAGCAGGAGATGACGAACGCGGAATTTCTTCATGGCCCGGAATTATACACGCTGGGCACCTGAGAGATCACTCACGGCTACTCCGTCCCACCGATGCGATCTTTGCCTACCCATTTTCGCAGAACTTCGGGCACGAGGATGGTGCCGTCGGGTTGTTGACAGTTCTCGACGATGGCGATGATAGCGCGGCTAATGGCTACGGCCGTGCCATTGAGTGTATGGACGAAGTGCGTGCCTTTTTCGCCTTTGTTCTTATAGCGAATGTTCAGCCGCCGGGCTTGATAGTCTGTGCAATTGCTGGTGCTGGTCACTTCGCCGAACTCGCCGCTCTCGCCGCGACCGGGCATCCATGCTTCCAGGTCGAACTTGCGATACGCCGGTCCGCCGAGGTCACCCGTGGCCGTGTCGATTACCCGGTAGGGAATTCCCAGCCCGTCGAAGATCTGGCATTCCAAGTCGCAGAAGTAGTTGTGCATGTCTTCACTTTCGTCGGGCTTGGTGAAGGCAAACATCTCGACCTTGGTGAACTGATGCACACGGTACAGGCCGCGGGAAGCGCGACCCGCCGCGCCAGCTTCGGTACGAAAGCAATGACTGATGCCGCAGATCTTGATCGGCAGGTCTTCGGCATCGACGACCTGATCGGCGTACATCCCGCCAAGGGTGATCTCAGCGGTCGCGACGAGATTGAGATCGAAATTTTCGATGCTGTAAATCTGCGTTTCCGGCCCGCGCGGAATGAAACCGACACCATGCAGGATTTCGTTACGGGCCAAGTCGGGCGTGATCGTCGGCACGAAGCCTTCACCAATAAGCAATTCCAGAGCGTACTGCTGCAACGCCAGCTCAAGTAGAACGCCTTCGTTGCGGAGAAAGTAGAAGCCGGCACCGGCGATCCGTGCTCCGGCTTCGAAGTCGATCAGGTCGTGCTGCGCCGCCAAGTCCACGTGATCAACGACTGGAAATCCCAGCGGGCGGACTTCGTGTTCGCCACGACGTAGTTCCCGGCTGTGCGCTTCCTCGCCGATGGGCGCCTCCGGGTGCGTCATGTTGGGCATTCTGCGATAAATGGCACCCGCTTCGGCGGCCAACCGATCGATTTCCGCCTGCTTGGCATCTTTCTGCTCGCGAAGCTGCTTGCCCTCCTCTTTGCGCTGCTCGCGCTGGGCTTCGTCTTTGGCTTTGCCGATCGACTTGCTGACGGCATTGGCTTGACGCGAGATTTCTTCGATCTCTTGTTGGAGTCCGCGAACCTTGGTTTCGAGTTCGACGAAGCGATGCACGTCGGCATTGACTCCGCGATGCTCGCAGTTTTGCTGCACGGCATCGGCGTTGGCGAGGATGAATTTCTTATCGAGCATAATCAGTAATGTTGAAGTCGGTGGGTCGGGCCTAACCAGGTCGACACGAGGCACACGACGGTTCTTGTTTTACTCGTCGTGTCCGTTGTGCCGTTGTGGTTTGCGATTCATTGTTTTCTGCAATCAGCAAGTGATTGCCACAGCGCTGCACTAGCGCGTATGCCACGATGGAAATCGTCGGTCGAGAACTTCTCGTTGGGCGCGTGCAAGTTATCATCGTTCTGCCCCCAGCCCAAGAGCAACACGTCGGCTTCGAGCTGCCCGGCGAACGTGTTGACAATCGGAATCGAGCCGCCCTCGCGGATGAACACCGGACGACTGCCAAATCCCGCCTCAATTGCGTCTGCGGCAGCCGCCAAGTACGGGCTCTCCAGCGGCATGGCAATTCCCGGAGCACCGTGGTAGTCAATCAGTTCCATCGTGATGCCCGGAGGCACCAACGGCTCCAGGAGTTCCCTCAGTCCGGCAGTGATTTTCTTGGGATCTTGGTTGGGCACGAGCCGGAAGCTGAACTTCGCACCCGCTCGCCCAGGCAGCACCGTCTTCGCGCCTTCGCCCTGATAGCCTCCCCAAATGCCGTTGACGTCAAACGACGGCCGCGCCCAGCGACGTTCCAAGGTCGTGAAACCTTGCTCCCCGGTGACCGCGTCGACGTCGAGTTTCGATTTGAACGTTGCTTCGTCGAATGGCAAGTCGGCGAACTCCTGCCGCTCACGCGCTGTGAGCGGCTCGACATCGTCATAGAATCCAGGAACTTGAATACGCCCCTGGTCGTCGATCATCGCCGCCAACAATTTGCCCAACGCATTGGCCGGGTTGGTCACTGCGCCGCCGAACACGCCCGAGTGCAAATCGCTATTGGGTCCGGTGAGATGAACTTCATAGTAGGCAATCCCGCGCAGTCCGTAGGTGATCGCCGGAATCCCCGGCGCGAATTGGGCGGTATCGCTAATCACTACACAATCGCAGGCGAGCTTATCGACGTTCTCCGCCAGGAACGACTCGAGATTCTCGCTGCCGACTTCCTCTTCGCCTTCGATGAGCAGCTTTACCTGGAGCGGGAGTTTCCCGTCTGCCGCGAGCCAGGACTGCACGCTCTTGACGTGCGTGAGCATCTGCCCCTTGTCATCCGTCGCGCCGCGGGCGTAGAGATCGCCGTCGCGCTCAGTCGGTTCAAACGGCGGGCTTTCCCATTCGTCCAACGGGTCAGGCGGCTGGACATCGTAGTGTCCGTAGACGAGCGCGACGGGGGCTCCGGGGACCTCAGGCGTCTGGGCGTAGACCATCGGATGGCCGGGCGTCTCGATCAATTCGGCCGAGAGCCCAAAACCGGAGAGATGATCGACCAGCCACTGAGCGGCTCCCCGCACATCGTCGCGAAACTTCGAGTCGGCGCTGACACTGGGGATGCGCAACAAATCGCACAAATCGGCCAAGAACTGCTGGCGATTATTGTCAGCGAATTGCAACACGTTGCTGAGCGGAGATTCCGACGGATTCGGTGCTGTCACTTGATTATCGCTTTGGTGGGTCAAAGACTGCCGCGTAGAAGCCTCAATGGGCTTCCGGAAGGCTGGTCAACGGCAGTCTGAATTTCGGATCGCGGATGGAGTGTGTTTCTCCAGATTCAAGCCGTACAATATACTGGGAACGTTAGATTTAGGCCACTGGCTGATTGCATGCGATAAGCACTGAGAGACGAGCGAATGACCGGTTTCTATGAACAAGAGGATGACGGCGAGGGCGTCACCACCGTCGTCCCCCGCAAGCAACGCGCCGATGAGAAACAAGCCCGTCGCCAGCCGCGCTACAACGTCATCCTGTGGGACAGCGACGACCACACCTACGACTACGTCGAGAAGATGCTGCGCGAGCTGTTCGGTCACAAAGCGGAGCAATGCCTCAAGCTGGCCACTGAGGTGGACAAAGAAGGGAAGGCCGTCGTCCTCACGACCACTAAGGAGCACGCCGAACTAAAACGCGATCAGATCCACGCCTACGGCAAGGACGACATCGAAGGCAGCAAGGGTTCCATGTGGAGCACGATCGAACCGGTCGAATAGGGCGGAGAGGGGAGGGGGGAGGGAGGATGTTCCGCAATGAAGGTCTGCGAAATCGAACGAAGTCCGTCGCACTGCGGATTATTCGGCTCTTCCAGGCGCTTCCAAAGAACACGGAAGCACAGACAATTGGAACGCAAATACTGCGATCAGGAACGTCGGTCGCGGCCAACTATCGCGAGGCTTGCCGCGCACGCTCCAACGCTGAGTTGATTTCGAAGCTGAGCATTGTGGAGCAAGAACTTGACGAGACGCTACTCTGGCTGGAGCTACTCGGCGAATCGAACATCCTTCCCGAGCGTCGTCTATCGGACCTATATTGTGAGTGTGAGGAGTTACTCAAAATGACCGTAACCGCAATCAAGACCACCAAATCCAAAAAGTAGATTGCGCAAGCCCTTATCCCCCTTCCGCCTTCCCCCCTCCGCCATGAAGTTAAAAACCGTTACCCTCGGCTGCAAAGTCAATCAGTACGAGACCGAGTATATTCGCGAGGGGCTGCAAGGGATTGGCTACCAAGACGCCATCGATGAGCAGCCAGCCGATTTGTGCGTCGTCAACACGTGCACGGTCACCAACGAGGGCGATTCGAAGAGCCGACAGTTGATCCGTCGGCTGGCGCGTGACAACCCCGCGAGCAAGATCGTCGTGATGGGTTGCTACGCGACGCGTGCGCCTGAGGAAGTCGCCGCCCTGCCAAACGTCACCGAGGTGCTCACCGACAAACGGGAGTTGCCCGATCTGTTGGGACGCTTCGGTGTGACCGACGTGCCGACGGGGATTTCCGGCTTCGGCCGCCGACATCGGGCCTACGTCAAAGTGCAAGACGGCTGTCTGCTACGATGCAGCTTCTGCATCATCCCTCACGTACGGCCCGAGCTGACGAGCCGCCCTCAGCAGCACATCCTCGAAGAAGTCCGCCGTCTGGTGGACAACGGTTATCGAGAAGTCGTGCTGACCGGCATTCATCTCGGGCACTACGGCGTGGACTGGAACCGACATCGTCCCAAAGGCGAGTGGACACGGCTGTCACATCTCGTTCGCGCGATCGCCGAGTTGCCTGGTGATTTCCGCATTCGGCTCTCAAGTATCGAGGCGACCGAAGTAACGCGCGAACTGATCCGCGTGATGCAAGACCACAGCGATAAAGTCTGTCCGCACCTGCACATTTCGATGCAAAGCGGCAGCGATAGCGTGCTGCGGCGGATGCGCCGCCGCTGGGGCAGCCGACGGTTCATCGATCGTTGCCAGTTGTTGCAAGACTCCCTAGATCGCCCGGCGATCACTACCGACATCATCGTCGGGTTCCCTGGCGAGACCGATGCAGAATTCACTGAGACCTGCGACGTCGCGCGGCAGGTCGGGTTTTCAAAGATCCATGTCTTTCCGTTCAGCGCCCGGCGGACGACTCCCGCTGCTGAAATGCCAGATCAATTGCCCAAGCAGGTGAAGCAAGAACGCGGGCGCGAATTGAGCCGCATCGAAGCCGAACTACGGGACGAGTACTTCGACAGTCTGCGAGGAATGAAATTGCGAGTACTTACGGAGTCGCCGCTCGAAGATCAGCCGGGACTGATGCTCGGTACGTCGTGCCGTTACGCACCGACGGTTGTCACCGCAGCGCAGGCGGGTGAATTCGTTGAGGTAATCGCAGGCGACGTGCGTAGGAACAGGATCCTCAGTGCCAGTCGCACCGCCACTGCGATCAGCCAGTTTAGCAATCATGAGAAACATCGCTGACTTCTGTCGCTACGAAAAGCAATAGTTGGTAGACTCTAGTGCATCCCTCGCAACCTAATGAGGAAGTACCATGCGCACGATCTATCACGCGGACCATCTTCTCTTCAAAACCCCATTGGGCGGACTATGGTTAGTCGCGCTGTTGATGCCCGCGCTAGGAATGGCGCAGCCTCCCACGCCAACTGACCGAGGCACCGATCTCTCTCCTGGAATGCAGCGAGACTTCGGCGCCGCTACCTGGGTTCCCGACGATGCTGGGTTCTTTTCGACTGGTTATCGGTACGGTGAGCAATGGCGCGCCTTCCGCGATTCGGCAGCGATTGAAGAGATACTATCGACACCTGCCGCGCAGATGGCACTTGCGTGGTTTTGGCAGCAACCGTACCTCGACCAATTGAATGCTGCTCGTGCACAGAACCCACTAATTGACCAGTCGGTCAGGTTGTTGCAGGATGCGTTCAGCGAGGAAGTTTTCTTCTACATCGACCGCCGTGGACCAAGATTCTTCAAAGCCCTCGGCGATGTCTACGGCATTGCGTTTTGGAGCGGTTTCACCAACGCATGGAGCGAGCGACAAAACGGTGGCATTACGCCAATGGACCAGCGTGCGTATCGCGAGCAGATGATTCGCCAGATCCTCGACTTGCAATCAGATCTACGCATGCCAGGTATTGTTCTTGGATTTCGACTCACGGATCCCAAACTTGGACGGGATTGGATTGAGAGTCTCACTCTGCAGCTGCGGCAGATGCTGCCCTTCCCGTTGCAAGAGGAGACTCTCGGCGGGGGCGATTATATCACCTTACCCCTGAAGTTGGGAGCCTTCCTGACAGCCGACCATCGCGAGGCAATCGAAGCAGAACTATCGCGGGGACTTGATGGGCGGGAGCTATCACGAGATGTGATCGAGTTCATTGAGTCTCAGACAGTTTCGATTTCGCTCGGCTTGCGAGGCGACTATCTGCTGCTTTCGATCGGGTCGGACAATAACCACCTGGAAGAACTTGGCCGCGAAACTTCTCTCGCGGAGAGCGCGGCGCTCGCACCGGCAAGAGCAGTGTTCCGTGACGACCTGGTCGGATTGACCTACGTTGACGCTGCACTGACCAGCTCTGGCAAAATAGACGTGAATAGCACAGTTTCCGGCATCAAGAACTTGTTGTTGGGCATTGAAGATCAGCTGCCTGTCGGAATGGACGAGCGATTGCTCGCTGATGCCCAGCGTCTCTTGGTGGAAGTAAATGAGAGCTTGCCCGAGGCGCGGCCAACGGTCAATGTCACCTTCTGGCGACGAGGCTATGAATCATTCCACTTTTCTGCGCTGGCCCCCGGTTCCTTGGAATCGAGCCAACCGCTGAGGATACTGTCCCACGCGGGACACAAACCACTGATGGCAATCGCAGGCAACTCGCCTCCGAGTTTGCAGAACTTTCGTCGACTCGCATATTGGTTGCAGCGCGCGTACGGGTATGTCGAGGAATTGCTGGAGCACCACCTGACGGACGAAGAACGAGAAAAGTTCCAAGACTTCCAGTCGCTCGCCCTGCCGACGATACGGGACATCCGTGACGCTACATTCGACTTGCTAATTCCCTCACTTGACGGCGGACAGAGCTTGTTCCTCATTGATGCTCAGGGAGCTGTGACGCTTTCCCCAGAAGACATGTCGACGCTGCCGCGGCCAATCCGCTTTCCCCGGCCCGCGATGGTCTTCGAGGTGCAGGATGCCGAGAAACTCGTAGCAGCCTGCGCAAAGTATCGCGAGATCTTCAACCAGCTCATGATCAAAGTGAAGCAACAGAATCCTGCAGTGCAAACATGGCAGCTCACATCACCTACTCATCGATCCCACGGACATGGAACGCTCTACACGTACCCAATCCCCGATGCCTACCAACCGGCCGCTTACCTGAATAACGATTTTGAACCGCACGCCCTACTGACCGAAAACCACTTGGTCCTGTCATTGTCACCAAAACACTCGCTGCAGCTCTTGGCTGATACCCCCGGCCCGGCTACCAATGTCGTCGACTTGAACCAACCATCCGGCCGTGCCGCGTGGTTCGACATTCGCGTGCTCACCAATCTCCTCGGGGACGACGTTGACGCGATGTTGACTCTGCTAAGCACGCGGCAAGAGATTGAGCCGACGACCGCGATCATGGTGAAAGTGCACGCCGATAAGATCCGCAACGCGCTGGGCGCACTGCGCGACTACCGAAGTCGCACTTATGAAGACAATGGCCTCCAAGTCACTCATAGCTGGCTACAGATCGAGGACATCGATCGATGAGTTCCATCGCGATTGGGTTGACCGTATTAGGATCGACGGTCCTCGGATACTCTGTTGGCGTTCGTTTGAAGTCCGCCAAGGTGCTGGGCTGGATCGCACGGGTGGCGTTTGCTGGGTGTTGCGGATTGGCGATCACCTACGCCGCGTGGCGCGGCGGCTGGACGTGGCCGATCGGATTGATCACTCCGCTGCTCTACGGTCTGGCAGTGAGCGTGCTGGTTGCTTGTCTGGTCGACAAGTGGGTTAAGCTTGAGCTGTCTCCAATGGGACGCTTCGGTGCGCGGCGACAACATCTCGATGGCCTTGCTGGTGCCGTGCTTGCACTTGTTGTATCGGGAGTCCTCGCAAGGGGAGTTTCTCGGACCGAATGGGAACCGTCGCGAGAGAGCAAGTCGGATGTGACGATCGTGCGCGTGACCGCCGCACCGCGTACGGCGCTTGGCGAATTCGCTAAGATTGCCCACGAAGGGTTCATTCAGCATGTTCCAGTGGCTGGCCACGTAGCTGATGAGCTGATGGCCGTTGCTAGAATACTGGATCAGCCGATCGAAACACGCAGACAGTTCGCAATCGCGAAGCAGTGGGATTCGCTGGCCGAACTTCCGAGTTTTCACGCGATCGCGGAAGACGAAGTGCTCGTCGCCGATATCGACGCAGCGGCCGAAGGCAGCCTACTCGCGCTTTTTCGCTTGCAGAAGCATC
This sequence comes from Bythopirellula sp., assembly GCA_965228965.1. Taxonomy (GTDB): domain Bacteria; phylum Planctomycetota; class Planctomycetia; order Pirellulales; family Lacipirellulaceae; genus Bythopirellula. The sequence goes on from OZ245849.1 coordinate 7,454,179, forward strand.
CGCTCGTGTTAGAGTTCGCTCGCGAGGAGAAGCTGCAATCCATCGTTTCGAAGTTCGACGCGCGGCAGATTGCCGAGGAACTTGATGATTTCTCTAGTCAACTTCAATAGTAATTTTCGTACGGTTGGATGACGTGTGGTTCGTATTTGCTGCTAACGCAGCATGCGCTCCATCGCGCCCGCCACCCCCAGCACGACATCCGTCATTCGATGATAGTCGAGCGTTTCTGGCGTATCAGTAATCATATGGTAGTGCGGATTGCGCAGGAAGCTCGTATCGGTGAGCATCAGGGCGGGATAGCCTTGGTCCCAGTAGGAGCTGTTGTCGCTGAGCCGAATCTCGTGGATCACCTCCGGCAGGGCAATCGAAAACAGTGGCAGCTTTGCGCTCTTCTTGAAGCCACGGCGGAAGGGCCAAAGCAGCTTCCACGACCGTAGGTTGCCGACCGCGGCCAGAAAGTTTCCGCGTTTGGGGAAAAATGGTTTAGCGAAGCGCGGCAGGGTTTCGGGCAGCTGCTGGGACCCGGGTTCGTCGCGGAAGTAGCCGACCATCTCCAGGCACAACATGCCGACGATCTGGTCGCCGCGCCGGCGGGCTTCACGAGCATTATGCTGGCTGCCCATCGCGGCGCAGTTGAAGTAAGGAGGTTCCTCGCAGGCAAAGGCCACGTAGCGAGCGGTCCGCCGGCCGATGTGCTTGCCGAGCAGGCGGCTAACCTCCAGCAGCACGGCCACCGCCGAGGCGTTGTCATCGGCTCCGGGAGTGTCGCCGCAGGTGTCATAGTGAGCACCGAGCAGAACAATCTCCTCGGCCCGTTTGCTGCCAGGCGTTTCGACGATCAGATTCGTAGCTTCGTTGCCAATCGCGTCGTAGGTTTCTTCAGCGACCAGGTAGCCCATCTCCTCCCACTGAGATCGCAAATACCCGAGCGTCGCGGGGATGGAGTGAGGACGCTCGAAGTTGCGCGGACCGATCAGGCCCGCAAGTCGGTCGACATGCAGGCGGAGATTCGACTCGATCGTCTCGTGATCGACCAGCGGCGCGTTTTGTGGGCTGAACTCTCTCATAGTTGGTTCCAATGCAGATAGACGGATCCTAGGCGAATTGGTTCGCTCAACGGTAGTATTCGCGGCGGAGGGCGGAGTCTTGCCGACCGCTGGCATTGCCCGCCAGTTTCGCTAAAATCGAGTTTCTATTCGCAGTCTTTTCAGGCAAGGAGTACATACGCGATGAGCGATCCCAGTTCCCAAAACAATGGCGGACAAATCGACACCGTCATGCACGAAGAGCGACTGTTCAAGCCGAGTGAGGAATTCGCCTCCAAGTCACAGATCAAGTCGCTCGACGAGTACCAGCAGCTCTGGGACCGCGCAAAAGCAGACCCTCTGGAATTCTGGGCGGAGCTGGCCCGTGATGAATTGCATTGGTTCGAGCCGTTCACCGAAACGCTCAATTGGAACGAGCCCTTTGCCGAGTGGTTCGTCGGCGGGAAGACCAACGTCAGCTACAACTGCCTCGACCGCAATATCGAGGCGGGGCTGGGCGATCGTACGGCCATCTTGTGGGAAGGCGAGCCCGGCGACACCCGAACGCTCACCTACACCGAACTGCACCGCGAAGTTTGCAAGTTTGCCAATTGCCTCAAGAACCTCGGCGTGGGCCAGGGCGATGTCGTTTCGATTTACATGCCAATGGTGCCCGAGCTGGCGATCGCAATGCTGGCGTGTGCTCGGATTGGCGCGATCCACTCGGTGATCTTCGCCGGTTTTTCCGCCGAGGCGATCGCTGATCGCAACAAAGATGCGAGCGCGAAGGTGCAACTAACCGCCGATGCCGGCTGGCGTCGCGGCAAGGCGTTGCCGCTAAAGAAAATCGTCGACGAGGCGTTGGCGAAGTCGCCCACCGTCGAGCACTGCATCGTGCTCAATCGCGTCGGCGAGTCGGTCGACATGCAAGACGGCCGCGACCACTGGTGGCACGAATTGATGGAAAGTGCTTCGGAAGATTGCCCCGCCACCCCGCTCGACAGCGAGACACCGCTGTTCATCTTGTACACCAGCGGATCGACGGGCAAACCCAAAGGCATCAAACACACTACGGCCGGATATAACCTGTACGCGAAGAAGTCGTTTCAGTGGGTGTTCGACCATCGCGACGACGACATCTATTGGTGCACCGCAGACTGCGGTTGGATCACTGGGCACAGCTACATTGTTTACGGTCCTTTGGCGGCGGGCGCAACGTGCTTGATGTACGAAGGCGCGCCAAACTATCCCGACGAAGGCCGGTTCTGGGAACTCGTCGAAAAGTACAAAGTGACGATCTTCTACACCGCACCGACCGCCATCCGCGCGTTCATCAAATGGGGTGACCATCACGTCGACAAACGCGACCTATCAAGCTTGCGGTTGCTCGGCACCGTCGGCGAGGGCATCAACCCCGAAGCTTGGATCTGGTATCACAAAAAAATCGGCGGCGAACGCTGCCCGATCGTGGACACGTGGTGGCAGACCGAGACCGGCGGCATCATGATGAGCCCGCTGCCAGGTGCGATTCCAACAAAACCAGGCAGCTGCACGAAGCCCCTGCCCGGCATCCTACCCGAAATCGTTGACGAGTCGGGCAAACCCGTCGATGCCAACCACGGCGGCTGGCTCACTATTTCGCACCCCTGGCCCGGTATGCTACGTGGCATCTGGGGAGACGACGACCGCTACCAGGAAGTCTACTGGAGCAAGATCCCCGGCAAGTACCTTGCCGGCGACAACGCCCGCTGCGACGACGATGGTTACTATTGGATCATGGGACGGATCGACGATGTGCTGAACGTGTCGGGACATCGATTAAGTACGATCGAGATCGAGAGTGCTTTGGTTTCGCACCCCAACGTCGCCGAAGCCGCCGCAGTCGGACGGCCCGACGAGCTTAAAGGCGATGCGGTCGCGGTATTCGTGACAGCCGCCGGCGTCGACCCCGACGATCAGTTTCGCCAGACTCTCAAAGACCATGTCCGCAAGGAAATTGGTGCCCTTGCTCAGCCAGACGACATTCGCTTCACCGCCGCTTTGCCCAAAACTCGCAGCGGTAAGATTATGCGGCGCCTCCTCAAGGACATTGCCGCCGGCAAAGAGACGGTCGGCGACACCTCGACCTTAGAGGACTACAGCGTGCTGGCAAGTTTGCGCGAGGACGAGGAGTAGCGCGCCCGCTTCTATGAAACGCACATGCCGTCAGACGATCCTCCAGGATTGACGCTAAACCTGCGCATTTCCAAGCGTTCCGAACTCAAAACGAACCTACGATTTCGTCGGGCGTTCGACTAAGATGGGCCGGCATGGAACCACATCCTTACGGCTGGCTGAGCTTGGCGCCGCCGCTCGTTGCAATCGTGTTGGCGATTGCCACACGGCGAGCAGTCCTGTCGCTGTTGGCGGGCATCTTCTGCGGCGCGCTGCTGACGACTGGTGGTCAGCCGCTTGAGGCCTTGTACGACACCTGCGAAGTTCACTTGTGGCCGACGTTCACCGATCCCGGTAAACTGCGCGTCTTCAGTTTCACGATGTTGATGGGATCGATGATCGGTGTGATATGCCGCAGTGGCGGCATGCAAGGGCTCATTGGCTTAATCTCACCGCTGGCGAAAACTCGGCGCGGCGGCCAGCTGACGACTTGGCTGCTCGGCCTGGTCGTTTTCTTTGACGACTACGCCAACACCATGCTGCTCGGCAGTACGCTGCGACCCGTATGCGATCGACTAAAGATCTCGCGCGAAAAATTGGCCTACCTCGTCGATTCCACGGCCGCGCCCGTCGCGGGTCTGGCACTCGTGTCCACGTGGGTGGCCGTCGAGATCGACTACGTACGGGAAGGGCTCGACATTCTTGGGCCGACCGTCGAACTGGCGGCAATTGATTTGTTCGTCGGTAGCATTCCGTATCGATTTTACGTGCTGATGGCGCTATTAATGATTCCGATGATCGCGCTGACAGGTCTCGATTTCGGTCCGATGCTCAAAGCCGAACAGCGCCGCGCACGCGACGAAGTCGACGCCGAGATGCTTGAGGATGACTTGATGTCGCAGAGCGGTCAAGAAAACACGCCGCCGGCGCGTTGGTTCAACGCCGTGCTGCCGATCGTCGCGACATTGGCGGTCGTGATGGTGCTGCTCTACGTGACCGGCAAACGAGGGCTTGATCCCGACAGCGAACCAACGCTGCGGAATATTCTTGGGGCAGCCGAATCGAGTCTCGCGTTGCAATACGGCGCGCTTGTCGGATTAGCACTCTCCGTCTTGCTCGCCCGGACGCAGCAGTTGCTCAACAGCAAGGAGATCGTCGATGCCATCGTCGGCGGCCTGCGCGTCGTCGTTCCGGCAATCCTGATTCTGTGGTCAGCCGGCGCGATGTCGCGGATGACCAGCAGCAGTCCGTACGCACCGTCCGCCGAGGCGTTGGCTGATTCTGACTATCCTTTCCAAGACCATCGCCTGTATACGGGAGAATTCCTCAAGCAAGCAGTCCTGCCTGACGCGGACGAGGTGGAGCGTGGTGAAAGCACCAGCCTCGATCGTACTACCCAGTTCCTACCGACAGCAGTCTTCCTGCTCGCGGCGGTACTTTCTTTTTCGACGGGCACTAGCTTCGGAACGATGGGGATTTTGATGCCGATGGTCGTGACGCTCACGCACGCGATCTTGACGGCGCAGCATGGCAGCGTCACGGCAAATGACCCGATTCTATTGGCGTGCATCGGAAGCGTGCTGGCGGGCGCAATATTCGGCGACCATTGTTCGCCAATCTCCGACACGACGATTCTCTCGTCGCAATCCTGCGGATGCGATCACATCGCTCATGTGGTCACCCAGCTTCCCTACGCACTGACGGTCGCAGGAGTCAGTGTGCTACTAGGGACACTTCCGCTAGCTTGGGGAATCTCTGTATGGGTACTTCTACCCATACAGTTCGTGTTCCTAATCCTTGTGCTGCTGGTATTTGGTAAGCGAACCGACACCTAGCCGTGTGCTAATTGCCAAGTGTCGCCAACCTAGAATGGGGTCAGAAATCGCCCAAAAATTTACGAGGATTAGGCAATATTTGGCGCCCTACATCGAATCTCACCCAGTCACTATAAAGTTGCAATGGGCCGCACCGCTAGTTATAAATAGATGTGCGGATTACACACAAGTCTGGGAGCCACCGGGGGGTGGGCTTCCACATATCAAACTGATGTTTCTCGGTAATAGCGGCGAATGCTAGAAGAGCAGTCACCCAGCTTCGGTTTCAGATTCTGAAATCGAGGCACCACAGAACATCAGCTGCTTCGTTGATGTCCAGCCGCCGTTCTGATTCCAGCATGAGCAGATAAAGACTGTCGCGAGATGTTAGGCCATGGATCAACTCTCTCCAGAAAATGCGTTCGCCGCCGTTGAATTCGCTGAAAATCCTGAGCCGCGTGTACCGTGCGTGCTGATTGTCGATACGTCGACCTCGATGCATGGTCCACGCATCGATGAATTGAATAAGGGGCTGCAGGTTTATCAGCAAGAGTTGCTCAATGACCCGTTAGCCGCAAAACGCGTCGAGGTTGCGATCGTCACGTTCGGCGGTCGCGTCACCCGGCTGGTAGATTTCGTTTCCGCAACCGAATTTCAGCCACCCAAGCTGCAGGTCATCGGCGGAACGCCGATGGGAGGTGCGGTTACTGCGGCGCTCGACATGATCGAGGAACGCAAGAACAGATACCGCGAGCACGGTATCGCCTACTACCGTCCGTGGGCATTTCTGATAACCGATGGGGAGCCCAACGATCATTGGAAGCCGGTTGTCTCGCGCGTCGAGGCTGGCGAACGCGACAAATCGTTTTGTTTCTTCGCGGTCGGCGTGGAGGGGGCCAACATGGAAGTGCTTGAGGAACTCTGCGTCCGCAAGCCGCTTTGGCTGCAAGGACTGAAATTCGCCGAGTTGTTCAGTTGGCTTTCCAACTCGCAGCAAATGGTGTCACGCTCCTCGCCCGGGGAAGAAGTACCGTTGGCCGATCCCACCTCCGGTCCGCTCGGTTGGGCCCAAGTCTAGCACATGACGAATGATCAATGCGAAGTGACACAAAACGAGGTGCTTCGGCTGGAGGCACAATGGTTTCGGATTGTCGCCGGAGTCTCGATAAACGCCTAGCGATGCCGTTCATCACGGCTATGCATTCACTGGCGGTTTGTCATTGGTCATTCGCCATTCACGACCCGGAGGGTCGCTAACCGTGTGGAGACACGTCGCACAAAGCCTGCAAGGGCAGTCGCATGCGGCAACCGGTTCGGCCTGCCAGGACAGCCACCACGTGCGATTTCTCGGTAACGATTCGGCCCAAACCATCATCGCTTGTGCCGCCGACGGAGCAGGCAGTGCCAAACGCTCGGAACTTGGCTCTGCCATCGCTTGTGAGATGATCGCTGACAACGCAGCGCGGTACTACGAAGCTCACGGCAACTTCAGAGCGTTTCAATTAGACCATGTGATCACGTGGTGCGAGAGTGTTCGTGAGAGACTCAGACATATCGCTGACTCGAAGAACTGCACGATACGCGATCTAGCGACCACGCTGTGTGTCGCAATTCTAGCCTCTGACTCGTCAATCTTTTTTCAAATCGGCGATGGCGGCATCACCGTCGGCAGCAACGGCGTGTACGGCGTCGTCTTTTGGCCGCAATCTGGTGAGTACGTGAACGTCACCAATTTCATGACGTCCGACGACTACCAGGACTATATCGAATTCCAAGCCACGACCAGCCGGTTTACGGAACTGGCCATCTTCACCGATGGAATCGAACGAATCGCCCTCGACTTTGAACGCCAAACGCCGCACGTGCCCTTCTTTAAGCCACTCTTCAACGCAGTCCGCAGCTCGCAGAACGGAGATAGCCTCGACCGCGACTTGGCTCAGTTTCTGCAGTCTGATTCCGTGAAGAATCGTTCCGATGACGACAAGACGCTGATTCTCGCTACTCACTTGGAAAATTCCTCGGCCGGAGAAAGCGATGCAGCTGATTGATTCGCTTGGGAATGCCGTGGAACTCGGCAACTTGATTGGCAAAGGCGGCGAGGGAAATGTATTTGGTGTGATGGGCAATTCGTCGATGGTGGCGAAGATCTACCATAACGTGCCCTTATCCGAAGAGCAGTTCTGCAAACTCGACTGGATGGTCGGCAAACGGACCGCCGCGCTCAGCAAAATTGCTGCCTGGCCGGAGGCTATCTTGAGGGACCGACACGGTAACGAACCGTGCGGCCTGCTCATGCCCAGAATCGATAAGTCTCGGCAACTCCACGAACTCTACGGTACGACCAACCGTCGGCTGCATTTTCCGGAGGTCCGTTGGCATCACTTACTCTTGGCCGCGCGCAATTTAGCTTCCGCATTCCACACGCTGCACGAACAAGGCATCGTCGTGGGCGACGTGAATCAGGGCAACTTGATGGTCAATCACAATTATCAAGTTCGCTTTATCGATTGCGACTCGTTCCAAGTCATCGACGGCGACCGCACCTTCTATTGCCCCGTGGGGACACCACACTTCACTCCACCCGAGTTGCAATCTCGAAAACTGGCGGGCATCGTTCGGACCACCGATCACGATGCCTTCGGCCTGGCGGTCCTCATCTTTCATCTGGTATTCGTTGGGCGGCACCCGTTTGCGGGCCGCTTCCGCGGTGAGGGCGACTTGCTGATTGAAGAAGCAATCGCGGAACGTCGGTTTGCCTTCTCATCTCACAAAGAAGAGACGATGGTCGATCCGCCGCCATACACGCTGCAGCTGGATGACGTCTCACGTCGGCTCGGTGATCTGTTCGAGAAAGCGTTCCGCGCCAATGGCGTGAGTGACCCGCACCGACCAACGCCTAAAAACTGGGTCCAAGAACTTGATGAGCTAATGTCGAGTCGTGCCGCCTGCGATCTTGACGATATGCACATGTTTTATAGCGGACTCAAAGCTTGTCCTTGGTGTCGGATTGAAGAAGAAGGTGGCCCCGCGTTTTTCGTCGGAGACACGACCGGATCGTTAGCGGCCGATGGCCGTTTGGAGATGCTCGACGCGAAAGTCAACGCGCTGCGGCCAATTGAGTTCCCCGACTTGCCGCCCAGTCAGCTCACGCCGCCAGAATCGGTGGCGATCAAGGACACAGGCGAAAGAAAGAAAATCGAACTTCCCGATGTGGCAGTCTTCCTGCAGATCGTGGCGCTGTTGACCTGCTTCGGCGGGATCGCCTATTGGACGCCGTACGTTATCGGTAGCTTACTCGCTTTGGGTGCCGGCGGCTTCTTGCTGTTCAGTAAGCCAGGAAAGGGACGGCGGGCAAAGCTGGCCGACTATGATCGGAAGCTTGCCCAGCTCCGCAATCAAATGTTGAAGATGGCGGATAAAACCAGCAAGAAGTACCAGCAAAGAAATAAACAATTTGATGCGAACATGGCGGAAGTTCGCAACACCGTAAAGCGGTACTACAGCGAGGGTGATGAGCTCAAGGAACTCCTCAAACAACAGACCGGCGCACACAAGAACAACTATCTCCGCGGCTTTATCATTCGTGACCATATCGCTGACATTCCCGGAATCACGGCTTCCATGGTCCCGATGCTGGAATCCTACGGTGTGGAGACCGCCTTGGACGTCCACAAGGTAGGAGTATATGGCGTGCCGCGGCTGAGTCCAGAAGCCGCCATTGAACTGTTGCAATGGCGCACGTTGATTGAGCAGCAATTCGAATTCAAACCAGAACACGGCGTGACGACCCAAGATTTGGAGAAAGCAAATCATGCCGCGACACAGCAATTCAAGATTTCGCAAGCACGAAAGATCTTGATCGGGGCGCGTCACCTGGAATCGCTCGCATTGGTGTGCAAGTCGGCGCTCAAGAAATCAGGGCGAGAGTTCGAGAAGTACACCTCGAAATGGAAGGAAATTGCCCGTGAGCGCGGCACCTATCAGCAGAGTCGCTTTAAGCTGGAACGGCTGATGAACTCCTCACCAAACGTGATCATCACGGTATCGATGGCGATTCCGGTTATCGGCTGGTTTGTGTCGGTGATCTTCGGGTAGCCGCCGGTGGGGCGCGAAAGTGCTTCGTATCTCGGCCATTCGACAGTTTTGTGTTGAGAGACAATCCGCACATGTCGCCTACGTCAGGCTCGTCATGTTGCGCCGAAAAATGAGCGGATTGCGCAAAAAAATGATTGCTTCCTCGACTCAGAACGGGCACACTGACGTCTGTACGTTGATACGCATTGCTGCCTAGGCAGCGACAAGATGTTGGCGGCCCATGGTGAGCACTTTTTAGTACGTCGACTGAATCCGGGGAGAACTGACTAATGAAATCGACCAAACTCGCATTCGCCGCGTTTTGCGCGGCAGCTTTCTCGGTTGCGACCGTGCATGCCACTTCGATCTTCGAGTACTCTTGGCCCGCGTCGGGTCTCAATCCTGTCATCAGCGACCTGAGTTCCGCCGGGAATGACGCGGACCCGGGCAACGCGACGCTCTCGGCCACTGTCCCCTCAGGCGCACCCGTGGGTGCCCAGTCTTTGGCGACAACTGATGGCGGTGCAGCCACTCAAGCCATTAACCTGTTGCTAAACGCAACCGTGGATGCGGCAGGCGGGTTCCGCTTTGACACGCAGTTTCTGTGGGACGGTACGAACGACGACGGTAGTAGTGTTCTAATTCAGAAGATCATCGACTACGCGGGTACCGAGTCGCTGCAAATCGAAGACATTGATCTGTCGGGCGGCACGGCTACCCTGCGCTTTCTTTTCAACGACAACGCCGAAGGTCCAACGACAACGATTGTCGCCAATCAGTGGTATGACGTTTCCGCGGTGTTCGCCACGACCGCTGGAGTGCAGGGTGATGGTAGCCTGCCAGGTGTGGCGACGCTAACGGTGGACGGTAACTCGTTTTCGGAGAATGTTTCCAAGACGAGTTTCGGCGACGGCCTGGATCGCTCCATTGGCATCGGCGCCCTTTCGGTTGCGCCAACTGTAATTGAATTGCACGGATTGATATACGATCCGTCCGTGCAGTTGTTGCCGGAACCGTCAACGGCGCTGCTGGGCTTGCTGGCCGCAGCAAGCTTCATGCTCAGCAATCGCCGTTGGAAGTAGAGTTGGGCCTTGACCGTCGATTGATGGCGGCCATGTGTTCGATCGAAGCTTGCCGCCGCAGGGTCGATGCTAGGCCTTCGTAGCTTCGATCAGATCACCCATGCAAATGGCACCTGCTAGGAGCTTTCCGACACCATCGTCGGCTAGTGAAGGGATCTGCTTGTCGCGCGCGTATTCACTCAATTCGACCTCATTGGCGCCCTCCACAATGAGCCGTTCGATGCCGGTGTCGATCGGTAGCATTTCGAAAACCCCAATGCGCCCCCGGAAGCCGCGATTGCCGCATTTCGGACAAGCCCTCGGTTCGTACACAGTCGAGCCGGCGATTTCGGGGTGACCGAGATTGGTGGCTTCGATTTCCGTCAGTGTACGGCTCTTGCGACACTCCGGGCAAAGGCGACGGAGCAACCGTTGAGACACACAGAGCCTCAGCGTTGCCGCCACCAAAAAAGGTTGAATCCCCATGTCGACTAGGCGCGTAATCACACCCACCGCCGAGTTGGTATGCAGCGAGGTGAACACCATGTGGCCGGTCAGTGCCGCCTTCATCGCGATGTCGGCGGAGTCTTCGTCGCGAATCTCGCCGATCATGATCACGTCGGGATCACTACGCAGGATGTTTCGCAGCGCACTGTGGAAACTGAGTTTGTCCGACGAGTCGACCTCCGCTTGCGCCACGCCGACGATGTCGAACTCGACCGGATCCTCGACCGTGATAATGCGACCAGGCGTGTGTGCGAGACGATGACGAATCGCTGCGTATAAGGTCGTCGATTTACCACTTCCAGTCGGACCGGTGAGCAGCACCATCCCCTGCTTTTGCGCGGTGATGTCAGTGAACAGCCGCAGCCCTTGTTCCGACATGCCCAACCGATTGAGCGTGAGCAATTCGGTTTCCAGTGCCAGCAGCCGCAGCGTGAGGCGTTCGCCGTGCGTGGTCGGCAGGCAGGCGGCGCGCAGGCTGACTTTCTGTTTGTCGGGCCCCAGATCGCACACGAACTGTCCGTCCTGCGCCATGCGACGCTCGCTGATGTCCATATTTGACAGGACCTTGAAGCGACCAATCACCGGCGGGTGAAACGACTTTGGCAGCTTGCGAACCGTTTCTAGTTGGCCATCGACGCGGATTTGGATGAGGACGATCTTCTCTTCGGGATCAATGTGCAAGTCCGACGCCCGACGGCGATAGGCGATCTCCAACAACTCATTGCACAACGCAATTGAGTCCTCCAAAGTCGACTCGACGTCCGCATTGCCTTTGCCACCCGTGAGTTTGCCGCCCAGTCCACTGACGAGCTTCCCTAGCCGCGTGGATTGCTCCTCAACCTCCGTGGTTGGAGCGGATGTGGGCGCCGAAGTCGTCAGTTCCAGTCCGGGAACATAAGCCGCGATGGTCCACTCTTCACTGTCGGCCCGTCGCACACGATGCGTGGGCATGAGGTTGCCCGATTCGGCCCACCGCTGCAGCTTGTCAATTGTGTAAGGACCGTACGTCTGCCCGTCGCCGATATCAAAGTACCATTGCTCTTTTTCTGACATGGCTCATCGCGGTTGGTTTTGGGGCATTCAATTTACTGGCATTATAGTCGAACCCTATGCTCCGTTCACGGGCAATCCGAAATACTCGTGAATGAACGCTTTGCGATCGCCATCTTGTTTGGCGTATTGAACCATCGTGTAGAGCTTGCGTTGGTCGCGTTGAAGCTTCTCGTCGAGCCGTTGCTGGTCGACCAGCGCCGGTGCAATTTCGTCGACGATGTCGAAGCGTTGATTCTCCGGACCTCGGTCAAGACATCCATACCGCTGCAGCATTCCTAAAACCGTTTCCAACCGGCTATCAGTCGCTTTGCGTCCGTAGATTTTCTGCTCCACCCATTCCATTCCATACGCCGCAGTCTGTTCGGAGTTTCGAGCCAGCAAGTCGTAGACCCGTTGGTAGAACTCTGCATTAGGATTACTACCCGCGATGAATTGCATTTGCGTGTTGAGATCATGCTCGTCGTAGAGCAACACACATTCCGACGGCCGTCCGTCACGACCGGCTCTGCCGATTTCCTGATAGTAAGATTCCAACGAACCGGGCACATCGGCGTGGATCACAAAGCGAATGTCAGGTTTGTCGATTCCCATGCCAAAGGCGTTAGTCGCAAGCACCAGCGGTGCCTGCCCACTCATGAACTCTTCCTGCAAGCGGCGACGCTCGTCGCGCTGTAGATCGCCGTGGTAGCAAACATGGTCGATGCCGTTGGCTTGTAATCGCTCGCTAAAGGAGGTGAGAACTTTGATCAGCGTGAAATAGACGATTCCGCTGCCACTCGCGAGTTGGTGCTCTGCGGCCTGCGCGATGCGAGCGACCTTCTCGTCGTCACCCCACACTTGTCCGACCGTTAAAGAAAGGTTCGGACGGTCGATGCCCTGGTGAAACAGCTTCATCTCTTCGGTGGTGAGGCCAAGTTGCTTGACGATGTCGGCTTGCACCTCGGGCGTTGCAGTAGCCGTGAGTGCAATCGTCGGCGGATTGCCCAGTAATCTGCGAAACTCGTCGAGCCGTGTGTAGTCGGGCCGAAAATCATGCCCCCACTCGCTCACACAGTGGGCCTCGTCCACTGCCAGCAACACGATCGCTCGCCGGGCAATCACCTCCAAGAACTCCGGCTTGCGAAACCGTTCGGGCGTGACATAAAGCAGCGCAAACTGCCCATCAGCGACGGCCTGATAGCGAGCCTCCCGCTCCGCGCGCGTCAACGACGAATTAATGAACGCTGCATCGATGCCCTTCTCGCGCAGCGCCTCGACTTGATCCTTCATCAACGCGATGAGCGGCGAAACGACAAGCGTGAGTGAAGGTTCCTGCCTTTCGGCCCCCCTGAAAGCGATAGCCGGCACCTGATAGCATAGCGATTTTCCCATCCCCGTCGGCATAATCACCAGCGCGTGCTGACCGCCGAGTACGTGGTCGATGACGGCTGCTTGTTGGCCTCGAAACTGGTCGTGGCCAAACGTCCGCTGCAAGATAACTTTCGGCTCCACGACGACCTACCTCAACTCGACGAACCTTCAAGTTCTTCCCAACGCTGATAGGCATCGGCCAACTCCTGCTCGACGGATTTCAGTTCCGACTGTTTGTTGGCGATCTCGTTGGGGGCTTGCTTGTAAAACTCTGGCTCGGCCATCACGGTGTGCAACTCTGTGGCGGCGGCTTCCAACTGTTCAATCTTGCCTGGCAGCTGATCGAGTTCTCGTTGGTCTTTGTACGTGAGTTTCTGCTTCGCGGGAGCGGAAGGCTTGGGCTGGGCGCTCTGCTTTGGTTCGTTTTTTGGTTTTGAAGCGGCTTCGTCGGCAGCCGCTGGCTCCGGCCGCTGGCGCACCCAATCGTCATAGCCACCGACGTATTCGCGCGCACCGCCTGGCTCGAAGGCAATCGTGCTGGTAACGACGTTGTTGAGGAACGCACGGTCGTGGCTGACCATCAGAATCGTGCCTTGGAAGTCGATGAGGCGTTCCTCGAGCAATTCCAGTGTTTCGGTGTCCAGGTCGTTGGTCGGTTCGTCCAATACGATTACGTTGGCCGGCTTCGCAAACAATTTGGCAAGCAGCACTCGGTTCCGTTCTCCACCCGACAGAAACTTGATCTGCGTGCGCGCACGATCTGGAGTGAATAGAAAATCTTGCAGATAGCCAATCACATGCTTTCGTTGCCCATTGATCATGATCGTATCGGAACCTTCGCCCAAGCTCTCCTGGACGGTTTCCTCGTCTGCCAACTGAGCGCGAAGCTGATCGAAATAGGCGATTTCGAGATTAGTGCCAAGCCTGACCGTACCAGATTGAGGTTTCAGGTCCCCCAGCAACAGACGTAGCAATGTCGTTTTGCCAGCGCCGTTGGGACCGATGATGCCAATCTTGTCACCACGCATGACGGTCGTAGAGAATTCAGCGACGATCGGCTGATCCTCGTAGGCGAAGCTGATCGACTTGACTTCAGCGATCAGCATCCCGCTCCGCGCACCTTCTTGAATCTGCAATCGGGCGGTGCCAATCTTCTCGCGACGTTCGCTGCGTTCCTCGCGCATCTTCTTAAGCGCGCGCACGCGACCCTCGTTGCGGGTTCGGCGGGCCTTGATTCCCTGACGGATCCAGGCTTCCTCTTGGGCTAGTTTCTTGTCAAACAGGGCGTTCTGCTTTTCCTCGGCGGCGAGCGCCGCTTCTTTGCGCGCCAAGAAGGTCTCGTAATCGCATGACCAGTCGAAGATTCGACCGCGGTCGATTTCGAGAATTCGCGTTGCCAGGTTGCGCAGGAATTGACGGTCGTGCGTCACGAACACTAACGTCGCTGGCCAACGCAACAGAAATTCTTCCAGCCAGGCAATTGCATCGATGTCCAAATGGTTGGTCGGTTCGTCCAGTAGCAATACGTCGGGCTCGGCGACCAGTGTCTGTGCCAGCAGCACGCGACGTTTCCACCCCGATGACAAACTCTGAACTTCGGCATCCGCGTCCAGCTGCATCTTGCTCAGCAGCGAAGCGACGGCGCGATCCGCCTGCCACGCATGTTCCGCCTCATGCTGATCGCTAGGCAGGCCCGCACGCACCGCGTCTTCCACTCGCCCACGCAAATGGTCGGGCACGTCTTGCGGGAGCAGCGAGACCTTCGTCCCCGGCGCAATGATGCATCCCCCGTGATCTGGTTGCACATCACCGCTGATGATTCGCATCAAGGTCGTCTTCCCCGCACCGTTTCGACCCAGTAGGCCAATCCGTCCGCCTGCTTCGATCTGGCACGAAACGTGGTCCAACAGCAACGGACCGCGAAAGCCAATACTAAGATCGCGGATTTGGATCAGTGACATACGCGAAAATGAAGATTTGATGACGCGGAGGAAGTTGTTTGGGAGGGAGTATCCTACAAAACCGGTCTCTGTTGGGATAGTCGGCGCAATCCTGGACCAGCCGGAAGTGCGACGTTTCGGCGAAATGGTTGGGTCAAACCGCAACTGGTGATAAACTCAGGTTCCGATTATCACCCTTCCACCGACAGATGTAGAGGCTGGAATGATCTCGAAACGAATCAAGAGAATCGCTGTCTGCGTGGCCTGGTTGATGCTGACCAACACCAGCGCCTTTGCCCAGCTGCCGCCACGAGAGCAGGCGCTCGCCATCGCGCCGCGGCTCGACGACGAGACCGCACTGATTTGCGCGGCGGGTGGCGCAATCGGCGGTGCGGGAGGGGCGAAACTAAACGCACTGCAGCTCAACAAACGAACGCAACGCCAGGTGCTACTTGAGTTCGTCTCCAAAATTGACATCAATCGCGACCAACAGCTGCACCACGACGAACTCCAGACGCTCGACTTCCTCTCGCGCCAGCAGCTACTCGCCAAATTCGACAACAACCTTGATCGCAAGCTGGACGCCGCCGAAGTTCAGCAGGCCCTCGCCGAGGCGGAAGCTCCGCCAGCCAGCTATCCGCACGCGCGGCAAACCGAGCCCGAAGCTACACCGCAACCCGAGCGATACCGCAACCTGCGTCGGTTTGGGATTGGGCTGAATCAGCCTGCGCGTGAGCAGCGCAGTTCACCGTTCGCGCGCGCTGCGACGTTTGGGACCATTCCCGGATTCCCGCCGCCGCGCAAGAAGAGTTTCATTGGACCTCAGTGTTGCGGACAGCGATGCCAAGCAACGCTGACAGTAAGACCGTTGGAGGTCTACTGGCGAGTCGGTGCCGCTGGTCCTAGTACATCAGCCCGCAACTAGACTACTTGTCCGACCACACGCCCAATTCGTTGCCGTGGGGATCGAAGAATTGAAATCTCCGTCCGCCAGGGAACGAGAAAATCGATTTGCTCGTGGTGCCGCCGTTCGACAGGACGCGTTCGAGCATTGCCTCAAGATCGTCCGCGTAGAGAATCACTAACGCCGCACCACTGGCTGTCGTCGATTTCAGATCCGACTTAAAGATTCCGCCATCAAGCTGACCATCGTTGAAGGCCCGATACTCGGGACCGTAGTCGGTAAACGTCCAGCCGAAGGTGCTGCTGTAGAACTTCTCCAGCGCATCCAAGTCGCCCGCCGGTAGTTCGACATAGTCGATTCTGCTGTCGGTCGGCATGTTCAGGTCCTTCCCAGTGCAAACTACTCGTCGGCGACGACCAGTTTCTCAATCTTGTCTCCTTGCACAATCGCATTGACCACTTCTTGCCCATCGCCCAGTACCTTGCCAAACACGGAGTGTGCGCCGTCCAGATGAGGCGTGGGTACGTGAGTGATGAAGAACTGCGAACCGTTGGTATTCGGACCAGCGTTGGCCATCGACAAGATGCCAGGTGAATCGTGTTTCAGCTCGGGGTGAAACTCATCTTCAAACTTATAACCCGGTCCGCCGGTGCCCGTGCCGTTGGGGCAACCGCCTTGGATCATGAAATCGTCGATCACGCGATGAAATGTGAGCCCGTCGTAGAAGCCTTCGCCGGCGAGTTTCTCGAAGTTCGCTACGGTCTTGGGCGTCTTGGCGGCGAACAGTTCGAGGCGAATCTCGCCCTTATTGGTGGTCATTGTGGCGACTTTCATGACAGCTTTCTTTCGTGATTGACGGGTTGTTTAGTGTGCGAAGGGCGAACGCTTGTCGCGAATTGTTAAGATCGCAGCCTTCGCCACGTTCCGCAACCCCTCGCTTTTGGACCAGGCGCGACTAAGTCCTCAGGCTGTGACTCATGCCGACGGCCACGGGCAGAAAGACCATGATGGGCAGCCAGGCCGCCAGCGTCGGACGCAATAGGCTGATGCCGCCCAATGACTGGCACGCGACGGTTGCGAGCGTGAAGGCGATAGCGACCGAGAAGCAGATCCCGATCGAAAGGAAGATGTTGCGTTGTCGTCTGGAAAACATCAACGGTAGACCGAGCATCAGCAACGTCGTGTCAGACACTGGTTGGACGATGCGCGAATGGACCGCCACCCGCACGTCGGGCCCCAAGTCCGCGCTCGGACGATTCAGTTCCTCGATCAGTTCTCCTGTGGACGCGTAGCTTCGCCAGGCCGTCCCATTCGCCAACATCTCAAACGGCAGATCGGACACCACAAACGCTTGACCAGGCTCCAACCAAGGCTCTTGGCGGGCCGTCAAAACGACTTCCCGTCCGTTAAGGTGCAACGACTTCCGTCGATCGATGCGACTGGGCGTCGACACGTCCAGCATCAAGTAGCCAGGAGGATGAAACTCCGTGGCTTCCAAATAGATCGCTTCGCGGGCGACCAGTTGATTGCCGTATTGTTTCAGCGCTCGTGGCAAGATGAACGTTGGCTTGATGATTTTTCGCTCGAGGGCGATCGTTTGTTCGCCGCCTATTAAGATGTCAGTCCGACCGTCGAATCGTGCCTCCAGAGTCCGTGCTTCCGTTCCGCCCAGGTCTTTGGTCGATCGTGTCAGTTCCTCGCGAATCTCTGGAATCAGCAGCTCACGACTTGCCACGCCCATCAAGCTCACGACGACAGCCGCGAGGATTAGCGGCCGAATGATGCGAAACTTCGAGATACCTGCGGCAAGCATTGCCGTCATTTCCTGATGGCGCTGCAACCAAGTGACTGTGAACATCGCCGAGATCATTGCCAGGATCCCGCTGGTCCGATCAAAAAAACCAATCGACTGATAACCGTAGTACTTACCGATCACCTGCAGCAAGCTTCCTTCTCGTTCGGCTTGCTGCGAGAAATTGTCGAGGTGCCCAAATAGGTCGATCACCAGATACAGCCCCATCAGGCTCAAGAAGCAAATCACGAAGATCTGCACGAACTGGCGCAGGAGGTAGCGATCGAGAAGTTTCATGAACGGCGAAGGGTCGGTGGTTTCGGGGCGAGGAGAATAGAATTCCAGTCTGCTAGCGTCAAGGCAAGTAGTTGGTAGCACTGCTATCTTGCGATACAATTTGGGTTCACCCGATTGCAAGGAATCGCCGTGCCCGTCGCTCGTCGTCATTGGTTGAAACGCATTACCGACGGTACCGTCGATCTGCTGTTTCCCGCGCACTGCTTGTCCTGCAATGCGGAACTCGACGAGGTCGTTGATCGCATTGGCTACTGCAACGACTGCCGAGCCGAAATGCAGCGAGGCGATTGGCCCGTGTGCCAGCGGTGTGCTTCCCGCGTGCCCAAGATCCCAGGGGTCGTCCCTGAGTGCGCTCACTGCCGCGGTCAGAAGCTGTGGTTCGATCGTGCGTTGGCTCTTGGCGACTACGACCATCTGCTCCGCGAGCAGTGCCTGGGCATGAAGACCGACCGCAGCGAACGTATCGCTCACGCCCTCGGCCAGCTGATTGCTAAACGGCTGGGCAGCGAACTGGAGGCGGCCTCGCCGGACGCGATCGTGCCAGTGCCAATGCATTTCTGGCGGCGGATTGCTCGGGGCACCAATCCCCCTGCCGCACTCGCCGCCACACTTGGACGGGAATTGGGGATCCCCGTCGCTTCCAGCCTGCTCTACCGGCGGCGGAATACCCAGCCCCAAATCGGCCTGTCCAATCCGGCCAGATTTCGGAATGTGCGGGGCGAAATCCACGTTAATGCGAGCTACACTTTCCATGCCCCTCACGTCCTGCTGGTCGACGATATTCTGACGACCGGCGCGACCTGCAGCGAGGCCAGTCGCGTGCTCAAGCGGGCCGGAGCTGCGAAAGTGACCGTATTGGTAGTGGCTCGCACAGCCAGTTTTTGAAGATCGCCCCGACCGCCTGGCCGGCTTGCACACACCCGTGTTCCTCAGGCCACAGCAAATCCAAAACGGCACGAGTCCGACTTGCCAGAAGTCAGCGGATACAAACAATAGTGGCACATGGACATCTCTGAGATCACCCAGCAGAAAAAACCAGGGCCGTTGGATCCCTTCCGCCGGGCGGTGCTGCGCGGTCTGGCCATTCTGCTCCCGCCGCTGTTGACGATCGTGATCTTCGTGTGGGTGTGGAATACCGTCACGCTGTACCTGCTCACACCGATGGAAGCCGGGGCGCGGCGGCTGCTCGTGAATCACTACTCCAGCAACATCCAGCCGGCAGACGCCGTCGAGCCGGGCAACGAGATCCAGGACGGGCGGGTGATGATTCGAGCCACTAGCTACACGCAAACTGAGGACGGCCGCTTCGTTCGGACGGACCACTACAACGATCTCCAAGAAGAACTCGGTTTCGCCCCCCCGCTCAAATCGGCCGACGAATTCTATCAGGTGTACGTCGATCGTAAGTTCCTCCAGTGGTATGTTGTCATCCCGCTCTTCTTCTCAGTCTTCCTGCTGGTGCTGTATTTGCTCGGCAAGTTTCTGGCGGCCGGTGTGGGACGGTTCTTTTGGATGCAGTTCGAGCGGATCATCAATCGGTTGCCCGTCATTCGCAATGTGTACTCCTCAGTGAAGCAAGTCACCGACTTCATGTTCAGCGAGCGCGAGATCGAATACACGCGTGTCGTCGCGGTCGAATACCCACGCAAGGGCGTGTGGACCGTGGCGATGGTCACTGGCGAAAGCTTGCTCGACATTCGCAGCGCGGCGAACGAACCCGTGCTGTCGGTGCTGATCCCGACATCGCCGATGCCGTTCACCGGGTTCACCGTCACGGTGAAGAAAAGCGAAACTGTCGACTTGAATATCACGATTGATCAGGCATTTCAGTTCATCGTCAGCTGCGGAGTCGTGGCACCGGCCCAGCAGTTACCGCCCGGCGATTCATCACACGGAGATTCGCCTCCGTCGTTGCCTCGGCCAGCGGAAAAACAGTAGTACTCATGGCTGCTCCCCCCATCCGCATCGCGACGCGCGGCAGCAAACTCGCACTGTGGCAATCCAACTGGGTCGCCGATCAGCTCCGCCGGCTGGGGGCAGACGTCGAACTGGTCGAAGTCACCACCCGGGGCGACGTCCAACAGTCAGGGCCGATCTCGGCAGTCGGCTCGCAAGGCGTGTTCACCAAGGAAGTCCAAGCAACCGTGCTTTCCGGCGAGGCCGACGTCGCGGTCCACAGCCTGAAGGACCTGCCAACCGAACAAGTCGATGGGCTCACACTCGGCGCGGTACCGCAACGCGAGGCGATTGCCGACGCGCTGGTTACGTCACAGGCGAGTTCGTTGCGTGACCTGCCACCCGGGGCACGCGTCGGCACGGGTAGCCTGCGACGACAGGCCCAGCTAAAACACTTGCGGCCCGACCTCCAACTCGTCGGGATTCGCGGCAACGTCGACACGCGGTTGCGAAAACTCGACGACGGCGAGTACGACGCGATCGTCCTGGCCGCCGCCGGGCTACGACGTCTGGG
The DNA here is from genome assembly GCA_965228965.1 of Bythopirellula sp. Classification (GTDB taxonomy): domain Bacteria; phylum Planctomycetota; class Planctomycetia; order Pirellulales; family Lacipirellulaceae; genus Bythopirellula. The sequence goes on from OZ245849.1 coordinate 7,474,620, forward strand.
GCTCGACCCGCGGATCACCGAGCTACTCGAGCCACCGCAGATGCTCCCTGCCGTCGGGCAGGGCGCACTGGGCATCGAATGCCGAGCAAACGACTCCGCCACAGTCGATCTGCTCGCCCAACTCGACCACGACGACACCCATCGGGCCACGCAGGCGGAGCGGACGATGCTCTCGCTCTTGCATGGCGGCTGTTCAGCGCCGGTCGGCGCGTGGGGCCGCGTCGAGGACGGCACGTTGCATCTCGACGGGTTGGTCGCCAACTTGGCCGGCACGCAGGTTCTCCGAGCGAGCGATCATGGCCCGACGTCCACGACCGAACAAATCGGTCATCAAGTGGCTCAACAACTTCTCGACCAGGGCGCCGCCGAAATCATCGCCCAAGCGCGAGCGAGCGAGTCGTAACCGCAGCCGACCCCGACGCTGTCCAGCGTCCCAGCGTACGCCCAACCTGCTGCCCCCTCCCTTGGGGTTTTCGGACACATCGTTTGTAACGCCGTCCGTGTCCGAAAAGTCGGCCCTGCTCGCATCGCGGCTCGTCCCACAACTCCTTGCTTCGCAGCGACTTACGCATCGCTACCCCGCGAAACTTAGGTCGACTATTCGGACTCCGAGCGTCCCGAGTGTCCGAAAACTCCTCTCGTAAGTCACTTCAACAGCACGTTTCCGCCTGGAAAACCAAGGCCTTTCGAAATCGCGAACACAATGTGTCCGATGTCCTAAAAGTCCCCGTTCCGCAACCTGAACGCAAATTGCTGTTGCGCTTCAGATTGGCAAAGAACTCGGCACGAACAGCGCCACACCCAAATCTACTCGATCGCAGCCACCAATTCAGCAACGATTTTTGGGCCAGTGGTTCGAGTGCCTACGCCGCGAACTGCCCGTGCAGGTAAGGACCACCACGAGCACAAGCATCGCCGTGCTCGGCTCCGGCAGACTGGTGGCTTCCAGGCCGGCACCATCAGACATGTTGCCGTAGTTGGCTTGCCAATCGGCAAGATCGCCAAACCCAGGGTTTCTCTGCCACTGCAAAAAATCGCCGCCGTTGACCCCGTGGTCAGGACTACCGTATTTTGCCTGCCAGTCAGCAAGCGTCCTGTTTCTAGCGTTCCGTTGCCAATGCAAGAAATCGGTGCCATCGACGTCACGGTCGAGATCAAAATTGCCTGGCGTGACCAGTGTCACTGTCAGCGTGTCAGACGGGAAATAGTCCTCTCCTGAGATGAACCGACTCATAAGGTCGAAGCTAAACGCCGAGCCGTCTGTCAATGTGCCCGAAAGTACTGCGCCCGCGCGGGTCGTAATTGTGAAGGTCTCATCCAGGACTAGCGTCTCCAACAGTTCACCGTCGAGGAAAAACTCGGTACCAAACAGATTCACCTCGCCAAACGCGGTGAAGCTCGCGCCGAACTCGCCACCGCGGATGTTTACCACGCCACCAGAGTTGACCTGAAAGCGGGCGCCAATACTACCGCCGCTGATATTTACCACGCTGTCCGTGTGAGCACGGGAGCGCTCGCCGACGCTGCCTCCGCTGATGTTGACCACGCTACCAGATAGGGCCCCAAAGTAGTCGCCAACGCTACCACCGCTGATATTCACGACGCTGCCGGAATTTGCGTCGAAGTAGCCACCAACACTACCGCTGCTTATGTTCACGACGCTGCCGGAGTAGGCTCGTACATAGTCACCCACGCTACCGCCGCCAACCTTCACCTCGCCCCGCGCAACTTCTAGCCCACTTCCAACCACACCACCTTCAACGCTGAGCGTCGCGTCAACCACCGCGAAGTGGCCACCCAATACTCCTCCCGGTTGCACCGACATCTCCTGACCTGCGCGCAAACCCGAGGGTGTCGTTGCCGTGATGTCGGAGTTCACCACTCGCAGCGTTGTATCCGCCGGATGGAGCGCAACCGTGGTCAGCTTCACCTCGTACAGTTCGTCCGACGCGAGTGAGGTAAAGACAAACGAAGAGCCATCGGCCAACGTACCAGTGAAAATGTCATCTTCGGCGAGCGAGATTGTCGCATCGGAATATGCCACGCCATTAAGTTGAAACTCTCCACCGACCAGATCAACATCGCTACCTGAATTCGCGTGGAAGTTAGAACCCACGCTGCCGCCGCTAATTTTGACCCAGCTGGCGGAGAGGGCTCTGAATTCCTCACCGAAGCTAGCACCGCTGATGTACACTTTGCTGCCAGCCTCGGCGTTGAACGTATCGCCAAGAATTCCACCGCTGATATTTACCACGCTGCCGAAGTGAGCATCAAAGTGATTGCCCACGCGGCCTCCGCTTATGTTGACGGTGCTACCCGAGCTGGCGTTGGATTCGGAGTTCACCCTACCGCCGCTGATGTTGACTACGCTATCGTTGTTGGCAGCGAAGGAGCCGACTGTGCCACCACTAATGTTGACCTTGCTACCAGAATGCGCGCCGAAACTCCCCACGTAGCCCCCACGTACGTTTGCAACGCTACTGGTGACCGATAAATTCCTCGACACGCTGCCGCCGCTGATGCTCACTTCGGAACCATCGCGCGCGATGAAGCCAGCGCCCACGTTGCCACCGCTGATGTTAACCACACTTCCGACCGCCTTAAATTCTCTGCCGACGCGGCCATCGCTAATGGTCACGTCGCAGCCGGAAGCCTCGAAGTTGTCGCCAATCGTACCACCACTGATCCTCACGCTGCTGCCGTCGACATCGAAGTGGTCACCCACGGTGCCGCCGCTAATATTCACCACGCTGCCGGAGTTGGCATCGAAGCCATCACCTACATCACCTCCACTGATATTCACCGTGCTGCCGGAGTAAGCGCCGAAATACTCGCCCACGCTACCCCCGCTGATGTTAACCTCTCCGCCGGTAGTCTCTAACCAGCGACCAACGAGGCCATCTTGCACGTTAAGCGTCGCATCCACGATGGCAAACCCGTTGCTTAGTACGCCGCCCGGCTCGACGGTCAGTGTCTGGCCCGCCCGTAAACCGAATGGTGCCGTCGTCGAGACGTCGGAATTCACAACCCGTGGCGTCGTGTCCAGCGGCGGCAGCTGCGCCGAGGTCAGCGTGACGTCTCCGAGTCTGTCGAACTGCCCTCTGAAGAGGAAAACCGAACCGTCCGCCAACGTTCCAGTGAATACGTCGCCCGCGTCAAGAGTAATCGAAGACCCGGTAAAACCGACACCATTGAGCTTGTATTCTTCGCCGATCAGTTCCACGTTACTCCGCGAGTCGGCGAAAAGCCTTCCGAAGGTGCCGCCATTGATTGTGACCTCAGTGTCATATAGCGCACTGAGCGTGTCGACGCTGCCCCCACTTACGTTCACCACGCTACCGGGGAAGAGGTGAATTCGCTCACGGATAATCCCGCCACTAATGTTGACTTCGCTGCCGGAAAGTGCGATCAAGCCCTCGCCGACGCTGCCTCCACTGATGTTGATCACGCTGCCGGAGGCTTCCAATCCGCGTCCCACGACGCCGCCTTCGATGTTGAGCGTCGCGCTAACCGCGGCGAAGTTGTCACCAATCACTCCGCCGGATACTAGGGTCAGTGTCTGGCCCGCACGCAAGCCGGAGGGCGCGGTCGCGGAGATATTGGTATTCACTAAGCGCGGCATTGCGTCCAGCGTCGGTAATGACGACGGTGACAGTGTCACGCCATCGAGGGTGTCAAACCAGTCACCGAGGAAGATGAATGAGGAGCCGTCGGCTAGGGTACCGGTGAAGATGTCGCCGTTTGCCAGCGTGATCGTTGGTTCAGTATAGGCGACTCCGTTAAGCTCGAACTCCCCGCCGATCAGCTGCACGTCGCTACCGTAGGCTTCGAATTCGAAGCCGAAGTTGCCGCCGCTGATGTTCGCCACGCCTGCAGCAAAGAACGAATAGTAAAATCCGCCGAAACTGCCGCCGCTGATGTTCACTTGGCTGCCGCCGTCGCCTAGGAACGCATAGCTGTTACTGACTACATCCTCCGTGCCGAAGCGGCCGTTGCTGATGTTGACCGTGCTACCGGAAAGAGCCTCGAAGCCACGATCCAAACTACCGCCAGTTATGTTCACGACACTATTTGAGCCGGCCGTGAATTCGCTGCCCACACTACCACCGCTGATATCCACCAAGCCGTGAGCTGAAAAGGCACCACCTACGCTGCCGCCGGCAATGTTCACAACGCTGCCTAGTTGAGCGCTGAAACTATGCCCGACCTCTCCGCCGCTGATGTTCACTTCGCTACCGGGCCAAGCCCGGAATCTCTCTGCCACCGTGCCGCCACGAATGTTGACCTCACTACCTGAGTTGGCGCTAAAGCGCGAGCCGACGGAGCCGAGGTCTTCAACGTTTAGCTGCGTCGTTGGAGTGGCGTCACCGTTGCTATTACCAATGCTGCCACCAATCGACGGCAACTCATCAGGCACGTTAATCACCGTGTCGAAGAGGCTGGGATCCGACGGACCCGGGCCGTGGACCTGGGCGGTGGCTGGTGCGGCTAGGAGAGCCGCTGTGAGAAACCCAGCGAAACAGGAGATCATCCGCGTGCGGATCATGGGCAGGCTGCCTTGGAGATTTTCATTGGCTGGTCAGGTTTTACCACGGAGACACGGAGGGCACGGAGAGCTGTTACTACTGCATAGGAACGACGTTGCTACGTTCTCAGTGTCCTCCGTGACTCCGTGGTAGTTCCCTTCCCGTTTGAAGAGGATGTAACAGGGACGGCCAAGCCCCGCTGCGGGTCACTCGACGGGACGGTCCATCCGCCCTAGTTTAGTCGAATGTGAATAGTCCGGCAAACACCATGCGGCACCCAACAGCATGACGGCTGAGAAGTTAGGCATTATCGATCAGATATGCGCGTGGCCACGCAAAAAAATCGTGGTGGTTTTCCGTCACTATCAGAATCGTACCGGCCCAGCACAGTTGCTCGGCGAGGATCCGTCGTCACGTGTCGCGTCTGAGGAAGTGCAAAAGCCGCTGCTGGGCGAGCCAGCAGCGGTCTTGATGTCCGTCGGCGATTGTCGCGATCGCTAGGTCGGCGCGTGGGAGCGACCGTGCGAAGACCAGCCGACAAAGGCTAATAGCAGGAGGACGGCGGAGGTTGGCTCGGGCACGAGCGTCACCGTCAGCAGTGCGGCGGCGGAGAAATAGTCCTCGGCAAGACGCGTATCGTCGAGCAGGAAGCTGAACGCCGAACCGTCGGCCAGCGTACCTGAGAGCGTCTGTCCGCCGCGGTCATCGATGGTGAACGGCTCATCCTGAATCAGCGCGTCTAGCGGCTGGTCATCGAGAAAGAACTTGGTACCGAACAAATTTACCTCACTGCTGGCGAAGGCGGAAAAGTCGTCGCCCATGCTGCCACCACGGATGTTGATCACGCTGCCAGGCAAGGCATCGAAATCGGAACCCACACTGCCGCCGCGGATGTTCACCACACTGCCGGCGTTCGCGTTGAAGCCATCGGCCACACTACCGCCGCTGATACTCACTACGCTGCCGCCGAAGGCATCGAACCGCGCACCCACACTACCGCCGCTGATGTCGACCACCGAGCGGGCGCGGAACCGATCGCCCACCGTACCGCCGCTGATATTCACCAGGCTATCGATGCCAGCTTCGAAGAAGGCGCCCACACTACCTCCGCTGATGTTTATCACGCTGTTGGGGTGAGCTTCGAAGAAAGTGCCCACGCTGCCGCTACTGATGTTCATCACGCTGCCGAACATAGCCTGGGAGTTGTCACCGACGGTGCCGCCACTGATGTTCAACACACTGCCGGCCAGCGCCTCGTAATCGGATGCTACGTTACCACCGCTGATATTCACTTCGCTCCCGTTGAAGGCGAAGAATTTGCCGACGTTGCCGCCGCTGATGTTCACCACGCTACCGGAGAACGCGTTGAAGCCGAAGCCGACATCGCCGGCGCGGATATTGACCTCGCCGTCAGCGATTTCTAGCCCTCGACCCACCACACCGTCTTCGATATTAAGCGTCGCACCGACGACCGCGAAGTTGTCGCCCAGCACCCCGCCGGTTTGCAACGTTAGCGTCTGGCCCGCGCGCAGGCCGGAGGGCGCGCTCGCCGAGATGTCGGTGCTGACGAACCGCGGCGCGGTGTCCAGCGCCGGCAGCTGTGTGCGGGTTAGCGTCGCACCGTCGAGGTTGTCTCCAACTTGACGGCTGAAGATGAATGTCGAGCCATCAGCCAGCGTACCAGCAAATACGTCACCCGTTGCTAGTGTGATCGTCGGACCGTCAAAGGTGGCGCCGTTGAGTACGAACTCTCCACCGATCAGCTCAAGATCCTCGGCGTTACGGCGGCGGGCCCCGAAGCGATTGCCTACGCTACCGCCGCTGAGTTGAACCGCGCTACCAGCATCGAAGCGGAAGTTGTCACCGACGCTGCCGCCAGTGACATTCACCACACTGCCCGCCTCGACCAGGAAGTCGTCGCCCACACGGCCGCCACTGATGTTTACGACGCTGCCGGCATGGGCCCGGAAGCCGTCGCCCAAGCTACCGCCACTTACGTTGACCTCGCTGTCGGAGAACGCTCGGGCGCGATTGCCGACGCTGCCGCCGCGGAGGTTCACCTCGCCGTCACGACTAGCGACGAACTCTTCGCCGACGCTGCCACCGCTGATGTTCAGTTCGCCGGCGGCGAAGGAACGTTCACCTATGCTTCCGCCGCTGAGGTTTACCACGCTGCCCAATACGGTCGCAAAGTTCTCGCCGAAAGTGCCACCACTGATGTTCACCACACTGCCGGCGTCGGCGCGGAACCGGGAACCGAAGTTGCCATCGCTGATGTTGACCTCGCTGCCTGCGTACGCACTAAAGACGTCGCCCACATCGCCGCCGCTAACGTTAACCACACTGCCGGAGAAGACCCCGACACTGTTGCCCACGCTGCCACCGCTGATGTTCACCTCGCTGCCGGCCATTTTCAGCCTATCGCCGACCATGCCGTCTTCGATGTTTAGCGTTGCATCGACCACTGAGAAGTGCCTGCTTAGCACGCCACCGGCTTGCAGTGTTAGCTGCTGGCCCTCGCGCAGTCCCGATGGTACTCTCGCCGAGATGTCGGTACTCACTACCTGCGGCGTGGTGTCCAGCGGCGGCAGCGTGGCCGTGGTCAGCGTGACGTCGTTGAGATCATCTAAGAAAATGAACGACGAACCGTCGGCCAGCGTACCGGTGAACACATCACCGTCTGTGAGCGTGATCGTCGGATCGGCATACGTGGCGCCGTTGAGTTTGAATTCTCCGCCGATCAACTCCACGTCGCTGCCTGGTTCGGTTCCGATGAAGCCGATGGCACCGCCGCTGATCTTTGCCTCGCTGCCGGGATTGACCACAACGCCAACGTTACCCCCGCTGATGTTGACCGCGCTGCCCGCGAACGCCTCGAAGAAACTGTCCACGCGGCCGCCACTGATGTTGACCTCGCTGCCAGCCAACGCGCGGAAGAATAGGCCAACGTCGCCTCCGCTGATGTTGATCTCGCTGCCGGAGTTGGCCACGAAACTTCTGCCCACACTGCCGCCGCTGATGTTGATCTGGCTCCCGGAGAAAGCCTGAAAGTGGTCAGCCACGCTACCGTCGCTGATGTTCACCACGGCACCGTAGGCGGTTTCCAATCCATCACCGACGATACCCTCGACGTTCAGTGTGCCGCCGATTACTGCGAAGTTGTCGCCCAGCGATCCACCTGGTTGGAGCGTCAGCGTCTGGCCCGCACGCAAACCCGAGGGCGTGACTGCCGAGACGTCGGTGCTTACCACTTGCGGTGTCGTGTCCACGGGCGGGAGAGGCACCGCGGTGAGCGTCACATCGTCAAGCCTGTCACCGACCTGGGGTGTAAACAGAAACGTCGAGCCGTCGGCGAGCGTGCCGGTCAGCACGTCGTTGGCCATCAGCGTAATTGTCGGATCGTTAAATGTGGCACCGTTGAGCAAGAACTCGCCACCAACAAGCTCCACGTCGCTGCCGGCAAAGGCTTCAAATCGCAACCCAAAGCCGCCACCGCTAATGGTCACGTCACTACCGTCCAACGCATGGAAGTTGAAACCAAAACGGCCGCCGCTGATGTCCACCAGGCTGCCAGCGTGAGCCTCGAAGTCGCCGCCGACGACACCGCTGATGACGTTGACCTCGCTGCCGTCGAACGCGTCGAAGAACGAGTCCACGCGACCGCCGATGACGTTCACTTCGCTGCCGGCGAGTGAATTGAAGTTAAACGTCAGGTTGCCGCCTGCTGCTACGTTGAGCTGATCCGTTGTACCGTCGCGGTGGGGAGAGCTCCCTCCAAAGGAAACCACGTCAGCAGGCAGGTTGATCACCCTATTGAAGTCGTTGGGATCGGACGGGCCGGGGCCGTTGACTTGGGCGGTGGCCGCCGGCGGCTCACAAAATGAGAGTAGAAATAAAACGAGTACGGAACGGATCATGATCGCCTCACCTTCTCTGTTGCCTTGAAGAATACGAGAGGCCGAACCTCTCACGAATAGATGAAATAGAATGAAAGCATCAATATCTCAAGATTAGCGAAATGGAGAGAATGCGGCAATCAACTGCAGCTGCACTCGAAAACTGGCGATTCACAGTTCAACGCCAGTACTTCTATGTGCATCGATCGCGCGCAGATCGCAACTAGTGAGCATCCGCACACGAGAGTGTTGCAGGAGAGTGCCTGTGGCGACTTAGCCGGCCGATGGCTCAATGACAAAGTCTCATGCGCTGTTGGCGAAACGGCGATGAGCAGTCAGCCGCCCACGGTGACAAAGCGCAGGAGCGCATGAAGCCTGGGTGTGTTCTAACCCACGCAATGAACCGGCAGACAAATAACGCCTATCGTCTCGCGCCGGCAAGTGAGATCAGCATGGCGAGCATGAGCATCGCAGTGCTTGGCTCCGGCAGACTGGTCGCTGCCAGACTGGAACTAACGGGGCCGGGGCCGTAGTTCGCTTGCCAGTCAGCCAGATCCCCAATGGCTGGGTCCTTTTGCCAGGGGAGGAAATCGCCGCCGTTGACGTGGCCGTCTTGGTCGAAGTCGCCTGGAGTGAGTATATCACCATAGTTGGCTTGCCAGTCTGCCAGGTCGCCAATGCTAGGGTCGCGTTGCCACAACAGAAAATCGGTGCCGTCTACGTTGCCGTCTAGGTTGAAATCGCCAGGAGTAACTAGCGTGACGGTCAGCAGCGCGTCAGCTGCGAAGAAGTCCTCGCCAGCAACCGCCGAATCATTGAGCACGAAGTCGAACCCTGAGCCGTCGGACAATGTGCCTGCGAGGGCTTGACCGCCGCGGTTGGTGATGGTGAACGGATCGTAAGGAGTCAGCGAATCCAGCAGATCGCCGTCGAGCGAGAACTCGGTGCCGACGAGGTTCACTTCACTGCTGGCGTTGGACGCGAAGCCATCGCCGATACTGCCACCGCTGATATTGATTATGCTGCCAGAAAAGGCGTCGAAGTCTGCTCCCACAATGCCGCCACTGATGGTGACCGTGCTGCCGGCGAATGCGTCCAATCCATCACCAATGCTGCCACCGCTGATACTCAGATCGCCTGCGGCGAGGAACTCGTTACCCACGCTGCCACCAGTGATGTTCACCGTGCTGCCAATGTTTGCCTGGAACAAGCCGCCAACGCTGCCGCCGCTGATGCTCACTTCGGAACCATCGCGCGCGATGAAGCCAGCGCCCACGCTGCCACCGCTGATACTCACAACGCTGTCCGTGTTGGCCTCGAACGAGACGCTCACACTACCGCCGCTGATGCTCACCAAGCTGCCGGCATTGGCGTCAAAGTCAACAGCCACCGAGCCACTGATGATGTTCACCTCGCTACCGAAGTTAGCGTCGAAGCCGCTGCTTACGAAGCCGCCAAGGATGTTCACCTCGCCGCCGGCGTCGGCAGCAAAGCCGCCCTCCACGGTGCCGCCGCCCGCCACGTTAAGCTGAGTCGTGGGGGTAGGAGAGCCATCACTGTTGCCGATACTGCCGCCGATCGAGTCCTGGTCATCGGGAAGATTGATGACCGTGTCGAAATCGTTGGGATCGGAGGGGCCGGGGCCATTGACCTGAGCGTTGGCCGCTGCTGTCGTAAGTGCCGAAGCAACAAAGGAGATCATCAGGGTGCGGATCATGTGGAGCCTCCCGCTACGGTGCCTTGAACGATGGGAGTGGTCAAACCTTTCATGACGAACCGAATGGTTCAACACCAAGAGTTTAACCGGGCGGTAGCTTCCGATCAATCGAATTCCGCGCTCGGTCGGTTCCCAACGAAACTCTGCGTAGCGGACGAACGCCTTTATTTCCAGCGATTTACGTCGAGGCGGGAAACTCGACAGCGGCGCAAATGCACATCTCCGTCCGACTCAACCAGCTTCCTCAGCTGCCATCCGTCGACGCGGGTTGCGATAGAGGACGCGTTGAAGCAGTTCGGGCGAACCTGTAAAACCTTCGCGTTGATGGTGCCAATCGCGACTCTGGGGCACGAATTGCTCGTCGAGCGGCCAGGGATCGAACGGTTGGGCGCCGAGATCGTCAGCGAGTGCCGCCGAGTTCAGCGCGACGTTGCCGGCGCGCGGTGGCACGGGGCCGGCGTCTAGTCGGGGGCAACCCATGAGTAGTGACGGATCGTAACCGCCGACGCGATTGATGATCTGGGCAATTTCGTACAGCGACAATCGGCGCGGTCCGCCTGCGTGGTACAGACCCGAGAGATTGCCGCCCAGCACACGCTCGAACACCAGGTTGAGGCAGTCGGTGTAGGTCGGAGTGCGCACTTCGTCGAAATAAAGCGTTGCGGGCCGGCCTTTCTGGAATCGTGATTGAATCCAATCGATTGCGCCGGCGTGACCATTGAAACTGATTCCCATCGGTAGCGAGATGCGGAGCGTACACGCCTGGGGCATCCAATCGACGAGCAGTTGCTCGGCGGCCACCATCGTCTTGCCGTAGACCGTCACCGGGTCGGCCGCGTCGTGCTCACGATGGCCAATCCAGCCCAAGTCATTGTCATCGCGACCGCCATATACCAGATCGACCGACATATGTACCAACCGCACATCGCGATCAGCGATGATCGACAGGATGTTCAGCAACCCTTCGACGTTGGTGCGCCACGCCAGTCGGGTGTCCAACTCGCACGCCCGTAACGCGCAGTTGCCAGCGCAATTCAACACACTGCGAAACTCATGGCGATCGAACAATCGCAGCAGCGTGTCGCGATCCTCGGCATTGCAAGCTTCCACGCCCGCACGGGTCAGCGGCCAGTTATCTTCCTGGCGGATGCCGATCACTTGCCCAGGGTATTTTTCCTGAAAGTACGACAGCGCGTTGTAACCTGCGACACCGGCGACACCAGTGATCAGTAGCGGCAAACGAAGCGAGTTTTCAGGCACGGCGGTCATCGAGCAATCGATTGTATCAGTTATCCCGATCGGGCTGAACGCGATCGCTGGGCAGTTTTTGACACGCTCCCCCTGCAACGTATGTTTGCGCGACGCCTTGCGCGCACTTACGGCATGCGGTCTCATTTGCAGGCATACCCAAAATGACGAACTCCGAACTCTTACCCGAAGAAATCACCGCCACGACCTCGGCGTTTCCGAGCACCTCGCCCGAGGAGATGCTCAGCCGCCTGCGACAGGCCGAGCAAGCGATTCGGCAGTGCCTGGTTACGGTCGAGCCGACCCCAACGGAAACCCGAGTCCCAGCGGGTCAGTTGGAACTCTCGGTCGTGATGCCGTGCCTGAACGAAGCCGACACGCTCGCGATTTGCATTAACAAGGCCCACCGCGCGATGAAGGAACAGGGCATCCACGGCGAGATCGTGGTCGCGGACAACGGCAGTACTGATGGCTCGATCGAAATCGCCCTAGAACTCGGTGCTCGCGTCGTGCACGTGAAAGAAAAAGGTTACGGCAACGCTTTACGTGGCGGGATCGAAGCCTCACGCGGTCAGTACATCATCATGGGCGATGCTGACGACAGTTACGATTTTCTGGAGATTCCGAAATTCGTCGGCAAGCTTCGCGCCGGTCACGAGTTGGCCCAAGGCTGCCGACTTCCCAGCGGCGGCGGAATGGTGTTGCCGGGAGCGATGCCCAAATCGCATCGCTGGCTGGGCAACCCGATGTTCTCGTTCATGGTGCGAAAGATGTTCGACGCGCCGATCCACGACGTCTATTGCGGACTGCGTGGGTTCACGCGCTCGCTCTACGACCGCCTGAATTTGCGCAGCCCGGGCATGGAATTCGCCACCGAGATGATCATCAAGAGCAGCCTGTTCAAGGCGGACATCGCCGAAGTGCCGACAACGCTGCATCCCGATGGTCGCAAATCTCACGCGCCGCATTTGCGCACGGTGCGCGATGGTTGGCGGACGCTGCGGTTTTTCTTGATGTATAGTCCCCGCTGGTTGTATCTGGTGCCGGGTCTGGGATTGATGTTGATGGGATTGCTGGGCTACGCATTGGCGCTACCCGGAATCAGCCTGTTCGGCGCGACGCTCGACGCACATACCTTGCTCGCAGCCAGCTTGGCCGTCCTGTTGGGATCGCAGTTGCTGCAGTTCGCTGTGTTCGCCAAGACGTTTGCCATTTCCGAAGGACTGGTCCCCCCCGACAGAAAGCTCAGTCGATATCTCAGCGTGATGACACTGGAGCGCTGCTTACTCGCGGGAGTCGTCGCGGTGGTCGCTGGCGGCGGATTGATGATATCGGCCGTAAGTCAATGGTCGGCGGTTAGCTTTGGAGCACTCGATTACGCAATGACGATGCGGTGGGTGATTCCTGGGGTGACACTGATTGCGCTGGGCTGTCAAACGATTTTCTCCAGCTTCTTCGTCAGTATCCTACGGATGGCAAGAAGCAAGTAGGCGGACGGACTGCAAACCCATGACCACAGCTACGGCCGATTCCGCAGCTTTCGACGCCTACGCCGCGCAATACGAACAGGCGCTGAACGAAGGCCTAAGCATCTCGGGCGAAAGTCCAGAGTACTTCGCTCGCCAACGCATCGAGTGGACGGCCAAGGTCTTGTCGGACATCGCCGGTGTGAAACGAGTCCTCGACTTTGGTTGCGGCGTAGGATTGGCAGTTCCGCTGATCCGGGAAGTGCTGCGGCCGAAGTTCATCTGCGGCTTCGACCCCTCCCGTGCCGCGATCGACCGCGCGCGCGACGAACTCGGCGACGCGGACACGCAATTTGTCGCCAAGAGCGATCAGATCAGTGCCGACGCGTTTGATTTGGCCTACTGCAACGGTGTCTTCCATCATATCGATCCGACGGCGCGACAAGCAGCGCTGCAGACAGTTTTTGATGCATTGCGACCCGGTGGTTGGTTCGCCCTGTGGGAGAACAACCCCTGGAATCCTGGTACCCGGTACGTGATGAGTCGGATTCCCTTTGATCGCGACGCGATCGTCATCTCGCCGGTCGGCTGCCGGCAGATGCTCCGCTTGGCCGGCTTCAACGTGCTAAGGACCGACGCTTGGTTCCTATTCCCGCGTAGCTTGAGTTGGCTCCGTCCGCTGGAGCGGCTCGTCCATCGGCTTCCGCTGGGAGCGCAGTATGTGGTGTTTGCCCAGAAGCCTGACGCGGAGCAAGCGGAATGAGCAACCTCCGCCACACACGCATTTGGCGATGGATCGATGCGATCGCGAAGAACCATCGTCTGGCGATACTGCTGTGCGCGGTAGTCGCGCTGTCAGTAGGGGCCGTATTCACTGCCGTGCGTGCGCCCGTGCCTAAAATCCACGACGAGTTCAGTTACTTGCTCGCCGCCGATACGTTCGCCAATGGGCGTGTCACCAACGACACCAATCTGTTTTGGCAGCACTTTGAAACGTTCCACGTCATCCAAAAACCGTCGTATGCCTCGAAGTACCAGCCTGGCCAGGGCGCAATTCTGGCGATCGGCCAAATCTTGGGCGGTCATCCGATTGTGGGTGCATGGCTTGCTTCCGCACTTGCGGCAGCCGCCGTGTGTTGGATGCTGCAAGGTTGGGTGCCGAGCCGCTGGGCGCTGCTCGGCGGCTTGCTGGTTGCGCTGCACGGCATGATCACGGTGCGCTGGTCGCTCAGTTATTGGGGCGGCAGTCTGCCCATGGCCGGCGGCGCGCTGATGTTTGGCGGACTGGCACACACGATCAAACAGGCACGTGTGTCGACGTCGACGTTGATGGCTTGTGGAGCGGTGTTGCTCGCAGCCACGCGGCCGTTCGAGGGCTTCTTGGTAGGCGTTTGCATCGCTGTCGCGCTCCTGGTGTGGATTATTCGCCGACATAAGTGTGAGTTTTTGGCAATCGCCGCGCATGTGATCATTCCAGTGCTGGTCGTACTGTGGTTTGGATGTGCACTCCTGGGAACCTACAACTGCATCGTGACTGGCGATCCCTTCCGCATGCCCTATCAAGTACACGAACAAGAGTACGGCTACAGTCCGCTCTTTCTCTGGAAATCGCCCCAGCGGGTTCCGGAGTACCAGCACGCAGAGATGCGCGACTTCTATACAGGTTGGGGCATCGAAGATTTCATCAACCAGCAGCACTTTGTGGGTTGGTGGCTGACCAAGTCGGAGGACTTGCACCAGGCCGCACGGTTCTTCCTTGGTGGCGTGCTCTGGCTGCCGGTCTTGCTGACTTTGCGACCGTTGCTCGCACAACGACGTTTGCGATTCGCTTGGGCCGTTTTGGCGGTGATTCTAGTGGCGGAACTTTCGGTCTGCTGGCTGTATCCGCACTACTTTGCGCCGGCGGTGCCGTTGCTGTTCCTACTGGTGGTGCAGGGATTGCGTTATCTCTCCGCGTTGGCGCGACAGGGGCATACTTGGGCGCGTTACGCGGTGCCGACGATTCTCGTGCTTCACGTGATGGCACTGCCGACTCTGTTTGCCCAATACGTCATGTGGCAGCCGGACGAGTGGCAATTTCACCGCGCGCGGCTGGAGCGTAAGATGAACGACATGACGGGCAAGCATTTGGTGCTCGTCAAATACGCGCCCGATCACAACGGTCACGAAGAGTGGGTCTACAACAAGGCGGATATCACCAGATCGAAGATCATTTGGGCACGTTCGATGGGGCCGGAACGTGACACACAATTGCTGCGGTTCTATCAGCATCGCCACCTGTGGCAACTCGACGCTGATGCAGAGCGACCCGAGTTAGTGGCGCTGGAGTACGACGACGAACGCGATCGTATTTCGCTGGCCGCAGCCGCACACGACTAACCCGCCAGACGGCGCTGGACGAAGGCGGCATAGTCGTCCGGCGTGTCGATACCACGAGTGGGCTCGTCGACCTCCGAGACGAGAATCGTCTCCTCGTTTTCCAGAACGCGAAGCTGCTCGAGCTTCTCCAGTTGTTCGAACTTACCCGGCGGAAGCTGCGCCAACCGCAATAACAGCTCGCGGCGATAGGCATAGACACCGATGTGCTGATAGAACATCGCGGGCTGCGCGGCGAGCAACTCATCGTTCCACTCGCGCACGTGCGGAATTGCGCTGCGACTGAAGTACATCGCCCTGCCCTGCCCATCAAAAACTACTTTCACACAAGCCGGATCATCCAGCAACGCACGCTCACGGATGGCCGTCGCGAGCGTTGCCATCGCGGCCGTCGGATTCTCCAACAGTGATTCGGCCAGTCGGTCGATTGCCCGCGGATCGATGTCGGGCTCATCGCCCTGCAAGTTAATCACGATTTCAACATCTTCATCTTCGAGCTGACGGACAGCCGCCGCCACTCGGTCGGTACCGCTGGGGCATTCGGCGCTTGTCATGACTGGGCGTGCGCCGAACCTTCGTGCTTCGCGCGCGATGTCTTCGTCGTCGGTGGCAATCAAGATCTCTCGCGGGATTCGCGCCTGACATGCGGCTTCGAACGTGTGCTGCAGTACCGTTTTGCCCGTTTGACGTAGCAGCAACTTGTCCGGCAGACGTGTCGAATGTCGGCGTGCAGGAATGACGAGCACACAGTTCTGTGAGTGATTAGACAACGCAATGCGTCCTTTCATGCGTGGATAGGGTCACCCTGTGATAACCAAATTCGAGCGATCGCTCCACGGCAGATCGATCACTCCCCATGCGCGACGACCAGCGGGTCACGTTAAGATGGCGTGACTTTCGAGAAATTGCTAACCTGTCGGTATGACGGTTGCCGGAAGCCACCAGTGCTAGCAGTTCGCTCTTAGTCGGAGGTCGAAGAATTCGATGTGTGGAATCGTCGGTTATGTGGGTTCAAGCGAGGCGGCCAACTTTCTTCTCGAAGGTCTGCGTCGGCTGGAGTATCGCGGCTACGATAGCTCGGGAGTCGTCACCAGCGATGGCGGACAGCTCGGCGTGAAAAAAACCGCCGGCCGCGTCGACGACCTGTCCAAGCTACTTCACGACAGTCCCGCTGCCGGCAATGTTGGCGTCGGACACACACGCTGGGCCACGCACGGACCGGCCACCGATGAGAACGCGCACCCGCATCTTGGCGGCGATCAAATCGTCGCGTTGGTTCACAATGGAGTGATCGAAAATTACAGCACGATCAAGGAACGTCTGCTTGATCGGGGCTGCGAGTTTCGCTCGGCAACCGATAGCGAAGTCATCGCGCAGCTGATCGCTCTTGAACTGGAGAACCTCCCCGACGAGATCGGCGCTGCGCTCGATCCGTTCGCACCGTTGGTCCAAGCGGTCCAAAACGCCTTGGCGCAGCTGCAAGGCACTTACGGACTGGCCATCGTGTTCCGGGATTGGCCCGAGGTGATCATCGCCGCTCGACTGGGCAGTCCGCTGGTTATCGGCGTGGGAGATGGCGAGAACTTCATCGCCAGCGACGGCTCGCCGCTGGCAGGACACACCGACAAGATCGTCTACCTGGCCGATCACGAGATTGCCGTCGTCACTGCCGACACGATACGCGTGATTCATCGCGACGAGGGCGATGTGCGTCACGACGTCAAAGTACTCGACATCGAAGCTGCCGACATCGAGCTCGGTGGATTTGAGCATTACATGCTCAAGGAGATTTACGAACAACCGGATACCGTGCGGAATGCGCTTCGTGGGCGGCTTGATCGAGACGCGGCGACCGCCGTATTTGGGGGCCTGAATCTCACGCCCCAACAGTTGCAATCGGTCAAGCGCTTTGTGCTGACCGCTTGTGGGACGAGTTGGCATTCGTCCTTGGTGGGCGAATACATGATCGAAGCGCTCGCGCGGATCCCAGTCGACGTGGAATACGCTAGCGAACTTCGTTACCGCAACCCGCCGCTGGGGCCTGGCACGCTGCTGTTCGCCATCACGCAGAGTGGCGAAACCATCGACACGTTAGCCGCGCTGCGCGAGATGAAGCGCAAAGGCCATCCCACGATGTCGATCTGCAACGTCGTTGGTAGTACCATTGCCCGCGAAGCCGATGGGGGCATCTACCTTCACGCCGGTCCGGAGATTGGCGTTGCCTCGACCAAGGCATTCACAGCGCAATGCGTGGTGATGTCGCTGTTGGCGTTGTACTTTGGCCGCTTGCATCATCTCAGCTACGAAGCTGGGCTCCGCATCATCAAAGACCTCGAGAAACTACCCGAGCAGGTCGAAGCAGCGCTAGCGACCCACGATCGCGTCCGTCAACTCGCTGAGAAGTACGCCGACTGCAATAACTTTTTGTACCTGGGCCGCCAATTCAACTTCCCCGCAGCGCTGGAAGGCGCGCTCAAGCTCAAGGAAATCAGCTATATCCACGCCGAAGGATATCCGGCCGCTGAAATGAAGCATGGTCCGATCGCTTTGGTGGATGAACACACTCCCAGCGTGTTCATCGTGCCGCAAAGCGCGGTGTTTGACAAAGTGCTGGCCAATGTCGAAGAGATCAAAGCCCGCGGAGGTCCTGTGATCGCCGTCGTCGACTCGGCAGAAAGCCGCGTGAACGACGTCGCCGACGACGTGGTCGTCGTGCCGGCAGTCGCCGATTTTCTGCAGCCGATCGTCGCGTCGGTGCCGTTGCAATTGTTGGCCTACCACATCGCCCTTGTCCGCGGTTGCGACGTCGACAAGCCGCGCAATCTCGCCAAGAGTGTCACGGTCGAGTAGCTCGGCGACGGCACGCTCTCGCAGAACGCCGCCCGATCGCGCAAGTCTTTGCCTGCCACAAGCTTGGTGTGCTCCATCGGATCCGTCCAAGCGTTCTCGCGATCAGCATCTTCCCGGCCAAATTGCGTTCCAATACGCCTGCGGTGTGAGACTCCCGCCCGGCATGCAGGTGTGGTAAACTGCTGGGCTCGGAACCTTGACGTGGCCTGGTACGGCGGCAACTCCAGGCCGAGCAAGCACTTACGTACCCATTCATCACCAATTCGAGAGAGCGAGCGAAAAAGAAATGCCGCTAAAGGATCTACCGGAACTGACCCTGTCGCACAGCGCGATGTCTGTGCTCGAGGCTGCCCAGGAGCAAGGCCGACTGCATTTGGCCAACAGCGTAGAAGATTTGGTGAAACTGGCGACTCCTGACGCATCGCTGGGATTGGGCGAAGTGGCACCCAATGGCAAATACGTCGTCGGCTACGACGTGGCCGGCCGAGGCTTTGTCGGTGAAGCCGAGGTCTATCAGGCGAAAAACGGCGTAGCGGCCAACTACTTTGAGCCGTATATGCGTCGACGAGATCCGGAGTGCATGGTCGTGGGCGACGGATCCGCCACCGACAAGCCGACCTACGAAGGTCGATTTGGCAAGCAGTTCGCCGACTTGCGAGAGGAGACGCTCGACTGGCTCCGTGACCAGCCGATTGCCTGTTTCTTTTTTCGCTCGGGCTTGCCGAACGAACCGCTCAATGCCCTGGCGATTGCTCCAGCCAACGCAGGGTTCTTCGCCCTCGGCTTGGCAATGCTCCAAGGAATCGTGCCGCTCGAGGAAGTACGGTCCGCTGGGGCCGACTATCACCATGAGGCGGTACTGTATGTCGCTCCGCCGTTTCGTCACACACATTTTGATGGCAAGCAAGTCGTCGTACATAACCGACGGTTTGAGCCCGATGGGTTCAACCTGCACGAGTTGTTCTCCTACAACTTGTACCCTGGTCCCTCGGCCAAAAAAGGCGTGTACGGCATGCTGCTCACGCTGGGCGAGCGTGACGACGATCCGTGGACGACGGCGCACTGCTCGACGGTTAAGGTCGTGACCCCTTACGAGAATTCCACCGTCATCATGCACGAGGGGGCCTCGGGCGGCGGTAAGAGCGAAATGCTCGAACACATGCATCGCGAGTCCGACGGAACGTTGTTGCTCGGCAAGAACACCGTCAACGGCGACGTCCGTCGACTGATTTTGCCGCGTGGGTGTGAACTGTACCCAGTGACCGACGACATGGCACTCTGTCACCCCGCGTTGCAATCGGAGCGGCCAAATGCCAAGTTGTCGCTGATCGATGCGGAAAACGCGTGGTTCATTCGCGTGAACCACATCACGCACTACGGCATCGATCCGCTGTTGGAAGAGATCACCGTCTCGCCTCCCGGACCGCTGCTGTTTCTGAATATCGATGCCCATCCGAATGCGACGGCACTGATTTGGGAGCACAAAGAGGATGAGCCGGGCGTACCCTGCCCCAACCCGCGCGTCGTGATGCCTCGGGACTACGTCCCCAATGTCGTCGACGAGCCGGTTTCGGTCGACATCCGCAGCTTCGGCGTCCGCTGCCCACCCTGCACTGCGGAACGACCGACCTATGGCATCATCGGGCTCTTCCAAGTGTTGCCGCCATCGCTGGCGTGGCTGTGGCGATTGGTCGCCCCGCGCGGTCATGGTAACCCCTCGATCGTCGATCAAGGCGGGATGCAATCGGAGGGTGTCGGTTCGTTCTGGCCGTTTGCCACCGGACGGAAAGTCGATCAGGCAAACATCTTGCTGGACCAGATCATGGAGACCGCCAAGACTCAGTTCGTGTTGATCCCCAACCAGCATATTGGATGTTGGAAAGTTGGTTTCGCGCCTCAATGGATCGCGCGGGAATACCTCTCTCGCCGCGGTGCCGCACCGTTTCGACCGTCGGACCTGAAGCCTTCACGCTGTCCGCTGTTGGGTTACCACAAAGAGACGATCATGGTCGAAGGGCAGACGATTGGCACGTGGTTCATGGATGTCTCGCACCAGCCGGAAGTCGGCGAAGAAGCTTACGATGAGGGGGCGAAGCTCCTTACCGAATTCTTCCACGAACAACTGCGCGGGTTCTTGGTGGACGGACTCGATCCGCAGGGACGCGAGATCGTCGAAGCGTGCCTCGACAACGCCACACTCGAGCAATACGAAGCGCTGATTCCCCAACCGACGGACGACAGCTGAATGGGTTGCACTATTTATGAATTAAATCCCGGGCGGCGACGGTCTTGTCGTCCGCGAACCTAGGGCAGGATTGTTGCGGGCCATCTGCACTGACGGTACGGAAGGCTTTTTTGTTTCAGACTAGGCTGACGACGGTTGTTATCTGGTCGAAGGCGCGTACTTTGAGTTCAACTTCGAGTCTCCCACCTGACTCACCATTTGTTATGACGACCGACTCCGATGAGATTGCTCATTTTTGTCCGCATGCACAAAGTCAGTTGCATTGCATCACTTTGTAGTCGGGAGGATAGGATCATGACAACTCTCACTCGCAAGCGTGCTTCCTACTGCTTGGCTATTTTGACTATAACCTGTTCTTTCAATGCAGCCGCTGCCCAAGTCGTCATCAATTCGCCGCCGACTGTTATCGGAGACGACTTTGATTTGAATGCCGATGAGATTCTCAACGTTGGCCCTGGCGGTGAAGTGGGCATTAGACTCGAAGCTTTTTCTGGCAGTGTCGTGAATATCACCGGAGGCGCGGTAGGGCGAAGCTTCATTGCCCGTGCTGGCAGCGAAGTAGACGTGTCCGGTGGAGAGGTGGGGTTCCTTTTTGTGACTCAAACCGGCAGCCAAGTGGCGATTTCCGGCGGGACGATCGGCAACCAGTTCACTGTAGCGCCAGGTGGCGAAGCAAACATTACTGGTGGAGACTTCGGCGAGCTATTCTCGGCGGCATCTGGTAGTGTGGCACGACTCTCGGGTGGAACGGTGGGTGGATCATTTAGTGCCACTGGTAGTGGAGTCGAGCTCGTTGGAGACGAGTTTCTTCTGAACGGAGCCGACTTCCACGCAGCTAGCGTCACACTTGGTGCTACTGACGTCTTCACTGGCACATTAATGGACGGCTCGTCATTTATCTTCAGCCCCCTGGACGGAGACAAGTTATTGAACGTATCGCTCGTTCAAGAGCCGCTGCCGGCGATTGACTTAACTCCGATGACGATAGACTCTCCGGTTACGAGCGGGCCATCGGGTCTGCGAAGCGGGCAAACACTCACTGTCCAGGCAGGTGGGGCACTGCAGAGGAACTATGCCGTTGTGAACGCCACGTTAAACGTTGAAGGTGGTTCCATTGGAGAGAGCAGTGAGTTTTTTGGGAGCACACTAGAAGTAACGGGAGGATCGGTAGGGAGCCAGATGGAAGCCTTTTCTGGCAGTACCATCAACCTGTCAGACGGCAGCATCGGTTCGCGCTTCGATGCTTTTGCCGGTAGCACCGTCAATGTATCGGGCGGGACCATCTTTGATGAGTTTGAGGCAAAAGCTGGCAGCGAAGTAAACATCTCAGGTGGTGTCGTGAGAGACAACTTCGTTGCCGAACTTGGCAGCGCCGTTCACATTTCAAACGGGTCCGTCGGAGATTCGTTCTTGGCTTCAGGCAGCGTCGTAAACATCACGGGTGGCGAAATAGGACAGTCGTTCACCGTTGAGTCTGGCAGCACAGTTGGCATTGCGAGCGGAATCGTCGGGCAGTCCTTCGCCGTCAGCGGCGGGAGCACGGTCGACATCTCGGGAGGGCTGATTGGCAATGGCTTCCAATCTACGGATAGCGAAATCAACATTTCTGGTGGCACTATCGGCGGCGCGTACCGAGCCGGTTCCAACAGCGAAGTCAGTATCTCCGGAGGAAACGTGGGTGACTTCTTCTCGGCGGCAGTTGGCAGCGTAGTGGACATCTCCGGCGGGCAGGTAGGCAGTTTCTTCGTCGATCCGGGCGGTGAAGTGAACTACTCCGGCGGTACCGTTGGCGATGCGGTGATAATTGGAGGCAGCACCTTCAATCTGTTTGGCACCGAATTCGTGCTCGACGGCCAACTACTTGATGCCTTGCAAGTAGGTAGTGCGTTCACGATCGATGATCGAGATGTTAGCCTGACCGGACTCCTTGCCGACGGTACAGCATTCACGTTTGATCTCTCGTCATCTTTCGGATCCGGAGATTTTTTTGCTGCTGATGCCGCAGTGACGGTCACACTCGTGGCGGCTGAGGCAAATGGAGATTACGACGGGGATGGAGACGTGGACGGAGCAGATTTTTTACAGTGGCAGCGAGACGATCAAACTGCCGCTGGACTGGCGGACTGGCTACTGAATTATGGAACCGGAATCGGGTCGTTACCGTCTTCAATCGTGCCAGAAGCCGGAACGACGTTTCTTGGAGTAACTGCCTCGCTCATTCTTCTAACGGTCCGCATCCGTTGCACTGGTTCCAAGTAGACTCTCGAAGCAAAATCATGGGAGGATATTCCACCGCCTAAACCACCGCGTCTCATCTTGGTCGGTTCTGCAATGGTATAAGCAAGCCGTCAGCGTTAGCTCCTAGCACCAAAAATCGCTCGAAATTGGATTGTTCACTAGGTCCGATTGATACCGTCAGTGAGAAAGCCCGCGACCCCTCGCCTCTCATCTCAAATCTCTAGCCCCTTCCCAAGATCCATGATCACCGCCTTGATCGACTCGCCGCGTAAAGCGGCGGAACTGCTTTGTGGTGGCGGTTTGGTGGCGTTTCCGACCGAGACCGTGTTTGGACTGGGCGTGGATGCCACCTGCGACGAGGCGGTGCGGAAGCTGTTCGCGGCCAAAGGACGACCAAGCAGCAATCCGTTGATCGTGCACATTGCGGAGTCTAGTCGCTGGCCGGACGCAGCGGCGACGCTTACTCCGACAGCTGCAGCACTACTAGATGCGTTCGCGCCAGGCCCTTTGACCGTCGTGTTGCCGAAGCGAGCCGAGATTTCGACGCTGGTCACCGGCGGGCTCGACACGGTCGGAGTACGCGTGCCCGACCATCCGGTTGCCGCCGAAATCTTGCGTTTGGCCCAGCGGCCGATCGCCGCCCCATCGGCAAATCGATCGGGTCGACCAAGCGGCACGCGCTGGCAGTCGGTGTTGCAGGATTTGACGGGACAGATCGACGCCGTGTATCGCCAAGACGGGCCGTCGCTGGGCGTCGAATCAACGGTTGTCGATTGCACCGGTCCCGTGGCTCGGATACTCCGCCCTGGCGCGGTAACGATCGAGCAAATCCGACAAGTGCTACCCGACGCCGAGGAGATTACCACCGAACCGCACCAAACCGCCGACGTCGTCCGTTCACCTGGCACCTTGCACCCGCACTATCAGCCGCAAGCGCGCGTGCAGTTGATCGATTCGCCGGCGGAGGTCGATACAGCAGGCGGACCGCGGTCCGCCTATTGCGGATTGGTGCCGATCGAGGCCGCCGCATCGCTCGCATTGACGGCCGTATTCGACAACGTAGACGCCTATGCGGCCGCGTTCTACGAATTCCTCCGTGAGGCCGATCGCCACGGAGTCTCGACCATCTACGTGCAACGAGCACCACCCGACGGCATCGGCCATGCGCTCCGCGATCGCCAACGGCGCGCTGCTGGTGAACGTTGAGTGCGCTCGATCGCGATGGCAGGTACGCGGAGTCGGGCGGATTCGCCGACGGACGTTAGAAAGTGGCCGTTTTCCGTCAGCCTCAGCATTTCACTCCTCACGTGCAAACCGGTGTCATGCACCTTTTGGACGATCACTCAATACGAGCTGGCCATCTAGCGCGACCGCTTATCGCTCCTTACCCTCGCTCTTGCGCGATCAGCCTTGATCGCAAACGCTTCTTTCTGCGTCTCGGCGGTTGCCATCTTCATCACCACGTACTCGTTCTCCTCTGTTGAGTCAAAACTCGTCGGTCGCTGCGAGTTGTAGTGCCCGTGTTTAGCACTACCGGGAATGGCAATCGTGATCCAATCGCCCTCGACCTTGAAGATACACCGCAGCACAGCCTCGCGGTTTGAACTGATACCATGGTATCGGAAAGTCAACCACATCGGCTTCTTCGTCGCATCGACCGTCGCCCGTCCCCATTGGGCACCTGTAAGCTCACCGCCATCCACCTTCTCATAACGGTAGTAGGAGCTGCCGTTTTGCGAGATACGCCATTCCATGAGTAGTGAAATCGGCTTGTGGACTCCATGGAATGTCACGTCTGTTACCTCGTGGTAGCCCATGATTCTCGACCAGAGCTCCTCATCTACACCATCAGCTTTCTGCAGATGGTCGACATCGCTGAACACTCGTTGCTGGGGGTTGGCCTGTGCATGAACCAGCACCGCCTGCGACAAAACGACACACGCTGACACAAAGCGAATCATGAGAAATTCTCCGTCGTTCTGTTCTTGCAAATTGAGATAGATCTGTTGAGAGCTGTCGTGCGTCGCAATCCGCTCGGCGTCGCCGTGTGGGCTAGTATACCAGATTATCACGCTCAATAAGTCTCGATATCGAATCTGTAAACATCTGAAAGGCTTACAGCAGTCGTTTCCACTTCAGTAATCCACGTGCCGTCGGCGACAGTGCCCGACCGCTCAAATCGCTGTTAGCCATCGCACGGAGCCGGCAAATCGCTGTCATGATGGGAGCGCTCCAAGGTACGTCGCACCATCGAGGCCCAAGAACCAGCCGTTGGGATTTCCTCAGCGTGCGAGAACTACACGATTCTTCGAGGACCAGAACTAAGTCGACACGGACGCGACCGGGCCGCTGGAGAACTCCGCTTCAGCCTCGGTCAGGCAGCGTTTGATCTGACGGACGGCCTGGCGGAGTCGTTCTTCGTTTTCGACCAGGGACATGCGTAGAAAGCCTTCGCCAGCCGGTCCAAAACCGGATCCTGGGCTGACCGCGACGTTGCCCTTTTCCAGCAGTAGCATGGCAAAGTCCATCGTGCTCATGCGGTCACGCCAAGGCTGGGGGATTGGTTGCCACACGAACATCCCAGCCTTGGGGACATTCGGCTCCCAACCGATGCGGGCTAGCCCGTCGCAGAGCGCATCGCGGCGATCCTGATAGATCTTCGACTGCTGTTCCACGGCCGCATCGGTATGTCTCAGCGCCATGATCGCGGCAATCTGAATCGCTTGGAACATGCCGTAGTCGTAGTATCCCTTGATGGTCGCCAGTGCGCTAATCATCTTCGCGTTGCCCGCGCAGAAACCGACGCGCCACCCCGCCATGTTGTAGCCCTTGCTCATCGTGGTAAATTCAACGCCTACCTCGGCAGCTCCGGGCGAAGCGAGAAAGCTCGGCGGCTGGTAGTCGTCGAAGGCGACGTCGGCGTAGGCGAAATCGCTGATCACCATCAAATTGTACTTCTTGGCGAGTTTAACGACCTCGTCGTAGAACTCTTGCTCAACGACTGCGCTGGAGGGGTTGTGTGGGTAGCAGACGATCAACAGCTTCGGTTTGGGGTACAGCGTCTCGCACGTGTAGGCCACGTCGGAGAGGAATTTCTCGCTGTCGGTAACCGGCAAAGAAATGACGTTGCCCGATGCCAACGCAACCGCATAGACGTGCACTGGAAAGTACGGCGCTGGCACGATCGCCGTATCGCCGGGCCCCATCAAGGCCAGGCACATGTGACTAAAACCTTCCTTCGAGCCCAGGCAGGTGATGACTTCGTCGTCGGGATCGACGCGCACGCCGTATTTCTTGAAGTACTTTGCCGCCACCTCACGACGCAAGTTGGCGATGCCGTTGGACTTGCTGTAGCGGTGATTGCGCGGGTCGCGCGCCGCCTCGTTGAGCTTCTCGATCACCAGGTCCTGCGGCGGGTCACTGGGGTTGCCCATCCCCAGTTCGATCACATCGTCGCCGGCCACCCGCTTGTCGTAGATCATCTTGTTGATCCGGCCAAACAAGTAGGGTGGCAGCCGGGTCACTCGCTGCGCGACTTCGACGTGAAATGGTTCCTGGTTTGTAGAGGGGTCAGCCGACATGGGAGGCTCGGGAGGTGATTGGCGAGGCATGCACTCACTGACCAATTATACCGACTGCAAGTTCGCTGCCCAATGGATGGAATCATCGGACAGCGAACCAAAGTGCTTGGTCGGCGTCGCTTCCCAACGTCCTTTACCGTCGCGCGGACGTTGGACGTACGGCCTCATCTTGGCGAACTGGGCCGCGCGCTGGTGGCGCTTGCGACGTGCCAGCCAGGTAGTTGTCGATACGCGACTGGGCACGGATCGACTCGAATTTCTCGCTCATGGCGATGCGGAGCTTCTTCTCGTAGATATCACGCTCCAAGATTTCGCGAACCTGATCGAAATCGACGTCGATCCGATCCGTGCGGCCTTCGGCCAGCAGGATCACGAACTTGTCGGCGACCTGAATAATGCCCGAGAGCTGGCCGGGCTGAAGCGAAAATGCCGCCTGCTCGAGCTGCGGCTGCCCACCGTGCCGCTGCAGCGGCGGAACTTCGCCACGCAACGCCTTACTGGTGGGCTCGACGGAGTACTCGGCAGCCAAATCACCAAAGTACTGGATCGTAGGATTGCGGCGTGCCTTGTCCCAGACCTCCTGGGCGCGACGCATGGTGGAGAGCACAATCGCACGGCAGCGGATCCGCTCGCCGTAGTTGGCTTCAAAGCCCTTCTGCAAATCCTCTTGGGTAACCTGCACATTGTTCGCGGTGAGTTTCTTGAGAGCAGCCGACGGCCAAACCGAGTCGCGGAGGTACTGCTTTTGATCTACGCCACCTTCTTCGGTCACGGTAGCAAACCACTTCTCAAGATCCGCGTTGCCCTGCTCATCGACGACGCCGGCGAGCACGGCTGCATGGCTAACCTCGGCTTGCAAATCGGCTTCGGTGACCTGAAGGTTGGCCTGTTTGAGTGCTTGCTCCAGCAGCAATTGCGAAATCTCAATGTCGAGGACCTCTTCGCCATGACGAACGAGACACTCTTTACCAAGCTCATTCATCGTGATGCGTTCGCCATTGACCGTCGCCACGATGCCAGGCATCGTTTCACGCAACTGCGGATTGTTGTAGACGTTGACCGGTGTGGCAGCGCTTTGGAGGTCCGTGAACAACTTGTTCGCGACACCGCGGAGTTTCTCGTCCTTGATCTTCTCGATGATCTGCGCTTCGATCTCGCCTCGAGCGATTTGCCGGGCTGGGATGCGGTTCTCACACTTGAGGATCACAAACTGCCCAGCTACGGGGATGATCGGTGAGATTTGACCTGGCTGCATCCGGAAGGCTTCGCGCTCGAGGGCAGGATCGCCCACGTGACGGCGGATCGGCTGGATGAGTCCACCGACGCTGGCGCTGTTAACGTCGATCGAATGCTCGATCGCAGCGCGTGGAAAACTGTCCGGATTGGCAACGAGTTGAGCATGCAGCTGCTGGGCGAGATTCTCGTTGTTCACCGCGATCAGCCGAGCGCCAACCATTTCACCGTATTGGCTTTCGTAGGCCTTTTCGATCTCTTCTCGTGTCGGTTGAACCTTTTCAGCAGCCAGTTTTCGCAACGCAAGCGTCGGCCAAACGATGTCGCGAGCGTACTCCTCTGGGCTAATGCCTCGTTCTTTTTCCAGCATCTCAAACCACTGCTCGCGACCAAGTTTGAATCGCTTCGCCATTCGATCGACTTCGTCGACGATCTCTTGCTGCGAAACCGAGATTCCGCGTTTCTCGCAATGCGACAGGATCAGCCGCTTATTGACCAAGCTCTCCAGCACATCTTCACCGAATCGCTTTACGCACGCGTTGATCAAGTCCACGCGACTGATGTCGGCGCCGTTTACCAGCGCCATCACATCGTGCTGGGGATGCTCCTTGCGAGGTAGTTGCTCGTTCGCTGCGGCGGTAGTCGCAGGCTGAGCACTTTGCGCGGTCTGCGCCTGTGCGGTCCGATCGCCTTCAACTTGACGAAACTGGAACAGCAGCGCGGCGATGACAGCGGCGGCCACCATCCAACCAATTTGGTGTTTCCACGCCCAAGAGGCAAAGCGAGCGCGGGCGGTCTGCGAATCAACATCCTTGCGAGTCGTCTCGGTGCGAGACATAGCGGTTTCTCCATAAACCGAGTGCAGAATTTGGGTCCACGCGCGACGGGATGCGCGCAGCATACGGGTATCGGTGGACGAGTATAGACTCGCGGCCAGAAATCGAGCAAGAGAAGCTTAGCTGTGCTAGCACTCTTAGGTCGAACCCAGGAGAAACGAACTACCCTGACAGAGTTAGCAAGTGCGAGTGAATTTTGCACTCTGGCAACGATGTTCCTAGTTGCTCAATGCCCTGCTTGCTGAACGCCGACCAACGCACGTACAGCTGCCGTAGCGTGCTGAGTTTAGTCAATGATGAGATGCTATCATCGGAAATTGCGGTCCCAGTCAGGTAGAGCACTTCAAGCTGTGGGTGATTGAGCAGTCCTTTCATCCCCTGATCGGTAATGGGAGTGTAACTCAAAGAGAGTGTTTTCAATTGGGTAAGCCGAAATAGCGATTTCACCACCGAGTCGTCGGCCTGGGTCCGGTCGAGTGAAAGATCCTCCAAGAACCTCAGATCACCCAGCGGCTGCAGTTGTTCAGCCGTTGCGCCGGTCACACTCAAGTCGACGGAGATGATCTCCGTGTAATGTTCCTCTCCCAACATCTTACTGACGAGCCACTCGCGCCACGCTGAGCCAACTGCGCGCGTGGACTTGAATGTCATATTGCCAACGAACGTCTCGTTGAGGCTCGCCATCGCGTTCATCTGGTCGCGATAGGGTCGGACCACAACGGTCCAAGTGGCCATCAGCAGGCTAAAGACCGTCAGCAATAGGAGCAAAGAGCTGATTCGGAATCTCAACCATCGTGTCCACCTGGCATGATTACCTGAGCTACGCCTCATGGTGTCTTTCGCTCAATCACACTGCAAAAGACGATGGACTTTCCGTCCGGCGACCAATCAGCGCTGGCGTAGGTCCGTTGGGGATCTTGCCACGGCAGCCGCTGCGGCGGCTCGTCGGAGGTCAAGTCCTTGACGTACAGTTGAGCCGTATCGTTGCTCGTCTTACCCCATTGGTAAATTACTTTCTTACCATCGGGCGACCACGAAGTGGTGCTGGTGTAGCCGGTCTTCACGAGCCACTGGACGTCCTTCTCTTGAGATTCTTCGTCCAGGGTTACGATTGCCACCCCGTCTTCCGTGGTTCCAAAACAGAATTGTAGTCCGCTGGGTGAAATGCTGAAGCCTAGGTTCGCATAGGGCCCATCCGAGAAGATGACCCTTTCAACTCCGGTACGCAGATCCAACAAGTGAATCGCCGGAAGCCGGTTGTTGATCGACGCGATGCGATCGAACTTAGGCGACCAACGTGGGCTCCCCCAATGATTGAGCACAATCTCGCGCCCGCTGCCATCTGCGTTCATGACGATGCTCGTCGGCGGGCTGTCATAGGTGTGGCAGACAAGTTGGGTCCCGTCCGGCGACCAACTCGGCATGGCGCCACGCCCTAGGACGATTGAATCTCCACCGTTGGATCGGACGAGGCAGACCTTCGTCTCAGCATAGTTGCCTTCCTTGGGCCAGGTGTCGTATGCGATCCACTCTCCATCGGGTGACCAGTCCGGGGATCCGCAGAACTTCTCGACTGGTTTGGAGATTTGCTCAAGACCCGTTCCGTCGAGATTGATCCTAAACAAGGCCCAGTCTGCGGAGCAGCGATCGGTGCTGAGGTTGCAAATCACTACGAGGAGAAGACCGAGCACCTGGACTCGGCGGGGACGACCGTGGCCAACGAAACTCATACTACACTCTCCTTCAATGCTTCTGGTTACTGGTGGGAAACCAAACACTGGGAGTCAGCAACGAATCCGGTGCCGCTCAGCGCCGAATGCATTGTGCATCGATTTTCGTATAGTACTTTTTATCGAGTTTGGGAGTAAGATACCCAATTCGCAGGATGAATACTAATCCCCCAACACTTCCGCTTCTTTGGCCTTCGCGAGTTCCGTCGCCTGGCCTTCGTACTTCTTGGTGAGGTCTTGGATTTCCTTCTTGAGTGAGTCGCGGTCGTCCTCGGTCATTTCCTTGTCCTTTTCGGCCTGATCGGCATGCTTGTTGCCGTCGCGGCGGACATTGCGAATGGCGACCTTCTGCTCCTCGGCCAGTTCCTTGGTGCGGGCGACCATCGAACGGCGCACTTCACCGGAGAGTGCGGGGATATTCAGGCGAATCACCTTGCCGTCGTTTTGCGGAGCGAGCCCAAGGTCGCTGCCGATGATGCCCTTTTCAATATCTTTGATCGTGGAGGGATCGAACGGACGGAGCACTAGTTGCGATGGCTCTGGAGCGCTAACGGCGGCGATCTGCTTGATCGGCGTGGGCGATCCGTACACGTCCACGCGGAGCGAATCGACCAAGCCAGGGTTCGCCCGCCCGGTGCGAATGCCGGTGAGATCGTTCTTGAGTTTGGCGATCGCCTTTTCCATGCGTTCTTCAGCGTCGAGGAGAATGTCGTCGGCAGTCATGACTGGCAGTTAGGGGCTAGGATCTGGGGATGGGGAATGTACGAATAACGAAATACCCAATAACGAAACGCTAGTGCCCAACTCGACGTCGTTCGTCATTCGTATTTTGGCATTCTTTCGTCATTCGACATTGGGTGTTTCGTCATTACTTCATTGCACGTTTACTTCTTCAACTGCGGGCGGTGACTGACGTGCCAATCGTCTCGCCGCGAACGGCGCGTTCGATGTTACCATCTTCGCGATAATTGAACACCAAAATCGGCAAATCGTGCTCCATGCAGTGGGCGATCGCTGTGGAATCCATGACTCGCAACTCTTGCTCACGAACTTGCTGGAACGACAGCTCGCGGTAGAGTTCCGCGTGTGGATTCTTCTCGGGGTCGTCGCTGTAGACGCCGTCGACGCGTGTGGCTTTCATGAGGATGTCGGCACCAAGTTCCAGGGCTTTCTGCGCTGCGGCCGTGTCGGTCGTTACGAACGGCGCGCCGGTGCCGCCGGCTAGAATCACGATGCGTCCCTTTTCGAGGTGACGTTTCGCTCGACGGCGAATGTACGGCTCGGCCACGCCGTCCATCTTCACGGTGCTGGTAAGGCGCGTCTCGCAGCCAAGCGACTCTAGGGCGTCCTGCAGGGCGAGGCCATTGATCACGGTAGCGATCATGCCCATGTAGTGTGCTGTCGCTTCCTGAATGCTGGAATTGCCCGCGGTGAACTGTGCGCCTCGCAAAATGTTTCCGCCGCCGATGACAATCGCGATCTGCACTCCTTGCTGCTGCGCGCGATACGTCTGCTTGGCGATATGCACAACTTCCTGCATGCTGATCCCGCGTTCACCCGGTGGTGCAAAGCTCTCACCAGAAAGTTTGAGAACGATGCGACGAAACGGGCCAGCGGCGGTCGTGGAATCGGTCGTTGACATTGCGTCAGATCTGCTGGGTGGTCACGAAGTCGGGACGTGAAAAAAGCCCTGGGCATCGCTGCCCAGGGCTGGTGGTTACAACAATCAGCTCGCGACGGCTTCCGCCGCGTCGGACTCTTCGCCAGAGCCCGCCTCGCCCAGTTGCCAGCGGATGAAGCGAACGACTTTCATGCCGCCTGATTTGGCCAGGGCGCCGACCGTCTGTTTCTCGTCACGGACGAACGGTTGCTCTTCCAGCACGTTCTCGGCGTAGAAGTTCCGCATGCGGCCTTCGATCATCTTTTCGATGATGTTCTCAGGCTTGCCTTCCTTGCGAGCCGCTTCGGTGAGCACGGCACGCTCCTTCGCAACCAATTCCGGATCGAGATCCTCCTTGGTCGCAGCCTGTGGATTCATCGCCGCGACATGCATGCTGATATCCTTGGCAATCTCGTCGCTGCCGCCTTCGACTTCCAGCAAGACGCCAATCTTGGCCATGTGCACAAACGCGCCGGCCGGGGCGTCGAATCGCTCCATGCGCGACAGCCGAAAGACCTCGCGAATCTTGTTTTGGATTTCATCACGTTGCTCTTCCAACGTCATGCCATCCTTGCTCGGTGAAGGTTGGGCCCACAATTCTTCGGCAGTCGCCGCTCCGGGGCCCGTAGCGAGTTGCGTGGCCAAATCGCTGGCCAGTTGGACGAACTCTTCGTTATTGGCGACCGGAGCCGACTCGCACTGCAATTCGATCATTGCGCCCACGCCGTCGGCCACCGACGAGTAGACACCGATGCGTCCCTCTTCCGTCTCGCGGTCCTGGCGTTTACCCATGAACTTTTTGCCCGCTTCGCGGAGAGCCTGTTTCGCAGCTTCCACATCGCCGTTGGCTTCGTTGAGTGCCTTCTTGCACTCCATCATCGGCAGTTGCGTATCGTCGCGTAGCTTTTTGACCATTGCTGCTGTAATCTCAGCCATGGTGGTGAACTCCTCTGGTGTAGTGAGTGATTGATGTTGTGTGGTAGGTATGGGAGCCGATGCCGGTGGGCGCAGCTCCCGAAAGCAGTCAATTATTCTGCCGCTGGGGCCGCGCCGTTGGTCGCGGTAGCTTCGGCCCCGGCACCGTTGGTCCCAGCGCCTTTGGTATCGGCACCTTCCGACTTCTGCTGTTGCTGAGTCGCAGCTTGCGCTTTGCCCTCGGCAACCGCATCGGCCAGGATATTGATGATCAGGTCGATCGAACGCATGCTGTCGTCGTTGCCTGGGATCGGCAGATCCACTTGATCAGGATCGCAATCGGTATCGATCAGCGCGACCGTGGCGATGCCCAACTTCTTGGCTTCTTTGACCGCATTCTTTTCCTTCTTCGGATCGACGACGATCATGCACTCGGGCAGGCGATTCATCGTTCGCATACCGTTGAGGTTGCGATACATCTTGCGATATTCGCGCGAGAGCGAAGACTGCATTTTCTTCGAGTAGGTGTTGATCTCGTCCGTATCGCGGATGCGCTCTAGCTCTTCCAAACGACCCAAACGGCTACGAATGGTTCGGAAATTTGTCAACGTACCGCCGAGCCAGCGATCATTCACATAAGGCATGCCGCAGCGTTCGGCCGCGTTCTGCAGGGCATCGCCAGCTTGACGTTTCGTGCCCACGAACAACACGAGGCTGCCGTGCTGCGAGACGTTCGACAGATATTTCTTGGCCCGCAGTAATCCGCGAATCGTTTCGCGGACGTCGATAATGTGGATCTGATTGCGGCGCGCGTAGATGTAAGGCCGCATCTTGGGGTTCCAGCGGCTCGAGCGGTGACCAAAATGCACACCGGACTCGACCAGCTGCTTCACGAGAGCTGAAGACATGTATTTTCCTTCTGGGGCACACCGGCATGTGGGCGTATCTGCCGCCCAGTACGGCCGCTGAGGACCGTATCCAGCGTTGGTAAACGTTGCGGCCAGCCAAGTTAGTGCTTACCCGTCCGGGCCGTTCGGATCGGATTAGCCCTGTAGTTTATCGGGGTGCCGCGGAGGCGTCAATTGCCGCGAATTCGTGTGTGAATCTTGGAGGTACTGCCGCCGTTGGCAGCCCGCTCAGAGCCAGTAGCGCGTCAGGCACGGCACGGGCTGGTCTGACGGCTTGGAACTTCCGGTGACGCGACTAGAATCAGGCTACAGTTCACTCACACCTGACGGAGAATTCGATGCGAACTCGCACAGCGCAACTTGTGATGCTAGCCTCTGCCCTGCTAACTTGCTCGGCCGCGATATCAGTGGTGGAAGCCGAAGAAACCGTCGCCGTCGAGCAGGCGATGATCAAGGGCGACGCACCCGGCTGGATCGCGTTGGGCGAAGACGACTTCGTCAACGTGAACTGCCACGATGATACCTGGTCATGGAAAGACGGCACCATTCACTGCACAGGTCAGCCCGTCGGTGTTACACGGTCGAAAAAGCAATACACCAACTTCGAACTCGTCTGTCAGTGGCGGCATCTCAAGCCCGCTGGCAACTCAGGCATCTTCGTCTGGACCATTCCGGCTTCGCTCGAAAAACTCACGGGTCCCGGCCTGCCGCATGGAGTCGAGGTCCAGGTCCTTGATCTCGGGTACAAGGAGCAGTACGAGAGCGGCGGCAAGCGAAAAGCTACCTGGTTTACTTGTCACGGCGACGTGTTCCCCGTCGGTGAGACCAAGCTCAAGCCCTTCCCACCGATCTCGCCGAACGGAGTGCGAAGCTTCCCCTCGAAGGACCTCACCAAAGGCGTCGGCGAGTGGAACCACTACTACGTTCGCGCGATCAACGGCGAAGTGCGTTTGTGGGTCAACGGCGAAGAAGTCTCTGGTGGAACCGAGATCACTCCGAAAACAGGCTATCTCTGCCTGGAGTCAGAAGGATCGCCAATCGAGTTCCGCGGACTGAAGATTCGGGAGTTGCCCTAGAGAAATAGGATCACAGTACTCGCGGCAAATCGCGCGAAGCATCGACAATCCGGTGAACCGTCACGTTCTCTTCAATCCGCTCGAACGCGATCATCCAACGTTTGAACATCCAATAATGCCAGTTCTTAGGCAGGGCCGAATGTTGATGCCCTGGGATGTTCTGCTCTACCTGAATGGCAACGAATTCCCGAAGTTCGGCATAGATGTTCTCGGCCGTCTCGGGTCGTTGGCCGCTGACCGCGATATGATAGAGAATTTCCTCAAGCTCGGAGAGTGCCACGGGAGTCCAAAGGACGTCGGCCATCTATTCGGGCTTTCCATCTCGGTCGAGACGCTGTCGCAAGCGACCAAGAATCGCCTGATCATCGAGGGGTTTCGCTTCGCCACGCTGAGCTTGTTCTTGCGACAGCTGGTTCTTCTCATTCCACTGGCGCAGCACAGATTGGTGATTCCTGAATTCTTCGACACTCTGCTCAGGGGTGAGGCACTCCGCGCCCTGTTTACGCAGCTGCACAACGAAGTCACAGAATGCATCGAAATCCGATGCGGGTGACTGAGCTGAGGAGGGGTCGCTGGTCATGGCTTAACCGAACATGGCTGGACGAGATTGTAGTGTCATATCGTTCAGAATAACTGTCGAGAGTTTGTCTAGCAACTTTGCTCATCGCCAGCGGCTAAAACTCTGCATTCCCAGGCGTGCGAGGAAATGGGATCACGTCGCGGATGTTGGCCATGCCGGTCACGAATTGGACCATCCGTTCGAGGCCCAAGCCGAAGCCGGAATGGGGAACGGTGCCGAAACGACGCAGGTCGAGGTACCACCAGTATTCTTCCGCGTCGAGCCCTTGATCGGCCATGCGTGATTCGAGCACGTCGAGGCGGTCCTCGCGCTGGCTGCCGCCGATGATCTCGCCTACGCGCGGGACGAGCACGTCCATCGCGCGCACCGTTTTGGGATCGTCATTGACCCGCATGTAAAACGGTTTGATCGACGCAGGGTAGTCGTACAGGATGACCGGCGACTTAAAGTGCTTTTCCGTGAGGAACCGCTCATGCTCTGCTTGCAGGTCGGCGCCCCAGCTGATCGGATACTCGAACTTCTCGCCAGAACCTTCCAGCAATGCGATCGCATCGGTGTAGCTGAGCCGCTCAAACTTCTGGCTAGCAACGGAATCAAGCGTTGCCTCGACGGTGTCATCGATGCGTTTCTGGAAGAACTCGAGATCTTCCTGGCAGTTGTCTCGAACATCGTTGACGATGCGTTTCAGAAATTGCTCCGCCAATTGCATGTTGTCTACGAGATCGTAGAACGCCATCTCCGGCTCGATCATCCAAAACTCGGCCAGGTGCCGAGAGGTGTGCGAGTTCTCCGCGCGAAAGGTCGGCCCAAAGGTGTAGACCTTGCCGAGCGCGGTCGCGTAGATTTCGCCCTCCAGCTGCCCAGAGACTGTCAAATACGAAGGACGATCGAAGAAATCTTGCTCGAAGTCCACCGAGCCATCTTGTTTCGTCGGGACGCTGGCGGGGTCGATGGTCGTGACGCGGAACATTTCGCCAGCGCCTTCGCAATCACTGGCCGTAATGATCGGCGTTTGAATATAGAGAAAATCGTTCTCCTGGAAGAAATCATGAATCGAGCGGCAGATTTGATTCCGCACACGCATTACCGCGCCGATCGTGTTGGTACGCGGCCGCAAATGGGCCCATTCACGGAGCTTCTCCATCGAGTGGCGCTTTTTCTGGAGCGGATACGCTTCCGGATCCGACCAACCGTGGACGATCAGCTCGGCGGCCTGCATTTCGGTCGCTTGTCCCTTGCCACCCGATTCCTTGATTTCGCCGTTGATCGTGACGCTGCAGCCTGCTGACAGATGTTTGATCTCCGACTCGTAATTCGGCAGATCCGCGTCGGCGATCACTTGGATGTTCGCTAGGCAGCTACCGTCGTTGAGTTCCAAGAAGCTGAATCCGCCCTTGGAATCGCGACGCGTGCGGACCCAACCTTGCAGCGTCGCTTGTTGTCCAATGGAATCGGCCCGCCGGGCAGCGCGAATCGAAAGTTTGTTCATCTGATTGTCCTCCCTGAGCTGTCGTCCATGTTCACCACGGAGTCACTGAGAGCACGGAGAAACCTAGAACGAACGTCGGACGGCGAAACAAAGAACAATGGATTGGGACAGTTAAACTCATGGACTGCGCGTGCTTGAAGCAAGCTACTCGACATTCCTTGTTCGACATTCGACATTCAATCGTCCTCAGTGCTCTCCGTGTCTCCGTGGTGAATCTCGCCTACAACCCCTTAGCCGCTAACCAACGCTCCGCGTCGAGGGCGGCCATGCAGCCGGTGCCGGCGGCGGTGACGGCTTGGCGATAGTAGTCGTCGGCGACGTCGCCGGCGGCGAACACGCCTTCGACGCTCGTGTTGGTGCGGAAGGGGACCGTCCACTTGAGGTACTTCTTGTCGGTCATCTCCAGCTTGCCTTCCAGGAAGTTGGTGTTGGGGGTGTGGCCGATGGCCATGAATGCACCGCCGGCTTCCACCTCGCGTGTGCTCTCGTCGACCGTCGATTTCAGCCGCACGCCGGTCACGCCGTCGGTATCATTGCCGAGGATCTCGTCGACCACCGAATTCCACTGAATGTCGATCTTCGGATTGTCGATCGCGCGTTGGGCCATGATTTTCGAGGCGCGAAGCTCGTCGCGACGATGGATCAAGTAAACCGTACTCGCAAACTTCGACAGGTAATCCGCTTCTTCGACCGCCGAATCCCCGCCGCCCACAACAACCAACGGCTTATTGCGGAAGCGAGGCAGGGCTCCGTCGCACACGGCACACGCGCTGACGCCCGCATTCTTGTACTTCTCCTCTGACGGCAAACCAAGATAATTCGCGCGAGCACCAGTGGCGATGATGACGCTCAGCGCCTCGATCTCCTGGCCGCCCATCGATTTGAGTTTGAATGGGTGCGCGTCGAAATCGACTTCAACGATATCGTCGGTGACGACCTTGGTGCCAAAGTTTGTGGCTTGTTGGCGCATCAGGTGCATCAACTCGGGACCGGAGCAGCCTTCCTTTTGATGCATGTCGATCATCCAGTGATGCTCGCTGGGCAGCGCTGTGCGATAATACTCGCTGAGGTCGCCAGCGGGGAAACCGGGGTAGTTTTCCACCTCGGTCGTCAATGCGAGTTGGCCGAGCGGCAGTGTGCCTTGGAGGCGATTGTCTTCCGTAACGGCGCCTTCGAAGACCAGGGGGTTGAGGTTGGCGCGCGACGTATAGATTGCTGCCGCCCAGCCGGCTGGTCCGCTTCCTACAATGACAACGTGTTCTGGCACGGGTATGGTTCCTTTCGCAACGGGCGTCACCGCCGTTTTCGGTTGTTGATCAACAAGCCCAGAATTATAGAAGTCTCACTCAGCGGCGTAAACCAACGGTTCCGCCCACCACCGGCTTTGGCTGATCTGTCCTGCCTGATATGATAAAGAGCTCGTCGTTCACACCGCCCTCATCAGATTCTCGCAATGCTCACACTGCTGATTGCCGCTGGCTCGTTCCTTGGGTTCATCGTCGCGTACCACACCTATGGCAGGTGGCTGGGCACGAGAATCTTCGGACTCGATGAAGCGGCAGAGGTGCCAAGCCAGCAGTTGCGGGACGACGTCGATTATGTGCCGACACGCAAGCAGGTGATCTTCGGCCACCATTTCACCAGTATCGCCGGGACAGGCCCCATCGTCGGTCCGGCGATCGCCGTCTTCTGGGGCTGGCTGCCGGCGCTATTGTGGGTGGTGTTCGGCTCGATCTTTATCGGCGCCGTGCACGACTTCGGCGCATTGGTGGTTAGCCTGCGTAACCGAGGTCAGACGGTCGGCGAGATTGCAGGGCGCATGATTGCACCGCGGGCGAAGATTCTCTTTCTGCTGGTGCTGTTCTTCGCGCTCACCGTCGTGCTGGCGATATTCGGCCTGGTGATTGCCTCGATCTTTAAGCTTTACCCCGAGTCGGTGCTCAGCGTTTGGGTTGCGATGCCTGTGGCAGTCGCGGTCGGATTCTGGGTGTTTCGTTTTGGGGGTGGATTACTTGGACCTTCGCTGATCGCGCTGGGGATTCTCTACGGAGCGATTTACCTGGGCACTCTCTATCCGATCCGCTTACCCGAAGCCTGGGGAAATGCGACGGTCATTTGGACGGCGATCTTGTTCTTGTATTGCTTTCTCGCATCCGTCCTGCCAGTCTGGGTGCTGCTACAGCCGCGTGACTATATCAACAGCCACCAACTGATCGTGGCGTTGTCGTTGCTGGTGGGCGGAATGTTTGTTGCGGGTCTAACGGGTGAAGCCGATCTCACGGGCAGTGCCCCCGCCATCGCCGAGAAGGCACCCATTGGTGCCCCACCAATTTGGCCGTTCTTGTTTATCACGATCGCGTGCGGCGCAGTGAGCGGTTTCCACTGTCTGGTGAGTTCCGGCACGTCGAGCAAGCAAGTCGCCAACGAACGAGACGCGCAGTATGTAGCTTACGGCGCGATGCTGCTGGAAGGGGCGTTAGCAGTCATCGTTATTCTTGCCTGTTGTGCCGGCGTCGGTATGGGCAAATTCACGCGGCAGGAAAATGGTACTTACGTCGCGGCCGTCGATGACGCGGGCGAGCAACTTGCCGGACAGGCAGCTTGGATTGCACGATATAATCCGGATAGCAGCTGGAGTGAGTTTGGGCTCGGCGCCAAGGTAGGAGCGTTTGTCGAGGGTGGAGCCAATTTCCTATCGGCACTGGGGATTCCTTTACAGCTGTCGATTGCGATCATCGCGGTGCTGGTCGCCTGCTTCGCAGCCACAACGCTTGATACCGCGACGCGGTTGCAGCGTTACGTTGTACAAGAACTGGCCGCCGATTTTGGCATCAAACCGCTGATGAACAAGTACATCGCGACGGCCTTTGCCGTGGCGTTGGCGTTGATGCTCGCTCTGATGCGTGGCCCTGCCCTGCCCGACGGTACGTTACGCCCCCACGGCACCGGAGGGCTTTATCTCTGGCCATTATTCGGAGCGACGAATCAACTGTTGGCTGGCTTGGCGCTGATGGTGACCGTGTTTTATCTCTATCGCCGGAACAAGCCGATTTGGTTTGCGCTAGTACCGATGCTGGTGATGATCGTCATGCCGCTGTGGGCGCTCAGTTGGCAGATCTTCAACCCCGAAACAGGCTGGTGGCCCAAGGGAAACTACCTGCTACTGTCAATCGGCGTGACCGCCCTGCTCTTGCAATTTTGGATGATCGTCGAAGCGGTGATCGCTTGGCCTCGGGCCCGAGGCATTCTCGAAGAGGCGCTGCCACCCTTGCCGTCTGCTGGAACGGGAGACGTGGTCGGCGGCAGGTCTTGTTAACGTCAGCGATGATCGAAGAAGTGGCCGCACTTGGGGCACTTGGCGAACCACATAGGGACACTCTCGCCACAATGGCAACGGATGTTATGCCGTACAACCGACGAGTTCATTAGGCTGCAGCTGGCACTGGGGTCTTCAATCCCCACGTCATGGTCATCGAAGACGGAACTTGCGGCAGCCGCGG
The DNA here is from genome assembly GCA_965228965.1 of Bythopirellula sp. Lineage (GTDB taxonomy): Bacteria > Planctomycetota > Planctomycetia > Pirellulales > Lacipirellulaceae > Bythopirellula. The sequence continues at coordinate 7,514,690 of OZ245849.1, forward strand.
CGGCACCCGCTCCGTGCTCTTCGGCAGCAACGCGAAAAGCTGCTTTCTTGATCTCGTCCTCGGAGTTGTCCGGCACGAGCACTTTGACTTGACCTTTGCAGTACGGACAGAGTCCCTTCTTGCCGGCGTACTTGTCTTTGACCTTAAACTCGTGCCCATTGGGACACTTGACGTGAATCCCCATGACTAATCTCCTCGTTACGGCACGTTGAAACTGAGCAGATCAGCCGCAACCCTTGCCATCGTAACTCGTTACTCCGACCAACCGTGAAGCGGTAGGAGTAGCCTAGCGGGCCCCAACAACAAACGACGGCCGAGTCTGCAAGCAGCGGCAAATTGCCCAGCCTACCTCGGTCTTCGTCGTGCCCTTCTTATTCCGCCAGCTTTCGCCGTTCCGTAGGGATTACACCCAAGTTTGTTGGGTGTGCCCTCAACGAGTGTTATCAACATGCGTCATCGAACGAACTTGCTTCGATCAAATCTGGATCTTGCAAGATGTCGATGAAGGAAGAATCCAAAAAAGCAATCGTCAATACGTCATCTGCAGATTAGAAAAGTGATAACTTCATTTTGCCTACCTGAAGCCACCCAGTCAATCAATTGTTGCTTCCTGCGGGGGTGACCATCATTTTTGCTGCGCCATCGGCCCCCCCAGTGGGGACTCCGGGACCGCAATTCCCACCATTCGACGCGGGTGGCATTCGCGCCGGAGACACTGGGGAACGCCTTTTATGCGGATTCTGCCTGCTGTTTTCCCTGTTGAACCGTGGGTGCACCGGCTGTCGCGTCGAGGTGCTGATCTTCGGTAACTCGAAGAATCTCAATCGCCTTCCGCCCCTTGAACTGTCCCGCTCGCGCCTCGAACTTCGCTTTTCCTTCAACCGATACTTTCAGTGGTTCGCGGATATCCTTCTCGCTCGCGATGATGTCACCAATACGCAGGCCGATCAGGTCAGCAGTGGTGATCTTGGTTTCGGCCAGCTCAACGACCACCTCCAGCGGCGCGTTTGAAATTCGATCGGTCACCAGTTGCATCGACTCTGGAGTCGGTGGTCGTTTGCTGTAACTCACCCAGCTATTGGACGAAAGCTTGTGGCTAATCCGCTCGATCGAGTTGAACGGAATGCAGAGGTTGACCATGCCCCGCGTCTCGCCGACGGTGAGTTCGAAACTCACCAAGATCACCACTTCGTTGGCGGGGATAATCTGCACCAGTTGTGGATTGCTTTCCACACGTTCCACAGCGAGCTCCAGGCGCAGAACATTTTCCCAAGCGTGCTGCATCTCGTTGAGGAACAGGTCGGTAATTCGTTTTACCAGGCGGAGTTCAATTTCCGTCAGCGGCCTGCGCGCGGGTGCAGCGCCGGACATACTGCCACCAAGCAGGCGATCAATGATGGGAAAGAGAATCGAAGGATTGATATCGAGAATCAATTGGCCTTCTAGCGGTTCGGCGTTGATCAGGTTAAAGCAAGTGGGATTCTCAAGGCTGAAAACAAACTCGCTATAAGTCAGTTGGTCCACGCTCGTCAATTTCACTTCGACGATCGTGCGTAGCAAAGCTGAGAGCGCTGCACCAAAGTTGCGGCCGAACCCCTCGTGCATCGTCTGCAACGCACGCATCTGCTCTTTGCCGACACGTTCGGGGCGTTTGAAGTCGTAGACGGTTACCTTCTCGCGGGAACGCGTCGGTGCTGTTGACGAGCCAACAGGGCCTTCGTCGACCTCACCGTCCATCGCGCTGAGTAGGTTTTCGACTTCCGCTTGACTTAAGACATCTCCACCCATGTTGCACTCCGTTGCAATAAATGCGGCAGGCAGGTCACCAAAGACGGAACGGTGTGCGAACGTAGCCGATCCGTAATCTGATTTCTACTCTGCCGCAATCAGCTTCTAACTTGTCCGTTTCCGTGGACGACGTATTTATAGCTGGTCAGCTCCTCGATTCCGCAAGGGCCGCGAGCGTGGAACTTTTCGGTACTGATGCCGATTTCCGCACCGAGCCCAAATTCGCCACCATCGTTGAATCGTGTGCTCGCGTTGATCATTACCGCTGAGCTATCCACTCCGACGGCAAACCTCTCCGAAGCTTCCAGGTCGTTGGTCACGATTGTATCGGTGTGTCCCGAGCCGTATCGATTGATGTGCTCGATTGCGTCCTCGACCGAGCTGACCACGCAGACCGAAATGATTGGACCCAAATACTCGGCACCGTAATCGGCCTCGCTCGCCGGTTTGGCACTTTCGACTAGCTCGCACGCGCGCTCATCGCCACGTAGCTCGATCTCCTTGGCAGCCAACGCTTTGGCCACGACCGGCAGGAATTCACTGGCGATGTCGGCATGCACCAACAGCGATTCCGCAGCGTTGCAAACGCCGAGTCGCTGAGATTTCGAATTCACGACGATCTGAGTCGCCATTTCCTGATCGGCAGCGGCGTCCACGTAAACATGGCAGTTGCCGTCAAAGTGCTTGATGACCGGCATCTGCGCTTCGGCGGTGACGCGTCGAATCAGTCCTTCACCGCCGCGCGGAATCGCGACATCGATCAACTCCGAGAACGCCAGAAAGTGGCCGACCGCCGCGCGGTCGGTTGTATTCACCAGTTGCACGGCATCGACGGGCAGTCCGACTTCCTCGGCTGCTTGGTGCAACAGATCGACAATCGCCTGGCTGGAATGAATGGCTTCTTTGCCGCCACGAAGGATCACGGCGTTGCCGCCCTTGACGCAAATCGCCGCAGCGTCGGCGGTGACGTTTGGACGTGATTCGTAAATGAAGAACACCACGCCCAGTGGCACGCGCACTTTGTTGATCGTCAGTCCGTTGGGTCGAACGGTCGAGTCGATCACCTGCCCAATTGGATCTTTCAGCGCCGCAACTTCCTCCAAGGCAGTAGCGATCCCCTCGATGCGTTCCGGCGTCAGCCGCAAGCGATCAATCTGCGCTTCCGTCAGTCCGTACTCCGGGGCCGCCGCCAAGTCGCCTTCGTTCGCCTGCTGTAGGCTGGCCACGCTGTCACGCAGCAGTTGGGCGGAGCGTTGCAGCCAGGCGATTTTGGTCTCGCCTGAGACCGCAGCCAATTCGCGCGATGCCGCCTTGGCACGCAGCGCGACTTGCTGGCAATAGACGTCCAGATCGGTCGAATTGTGAATCTTTGTGTCGGCGGAGGCCATTACTTCTGCATGTAAGAGTGTATCGTGGGGGCAAGCCCGCGGTGCGGACCTCAACCCTGCAAGTATCCTTCAATCACCGACTGGGGTCAATGTCGCTGCCTGAGGAGGGGCGCTCTCGGCTAGGTTGCTAGCACGGTCTCTTTGCCATCGATGCCGCCGGTCGCAGCGAACGCCAACAAGGCTTCGCCGACCGGGCGGACATCGTGCACCCTAATCACTTGCACCCCTTGCGCCGCCAGCGCTAGCGCGCTGCCAACCGTCACGGCGCTCCGATCGGCCGCCTTATCGCCCAGGAGCTTAGCGAGAAATCCTTTACGCGAGTGCCCGACAAGCAGTGGACAGCCCAAGCTGTGGAAATCCTCGCAGTGAGCCATCAGTGTGAGATTGTGTTGGTGCGTCTTGCCAAAGCCGATCCCCGGATCCAGGCAGATCCGCTCCGCCGCGATTCCCGCGTCGAGTAACGCGTCGCGCCGCTGTCGAAGATAGTCGAAAATATCGCGTACGACATCCTCGTACTTCGGATCGTCTTGCATCGTTTGCGGCGTGCCTTGCATGTGCATCGCGCAGACGCCCGCGTTCAGCTCCGCGGCAACTTCGATCATTTTTGGATCGCCGCTCAGTCCGGTCACGTCGTTGATGATTTCCGCACCTGCTAAGATGGCCGCCTTGGCGACGATTGCCTTGCTGGTATCGATCGAGATCGGCACTGTCGTTTGCTTGGCCAGAGCTTCGACTACTGGGACCACGCGTTGCAGTTCTTCGTCGACTTCCACGGGATCGGAGTAAGGCCGTGTGCTCTCCCCACCAATGTCGAGAATAGCGGCGCCATCGGCGGCGAGCTGCAGCGCGCGGTCAACGGCTGCTTGGTGATCGTAATACGCCCCACCGTCAGAAAAGCTATCGGGCGTGACGTTGACGATGCCCATCAGCAGCGGCTGGCGACCAAACTCAAGCGTATGCGCCGTTAACCGCCAACTCGTCGCACGCTGTGGATAACGAACGGAAAGCGACTTCATGTGAGATGCCATAGACCAAAGCTTAGCACAGTCGCAGGCGAACGTCGAAATGGGTTCTCAGCCAATTGGCGACGATTGACGGCGACTCACTCCGGAAAGAGAATCACGAAACCGAGCACTACCTTGAACTTTCGGAAGCCAAACACATGACAAGATCGACCGCCGAGGCAACGCTACTCGCTGGTATCCCTGGCGAGAACCCAACGCTTTTTCTCAAAGTCGGAATAGCCGCTGGCGACCCAGCCGCGTGGCTGTCCATCGGTGATCAGACAACCGTCATCGTGCGAGATATCGAAGTAGAACGCGCCGCCGCCGTCGGCACCGCCGATCGCTACGCCAGTCCGGCAGACTTCACACCGTCTGGTGGGCTCGACGCGGATCGCGCAATTGCAACAGCGCAGTCGGTCGCCGAATGCTGTCGTCGTGCAGGGATCTCGCACGTCCGCACGGATCGTACCCTCCCGTTCGTATTCGCCTGGCACCTTACGCAAGCGGGCATCCAATTAGATTTCGACGCCGAGTTGGGTGTACTCGATCGACGCGTCAAAGACGAAGCACAACTGAAGGCACTCGCCCGCGCGCAAGAGGTGACCGAGCGCGCAATGGAAATGGCGTGTCGACTCATCGCGCGAAGTACGGCTCAAGCCGATGGCACGCTGCATCATGACGGAGCCGTCTTGACCAGTGAGCGTGTGAAGGCATCGATAGCTCATTTTTTGCTGGACGAACGCTTTACGATGAGCCACGGCGTGATCGTCGCGACGGCCCCCGACACAGCCGACTGTCACCACGGGGGTGCCGGTCCGCTGACGACTGGACTGCCCGTGATCATCGATATCTTTCCGCGTGACGAGTCGTCGCGTTTTTGGGGCGACTGCACGCGCACGGTGGTGCATGGCACGGCCAGCGACGCGGTGGTCGCGATGCACGAGGCGGTCGTGGCAGCGAAGGCCGCGGCGACGGCGCGGCTCGTGCCTGGCAACACCGCCGCCTCCGTCCATGCCGCAGCCATCGAAGTGCTCGAACAACACGGCTTCGACCAATCACGCGGCACCACGACGGACGAGCCCACTATCCAACACGGTACTGGCCACGGCATTGGACTCGACATCCACGAACCGTTGCTGCTCGACGAGGGAGGCGGACCGCTGCTCGCCGGCGAGGCCTACACGGTCGAGCCAGGCCTCTACGGTCGACGCGACGGCGGTGTGCGTGTCGAAGACATGCTCATCGTCACCGACGACGGCCCGCGAAATTTCAATCGACTGCCTGAAGGGCTCGATTGGTCGTAACCCCTCCTTTGTTGACGATCTCGCGCTGGACCGTTCGCTCGCACTGACGTTGCAACGGTCAGGGTAGAGTCGCCGCCGAGTTGGAGAGCGACTCCGCGTCTTCGTGCCTCGAGAACTGCGGCGTTCCCGTGAACTTGGGCAGAATCATCGGGGTGCCGCGACGGTAGGCGAGGTAGTCTTCGCCAAGCGTCGCCACCAGATCCCGTTCTTCAAAGTAAAGCCCGATCGTAATGTAGATCGTCATCGCGGCGGAGAGGAACAAGTGAGACACGCTCATGTCGGGTGTCGACCAAATGCCGATGAGCACTCCCAACTGCAACGGATGTCGAACAAAACGATACATATACTTTGCGACGAACTCTGGCTTCGGTTCGGGACGATCAATCAGCCGGTCGAACGTTTGTTTCAAGCCGAAAAGCTCAAAATGGTTAATCATGAACGATGCGGCCACGACCAGGCACCAACCCAAGACTTGTAAGGTCGTCAACACCGATCGGACGACCTGGTTGTCAACGTGCCAGACCGTGCCCGGCAAAGGTTGCCAGTAGTAGCACATCAGCCCGATCACGATCGCGGTCGCCACGCAGTAACAACTACGCTCCAGCGACTTGGGAATGAACTTGGTGATGACGCGTTTGAAGGCAGGCCGCGCCATGACCGAGTGTTGCATTCCAAACAACGCGACCAGCCCCAAATTGATTGCCAGTGCCGCGCCAATCGGCTTGGTCGGCTCGTCGTCAATGTGCCAGGGCAATACATCCCAGCCGCCGACGAATAGAATAAACAGAACCAGGCCACTCATACCGATGGCATAAGCCACCCAACTGACGAAAAAGTTAATCCAGCGGATCATTGTCATCTCCTCCAAAACTTGATTGAGTTGAACTCGCGGCCGCATGGGCCCCAAGTACGAATTTCTAGTTACCGTGAGAATCTTCGCGATGTTGCCCAGGAAACGGCTGCCAAGCCCACGAGCAACATCGAAGCTGGCTCAGGCACTCGAGTTCCCAAGAACTCGTACCGGTAATGTGCTCGCATCGTCGAACCGGCGAGGATATCGCTGTTGAAGATCTCCAGGTCGAGTAATTGAAACCGCAGGTGCGTAAGTATGGCGGTTCCGTCGAGGTCGATGCCGTTGTTGAGCGGCACATCGTAACCAGCATCAAGTCGCACGGGCGGGTCCGGTTGATTGATGCCGGCTTGCAAGTTGGCTTTGTCGACGATTCGACCGCTACCGCCGGCGCCGACCATGCCTGCGTAAAATTCCAGAGGCTCAGGAGCCGAGGGCGAACCGCTGGTCAAGAATTCGATGAGAAAATCTTCGATCGGCACCGTGATGTCTGCGGTCTCTCCCGCTGAGTAATCACCAAATCGGATGCTCCCGGGATAGACGTCGACGCCGAATCGCGCTTCGGTCGCTGAATTCGCGCTATGCGGACAGCCGTTGTCACGCAGGCACTCGTACTCGAAGTGAGCGAGTAATTCGGTGGCGACTGCGGGTGATAGCGGGGCTGTCACCAAAACCAGGCATGCAATTACTTGGGCGAGAGATTGGATTCGATTTACTTGTTGATGTAGCATCTTTGATGTTTCCTTTTAGTGTCTTTGTTTGGTTTAAGTCACTGCGTTCGTCGACAAGTGACCGCCACCGCAGCGATCAAAATCAGTGCGGCGCTGGTTGGTTCAGGAACGAAACTTGTGCTCGCGGAGACCATCGGAACTGGCGTGCCGTAATTGTTTCGCCAGGCTGTCAGGCCACTAGGCGTGCCGTCGTCACGTTGCCAGGCTAGAAAGTCGTCTCCATCAACGTCGCCGTCGAAATCGAAGTCGCCAGGGACGGTTGCTGCTGCCTCGAAGTCGCTTAACACGACTCGCGATTCGTCGAAGGCACTACCAATGCCATAATTCACAACAAACGAACCACGCCCGTCGAGCGTATCGAGTCGTTGGCCCGAGGCCACATTGTCGAAGAACCCAATCAGACTGCTCGCGGCCAGCACGGTGAAGCTGTCCGCAGGACTAGGCACAAAGCCGTCCATGAGAGATAGCTCCAGAAGGCCGTCTAGGTCGCCGCCACCGACAATGTTCACAAAGTCGTGAGTGCCGCCCGGGCTGGTACCACCAATATCAATCGCGAGCGTCGCGCCGCCCTGCTGAGTGTAGTCACCAGTGACAATCGTCGGCCCGGTAGGCCCGTCAACGCCTGGCGCAAGAGTGCCGAGTTCATTGACCAAATCACCTTCAAAGCGATTTGTGCGCAGAGTCCCCGCTTGGAAGTCAAAGGACCCGCCGTTGGTGTCCTCGATGATATCGACTGACAGCGTGCTGCCGGCGCTCATGCTAACCGTTCCGGTATCCCAGATTCTGACCTTTCCGCCGATGCTGACTTGGGAGTTGTCGTCAATCTGCAGAAATGCCGGTGAAAACGCGTCGTCTGCATTGCCGCCGACAAAGACATCCCCGTCGTTTTCCCACACAGTTGCCGGGTCTTCGGGTGCTGTGCCGTTTATGAATAGAAATGACGAACCACTGTTCGCGGTGCCGAGGCCGAGGAATGTGCGCGCTGTTTCGAGCTTTGAGCCGTCGCGAACATTGATCTGCCCAAAGGCACCAGTAGCAACTCGAAGGTCGCCACTGATGTTCCACGTCGCCGGGCGATCATCGCCCGTGATTGACACGATGCCCTGACTGCTGTCGCCAACCGTGACACTGTCGCTGTTAACCAGTGCCCCATCTACTATGCTGAGAACGGCAGAGCTCCCCCCTTGCCCAACGGTGAGTGGGCCGGAATTCCATGTCGAAGGATTTCCCGCCGCGTCGGTACCCTCGACCAGCACGCTCCCGACACTGTCAGCTCCAAACGAGATTCGCGATCGGCCGCCCACGTCAACAAAGGCACCATCAGAGACGGTAAGCCGACCGCTTCCGTAGCTCCCAATGAACATGTTGTTGCCCGTGATCAGCGTCGACGGCTGTACGTCGGCTCCAACACCGGTTACGGAAATGGACCCGTTGGACATATCTGCTGAACTGCTGCCTCCCAGCACGGCATCCCCAAGGTTCGACGCTAAGCCACCTGACGAGATATCCAAGAGAGCGTCGCTCCGCAGTGTCAGGTCTTCGGACATATTCCAGCTTGCCGTTGTACCTGCCACAGTCACGACTCCGCTCAGGTCAACAACCGTCGAGCGGTTGAGGATCGCTGCGTTGTCCACAATCTCCAAGGCATCCGTGCCGCCTCTGAGTTCCAAGTCGGTCGTCAACACCAGGCTCATCCGTGGCCCGCTGTTGTTGCCCACCAGCCTGAGACGCGCGTCATCAATCACTCCGTCACCGTTGATTCGGAACACGCGATTCGTGGTGTCGGCTCCCGCGACGACGAAGTCAACGTTGGCGTCGTCGGTCACCGCTAGGCCTCCCGCAGCCTGATTTCCTTGGAAACCAACGTCGTAATCGCCAGCCTGGTTGAAGAGGACGACGTCCGTCACGTCAGGCAAGCCATTAGGCGTCCAGTTCGTCGGGATTTCGTAGAAGCTACTGACAGGGTTGGTCCAAGTGGCACTTTGGGCTTGGAGCCTCGCAGTCGGCAGCGCCAAGTAAGCACTTAACGCCGCGACGACTGCGAAACCTAACTGCGTTCGCATTGAATCAGACATCGTTAGTTCCCCATAGAAGCTGTGTGTCTGTCGATCCGACTATCGGTCGCGCCGAACCCGCATCGGTCGACTGCACGCCGCAGTCACTGCAGCGATCGCCAACAGCCCGACACTCATCGGCTCAGGAATCACGTCGGCGCGGGTGAGTTCAAGGTTGTCGAAGAACAGCTCGCGCGCCCCATCAGGCGAGCTACCGGTTCCCGAACTGAGAAACCGCAGGCTGCCAATCGCGACGCCGGGGGTTCCGACCAACGGAGAATTGAGCGTGAATGTGCCGACATTCTGTGATGACGAGTCGACCGAGCCGCTAAACGTGTCAGGACTGGTCAGCGTGATTGACACCCGAAGTGTTTCACCCGCGTCGATTACGATCGGCGTACCGTTCTGCGTCCACTGGTTATTCGCAGATCCCAAGCTGGTACGAAGCGAGTAACGCGGAATGCCATCGGTGCCGATCAATTCGAAGAGGTTTCCAATCCGTGGCGAGCCTTCCAAACCCGAACTATCGATGTCGACACTGAACCTCTGCCCCACTTTGATTGGCTCGGCGAACGCGCGCGTCGCCTCAACGGATGTTGCAACCGAGTTGTCGGTTGTGAGGCCAAAAGCAGGCGCACCCAGCAAGTTTGCGCCCAGTGGTCCAACGCCTACTCCATCGATAAAGTGTGGGTCGTCAGCGTAGATTGGGTTCAAAGCGCTAGAATCGCCATCGAAAGACAATGACCACGGACCGAACCCGACACCACCGTTGTCGCCGTCGTCCCAACCGTCGGCATACGCCGATTGCGATGCGTCGTCGTGGGCGGTAGACGCCCGTGCGGCGGCTGGCTGAACGAGGACGGTGGCCAACAGCACAAACTTTACCAGCTGAATCTTCATTACAACTCTCCAAGATCTGGGTGAAAAAAGATGATTCCTCACCAAACAAGGGCGCAAGAAAAGACGAGATCGGCTCACGCAATTGCGAAAAACTCAGAAAAAGCTCCAACCGCTTGATTAGCGGAGAGTTAGGTCGCTGTTTCGGAGCTGCGCGGGTGCGCTGGCTTTCGATTTCATCTGCTATAATCGCAGTAAAACAACCGATTGGCCGAACTGACGAGACTGCCGCTTGGACCTTTCCGAACTTCTTCAGCATGCGAAATCTGGTGACTCGGCGGCGCGCGCTGAGTTGGTGCGCGTTGCGTATGACGACCTGCGCAAACTGGCGAAGAAGCAGATGCAGGCAGAGCGACTTGACCACACGCTCACCGCGACGGCGTTGGTGCACGAAGTCTCGGCCCGCTTGTTGGAGCAGAGCCAAGTTCACCTTCACAGTCGTGGTGAATTCATGGCCTACGCTGCCACCGCAATGCGCAACGTGCTCATCAGTCACGCGCGGGCGAAGAAGAGTGACAAGCGAGGCGGGCAGGCACAAAAACTACAGTTGCAGGAGGCTTGCGTAGCAGCGGACGAGCAGCCACGGGAGTTCCTCGAACTCAACGACGCGCTCGATCGCCTCATGCAAATCGATCCCCGCCGTGCTAAAGTCGTCGAGATGCGCTACTTCGCCGGATTGGCGATCGAAGAAATCGCAAAAATCCTAGAGACCTCGCCAGCTACGGTCAAACGTGATTGGAGTGTCGCCAAACTGTGGCTAGCGCGTGAACTGAATCAAGGATTCGTCAACGGTGGCTGACAGCGGTAACAGAGTACTCGATCTTCTCGACGAAGCGCTGGGTATCGCTCCGGAGTTGCGCGCAGATTGGTTAAGAAAAGCCTGCGGCGGCGATTCTTTGCTGAAAGCGGAAGTCGAGTCGCTACTCGACTTCGAAGACGATCAAGAATTCTTGCCAGTTGGAGACCCGACGACTCATGCTCGGCTCGCGACGCTTCTCGCGAAAAACTCGGTGCCACCCAAGGTCAACGAACCTCGAGAAGGAACGCAACTTGGTGACTACCTCATCGAAAAGCAAATCGGCGCTGGCGGAATGGGGGTCGTTTATCGGGCGCGGCAACTTTCGCTCAATCGCATAGTTGCCGTAAAGGTCCTGCCGGCAAGTATGCGCAGCATGCCCAAGGCCTTGGAGAGATTTCGCCGCGAAGTCGAGGCAGCGGCTCGACTTCAACACGAGCACATTGTCGCGGTGTACAGTGCCGGCGACGATGCGGAAACGGCCTATTACTCGATGGAGTTGATCGAGGGTCCTTCCTTGGGTCAGATTCTCGACTATCTGCGGCGCGAACCTGCGCCCGAACTTGGTACGCACCCAACCGCAGGTCGTCCGACGGACGAGCCAAGTGATGAACACGCAAACGTGCCAGCTTGGACGAAGCAAGTGCTGCAGCCCGACTCGAAAGTCGACTCGTCAGGCCAGGTCGTATCGAGCAGTCCAACTCCTTCGCGTCAGCCCGCAAACTACTTCGACGTCGTCGCCACGCTGCTTGCCGGTGTTGCCGACGGGCTGGAATACGCCCATCAAAAACAGGTCGTCCATCGCGACGTCAAACCATCCAATTTGTTGTTGTCGGCGGACGGCCGACTCCACATCAGTGATTTCGGGCTCGCCAGAACGGCAACCGACCCGTCCATGACACAAACGGGCGAATTTATCGGGACTCCCTACTATATGGCACCCGAGCAGGTCGACCCCGGCGCAGAGAGCATTGACGGCCGAACGGATGTCTACGCTCTTGGCGCTACGCTGTACGAAATGCTTACGCTCGCAAAACCGCATCCCGGCCAGAATCGCGATCAAGTCCTCAGTGGAATTCTCCATGAGTTGCCACAGCCACCTCGCCGGCTGAATCATCGAATTCCAAGAGATTTAGAAACGATTTGCCTCAAGGCTCTCGAAAAGGAACCATCGCATCGCTATCAGTCAGCTGGTGAAGTCGCGGCCGACTTGCGAAGATTTGTGGAGCACTTGCCGATCGCAGCGCGACGCAGCGGTTTGCTCATCCGCACGACCAAATGGTGCCGTCGGCACCGTTCGATGGCCGCATCACTGCTCTTTGCGTTTGGCCTAATCATCTTGGCTACGGTGCTTGCCTACCGCGCACACGATCTGGACCGCAGGAAGGATCAGGCGGAACAGCAACGTGACGACCTCACGGCCAGGGCCAGCCAAATCGAAAAAGACCTGCGGGAGGCCAAAGAAGCGGTCGATTTCGCTCACCAAACGGAACAGCAACGAGTATTCCAGGAAGCCCTGGTTGCTGCGATGCAAGGTAATCAGGATGCCGTCAAGGCGGCATTAGCGGAAGCGGAGCGCTTAGACGCCCCGGCGCAGCGTCTCCACATACTTCGCGCGCAAATTGCGATGTTCTCTGCTAGCTTTCAAGACTCGTTGGATGAACTAGAAGCGGCCTTGAAACTGAATCCGAACAGCGTCGCGGCGTGTTCCCTGCTGGCAGAAACCTACGCGCGAGTTGATCAACCGAGTTTGAGCCTGAAGTACCTCAATAGAGTAAAGACACTTGAGCCGACGTCCGTCGAGGACTTGATTCTACGAGGCCGGATGGAGTCGTACATCAATGCAGAAACGGCCGAGCAGACCCTCGACTCGGCCATCGAGCTTGACCGGCAGAATATCGCGGCGCGCCTGATTCGCGGCGCAATTCGTGCGCAGCGTGCCTACGACACCTGCGACGCGGCGCACGCCGAGCGCGCACTCGAGGACCTGCGCTTAGCAAGTAACCTACTTGAAGAAACGCCTTATCTGCTTAGCCAATTCATGAATGCCCACCTGACTGCCTCAGCGGCCTACGAAGCCGCCGGCAACGTCGAGGACGGCGAAAACCAACTGCAGCAAGCTGGCATCATTGCCGACAAACTTTCCCGCTTCGAGCACGACTACGAATCACATCGCTGGCGCGCGTTCTACTTCGAACGAGTTGGTGAATTCGCTGAAGCGATTGAGCAATGGCAAGCGATCGATGACAAGACGATTGGCTATCTGATCATGCTGCTCTATCGAGTCGGGCGGTTTGACGAAGCACTCGCTGCCTGCGATGAGTATGGAGCCACATCGACTACCGGGACCGCTGAGTTCTGCCACTCCTTCGTGAAGGCTGCAATCGCTGATTCCCCGGAAGAACTCATCGCTGACTTTCGCTTAAACGCGCTGACTTCAAGGGATCGGGATGCTGTCCTGCGGAGTACACATGTCCTCTGGTGTCTGGCCGGCATGCCTGATCGCGCCTCGGCCGAAATCCAAAAGATTGACGCGAGCGATCAAGTGACTAGTCGCAACGTCGCGCGTCTGAGGTTCTGGAAGCGTGAACTAACCGCAGAAGAGTATCTCAATGGTGTTTCCCAGTCACGGTACGAACACGCACGCGCACACTTCGTCATCGGAATTCAGCGGTTATCTGAAGGCCAACGATCTGTCGCCCGCCAACACTTCGAGGCAGCAGTTGCCTATCGGTTCGACTACAGTTTCTTTCACGCTATGTGTAACGCAATTCTCAGCCAAATGAGCCGCGAGCCGCAGTGGCCACCGTGGATCTAACCGAAGAACACGGCGCCCCGCAACCGTCTCACTCCGAAACTTGCATGGAGATCATTCATGATTCTCGACAGCATCCGATGTCTTGCCGCATGGGGCCACGCTGTAATCCCACTCAGCGTCTGCTTGTTGATCGGCTCCGCAGCCAAATCGACAGGGGCGGACCCCAACGACAAGCGCGCGGAACAGCGGCGGTTCCAAATGACGGACGTCTTTGAGTTGGAGTACGCCAGCGAGCCACAAATCTCGCCCGATGGTTCTCAGATTGTTTATGTCCGCAACTTCATGGACGTCATGAAAGATGTATCCAGGTCGAGCCTCTGGACCGTGAGCTCAGACGGCTCGGCGCATCGCCCTTTGACCGACGGCGACGGCACTCAGCGGCAACCCAGGTGGTCGCCTGACGGAACGCGGCTGGCGTACGTCGCCACAGTAAACGGTAGCCCGCAACTCTACCTTCGGTGGAACGATACCGGACAGACCGCTCGGCTCACGCAATTAACGCGACCGCCGGCGTCGTTGACCTGGTCACCCGACGGCAAGTGGCTCGCGTTTTCGATGCTCGTACCCGAAGAAGTTGAGCCATTGGTTGCGATGCCAAAAGCCCCGAAGGACGCAGAGTGGGCGAAGCCTGCGAAAGTCGTGCGGCAGTTCACCTATCGCTTTGACGGTCGGGGTTACCTGGAAGATGGTTACCGACAGCTTTTTGTAGTTTCCAGCGAGGGAGGTACGCCGCGCCAACTCACCTTTGGACCATACCATCATGATGGCAAGTTCGCCTGGACGCCCGACAGCGAGTATCTGATTTTTTCGGCCAACCGGCAGAAAGATTGGGAACTGGATCCTCGCGAGAGCGAACTGTACGAACTGAAGCTTAGCGACGCAGCGATCCGCCGGCTGACCAATCGCAAAGGGCCCGACATGGATCCGACCGTCTCGCCTGACGGATCGCTCATTGCCTACATTGGGTTCGACGATGAATTGCTGGGTTACCAGAATGCCGAGCTCTACGTCATGTCGCGTAATGGCGATCAACCACGCAGTCTGACCCCGCAGCTCGATCGCCTCGCGCACAGCCCCACTTTCTCGAAGGACAATGCTGGCATTTACTTTCAGTACGACGATCAGGGCGATACCAACATCGGCTATGCCGACCTTGCTGGCAACCTGACTACCGTCGCGTCGGACGTTGGAGGGACAACACTCGGACGACCCTACTCCAGCGGGTCCTTCACAGTGTCAGATGATGGCAGGGTCGCGTTCACAATGACGTCAGTTGCTAGCCCGGCAGACGTCGCCGTGGCAAACAAAGATGGTCGAAGTGTCCGTATCACGCGATTGAACGACGACCTTTTCTCTCATAAGCAACTCGCCGAAGCGGAAGAGCTTTGGGTTGATTCCTCCTTCGATGGCCAACGTATCCAAGCCTGGCTGTTGAAACCACCCGGATTCTCACCAGATAAGAAGTACCCGCTGATCCTTGAAATCCACGGTGGTCCCTTCGCCAACTATGGGCCTCGTTTTGCGGCAGAGATGCAACTCTACGCTGCGGCAGGCTACCTCGTGCTCTATGTCAATCCTCGTGGCAGCACCAGCTATGGCGTCGACTTCGCCAACTTGATCCACCACAACTACCCGGGCCAAGACTATGACGATCTCATGACGGCCGTCAACGAAGTGGTCGGACGTGGCTATGTCAACGACGACGAACTCTTCGTCACGGGCGGCAGCGGTGGCGGTGTCCTGACCGCTTGGATCATCGGCAAGACAGATCGGTTTCGCGCCGCGGTTGTCGCCAAGCCCGTCATTAACTGGTATAGCTTCGCGCTGACAGCGGACGCCTACGGATACTTTTACAAGTATTGGTTCCCTGGTTTTCCGTGGGACCATGCCGAAGAGTATATCCGGCGTAGTCCGATTTCATTGGTCGGCAATGTGAAGACGCCGACGATGCTGATCACCGGCGAAGAGGACTTCCGTACGCCGATCGCCGAAGCGGAACAATACTATCAAGCGCTCAAGCTCCGGAAAGTCGAGACCGTCCTGATACGAATCCCAGGCGCATCGCACGCGATTGCAGCGCGCCCCAGCCATCTGATCGCCAAGGCCGCGCACGTCTTGGCATGGTTCGATAAACATCGCGAGGACGAAGACGAATAGGTACGCCATTCCCAGATGCTACGCGACTTCGCAGTTCGCTCGTCGATTGGCCAGCCCAGTAAACGACAGATAACCACGCCTTAAGCGCTTGCCCATGAAATGCTTAGCTCTACTTTCTGGAATTGTTTTGCTGTCGACTCTGGTCAATGCCGTCGACATGCGAGCCGCCGGTGGACCATCTTTGCGAGCAGCAGCGGCGGCAGTGGACATCTCGCCGCAGACGCTGCCGGCAATCATGAACGGTGGCTTCTTGGAACGTCGCGCAAATCGTGTTGCGGACCCACTCCATGCACGAACACTAGTACTAAGTGATGGCAACGAAACGATTGCAATTGTGATCGTAGATTCCTGCATGTTTCCGACGACGATTTGCGACCAAATCAAGCGACTCGCAACACATCGGACTGGCATCCCTACGGATCGAATCCTGATCAGCGCAACCCACACGCACTCGGCACCGTCCGTCATGGAGATGTGCTTGGGGACGGGGTCCGACGGGGCGTACGTGAAATATGTGCCGGCTCGAGTAGCACAGTCGATCGCCACTGCTCACAAGAACCTGCAGCCTGCAAAACTTGGTTGGACGATCGTCGATGGGGCGGATCTCACGAACTGCCGACGCTGGATTACTCGCGCCGATCACATGGGAATGGATCCGTTTGGCGAGCAGACCGTGCGCGCGATGATGCATCCGGGCTATGAAAATCCGAACTACACGAGCCCCGCAGGGCCAATTGATCCGTGGCTGAGCGTGCTGAGTGTTGTATCAGCGGACGATGAGTCACCGATTTGCGTGATGGCGAACTTGTCCATGCACTACTTTGGCGGCGGTGACTTTTCTGCAGATTACTTTGGAGACGTCGCTCGGTTACTGGAAGCTCGGATTGGCAAGTTCAACGGAAAAGCAACGCCCGGTTTCGTCGGCATCATGTCGCAAGGAACCAGCGGCGACTTGCACTGGATGGACTACAGCAAACCGAATCGCGCCATCAGTCGGCAGCAATTCTCCAAAAGCGTGGCCGATCGTGTAATCCAGGCTTGGAAGACGATCGAACACCAGCCAGATCTGCGACTCGCAATGGCCGAGAAGCGACTCACGATCGACCGGCGTACTCCATCCCAACGACGGCGCGAATGGGCTCGACCGATCAACGCAGCTCGTGGCGATCTGCCGCCGCGAAATCAAAAGGAGGTATA
Source organism: Bythopirellula sp. (assembly GCA_965228965.1). Lineage (GTDB taxonomy): Bacteria > Planctomycetota > Planctomycetia > Pirellulales > Lacipirellulaceae > Bythopirellula. Next base: position 7,531,674 of record OZ245849.1, read on the forward strand.
CGCCCAACAGGCAGAATGGATTCATCAGCACCCAACGGCAGAAGTTGTCCTGCAGGCCGTTCGCATCGGCGAACTTGGCATCACGGCAATACCCAACGAAGTCTACGGAATCACGGGCTTAAAGTTGAAGCGGCAGAGCCCGTTGGCAGCGACCTTCAACCTGGAACTCGCCAACGGAGCTACCGGTTACATTCCACCTCCCGAGCAACATCGGCTGGGCGGGTACACGACGTGGCCAGCAAGAACAGCGGGATTGGCGGAACATGCCGAGCCGCTAATCGTCGAGACACTGTTGAGTCTGCTGGAAAACGTTGCGGGAAAGCAGCGGCGTCAACTCGTCAACGAAGTGTCGGCTTACTCAAAGGCCGTGGAGAGCAAGAAGCCGGTCGCCTACTGGCGCTTAGACGACATGGCCTCCGCCGCGGCCGGGGACGCGTTTGGACGAAATGATGCGAGTTACCAGGGTGCCGTTGCGATGTTTCTGCCGGAGTCGAACGCATCCAGTGCAGCGGCAGCGCTGTTCGGAGATGCTGCCGCGTATGGGAACCGATGTACTTATCTCGCCGGCGGGCACATTGAGGCAACTCTTGAACAGCTTGGGGCAGAATACAGTCTGGCTATGTGGTTCTGGAACGGGCTTCCTACTGATGCACGCGCTACCACAGGCGCACTTGTTTCCAACGAATCAGAAACGCTGCTGATAGCCGGTAGCGCCGCAGGCACAGATGCGGGAAAACTGTGCTTGAATGTCGGTGACAACTCTTGGATGAGCAAGACACATGTGGCCACGAAGCAGTGGCAGCATGTCGTGATCACGCGGGAGAAGGATCGTCTCCGTGTTTATTTGGATGGAAGAGAGCATCCGGTGATTGACGCCGTCGTCAGTCGATCCGACTCATCAAAGCGATGGTTAATCGGCAGCGACGGAGACTCCACCAAAACTTTCGATGGCAAAGTCGACGAAGTCGCGGTATTCGACCGCGCACTGCGGGCCGCAGAAATCAAAGAACTATACGCGGCGCGCGGTGCCTCCGCGAAATAAGCATCCGAGCGTGTTGCAGTTAGGCAAACCGCCTTCGCTTAGCCAAATAGTCGCTCCAACAAGTTGTCGTCTAGCCAAGGTTCGCCGTAATCGGAATCATCAACGTTCTCGGCATCAACTTGTCGCCCATTCTCTGCGTTGGTGCTATCCGTGTTCGTTGCCGTATTGACTTCTAGATCGGGAACCGACTTTAGCGTCGACAATGTCGGCTCCGGAATCGCCACATGAACTAGTGGCGATTCTTCCTGGTCATGGACATCAAACCAAGTTAATGCCATTGCCGCGTCCGCAAGATCCGCACTGTCGATCGCCGCCTGTTCGTCGCTCACGGTTTGGAGAGGAACTGGCTGCCCATACTGTAGGAACCAGAAGTTGAGATCAATCTCATTGACGATTCCGTCATTGTCAGCGTCTCCGTCTTGTCGAGTCGGATTCGCAACACTGAATCCTCGTTGCCAAGCCAAGAAATCTGACCCGTCAACATCGTTGTCGCCATCAAAATCTGCATTCGGGGCTATCTGTGTCTGTAGCGAGACAGCGTCATAATGAATCGCGCCGGATGAGTTCCCAACGAATGTCACGCCGACGCGGGCCTCAACGGCCGTCGCCGGCGCCGTATCGTCCAACGTTACTAATTGCCAAACATTCGTGGGCGTGGTGCTGTCAGCGGTTTGAACGATCGTTTGTCCCAAGTAGTTCGCTGATCCAAATGCCGCTCCGAACACATCATAGTATTCAATCTTGAGCTCGCCGATGGAACCAGGACTGAGCGAATTGAATGAGGGAACCAAACGTTGTACGCTCGCAGTCAAGTCTTGTCCGCCCTGAATAGCCACTCCTTGGAACAGGATCGAAAAGCCATTGGGATGGGCAGCTAAACGAGCCGAGTTACTGCCTTCAAACGCAAACGCCGCACTGTCAGTGGTACCATTCACCGGCGTCCACCCGTTGAGAGATCCACCAAAGTCCTCAAAGCTGGGATTGATCAGCTGGTTGGGCTGTTCGACAGTGAGTTCGCCAGTCGTTGCATCGCTCGCACTGTTCTGAGCGGCATCCGTCGCCGTAGCAATGACGTCGTAGATTCCAGGCGAGAGCGGATTGATGCTGCCGCCGGGTAGCGTCCAGGTCCCGTTGCCATTGTTGACAGCCACTAATCCGGTTTGGCCTGAAACCTCTACGCTGATCGAAGCGTTTGGATCGTCGACGGTGCCCGTTAGCGTCGGTGTGCTATCGCTCGTGGATATTACATCCACGGTGACAACAGGATCGACGGTATCAATCGTCAATTCGTTGGTAGTATCGTCCGTACCGACTTCAAATGATGCGTTGGTGGCGGTTACGACGACATCATAGGTTCCATCCAACAGGGATGATATCGTGTTGTCAGGCAACGTCCACGTTCCATCGCCATTGTTGGTAGCCGTCAAGTCGAGTTGTCCATTGACGTCAACGCTAATCGTCGCCGCCGGGTCATTAATCGTGCCGGTCAGCTCAGGTGTGGTGTCGTTTGTGGCAATCGCATTTACGGATACGAGCGGTGCCGTTGAGAATGTTCCCTCGATGCTGATGTCATCAACAAACCAATCATCAAAGGCACCAGCGGTACCGATCGATCGAATTCGAAATTGGAAATTGCTGTGGAACGCAGCCGCCGGCAAAGGAATGTCGCTCTCGACGAACGTCGTCATGTCCGCGCCACTGCCGAGTTGTCGCTCCAACTCAACCCAGGTTGATGTTGCGTCTCGGTACTCTAGAACTAAATCATCGCCGCTCTCGGTCGCATTCCCTCCGCCGGTACGCTGATAGAAATACGTCAAATTGACGCTGACCGCATTAGCCAGATTGATGACGACCGACTCAATGAGATCGCCACCGTCTGGGTCTCCGTTAAACCGTGCAGCGTTGGGTTCGGACGGCTCGTTAATGCCAACATCGTCAATCGAAGCATCATCGACGACACTCCAGTTCAAGGGATCGAACAGCGTGGTCGGAAAGTCCTCGAAGAAGACGAATTGAGAATCCACGGTAAGTTCATCTGTGGTCGCGTCAGTGCCTGGATTCAATGCGGCATCCGTTGCTACTACCGCGACATCATAAACTCCATTGGGCAGCGAACTGATACTGCTGCCGGGTAACACCCACGTGCCATCGCCGTTGTTGAACGCTACCAAATCCGTTTGGCCGAAGATGCTGACGGTGATGGATGCCTCGGGGTCGTCGACACTCCCTGTAAGGTCTGGGGTCCTGTCGCTGGTGGTCAGCACGTCGACGGTGACGACAGGCGCGATCGTGTCAATCGTCAATTCGTTTGTGGTCGAGTCCATCTCGACGCCCGACGAAGCATCAGTCGCGGTCACCACGACGTCGTACACACCGTCGAGCAAAGGTGTTATCGTATCATCCGCCAGCGTCCAGGTGCCATCTCCGTTGTTGACGGCCACCAAACCCAACTGGCCGCCAACATCGATCGTGACAGTCGCCGAGGGGTCGATAACACCTCCTGTCAACTCGGGCGATGAGTCGTTAGTAATTAAAGGATTGATGGATACAGCAAATGCGCCTTCAACAGCCCCAATATCTAATCGGCCGGCGACGACGCGGGGAAATCCAGCCCCCCGCTGGTCGAATTCGGGCGCACCGTTAACCCCAGCGACCACCGCCGGGTCGCCCAAGTTCAATGCCGGACTGCCGGGCAATAGGCCATGCGTTTCGGTCGGTCCCCCGTTATCGAACAAGGGTGCCAGCTGCGGACTAAGCGGGACTGCCAAGGTGCCTGTTTGGTTTCCGACGTCGACGGTGAACGTCAAACCATCAGCCACGCCAATGAGATTGTAGCTCGCCGAAATACTACCCGTACCTTGACTGATGTCGGGGTCGTTACCGGCGGTCGAGTTTTCGGCGATAATCGTGTTGTCCATGACCAAAGGCCCGGACGTGAACGATAGTCCACCGCCGCTTGAATCAGCGCCCGTCGTTTGATTGGCCGTAATCGTGGTCCCCGATATTGTAATCTCAGAGGTCGCAAAATTGCCTGCAGCAATTCCAGCTCCGGAAGCGTTGTCTCCCGTGGTAACGTTGCCACTAACTGTCGAATTGGAAACCGACAGGTCGCCAAACCGAACTCCGATTCCGCCGCCTCCGCTACCCACACCAAGAGTGGAGTTGTCACTTACGGTGCTGTCGATGATCGTGAGCACAGACGATCGCGAGTAAACGCCACCGCCCTCGGAACTGATGCCAGAGGTCGAGTTCCCCGATACCGTACTCTGGCTCAGCGTGAGATTCGAAGACGCAAATAGGCCCCCTCCCTCTGCGTTGATCCCTTGCGTCATGTTATTCGAAATCACGCTGTCGGTGATCGCTGCACTGACAGTGGAACGAACGTACACTCCGCCACCCGAACCACCGCTGCCGTCACTGGAGTACCCACCGTTGGGATTGGTATTGTTGCCGGTTCCTCCGGCCCCGGTCGAATTCCCAGTGATAACACTACCGCTCATTGTGAAGTCACCGCTCCGCACGAAGACTCCGCCACCCACTCCCCCGGAACCGCCATTCACAAATCCACCAAAAGGGCCGTAATACGGATCATAATAGGGTAAAGCGTACCCATTGGCATTGCCTCCAATTCCAGTGACATTGCCGCTAATCGTGCTTCCGACCACCGTTAAATTACCGACTGCCGAGTAGATGCCGCCGCCCGCTCCTCCACTTCCACCATCGATGTAATCATAGGTGCCACCACCAGCGATTGCGTCACCACCGTCGCCAGTTGCATTGCCGCTGACAGTGGAATCGACCAGCGTAAGGTTTTCGAACGAGCGGATCGCTCCACCTTGGCCGCCGCTGCCGGCGAATGGCGCATCGTCCGACCCATCTGGGGTATCACCGCCCGTTAGCGTCAGGCCTGAGAGAGTCACGTCAATAACTGAGGTAGTGCCATCCGAGAGATCGAAAATTCGATATCCGTCGCCCGTCCCGAAGATGTCATCAGCGCCATCGCCCGCATTAATCGTTAGCAGATCTTGGCCTGGACCAACAAT